>NZ_LQNT01000001.1 GCF_001619585.1 Bhargavaea cecembensis
ACATGAAAGATCCGGTACTTTACAATGTCCCGTTTATCCGGTTTTGAAAGAACAAAAAAAGTTCTTGCCAAATCGACAGGAACTGCTATAATAATAGTTGTCCTTTCAAAAAGAATACGGTCTGGCGATGAAGGCGAAGAGGTCACACCCGTTCCCATCCCGAACACGGAAGTTAAGCTCTTCAGCGCCGATGGTAGTCGGGGGCTTCCCCCTGCAAGAGTAGGACGTTGCCAGGCCGGATTTCTTTAACAGGATACACGGTTTAATCTGTATGGAGGATTAGCTCAGCTGGGAGAGCATCTGCCTTACAAGCAGAGGGTCGGCGGTTCGAGCCCGTCATCCTCCACCATTTCAGAAAGCCGGCCTAGCTCAATTGGTAGAGCAACTGACTTGTAATCAGTAGGTTGGGGGTTCAAGTCCTCTGGCCGGCACCACTTCAGACGAGCCATTAGCTCAGTTGGTAGAGCATCTGACTTTTAATCAGAGGGTCGCAGGTTCGAGCCCTGCATGGCTCACCACCCTTTATATATACCACATCATGCGGGTGTGGCGGAATGGCAGACGCGCTAGATTCAGGTTCTAGTGTCCTTTACCGGACGTGGGGGTTCAAGTCCCTTCACCCGCACCATTTTTATTGTAAGTGATCAACAACCACTTATTTATGCGGAAGTAGTTCAGTGGTAGAATACCACCTTGCCAAGGTGGGGGTCGCGGGTTCGAATCCCGTCTTCCGCTCCATTTATTTCCGCCGGGGTGGCGGAATTGGCAGACGCACAGGACTTAAAATCCTGCGGTAGGTGACTACCGTACCGGTTCGAGACCGGTCCTCGGCACCAACTATTTTTATTATGAATGCGCCCGTAGCTCAATTGGATAGAGCGTCTGACTACGGATCAGAAGGTTATGGGTTCGACTCCTGTCGGGCGCGCCATTTATATCAACGGGAAATAGCTCAGCTTGGTAGAGCACTTGGTTTGGGACCAAGGGGTCGCAGGTTCGAATCCTGTTTTCCCGACCACCCTTATATGATGGGGCCTTAGCTCAGCTGGGAGAGCGCCTGCTTTGCACGCAGGAGGTCAGCGGTTCGATCCCGCTAGGCTCCACCATTTATATTATCCTGGCGGTGTAGCTCAGCTGGCTAGAGCGTACGGTTCATACCCGTAAGGTCGGGGGTTCGATCCCCTCCGCCGCCATTGCAAAGGACCTTTAGCTCAGTTGGTTAGAGCAGACGGCTCATAACCGTCCGGTCGCAGGTTCGAGTCCTGCAAGGTCCACCATTTATTGGTTCAAACGGAGGAATACCCAAGTCTGGCTGAAGGGGTCGGTCTTGAAAACCGAGAGGCGGGTAACACCGCGCGGGGGTTCGAATCCCTCTTCCTCCGCCATCTTTTGCGCCTCTTCAGTCTAGGGCAGCTCTGAACCAATTAAGCAAGTATGAAATAAAGATTTATATTATTATCGCGGAGTGGAGCAGTGGCAGCTCGTCGGGCTCATAACCCGAAGGTCGCAGGTTCGAATCCTGCCTCCGCAACCAATGGTCCCGTGGTGTAGCGGTTAACATGCCTGCCTGTCACGCAGGAGATCGCGGGTTCGATTCCCGTCGGGACCGCCATTTTTACATAATGAACACCCTGTAATTTAGGCTTGGTAGCTCAGTCGGTAGAGCAAAGGACTGAAAATCCTTGTGTCGGCGGTTCGATTCCGTCCCAAGCCACCATTCGCGGATGTAGTTTAGTGGTAAAACCTCAGCTTCCCAAGCTGAAGTCGAGGGTTCGATTCCCTTCATCCGCTCCAGCGAGACCGGGCCTATAGCTCAGCCGGTTAGAGCGCACGCCTGATAAGCGTGAGGTCGGTGGTTCGAGTCCACTTAGGCCCACCATGTATTCCGCAGTAGCTCAGTGGTAGAGCAATCGGCTGTTAACCGATCGGTCGTAAGTTCGAGTCTTACCTGCGGAGCCATATGGAGAAGTACTCAAGAGGCCGAAGAGGCGCCCCTGCTAAGGGCGTAGGTCGGGTAACCGGCGCGAGGGTTCAAATCCCTCCTTCTCCGCCATTTATTGGCCCCTTGGTCAAGCGGTTAAGACACCGCCCTTTCACGGCGGTAACACGGGTTCGAATCCCGTAGGGGTCATCAAAAAAAGCAGCCATCCTTGTACAGGGTGGCTGCTTTTTTGCTTTTCGGATCGTGCTCATTCCTGGTCAAGGCGTTCACCGGTGTAGCTGTCGACCGTTTTATCCGGAATGTCCCCGATCGGGGATTCGAGGTCGACATCGTCAAGGTTCTCCTGGTACTCGTCCATTGTATCCGAGCGCATGAATCCTTTTACGGTGCCTGTTTCGTCCGTGCTTGCGAATTCCTCGTATGTTTCCGTTGTTCCTTGTTCCATCGGATCCTTGTAGAGGTCATTGTAGTCGCCATGATCGCCGCTCATGTCGGACGGTGTCTCGGAGGTGCCATAGCGGGCTGCCTCCTGGAAGCTGTCCTGATAGTCCTCAATGCCGCCTTCCTTGCCGACCTCAAACGAGTTTGCCTGAACTGGTGCCGCCACATCCTGCAGGACATCTTCCTCGACAGGGCGGTCTTCCGGAATCTCAGTGTCCGCATGCTCAATGCAGCGATTCGTATAGGGGATGGCTTCCAATCGCTCAAACGGGATTTCCTCATTGCAGACTTCACAGACACCGTAATTTCCTTCCCGTATTGCCTTCAGGGCATTCTCGACTTTTTCGAGTTCATCTTCTGCATGATTTTCAAGCGCCTGGTCCCGCTCACGGTCGTACAACTCCGTGCCCATATCGGCAGGGTGATTGTCTGCAAAGGAAAGTTCTCCGGAATCATCGCGCATACTGTCATCACGATCATTCTCTTCAGTTGTCTGACGATATTCCTGCTGCATTTGAATCAGCTCACGCTTGAGGATCGTCTTTTGCTGTTCGGTCAACATGGCTGTCACTTCCTTTTCATTTTAGATGATGGTCTGTATTTCATGAAGTTCATAAAGTTCATGAATCCTGCCATTGTCCCTCATCTTTTCCTTTTTGTCCGGATTGGTAAACCTTGCTCCATATCAAAAACCGCCTGCATCAAACAGGCGGTTTGTCGGTTTCGGTGATTCAGTTCGTCCAGTATCCGAGAAGGAGTCCGATGCACAGAAGAAAGCCGAAGATCGTATTCGTCTGGGCGGTCGCTTTCATGGCAGGCATGACCTTGAGCGGGACATTCTCTTTCCTGAAGGTGCGGATGGCGCCAATCGGTTTTCCGATGCTGAGGAAGACGAGAAGTGCCCATGGTGTCAGAATGCCCATAAGGACCATGGCAAGTATCCATAGGTACGATGCCGCAAAGAACAGGAGAAGAATCGTGACTGCGTTCTTTCTTCCTGCCAGAATTGCCAGCGTCTTGCGGCCGCCTTCTTTGTCGCCTTCCAGATCGCGGATGTTGTTTGACATCATGATCGCCCCGACGAGAATCATGCTGGGTACGGAAAGGGCGAGTGCCCATCCGCTGACATGGCCGGCCTGGATGAAGTAGGAGATGAGTACGATCGCCATCCCCATCGTCACACCGGAGAACAGCTCTCCGAGCGGTGTATAGGCGATTGGAAGCGGACCGCCGGTATACAGGTAGCCGATGGCCATGGCGACTCCACCGACCGCAAGAAGCCACCAGGAGGTGCTTCCGGCGATGTATAGCCCCATCAGTGCTGCGGCACCATAAAGTGCCAGTGCGAGGCCAAGAACGGTCGAAGGACTTACACCATTCCTGACGATGGTCCCGCCGATGCCGACGGACTGTTCATTGTCCAGCCCGCGCTTGAAATCGTAATATTCATTGAACATATTGGTTGCTGCCTGCAGAAACAGGGTGGCCAGCATCATGAGGATGAAAAGTGTAAGATTGATCCGGGTTTCTGCGAGCGCGATGATGGTCCCGAGAAGCACCGGTACAAAGGACGCAGTGAGTGTATGAGGACGGGTCAGCTGCCACCAGATTCGCCAGCCTTCGTCCGCTTTGAGTGTTTGCTGCATATGGTTCTCTCCCTAAATTTCTTTCGTTCATCATTATAACGGAGAAAATGGGGAAAGGACAGAGGGGCACACGGAATCGCCCGGATGTTGGCGAATCGTGCGTTGTGGTAAAATAAATGGGCAAGGAATGACTGTAGCGAATAAGTTGGAGGGGTCTTGGATGAAACGGAAAACGACTCCGGATTTAATAGCGGGGACAGGCCGCATGATGGACGGGCTCCGGTTCTACACGGAGACGGTCGAATCGGGCAGGCTGTCGCCGCAGGCATTTTTTGAAGCAGGCGAGGCCGAATTTTCCGGCCGGCGCTTTTATTGGGAGAACCGGGAGAAGACCCGGAAGATGGCCGGCATCGGGCATGCTGCCCGCCTGACCAGCACTGTGGACGATGCCCGTTTCGAAGATATCCGGACACAATGGCAGCGTCTCTGCTCTGTGATTGTAAAGGAAGAGGGAGACCAGTCGCCGGTACTGTTCGGCGGCTTCTCATTCGATCCGGAAAATCGCAGGAAATCGGAATGGGAAGGCTTCCCGGCCGCCCTTTTTGTTGTCCCCCAGATTCAGCTGGTTGAGAAAGAAGGGCGCACATTCGTGTCGATCAACCTGATATCCGAGGAGGAGGCAGTGGCCGCTGATTTCGACAGACTGCGGCTGATCCGGGACAGGCTGATTCACGAGGCACAGGTAAAGGAACGGGAGCCTGCAGTAAAGCCGGATGTTCTCCGGCTCAGAGAATATGCGAAGGATGACTACCTCCGTGCAGTGGAGGGGGTCCGGAACGGAATCCGTGAAGGCGGGCCGGAAAAGGTCGTGATTGCACGTTCCGTCGGACTCGACTTTGAAACGCCTGTCCGGCATTCGGAGGTGCTGGAACACCTGTCTGCTGAACAGCAGGAAAGCTATCTGTTCGGCCTGGAGAGCGGTGAAGGGTTCTTTTTCGGAGCCACACCGGAACGGCTCGTCAAGATGGAAGACGGCAAGAGCCAGACTGCCTGTGTGGCCGGTTCCATCCGCCGCGGCAAAACAGCTGAAGAAGACCGCCGGCTCGGCGAAGGGCTTCTGAAGGATCCGAAAAACCGCGAGGAACATCAGTTCGTTGTTCAGATGATCGGCGATGTATTCCGCAGTTTCTGCAGTGAAGTCCGTATCCCTGCAGGGCCGCGGCTGCTGAAAGTGCGTGACATCCAGCATCTGTTCACCCCTGTGGAAGGGACACCGAATACCGGAACAGATTTGCTTGATCTTGTCCGTGCCCTTCATCCGACACCTGCACTGGGAGGCACGCCACGCAATGAAGCGCTCCGGATGATCCGTGAAAACGAGAAGATGGACAGGGGATTCTACGGTGCACCGATCGGCTGGATGGATACAGACGGTGACGGAGAGTTTGCCGTTGCGATCCGTTCCGGTCTGCTGAAGGGTGACCGGGCACATCTTTATGCCGGGGGCGGCATCGTCGCCGGATCGGTCCCGGAAGAGGAATATGAGGAGACATGGGTGAAGTTCCGTCCGATGATGCGGGCGCTCGGGGGTGTCCTGCATGGATGATCGGAAGATACTGACTTCGTATGTCCTGCGGATCCGGGAATCGCTGATCCGTGCGGGTGTC
The DNA here is from genome assembly GCF_001619585.1 of Bhargavaea cecembensis. Taxonomy (GTDB): domain Bacteria; phylum Bacillota; class Bacilli; order Bacillales_A; family Planococcaceae; genus Bhargavaea; species Bhargavaea cecembensis_A. Next base: position 5,637 of record NZ_LQNT01000001.1, read on the forward strand.
CGCCATGTGGTTGTGAGTCCGGGCTCCCGTTCGACACCGCTTGCCTATGCATTTGCCGATTCGGACAGCGTCAGTATCCATCTCCAGACTGATGAACGTTCTGCGGCATTCTGCGGACTTGGCATGGCAAAGGCATCAGGAGAGCCGGTTGCCGTGCTTTGCACATCCGGCACGGCAGCGTCCAATTATATGCCGGCCGTCACGGAGGCGAAGTATGCCAGAGTGCCGCTGATCGTCCTGACGGCAGACCGTCCGCATGAACTGCGCGAGGTCGGCGCCCCGCAGGCGATTGACCAGCCGGGAATGTACGGAAGAATGGTCAAATACAGCGCTGACTTCCCGGTACCGGAGGATCGGACCGAATCCCTGGAGTATATCGGCCGGCATGTGCAGCGCGCCGTCTCTGTTGCGACAGACGCACCGGCGGGCCCGGTCCATCTGAATATTCCTTTCCGGGAACCGCTTCTGATCGAGTTCGGGGCGGAAGACCCCGGGCTCTCATTCCGAAGCGTGCGCAGGGGCATGATGATCCCGGATCCGGAAATGGTCCGGTGGTTTACAGAAACGGCTGCCGCTGCGGAACGGGGCCTCATCATTGCCGGAGAACTTCCTCCAGGCTTCGATAAAGAGACTTTCTGGAAGTTCGCTCGCTCCTTGGGCTGGCCGGTGCTGGCTGATCCGCTTTCAGGGCTGAGGAGCGGTATTTCAGGTGAGGCGGAAGCCCTTTGCATCGACCTGTATGATGCCATCCTGAAAAACGAACGGTTCAAGCAGGAAATGGCGCCGGATACTGTGATCCGTTTCGGGCCGCAGCCGGTATCCAAGCCGCTTACACAATTCCTGAACGGAAACCGCCCGGGTGTCTATATGGTCGTCGATGAAAGCCCATCGTTCCGCGATCCTTATCACCTGGCGACGGATCATCTTCAGTGCGCACCGGAAATGCTTCTCGAGATCCGGGCAGGAAATGCCCCTTCCGAATACGCCGCACTCTGGTCCGAAGCAAACCGTATTGCAACGGAAGAAACCAGGCGTGCGTTGAACGAAGGCACTGACGAAGGCGCGATGGCAGGTGTCCTGTTTGACGACATGCCCGACGGCAGTGACCTGTTCGCAAGTTCCAGCATGCCGATCAGGGACGTTGATACCTTTTTCATGCAGACTGACCGCGATATCGGGATTTTCGCCAACCGCGGCGTGAACGGCATCGACGGCGTCGTATCGACCGCTTTTGGCGTGCAGGCGGCAAGAAGGCGCCCGGCCTATCTGCTGATTGGCGATCTGGCGATGCTGCACGATATGAACGGCCTGATTTCGAGCCGTTTCGATGAAACTGACCTCACCATCCTCGTGATGAACAATGACGGCGGCGGCATTTTTTCTTATCTGCCTCAGGCAGGGGCCGGCCGTTATTTCGAGGAACTGTTCGGCACACCGACCGGGCTTAAATTCAGAGGCCTGGCCGATATGTACGGCTGCCAATACGATGCTGTGGAGTCAGCCGACGGGCTTAGGAATGCGCTTCGTCAGCCAAAACAGACAAACGTCAGGATCATTGAAGCATTCAGCGACCGTCAGGTGAATTTGAAGGAACACCGCAAACTGTGGCAGGCAATCAGCGAAAGGCTGGATGCCGAATGGAAACACTGACGGTGACGATCAGGGGAATCCGGGTCGGCTACCGCGAAGCCGGGAGGCCGGACGGGAAACCGCTGGTCTTGCTGCACGGCTTCACTGGTAGCTCAGCCGCCTGGACCGCAATTGCCGCCGATCTCGGTGAATACCGGCTCATCATGCCTGATCTGACCGGTCATGGAAATACCGAAGCACCGGGTGCTCCTGCCCGCTATGCGATGGAGGAACAGGTGTCGGACCTGGATGCGCTTTTCACCCGACTCGGGCTGGAACGCTTCAGCCTTCTCGGGTATTCGCTAGGCGGGAGGATTGCGATCGGCTATGCGGCTGCTCATCCGGAAAAGGTCAGCAGGCTCATTCTTGAAAGCACATCCCCCGGTCTGCGGACCGGGGACGAGCGCCGGGAGCGGCGGGAATCTGACGGAAAACTGGCCGCATTTATCGAAAGGGAGGGCATCCTTGCCTTCACTGACCGCTGGGAGAACATCCCGCTGTTCGCCTCACAGAAACGGATGCCGGAACATGTCCGGCAGCGTGTCCGCCGCGGCCGCCTCGGCAATGATCCTGCCGGCCTCGCCGGAAGTTTGAGGGGCATCGGCACGGGAAGCCAGCCGTCCTACTGGGAGAGTCTGGAGCACTTTAGCATGCCGGTGACGCTGATCACCGGAACGCTGGATGTTAAGTACGTGAAGATAGCCGCAGACATGGTCCGGCGGCTGCCGGATGTTCATCACGTGACCGTTCAGGACGCAGGTCATACGGTCCACGTGGAAAATCCGGCGCGCTTTGCTACAATGGTAAAGGAAGCTTTAAAGCCATAGACAGGGGAGGAACCACATGACACGCCAATGGGAAACGATCCGTACATATGACGAGATCAAATACGAGAAATACAACGGCATCGCAAAAGTGACGATCAACCGTCCGCATGTCCGCAATGCCTTCACACCGAAAACTGTAGAGGAAATGATTGATGCATTCTCCCGCGCACGCGATGACGACAGCATCGGCGTCATTGTCCTGACGGGCGAGGGCGACATGGCCTTCTGCTCCGGCGGTGACCAGAAAGTCCGCGGACACGGCGGCTATGTCGGCGATGACCAGATTCCGCGCCTGAACGTGCTGGATCTTCAGCGCCTGATCCGTGTCATCCCGAAACCGGTCGTCGCGATGGTGGCAGGCTATGCCATCGGGGGCGGACACGTCCTGCACGTTGTCTGCGACCTGACCATCGCTGCAGACAATGCCATCTTCGGACAGACAGGGCCTAAAGTCGGCTCGTTTGATGCCGGGTATGGTTCCGGTTACCTGGCCCGCATCGTGGGCCATAAAAAAGCCCGTGAAATCTGGTACCTGTGCCGCCAGTACAACGCTCAGGAAGCCCTCGACATGGGCCTGGTCAACACGGTCGTTCCGCTTGATCAGCTTGAAGATGAAACTGTCCAGTGGTGTGAGGAAATGCTCGAGAAGAGCCCGACTGCACTGCGGTTCCTGAAGGCAGCCATGAATGCCGACACGGACGGGCTGGCCGGTCTTCAGCAGATGGCGGGGGACGCGACACTCCTTTACTACACGACAGACGAGGCGAAGGAAGGCCGCGATGCGTTCAAGGAAAAGCGCAAGCCGGACTTCGGCCAATTCCCTCGTTTCCCTTGATCGTTGAAATTCGAAAAAGCCGCCTTATCGGGCGGCTTTTTCTGATGGAAAGGTGATAGCATGATAACACCAAACTGGATTTTGCAGAGGGCCCGGCTCACGCCGGACCGCGTTGCCATCAGCTGGGACGAAGAACGGTGGACGTTCCGTGAGATGGCGGACCGCTCGATGGACATCGCCAGGAAAATGAGGGGAACCGGCCTGGAAGAAGGGGACCGCGTGGCGCTCCTGACGTCAGGAGGCCCGGAGACCGTCTTTCTGATCCACGGCGGGCTGCTTGCCGGCTTCGAGCTCGTGATGCTGAACAGCCGCCTGACCGGGGCTGAGCTGGCTTACCAGATTGAAGACTCGGAAGCGAAAGCCGTATTCAGTGATGACGAACTGTCGGACCGAGTGCCGGACAGCACAGCCGTAAGTCTCCTTCTGGCAGGCGAGAAAGCAGATTTTAATCCGGCAGAGCTGTGGGAGGAAGACCGCACGCTCACGATCATGTATACTTCGGGGACCACAGGCTTCCCGAAAGGGGTGCGGCAGACGGCCGGAAATCATTTGTCGAGCGCTGTGGCGTCTGCACTCAATATGGGCATTCAGGACGGAGATGTCTGGCTCTGTGCGATGCCGCTTTTCCATATCAGCGGGTTTTCGATTCTGAGCAGATCGCTGATCTATGGCATGACCGTGCGGCTGCAGTCGAAATTCGATGCAGAAGCGTCTGCCAGAGAGATTGCGGAAGGCAGTGTGACCACGATGTCCGCCGTCTCCGCCCAGCTGGTCCGGGTGCTGGATATCCTGGAATCACGGAACCAAAAGGCTTCGGACCGCTTCAGGCAAATCCTGGCGGGCGGAGGACCGGTCCCATCGCCTTATATCCGCCGGGCGGAGGCGCTAGGCATCCAGATCCTCCAGACTTACGGCATGACCGAGACCTCTTCGCAGACGGCCACGCTGGCAGCGGAAGACGCCCTCAGGAAGACCGGATCGTCCGGCAAAGCGCTTTTCTTTAACCGCATCCGGATTGAAGGAGCGGAAAAGCCCGGGGACGAGGGAGAGATCCTGATCAGCGGACCCCATGTGACGCCGGGCTATGTCGGCCGCTTCAGCGGCAAGCCCGCACAGGTGGACGGCTGGCTCCATACAGGCGATATCGGCAGGCTTGACGAAGAGGGATTCCTTTATGTGCTCGACAGGAGATCCGACCTGATTATCTCGGGAGGGGAGAATATCTACCCCGCCGAGATTGAACAAGTGCTGGTCGCTCATCCCGCCGTTGCAGAAGCAGGCGTTGCCGGGGTGGAAGATGAACGCTGGGGACAGGTGCCCGCCGCCTTTATCGTAGCCCGGAGAACCGTTTCTGTTGAAGAGCTTGAGGCGTTCTGCCGGGAGCGGCTGGCCCCATATAAGGTGCCAAAGCACTACCGGTTCGTCGGTGAACTGCCGAGAAACGCCTCCAACAAGCTGCTCCGGCGCGAGCTGAAGGACAAATTTGAACTGCAGGAATGACAAAAGCCATCCGGATAGCCGGATGGCTCTTTCTGTATAGGCAGCAGGGTTTCAGGAATTCAATGCCTTGCCGAGGCGTTCGATATTTTGTCTCATGAGGGAAAAGTAATCTGCGCCGTTTTCAATATCTTCCTGGGACAGGACACTCAGGTTATGGAGCGTATCGGACTCAGCACCGATCTCGTTCACGATCACCTGGGTGAGCTTTGATGTGATGTTCTGTTCGAAGAAGATGGTCGACACCTGTTTTTCACGGGCGAGATCGACAATCCGGGCCAGTTCTTTCTGGGAAGGCTCGCTCTGCGGATTCAGGCCGGCGATGGGGACTTGCTCCAATCCATATTCCTCGGCAATGTAACCGAAACCGGCGTGGGAGACGAAGAATGTCTTTGTTTCTGCACTGTCGGCCATTTCACGGAACTCCGAGTCCAATTGTTTTAACTCGGCCGAAAGCTCCTCATACCGCTCAGTGAACTCGGTTTCCTTTTCAGGAAGTTCTTCGGTAAGGGCTTCCTTCACGGCCAGCGCCAATTGATCTGCGATGACAGGAGAAAGCCAGACGTGAGGGTCGACACCAGTATGGTCATGGCCTTCATGCCCGGGCTCCTCTTGGTAATCCGCTTCTTCATCATGATCGTGGTGCTCCTCATTATGGCCGCTGCCATGGAGAAGCTGATCATCGGGAATGTGCGAGGCTGCTGCGACAAGCCGGACGTCTTCACCGGATAAGGTCTTCTCGGCTTTGTTGACAAAGCCCTCAAGTCCAAGGCCTGTATGGATGAAGAGGTCACTGTCCGCAAGACTGATCATATCTTTCTGTGTCGGTTCGAATGTGTGGCTGTCTGCTCCGGGGGGATAAATGGAAGAGACGCTCACGGAGTCGCCGCCGATCCGCTCCGTGAAATAGGCAAGCGGGTAGACGGTCGTCTTGACTGTGAGCGCCTTTTCCGAAGCCCTGTCGGCGTCTTTTACCTCCCCGGAGCTATTGTCACTGCCGCATCCCGCCAGAACAAGCAGGGATGCAGACAGGATGAGTATCAGTTTTTTCATGGTCCACCTCTAAATCGTAATGAGTACGATTTGTATCATACCTCACATGAGGCGGCTTGGCAACCCGGAACTTATTCTACATCGCTTTTTTTGCCGGGCCACTTGTCAGGAACCGGATCAAATCCGCCTTCGTGGAACGGATGGCACTTTGAAATCCTGATGATGGTCATCAGGAAGCCTTTGAAAGCACCGTGCTTTTCAAACGCTTCAAGACCGTATGCGGAGCAAGTGGGATGAAAGCGGCAGCTCGGCGGGGTAAACGGCGAAATGGCCTTCCGGTAAAATCTGATGATCCAGATAAATAAATGTTTGATTGTAAACACTCCAATCGTAGCGCATGTTTATTGTAGCGCGGGCTGGGGAACATGAACAGAAGAACGATTGATGAAGAAATGGAGTGTTGATTGATGTCTAAACAACTGCTTGATGAACTGAATGTCCAGGTGGCGACCTGGTCGGTGTTTTACACAAAGCTTCATAACTATCACTGGTATGTAAAAGGTCCTCAGTTCTTTACCCTGCATGCAAAATTTGAGGAACTCTACAATGAAGCGACCTTACATATGGATGAGATCGCAGAACGGATGCTGACGCTCGGCGGACAGCCGCTTGCAACGCTGAGGGAACACCTCGAGAGCTCCGTGGTGGAAGAGGCCAGCGGAAAGGAATCCGCCAACGCAATGGTCAAACAGGTGACAGAGGACTTCGACAAGATCATGAACTCGCTTAAAAAAGGCATGGACCTTGCAGCAGAAGACGAGGATGACATGACAGAGGATCTCCTGAACTCGATCTACCAGAGCATCGAGAAGCACCAGTGGATGCTCAACGCCTTCCTTGGCGAAGAAAATAACTGATTAAAAGCCGGGTCACCGGCTTTTTTCAATGGGCCGATCTTCTTTTCATATTGTCTCGGAGTTGCTGGCGCATGGATCGTTCCCGGAAGACCATCCTAATCGGAAACGATTGACCAGGAGGATGGCCATGAAGAATAAATTGTATGTATCGATACTCCACAGGCAGGTGTATCCGGGTCCGAATTTGGCGCCCTGGGAATTTGCGATTGAGGCAGACAGCCGCGTGGAAGAAGCATTCAGCAAGCTGTTCAGCCAGATCAGCGATGTGGAATTGACGAACTTCCTCCGGGCGCATCTGCCTGCGATCCCTTACCATCTCGACAAGGAGAACCACCAGATTGACCTGCGCACAATGAAGCTTTATGCGCTGGTGCATGAATACGGGGATGAGGAGTCCAGGAAGTTCGTTGAGAGCCTTCCGTATTTCCGTTGAAGGGACGGCACCTTGTCCGATACACTTGGTATTGGTAGAGGAGGGGTGCCGTGTTTACATACAAAGACCGCGCTGGACAAAGGGTCGATCTTTTCTGGGAAAAGGACCAGTCAGGAATGGTGCCCACTCATGCCATCGTTGCCGCATTCGATGGCAGGATGTGGCTGATGACCATCCACCCCAACCGGGGACTGGAATGGCCCGGCGGAAAGGCCGAGCCGGGAGAGACGATCGAACAGGCGGCAATCAGGGAAGTGTACGAAGAGACAGGGGTTACCGCCGGGAATCTAACATTTGTCGCAGACTATGTCGTTCATGCCGAACCGCCTTTCTGCAAAAGGGTGTTTGCTGCCGACATCATGTCCGCCGATGATCATTTCCCGCTTCTTGAAACAGAAGGAGCGGCTTACCTTGCGGAGGCGGACTGGGAGAAGTCTGCAGCAAAACTGAGCCGGCATATGTCGGATGAAGGAATGGATAGGATCAGGAAGAAGGTGCTGTCTGATGAAAGACGACGGAACGATTGAATACACGAGACCTTACCCGTCTCCCAACCCGAATGTACGGCTGACTGAAATCACTTACTGGTCGACAGGCTACCGGGTAAAGGGACTGCTTGCAGAGCCGGTGGCGGACGGCATCTATGATGGTATTGTGTACTTGCGCGGGGGCATCCAGCATGTCGGTATGGTCCGGCCGTCCAGAATTTCGCAGTTCGCCCAGCAGGGATTCGTCGTTTTTGCCCCTTATTATCGGGGCAACCGCGGCGGCGAGGGTTTTGACGAATTCGGCGGTGAGGACCGGTTTGATGCGGTCAACTCAGTCGATGTGCTGAAGCAGCATCCAAAGACCGATACCACCAGAATCCATCTGTTCGCCTTTTCAAGGGGCGGCATCATGGCTCTCTGGACGGCGATTATGAGGGATGACATCACGTCCGTCGTGGACTGGGCCGGCGTTTCGGACATGGTCTTCACCTACAAGGAACGGAAGGAACTCCGCAGGATGATGAAGCGCGTGATCGGAGGTACGCCGAACAACGCCCCTGAAGAGTACCGAAACCGCTCGGCGCTCTTCCATGTGGATGAGATCGATGCCCCATTCCTGCTGATCCACGGCAGGCAAGATCAAAACGTATCGATTGAGCAGTCAATCATGCTGGAAGATGCATTGAGGGAGGCGGGAAAGGCGGTGGAGACCTGGTACTTTGCTGAATTCAACCACCATTTCCCGCCCGCTGAAGCTGCCCGGGTCACCCGGGATTTGTGCAACTGGATGAAAGGGAAGGGGAACTGATCCCTTTCCGCAACAATGAAAAAGCACCTGCGCAATCAATCATGCGCAGGTGCTTTTTGAATGGCCGATCAGATGACCGGACCGCCTTTTTCTTCAAATTCCTTCGAGACTGAGCCGAATTTCTTGAAGTTCTCACGGAATGCTGCTGTGAGTTCTTTTGCTTTTGCATCGTAAGCTTCCTTGTCTGCCCATGCATTGCGCGGGTTGAGCACTTCAGAAGGGACACCTTCGATTTCAATCGGCATGTTCAGTCCGAATACTTTTCCTTTTTCCATTTCCGCATTGTCGAGCTTGCCTTCGATCGCCGCACGGACCATGGCACGAGTGTAGCTGAGCTTCATGCGCTGACCGACGCCATACTCTCCACCAGTCCAGCCGGTGTTGACGAGGAAGACATTCACATCATGCTCGTCGATTTTCTTGCCGAGCATTTCCGCGTAGACGGTTGCGTGAAGCGGCAGGAAAGGGGAGCCGAAGCAGGTCGAGAACGTCATCTGAGGAGAGGTGATCCCTCTTTCCGTACCCGCAAGTTTCGATGTGAAGCCGCTCAGGAAGTGGTACATCGCCTGTTCCTTCGTCAGTTTCGAAATAGGAGGCAGTACGCCGAAGGCATCCGCCGTCAGGAAAATGATGGTCTTCGGATGGCCTGCAATCGAAGGGATCACGCTGTCATCGATATACTCGAGCGGGTAGGCTGCACGGGTGTTCTCGGTGAGCGAGCCGTCATCGTAGTCGGGCTTGCCTTCTTCGTCGAGCACGACGTTCTCGAGAACCGACCCTTCACGGATGGCGCTGTAAATTTGCGGTTCCTTTTCTTCAGAGAGGTTGATCGTCTTTGCGTAGCATCCGCCCTCGATATTGAAGACTCCTTCTTCAGACCAGCCATGTTCGTCGTCGCCGATCAGACGGCGGTTCGGATCTGCAGAAAGCGTCGTCTTGCCGGTGCCGGAAAGGCCAAAGAAGAGAGCAACGTCTCCTTCTTCGCCGACGTTCGCTGAGCAGTGCATCGACAGGATGCCCTGCTTCGGAAGCAGATAGTTCATGACGGAGAAAATGGATTTCTTCATCTCACCGGCATATTCCGTCCCGCCGATCAGGATGATGCCGCGTTCGAGCGAGATCATGACGAACGCTTCGGAATTTGTCCCGTCAACTTCAGGATCTGCCTTGAAGGTTGGAGCGGAAACGATGGTAAACTGAGCCTCATGCTTTTTAAGCTCTTCTTCGGATGGCCGGATGAACAGCTGCTGGCAGAAGAGGTTGTGCCAGGCAAACTCGTTGACCGTACGGATGTGCAGACGGGAAGCAGGATCAGCACCCGCGAAGCCGTCGAATACATAGAGTTCATTTTTTGCACTAAGGTGATCCAGCACTTTGGCGTAAAGCTTTTCGAATACGTCAGGCTTTACCGCCTTGTTTACGTTGCCCCAATCGATGTCTTCCTTGGAAGGGGCCTCTTCCACGATGAAGCGGTCTTTGGGAGAGCGACCCGTGTATTTCCCGGTCGTGGCGCGGACCGCGCCTTTGTCTGTAAGAACTGCCTCGCCGCGTTCAACAGCGATCTCCGTCAGTTCCTCGACGGAAAGCTGTGTGCGGATCGATCCTCCGGCCAGGAGATCATTCAGTTTATCGCTCAGTTTAGAAGACATTATCATCTGTACCACCCTTGTCTTGTAATCCCGCCTTTAGGCGGTTTGTATGATGTGAATTAGTATAACACATTTTGTTTATTAGTCTATACTAATTCAGCGTTTCTGCAAAAACTGCAAAAAACCGTCTTATTACACCACTAATCTTCATTTATTATTTGACATAAAGTGCTGGATTCATTACTATGAAAAATTGTACGGATACTCTTATCCCGAGCTGGTGGAGGGACAGGCCCTATGAAACCCGGCAACCTGCCGTTCTCCCTGATGGAGGCCGAGAAGGTGCCAACCTGAAGCAAGGCGTCTGCCTTGGACGATAAGAGTGAAAGGTGTCAGCGAATCCGGGCCTTTCCTCATGAATGTGAGTGGAAGGCCCTTTTTAAATGGATTGACCAAAACCTCAGTAAGCCCAAAACGGCTTGGAGTTCAACCCCGCGGGGAACGGACTTGACAGGGGAACGAGTACCGTAACACTTTCCGGCGACCCGCCGGAGCGGAGGAGGAAAACCAATGACCAACCGTCGCCTGTTCACATCCGAGTCGGTCACCGAAGGCCACCCGGATAAAATTTGCGACCAGATATCAGATGCCATCCTGGATGCCATCATCAAAGACGACCCGAATGCCCGCGTGGCATGCGAAACGACCGTGACGACCGGCCTTGTGCTGGTTGCCGGCGAAATCACCACCACCACCTATGTGGATATCCCGAAGGTCGTAAGGGATGCGATCAAGGATATCGGCTATACCCGTGCGAAATACGGTTTTGACAGCGAGACTACAGCCGTCCTGACGGCAATCGACGAACAATCGCCGGATATCGCTGCAGGTGTCAATGAAGCACTTGAATCCCGTGAAGGGACAATGACCGATGACCAGCTGGAAGCAATCGGAGCGGGAGACCAGGGGCTGATGTTCGGCTTTGCGTGTGATGAGACGCCAGAACTGATGCCGCTGCCGATCAGCCTTGCCCATAAGCTGTCCCGCCGCCTGACCGAAGTGCGAAAGGAAGAGATCCTGGAGTACCTCAGGCCTGACGGCAAGACACAGGTTACCGTCGAATACGATGAGAACAACCAGCCGGTGCGCGTGGATACAATCGTTATTTCCACACAGCATCATCCGGAAATTACACTTCAGCAGATCCAGGATGACATCCGAAAGCAGGTTATCGATGCAGTCGTCCCGGCTGAACTGATCGATGAAGAGACGAAATTCTTCATTAACCCGACGGGCCGCTTTGTAATCGGAGGTCCACAGGGGGATGCCGGCCTTACAGGCCGCAAGATTATCGTCGATACCTATGGCGGTTACGCGCGTCACGGCGGCGGCGCTTTCTCGGGCAAAGATCCGACAAAAGTTGACCGTTCTGCAGCGTATGCAGCCCGTTATGTGGCGAAGAACATCGTCGCGGCAGGACTTGCTTCCAAGTGTGAGGTCCAGCTCGCTTATGCAATCGGTGTCGCTCAGCCTGTCTCGATCGCGATTGATACATTCGGTACAGGCAAGACAGCCGAGTCTGACCTTGTCGAGTGGGTGCGGGAATTGTTTGACCTGCGCCCGGCGGGCATCATCAAGATGCTCGACCTGCGCCGTCCGATCTACCAGCAGACTGCAGCGTACGGCCACTTCGGCCGCACCGATATCGAACTCCCGTGGGAGCGCACCGACAAGGCTGAACAGCTTAAGGAAAAAGCTTCCTATTAAAAGGGTGCTACAAAAAAGAGAAGGGAATCCGCATTACGCATGCGGATTCCCTTTTTTAGTTTGCCACATTGGACATAGCGCTCCTGATTGGACTTGCAGCGAAAAAGTATTCACTTCTGCAGGCTCTTGTAATATTGGCCTTTCTCCGCGTACTCCTGCACGATGCGTTCCATGTCCCGGATATCGTCATCATTCAGTTCACGGACCACTTTCGCCGGGGAGCCGAATGCAAGGGTGCGGGGCGGGATTTTCTTGCCTTGGGGGACCAGAGATCCGGCACCCACAAACGCACCTTCTCCGATTTCCGCTCCGTCAAGAATGATCGAGCCCATCCCGATCAGCGCGTTTTTCCGGATGGTGCAGCTGTGGAGGATGACGTTGTGGCCGACTGTCACTTCATCTTCGATGACGAGCGGATAGGCCGGACTCTGATGAAGCATGCACAAATCCTGGATATTCACTTTGCGGCCGATGCGTGTGGAGTTGACGTCACCTCGGATCACCGTGTTGAACCAGACGGATGACTCCGGGCCAATCTCAACATCTCCGGTTACTGTCACGTGGTCTGCAAGGAAAACGGACTCGTCAATCTTCGGCTCGATGCCGTTAAACGGGTAAATCATCGGAAAAACCTCTCTTCCATCAAAACTTGTAGTATCATAATCGTACTATAAAACCCGTTTCCGATGTTCCGGCAACGGGAAAAGAATTGAAACGGCAAGATTGGTAAGGAGGAACCGCCATGTGGAAATGGGAAGCGGAGGGGAAGGCGACGGCTGCCGTCGTCCTGCTGCACAGTGCATATGAACATCACGGTCGCCATGCCTGGCTGATCGAGCGGTTCAGGACAGCCGGTATGCATGTCATTGCCGGAGACCTCCCCGGCCATGGAAAACAGGGCGCGGAAGTCCATGATGAAGGGTTTCATGAATACCGCAGATATGCAAAGGAACTGATCCGCACCGGCATGGCGGAAGACCTGCCCCTGTTCGTCTTGGGACACGGTCTGGGCGGGGTGTTGGCTGCAGATATGGCGAGAAATGACAGCCTGGCCTGCGCCGGACTTATTCTCACATCGCCTTGGTTCCGTCTGAAGCATCTTCCGCCAAGGATGAAAGGACCGCTTTCGGGACTCGGGAAAATCGCCGGCGGCATCAAGTTTAACCATCAGATCAGCGAAGACATGCTGACAGGGAACCAAGACCCCGTGATGGCAGACTCGGAGAATCTGTATCATCCTGTCGCGACTGCCGCATGGTACCGTGAACTGAATTCATATATCAAGGAAATCAGTGAATCCGTGCCGAAACCCGGGTCACCTCCGGTTCTGCTGCATGCTGCCGGACACGACGAGCTGGCAGATTCTGATGCCATGCATGCGTGGCTGACGATGAAGGGGCGGGAAGAGTTTCAGTACAAGCAGTGGAAAAATGCCCGTCATGATATTTTCCGCGAGCAGGAGCAGGAGGAAGTGTTCCTCTACACCGAGTCATTCATCAGGGGGGTACTCCGCTCGCTTGGCTACATTGCCTGACAGCATGAGGGGGAAGGGGCATGAAAGAAGCGGTGATGCAGATGGCTGTGAAGGGGATCATGGCCATCCTGCTTTTTGCGGTGGGCGACCCGGCTACAGGAACACTGGGTGTGAGGGATGAGCCTCTAACCCGGCAGGTATTTATGGTCGAAAATCCAGAAGGAGCGGGGACCGGTTTTCTGATTGAAGAGTCGGGACTCGTCCTGACCAACCAGCATGTCGTCGGAACAATTGCCGAACAGAAACTGACATCGCTCGGCGGGGAGGCGTTCACCGGGAAGGTGCTGGAGACGAATCGGCTACTTGATTTGGCTCTCCTGCAGATCCATGATTATCCCGGCGGCGAACCGCTTAAGCTGTCCGGGCAGCGCGCAGAACGGATGGAGCCGGTCATGTCGGTAAGCTGGACAGATATGCATCCGTTCGTCATCAGGGAAGGGGTCATCCAGCAACTTCACGTGTCGGCTGGTTTCGACGGGAATGATGCAATGTTCAATGAGTTTATCATTTCAGATACTGACCTGGATCCAGGGATGAGCGGCAGTCCTGTCATTCGGCCGGAAACCGGAGAAGTCATTGGAATCAATACGGGGATCCATCCTTGGAGCACTTTATCATTTAGCGTACCGGTACTGGCGGTCGAGCGGGTGATCGAGCGTTGGATCAGAGACCATGCAGCTGAAACATGAACTGCTCTTTCGCCGTCCGTGTCTGTAACCATTCCGAACCGTAACCCGTCTGTTCCCTCAAGGAGTGGATGAGACATGGGCAAGATGATGGCTGCACTGCTTGCAGTGCTTTGTCTTTCGGCATGCAGTTTGGAATCCGCAGGCCCGCCGGAACAGGATCTGCCGGAACTGACCGTGAAGCTTGACGGAGAAGTCGAAACGGCAGTCCACGGCAGCTATTGCTGGACGGAGGGCGGGACGTCGGCATGTGCGGATGCCTCCGGCAATCCGTTTGATTATGAACCGTTCTCCGGAATGATTTCTGCCCCGACTGGGACAAAAGTTGAACTGCTGTTTTCACTTCCGCCACAGTCTTCACGCGTAAGCGTACAGCTGGAGGATGACCTGGATTCCTCGGTCTCATCTGGGCCGGTCAGGATTCCGGATGCGCCCGGCCGATACGGTTACACGGTATTTGCAGAGTGGCCCCAGGGAGATGTCAGCTATTTTTTCATCGTGGAGGCGGAGTAAGTCCCGGGTTGAGCATGGGTGTCAGTGGGTATAGTAAGGGCAGACTGACCAACATCCAAGGAGGGACTCCAGTGACTGAACATAACAGCCGAACGCCCGAGCAGATGGCGAAGTCCTCTGCAGAAGCGATGAACAAAAGTCGCGAACAACAGGAATTCATCTCCAGAAAGTCCGGCGGCACAATGGCCGGCCAGCCCGGCAGTGCCTACTCAGACAAGGCACGGAACACAGACCAGGTGGCCGCTACGGAATACACGGACGGAGACGGCGGATTCAACGAACGCGACAAACTTGAAACAGGTGAATGAAAGAAAGGACCGCGGCATTGCGCGGTCCTTCTTTTTTTGATTAGAATGGATGGATGCGAACAATGGAAGGAATGGATGCAATGGACTTTTTCGAGCGCAAGCAGATGGAGACGGGAGTGTCGCTGAACGATGTGCAGAAGCAGGCTGTCTTGAAGACGGACGGCCCGCTGCTCGTGCTGGCATGCCCAGGCTCGGGAAAGACAACAACGATGATTATGAGGATCGGTTACATGATCGCGGAAAAGGGGATCGCCCCAACGCGCATCAAGCCGATCACCTTCAGCAAGGCCGCCGCAACGGATATGCGCGACCGATTTACGAAACTCTTTCCCGGACTGCAGCCGCCGGCTTTTTCGACGATCCATAGCCTGGCGCTGGATATTGTCCGCCGTCACCTCGACCATATGGGCATTGAATGGGCGCTAATTGAAGGTAAGACGGACCAGGTTCCGCCCAAACCGGTCCTTCTGAAACGGAGTTTCCGTGAAGTCACCGGGGAAGATCCGACGGAAGATGAACTGAAGTCGGTAGGGACATTTGCAAGCTTTGTGAAGAACCGGCTCATCCCCCAGGAAGAGTGGCCAGGTCTGAAGGGGCCCGTTGAAAGGGCAGGGGAGATCCTCCGGAAGTATGAGGCGCATAAGAGGAGCGGGAGGAGGCTGCTGCTGCTTGATTTTGACGATATGCTGACGATTGCGGAAGAGGCGCTTCGAACAGATCCCGACCTTTGCATGAGAATGCAGGACCGCTTTGACTATGTCATCACCGATGAGAGCCAGGATACGTCGCTTGCCCAGCACAGGATTGTGGAACATCTGGTCCGGCGACACGGCAACCTTTGTGCCGTCGCCGATGACGACCAGTCCATCTATACTTGGCGAGGGGCGGCCCCGCAATACCTGCTGGATTTCCGGAATCACTATCCACAGGCCGATATTCTCATGATGGAGACGAATTACCGGTCATCCTCTGAAATCGTGCAGACGGCAGCCGGTTTCATCAAGCGGAACAAGGAGCGATACGAGAAGGGGATGAAGCCGGTTAACGCCAGTGCCGGCCCGGTCAACCTGAAGAGATTCCATGACCGTGATGAGCAAGTGCGTTATGTCATATACGAACTGCTGGCGATGGAGAATCCGGGAGAGGCCGCTGTCCTTTTCCGGAACAATTCGTCATCGACGGCTTTTGTCTCCGAACTGCACCGCCGGGGCATTCCTTTTTATATGAAGGATGCCGATGACCGATTTTTCGACCACTGGGTCGTGGAAGATGTTCTGAATTTCATGAGGCTTGCCTATCTGCCGGAAAAGAGGGACCTGTTCGCAAGGGTAGCGCTGAAGATGGAACTGTTCATCAGCCGCTCCGCAGTCGAAACGTTTGTCAGAAACGGTCCTGAAGGGAATGTCTTCGACGCTTTTGCAAGTTCTGTTCCCAACCTGTCCGATGACCAGCGGCGGAAACTCGCCGCCTATCGGTCGATCTACGACGGGCTTAAGGACCGGCGGCCGGCAGACATCATCCGGACGGTCCGGGAGAATCTCGGGTATGAGGCTTCCCTGAAAAGCCGCTCGGAAAAGTTCGGCTACCGCATCGATACGCTGACCGGCATGCTGGATACGCTCACCGTCATCGCGTCGCCGCTCCGGACAATGACCGCTTTTGCGGAAAAACTGGCTGAGCTGAAAAAAGCCGTATCGGAAGCCAAACGGACACCCCAGGAAGGTGCGGTCACGCTTTCGACTTTCCATAGTTCCAAAGGGCTTGAATTCAAACAGGTATTCATGGTCGATCTGAATGAAGGCACCATCCCGGCTGCCGAGGACATAAAGGACCCGGATATGATGGAAGAAGCCAGGAGACTGTTCTATGTCGGGATGACACGAGCCAAAGAGCGGCTCGAACTGATCAACTATTCCACGGATAACGGGAAAGAATTGACAGAGTCCCGCTTCATCAGCGAGGTGAGGGGACTTCAGGCGATCGGCCGCCCGGTTGGGGAAATACCGGAGACACCCCGAAAAACGGCACGGAAGCGGGCCGCAGCGATTCCCGACCCCGATGCGATTTCCGACAGCGGTGTACTGGCTCCGGGACTGAAGGTCCGCCATAAAGTGTTCGGCAACGGCTTGGTGGAGGAAATCCGCGGGGAGCGGGTCCTCATCAGGTTCGCAAAGCAGGAAAAAGAGCTGGATCTCGGCATGTGCATCAGCAGGGGGCTGCTCGAAGAAAGGGGCTGAGACGCTTGAAGGAATGGATGGCAGTCGGCCTGGCCGGAATGGCGGGCGCCGTTTCGAGAACGGCAATTTCACAGATGGTCGGGTATCCCGGAGGTTTTCCTTATGGGACCCTTCTCGTGAATCTGTTGGGTGCTTTCCTCTTATGCGCGCTCATTGCGGCCGCACCTCTCCGGCAACAGTGGAAAGCCGCCGTACATACCGGGTTTCTGGGGTCGTTCACTACCTTTTCGGCACTCAGCGCGGAACTGTCACGGATGATTGCTGACGAACAGTGGGGGACTGCTTTCATTTATGTCCTGTTGTCGGTCGGCGGAGGTCTGCTTTCAGGTCTTGCGGGACAAAGGTTCGGGAAAGGAAGAGTGAAGCCATGATCATCTTCTATTGGCTGTCTGTTGCTGCCGGCGGGTTAATCGGCGCAATCATTCGGTACCTGCTCAGCGCAAAGCTGAACCGGGAAGGAGGATTTCCAGCCGGTACGTTCGCCGTCAACATGGCCGGCGCTTTTCTTGCGGGTGTTTTTTCAGGACTGGCTGCCGGCAGTCCTGCACACGCATTTGTCATTTCCGGCTTAATGGGGGCGCTCACCACCTTTTCCACATGGGTTTCTGAAATCCTGTTGATGTGGCAGCAGGGAAGACGTATGGCTTCCGTTCTGTATGCCGTTTCCACGATTGTCCTGGGCATTGTTTTTTACATGATCCCTTATATATATGTAGGTGCGTGAAATGTAAAAAATCATCCAGTTTATCTATTTTCTCCGGGGGAAGAGTGAAACAGAGCATCCCAGATAAGGAGGATCATAATGGATAAACAACAAGGAAAGCGGACCAGCAAGGATCTTCAACTCGACCAGTTCAGGACGGACGACCGGAACAAGAAACTCACGACCAACCAGGGGCTGAAAATGGCGGAGGACGAACATTCCCTCACTGCAGGTGACCGCGGGCCCACACTCATGGAGGATTTTCACTTCCGTGAGAAGATGACCCACTTCGACCATGAGCGGATTCCGGAACGTGTCGTCCATGCCAGGGGCTTCGGCATGCATGGTGAGTTCGAGGCATACGAGTCGATGGAAGACTATACGAAGGCGGCATTTCTCTCCGAGAAGGGGAAGAAGACTCCGGTCTTTGTCCGGATTTCAACGGTGGTGGGTCAGCGGGGTTCAACAGATATTCCCCGGGACGTCCGCGGATTCGCCGTGAAATTTTACACCGACGAAGGGAACTATGACCTGGTAGGCAACAACATGCCCATCTTCTTCATCCAGGACGGTATTAAATTCCCTGACCTGATTCACGCAATCAAGCCGGAACCGCATAATGAGATTCCGCAGGCGGCCAGCGCCCATGATACGTTCTGGGATTTTGTTGCAAACAACCAGGAAACAGCGAATCAGGTCATGTGGCTGATGAGCCCGCGCGCGCTCCCGAGAAGTTACAGCATGATGGAAGGGTTCAGCATCAACACCTACCGTTTCGTCAACGCGGAGGGCAAGGCACGGTTCGTGCGTTTCCACTGGAAGCCGGTGCTCGGTGTCCATTCCTTTGAATGGGACGAAGCACAGAAAGTAACCGGGAACGACCCTGACTTCAACCGCCGTGAACTATGGACGAATATTGAGATGGGCAATTACCCTCAATGGGAGCTCGGTGTCCAGATGATCGAAGAAGAGGATGAATTCAACTTTGACTTCGATATTCTCGATGCAACCAAGTTCTGGCCGGAAGAAGAGATTCCGGTCAAGATCATCGGCAAGATGACACTCAACCGCAACGTCGATAACTTCTTCGCCGAGACGGAACAGGCGGCATTCCACCCGGGCCATGTCGTACCGGGCATCGATTTCTCAAATGACCCGCTCCTGCAGGCCCGTCTCTTCTCCTACACGGATACCCAACTGATCAGACTTGGCGGGCCGAACTTCCATGAACTCCCGATTAACCGCTCTGTCTGTCCTTTCCACAACAATCAGAGGGACGGCTACGGCCGACAGACGATCAATGTCGGAAAGGTCTCCTACCACAAAAACTCACTTGCCGACAACACCCCTTCACCTGCTTCCGAAGAAGAGGGCGGCTACGTCCACTATCAGGAAAAAGTAGAGGGCAAGAAGGTACGGGCACGGAGCGACTCATTCAAGGATCATTTTTCGCAGGCCCGGATGTTCTGGAACAGCCTGGCCGAGTTTGAGAGGCAGCACATCATCGATGCATTCAGCTTCGAGGTCGGCAAGGTGAAGGATCAGAATATCCGTCAGCAGGTCGTTGACATGTTCGCCAATGTCGACCAGGACATGGCGACGGCCTTTGCCAAGAATGTCAACGCCAATCCGCCAAAAGTGAGCCATGTAAACTACGATAAGAAATCTCCTGCGGTCAGCATGGCGAACACCGTCAGGAAGCCACAGACCCGCCGTGCAGGAATCATTGTGGGAGAAGGCTTTGACGGCAGCAGCCTCGGAGAGGTGCTGGACAAGCTGAAGAAAGCCGGCATCACGGCTGACTTTATCAGCGAACGCCAGGGCACCATCGAAGGAAAGGACGGCTACAAGGCCGAGGCGAACCAGACGTTCACGACGAGCCATTCCGTTCTGTATGATGGCCTCATCATCGCGGGCGGAAAAGGTGAAAATGAATCGATGTTCACGATGAATGCTTCCGAGTTCATCAATGATACATTCAAGCACTACAAGACGATCGGGGTCACCGAAGGGGGCAAGGAACTGTTCGCTCAGACGATGGCACAAGAAGGACCGGGTGTCGTTTCGGATGGCGGACACGGGAACTTTGGTGACTCTCTGGTCGAGGCATTCGCCCAGTACAAACATTACGACCGGAAGTTCTAAAAGTGGTATGAACAGCGAAGCGCGGCGCCAGAAAAGGGGCCGCGCTTCTCGTTGTCTGTAATGGATCCGCCCGGTACAATCAGGCCGGAAGGAGAGTTAATCTATGGCCAATAGAAAATCGACCAGCATGTGGAAAAGCCCCGCGGGTGCGGTTGCTGTCCTCCTGGTGATCGCCATCATTTATTTTCTTGCGGAGATTCCGGAAGATGAAAGTGGCCAGGAGAGCCCGACTGACACCGGAGAACACATTCCTGCGGATGCCCCTGCAGAGGGGCTCATTACTGTGGAACTTGTCCGTACAATCGACGGAGACACGATCAAAATCCGGTACCGGGGAAAGGAGCAGAACGTAAGGTATCTGCTCATTGATACACCGGAGACGAACCATCCCCAGCTGGGAAAGCAGCCGTTCGGTGACCGGGCAAAGGAAAGGAACCGGGAGCTTCTAGCTAACAGTGAGGTGGCCATTGAGTTTGATATCGGACAGCGGACCGACAAGTACGGACGCCTCCTTGCATACGTCTATGCGGACGGGGAAAGTGTACAGGAAAAACTGCTTGAAGAGGGGCTTGCCCGTGTCGGCTATGTCTATCCTCCCAACACCCGGCATCTGGAGAGTTATGAACAGGCGGAAAAGCGGGCAAAGGATAGGAGAACCGGAATCTGGTCAATCGAGGATTATGCAACCGAACGCGGGTTTGATGCAGAGAAGGCGGAACGGAGCGGCGGAAGCCGTGACAGGCAGAACAAAGATGCCGGGCCATTCGCCAATTGCAGAGAACTGCGTTCGGTTTATCCGGAGGGCGTGAAGAGGGGGCACCCTGCTTATTCGGAGCGGCACGATGGCGACGGTGACGGAATGGCATGCGAGGCTTCATAGAAGGGCCTGATCCGTCCGCCGGGACCCGGCAATCAGTCAGAACGTTTAATTCGTGCCGCCTGAAGTCAATGCAAAATAACCGGACCGGAAAACGTCTATGTTTTCCGGTCCGGTTTCTTTATTCAGGATGTCCGGCCGCTGCCCGGGCCGAAGCGTTCGGTATAGTCGGTCACTTCACGAAGTGCCCGTTCTTCAGTCGTTATCCGGACCGACAGCATCCAGGCATTGAGGGCCATGAAAATCACGGCAGTGAAGTAAGCCTGGAAAATCAGCGGCAACACGAGCAGCTCGGTCGTGACAATGACATAGTTCGGATGACGGAGCCATTTGTACGGTCCGCGCCTCACAACATTTGCGCCCGGCAGGATGATGATTTTCGTGTTCCAGAACTCTCCAAGCGATGCGAGGCACCAGATCCGCAATACTTGCATGGCCAGGAATACGGCAAGAAGCACCGGCCAGAGGGGGGACAGGGGCCGGTCTGTCAGGATCACCTCCGCAATCAGGAAGATAAAGAAACCGGTATGCATGGCGACCATATACGGGTAGTGGGAAGCCCCTGCCTCAAACGCTCCGCGTTCTTTGAGTTTCTGTTCATTGTGTTTGGCTACACGAAGTTCGATGAGCCGCTGAATAATGACAAGCCCGATGAGAATCCAAAAAAGCATCTTGCCGCCTCCTTACTGCCATTCCAGGAGAAGCAGTTCCCCCGAGAATCCCGGACCGAGAGCCGCCATGAGACCCTTTTCCCCGGTTGCCGGCTGCTTCTTCATAAACTGCTCCAGTACGAACAGTACTGTCGGGGAAGACATGTTGCCGTATTTCCGGAGAACTTGCCTGGAGATATCGGTCATGCCAGGTTCGAATCCGAGTGCTTCCTCATAAGCCAGCAACACTTTCTTGCCTCCGGGATGTGCCACGAAATGACGGATATCAGATTGTGAGAGTCCCTGGTTTTCAAGGAATTCATGGACGAACGGACCGAGCCATTCCGTGATGATGGCTGGAATACTTTTTGAAAAAATCACATGCAGGCCCGTGTCATCCACATCCCAGCCCATGACATCTTCGGAATCCGGCATCAGTTTCGAAAGCGTAGAGCGGATGGACGGGACCGGTCCGGAAGATCGGAGGGCCACTTTGTCTCCCGCCACCAGCGCGCAGGCCACTCCGTCTGCAAAGAGTGAGGCGCCGACCAGATTGCTTTTCGTATAATCTTCCGCCTGGAAGGTCAGGCTGCATAATTCCACACAAAGGACGAGCACGCGGTGGCCGGGGTGGGCGAGGCAGTAGTCGAATGCCCGGCTCATTCCGGAGGCCCCTCCCGCACACCCCAGTCCCCAGACAGGGATCCGCTTGACGTCATCCCGAAAAGGAAGAAGGTTCATGATGCGTGCTTCGATGCTTGGGGTCGAGATGCCGCTGCTCGATATGTAGAAGATCGCATCGATCTCTTCATAGCTTATATCCTCTTCGAGCAGTCCGCGGTTTTGCAGGCAACCGTTAATTGCCTCTGAGCCAAGGCGTATTGCATGTTCGATATACAGATTATTACGCTCTCCGAATGGGTGGGCCTCCCCGTACCACTCGAGCGGCATGGCGATGTAGCGAGTGTCGATGTCGCCATTGTCGAACACCCGAAGCAGCCGCTCTGTATCCCTGAACTTACCGCTGAACAGCTGTTTAGTCAGACCGGCTGCATCCCTCTGTCCGATTTCGTGGTCCGGGGTGACTGTATAGATGGATTCAATGACTGGCATTCCGTTTCCTCCTCGGTTCATCTTTTATTCTATACCCTTGTCCTCCCAAGATATGCGACGGGGGTGCAGTCTATCAGTCCGTCAGAATGGGTTCACTGAAATCCTTTTTCTTCTCAAATGCGACGAGGAAAGGGGGATGGCCCTTCTGGTTGATCAGTTCATAGCGGGCCACGTCGACATCGGCTTCACGGAGACGGCGGGCGTAGGCAAGAAGCGCATCGCGCTCACGGTCGCCGCCTTCATGGCCGTCATACACACAGACCGTAATCACGCCGCCTTTTTTAAGAAGGCCGAGAAGATCATGAATGGCCCTGACCGTCGTTTCCGGACGGGTAATTACCGAGGGGTTGCCTGCATTCGGGAGAAACCCGAGATTGAACATGGCGCCGCCGACCGGGCCTTCCGCATAATCCGCCACCCTGTCATGACTGTCCAGAATCAGTTGCGCACGTTCTGACAGGTTCCCGAGGCGGAGGCGGGTCGAGTCGAGTGCTTCCTGCTGGATATCAAAAGCGAGGACACGCCCCTCAGGGCCGGTCAGATCAGCAAGGAACAGGGTGTCATGTCCGTTTCCGGCAGTGGCATCCACAACCGTCTCCCCGGGACGGACGGTCCGCTCCATCAGTTTTCTCGCCTGTGCGAGTGTACGTCCAAGTTCCATAAAAAACATCCTCTCCTTAAGGCTGGTCCCTCTATCGTATCACCGGGAACGGCCGCGCTCCATTGAGCAGTGGATTGACAATGTTCGGACATAAGGCATCGGTATTGAAATGCTGCTTTACCGGGCATACAATCAGTGAGGTGAATTTGAAATACGGGAGGTGGGGACATGCCAAGAAGCGTCTGGCTGCTCGTCATCGGAATGTTCGTCAATACGGTCGGGAACTCGTTTATCTGGCCGCTCAATACTATTTATCTGCACGACCATCTCGGGAAGTCGCTGTCTGTCGCGGGGCTTGTCCTCATGGCCAACTCCGCTGCAGGCATTGTCGGGAATATGCTCGGCGGGTTTCTTTTTGACCGGATCGGCGGGTATCGTTCCGTCCTGGCCGGCATTCTGATTTCCCTTGTCGCTCTGGTCGGCCTCGTTTTTTATCACGGCTGGCCGCATTATGTCTGGCTTCTTGCATTGCTCGGCTTCGGAGGCGGTATAGTCTTCCCGAGCATGTACGCCATGGTCGGGACAGCCTGGCCCGAGGGCGGGCGGAAAGCATTTAATTCAATTTACCTTGCAAACAACGCTGGCGTCGCGATCGGTCCGGCACTGGCCGGACTTGTCGCTTCCTATAATATTGAATACATCTTCGTCGCCAACACGGTCATGTATGTTCTGTTCCTGCTGATTGCAGCGGTTGCCTACAGAGGCTTCAAGATCGATCCGGCCACGCACACATCGGTGATCAAGGAAAAGCGGACCATCCGGGAAAAGGCACCCCTCTATTCCCTGACAATCATGCTGTCCGGATTCTTCCTGACCTGGCTCGTTTACTCGCAGTGGACGACCACGCTGTCGACACATGCAATCGACATCGGCATTACCCTTGGAGAGTACAGCCTGCTTTGGACGATCAACGGTGCACTGATCGTGCTCGGCCAGCCGCTTATCCGGCCAATCATCAAGCGCTTTGAGGACAGGCTGAAGGTTCAGATGCTGATCGGCATCATCATTTTCACCTCGTCCTTTGTTGTCGTCGGTTTTGCAGAGTCATTTGCCATGTTCGTGACGTCCATGGTCATCCTGACATTCGGTGAAATGTTCGTCTGGCCGGTGATCCCGACCATCGCCAATTCACTTGCACCGCCGGGACGGGAAGGCTTCTACCAGGGAATCGTGAACAGTGTCTCGACGGGCGGCCGCATGGTCGGACCGGTGGTCGGCGGCGTTCTCGTCGACCTGTATGGCACGCAAGTCATGCTGATCATCCTGACCTCCATCCTGAGCCTCGCCATTCTGACAAGCCTGTTCTATGATGTTCCTCTGAAGCGGGAGGCGGCCAGACAATCGGCAGCCCATCGGCCATGAGAACGACTGTAGCCCGGCAACTTAATGTTGCTGGGTTTTTTTGATGTTTCGGCGGCGCTCTGTACCAATCTGAAAAGTTCTGATTCCATTGCAACATTGCCAGTGTTCTGATTAAATGAAGATAGTAACGCTTTCATTTAAGAGGACCGGAGGGAGATTTTATGAAACAGATCTATGACCAGGCGGCCGAGGCTGTCGCGGATATTAAGGACGGCTCCACACTCATGGTCGGCGGTTTCGGCCTGGTAGGGATACCGGAACAGCTGATTCTTGCGCTTGCCGACAGCGGAGTCAAGGACCTGACCGTCATTTCCAACAACTGCGGAATCGACGATTGGGGACTTGGCCTGCTGCTGAATAACCGTCAGATCAAGAAGATGATCGGCTCCTATGTCGGGGAGAATAAGGAGTTCGAGCGCCAGGTGCTGAGCGGTGAACTGGAGGTTGAACTGACGCCTCAAGGGACACTCGCAGAAAAGATCCGTGCAGGCGGAGCGGGCATCCCTGCATTCTTCACACCTGCCGGGGTCGGAACGCCGATCGCGGAAGGCAAAGAGACCCGGACCTTCAATGGGAAGGAATATGTCCTTGAAGAAGCATTGACTGCTGACTTTGCACTTGTGCGGGCCGCCAAGGCAGACAGGCTCGGCAACCTGGTCTACAACAAGACCGCCCAGAACTTCAACCCGATGATGGCTGCAGCCGGCAAAGTGACGATCGCCGAAGCGGAAGAAATCGTAGATGCGGGTGAACTGGATCCTGCAACGGTCCATACGCCAAGCATCTATGTGCAGCGACTGATCCAGGCAGAGCAGGAAAAACGCATCGAGCGGCTCACGACCCGCTGACGGAAAGGGGAGAACGAGAATGGATAAAGCACAAATGAGGGAACGTATCGCACGGCGCGCCGAAAAAGAGATTCATGACGGAGACTACGTTAATCTCGGAATCGGAATGCCGACACTCGTCGCGAACTATATTTCCGATGACAAAACGGTCATCCTCCAGTCGGAGAATGGGCTGCTCGGCATCGGGCCTTACCCGGAAAAGGACAAAGTCGACCCGGATCTGATCAACGCCGGCAAGGAGACCGTGACGGCGATCAGCGGAGCGGCTTATTTCGACAGCGCAGAGTCGTTCGCGATGATCCGGGGAGGGCACGTCGACGTTGCCATCCTTGGCGGAATGGAAGTTTCGGAAAGCGGGGACCTGGCGAACTGGATGATCCCAGGCAAGATGATCAAGGGAATGGGCGGTGCGATGGATCTGGTCCACGGCGCCAAGAAGATTATCGTCATCATGGAGCACGCCGCAAAGGATGGCTCCGCGAAAATCAAGAAAGAATGTTCGCTTCCGCTCACCGGCAAAGGAGTCGTCGACATGGTCATCACCGAGAGGTGCGTGATCGAGGTGACACCTGATGGCCTGAAACTCAAGGAAGTGTTCGAAGGCTTCACGGTTGACGACATCCTCGCCTCCACAGAAGCGGAACTTGACGTCAGCGAAGTCAATCAAAAAGCATAAAACCCGGCCGGAAAAGGAGACTTTTCCGGCTTTTGTTTA
This sequence comes from Bhargavaea cecembensis, assembly GCF_001619585.1. Classification (GTDB taxonomy): domain Bacteria; phylum Bacillota; class Bacilli; order Bacillales_A; family Planococcaceae; genus Bhargavaea; species Bhargavaea cecembensis_A. The sequence goes on from NZ_LQNT01000001.1 coordinate 31,772, forward strand.
CAGAGGGGGAGGAAAACACATGCACGTCATCAAGTTGCTGGAAGAAATGCAGCAGGCTGTCGGTCGGGTGCTGTTCGAAAAAGAGCGGGAAACTGAACTGATGCTGACCGCACTTGTGGCCGGTGGGCATGTGTTGCTGGAAGATGTCCCGGGCACGGGGAAGACCCTGCTCGCCAAGACGATGGCTGCGGTGATCGACGCAGATTTCAGACGGATCCAGTTCACTCCGGATGTCCTTCCCGGAGATGTGACGGGCATCCGGTTCTTTAACATGAAAACCCAGGAGTTCGAGTACCGGGAAGGTCCTGTCGCCACCAATATCCTGCTGGCCGATGAAATTAACCGGGCGACGCCCCGGACCCAATCGAGCCTTCTCGAGGCCATGGAGGAGGGGCAGTCTACAGTAGACGGCGAGACACACAGGCTGCCGAAGCTGTTCTTTGTGATCGCCACGCAGAATCCGATCGAGTCCGCACAGGGAACATTTGAACTTCCGGAAGCGCAGATGGACCGGTTTCTCATGAGAATCCGGCCGGGCTATCCGTCCGAGGAGGGCGAGCGGGCAATGATGCGCACCTATATTCATGGCAGTCCGGCTGTTGTGGAAGGGGTTGCAACCGTTGAGCAAGTTCTGGAAATCCGTAAACAGGCTATGGAGGTCCAGATTAACGAAGCGGTGGAAAGCTACCTGCTTGCGGTGGTGCGAACAACAAGGAAGCATCCGGACATAGAGACAGGAGCGAGCCCGAGGGGCACCATTGCACTCATGAGGGCGGTGCAGGCCCGGGCATTTCTGAGGGGAAGGGCCTTTGCCGTACCGGATGACGTACGGGCGCTGGCAGAACCCGTACTTGCTCACCGGCTCGTGCTGTCGGTTGAGGCGTTAATGAGAAACACGGCGGATGAGGTCATGAAAGAATTGCTGGACAGCATCGAGGTGCCGGTCGAAGGGGTCTCGCCATGATGGAGGCAGGCGCATCGCCAAAGAATGCGAAGCAGATCAAAGCGCCGGCCATGGTTTCCGGTGAGCTGCCACTCGGGAGGAGAGCCCGTTGAGACAGGATTTTCATCGGGAATTGATCACGAAAAGGGGAGCCTTGCCTATGCGTCGCTTTCAATGGTCATCGGTTTGCTGGCGGTTTTCGGGAAGAATGCATCACTTGGCGTCCTGGCCATCCTGATGCTTGGCCTGTACGGACTGAATGTTTTATACGTACGGAAAGCAGCGGGAAGCGTCAGGATCGGGGACGAGCGGGAAATGCTTCGGCTGTTCCCGGGGGAGAATGGTGAGCTTACCTTTACCTTCCTAAATGCCGGGAAGTTGCCCGTCTGGAACGCAGACTGGGAAGTCTCATTGCTGGATTATGACAGCTCAACTGAGCTGAAGGCAGAAAACGGGTCAGGGACGGTGTTTCCTTCGTTTTTCCTTCCGGGAAAAGGAAGGATCAGACAGACGGTCTGCTGTGCCGGGAAAAAACGGGGTCATGCCAGGCCGGCAGATCTGACCATTCATATCGGGGATTTTCTCGGTCTTTTCCAGGTCCGCCTGACCTATCGGGGGTATCTGCAGAAAGCGGTCATCGTCTTTCCCGAGCCGTCCGGATTTCCTCTGCCCGCACGTCTTGCCGGGCAGGCACCCGGTGCTGCTCCGGCGGCAGTCTCGCTGTTTGAGGAACGCACAAAGCCACGAGGTTCCCGGGAATATGTGGCCGGAGATCCCTTTGCTTCGATTGCATGGAAGGAAACGGCAAGGACAAGGGAGCTCCGTACGAAGGAATTTGACCGGGTGGTTCTCCAAAGATGGATTTTGGCCGCAGATCTCCGGGGCAGACGGCCGGGAGCAGCGGATCCAACTCTGGCAGAAGCGGTATTCAGCCAGATGGCCCATGCCGCCATGGAAGCAGAAAAGCGGGGGATTGAATTGGAGGTGCGGCTGAACATGAGGAGCGCTGCCAGGGATGGGCATCTCCATATTCCTGCTGACCATGGCCGTGCTCATCTGGCCGGGGTACTGAATCGGCTTGCGCGGCTGCCGGCGAGCGCACCGGCCCAGACACCCGCTGACATGTACCGGTCGATTGCAGAGAACGCCGCACGCGGTCATATCCTGCTTCATTTCGGAAGGCGTGGCAGGGAGTACGACGAACTGGCAGCCCTGATGAAGAGAAAAGGCGTTGCAGTCATACCGATATCCCCGGAGGAAAAGGAGGCTGCCGGATGAAGGACCGCAAAATGGAAGTCATCAGTCTGGCGACTCTGTTTCTGGAAGTGAGCGTCATCTATGTACTGGCGGCACCGCCATATCTGATGGACAGCAGCCTGCCTCCGGTTTTGCCTCATTTGCTAGCCGTGATGGCAGGATTTGCAGCTGTCCGCCTGGTGTCCGGCAATGCCGGCATAGCAGTGTCCGCAGTTCTTGCCTTGTTCTTGGCGTGGGCGGCCGGACTTCCGCCAGTCCATGCTGCGGTACTTGGAGCGTGGATTGGGTGGCGCATGAAGCGGGAGCCCGCCGGGACAGAGTGGCTGGCCGTCCTGATCTCCATCGCCTATAGCCTGGGCGTTTTTATGATGATTCTTCCCGGCGATGCGGGTCAGGTCATTTACGTGCTCATTGCCTGTCAGCTGGCATTCGCTGTTCTGCTTCGGAATGCAAGGTTGCTTTACCGTCAGCCGATCAGGCGGAGAGAACAGGATCGGGCCTTATTTCGGCTGTCGGCTGGTCTGTTCGCATTAACGGGGTTGCTGGTTTTTGCAAAGCCGCTCGTTGCCTGGGCGGGAGGAATGGCAGGAATGTCTTTCGGAGCTGTGTTTTATACGTTTATCACCCGGCTCACCGCGCCCGCCTGGGGACCGCTGGAGCATTTTTTTGGCCGGATGAACTCCCGTAGCGAAGGCGGAGATTTCGCAGGCGAAGGGGGAGCCGGGGGAGAGATGCCGGTCATGGGAGCTGCAGAAGGAATTCAATGGGGACCTGGTGCCTTGTTTGCATTCCTGCTTGTTCTCGGTGGTGCCGTGTTGTACAGCATCTTTTGGAACCGGAACAAAATGAAGTCGGCGCAGTCATTTGTCAGGACTGCTGCAGGAGCGTCGGACATCCCTATGGAAGAATTGAAGGCATCCGGCAGGAACCGGACTTCGGATTTCCGCCGTAATCAGATACGGCGGGAAGTTTACCGGCTGGAACGGAGGATGCGGCGCGCAGGTTTCGGCCAGAAACCGGAAGAGACCTTCCGGAAATGGCTGGGACGGCTCGGACTGGACCCGGAACGGAGGGACCGGCTGAACCGGCTGTATGCCAGGGTCCGTTATGGAGAAGAAGAGATCGGGACGGAGGAAGCGGAATCGTTCCGCAGGTCGCTCCGGGCCATCCGGCCTCCGGAAGAAGATTAGGCAGTAAACAAAGAATGCCCCGCATCCGCGGGGCATTCTCTCATTAGGACAAGTCAGATTCGTCAGGAACTGTTTTCTCATCTTTACCGGCTTTCAGTCCTGCAAGAAACAGCAGAATGATCGTTACAAGGAAGAGTCCGAGTGACACTGTCCATTTCCCGGACAAATCGTGGAAAGCACCGAACAAAACGGGGCCGGCTGCCGCAAGCAGATAACCGACCGACTGTGCCATCCCGGAAAGCGAAGCGGCTTCGGACGGCGTATTTGTCCTGAGCGTGAAGAACATCATCGCAAGGCCGAACGAGGCACCGCCGGATATCCCCATCAGGATCATCCAAAGCGGGGCGGCCGACATGTTTCCGGAGAACAGCCCTCCATATCCGGCCAGGTAAATGACCGTGATCAGGATGACGAGAAGCCGCTGATCCTTCATCCGCCCGGCGATGATCGGGATCATGAATGTGAAAGGGATCTGCGAGAACTGGACGAGTGAGAACATCCATCCCGCCCGTTCCGCATCCATCCCGCGGTCCGTCAGAACTTCCGGCACCCATGCGGCGGTGGTGAAGAACATGACGGATTGAAGCCCCATAAAAAATGTGACGCCCCATGCCAGAGGAGACTTCCACAGCGGCCGCGGAGCGGGCCCCTTAACAGGACCCGAAGCATCAAGCACCGGTCGCTTGACCACTTGAGGCAGCCAAACAATCGCCGCGATTACCGCAAGCATGGCCCATACGCCGAGCGATAATCTCCAGCCAAGAGAAGTTGCCGAGGCGAGCGGCGCACTGACGCCGGCAGCCAGTCCGGCAAAAAGGTTCATCGAGACGGTATAGAGCCCTGTCATCAGTCCGACCTGCATCGGGAAATTCATCTTGACGAAACCGGGCAGCAGGACATTGCCGAATGCTATGGCCACGCCGAGAAGGAATGTCCCGGCAATCAGCAACCCTGTCCCGCCGGAAGAGCGGATGACGATACCGATGGTCAAGAGGAGAAGGGCGATGAAGAGACTCCGCGCCATGCCGATCCGGTCCGCAATTTTCGGAACCAGGGGTGAGACGGCAGCGAACGCGAGGAGCGGAATCGTGGTCAGAAATCCGGCGACCGTTCCTGAGATCGACAGGTCTTCCATGATTCTTGAAATAACCGGACCGACCGAAGTCAGAGGAGACCTGAGACTGAAGGCGATGAACACTACGCCGAGGAGCAGGAGCAGCGTAGCGGGTTTGAGGTCAAGTTTTTTCGTGCGGTATGACGGGGTGTTAGCGTCCAAGCAAAGCGCCTCCAGACTGAAAAGTGAAGATTTTGGCAAAACTGCCCATTGCACATTATCGTACCACCCGGCACCCGGATAGTAAACGGCTCCAGGCACTTGCGGCACAGTCGTCCTATCGGGTACAATGATGGCAATACTCAAGGGCGTCGAAGGGGAATAGTAGGCGGCCCGATCCTTCCAGAGAGCCGGCGGTTGCTGCGAGCCGGCAGGGTCGGTCTGCCGAACTCACCCCGGAGTCTGCATCACCGGCACGAAAGTTGTCGGGCGGTGCCGTTTTCCGCGTTAAGGATGAGCTGGACGGCTTGCCGTCAATGTGGGTGGCACCGCGGGAGAATCGACTCTCGTCCCTGACTTTTTTGGGGACGGGAGTCTTTTCATTTCAGGAGGGAGACAAAAGGCATGAGCTACAATCATCGAGAGATTGACCGCAAGTGGCGGAAATACTGGGAAGAAAACAAGACGTTCAAAACGGTCGACGAACCGGATAAACCAAAATTCTATGCGCTGGATATGTTTCCATATCCGTCGGGCGCAGGCCTTCACGTCGGGCATCCGCTCGGCTACATCGCGACCGATATCCTGAGCGGCTTCAAGCGGATGCAGGGACACAATGTGCTCCACCCGATGGGCTGGGATGCATTCGGTCTTCCGGCAGAACAGTATGCGCTCGACACGGGGAACGACCCGGCGGAATTCACGGCACGCAACATCGCGACGTTCAAGCGCCAGATGCAGGAACTCGGTTTCTCGTATGACTGGGACCGGGAAATCAACACGACCGACCCGGAGTACTACAAGTGGACGCAGTGGATCTTCATCCAGCTTTATAAAAAAGGCCTGGCTTATGTTGACGAAGTTCCGGTCAACTGGTGCCCGGCACTCGGCACGGTTCTCGCGAACGAAGAAGTCATCGACGGGGTCTCCGAACGCGGTGGACACCCGGTGGAGCGCCGTCCGATGCGCCAGTGGGTGCTGAAGATCACGGAATACGCCGACCGCCTGCTGGAAGACCTCGATGACCTCGACTGGCCTGACAGCCTGAAAGAGATGCAGCGTAACTGGATCGGCCGCTCGGAAGGCGCACAGGTCAAGTTCGAGATTGACGGAACCGGCCTGTCGTTTGAGGCGTTCACGACCCGGCCTGACACGCTTTTCGGCGCGACGTATGCCGTTCTTGCTCCTGAGCACAAGCTCGTGAACCAGATCACGACGGATGAACAGCGGGAGGCAGTTGATGCCTATCTCGACAAAGTCAAGACGAAGAGTGACCTCGAGCGTACGGATCTTGCCAAAGAAAAGACAGGCGTCTTCACAGGCGCTTATGCGATCAACCCGGTCAGCGGCGAGAAGATGCCGATCTGGGTTGCGGACTATGTCCTCGCATCGTACGGGACGGGTGCCATCATGGCCGTTCCGGCGCATGATGAGCGGGACTATGAGTTCGCGAAGGAATTCGGCCTTCCGATCGTTGAAGTGGTTGCAGGCGGCAATATTGACGAAGAAGCCTACATAGGCGACGGCGAGCACGTGAACTCCGGCTTCCTGAACGGCCTTGGCAAGGAAGAAGGCATCACGAAGGCGATCGAGTGGCTCGAGGAAAATGGCAAGGGCGAGAAGAAGATCACCTACCGCCTGCGTGACTGGCTGTTCTCCCGCCAGCGTTACTGGGGCGAACCGATTCCGGTCATCCATTGGGAAGACGGCTCGATGACGACCGTTCCGGAAGAAGAGCTGCCGCTCATGCTGCCGAGAACGGACAACATCCGCCCGAGCGGCACCGGCGAATCTCCGCTTGCCAATATCGAGGATTGGGTGAATGTCGTGGATCCGGAGACCGGCATGAAAGGGCGCCGCGAGACGAACACGATGCCTCAGTGGGCCGGCAGCTGCTGGTACTACATCCGCTACATCGACCCGCACAACTCGGAGCAGCTCGTCGATCCGGAACTGGCCGAGCGCTGGCTGCCGGTCGACATCTACGTCGGAGGCGCAGAACATGCCGTGCTCCATCTGTTGTATGCGCGGTTCTGGCACAAGGTGCTTTATGACATCGGCGTCGTCAAGACGAAGGAGCCTTTCCAGAAGCTCTTTAACCAGGGCATGATCCTCGGCGAAGGCAACGAGAAGATGTCGAAATCGAAGGGCAATGTCGTCAACCCGGACGATATCGTCGCAAGCCATGGCGCCGATGCGCTTCGCCTGTATGAAATGTTCATGGGGCCGCTGGATGCATCGAAAGCCTGGTCGACAAACGGCCTTGACGGATCCCGCAAGTTCCTAGACCGGGTTTGGCGCCTGTTCACGGAAGCGGACGGCACGCTCTCTTCGAAGATCACAGACGAAAACGACGGCACACTCGACAAAGTCTATAACCAGACCGTCAAAAAAGTGACCGAAGACCTTGAGAACATGCACAACAACACGGCCATCTCGCAGATGATGGTGTTCATCAACGAAGCGTACAAGGCCGACAAGCTTCCGAAGGAATACGCGGAAGGCTTCGTTAAGCTGCTGTCGCCGATCTGCCCATTCATCACGGAAGAGCTTTGGCGCATCCTTGGCCACAATGATTCCATCAAATTCGAATCGTGGCCGACGTATGACGAGTCGAAGCTTGTCGACGACGAAGTGGAAATCGCCGTCCAGATCAACGGCAAGGTCCGCTCGAAAGTCGTCGTTCCTGCAGATGTCACTAAGGAAGACCTCGAAGCGGCCGCTCTTGCAGAACCGCGCGTCAAGGAGCTCACGGAAGGCAAGGACATCAAAAAAGTCATTGCCATCCCGGGCCGCCTTGTGAACATTGTTGCGAAATAAATTGGACATCAAAAAGAACCCGGAGCGGGATGGCTCCGGGTTCTTTTGTTGGCCTATAAATGAGGTAAGCGCGCATAGAAAGTCCGCGAGCGCTCATAGAACGGGCAGAAGCGCTCATAGAAAGGCGACGAGCGCTCATAGAATGCTGACGAGTGCTCATAGAGTCCCTGCATTCCCATTGCCGCCAACTTCAAAGCCGCCCGCTGAATCTCAGCGGGCGGTTTAATGATTTTATTCTTCTTTTCCGGTAGCCAGTTTGCCCGCGTTCATCCCGGCAATGCGGCCGGTGACAAGTGCTGAGGTGATATTGTAACCGCCGGTGTATCCATGGATATCGAGTACCTCACCACAGAAGTAGAGGCCTTCCTTTTTCTTTGAGGCCAACGTTTTTGGACCTACTTCCTTGACCGATACGCCGCCTCCAGTGACAAATGCCTTCTCAATCGGCAGTGTGCCGTTCACGGTCATGTCAAATGAATGAATGAATTGCGCAAGCTTTCTCAGCTTGTCATGGGCGATTTGGCCGGCGGGGGCGGCCGGGTCGATATCGGACCGGCTCATGAGGAACAGCAGCCATCGTTCCGGTACAAGGCCTTTCCAAAGGTTCTTCGCCGCTTTCTTCGGCTCTTCCTTGCCCGACCGGACAAGATGCTGGAAGGTTTCTTCCGGATTTTGATCAGGCAGCGCATCAATCCGCATCGTGACGGGATTGCCGCTGTTTTTCTTCCTTTCCTTCACGACAAATTGGCTGCACCGGAGGATGGCCGGGCCGCTCAGTCCGAAGTGGGTGAACAGCATGTCCATCCGGTGGGTGACGAGCGTCTTTCCTTTTTTGTTCAGGACGGAAACGGCAGTGTCACGCAAGGCGAGTCCCTGAAGCTCCCTGGACCGGATGAACGGTTCATCGGAGAGAAGGGGAACCTCCGTCGGATACAGCTCTGTAACGGTATGGCCCGCGCGTTCTGCCCAAGGATAGGCGTCGCCGGTCGACCCGGTCTGCGGTACGGCTTTGCCGCCGGTCGCAACGATGACGGATTTGGAGCGGATCTCCTCGCCGTCTTCCAGCCGGACGCCGAGGATGCGTTCATCATCCATGAGGAGCTTGGCTACCCTTGCCCCGAACCTGACTTTTACGCCGAGCCGGCCGAGTTCTCCGGTCAGGGCATTGACGACATCCATCGCCTGATCTGACACGGGGAACATCCGGCCGTGGTCTTCTTCCTTAAGAGGAACACCGAGTCCTTCGAAAAAGCGGATAATGTCCTGATTGTCGAATACCGAAAACGGACTGTAAAGGAACCGCCCGTTACCGGGGATGTGCCGGATAATTTCTTCGTATTCGAGGTTATTCGTCACATTACAGCGGCCGCCGCCACTGATGGCGAGTTTCTTGCCAAGTTTGTTTCCTTTTTCGATCAGCAGCACGCGGGCGCCTTCAGCGCCTGCTGCAGCAGCGGCCATCAGGCCGGACGGTCCGCCACCGATCACGATTACATCTTGCATATGAAAATGCTCCTTTCGGATGCTCCATTCAATTGACCTTCTATACCCGATATGGCCTCTGGCCCGGCCACCATTATACACCGTTTTCTCCAAAAGAATTTGAGATATTGGACGGAGCGGAGTAAACTGGACTTTAGCTTATAAGAATGGAAGGGTCACATGTCATCGAATCTAGTCAAAGGGACGGCGATCCTGTCGATCGGTCTGTTCCTGTCCAAGGCGCTCGGTCTTTTGTATGTCATTCCGCTCTATGCAATGGTCGGTGAGGAGAATCTGGGCCTCTATCAGTATGCCTATATCCCTTATAACATCATGCTTTCTTTTGCAATTTCGGGCATGCCGATCGCTGTTTCGAAATACGTTTCAAAATACAATGCGCTCGGTGATTATCAGGCGGGAAGAAAACTGCTTAAGTCCAGCCAGTGGATTATGATCGGCTCGGGGATCGTCTCATTTCTCCTGCTGTTCTTCCTGGCTGAACCCATCGCGCAGATTGTCCGTGCCGATGATGAGCAGGTATTCACCGTCGATGAAATCACAGGCGTCATCCGCCTCGTCAGCTTCGCGCTGATTGTCGTGCCGTTCATGAGCCTGACCCGCGGTTTCTTCCAGGGGTACCAGCAATTCACCCCGACGGCGGTTTCCCAGCTGATCGAACAGATTGTAAGGATCCTGTTTGTCCTGGCCGGCGTGTATATTGTTCTCAACTTCACGGAAGGCTCTGAGAAGACCGCTATTTCTTTTGCGGTATTCGCTGCATTTGTCGGAGCTGTTGCGGGCCTGGCCGTCCTCTATTACTATTGGCGGCGGGAAAAGCCAGAGATGGACAGCCTTCTTGCGGAGAGCACCGGCAGCGCGGACGTCCGGCTCAAAGATATGTATCGCGAACTGATTGTCTATATCTTCCCGATTGTGCTGGTCGGGCTGGCGAACCCGCTGTTCCAGTTTGTCGACATGCTCACGTTCAACCGGGCAATGGCATCGATCGGGCTAGCATCCGTATCAGACGGACAGCTCGGGATGCTGAACTTCTCCACGCACAAAATTGTCATGATCCCGGTCATGGTGGGGACCGCATTCTCCATGGCCATCATTCCGATTGTAACCGGCTATTATACAAAAGGGGACAAGCTGGGCATGACCCGGTCGCTCGACCAGGTGTTCCAGATTGTTGCGTTTCTGACGCTGCCGATGATCACGGGCCTGATGATCCTCTCGGACGAGCTGTATCATCTGCTGTTCGAGCAAAGCCCGGTCGGAGCGGATATCCTGAGGACATACGCGCCTGCAGCATTGCTGTTTGCGCTTTACTCGGTGTCCGGTTCAATTCTCCAGGCCATCGACCGTCACAAATGGATCGTCCTGAACCTCATGGTCGGTCTGCTTCTGAAGCTGGTGCTAAACATTCCACTGATCCGCATGTTCGAGGCGGAGGGGGCCATCTATGCCACGGTGATCGGTTATGGCGCAGCAGTGGCGATGAACATCGGCGTGGCCGTACGTACGCTCCGTTACCGATCCCATATGGTTGTCCGCAGACTTCTCTTGATTTTGCTGTTCAATGCCGTCATGGGACTGGCTGCCTGGTCGGTTCTGCAGGGACTCTACCTCTTCGGGGAGGCGGACGGAAAAGGGGATGCTTTCCTCTATACGCTGATCACGGCGGTTGCAGGAGCGGTTGTTTATGCCATCCTTGCTTTCCGTTCAGGTCTCGCGCATAAATTGTTCGGTGACCGTCTGAAGAGGATTACGAAAAAGTTTGGAATGTGAGGTGCCGGTGTTGAGACTTGATAAATTGCTGGCCAACTCGGGCTATGGTTCGAGAAAAGAGGTCAAAGCCCTGCTCAAGCAGGGGGCGGTCTCGGTGGACGGAGTCCCGGTGAAGGACCCCGCACTCCACGTCGACCCGGACACCCTGGAGGTTACGGTATTCGGGGATCCGGTTGACTACAGGGAATTCATCTATCTGATGATGAACAAGCCGCCGGGTGTCATCTCGGCGACGGAAGACACGCGCGACCGGACAGTGGTCGACCTTCTCCCGTACGAATATCGCCGATTTAAACCGTTCCCGGTCGGCCGGCTCGACAAGGATACGGAAGGGCTTCTGCTGATCACCAATGACGGGAAGCTTTCCCATGAGCTGCTGTCCCCTAAGAAACATGTCGGAAAAACGTATTTTGCGAGGATCGATGGGGAAGTGACAGATGCAGACGGCGAAGCGTTCCGTGTAGGCGTGACGCTTGATGACGGCTATGTCACCAAGCCGGCGGAACTGAACATCCTGAGCAGCGGTCCCGAGTCCGAAATCGAGCTGACCATCACTGAGGGGAAATTTCACCAGGTAAAGAGAATGTTCGAGTCCAGGGGCAAGCGGGTCACTTATCTGAAGCGCCTCACGATGGGCCCTCTTGGACTGGACCCGGACCTCGGCACAGGTGAATGGCGGGAACTCTCCGATGAGGAGCTGCATGGGGTGAAAAACAGATAAATGCCGTTTGGCGCAACGGAAAAGGACGGTTCCCGAATCATGTTCGGGGACCGTCCTTTTCGGTATGTGTACACACTTATGAAGTCATCTTCACTCGTTTGTTCGTCGTTGTCCATTTGCCCCGGCTTGGACTGCTCACCAGGCCATTAAAAGCAAGCACGCTTAAATCTCGTTGCACCGTGCGCGGAGTGATGCCGAATGCGTCGACCAGATCCTCGGTCGAAACGGTGCCCTGATCACGGATGTACATGTATACATCCTTAATGCGGGTGAGCATCCGGTCGGTAGTCGGTTTCAAATCGTAACCACTCCTTCATCATATTCTCCATGTCAAGACCAGCGGACGACCTAAAGCTTCGAGCTCTGCTCGATACTTTTCGGCTGAGGGCGTACACATCCTTTTGTGATTTTGAGCTTTTTCATGCTCGCTATCATTATACAATAATAGTTTGACTATTCCAATGCATCTAACATTTTTTACATCTTCTTTACAGGCAGGTTACAATGTGCGGCCTGCTTTCAATTTTCTCCCGAGTGTGTAGAATGGCAATAAGAAAAGGGAGGCATGAGCCGAATGGATTGGAAGCAGCAAGCAGAGCAGGCTGAAAAAAGAATGATATCGGATCTTAAGGCGCTCATCTCCATTAAGAGTGTCCTGGATGAATCGGCTTCAACCGGAGAAGCGCCATTTGGTCCCGGACCGAAACAGGCGATGGATTGGATTCTAGACCACGGCAGGGAAGCGGGCATGACGGTCAAAGAGGTCGGAGGCGCGGCCGGACATATCGAAATCGGCGAGGGGGACGGCCTTCTCGGTATTCTCTGCCACGTGGATGTCGTACCTGCCGGAGACGGATGGGAGACGCCGCCATTTGAAGGTCATGAGCGTAACGGGAGAGTGTACGGCAGAGGCGCGATCGATGACAAGGGGCCGACCATTGCAGCCTTCCATGCACTGAAGATGGTCAAAGAATCGGGCATCCCCCTCAACAAAAGAGTCCGGCTGATTGTCGGAAGTGATGAGGAAAGCGGATTCCGCTGCATGAAGCGCTATTTCGAAACGGAAGAAATGCCGGAGATCGGCTTCGCGCCTGACGCAGACTTCCCGATTATCCATGCGGAAAAGGGAATTGCAGACCTTGTCTTTTCCCAACTTCCGGGTGAAGATGCCGGACCGCTGCGCTCTTTCCGCGCCGGAGACCGGACAAACATGGTTCCTGACATGGCCCGGGCGGAGGTGTCGGTTCCTGTATCTGAACTTGAAGGGGATTTCGGTATATTTTGCGAGGAAGCCGGAACACGGGGTGAACTTGAACGGCACGGAGACTCGTGCGTCATCACCTTATATGGGAGAGCCGCGCATGCCATGGAACCTGAAGACGGAGTGAATGCAGGTGTCCGATTGGCACGGTTCCTTGATCCTTATATGGAGGGAGCTTCCGCCCGCTTCACTTCCTTTGTCACACAGGCGTTTGGCGGCGGTTCCAGGGGGCATGATCTCGGATTGGATTTTTTCGATGAAATTTCCGGAGAGACCACACTCAATGCAGGGATTCTGACGTATAATGGGTCAAAGGGCGGAGAGGTCTCCGTCAGCATGCGCTACTCAGTCATGTATCCGAAAGAGGAAAAGCTGGCCGCATGCCGCGAAGCCATTGAAGGATCCGGCTTCACGCTTGATATCGCTTCCGATTCTCCTCCCCACCATGTGGATGCCGATGACCCTCTGGTACGCACGCTCCGTGATGTATACGAACGGCAGACCGGAGAACAGGCGGAGCTCCTTGCGATCGGCGGGGGAACCTATGCCCGCACGCTCGAGAAAGGTGTCGCCTTCGGCATGCTCTTCCCGGGAAGGCCGGATGTCGCCCATCAGGCGGACGAGTATGTGGATATCGAAGATCTCGTGAAGGCGGCCGCAATCTATGCGGATGCCATTGTATCCCTTGCAGTTGAACAGCCAACGGACAAGAACAACTAATTCGTATGAAAGAAGGATTAAAAAACATGTCCATGTATCTGATGAATGACCGCTTTGTGAAAGACGATGAAGTGACCGTTTCGATTGAAGACCGCGGCTACTACTTTGGGGACGGCGTTTATGAAGTGATTCGTGTATACGGCGGCGCCATGTTTACCGCGGAAGAGCATATCGGGCGGCTATTTGAGTCAGCGGCAAAAATCCGGATGGAGCTCCCGTACGGTCCGGAAGAGATGATTGAGAAACTGACCCGTCTCGTCGCGGACAATGGTGTGAAGGAAGGCCATGTGTACATCCAGGCCACACGCGGGGCTGCACCGCGTGTTCACCAGTTCCCGGGCGAGGGCGTTGCTCCCGTCATCACGGCCTACACAAAATCCTATCCGGATGATGCCCCTGCTGCTGAGCCTGCCAAGCTCAAGTCTGTGGCAGACATCCGCTGGCTCCGCTGCGATATCAAGAGCCTCAATCTTCTAGCCAATGTCATGGCCAAACAGGAAGCCTATGAAGCAGGCTGCACCGAAGCCCTTCTTCATCGGGAAGGAACGGTGACGGAAGGCTCATCCTCGAATATGTTCGGTGTGAAGGACGGGGTGATCCACACTCATCCGGTCTCGAACTTCATTCTGAACGGGATCACGCGCCGCGTTATCATGCAGTGTTGTGAAGAAATCGGACAGCTTGTCAAAGAGGAACCGATGGCGCTTGAGGATGTTTACTCGATGGATGAGTTCTTCTTGTCCTCGACGACGAACGGCATCCTGCCGGTAAGTGAGATTGATGGCCGCAAGATCGGTGACGGAAGCCCGGGACCGGTCACCAAGCGGCTTATGGAGGCTTTTGACGCGAAGCTGCCGGAGCCAATCGCGACACGCTGACCGGATGAAGGCGATCTTCATTGTCAATCCTGCCGCAAGGGGCTGAAAAGCCCTTGGGCGGTGGGCGGCATTCAGAAAGACGGTGGCATTTCCCTATCAGGAATTCATGACAGAAGGCCCCGGGCATGCGATGGCAATCGCCCGGGGCTTTGCCGCACATCACAGGAAGGAGAAAGTCCTTCTCATTGCATTCGGAGGTGACGGCACTGTCCATGAAATCATCGCGGGTGCCGCCGGTGCGGAACATGTTGTGGTAGGCTCGGTGGGTGCCGGCTCCGGGAACGACTTCGGCCGCGGATTTTATTCTTTCGGGACCGCGGACGACGGCGGGGCGTATCTGGCCGGCAGGCATGACACCGCCGCTCTGGACGTGGGTGAAGCAGATTTTAAGGATGGCGCCATTTTTGTCAACAGTTCCGGAATCGGTTTTGACGCAGAGATTTCAAGAGGAACCGGCAATTCTACACTGAAGCCGTTTCTGAATCGGCTAGGACTGGGCAAGTTTGTCTACGCTCTTTATACAGTGCGGGCGCTGTTCGCATTCAGGACATTCAGCCTGGAAGTGACGGCTGACGGAGAACGGATGAATTACCGGGACGTCTGGTTTGCCACCGTCAGCAACCAGCCATATTACGGAGGCGGCATGAAAATCTCGCCTCTGTCCGATCCGGCAGATGGTCTTATCGAACTCACGGTCATCAGCCGGCTTTCCCGAGTGAAGCTGCTGCTGGTCTTCGGAAGTGTGTTTTTCGGTGCCCATACAGCCTTCAGGGAAGTGGACTGCAGACAGGGCCGCTCGTTTTCCCTGAAGGCGGACCGCGAAGTGCCGCTGCATACCGATGGCGAAGTCGCCGGCGATACGGAACCGGGAAGCCCGGTCGTGTTTACGGTCCGGCCGGCGGCGTGGCGGCTTGCGGGACAACAACGAACAGGAAGGTTAGGGATCAAACATGAGAGCACGCCATAAACCATGGGCGGAAACGTATATCAATGAACATCCGGATGTGGTCATCCAGGAGCCTGAACGGCTTAAAGGCCGCTGGGCAGAGGAATTCGGCAACAATCATCCGATCCATATTGAGGTCGGCACCGGAAAGGGCCGGTTTATCACCGGGATGGCAGAAGCCAATCCCGACATCAACTATATCGGCATTGAGATGTTCCGTGACATCATCGTGACGGCGGTCCAGCTGGCGGACGAAGCTGGCAAGCCCGCTAATCTTCGGCTGCTGAATATCAACGCGGAGCGGCTGGAGGATATTTTCGCCAACGGCGAGGTCGGCCGCGTTTATCTGAATTTCTCCGATCCGTGGCCGAAGGCGCGCCATGCGAAGCGCAGGCTGACCCACGACAATTTTCTCGGCCGCTATGAAAGGATTCTGCCTCCGGAAGGAGAAGTACATTTCAAGACGGACAACCGCGGACTGTTCGAGTATTCCCTCATGAACATGACGGACTATGGCATGCGGCTGGCGGATGTATCGCTCGATCTGCATGCGGACAAGCCGGAATGGAACATCATGACGGAGTACGAGGAGAAGTTCTCCTCCAAGGGCCAGCCGATCTACCGGCTGGAAGCCGCATTCAGGAACGAAGGGAAGTAAGCAAGTTAGCATGAAAAGGGGGAAACGATGATGGACAACTATCAATTTCACGGAATTGAACTGACTTGGCTGGACGGGGGATTCAACCGGCTGGACGGGGGCGCGATGTTCGGACCGGTGCCGAAGGTGCTTTGGTCGAGGAAGTATGAAGTGGACGGGGACAACAAAATCCCACTGGCCACGGAGCCGATTCTCGTGCGCACGCACGGGAAAAACATCCTGATCGAAGCAGGGCTCGGATCGGGGAAATTGACGGAAAAGCAGATCCGGAACCTTGGCGTTACCCGGGAGTCGAGGATTGAAGAGAGCCTCGGGGAACTCGGTCTGACGACTGCGGATATTGACATCATCCTCATGACGCATCTGCACAACGATCATGCTGCCGGGCTCACACGCCGCGAAGGAGACGGGTACGCATCCGTTTTTCCGAATGCAAAAATCCATGTGTCGCGGATTGAATGGGATGAGATGCGCGAGCCCAATATCCGTTCGCGGAATACATACTTCCGGGAAAACTGGGAGCCTGTCCAGGGCCAGGTAAAGACTTTTGAAGAACAGGTCGAAGTCGTCCCTGGAATCGAGATGGTCCACACTGGCGGCCACAGCGCCGGCCACGCGATTATCAAGATCACGAAAAATGGGGAGACGCTGATCCATATGGCGGACCTGATGCCGACCCATGCACACCAGAACCCGCTGTGGGTCATGGCGTTCGATGATTACCCGATGGATTCCATCTATTCAAAAGAGCGCCTCATGAAAGAAGCGCTCGAGAACGGGTACCGGTTCATTTTCTATCACGATGCCGTCTACCGTATGATCCAGTGGGACAAAAGCGGCAAGGAAATCACCGACAGCCTGGAGCGCACTCCTTTCGAAGCGCCGGTGCGGGCAGGTGCCGAGCAGGAGAAATAATTCCAAATGAAAAAGCTGCAGACCCCATGCCGGTCTGCAGCCCTGGCCATGCGGTTCCCGCATGGTCTTTTTCGTTTCAGATTTTGTTAAGTTCAACGACGGTGCCCGTCCTGGCATCCGCAGCGAATTCATACTGTTCATAGGAGCCGTTGATTTCACGGGAAAGGCCGCCCCGGTATACATCCATCTCAACGGCTTTCTGGCGGAACGGTTCTGTTTTCATGACGATCCATGCCCCGTCGATCGGACCTTCTTTTTTGAATGCATCTTTTACATCTTCAAGCACTTTATCCGGCGAGACATTGCGGTCCGCGCGGTTCACTGCTTCCACGACGGCTGCGCCTGCCACGGCGCCGGCAACTGCTCCAATGGCAAAATCACGAACGTTCATCCCATTTCCCTCCTGTAGACCGCATTTTCACCAAGTATAACAACCGGGGCGGCGGTTGAGCAAGTTTCATCCAAGAGCCTCTTCGGAGTCCGAAAGATTATCTGTGGAAACCCCGGCCCCCTTCGTCTACAATAAAAAATAGAGCAGACTGAAGGGGAGGGACACAAACCATGCAAAATGAAACGTTGACGATGTTCAAGACACTGACCGAACTGCCCGGCGCGCCCGGCAATGAGCACGCCGTCAGGAAGTATATGCGGCAAGAGCTTGAAAAATATTCGGACGAAGTAATCCAGGACCGGCTCGGAGGGGTTTTTGGCGTCCGTCACGGCGGTGAAGGGTCTCCCAAGATCATGGTGGCCGGCCATATGGATGAAGTCGGGTTCATGGTATCCGCCATCACGGACAATGGCATGATCCGTTTCCAGCCGCTCGGGGGCTGGTGGAGCCAGGTGCTGCTCGCCCAGCGGGTGCAGATCATCACTGATGAAGGGCCTGTAATCGGTGTCGTGGGATCGATTCCTCCGCATCTGCTGAGCGATGAGGTACGCAACAAGCCGATGGATATCAAAAATATGCTGATAGATATCGGAGCCGACGACAAAGAGGACGCCAGGAAGATCGGCATCCGCCCGGGCCAGCAGATTGTACCGGTTTGTCCGTTCACTCCAATGGCCAATGAGAAGAAGATTCTCGCGAAGGCATGGGATAACCGGTATGGCTGCGGACTGGCAATCGAACTGCTGAAGGAAGTGAAGGGGGAAAACCTGCCGAACACCCTATATTCCGGAGCGAATGTCATGGAAGAAGTCGGCCTCCGCGGTGCTCAGGCGGCTGCAAATATGATCAATCCGGATCTGTTCTTTGCACTTGACGCCAGCCCTGCAAACGATGCTTCAGGCAACAAAAATGAATTCGGACAGCTCGGGAAAGGAACCCTTCTCCGCATCTTTGACCGTTCGATGGTGACCCACAGGGGAATGCGTGAGTTCGTACTGGATACGGCGGAATCAAACGGCATCCCGTATCAATACTTTATTTCGCAGGGGGGAACCGATGCAGGACGTGTCCATACTGCCAATGAAGGCGTTCCCAGTGCGGTTATCGGTATCTGCTCGCGTTATATCCATACGTCGGCATCGATCATCCATACGGACGACTATGCAGCAGCGCGTGAACTTCTGGTCAAGCTGGTGCGTTCGCTCGACCGGACAACTGTCGAGACGATCCGCAGCAACTCATAAATCCCGAAGAGGCCGAAACGGCCTCTTTTTTGGATACGAAAAGAAATCTGGAGGGGAATACATGAAAATAATCGTCGGTTCGACCAATCGGGCCAAGATCGGTGCGGTCCGGGATGCATTCGCATCGATCGGCATCCAAGCAGAGGTGACAGGCGCAGATACTGACTCGGGAGTTGCGGCACAGCCTATCGGCGATGCAGAGACGATGACTGGTGCCAGAAACCGGGCCCTGGCGGCAGTGAAGGCCGGAAGCCATAACTTTGCCATCGGCCTTGAGGGCGGGGTGAAGGAACTGGACGGACGGCTCTTTATCTGCAACTGGGGGGCTCTCGCCCTTCCGGACGGTACTGTGTTTACAGCAGGCGGCGCGCAGATTCCGCTGCCGGAGGAAGTGGCTGAGCCGGTACGGGGCGGCGAAGAACTTGGCCCTGTCATGGAAGCATACACAGCCAAAGCGGATATCCGGCAGACCGGAGGTGCGGTCGGGGTCTTCACGGAGGGCATGGTGGGCCGCCCCGACATGTTCGCTCACATTGTCCTGCTGCTCGCTGGACAGTGGAAGTTTTCCGCAGGCGATGCCGGTGGCCGTCAGGGGCAGTGAGTTGCAAGCAGCCGGGAACAACTTTAGAATGATGAGGATGAACATACGGAAGCGGGGGAACGAGAATGGGCAAGGGGCTTCGCCTGATCACCGGATTCACGCTGGCGGCGATGCTGGCCGGGTGCTCGGCGACGATCGAAGAACGCACTTCCGAAGGTATAAAGGAAGCCGGCGAAGTGTTTGCGGATCCAGCAAGAAATGCGAACACTGAAGTCGGAAACGCCAGCTTTTATAAACCGTTTGGGTTCGAGGTGCAGGAAGGTTCGGATGAACAGAATATCGTTCTCGAAAAGGGCGGCAATACCTATGTGCTGTTCATCAATCCGAATGAAGGGAAGGACAGCCGGCTGTTCTATGACCTTCTTTATGCAGATCCGGCCAAGGAGATCCTGCAAACCGGCACATTCGAACGCCATGATAAGTTTGGCTTCGCCGGAGCAACTGCGGTTTCCGGCGAACGTGTCGAACTGGTCGCCGGAAGCGGCGGGCGGAAGATTACGACTCTTTCCGAAGAGGGAGATATCAAGAAAAACCTGAAAGCTATGATGGAGATTGTCCGTTCTGTCGATTTTGAAGACGGAGCGGTTGCAACAGACTAAAACGGGACAGGGGACGTCCTGTCCGGAAGGGAGGAGCGTCCATGAAAGCATCAGAATTGGTGCGCGAGCTAAAGCAACGGCTGGGAGAGGACCGGTTTTCCTGGGACTTTGACCGCCAGAACAATCGGCTGAAGATGAAGCATCAGACATTGGGAAAAGGTCTGGAGCTGAGCCTTCCGCCGCTTCTCGCCAAAATCCAGAACAATCCGGACACCGCTCTGGATGAAGCTGTTTATACGATCAACGAGACCTTCACCGCGATGGAGCGCGAAGCGGAAGAAGGATTCAGCGGTGAAGACCGGATCTATCCGGTCATCCGCTCCACCTCTTTCCCGGTGGAATCGAAAGAAGGCAACCGGTTTATCACGACGGATCACACGGCTGAAACCCGGATATTCTATGCACTCGACCTGGGACAAACTTACCGGCTGATTGATGAGTCGATGCTGGATAGCCTCGGACTGACGGATCAGGCCCTGAAGGAATCTGCACGGTTCCGGGTCAGGCAGCTTCCGACCGATGTAAAGCGTGATGAAGTCGCCGGGAATATTTATTATTTCGTGAATAACAATGACGGCTACGATGCAAGCCGGATCCTGAATGAACCTTTCCTGAAAGAAATGGAACAGAAGATTGAGGGGGTCATGACAGTATCCGTCCCCCATCAGGATGTGCTCATCATCGGCGACATCCGTAATGACACGGGCTACGATGTCCTTGCCCAGCTGACAATGCACTACTTCACCGTCGGGCGGGTGCCGGTGACATCGCTGTCCTTCATCTATGACAACGGAGAACTCGAGCCGATTTTCATCCTTGCGAAAAACCGGCCGGAACGAAAGGAAGAAAAGGAATGAATGCATTTTACAACACACAAGGCGTGGGCGATGTGCTGATGGTGCAGCTTGTGCCGGACACACCTGAAGAGATCAAAACGGAAACGTTCGGAGATGTCACGCTCATACGTGATGCGGCATCAGGTGAAGTGAGCGGATTTAACCTGTTCCGTGCTTCGGAATATGTGAAGCCGGAAGGACAGGGAAAGGTTGAGGCGGATGAGGCGTTTCTCGATCAGCTAAAAGAGGCCTTCACGAAAAACGGGGCGGAATTTTCCTTTGACGTGGATCTTTCTCCTAAGTTCGTCGTCGGATTTGTGACTTCCAAAGAAAAGCATCCGAATGCGGACAAACTTAGTGTCTGCAAGGTCGATGTCGGCACAGAGACACTGCAGATCGTCTGCGGCGCACCTAATGTCGAGGAAGGCCAGCATGTCGTTGTGGCCAAGCCGGGCGCAGTCATGCCGTCCGGGATGGTCATCAAAGATGCCGAGCTCCGGGGAGTGCCGTCATCCGGCATGATCTGTTCCGCGAAAGAACTTGCCCTTCCGGATGCACCCCAGGAAAAGGGGATCCTGGTTCTCGGGGGCGAGCAGGCACCCGGTGAGCCATTCCGGTTCTGAAGCACTATTTTCATTGGCCGAATTAGCGTTTAAACTGATCAGCAGCGGGACCGCCAGCCTTCCAAGAGGAAGGTCCGCGGGAACCGCTGCTGTTTTTTTAACGACGGCCTGTGCGAGATACAGGCCAGGGGACTGTTTGATTGAAATCCTCCATGCTGATAGAATAAAGTGATTGACCCGTGGAAAGAGTGATATCTATTGAACTGGTTTAAACGACTTCTGAATAAAGTCACCGAAGAAGAACAGACGGAAGAACTCGAAAAAACCGATTACATAGAACGAAATGAGCCTGTGGAAAAAACGGATGTCGGACGTCCGAAGTTCCGCTTCCCGCTTATTCCTGATGAACAAGAGATGATTGAAGGGGACCCGCTCCCGGCACCTCCACCGCCAAGAGAGGACCATACTGCTTTTGATCCGTTCGAAGCGAATCCGCTTCCGGCACCATCTTCACCGAAAGGACACCGTACGTCCAGAGAGCCGTTTGCTCCGTCCGGCGGCCGCTTGCCGCTGCCGAAGCACCTGCGGGATGGCGGACAGGAAAGCTGGAGGACGGGGGAGGACCGTTATTCTCCGGCACCTCCAGTACGTCGTGAGCCGGAGCCGCCGAGGACTTGGGAGGAAACTTCCCGGACGCTATCCCGGACTGCCAAGCCCGCCCTGGATGAGCGTCCCCGGCCGCCTAAGCGGGCGCGCGGGTTTATGATTTCCGACGTCCCATCCCCGGTCTACGGCTACATGAAACCGCCGGCGCCGCCTGTTGAGCCGGCGAAGGTCGAGTCTCCCGAAACGGGACTTGCCGATCTGATCCGTGAGCGTGAAACGGATGGCGGAGGGCGCAGTGCGGATGAAGTGATCGAGCAGCACCGGCCCGATACCGAATTGCCGCTTCCGAATTCCGGGAAGGATAAAGAAAAACAAACAAGCCCGGAAGAAAATATCCTGCCCGTTAAATCTGAGCAGGAACCGATGGAAAAAGCTGCAGCGGAGCAACAGCCTGCTGAAGAGCTTGTCATCACCCGTGTATCAGATCTTACAGCGACCTCCGAACCGGAACCTCCTGTGCAAAAACAGGAAGCCGAAGGTTCAGTGACAGCGGTCCGGCAAGCTGAACCTATGCAGGAAGAGATGGAAAAGGACCAGGAAAAAACTGCTCCGGCATTGCCGCAGCAAACGCTGAATGATGAGCCGGAACGGTCGGAGCAGGAGTCGGTGACGGATGTTTCCGAATCAGAAAAGCGCCAGCCGAAACGGAAGTCAGGCACTCCGTTCAATGTCGTCATGCTGAAATCCGACCGCCAGCGAATGGAACAGCTGGAGCGGCTGAAAGGGCTGAAACCGTCAGCCGGGCAGACTGACGGACCAAAGCCGTACAAAGAGGCAAATGAAAGCAGGCCGGTTGAACCCGATCACGAAAACGAACCGGTAACGGCAGAACCGCGTGTTCAGGTCAGCAGCGAGACCGCGGCTTCCCGCATCACCCAAGAAGAACCGACTGCTCCGGCATACCCGGAAGAAATCCCCGAATCAGAGTCCGATACGGAAGAACAGCCGCCGCACTATGTTTTCCCTGACAGAGCATTCCTCCTTGAGCCCGAGGTTAAATCGCAAGATGCGGAATGGATGGAATCCCAGGCGGCCAAACTGGAAGAAGCGCTGTCCTACTTTTCGGTAAAGAGCAAGGTGATCGGCATGGTCCAGGGTCCTGCCGTCACACAGTTCGAGCTGAAGGTCGGCCACGGCACGAAAGTGAGCAAAATCCGGAACCTTCAGGATGACCTGAAGCTTGCGCTTGCAGCCAGAGATATCCGGATCCAGGCACCGATTCCCGGAAAAAGTTCAATCGGGATTGAAATTCCAAACCGGGTTTCCCGCCCGGTCAGGATATCGGAAGTGATCGGCTCCCAGGCATTCGAAGAGTCGGACTCTCCGCTTGAAGCGGTGCTCGGTCTGGACCTTGCCGGCCGGCCTTCGACCATCGATCTCAGAAAGATGCCGCACGGACTCATCGCAGGTGCCACCGGATCGGG
The DNA here is from genome assembly GCF_001619585.1 of Bhargavaea cecembensis. GTDB lineage: Bacteria > Bacillota > Bacilli > Bacillales_A > Planococcaceae > Bhargavaea > Bhargavaea cecembensis_A. Next base: position 54,951 of record NZ_LQNT01000001.1, read on the forward strand.
GAAATCGGTCTGCATCAATTCGATTCTGACCAGTCTTCTCTATAAGGCCACGCCGGATGAGCTTAGGCTTCTGCTCATCGACCCGAAAATGGTCGAACTCGCTCCGTATAATCGGATCCCTCATCTTGTCAGTCCTGTCATCACTGACGTCAAGGCGGCGAACGCCGCTCTGAAATGGGCAGTGGAAGAGATGGAAAGGCGATATGAGCTGTTTGCACACGGAGGCGTGAGGGACATTGCCAGATACAATCAAAAAGCGGAGGAGCACCGGGAGTTCAGCAAGAAGCTGCCGTACCTCCTGATTGTCATCGACGAGCTGGCGGACTTGATGATGGTCGCGCCGGCCGAAGTGGAGGAATCCATCTGCCGGATCGCACAGAAAGCCCGGGCCTGCGGCATCCATCTGGTGATCGCGACACAGCGGCCATCCGTGGATGTCATCACCGGACTGATCAAGGCGAACGTGCCGACAAGGATCGCTTTCTCGGTATCCTCACAGGTGGATTCCCGTACGATCATTGACGTGCCGGGGGCCGAGAGGCTTCTCGGAAAAGGGGACATGCTCTATCTCGGAAACGGCATGTCCGCCCCCGCCCGTCTGCAGGGGACGTTCGTCACCGATGATGAGATCGAGCGGGTCACGGAATACGTGCGGCGCTCGGGAGAGCCGGATTACTTGTTCCGCCAGGAAGAACTGATCAAGAAGGCGGAGTCCCACGAAGCGGAAGATCCGCTGTTCGAAGACGCCTGCCGTTTTATCGCGGAGGCCGGAAGCGCTTCGACATCGATGCTGCAGCGGAAGTTCAGCATCGGCTACAATCGTGCAGCACGGCTGATCGATATGCTGGAAGACAGGGGATTCGTATCCCCGCAAAAGGGAAGCAAGCCCAGGGACGTCTATCTGACCCAGGATGCGGCAGCCACAGAACAGCCGGACGGACCCGCGCATACGATATGAACGGATGGAAAAAATAACGAAAATGGTGCATCTGAAGGGCACCCGTTTGATGGTATAATCGGATAATGGCCTATTCTGCGCCGTATACAGGGATTCCAATCCCGGGAGGTTTAGCATGACAGTTTATCATTTCACCGGAATCAAAGGATCGGGCATGAGTTCTCTCGCGCAGATCCTGCATGACACCGGATATAAAGTTCAAGGCTCTGATGTCGACAAATATTTCTTCACTGAAGAACCCCTGAAGGAACGGAATATTCCGATCCTTCCGTTTGACGCGGAAAATATCCGCGAAGGACTGACCATCATCGCGGGCAATGCGTTTCCGGACGACCATCCGGAACTGATCAAAGCACGTGAAATGGGACTGGATGTCATCCGCTACCATGAATTCCTCGGGTCTTACATTGATTCGTTCGTTTCGGTTGCGGTGACCGGTTCCCATGGCAAGACATCGACCACCGGGCTTCTCGCCCACGTACTGGCCGGATATGGCCCGACGTCTTATTTGATCGGGGACGGGACAGGGAAGGGAGATCCCGATGCGAAATTCTTTGCGCTCGAAGCATGTGAATACAAGCGCCATTTCCTTGCCTATGATCCCGACTATGCAATCATGACGAACATCGATTTCGACCATCCGGATTACTTTGCCGATGTCGACGATGTGTTTGCTGCGTTCCAGGAGATGGCCTACAAAGTGAAAAAATGCATCATTGCCTGCGGGGATGATGAACAATTGCAGCGCATCCAGGCCAATGTTCCGGTCGTCTACTACGGTTTCTCGCCGGAAAACGATTTTGTCGCCCATAACCTGCAACGGAGCGAAACGGGAACAACGTTTGATGTGAGGGTCCGGAACGAAGCCTATCAGACATTCCATGTGCCCCAGCCGGGCGACCATGCCGTGCTGAATGCACTTTCCGTCATTTCGCTCTGCAAATACGAAAACATTCCTGCGGACATCATCCAGGAACGGCTTGACACGTTTGGCGGGGTCAAGCGGCGGTTTACTGAATCGGTGATCGGAAGCAGAGTCATCATCGATGATTATGCACATCATCCGACCGAAATCCGTGCAACCATCCAATCAGCACGCCAAAAGTATCCCGGCCGGGAACTTGTGGCGATTTTCCAGCCGCACACCTTTACCAGAACGGCAAAGTTCATGGACGAATTCGCGGAGAGTCTCAGTACAGCGGATGCCGTTTATATTGCAGAAATCTTCGGGTCGGCCCGCGAACAGAAAGGTGATCTGAAAGCGGAAGATTTGGCCGAGAAGATCGGAGGAAGCCGGGCAATCCATGACGGTGAAGTCGATCAGTTGCTCGTACATGACAATGCAGTCCTCCTGTTTATGGGAGCCGGTGACGTGCAGAAATATGAAAAAGCCTTCACTGAGCTTGTGAAGGATGGAAAAACAGCCTGAACAGGAAACTGCTTCAGTCAGAGCCATCGCTCCGGATGCCCGGAGCGATGGCTTTTTTACTGATGTAAAACAAAATGATGGATGTTCAGATGCAGATGTCCGGTGCAGCATCAGCCCGGGCATATGTTTCGGACAGTTCCGGCTATTGATTTTTGATGTGCAAATTCCGTGTTTAGGAAGGAACCGCGAAGGTGCATGTTGAATAGGGGGAAGGAGCGTTTATTCCCTTTAGGACAGGGGTACAACGTTAGTATGGAACTGGCATCATGAATAGGAGGAAGTGGCATGGAAAATTTGTTGTACATCGCGGCGATTGTAGCGGCCGTTGCTTTTCTGATTTTATGCATCGCACTGGCCGTGACCCTCAACTCCGTGAAAAAGACGCTGAATAACGTCGCCTCCACGGTAGACGGCCTTGAAGGCCAACTTCAGGGGCTCACGAAGGAATCGACCGAATTGCTTCACAAGACGAATCTGCTTGCTGAAGACATCCAGGAAAAGAGCCAAAAGCTCAATACAGTCGTACAGGCAGTGCAGGGCGTAGGCGAATCGGTCGGAAACCTCAATTCCTCCGTACGAAGGATCACGTCTTCCGTCGCATCCGAAGTGGAGCGCAATGAAGAAAAGATTGCACAGGTCGTGCAGTGGAGCAATGTGGTCATGGAAATACGAGATAAATGGAAAGAACGTACGGGTACCGGCAAGGATAAGGACGGATGGAACCGGTATTCTGTACCGGCCCAGAGGCGCCTGCCGGAACCAGGCAGAATCGATTCCTGACCAGGCACCGATTGTTACAAAACCATTATTCCAATAAGGGAGGAACAAACATGAACAATGACAAACACCTGAAACCAAACTACAATGAACCGGGCATGAACCGCGATTATTACGAGGCACAGGAGCAGGCGGCCGCATCCGGCGTCAATACGGACTATGCAACCGATTATGCGGAAAGCAAACCTTCTTACGACATGTACAGTCCAAATCAGTATGACTACAGCTACCGCAATAACTACAGCGATTCTTTCTACCATGAAGGCCAAGAAAGGGAAGATAACGGCGGCGGCTTCATTGCAGGTGCGCTGATCGGTGCATTGATCGGCGCCGGCGCTGCACTCCTTCTTGCACCGAAGACCGGGAAGGAACTGCGCAGTGATGTGAGCAGTCAGGCCGGCACCATCAAAGAAAAAGGCATCGAGCTGACCCACGTGGCGAAGGACAAGACGTCCAACATCACCGGAACGGTGAAGGAGAAGACGGGCGATATCACCAAGAAGGTCCAGGATCAGACGAACAAGGTCGTCGACAAGGTGAAGTCGAAAAAAGGCCAGAACGCTCCGATGGATGACGGGACCGCTTCATCCGAAGGGGAAGAACCGATTGAGCTGATCGACACAGTCGCAGAAAAAGTGGAATCAGCCATCGAGGGCAGTCAGGACACGATCAACTCCACTGCCGACGCGCTGAAGACCGCTGTTGAAGAAAAAGAAAAAGAGGCGAAGGATATGGCGAAGAAATCCAATAACAATGCCAAATCCAATAACAACGCCAAATCCAATAACAGCGCCCAATCCAATAATAATGCCAAATCGAACAAGGGATCCGCGAAGTCCGGCAACAACACGAAGTCCGCGAATAATAAGATGCCCGACACAAACTCCAACAACACCCCTAATGACCCGAGCACGAAAGACCAGCACAGCGGCAATACCCCATACAGCTACGATAACTCGGAAAACACCGGAGACAACAAAGTCATGGGGATGAACCATATCTCCAAAATTGAAAATAACAAAAAAGACAACAAAAACACTTAAAGGAAAAGTCCGCCCTGGCGGACTTTTCCTTTGTTTTCATTTGTAATCGCTTACATCTGAAAAGAAATATTATTCAGCAAATAAGTCGTGACAAAACCGTGCATACTCTACTATAATGGGTTCATTATCTGTAAAAGGCGGCACATGCAGCAGCTGCCGCCACAGTTAATCCAATAAGAGAGGGGATACGGGAATGGGCCTAAATGATTTGGAAAGCCTTCGAGGCAAGGTAGACGAATTGAACCTGGAAATCCTGCGCCTGATCAACGAGCGTGCGGAAGTCGTCCAGGAAATCGGTAAAGTTAAGGAAAAGCAAGGTGTCAACCGTTATGACCCTCTCCGTGAGCGCCATATGTTGAACCTTCTGAAAGACAACAACAACGGTCCTGTGCCGCAATCGACTGTTGACCATATTTTCAAAGAAATCTTCAAGACGGCTCTGGAACTTCAAGAAGATGATCACCGCAAAGCGCTCCTCGTCTCCCGGAAGAAGAAGCAGGAGGACACAATCGTTGATGTAAACGGTGCACAAATCGGCAAAGACGTACCGACATTCATCTTCGGACCGTGTGCTGTTGAATCTTACGAGCAGGTGTCGACTGTAGCGGCTGCGCTTGCGGCAAAGGGACAGAAGCTGATCCGTGGCGGTGCCTACAAGCCACGCACTTCGCCGTACGACTTCCAGGGGCTCGGTCTTGAAGGCCTCAAGATCCTGAAGCGTGCAGCTGATGAGAACGGACTCGCGGTCGTCTCCGAAATCGTGACGCCGGGTCACCTTGAGGAAGCACTCGATTACGTGGATGTCATCCAGATCGGCGCCCGCAACATGCAAAACTTCGAACTTTTGAAGGCAGCCGGACAGGTGAATAAACCGGTCCTGCTCAAGCGGGGACTCGCCGCGACCATTGATGAATTCATCAATGCGGCGGAGTACATCATCTCCCAGGGCAACGATCAGATTATGCTTTGCGAGCGGGGGATCCGCACTTACGAGAAAGCGACCCGCAACACGCTCGATATTTCGGCTGTTCCGATTCTGAAGCAAGAAACGCACCTTCCGGTATTTGTCGACGTGACTCACTCCACAGGCCGCCGCGACCTGCTGCTTCCAACAGCCAAGGCTGCAATTGCAGTCGGCGCAGACGGCGTCATGGCGGAAGTGCATCCGGATCCGGCAGTCGCGCTTTCGGATTCTGCACAGCAGATGAACCTCGAACAGTTCGACGAATTTTACGGCGAACTTCAAAAATTCATGAAAACCCATGCTGTAATGGCATAAAGGGGAGCCGGAACGAAAAGTTCCGGCTTTTTCGTTTAAGTTCGAGAGAAACTGTCGTAAAATGAAAGAAATAAGAAGCGTTTTCATCGGAGGGATCTTTTCATGACAGTGACGATTTATGATGTGGCGCGGGAAGCCAATGTTTCAATGGCGACCGTTTCGCGGGTAGTCAACGGCAACCCGAACGTTAAGCCGGCAACACGGAAGCGGGTAAAGGAAGCCATTGAGAAACTCGGCTACCGCCCGAATGCGGTGGCACGGGGCCTTGCCAGCAAGAAGACGACTACGGTCGGCGTGATCATCCCGGATATTTCGAAAGGGTTCTACGCCGAATTGGCCCGCGGGATCAGTGACATTGCCACAATGTATGAATACAATATCATCCTGTCGAACTCCGACGAGAATGAGGATAAGGAGATTCGCCTGATTGAAACGATGCTCGGCAAGCAGGTGGACGGTATCATTCTCATGAGCGACCAGATCTCTCCCGGACTCAGGGAAGAAATCAGCCGGTCTTCGGTGCCGGTGGTCCTTGCGGGTACGGTTGATGAAACCGGTGCGTTTCCGTCCGTCAACATCAATTACCGCACAGCTGCGCGCGAGGCAGTCTCACATCTGCTCGAGAATGGCCATAAAGAAGTGGCGCTCGTCACCGGGCCGCTCGATACAACCATCAATCGCGACCACCTTCTGGAGGGATATAAGGATGCCCTTCAAAATGGGGGTGTGGAGTACGATGAAGGCCTTGTTTTTGAGGTTGAAGATTCATATGACGCCGCACTCGAGGCATGGCATGCGACGGACCGGCGCCCGACTGCTGTATTTGCCGGCAGTGATGAGCTGGCGATCGGGGTCATTCACGGGGTGATGGATGCCGGCCAGACGGTACCGGATGATGTGGAAGTCGTGGCATTCGAAAACACGAAACTTTCGAGGATGGTTCGCCCAAGACTGACATCAGTTGTTCTGCCGCTGTATGACATCGGTGCTGTTTCGATGCGCCTCCTGACAAAGTATATGAACAATGAGGAAGTCGGCGATCCGACCTTTATCCTTCCTCATCGTATCGAAGTGCGGGAATCCGCAAAATTTAATGACTGAACAAAAAGGAGTTGCCGGGCATCGGCAACTCCTTTTTCAATTTTTCTCGCTTCGGATGATGTGCAGGGCTTTCTCCATCATCAGGCGGTTTTTTTCCTCAATTTCCGATTTGCGGGGGATGGGCTTATAAAGCGGATCCGGGTCTTCCCAGTTCGGCATCAGCGGCACGGGGGCCTCGCTGCTGTATTTAATCAGCCAGCTTTGGGGCAGCGGACCTGTCGGAATTTCCGCCTCGTTCATCGTGAGCCAGATAAGCGACCACGCCCTGGGAACGACGCGCCAGATATCATAGCCTCCGCCACCGACGGCAATCCATCTGCCGCCGCAATACTGTTCTGCAAGTTCCATGGCCACTTTGGGGATTTCCCTGTAGGTTCTCATGGTCGAGTGAAGATGGGTGAGTGGATCAAAGTAATGAGCATCCGCACCATTTTGTGTGAGAATCACATCAGGCTTGAAAAACTCTGCGACTTCCCTGACTGAGGTCCGGTACACCTCGAGAAACGAATCATCTTCTGTAAAGGCATCGACCGGAAAATTAAAAGAGGTGCCGTACCCCTGACCGCTTCCGCGCTCAGTGATCGAGCCGGTGCCGGGGAAGAGGTAGCGTCCCGTTTCATGGATGGACACCGTACAGACATCCGGATCGTCGTAAAAGCTCCATTGCACGCCGTCTCCGTGGTGCGCATCGGTATCGATGTACAGGACACGCGCTCCGTACTTTTCCTGCATATAGCGAATGGCAACCGAGCTGTCATTATAAACGCAGAATCCTGATGCTTTGCCGCGGAATCCGTGGTGAAGACCTCCGCCCAGATTGACCGCGCGCCTGGCACGGCCCTCCATCACCTCGTCCACGGCGGTCAGGGTGCCGCCGACCAGCTGCGCACTTGCTTCGTGCATATGCGGGAAGATCGGCGTGTCTTCAGTTCCGATTCCGTAATTCTCGGCAACGATCTGGTCGACTTCACCATTTCCGGCCTGCTTTACGATTTCGATGTAACGTTCATCATGAATCAGCGCCAGTTCCTCGTCGGTCGCGACCCTCGGCCCGACTATGGCAGAGTCGGACAGCGCGCCAATGGAGCGCAGGAGATCGGCCGTCAGCACGAGCCGTTTCTGATTGAACGGATGGGTCTCCGAGAACTTATAGTCGAGTTGCCCCTCGGAATAGACGAACGCCGCCCGTTTCATTGCTGCATTCCGGGTAGATTCGGCCATAGCACGTCATATCCTTCCTTGCGCAGTTCTTCGATGATTGCAAGCGGGTTCATCGTCTTGACCCGGATGGCGAGGATTTTATGATCCAGCCTCTCTTTATCCGGATAGACCAGCACGCTAAGCACGTTCGCATTGTGTTCGTAAAAGACTTTTGAAACGCCAAACAGGACTCCCGCAACATCGGGAACCCGGACTTCAATCTGCGAGCCGGGCTTGCTGGCGCCGGTCAGCTCAATATACCGATAGAGAAGATCGGTCTCTGTGATGATGCCGACCACTTTCCCCGACGAGACAACAGGCAGGCAGCCGATGCCGTTTTCATAAAAGATCACCGCAGCTTCTTCGACGAAATCGAGCGGGTGTCCGGTCAGCGGGTCTGTGGTCATAATATCGGAAAGCGGGGTGTCGTAGACTGACAAATCCTGTTTCCCGATCAAGGATGACGGGATGGCTTCCTTCAGGTCCCGGTCCGAGACGACACCAACGATTCCTCCTTCATCATCAACGATCGGCAGATGCCGGATCTTCCTGTCTTCCATCAGTTCGCGCGCTTCTCTGATGGTATGGCCGGGACCGAGCGTCACGACCTCCGTATTCATCATTTCCTCCAGAATCATCCCGAACAACCCCCTTCTGTGAGTCAGTACATGAACCGGTTCATGAACCGGAGTTGGTCAAATTTCTGGACGGATTCCTGCTCCACACGGCTGCCGATTCTGGCCATGAGGCAGTTTGCCGGGTGTGAACTGATTTCAGGATCATCCGTCGCATAGTAGGTGAGACCCCCCGCATTCATCATTTTCTCCATTACTTTCCGATACTCCCACACATTCAGGTTTGTACCCTTTAGATCCCAGTGCCAGTAGTACTCGGTCGTGATGACGATGTAGTCTTCCATCTGATCATCTTTCATTGCAACTTTCAGAAGTTGTTTGCCGACGCCTCCGCTCCGGAAGGCAGGAATGACTTCGATTGCTCCCAATTCGATCAAGTTTTCCATTTTGCCTTCGGACCAGCGCTCCAGCGGATCAGGGTAAAGGAAAGTCACATAGCCGACAATCATGTTTTCATGGCGTGCTATGATGATCCGCCCCTCGGGCAGTTTGGAGATGCCGATAATGGCCCGGTGCTGCTGCTCCGGCTGGCGGAAGGCAACCAGGTCTCCGTGGAATTCCAGGGATTCCAGGGTTTCAGTGGAGACCGGCCCCTCGATGATCAAGTCACCCGATGAATGGGCCAGTTCTGCCGAATAGTAAGTTTTCACGTGTTCCAAATTGTCACCGCCTCATTATAGTGGCTATTTCAGATTATACATGAATGCGCTCACATCATGGGGGAGAATTTTCTCATTTTTGTGATCACTGAATAGGCTTGAGTTCCAAGAAACCGGCAAAACTCCTTTTCCCTTAATCGGACACCGGAATCATAAAGTTGACGACATCGTGTTATTTTAATATTTTAAACATACTGACTGGTTGCTGTAAAAAAAGATTTAGGGGGTGCAGACCGGTCGGTTCGGATATTTCGGTAGGCGGGGGCAGCAATGACAATTTCGTTGCCCGGTCGGCACCGATGCCGGGAGGCTGAGGATTGATGCAGCGATTTCAAGTCCATAACCGGCAGACATGCAAAATAGAGTTAAAAATATCAGGGGGAAGGGTGTTTGCAAGATGAGTGTATTGGATTTGTTCAGACTTGATGGAAAGACGGCGATTGTCACGGGCGGAGGAAGGGGGCTCGGTGCACAGATCGCGGAAGCTTATGCGGAGGCGGGAGCCAATGTGGTGGTCTGTTCACGGAATCTTGAGGCATGTGAGGAGATGAGCCGGAAGCTGAAGGAGAGGGGGACGGATTCACTTGCTTTCCGCTGTGATGTCACAGATCCCGAAGAGGTCAGGGCAGTCGTGGACGGAACGCTGGAACATTTCGGCAGGATCGATATTCTCGTCAACAACAGCGGGGCGACCTGGGGAGCAACAGTGGAGGAGATGCCGATCGAGGCCTGGGAAAAGGTCATCAACGTGAATGTAACCGGTACATTCCTGATGAGCCAGGAAGCCGGGAAAGCCATGATTTCCCAAAAAGGCGGGAAGATCATCAATATAGCATCCATTGCAGGATTCGGCGGGACGCCACCGTTTATGCAGACGATCGGCTACAACACGAGCAAGGGCGCGGTGATGACATTCACAAAAGACCTTGCGGTGAAATGGGGCCGGCACGGGATCAACGTCAATGCCATCGCACCGGGATTCTTCCCGACCAAGATGTCGACTGTTCTGATTGAAAGAGGCAAGGATGCAATCATGCAAAACACGCCGCTCGGACGGCTGGGCAATGATTCCGACCTGAAGGGAGCTGCGCTTTTCCTGGCTTCATCTGCCTCCGATTATGTCACGGGAGATATCCTCACAGTAGACGGCGGCATGCATGCCATGTAATGTCCGGAATCAGAGGATCGTTTAAAATTCCCCGAAGTCTCTTTCCAAAGGCCCAAAAGTTAAAAAATTGCCACATATCGTTCATTTTCGTGTAGAATGATAGAGTATTCGTATAACGAAAGGGTGATTTTATGGCAACAATGGAAAAGAGCATCATTCCGGTTAAAGAGGGGGACTTTAACCTGGCGGACTATGAAAAGACCGCTAAAGAGTTCCGTTGGGAAGATGCCGAAAAGGAATTTAGCTGGTCTGAGTCAGGCAAGGTGAATATCGCCTACGAAGCCGTTGACCGCCATGCTGAATCCTTCCGGAAAAATAAAGTTGCACTCTACTACAAAGACCAGAACCGGAAAGAAGCGTATACGTACGGCCAGATGAAGCGCATGACGAACAAAGCCGCGAATGTGCTGAAAGCGCATTCAACTCTTGACAAGGGCGACCGTCTGTTTATCTTCATGCCGCGCTCTCCGGAACTGTATTTTGCGCTTCTCGGCGGGCTGAAAGTGGGAACCATCGTCGGCCCGCTATTCGAGGCTTTCATGGAAGGCGCTGTATTTGACCGTCTGGATGATTCCGAGGCAAAGGCCATTATCACGACGCCTGACCTGCTGGAGCGGGTTCCGGTCGACCGCCTTCCAAAGCTCGAAAAGGTATTCCTGGTGGGTGAGAACATCGAAGAGTCCGACAAGATTGTCGACTTCAATAAACATATGAAAGAAGCATCTGCCGACTTCGAGCCGGTATGGCTCGGCAAGGAGGACGGTACGGTTCTCCACTATACCTCCGGCTCGACCGGACGTCCGAAAGGCGTGCTGCACGTCCAGTACGCAATGGTTCAGCAACTCCAAACCGCAAAATGGGTTCTGGATCTGAAAGAAACCGACGTCTACTGGTGCACCGCCGACCCGGGCTGGGTTACCGGGACAGCATACGGGGTATTCGGCCCGATGCTCGCCGGCGCAACATCACTCATCGTCGGCGGCCGTTTCAAGACGGAGGACTGGTACCAGGCGATTGAGGATTATGGCGTCACAGTCTGGTATTCCGCGCCAACTGCGTTCCGTATGCTGATGGGCGCCGGAAATGAGCTGATCAAGGAATTCGATCTGTCTTCTCTCCGCCACGTCCTTTCAGTCGGCGAGCCGCTGAACCCGGAAGTCGTGAAGTGGGGCCTTGAAGTATTCGATAAGCGTATCCATGACACATGGTGGATGACGGAAACTGGCGCCCAGATGATCGTGAACATCGGTTCGATGCCGATCAAGCCCGGTTCGATGGGCAAGCCGGTACCGGGCATCGAAGCGGCCATCGTCGACGATCAGGGCAAGGTGCTCCCTCCCAACTCGATGGGGAACCTCGCGCTGAAAAAAGGATGGCCTGCGATGATGAGAAAAATCTGGAACAACCAGGAAAAGTACGACTCGTACTTCCTGAACGGAGAATGGTACGTATCCGGTGACTCCGCCTATATGGATGAAGACGGCTACTTCTGGTTCCAGGGACGAGTAGATGATGTCATCATGACCTCGGGCGAACGGGTCGGGCCGTTTGAGGTCGAGAGCAAGCTGATTGAGCACCCGGCAATCGTGGAAGCGGGTGTGATCGGCAAGCCGGATCCGGTGCGCGGCGAGATCATCAAAGCATTTGTTGCCCTATATGACGGCTACGAGCCGACGGACGAACTCAAGGAAGAAATCCGCCAGTTCGTCAAGAAAGGCCTCGCTGCCCATGCGGCACCGCGCGAGATCGAATTCAAGGACAAGCTTCCGAAAACCCGGAGCGGCAAGATCATGCGCCGTGTCCTGAAAGCATGGGAACTTGATCTTCCGACAGGCGACCTGTCGACAATGGAAGATTGAGAATCAACATCATAAAAAGCAGGCAGGGTTTTTCCTGCCTGCTTTTTATGATGGAGAAAAACGGTGACTGGTTCCATGAAGGTTTCAGTCGGCATTGATCTTCTTCCTCCGTAAATTGAATACAAAAAACCCGGCACCCTATTCCGGATGCCGGGCAAATGAAGGAGAATCAGTCGCCATCTCCACTGTTTCCGCCATTATCGTTCGGTTTGTCTTCTTTCTTGTCATCTGCATTTTCTTTGCCGCTATCGCCATCGCCGTTTCCATTTTGGTCCCCGGATTGATCTTTTTCCGGTTTCTTTTCTTCTTTGTCCTTGGCTTTTTCCTGGTCCGAAGGTGCCGAATCGTTCCGGGATTCGTTATCACTGTTGTTACCAGGCTTTTCATTGTTTTTAGGTTTCTCTTTAGATTCAGGCGCATCGGTCGTGATGACATTCGACGGGCTTGACTGCTGTCCGGTTATATCGACGGCGCGGACGCTATAGGAACCCGGTGACGATGCGCTCACGCTATAGGATCCGCCATATGCCACTGATGCGATTTTCTTCCCGTCTTTGTAGACATAGTAGCCGACCACATCAGCGGAAGGGGAGTTGCTCCAGACAATGTTTCCTCCCGAGCGTGACGCGCCCGGTGCGACAGGTGCGCCGTCAATGCCGCTGTAGCTGCGTGCGGAGACGATATTGGTTCCGAACCTGGACCCGTTAGGGAAGAGTCCTGCCGGGTCACCGCCGTAAGGTGAAAGCATGCGGTCGACGAAGTCTTTGTTGATTCCGGTCGCACCGCTCTGCACGAATTCTTTCGGCGTGGACGGCAGGGCCTGGTAGCGGGTGCCGCCTGCTACGACAAAGGAACCTCCTCCTGCGCCGAAACTGTCGTCCGGCTTGTTCGGCACGTATGCGTGGGCGTTGAACAGGTCAGAACGTACAAGGCCGGCTTTCTGGCAGGCTTCGGATGGGGCAAGCCCCGAGATGCCGCAGAAGGAGCGGGTGACGACACCTTCCGGTTGCTGGAAGCGCTCGCCGGCGTCCACGATGTCCGGCGCCACTTCGTTCATGCCGTTCATGAGCCGGGCGAACAGCTTGTTCACCCGGGTGCTCGGCTGCAGGTCGCCTGATGTCATTCTTCCAAGGTTATATTTATTTTCGTTATCATAGCCGAGCCAGACACCGAGCGTGACATTCGGATTGTATCCCATCATCCAGACGTCCCTATAACTATTGGAGGTACCACTCTTGGCCGCTAGATCGGTTCTGAAATTCAGATCGCGCCCCATGATGATGGCTGTACCGGATGATACCGTATCTCTCAGCATATCAGTGATCAGATATGCCGTTTGCGGGCTGAATACATCAACCGGCTCCGTATCGTGTTCATAGACCAGGTTGCCTTCGCTGTCTTCGATTCGCTCAATGATGTAAGGCTTCACGAACTTACCGCCATTGGCCAGGGTCGAGAATCCGCCGACATTCTGTTCGACGGATGCCGAGTACACACCGAGCGCGGCGGAAGGGACGTTCCGCTGGTGATCTTGGATATGGTTGAAGCCCATCTTGTCGAGGAACTGGGTCGGGTCTTTGTCCGCGATCTTGCCGAGTGTTCGGACGGCAGCCAGGTTATAGGAGTTGGAAAGTGCTTCCCGAGCCGGAACAATCCCGTATTGGCGGGCAGCAAAGAAGTTCTTCGGCTTCCAGCCGCCGATGTTGGCCCAGACGTCCACGACCGGGCTGCCCGCACCAATGAGGCCATATTCTATTGCAGGGCCGTATACAAGAAGCGGTTTGACGGAGGAACCGACCTGCCGGAATGCACTCGTGGCGTGGTTGGTCTGCTCAATCTTATGGTCACGACCGCCCACAAAGGCAAGGATGCGGCCGGTTCCGTTTTCCACTGCCATGGAACCGACTTCGACAGGATTCAGCTCTTCGACCGATTCGCCGGTCTCGCTGTCGACTTTCGTCTCGGTCAGCGTCGGTCCGTAATGCTCAAAGTTGTTTTTGATTTCCTGGAAGCGGTCATACAGATCCTTTTTGATTGTTGAGTGGATCCGGTAGCCGCCGCTTTCCAGGTCCCGGGCCGCCAGCTGCATGTACTTGGCGAGGAGTTCGGATTCTTCGTCGAGCCTTGCAGGGTCGATTCCGTCCTTTTCCGCGAGGATCCGGGCGAGGATCTCTTTGGCACGTGCCTGGATTTCAGGAGTCAGGAACGGATAACGTTCCGTCGCACGCTGCTCGGGCTGTTTGAAGTCCTTGGTGATGTCATAGACGACAGCCTGTTCATACTCTTCCTCGGTGATATAGCCGGTCTCCTTCATCCGGAACAGGACGGTTTTCATCCGCTCGATGCCCGGTTCCAGTTCCTCCGGCGTCTTCATTCCCCTCTGGCCGGAGTAGAACGGGGTGTAGAGGAATGGTGCCTGGGGAAGACCGGCGATGTACGCCGCCTGCGGAAGATTGAGTTCCTTCGGCGTAACGTCGAACAGCCCCTCCGCTGCGGTCGCGACACCGGCGATGTTCTGGCCGGATGCATTTCGGCCGTACGGGATGATGTTCAGGTAGGCCTCAAGAATCTCTTCTTTCCCCATGAACTTTTCGAGGCGCATCGCAAGAAGAATTTCCTTCGCTTTCCGTTCATAGGACACTTCGTTCGTGAGGACCTGGTTCTTGATCAGCTGCTGGGTCAGTGTCGAGCCTCCTGTCTGGGAGTCGGCGTTTGTGACGTCCTGGAACAGGCCCCGCAGAATCGCTTTCGGGACAATCCCCTCATGTTCATCGAAGTATTCGTCTTCGGTCGCAAGCACCGCATCGATGAGGTGAGGGGAAACATCGCCAAGCTTGGTCTCCCGTCGCTCGATATCCGCATTGACCTTGCCGAGGTAGACACCATCGGCAAAGTACAATTCGGACGTTTCCTCATAGGTCAGCACGGTCTGTCGCATTTCTTCCTTTGTGCGGAGCGGTTCTTCAACAACGAGCGAAGCAAAATAGCCCGCCCCGACAGAACCCGCAAAAACCCCGAGCAGGATGCCCGTGACCCCGAAGAGGAGGAGGAGGTTCCAGGCCACGCCCGATCCAATCCTGAGCCGCCTGCCCCATTGCGATTCCTGGAACTCCGCGACTTTTTCTTCAATATATTTAAATGGATTCTTTGATTCCACAGGATCCCCCCTTAAAATCTCGTCATATTATACCATATTGCGACAGAGTCTCGGAATCTATATTAGTAGTTTCAGCTGTGTCCCAATAGATGGGGATTTTGCCTTTAATCCCTCCCCCAATTCACAAGGTGAGAAATCAGTATTGACATCGTATCTGATTCGGATAAAATGGGGATTATTAATAAGAACCGAGCGAGGATGGGGCCGAAGTAGCGCCGTCCGCCGAGCAATCAGAGAGGCAGCGGCTGGTGGAAGCTGCCCGGCGGACGATCTGTGAATTACAGCTCCGGAGCAAGGCGCCGGCATGGCGTTAGCATGCATGAGCGGGGAAGCGGTTTGCGCTTCCCAAGCCGGGTGGTACCGCGTTGATGGAATCAGCGCCCCTGCAGGATCTTCGGATCCGCAGGGGCTTTTATTATTTTCTGGAGGGGATAACAATGACGAACGAACTGATCGAAGACCTGAAATGGAGGGGCCTCCTTTACCAGACGACGGATGAGGAAGCCCTTGCCGAACTGCTGAACAAGGAAAGCATCTCCCTCTACTGCGGGGTTGACCCGACAGCCGACAGCCTGCATATCGGGCATATCGTGCCATTCCTGACGCTGCGCCGATTCCAGAAGCACGGTCACCGGCCGATCGTACTGGTCGGCGGAGCGACCGGCATGATCGGCGACCCGTCGTTCAAGGCCGATGAGCGGCAATTGCTTTCGGAAGAACAGCTCAGCCACAACGTAGCCGGCATCCGCGGGCAACTTGAGCAGATTTTCGACTTCAGTGACAAGAATGCCGCGGTCATGGTCAACAACAAGGACTGGTTCGGCAAAATGACGGCAATAGACTTCCTGCGCGATTACGGAAAGCTCTTGAGTGTAAACTACATGCTGGCAAAGGAAAACGTCGCGACACGCCTTGAGACCGGCATCTCGTTTACCGAGTTTTCCTACATGCTTATCCAGGGCTCGGACTTTAACCATCTGTACGACAATTACAACTGCCGCGTGCAGGTGGGCGGATCCGACCAGTGGGGCAATATCACAACAGGCCTCGAAATCATCCGCAAAACCCATGATGAGCATGCGAAAGCATTCGGGCTGACCATTCCGCTTGTCACGAAAGCCGACGGTACAAAATTCGGCAAGACAGCCGGCGGAAGTGTCTGGCTCGATCCGGAAAAAACTTCGCCATATGAGTTCTACCAGTTCTGGATCAATACGGCCGATGCAGACGTCATCAAGTACTTGAAGATCTTCACGTTCCTCAGCAAAGAAGAGATCTCCGGACTGGAAAAAGCGGTCGAAGAAGAGCCGCACCTCCGCAAGGCCCAAAAGACACTGGCCGAAGAAATGACGCGCCTGATCCACGGCGACGAGGCCCTTGCACAGGCCGAACGCATTACAGCCGCTCTCTTCAGCGGCGACCTGAAAACCTTGTCCGTCTCCGAAATGAAAGATGCCTTCAAAGACGTGCCGAGCTATGAGATGGCGAAGGAAGACCGGAACATCATCGACCTGATTGTCGAAGCGGGCATTTCCTCATCAAAACGCCAGGCTCGGGAAGACGTGACCAATGGTGCGATCTCCATCAATGGGGAGCGGGTGAAGGAGCTGGATTACACAATAAGCGCAGCTGACCGGCTGGATGACGCTTTCACCATCATCCGCCGGGGCAAGAAGAAATACACGATGATCCGGTTTAGCTGATCGGAACGCCTTAGAGGACCGTCATGCAGGGAGGGAATACTGATGCTGAAAGATCGTCTTTATTATAAAGACCCTTACCGGACCACTTTCAAGGCGAATGTCGTCCGGGAGGGGATTGAGGACGGCAGACCGTACGCCGTACTGGAAAACACCCTGTTTTACCCGACCGGAGGCGGACAGCCGCATGATACCGGGAGGCTGAACGGCATCCGGGTGATGGATGTGGAAGAGCGGGACGGCGAGATCTTGCACTATGTGGAGAAACCGCTGAATGCGCTGATTGCATCCGGCAAGATCGACTGGACGCGCCGCCACGATCATATGCAGCAGCACACGGGCCAGCATATCCTGACAGCCGCCTTCATCGAGACGGCTGGATGCCAGACGGTCAGTTTTCATCTGGGAAGGGAACTCGTGTCGATCGATCTGGACACCGAGCACCTGATCGATGAACAGCTGGAGGCAGCCGAAAAGCGGGCAAATGAAATCATCCGTGAGAATCGGAAGATCGAGACCCGCTGGGTTACGGAAGAGGAACTGGACAGGGGCCGCCTGAGGAAAGCCGTCGCAGTGGAAGAGGAAATCCGGCTTGTCATCATCCCGGACTACGACTATAACGGCTGCGGAGGAACGCATCCGCATTCAACGGGCGAAGTCGGCCAGCTGAAAATAATTGGCATGGAGCGCATGAAGAAAAAAACGCGTGTCCATTTTGTGTGCGGCAACCGTGTACTGTTGCAGCTAAGGGAAAAGAATCGCATCCTCAAGGAAGCGGTCGGACTCCTGAGTGTTCCCGAAGAGGATGCGGCAGAGGCGATCCGGCGTCTTCTGATGACAAACCGTTCTCTGGAGAAGAGGCTGTCTGAAACGGAAGACCGTCTCCTTGAGGCAGAGGCCCAATCTCTTGTCACCGCCGGGCGATTGGTGAAGGCGGCCTACAGCGATCGGCCGATCGCAGAGCTCCAGAAATTGGGCAGGGCCGCTGCTTCTGCACGGGAAGACGCCATCGTCCTGCTCGCAGTTCGGAACGGAGCCAAGTTGCAGTTTGTCGCATCACGGGGCAGTGAGGCCACGGCATCCATGAAACAGGTGGCATCGGCTGCACTTGAAGCGACCGGCGGAAAAGGCGGCGGGAGCGAAGCTTTTGTGCAGGGCGGGGGAGACACATCCCTGTCTGCGGAAGAACTTCTGGTCATCATGGCCGAATCCATCGGAGAATAGAAAGAAGCCCCTGCGGACTTGGCGAATCCGCAGGGGCTATTTTTGTTCACTTTGCCGTACTGACCCATTCCGGCAGCCGGAGGTTTCCGTACAGTTCCGGATGAAGCAGGTTCCCCAGTTTCAGGGCGCCTTCCAGCAGACGCGGTGAAGGGCGGCAATAGAGCCATTCTTCCATGACATCAACGTGACCTTCACGGACAGCACGGAGTTCAGGCCAGCCCTGTCGCTTCCGGAGCAGTTCCGGCCGGATCTTTTCGGTGCGGACACCGACCCATGCAAGCAGAATCCGGTCGGGGTCGCGTGAGGCCACATCATCCCAGTCCGTCTGGATGCTGGCTAGTTCTACATCTTCATATATATTGTACCCGCCGGAAATCCGGCTGATTTCAGTGAGCCAGTTGATGCTTCCGGGAGTGAACACCGGCTTTGGCCACCACTCCCAGTATAAAGACGGCCTGTCCGCAACGCGCTCCGAGCGCAGATTAAGTTCACTGATGAAATCCAGGTATTCCCGCGCAATGTGTCGTGCCCGTTCTTCAATACCGCATGCCCGGCCGACGGTGACCAGATCTTCAGCGATATCCCCGAGGCTCTGCGGATTCGTTACGAGGTGGGGAATGCCGCGTTTCACGAGCTCTTCCACGTTTCGCTCCATTCCCGGCACACTCAGCGAGGCAAGAACAAGATCCGGACCGGTCGCTTCCAGGCGGTCCATATCAATCGACAGGTCAGGCCCGAGCTTCGGCAGATCCGATACGGACGCCGGCCAGTCGGAAAAGTCATCCACTCCAACAAGCTGTCCGTCCAAGCCAAGATAGGCCAGCAATTCCGTATTGCTCGGACAAATCGAGACAAGTTTCATACTACCCCTCCGTTCATGTAAATCGATTGTATCAGAAGGAGGGGAGGGCAGCGAGGTAGCCGGAGAACGAACTGAAGCAATTGTGTTTGACTCTACGGCGTTGGCAGGATGCTTCCGTAACAAACTGTTGATGGGCATACTGCTACACTTTGCCGCTTCAACTGTCATGGTTAGATCTTTTTCTGCAATATGATTTGTATGTATGAAATGAAATTCATGTCAGCTGCACATCCCATGGCGAGGCAAATACTTGAATAGATAGATATTTGTAAGATTGAAGCGGAGGGCCCGAGACACCTGCGGGAAAAGCGTTAGCCGAAGACCCCGCAGAGCGCAGCTCGAGGAGTGCAGCTAATGCCGCTCAACGCTGACGCTTTTGAGCGCAGACGCCAAACTTCGCATTGGCGTCGGCAACGTCCGCGGTAAGGGAGGGACATAAGCGGAAATCCGAAGGATTATGACAAGATAGGTTTCATGTTCTCTTTTATAGTTTCTAAAACACAGTCCGTTTTTTCTTTATGAGCGAACACAAAAAAGCTGCAGACAAGGAGGAGAACCTCGCTTTGTCTGCAGCCTGTAAGAGCTGATTAGCGGTTGTAGAATTCAACGATCAGCGCTTCGTTGATCTCTGCAGGAAGTTCGCTGCGCTCAGGAAGGCGGACGAATGTGCCTTTCTTCGCTTCCGCATCGAATGTCACGTAGTCAGGAACGAAGTTTGTCGCTTCGATCGCTTCGTTGACAGCCGAAAGGTTCTGGGAACGCTCGCGGAGCGAGATTTCCTGACCAGGCGCTACGCGGTACGACGGGATGTCGACGCGCTTGCCGTCAACGAGGACGTGGCCGTGGTTGACGAGCTGGCGTGCCTGGCGGCGTGTGCGGGCAAGGCCCATGCGGTACACGACGTTGTCGAGGCGCGTTTCAAGCAGGATCATGAAGTTTTCGCCGTGCTTACCAGGCATTTTGCCTGCACGGAGGAATACTGTGTGGAATTGGCGTTCGTTAACACCGTACATGTGACGGAGTTTTTGCTTCTCTTGAAGCTGCATGCCGTATTCCGAGAGTTTTTTACGCTGGTTCGGGCCGTGCGGGCCTGGAGCGTAAGGACGTTTTTCGAGTTCTTTGCCCGTACCGCTCAGGGAAATACCGAGGCGGCGGGAGATTTTCCAAGATGGACCTGTGTAGCGAGCCATGGATGACTCCTCCTCTTAAGTTGGTTTTATTTTGAGTAAAATAAAAACCAGATGTGTTCAAACACGGTGCCATTTCATCATCTTGCACCTTCGCCCCAGCAGCCAAGGGTTACACGATGCACCGTTCACTCTCAGGTAAAGGGATGAAATGGTCGGCCTTGCTCACACAACTGCTGCGTTTATTTTACACAACGACTATCATATAACGGGTGCGAAAGGAAGTCAAGGGACAAGGATGGTTTCCTTTTCAGAGGCACCGAGATATAATAGTAGGAAATGAGAGCGTTTACAAAACAGGAGGGGCAGCGATGAATAAGAAGGTCCACCGGGATACACTCATCATCCACGAGGGGTATGATTCACATGACCACCACGATAGCCTGGCCGTTCCGCTTTATCAGACATCCACTTACGTGTTCCCCGACGCGGCTTCCGGGGCGGCCCGTTTTGCGGGTGAGCAGGAGGGCAACATCTACTCCAGGCTGACGAACCCGACCGTCAAAGTTCTTGAGGAACGGATCGCGTCATTGGAAAAAGGAGCCGGCGCGCTTGCGTTCGGCTCGGGCATGGCGGCGGTCAGCGCCGTGCTCGTCCATGCGACAAAGGCGGGGGACCATATCCTGTGCTCCAGGGGAATCTACGGTTGCACATTCGGCCTTCTGAACATCCTGGAAGAAAAGTACGGCATCACGCATGACCTGATTGCCATGAAGAGTGAAGAGGATATCGAGCGGCATGTCCGGCCGGAGACAAGCGTCATCTATGTGGAGTCGCCGGTCAACCCTACGATGGAGGTGGCCGATATCCGTGCTGCAGCCAACGTTGCCAGGCGCCACGGCCTTAAGGTCATTGTGGATAATACTTTTTGCTCGCCATATATCCAGAACCCGATTGAACTGGGGGCGGATTTTGTCCTGCACAGCGCAACCAAGTATATCAACGGCCACGGCGATGTGATTGGAGGCCTGCTGATCGGAGCGGATGCAGAGGAGATCGGGCAGCTCCGGATGACCGTCCAGAAAGATTACGGCGGGATCATCTCCCCATTCGATGCCTGGCTCATGATCCGGGGTCTGAAGACGCTGGCCGTACGGATGGAGCGCCACACATCCAATGCCGAGGCGGTCATCGAGTACCTGAAGACCGTTCCCGCGGTCAGTGAAGTCCACTATCCGCTCGATCCTGCTCACCCGGATGTGGAAATTGCAAAACGGCAGATGAATGCCGGCGGCGGAATCTTCTCCTTCACTCTGGACGGGGGGCTGGAGGAAGCCCGTATCTTCCTGGATGAACTCCGGCTGGTCAAATTGGCAGTGAGTCTCGGGGATGCCGAGTCGCTGATCC
This sequence comes from Bhargavaea cecembensis, assembly GCF_001619585.1. GTDB lineage: Bacteria > Bacillota > Bacilli > Bacillales_A > Planococcaceae > Bhargavaea > Bhargavaea cecembensis_A. The sequence continues at coordinate 76,536 of NZ_LQNT01000001.1, forward strand.
AGCACCCGGCTTCCATGACGCACTCGCCGATACCGGAAGAAGAGCGGAAGGAGATGGGGATCACTGATTCGATGATCCGTTTCTCCGCGGGGCTTGAGCATCCGGACGACATCATCGCCGATCTGGACTCGGCATTCGCCGCCCTGAAAAAGCGGACTGCCCCGACAGCAGCCGAATAACCCAATAAGAATAGGGCAGCACGGCAGATGGCCGGCTGTCCTTTGCTGTGTTCAGATCGTATGACGCTTATTGCAGGTGCTTTTCCAGCACCCGGACGAACTTTTCGAGGCCGCGTGCGTCCTCTTCCGAGAAGCGCGCCAGTTCAGGACTGTCAATATCGAGGACTCCGAAGACACGGTCTTCCACAATGATCGGCACGACCACTTCGGAGCGGGAGGCGGCATCGCATGCAATGTGGCCGGGGAAGGCATGGACGTCTTCCACCAGCTGAGTCTGCCGGTCCCGGGCGGCTGTTCCGCATACACCTTTTCCGAGAGCGATCCGAACACATGCCGGCAAGCCCTGGAAGGGTCCGAGTACGAGCTCATCTTCTCCGTCCATCACATAGAAGCCGACCCAGTTGGTCCGGTCGAGGAATTGGTTAAGGAGGGCAGAGGCGTTGGCGAGGTTTGCCATGACGTTCCGCTCGCCTTCGAGCAGTGCATCCAGCTGCTTGCAGAGCAGATCATAGTTTTCCTGGAGCGTGCCTGCATATTGCTGTTGAGTGAACACGGTCATCTCTCCTTTCAGGGAAGGTCCCTGGGTGTTTGATGAATGATGGCGAATCATGCAAATTCTTGCGAAAAACAACGGCATAAAATCGTGAAACATGATACCATAGATCATACAGTGTTTACAGTGATTTTGGAACAGGGGGACTATGATGAAGTACATCATCATTGGGATTATTATTCTCATTGCTTTGATCATCGTCGCCTTCATTATGAGGCGAAAGCATACAGCCATCATCAATAAGCTGGAAGTGGAGAAGCTCCAGATACAGCATAAGCCGATTCTTGAAGAACTGACAAAAGTAAAACAGCTTAATATGAACGGAGAGACGGAGGAGAAGTTCGAGCGCTGGCGGAGCAGCTGGACGGAAGTCATGGACGACCACATGCCGGCCATCGACAACCTCCTTTTTGATGCGGAAGAGGCGATCGACCGCATCCGCTTCGGCAAGGCGACGGAGATTGAAAAAGAGATCGAGTCGAAAATTGCCTATGCCGACGGTGAGATGAACCGGATTCTCGAAGAGCTCGATGAACTGATCGGGAGTGAAGAGCTGAACAGGGTGGAGATGGAAGAGCTGAAAAAGCGGCACAAGGCCGCACGCAAAAGCCTTCTTGCCCATCAGCATTCTTTCGGAAACGCGATTGGCCGGCTTGAAAAGCGTCTGGAGGCCATCAACCCCCGGTTTGAAGAGTATGATGAGCTTACGGCATCAGGCAATTACCTGAAAGCCCGCGAGACCGTACTCGGACTGTCCGATGAAGCAAAAGAGACGTTTGCGCTGATTGAAGACGTGCCGGTCCTCCTCACAGAGATCCAGACGAAGATGCCCCAGTCGATCAGGGAGTTGCGCGCAGGCATCCGGGAGATGGAAGACGGCGGTTACTACATCGGACATCTGGAGATGCAAGAGCGCCTTGCAGAAATCGATCTTGAACTGGAGGACCTGAAAGCTGCGCTTGAAGCACTTGAAGTGACCGAAGTCAAGGAGCGCACGGCTTCCCTGGAAGAGGAGATCAACGGCTTCTACGACAAGCTGGAGCAGGAAGTGTATGCCCGGCATTATGTCGAGGAGAATCATGCTCACGTCGCCGCGAACCTCGGCGAGCTCAGCGCATTCACGAGAAGCACGGCGGACGAGGCCCGCTTTGTCCAGCAAAACTACCGGCTCAGCGAGAAGGAAGCGGCCATCCCGGAGGCGGCCCTGGAACAGGTGGCCGGCCTGGAGAAGCGCTTTGGCCTGCTGACGGACCGGATCAATGCCGGCCAGTCCGCTTCCTCTGTGCTTGGTGAAGAGCTGAAGGAGATCGATCAGGAATCGCGGCAGCTGCTGGAAGAGCAGGGCCGCTTCTCCGATCGCCTGAAGGAACTCCGCATCAACGAAACGGAGGCGCGTGCCCGGCTGTCCGAACTTGGCAAGATTTTGCAGGAGACAGACAGGAAGCTGTTCAAGGCGAATACTCCGGGAATCCCTGAAGACATGGATGTGCGTCTTGAGGAAGCGGAAGAGCAGCTGTTCATTGTCAGCCAAAATCTTCAGGATATGCCATTGAATATGTCGCTTGTGAATGAAAGCCTCACAAAAGCGGAAAAATGTATTCATGAGGTGTCCGAGAAAGCGGATGAAATGCTTGAAAACGTCGACCTGATCGAACGCCTGATCCAATACGGCAACCGCTACCGTTCCAACCCTGCAATTGATGAGCAGTTGGCGGAAGCCGAGGAGGCATTCCGCCAGTGCAGGTACGGCAAAGCGCTTGAAGACGCCGCATCCGCCGTCGAGGCAGCGGAACCGGGTGCGCTCAAGAAAATCGAAGTACTTGTCAAACAGGAAGTCTGACGTACATAATAAGTCAGGGAATCAGCCACCTCACAGACTTGTGACGGTGGCTTTCGTTTGGAAAGGAAGCAAGCATCATGATCTATTTCGACAACAGTGCGACGACAATGCCCGATGACCGGGTACTGGATACATTCATAAAATCATCAAAGGCTTTTTTTGCGAACCCTTCCTCGCTGCACCGGCTCGGCATCGAGGCCGACCGTCTGCTTGGCCGGGCAAGCGAGCAGGTGGCAGAGCTTGCGGGCATGCCGGGCGGCAAGGTTGTCTTCACATCAGGCGGAACCGAGGCCGATAATCTGGCTCTTTTCGGCCTGGCACGGGGCAACCGTAATCACGGGAGGAAAATCCTCATTTCGGAAATCGAACATCCCGCCGTCCTGCACTCAATTCCACAGCTGGAAGCTGAAGGTTTTGAGGTTGGGATGATCCGTGTGGACCGGAACGGAGTCATCGACCTGTCCGACCTGGACCGGAAGCTGACGCCGGACACCTCGGTGGTCTCCATCATGCACGTCAATAACGAAACCGGCGCCATCCAGCCGCTGGAGGAAGCGGGCAGGCTCATCCGGGCCAAAACCAGGGCCGTATACCATTCGGATGCGGTACAAAGTTTCGGGAAAATCACCATTCCGGTATCCGAGGCCGGTCCCGATGCCATATCCGTCTCTGCCCATAAGATTCACGGCATCGAAGGGTCCGGTGCGCTCATCCTGAAAAAGCGGCATGGGCTGGAACCGATCCTGTTCGGCGGAGGCCAGCAAGGCGGCCTCCGAAGCGGAACGGTGCCGGTCGCCCACGCGGCGGCTCTGGCCAAGGCAATGCGTCTGGCCGTGGAAGAGCTGGACCAAACACCATATGCAGAGTGGAGAAGCGAGCTGATCCGGTATTTCGGGAACTTCGGCAAGGTGAAGGTGCTCGGTTCGGAAAATAATGCGCCGCATATCCTCTCCGTTGCTATTAGGGGCATCAAGGGAGAAATTGCCGTCAATGCTCTACAGGAGCGGGACATCTATGTATCCACATCGAGCGCATGCTCTTCAAGAAGCAGAAAGGAAAGCCATGTCCTGCAGGCGATGGGTGTTCCCGATGATTACCGTCACGGCGTGATCCGGATCAGTTTCGGGCGGATGAACTCAGCCGGGGAGATTGCGCAATTTAAGGAAGTATTCACATCGTTCATGGAAACGATAGAAAGGGTTTGATCCGAATATGATGTACCACGAAATCATGATCCGTTACGGGGAGCTTTCGCTGAAAGGGAAGAACCGGAACGTATTTATCCGCAAGCTCAGAGACAACATTCGCCGGATTATGAAAGACCTGCCGACGGTCAAGGTCAAGGCGGAGCATGACCGGATGTACCTGTTCGCAGAAGAAGGCCGGGAGATTGAGGAGGCCCTCAAGCGCCTGCCGGATGTGTTCGGGATCCAGTCATTCAGCCCGGCGGTCCGCTGCAAAGCTGACCTCGACACCATCAAGGAGACCGCAGAACGGATACTTTCGCACATGGAAACGGAAGGGAAGACCTTTAAGGTTGAAGTACGCCGCGCGGACAAGACATTCCCGCTGAAAACGATCGAACTCCAGCAGGAAATGGGCGGTCATCTTCTCCCGATCTACCCCGGATTGGTAGTGAAGATGAAAAATCCTGAAATCCGCCTTCTCATCGACATTCGGGAGGACGGTGCTTATCTCTCCACAACAACGATCCAGGGAGCCGGCGGTCTTCCGGCAGGATCCAATGGCCATGCTCTCCTGATGCTGTCAGGAGGGATCGACAGTCCGGTCGCGGGCTATCTGATGATGAAGCGCGGCCTGAAACTGGATGTCATCCACTTCCACAGCCCGCCGTTTACGAGTGAGCAATCTAAGCAAAAAGTCGTGGAGCTGGCAGAACGGCTAAGCGCATTCGGGACGCGGATCCGCATGCATACCATTCAGTTCACCGAAATTCAGCAGGCGGTACAGGATGCAGTTCCATCAGCACTTACGATGACGACTACGCGCCGAATGATGATGAAAATTGCCGACATGGTTCGCGAAGAGATCAGAGCCAAGGCGATTGTCACCGGCGAAAGCCTGGGCCAGGTCGCCAGCCAGACACTCGACAGCCTGAGTGCCATTAATGAAGTGACCTCGACGCCGGTGCTCCGGCCGCTCATTGCAATGGACAAACTGGATATCATCAGCATTGCAGAAAAAATCGGCACATACGAAACATCGATCCGCCCATTTGAAGACTGCTGCACCATCTTTACTCCGGCCAATCCGGCCACTAAACCGAAAACGGACAAAGTCATTTATTATGAGGGCAACGCCGATTTCGGGCCGATGATTGAAAAAGCCGTGGCCGAGCGGGAAATCATCGAGCTGCCGATTAAAAAAGAAGAAGATCCGTTTTCAGACCTGCTGTAATCCGGCACAAATTTCCAGATATCATGCCGTATGATAATTCGCCTCCGGCACATTCTATGTGCACAAGGAGGTGATACATCATGGCAAACGACAACAACAACTCGAATCAGCTTCTCGTACCTGGTGTCCGCCAAGCGCTGGACCAAATGAAGTACGAAATCGCTCAAGAGTTCGGAGTTCAGCTGGGTGCCGACGCAACATCGCGTGCCAACGGTTCCGTTGGCGGAGAAATCACCAAGCGTTTGGTTTCGATGGCACAGCAGCAAATGAAGGGCCAACAATAATGCAATGAAGGCTGCCCGTCCAAGACGGGCGGTCTTTAATTTGGTCTTTCTGAATAAAGTGTGCGGCATAGTCCCGGATTATCCGCCAGATTTATTTAATTTCCAGATATTCTGCCGTATGATAATTCGCCTCCGGCACATTCTATGTGCACAAGGAGGTGATACATCCATGGCAAACGATAACAACAATTCGAATCAGCTTCTCGTACCTGGTGTCCGCCAAGCGCTGGACCAAATGAAGTACGAAATCGCTCAAGAGTTCGGAGTTCAGCTGGGTGCCGACGCAACATCGCGTGCCAACGGTTCCGTTGGCGGAGAAATCACCAAGCGTTTGGTTTCGATGGCACAGCAGCAAATGAAAGGCCAACAATAATGCAATGAAGGCCGCCCAAGACGGGCGGTCTTTAATTTTGCCGGTCGTCCTGAATAAAGTGTGCGGCATGATCCCGGATTATCCCTTAATCTATTTGGAGTTATCTTCCGAAAACAAATTCGATTTTGAAACGCCGAAATGTTAGGCGTATAATCGGAAGAGAAAATGGAAAAGGGGTGACTGGGCATGAAAAGAGAAGACCTGGTGGCTCCGGAGCTGTATAACCTGGCTTCGGAATTTGAGAAATATGCCGATGACCCGGCGCGCAAAGCGCTGATTTGGACAGACGGGCATGAGACACGCGAAGTGACGTACCGGGAACTGATGGCGCGCGCAAATCGTTGTGCCAACGCGCTCGCCTCGCACGGGCTCGGAAAGGGCGATGTCGTCATCGTCATGATGCCCCGGCTAATCGAAGCATATGTGGCCTATGCAGCTGCCCTGAAGGCAGGTATTGTCGTGATCCCGAGCTCTGAAATGCTCCGTGCGTCGGATATCGATTACCGGCTCGTGCACAGCGGGGCCAAGGGAATCATCGCATATGCACCATTTGCAGACCAGTTCAAGGAAGCCCGTCATATGGAAGGCGTCAAATTATTTATTGTCGGTGATTCCGAGGACGGGATTCCGCTGCTTGATGAAATGGAAAAGGCATCCGAACATTTCGATTCTCCGGAGACCCGGAGCACCGATATGGCATTCCTGTCATACACGTCCGGAACGACAGGCAAGCCGAAGGGTGTCGTCCATACGCATGGATGGGGCTACGCCCATCTCAGGACTTCCGCCGCAAACTGGCTCGGAATCGAGGATGGCGACACGGTCTGGGCGACTGCCGGACCGGGCTGGCAGAAGTGGATCTGGTCACCGTTTCTTGCGACGCTCGGCAGCGGTTCGACAGGGTTTGTCTATAACGGACGGTTTGAGCCGGAAAAATACCTGGAGCTGATCGGGCAGTACGGGGTCACTGTGCTTTGCTGCACCCCGACCGAGTACCGGCTGATGGCGAAAACGGACAACCTTTCGGATTACGACCTCTCTTCGCTCCACAGTGCCGTCTCGGCCGGTGAGCCTCTTAACATCGGAGTGATTGAAACATTCCGCCGTGAATTCTCTCTCGAGGTCAGAGACGGATATGGCCAGACGGAAAACACGCTTCTCGTCGGAACGATGAAAGGCATGGAGGCACGCCCCGGTTCAATGGGCAAGCCGACTCCGGGCAACCGTGTTGAGATCATTGATGATGACGGCAATCCGTGTGCTCCCGGAGAGGCAGGGGACATTGCGGTTCATGTCGACACTCCTGCACTGTTCAGGGAATATCTGAACGATCCGGAACGGACGAGCCGCCAGTTCCGTGGAGATTACTACGTGACGGGGGACCGCGCGAGAATGGACGAAGACGGTTATTTCTGGTTTGAGGGCCGTGCCGACGACATTATCATCTCCTCCGGCTATACCATCGGACCGTTTGAGGTTGAAGACGCGCTCACCAAACATCCGGCGGTAAAGGAATGTGCGGTTGTCGCAAGTCCGGATCCGGACCGCGGCAGTATCGTCAAGGCTTTCATCGTTCTGCGGAATCCCGAAGATGCATCTGAAGAGCTTGTAAAGAACCTTCAGGAGCATGTCAAAACCGTTACGGCCCCATATAAGTATCCGCGGGCCGTTGAATTTATCGAGGAGCTGCCGAAGACAGCATCCGGCAAGATCATGAGGGTTGAACTTCGCAAGCAGGAAGCCTTGAGCTGACCCTGTGCTGCACATAACTGCTTTGTCCGGATGCCGGTGGCGGCACCGGATGATGCGGCGATGATCATCTCCCCGAACGTTTCGGGGAGTTTTTTTCCGGTTTGGGAATCTGCGTCTCTCATACCGCAATGCCCCTGCAGTAGCAGGGAGAGAAAGGAGGGACCATCCTTGGACAGCAAGGAGAAAGCAGGCATCATCTGGGCGGCCTCCGCTTACCTTATATGGGGAGTGCTGCCGATTTACTGGAAAAGCCTCGGCCATGTGCCGAGCGGAGAAGTACTGGCCCAGCGCATATTCTGGGCGTCCATCACGACCGGAGCGGTGGTCCTGCTGCTTGGTCAGGGAAAGTTGCTGGCGGGGGACCTGAAAGCCTTATGGAAAAACCAGCGGGCATTCTGGAGCCTGTTCGGCGCGTCCGTCATCATCTCGGGCAACTGGTTTCTGTTTATCTGGGCGGTCAATAACGGCCATATCGTCCAGACCAGCCTCGGATACTACATCAATCCGCTTCTCTCGATCCTCCTCGGGATCATCTTCCTGAAGGAGCGGCTATCTTCAGCGGAAAAGGCAGCGGTGGGCCTGGCCCTGCTGGGTGTCCTGATCATTACCGTTTCCCATGGCACATTCCCGTGGCTGGCGCTTGGCCTGGCAGGTACATTCGCCATTTACGGTTTTGCAAAAAAGACGATCCATCTGGATGCCCTTAGGGGGCTGACAATCGAAACGGCATTTATTGCACCGGCGGCGGTTGTCTATCTGATGTGGGCGGAGACCTCTGACCAGCTCGTGTTTTTCGATGCTGACATGGGTACGATCCTGCTCCTCGTTTTATCCGGAGCGGCCACGGCTGTCCCGCTTGTCCTTTTCGCGAAGGGGGCACAGAACATGCCATTGTATCTGCTGGGCTTCCTCCAGTACATTGCGCCGACGATGATGCTGTTCCTGGGTGTCATTGTCTATGGTGAGGCATTCGGGGCAATTGAGCTGATCGCCTTTTCCTTCATCTGGTCCGGCTTGGTTCTTGTAACCGTATCGAAGTTCCGGATGATGAAAAAGATGAGGCCTGCGCAAGAAAAATGAAACGGACCGGGGTTATTGCCCGTATTAAGAGTTGGAAAGGGAGGTAGAAATCACATGAACATGAAACGATGGATCGCCCTGGGTGCGGCCATTCTCCTGTTCGTCGTTGCGGCGGGCATCAATACGGTATCCTCCATCATGTCGATGAACTGGCAGTCCGTGATGGAAGACCAACTGGCACCTGCCGGCGGGCAGATGGAACAGGTTGTCGAGGACGGGAATGCAAGAAACCGGATCGCGCTTCTTCGTGTAGACGGAATTATCCAGGACACGGGCGCAGCCTCTCCGCTGTTTGCGCCGACCGGCTACAATCACCAGGCATTCATGGAGCAGCTTGAGATGATCCGGGAGGACAAATCCGTCAAGGGCGTGGTCCTGTACGTGAACTCTCCGGGCGGCGGAGTCGTCGAATCGTCCGATATCCATGACAAGCTGGTTGAAATCAAAGAAGAAAAGGACATTCCGGTATATGTCAGCATGGGTGCCATGGCGGCATCAGGCGGCTACTACATTTCCGCGCCGGCTGACAAAATCTTTGTACATAAGGAGACCCTGACCGGATCGATCGGCGTCATCATGGAAAGCATCAATTACGGCGGCTTCGCTGAAGAGCACGGAATCGACTTTGTCACGATCAAATCGGGTGAGTACAAAGATATCCTGAGCCCCACAAGAGAGATGACGGAGGAAGAGCGGGAGATGCTCCAGACGATGCTGAACGACTCCTATGAACGGTTTGTGGACGTCATCGAGGCGGGCCGGGGAATGAGCGAGGCGGAAGTGAAGAAATGGGCGGACGGCCGGATCATGAATGGCGGGCAGGCGATCGATGCGAAACTCGCGGACGAAACCGGCCGGCTTGAAGATGCGATCGCCGGGCTCCGGACAGATCATGGCCTGGAAGGCGCCCAGATGTTCGAATACAGCATCGATGCCGGCTTCGGCTCACTGTTTGGGGTAAAGATGCAGTCGCTTTTCCAGGGGGATCTTGAAAGCCGCATCATCGGACAGGTGCTGTCCGACTATAACTCGCCGCGCATGATGTACCTGTACGGTGAAAAGTGAGGAGGGATTCGAAATGACGGAACCAATTCAGGGAACCGGTCATCTGTCCGGATCCCATCCGGAAACGGAGGAATTCCGGCATGCCTATGCCGGGTTCTGGATCCGCTTCTGGTCCTATCTGATCGATCTCATCGTCCTGGGGTCGATCAGCATGCTGGCAGTGCGCCCGCTGTTCCGGCTAACTGGGCTTGAAATCGCACCAGACGCCTGGTATGCACCATACAATCTGCTGACCGCAGCCATCTTCTTCCTGTATTTCATCCTCATGACGAAATACTTCGGCCAGACAGTCGGCAAGATGGTCACCGGCATCCGGGTCATCCGCAGAGACGGCGGGCCGCTGGACTGGAAAACGGTTCTGTTCCGTGAATGGGTCGGCCGGTATTTCTCAAAAACACTGGCGGTCCTCTATGTTGTGGTCGGCTTTACACCGAGAAAAGAAGCGCTGCACGACTATATCGCAGACACACTCGTCATCCACGAAGAGCGCTATCTGAAGGCCGCCCCTTCCCGCGGCTATGCGAACCGTTTGCAAGACGGTCACGCACTCTAGTACACTGAGGAAAAAGGAGGCGTTGCAATATGGCACAAGTAACATTCAAACAACAACCGGTTACACTCCTCGGAACGGAAATCAAGGTCGGTGACGAGGCGCCGGACTTTACGGTTCTGCAAAACGACCTGACCCCGTTCACGCTGAAAGATACGGAAGGGAAGATCCGGCTGATCAGCGTCATCCCGTCGATCGACACAGGCGTCTGCTCGACACAGACAAAACGCTTCAACGAAGCGGTCACAGACCTTGGTGATGACGTGGCGGTCCTGACGATCTCCGTCGACCTGCCGTTTGCGCAGGCACGCTGGAAGGCGTCGGAAGGCCTGGATAATGCCCATACCCTTTCCGACCACCGGGACCTGTCGTTCGGCACGGCATACGGTGTTGTCATGAAGGAACTTCGCCTCCTGGCACGGAGCGTCTTCGTGATTGATAAGGACGGTAAAGTGGCCTATGTCGAATACGTTCCGGAAGGCACCGATCATCCGGACTACGACAAAGCAATCGACGCTGTCAAAATACTGTCGGAATAACCAAAACTGAACCTACTCCAGCGATAGATCACTGAAAAATCTATTGTATGGCTGATTGAAGCGAAGGGCCCGAGACACCTGCGGGAAAAGCGTTAGCCGAAGACCCCGCAGAGCGAAGCTCGAGGAGGCTGAGGCAACGCCCGCGGTAAGCGAGGGCCTGGAGCGGAAATCAGCTTTTTCACTTTTTCAGCGGTTGTCACGGCTAGTGGGTTTCTCATTTGCGGAGGATGGACATGGAAACCAATACAGAACAGATTTTCAATTTCCTCGACGGGCATGCCGGGAGGATCGCAAAAAAAGAGGGAACGATGTATTTGGAAGCCCTACTGAAAACAGTAAGGGCTTGGGCCGACGGGAAAATCGCCCCGGAAGTGGAGAAGACGGCCAAGGAAGAAGTCCGAAAAGGCCTTCAGCTTTCCTTGCTGAAGGGCATGAAGGAAAGCGCACAACCGAATCACCAGATGACACCGGACTCCATCGGTCTCATCGCCGGTTATCTGGCAGACCGCCTGTCTGGAGGCAAACCGTATGTCACGCTGTTCGACCCGGCGATCGGCACGGGCAACCTGCTGTTCACGGTCATGAACTTCATGGACGGCCGCACTGCCGCCAGCGGCTCTGAAATCGATGATCTGCTGATCCAGATTTCAGCAGCCGCTGCAGACCTGTTGGCACAGCCTGTTACTCTGTATCACCAGGATTCCCTGCGCCCGCTTATGGTTGATCCCGCAGACTTTGTCGTCACAGACCTGCCGGTAGGCTATTATCCGGACGATGAAAACGCGATGAATTACAACCTGAGAGCGGAGGAAGGCCATTCCTACGCCCATCATCTGTTCATTGAGCAGTCGATGAGGTACCTGAAAAAAGGCGGCCACGGCATTTTCGTCGTCCCGGCGAATCTGTTCGAGTCGGAATTTGCAACACAGCTCCATACGTTTTTGAAGGATGAAGCCGAGATTCTCGGAGTCATCGCACTTCCTGAAGGTCTCTTCAAGAACCGGGCCAATGCAAAGAGCCTGCTTCTTCTGAGGAAGCCGGAGGGCACTATGGGACCGAAACCGGAAGTCTTGCTGGCTCAGGCACCTGATCTGAAAAATGCAAATGCCGTTTCGGCATTTTTCGGCAAGGTCGACGCGTGGGCGGAACAGAACGGTTATAAAAAATCATGAAAAAAAGGGATGTGCAGCCCAACGCTGCACATCCCTTTTGCATTACTCGTTAACTGGCCCTTCGTCGGGCTGTTCTTCTGTACGGACAACGAGCACATCACATTTTGCGCTCCTGACAATCGTTTCCGAGATCGATCCGATGAGGAAACGCTCAACCGTATTGAGGCCGGTTGCTCCGCAGACAATCAGATCAGCTTCGACTTTTTTCGAGATATCCCGCGGAATCATCGTCTTTGGAGAACCGTATTCGACGATGATATTCACGTCATTGACGCCGGCTGCCTCGGCTTCCTTTTTATAGTCGGAGAGGAGCTTATCCGCGAACTTCTGGGCCCGATCGGCAATGGAGCGGTCATATGCCTCGACCGCCGCAAACGAGCGGGTGTCGATGATGTTCACCAGGTTCAATGTGGCTTTGTTTCGCTTGGCGATGCCGACCGACTTCTTGAACGCCCACTCGGCTTCCCTGGAACCGTCGACCGCGACAAGGAGTTGTTTGTAGTTCAGTGTCATGTCGTTCCCTCCCTTTTCTATTGTTCTTTTTCGGCGAAAGAAACGCCGAATCCTGCAAGAGTTTGGTAAGGAACAGTGGCAAAATTGTGTCGCTCCGGCAGAAAAGCACTTCCGTGCCGAACAAAGAGTGTTATGATGGAACTGCAGAAACAGGGGACAAGGCAACCTTCTGCCCAGCAACCAAGCATAGACATACGGGAGGGTTTAGGAAATGCGTATCGGTGTACCTAAGGAAATCAAAAACAATGAAAATCGCGTGGCGATGACACCTGCGGGAGTAGTGACGCTGAATCTGGCAGGACATGAAGTCCTGATTGAAACAGGGGCGGGAGAGGGTTCCGGCTTCACAGATGAGGATTACCGCGAAGCAGGGGCGACCATTGTCGGTACAGCCCGCGAAGCATGGGATGCGGAAATGGTCATGAAGGTCAAGGAACCGGTCGCATCCGAATACCCATACTTCCGTGAAGGGCTGATCCTCTTCACTTATCTTCACCTTGCTCCGGAGGAGGCGCTCACTGCGGCCATGCTTGAACACAAGGTGGTCGGTATTGCGTACGAAACCGTGCAGCTCCCGAACCGCTCGCTCCCGCTGCTTTCGCCGATGAGTGAAGTGGCAGGGCGAATGGCCACACAGATCGGCGCCCAGTTCCTCGAGCGCATCCATGGCGGGAAGGGTATTCTTCTATCCGGCGTACCGGGTGTCCAGCGCGGGAAAGTCACCATAGTCGGAGGCGGGATGGCAGGTGCGAACGCTGCGCGTGTCGCGGTAGGCATGGGTGCACAAGTGACAGTTCTCGACTTGAACCCCGAGCGGCTCCGTCAGCTCGACGACCAGTTCGGCAATGATATCCAGACACTCATGTCGAACCCGCTCAACATTGCAGAATCGGTCAAAGAAGCTGATCTGGTCATTGGTGCGGTGCTGATTCCGGGTGCCAAGGCGCCTAAGCTCGTCACCGAGGAAATGGTCAAATCAATGCAGCCGGGATCGGTTCTTGTCGACATCGCGATTGACCAGGGCGGCATCTTCGAGACAAGTGACCGGGTGACGACGCATGACGATCCGACATACGAAAAACACGGTGTTGTCCATTATGCGGTCGCCAATATGCCGGGTGCCGTTCCGCGTACATCTACAATGGCACTCACTAACGTCACGGTGCCTTACGCGCTGCAGATTGCGAACAAAGGCTGGAAGCAGGCGGCGCTTGACAACGAAGCGCTCCGAAAGGGCTTTAATACCCTGGAAGGGCATATTACTTACAAGGCTGTAGCAGACGATCAGGGCCGTGAATATGTCCCGGTCGAATCGCTTCTTCAATAAGTAAAAACAAAACCGCCAAAGGAAAATTCCTTTTGGCGGTTTTGCTTTCTCTAAATCTGACTGTAACTGACGTTACTTAATGATCTGGAGTTCTTTCGGGAACTTGGTCAGGACTTCAACACCATCGGCAGTGACGACGACATCGTCCTCGATCCGGACTCCTGTAATATCCGGGTGATAGATGCCCGGTTCAATTGTGAAGACCATGCCTTCCTGAAGCTCCATCTCGTTTGAGCCATGCAGGGAAGGGAATTCATGGACGGAAATACCGAGTCCGTGGCCCAGCCTGTGGGTGAAGTACTCGCCGTAGCCCGCATCCGTAATGACATCACGGGCCGCCTTGTCGAGATCCATCGCGCGGACTCCGGGCTTCACCGCAGCGACTGCAGCCTCTTCTGCGCGCTTCACGGTCTCATAAATGTTCCGCATTTCTTCGGTAGGCTCTCCGAATGCAACGGTACGGGTAATGTCGGAGCAGTAGCCTTCCCAGACCACACCCAGATCGAACAGGATGAAGTCGCCCTTCTGTATTTTCCGGTCTCCCGGGGTGCCGTGCGGAGAAGCCGTCTTCTTGCCGCTCAGCACCATCGTATCGAACGACATATGCGATACGCCTTTTTTCTTCATTTCAAACTCAATGGCTGTCAGGATTTCCAGTTCCGTCTTGCCTTCCGCGATTTCTCGGCAGCCGACTTCAATGGCATAGTCCGCGAGTTCCGCAGCTTTGCGGAGCTTCTCAAGTTCGGCCTCGTCCTTGATGTTCCGCATGGCATTCAGCTTGCTGTCGAGCCCGGTGAACGCGGCATCCGGATAAAGCTCCTTCAGGCGTTCGTAGCGTTCAACGCTCATATGTGACTTCTCGATCGCGATGCGGGAAGGTGTGATGCCGCGCCCGCGAATTGCCCGTTCAACGATCATCCATGCATCATCGGTGTCCTCATGGCCTACGGCTTCGTCCGTCCATCCCGCCGCCTTAACATCGGGAAGCTCCATCTTCGGCGCGATAATGAACGGATCGGCATCGCGGAATACTGCAACCGCCAACAGCCGCTCATGAGGCTCACTATTGAATCCGGAAAGATAAAACACGTTATCGGGCGTCGTGACCAAAGCCGCGTCAATCCCGTTCTCCTCCAAGTACGTCCTGATTTCCTGTAATTTCTCCATTCCGAACACCAGCCTTTCTGAATGAATTCATCATATCAAAAAGAAGGAATCCGCGCATACCTTGTCGAAACATGCCCGGGAGCTGAACAGAGAAAGGAGAATGCAGCATGAAAGTATCCTATCACGGCCATTCCGTCGTCAAAATCAGGACGGAACGGCATACGATCCTGATCGATCCGTTCATCACAGGCAATGAGTTGACGGACCTGAACGCGGAGGAGGAGAACCCTGATGTCATCCTTCTGACACACGGTCACGGCGATCACGTGGGTGACACGATTGAAATCGCCAAACGTTCCGGTGCCCTAGTCGTCGCGCCGAACGAGCTCGCCGTATGGCTCGGCTGGCAGGGCGTCAGCGTACATCCGATGCATATCGGCGGCGCATATGAGTTCGACTTCGGGAAAGTGAAATTCACCCAGGCGTTCCACGGCTCCTCTTTCATCAAAGAGGACAGCGAGGAAATCATTTATACCGGCATGCCGGCAGGGATTCTCTTTACAGCTGAAGGGAAGACGGTCCACCACCTTGGTGACACAGGGCTATTCTCCGACCTGGAGCTGATCGGGAAGCGCCATCCTGCAGACATCGCCTTTGTGCCGATCGGAGACAACTTTACGATGGGCCCGGAGGATGCGGCTTATGCGGTCGGCCTCCTGAAGCCGAAGGTGGCGGTCCCGATCCACTACGACACGTTCCCGCCAATCAGGCAGGATCCTGAAGACTTCAGAAAACAGGTGGACGGAACCGAAGTGAGGATCATGAAACCGGGAGACTCCGTTGATCTCTGACCCCATCAATTGCGGGAGGCATACGCCTTCCGCTTTTTGCTTCCTGCTAAAGAACCTTACCGCAGGATAGACCTCCTGCACCAAGGTTTCTTTTTGCGACTCAGCCACGCCCACTATGGTAAGATGGAATCATCAGAAGTTGGGGAAAAGGTGACAACGTGGCGACAAAACATGAGAAAATCCTACAATACATCGAGAGCCTGCCGGTCGGAGACAAAATCTCCGTCCGCCAGGTCGCCAAGGAGATGAATGTCTCCGAAGGAACGGCCTATCGCGCCATCAAGGAAGCGGAAAACCGGAAACTCGTCAATACGATCGAACGGGTCGGGACAATCCGGATCGAGCAGAAGAAAAAGGAGAACATCGAGCGTCTGACATTTGCCGAAGTGGTCAATATCGTTGACGGTCAGGTTCTGGGCGGCCGCAACGGGCTGCACAAGACACTGACAAAATTCGTCATCGGCGCGATGCAGATGGAAGACATGATGCGCTATACCGATCCGGGCAGCCTGCTGATCGTCGGGAACCGGCTTAAAGTGCACGGAAACGCAATCCGTGCGGGGGCGGCCGTCCTCATCACAGGCGGATTTGACGCATCGGAAGAAGTGAAGAAACTGGCCGATGAGCTGGAACTTCCGATCATCTCGACCAGTTATGACACATTCACCGTGGCTACGATGATCAACCGGGCCATCTATGACCAGCTGATCGAAAAGGACATTCTCCTTGTCGAGGACATCATCGTGCCGATCAGCCAGACGGCTACGCTCGATTCGGGCGATCATGTCTCCGATTTCCATGCGCGCAACAAAACGACCTCTCATGGTGCATTTCCGGTGACGAGCGGCAGCGGCCGGCTCGTCGGAATCGTCACGGCAAAGGACGTGATCGGGATGGACGGGGAGGTGCCGATCGAACGGGTAATGACGCCGAAGCCGATCTCCGCGGGAATGAAGATGAGTGTTGCCTCTGCGGCTCACAGGATGATCTGGGAAGGAATCGACCTGATGCCGGTCGTTTCCACCGGCGACAAGCTGGAAGGGGTCATCAGCCGCCAGGATGTTCTGAAGGCACTCCAGGTGGCCCAGCGCCAGCCTCATCAGGGGGATACATTCGAAGACCTTGTGCGGTCGCAGATGGAAGAGGACGGGGAGGCGGAGTCTACCCTGCTCTTCACAGTGACTCCGAGGATGACGAACCCTCTCGGATCCCTTTCCCACGGCGCGCTGACGATCATGCTCTCGGAAGCGGCCGATCAGTTCCTGAAAAAGCGCAAGCGCGGGGAGAGCGTCATCGAGAGCATGTCCGTTTATTTCATGAAGCATGTCCAGCTCGGTTCGCAGGTCCGCATCAGGCCGGAACTTCTCGATATGAGCCGGCACTTTGCCAAAATGGAGTTCACCGTATACAGCGGTGAGATGATCGTCGGCAAGGCCATGATGATGCTCCAGGTATTTGAACGATAAAAAAAGTGATGCACAGATTGTGCATCACTTTTCATTCAGCCGCCGCTCTTCCTCAAGGAAGCCGGCATAGTGGTTCCGTGCCTTTACATTATAGACAAGGACATAGAGCCCGAGCAGGATAAAGGCGGCTGTTACAATATACGTGATCACTCCGGAAAACAGGAACAGCTGGTGCGCGCCAAACAGCATGATGAACGCTCCGAGTGCTGCCGAGGCGCTGCTGCGGTGATACTGCCGCTCAGCCTGTAGCGTTGTCCGGAATTGCTTCGTCTTGAAGTACAGGTAGGCAACCGCAGCAAAGATGATCAGTGCGGTGAAAATCAGGTTAAGCATCGAATCCCTCCGGTCAAGCAAAACTGTCCTCATTGTATCTCGTATTTTGCCGGATTGTGAAGGGAAAAGACCGGTTGATGGAGGGAATAGGGTTGAAACGACAAATCATTGACACAATTGAACGCTACGATACCATCATCATCCACCGCCATGTCAGGCCGGATCCGGATGCATACGGATCCCAGCTGGGGCTGAAAACGCTGATCCTGGACAATTATCCGGGCAAACAGGTCTATGCGGCGGGTGACCACGACTTTTCGCTGGATTATCTCGGACGCCCGGACGAAGTGACCGAGCCGCTCTATGAGGGGGCTCTTGTCATTGTGACCGACACGGCGAATACGGAGAGGATTGACGGCAGCCACTACGGCAAAGGTGCCGAGCTTCTCAAGATCGACCACCATCCCGATGACGACACGTATGGCAGCAAGAGGTGGGTGGAACCGGACGCCAGTGCGACAAGCGAGCTGATTTACCGGCTGTTCAAGGAAGGCGAGCAGTCGCGCGGCTGGAGGATGAGCGTCGGGGCTGCCCGGCTGCTTTACGCGGGCATTATCGGTGATACAGGACGGTTCCTGCATCCGTCGGCCGGCCCGGAAACCTTCCTTGCAGCGGCGGAGCTTGTTTCACACGGCTTTGACCGGCCCTCCCTCCACAACGCGATGTACGAGATGGATGCCCCTCTTCTCAGGCTGAACGGCTACATCCTTCAGAATCTCGAAGTGGACAATGGGGTCGGTGTCGTGAAAATCACTTCGGAAACGATGGATGAGTTCGGCGTCACCGCCTCGGATACCGCAAAACTGGTCGGGGTTCCCGGCGCGGTCAAGGGCCTGATCTGCTGGGTCTTCCAGGTCGAGGAGGAAGACCAGATCCGCCTCCGCTTCCGTTCCAAGGGACCGGTCGTCAATGATCTGGCCCGGCGGTTCGGAGGCGGAGGCCATGCACTCGCCGCCGGCGCTTCCGCCGCAGACTGGGAGGAAGCAGAGCGGGCGGCAGAAGCACTTCGTGAGCTGTGCAGCAACTGACAGGGAGGGATCGGGATGAACATCGCATATGCGCAGATCATGACATCGGATGATCCGCTGCAAAGCATCATCCGGCCCGGCATGCTCCCGGAAGCGCTCAAGGCGAGGGGAGCCGTTGCGGCGGCGATCGTCAATACAAAACTGTACGGCATCCTGCCGTTTGCCCGGGCGATGAAATCCGCCGGCATCCGGCCCGTCATCGGGCTCACTGTACAGATCGAGACGGAGGCCGGCGTCCTGCCGGCCTTTATGTATGCGAAAGATGACGGCGGTTACCAAAATCTGCTGAAGATGAGCAGTGCGCTGTCCGTCAAGGACCGTGACAAGCTGCCCCTGTCCTGGATGAAGGCATACAGCAGGGGATGCCTGCTAGTCGTTGACCCCGCAATGATGCAAGATGGGGATCCGGCTGGTGCCACGAAGATTGTGCTTGAGACCGGAGGGCCTGACAGGGTATTCATGGGCATTTCCCGTCCTGGCGGCATGCGGTCTGCCGAAGAGGAAGCCTGGGTCGGTTTGGCAGAAAGAGAGGGACTGACGGTATGTGCGGCGGCTGTTGCCCGTTATTTGAACAGTGAAGATGCATTTGCATACCGGGTAGCCCGTCTGATTGATGAGGGAGGAAAGCTTTCGGAAAACGACCTCGCAGATCTCCCGGAAGCCGAACTGCCGATGCCGGATGAACTGTTGACGAGATTTTCCGATCATCCGGAGTGGCTGGAAGCGACTGCGGGCCTTCTCATGTCCTGCAGCAATACGCTTCCCGAAGCGGAGCGCCTGATGCCGAAGTTCCCGATTGGCGAGGGGGGGACAGCTGACGGGCGTCTGCGGCAGGACTGTCTGGAGGGGCTTGGGAAACGGTTCGGTTCAGTCCCGGAAAGGTATGCAGCCAGGCTGGATCATGAACTGGATGTCATCTCTTCGATGGGGTACTCGGATTACTTTCTCATCACGGCAGATTTCATCGCTTATGCAGCCTCCAGGGGAATTCTAACGGGTCCCGGCCGAGGGTCATCGGCCGGGTCTCTGGTCGCCTATGCGCTCGGGATTACGGATGTCGATCCGATTGCCTACGGTCTCATCTTTGAGCGCTTTCTTAACCCGGAACGTGTCAGCATGCCGGACATCGATGTGGACTTTGCGGATCACCGCCGGCATGAGGTGATTGAATATGTCGCCGAAAAATATGGACGTGACCATGTGGCACAAATCATTACGTTCGGGACTTTGTCTGCACGGGCTGCGGCCAGGAGCACGGCACGCGTCTTCGGTTTCCCGGAAGCCGAGCAGCGGGAGATCTCAAAAATGATTCCCGGACGTCCCGGGGTAACGCTTGCCGAAGCGTCCGCCTCCGGCACTCCACTTTCGCGCTGGGTGGAAGCTTCGCCGAACAGGCAAAAATGGCTGAGCGCAGCGCTCTCCCTTGAGGGGATCCCGAGAAACGCATCCACCCATGCGGCGGGTGTCGTCCTTTCTCCGGTTCCGCTTGTGGATGCGGTTCCGCTGACGAGCGGTTCGGAAGGGATCTATCTGACCCAGTGGCCGATGAAGGAAGTGGAGGAACGCGGGCTTCTCAAAATGGATTTTCTTGGTCTGAGGAACCTGACGCTGCTTGACCGGATCCGGTCCATGATCTGGTATGACCGCAATGTATACCTGGACTTCGGGAAAATCCCGCTGGATGATCCCGAAACCATCCGGCTGTTCCAGGCGGGAGATATGACCGGAGTCTTTCAGTTCGAGTCACCGGGCATGCGGGATACGCTCAGGAAGCTGAAACCGGAGCAGTTCCGTGACATCTACGCCATCAACGCTTTGTACAGGCCGGGCCCGATGGACAATATCCCTGTCTTTGAACGCAGGATGCACGGCAGGGAACGTGTTCCGTCAATCCACCCTGACATCGACCCGATTCTGGAGGAAACATACGGCATCATTGTCTATCAGGAGCAGATCATGCAGATCGCCGTACAGATGGCCGGTTTCACGATGGGGGAGGCGGACATTCTCAGACGTGCCGTCAGCAAGAAGAAGAGGGATGTGCTGGAACGGGAAAGGGAGCACTTTGTACGCGGGGCTGAATCCCGCGGTTACGATCGAGGGTCTGCAGTGAAGGTTTACGAATACATCGTCAGGTTTGCGGATTACGGCTTCCCCAAAAGTCACGCCGTCGCCTATTCCTTGATTTCGTTCCGTCTGGCGTACCTGAAGGCACATGAACCGGCATACTTTTATGCAGCTTTGCTTTCACAGGCGGCGGGCGATGCGGACCGTGTTTCCAGGCTGGTCAGCGAGATTCGCATGAAGGGCATCCGGATCCTGCCGCCGTCCGTCAAAAAAAGCGGATACGCCTGCAGGGTGGAGGATGGTGCGATCCGCTATGGGCTTTCCGGCATCAAGGGGGTTCCCGCCCCCTTCATCAGAAAGTTGCTGGACGCCAGAAAACAGTCAGAACCATGGGAAGATCTTTTCGACATGGCAGTTGCTCTTTCCGGAGCGCATTTCACGCGGACTGCGGCCGAGCCGCTTGCACGGTCGGGAGCGATGGACGATTTTCATCCGGACCGGGCTGTCCTGCTTGCCTCGATCGGAGCAGCCGAAACCTATGCGAACCTCGTGCGGCCGACCGAAGAGGATGATCTGTTCGGCGGTGACGCAGCATCGTTCGGCCGGCAAAAGTATTCCGAGGCGGGGACGCTTCCCGAAGCGCTGAAGCTCCAGTACGAACGTGACGCGCTCGGCTTCTATATATCGGAACACCCCGCAGCGAGGATGAAGGCCGGTCGCAACGGTACTTTTGCGGATGTTGCTGCACTTGGAGGCGGAAGCGGCCGTGTGCGGGTCGCCGGCATCATCACCGATATCAAACGTATCCGGACGAAAAAAGGGGAAGCCATGGCGTTCTTCAAACTTCAGGACGACACGGGAGAAGTCGAGTGCACGCTGTTCCCGAAAGAGTACGCAGCCTTCAACCGCCTGCTCGCGGAAGAAGCGGGGATCCGCCTGTCCGGCCAGGCCGAATTGCGTAATGGACGCCTGCAGCTGATTGTAAAGAATATTGAAGGGTAACGATTTAATGTCTGTATGGATGATCAGGCATCAGAAAACCCGGGTCTGGACGAATTCTGCCAGACCCGGGTTTTCAATTTGCCTGCAGGCTTTGCTGATACAGAGGCCGTTACGGAGAACGGCCTCTGTCCAAAAGCGCGAGCGTTGGCCGCTGCGAGTTTAGGTAAGCAGGGGCCGTAGCGGAAATCTGCACGGATTTCTTAACAATCTAACATTCAGTGTTCTGTGCAGTTTTTTCTTTACTCGTTTTTCCGATTCCGTTATGCTGTATGGGTATGAGTGGTCAGACCACTTTCAATTAAATGGTAAACAAGGAGCGCGACATGACCGAAACAAAACCGTCCCGCAAGATGTTTCTTGAAGTGGTGCAGGAATTGCGCACGCTCATCGGGAATGAAAACATCCGGGCAGGAGATAAGCTTCCTTCCGAGCGGGTACTTGCCGAGCGGCTCGGTACCGGACGGTCGACAATCCGGGAAGCCCTGCGCAGCCTGGAACTGCTCGGACTGATTGAGTCAAGGCAGGGAGAGGGCACTTTCCTGTCCGACTTCCGAAAACATCAGCTCGTCGAAGTTCTGGCTGCATTCATCTTGCAGGAACCGAAGTCACTTGAGGACGTAAGCGCAACGATGCGGATCCATGAAAAGGAAGCGGTCCGTGTCTCATCTGGGTATACGGAAATCCGCACACTTCCTCTATGGGGCAGTCTCATCGATGCAGTGGAATCGGATGAATCCTATCTGCGCGAAGACATTGTCCGGGAAGTGCTGATTGCATCCGGCAACCGTTTGTCCCTGAAAATCTGGCATCTGCTTTACCAGTATGCCGGGAAGCCCTATACGGGAGAGGCAGAAGCGGTTGAACGGACCGAAATCGCCAGTATGCTCCGGCTGATCCGGAGCGGCGAGACCGAAAAAGCAGTGGCGGCCTATGACAGATGGACCGAAATTGTACACGCTCAAAGGGGGAATACCGATGGCGATCATCCGAGAGATGTTCAAGAAAAATAAGAAACGGTACATGACCGTGCCTTCCGAGGCGGCAAAGGATGTACCCGAGGGACTCATGACCAAATGTCCCGAATGCAAGTCCATCGTGCTGACGAAGGATCTGTTGAAGTGTGATAAAGTTTGTCCGGACTGCGGACATCATTATAAAATGACCGCGTACGAACGAGTGGACTGCCTGTTTGATGAGGAATCATTCATCCCGATGGATGAGGGCATGAAAACCGTCAATCCGCTCGGCTTTCCTTCGTATGAAGAAAAAGTGAATGCGGACGCGGCGAAGACCGGCCTGAATGAAGCGGTGCTTACGGGCATCGGTGAAATCAGCGGCCAGCGAACGGCGGTGGCGATCATGGATTCCCATTTCCGGATGGGCTCCATGGGGTCGGTTGTCGGTGAGAAAATCACCCGTGCGATTGAAAAAGCAACAGATGAAGGAATTCCTTTCATCATTTTCACGGCGAGCGGAGGTGCCAGAATGCAGGAGGGCGTTCTGTCACTCATGCAGATGGCCAAGACCAGCGTCGCGCTTTCCCGTCATGCGGACCGCGGTCTCCTGTTCATATCTGTGATGACTCATCCGACAACAGGCGGAGTGTCAGCGAGTTTTGCTTCCGTCGGTGACATTAATCTGGCTGAACCCAAGGCGCTGATCGGTTTTGCCGGACGCCGGGTCATCGAGCAGACTGTGCGGGAGAAACTCCCGGAAGATTTCCAGACAGCAGAGTTCCTGATGGAGCACGGGCAGCTGGATGCGGTCGTCCACCGTTCGGAGATGAAACAGACGCTATCCACACTGATCCGATTCCACACGAAGGAGGCACGCTGATATGGTAAAGCCGCTGCCTTTTGAAGAGCCGGTAATTAAGCTAAAAGAAAAGATAGAAGAACTGAAAAATATCACGGACGATGCCCATGTAGATATGGCGGATGAAATCCGGGGCCTGGAGGATAGACTGGAGAAACTGGAGGCGGACGTCTACGGAAACATGACTGCCTGGGACCGGGTCCAGGTGGCTCGTCATCCTGAGCGCCCGACGACACTTGATTACATCGGTTATCTGTTCGAGGACTTTATCGAGCTGCATGGGGACCGTGCATACGGGGATGACGCTGCCATTGTCGGCGGCCTCGCTTCGTTCGGCGGCACGCCGGTGACCGTGATCGGGCATCAGCGCGGCAAAGACACAAAAGAGAATATCCGCAGAAACTTCGGGATGCCGCATCCGGAAGGTTACCGGAAAGCACTCCGCCTGATGAAGCAGGCGGAGAAATTCGGCCGTCCGATCATTTGCTTCATTGACACGAAAGGTGCCTATCCCGGCAAGGCTGCCGAAGAGCGCGGACAGAGTGAGGCGATTGCACGCAATCTGGTCGAGATGGCCGGACTCCGCGTTCCGGTCATCAGTATCGTGATCGGGGAAGGCGGAAGCGGAGGGGCGCTCGGGCTCGGGGTGGCCAACCATATCCATATGCTGGAGAACTCTACGTATTCCGTCATCTCACCTGAAGGTGCCGCATCCATTCTCTGGAAAGACGCCGGCCTTGCACAGCAGGCCGCGGAAGCGATGAAGATCACCGCTGCGGACCTGAAGGAGATGGACATCATCGATGAAGTCGTTCCCGAAGTGATGGGAGGCGCGCACCGCGACGCTGCCGGACAGGCTGAAGCGATACGGGAATCGATCCGTTCTTCCATGGACACCCTTCTACCGATGGACGCAGATCGGATTATTGAAGGCCGGTATCGTAAATTCCGCAACATTGGGGTATACAAGGAAGGCGAAGAGACTAACGATTGACCGGAGGTTGCCCGAATGAAGAAAATAGCGGTTCTGACAAGCGGCGGGGATGCTCCCGGCATGAACGCCGCTATCCGGGCGGTGGTCCGGAAAGCAATTCACGAAGGCCTTGAGGTCTTCGGTGTCTATAACGGCTATCAGGGACTGATTGAAGGAAAGATTGAGCCGCTCGATGCGGGATCGGTCGGAGATATCATCCAGAGGGGCGGCACGATGCTTCATTCATCGCGCTGTCCCGAATTCAAGACTTCGGAAGGCCAGGCGAAAGGTGTCCGCCAATTGCGTGAACGGGGAATCGATGGGCTGATCGTCATTGGCGGTGACGGATCCTTCCTGGGGGCCCAGGCCCTGTCAGAGTCAGGTTTTCCGTGTGTAGGGGTGCCGGGGACAATCGACAATGACATCAATGGCACGGACTACACACTTGGCTTTGACACCGCGCTCAATACCGTAATCGATGCCATTGACAAAATAAGGGATACCGCCACGTCTCATGAGCGGACTTTCATCATTGAGGTGATGGGCAGGGATGCAGGCGACCTGGCACTATGGGCGGGTGTCGCCGGAGGTGCCGAGTCGATCCTGATTCCCGAAAGGCCCCACGATGTCGAAGAAATCATCACAAGGCTCCGGCAGGGAACCGGGCGCGGAAAAAAACACAGTATCCTCATTGTTGCAGAAGGCGTCATGTCCGGCCAAGACCTCGCGGTAAAACTGAAGGAGGCAGCAGGTATCGAAACCCGCGTCTCTGTTCTCGGCCACATCCAGAGGGGCGGCAGCCCGACCGGCCGTGACCGTGTCCTCGCCTCGAAGTTCGGTGCAAGGGCCGTAGAGGTGCTTCTTGAAGGCCGGGCGGGTGTAGCCGTTGGCATGCGAAACCATGCAGTGATAGACTATCCTTTAACGGAAGTTTTCAGCAGAAGGGAAGGCATGGAAGACGGCCTGTACCAACTTTCAAAAGAACTATCGATTTAAAGGATTGGGGCGAGCGATGTGAGGAAGACAAAAATCGTATGTACGATCGGACCGGCGAGCGAATCGCCTGAGATGCTGGAGCAGTTGATCGATGCGGGCATGAACGTGGCGCGGCTCAACTTTTCCCACGGTGACCATGAGGAGCACCTGGCGAGAATAGAAAATATCCGCGACGCTGCCAGGAAGATGAACCGGGTCGTCGGGATTCTGCTGGACACGAAAGGCCCGGAAATCCGTACCCACAAGATGGAAGGCGGAGCGGTGGAACTGGACAACGGGCAGGAGATTGACATCATGATGACCGAGGTGCTCGGTAACACCGAACGATTCTCGGTCACTTATGACAAGCTTGCAGAAGATGTGCACACCGGTTCCACAATCCTGCTGGATGACGGCCTGATCGAGCTGGAAGTCAGGGAGACTGATCCCGAGGCGGGCAGGATCCGTACAGTTATCCGGAATGCGGGGACCCTGAAGGATAAAAAAGGCGTAAACGTTCCGGGAGTATCCGTACAGCTTCCGGGTATCACGGAGAAAGATGCCTCCGATATCCTCTTCGGCATCAAAAATGGAGTGGACTTTATCGCCGCATCGTTTGTCCGCCGGCCATCTGATGTCATGGAGATCCGGAAACTGCTGGAGGAGAACGGAGCAGGCCACGTACAGATCATTCCCAAGATTGAGAACCGTGAAGGCGTCGACAACCTGGATGCCATTCTTGAGGTTTCCGACGGGCTGATGGTCGCGCGCGGCGATCTCGGTGTGGAGATCCCGGCTGAGGAAGTGCCGATTGTCCAGAAAAGGATGATCGAAAAGTGCAACCAGGCCGGTAAACCGGTCATCACCGCCACACAGATGCTTGATTCCATGCAGCGCAATCCCCGCCCGACCCGTGCCGAGGCGAGCGATGTGGCGAATGCCATTCTCGACGGTTCCGATGCCATCATGCTGTCGGGTGAAACAGCGGCGGGCCAGTACCCTGCAGAGTCGGTCCGGACAATGGACAGGATTGCAAAGACGGCGGAAGGTGCCGTGGACTACCGTTCGGTCATTTCAACCAGGCGGCGTGAGAAGCAAGGCAACATGACGGACGCAATCGGACAGGCGGCTGCCTACACGGCGGTCAACCTGAACGTCAGGGCCGTGATCGCGCCTACCGAAAGCGGACAAACGGCAAAGATGATCGCAAAATACCGTCCGGGCTGCCCGATCGTCGCGGTGACGGCATCAGATGAATGTTCCCGCAGGCTGACACTCGTCTGGGGTGTGTATCCGATTGTCGGGGAGCGCGTCAAATCGATCGATGCCATCCTGGAGACAGCTGTCGAGGAAAGCATCAAACATAAATACGTCACCCATGGGGATGTCGTGATCATCACGGCAGGCGTCCCGGTCGGGGAAGCGGGCACGACCAACCTGATGAAGATCCACGTCATCGGGGACCTTCTGGCGAAAGGCCAGGGCATCGGCAAGGCAGTGGCATTCGGTCAGGCAGCCGTCGTACGGAATGCCGAGGAAGCACTCGAACGCGACATAAAGGGCAAGATCCTTGTCACATATGGGACGGACCGGGAAATGATGCCCGCAATCGAGCAGTGCGCCGGCATGGTCGTCCAGGAAGGCGGGCTGACCAGCCATGCGGCGGTCGTTGGCCTGAATGTCGGAATACCGGTGATCATCGGCGTGAAAAATGCCATGACCGATATTGAAGACGGCCAGGAACTGACAATTGATGCCGAAGCCGGCGTAGTCTACAACGGCCATGCATCCGTGCTATAATTAAATCAAGAACTCAAAACGCCCTGCCGTTCCGGCCAGGGCGTTTTTCGAAAGGATTTTGCAATTTGAAATGGCTGTTCCTTTTGTTTATCGTTGTCCCGACTACCGAATTGGCGGTCCTACTGTATGCGGGGAGCCAAATCGGTGTATTTGAAACGATCCTTCTGATCCTGCTGACTGCCGCTGCCGG
The DNA here is from genome assembly GCF_001619585.1 of Bhargavaea cecembensis. Taxonomy (GTDB): domain Bacteria; phylum Bacillota; class Bacilli; order Bacillales_A; family Planococcaceae; genus Bhargavaea; species Bhargavaea cecembensis_A. The sequence continues at coordinate 103,788 of NZ_LQNT01000001.1, forward strand.
GTCCTATCTGGCAAAGCGGGAAGGGCTCCGGGCGTGGCAGGACATAAAAAAACAGGCGGCCGAAGGGTATCCGCCGGGGGATGCGGCATTAAACGGACTGTTCATTTTGGCCGGCGGACTGCTGCTCCTGTTCCCGGGCTTCATAACCGATGTGATCGGTCTGCTGCTGCTGATCCCGGCAGTGAGGAAAAAACTGAAACCGTTTCTCTACCGTCAGATCCGGAAAAAAATGAAAAAAGGGAATGTGGTCATTATCCGCTGAAGGCTGGCATCTTCCTGATGCGTGCCGCCAAGAACAGCAGGATCGGACTCAACAGGATCCCTGCCAGACCGAACAGCAGGATTGAAGCTGCTGTTATGAAGAACGTATGTGATGGCCTGAGCTGGAATGTTGCCGCCCACATCCGGGATTCGGCGATCTGCCGGGTCAGCATGACGAAAACGTAGAGGACAATCAGCGCTGCACCGAGTAGGGCGTTGCCGCTGAGCAGGTAGTAGGCTGCCATCGGAATCAGGAAGATTCCGATCCCGAGAAATGGCAGACTGTCCGCCAGGGCAATCAGAAAAGCCCGGCCGACCGGGGATCCAAAACCGAGTGCTGCGAGGCCGATGCTTAGGATGCCGAATGTCAGCAATATAAGCCTGAGCTCCACGAATAGGAATGTTCCGAAGAGGCTGCCGCCCTCACGGAACATTCCTTTTGCTTTTTTCCTGGCATCGGCGGGAAGGGCGGCCAGGAACCAGTAACGGTCCCTGGCGGATTCATAAAGGGCGAAATAAAAAGCGAGCAGGAAAAGGATAAATGAGAACACTTGGCTGAATGCTGTTTGCACCATGCCTGCCGCAGAATCGATCAGACCGTCGCCAGCCGCGGAAACGGCTGTTTCTGCATAGGTCAGCCATTCGGAAGCGAGCGGATGGTCAAAGTGCATGGAGGAAAGGGCCGCCCGGATGGCGGGCAGGGCCAGAATAATCTGCTGAAGTGCGAAGATCAATGCAAAAGCGGCAGAAGCCAGAATCAGGAGTTCGGCCAGAAGAGCGGAGGCAGGGAGCGGGATGCGGAGGCGATTTTTCATGAAGGAAACGGCGGGTGAGGCAATATAGCCTGCAATTACGGCCAATGACAATTGAGGAAGGAAGAAGCAGAGGGCTGCCCCCGCTGCAATCGGACCGTAAGTTCTCACCCCATTTTGGAATTTGACTCCGTTTTTCACCTGTTCACCCTCCTGAATTCAGCCGGTTTTTTTGATGCTTCGCCCTTCTTTTTGCTTGTTCTGGCCAAGCACAAAAGAAAATGATGCATTTCCATTCACAAAAATGTAAGAAATGATTATAATGTTCTTGTAAGCGTTTAAACAGATTGTACAAGCTTCATATGGCCAGAACCCGGTTTTTTTTATGCCCGGCGACGGCATTACAGGTAAAAAGGAGAGATTGATATGACTGCAACACGCGGACTTGAAGGAGTAGTGGCTACCGAGTCTTCCATCAGTTCAATCATCGACGATACCCTTACATACGTCGGATACAACATTGATGACCTCGCAAACCATGCAAGCTTTGAAGAAGTCGTTTACCTTCTTTGGCACAAGCGCCTGCCTAAAGCGGACGAGCTGTCGGAACTGAAGCAGCAGCTGGCCGACAACATGGCAGTGCCGCAGGAAGTTCTTGACCACTTCAAGACTTATCCGATCGGAAACGTACACCCGATGGCGGCGCTCCGCACAGCGGTTTCGCTCTTGGGATTGTATGATGAAAAAGCGGAAGACATGTCCGACGAGGCCAACTATGAAAAGGCCATCAAGCTTCAGGCAAAAGTTGCGACGATCGTGACTGCATTTTCCCGCATCCGCAAAGGCGAAGAGCCGGTTGCACCGAAGAAGGAGCTCAGCTACGCTGCGAACTTCCTCTATATGCTGAACGGCAAGGAACCTGAAGCAATCGAAGAGGAAGCATTCAACAAGGCGCTCGTTCTTCACGCAGACCACGAACTGAACGCTTCCACGTTCACTGCACGTGTATGTGTCGCGACACTGTCCGATATGTATTCCGGTGTGACGGCAGCGATCGGCGCACTTAAAGGGCCTCTCCACGGCGGTGCCAACGAGCAGGTCATGAAGATGCTCACCGAGATCGGATCCGCGGATAAGGTCGAGTCCTACATCCAGGAAAAGCTGGACAACAAGGAAAAGATCATGGGCTTCGGCCACCGTGTCTACCGCAAGGGTGACCCGCGTGCGAAGCACCTGCGTGAAATGTCCGAAAAGCTGACCGGCCTTACCGGACAGGAAGATCTCTACCAAATGTCGATCAAGATTGAGGAATTGGTGACCGGGCAAAAGAACCTGCCTCCGAACGTTGACTTCTATTCGGCATCGGTCTACCACTCGCTTGGCATCGACCACGACCTGTTCACGCCAATCTTTGCGGTATCCCGCATGTCGGGCTGGATTGCGCACATCCTCGAACAATATGCGAATAACCGCCTGATCCGCCCTCGTGCAGAGTATGTAGGCCCTGGCATGCAATCCTACGTTCCTGTAAACGAACGCTAATTGTATGTGAAATAGTGTACAATGTTAGGGACGGCAAACCGCCGTCCCCTACTTGTGAATAAAGATAGAATCAGGAGGAATTCAACATGGCAAACGGTGAAAAGATCACAGTATCCAACGGTAAACTGAACGTACCTGATGCACCCGTCATTCCATTCATCATCGGTGACGGTACAGGCCCTGACATCTGGAATGCAGCTTCCCGCGTCCTCGAGGCAGCGGTTGAGAAAGCATATGAAGGCAAGAAGCAGATCGTCTGGAAAGAAGTTCTCGCAGGCGAGAAGGCGTTCAACGAAACAGGAAACTGGCTGCCTGACGAAACACTCAAGACAATCGACGAATACCTGATTGCGATCAAGGGTCCTCTGACGACTCCAATCGGCGGCGGTTTCCGTTCCCTGAACGTGGCACTGCGCCAGGAACTTGACCTGTTCGCATGCGTCCGTCCTGTCCGTTACTTCGAAGGCGTTCCTTCGCCGGTCAAGCACCCTGAACATACGGACATGGTCATCTTCCGTGAAAACACAGAAGATATCTATGCGGGCATCGAATACAAGCAGGGCACCGATGAAGTAAACAAAGTCATCGACTTCCTCCAGAACGAAATGGGCGTCAAGAACATCCGCTTCCCTGAAACTTCCGGTATCGGCATCAAGCCCGTTTCCGAAGAAGGCACAAAGCGCCTCGTCCGCTCTGCGATCGAGTACGCGCTCAAAGAGGGCCGCAAGTCGGTCACACTCGTGCACAAGGGCAACATCATGAAGTTCACGGAAGGCGCGTTCAAGAACTGGGGCTACGAAGTGGCTGAACAGGAGTTCGGCGACAAAGTCTTCACTTGGAACGAATACGACAAGATCAAAGACGAGAAGGGCACGGATGCTGCGAACCAAGCACAGTCGGATGCTGAAGCTGCAGGCAAGCTGATCATCAAAGATGCCATCGCCGACATCTTCCTTCAGCAGATTCTTACACGTCCGAAAGAGTTCGACGTCGTTGCGACAATGAACCTGAACGGCGACTACATCTCCGACGCGCTTGCTGCGCAAGTCGGCGGCATCGGGATCGCACCTGGCGCGAACATCAACTATGTGACAGGCCATGCCATCTTCGAAGCGACACACGGCACAGCGCCTAAATACGCGGGCCTCGACAAAGTCAACCCGTCTTCGGTTCTCCTGTCCGGTGTCATGATGCTCGAACACCTCGGCTGGAACGAAGCAGCGAACCTTATCACAAAATCCATCGAGAACACCATTGCATCGAAAGTCGTCACTTACGACTTTGCACGTCTGATGGAAGGCGCGACAGAAGTCAAAGCTTCCGAATTCGCGGACGAACTGATCAAAAATCTGTAATCGGTAAGGCATTTTCTGCCGAATATCGGGAATACGAAAGGGAGGAGCCCAGGCTCCTCCCTTTTTGGTATTCAAAGGAACGTACCTTTCAAAGGAGTGAGAGCAATGTCCAACAGACGCAAGAAGATCTCGGTGATCGGTTCAGGTTTCACAGGCGCCACAACAGCTTTCCTGATTGCCCAAAAAGAACTTGGTGACGTCGTCCTGGTCGATATTCCGGACATGGAGAACCCGACCAAGGGGAAAGCGCTCGACATGGCGGAATCGGCACCGGTACTGGGTTTTGATGCGAAAATCACCGGTACTTCCGACTACCGGGACACGGAGGACTCCGATCTGGTCATCATCACGGCAGGCATGGCCCGGAAGCCCGGCATGAGCCGTGATGAGCTTGTCCAGACCAACCAGAAAATCATGAAAGCTGTCACGTCTGAAGTGGCAGGCCATTCCCCGGATACCACCATTCTGGTGCTGACGAATCCGGTGGACGCGATGACGTATACGGTATTCAGGGAAAGCGGCTTCCCGAAGGAACGGGTCATCGGACAATCCGGTGTGCTCGATACGGCGCGCTTCCGGACATTCGTCGCCGAAGAGCTGAATCTATCGGTCAAAGACGTCACCGGGTTTGTCCTCGGCGGACATGGCGATGATATGGTCCCGCTTGTCCGATACTCCTATGCAGGCGGCATACCGCTTGAAAAACTCCTCTCGCCGGAACGGCTGAATGAAATCGTAGACCGGACGAGAAAGGGCGGAGCGGAGATCGTCAATCTGCTCGGCAACGGGTCTGCCTATTATGCGCCGGCCGCGTCCCTTGCCGAGATGGCAGAAGCGATCCTTAAAGATCAGAAGCGCGTGCTTCCGTCGGTCGCATATCTTGAAGGCGAGTACGGGATGGACGGGCTTTATATCGGCGTACCTGCGGTGCTCGGATCTGGCGGCATCGAGAAGATCATCGAGCTGGACCTGACTCCGGATGAGAAAAAGAGCTTTGAGAAATCCGCCGAGTCCGTCAGAAACGTGATGAACGTACTGGAATGACGCACTGCATCAGAAATAATGAACGAACATTAAATCGGACCCGGAATACATCATTCCTGGTCTGATTTGTCGTTTCAAGGTTTGCGTACGAATCCAAGAAATTTGCACATGGAAAACGCCATACTCCAAATTCGGGGGTCTTACTCCAAATGAGGGACAGTTACTCCGAATCCGGCTGGCATACTCCAAATGAGGGACCGTTACTCCAAATCCGGTTGGCATACTCCAAATGAGGGACCGTTACTCCAAATCCAGAGGTCTTACTCCAAATCCGGGGATCTTACCCAAACCGGCCGCTGGTGGATTGTAGTGGAGGGTCATGGACACCTTCGGGATCAGGAAATCTTATCATTCTGCAGCTTCTCTTCTTTTCCCTTTTCAAGCATCGCTTCAATGCCATCTTTCTTGTTCCGAGGTCCCGTTGCGATTGCCGTCCATGCTATAATAAGAATATTGGAAGAAAGCAGACCGGCGGATTATTTCTGTCATCTGCAAACTACACAAACGCCAAAGGGGAGATTGAATTGCTATTCAACCGGCGCCGTGTCCGGATCCGTCCGGCAGAAGAGCTGACCGAAGGGGAATCGCTGAAGATCGTCGAGAAGATGGATGATCGGGACCTGCTCCTGTACCTCGGGCTTACCAATGACAGCAACCCGCTCTATATTCAGCATGACTTCACGGCTGCAGCAGGCTATGATCGGCCGATTGTTCCCGTTGTCATGCTGAATGGCATCGTCAGTTCAGCCGTTTCAAAGCATCTTCCCGGACCCGGGTCCCGGGTGCTGGAGCAGCGGTTCCGGTTTCCGGAAGCCGCCTGGCACGGGTCCACAGTGACCTTCGATCTGACTGTCATCAATGTGGACCTGTTTGCACGTACTGCCCTGATCCGTGTGGAGGCGGCAGACGAGGAAAACCGATCGGTCATGACCGGTGAACTGGTGGCAGAAGTGGCGCCGGTTACTGGTGGAAGTACGGAAATTTCTGCGCTTGGTGCGCCTGATGGAGGCATGGATGAACGTGAAACGAATTCTGGTCGTGGATGATGAACGTCCGATTTTGACACTGCTTGAGTACAACCTGAAACAGGCGGGCTATGAAGTGATTACCGCCGCGGACGGTGAGGAAGGTCTGCAAAAAGCAGAGACGGAAAGTCCTGACCTGATTGTCCTGGACCTGATGTTGCCGAAACTGGACGGTATGGATGTCTGCCGTACGCTCCGGCAGAAGGGTGTGGACACCCCGATCATCATGCTCACCGCGAAGTCGGATGAACTGGAGAAAATCCTCGGATTGGAGCTCGGCGCTGACGACTATATGACAAAGCCGTTCAGCCCAAGGGAAGTCGTGGCACGGATCAAGGCCGTGCTGCGCAGATCGGAGCAGCGCACAGCCATACCGGGGACAGACGAAGAAGAGACAGAACCGGTGTACGAATCCGGGGCTCTGAAGGTTTATCCGGAGCGTTTTGAAGCTTATAAGGATGGTGTCCCGCTGGAGTTCACACCCAAGGAATTCGAACTTCTCGTCCACCTGATCTCCAACCGGAACCGTGTGATGTCGAGGGACCAGCTTCTCAGCGCGGTCTGGAACTATGACTTTGCCGGCGACACGAGAATTGTTGACGTACATATCAGCCACCTTCGTGACAAGATTGAAGAAAACACAAGGCGTCCGGTCTTTATCAAGACGATTCGCGGCACCGGCTATAAATTCGAAGGTCCTCAGGAAGGATGAAATCGCTCCAGAGGCGGCTGTTCTTTGCATTCACACTTATCATGGCCATCACCCTGGCCGGTCTTGCCATCGTTCTCGGCCAGACATTTCCCATCATGCAGGATCAGGAACTCAAGTCCGAGGCTGAGGCGATCGCCCGGCATCTGGATGAGATGGGAATTGCGATGGATCATCGGGAGCAGGAAGAACTCACTGAAAGAATGGCCGCTGATCATGCAGGAGTCGCGCCGGTACGTTTTCTCAGGCTGATTGTCATCGCCTTTATGGCTGCTTTCATCGTAACGATCATCGTTTTCCATCGGCTGACGGAACGGTATATCCGTCCGATTGACCTGGTGACGGACACCACCATGGAACTGGCAAAAGGCAATTACTCTGCAAGGGCAGGCTGGACGGCTCCGGGAATCCAGCTCGGGCTGGTCACGGCGGTCAATGCACTGGCACGGAATCTCCAGGAGATGGAGTCCATCCGTGAGACGGAAGCGGAGCGGCTGGAGACCCTGATCGCCAATATGGGCAGTGGCCTGCTCATGATCGGAAGAAATTCCGAGATTTCCATGGCCAATTCATTTTTCCTCAATCAGGTCGGACAGAAAGAGGACGGACTGATCGGCAACCCATACAAAGCTGCCGGGCTGCCGGAAGCACTTGTGACGCTGATTGACACGGTATCTGTCCGGGAAAAGCCGGTTACAGAACAGATAGATATCGGTACAGACACAGGCAACCTTACGGTGGCGGTCTATTCTGCACCTGTCATAGACAAACACGGGGGATGGCTCGGCATCGTCGTCGTCATGCACGATATTTCCGAACTGATCCGCCTGGAACGGGTCCGGAAAGACTTTGTCGCCAATGTATCCCACGAACTCAGGACACCGGTCACATCCATTCGCGGTTTTTCCGAGACCCTGATGGACGGGGCCATTAAAGATGAAGAAGCGACCATGCAATTTTTGGAAATCATTCATGGAGAGAGCGAAAGGCTCGAAATGCTGATTGAAGACCTTCTGGACCTGTCAAAGATCGAAAAAGAAGGGTATACACTTAGGCTGAAGACGGTCAATGTACAGGATGTGATCGAGCGTTCCATTCATTCTGTTTCAGGCAGGCTGAAAAACCGGGAGATGAGCATTCAATCCGATTGTCCGCCAGAACTGTCGGTCAAGGCGGATCCCGAGCGTCTCGTCCAGGTGCTGGTCAATCTCTTGTCCAATGCCATCAGCTATTCAAAGCCCGGGACGCCCATCAAGGTTACGGCGACCGCTACTGAAGGCATGGCGTCCATTTCCGTCACCGATCGGGGCATCGGTATTCCGGCTGATGAGCTGCCAAGACTGTTCGAGCGCTTTTACCGGGTTGACCGGGCAAGAAGCCGGGATTCCGGCGGCACCGGGCTCGGCCTGTCCATTGTGAAGCATCTTGTGGACCTTCACAGCGGTACGATCTCTGTTGAGAGTGAACCGGGAATAGGCACGACCTTTACAGTGCACATTCCATTGAGTGATGTCTGATCATTCCCCGTCTGCTTCGCGCAACAGCGAAGCAGACGGGGAGTTTTTGTGTCCGTTTTTTGTCAGAACGCTGAAAATGATGAAACCGCAGGGGGCTGATACCCGTATAAGAACTATACATAGACCAAACAAAGGAGAATCCGATATGAGCGTTAAGCGCATTTTGACAATAGCGGGGATGGCCGTTGCGGGGCTCGTTCTCATCATCCTCGCATTCACGACGTGGTATACGGTGGATGAAGGCGAACAGGCTGTCATCATCACGTTCGGTAAGGCCGATGAAACGATAACGGAGTCGGGGCTGAAGTTCAAGCTGCCATGGCCTGTCCAAAAAGTAGAGAAACTGTCCAAGGAGACATTCAGTACCACGTTCGGCTACAACCAGGATGAGGACGGAAACCTCATCTCCTATGACAAAGAGACAAAGATGATCACAGGAGACGAGTATATCGTCCTGGCTGATCTCGTCGTCCAGTGGAAAATCACCGAGCCGGTCAAATACCTGTTCAACTCCGAGAATCCGAGGGAACTGCTGCATGATGCCACCGCGGCCTCGATCCGATCAATCATCGGCTCGTCGCCGATTGATGATGCACTTACGGACGGGAAGGCAGAGATCGAGGCGGAGACGAGGGACCTTCTCAGCACACTTGTCGATAAATATGACATCGGGATTTCCATCCAGGGGGTGAAGCTCCAGGATGTCGAACTGCCGAACGAGGAAGTCCGCTCCGCATTCACCGCGGTCACCGATGCCCGGGAGACGAAGAGCACAAAGATCAACCAGGCCAAGAAATATGAGAACCAGAAAAAGAACGAAGCCACGGGTGAGCGGGACGCGATCCTCTCCAGGGCGCAGGGGGATAAAACTTCCCGGATCGAGCAGGCGCACGGGGACGTGGCAGTGTTCAATAAGCTTTACGGCGAGTATCGCGACAACCAGGAAATCACGAGAGAGCGGCTGGTTCTTGAGACTCTTGAGCAGGTTCTTCCTGGAGCAAAGATCTACATCATGAATGACGGTGAAGGGACCGTGAAGTACTTGCCGATCCAGCCGCCGCAGCAGGCCGCACCTCAAAGCACCGATCAGAACGCCCAGGAGGAAGGAGGGGAAAACAATGGCCAATAATGACAACAATCCGTTCAAGAGCATCGAAGAAAAGTTTCTGGAGCGGCAGCGGCAAGCTCAGGCAAGCAAGAAATCGGGCGGCAGCAGCAAGCTCGTCTCTTTTGGAAAGAAGCGGTCCAAGAAACCGCAAGGGCCGGCGGAACCGAAGCCGCCTGCCGACATGCGAAAGTTCGTCAAGCCGGCCATTGTGCTCACAGCCATTTTTGCAGTGCTGCTCATCCTTCTGGCGAATGTGTATGTCGTGAAGGAAAACGAATACCGCGTCGTCCGGCAGTTCGGGGAGATCGTCCGCATTGACTCCGACCCGGGTGTCAAGCTCAAGGTCCCGTTTCTCCAAAGCGTGACCATGCTCCCGAAAAACCAGATGGCCTACAATGTTTCCGAAGCGGAAATCACGACAAAGGATAAAAAGCGCATGATCATCGACAACTATGCGGTCTGGCGAATCACAGACCCGAAGCTGATGATCAATAACGCACGGAATGTCGTCAATGCAGAGGCGCGGATGGAAGAGTACATTTACTCCGTCGTCCGCTCGGAGCTCGGACAGCTTGACTACACGAGCATCGTCAACGACGAAGATTCTTCGCGGGGCAACCTGAATGACAAGGTGACGGAACGGGTGAACGAGCTGCTGGAATCCGGGAATTTCGGCATCGCAGTGACAGATGTCAGAATGAAGCGGATCGACCTTCCACCGGAGAACGAACAGTCCATCTACACCCGGATGATTTCAGAGCGGGAATCCACCGCCCAGACCTATTTGTCGGAAGGGGATGCGGAAAAGCGGCGCATCGAAGCCGAAACAGACCGGGAAGTGCAGGAACTTCTGGCTGAAGCGAAAAAGGAGGCTGAAGTGATCCGGGCGGAAGGTGAGGCGGAAGCCGCCCGCATCTACAACCAGTCATTCTCGAGAGACCCTGATTTCTATGAGCTCTACCGCACACTGGAATCGTACAAGAAGACGATCGGCGAGGAAACGATGATTGTCATTCCGTCCGATTCCCCATATGCAAGAATCCTTTCCGGATTCACGGAATAAGCGCCATCACGTCGTTTCTGCTCCATCCTGCCCCTGTGGTAAGATGGAGGGAGACGACGTTTTTATATGCGGATGGAGGTTGACCGGAATGACCAAGCAGAAAGTGCTGCTCCTTGACGGGAACAGCCTGGCCTACCGAGCGTTTTTTGCTTTGCCGCTCCTGACCAATGATCAGGGCGTTCATACCAACGCGGTGTATGGCTTTGCGATGATGCTGGAGAAGATCCTGAAAGATGAAGAGCCGACCCATATGCTGGTTGCATGGGACGCGGGAAAGACAACGTTCCGTCACAGCACTTATAAGGAGTACAAAGGCGGCCGGCAGAAAACGCCGCCCGAACTGTCCGAGCAGTTTCCGTATCTTCGGAAGATGCTGGAAGCCTACAACATCAGACAGTACGAGCTTGAGTCTTTTGAGGCTGATGACATCATCGGCACACTGAGCCGGAAAGCGGCGGCTGACGGAGTCGAGACTGTCGTGATCACCGGTGACAAGGATCTGACCCAGCTCGCTGATGAAGCGGTGACTGTCCAGATCACCCGAAAAGGAATGACCGACATCGAGTCCTATACGCCGGATCATGTGATGGAGAAGTACGGCCTGACGCCTGAACAGATCATCGATATGAAGGGGCTTATGGGAGATGCGTCCGACAATATCCCGGGGGTGCCCGGCGTCGGGGAAAAGACGGCGATCAAGCTGCTGAAACAGTTTGGAACAGTTGAAGGAGTCTATGAAGGCATCAATGGGGTAAGCGGGAAAAAGCTGAAGGAGAAGCTGATCGAGAACGAGGAACTGGCCAGGATGAGCAAGACGCTCGCCACGATCAACACCGAATCCCCGATCGAGATCGGACTGGGTGACATCAGCTATCCTGGGCCGGACATGGAGCAGGTCATCCCGGTGTTCCGTGAGCTGAACTTCCGGACACTCATTGAGAAGGCGGATGGGCCTCAATCGGCAACGGAATCCGAGGAAGCAGAAGAGATCCATTTCGCGGTCGCCGAGAAAGCGCCGGAATCTCTTCTGAAAAGCGGTACCGCTTTCCATGTTGAACTGTCCGATGAGTTTTATCATACGGCAGATATTCTCGGGGTGTCGCTTTCCGATGGTGACGAGACCGTCTATATTCCGTTAGCCAGTCTGGTAGGGGACGCGCAGTTCGCACAATGGCTTGCAGATGAGTCGATGGAGAAACTGACCGTTGACGCAAAAGCCTCTCTTGCCGCGCTTGCCAGGCTTGGGATGCAGGCGGACGGCATTGTCTTTGACCTCCTGCTCGCCGCTTATATCGCCAATCCGTCCGTGTCGCTGACGGATGCGTCCTCCGCAGCAAGAGAATTTGGTTTTTCGGGGATTTTGGAAGACCAGGCCATCTACGGCAAAGGTACCAAACGGGCGGTTCCCGAACTGGAAACCGTGGCGAAACACGCCAGCCGCAAGGCACTTGCCATACACAGGTTGCGCGATACCGTAGAAGGGCGCCTCAAGGAAAACAAGCAACTTGAGTTGTATCGGGAGCTTGAGATTCCTCTTGCGACGATCCTCGGCCGCATGGAAGCCACCGGAGTCAGGACGGAACGGGGAATCCTGGAAGAGATCGGACAAGGCCTTGCCGGCAAGCTCGAAGCCATTGAGGAACAGATCTACGCTCAGGCCGGACAGAAGTTTAACATCAACTCGACCAAGCAACTGGGCGTGATCCTGTTCGAGGAAATGGGACTGCCGGTCATCAAGAAGACGAAGACGGGCTATTCCACTGCGGCGGATGTGCTTGAAAAGCTCCGCGGACGGCATGAGATCATCGATCTGATCCTCGAATACCGCCAGCTTGGAAAACTTCAATCCACTTACATCGAGGGGCTTCTGAAAGAAATTCATGAGGATGGAAAGATCCATACCTATTATCAGCAGGCCCTCACCCAGACAGGAAGGCTGAGCTCCACCAACCCGAATTTGCAGAACATCCCGGTGCGCATCGAGGAAGGAAGGAAAATCCGCAAAGCCTTCGTCCCTTCGGAACCGGGCTGGGTAATGTTCGCCGCGGACTATTCACAGATCGAACTTCGCGTCCTTGCCCATATGTCCGGAGACGAGAAGCTGATTGACGCATTCCGGGAAGGTGAGGACATCCATACCCGGACTGCCGGGGATGTGTTCCACGTGGAAGCGCAGGATGTGACATCGGACATGCGGCGTGCGGCGAAAGCTGTCAATTTCGGGATCGTTTACGGGATCAGCGATTACGGACTTTCTCAGAACCTGAACATCACGCGAAAAGAAGCTGCAGAATTCATCGACCGCTATCTGGCCAGTTTCCCCGGCGTCAAGCAATACATGGAGGATTCGGTTGCCGAGGCGAAGCAACAAGGTTTTGTCACCACACTTCTGAACCGCAGGCGATACCTTCCGGATATCAACAGCCGGAATTTCAATCTCAGAAGCTTTGCCGAGAGGACAGCAATGAACACGCCAATTCAGGGGACCGCAGCGGACATCATCAAGAAGGCGATGGTCGAGATGGACAAGCGTATTGAGAAGGAAGGCCTCCAGGCGCGCATGCTGTTGCAAGTGCATGATGAACTGATCTTCGAGTGCCCGGAGGAAGAGCTTGAAAAGCTCACGGAAATTGTGCCGGATGTGATGGAGGCTGCACTGGAGCTAGATGTTCCGCTTCTGGTGGAATCCGCCTCCGGACCATCCTGGTACGATACGAAATAAGACAGAAAAAGAACCATTTTATAAAAGAAAGAAGTTGAACAACATGCCGGAATTGCCGGAGGTTGAAGGGGTCGTGCGGTCGCTCGCCCCCGCCGCGTCCGGACGGACAATCCGGGACATCGCTGTTTCCGATACGATCATCCGATCAAAGTCCGAAGCAAAAGAAGCGATTCTGAAAAACATTTCACCGGAAGAGTTTGCCGGACAGATGCGCGGGATGACAATCACGGATGTCACCCGCCGGAGCAAATACATCTATTTTCACCTTGAGAAAAACGGAGAACCCCATCTGCTTGTCAGCCATCTCGGCATGTCGGGAGCCTGGTTTGCGGTCAATGACATCGATGAAGTGACAGAGGAAAAGTTTCGCCGGCATATCCATGTGATCTTCGGAATGGAGGACGGCGGCCTGCTCGCCTACGCAGACATCCGCCGCTTTGGTGAGCTGCGCCTGATCGGTGAAGAAGGGGATCATCCGCCACTGCTCGCGATGGCGCCGGAGCCGTTTGATGAGTCTGCTGCAGGACATTTTCTGAGTTTGTGCAGAACACCGAAATACGCAGGAAAACCGATCAAGGAAACAATCATGGACGGAAAAGTCATCTCTGGCTGCGGAAATATCTACGCGACTGAAGCACTTTTCCGGACCGGCATCCATCCGGGACGGAAGACGGGAAGAATCAGCATCAAGCGTCTTGATCGGCTATTCGCTGAGATCCGGCAGGTGCTCGGGGAAGCGATTGAAGCAGGCGGCAGCTCGATTTCGGATTACCGGAACATCAACGGGGAAGCAGGCGGCATGCAGGAGCGGCTGCGCATGTACGGGCGTAAAAGCTGTCCCGAATGTGGTGCGGAAACCAGGCGGGTGACGATAGCCGGGCGGACATCGGTCTATTGCCCGAAATGCCAGCATTGAAAGAGGTGTCACGATGATTATCGGATTGACCGGAAGTATTGCGAGCGGGAAAAGCACCGTTTCACGGATGTTCGAGGAAAGAGGGTTTCCGATTGTGGATGCTGACCGGGTGGCCAGGCTCGTGGTCGAGCCCGGCCAGCCGGCCCTTAATGAGATCCGCCAGGCATTCGGAGATGAAGTGATTCTTGAAGACGGGACCATGGACAGAGCTGCGGTCGGTGAACGGATCTTCAATGATCCGGCAGAACGCAAGAAACTGAACGACATCATGCATCCCGCCATCCGCAAGGAAATGCTGCGTCAGCGCGACGGGTATTTTGACAGAGGGGCAAAAACTGTCGTGATGGATATTCCGCTCCTGTTCGAAAGCAGGCTCCAGCACTACGTCGACAAAATCCTTGTCGTGTCAGTGACGGAGGAGACCCAGCTAAAGCGGCTGATGGAGAGGAATGGTTTCAGCGAGAAGGAAGCAAGGGCCAGGATCTCTTCGCAGCTGCCTATCCCTGAAAAAGAACGTGGAGCGGATGCTGTCATCTATAACAACGGGACCATCGGGGAGTCGGAAAAGCAGCTTGACCGGATTTTGGAGGCCTGGAATGCCACTCCCTGAACAGGGAAACTTCTGAAAAGTTGAACTTCACAGAACGGGATAAACGAGGGTGCATTTTTCGATAAATGTGATATACTAATTGCAAGCAAAAGAAAAATGAGTATAACACAGTTACAGGAGGCCCCCTCATGAACCCTTCCATCGCTATTAACGGTTTCGGCCGCATCGGCCGTATGGTATTCCGCCAGGCAATCCTCGAAGACGGATTAAATATTGTCGCGGTCAACGCAAGTTACCCGCCGGAAACCCTTGCACATCTTCTGAAGTATGACAGCATCCACGGAAAGTTTGAAGGAGATGTCCTGACTGAGGATGACGCGCTCGTCGTCAACGGCAAGCGGGTCCAGCTAATTGCTGAACGCGACCCGGCGAAGCTACCGTGGAAAGAACTCGGCGTCGATATCGTCATCGAAGCGACCGGCAAGTTCAACTCCCGCGATAAAGCGGCCCTTCACCTTGAAGCCGGTGCGAAGAAAGTCATCCTGACCGCTCCGGGCAAGAACGAAGATGTCACCATTGTCATGGGCGTAAATGACGATCAGCTTGACCTTGACCGTCATGATGTCATTTCCAATGCAAGCTGCACGACAAACTGCCTTGCACCGGTTGCCAAAGTGCTGAATGACGAATTCGGCATCGACAGCGGACTGATGACGACTGTTCATGCTTACACGAATGACCAGAACAACATCGACAATCCGCACAAGGACCTCCGCCGTGCGCGTGCGGCGGCAGAGTCGATCATTCCGACGACGACAGGCGCAGCAAAAGCACTGTCACTCGTATTGCCGGAACTGAAAGGCAAGCTTCACGGCATGGCGCTCCGCGTCCCGACTCCGAACGTCTCGCTCGTCGACCTCGTGGTTGACCTGAACCGTGACGTGTCGGTCGAAGAAGTCAATGATGCGTTCATCCGTGCGGCAGAAGGCCCGCTCAAGGGAATTCTTGGATACACGACAGAACCGCTTGTCTCGAGTGACTTCAAGACGGATGCGCACTCTGCTACAATCGACGGGCTCACGACCATGATCATGGGAGACCGTAAAGTGAAGGTCCTCGCATGGTATGACAACGAATGGGGCTATTCTGCACGCGTTGTCGACCTCACTAGGAAAGTCGCAGCCGGGATCGGCGCGAAAGTCAATGCATGATATTCCAGACCCCGGGCTTTGCCCGGGGTTTTTATTAGCCGGAGGGGAAGGCGGGCGGCTGATTTTAAAGAGATCATTGCTGGAAAACCCTGGCCTTTTATCCTCTGATTGAGATTAATAGTTGCGTTCAGAGGGCTACCATCATATAATAATCCCGTGAGCCCTCAAAGTTCACGCTGGGCAGCTTAAAGGGTTAGGACCTCATCGGACTAACTTTCCCCCGTGGTTGCCCGTTTGCCGACAGCGGCAATCATCTACTGAAGAAGGGGGGACGAACCATGGAAACAATGGGTCGTCATGTAATTGCAGAACTTTGGGAGTGCGAATTCGACAAGTTGAATGACATGCCGTATATCGAGCAGACATTTGTCGAAGCCGCATTGCGATCGGGTGCGGAAGTGCGGGAAGTTGCTTTCCACAAATTTGCACCACAAGGGGTCAGCGGGGTCGTCATTATTTCGGAATCGCACCTCACGATCCACAGCTTCCCTGAGCACGGCTATGCAAGCATTGACGTGTATACTTGCGGAGATCTTGATCCGACTATTGCAGCTGGCTATATCGCAGAAGCGCTCGGAGCCAAGAACCGCCAGATGACCGAATTGCCCCGGGGCATGGGCCCTGTTGCGGCCGGCAAAACAGCCGTCACCGTCATGGCCTGACACCGTTTATGATTGGGACATCAAGAGCAGAGGCAGAAGCTTCTGCTTTTTTATATTTTTGGAGCAATTTCCGGGCAGGCAGAATCCCGTTTAGCCGCCCGCAGAACTCTGCTATAATGGAATGAATGGATCTCTCCGTTCACATGGGTGACCGGACGATCATGAACTCATTCAGAAAGCGGGGATGCCGATGAAGTGCCCGGCTTGTCAGCACAACGGGACGCGAGTCGTCGATTCCCGGCCGGTGGACGAAAGCAAGGCGATCCGGCGACGCAGGGAATGCGAGGATTGCGGATACCGGTTCACAACGTTTGAAAAAGTCGAGGAGATGCCGCTGATCGTCGTGAAAAAAGACGGTTCGCGGGAAGAGTTCAGCCGCGAGAAAGTACTGCGCGGACTGATCCGGGCCTGTGAAAAACGGCCTGTCCCTCTTGACGTCCTTGAGGAGGTCGTCTTCTCGATTGAGAAGGAACTCCGGCGCCAGGGAAATGCCGAGGTTAAATCCGAAGATGTCGGAGAGATGGTGATGGAGCGGCTCGTTGAGATCGATGATGTCGCGTATGTCCGATTCGCCTCCGTCTATCGTCAGTTCAAAGACATTAATGTCTTCATAGACGAATTGAAAGACCTTTTAAAGAAAGAAGATGACTGATTGGTTCGCGGAAAGAAAGGATGGGAATATGAATCCGCTCTACAAAGAACTGCAGCCGTCGGATGCGTATTGCGTCCGGCTTCCTTATCCGTTTTCCGACTTTGACCGCCAGATCCTGACCGCACTCTACCAGCCGCTAATCGGGCACGGGGCGATGGCGGTTTTCTTTGCCCTTTGGGGAGAGGCCGAGCGGGAAGGGACCGTCGAGTCCACCCATTATCATCTCCTCAACCTTCTTGACATGCCGGTCGGTACGCTGTTTGACGCCAGGCTGTCACTGGAGGGAATCGGGCTGCTCAAGACTTATCGGAAAAATGAAGGGGAAGCACGGAGCTTCCTCTATGAACTCAAGCCCCCTCTGGATCCGGATACGTTTTTCCATGATCCGATCTTGTCGATGTTCCTGTTTGGCAGGGTGGGGGCCCAGACATACAAACGGCTCCGCGGACGTTTTCTGAACCCGCCGGTCCCGGAAGGCTATGAGGAAGTATCCAGGTCATTCCCCGAAGTGTACAAGTCCATCAAGGCGGGCACGATGGAGGAAGATACCGATACATATGAGTCCGATCAGCGGGCGCATAAGCTCGCTTTCTCCGGTCATCCGTTCGATTTCCCCCTCATGATGGAAGGGCTGTCCGCGCAGCTTGTGCCGAGGAAGGCCTTTACTCCGGCCGTGAAAGAAATGATCGTCCGGATCGCTTTCCTGTACGGCCTGTCCCCGATTGACATGCAGCAAGTCGTCCTGCTGGCCATCGATGCGGACGGCAACCTGACGGAAGACCGGCTGAAGCGTGCGGCTGCCGACTATTACAAGCTGTCCCGGTCGAATACCGCCCCGAAAATCACGAAAATCATGGCTTCGCCGGAAAAAACGGCTGCTTCCGATGAACCCAAGACGAAAGAGGACGAGCTGATCCTCTATTTTGAAACGACCTCGCCGGTTGAGATGCTGAAAGACATCAACGGCGGTCGTGAGCCGATGCAGGTGGATGTGAAACTTGCGCAGAAGCTCGTGCTGGAGCATAACCTGCCGGCCGGTGTTGTCAATGTTCTGCTTCAGTATGTCTGGCTCAGGAACGACGGGAAGCTGACAAACAACTATGTTGAGCGGATTGCTTCCCATTGGATGGCGAAAAAAGTCGATAATGTGAAGGACGCGCTCGAACTGGCACGGACAGAGCATGATAAGTATATGAAGTGGAAACAGGAGGGCGGGGGAACTCAGAGGTCCCGTAAACCTGGAGCCAAGACCGAAGCCGTACCTGACTGGTTTTACCGGAAAGAAAACAAACCCGAGGCCGAAAAAGAGCCGAAGGCTGAGGATAAGGATCCGGATGTCGAGGCAAGGAGGATCCGCCTCATGGAGAAATTCGGCATGACGAAAGGCGGTGTCAACTGAGATGGAACCGATCCGGGACACACTAAAGCGAATTGTCAATGCACCGACATTCGCCGAACGATATTCAGAGATGCGCTCGGAAGTTCTGAACCATCCGGGCGTGCAGGCTTTTCTCGAAGCGCACGCCGGGGAAGTGGATAAGGCGATGGTCGACCGCGGCCTGGGGAAACTGTATGAATATACCTCCCAATCACATGACTGCGGCAAGTGCGAGAGTCTTGAATCATGTGCCAATATGATGAAAGGCTACGAACCGAAACTGGTGATTGAGCGCGGTTCAATCGGCGTCGATTATGTGATGTGCAAGAGGAAAACGGCGGACACGGAACGGCGCCGTGTATCTTCCATGGTCCAGAGCATGCATATGCCGAAGGACATGCTCAACCTTGAGATCCGCGATTTTGATATTACCAAGGGAGAAAGCCGGCTGGCCGCAGTAGAGCTTGTTCTGGAGTTCCTTGACAAATATGACCGCGCAGGCGAGCTGCCTGCACAGGGAATCTACATTCACGGTCCGTTCGGCACGGGCAAGTCCTATTTGCTCGGAGCGGTCGCCGGCGAATTGGCGAAGCGGCACGTGCCATCTGTTCTCGTGTTTGTACCGGAATTTCTCCGTGAGCTGAAGCAGTCAATCCAGGATCAGTCGCTGAACGAGAAAATCGATTTCGTCAAACGGGCCCCGGTCCTCATGCTCGATGATCTCGGTGCGGAAACACTGACCGCCTGGACGCGCGACGAAGTATTGGCGACCATTCTCCATCACCGGATGGCGGAAAAACTTCCGACCTTCTTCACGTCGAACTTTGACTACAAGGAGATGGAAACCCACCTGTCGTATACCCAGCGCGGGGACAAGGAAGTCGTCAAAGCAGGGCGCATCATGGAGCGGATCCGCGCGATGACCGTGCCCGTCCGTCTTGACGGGGAAAATCGGCGTGACCGCGGCTGAGCGGACGCCACTCAATAAGATTGGGTGAAACACGGTTGCAAATCCCGCAGGTTTTTCGTATGATGAATTCAATACTTCTTCCAAATGCAATGACGGGGACAACGAACGGTTGTCCGGCCAGACAGAGAACGGGGCCTTAGGCTGAGAGCCCCCGATGGCACGGCATCGGATCGACCACCCCAGAGCAGCGAAGGTGACCCCCGGGATTTTCGGGATAGCCCTTGCCGGCCTCCGGTCCGTTATCCGATGCAGAGCTTCTCCGGCATGGTCGTTCATTGCCGGCAGGAAGAAGGGTGGAACCGCGAGCAGGCCTCGTCCCTTTTTGGGACGGGGTTTTTTTGCGTATTTTGGAAGAACGAAAGGAGCCCATTGGCATGGCAGAACAGATCAAATTGACTTTCCCCGACGGCGCGGTAAAAGAATTCGCAGCGGGAACTACAACGGAGGATGTGGCCCAGTCGATCAGTCCGGGACTGCGCAAAAAGGCGCTGGCAGGCAAGCTCGACGGACAGCTGATCGATTTCCGCACTCCGATCGCGGAAGACGGCGACATCGAGATCATCACTCCGGATTCTCCGGAGGCACTGGAAATTCTGCGTCACAGCACGGCCCACCTGCTTGCACAGGCAGTCAAGCGTCTGTTCAAAGATGTAAAACTCGGCATTGGCCCGGTGATCGAGAGCGGTTTCTACTACGATTTCGACTCTCCGGAACCGATCCGCGCGGAAGACTTCCCTGCGATCGAGAAGGAAATGAAAAAGATCATCAATGAAAACCTTGAAATTGTCCGGAAGGAAGTCACACGTGACGAAGCCCGGGAAATCTATGAGGAAATCGGCGATGAATACAAGCTTGAGCTGCTCGATGCGATTCCGGAAGACGAAAAAGTATCGATCTATTACCAAGGTGAATTTTTCGACCTGTGCCGCGGCGTGCATGTGCCGTCCACAGGAAAACTGAAAGAGTTTAAACTCCTTAGCACAGCAGGCGCATACTGGCGCGGAGACTCTGACAACAAGATGCTCCAGCGCATCTACGGAACGGCGTTCTTCAAGAAAGAGGATCTGGAGGAGCACCTTCGCCTGCTCGAAGAGGCCCGTGAGCGTGACCACCGCAAAATCGGCAAGGAACTGGATCTGTTCATGACGAACCAGCTTGTCGGGCAGGGGCTGCCGATGTGGCTACCGAAAGGCGCGACAATCCGCCGTCTCGTCGAACGCTATATCGTCGACAAGGAAGAGAAGCTCGGCTACGACCACGTCTATACACCGGTGATGGCAAACGTGGAGCTTTACAAGACATCCGGCCACTGGCAACACTACCAGGACGACATGTTCCCGCCGATGCAGGCGGACAACGAGGAACTCGTCCTGCGCCCGATGAACTGCCCGCACCATATGATGATCTATAAAAACGGCATCCACTCCTACCGCGACCTGCCGATCCGCATCGCCGAGCTCGGGCTCATGCACCGCTATGAAATGTCGGGTGCACTGTCTGGACTACAGCGTGTCCGCGGCATGACGCTGAACGATGCCCATATCTTCGTCCGTCCGGATCAGATCAAGGATGAGTTCAAGCGCGTTGTCGAACTGGTGATGGATGTCTACAAAGACTTCAATCTGAACGACTATTCCTTCCGCCTGTCTTATCGCGATCCGGCTGACACGGAAAAATATTTCGATGACGATGAAATGTGGGAGAAAGCCCAGAGCATGCTGAAGGAAGCGATGGATGACCTCGGCCTCGACTACTACGAAGCGGAAGGGGAAGCGGCGTTCTACGGTCCGAAGCTTGATGTCCAGGTTAAAACGGCCATCGGCAAGGAAGAGACGCTTTCCACTGTCCAGCTGGACTTCCTTCTGCCTGAGCGCTTTGATCTGAACTACATCGGCAGCGACGGCAAGCAGCACCGTCCGGTCGTCATCCACCGCGGCGTCGTCTCGACGATGGAGCGTTTTGTCGCATTCCTCATCGAGGAATACAAAGGGGCGTTCCCGACATGGCTGGCACCAGTCCAGGTGGAAATCATCCCGGTCTCTCCGGAAGTCCACCACGACTATGCAGAAAAAGTCCGTGAAGCACTCCAGGCACAGGGCCTGCGCGTCGATGTCGACAGCCGTGACGAAAAGCTCGGCTACAAGATCCGCGAAGCCCAGACACAGAAAATCCCGTACATGCTCGTCCTCGGCGACAAAGAAGCCGAATCCGGCGAAGTCAACGTCCGGAAATACGGCGAACAAAAATCCGAATCCATCCCGCTCAACGACTTCATCGCCAAACTCCGCGAAGAAGTAGACGGGAAGAAGTAAGCTGATTCAGGAATTTGCCATGTTGTAGATCTCAAGCTGCAGACAGAGGAGCACTCACTTTGTCTGCAGTTTTTCTTTGACTCAGAATCCTGCGAATTTCTGCTCCAGACCCTTGTCGCTCAACGCTCCGCTTTTGAGCACAGACGCCGTTCTACGTAACGGCGTCCGCTAGTCCGCGGGCGTTGCCTTAGCCGGCGCCAGTACGGAGACTGGCGTCTGTGCGCAGCGCAGAGCGTTGCGCGACATCCTCGGGGTCTTCGGCTAACGCTTTTCCCGCAGGAGTCTCGGGTCCTACGGCTCCAATCCGTCAACTATAGCTTTGAGTCGTATAATCCCCTGCGATAATAATCTGTTTATAAAACGGAATAAATCAATTAGGATAGTTGCGGAGTACCAGCTGGTAAGAGAGCGCTATAAACCATCTAATTAATCGTTGTTGATTGCAGCGGAGGGCGGCGACTCCTGCGGGAAAGGAAGAGCGGAGAGACCCTCAAGTAGGTGCTGCCCAACGCTTCGCTTGTGGGCGCAGACGCCCATCTGCGTATGGGCGCCGGCTCTTAGCCTTCCCCGCGGAAAGCGTCCGCCTGGAGCGGAAATCAACCAAGCCCTATAAAAAACCTTATCTTGAAACAACAATCTCCAACAAAATCATTGACAAGCTGTATTGCATAGGATATTATTGATTAGGTTAAGGAATACAGTTTGTGGTAGAAGAAGGAGCTGCCCGCTTCTCACCTGATCGACGCTTCGGCTGTTGGCAGGTTTGCACCATTGTGACGTCCCGTGCCTGTTGGCGCGGTCACATATGCGGCGGGTGGACCCAGGTCCACCCGTTTTTCTTTCGGATTGGCCACGGGGACCATCCCCGCGAGCCTGCCCAAACCATGTATTCGCGATTTACTACACGGAGGTGGCTTACGATTAGCAGAGATAACCGAGACAAATTTGTCAATGAGGGCATCCGCGCCCGGGAGCTCCGCATCATCGACCAAAACGGTGATCAGCTGGGCGTCAAATCGCGGAACGAAGCGATGGACATCGCTTCGCGTGCAAACTTGGACCTCGTTCTTGTCGCTCCGAACGCAAAACCGCCTGTAGCCCGGATCATGGACTATGGGAAGTTCAAGTTCGAACAGCAGAAGAAAGAACGGGAAGCGCGCAAAAACCAGAAAGTCATCAACATCAAGGAAGTCCGCCTGAGCCCGTCCATCGACGAGCATGACTTCCAGACCAAGCTCCGAAACGCAATCAAGTTCCTTGAAAAAGGGGACAAAGTGAAAGCGTCCATCCGTTTCCGCGGCCGTGCGATCACCCACAAGGAGATCGGCCAGCGCGTCCTCGAACGTTTTGCCGAAGCCTGCAAGGAAGTGGGCACGGTTGAACAGAGACCGAAGATGGAAGGCCGAAGCATGTTCCTGCAGATGGCCCCGATCGAAGAAAAGAAATAATCTACGCACAGGATTAGGAGGATACTGACCATGCCGAAAATGAAAACACACAAAGGTTCCGCAAAGCGCTTCAAGCGCACCGGTTCCGGCAAACTCAAGCGCGGCCGTGCTTACACAAGCCACTTGTTCGCCAACAAATCGACAAAGCAAAAGCGTCATCTCCGCAAAGCTGCCGTCGTTTCCAAAGGCGACTTCAAGCGCATCAAGCAAATGCTTACTTACATGAAATAATCCGATCATAGAAAACGAATCAACATCAGGAGGGAAATCCAATGCCACGCGTAAAAGGCGGAACAGTAACACGTAAGCGTCGTAATCGTGTTCTCAAACTTGCCAAGGGCTACTACGGCTCGAAGCACACACTCTACAAAACAGCTAACCAACAGGTCATGAAGTCCCTGCAATATGCATACCGTGACCGTCGTCAGAAAAAACGTGACTTCCGCAAACTGTGGATTGCACGGATCAACGCGGCAGCGCGTTTGAACGGCCTGTCTTACAGCAAGCTCATGCACGGCCTTAAAGTTGCAGGTATCGATGTAAACCGCAAGATGCTTGCTGACCTCGCGATCACTGACGAGAAAGCATTCGCACAACTCGCAGAAGCAGCGAAAAAAGCAGTTAACTAATCCAGTGAAGAGACCGGCGAACCGTTCGCCGGTCTTTTTGGATGGATCGGAGGTAGCGGCATGGAAAAGGTGCTGATCGGCTGGATTCTGATTTTGTCAGTCTACGGTTTTTTCATGATGGGTTATGACAAGAGGCAGGCGAAAAACGGCGGCTGGCGGGTGCCGGAGCGAACGCTCTGGATGATCGCCTTTCTCGGCGGCGGCGCCGGTTCCTATGCCGGCATGCAGACATTCCGGCACAAGACGAAGCATACGGCATTCCGTGTCGGCTTTCTGATGCTCGCCATCCTGGATCTTGCAGCTGTTCTTTATCTTGCAGGGAATTTACAAATCGGATAAATCAAAAAAGGGCGGACCGCATCAAGCGGTACCGCCTTTTTTCATGAGCTGCTCAATCGGGTTTTTCCAACTGATGTCCGCATCCGGATAACTCATCCTGATTTCTTTTTCAAGGAAGATGAAATCATCTCGGGTAAACCCCTGAAGGGAAGCTTCGTCTTTGACCCAAACAAAGATGGAAACGACCTCAAAGGACCGGCCGGTTGTCCCCATATATTTCTCACCTTCAAAGAGGGCGCCTTTATAGGTGATGAAGAAGTTTTTCCGGACGTTTTTTACGTCGTCATAGAAGTAGTACCGTTCCTGCTCATAGGCTTCATCCAGCTTTCTTCTCGGATCGGTTAAGTATCGGATGCCCCGATAGAACAGATAGATAATGACGGCGATTACAATCACTCGGATAATTAAGGCCATGGCGGTATCCCCCCTTGCACATACTGGTTTCCTCCTATACGATTGAAACGCGAAAAGGTTTCACGAAAATAATTTTTTCTGTCCGGAGGGGTCCCAATGGAACTGACAGATCTGTTTGAGATGCAGAAACGGCTGGATACATATATCGAAGAGAATAATGGTGTTGAACGGGATGTTTTTAGGGAGAAGCTGCTTGCCCTCACCGTTGAGCTGGCGGAACTGGCCAATGAGACACGGTGCTTTAAGTTCTGGAGCAGGAAGGGACCGTCCCCGAAGCCGGTGCTGATCGAGGAATATGTGGATTCCATCCATTTCCTGCTGTCGCTCGGGATTTTGAAGGGCATGGAGGATCTCCGGGAATGGCCGGAAGGGGAGGAGAAGGGTGACCTGACCGATCTGTTCATCCGGACTCAGCGGGCTGTACTCGACTTCGGTGAACGGCAGGACAGGGATTCGTATGAAGCTGTCTGGGTATTTTATCGCGCGATTGCGGAAACGCTCGGATTTACCGCAGATGAAATGATCCAAGCTTACCGGGAAAAGAATAATGAAAACTATGCCAGGCAACAGCGCGGTTATTGAAAAAAGGCCGGTCCGGAAAGCATTCTGTTCCGGACCGGCTTCATTTCGTTTAGACACAGCATGATAAAAGGGTTTATTGCTTCACCAGAATTTTGCCATTGTCTGATTCGAGTTTGACCGGGATGCGGCCGTCACCATAGAACGCCTCTTTTTTTCGTTCACCGAAAATTTCCACATGGCCATTATCGGTCCGGACACTGATTGAAGCATCAGAAGGTTTGACCATGGTGGCGACGATGACGCTGCCGTTGTCGGTTTTCAGGTCGATCGGATGGGTGATTTGTTCGACGGATAGTTCGATGCGCCCGTTATCCGTTCTGCCGGAAATGTCACCTTCGACATTATCCATTGTAATTCGTCCATTATCGGTCTCAGCCCATATCTGCGCTGAACGGATATGGGACAGTTGGATGCGGCCGTTGTCTGTCACGCACCGGAGCGTATCTGATTCAGTCTTGTTCATCTCAATCCGTCCATTGTCGGTTTTGACTTCAACCGAACGGAACGCACATTCCCTGACGGTGATGCGTCCATTATCGGAATGGGCAGCAAATTGTTTGGCCAGCTGCTGTTCGGCTGAAATCGAACCGTTATCCGTTCTGATCACAAGAGAGTCATAAAGCTTTTTCGGCAGATGAATGACCATCCGAAACAACGGGGAACTGCCGAAGCTGAACCAGCTTCTGATGCTGCGGCGTCCGACCAGGGTAATGCTCAGCTTGCCGTTTTGGACATCAGCGTCGAACTTCAGGTCTTTTCGGTTTCCGATCAGTTCAATCCGCGTGATTCCATCCTCTGACGGAATCACCCTGACTGCACCGGTTTCTGTCATGATTTGAGCAACTGTAAAATGCCCGCCCGGAATCTCGATCAGTTCATATTCATCACGCTGTTTGCTGCTCCGGATATCCCGTTCTTTCGTATCCGTAAATTCGGGATAAGCACTCAGAATATCAGAAGCGATACTTGTCGGGGAACCGAGGGAGGCAGCGATTTCTTGCTCACTTTTTCCATCGCGTACTCCTTCTTCGAAGTATTCATCCAGATCCCCCAGGACGTCCTCTTTCTCTTCCGCAGGCAAAGCTGTCAGCTCTTCACCAAGCGCACACAAGAACTGTTCCTTATTCATCTTTTCCATCCCCTCCGATCAGTTCGTTGACACTTTCAGTAAAGGTTCGCCACTCAGCAAGCAGGTCCTGCAGGTACGCCTGTCCTGCGATGGTCAGCCGGTAATATTTCCTCGGGGGTCCTTCGGAGGATTCTTTCAGGTAGGTCTCAAAATAACCTTCCTTTGTAAGCCTCCGGAGAAGGGTGTATACAGACCCTTCGGAGACTTCGATCCGCTTGGAGATCATCTGTACGAGTTCATAGCCGTACCGGTCCTGGCAGTCAAGCAGGGCCAGGACACACAGATTCAGCACCCCTTTTTTGAACTGAACATTCATCATCTCACCTGCCTGTATTTAGTACTGCACAAAGAACAGTACCGTATGAACATTATATTCCAGGCTACTGTTCATTGACAAGTACCAACCTGAAAAAAGAGCAGAACAGAATGAGTTCTGTTCTGCTACTCGGACCGCCCGAAAGGGAAAAATTCGGCCGGTTCATATTTCGGCATGTTTTGCGGATGGATTGCAAACAGATGGAAACCATCTATAGATACCGGATATGGCTCAAATGAATCCGGGGACAGGGCAAGGCGTTCCTGGGTTTTTCGCTTCTTGGCAATGGTGATGTGGGGAATGAACCGGTCTTTCGACGGAAGACCCATTACCGACGTCACAGCGCCTGCCACTTCTTTTTGGAGCTGTTCAAGGAGCAGGTTCTTCGTAACGGAAAGATAGGTCACACGAGGGCCGGAAGACGGGCCGAAAAAGTTGAACCCGTCAACTTCGATGGAAAAGGCGGAATGCTGTTCTGCAATGGAGCACAGACGGACAGAAAGCTTGGAAAGTTTCTGGTCATCACAGGCACCCAGGAAAAAAAGGGTGATGTGCAGATCTTCGGGATGGGAGACGACCTTGTAACGGTCTGCCAGACGGTGAAGTTCCAGATACTTTTCGGCAAGTGGCTGTACGCCTGAAGGGATGCGGATACCAAGAAAATAATGCTGCAAGCACAACGCCTCCTTTCGCTGGATTGCCTTTATTGTACCACCGGTTGTCGAAAACATCAGACAAATTTTTTGAGGTTTTGCATGGCTCCTGCGGTGAAAAAGAATAAGAGCCGGTTGCATCATGACGGAAAAATAAACAATGAGCCATGATTTCTGAATAAGTTAAGCTATGCTATGATGGGGAATAGAGAAGGAGGGACCCCCATGGCTTGGAATCAGGCTGCATTCGGCAGGCGGCTGAAGGCACTCCGGGAGCAAGAGGGGCTGTCCATGCTGGCTTTCGGCAAAGAGATCGGGACTTCCGCAAGCCGCATTAAGCACTGGGAGGAAGGCAAAAGCGCCCCTTCGGCCAGTTGGATCGTCACCATCTCCGAGCGGTTCGGAGTATCGGCAGAGAGCCTGCTGACCGGTGAACTGAAACGTGAAATAGAATCCGGTGCCACTGAGCCCGCATCAGCAGGCGGATCAGAGGAAGCCAATCTTGATGAACTGGCGGATTCACTCATCCGGGCAGGAGATAAGAGGTATGGGGAACGGGACGGACGGGAAAAGATGATTAAAGATATCACCGCCCGGCTGCCCGGGATGAGTGTACAGGATCTCAGGGAACTTCTGATTATCACTGTGCTTAAAAGCAGGTACGACTAAAAGTTTGGCGGCTTATCCGGGCACTTCGATAGAAATTTTTGCATGTTCATGGACACCCGTCCGTCCATCCCTTAAGATGGAACGAGAGTCACTGTAGGAAGGAGGTACATGAAGTGAAATTACTTCAAGTACGGAAGGGACAGTTTGTTTATTATCAAAACGAACTGCACAAAGTCTATACCATCAACCCGCTTGCCAAAAAATCTGTACACATGTACCGCATCAAAGACATGGAACAGGTGACAAGCAAGGCAGAAGAAATCACGCTTCACAGACCGAGCCACATGGATGCATTTATGTTCATGGGGCAATGGTATACGATTCGTGAAGATCTTGAGCCGGAAGTCGACGGGTACATCCTGGTCACAAAGCCGGATCCGGAACCGATGAGCCATTATGGTCTCAATGAATTTGAAAAAGTGGAGCAGATCGAGGGACGGACAGTCGTTACGGGCCGCCAGAATCCGATCAAGCGCAAGGAATTCGTTGTCCTGCAGGAAGGGCGTAACCCGGAAGCCCGGAACATCGCTTATCAGGACGATTCCCTTGTGTCCGAGGAGACACTTGCAGAAGATGCAAAGCTTGGGGCAAAGCTGTCCAGAACTCAGGAAATTCAGCCGAATATCGGAGACATTTATCTAAACCTGCATAATGGCGGCCGTTCGATGGTCGTCGCGGTCATGGGAGATGATGTCTGGCTCGGCCACGGCGAGAAACTGAAAATTGAAGACCTTCTTGACGCCGACCACTGGACACTGGTCTACGTGAATACCGAGTTCGTACTCTGACAGATCTGAACCTGCTCTGCCAACAGCGGGCAATGAACATAAAAAGCCATCACTCTCAAGAAGTGATGGCTTTTTGGTGTATTGAGGAAATATAATAAAGGACATTGCAAAAAGGGCATCACTCGGAAACACCGTTACCAGTCTTCCTCTTCCATCCTCATCTCTTCTGCGGCAAAGTTAAGGTCTTCCGCTGAGATGGTCAGCAACTCATAGTGGCCCTGTTCTGCAGCGGGAAGGGCGAGCCGGCGCAGCCATTTGGGTGACCCTTCGTTCTCTTCATCATAAACCAGAAGCAACCCGTCCGAATTGCGGAGCAGAAACTTATCCCGCTCCGAAAACTGCCACGGGCCCTCATAAGGCCGGTTCATCAGCACGGTTGTAAAATCCGCCTGTTCAAGAATGGATTCATAGGCCATCTTTTTGGAGTCGTCCCAGTTCTTCTCCTGCTCAAGGAACGGCGTAATCACTGCTACTTTCAGGCCGGAATATTCTTTGCGCAATTCAAATGCAGCTTCGGCAGCCCAGGTTTCGACACCGGGCTGTCCGCTGATAATCACCCACTCCAGGCCCTCATCTTCCAATAGGGCACGGATTCTGCCGGTGATCGCCCGGCGGATTACCGCGATTCCAGGATGCTTATCATTGAATATCCCAAGTTCGTGCGGCTTATAGCCGCTTACGAGCAGCCGTTTCAGCATCAGCGACATCCTTTCTGCAGAGAATAAATGAAAAAAGCCAGTCCGCAGAACGGACTGGCCGGTAGAAGTCAAAATAAGAAGCCGCCTTTGCCGTAGGAAAATTAGAAAGTTAAAAACCATCACTCCACAAAGTGGGTGTCCTCAGAGATGTTCCTGCACGTCTCCGGAATTAGTCCGGAGCTTATCATTCCGATCTCGTTTTTAAACTCCCTATTTCAGCTCAAAGGTTTAACTTTATAATCAATACGGTCAATGCAGCTTGTATTTAGAGTATAGGGCAAAATGGTCCGGGATGCAATGGAAATGTCTGGCGGTGGAAAAATCAGCCCATCTCCTGACTGATGGTGCAGTGGGGATACGTTGCCGTGTTATAATGGAAACAGTATGAAAAGCGGGGTGAACCGTTTGTTCAAGTCGGTGACGTTTTACACAGATCAGCTTGCCGCAATGCGGCGCTTTTATGGCAATATTCTTGAACTTGAAATCACGGAAAGAGCGGAAGATCGATTTACGGTCAGGATTGGTACGACCGATGTGACGTTTGTTGCCGGGGACCGGCCGGCATTTTACCATTTTGCAATCAACATCCCCGGCAATCAGTTTTCCATGCTGAAGTATTGGATCCAGGACAGGGTCCCGCTGAATTGGGAAGATGGTGTGGATGAGGTGTACTTCCGTGCCTTCGATGCCGACTCCATGTATTTCGAGGATCCGGCCGGCAACGTCGTCGAGCTGATCGGCAGAAGAAAAAAAGACGTTTATGGAGATATCACCCGTTCGTCATTCCTGAATCTCAGCGAGGTGGGACTCGTTGCACAGGACGTACAGCTGGCAGGGCAAAAATTGTTTGATGCGGGTCTGCCGCTCCGGGGCACGGATCTCGAGCCCGATGAACTGAACTTCATTGGCAGCGGCGACGCCTATTTCGTTTTGGTTCCTCAGGGGCGCAGATGGTATTTCTCCAAGAAAGACGCCGAAATCCATCCGCTTGCGGCCGTTTTGACCGACGGAACGGAATTCCGGCTGGATGCCTCAGGGCAGATCAGCCAGAGCAACTGCACAGAGTAAGACAGGGATCATATTTGGGAGTGTGTTTTAGGATGTTGGGACTGTTTAAGAAAAAATGTGGAATCTGCAAGCGCAAGACATCTCTTCTGCGCACATATCGCAGGGACCGCGGTCATGTCATCAAGGTTTGTCCGGCGTGCGGTGAGTATGCCGAGCGTCGTGCCTACAAGAAGGCCTGACCACGTGATTCATGGACAAAGGAAGTGGCGCAATGGAACGCGCATTATCTGCCGTTGAAGGAATGACTGGCATTCTGAAAGCTTCAGCGGGCAGCTTGGCAGTGGATAAGGGAGATTATCTGTTCCGGGAGGGTGAACAGGCTGAAGCGCTTTACTACGTGGAGACCGGAAAAGTCCGGGTGGGGAAAGTGACGCCTGACGGTCGCGAAATCACATTCCGGATCTGCGGTGAAGGGGACTTTATCGGTGAAGTCATGCCGTTTTGTCCGCCGGCAGCCTATACTGTGGAAGCGAAGGCGACGGAAGGTACAAAGGTTGCAGCCATACCGAAGGATCGCCTGGAGGAGCTGCTGTACCTGGAGCATGAGCTCGCGATTGCTTATATGAAATGGATGGGAGTCCTGCAGCAGCGGACGCAATCCAAGTTTCGGGACCTGATCCTTCACGGGAAAAAAGGCGCGTTGTATTCTACCCTCATCCGAATGTCCAACAGCTATGGGGTACCTGCAGAAGGTGGCGGAATCCTGATCGATCTCGAACTGACCAATCAGGAACTGGCCAATTTCTGCGGCATGGCCCGTGAAGTAGCCAACCGGATGCTGTCGGAACTGAAGCGGAACGGAAAGATCCGGATGGAGAATGGCCGGATTGTCCTGACCGACATCGGGTTCCTGCGCGCTGAGATGCACTGCGAGAACTGTCCGATGGAAATCTGCAGCATTGAATAAATGATCTTAATAAAGACCTCGGTTCTACCTTGTTAATATTTAATAATAATTCGAGGAGGGCTAATATGGGTTTCTTTGATCTAAAAGCAATTTGTGGTGTGTGTAATGACGAAGTTGGCTTGAATCGTGTAAAAGTAAAAAGATCAAACGCTTGGTTATGCCCTAGCTGTTTAAAAAAAGTTGGTGGGGCAATGGCAATAAATATAAATAAAACTACAATTGATGAGATTAATGCGATTATTCAAGACAAGGAAGACAAACTTGGTGATGATCCATTTTCACGAGCCGAAAATATGTACAAGTTTTGTAAAGAGAATAATTTTGGTTCCGGATTTAATGAGAAGTGGGGGGTAAAACACTTCAAAGTATTACAAGATAATTTAATCCGTGGTGAGAAAGTATTGATGACCTTTATCGGATTACACAATTATCAAACTACTACTAAGCATGATAGTAACTATGCCTATGCTATCACCAATAAACGAATTATTTTTGGTCAAAAATCTCTTACTGGTGAGAAATTCAAAGCAGTTAATCACGAAAGAATTAATGATGTTTCTTTTAATAAAGGAATGATTTTCGGGGTGTTAACTATTGATACACCTCAAGAGAAGTTTAATATAGCCCTAGATTCATCTTCTGCCTCATCCATTAACAATGCAATTCATGAAGTCTTGGATAAACTAAAGTCATCTGGTGATGAAGCAAGTTCCTTACAGTCCTCCAATTATGCTTCTTCTGCTGATGAAATTATTAAATTTAAAGGACTTTTAGATTCTGGCATTATAACTAAAGAAGAATTCGAAGCTAAAAAGAAACAATTACTTGGATTGTAATATATATTGGCTAGCTCTAAATGAATTTAAGCATCTTTTAGCTAAAACTATTGCAAGCAACACTTTTTAGAAAGATTGAAGCGGAGAGTCCGAGACACCTGCGGGAAAAGCGTTAGCCGAAGACCCCGCAGAGCGCAGCTCGAGGAGGCTAAGGCAACGCCCGCGGTAAGCGAGGACTCGTAGCGGAAATTCGATGGATTTTTAATCCACTGTCTTTAAGGGTACGATTTTTTTCATAGCCCCTGTCTTCAGTAGCCATTTGCTCTTACTGAAGACGGGGGTCTTTTTGTCTATTTTATTACAGAAGACCTAAAATCATCGGAAAACGTGTGATGTTTATCACAGTTCCCGGGTCCGGCGAATTTTAAGATGGGACTATAGAAACCGGTCGGGAGGGTTGGCGATGAAAAATAAGAAGAACCCGCACGAAGCAGATCTGAGGGGCACTCTCATCAGTGTTCTCACCGTCGGGATCCTCATTGCCGTAATGTGGTTTGCGGTCTACGCCATGTATGTGGCGCTATAACGAAAGGAGTGAAGGTCATGCACTTGCACAAGTTTGAGAAAATCTGGCTGATTTTCGGAATCGCCATGCTCGCCGTATTCCTTGGCATCGTCGGTGTTCAGGCTTTTACACAGGGACAGACACCGGCAGGAGGCATGAAGAAAATTGATCCTGAAAAGGTGGATGTGACGGCTCCGTTCGATGATCCGGGTGTCCATCAGATTGACGATGATACCTATGAAGTGGTGATCAAGGCAATGGCGTATGGATATGAGCCTTCGGAAATCAAAGTTCCGGCCGGTAAAGAAATCATCTTCAAAGTGACCAGCAAGGATGTCATACACAGCTTCACGATTCCCAACACGAAAGTAAACATGATGGTCGTCCCCGGACAGATCAATGAAAAACGCTATACCTTCAATGAGCCCGGGACGTTTCTGATTCTTTGCAATGAGTATTGCGGTACCGGCCATCACTTCATGCATACTGAAATCGAGGTGGTTGAGGAATGATTCTGCACTCTGAACGCGGACCTCTCGCAGGTCGTCGCACATCATCTGCTGTTGCAGCAACGGCTTCGGCATCCGAACGGAAACTCGCCCTCTGGAATATCGGTTTCGCCTATACAGCGTTTTTAATCGGCACCCTTTGCGGTCTGATCCAGGTGTTCATGCGCAATGAGATGATCGAACTGCCTGCATGGCTGGACTATTATCAGGTACTGACTGTCCATGGCGTGACACTTGCACTTGTCTATACAACATTTTTCATCTATGCCTTCCTCATAACAGGCATGAGCAGGTCCCTCGGAAGCTTCGGACCTAAAGTGGCCCGCTGGTCCTGGATTGGATTTTTCGTGGCCGCTGCCGGTACGGTGTGGGCAACCATTGAAATCCTGTCGGGCAGGGCAAGTGTCCTCTACACGTTTTATGCACCGCTTAAGGCGAGCGGCTGGTTCTACGTATCACTTGCTCTCCTGATCATCGGTACCTGGATCATCAGTTTCGCGCTGATCGCCCACTATGTGAAGTGGCGCAAAGCCAACCCGGGTGTCTTGAGTCCGCTGTTCGCATTCATGACCATCTCGACACTGGCCATGTGGATCATCGCCTGCCTCGGGGTTGTCGCCGCTGTTGTATTCATGTACATTCCTTGGGCATTCGGATGGGTGGATACAATCAATGTCGAACTGAGCCGGACGCTATTCTGGTTTTTCGGCCACCCGCTGGTCTACTTCTGGCTGCTTCCTGCCTATATGGCCTGGTATCTTGTCGTCCCGAAACTTCTGGGCACAAAAGTATTCAGTGATTCCCTGGCGCGCCTGTCATTCCTGCTCTTCATCCTGTTCTCCATACCGGTCGGCCTTCACCACCAGCTGACCGAGCCGGGTGTTGCTGATTTCTGGAAGTTCCTTCAGGTCACGCTCACCTTCATGGTCGTCATCCCGACGCTCATGACCGCGTTCTCGCTGTTTGCCACTTTCGAAATCTCCGGGCGCCAGAAAGGGGCGAAGGGGCTGTTCGGATGGGTCGGCAAGCTGCCTTGGAATGACATCCGCTTTACATCACTCTTTATCTCGATGGTGTTCTTTATCCCCGGCGGGGCAGGCGGGATCATCAACACCAGTTTCCAGCTGAATGAATTGGTCCACAACACGCTCTGGGTAGTCGGCCACTTCCACATCACTGTAGGTACTCCGGTCGCCATGACATTCATGGGCATCTCGTTCTGGCTGATTCCTTATCTGACAGGACGGACACTTACAAAGACGACCAAAAATCTTGCGTTTGTCCAGATCATTTCCTGGTCGGTCGGCATGCTCTTCATGTCCACCGCACAGCACGTACTCGGCCTGCTGGGTGCTCCGCGGCGGACGCAGCACTCCAATTACAGCGATCATCCTACGGTACTGGGCTGGTTTGACGGATTCTTCTCGAATACGTCGACTCTGGCTCTTGGCGGGATCATCCTGTTCTTCTCCGCAATGCTGCTCATGGTTATCGTGTTCCGGCTCTGGCTGATTGAACCTCGTTCCGAAAAAGGTGACCTGTATGCAGAATTTCCGATTGCGGAAAGCGATGCTTCGGCAACACCAAGATGGCTTGAAAACTGGTGGATCTGGATCGGCATCGCAGTCGCCCTGATCCTGCTTGCCTACACGTTCCCGATCACCCATATGATCCAGGATGCACCTCCGGGGTCCAAAGGCTTTATCAACTGGTAAGGAGATGAGAAAATGCTGCTTATGACTGTATCATTCATGATCGTTATGATCATCGCCATGGTAATTGCCATGGAGCTTGGATCAGAAAAGGAAATGTAAACTGCAAGCCTGTCCGGCATCGGACAGGCTTTTTTCATATTGCCGCATGGCCGGAAAACTGACACCATGGAACCAGGAAGAAAAAATGCCGTGAAAGGGAGTGACGGGATGATCGTCAGACGGGCTAAAGCGGGCGATGAGAGGGAAATGGCTTCAGTTCATGTGGCAAGTTGGAAGACAACCTATCGGGGAATCGTTTCAGAAGAATACCTGGAGTCGCTGAAGATAGAGGAGCGGGAGGAGAGCTGGAAGAAAGGAATCATTCACACAAAGGCATTTGTCGCTGAAGAGGAGCGGGGCATTGTCGGTTTTGCCAATGGCGGACCTGAACGGTCGGGCAGCTATCCTGACTATGACGGGGAATTGTATGCCATCTACCTGTTGAAAGAATGCCAGGGCCAGGGTACCGGGCAAAATCTTGTCCGACAGGTTGCAGGTGCCTTGAAGAAGGCCGGATTCCGTTCGCTTTTGGTCAGGGTTCTGCAAAATAATCCTTCGAGACATTTTTATGAAGCTTTGGGCGGCATACCGATTGGGACAGAGGAGATTGAAATAGGCGGAGACCGGTATTCGGAACTGGTTTATGGATGGCCTGACCTGAATATTCTTATTGGAAAGGACGAATCGGGTGGCTTTTAATGTTACTAATCAGGAGCGGGAACAGACATTGAAAAACTTGTTTAAAAAGGGGCCGGACGGGCCGCTCGATGTCTTTCCTTCGAAAGAGAAAAGAAAATTCATTGTGGCTGAGCATCGCGCCGGTCGGTTCGAAAAAGGAAAATCTTATCATGAACGGGAAGTTAATGAAATTCTGATGCTTGCATATCCGGACTTTGCAACGATCCGAAGGTTTCTGATCGATTACGGAATGATGGAGCGGTCGGAGGACGGCCGGGTGTACCGAAGGACAGAACAGCGCTGAGTGGGTGTCCGACGGTCCTTTGTAAGACGTCTTGAAGCTGCCCCACAGGAGTGGTACAATGCTGTCCTGTTTTCTGCGAAGACATAGGGTGTGAGGGGGAGTGCCATGGGGGCAAACAATCATCCGGATTATTCGGAAGAAATGGAACGGCTGGAATATACCAAGGAATATATGCAGCGTCTGCTCGCTGAAACCGAACGGGAAGCGGCGAAGTCAAGGGAGAATATCCGCCAGTCCATGGGAGATCTTGAGCACTTGGACTCGAGCCAAAGCTACATCAATATCCTGACGAATGCTCGATTCTTTGAGATGGCAGCAGGGCGGAAGGAAGAGATGGAAGCTGTTCTTCAGAATCCTTACTTTGCCAGGATCCATTTCAAAAAAGAAGGGGAAGGGGCCGAACTGCTCTACATCGGCAAGACGTCGCTGTTTCACAGGGAAACGCAGGAGCCGGTCATTGTGGACTGGCGCTCTCCGGTTGCAAACGTCTATTATGACGGGCGCATCGGGGATGTCACCTACGAGGTGAACGGGGAAGAAAACCGCGGACATTTGTATGCCAAACGCCAGTACAAGATCGAAGGCGGTACCCTGAAGGATATCCGTGATATCGACTTGACGACGAATGATGAACTTCTCCAGGAGGCACTGTCCGGAAAGGCGGACGTCCGACTGACGGAAATCGTTTCGACCATTCAGAAAGAGCAGAATGAAATCATCCGTGCCAACCTGAAGCGGCCGATCATCGTCCAGGGAGCGGCAGGAAGCGGCAAAACGACAATCGCCCTTCATCGTATTTCCTATTTCCTCTATACAATGGGCGGTAATTTTCCCCCGGAGAAATTGATGATCCTCGCACCGAGTGAACTGTTCATCGGTTATATTTCGGATGTCTTGCCTGAACTGGGCGTTGATAAAATCCGTCAGACCACTTTCGAGACATTTGTGCTCGGGGCGACCGGCCTGAAGCTGAAGGTGGCAGATCCAAACAGGAAACTGGAGCGGCTTGCAGAGGGAAGCGCAGTGGACAGCAATACGCTACTTCTCTCTCGGCTGAAGGGGTCCCTTGCTTACCGGGATGCCCTTGACCGATATGTGGCCATGATTGAAAAAGAAACCGCGCTCTTGTTTGAAGATGTGTTTATCGAGAAGTTCCGGATCATTAAAAAAGAACGGCTCAGGCGGCTTTTCCTCAATGAATTCAGTTACCTGCCTCTTCAGAAGCGTCTTGACCGGATTGCCGGCATCCTCAAAACGGAAACAGCCAGAAAGCGGAAGGAAATCCTTGCCACGCTGACCGTCCGTTACGAGCAGGCTTTGGACAAGGCGCTGTTCGGCATCCGGGATGACCGGCGGCGGCGCGAACAGACGACCCGTCTGATCGATGAGCGGGATGTGCGTCTTCCGGCCATCGAGCGGGAGGGGAAGAAGACAGCAGCCACCTATATGAAGCGTTTTCGCGCCTACAATATCAAACAGCTTTACCGCAGATGGTGTACAGATGAAGAGTTCATCCGAAAAACCGCCTGTGATTGGACAGAAACGGAAAGGGAGGTTTGTGTAAAGGCAGCGGGCGAAGAACGTTGGGAGACCGAGGATCTGGCGGCCCTGCTTTATTTGCAGGCACGCCTCAAGGGGATACCTGATGAGTGGAAGATGCGTTCGGTCTTCATCGATGAAGCCCAGGATTACAGTGCATTCCAACTGGCTGCCCTCCGGGATGCCCTGGATACAGACATGTTCACCATTGTCGGGGACCTTGCGCAGGGGATCCATTCCTACCGGTCCGTTCGGGACTGGGAGACGGTGCGGAACCTGTTTCCGCGCGCTGCCTACCGGACACTCCAGAAAAGCTACCGGACGACCGCAGAAATTATGGAATCCGCAAACAAGGTGCTCGGCGGGCTGGCTGCCGGCCTTCCGCTCGTTGAACCGGTTGTCCGGCACGGACCTCAACCGGAAGTGCACCAGGCTGAGACATTTGATCCCGAAGCGGTGCATGAACTTTACCGGGCAATACGTTCCAGAGGCCACCGGTCGGTTGCACTGATCACGAAGACTGCGCGAGAGGCGGCGGATATGTTTGCCGGCCTTGCCGGTGGGGATGGTGAAGTGATGCTCCTCAGCCAGGGATCCGTGCCTGAATCAGGCCGCCTTCTCATCGTACCCGGGCATCTGGCAAAGGGTCTGGAGTTTGATGCCGTGATGGTCGCTGCATTCAGTGACCCGTTCAGGGATGAAGAACTGGACCGTAAGCTGCTGTATGTGGCAATGACCCGGCCGATGCACGAACTGCACCTGATCGGCGATTTCAGTGCGCTTCTGGGCCGCCGCTCAGATCAGGAGAATCCAGACCGCATGTAATAGGAACACCGTGACATATACGGTGAGGGCCCCGTTCATGAGGATCCGGACAGGCCGCGATTCTCCGATTGCATGGGATAAGACGACCAGGATCGCGGGAAGTGCGAGTTTCACCGCGAAGAAATAGGCAGGCTCAACCTTCAGTAAGGCATCCATGAGGGGGTTGGCTTCCCGGATGTAGCCTCCCGCAATCCCGGTGAGTGTTAAATAAGTATCTGCCACGGATAGGAGCAGAAGGAGAATGGAGGGGTGCAAGAGTGTATCGGTTTTCATTGCCGGACCACCTTATCGTTTTAATCCATCCTGCCCGCGGTGCATTGATTTCAGCCCTGTTCTTGTAGATTTCATGAACACGGGCAAGTCAACTTTACAATCTTTAACACAGCCCTTACACTCTCGACATGTTGTGCGGTTAGAGTATGAGGGGAAACAGGCAGCAATTTTCCCCGTCAGAGAAACCACACAAAAAGGAGAGATTTCATGACAGGAAAACCGGCAATGTCCATGGCTGGGCTTACGGCAGGTCAGGAAGCAGGTGCTGTGAGGATGGTGAGCATCATGTCCTACAATATCGCCCACGGCCGAGGGATGGACGGCAGGGTGGATCTTGGACGGATCGCCCGGGTGATCCGCTCAAGCGGAGCGGACATCATCGCTCTGCAGGAAGTAGACAGCCACTATTCCGGCCGTAGCGGCTTCAGGGATCAGGCTGCCTGCCTTGCCGAAATGCTGGACATGTCGTACAGCTACGGACCGAACCTGGTCGAGCCGCCGCTCATTCCCGGACAGCCGGCCAGAAAATACGGCAATGCGGTCCTCAGCCGTTTTCCGATCAAATATGCGGTGAATCACGCTTACCGGGAGGTTGATAAACCTCCGGAAGGTTCAGAGCCAAGGGGGGTACTGGAAACTGTAATTGATCTGGGCGAAACGTATCTTAGCGTGTTCAATACCCATCTGGCCCTGCATGAAGAAGGACTCCGGTCGAATATCGGCGAGCTGCTGGAAATCGCAGAAGGTACGCTTTTCCCGGCAGTAATCGCCGGAGACTTTAATGCTGTCCCGGACCACCCGGAGATCCAAAGAGTACGATTAAGATTCCGGGATGCATTTGACGGAGTCAGGCTGGAAGAATCCCTGACGTACCCGAGCCGCTTTAAAGGCGCTTCCGGTATTGATTCAGAGCCTGAATCCAGAATCGACTATCTTTTCTACAAGGGAGTGGAGGGGACCCGCAATGCGCGAGTCATTGACACCCACGCATCCGACCATATGCCGATCGTGGCGGAACTCGCCATTCCTTTTGCAGCAGAAAAGACCAGCCGGAAGGCGCTAATGCCAAACTGAAAAGACTATCCATCGAGGACCGCACCTGCGGTCTTTTTTGCGTCCAAGGGAAGGATTCAGAGGCTGCCGGTCGAAAGGTTATAGAGAACGGCCCGTTAACGGGTGTAGGAGGGATTTTGTATGAAACGGATCGGATTTGTCCGCCATGGCGTGACCACGTGGAATCAGGAACGGAAATGGCAGGGACATTCGGATATCCCGCTTGCTCCTGAAGGCATCGCCGAAGCGGAAAAAGCAGCGGTCCGTCTGGCGGATGAAGATTGGGAAATCATCTACGCCAGTCCGCTGAAGCGTGCGCTCAGGACTGCAGAAATCATCAGCAAAGAAAACCCGGGCATTCCGCTGGTCACCGATGACCGGCTGGTTGAAGTGTACGGCGGCCAGCTGGAAGGGACGACGGAACAGGACCGGGTCGAGAGATGGGGCAGCGAGTGGCGTTCACTTCTGCCTTCGCTCGGAATGGAGCCCGATGAAGATATGGTGGCCCGGGGAGTGGAACTTCTTGAAGAAATCAGGAAGCGGCCCGAAGAAAATGTGCTCCTGGTCACTCACGGCGGTTTTATCAGGCGGCTGCTTCAGGCAGTGGTTCCTGACCTGGAGCAGTCAGACCGGATTCTCAATACGTCAGTGACTGTCGTAGAGATGCAAGATGACCGGAACCTGTGCACGCTATATAACTGCACGAAGCATCTGTCGGATGCCTGATCCCCAAAAGCCCGGAAGACTCGACGTCTTCCGGGCTTTAAACTTTGCTGCTGTAGAAAATATGGCGAAGGGAGAATCCGGTACCCGCTGTCTCAAGGATCCCAAATGAAAACTCCGGCTGCCTCCGTTTATCGGTCGGAGAGCCGGGATTGAACAGGACGATCCCATCGTGCCGTTCGTGATAGGGGATATGGGAATGGCCGAAGAGAATAATATCCGGCTGTTCTTCCCTGAACGTCTCCAGAGCGCGTAGTGGCGTCGTCTTGCCTTTCCCGTCCCCATGAACGAGAGAGACCGCAATGCCATCAAAGATAAAACGTTTTTCTCTGCCGAACAGTTCCCTGATTTCCGGGGAGTCGGCATTTCCGTATACGCCATCGACCGGTGCAAAGCGCTTTAGCTCGTGTAAAACCTCAAGCGTCTGCCAATCTCCTGTATGGATGATCCCATCTGCGGTTTCAAGCTCTGCGATGAGCCTTGGGGGCAGGGCTTTGGCCATGCGGGGCATATGGGTATCACCCAGGATGACAATCTTCATGTGGCTCCATCCAAGCCCAGAGCAATTAGAATCTGTTCCGGTCCGTGGACAGGTGCGCGGCACACGTTACTTTCGCAGACAAAGGCGGTCAGCGGATGGCGGTCATCTGTTTTTCCTGAGGTCAGGCGGATAAGCGGTCCATTGTCATCCGCCGGCTCTGTCCAGACGTCAAACGGCAGGAAAGTTGCCCGAAGCGCTTCGAGCAGTTCTTCACGATTTTCCGGGTGACTGCCGGTGACGACAATTTCACGTCCGCCGGCCTCGAATGCCATCCTTGCCATGAGCAGGCCGAGCGTGCCGTTCGGGTATTGGTCCGCTTCTCCCGCGAATTCCGACATAATGGCTTCCGATCTGCTGATCCAGCGCTCATCCGCGGTCAGCTTGCCGATCCTCCACAGCTGCATGGCGGCAATGCCATTGCCTGACGGCAGGGCGCCATCGAGAATATCCTTGCTTCTTGTGAGAAGCGTTTCTCCTTCCCGGTCGGTGAAGAAGAAGGCTCCGGGACCGTCTGCAAAACGTTCTTCCAGGATGCCGGCAAGACGCACAGCTTCTGAGGCGTACCGTTCTTGTCCGGTTGCCTGGTGAAGCTCGAGCTGCCCCCAGATCAGGTAAGCATAGTCATCCAGGTAAGCATGGAACCGGGCTTCCCCGTCACGCCATCTGGCAAAAAGGTAGTCTCCGGCATCAAGATGTTCGCCGATAAAATCCGCTGCCTGCTTTGCCGCCTCGACCATGCCGGAATCGGAAAACGCCGCACCGGCTTTTGCCAAAGCCGCAATCATGAGGCCATTCCAGGAGGTGAGGATCTTGTCATCAAGATGCGGATAAATCCTCTTCTCCCGGTACGCCAGCATTTTCGGCAGGGATTCGTCCAGGATGCGTTCCACTTCCTCTTCTGAAATCCCGAATTCGCTTGTCACGGCTTCCAGTTCGAGACCGACCATATTCGGAATGCTTTTGCCCTCGAAATTCCCGCCCGGCGTG
Organism: Bhargavaea cecembensis; assembly: GCF_001619585.1. Taxonomy (GTDB): domain Bacteria; phylum Bacillota; class Bacilli; order Bacillales_A; family Planococcaceae; genus Bhargavaea; species Bhargavaea cecembensis_A. Next base: position 145,704 of record NZ_LQNT01000001.1, read on the forward strand.
ATGTCATATACTGCGCAGACGATCTCTGCCTCTTTTTCATCAAGGAGGGAGAACACTTCTTCTTCCGTCCACAGGTAGTAGGTGCCCTCCGCACCCTCGCTGTCCGCATCAAGCGCAGAATAGAATCCGCCTTCGGGATGGGTCATTTCACGGCTGATAAAACTGAACAGATCCTTCACGATCCCCTCATAGCGGGCATCGCCGGAAATCTGGAAGGCTTCTGTATACGCCATCATGAGCATGGCCTGATCGTACAGCATCTTCTCAAAGTGGGGGACGAGCCAGTATTCGTCGACGGAGTAACGGGCAAACCCGGACCCGATCTGGTCATAGATTCCGCCTGAGGCCATCGCATCCAGCGTCCGGTCCGCCATCTCGAATGCCATTGGCTCACCATGCCATTCGAAGTAGCGGAACAGATAAAGAAGCTGATGGGGCGACGGGAATTTTGGCGCGCCGCCGAATCCTCCGTAGACGCCGTCATACAGCCGCGCCAACTGACCGAATGCCTGATGGAGCGTGGATGCGGGGATTTCCCCGTTTCCCGGTTCGGCACGGACTTCCAGTGCTTCTTTCATCCGGTTGCCGATCTCATTGACCCGCTCCGGATCATTGGTATACACATCGTGCAGTTGAGGCAGGACGTCCATCATGCCCGGCCTGCCGTACTTGCCCGTTTTCGGGAAATAGGTGCCGATATAGAATGGCTTCTGGTCAGGGGTGAGAAAGGCGCTCAGCGGCCATCCGCCCTGGCCGGTCAACTTCATGCAGGCCTCCATGTAGATGGCGTCAATATCCGGACGTTCCTCACGATCCACCTTGACGGGGATAAAGTACTCATTGATGAGCGCTGCAACTTCTTCGTCCTCGAACGATTCATGGGCCATCACATGGCACCAATGACATGTGGAATAGCCGATCGAGACAAAGACCGGCTTGTTCTCTTCCTTCGCTCTCCGGAAAGCTTCTTCTCCCCATGGATACCAGTCAACAGGGTTTTGGGCGTGCTGAAGAAGATAGGGGGACTTTTCGTTGATTAATCGGTTCGTTTGATTGGAATCGCTCATTTTCCCACTCCTTCCTAGTCCAAGTATAGCCTGTTATGCGCCAGGCAAAAACAAATGCCCGGAAAGTTGACAGGATCTGCATGGAACAGGTTCATTCCGCATACCTTCACATGAAGAAGAACTTGTCCACTGCATGAGATATCGCCATATACGATGGAGGGGTAGCCGCATGAATGTAATCATAGAACCGGTCAGGCCGAAAAAGAACGAGCCTGAAGCGATCGGGACAGGTTTGTCAGATGAAGAAGTCAGGCTGAGGCAGGAAGAACACGGATTTAATGAGCTGCAGGAAGAGAAGCGGAAAAGTGCCGGCGCCGTATTCGTAGACCAATTCAAAGATTTCCTGGTGATTATCTTAAATATTGCCGCCATCATCTCCGCGTTCCTGGGAGAAGTGGAAAGTTCGATTGTCATTCTGACAGTTGTCCTGCTGAATGCGGCGCTGGGTACCATCCAGCACGTTAAAGCGGAAAAATCGTTGAACAGTCTGAAGGCCTTGGCGGCTCCGTCTGCAAATGTCATGAGAAATGGCAAGGTCGTTCAGATTCCATCGCGTGAAGTCGTGACCGGTGACCTTTTGATTATCAACGCCGGAGACTATATTTGTGCGGACGCCCGCATATTGGAGAGCCACAGCCTCCTCATCAACGAAAGTTCCCTGACCGGCGAATCAGTACCGGCAGAAAAAAGTGCGGACTTCGTTCCGGCAGACCATGTCGCACTTGGCGATAGGAAAAACATGGCGTTTTCAGGGAGTTTTGTGACAAACGGCAGAGGCAAAGCGGTTGTGACGGCGATCGGCATGGATACAGAAATCGGAAAGATTGCGGATCTGCTCGAAAACGCCAAGGAAAAAAGCACCCCGCTCCAGGAAAGGCTGGATCAATTCGGAAAAGCGCTGGCCATCGGAATCACGGTGATCTGCCTGATCGTTTTCGGATTGGATGTCATTCGCGGGCGTGAACTGGCGGATTCGTTCATGTTCGCCGTCTCCCTTGCGGTCGCCGCCATTCCTGAGGCGCTGAGCTCCATTGTGACCATCGTCCTCGCCTTCGGGACACAAAAGATGGCAAAAGAAAATGCCATCATCCGTAAACTGCATGCGGTTGAGAGCCTGGGAAATATATCGGTGATCTGTTCAGACAAAACAGGGACACTGACCCAGAACAAAATGACGGTTCAGCATTTCTACACGGATGGGAAGATTATCGGCTCCGATCAGTTGCAGCCCGGCAATAAACAGCACGAAAAGCTGCTGCGCATGGCCTTACTGTGCAATGACGCCGTGACCGCAGGAGAACAGGAAATCGGAGACCCGACAGAAATCGCTCTCGTCAACATCGGCAAGCAATACGGATTTAATGAAAGGATGGAGCGGGAGCAGAATGAACGCATCGGAGAGATGCCTTTTGATTCCCGCAGGAAGTTCATGTCGACGATTCACCGCATCGGCCATAAGCAGGTGATGATCACCAAAGGCGCAACAGATGTCCTGATTCCCAGAATCAGCCGCATCGAGACGGCAGGCGGAGTTCAGGTCATCACTCTGCAACAGATTGAATCAATCAGGCAGGCCGCACATTCGTTTGCTGATGGGGGACTGCGTGTCCTTGCACTTGCTTATAAGGAAGTCTTCCCGCTGAAAACAGGTGCCGTCCAAGAAGAGGGACTGACTTTTCTGGGGCTGATCGCCATGATGGACCCACCGAGGGAAGAAACCGAACAGGCGGTGGAAGATTGTATCATGGCCGGGGTCAAGCCCGTCATGATCACTGGTGACCACAAAATTACCGCCATCGCGATAGCCGGACAGATCGGGATTTTAAATGACCCCTCCGAGGCGATAGAAGGGAAAGACATTGAAAAACTGTCTGATGAGGAATTAAAGGACCAGATTGAACAATATTCCGTTTATGCACGGGTCTCCCCGGAACACAAAATCAGGATTGTAAGAGCCTGGCAGGAAAAGGGGAACGTGGTCGCCATGACCGGTGATGGCGTGAATGATGCACCGGCACTCAAGCAGGCGGACATCGGAGTGGCCATGGGGATGGCCGGAACGGAAGTGGCCAAGGATGCATCCTCGATGGTTCTGACCGATGATAACTTTTCAACGATCGTAAAAGCGGTATCCAATGGCCGGAGCATGTATAACAATATCAAAAATGCCATCCAGTTTTTATTGTCCGGAAATGCAGGGGCGATATTCGTCGTGATGTACGCTTCTCTTCTGGCACTCCCGGTACCTTTCCTTCCGGCCCACCTTCTGTTTATCAATCTGCTGACGGACAGCTTGCCGGCCATTGCCATCGGACTGGAGCCGCATGGCAAAAAAGTGATGAAGGAAAAACCGAGGGACAAGGAAGAAGGATTGTTCAGCAAGCGGGATGTCATGCAGATCAGCCTGGAAGGCCTGCTGATTGCCGCTGTCACGATCATTGCTTTCCAGTATGGATTAACTGCGGGGGGGCCCGCAGATGCCACCACGATGGCTTTTGCCACGCTGTGCCTCGCACGGCTGTTCCACGGATTCAACTGCCGCTCAAAAGACTCCATTTTCAGGATCGGAATTTTTTCCAACATCGCCTGCTGGACCGCTTTTCTGATCGGCGTTATCCTCCTGAATCTCGTTTTGACGCTTGGTCTGTTCGAAGTGGCTCCGCTTGGCAAGGAACAGCTATATATGGTCTACGGACTGGCATTTGTTCCTTTCGTTATCATCCAGACGGGTAAATTGCTTTTCGTGAAATCATAAAGAATAACAGCAACCTTTCCGAATTCTACCCGCGTCCAAAGGTAGAATTCGGTTATTTATTTGAATCGATGTGTTGACCCTAACGTAACGTCAGACCTTATACTGGGTTCAGGAAATGAAGGAGGAGGTCGAGATGCTCCGAAAAGTAAAGGAAGTTGCAGAACTGACCGGTATCAGTATCCGGACACTTCATCATTACGACCGAATCGGCCTGTTATCACCCGAACAGGTGACAGAGGCAGGCTACCGGCAGTACTCAGACCGTGACCTGGAAACGCTCCAGCAGATTCTGTTTTTCAGGGAACTCGGTTTTCAGCTGAAGCGCATCGGTGAAATTTTGAAAAGCCCGGAATTTGACAGGGAAGAGGCCCTTTTGCTGCAGCGTGAGGCCCTGCTTGAAAAAAGGGCGAGGCTTGATCGGATGATCGGGACTCTGGAGAAAACCATACAAGACGCGAAAGGAGAAATTGAAATGACGGATAAAGAGAAGTTCGAGGGATTTGACTTCACAAATAATCCATACGAGGACGAAGCCCGGCGGCGCTGGGGAGACGAGGCGGTCGACCGGTCCAATCAGGCACTGGCAAACATGGGGCCGGAAGGGCAAAAGCAGACCGGCGAACAGATGGAAGCCTTGTTCCGGAAACTTGCCGCCATGAGAAATCAGGATCCTGATTCGGAAGAAGTCCAGCAGGCAATCGGCGAATGGCATGCGTTCCTGAACAGCATGGGGCACACCTATTCACCTGAAGCCTTCAAGGGGCTTGGGCAACTGTATATCCAGGATGAGCGGTTCACCCGAAACATGGACAAATTCGGTGACGGGTTTGCCCGATTCATGGCAGAAGCGATGGGAATCCGGTCTGATCGGCTTCAAGGCTGATTGTACAAATAATAAAAGGCTTTCCGGATAATGAATCCGGAAAGCCTTTTTCTATGGCGGCATCTCACACGAGATAAACCGCAAAATTCAGGATGAAGAGGACAGCGATCACGTAGAGCGGCTTGGCGACCTCGCGTGCCCGCCCGCTTGCCAGCTTCAGAATCGGATAGAGAATGAACCCGACCGCGACGCCATCAGCAATGCTCTGGGTAAACGGAATCATGGCGATCAGGAAGATCGCAGGAAATGCCTCAGTCAGGTCAGATGTCTCCAGGTCGGTGATATTCTGGACCATCAGTCCGCCGATAATCAGTAGAATCGGCGCAATGGCGTTGTCCGGAATATACTGGATGACCGGGATAAAGAAGACCGACAGCAGGAATAGAATACCTGCTGTGACTGCGCTGAGTCCGGTCCGGCCGCCTGCCGCGATGACGGCGCCCGTTTCTGCGGTTGCCACGGGCGTGCTCGAGCCGAACAATCCTGACAGCATGGCGGACAGCGAAGTCGCCTGTAATGCCCGCTCCGCCTTTTCCGGACGGCCTGCTGCTGCGGTGTGTGACTGAACAAGGCCGATGTTCTCGAAGACGGTCACCATCGTCAGGGAAAACGTCCCGACGATAAACGCCATGGAGAGAACACTGTCAAACGACCAGGCAGCAAACACATCGCCATAAGAAGCAAGGGAGATGTCATCGTTCCCGGAACCGTCAGGCATAATGCCGAACAGTGCCGCGATGGCGGTTCCCGCGATCATCGCCCAGAGAAAGTGTCCCGTGATGTTTCTCAGAAACAGAACGAGTGCGATGAGCAGCGTCAGGACCGTGGCGATCAGTCTGGGATCGGACAGGTCGCCCAGTGCGATCATTGAACTTGTGCCGCGGTCGATGATGCCGCCTTTCTCCAGGCCGATAAAAATCAGGAACAGCCCGATTCCTACCGTAATGGCCACCTTCAGGGATTGTGGAATCACCCGATTCAGGATGGCTCCCAGCTTCGTGAATGCAACAGCCACGAACAAAATGCCGGAGATGAACACAAGCGTCAGCGCCGCCCGATAATCCAGGCCCATCGAGTGGACAAACGTGTAGGTGAACATGACGTTGATGCCCATACCCGGTACGAGGAGGATTGGCGCATTTGCCCACAAGCCCATGAGGAGACAGCCCACGAACGAAATCAGAATCGTGGCGATCATGGCGCCTTCCAGCGGCATACCGGACTCGGCCAGAATAAACGAGTTGACCGCAATGATGTAGGCGATCGTAAAGAAGCCGACCAGACCGGCCATCACTTCCGTCCGGATGTTCGTACCGTGTCCCTTCAAATCAAAAAGATCTTTTTTCATACAGAAAACCTGCTATTCAGTTATCCCTCTCCCAACCCGCTTCACTCCATTAATGGAGCAAGCCACAATTCTTTATTATACACTGATTTTCCGGATATTTAAAGCCCCCCTCCGCAATAGCGGAAGGGGGGAGGCAAATCAGGCTTTTGTGTTGGAAGCGACTTCTTCGGTCAGCTGCTCAAGCTGGTCGATCAGGCTGCCGATGTACGCGATGGTGTCGCGGAGCGGAGCATCCGTCGTGATGTCGACGCCTGCCATTTTCGCGAGTTCCACCGGTGACTTCGTTCCGCCTGCACGGAGAACTTCCAGCCACTCGTTCACAGCCGGCTCGCCTTCGTCCAGGATCCGCTTGGACACCTGCGTCGAAATCGTGAGGCCTGCACTGTAGGTATACGGATAAAGGCCCATGTAGTAATGCGGCTGGCGCATCCAGGTGAGTTCAGCGCCTTCTTCGATCGTGATATCACTGCCCCAGAACTCTTCAAGCACACCGCGCTTCAGTTCATTCAGCACACCGGCATTGACGCTCTGTCCGGCATCGATCCGCTCGTAAACTTTGCGCTGGTAGGCGGCTTCGAGAAGGTGGGTGACGAAGTTGTGGTAGTACGTACGCGCTACGATGGAGGCGATGACCCAGCGCTTGAACCTCGGATCGTCCGAGTTCTTGAGCAGGTGATTGGCCATCAGCATCTCGTTCATCGTGGACGGCGCCTCGATAAAGTAGAGAGACGGCCTTGCGTTGAAGACACCCTGCTCTCTGTTGGCGTTGTAGAAATGTCCGGCGTGGCCCAGTTCGTGTGCGAGGACGAAAACATCCTCCATGCTGCCCGACCAGGAGATCAGGATATAAGGATGGACTCCGTATGGGCTTGAGCAGAATGCGCCGGTGGACTTGCCTTTGTTCTGGGCAAAGTCGGTCCAGCGTTCGTCATACGAGCGCTTCAGCATTTCGGAATAGTCGTCTCCCATAACAGACAGGGCATCGAAGATATACTTCTTGGACTCCTCGATCGTGATTTTAGGCTCATACGACGGATCGAGCGGGACTTTTAGGTCTGCGAACGTCATCCGGTCGATGCCATGCACATCCTGCAGCAGCTTGGCGTAGCGCCGCATGTGCGGTGCCAATTCGTTCATGATGAGGTCGATCTGGCGGTCGTACAGTTCACGGTCAACTTCCTGGTTGAACAGCAGGTAATCGAAGACCGTGTCGAATCCGCGAAGGTCGGAGGTCGTCTTTTCCGTCTGGAGGTGGGTGTCATATGTTTTGGCAGTTGTGTGCTGGTAGTCTGCCAGCTTCTTGTAGAACGCTTTGTAGGCTGCTCGGCGCTTTTCCGTATCCGGATCGGTTTCCCAGGTTCCCTCGAACAGATTGTAGCTGTTCGGGAACTGCTCGCCGCCGGCCTCGAAGTCCGGGAAGTCCATATCCACGAGTTTTGTGACATTGTAGAGCTCATAAGGAGCATCGAATACGGAAGAGAACGAAGCGAGCACTTTTTCCACTTCAGGATGCAGCTTGTGTGGCTTGAAGCGGAGAATATCTCTCAGGTAGATGCGGAAGTCATCGGACTGTTCCATCGCCCGCTTAAGCTCTTCCTCAGGAAGCTGGGAAAGTTCACTCTCAAAGAAGCTCATCTCGGCAGAACTTTTCGCCATCAGCGAGCCGAATGCCGCCCCTCTCATCTGGTGGTCACTGTTCGTCTGATCTTCGCTCTGCAGCAGGCTGACATAGGTGCCCGCAGGAATAATCTTTTCGTAGATGGCTGCGTAGTCCTTGAGTGCTGCGAGAGCTGATGCTGCGTCAGTGATTTTGCCCTTGTATTGTTCTGCAAACTTGCGCACTGCTTCGCGGATTTCATCGAGCCTTGCTTCGTAGTCGGCTTCCGAAGCAAACAGGTCACTCAGGTTCCATGTTTCTTCAAGCTTCACTTCTGAACGCGGAATTGCGGACATTGGTGTTTCCTCCTAATCTTACGGTAGTCGAATTAATTGTATAACATCCGGGCCATCATTGAAAGCAGATTCTGAGCTTTCTGACTAGCAGAAACACGTTATTCTATGGAGGAATCAGGGAATACATGAAGGACTATCTGACAGAAGAGGTGTGCTGATGACGAAACAGATTCCAGAGATCAAGATGATTGACAGTACGGTAAACGTGGTCACAGAGGGCTACAACTTTGTCGGAAAGCGGATGTCCCGGCTGGACACAGACGTTTTCGAAGCAAGGATCCTCGGTAAAAAGATGATCGTCATGACCGGTCGGGACGCCGCAGAGTTGTTTTATGATGAATCCAAGATCAAGCGGGAAGGCGCGATGCCAAAACGGATCCAGAAAACGCTGTTCGGGGTAAACGGCATCCATACGAAAGATGGACAAAAGCACAAGATCCGGAAAGCGATGTTCATGTCGATGATGGGTGAGGAGAGGCTGGCCCATCTGCGGACGATTCTTCAGGAAGAGTGGAAGCGGAAGGGCCGGGAAATGGAACAGAAAAGGCGGGCCGTGCTGTTTGATGAGTCAGAGGAACTGATTTTGAGGGCGATGTGCCGGTGGACAGGCGTTCCGCTGACAGACGCTGAATCCTGGCGGCGGGCCTATGAGGTCGGTGTGATGATTGATGCAGCGGGCGGCGTCGGTAAACGATACCGCGAAGGGGAAAAGGTCAGAACGGAGACGGAAGGTTGGATCCAGGAAGTGATCGAGGCAATCCGGGACGGCAGGATGAAGGCCGAGGAAGGGACTCCGGTCCATACGGTCGCTTTCCATGAGGAAGAAGGGGAACTGCTGGATGCCCATATGGCGGCCATCGAACTGCTGAATGTCATCCGGCCTGCTGTCGCGGTCGCCCGATTTGTCGCGTTCGCGGCACTTGCCCTGCATGATTTCCCGGAGTGGAAAAACAAACTCGGCACCACGAAAGAGCTTAATAACTTTGCCAACGAAATCCGGCGCTTTTATCCGTTCACACCTTTCCTCCCGGCAGTTGTCAAAGAAGATTTCGAATGGAAAGGCTATCTGTTCAAAGAGGGCCGTCATGTCATCTTGGATGTGCATGGCATCAACCGGGATCCGCGTATCTGGGAAGAGCCGGACGAATTCAACCCAGACCGGTTCAATAACTTTACCGATGACCGGTTCAACTTCATCCCGCAGGGCGGCGGAGATCCGGATACCGGACACCGGTGCCCGGGGGAACCGATTGCGGTCATGATTATCGAAGAAAGCGTCCGGTACCTGACAGAAAAACTGTCCTACGAAGTCCCGGAGCAGGACCTCACCATCAACATGGTCCGCATGCCGACTCTCCCGAAAGACCGTTTCATCATGGATCATATCAGGGTAACGGGGCGAGTAATCTGAAAAACGACCCGGTTCTGCAGACAAAATGAGCATGCAGCTCTTTTGTCTGCAGTTTTTTATGGAGATCTTTTTAGGAGGCGTTAGATAAGCAGCGGGGCATGGTTTGCGTATGAATCCAAGAAATTCGTGTGCGAAGAGTGGAGCGCCTCAGAAGTTTGCGTATGAATCCAAGTCGTTTGCGTACGAAAAGTGGTTTCACACGGCGGAACTGCCTTGTGCTACATTTCCACTTTATCAATTTGATAGCAGGATATCCGGAAAAGCTGTCGAAAAGGGGAAACAGATAATAGGGTGAAGAGGAGGGGTTCAGATGGTACAGGAAGCAAAAGAGATCGTCCATGCCATCCAGGATGAGTATCCGGATGATTACGCCTGGTGCTACGGATGCGGAAGGCGAAATGCAAAGGGCCATCATTTTCGGACGGGCTGGGAAGGGGACGCAACAGTCACCTACTATGATCCTGCGGGCGATGAGCTTGCTCTTCCGGGATTTGTCTACGGGGGCGTGATTGCCTCACTGATCGACTGTCACGGCACCGGTTCAGCCTCTTTGGCACTGCACAGAAAAAACGGCCATGAACCGGGGGATGGAGAGGACCCGCCACGGTTCGTCACCGCCTCCCTCAATGTAGACTTCAAGAAGCCGACACCTCACGGTAAGGTGCTGAAGGCAATCGGTCGAGTAGAGGAAATCCATCCGAAAAAGTTTAAGGTGAATGTTGAGGTTGTAGCAGACGGGGAAGTATGTGTGACAGGTGAAGTGGTCGCTGTGGTTATGCCGGAAACTTTCCTTCAGAAATAATAAAAAGGAGAAACCGCCCGATCCACGATCGGGCGGTTTCTCTGCAAACGGAAAACTTGCTGATTCAAATACTGCTCTGACGAAGAAGGTCGTCCATCTCGTCTGTGGCAGGTGATCGGCCAAACTGCCGTCGCCTTTCCGGCATAAGGTGTCAATTGATTGACCACCAAATTCACAGTCAGGCTGTCAAATGCACTTTTACAAAAAACTTACTGTTCGCCGCATTTCCTGTCGGACGTCCTCCGGGTTTCCATTGGCACCATCTCCCGAGTCACGTGCAAGGATCGTACGGAAAATCGATCCGTTCGTTCTATGCTGAAAACCTAAGCCTGATCAGGCAGGTTCTCTTGTGTCCTCCTGGTGTCCATCGTCTACCATCCCCTGAGTCCATTGCACTGGCTGTCCGGATTCACTCCGGTCAATTGCTTTGGCAGATACCGTGTTTCAATCTGCCTATTTTTTTGTCCTCCTGGTTTCCATGATCCATCATCCTTTTGATGATTCGTCTTGCGGATTAAAGGTCCGGCCAACACGGATCATGCGGCGCTGACGAGAAAGACCTTCGTCACATAAAGCAAATTTTCCGCCAAGGCTGTGCAGTTCTCCGCCTTCGGCATCGATCAAACTGATGCATTCAGCGGTGTTCGCCTTGTACTGTTACTTTACCCGGAAGGAATTGGAGTAAACATTTCACGCATAATTTTTTTGGGTTTTATTTTAAGAAAGACAACTCTCTTTTCTTGCGCGGCAAAACCTGTTACCATTATCCTTAATTCGAGATAAAGAAAGTAGGGATCCGATTGAAGCATATTTACAAGGAAGGCAAAGAAGGCAAGCCGACGCTTCTGCTCCTGCACGGAACCGGAGGAACAGAAAATGATCTTCTCCCGATCGGCAATTTCATCGATCCGGATGCCGGTATCCTGAGTGTCCGGGGAGATGTGCTTGAAAACGGCATGCCCCGATTTTTCAGGCGCCTGGCAGAAGGCGTGTTCGACCTGGAAGACCTGGTCAAGCGTACCGAAGATCTGAATACCTTCATCGGCAAGGCTGCAGAGGACTACGGGTTTGACCGGGAGAATGTCATTGCAGTCGGTTATTCAAACGGAGCCAACATAGCGGCCAGTCTGATGTTCCATTACGAAAATGCGTTGAAGGGAGCGATCCTTCACCATCCGATGGTCCCGATCCGCGATAAGGAACTTCCGCCACTGAAAGGGACGTCGGTCTTCATCGGTGCCGGCACCAATGATCCCATCTGTCCGATGGATGAGGCGAAGGATCTGCAAAGTCTTCTGGAGGGAGCGGGTGCAGATGTCCAAATCCATTGGGAGAACTTTGGCCACTCACTGACGCAGACAGAAGTCCAGGCGGCTGCAGCTTGGTATAAAAATAAATACTGAAAAAAGCTCCAGTTCCCTTTGGGGAACGGAGCTTTTTAAAATGGGAGCAGAGTCGCTGCCGGACTGGGATCTGCAATGATGGACTCAAGCGATTTAAGCGGAATCGGAAAATAGGGAAAACCGTAGACGTATGGAGTAAGCTCATAAAGCTGGAAAAAGACGGTCAGAGAATGGTCGGCCAGATAAAAATCCTGGTCAGGGGATATCTTCTCGAATGGCTCGAGGACCGGGACCTCCCACTCTTTAATCAGCCCGCCGATGATGCCTGAAAGCACATCGGTATAGTTACTGTCCGTCTTGAAGAGGTCTCCCAGACGGTACCGCCTTCCGGTGTGCACGTCGAATGTCAGTCCTTTGGCCAGCGTCAGGCCGTGTGCACCACCGGTAAAGGAATAGACAACGAGGAGAAGGCTGAGCACTCCGCGTTCGTTCGTTTTCACTTCATAGTAGCCAACCATTTCGACGAGGTTCGGGTTTCCATAGCCAAGTTCTTTGGCAAGCCTGGTGAATTCGGTAATGATCTGTAAATTGATCGCCGACTGTGCAGTCGGATTGGCGAGACCGGTTACCTGCGGATAAACCAGGTCAATTTTTGGAGTAGCCATGTGGATGGGATGGGACACAATCTGTACAGGAAGATCGAACGGAATCGAAATCATCCTTTCTGTTTTCCTCAGTTCATGCGGTCAGAAAGGTTTGGGTGTCATTCTTTTGTAAGAAGTCTGAAGAAGGCGGGTGCTTTCAGGGCATTATAATGAAGATAACGACAGCCCGGAGGGGGAATTTGTGATGAAGACAACGACACCGCTGACAGACCTGGAAATCGCCAGCCGCGCCGAGATGAAGCCGATTAATGAGATTGCAGCAAAAGCAGGGATTCCGGAACAGGCACTGGAACCGTACGGCCGCTATAAAGGGAAAATCGATGTGGACAAGCTGGCTCCTGCCGATCCGGACGGCAAGGTTGTGCTTGTGACGGCGATCAGCCCGACCCCTGCCGGTGAAGGGAAATCGACAGTGACTGTCGGGCTTGCCGATGCATTCTCCCTGTTGGGCGAAAAAACGATGGTCGCGCTGCGCGAACCGTCACTTGGACCGGTCATGGGGATAAAGGGCGGCGCTGCAGGCGGCGGCTATTCACAAGTGCTGCCGATGGAGGACATCAATCTTCATTTCACGGGGGACATCCATGCGATTACAACGGCGAACAATGCGCTGTCCGCGCTGATCGACAACCATCTCCACCGGGGCAACACGCTTGGCATCGATCCGAGAAGGATTACCTGGAAACGTGTGATGGACATGAATGACCGGGCACTCCGGCATGTAACGGTCGGTCTGGGCGGGCCGTCAGGCGGCATTCCGCGGGAAGATGGTTTCGACATCACCGTTGCATCTGAAATCATGGCCGTTTTCTGTCTGGCGAAGTCACTGGATGACCTGAAGGAGCGGCTTGCCCGGATCGTGATCGGCTATACCTACGGAAAAGAACCGGTGACTGTCCGCGATCTGGGTGCGGAAGGGGCACTGACTCTTCTGCTGAAAGAGGCATTCAAGCCGAATCTTGTTCAGACGATCGGAGGCACACCTGCGCTGATCCACGGAGGGCCATTTGCCAACATTGCACATGGCTGCAATTCGCTTGCAGCAACAATGACAGCGAAACGGCTTGCGGATATCGTGGTCACTGAAGCCGGCTTCGGCTCCGATCTGGGTGCCGAAAAGTTTATGGACATTAAAGCACGGCAGGGAGACTTCAAGCCGGATGCAGTGGTCATCGTCGCAACTGTCCGGGCGCTGAAGATGCACGGCGGTGTTCCGAAAAAAGACCTTTCCGGCGCAAATGCACTTGCAGTCGCCGGAGGACTTCCAAACCTGGCAAAGCATATCGACACCATCCGGTCGTTCGGAATCGAACCGGTCGTGGCGTTGAACCGCTTCATTACCGATACAGAGGAAGAAATCGAAACAGTGCTCGATTATTGCCGGGAACAGGGTGTCCGGGCAGCCGTTGCCGATGTGTGGGCTCAGGGCGGAGCAGGCGGTACCGAGGTCGCCCGGCTCGTCCTGGAGCAGATCGCAGAAGGCAACCAATTTGCCCCGGTGTATGATGAACTCGATGCTTTCGAGGACAAGGTGGCAGCCATCGTGAAAAAGGTTTACGGCGGGGCCGGCGTCCGGTTCACAGACCATGCCCAAAAGCAGCTGTCCGACATCAGGCGGCGGGGCTGGGACATCCTGCCGGTCTGCATGGCCAAGACCCAGTACTCGTTCACCGACGATCCTTCTGTACTGGGCCGTCCGGAAGGCTTCACAATTACCATCCGCGAACTAATCCCTAAACTCGGAGCCGGGTTCATCGTCTGTCTGACCGGTGATATCATGACGATGCCCGGCCTTCCGAAGGAACCGGCAGCCATGCGAATGGACGTCGACCAAGAGGGAAATGCGGTCGGCCTGATGTAACATCTTAAAACGGACCTCCCGGAACAATGGGAGGTCCGTTTTCTTTGAATGGATTGGATTTGGATGATGAATTTAGGGGTTAGCGCCAGTTATGTATAAAGGACATGTCCCCTCATGTCTCTGTCTTATAAAAGCTCCCAAACTTGCTCCAAATCTCTTCCATCCTGATAAGCCGGATTTCGACTTCCTGTTCACGCTCTTTCCCTAAATAAACAATTAAGGCGTTAATGAGACTTAACGGGGCGGTGAAGGAGTCGATGAACGATGGCATATCGCTTGAAGCCGTTAAGGTGACATCTGAATGCTGAAAAAGAGGGGAGAGAAGATTGTCAGTTATGGAGATCGTGCCTGCTCCCATTTCTTTGGCGTAGGCGACCGTGTTGATGGTGCTGCTTGAGTAACGGGCGAAACTGATGCCAATGACAACATCATCTTCGGACAAAGAATAAAGTTGTTCAGGAATCACTTCAGATGATCCGAGCAGTTTGGAGTTCCCGAGAATCATGTCTAAATAATAATGAAGGAAAATGCCAAGCGACGCTGTACTTCTGTTCGCGCAAATATAGACTTTTTTAGCATCCAAAAGTAACTGGGCAGCTTTATGAAACGCTTTGACATCCAAGTTTTCCATCGTTGCCTTAATGTTGCTGATGTCGTCATTGAAAATGTCATAAATCGCTTTTTCTTTGTCGTCATACACCTGGGAAGACATCTTTAAGCGGTCCATCGACGTCAGCTGCTGCTGGATGGAGGCTTGCATATGCTGTTGCATTTCCGGATAGCCGCTGTATCCGAGGGTCGTTGCAAACCTGACGACCGTCGCTTCACTGACCCCCGCATTTTTTGCTAATGTTGCGACCTTGAAGAAGGGCACCATGTTGGCGTTTTTCAAGAGGTAGTTGGCAATCTTCTTCTGTGATTTACTCAGTTGATTCATGTTTTCTGCAATATGTTTAAAAACATTTTTTTGAATCAAAACATCAAATCCTAACGTTAATTTTTCTATTGTCTTTTGACCTTATTTGAATAAAAGAAAAAGTGCAACAGATATTTCATTATCAATTAAATTTCAAATAATCCACTCTAAAATCGGAACCTTATCCTTTTACATGATCAAACTCACCCCGTATAATCGAAATAAATATTTCATATTGAATATATAATATGAAATAAAAACTTCACTAGGGGTGGAAGCATGGAGCAAAGCAAGGGGATAACGGGGATGGAAGCGTATCGCAGGAAAACAACAGCTTCACTTGAGTTTTCAGAGACTTCCCGAAGTGTTATGCCCGGGGGAGTGACCGCCAATATCAAGTTTTTTGAGCCTTATCCGGTCATCATGCAAAAGGGGAAAGGCGCTTATTTGACGGACTTGGATGGCAATGAATATGTGGATTACTTGCTTTCTTACGGTGCATTAATGACCGGCCATGGCCATCCAAAGGTGACGGAAGCCATTCGGAACCAAATGGAGGAAGAAGGAACGTTGCTATTTGGAACGCCCCATCAGTTGGAAGTGGAGATGGGGAGGAAAATCCAAGGGCTTTATCCGGGGATGGAAAGATTACGGTATACGAATTCCGGAACAGAAGCGACCTTGCTTTCGATCAGAATGGCTTATGCCTATACGGAGAAATACAAGGTTGCCAAATTTGAAGGTCATTATCATGGCGGCTATAACCAAGTGCTTCTCAGTGTCAATCCACCATTAAACGAGGCTGGTCCTGCGAAAAACCCTAACTCCATTGCAGAATCAAAAGGCGTTGAGCCGCATCAAATTGAAAACACCATAGTTTTGCCGTTTAACGATTTGGAAGCGACGACTGAAATCTTGACCAAACATAAGGATGAAATTGCGGCTGTCATACTGGAGCCTGTTCAAGGAGGGTTCATCCCGGCAGAACAGGATTTCATGGAAGATCTGCGAGCCGTGACGAAAAAGCTGGGTATTCTGCTTATTTTCGATGAAGTGAAGACGGGATTCCGCCTTGGTCTAGGGGGCGCGCAAAAGGTTTATGGCGTGACTCCAGATATTACGGCATTGGGAAAAGTTGTCGGCGGCGGATTCCCCATCGGCATTGTCGGGGGTAAAAAAGAAATCATGGAGATCAGCGCACCAACCGCAGCTTCGGATGTGTTTGATAACAGTCAAAGTAATCGCTCCGGTGCGAAGGATGTGCTGTTTCATAGCGGGACATACAATGGGCATCCGACAATACTCGCTGCGGGATTGGCGACAATTGAAGTGCTTGAGCAAGAAATTGACGATGTGTTTGAAACGGCAAATCAATTGAAGTCAGGAATACATGATTTGTTCCTTCAAAAAGGAATTCATGTACAGACCATTGGCATGGGCTCCATTTTCAATATTATTATCACGGAAAAAGAGAAGATCCAAAGTTATCGTGATTTGCAGGAATCCGATTATTCACTAAGAAAAGACATTGATTATCACTTGCTGGCGCGTGGCATTTACAACAAACCTCTTAACCGTTATAGCCTGGCAACCGTTCATGGCGAAAAAGAAGTGGATCGAACGTTGGAGGCATACAAACAGACACTTGATTGCCTATAATAAATCGAATGAGAAGAAGTCGAACGTGATGATAACCGTTCGACTTCTTTTTTGTTTTACACCAACTACTTAAATAGACCTAACAACGCAAACAACCTCCCCAATTTCCAAGAAGGCTGCTGTAGGCGATCAACAACGGTGAATAGGATACCGGGGATGACCTTCCTGTCGCTCTTTACAATTGATCTGAACAGATTCTTAAGCGTTTCATCCGTGTTGACTGGGCCCGTTTCAAATTGACCTCGTTCAGAGTTGCAGGCTTTCTTCGACATACGGTCTTGTGATCGACCTGTCACTTTTCAGAAGCTCTTCGGGTGTTCCGGTGAAGAGGATGTTGCCGCCTGCACTGCCTCCTCCGGGACCGAGTTCTATCAGGTAATCGGCCTGCTTGATGACATCCAGCCGATGCTCGACCAAAAACAGGCTGTTTCCTTCTTCGACGAGCTGATGAAAAAGGTCCATCAGCTTTCGCGTATCATCCGGATGGAGGCCTTCGGTCGGTTCATCCATGATGAAAACGGTGCCTTTCTCATTCAAATGACTTGCCAGTTTCACCCGCTGCAGTTCACCGCCTGAGAGGGTCGACATCGATTGGTTCAGGCGGATGTAGCCGAGCCCGACGCGGTCCAGAGAAATGAGCTGTCCCTTGAAGGGTTCGTTTCCGAAGAAACCGATCACTTCTTTTACCGACATTCCCATCACATCAGCAATCGACTGCCCGTCCACCCGGTACTGAAGTACTTCGGGTGCATACCGGGTGCCGTCACACACTTCACAGACTGTTTCGATCGGGTCCATAAAGTGCATGCCGGTAACGATGATGCCTTTTCCGCGGCAGGCAGGGCAGGCTCCCTTGGAATTGAAGCTGAACAGAGAGGCGGGTTCACCTGTTTCTTTTGCAAACCGTTTCCGGATGTCATCGGATATGTCCAGATAGGTGGCGGGTGTCGAGCGGGATGTGGCTCCGATGGCTTTCTGGCTGATGGCGACGATCAGACCTGTCCAATCCTGCTCAAACAGCTGCATCAGAGAACTCTTCCCTGATCCGGCAACGCCGGCGACCACCGTAAGGACACCGAGAGGCAGGTCAACGGTGACATCTTTCAGGTTGTGCAGCGATGCCTGTTCAAGTCGGTGCCACCCGGCAGGCGTCCTGGGGCCGGAATTGAGCGGGACGGATTGCTTCAGGGAGCGTCCGGTCAGCGTGCCGGATGCCAGGAGCTCCGGATAGCTTCCGGTGAATACCACTTCGCCTCCGTGTTCTCCGGCCAGGGGACCCATGTCGATGATATGATCCGCAAGTTTGATGATTTCGGGATGGTGCTCGACAATCAGTACGGTATTGCCATGGTCCCGAAGCCTGATCAGCGATTTGCTCAGGCGTCTGATGTCCGAGTGATGAAGCCCGGCACTCGGCTCGTCGAATACGTACACCATATCGGTGAGAGAGGAGTTGATGTATTTTGCGATCTTCGTCCGCTGTGCTTCCCCTCCGGACAAGGTGCTGACTCCGCGGCTGAGCGTCAGGTATCCGAGGCCGATTTCGACCAGGGCACGCAGCCGGAGTTCCAATTCCTTCTTGAGTTCGCGGGCAATCGGATCGGTGACCGACCGAATAAATTCAACTGTTTCTTCGATCGGCATCGCCACGACATCGGGAATGCTTTTGCCGCCGATTTTGCAGCTCCGCACTTTTTCGTTGACCCGGGTGCCCCCGCAATCGGGGCATGGGTAGGTCGTCACCATCCGGTCAAGCACCTTCTGGTGGCGCTTGCCCTCCTTCTGGGTAATGACACTACGGTACATGCGGGGGACGATCCCTTCGAACTTTGCGGACTTGGGCCAGTTCTCCGGCGGATTTTGGAGTTTGATCTGAGGAGAGTAGAGAAACAGCTCCAATTCCTCGGGCGAGTAGTCACGGATTTTCTTATCCAGTTCGAACAGGCCGCTGTAGGCGTACCGTTTCCACCGCCAGGCACCCGTGGTGAAGGCAGGGAAGTTGATGACTCCCTCATCATTCAGCGACTTATCGAAGTCGATCAGCCGGTGAACATCCAGGTCCGTCACTTCGCCGATGCCCTCGCAACGCGTGCACATGCCCGACGGGTGGTTAAAGGAAAAGGCGTCGGAGTATCCGATGAACGGATGGCCTATACGGGAATAGAGCAGCCGGAGCTGGGCGTAGATATCCGTATACGTCCCGACGGTAGACCGCGAATTTTGGGCCGGTTTCCTCTGGTCGAGGATGATCGTCACCGGCAGATTTTCAATCCTGCCGACCCGGGGTCTGCCATACTTCGGAAGATACTGCTGTACAAAGCTCGGGAAGGTCTCGTTCAGTTCACGGCGGGACTCGGCGGCGATGGTATCCAGACAGAGGGAAGACTTGCCAGAACCGGAGACGCCGGTGAAAACGGTGATTTTCTTTTTGGGCAGATTCACTGAAATGTCTTTCAGGTTATTCTCATTAGCATGGATGATGCGGATGACTTCCTGGCTGACGGATGGCATGATGACACTCCTTCAAGGCAATCATTGATATAAATTGTCCGTTATAGGGTACTTTACACGATTGGAAAGGTGATGAACATCATGCCATTTTGCCCGGAAATCTGGCCGGAGGATCCGACTCCGGAAAATGAACGGGATTGCAGGGAATGCGGGCTTTACCTCCAGGGGACGAGAATGATATGGGGAGAAGGAAATCCGAAGGCCCCCGTCATGGTGATCTTTGACAATCCGGGCGCTCGGGAGGACCGGGAGGGGAATCCGATTGTATGCGGAACCCGACAGACCTTCCAGCAGGCCATCCATGAAACCGGGTTGGACAACAAGCTGTTTTATGTGACCTATATTTTGAAGAGAAAACCGGTCCGCAAATATGATAAGGAACAAACAAGGAACACTTGCATGCATCGCCATCTGGACGAACAGCTGCGGAAGTACCGGCCCACTCTTATTCTCTGCCTTGGAAATGTTGCCGTGCAATCGTTTTTCGGAGACCCCGAACTGGATGTGAAGGGATTGAGGGGAAGCTGGCATAAAATAAACGGTTACGAAACGACCGTTGCCTACCATCCCCTGGCGGTCAGGCGCCGTCCCAATCTCTATAAGCTCTTTCTAGAAGACTTGGCGCTCGTCAAAAATAAAATTGGACAGAGCTGACCCGATGAAACGAAAAAACTGCCCGGCAGCGCCGGACAGTTATCCAATCAGATCAGCAGGCCGAAAAGGTAGCTGTCTTTATTCAGTTCTTTATAAGGGAAGCCGAGGGTGTTCATGCGTTCGATCAGGCCGGTGTAGTCTTCGGGGTGCTTGATCTCTATTCCGACAATCGCCGGTCCGCTTTCTTTGTTGTTTTTCTTGGTGTATTCGAACGTTGTGATATCGTCATCCGGACCAAGCACATTGTCCAGGAACTGGCGGAGTGCACCCGCACGCTGCGGGAAGTCGAGAATGAAGTAATGGAGGAGCCCTTCATGGATCAGCGACTTTTCCCTGATTTCCTGCATGCGGCTGATGTCATTGTTTCCGCCGCTGATCACACAGACCACGGTTTTGCCCTTGATTTGACCCTTGTATTCATCCAGCGCCGCGATCGGCAGTGCACCGGCAGGCTCTGCCACGATGGCATGCTCATTGTACAGATCAAGGATGGCCGTGCACACTTTGCCTTCCGGAATAGGAAGGATGTCGTCCACGTATTCGCTGCAGATCTCATAGGTGAGGGATCCCGGAGTCTGTACGGCAGCTCCATCGACGAACTTATCGATGGAATCGAGCGGAGTGACCTGTCCGCTCTCGATTGAAGCTTTCATGCTGGCGGCGCCAGCCGGCTCCACGCCGATCATTTTTGTCTGCGGAGAGACATTCTTCATGTAGGTGGCAAGTCCGGACATCAGTCCTCCGCCGCCGATGGAGGCGAATAGGAAGTCGGCAGGTTCTTCGATGTCATTCAGAATCTCAACTGCGACCGTTCCCTGTCCGGCCATCAGGACAGGGTCATCGAACGGATGGATGAACAGCTGACCGTGCTCCTCTTTATAGGCAAGTGCCTGGGCAGATGATTCGTCGAATGTATCACCGGTCAGGATGATCTCGACCTGGTCACGGCCGAACATCTTCACCTGGTTGATCTTCTGCTTTGGTGTGGTCTGAGGCATGAAGATTTTCCCTTCAATGCCGAGTTCGGCACATGCAAAGGCAACGCCCTGGGCGTGGTTGCCGGCGCTCGCGCAGACAACGCCTTTTTCTCGGGCTTCCTTCTCGACCGATTTGATCTTGTAATAGGCGCCCCGGAGCTTGAATGACCGGACGTGCTGAAGGTCTTCGCGCTTGATGTATATCCGGCAATCATATTTTTCGGAGAGCCGTTTATTCAGCTGCAGGGGCGTGTGTTCGACGACTTCCTTCAGCTTCTGGTAGGCGATGAGGATATCCTCCACATGAAGCAATTTTGTCCGTTCATTTGTAGCTGGCATGCATAACACGACCTTTTTTTGAAATTGAATGGTTTTATTCTATCATGGATAATCTTAAATCTCACGGTAATTTTCTAAAGATTCGTGTACAATTATATCTTTAAAAACTAGCCACAAAACGAAAGCGCTTGCAAGGACCGGGGCATTGCCGTACAGTCTGAGTAAACAGCTTAGGGGGCCATGAAATGACGAAAACGACATTGGATGAGGCAAGGGAATTTGACCGGCAGGACAGCCTGAAGGATTTCCGTGAAGAATTCTACATACAGCCGGGAACGATTTACATGGATGGAAACTCGCTTGGCCTGATGTCCCGCCGGGCAGAGCGGGCACTCCTGGATGTGATGGATGCCTGGAAGGTGCATGGCATCAACGGCTGGACCGGAGGTGAACGCCCATGGTTTTATCTTCCGGAGGAGCTTTCTGCCAAAATGGCTCCGTTTGTCGGGGCGAAGCCCGAAGAGGTGATGGTGACGGGGTCGACCACATCCAATCTGCATCAGATCCTCGCCACGTTCTTCAGGCCGGAAGGGAAGAGGACGAAGATCCTGGCGGACGAACTCAACTTTCCGAGTGATATTTATGCGATCAAGAGCCAGCTGGAGCTCCGCGGCCTGGATCCCGCAGAACATCTGGTCAGTGTGAAGAGCCGGGACGGCCACCTGATCGAGGAAGAGGACATCATCAACGCC
The DNA here is from genome assembly GCF_001619585.1 of Bhargavaea cecembensis. Lineage (GTDB taxonomy): Bacteria > Bacillota > Bacilli > Bacillales_A > Planococcaceae > Bhargavaea > Bhargavaea cecembensis_A. The sequence goes on from NZ_LQNT01000001.1 coordinate 167,540, forward strand.
ATGTCGGATGAAATCGCCATCGCGATCCTGCCGTCGGTGCTATATCGGAGCGGTCAGATCCTTGACATGCCTTCACTGACGGAAGCGGCACACCGGAACGGCATCCCGATCGGATTCGACCTCTGCCACTCGGTCGGTGCGATGGAGCATGACCTTCACGACTGGGGAGCAGACTTCGCGTTCTGGTGCACTTACAAATACTTGAACGGCGGTCCGGGATCGACTGGCGGTTTGTTTGTCCATGAACGCCATTTCGGTACCGCTCCAGGACTTGCCGGCTGGTTCGGATCAGATAAAGAAAAACAGTTTGATATGGAACATGACATGACTGCCGCTTCGCACGCTGGCGCTTATCAGGTGGGAACACCGAACCTTTTCAGCATGGCACCACTTGCCGGTTCCCTGGACTTGTTTGCGGAAGCCGGACTCGGACGCCTGCGGGAAAAGTCGCTCGGACTGACGCGCTTCATGATGGACCTGATTGGCCGGGAGCTTGATGGGTATGGCTTCAAACTGGCAAACCCCCAGGAAGATGCCCGGCGGGGAGGCCATGTCTATCTGGAACATGAAGAGGCTGCACGCATCTGCAGTGCGCTGAAGGCAGAAGGCGTCATTCCTGACTTTAGAGCACCAAAAGGAATCCGGCTGGCGCCGGTCGCGCTTTATAACTCATTTGAGGAAGTCTATGAAACCATCCAAATCCTGAAGAAAATCATGGACGAGGAAGCCTACAAGAAATTTGAAAACAAGCGCGGCATCGTCGCCTGACAAAGGAGGGGCGGGCAATGCCCAAGAAAATTTCCGACCTGAAAAAAGCGCTAGAACAGGAAAAAGACATCCATACGGATTTCAGAGATTCGATGACCTACGGAGAGTATCTGTCACTCGATAAAGTGCTATCTTCACAGAACCGGCTGTCCGGGCACCATGATGAAATGCTGTTCATCATCATCCATCAGGTGAGCGAGCTCTGGATGAAGCTGATTCTGCATGAGCTTCGGTCAGCCATTGAAGACATCGGGAAAGATGACATGCAGCCCGCATTCAAAAAGCTGGCTCGGGTCTCGAAAATTCAGTCCCAGATCATCCAGGCCTGGGATGTGCTGTCGACGATGACCCCGGCGGAATACTTGGAATTCCGGGACAGCCTCGGCAGGGCGTCCGGTTTTCAGTCGTACCAATACCGGCTGATCGAGTTTGCACTCGGCTACAAGTCGGAGGCCATACTCAAAATCTATGAAAAAGATCCTGCCGTGCACCAGGAACTTCTGGAAGCCTACCGGACGCCGGGGCTTTACGATGCGGCAATCGGAGCGCTGGCGAGGGCAGGTTTCCCGATCAATCCGAAACTGATCGGCCGGGACTATACGGTCGTCTATGCCGGAGATCCCACTGTCGCAGATGCCTGGAAAGAGGTATATCGTGATGTCGGCCGTTACTGGGACCTGTACCAGCTGGCGGAGAAGATGATTGACGTGGAAGACTGGCTCCAGCAGTGGCGGTTCCGCCATATGAAAACGGTCGAGCGCATCATCGGTTTCAAGAAAGGCACTGGCGGATCGTCAGGTGTCGGTTACCTGAGACAGGTGCTTGACCACCGATTTTTCCCGGAGCTGTGGGACCTGAGAACGACACTCTGAAAGGGGGAGACGGATGGGGAAAGAAGGATGGAAAGATATTACACAGCCGCTCAGTAATGACATGGCGCACTGGCCGGGAGATACGCCGTTCCGTTTTGAGCTCGGTGTCACGAAAGAGCAGAGCGGATCGGTCAACATCGGGGAAATCCGCACAAGCCTCCATATGGGCACCCATGCGGACGCTCCGTTTCATTTTGATGAGGGTGGCAAGAGACTTCATGAGCTGGACGTGAACGCTTACATCGGCAAAGCGAAAATCATCGATGTGACGATGCACCCCTCACTCGGACGAAGCGAACTGGAAGGCTACAACCTGGAAGGTGCGGAGCGTCTTCTCCTGAAGACATCGGAAACGAACAATCCGCTTGTGTTCCCGGAGTCGTTTATCGAACTCCGGCCGGAAATCGGACCTTATTTAAAGGAGAAGGGGATCTTCCTTCTCGGCATCGATGTGCCTTCCGTTGACCGTACAGACAGCAAGGAACTGCCGACGCACCATTCACTCGGCGACAACGGCATCCATATCGTCGAGAATCTGATGCTGGCTGATGTTGAACCGGGGGATTATGATTTCATTGCATTGCCGCTTGCCATCCATGGCGCTGACGGGAGCCCGGTCAGGGCCGTCATCAGAAAAGCGTAAGAACCAACCGGCCGGAAAGAGCACGAACTCCTTTCCGGCCGGTTTATTAATGGGAAAAACCTGAGTGCTCACGAAGAAAATATTTTGTCAACCGGGTTGACGTTGGCGACATCAGGGAAACGGCACGATGATCCACCCGAGGATGAAGATCACGGCAACGAAAAATCCGAGGTAACCCGCAATTCCTAGTCCCCAGAAACCAAGTGAACGGCTTTGTCTGTTGAAGAGGGCAATCAGACCCGATATGAGAATGACCGATATCCAAAGGGAGAGCTGGCTGATGATCGCCAGATCGTACCCGGACAGCATGGAAATGTTCAGAAGCGCCAGCGCAACAATACCCGTAATGACACTGAACCATCCGAACGCCTGAAACGATTTAAGCTTTACTTTGTCCAATTCCACAGTTTCACCTCACCCAATTTCATATGCCGGATCAGCTCTGAATCTTTCAGTGCCTCAACCTCTTGCTTTGGTCCGGTGATCACCGCACCGTATGCGGCAAAGCCATTTTCCTCAATAAACGCGATCCGTTCCTTGAGTTTCAGGTTTTTATGGGAAGAAACTTCAGCTGCAAGCTCCTCATACGGCTCAATTTCCTTAAGCAGCTGCAGGAACGTCTCTTCGTGTGACATTGAATCCCGGAAAGGTGACCAGTATGTCTGGTCAGGCTGTACCGGGTAACCGATCGGGGAAACGACATAACCATCCGTGCTCAGCATCTCATCCTCGGTTCCGGTGTAGATCGCCGCCCAGAGAACATCGGTGCCCCGCAATTCTTTTCTTATATCGATCACTTTATAGAGATCATTGAATGATACGTAGGCTTCGACAACGGTTTCGTCAGGCAGTCCTGCAAGTACCTGCCACTCCTGTGCGCTGTTGAATTCCGGCACCCCCTGTGCCGGATGGACGAGCCACTGATTGGTTTCCGTCGGGTACTTCGGCGGTGTCCTGTCCAGATTTGAGGTCATTTCCTTATCCACAAGATCATCCAGAACAAAATGCAGGTCATAATGGCGGACCGGATAATGCTCATTGCCAATCTGCTTGTATTGGTCAAATGACAGATCCATCGAAAACAGCGAGAAATCCATATCAAATTCCAATTCTTTCAAAGCGGTGTTCGGTTCGGTAAGATAAAGCACATTGCTGGCAGTATCCATCAGTGTCGTCGATTTCGTGCCAAACGCATAATAGGCAAAAGTCAGCATATAGCCTGTCGGAACGATCAGGAGTGCCACAGTGAGTATTGTCAGAATCAGTTTCCACCTGGCGGCAGACATGGTTTTTCCGGTCGCCGTGTTTTTGGGGGTACGGCCGATTCGTTCTTTGTATGATTCCAATCCATCTCCTCCATCTAAGCAATTTCGGTTTCGGCCGCTAAATCATGACCTCTTTGTATCCGGGTTCCGGATTCAGAAGGTCAGGTTTGTGGTATAGGTCATTGAAGAACCTAATATCAATAACGTACCCGTTTCCGAAAAGTTGCAGAAATATGGAAACTGACCAAATTTCTGCATCCAGCTGCAACATTTATATCGGATGGTGCAGAATCTGCAATAAAAATTATGATCTTGAAGTAAAAGGTAATTGACAATGTCACTTTCCATATAATACATTACAAAAGCAGTGAAAAAAGGCGAAGGAGGACCGGCGGCACGCCAAAATCGGAAAACAATCAAAAGCGCCTGAGCTGGGGAAATCAGAACATAGTCCCAGCAGACGAGGTGGAGGTTCATCGACAATTCGGCGGATGCCTCCCGACCGTGATGCCCGGTTGTCATGCTTTCCAGCAAAACACACAAGCGATTGTGTGACACAGAGGGGAAAGCCGGCATCATCCTCCGCATACGGGAGCAGGAACTGCCTGCTCGTGCGGAATAACCCAACTTGTAAGAACAGCGCCCACTGTCCGTTTTAAAAAACGGAAAACCGGACGCTTATTTGACATTGACTAATATTGGAGGAATTGAATATGTGCGGAATTGTAGGCTATATCGGAAAATCAGATGCCAAGGAAATTTTGTTGAGAGGGCTGGGAAAGCTCGAATACCGCGGATATGATTCTGCGGGAATCGCTGTGGCAAACGGAGAAGGGGTATCGCTCTTCAAGTCGAAGGGCCGAATTGCCGACCTGCGGGCCATCGTTGATGAATCGGTTGAAGCCCATACCGGAATCGGCCACACACGATGGGCGACACACGGTGTGCCGAACGTGAAAAATGCACACCCCCACCAGGATATTTCCGGGCGTTTCACGCTCGTCCACAATGGGGTCATTGAAAACTATGAAAAGCTTTACCGCGAGGAACTTGCCGATGTACAGCTGGTCTCGGATACCGATACTGAAATTATCGTCCAGCTGATCTCCAAACTGGTGTCTGAAGGGATGAAAACGGAAGAGGCGTTTGCAGAGGCACTGGGTATGCTTCACGGTTCTTATGCCATTGCCCTGCTGGATGAAGAAGAGCCTGACACAATCTTCGTCGCCAAAAACAAGTCGCCGCTTCTCGTAGGCCTGGGAGAAGGATTCAATGTGGTCGCATCCGATGCGATGGCGATGCTTCAGGTAACCGACCAGTTTGTTGAACTGCATGACCGTGAATTGGTGATTGTCACGAAAGAACATGTCCGGATCAGGACGATTTCCGGAGAAGCCATCAGCCGTGAACCGTATACGGCAGAATTTGATGCTGCGGATATCGAAAAAGGCACTTACCCCCATTACATGCTGAAGGAAATCGACGAACAGCCTGCGGTTCTCAGGAAGATCATCCAGGCCTATCAGGATGAAAACGGCAAGCTCAGTCTGGAGCGGGAAACTCTCGAGGCAATCAACCATGCGGACCGGATCTATGTCATTGCCGCCGGAACAAGCTACCATGCGGGTCTCGTAGGGAAGGAATACTTTGAAAAGCTTGCCGGTGTGCCGACTGAGGTCCATATCTCCAGCGAATTCGGCTACAACATGCCGCTGCTTTCCGAAAAGCCGCTGTTCGTCTTTATCTCCCAATCGGGGGAGACGGCAGACAGCCGCCAGGTGCTGGTCAAGATCAAAGAGATTGGCCATCCGTCCCTTACCGTGACGAACGTTCCGGGCTCGACCCTGTCGCGAGAAGCGGATCACACGGTCCTGCTTCATGCCGGTCCGGAAATTGCGGTGGCTTCCACAAAAGCCTATACTGCACAGGTTGCGGTGCTCGCCATACTCGCGGCCCTTGCTGCTGAAGCGAAAGGCAAAGAGATCGGTTTCGACCTGGTCCAAGAGCTCGGAATTGCCGCGAATGCCGTTCAGACGATGATCGTAAGGAAAGAGGAAATGGAAGGCCTCTCCTTCGATTTCCTCGAACTGAGCCGGAACGCTTTCTTTATCGGGCGCGGCCTCGATTATTTTGTCAGCCTGGAAGGGGCACTCAAGCTCAAGGAAATATCTTATATTCAGGCAGAAGGGTTCGCCGGAGGGGAACTGAAGCACGGGACCATTGCCCTCATTGAGGAAGGCACGCCTGTGTTCGCGCTTGCCACTCAGGAAGCCGTCAGCCCGAATATCCGTGGCAATGTAAAAGAAGTCGGTGCCCGTGGGGCCAAGTCGTGCATCATCTCGATGGAAGGCATTGAGGAGGAAGGGGACCGGATCGTCATCCCGTCCGTTCACCCGATGCTGACACCGCTTGTCTCGGTCATTCCGCTACAGCTGATCAGCTACTATGCAGCTCTCCACCGCGGGTGTGACGTGGATAAGCCGCGCAACCTGGCGAAATCCGTCACTGTAGAATAACTTTAAGAAAAGGCGATTTGAGGCTCCGGTAAGTTTTCCGGGGTCTTTCTTTATATAAGCCCGCATGCCTGATCACATTCGGAAAAGGGAGGGATGGGATGCTTGAAATAAATCCTGAGGATTTTGACTTGAAGCCTGCAATGGCAACCATCCACTGCGAGCCTGATTGGAGTTGGAAGAGAAGAAATCAGCCCATGCCAAATTTCGATCTGTTCTATGTATGGAACGGAGCAGGTACTGTCTTATTAAACAAAAAGACTTACGAAGTGGAGAAGGGCCATTGCTTCCTGTTCCGGCCGGGCGATGAGATTGAAGCCTTCCATGATGCCCAGAATCCTTTAGTGCTGACTTATATACATTTCGACCTGGCAAACAACCCAAGGCTGCTTCCGGGTCCGCACAGAGTTTTGGGGGACCCGATCAGCTTTGAGTCATTGCTCAGCCGATATGTCCGGCTGTTTCTGGTCCACACCTATGGCGCCGAAACAGAAGGAAAACTGATTCTCAAACAACTCATGATCCATCTCCTGAGGGAAGAACACGAATCCTTATCAAAAGTGATGAACAGAAGCAGCCGGCAACTTGAGGAGTCCATTCTTGAAATAGCAAACTATATCCGGCAACATCCGGCTGAACCGCATACGGTCAGAGACCTGGCGGAGCGGGCTCATCTTTCCGAACGCTATTTTTCCCGGAAATTCAAACAGATTATCGGCCACACCGTTAAATCCTACGTGGTCCACTGCAGAATCAAACGTGCCGAGCATCTCCTTCACTTTACGGGAATGAATGTAACCGAAGCTGCACGTGCGCTTGGTTATCGGGATCTTCATTTTTTCAGCCGGCAATTTAAGCAATATACCGGAAAGAATCCATCCGATATCCGGTAACATATGGCTATGACAAGAGGCTGAATGGAGTCTGACGAGAAAGACTCCGTTCAGCCTTTTTCGTGTGTACTGGAGAATCTTTGCCGAAAAAGTGCAAACCTTTATTCAAAACCTTTAAAGACTTTTCCTTTTAATCGCAATAACATAAAACTGAGAAAACCAGTCGGAACGGAGGCGAATCACGATTTGAATGATATCCGGAACCAGTTTGCCGAACGGATCGGAGGTGCCCGATTCGGTACGGGAACCGAGGTTTATAAATTCGAGAAAATCAAACAGGCCAAGCGGGAAGCGCTTCGAAGAAATTCCGGCAAAGTTCTGATTGACCTCGGTGTCGGGGAGCCGGATGCCATGGCTGATGATGGTGTTCTTAGAGAATTGATGATTGAAAGCAGGAAACCGGAAAATCGATTTTATGCCGACAACGGAATCCCGGAATTCAGGCAGGTTGCTGCGGCTTATATGCATGAAGTGTTCGGAGTGGCCGGCCTGGATCCGGAAACTGAAATCAACCATGTAATTGGGACAAAATCTGCCCTGGCCATGCTGCCTCAGGTGCTGATCAACCCCGGAGATGTGTCGATCGTCACGAGCCCCGGATATCCGGTACTCGGAACCCAAACCCGATATCTTGGAGGGGAAATCGCTGAACTTCCGCTCCTTGAAGAAAACGGTTTTCTGCCGGATCTTCAAACTTTGTCAGAGGAGACATTGAAGAGAGCGAAGTTGCTTTACCTGAACTACCCGAATAACCCGACAGGCGCGGTGGCCGGCATCGATTTCTTTGAAGAGGTCATCCGTTTCGCCAAAGACCACGAACTGATCGTCGTCCATGATGCCGCCTATGCAGCCCTGGTTTTTGACGGCAACAAACCGCTCAGTTTCCTGTCAGTCCCAGGTGCGAAAGAAGTTGGCGTGGAACTTCACTCGCTTTCCAAGTCATTCAATATGACGGGGTGGCGGATCGGTTTTATCGCGGGAAACGCCAGGCTGATATCTGCCTTCGCGGCAGTGAAAAACAACTATGATTCAGGTCAGTTCATCCCGATCCAGAAAGCGGCCGCCTATGCACTGGCCCACCCGGAAATCACGATAGAAACGGCTGAAAAGTATTCGAGGAGACACGAACAACTGTCATCCATCTTGCGTGAAAGCGGATTGGACGCCGTTAAACCCAAAGGGTCTTTCTTCCTCTATGTAAAAGCGCCTGCCGGAGTCGAGAGCGGACCAACATTTGAAGATGCCGAAGCATTCAGCCACTATCTGATCCAAGAGCACTCCATTTCAACTGTGCCCTGGGATGATGCGGGATCGTACGTGCGCTTCTCGGTGACCTTTGAAGCCGATGGACCGGAAGGAGAGCAAATAGTTCTGGATGAAATCAGAAACAGGCTCCAATCATGCCAATTCTTCTTTTAAGGAGGTGAGGAAGTGAAATTCACGAAGATGCACGGACTCGGGAACAATTATGTAATCTTCAACCAACTGGATGACCCGGGCAATGTCCTTGAGGAGAATCGGTATTCTGCACTATCCAGGAAGGTATCAGAAATTAATTTTGGAATCGGATCTGACGGAATCATCCTGATCGGCGAGTCGCAAAAGGCGGATTTTAAAATGAGGATATTCAATGAGGATGGATCGGAAGCCAAAAACTGCGGAAACGGCCTGCGCTGCGTGGCGAAATACGTTTTCGACCACGGATACACCATCCGGCCTCACTTCACAATCGAGACTTTGGGTGGCGTTGTAAGTGTAGAGGTGGAAGAAGAAAGAGTGGCAGAGAAGCCTCAAGTAAGCTTTGTGACGGTGGACATGGGCGAACCCGGATTGAGGAAGCGGTCGATCCCGATGCATGGAAATCCGGATGACCGGGCCATCAATGAATTCCATGTTTTTGGAGAACAATCACTGTGCCTCACCTGCGTTTCTATGGGAAATCCCCATGCCATCATCTTCACCGAAGACGTGCAGGCCGTACCAGTGGAGCGGCTCGGCCCGGTAATCGAGCATTCCAGCCTGTTTCCGGAACGGGTGAATGTGGGATGGGTGCAGATCAAAGGCCCCCGGGAAATCGGGTACCGAGTCTGGGAAAGGGGCTCCGGGGTCACGATGGCATGCGGCACAGGTGCATGCGCAGCCGTCGTCGCCGCAACGTTGAATGGTTTTGTGGATCCGCATCAGCCCATTACCGTTCATTTGCCCGGTGGTGATCTGGAGATTATCTGGGACGAAAATGGGCACGTCAGGAAAAGTGGGGAAGCCGCCTATATCTGCTCAGGGGAGCTCATTGCCTGAATCAACTAAAAGAAAAGGAGCTGGGGGAATGGATAAACAGCGAGTGATGGAAATGGTGAAGGAAGAGAATGTGCGGTTCATCCGCCTTCAGTTCACGGATTTGTTCGGATCGATCAAAAATGTGGAAATCCCGGTCAGCCAGCTCCCGAAAGCATTGGATAATAAAATGATGTTCGATGGCTCCTCGATTGAAGGGTTCGTTCGGATCGAAGAATCCGATATGTATCTGTGTCCAGACCTCGACACATTCGTCATCTTCCCGTGGACGTCCGAAAAAGGCAAGGTGGCCCGTCTGATCTGCGACATCGCCCATCCCGACGGCAATCCATTTGAAGGGGATCCACGCGCCAATCTCAAGCGGGTGCTGAAAGAGATGGAAGAACTGGGTTTTACCCACTTTAATCTTGGTCCTGAACCGGAGTTCTTCCTATTTAAACTTGACGCAAACGGGAAGCCGACCCTCGAACTCAATGACAGCGGAGGCTATTTCGACCTGGCACCGACCGATCTGGGGGAAAACTGCCGCCGGGATATCGTACTTGAACTCGAAGAGATGGGCTTCGAGGTGGAAGCTTCCCACCATGAAGTGGCTCCCGGCCAGCATGAGATCGACTTCAAGTACCAGTCAGCACTAAAAGCCTGTGATGATATCCAGACGTTTAAACTGGTTGTCAAAACGATTGCCCGGAAACACGGACTCCTGGCAACCTTCATGCCAAAGCCGCTGTTCGGCATCAATGGCTCCGGCATGCACTGCAACCTGAGTCTCTTCAAAGGGGAAGAAAATGCGTTCTATGACCCGCACGGTCCGATGGAAATGAGCGATACCGCCAGGCACTTCCTGGCCGGCATCCTGAAGCATGCCCCAAGTTTTACTGCCATTACGAATCCGACAGTCAATTCCTATAAGCGGCTCGTTCCGGGCTACGAGGCGCCCTGCTATGTGGCATGGTCCGGAAGAAACCGGAGCCCGCTCATCCGGATTCCGGCATCGCGGGGTCTGAGCACCCGAGTCGAAGTGCGAAGCGTGGACCCGTCCGCGAACCCCTATCTGGCGATGGCCGTTCTTCTTTCAGCCGGGCTGGATGGGGTCAGGAATCAACTAAAGGCTCCGGAGCCGATCGATCAGAACATCTACGACATGTCCCGGAAGGAGAGAAGAGAAAACGGGATTATCGACCTTCCGTCCACGCTGGCCCATGCCCTGGAACTTCTGAAGAAAGATGAAGTGATCGTCAAAGGTTTGGGGAGCCACTTGTTTGAACACTTTGTGGAGTCCAAGGAAATTGAATGGGATCTATTCCGCACACAGATTCATCCTTGGGAGCGGGAACAATATCTGACTCAATATTGAGCCGCGGCAGCCTGTGAAAACATTATGGAAAGAGTGAGCAAGAATGTGTGGAATAACCGGTTGGGCAGATTGGCAGCGGGATCTCAGACAGCAAGCACCGGTGATACAGTCAATGGCCGCCACACTATCAAGACGCGGGCCGGATGCCCTGAACATATGGTGTTCCCGGCATCTGGCCCTTGGTCACACACGCCTGACCGTCGTCGACCCTGCCGGCGGGTCGCAGCCGATGACCAAAGTATCACAGGGACGCACTTACCGGATTGTTTACAATGGTGAGCTTTACAACACAGAGGAAATCAGAAAAGAACTGATCGTCAAGGGGTATCCGTTCCACTCCCGTTCCGATACGGAAGTGCTGCTGACCGCCTATATCGAATGGGGAGATCGTTGCCTGGAGCGGCTGAACGGAATTTTTGCCTTCGGTATATGGGACGAATCGATGGATCGGCTTTTCCTTGGGAGAGACCGGTTGGGTGTGAAGCCGTTATTCTATCATGAAGATGCCGATTCCCTGATGTTTGCTTCAGAGATCAAAGCGATTTTGGAACACCCGGAGATAAAAGCCGAAATAGACCGTGCCGGGTTAAGAGAGGTATTCGGATTGGGTCCGTCACGCAGTCCGGGAAACGGCATCCTTCGTGGAATCGAAGAGCTTCCGCCGGCTCATGCCATGGTTTTTGACAGAAGCGGCCTCAGAAAATGGCGTTACTGGAATGTGGAAAGCAGGAAGCATAACGATAGTCTGAACGAAACACTGGAAAGGGTTTCGTTCCTCGTGAAAGATTCAATCAGTCGGCAGCTCATAGCAGATGTTCCGGTCTGCACCTTCCTGTCGGGAGGATTGGATTCCAGCATTATCACTGCGGTTGCTGCCGGACGATTCCGTGAGGAAGGCAGAGGACAGCTGAACACGTATTCGATCGACTATGACCAGAACCGGCACTATTTCAAATCAAGTGTTTTTCAGCCGGATCAGGATGCGCCATGGATTGATAAAGTGTCTGACTACATCGGTACGGCACATCATGCCAAGGTGATTGATCATCAGACACTGGTTAACGGGCTGGACAGGGCGGTACGAGTTCGTGATCTCCCCGGAATGGCGGATGTGGACGCTTCTCTCCTGTGGTTCTGTGAGCAGATCCGGCAAGACCATACAGTCGCCTTGTCGGGAGAATGCGCGGACGAAATTTTTGGAGGGTATCCTTGGTTTCACAGGTCTGACCTCCTACAGAATAACCGGTTTCCGTGGATGACATCGCAGGAAGAAAGGGCAGGATTGCTGCTTGAGGGTTGGCAGAAGAAACTTTCGCTCCAAGAGTATGTCAGGGAATGCTATGACCGGACAATTGCCGAGGTACCGGGTCTTGATGGAGAGGATTCGACAGAAGCCCGGCGACGAGAAATGTTTTACCTGAATATGACATGGTTCATGCAGACTTTGCTGGAGCGGAAAGACCGGATGAGCATGGGGGCAGGTCTGGAAGTCCGTGTTCCGTTTGCCGATCACCGACTCGTCGAATATGCCTGGAACATTCCATGGGACATGAAAATGCTGGAGGGCCGAGAAAAGGGGCTTCTGCGAAAAGCGATGGAAGGAGTTCTCCCCAAGGAAATTCTCAACCGCAAAAAAAGTCCGTATCCGAAAACCCATCACCCTGCATACATGATGCTTGTAAAGGAAAAGCTGCAGGGCATTCTCGAGCAGCCTTCACCGCTTTGGGAGATTGTGTCAAAGACAAAAGTCAGAGAGATCCTCGATTCAGACGGCTCCTCTTTCAAGGCGCCTTGGTTCGGCCAGCTGATGACCGCACCCCAACTGATCGCACATCTTTCACAGATCCATACATGGCTTGACCATTACAGCATTGATATTATCGAAAGCTGAACAGAGCAGCAGGACATGTTCCTGCTGTTTTTCCCGTTATAGAAACTGCCCTTGATGATTTTTTGGTGTAAAGTGAATCTAAATGAGACGAATGGAATGAAAGGATGAACAGGTCAGCGTTCATGACGATGTGTTGGAACCGTCCGGGGGCCGAGCTGGAGACCAGTTGGTGGTGCCCGTTGATGACAGCTCAATGCCGAATCTGGAGGGATGAAAATCTGTCTGAGGTTGAGCAATAGGGTCAATCGGGAATACAGTAATCAGGGAACTCATTACGAAAAGAGGTAGAAGCATACATGAAACTAGTAGGTGTTTCCGGTGCACTTGCCGGTGGAAAAACATCTGTAGCTGTGGGCAGTGTTCTGGCTGCAGCCCGTCATCTGGATTCGAGTATAGACACGGAATTAATAGACCTGAGGGATTACGAAATTGATTTTGCAGCCGGGCTACCCTTGGCGGCGTACAATGAGGACACCTGGAACGTCGTCAAAAAAATCCAATCTGCAGACTTTCTTGTGTTCGGAACCCCCATCTATCAGGCATCTCTTACAGGAGCCTTAAAAAACCTGTTCGATCACTTGCCGGAACATGCTTTCAGAAACAAGGTGACTGGAATGGTTGCAACAGGGTTGACGGAGAAACATTTCCTGGTGCTGGAATATCATCTTGGATCGATCCTTTCGTATTTCAAAGGCCTGATTCCCACAGACAATGTTTTTATATTGAATGACTATTTTGATCCCGAGACGGATGAAATAATGGACAAACGAATGATGGAGCGAATCCGTAAAATGGCTGAAGAAATGATTGATTTACAACGCGGACTCATGAACAGGGACTGATCTCCTTCATGTGCCTGACACAATTATATAATCAATGGGAGGGGTCGAAATGGAAGTAGAGCGCTACCTTCAGCGGATCAATTGGAGTGGCCCCGATGAAGTGAATTTGGAGACTCTTCTTCAACTTCAGGAGCATCATATGCTGCATATTCCTTTTGAAAATCTGGATGTGATTCGAAAAGTCCGGATTCCGCTTGATGTGGAGGCTTATTTCAGGAAAGTGGTTTTAAATCATCGGGGCGGTTTTTGCTATGAGCTGAACGGATTATTTAACTGGCTGCTACAGAGTTTAGGTTTCAATAGCCGGCTGGCATCTGCAACAGTCAGACGGCCGGATGGCGGCTGGACGCTGTCCGGAAGTCATGCCTGTGTGATTGTTGAAATGGAGAAGCCCTACCTTGTCGATGTCGGCTTCGGTGATTCGGTCAGGGTGCCGCTTCCTTTAACAGGGGAAGAGAGGAATGACGTCAGCGGAACTTACCGGCTCGCAAAATTGGAGGACGGGTGCTTTGATCTCCAGAAATGGCAGAATGAAAACGGTTGGGAGACGCTGTATCGCCTCGATACGGATCTGAGATCACTAAATGATTTTGATGAGGTCTGCCAGTACAACCAGACTTCACCTCAGTCCCCTTTTACAAGGCGGCCACTTGTTACGTTGGCGACACCAGACGGCAGGCTGACACTGTCAGGGAACACATTGACGACGACAAGCCTTGATAAAAAACATAAAACAGTCATCGACGACAAGGACATGCCCACAGTTCTGCAACAGGATTTTGGAATTGATCTGGACCGGTGATGGTGAAGTGGGGGATAAAGATTGGGAACAGTGACGGTTTATCAATATGATGCTTTCAGCACTGAGCCGGACAAGGGGAATCCGGCGGGAGTGGTATTGAGAAGTGAAGGTTTGACTGACTCCGACATGCAGGAAATCACGGCTAGAGCAGGATACAACGAAACAGCATTTTTACTGGATTCGGATCAAGCAGACTTGAGGATCCGTTATTTCACTCCAGGCTATGAAACAGATCTTTGCGGCCATGCGACCATGGCGATGATCTTCGCACTCGCCAGCAGGGGTGAATTGGACGGAAAAGAGCAGCTGACGATCGAGACCAAGGCGGGGATTCTGCCTCTCAGAATCAGCAGAAACCATGACGGTGAATGGGCCATTACGATGAAACAGGCAGCTCCGAAGTTCATTGAATTCGGGGGCTCAAAAGAAGTATTGATGCATTCGATCGGATTAAAGGAATCCGATCTTCATCCGACTTTGCCTATCCTTTACGGAAGCACGGGAAGCTGGACACTTCTCGTTCCGGTAAAACATCTTTCAGTGTTTAAAGAGATGAAGCCGGATAATCAACGATTCCCGGAAGTGCTGCAAGAAGTGCCGCGTTCATCCATTCATCCATTTTGCCTGGAAACCTACGATCCGGCTGCGGATATGCATGGCCGGCATTTCAGCTCACCTTTTGCCGGAACGATTGAAGATGCCGTCACAGGCACAGCCTCCGCAGTCATGGGCGCTTACTATGCGAAGTACATCACTTCCGGATCTTCTGATCTGGATCTCTTGGTTGAGCAGGGACAGGAAATCGGAAAAGATGGACGGGTTGCTGTCCATATCTCGAACAGTCAGGAGACAATGGATGTACAAATCACAGGAAAAGCCGTGTATGTGAAAGAGCTGCAAATTTCGTTACCTTAAAAAGATGATCTTGGGAAAATCCCAAGATCATCTTTTGACTTTTGCGATACCATTTCGCATTTATTCCAGGGCCTGCAATAAATCTTCTTTAAGGTCTTCCACGTGCTCGAGTCCGACTGAAACACGCAGCAGATTGACAGGAGCAACAGCATGGACGCCTTCAATTGAAGCCCTGTGCTCGATCAGGCTGTGTGTTCCGCCAAGGCTTGTTGCCCGGATAAACAATTTCACTTTTGCAGCGACCTTCATGGCCGCTTCCTGTCCGCCTTTTACCTGGAAGGACAGCATGCCGCCAAACGAACTCATCTGCTTTGCCGCAATTTCGTGTCCCGGATGTTCAGAAAGTCCAGGATAATGGACGGCTTCCACATTTGGGTGCTGTTTCAGGAAGTCCGCGATTTCCGCAGCATTTGAACAGTGGGTCGCCATGCGCTGAGGAAGCGTTTGAACGCCCCGCAGGGCCAGCCAGCATTCGAACGGGGAGGGGACAGCCCCTTTTGCCTGTTGGGCTGCCTTTAATCTGGCCAACATCGGGCTTTCGGATTTTGCAGTGACTGAACCAAGGAGCAGATCACTGTGTCCACCGATATATTTGGTCACTGAGTGAAGGGAAAAATCCACGCCCAGGCTCAGGGGGTTCTGAAGAACCGGGGTGGCCCATGTGTTGTCCACCACGGTATATGCGCCCGCTGCGCTGGCCAACTTTACAACTGCCTCAATATCCGTCACTTTCAGTTGGGGGTTTGAAGGCGTCTCCATCCAAACAAGACCGGTCGGTGCCTGTTTGATCGCTTCTTCAACTTGAGCGAGATCTGTCATGTCAACGAATGCAACATCGAAGTGGGTGCCGATATCCGTGTCTGCAAGCAGGGAACGGATTCCGTGATACATATCATCCGGCATGATCATGCGTCGGGGTTTATCGGCAGGGAGTGCTTCGATTAAAGTGGAAATGGCCGCCATGCCAGATCCGAAGGTCACCGTGTCGATCCCATTTTCGAGTGATGTCAGGCATTCTTCAAGAGCCCGCCGATTTGGATTATCAATCCGGCTGTAAATGAATTCATTCGGATAAGAGCCGTCTCCAGATCTCTCATAAGTTGATGAAAGGTGGATGGGCATCGTGACCGCGCTTGTTGACGGATCAACCGAACGTCCGGCGTGAATCGCTTTTGTTTCAAAACGCATATAAAGGCCTCGCTTTCCTGTTATGTATGAAGAGATGAATTTGTGTGATTCAAATTACGCTCCTACTTCATTTTACACTAATTAATACAAATCCGATTAATTAAAAAATGCATCCCGTTTCAAGAACGCGATTAAACGTCATTTGAAACCGGAAATGATAAAGTGGTCTATAGAAGACAGGCCCGAAATCAGCTTTTAATGAAGGGATCACTTATACCGATATGGACATTCTGCGCGTTATAAGAAAAACCCGTCAGTTCTTTGTAGACTGGCCGATCCGTGAGGGGACAGTACTGCACGGGCGGTATCAGGTTTCTGATGTCATCGGAACGGGCAGTTACGGAATCGTTTATCTTTGCACCGATTTACAAGTATCGAAAAAAACAGTTGTCAAGCAACTTCGGCCGAGCAAGAGGCATCGCAATAAAGAGGTCAGCATGTTTCAGCACGAAATATCGATCATGAGAAAATTGGATCACCCCAAAATGCCGGTGTTCATTGAAGATTTTTCGGATGATGGTCAGCACCTATTCTTTGCGATGACGTTCATTGAAGCAGAAAATATGGAAGAGCAGATTTTCGCCGAGCAGAGATCGTTCAGTGAGGAAGAATCACTGCAAATCCTATATCGTCTGCTGCAGATCGTCGATGATCTTCATGGAAAGGGAATCTATCATCAGGACCTGCGAATCCCCAACATCTTAATCAGCCGTGACGATTTTTATCTCATTGATTTCGGGCTTGCAGTGTGTGAAGACGAAATTTTACAGACAGCCAATCGATCGGGTAAACATAAAAAAATTGAACAGCTGAGGCTTCAGGATTACCATGATATGGGGGAGATTCTGCTCTTTCTGCTCTACACCACGTACACCCCAAAAAATAAAAAAGCTCTTCCTTGGACAGAAGAGCTGACATTAAGCAATGGAACCGTCCATCTGCTTAAGCGCTTGCTTGGCATTAAAGAATCTTATGAGGACATCGGAGAAATTACCGCTGATGTCCGGCACGCAATTTCAAGTACAAGAAGAAAAGGTTAGCTGCTGCTCCTGCCTCGCCTCTTATAGTATTTGCTTCCGCTCATCGGTGAACGATTGGATCTCCGGCTGCTTGAGCTGCCCCGGCGATAATGATGGTGTCTTCTTGAACTGCTTCCGCGAGACAGGTTTTTCAGCTGTTTCAAGATTTTCTTAAACATGCCTGACCTCTTTTCGTGTCTGAAATATGTTTTTCATCTTAACACGCAACGAATGACAAAAGCTCGTCCGGAAGTAGTATGGACATCCAGCATTTTTTTAGTGACTTATCCTACTGTGTGAATTTTATTGGCCTCGACTTTTTTATTGTGCATAAACCCGAGTCCCAACACCATAACCGTTAAAATAGCCGGGATGAGATAGGATGTCGGCCCGTGTTCAATATGAAGGAAATCAGTGAAGCCTTTATCCTTTAAGATCATTTCACCTGCAGTCCACGCGAGAATTCCCGCACCGGCGTAAGCAATCCAGGCATATTTGTTCATGGCTCTTACGATGAATTTAGAACCAAAGATCATAATCGGGATACTCACTGCAACGCCAAGCGCGATCAGGCCGATGTGACCATCGGCAGCACCTGCAACCGCTACGACATTATCAAGGCTCATGACCGCATCCGCCATAATGATGGTCCCGATTGCAGCGGTCAGGCCGGTCGAAGCTTTCACGTGTGCATCTCCTTCGTCTTCGGCCAACACCTTATAAGCGATGAGAAGAAGCAATGCTCCGCCAATCACATTGACATAGGGAATTTTTAATAAGTAGACGATCATGGCCGCAAAGAATATGCGTAAAATGACGGCCCCTGCTGTTCCAATAAAAATCGCTTTGTTTTGCTGGTGTTTCGGAAGGTTTCTGGTTGCCATTGCAATGACGACCGCATTGTCTCCCGATAAGATAATATCGATCGCAATAATTTTTAATAACATGACAGTTGCTGCTGAAGTGATGGCCAGTCCGACAATCGATTGTATGTCCATCGAACAATTCCTCCTAATTTAATATTGAATCCTTAACTACAACTACATATCTTACTCCTATAATTTGGTATATACAATCTTGCAGTGTATTAGAGATCACATGCTTTTCGTATTGGGATAGGTTGCCAATACGGATACATTTTATGTTTATTTCATATTGTCCATAACTAATAAGCCTTTCGGAGCGGCATTCTGCCTGCCCCGAAAGGCTTTTGTTCATACTTTTTTAATGCCCAGTTCTTCCGCCAGCAGGGTGATGGACTTCATGCGGTTTTCGGCGCCAAAGACATTGGGGACGATGGTCACTTCGTCAGCCTGATAGGTTTCGGCGGCCTTTCGGATTTTTTCTGCAACCTGGTCGGGTGTTCCGATAAACATTCGTCTCCTGTTGTGCCGGATCTTCTCCCTTTCAAGCGCACTGACTCCCCGCTCCAATGCCGTTTTGACGGATGGGTAATACGGAGGAGGACTGGAGGATTCCACAGTCAGCAGCCAAAGGTCGAATGCGGTGGCCAGCGCCTCTGCCTTCTCTGCAGTTTCTGCGACAACAGCGAACACGGCAATCATCACTTTGGAACTTTCGAGAAGAGGGGACGGGCGGAAGTTCTTCCTGTAATGATCGACGGCATCCATTCCTCCCTCGGGATTGCCGAGATGCGCAAAGGCATAGGACATGCCCTGATCAGCTGCAATTTCCGCACTGCCCCGGCCGGTTCCGAGAAGCCACAACTCCGGAGCAGTCTCAATAACCGGCATGGCAGTAAGGTCCTGAAAGCGATGGCCATCGGCGGGTTCAGATAAAAAGTTGCGAATATCCTCGATCTGCTGTTCATAGGATAAGCGTTTTCCTTTTGATTCATTTAGGGCGCGATTGACCAGCTGGTAGCTGGGAGAACGGCCGATGCCGAGATCGATCCGGTTCGGATGCAGTGCTTCAAGGACACGGAAGTTCTCTGCGACCTTATAGGGGCTGTAATGGGGGAGCATGACGCCGCCGGATCCGATCCGGATGTGTTCAGTTGAATCGGCAAGATGCATCATCAGCATTTCGGGACTGCTGCCGGCAACCGAGCGCACATGATGATGTTCGGATACCCAGAACCGCCTGTAGCCCAATTTTCCGCCAGATTTGCGAGTTCTGTCGTAGCAAGCAGTGCCTGGCGGCCGTCTGATCCTTCATCGATTGGTGAATAGTCGAGGACGTTATAGATGACCACTCTTCATTTCTCCTTTTTTGGCTCTTGATCAGTTAATCCCCACTCTATCACAGCATGCGGAAACCGGGCCGGCTGACGGTTTTATATAGCCGTTGACCGGAAAGGAGACGGAGGGCCACTTGGCGAATTGAAAAGGTGTAAATTGTAAAATAGCAGGAGGTACAGAAATGCATAATGAGGCGCTGGTTACGATCGAATCGACTTTTCCGCTGAGCGGGACACTGACAATGCCGGATGAAAAGCAGGGCACCTATCCGGCTGTACTCATCATTGCAGGCTCCGGAAAGGGCGACCGGGATGGAAACCTTAAGAATCTGCAGATGAATATCTATAAGGAGCTGGCAGAATTTCTGACCTTGCAGGGATATATGACACTCCGTTATGACAAACGCGGAACCTATAAGAGCGAGGGAACATTCAATGAAGCCGGGCTTTCTGACCTGATCGATGATGCTGTCGAGGGAGTACGGTTTCTCAAGCATCATCCGTCAGCTGACCCGGAGCGCATTTTCATACTGGGCCACAGTGAAGGTGCGTTGATCGCACCTGCAGTACACGACCGTGAGCCGGTGGCCGGAATGATTCTGGTGGCCGGAGCAGCGGAGCCGTCAGTCGACCTCATGCCGAGGCAAAATGAATTGGCCTACGCAGAGATGAATGAAGCGAAAGGGCTGAAAGGCTGGGTCTTCAGGACATTTAAAGTGACGGACCGCGCCAGAAAGCAGAACGAGCAGATCTTCGGGAAAGTGGCTGATTCCGACAAGCCGGTCATGAGAGTCAAGGGAATCAAAATGAATGCAAAATGGCTCCGGGAAACGCTGGCTTACAATGTTGTGGAATATCTCGAGCGGGCAACTTGTCCGGTGCTTGCAGTGACCGGAGACAAGGATCTCCAGGTGCCGCCGGAACACGCCCGCCTGATCGCTGAAACGGTTCCGGGCGAGTCCGAATGGCACATCATCCCGGATATGAATCATCTGCTGAAAGAGTATGAAGGCGAGCACACCATGCTCGGACTCTTGAAGGAGTACAAATCGGTTGCAGACAGTCCGCTGTCACCGATATTAACCAGTGTCATCGGAGAATGGCTTGTTCAGCAAAAGTCGGCTCAACCAAGATAAAAGAACGGCATTCCGGTCCATTCCGGAACGCCGTTGTTTTATGTAAATGGTAAAATGGGGACAACAATCGGAAGGGGGAGAGAGACAATCGCATCCATCATTGAATTTCAGAACGTAACAAAAGAATACGGGGACGGTACAAAAGCCGTGGATTCCCTCGATATCGAGATCAAAAGCGGTGAATTCATCGCCCTGATCGGGCCGAGCGGATGCGGTAAAACGACCACCCTCAAGATGATCAACCGGCTGATCGAACCGACTGCCGGAACGATTCTGATCAACGGGGAAAATGCCGGAAGCTATGATGTTCACCGGCTCCGGTGGAATATCGGCTATGTGCTTCAGCAGATCGCCCTTTTTCCGCATATGACCGTCGAAGAGAACATCATGGTCGTCCCCGAGATGAAACAAACGGCCAAAGCGGCGATGAAACGGCGCGCCCATGAGCTCATGGAACAGGTCGGCCTTGATCCGGCCGTTTTCGCACAGAGAAAACCCTCCGAATTATCCGGCGGCCAGCAGCAGCGGGTCGGTGTCATCCGGGCATTGGCAGCGGATCCGGATATTCTCCTGATGGACGAGCCGTTCAGTGCGCTCGATCCGGTAGCGAGGGAAAAACTCCAGGATGACCTTCTCCATCTGAAAGGAACAATAAAAAAAACCACCGTGTTTGTCACCCACGACATGACCGAAGCACTCAAACTTGCAGACCGGATTTTCCTGATGCGGGATGGAAAAGTCATTCAGACCGGCACGCCTGATGAATTGATGCGAAATCCTGCCGGCGCATTTGTGAGTGAATTCATCGGAAGGGAAAAAGGCAGCATGCATGAATACTTGGACTTGAGACAGTGGGTGTCTGCTGCTTCTGCAGAAGATCTGCCATCGGGGGCTGTTCTTCCCGCAGACGTCCGGGCAGACCGCCTCGTCACCGTGATGGCCGAGCATGAAACAGTTGGTGTGGAAGATGGAGGCGAACTCATCGGCCTGATTGACCGGGCCACGGCTTTCCGCCTTCTTGCAGCCGAGGAGAAGGGGGCAGGCCATCATGACTGAGTTTTTTTCTGTCTTTGGGCAGCGGAAAAACGATTTATGGATCGCACTTCTGGAACATATCGAGATATCATTCATCTCCCTGTTATTTGCCGTCCTGATTGCGGTGCCGACTGGTATATGGCTGACCCGCAGGAGGAAGCTGGCCGACGGAATCATCGGGGTGACTTCCGTCATTCAGACCATCCCCTCACTTGCCCTGCTCGGTCTATTGATCCCGCTCGTAGGAATCGGGCGGATTCCCGCGGTCATCGCCCTGACGGCCTATGCACTGCTTCCCATTCTCCGGAACACCTATACCGGAATCCGTGAAATCGATCCGTCCCTGATTGAAGCGGCGCAGGCGATGGGCATGAACACGCGCAGACGGCTCCTGAAAGTGGAGATGCCTCTTGCCATGCCGGTCATTATGGCTGGAATCCGTACATCAACCGTCCTGATCATCGGGACCGCAACGCTTGCAGCGCTGATTGGTGCAGGGGGGCTCGGCGATCTGATCCTGCTCGGAATCGACCGAAACAACACCGCCCTGATCGTACTGGGCGCCATTCCGGCAGCCTTGCTGGCCATCGTCTTTGACCTGATTCTGAAACAGCTCGAGCAAATGCCGTTCAGGAAAAGTCTTTTGGCTATTGCAGTGATTTTCGCGCTTTCAGCCATTGTCATGCTGGCATCTCTTTTCTCGAAGGACGAGAGCAAGCTGGTCATCGCCGGAAAGCTCGGTTCGGAACCGGAGATTCTGATCAATATGTACAAAATCCTGATTGAAGAGGAGACGGATCTTGAGGTTGAGCTGAAGCCGGGTCTCGGAAAGACGAGTTTTGTTTTCAACGCCCTCCGCTCGGGAGAAATCGATATTTACCCCGAATTTACCGGGACGGCCATCTCTGAGTTCCTGAAAGAAACTGCAGAAACCACAGACAGCCGGGAGGTCTACGAGCAGGCACGTGATGGACTGTCCGAACATTTTGAAATGGTCCTGCTTGAACCGATGCAGTACAACAATACATATACACTGGCAGTGCAGGAAGGATTTGCAGAAGAACACGGCCTGGATGCCATATCCGACCTGGAGAAAATTGAAGGTGAGGTAAGGGCAGGATTCACACTCGAATTCTCGGACCGTGAAGACGGGTACCTGGGCATCCAATCCCTGTACGGCATCCAATTTTCCGATATCGTTACGATGGAGCCGAAGCTGAGGTATACAGCGATCGAGTCGGGAGACATCAATCTGGTCGATGCCTATTCCACAGACAGCGAAATCGAACGGTACAGCCTGAAAGTGCTGCAGGATGACCGGAATCTGTTCCCGCCTTACCAGGGAGCACCGCTCATGATGGAAGAAACCGCAGATAACCACCCTGAAGTTGTAAAGGTGCTGAATACGCTGTCCGGCAGAATTTCAGATGATGAAATGCGTGAAATGAATTACCGGGTCAATGTCGACGGAGTTGCTGCCGAAGACGTCGCCAGTGACTATCTTGAATCGGAAGGCCTGATTGAAAGTTAAGGTCTGTTGCTCCTCTGCAAGCATTTGCTGCACAGGTCAGATTCTGCAGTATTGAAACCATTTCCGGCTCCAGCCGTATATCAATTGTAGACTGGTGAATTCGGCTAAGGAGAGGACCCCCATGAACAGAGCAGAGGCAACAGTATTGGAGAAAGTACCGGAAGACTCAACAGTGTATGAGCTGATCAGGACCGGGTTTGCAGAAAGAAAGACGCGGCTTGTGGATATGCTGTTCGATGAAGTGCTGACATTGAATCGGACTGTCAGCCAGCTGAAGGGCAAAGAGGCGTACTTTTTGGTGATCAATGGCACACAAGCTGAGCTTGTCACAGTCAGCGGGGACACGATTTCGGAACGGAAAGAGGCACCTCCTGAAGCCGTTGCCGGCAAGAAGACATTTGCAAATGATGGTTACACGTATAAGAGATACCGAAAAATCCTATGAATCATTGTTTAGGACTCGCACAATGCCGATATTGGCTAATAAGCGGTAATCAGCTGGTTCCTTTCAAGGGAATCCAAAGTTCATAGAGGAGTAAGGGGCAGCCGATAACCGGCTGCTCTTTTTTGCCTGAATGGCTTGTGCCGGAAAAGGGTAAAAAGAAAGAATGAGCCGCTTGCACAATTTTGACCGGACTGACATACTGTATATATGAACATATAGTCATATAAGGGGTTCGGGAGGAGATTACATGGGTCATCACCATCACGGCCATTCGCACGGCCATTCGCACAGTCATGCATCTTCCAATAAAAAAGCGTTGTTCTGGGCGTTTGTCCTGATCACTGCGTTTATGGCTGTTGAATTTATCGGCGGGTTACTGACAAACAGTCTTGCGCTTTTATCGGATGCCGGTCATATGTTGAGCGATTCCGCAGCACTTGGCCTAAGCTTTCTCGCCATTCTTCTGGGCGCCAGAAAGGCGACAGGCGAGAAGTCATTCGGATACCGCCGCTTTGAAATTCTGGCTGCCGCCGTGAATGGCATTACACTCATTGTGATCGCAGCGGTGATCATGTTTGAAGCGGTTCGCCGTTTTATGGCCCCGCCGGAAGTCCAGAGCACGGGCATGCTGGTCATAGCGGTCATCGGGCTGCTGATCAACATTGCCGCAGCCTTCATCCTCATGCGGGGAGGCAAAGACGACAATCTGAACGTGCGGAGCGCACTTCTGCACGTGATCGGCGATATGCTCGGCTCAGTCGGTGCAATTACGGCCGCGGTATTGATGATTCTCTTTGGCTGGTGGATCGCAGACCCGATTGCCAGCATCATCGTCTCTATCCTCGTGCTGGTAAGCGGATGGCGGGTAACCAAGGATGCGGCCAATGTTCTGATGGAATCGGCTCCTGATGGAATCAACCCTGAAGAAGTCCGTAAGTCTCTTGAAGAGCTGGATGGCGTGAATGACGTCCATGACCTTCATCTCTGGTCAATCACTCCGGATGAGCCACTCCTCAGCTGCCATATGACCATCAACGGGCAGGGCGATCCGGACCGGATCCTCCACAACGCACATCGGATTCTTCACGACCGGTACTCCATCGATCACAGCACCATCCAGCTTGAGACCGACGGGGGCGGCTGCCCGAGCCCTCATGGAACATGTAACTGATAAAAGGTGATCCGCTGATTTGCGGATCACCTTTTTTGTTATTTATTAAATTGCTCAATATAGTCCCGGTATCCGTCCATCCACTCCAGTTGCGGCCATTCGCCGGTCGGGTTATTGCGCTCGTTTTGCTGGGGGTCACCGGGTGTGGAACGTCCCTTCTTCACATAATCCTCGAGATCTTCCATCAGAGAGTCAATCACATCCGGATGCCGGTCGATGACATTATGAAGTTCTTTGACATCCCGGCTGAGATCGAACAGTTCGGCAGGCTTGAATGAAATATCCGGACCAATGTCATCCATGCTTCCTCCATCTGTTACGAGATTCAGTTTCCAGTGGCCCCTTCTGATGGATAGTCCGCCGTTACCCGAGGAATGGACGATATCGCCGCGGACAGGCCGATCCCGGCCCTCCCAGAGCGGAAGGGTGGATACCGAGTCTTCTGCTTCATTTTCCCCAAGTTCTGCACCGGTCAGCTCGGCAAGGGTACGATACAGGTCCGACAGGCTCACCATATGATTGGAGGAGGAACCACTCTTGATCACTGGAGGATAAGAAATAATGGTCGGTTCCCGGTGGCCGCCCTCCCAGATATCTGACTTTTTCCCGCGGAAATGGTAGCTAGGGTTGTGTCCTTGTTTGAGAAGGCGGGAAAAGTCGGCGACTCCGGATGCACCATTGTCACTCGTAAAGATGAAGATGGTTTCCTCGAATATCCCTTTCT
The DNA here is from genome assembly GCF_001619585.1 of Bhargavaea cecembensis. Taxonomy (GTDB): domain Bacteria; phylum Bacillota; class Bacilli; order Bacillales_A; family Planococcaceae; genus Bhargavaea; species Bhargavaea cecembensis_A. The sequence continues at coordinate 193,045 of NZ_LQNT01000001.1, forward strand.
TTTTCAGCTTGTCCATGATCTCGCCGACGTAGGCATCAAGCTGAAGAACCCAATCTCCGTAATCTCCGATACCCGACTTGCCCCGGAATTCCTTAAGGGGCAGGATGGGGCCATGGACCAGGTGGACAGGATAATAGAGGAAGAACGGCCGGTCGCTTTCAGCAAATTGGCCGATCAGCTCCAGTACTTTGTTTTGCATGTCGGCCGGGACCTCTTCATGAACAAAATGCGGCGCTTTCACACCTACCTGCCAGGCTTTCTGCTGGCTGGCGCCAAGCCGGTCGAGTCCCGGGACCCCTGTGATTTCTGTCGGCTCTTCCAACACCCTGTCGTTTTCGATATAGACAAACGGCGGCTGATCCAGAGAAGCCGGGGTTCCATAGAAATAATCGAATCCCATCTGGAGCGGTCCATAGGTAATCGGTTTTGAATAGTCGATGTCCAGGCCTTCCAGGTCGATGATCCCGACACTCGGGTCGAAGTTTCCGTCACGGCCCATTCGGGTGTCGGGCACCTCAAATTTCTCCTCATCCAGGCCGAACCCTTCAAAGTCATATCCGTCTTTCAGTTGCCAGCCAAGGCCAAGATGCCATTTCCCGACCGCCGCGGTTTGATACCCCTGATCCTTCAGCATCTGCGCCATCGTTCTTCTGTTCTTTTCGATCAGCGGTTCGGAGTCACCGGGACAGACAAAACTCTTCAGCCTGGACCTCCAATTGTATCTTCCGGTCAGCAGACCGTATCTTGATGGTGTGCAGAGGGCGGATGTTGCATGGGAATCCGTAAAGCGCATGCCGCCTTCCGCCAGGGCATCGATGTTTGCTGTGTTGATTTTGGATTCCGGGTTAAAGGATGAGACGTCTCCATATCCGAGATCATCTGCGAGAATCAACACGACATTTGGCTTTTTCTGTGTCATTTCATTCACTCCAAATTAGATTGTCGTATCATTCTTCCCTGTTTGGGCTGTTGGGCAAACAGGGAAGAATGATACGAACCAGGTGAAAAGGAATGAATGAGATGGAAAATTCGGATACTGGCTGCTGCACCCCCGGACGAAAGCACCATTACCAGACAGAGAATTCTTTCATTATAGTACCGTCCAAGAAAACCCGTGATCAAGAGAATATGGTTTACATACCGGGTGGCTCATTTCTGATGGGAACAGAGGATGGGGATGGTTTTTCGCAAGACGGGGAAGGGCCCGTGCGAGAAGTAAGGGTGGACTCGTTTCTGATCGATCCTGTTGCCGTTACGAATGAATCATTCCGCGAATTTATCGATCAGACCGGCTACACGACCGATGCTGAACGGTTCGGATGGTCGTTTGTCTTTCATCTGCTGATCAGCGACAGGACAGCTGAAACAGTAATAGGCAGTGTCCCGCAAGCACCATGGTGGCTCGCGGTGCCGGGAGCGGACTGGCGGCATCCGGCAGGTCCGGACTCGGGGATTGATGATTGTAAGGATCATCCGGTCGTCCATGTATCTTATCGCGATGGGCTTGCTTACTGCAGATGGGCCGGCAAGCGCCTGCCGACGGAGGCGGAATGGGAGTATGCAGCAAGAGGGGGCCTTGAGTCTAAGAAGTATCCGTGGGGAGATGATCTCTTGCCGGAAGGAGAGCATAGATGCAACATCTGGCAGGGAGAGTTCCCGATGATCAATACGGCATGTGACGGATATGTCGGAACGGCTCCCGTGCGATCCTATTCGCCGAACGGGTACGGCCTGTACAATATGTCGGGCAACGTATGGGAGTGGTGCTCAGACTGGTTCACAGAACGCCGGAGCGGCAGCCGTAATCCTGCAGGACCGGAAAGGGGGATGACGAAGGTGACTAAGGGCGGATCTTATCTGTGCCATCATTCGTACTGTAACCGATACCGCGTCTCCGCAAGATCGTCGAACTCACCCGATAGTTCGACCGGAAATACCGGCTTCCGCTGTGTAGCCGATGCAGAACATATCAAAACAGAAACAGGCCGCCGATAATGCGGCTCTCATCCAATCATAAGCATCTTCCCTCGGTGGACCGGGGCGAAATAAAAAAGGTGATCCGCGGGTATGCGGGTCACCTTAATGGTGTCTGGCATGATCAATGGCCTGTCTGAGAAGGTCCACGACATGTTCATCATCGATGGAGTAATGCAGGGAAGTTCCTTCTCTCCTGTATTTCACGAGCCGCAGGTTCTTCAGAAAGCGCAGCTGGTGGGAAACGGTGCTCTGAAGAAGGGAAAGCCGGGCAGCTATTTCATTCACCGGATACTCATGCTCAGAAAGTAGGTGAAGGATCCGCAGTCTTGTCGGATCGGACAGTGCCTTGAAAGTCTGGGAGACGATAAACAGCGTCTCCTCATCCAGTTCATTCTCGCCGGATGGTATGGGATTCGTTTCGTCCTGCATGTCTCCGCCTCCTTGTACCGATTGATTCCATTATAGCAAAAGAAAAAAGGAGGCCATGATGCGGCCGCCTCAGTTCAAATTAGCTCCTAAAAATCTTAAATGACCAAAAATCGATTGCCTTCTTTAGTTTCTATTGATCGCCATTGGATCCTTCGATTTCGACATCATATCCGTCACCCGTATTGTAATCTGTTATCTCGATTATATAAACAGGTACCGTTTGCCTCAATAAGCCGTATGGCGGATTGAAGCGGAGGGCCCGAGACTCCTCGAAAATGCTTCGCATTTCCTTCGTGCGAGGCGGATTCGGGGAAGTTTCTCTGTCCTGCGGGAAAAGCGTTAGCCGAAGACCCCGCAGGATGTTGCGCAACGCTTCACGATGCGCACAGACGCCAGTCTTCGTACTGGCGCCGGCTAAGGCAACGCCCGCGGACTAGCGGGCGCCGTTACGGAGAACGGCGTCTGTGACCAAAGCTTTGCTTTGGTCAACAAGGACCCGCAGCGGAAATCCGGAGGATTCTCAGGAAAAGAAAAGACTGCAGTCAAAGGAGCAAAAATACTCACTTTGTCTACAGTCTGAGGTGGCCTTGTTGCTGGCTTCAATATTCGATCTGATCCTCGATCTTCCCATCATCATCATGGATGATGGCCATGCTGCCGTATTCTTCCGCCAATTCTTTGGCGCGGGAAACGACCTGGGATTTGTCATCCTCCTGCATCATCTGCTCTTCTTCGCCTTCTTTTTTCAATGCCCATTTGCCGTCATCCGGGACGACATGATAGTTTGCCTTTCCGGTTCCGGCGCGATTTCCAAAGTACTTTTCAGGGCCATTGTCATTTCTTCCTGGCATGATGAACCCTCCCTATCCGTGATAGTTTGTGTTTTCCCCGTTTGCCTTTCATGAAACGGCTGTCGAATCAGGTGAGATCACATCTTGTTTTGACTTTCTTTCTGAATGAGGAGGAATCGGTATCGGCGGCGCAGAAAAAGCCGGCATAGTCGAACGTTCCTACGGGTCCTTGAAAGAGATGATATGGGGGAGGTAACAGGAGTTGGTGAAGCGCATTTATTTATTCACGGGATTTCCCGGGTTTCTCGCGACACGGATTATCAGCAGGCTGGCCGAGGAGGAGCCGGAATCCGAATTTGAGCTGCTTGTCCAGGAATCCGCCATCCCTGAGGCGGAGCGCATTGTCCAGAGGCTCAGGGGAAACAAACGCACTAAACGATTCAGGATCCATGCCGGCGATATTACGAAGACCAACCTGAAAATGGAGAGGACATTGTCCGAGCGCCTGCAAGAGACGGTGACCCATGTCTTTCATCTGGCAGCCATCTACGACCTTGCCGTCCATGATCGAATCGCCCAGTCAGTAAATGTCACGGGGACGAGGAATGTGAACCTTTGGGTTTTGGAATGCAAAGCGATTGAGCGTTATGTGTATTTCAGCACTGCCTATGTATCCGGCGACCGGAAAGGCACCATTTATGAAAATGAACTCGCACTTGGCCAGGATTTCAAAAACCACTATGAAAAGACGAAGCATGATGCGGAAGTGCTTGTCCAGTACATGCGAGACCGAATCCCAACCACCATTATCCGGCCGGGCATTGTTCTCGGGGATTCCAAAACCGGGGAAACAGCCAAGTTCGACGGCCCTTATTTCATGATGCGCTATCTGGATAAGTTTTCACGGATGCCGATTCCCTATGTGGGTAAAGGGGAGGCGCTGATTAACCTTGTGCCCGTTGATTATATTGTTGAGGCTACTGTTTATCTGTCCCGTCATCCCGCCGGAGCGGACAAGGTGTATCACCTGACGGACCCGAATCCTTATCAGGCAAGAGAAGCATTCAGGCTGATTTCCGAGGCGCTTACCGGGAAAGCGCCTTCATTCACGATGCCTCATTCGACGGTCAGGATCATGCTGTCATTCCCTCCATTACGGAGGTGGGTGAAAGTGGAAAAGGAGACGCTGGACTATTTCCGGCTTGAGGCGGTTTATGATTGCACGGAAGCACAGCGGGATCTCGAACCGGCCGGCATCAAATGCCCGGACTTTGCCGATTACATCCCGGCAGCGGTGGAATACTACCGGCTGCATCGGAATGATCCTGCCAAATTAATCGAAGTCGTCTGATATTCTGAAACTTTCTCCTACCATTCGGGCACGGAATCGTCTATCATTTGGGTATTGCGGTTTATCCATATGCCTTCATATAGACAACCTGCCAAGAAGGGGGAAATCGGACATGCCGATTAACATACCGAAAGATCTTCCTGCCGCAATGAAGCTGAAGGAAGAGAAAATATTTGTCATGGACTCGGATCGTGCAGTTTCTCAGGACATCCGTCCTCTGAACATCCTGATCCTGAACCTCATGCCTGAAAAGGAACGGACTGAACTCCAATTGCTGCGGCTTCTCGGAAATACGCCGCTGCAGGTGAATGTCACATTCATGACGATGGCGAGCCATCAGTCGAAAACTACGAGCAAGTCGCATCTGGATGCCTTCTATGTCACGTTCGAAGAGATCAGGCATCGCCGGTTTGATGGAATGATCATCACCGGTGCGCCGATTGAGCATCTGGATTTCGAAGAAGTGAATTACTGGAACGAGTTAAAAGAGATCTTTGAATGGTCGGACCAAAATGTCACGTCACTTCTGAATATCTGCTGGGGCGCACAGGCAGCGCTCTACCATTTCTACGGAATCGGGAAGCGGCCGCTTCCGGAAAAATGCTTCGGAATATACAGGCATACCATCTCAGATCCGACTGTCCGGCTGGCACGGGGATTCAACGACCTGTTCGTCGCGCCGCACTCCCGCTATACAGAGGTGGACTCGGAAGACATCCGAAATCATCCGAAGCTTCACCTTCTGTCCGAGTCGGACGAGGCGGGTGCCTTCATCATTGTATCCAAAGATGAAAGGCATATCATGATCACCGGGCACCTGGAATACGATGCGGATACCCTTGCGATTGAGTATCGGCGTGACCAGAAAAAAGGTCTGGGTACAGCCATCCCCGAGCATTACTTCCCGGACGACGACCCGGAGAACATTCCGCTTAATACCTGGCGTTCCCATACGTTCCTGCTGTTTTCCAACTGGCTCAATTATTATGTATACCAGGAAACGCCTTACGTCTGGGAATAACAGGGGGAGGGAATCCGTGTGTACGAACAGAAAACAAAACCGTCCGATGACAGCGTGATTGAGTTTATCGAGCAGGTGGACCAACCGAGGAAAAAAGAGGACGCCTACCGTCTCCTCGATCTTTTCACGGAGACGACCGGAAGGGAAGCGGTGATGTGGGGGCCGAGCATCATCGGATTCGGGAAGTATCATTACAAGTATGCTTCGGGCCACGAGGGGGACGCGCCGCTTGTCGGCTTCTCTCCGAGAAAGTCCAAAATCAGCCTTTACGTGACGGCAGAAAATGTTTCAAAACGTGATGAGCAGCTTTCCCGTCTCGGCAAGCATACATCCGGCAAGTCTTGTATCTATATCAACAAGCTCGATGACATCGACCCCGACGTTCTGAAAGAAATGATTCTGAGCACCATCGGATTCCTTGAAAAGACGTATCCTGATGGCATCGAATAAGATGAGGGAACCTGCGGAACAAGCAGGTTCCTTTTTTGTCCGGCGGGTAAAGTAAGTACGAACAGCCGGAGGGATGCAGATGAAAAAACAAGTGTGGCTCATGATGTTCATCCTCGTCCTGTCAGGATGCAGCGGGGAATCTGAAAAAATAACCGATAGCGAAAAATCCGGAGAGCAGCGATTGAGCGAGCTTCTCGGCACCATCTCTGAAGTGGACTCCTACGAAATGAATGTTGAAATCCTGGCAGAAACGGCTGACGGAAAGCAAGAGGCGACCATGGGAAAGATCAAAGTCGCAGACTTCGATATGCCGGAGATGCACGCCGTCTACGAAAGGATGCCCGAAGTGGTTTCACAGGAGAATACGCCCGCACTGGAATACTACCAGGCAGGGGAACGCCTGGTGATCAATCTGGGAGACGGATGGACAAACAGAAGTACAGAAGACATCACTGCGGATGATCTGCCATCGGTCCGTTATATGGACATTGTACAGTTGCTGAGGAAAGTGGAAGAGGAACTGGACACCGATGATTCCGGCAGGATTATCTATGAAGGTGACAGCCAAACCGTGTTTGACGCATTTAAAAAAACACTGTCAGTTTCCTTCACGTCAATCCAACCGGAAGCGGCAAGCAGTCAGCTGGAGGTGCGTCTGGATGACCAATCATCGATCATGAAAGATTTTCAGTATACCGTTACCGGGACGGAAAATGATCAGACTGAAACCATCAGCTATCGGCTGGAATACTACCGGATGAACGAGGTGGAGGGAATTGACATTCCTGATGACGTCCTTGATGAGATGAGCGGTATGACCACTCACTAAAGCCCACTTTCCAGGCAGAAAAAACGGGTATATAGAGAAATAGAATAGACCTCTTTTGTGTCCGGAAATACAACGTAATAAAGCCTGTCCGAAATTGGCGGACAGGCTTGGTGTATTCAAGTTTCTTCGACTAACTCCCGTTCTGCACGTTTCACGTACAGTGAGCTTCCGCTGAAATAGCCAGCAATGATTTTAAGGAAAATCCGGACCGAATCAAGTACGGGGCGGTAATGGGAGCTTGAATTGTGATCCAGATAGATGGTCCGGATTCCCACTTCACGGATTTCAACATTTTCCCGCACCGCATGAATCAGGGTGTTCATTTCGAAGTCGTATCTGTTTCCCCGGATCATCATGAGCCAGCGGAGCTCCCTGCGGGAAATTCCCCGAAGACCGGTTTGGGTATCTTGGATCCGTCTGCCGAAAAGCATGTGGAACAGCCGGGATGTCAGCCGGTTGCCGAACAAACTTCTGCCGGGGATTGCTGGATGGACAAAGTCCCTGACTCCGAAAACCAGCCCTCGGGCCGACCTGGTAGTTTCCCTGGTAACCTGGATGACATCTTCGACGGCATGCTGTCCGTCGGCATCGGCAGTCACGACATGAGTGACTGTCTTACAATCTTCAAGTACATGCCGGAATGCCGTTTTAAGCGCAGCTCCTTTTCCAAGGTTCCGCTCGTGGATGAGTACGGTACATCCCTCTATTCCCCGGATGGAATCAAAGATCGGTTTTGATGGAAGTGTGCTCCCATCGTCGACAACAATGATCCCGAAATCTCCATGTTGTTTAAGCTGCCGGATATAGTCAGGCAAATTTTGATCCGGATTATATGCGGGAATGATGATTGCTTGATTCAAATTCGTGCCTCCTTCCGGATACGTGGTTACTGTCCTATACCCGTTTCAGCAGTTGTATGCAAACCGGATTACCGGCTAGAAGGGTGAAACCGGCAGGGGGGAATGATCGTATAGAGAGGCAGGGGTGATGATCGTGAAGACCAATGATCGTCCGAAGCTGGACATTCCGAAGGGAATGTTTGAACGGTTGATTGACGGAGCAGCGATCGGTGCATTGGTTTGGATAGTCTTTTATCTGGTATCTGTCTGGGGAATTTTGCCGGAACAAATTCCGGCCCACTTCAATGGGGCAGGAGAAGTAGACCGCTGGGGATCGAGATGGGAGCTCGTGATGCTGCCCGTCATTGCCGCTCTGCTTTGGGTGGGAATGACCTTTCTTGAAGAGCATCCTGAATGGCATAATTACATGACGGAACTTAATGAACGGAACATTGAATTCCAATATTGGAATTCCAGGATGTTGCTGAATGTCCTCAAGAACCTGATCGTCCATGCCTTTGTTTATCTGAGCTACCGCACGACACAGGTGGCACTCGGCGAAGCAGACTATCTTGGAGTGATGTTCCTGCCGATCTTTCTCGTCCTTATATTTGCTCCAATGATTATTTTCATGATCCGGTCGCTTAGACACCGGTAACGAAAGGAGGGGACCGGCATGCCGGTCTGTGCAACTTGTCATCATCGGTGGTCATTCAAGGAAACGTTGCGGGCGATGTATACTCTGAAGCCGACAATGACCTGTCCGAACTGCAGAAAGGAACAGCATCTGACGTCCGCTTCAAGAAAACGGGGAGCCTTCGCACCGTTTCTGGTACTGATTCCCATGCTGCTAAATGTATTTTTCGATCTGAACTGGCTAACCGTCATCGGGGGAATGGTGCTGATCGCGGTTGTCTTCAACCTGGTTTACCCCCGGATGATCGAACTCACTGATAAAGAGGAACCGATTTGGTGACGGCATCCGATAAGGGGAAAGGACAAAAGAACAAAAGCCTGGGGCAGACATTGGCCGGGCTTGCCATCGGTGTTGTTCTGTGGCCAGTGTTCCTTCCCTATTTGTATATTCATGAACCGGTGATCGACCTTCGAAATATCATGATCATCATTGTCTCGATCTTTGTCAGTGCGGTCCTCGCCCTGATCATTCATGAATTCGGACATGCCATCGCCGGAGCCGTCTCAGGCATGACGTTCATGAATATGAGCATCGGTCCGATTGTCATGATCCGGTCAGGCGGAAAAGCCCGGATCATTTTTCAGAAGCCCGCTCTCGGATACCTGGGGCGTGCCATGCTGCGGTTTCCTGCCGAGACCACTGAGGAACAGATGGAATCGCGGCTCAAGCAGTACGTGGCCGGTGGTCCTGCAGCAAATATGATCGCGGCAGCCATTTCGGTTGTGCTTGTTTACACAATCCTGCCGTCGGGTGTCTTGCTGACATTTGCTATCGTCAATCTCCTGCTTGGAGCGGCAAACCTGATCCCGACAGACAGCAAGGGAATGATGACGGACGGAAAGCATCTGTCCATGCTTTCCGGAAAAACTCCGGGCAAGGAACTGGTGCTGGTCAGCTATCGCCTCATGCAGGAAGATGCGGAAGGGACAGACTGGAATCCGGAAACAGTGAGAACAGCCGAAGAGCTGATCAGGCGATATCCGGATCATTCGCTGACGCCTGCCTTGTATGCGTCTCTGTCTCCCTATTACATAAACGGAAATCCGGAGGATTCCGAGGCGCTCGGGCGTGGCATTGCATTCCGAGAACGGCAGCAGAAAATAGACCCGCTTCAGGACATGGCAGACATCGCCATGGTCCATGCACTTTATGCTGCCGGGAAACTCGCCGCCGAGCCGGAAATCCGTACGAAGCTCAGCCGGATCAGTGATGCCGAAAAGGTAACCCATCTGTTCCGGGATGCCTATTCTGAAATTTTGGACGGCCGGCCCGGGCAGTTGGGCGATTACTTGGATCAGCTGGAACGTGTACTCGGCCCATGGCATTCACTGTATCTGGAAGGAAAGTTTGAAAAGGGACGGATCCTCGAGTTAAGGCGGGCTCTCGATGTGGCCCGTCCATCCAATGGTTAGACTGCATGGTTCTCTTTGCCGGATGGCCCCGACAAGCAGCAGCTTGTGAGGACCCTATCGGCTTTCTCTATGTACGGGAAGAGCGTGGGACATTATACTGGGGAGGATACCGAATAACCGATAATGGAGACGAACAATGATACTGGTAATAGATAATTTCGATTCGTTCACTTTTAATCTTGTCCAATACCTGCGCCGCATCGGAATGGAGGTTTCAGTACGCCGAAATGACGAAGTGACCGCGGAGGAAGTCCGGAAGATGGCCCCCGGGGCGATCCTGATCTCTCCGGGCCCGGGAAATCCGGATACTTCGGGCGTTTGCCTGGAGATTGTCGGAAGGTTCCACAGTGAAATCCCCATCATCGGCGTCTGTCTCGGACAGCAGGTGATCGCCCGGGCATTCGGCGGCTTCGTCATGAAAGGAAGCCGTCCGGTTCACGGCAAAACTTCTCCAATCATGCACGATGGCCGCGGTGTATTCGCGGGACTCCCATCACCACTAAGAGTGGCCAGGTACCACTCCCTTGTGGTTGAGGAAGAAACGCTTCCTGAATGCCTTGAAGTGTCCGCCAGAACAGCAGAAGGGGAGATCATGGCGATCCGCCACAAAGTGTATCCGGTAGAAGGCGTCCAGTTCCACCCGGAAGCCATCCTCACCGAAAAGGGACTGGATATGCTGATGAACTTCGTTTTGCAGGCGAACAGCCCGGAGGTGATCCGTCATGCAGAATAACGGCCGTGAGCCTTTTTTGTCATTTGAGTATGCCTCCGCCAAAGGGCATATCATCCCGCGTACGTTCCGCAATCCCGAGAAGGTGATCCGGGCAGAACAGATTGACGAAGTCATTCCCGCACTCCGGGAGGTCCAGGAAGCTGTGGACGCCGGCTGGTATGCAGCCGGTTTTCTCTCTTATGAAGCATCACCTGCCTTTGATCCGGCTTATCGGGTGAGAGAGGGGCAAACGATGCCGCTCCTATGGTTCGGTATATTCCGGGAACCGGAATATAGGGCACTCCGCCCGTCAGGTCCGTTCAATGTTTCCGACTGGAAGCCGGACACCGGGGAGCAGGAATACAGAGAGGCCATCCGCACCATCAAACAGGCGATCGAGCACGGAGAAACCTATCAGACAAATTATACAATCCGGCTACACAGTCATTTCCGGGGAAATGATGTGGCGCTGTTCGAACGCATGAAGCGGGCCCAGTCCTGTAATTACAGCGCGTATATCAACACCGGTGAGCATTCCGTGCTTTCTGCTTCTCCTGAGCTGTTTTTCAGGGTGGAGGGCAGCCGCATCACGACCAGGCCGATGAAGGGGACTGTTAAAAGAGGGAAGACAACAGAAGAAGATCAGGCTCTCTCGGAGTGGCTGGCCGGTTCCGAGAAAAACCGGGCGGAGAATGTAATGATCGTCGATCTTCTTAGAAATGATCTTGGAAGAATTGCCCGGACAGGCAGCGTTGAAGTATCAAAGCTTTTTGAAATCGAACGCTATCCGACTGTACACCAGATGACTTCCACCGTTGAGGCAGACCTGGAGGAAGGAACAGGTCTGACCGACATCTTTGGTGCTCTCTTTCCATGTGGCTCCATCACCGGTGCACCCAAGGTCAGCACGATGGATCTGATCTCAAAGCTTGAGGATTCTCCTCGCGAAGTGTACTGCGGCGCCATCGGGTTCATCACACCGGAACGGGAAGCGGTGTTCAATGTTCCGATCCGGACGGTCATGATCGATCAGACGAATGGAAACGCCACTTGCGGTGTGGGTGGCGGAATCACATGGGATTCGACCAGCGAAGAGGAATATGGAGAAGTTCTGGCCAAGTCGAGCTTTCTTGAACTGGACCGGCCGGAATTTAGCCTTCTGGAAAGCCTTTTGCTTGAGGAAGGCTGTTACTTCCTGAAAGATGCGCATCTCGACCGGATGTCACGCTCTGCACGATACTTCGGCTTTCCGTTCGACCGGGAATTGGTCTCGGATCATCTTGACGAGCTGGCGGAGTCGCTGACTGAAGACGATTATAAAATACGCTGTCTGCTCAACCGTAACGGAAAGCCGTTCGCAGAAAGCCAACAGATCGGGGAAGCACCCTGCCTTCCCGAAGTCGTTCTCGCTGATGGCCCGGTCGATCGGGAAAATCCGTTCCTCTATCATAAAACGACACACCGGGCAATTTATGATGAGCGTGCAGTTCCCGGCTGCTATGATGTGCTTCTGTGGAATCAGGCAGGTCAGCTGACAGAATTTATCAATGGTAACCTGGTAGTTGAAATCGGCGGCAGGCGCTGGACGCCACCGGTATCCAGTGGCCTGCTTGCCGGTACTTACCGGGATGTTCTGCTCAAGGAAGGTGTCATTGCAGAAAGAGAGCTGTCTGTATCGGACCTGGAATCCTGCACGAAAATCTGGCTGGTCAACAGTGTGAGGAAATGGGTGGAGGTCCGTCTGGTACAAGAGAAATAGATGGGGAAGAGGCTGTGCAACCGCACGGCCTTTTTTATTCATCCGATAAAAACGGAGAAACAAAGGAATCCTGCAGAAAGTTGTTGAAGGGAGGAGAAAGACAGCGAATAGGGGGTACTTCGTGAATATTTCAGCTTGGATTTGGGGAATGACCATCGTATTGTGTGCACTCTTCATCATGGTCGCGTTCCTTTTCAGAAAAAAATCAGGAGAGAGTTTTGTTCAGTATGCGATTGCCGGCGGAACACTTCCTTTTATTCTGATTCTCTTCACGGATATTGCAACCATCATGGGGGTCGGCAATTTTGTCGGACACTCTGCCAAAGGATACGAAATCGGGGTGGCCAATATCCCGTTCGTCTTTGGAGAGCAGGGGGCAAAGATCCTGTTTGCCCTCGTGTTTGCCGGGTTTGCAGCACGATTTACATACGTGACAATTGCCGAGATGATGGATGATCTGATCTTGCGGGACCGTATTGCCAGGGCTCTGATCGCCATCCTCACTTCAGCGATCATGATTGCATGGACGAGCGGGCAGGCCATCGGGATGGGGGCACTTTTCTCGACATTCACGGGAACGGAACCGCTTCCGATGATTCTTCTTTTTTCCGGAGTGTTTATCGTCTATACGACGATCGGCGGCATGTATTCGGTCGTGTGGACGGATTTTATCCAAGGTTCGCTTCTCATCGCGATCGCGCTATGGTTTTATTACCGTGTCTTCAGTGAGGTCGACTTCAGTTATTCAACACTCCAGTCGCGGCTTGCCGATGTTGAAGGACTCCATCTGGCATCACTGAATCTTTCGGCCATGGAGGTATTGAGCCTGTTCGTGACCGGTGTGTTCGGCATACTGGCCGCGCAGGTATATTGGCAGCGATGTTTTGCGGCAAAAAGCCCTAAAGTGGCCAGCCGTGCGATGCTGATCGGCGGAATTGTCGCCATCGTGTTCACTTCACTCACGACGCTGGCCGGGCTTGTCGTTTATACGAAAGACCAGTCGCTGGATCCGAACCAGGCCATCTCCTATTTCATTCTGGAAGAACTGACTCCTGTTGCAGTGCTGGCCTTTTTCCTGCTCGTTTTCCTTGCAGCCATTTCCAGTGCATCCTCGCTTCTTCATGCCGCTTCTGTGGTGATCGTCAATGACCTGATCATCCCGAATATGAAGAGGAGGGAAGAAACCTTCTATGTCAGCATGACCCGATGGTGCGTTTTATTGGTGGGTGTATTCTCCGTCGGAGCTGCCCTCCTATTCGAGTCGATCATTGACCTATTCTCGCTTGCCTACACGATGGCAGGCGGAGGTGTTATACCGGTGCTGATCGTCGGGCTTCTGTGGAAGCAGAGGAAAAAGGAGAGGTTTGAAATGGGAAAGCGGAACAGCCGTGTCACGGTATGGGGGGCAAGAGCCGGAATTCTGGCCGGATCGATCGTATCGGTCACTTCCGGTATCCTGTGGGGGGTGCTCGTTTCGGCGATTCTGACAATATTGGTATCGATGCTTCTTCCCGGCAGGAATCAACCTGTTCTTACTTGATATCAGTCCAGGAATAAATAAAAGGAGACTCCCAGAGGGAGTCTCCTTTTATTTATGGCAGTCACTTTACAGGTTCTGCGAATTTCCGTTCGAATGCATCGATGCTGATACCGGCTTCAAGAACCTGCTTGGCATACTCTTTGGCAGCGAACAAAGAGTGATCCCGGTAGTTGCCGCATTCCAGTGCGGAAACGGCCGGTACGGTCTCTGTTTCAATCACTTTTTCCAAGGTTGCCTTGAGGCCCCGTGCAATTTCTGCAGGGTCGTGCTCATCCCAGATGATCATATAAAAGCCAGTCCGGCAACCCATCGGAGAAATATCAACAATGCCTTCGACTTCATCCCGCATATAAGTTGCGAGCAGGTGCTCTAGCGTGTGGACTGCTGAGGTCGGCATGGCATCCTTGTTTGGCTGGAGGAAACGGAGGTCATATTTTTGGAGCGATGAGCCTTTTGTATGCTGCTCTGTACCTGCAAGCCGGACATACGGGGCAATCACCTTGTTATGGTCCAGAAGGAAGCTTTCGACTTGTGCCATTGGGCCATCATCCTTTCCTGATTCAATTCCTATTTATCATATCAGATTTAAAATACAAAATAAACCATCTAAACTTTCCAGAGAAAAAACAAGTTAAACAGTTTTCAACGCGGAACCGGCATGGTATGATATTTCCTGTTTTGATTCTAAAAAAAGGAAGAAGGAAATGCGGTGTCTGCGACTGCAGTTGGCGGCCAGGAAAAGAAGCTGAGCCTCTTTCATCTGACGTGGCCGATTTTTCTAGAGTTGTTTTTGTTCATGCTGATGGGATTAACGGATACCTTCATGCTGAGTTCACTTTCGGATGATGCCGTCTCCGGGGTCGGAGCTGCCAACCAGTATATCCATATCGCAATTCTTGTGCTTGAAGTCGTAGGGAACGGAGCTGCAATCGTTGTCTCCCAGTACCTGGGGTCCAAGCGTTATATAGAAGCAGCCAAAATTTCGGGCCTGGCGGTTTCGCTTAACCTCCTTGTCGGTCTGGGCCTTAGTGGCATGTTTATGCTGTTTACAAACCGGCTGATGACTGCCATGAATTTGCAGGGCGAAGTTCTTGCCCATGCAGAAGCCTATTTGTCCATTGTGGGCGGTGCCATTTTCCTGCAGGCCATCATTAATTCTCTTGCTGCTGTGATTCGTGTGCACGGCTTTACGAAGCAGACGATGTTCGTTTCACTCGGGATGAATATTATCCACGTAATCGGCAACTATGCCCTGATCTTCGGGAAGTTCGGGCTGCCCGAACTCGGCGTGCAGGGCGCCGCAATTTCGTCCGTCGGAAGCCGTCTCATTGCCATGTTCGTCTTTTTCTGGCTGCTGTACAGGGTAATGGAGTATAAGGTCGAATTCAGGTACTACATTACCTGGACCCGTTCGTACATTGCGAAAATCCTGAATATCGGGCTTCCAAGCGCGTTTGAGCAGATCCTGTACCAGGGATGCCAGCTCGTCTTCCTATACTATGTGACGCATCTCGGCACAGAGGCGCTTGCAGCCCGGCAGTATGCGGTAAACATCTCGATGTTCAGCTACTTGTTCGCCCTGGCGATTGGTCTCGGGACATCTATCATTACCGGCCGTCTTGTAGGGGCGGGGAATAAGGATGAGGCTTACAGAGGACTTTGGAGAAGTCTGAAATGGGCGTTTCTGTTCACCGTCATCATGGTTGCGGTGGTCATGGTGTTCCGCTATCCGCTCATGCGCATGTTTACGGATAATGAGGCAATCATCGAACTGGGGGCAACCGTACTCCTGCTGGCATTCCTGCTCGAGACCGGCAGAACATTCAATATCGTCATCATTAACTCGCTCCGCGCATCGGGTGACGCGAAATTCCCGGTCTTCATGGCGGCTGTCTCGATGGTCCTCATGAGCCTGCCGCTCGGCTATTTCCTTGTGTTTATCATGGATCTCGGACTTGTCGGTGTCTGGCTGGCCATCGCTGCCGATGAATGGACACGCGGTATCTGCATGGCGCTCCGCTGGAAAAGCCGGGCCTGGCAGAGGCATGCCCTTGTCGATGACGACGTGCAGCCGGTCCCTGAGATTGCATAACAGTAACATAAGATGTATCCGGACTGGAACGCACAAGGCCGTTTTTTGCCTTGTGCGTTTTTTGTGCTGAAAAATTCAGCTCTTGCATTAAAAGAAACAGCCGACCCCCTGTAATGGGGAATCGGCTGTCAGGCCACGGCATAATCAAGGATATCAACTGAAAATCGCGGAGTTTTTCTTCAGTAAGATTGAAATGATCTTGCACATAAATACCCAGCCCATTTCAGTCATTGGAAAGTCCCTATTCCAGTGAGGGAGGGATCAGGATGATTCAATTTTTTGATAGGAATGCCGGGGAGCGGTATCCCGATACCAGCCGTGAAACAAAAGAATGATGATGACAAGGTCAACGAGATCCCCTCCGTAATACATCAGCATGGCACCTTCCCGGACCTGGTCCGGCGGAAACCCGGGCAGCAGATCTGCATAAATGGATTTGCTCAAAATTCCGTGCGCCGCGAGTGCACAGATAAAAACGATAGTCCGAAAAACATAACTGCAGCGATGCGGGGCAGGGTCGATATAAAGCATGGATATGGTGAACAGATAGCCCGCAGCAAATACATGAACGTGAATGAGCAAGTAAAGCCACAGGTGGTGGTGCATCAGCTGAAACAGTGGAGTGGCGTAAAGAAGCCAGAGTCCGCCAATGTTCAGTACGGATGCCGTCACCGGATTCCGGTAGAAGCGTGCAATCGGGTGGCGGAGCGCTTTCGTCAACCGTCTGGCCGCAGGTACCGGAAGTGCCCGGAGAAGAAGGGTAACGGGTGCCGAAAGGGCGATCAGGAGCGGGGCAAGCATCCCCAATAGCAGGTGACCGGCCATATGAATACGGAAATCATGATGGGCAGCCTCGGCAAACGGTCCGATAAAAACCAGCATTGCCGACAAAGTTCCGGACAGCCAAAAGAAAAGACGCCGGCCCGGCCAGTGCTTCAGCCGCCTGACCCTGTTTGTCCGGATCATCAAAATCAAATATCCTATTGCTCCGGAAAATGCAATGATTCCAACGAGTATCTGCAGGGCAGGGGGAAGGTGTTGCTGGTCATAATGCAAGGGTCTCGCCTCCGTTTGCCCGAATACTGTCATTTCTTGCGCTGCGGATTAGAAGAAGTCCCGCAATGATCATGATAACGGCTGTGATGTTCCAGATAAGGTCGTATGGCAGAATGTCAACATGATACCGGATCTGGTGGAGCCTCATCAGCTTATGCTGGATGGTTCCGTCATACAGTTGAAATCCGCCTCCGCCCAGCAGCTTTCCACCCCAGAACATCTTGTGCCAAAAGGCGCGGCGGCGCATCAGGTCTGCCACCAGATAAAGTCCGCCTACTGTTGCAAACCAGCTGAAGGCGTGAAAAAGACCGTCTGAAATGAGTCCCGCGGAAGTCGTCGAGCGGTCATAGAACTTATGCCAGTGAAGCAACTGGTGAAAGATGGTTTCATCAATAAAAGCGACAAATCCCAGACCGAACAGAATGCCTGCCCATAAGTTCTTTTTCCGATGGCTGTATTTGTGATCCTGTGACAAGGTCACCGCTTCCTCCTTTCTGCTGGCAATGTAAAGTTATGACAAGTATTGCCTTATGCAAAAGATGGTAAACCACATGACAAGATTGACAGTCTTGAATCAGTACCATTAAAATGAATGAAAGTCAGTCATAGCATTGGAGAGGATACGTTGGATAAGCGGGAGCGGATCATTCAAGCCGCAATAGAAGTATTTCGGGAACACGGAATAGAGAAAACCAAAATCTCCGATATCGTGAAAAAAGCACAGATTGCCCAGGGGACGTTTTACCTGTACTTTCCATCCAAACTCTCTGTCATGCCGGCCATTGCCGAGAAAATGGCTGCTCGCATGGAAGGGGCCATCCGACAAAGTGTAGATTCACAAAAAGAGTGGACAGGCCAGCTCCGTGAGATGATCGGAGCCGTATTCACCGTCACCGGTGAGTACCGGGATGTATCCGCCCTTGTCTATGCAGGGCTTTCTGCGACAGAGCATGTCAGGGAATGGGAGGATATTTACCGGCCTCTCTACATGAGGGTTGCAACGATTATTGAAGAATGGGAGAGGGAGGGCGGAGTCCGCAAGACAGATCCGCACAGGACGGCGAGATTATTAATCGGGCTTGCCGAGTCCGCAGCAGAACAGGTTTATCTGTTCGATTCCTTTGATCCGGCAGAAGAACAGAAACAACAAGAAGCAGTTTATGAATTTGTCATTAACGCTTTACGGATGTAAAGCGTAGTTTTATAAACCATAGTGACTGAAAGTCATTCAGTAGGAGGAGCAATAATGAACAAAGCATGGTTTTACGTCATGCTCACCTGCACATTTGAACTGTTATGGGTTTATGGTTTCAGCACGGCGGACAGGTGGTGGCATTGGGCACTGATTCTTGGAATCATTGTCGTGGATTTTCATTTTCTTGCGAAAGCGTGTGAACAGTTGCCTACCGGAACGGTCTACGCGGTTTTCGCCGCGGCAGGAGCTGTCGGTACGGTAGTGATGGATGTGTATCTGTTCGGAGGGACGATGAACGGAGACAAGCTATTCTTTATCTTGCTGCTTGTGGCAGGAGTGATCTCCCTCAAAATGGCTGACGGAAATGAAGAAAGAAAGGTGAATGGATGATGGGCTGGATGTTTGTAGGGGCTGCCGCTCTGTTTGAAGTCATCGGTGCTATCGGACTGAATCTGTATAGCAAGAAAAGAGATTGGATCCGCATGCTGCTGTATGCCGGCGGATTCGGACTGTCTTTCATTCTGCTGTATCAGTCGCTTTCCTATCTGCAGCTGAGTATCGCCTATGCTGTCTGGGTCGGACTCGGCACAGCAGGAGCCGTCCTGATGAATATGCTGCTGTTCAATGAAACCCGCAATTTGCACCGGATTCTCAGTCTGCTCGTAATTCTGGCGGGCGTGGTCGGCCTGAAAATAGTGTCATGAAAAAGCCGGCTCCGTGTATTGGAGCCGGCTGTATCTGCCATGCAGGAATTTCATAACAGGTGGCGAAAGGTTACTTGCACTGACCGTGGCCAGAAATCAGGGTTTTAACTGAGGTAAGGGCCGGGAGACCCATCGGCCCGCGCGCATGCAATTTCTGGGTGCTGATTCCGAGTTCTGCGCCGAAACCGAACTCGAAACCGTCGGTGAAGCGAGTGGAGGCATTGTGATAGACTGCCGCGGCATCCACTCCAAGCTGGAACTTTGCCGCATCAGGCAGGCTGGATGTCACAATGGCTTCTGAGTGGCGCGTGCCGTACGTATTGATATGGGCGATGGCTTCCTCGGTGGAAGCGACAATCTTGACGGCAACTTCCAGATCGAGGTATTCCAATCCCCAGTCTTCATCTGTTGCGACAAGCACGCCGTCTGCAAGATGGACGACCGCATCGTCACCGTGGACAACGACACCTTCCCATTGGAGCGCTGCAACAAGGTCTGCCGTGTGGGGCCAGTTCTGATGGATCAAAATCTTCTCAGCGGCATTGCAGAC
The DNA here is from genome assembly GCF_001619585.1 of Bhargavaea cecembensis. GTDB lineage: Bacteria > Bacillota > Bacilli > Bacillales_A > Planococcaceae > Bhargavaea > Bhargavaea cecembensis_A. The sequence continues at coordinate 212,449 of NZ_LQNT01000001.1, forward strand.
GGAAGGGCGTTGCGTCTTGGCATTTACCGCAATGCTGATCGCCATATCCTTATCTGCGGTTTCATCGATGTAGACATGGCAGTTTCCTGCACCCGTTTCGATCACGGGAACGGTCGCATTGTCGACCACGGTACGGATCAGGTTTGCGCTGCCACGTGGGATGAGGACATCGAGGACGTCATTCATCTTGAAGAGGCGGGCGGCTGTCTCACGGCTCGTGTCTTCCACAAGCTGTACGGCATCTTCCGGAAGCCCGGCTGTGGCGATGGCCTCCCGGATGACACTCACCAGTGCCTTGTTGGAGTGGATGGCGGAAGAGCTGCCTCTCAATATCACGGCATTTCCCGTTTTCAGGCAAAGTGCGGCCGCGTCCACCGTGACATTCGGTCGTGCCTCATAGATGATCCCGACGACGCCGAGAGGTACACGTACCGTGGACAGTTTTAATCCGTTCGGCCGCTCCCATTCTTCAAGTACCTGGCCGACCGGATCGGTCAGCTTGGTCAGGTCGATCAGTGCGTCCGCCATCGCTTTGATGCGGCCTTCATCCAGCATGAGCCGGTCAAGGAGGGAGTCGGACAGGCCTGCTTCACGCCCTGCTTCCAAATCTGCATGGTTTGCTTCGATGATGGACGGTGTATTGGACAGCAGACCGGCAGAGATGGCTTTTAGTGCCTCGTCCTTCACCGGTGTCGTCAGGCCGCCCATGATTGAGGCTGCGTGTTTTGCTTTTTCGCCCTTTGTTTGAAGCTCATCGGCTTGAGTGATCTGTACGTTCGTCATCGTACCGCCTCCTTGGTTTTAAGATGGATCCACCGGTTGCAGTGGATGACTTCAGGCGTGGTTCCGCCGGAAATTTTCATGGCTTCGTCTCCCGGCTTGCCGATGATCTGACTGACGGTGTCGGCAGGATAGTTCACCATGCCCCTTCCGATCAGTTCACCGCCCTCATCGAGGACATTGACCACTTCACCCTGATTGAAGTTCCCGCTGACGGAGGTGATGCCGATAGGGAGAAGGCTGGTACCTTTTCCTGCAAGTGCGCGGGCCGCGCCGCCGTCAACGGTGATGCTCCCGGCCGGTACTGAGCAAAGGGCCATCCAGCGTTTGGAATCCTTACCGGACATCAGAGAGGAAATTCCGATATAAGTTCCATCACCGCGTCCTTCCATAATATCGATGAGTTTCTCGGGGCCGTCTCCCGTCCCGATGAATACATGGACGCCAAGACTTCCTGCTGTTCTGGCGGCGAGGACTTTCGAGCGCATTCCTCCGGTTCCGACCGAAGATCCGGCACCTGATGCCTGCTTCAGAAGTCCATCATGGATTTCGGGGATGAAACTGTATTTCTTGGCATTGGGATTCTTGTTAGGATTGCCGTCGTAAAGCCCGTTGACATCGGTGAGTATGACGAGGTATTCGGCATGTACAAGTCCTGCTACAAGTGCGGACAGCATATCATTGTCTCCAAATGTAATTCCCTCTACCGAAACGGAATCATTCTCGTTCACAATTGGCAGGGCCCTTCTGTGAAGCAATTCTTCGAGCATCCTTCCGGTATTATGGAAACGCTCCTTGCGGATGAGGTCCTGCCTCGTCAGAAGCAACTGAGCGGTCACAATTCCATGGCTCCTGAATGCATCTGTATAGGCCTGCATCAGCAGACCCTGTCCGACAGCGGCTGCCGCCTGCTTGCCGGCAGTCGTGCCGGGACGGGCAGCATACCCGAGGTCCCGGAATCCGGCAGCCACTGCGCCTGACGAAACGAGAACGACTTCATGGCCGGCCTCCATAAGCAAAGCGATTGCAGCCGTATGTTCGCGGACCTTTTCGGGCGACAATCCGCCACACGTATCCGTTAGTGAACTGCTCCCTATTTTGACGACAATCCGCCTTTTCTTCATCCGAAACGCCCCCAATGCGAATGTTAAGAATTATTATGCAACATTTCTGATTTTTAATCAATAAGAAACTGGCGCAAAATATTTTTTCTTTTTTTAAACGAATCTTTTCTAATAGTAAACCGTAACTGTATAAAATGGAACCAAAGGGGAGCTATGAAAATGCTGGGTGCGATTTTTATTGTGATGATTGTCATGACGATTCCACTTACTGCAATTATCACCGATCACAGAAGAAGAATGGCCAGATACCAGGCTGACAGGCTCCAGGATGAAATTGAACTTGAAAAACTGAAACAGCAGAACTTTATCGCCGAAACGGAAAAAATGAAGATTGAACTGGAAAAAATGAAGCTGGATTACACGGCGGCAGATGGTTTATCAAAGAAAAAATTGGGCGAAAGAGTCCTATTACCTGAAGCAGCGGATGGCAAGTAAGCATCTGCTGTTTTTCTTATGCGGGTCGGAAATATTTACACGGCAGGCAACCCGTGATAATATTAGTTAGCAAAACTAACTAACTATCGGGTGGGGATTCCATGGAACTGAAATCGCACCAATTGTTTTTCAGGAGGTTTACTGACCTGTACCGTCCGTTCATCCAAAGGTCGGCCGAAGTTCTGGCAAAAGAGGGACTGACTGTTCCACAATGGTCGGCTCTGCGTCTCATTGCCGAGCAGGATGAAATGTCACCGGCTGAGCTTGCAGCACGGCAGTTTGTCGAAAAACCGACCGTTTCCAGGACAATTCAGCAGCTGTTGGAAAGCGGAATGATTGAAACCAGGCAGGGTCAGGATAAGAGGGCCAAGATCATCCTGCTGACTGTAAAAGGACACGAGACATATGACAGGACGTCATCATCCATCGAAAAACTTGAACGGGAAGTGGTCGGTGACATTCCGGAGCAAGAACAAAACACCATGATCAGACGCTTGACGGAGATGCGGGAGCGCCTGTAATACAGCGCGTTGTTTAGAAAGAGGTTGTATATGCAAAGTCATAAGCTTTGGACGAAAGATTTTATTTTTGCTTCACTCATTAACTTTTTCCTGATTATCGTCATGTACCTTTTGATGGTGACGATCGGTCCGTTTGCTGCAGACAGATTCCAGGCGGATGCCGGAACGGCAGGACTCGTTTCGGGTTCCTATATCATCGGTGCTCTGATGGCACGTTTCGTTGCCGGTCCGTTAGTCGAAAAAATCGGCAACAAGAAAGTATTGCTGGCCGGTACGCTTCTTTACGTCATTTCTGGGGCTACCTACTTTTTTGCCTTCAACCTGCCGCTTCTTGTTTTAATCCGCTTTGTCCACGGCATGGGAATGGGAGTCGGTTCGACCGCAACTGGATCAATCGTCGCCAGGGTGCTGCCTCCGGACCGCAGGGGGGAAGGAATCGGATATTATAGCTTGAGTTCTGTTCTCGGGGCTGCACTGGGACCATTTCTCGGTATATTGCTTGCAAAGCATCTGCCGTTTACGATGCTCTTCCTTTTCTGTACGATATTGGCTCTTGCCTCTTTCATTTTGGCCATTACGATCAAGGCAGATGAAAAATTGGAACCTGCCAGCGTACAGGAGGAAAAGAAACGATTCAGCATCTGGTCGGTCGTTGAGAAGAATGCACTTCCAATCGGCGTTGTCACACTGTTTGTAGCAGTCGCATATGGCGGGGTGCTGAGTTTTATCATGTTTTACTCGGAAGAAATGGATCTTGTGACGGCTTCCAGCTTCTTCTTCCTCGTCTATGCGGTAACTGTGCTGCTTTCAAGGCCTTTCACCGGAAAGCTATTGGATCTGAAAGGCGGCAACATCGTAATCGTGCCTGCTCTTCTTCTCTTTGCAGGAGGACTGATCCTGCTCAGCGAATCAGCAACAGGCGTCATGCTGCTCGGAGCGGGAGTGCTGATCGGTCTTGGTTTCGGTAACTTCCAGTCGAGTGCACAGGCCATCTCTGTAAAAGTGGCGGATCCCCATCGGATGGGGCTCGCCACCTCCACATTCTTTATCTTCCTCGATTTCGGCGTAGGCTTCGGTCCCTACATCCTGGGAAGCCTCGTTCCGCTCTTAGGATATGCGGGGATCTATAAGCTCTTGGCCGGAGTGGTCTTGTTCGCCCTATTATTATACGTGGCCGTTTATGGGGTGAAGGAACACCGTCTGAGAAAAACTGCATAAAGCATAAAGGATGCCGATCCTGGCATCCTTTTTGGTTTTCCGGAGACGAGATAGGGAGATTCGTGTATAATCGCTTACAACCGAGTGAAGATCCCAGATTATCCGGGGTCATGCTTTCGGGATCCCCTTCCGGAGAACCATGACTATAGAACGATTTCGACAAATATCGAAACAATTTGCATCAGAGGACGGGAAAATTGATATTCTATTTATAGTTTGTGGAAGATTAATCGGATCGTGCCCATTCGGCCGTCCGGAAACGGAGGAACGTCATGGCAAAAAATGAATTTGTGACAGCAATCAACTGTATGGACGGCCGTGTTCAGGAACCGGTCATGAACTGGATGAAAGAACGCTACGATGCGCTTTATGTGGATATGATCACAGAAGCTGGCCCGAACAAACTGCTCAGAAGCGATAATAAAGTTCTGATTGAAAATATCCATGACCGTGTCCGTGTCTCGACCGACCGTCACGGGTCCCAGTATATTGCGATTGCCGGCCATTATGACTGTGCCGGTTATCCGGTGAGTGCAGAGAAGAAAAAAGGCAAGATCCTTGATTCGGTGGATCTGATTGAATCCTGGAACCTTGGATTCAAGGAAATCGCCGGACTTTATATTAACGAAAAGTGGGAAGTTGAGGTCGTCTGTATCAAGACCGACAATCCCGTAGAGGCTTGAAACCCGGTATAGAGGTGAAAGCCGTATGGAAAAACTGACACATCATATCCTTAAGCTTGAGCAGGAATTATTGGATACCTCGGTCAGAAACGATCCGGCCCGGTTTGGGCCGCTGCTACACGATTCTTTTATAGAACATGGGCAGTCGGGGAGAAGATTCTCGAAGGCGGACTGTCTGGAAGGCGGAACGCTCGGAAGTGTCAATCTCCGCATCAGTCAATTTAAGCTGCTTCCGATCAGTGAACGTGCCGTACTTGCCGTTTACCGGACGGAGAATCCGGAAACCGGAAAAACGGCAAACCGAAGCTCGATCTGGAAGTCCGATGGGATCACCTGGAAGATGATGTTTCATCAGGGGACGCCTGTTCCGTCCGAAGTAGTGGCAGATTCGTGAAAAAATCGTGATTCAGAAAGACTCCGCACACAATTTTAGCAGAGACTATCTGTCACAAAATCCTGGTATGGGGTACAATGAAGAGTGAAGGGTTACACCCGGATCAAGTTATTGAATTGGTGTTAAGGAGGAACTGCCTTGAATTACTTGGGAGATACTTTACTTCCGATTCTGATCATTGTATCAATCGTTGCATTTATCGCCATCATCGGTCTCGGAATCATGAAAAACTGGCGCTGATCAGCCACAAAAAACGGGAGCTGCGGATTCGTTCGCAGCTCCCGTTTTCATATCCGGAGAAGAGGTCATTTAATGATCATCACCGGGCAATCGGAGCGTTTCATGACTTTATGGCTGACGCTGCCGAGAACCATTTCCTGCAGGGGATTCAGTCCTCTGCTTCCGATGATGACCAGATCGAAGGAATGGGCGTTGGCGTGTGAAACAATCGCCGGTCCCGGATCACCGTGAAGGATGTTCACTTCGTAAGGGATATCTTCCTTTTTCAGCAACTCTTCAGCCGGGAGGAGACGCTGTCTTCTCTGCATCTCCAGGTCGGAACGTCCCTTGGCATGCAGGACAGAATCCTTGGATTTCGAGTAATCGGCAACATAGGCGATCTCAATGGCACCATCCATCGCTTTCGCAATCGCGGCGGCATGTTCGGCGGCACGGAGAGAATGATCGGAACCGTCTACAGCCAGAAGTATCCGTTTATACATATACGATCTCCTCCTCTGTCTCTCTGGCAGACCTGATTATTACTCTTCCCGAAACTTTTATGCTTCACGCAAGAATGCACCTCTTCTTTAAAAAGGTTCCGCCCTGGAGGAAGAAAATCCTTCTTAGGCCGGGTATGAAAAGCCCGCAGCACATTGGGCTGCGGGCTTCGGGATTAGCTGTTTGTCTGCCGGATCATCTGCATTCGCTCATTAAACAGGGAAGGGTAGGAAAGGAAGCCGAGCAGAATGCTTGAAACGACAGCGGTTGTCAGCAACAGGAACAGAATAAGAAGCTGGAACTGGACCGCCTGAACCGGGTCGGCGCCGGCAATAATCTGGCCGCTCATCATGCCCGGCAATTGGACCAGCCCCATTGTCTTCTGGCTTTCGATCGTGGGGATGGTGCTCGCCTTGATGGCGTCGGTCAGCTGGGTATGGACAGCCTGTTTCGGGGTGCCCCCGAGTGAAAGGATCAGTTCTGTCCGGTTTTTTTGTGATTCCATTTCAGAAGTGAAACGGTTCAGGAACAAGATGGAAAGGACCATCGAATTTCCCACGACCATTCCGCTGATCGGAATGATGTACTGGGCGGTTGCAGGTACAATGCCAAATCCGAGCAGGATCGCCTGAGTCAGCACCTCGACTGCGATAATCGTCACAGTAATCTTCCACAAGATACCCGGAATGGCCTTGCCTTTCTTTGAAGCATTATGTACCGCTGCAAAAATCATGAGGGCAATCATCAGCAAAATATACAGATAGCTGTCAGAGTCAAAGACGAACTTCAGGATATACCCAACCGCAAACAGTTGGATGATTGACCGGATCGTGGCGACGATTGTGTCTTTCTCCAGCCCGAGGTTCAAAGTCCGGGAAAGAAGCAGGGGAATGAGGACGAAAATGAGAGTCAGTGACAGGGCAATCGGGCTCATTGCAGTTCCCCCTTTACAAATCGGCGTACCCGTTCATCGGCAGGGTCTTCAAGGATCCGGCTTTCTCCGGTCTCGACCAGTTCACCGGCAATCAGAACCCACGTGTAGTCACCGATTGAAATGGCCTGTTCAAGATTGTGTGTGATCCAAATGATCGTCGTACCGTATTTTTGGTTGATGCGGGTGATGAGTGACTCGATCTCACGCCGCGATGCCCGGTCGAGAGCAGAAGTGATTTCGTCCATCAGCAAAATATCGGAGCGGTTGACGAGGGTCCGGGCAATCGATACTTTCTGCCGCTGGCCGCCTGAAAGTTCAGATGCTTTCTTATGGAGATAATCACTTGATAAACCGACATCCTCAAGCCAGGAAACAGCTTCGTCTTCGGAAATTTCCTTTTTCTGAAGCCGGAGAGGCAGGGCCAGGTTGTCATAAACAGACCCGTTCACCATCGGCGCATCCTGGAGGGCCATTCCGACTTTGCGGCGGAGTGCTGTCGGTTCCATGGATCCCACTGGCTTGCCTTCCACAAGTATTTCTCCGGAATCGGCGGAGATCAGACCATTACATAATTTCAGTACGGTTGTTTTTCCTGCACCGGAAGGGCCGACCAATGTGGTGATCCGGCCAGCGGGAAATGACCCGGTAATCGGGCCGATGATCGGATTTTCGTCTATCGAATATCGGACATCCTTAAAGTGGATGGCAGGTTCGTATGTTGTCACTTGGCATCGCTCCTGAAACCTAAATTAGAATAATTATAATGTAGCACATATCCGGTGAGGAATAAACCGTTTGCTCTTAATGGGTAAACCCGACTGCTTCAATTTCGTCATTCAACTTCCGGCTTACACACCCGAATGACGAAATTGGAAGGACGAATGATGAAATTTAACGCTATGAATGACGAAACTGATCGGAAACTGATTTTCCGGCTTGGTTTCCATTGCCGGACACACGACGGGGCTAAGCTCCTGGCAGGCAAATTAAAAGCAGGCGGGGATGAAGAGAGTTCCCCGTCTGCTATTCTGATCTTTCAATGCTTGTCCTGGCCTGCAGCGGCTTCTCCGGATGCAAGTTTCCTTCCGATGCGCTGAATCTGTTGCCGGACTTTCCGGTAGGCGTCTTCCATATTGTCCGCATCAATGAAGATTTGGCTTTCGTCGTCTTCATCCAGGCCTGCGGAATGCTCGTAGCGGGGATCGTAATAGAACTCCAGAAGCAGGCGAAATGCTTCCCTGAACCGATTTTCCTCCAGGTGCTTCCGAATGTCCTTGGCAATTGGTGTGTGGACCCTGCGTTCAATTTTGGAGAAGGCTTCAAGGAATTGTTCCGGATAAGCTTCCGTGTCATAGTCATCCAGGATATTCTGTACCCGCTCTTCAATCGGAAGGCGGAGGAACAGATGCAATCCTTCCTGCTTCTTGCGGTCGAAAAACTCGGGAAGGACAGCTTTGCCGATTCTCCGGCTTTCCCCTTCGATGATGACATAAGGCGCAACTTCATATTTCTTCATGGCACCGACCAGGAGGGCATCGAACTTCTTTTGGTTGCTCGGCTCCATGCCGATCGCGCCGAAAATGGACCCCCGGTGGCCGGCCATCCCTTCCAGGTCCATGACGGGGAAGCCGTCTTGTTCCAGGCGATGCAGAATTGCTGTTTTGCCGCCGCCCGTATATCCGTTCAGTACGATGAGGGGAGGGCTGAATTCCGCTTTCTCAAGCTCGGAAACCACCCACTGGCGATAGGTGCGGATGCCGCCGATCAGTCTGCTGGCACGCAGTCCCATCAGATCTGTCATTGTGGCGGCCGTTTTGCTCCGCATGCCGCCGCGCCAGCAAAAGACCGTGAACGGCCTGTCCAGACTGCGGAATTCATCGACGTATTCAGGAAGTTTGGCGGAGAAGATCTCCAGTCCGCGCTTCATCGCGGCCTGCTGGCCTTCCTGCTTGTAGATGGTGCCGACTTCAGCCCGTTCTTCGTTGTCGAAGATCGGAATGTTGATGGCGCCGGGCATGGTGCCTTCAGCGAACTCCTTCGGGGACCGCACATCCACGAGGGCGTGATTGCCGTTTTGCCGCTGCTTAAATAATTCTTCCAGTGTAAGTTCTCGCTTCATATTCATCTCTTTCCTTTTGGTGGCTTACAGGACGCGGATCGTGCCTGCGTTCTCTTCAGTCACTTCGCCGATCATATGCGCATCGACACCCTTTTTCCGGAGGGCATCCAGCAGTCCGTCAGCCTGGCTGCCATCCACTGCAGCCAGAAGTCCGCCTGAGGTGACTGCATCGCAGAGGATCCATTGTCCGGTCTCATCCATCGTTTCCGGGTAGGTGATGCTTTCCGCAACATGAGCATGATTGTTTTTGGTTCCGCCGGGGACGGCACCCTGTTCGGCGAGTTCATGGGTGCGGGGGAGGACAGGAACATCCTTCGAGCGGATAACAAGTCCTGTTCCGCTGCCCTGAGCCATTTCTGTTGCATGGCCGAGAAGTCCGAACCCGGTCACATCGGTAGTGGCATGGACAGCATAATCATCCATCGTCTCAGCCGCCGTTTTGTTGAGCGTTGTCATCACTTTCGTCACTTCCAGGATGTCTTCTTCGGAAAGAAGGTCACGCTTCAGGGCGGTTGTGTAGATGCCGACACCGATCGGTTTAGTCAGAATCAGTTTGTCGCCGGGTTTGGCTCCGGCATTTGTACGGATTTTGTCCGGGTGGATCGTCCCGGTGACCGCCAAGCCGTATTTCGGTTCCTGATCATCGATCGAATGGCCGCCGACAAGCGTGACGCCGGCTTCCTTCATTTTGTCCGCCGCGCCCCGAAGGATATCGGCAAGGATCTTTTTGTCGAGGTTGCCGATCGGAAACGCCACGATGTTCAGTGCCGTGACGGGGGTGCCGCCCATGGCATAGATGTCGCTGATGGCATTGGTTGCGGCGATCTGGCCGAAGTCATAAGGGTCATCGACGATTGGCGTGAAAAAGTCGGTCGTCTGGACAAGTGCAAGGTCCTCAGTCAGCTTGTAGACCCCTGCATCATCACTTGTGTCGAGCCCGACGAGAAGATTCGGGTCCGGAACGGCTGCAGGCAGTTCTTTGAGCACGCCCGCGAGGTCAGCAGGTCCGATTTTGCATCCGCATCCGCCTTTTTTGGTCAGTGTAGTCAATTTGATTGAAGCCATGTTATCCCGGCCTTTCTTTGGCAAGTCTTTTCTTCCCATCTTATCATATTGGCCCGACGGGATAGGGTGGTGACGCTTCAGGATTCATATTGCTAGGAGAAAATGGTATACTGTATTATTGCAGAGAGTTCAAATCCGAAAGAGAGTGGATTTAATGGGACGTAAATGGAACAACATCAAGGACAAAAAAGCTGCAAAAGACCAGAGCACCAGCCGGGTGAATGCAAAGTTCGGACGTGAAATCTACGTGGCTGCACGGCGCGGCGAACCGGACCCCGAATCAAACCAGGCACTAAAAATGGTGCTCGAGCGTGCAAAAACTTATAACGTACCCAAACACATCATCGACCGGGCGATCGACAAGGCAAAAGGCGGCTCGGATGAAAACTACGATGAATTCCGATATGAAGGTTTCGGTCCGGGCGGGTCGATGGTTATTGTCGATGCGCTGTCCAACAACGTTAACCGGACGGTATCGGAAGTACGTGCGGCATTTGGCAAGAATGGCGGGAATATGGGTGTGGCAGGATCGGTTTCCTATATGTTCGACTCCACGGCCGTTTTCGGCATTGAAGGCAAAGGCGAGGAAGAAATTCTTGAGATGCTGATGGAAGAAGACATTGAAGTCCGTGACGTATTCGATGAAGAGGGCAGCGTGTTTGTCTACGCCGAGCCTGAGGACTTCCACGCAGTACAGGAGGCCTTCAAGGATAATGGCATCACGGAATTTCAGGTGGCTGAACTCAGCATGCTTCCGCAAACGGAAGTTTCTCTCAGCGAAGAGGACCTGGCCCAGTTTGAAAAAATGATCGATGTGCTTGATGACCTCGAAGATGTCCAGCAGGTCTATCACAATGTCGATCTCGGCGATGAATGATAAGATGATACGCAAGCCCGCCCTCCAAGGAAGGCGGGCTTTTGTTTGGAAGGAGCATCAAGATGAAATTTGTTTCCTGGAATGTCAACGGTCTGCGGGCCTGCGTGAAAAAAGGGTTTCTTGACTACTTTAATGAGGCGGATGCCGACATCTTCTGTGTGCAGGAGACCAAACTGCAGGAGGGCCAGATCAGCCTCGACCTGGACGGCTACCATCAGTATTGGAACTATGCGGTGAAAAAGGGCTACTCCGGCACCGCGGTGTTCACAAAGCACGAGCCGCTATCTGTCCGCTACGGCCTTGGTAAGGAGGATGCCCAGGAAGAGGGCAGGATCCTTACGCTAGAGTTTCCGGCTTTTTATGTGATCACCGTCTATACACCCAACTCCCAGCGGGATCTGGCGCGGCTGCCGTTCCGGCTGGAATGGGAAGACCGTTTCCTGGACCATGTCAAGCGGCTGGATAAAGAGAAACCGGTGATCCTGTGCGGTGACCTGAATGTTGCCCATAGGGAGATCGACCTGAAAAATGCAAAGACGAATGTCGGAAACTCGGGATTCACCTTCGAGGAACGCAGAAAAATGACGGAACTGCTCGAGGCGGGTTTTATTGATACGTTCCGGCATTTCCATCCTGACCGGACCGATGTTTACTCCTGGTGGTCGTATATGAACAAGGTCCGCGAACGCAACATCGGATGGCGGATCGATTATTTTCTTGCTTCGGAACGGCTGGCGCCGCTTCTGACAAATGCAGATATCCAATGCGACATCATGGGAAGCGATCACTGTCCGATTGTCCTCGAAGCCGATCTGGAACCGGGCCGTGTATTGGCCTGAACGGTTTGTCACAGTAAGAAGGAATCCGGATCCGCCCTGCCGAAATGATGGCAGGGCGGATTGATTTTTTTGAGGGGGAGACAAATGGCTGAAATTGCTGAATTGAACAGGAACGGAGAAGGGCTCACGGCTTATCGGGAAGTCCGGTATCCTCATGAGACAGCAAAAGTGTGGGAGTATCTGACCGACAATGACCGGCTTTCCGGCTGGTTTGATGAGCTGAGGATGGGGGAAGCGGCCGAAGGCGGCCATTACCTGTTTGACATGGGAGAGCACGGGAGAGAAAAGCTGGAGATCTTCAGGTTTGAACCCGGAGAGACAGTAGAATTTGATTGGTTTGGTGATGTGGTCCGGTTCGACCTGGTCACTGACGGAAGCGGTACTGTGCTCGCATTCAAAGAAACCGTCCGGAAACTGACAGAACAGACCGTAAAGGATCTGGCCGGCTGGCATGTTTGCCTCGATGTGATCGGCATCCTTCTCGACGGGGGGCAGCCGGAAGACCGGCATGCCGACTGGGAAAAATGGAATGAAGCTTATGGCCGGGCCGTCGGGGAACTGTAGGAGGGATCAGGGTGGGGTACATTGAGGAACTAAGGGAGCTGACCGGAAGCAGACCGCTTCTTCTGACCGGCGTGGGGGTCGGTGTCCTGGACGGCCGCGGCCGGATCCTCCTGCAAAAAGATTTTGACGGGCGCTGGGGCATTCCCGGGGGATTCATGGAACTGGGCGAGTCCGCAGAGGATGCGGGCCGCCGCGAAGTGCTCGAAGAAACCGGCATAGAAATCGGTGAAATGTCCCTTGTGACAGTCATCTCCGGCCCGCAGACGTTTACGCGACTGAAAAACGGTCACGAATACTTTTCCGTGACCATCGTCTATGCTTCTCATACAGAGAGGGACCAGGAGCCGAGACCGGATGGGAAGGAAACTGCCGAAGCCCGGTTTTTCCGCCCGGATGAACTTCCGGAAGGGCTGAACCCGATGATCAGGCAGCAAATCATGCAATATTTAAAGCACAGGAAGTGACGGGGGCCCGGACCCCGTCTTTTTTTGTTGACAAAAAACCCGTAAACTTGTTTGATAGGTTTGAATTAACAGAAATTTCAATTATAATGAACACATATACATAAAGTGAGTGCCAAAAAGAGAAACCGGGTTTCCGCCACTGCGGCAAGTTGCCGTCAGCGGGTTCCATATAACCAATCAAAAAGGGGGTAAATCGTTTGAACGCAATTCTGGTTGCCGTGATCGGGATGGTTGTGTTCGCGCTCGGTTATCGCTATTATTCCAAGTTTGTCGCGGAGCGCATTTTCCGTCTCGATCCGAATTACGTCACACCGTCCCATAAATACAAAGACGGCGTCGATTTTGTTCCGACAAACAAGTTTGTCCTGTGGGGACACCACTTCACCTCCGTAGCCGGAGCGGCTCCGATCCTGGGACCGGCGATTGCCGTATACTGGGGATGGCTGCCGGCATTCCTGTGGGTGGTCCTGGGAACCGTTTTCGCAGCGGGTGTCCATGATTTCGGAACGCTTGCTCTTTCTGTCCGGAACAAGGGCCAGTCGGTCGGAACGATAGCGGACCGGCTGATCGGGCAGCGGGCAAAAATGCTGTTTCTGTTCATCATTCTGATTCTTGTCCTGATGGTCAATGCCGTATTCGCCTGGGTTATTTCCAATCTCTTTATTCAATATCCGTCAAGCGTGCTTCCGGTCTTTATCCAGATTCCGCTGGCTGTCTGGATCGGGTATGCCGTCTATAAACGACAGAAAAAGATGCTTGTACCGTCCCTGATTGCGCTTGCGGTCATGTATATCACGGCAATCATCGCCAGTCAGGTAAGTTGGATGCAGGTGGACCTGGTCTCCATGATGGGCGGGGAGGAAGGGGCCGGTCTGTTCGGCTTGGGCGCTGTTTCGACAGCCTTCTTTATCTGGATTGTCATACTGATGATCTATGTGTATATCGCATCGACACTGCCGGTCTGGAAACTTCTCCAGCCGCGTGACTTCATCAACTCTCACCAGCTTGTGGTCGGTCTCGGAATTCTGTATCTGGGCCTGATTTTCACGAATCCGGAAATCACCGCGCCAGCCGTCCATGCTGCAAGTGACGTTTCCTGGTTCCCGCTCCTCTTCATTACCATTGCGTGCGGGGCCATCTCCGGATTCCACGGACTCGTATCGTCCGGAACGTCTTCAAAGCAGTTGGATAAAGAACCCGATGCTCGTTTTGTCGGTTATCTTGGGGCCGTCGGGGAAGGGATTCTTGCACTGATCTCCATCCTGGCTGTTGTGACACTGTTCCCGACTGCTGCTGCATTTTCTGAGGCATACAGCAGCTTTGGCGCAGCCAATGCAGGCGGTCTCGGAAACTTTGTCCAGGGGGCATCCGGTCTTGCACAGGGGCTTGGCATCCCGCCTTCTGTAGCGGCGACGATCGTATCGATCATCATCATCAGCTTTGCGGCAACGACATTGGACTCTTCCGTCCGTCTCATGCGGTATATCATCGCAGAAATCGGGATGGAGTATAAGATGCCGACGCTTGCCAAGCCGCATGTGGCTACGTCGGTTGCCGTCCTCTCCAGCGCGGCACTCGTTCTGATTCCGAAAGGGCCGAACGGTTTCGGATCCGGCGGTTATCTGCTGTGGCCGCTGTTCGGTACGGCTAACCAGCTGCTTGCAGGCATCAGCCTGATGCTGATTGCGGTCTGGCTGAAAAAGCTCGGCAGGAATTATATGATTGCGCTGATCCCGATGATTTTCCTCCTGTTCATGACGCTGATCGCCATGTTCCAGCAGGTGTTCTTCCAATGGTCCATGTGGGGCACCAACTCGAATATGCTCCTGTTCGTCTTTGGCTCGATCATCTTCGTGTTTGCGGTCTGGATCATCCTGACTGCCTTCAATGTCCTGACGAGGGGCAGTGACCAAAAACTTCCGGCTGAAGACTGATGTGGGGAACGGGGGCCGTCCGTACGGCCCCTTTCTTTTATGGAGGTGAATCAGATCGAACTGACAGATAAGCTCAAGAAACTGATCCGGTATTATGAGGAAGTCATCAGCCTTCCCCACAAGCGGGAAATCGCGGCAGAACTCCGGGATGAGGACGATCTTTTCCTTCTTCTCCTGTACTCCGAGATGATCGGCATCCCAAATCCGGTCTATTACTATACACTGGAACTGTACCCGTACATGATTGAGAAGTTTCACGACTGGCACCTCCGGATGGGGATGGAGAAATCCCCGCTGACCGGAATCCGGTGCTGCTGAAGGGGGGATCAGAATGGATGTTCTGAACAAGGAAGTCATTTTTGTAGGGGGGAAGGGCGGGGTCGGAAAATCGACATCGGCTGCAGCCATTGCTTTAAGGTCGGCGGCAGCCGGGCACAGAACCCTCCTTGTCTCCACGGACCCGGCCCATAACACAGGGGATATCTTCGGAAGGAAATTGGACGGGAAGATAACAGAAGTGGCGGAGGGCCTGTCGGCGCTGGAAATCGATCCGGACAGGGAGACCGAGACTTACATCGGGACTGTAAAGAACAATCTGAAGGGGGTTGTCCACTCTTCCATGGCTGATGAAGTCAACCGGCAGCTCGACACCGCCAAGGCTTCTCCCGGCGCAGATGAGGCCGCGTTGTTTGACCGGCTTGTGACCATACTCCTCGAGGAGCGGGACCGGTTTGACCGGATCATCTTTGATACCGCACCGACAGGCCATACGATCCGTCTGCTTACACTGCCCGAGCTTATGGGGGTCTGGATCCGCGGTTTGCTGGAGAGAAGAAGAAAGACCAATGAAAACTATTCGGCGCTTCTGAATGACGGGGATCCTGTGGAAGACCCCATCTATGATGTCCTGAGGGAACGGCAGGACCGTTTTACACGGGTACGTGAAATCCTTCTTGATTCGGACAAGACCGGATTCATCTTCGTCCTCAATCCGGAGAGGCTGCCGATTCTTGAAACGGAAAAGGCTGTATCGCTTCTCGGCAGGCATGACCTTCACGTCAGGACACTGATCGTCAATAAGGTGTTGCCGGAAGAAGCAGACGGTGAATTTCTCCGTGAACGGAGAGTGCTTGAGCGTGGGTATCTGAAATTGATCGCTGAAACTTTCGGGCAGCAGGAACAGATCTTCGTGCCCCTATTCCCGAGGGATATCACCTCGATGGAGGATCTTGAGTCATTCAGTCAACATTTTAAGGCAGGTGGAGAAGTTGAAGGCATTCGTTTATGAAATGGGAGAATGGAAACTGAAGGAAATGGAAGATCCGGTCGCAGGGCCGGGTGAGGCGGTTGTGTCATTGAAAGTGTCCGGTCTGAACCGCCGCGACCTGTACATACCCGGACGTCTCGGTCCGGATAAGGAAGCGGTCGTCATCGGTTCTGACGGCGCGGGTGTGATCAGCCAGGTTGGGGAAGGCGTGCGCCAATTCAAAGAAGGTGATGAAGTCATCATCAACCCGGCTCTCGGATGGATGGAGCAATCCGCTGCCCCTCCAGCCGGCTTCGAAATCCTTGGCATGCCCGATAACGGAACGATGGCTGAGAAAATCGTACTGCCGGCAGACCAGCTGGAGCCGAAGCCCGCGGGCCTGTCATGGGAAGAGGCCGGCGTCCTGTCGCTTGCTGCCATGACGGGATACCGGGCTCTCGTCACCCGGGGACAGGTCGAAGCCGGACAGACTGTGTTCATCCCGGGGGCGGGAAGCGGTGTTGCGACCTACCTGATCCAGTTCGCCAAAGCGCTGGGGGCCAGGGTCCTTGTTTCTTCAAGAAGCGAGGACAAGCGCAGCCGGGCGGTCGAAATCGGTGCGGACCGCGCCATCGACACGAATTCGGACTGGACAGAAGAACTGAATGATGAAACCATCGATCTCGTCATCGACAGTGTGGGAGAGGCGACATTCAACCGGTCGATCGGGGTGCTGAAAAAAGGCGGCCGCATCGTCACATTCGGAGCAACGACAGATGATCACATCCGTTTTGATCTGCGTTCTTTCTTCTACGGTCAATATGATCTGCTCGGCTCGACGATGGGGAACCGGGAAGAACTGCGTGCCCTGCTGGAATTAATGGAGGACAAGGATATCCATCCTGTCGTCGATTCGGTTTATACGCTGGCAGATATCCGGGAAGCCATGGATAAGCTGGAGAACAGCACACAGTTCGGCAAGATCGCCATACGCATTACAGAATAAATGAATCACAAAAAAGACGCCAGGCCCTTTATCGGGCCGGCGTCTTTTCAATACCGTTCACATCATCGAGTGCATCCGCCACATGCTCCTTGTCGTTTTTTTGACTACGGAGATGTCGCCATTCGATTCCAGGACGATTGCTTCTACTTGTTCAAGGGAGGCGACTCCTCGTTCACGAACGCTTTGCAGCATTTCAGTTCGATGTACCCGGGTCCTCCTCATAGCTTCTTCACGGAAAGTTCCATTTTCATAAAGGGCTTCGGGTGAGCCCTTGATCAGGTTTCTCGCGGCTTCCCATCTCACGGTCAGCCATGACACTATAAATTGGAGGAGCAGGAGCAGACCCACTGCGGTAATCCCGTTTAGAAGTGGCGTATTATTATCCAGCAGAATCGTCGCCAGCAACGAACCGAGCGCAATGGTCACGACAAAGTCAAACATGTTCATCTTGGACAGAGCCCGTTTTCCCGACACTCTCAGGAAAATGATCAGCAGAACATAGGAAATGACTCCAGTAACCATGATATTGCCGATGGCTTCCCAACTGTCAAAAAACATATGTGCACACCTCCCTGTCTAATAGGCTTTTACCACGGAAGGTTGTCTGCAAACCCTTACGCCGGAAAGCAAAAAGACAGCCGGATGCGCGATGTATCTGGCTGTCTTTTTTTTGGTCAGTTGAGGTGGGTTACTTTCCCCGGAACCATCCGTTTTCACGGAACCGGGCAACGGCTTCGATCCGGTTGCCGACATTCAGTTTGTCCAGGATGGTGGAAATATAGTTTCGGACGGTTCCTGTAGTGAGGAACAATTCTTCTGCAATTTCCTTGGTTTCTTTCCCTTTTGCGATCAGTTCCATCACTTCGGTCTCCCTCGCGGTGAGAGGATTCGGATTGCTGAAAGCCATATCAACCAGTTCGGGTGCGTAGATTTTCCGGCCGTCTACGATCGAACGGATGGAGTCCGCGAGATCCTCACTCGGACTGTCTTTGAGGAGATACCCGTCGACATGTGCATGACGCGCCCGCTCAAAGTAGCCGGCTCTTGCAAAAGTCGTCAGAATGATGATTTTGCAAGGATGGTCACCCAGCTCATCCGCGGCATCGAGTCCGGTCTTCACCGGCATTTCGATATCCATGATGCAGACATCAGGGTTGAGTGTCCTGACAAGCCGCACCGCCTCCGCGCCATCAGCCGCCTGTCCGACGACGGACATATCCTCTTCAAGGTCAAGCAGGGAAGCGAGAGCGCCAAGAAGGAGACGCTGATCTTCCGCAATCACAATCCGGATCATCCGATCCCTTCCTTTCTCCCTTCCTGAATCACATCAGGCACTTCGATGAGCAGGCGTGTTCCGCCTGCAGGCCCGTTTCCTTCCACACGAAGGGTTCCGTTGACAAAGTCCAGGCGTTCCCTCATCCCTCGAAGGCCATTGCCCCGAGAAGGCTGTCCGCTGATTCCGATTCCGTCATCGCACACTTCCAGCCGGATTCCCGCGGCGGTTTCTGAAAGGCGGATCGTACAGGACGAAGCGCCGCTGTGACGGACAATATTCGTGACCGCCTCCATCAGGCACATCCCGAGAACATCGTCGATCAGCGGCCCGGGCTTGAAATCATTTGGGTCATTGTCGATGGTGGCGTCGATTTCCGCAGCGCCGAGGATTTGCACGGCTCTGGCCATCTCGATTTCGAGTGTGGTGCCCCTCATGCCGGATACCAGGTCGCGCACTTCCTTCAGTGCGGTCCTGGCGGTCTGCCGGACATCGAGCATTTCCTTTTCGGCACGTTCTGCGTCCCTCCCGGCAAGCTTTGAGGCAAGATCACTTTTCATCCCGATCAGCGAAAGCTTCTGACCGAGCGTGTCATGAAGATCCCTTGCGATGCGCTGGCGCTCCTCGTGAACAAGAAGTTCGCCGATCAGGCGGTTGGCATCTTCAAGTTTCTCTTCAAGAACTTCCTGGCGGTGCCGGCTGTATTTATGGAAAGGGATCAGGATGACGCCGATCACCGACATGATCAGGAACGAATATTGTGTCCTGAAGATTTCCGGTTCGGTGAAGATGACCAGAACAAGAGCGGCGACGGATGCCGCAATATTAAACGAGTAGAACAGGAAGAACGGTGTCCGTCTCCTGATTTCCCCGATAAACAGGGCAAGGAACAGGAAAAAGTAGATGTAGCCGAATGCCACGGTCAGCGTGAAACTGATCAGGATCTCGAAGGTCAGACAGGCATAGCGGACCCCTGTATTCTGGGTGAAAGAAAATTTGTAGGCTACCAGGAAGAGCGCGAACAAAATGATTCCGGTGCCGATTTCTCTTGCTGACATGGTCCTGAAGATGAAAAAGAACGGCATGGCCAAAAAGAAGATCCATGCGTAAATATTGAACCAGCGGTTTTTGGGATACAATTGATACCATTTCTGCACGGATGCCTTCAGTCCCATCAGTCTGTTTTCTGCATTATACCAGACTCCGGAAATGCGGACAGCCGCACCGGATTGTTCCGGGCGGCTGTTCATCAGGATTTCCTCGCATCCGGCTTCGGCTGGCGGATGGCCTCGCCGAGGGCAGATCGTGTGCGGGCCGGTGCAGCAGTCTTCAGTTCACGGAATGTGATGAAGCGCTTGTTCGCTTCGTCGAACAGCTTGAAGCGGAGGGATTCCAGGCTGGTTTTAAGAGTGATTGTCGTTGCTTTCTGTAATGGTTCAACAGATTCATGGGCTTCTTCAAGCTTATAGTTTGGTACACGCGGCGCCAAGTGGTGAACGTGGTGATAACCGATATTGCCGGTAACCCACTGGAGCACGAGCGGAAGTTTATAGTAGGAACTTCCATCGACAGCCGCTTTCACGTAATCCCATTCCGATTCATCCTCGAAATAAGAATCCTCGAATTGGTGCTGAACATAGAACAGCCAGATTCCGAGCATGCCGCCTACGAACATGATGGTGCCATGGATTAGTAGGAAAGCTTTCCATCCTACGAGCAGCGCCGTCACTGTGTAGATGACGATGACAGCCACATTGATGAACCAAGTGTTCCGGCGTTCTTTCGGCTTCGCATCTTTGCGGTTGAATCGGCCGGAGATAAGGAACAGATAAAGCGGGCCGAAGCCGAACATGACGATCGGATTCCGGTAGAGCCGGTAACCGAGTCTCTGGAGCGGAGTGGCCGCCCGATACTCTTCGACTGTCATGACCCAGATGTCGCCTGTTCCGCGCTTGTCGAGATTGCCGCTCGTCGCATGGTGGATCGAGTGCTCGCGCTTCCACTTTTCATAGGGGAAAAGGGTCATGATGCCCGTAATCGTCCCCAGTGTATCGTTTGCCTTTTTGTTTTTGAAGAACGAACCATGGGTGCAATCATGGAAAATAATAAATGTCCTGACGAGGAATCCTGCTGCAATCACGGACAGTCCGACGGTAAGCCAGACTGAGACCGACAGGCTCATGTAGGCCAGTGCCCACAAAATGAAGAAGGGCGGGATCGTGTTCAGAATCTGGATCACGCTCGCCTTTTTGTCGGTGGTCTCAAAGGGCTTGACACTTTTACGGAGCTGGATCGTTTTTTCTCTGCTCATAGTTTTCCTCCCGGGTGATATTGATGATGATTTTATCTTACCCGGAAGTAATTTCTGAAAACAGGCACAGGTGTAAACAGTTGCGTATGACAACTGTCATGGTTGCCCCGGCATATTCAGGGAACGTAAACTATATGTAGGAAAAGAATAGGGGGAATGAACATGATCGGGCTGGACAAAATCCGTGAAGCGGCAGAGGAAATTGGTGGAGTCATCCACCGTACACCGGTACTGACTTCAACGAGGCTGAACGAACGGACGGGAAATGAAGTGTTTCTGAAGGGGGAGCATCTTCAAAAGACAGGATCGTTCAAGATCCGCGGTGCATCTAACAAGATTCTGAAAGCGGTCCGCACAGGTACAAGCCATGTCGTTGCTGCATCCTCGGGCAATCACGGTCAGGCGGTCGCCTATATTGCCGGAAAGTCGGGCGTGCAGGCGACCATTGTGGTGCCGGAAGACGCATCGCCTGTGAAAATATCGGCGATTGAAGCATACGGGGGCCGGGTGGTGAGGTGTGGCCTTACCTCGGCTGAACGGATTCCGGAAGCATTCAGGATTGCAGAAGAGACCGGAGGCTTGTTTGTTCCCCCATACGATGATCCGGACATTATCGCCGGGCAGGGGACAGCAGGGATGGAGATCATCTCCCAGGTTCCCGGCTGTGAAGTGGTTTTTGTGCCGGTAGGCGGAGGAGGACTGGCAGCAGGGATTGTCTGTGCGGTCAAGCAGCTGAACCCGGATATCATCGTGATCGGTGTGGAGCCGGAAACGGCGGATGACACAAAACAGTCTTTGGAATCAGGTATCAGAGTCGCAATCGGACCGACCCGGACAATAGCGGACGGCCTCAGGACTTCGATACCCGGGGAACTGACATTCCCGATTCTGCAGAACCATCTTGACCGGCTCATCATGGTTTCGGACGAGGAGATTGCGGAAGCATGCAGACTCTTGTTCCAGGCCACCAAACAAGTGGTGGAACCTTCCGGCGCGGTAGCGTTCGCCGGACTCCTCTCGGGCAGGTCGGGCATTACGGGAAAGAAGACGGCCGCCGTGCTATCGGGAGGAAATGTTTCCGCCGAAGGTTTCTCGGAAATACTGAAAGCCTGACGGACGGCTGCCGGGCGATCTCCTCTTCGACAGTTCAGTGACAACAGTCCGCCACCGTTCATTGGTACAGCCTTGATATGGTACGATCGAGGAGACAAAACAGCTAAATGGATTGGAGTGGCACACACCTATGACTAAGGAAATGACGGAACAGGAATTCCTTTCGATGATCAAGCAGGGAGACGACCTGATCGTCCCGATTGCCAACGGGGAACCGGTCCGTCTTCTGGACATTTTGGAGTCACAAGCAGATCAACTTGAAGGTGTACGGATTCACCAGATGCACGTGATCCGTGAGCGCCGTTATATTAATGGGGAGTTTAACGGAAAGCTGAATCACGTTTCTTATTTCCTAAGCGGGGCGACCCGGAAAGCCTATCATAACGGAACCATCGAACTGGTACCGAACAACTTCTCGGATGTCCCCTATCTGCTGAGACGGACAACCAAGCTGTCGATGGTTTTGGCAAAGGCATCCCCAATGGACGAGCACGGATACTTTTCGCTTGGCACGAACGCGGACTATGTCGCTGAGTTTATCGGAAGCGTTCCATTCGTCCTTGAAGTCAATGAAAACCTGCCAAGAACATTCGGCCAGAACCAGATCCATATCAGCCAGATCAAAGGCTTCATCCGCCATGATTCGCCTTTGGTTCAGGCGGAAGCCCCACCGGTCGGCGAAAAGGATATTGCCATTGCGGAAAGAGTCGTGGAACGCATTGAAGACGGAGACACCATCCAGGTCGGGATTGGCGCCATCCCGAATGCCGTCATGGCGATGCTGAAAGACCACCGACATCTCGGCATCCATACAGAAATGCTGACGAACAGCGTGGTTGATCTTTATAACGCGGGAGCGGTCGATGGCACCAGGAAAGCAACCAACCGCGGAAAAATTGTCTGTACTTTCGCCCTTGGTGACCAAAAGCTGTACGACTTCCTCCATGACAATCCGGGGGTAGAATTCCAGCCCGTCAATATCGTCAACAACCCGGCCAATATCGCCCGTGAGGATCACATGGTATCAATCAATGCCTCTACAGAAATCGACCTGTATGGCCAGGCGGCTTCCGAAACGGTCGCCGGAAAGTACTACTCGCTGAGCGGCGGTCAGGCGGACTTCGCAAACGGCGTCCGGTTCTCCAAATATGGGAAAGGATTTATCTGTCTTCATTCCACTGCCAAAAATGATACGCTGTCCCGGATCAGAGTGGCACTCACACCCGGCTCCGTCGTGACCACTTCCAAAAACTCGGTCGGGTCCATTGTCACCGAGTACGGGATTGCCGACCTGTACGGCCAGCCGTTTTCCGAAAGGGCACGACGGCTCATCTCCATCGCCCATCCGAAATTCCGGGAAGAGCTGGAGTTTGAAGCGAAAAAGGCCGGTTTCTTTATCTGACATCAGGGAGAGGGCAGCACGGGAAAGAGAAATCTGCAGTCCTGTTTGGAAAATGCGGAGAAGGGACCGTCCGCACAACCTTTAAATGATGCGGGCGGTATAAGGAAATGAGCGTTTACTATTCACTCGTCTTGTATGTACATGTATTTAGTGCCGCACTTTCAATCGGACCGTTTTTTGTCCTCGTTCCGCTGATCGGGCGGATGAAATCAGCTGATGATGCAATCCTGGATGTCCAACTGTCGGTTTTCCAATCTGCGGTCCGGGTCGTCAAGCACGCCGGCCATCTTCTCGTCCTGTCGGGAGTCCTTTTGCTTGTGTCCTCCGGTTACAGATGGACAACGTCGTGGGTGGCCATGACGATACTGGTCATGCTCGCTTCCATCGTCTTTTTGGCACGGGCATTCAAACCCGTCATTACGGAAATCAGGAAGAACCGGGATGAGCGGGATAGGTTACTGGGAATCCTGAACAGAAACCTTTGGACGTATATTATTCTGCTGATGTTCATGCTTTATTTCATGGTAGTCAAACCGGCTTTATGGTGAATAGGACAGCGGGACGGCGAAGTTTTATTGACTTCGCCGTCCTTTTTGATATGGAAATACAAAAGGAAATGGTCTTTTCAGAATATTATTGCAAATTAATTTGTAAATCCATATAATTGAATTATATCTATTCTGCATCCAGCCGGATGCGGACCATATAAAAGGGGGATGACCAATGAAGGGGAAGAGATTTTGGGGGATGATCGTACTATCGGTGACGTTGCTGGTCCTTTCCGCCTGCGGCGGCGAAGGCAGTGGTGACGGAAGCGGAGCCAACATCGCAATCGGGCCGCCGGCAAGTGCGACGAATGGGCTTTCCAAAGTGATCTTTGAAGCATACGGTCTGGAAGAAGGGGACTACAAGGAATTCCAGGAAGGTTTCGGCGATGCAGCTGACGGTGTGCAAGATGGAAACATCGATATCTCGATCGGGATTCTTGGCCTGCCGGCGGCAAGCATCGAAAATCTCCAATCGGCTGCAGGCGATGTAAAGCTGATCAGCCTAACAGATGAAGCCGTAGCCCACATAGAGAAAAACACACAATACAAAGCCATGACGATCCCTGCAGGCACATATGATTTTCAGGACGAAGATGTCCAAACCGTCACTGCCTATGCAATCCTTATGGCGAATACAGATACAATTGACGAAGAAACGGGCTATCAGCTCACAAAAACCATGATTGAAAAAGCGAGTGAAAATACCCATGCCCAAGCCAAGGAAACGACTCTTGAAAATGCACTTAAAGGATCGGAAGGTTTGCCGATCCATCCTGGCGCCAAACGCTATTATGAAGAGCAAGGGCTGACTGTGGATAATCCCGTAGCGGAAGTCACGGCAGACGGATCCAAGAAAGAGCTGGTTCTCGGAACAGGAAGCCAGGGCGGCACCTACTATCCGCTCGGCGGAGAAATGGCCACCATCTGGAACAAGACCGTTGACGGCATCAATATCACCAATACGGAGACAGGGGCGTCAATCGAAAACATGGCAACGATCCGGGAAGGCAATATGGATCTGGGAATGACTGTTCATGAGACAGCGCTATTTGCCGTAAACGGGGAACAGGACTTTGAAGACAATAGCGTCCCAAATGCCGCGTTTATCGGCCAAATTTATCCTGAAGTCGTCCAGATCGTCACAAGGGAAGCGAGTGGCATCACCGGTTTTGAAGATCTGAACTGATAAAACGGGAGGCAGAGAGGATGGATTGTCGCCCTCTTTGTCTTCTTTTTTGGAAGGGGGATGAATGGATGGGAAGCAGAGGTAAAGGGCAAGAGATGGACGCCCGTGAGGTGCTCGAAAAATACGACAGAGAAAGTCATATGAGGACGAATCTCGGCAGGTGGGCGTGGATCGTGACTTTTCTCGGGGTGGGGCTGACGGTTTTCCATCTCTACACAGCTTATTTCGGAATGCTGCCTTCGCAAAAGCAGGGCGCGGTCCATCTGGGTACAGCATTGGGAATCATCTTTCTGCTGTTTCCGGCCAAAGCAGGCCTCCAAAAAACGCAAAGCAGCGTTCCGTGGTACGATGTCATTCTTGCATTTACCGCCATGTATGTCACTTATCATAAGATTATCTTTTTCGATTCGATTCTGCAGAGCAGGATTTCCGGTTATAGTACTCCCGACGTCATCATATCCGTAGCCGGGATACTCCTCGTGCTGGAAGCGACCAGGCGTACTGTCGGCCTTCCTATCGTCATCGTGGCTTCCGTAATGATTGCATACGCCGTATTCGGCAATTACATTCCCACTCAGATCCTGTCCCATGCAGGATTTTCATTTGAACGCACGACCACAAATCTTTGGTACAGGGAGAGCGGCGTGTTCGGGACGCCGATCCAAATCTCCGCAAAGTTCATTTTCCTCTTTTTGTTCTTTGGAGTGATGCTTGTCCACACGAAAATCGGGCAGTTTTTCAATGACGTCGCCTACTCGGTAACAGGAAGGTTTACTGGAGGCACGGCCAAGGCCGCAGTAACCGCAAGTGCGCTTCAGGGGATGATCTCGGGAAGTTCTGTCGGCAACACGGTCGCTTCCGGATCGTTCACGATACCCATGATGAAGAAATCGGGTTTCAAGCCGGAATTTGCAGCCGCAACGGAAGCTTCTGCATCCACTGGCGGACAAATCATGCCGCCTCTTATGGGAGCAGCTGCCTTTATCATGATGGAATATCTTGGAGTCCCGTATACGGATATCATGGCTGCTGCCGTCATACCGGCGATTCTTTATTTTGCAGGAATTTTTATAGGGACTCACTATGAAGCGAAGCGGCTCGGCATCAGCGGGATGCCAAAGGAACAGTTGCCGATTTTCAAACAGCTGCTGATGAAAAACGGATACATGCTTATACCCCTGGTTGTCATCATTGGGACGATCCTTGTGGGGTTTACTCCGCAACGCGCGGCGCTATACGGCATACTCTCTGCTTTTTTGGTGAGCCTGGTCAGGAAGGATACACGGATGTCCCTGCGTGGCACGATCAGGGTGCTTGAGGAAGGCGCCCGCGTGGCGCTCCCTGTGATCGCTGCGGTTGCGACAGCCGGAATCATCGCCGGGGTCGTCAGTATGACCGGACTTGGATCCAAATTCGCCGCAGGCATCATCGCACTTGCAAATGGATATCTGCTCCTGGCGCTTATTTTCACGATGATCGCCTGCATTGTCCTTGGAATGGGTCTTCCGACAACCGCAAATTATGTGGTCACTGCGACAATCGCTGCACCCGCGCTAATCAATGATTTTGGAGTCGTACCCATTGCGGCGCATATGTTTGTTTTTTACTTTGGTATTGTGGCGGACATCACACCGCCTGTTTGCCTGGCAGCCTACGCGGGTGCCGGCATCGCGAGGGCCAATCCGTTCAAAACTGGCGTTACGGCAGTAAAGCTTGCCATTGCCGCGTTTATCATTCCTTATATTTTTATCTATAACCCGATCCTTGTCGGTGTTGACATCACAGTAATGGGCATCACCATCGCCATCTTGACTGCGCTGATCGGTATGGCGGGAGTGAGCAGTGGACTGATCGGATATTTCGTCAGTCCATCCAGTTGGTGGGAGCGGCTTCTCCTGATCGTTGGTGGGCTGTGCCTGATCGATCCCGCCATGGTCACCAATCTCATTGGAATTACGATGATTGCGGGGATTTGGGCGATTCAGCGCAAAAGGGAATCAGAGAACCGGCCGCCGCGTCTGGCATGAACTGAGAGGAAATAAGTTCCGCCAAACGTCGTATTGTTGAGTTCCCGGCTTCTCCAGACGAGCAATCCATCTTGATAAAGTGATGTTGGGAAACAAAAGAACAGGCCGAGGGGCCTGTTCTTTTGTTTCGTTTTAATTAGAGAGCCCGGTCATCCACGGCATCGAGCCATTCAGTGATGGGTCCGATGACCGATTCAATGCATCCATCCTCGAATGGGGACAGCAGATTGGCTTCCTTTACAAGTTCAGTGAACGGAAGGGAGCCGCCCAGACGGCAAAGTTGCAGATAATCAGCCCAAGCGGCCTCACGTTCTTCCCGGGACCGTTTCCAGAACTGCAGCGCACAGATTTGCGCAAGGCAGTAATCGATGTAGTAGAACGGCACTTCGTAGATATGGGCCTGGCGCTGCCAGAAGCCGCCCTCTTCAAGGTACTCGAGGCCTTCGTAGTTGCGATGCGGAAGGTATTCGGACTCGAGTTTTTTCCAGGCGGCTTTCCTGTCATCAGGTGTCATTCCCGGGTTTTCATAGATGATGTGCTGGAATTCATCAACAGCCACACCGTATGGCAGGAACAGCAGTGCTGAACTCAGGTGGCTGAACTTATATTTTTCGGTGTCTTCCTTAAAAAATTGCTCCATCCACGGCCAGGTGAAGAACTCCATGCTCATCGAATGGATCTCGGCTGCTTCGCTGGTCGGCCAGATATACTCGGGCACCCCAATATTCCTGCTGGAGTAAACCTGGAAAGCGTGGCCCGCTTCGTGAGTGAGGACGTCAATATCGTCGGATGTGCCGTTGAAATTCGAGAAGATGAACGGCGAATCATAGTTATCGATAAACGTACAATAACCGCCGCCTTCTTTTCCTTTTTTGGCGATCAGGTCCATCAGGTCCCGCTCCATCATGAAGCGGAAGAATTCCGAGGTTTCCGGCGAAAGCTCATCATACATCTTTTTCCCGTTTTCGATGATCCATTCCGGATCGCCCTTCGGAACGGCATTGCCGGTGACGAAGTTAAGTCCTTCATCATGATAGGTGAGGCTGTCCACGCCGATCCGTGCTGCCTGCCGCTCATACAGACGGGTAGCAAGAGGCACGATATGCCGTTTGACCTGTTCTCGGAAGTTCTTCACCATTTCCCGGTCATAGCCGATCCGGTTCATCCTCAGATAACCGACGTCGACAAAGTCTTTATAGCCAAGGATCTGGGCGATCTGATGACGGACTTCGACAAGCTTTTGGTAAATCCCGTCAAACTCTTTTTTGTGCTCGGCGAAAAAGCCGAATCTCGCTTCGTTCGCAACTTTCCGTATTTCCCTGTCTGTTGATTGGGTATAGGGGCCGAGCTGTGCAAGTGTGAGCGTTTTTCCGTCGAACTCAATCTGTGCAGAAGCGATCAGCTTCGCGTATTCGGAAGCCAGTTTGTTTTCCTGCTGGAGAAGCGGAATTGCTTCAGCCGAGAATGAGCGGATTTTCTGGTCGGCGATGGTGAACAACTGGGAACCCCAGCGCTTTTCGAGCTCCTCCCGGAACGGGCTTGCCACAAGTTCCTTGTAGAAAGCTGTGTTCAGCTCATCGAATTCAGGCCCGATTTCATTAAAGTAGTCCCGCTGCCCTTCATAATAAGCATCATTCGTATCGATGGAGGAGCGGATGTACACCAGATTGGAGGCTGTGGAAAAGTCATCTGCCAGCCGATTCAGTTCCCGGATTTCCTGATCCTGTCCGTCCGCCGAACCGGCTTGCCGGAACCGGGTCAGGTGTTTGTTCCACTCTGTCTTAAGTGACTCCATATCCGGCCGCTGATACTCGTAGTCTTTGAATGTGGTCACCATAACCACTCCCTCTTAAAAAAATGTCTTCCGTTCCATTTTTGATGAACAACAGGGAAATTGCAATGGCAATCGGCGGAGAATTAAGAAAAGTGGGTCAACGAAAAACCCCCTCCCGGAGTAGGGGAGGGGGCTTCAGCCGTTCAACTGTAGAGTTCCAGTGCATTCATAAGAGTAGCCTGAGTTTTGATGCCCCGGAATTCGATTCCGAGCTGTACGGCGGTCTGGGCGATTTCGGGGCGGATCCCGGAAAGGATGGCTTCCACACCGATCAGCCGCAGTGCGTCGATCAGCTGGAACAGCTGGTGGGCAACCATCGTATCGACAATCGGGACAGCAGATAAATCGATAAACAGCATGTCAAGCTTCTGCTTGGCTGCCTGCTCCAGACCGGTTTCCAAAATGATGCGGGCGCGGTATGTATCGATGTCGCCGACCAGCGGCAGAATACCGATGCCGCGTTTTACCGGGATGACCGGGCTGCTTAGCTCAGTGATCATCTGCTGCTGGGAAGATAGGATTTTCCTGTGAGCCTCTTCAAAGTGTCTGGCGAAGTTTTCCATGATAAAATCAAAGGCATCATTGACGACATTGCTCCAGTAGAAAGCTTCTTCGATAGTAAAGCCCTGCCTGTCCGACAGAATATAATTCTTTACCGCGTTCCAATAGTCTGTTCGGATCAGGCGGAACTGCGCGATGGTCTCATGCATGGTCACTCCGCTCTTTACCCAGTGAACCGCGACAGATTCGGACCATTCGTCGATATGTAGTTTAAAGTCATTGTCTTCGATGAAGATTCGGCTTACGCTTTCCACCAGCTGATCGTGCTGAATGTTGAGCTTCCTTTTTTCATCCGAGCGGAAGACGGACTCTTCTCCGCTGCCAGTGCTCCGTTCAAGCCACTCATCTGCCAGTTCTTGCTTGCGGCCGATGATATAATCGTAGATGTCCTCCCGCTTTCCCACGCTATAACAACCTTTCTTCAGTTAATTTTTCCGATAGTCCTGCATCCGCCCCTTATTTTAAAGCAAGGCAGAAGGCGATGCACGGGATAAGGTCGGAGCAATGTCTTTTCCTAAGGACAGGTTACCGTTATAATGTGAACTGAAAAGAATTCTCAGCCGCACCTAAATAGGAGTGAACTATGTTGGAAAACGGACACGAAGTATTCGATATAACGATTATCGGCGGAGGTCCCACCGGTCTCTTCGCTTCATTTTATGCCGGGATGCGGGAGATGAAGGTCAAGATCCTCGACAGCCTTCCGCAGCTCGGCGGCCAGCTTTCGGAGCTCTATCCGGACAAATATATATATGATGTCGGCGGTTTTCCGAAAATCCTTGCGAAAGATCTTGTAGCCAACCTTGCTGAACAGGCTAATTATGGCAAGCCGGAAATCTGCCTGGGTGAAACCGTCCTGGCGGCAAACCGGGACGGCGATCTGTTTGTAATCGAGACAGACAAAGGCGTCCACTATTCCCGCACCGTTCTGATCACTGCAGGAGTAGGGGCATTCCAACCCCGCAAGCTGAATGTAGAGGGAGCCGAAAGCTTTGAAGGGAAAACGCTGCATTATGGCGTCAAAGACCTCTCGAGCTTCAAGGGAACAGAAGTCCTCGTATGCGGCGGAGGCGACTCCGCGGTTGACTGGGCTCTGATGCTTGAAGGGGTTGCAGACAAAGTGACCCTTGTCCACCGTCGTGAACGATTCACGGCGCACGAAACGAGTGTCACGAAGTTGCACGAGTCGACTGTCGAAGTGAAGACATCTCATAATGTCAAAATTCTGCAGGGGGATGAGGGACGGCTGGATGAAGTCGTACTCGTCAGCAAAGCAGGCGAAGAAACGAATCTTCATGCCGATCATGTCATCGTCAACTACGGAAACGTCTCTTCTCTCGGACCGCTCAAAGAGTGGGGACTGGAGATGGAGAAAAATTCGATTGTTGTCAATACGAAGATGGAGACCAGTATCGAGGGAATCTATGCCGCAGGCGATGTGACCACATACGACGGCAAAGTCAAGCTGATTGCCGTCGGTCTCGGAGAGGCTCCGATCGCCATTAACAATGCGAAGGCCTACCTCGATCCGAAGTCCCGTGTCCAGCCGCTCCACAGCACTTCCGTATTCAAATGACGGGATGGGAGCAGGCAGTAGCGGTGATCCGCTACATACGGACAGAACGGTCAATCCGGCGACTCCAGCAGCGGACGGAAGACGTTGAGTGCAAGCTGATTTTGACGGAAGAAGCCGTCATTTCTTCCGAACGTGATTTTGCGTTGTCGAAAGTTTGGGATATGAGTGCCCGTCCGGCAGCAAGCCGATGCTGGTTTTTGTATCTCCATACAGACGAGGGTGTATTCGCCTTCCGGACGGAAGAATCGCCGGATGGATTCATCAGCAGCTACAGGGAGATCAGAAATTGAAGAAACAGGCCCGCCATCCGATTGGCGGGCCTGTTTCCGTTGATTCCCGCTACACATCCGAAGCGTTTTTTGTTATATTGGTGTGTGGCATTTTTAATTTAAAGGAGAAAGGGAATGGTGTCGGATTATGGGAAAATTCACACACAGAGTCCTCTTGTATTATAAATATGTGCCGATTGAGGATCCGGAAACATTTGCGCAGGAGCATCTTGCATTTTGCAGGGAGCTCGGGCTAAAAGGCCGCATCCTCATAGGCAGTGAAGGTATCAACGGAACGTGCTCCGGCACGATTGAACAAACTCAAAAATACATGGATGCGATGCATGCGGATGAGCGTTTCAGCGACATGGAATTCAAAGTGGATGAAACGGAAGGCCATGCATTCAAGAAAATGCATGTCCGCCACCGCAATGAGATCGTCAACCTCAGCCTTGATGAAGACGTCAATCCGAACGAGCTGACCGGTGAATATCTGGAACCGGCAGAATTTCTTGAGCAGATGCAGCGTGAGGACGTCGTCGTCCTTGACGCCCGCAATGATTATGAATACGATCTCGGCCACTTCCGCGGCGCGATCCGCCCCGAAGTGGAAACATTCCGCGAGCTGCCGGAGTGGGTCCGTGAGAACCGCGAAAAGTTTGAAGGCAAGAAAATTTTGGCCTACTGCACCGGCGGTATCCGCTGTGAGAAATTCACAGGCTGGCTAAAGCGTGAAGGCTTTGAAGATGTGGCTCACCTGCACGGCGGAATCGTCACCTACGGGAAAGACCCTGTCGCCAAAGGACAGCTCTGGGACGGTCAGTGCTATGTGTTTGACAACCGCATCGCGGTGCCGGTCAACCAGGTGGAGCATGTCGTCGTCGGCCGCGACCACTTCGACGGTACGCCTTGCGAACGCTACGTCAACTGCGCAAATCCGGAATGCAACAAAAAAATCCTGGCTTCCGAAGAGAACGAACTTCTTCACCGCCGCAGCTGCTCTGATGAGTGCCGCGAACATCCGCGCAACCGTTACTTCCTTGAAACGGGTATGACGGAAGCGGAGTGGCAGAAGAAAGTGGATGAACTTAAAGCCCGGCAGGCTTGATTCTGTAACCCGCGCTCCGGCGCGGGCTTTTTGATGACTGCAAGAAAACCTGCTGTATCCCGACGATTGTTCATATGCCGCGATCTTCAGTGCTATACTGGAGTCGTTGATTTGAATTTGGGAGGATGGAAACTTTTTATGGAATGGAAAAACATATATCGCGGCCTCATGATGGGCATCAGCGACCTGATTCCCGGGGTGAGCGGGGGGACGATCGCCCTGATCCTCGGAATTTATGATCGTCTGCTGTCGGCCATCAGCGGATTCTTCAGCAAGGACTGGAAAAAGCACCTCCTGTTTCTGATTCCTCTTGGGGCGGGAATTGGAGCGGCCCTGTTGCTGTTCAGCCGGCTGATTGATTATTTGCTGACGTATCATATCGTTCCGACGCAATTCTTCTTTATCGGACTGGTACTCGGTGTCTTGCCTTTCCTGACGAGAGAAGCGGGGATGGCACGGAACTTCGGACCTGTTCACTACGCGCTTCTTATTGCAGTCGGAATCGCGCTTGCCGCCACCGCTTTCCTGAGTCCGGCAGAATCTGAACCGATCCGCGAGCTGAACGCCTCCAATGCCCTGGGGCTGTTTTTTGCAGGCTGGCTCGGCAGTATGGCTATGCTTCTGCCGGGGATCAGCGGCTCGTTCATTCTGCTGTTGCTCGGTGCTTATTCAACGGCGATTGCAGCTTTGTCTGACCTGAACCTGCCGATCATTGCGGTGATCGGTGCGGGAGTAGGGGTCGGCTTCATCATCAGCAGCAAAGTGATCCACTATCTGCTCAGCAGAATTCCTACCTTGATGTATGCCATCATCATCGGTCTGATCGCCGGGTCCGTGTTCGTCATCTTCCCGGGACTGCCGGGAGACTTCCTGACCGGAATCATTAGCCTGGTCACATTTTTTGCGGGCCTGATCCTGACGGCAGCC
The DNA here is from genome assembly GCF_001619585.1 of Bhargavaea cecembensis. GTDB lineage: Bacteria > Bacillota > Bacilli > Bacillales_A > Planococcaceae > Bhargavaea > Bhargavaea cecembensis_A. Next base: position 245,507 of record NZ_LQNT01000001.1, read on the forward strand.
ATCGGCAGGGCGGGAAGGAATCGCGAGGTCCGCTAAATACGAAAGAAAACGGTTCGTGCACTTGCACGGACCGTTCTTTTTATGTATAACGGTTAAAAGCAAATGGACAGGGAGGGACTTGCGATGTGCGGAAGGTTTACTTTGTATGTCCCATACAGGGAACTGATTGAACGGTTTGGTGTCACGCGGGCATTCGAAGAAGAAGAATATCTCCCAAGCTACAATATCGCACCGACCCAGCAGGTGGTGGCCGTGATCAATGACGGCAGGGAAAACCGGATGGGCAAACTGCGCTGGGGGCTAGTCCCCGGATGGGCGAAAGATGTAAAAATCGGAAACCGAATGATTAATGCCCGTGCAGAAACCTTGGCGGAAAAGCCGAGTTTCCGGCAGGCATTTGAGCGCCGCCGCTGCATCATTCCGGCCGATTCGTTCTATGAATGGCAACGGGAAGGGGAAAACCGCAGGCCGATGAGAATACGGCTGAAGGACGAACCGGTATTTGGCATGGCCGGACTTTGGGAGACCTGGATTTCTCCCGATGGAGAGAAAGTCCACACATGCACAGCCATTACGACCCGTCCAAACCGGCTGATGGAAAAGATCCATGACCGCATGCCCGTGATTCTGGATCCTGCAAATGAAGCAGAGTGGCTAAACCCGGATATCCGGGACACGGGAACACTGAGCCGGCTGCTCGTCCCGTACGAGGCGGCCAAAATGGAGGCTTATGAAATCTCGCCTGACGTGAACTCGCCAAAGAACAACAGCCCCGAACTGATTAAGCCATATTGCTGAACCAGTATTCAGTATAATTTCGGCCGTTATTCCAACCTCTCGGCATAATCATGCGATAGTTCTTCTCTAATGCAAAAAATACTAGTATAATATACTTAATAAAGAGACTGAAAAGTAAGGCTTTAGGTCAGGAAGGGCGACTTAAGGTTCGATTTTCTGGATGAGAGCGAGATGAAGAATGGAGAACACAGAGCTTTTCCAAGCAAACAATTCCGGATATCTATATTCTGTGCTGCATATTGAAAGCGGACATTATTGTATGGTTGCAAGTGGAAAGGAGGAATCTTGCAGACTCCCCTCATCATTGGATTACTCTGTCCATGACATGGCTCATTTCAAGGATTTGCCGCTCTTTTTTGAAAGGATTCGCGTTGCGCACGCCGGCGGGGAATTCATCCCTTTTTCGGTTAGGGGCAAGGACGCTGACCATTCCCCGATGTATGTGGAACGGATTGAACGGATTGATGAGCATCATGTGCTGATGCAAGCTTTTCCGATCACAAAAAATCCTGTCCAGCTCGCAACTATCAACCCGCCGGCTGCCTGGAGCAGCCCGTTTTTTGAATTCATGGAAGAAGCGGCGCTCCTGTTAAAACCTGATGGTGAAGTCATGCAAATTAACGCGGCCTTCACGAATGAATATGGCTGGACGAAAGATGACCTTGTGGGGGGAATCCTTCCATACGTTCCCGAGGATCTTCAGGAGGAGTTTCATCTCACCAGAGACCGTCTGCTGGCTGGGGAAAAAAAGATCAGCCTGGAGACAGTAAGGCTGAAAAAAGACGGTACCCGTGTTCTGGTCAGCATCCGGGCGTATCCGGTTTATGACAGTGAAGGCCGTCTTGCCGCGACAACTGCCGTCATGGTTTCCAAAGAATCGGCAGCAGCCACCCGGTCACTAATCCAGCTTCAGGAACGGATTATCAAAGATCGCGACCAGCTCATTGTCGATATCATGGAAAATACCGACTTGGGTGTTGCCCAGTTTGATTTCATACGCGAAAAGTTCATTTATCTGAACCCGGCCATCGAAGGTTTATTTGACATGGATCTGAATGATATCTATGCGAACCCGCGGGCGATCCACCATCATATCCACCCGGACGATTTGGCCCTGATAGAAAAAACGCTTGTCAGCTCCGAGTCTGTCACCGGTGAAGTGGAATATCGGATTCTGGCTCCCGGCAAGGGGATGAAGTGGCTGCGTACGAAGTCGGTAGCGGTTCGCGACAGTGACGAACGGGTGATCCGTTCAATCGGGTTCACGCAGGATATTACAAAGCAGAAATTTTCGGAAGAAATGAGCCTCAAATGGGAAAAACTTGGCATGGTCGGCCACTTGGCCGCCGGAATAGCGCATGAGGTAAGAACACCCCTTACAGTTGTCAAAGGATTCATGCAGCTGATGGATGAAGCTGGTTCTGCCGGCACCTATACCGACATCATCTTGGAACAAATGGATCGCATTGGAGAAATTGTCGATGAACTGCTGATGCTGGCAGACCCCCACCAGGAAGACGAAATGAAATCGGCTGACCTGGTGAAAGTGCTGTCGGAAGTCATGCATCTTCTCAAGGCGGAAGCCCGGATGCATAACTGTATACTCCGATTTAAAATACCGGAAGGACCGCTTCTTGCCATCTGCAAAACCGATGAGATCAAGCATGTGATCATCAATCTGGTGAAGAATTCCATTGAGGCCATGCCGGATGGCGGGACGGTCCAACTGGCAGCCTGGGATGCGGGGGAAGGGACGATCATCGAAGTCAGGGATGAAGGCATCGGTATTCCCGAGGAACGGCTGCCCCGTCTTGGGGAGCCCTTCTATTCAAACAAAGAAAAAGGCACAGGCATGGGCCTGATGAAAAGTTTTAAGATCATCGAACGGCATGAGGGCTCGATTGAGTTTGAAAGTGAAGTAGGAAAGGGAACGACTGCGAGGGTCTGGCTGCCGCGTGAAAGCAATTCGACTAATTGAGATTCTATGAAACTATTTCGAGAGTGTAATAGTTTGTTTTCGTTTCTTCATCGATTTGTTACGCCACTGTAACATAGGCGTGGTAGAGTGGGTGTCGTTGAAGAAAGGAGACATTTACCATTATGAAAAAAAGCTTGATTGCGCTGACGGCAGCGCTGACACTGGGTGCAGGTGCAGGAACAGTTTCCGCTTCGGGTCATACCGTATCCAAAGGTGATACACTCTGGTCCATCTCTCAGGCCAACTCTGTCACAGTCGCACAGCTGAAACAGTGGAATTCCCTTTCCTCTGATCTGATCTATCCGGGAGATGTTCTGACTACCTCCGGGGACAGCAAAGCGACTCAAACCAATCAGAAAGCGTCTGCTGCAGCGAAGCCGGCAGCATCCGCCTCCACATATACCGTCAAGAGCGGCGATACGCTCTACCGAATCGCGACCAACCATGGAATCAGCGTCAACACGCTGATGGGACTGAACGGTCTCAGCAGCACGCTGATTCATCCGGGACAAGCCCTGAAAGTTTCCGGCAAAGTTGTCCAGGCAAGCGCGTCCAACACGGCGTCTGCTTCCAAGTCTGACAACGCGGCGTCCGCTTCCAAGTCTGAACCATCTGCAACGCGTGAACTCTCTGTTCGTGCAACTGCATACACGGCATACTGCAACGGCTGCTCCGGAATTACGGCCACGGGCATCGACCTGAAAGCCAATCCTAACCAGAAAGTCATCGCAGTCGACCCTAAAGTCATTCCGCTCGGAACGAAAGTTTGGGTTGAAGGTTACGGTGAAGCCATCGCAGGAGACACCGGCGGCGCCATCAAAGGCAACCGCATCGATGTCTTTATCCCGAACAAGAGCCGCGCACTTCAGTGGGGATCCAAGACAGTCACTGTTAAGATTCTCGACTAATCAAGATATGCCAAACGGCCATCCGAACCTGTTCTACAGGTAGCGGATGGCCGTTTTGTGTTTCAAGAATGAAATCAATCTGCTTTCGTGCGTCTCAGTCCGGACAGTGCATAGGCGGCCACGGCAAGCAGGACCGCCCCGGTGAGCAAGAAAGCTCCGCGGGCGTTCAGGCCGAGAAGACCAATCAGGCCGGATCCCGCAACCACACCGATTGAGAAAAAGGCATAGAAATAGCCATAGGCCTTGCCCCGGTAATGTGCATCTGTTGAGTCGATCAGAAGAGAATTGACGGAAGGGAACAGGAAGGCAAACCCGACACCGTAAAGGGACATGGCAGCATAAAGCAGAGGCAACTGTCCTGCCGAAGAAAGAAAGAGCATGCTGGCTCCCATGAGGGCGATGCCGAATGCGAGTGTCGCCTCGGGCCTGACACGATCAAACAGGCGGTTGGTCGGCAGGATGAAAATCAGGATGGCGACAAGGCCGAAGACGCTGAGCAGCAGGCCGCTTGTTTTTGTATCGAACCCGAGCGCCTCGACCCTGAGAGGCAGGACCAGTGCGAGTACGCCCTGGGAGAACATCAGGAAGAATGCGCCTGCAAATGCCCGGACAACACCGGCATGCCGGAACAGGGCACCCACCGGGAAATGCCCGGAAGAATCGCCGGATTCCGCTTGATCATTTCTTTGTTTCGCGTTGCCGCGAAGGATGAACAGGGCAAGGGCCGCGAGTATCAGGAGAAAAACGCCATTCATCATCATGATGAAGGGTGCGCCGGTTTTGGATGCGATGATGCCGCTCAAAGCAGGACCGGCAATGGCAGCCAGTCCGACGAAAGCACCCGACAAGGCGGAGTTCCTGCCCCGGTTGGATTCTTCCGAACGGTTGGCGATGAACGTGAATGCCGCCGGAACAATCAGCCCCTCCATGAAACCGTGGATCACCCGAACTGCCAGAAGGGAGGTTGGTGTGTCTACGGGTGTATAGAGGAACAGGGCAGCCGAGGATAAAAGCAGGCCGCTGACCAGGATCGGAAAGGGGCCAAGCCGGTCTGTGGCAAAACCTGAAAAGACGTTGCCGATCGTATTGGCGAATGAATAGATGCCGACGACCAGACCGGTGACAAAGGGAGTCGCACCGAGCAGAACAGCATGAGGGCTCATCACCGGCAACTGGCTGAACAGGTCAAAAAACGAGAAGAAAATGATGAAGTAAATGAAGATACGCATGACCAGGCCTCTTTCCGGAGCATCGTAAGTTCACTTTATCATGAGGGCCGGCATCCGTCATCAGTTCAGGAATGGAGTTTATCCTTACGGGGAGGAGGCAATAGTAGTAATGTTTGCTTTCAACTATCACGAATTCAAAGGAGTTGTTCGTATGGATTCAATCAAGCTTGCAGTGATTCACTACAGTTCGACCGGAACCAATCATAAACTGGCTCACTGGGCCGGTGAAGCAGCACAGGAAGCAGGTGCGGAAGTCAAGGTCCTGAAGGTTGCCGAAACAGCTCCGGAAGCAGCGATTTCGTCAAATCCTGCCTGGAAACAGCACTATGACTCGGTGAAGGATGAGCCGGAAGCCAAGCCGGAAGACCTGGAATGGGCGGACGCCATCATCTTCAGCGCACCGACCCGCTTCGGCAGCAAGTCAGTCCAGATGCAGCAGTTCTTCGATACGACCGGCGGTCTTTGGGCGCAGGGCAAGCTCGTCAACAAAGTATGCAGCGCGATGTCCTCAGCCCAGAATCCGCACGGCGGGCAGGAAGCGACCATCCTTTCGCTGTACACGTCACTCTTCCACTGGGGCGCCATCATTGCCGCTCCCGGTTACACGGATCAGTCGGTATTTGCAGCGGGCGGGAACCCATACGGTACGAGTGTCTCGGTCGACCAGGACGGCAATATGGTCGAAGGGGAAGACAAAATCAAAGCAGCCGTTCAGCATCAGGCCCGTCGTACGATTGAAGTCGCCAAGTGGGTCAAGCAAGGTTCCAACGGCTGAATCTGAACATTGTGTGAACCGCCTCCAATCCGGGGGCGGTTTATTCCTGCCGCTGAAGGAGAGGGATGCAGCGGCCGCGTATAATAGAAGTAAATGAAAGTGGAGGGTGATCCGATGAACGCTGTCGTCCGCAAATCTGCAAATCCCGTCTGGCTGATCCTGCTATTGCTTGTGCTTGGATCCAACCTGATTCTCTACAGGACCGAATTCGGCGGCCATGTGCTTTCGGGGGCATCCGGGACGGTCGTGATCGGCTCCCTGATCGACCTGGCAATCGTGGCGCCGCTCCTGTTTCTTGCTTGGAGAAGATCGATCACGCTGAAGGGATTCCTTTTCGGCGCGGCCACAGGTCTGATCGCGGCGCGGTTCCTCATTCCTGACGAGTGGCTGGGCAGCTATACGCCGATCACCTATATCGGCTTTGCTGCCGAAGGGGCATTTATACTTCTGGAGTTGGTGCTCGTCGTCTCGCTGTTTGTCTACCTGCCAAAGATTATCCGGACAACCGGTGAGGATCCGAAGCCTCTCCTTTTTGCGTTCCCTGCTGCCGTCGATAGCCATATCCGGAGCCATCCGATTATCCATGCATTCTGTTCGGAGATGCTGATGTTCTACTATGCATTCGGATCATGGAAAAGGAAGCCCCGCCTAACCGAGGATGCGTTTACCCTCCACAGGAACACCAGTCACATGGCCATGCAGATGATGCTGATCCATGCCATTATCATCGAAACGATCGGCATCCACTGGTGGCTCCATGAAAAGTCGCTTGTCCTATCAATTATCCTTCTTATCCTGAACCTGTATTCGGTGATCTACCTGATCGCGGACATGCAGGCAGTCCGGCTCACCCCGTCGGTTTTCGGCGGCGACCACCTTTACCTGTCTCTTGGCATGTCCAACCGGATGGAAATCCGTTATTCGGACATCGAAGAAGTGGTGACCGAAGGGGAGGAACTGTCCGGCAAGCTCACCAAAGACACCGCAGTGTTCATCGCCAGAGACTTTGAGGCGGCCCATCCTGATGTCCTGCTCAGGCTGAAGCAGCCGGTTTCCGCAACTCTGTTTATGGGAATCCGCAGACCTTACCGTGCGGTCGCGGTCAGGACGGATGAAAAGGATGCGTTCATCAGGCGCCTGAAAAAAGAGTTGGATGATCATTGATGGCCATCTTTTGCCAAAATGTTTTGAAAACATTTGCTCCATCCACTATAATTTGAATGACACATGTTTAGGAGGTCGAAGTAATGGTACAGCTTGATGAACAGCTACAGATGCTGAAAGACCTGACAGATGCAAAAGGAATCCCGGGTAACGAACGGGAACCCCGAGAAGTGATGAAGCGTTACATCGAACCGTTTGCCGATTCGATTGACTATGACGGACTCGGTTCACTGATTGCCGAAAAGAAAGGCGCAGAGGGAGGCCCGCGCGTGCTGGTGGCCGGCCACCTTGATGAAGTCGGCTTCATGATTTCCAAAATCGATGAAAAAGGCTTTTTGAGTTTCCAGACAGTCGGGGGCTGGTGGTCGCAGGTCATGCTCGCACAGCGCGTGACAATCGTGACCCGTGACGGGCGTGAAATCACGGGTGTGATCGGCTCCAAGCCGCCGCATATTCTGTCTGCCGATGCCCGCAAGAAGCCGGTCGACATCAAGGATATGTTTATCGATATCGGTGCTTCCTCAAAGGATGAGGCGATGGAGTGGGGCGTGCGCCCGGGAGACATGGTTGCCCCTTACTTTGAATTCACGGTCATGAACAATCCGGATTACCTGCTTGCCAAAGCCTGGGATAACCGGATCGGCTGCGCCATCGCCATTGATGTTCTGCGCAAGCTGAAAGATGAGCAGCACCCGAACACCGTCTTCTCGGCAGGAGCCGTCCAGGAAGAGATCGGCCTGCGCGGTGCCCGGACAGTCGCTGCCAAGGTAAAGCCGGACATCGGCTTTGCCGTGGATGTGGGCATCGCGGGAGACACGCCCGGCGTCTCGTCCAAAGAGGCTTCCGGCAAGATGGGCGACGGCCCGCAAATCGTCCTGTTCGACGCATCGATGGTCTCCCACAAAGGCCTCCGGGACCTGGTCGTGGATACGGCCGAAGAGCAGGGGATCCCGTATCAGTTTGAAACCATTCCGGGAGGCGGAACGGATGCAGGCTCCATCCACCTGGCAAACGAAGGTGTCCCGTCCCTCGCGATCTGCATCCCGACCCGCTACATCCACAGCCATGCGGCGATCCTGCACAAAAAGGATTACGAGCACGCGGTACAGCTGATCGTGGAAGTCATCAAGAAACTGGACCGTGAAACGGTCGACCGCCTGACATTCGAATAATCATGAACCTCCCCGCCATTCCTTACCGGTTGGCGGGGAGGTTTTTTTTGTGTATAAGTTCAAGAAAAAAATAGAAAATGGTAATAAAGAACCGCTTGATTTAATATTTATACAATTGTATAATGATGCAACAAGATGAATAAACGGAAGGGTGAGTTGAATGTTCATGACGGGGATGCAGGAGATGGTATTGGTTGAAAGCCTGAAGGGGAAAGATCTGCTGGCACTGGACCAGCTTTCGGGCGATGAAGTAAAAGGCCTGGTGGAACTGGGGGTTGTACTGAAAAAACTCGGTTCGGAGGGCCGTTACCCGAAACTGCTCGCCGGGAAGATCCTCGGAATGATCTTCGAGAAACATTCGACCCGAACGAGGATTTCCTTTGAGTCCGGCATGATCCAGCTCGGGGGTCATGCAATGTATATGAACTCGCGTGACATGCAGATCGGCCGCGGAGAATCGGTTTATGACACTGCGCATGTGCTGTCGGGGTACCTGGATGCGATCATGATCCGGGCCAATAAGCACACCATGGTGCAGGAGCTGGCGGACGAGGCAAGCATTCCGGTCATCAACGGGCTGACGGATATCTATCATCCGTGCCAGGCGCTCGCCGACCTCCTGACAGTGCGTGAGGTGAAGGGCGGGCTGGAAGGCCGCAAGATCGCTTATGTGGGAGACGGGAACAATGTGGCACACTCCCTGATCATCGCCGCTGCACATACCGGAATGGAGATTGCGGTCGCAACTCCTGAAGGCTATGAGCCGTCACCGGATGTGATGGAAACAGCCGTCGCCATCGCAGGAAAGACCGGGGGGCAGGTCAGCTGGACCTCCGATCCGGTCAAGGCGGTCAGCGGGGCGGATGCCGTCTACACCGACACCTGGACCAGCATGGGGCAGGAAGAGGAAACGGCAGCAAGGCTTGAAGTGTTTAAGGGCTTCATGGTCGACGATGAGCTCGTCAAGCACGCGAAGGAGGATTACATGTTCCTTCACTGCCTGCCGGCCCACCGCGGCGAAGAAGTAGCGGCATCCGTCATCGACGGCCCGAACTCCTACATCTTCCAGCAGGCCGAAAACCGTCTCCATGCACAAAAAGCGGTTCTCGCATCGATTCTTTAAGTGAACACGTAAAAAGCCGCCGATACCGGCGGCTTTTCCTATTGGCTTACTGTACCTTTTTGCCGAATGCGGATTCCAGGTCGGCCAGGACGTTCTGCTTTTCGGCCGGATCGGCCTGCTGCCAGAATTTCTCGAAGATCACGCCGAGGCCCGGAAGCAGATGCTCCTCGCCCCGGGCGATGGCGTCATCGATGACGCCCCGAATGTCTTCTGCCGAGTTCCCCTGCATGTTGGCCGTGATGGCATCGCGGATCTGGAAGTTCATGTTCATCACCCTCCTGCAAAAAGGTTCTCCGTTTTGCTCGCCGGCTATACATCTGTTTTGCTACACTTAAGGCAAATAACGGATGACGGAAGGTGTCACAGATTGAAGCGGATTGAATCCACACAGAACTCGCTTGTGAAGCATTGGAAAAAGCTGGTCAACACCAGGAAAGAACGGGACAAAACCGGAGAGTTTCTCGTAGAAGGGGAACATCTGGCGGAAGAGGCGCTAAAAAAAGAAGGTGCCGTACTGGCACTGATTTTCAGGGAAGGGATCACGCTTCCGGACTACTGGGAGACCGGCGAAGTCCAGCTGATTGAAATCACTTCCCAGGTCGAACGGGAAATCACGGATACCGAACACCCGCAGGGAATCTATGCGCAGTGCCGGATTCCGGAAGTGAGTGCGGACGAGCAGGAGAGCTGGAAAACCTTGCTTCTCATTGATGCCGTCCAGGATCCGGGCAATATCGGAACGATGATCCGCACCGCCGATGCGGCCGGCATCGATGCAGTGATTCTCGGAAAAGGAAGTGCGGATCCCTATGCTCCCAAAACAGTCCGTTCCGCACAGGGCTCGCATTTCCATCTGCCTGTCATTCGCGGGGATCTGCAGGAAACGGTCCTCGAGCTGAAAAGCAGGGGAATTCCGGTTTACGGCACGGCACTCGAGGGAGCAGTTGCATATGACGATCCGGGTAAAGGCGACACATTCGCGCTGATTGTCGGCAATGAGGGGAATGGAGTGAATCCGGATCTGCTGGCAGAAACGGACAAGAAACTGATGGTTCCTCTCCGTGGACTGGCCGAATCACTGAATGTTGCCGTCGCGACGGGGATTCTGCTCTATGCACTGCGGGCCTGAACCGGCTTGACCCTCGGCAGAAAGTTCCGATATACTGGAGAAGTAAACGACCAAAGACATTGAGCGGGAAGAGTAGGCTGCCCATCGGATGACAGGGAGCTGGCGCCAGAGACTGGAAGCGCCGGTGATCGGAAGGCGTCGAAGTTCACCCCGCGAGTTGCCGCCGGGACCAGCATCAGCTGTAAAGGCGAGCCGGCACACAGCCGTTATCCTGTCCAGAGTGACCGCACCCATGTGCGGTAATCAGGGTGGTACCGCGAGTTCAGCCTCGTCCCTATATCAGGGGCGGGGCTTTTTGTATGCCCGGAAATGCAAGGACAGGCGGCAGTCTGGTTAACGAAAGGAGAATCCGAATGGAGCAGCAACTGCAGCAGTTGAAGGAAGAAGCGCTTCAGGCCATCGCATCGGCGGCTGATGTGAAGTCGCTCAATGATGTCCGGGTCAAGTACCTGGGCAAGAAGGGGCCGGTTACGGACCTGTTAAAGGGAATGGGCAAGCTTCCGGCAGAAGAACGGCCAAAAATGGGCGCGCTCGTCAATGAGGTGCGCGGCGAGGTGACCGCAGAGCTCGAGAGCCGGATGGCTGCACTGGAGGAGCAGGCAGTCGCGAAGAAGCTTGAAGCGGAATCGATCGACGTGACGCTTCCTGGCACGGCGGTGAAGACAGGCAACCACCATCCGCTCACCCGCATCATCGAGGAGATCGAAGACTTCTTCATTTCGATGGGCTATGAAGTCGCGGAAGGTCCGGAAGTGGAGAAGGACTACTATAACTTTGAAGCACTGAATCTGCCCAAGGGCCACCCGGCACGCGATATGCAGGATTCTTTCTACATCACCGAGGACATCCTCCTCAGGACGCATACATCGCCGGTGCAGGCACGCACGATGGAAGTGAAAGAAGGCAAGCCGTTTAAGATCATCTGTCCGGGCAAGGTTTACCGCCGGGACAATGACGACGCGACCCACTCCCATCAGTTCACACAGATCGAGGGGCTGGTCGTCGGCGAGAATATCCGGATGAGTGACCTGAAAGGGACACTGGACCGTTTTGCCAAGAAGATGTTCGGCGAAGACCGGGAAATCCGTCTCCGCCCAAGCTACTTCCCGTTCACGGAACCGTCGGTCGAGATGGACATTTCCTGCTTCAAGTGCGGCGGCTCGGGCTGTAACGTCTGCAAAAAAACAGGCTGGATCGAGATTTTGGGGGCCGGCATGGTCCACCCGAACGTGCTCCGCATGGGCGGCTATGATCCGGATGTACATTCCGGTTTCGCATTCGGCATGGGGCCGGAGCGGATTGCAATGCTGAAATACGGAATCGAGGACATCCGCCATTTCTACACGGATGATCTCCGGTTCATCGGACAATTCCGCAGGACGGAAGGCTGAGGAGGGCGACACATGAAAGTATCACTGAACTGGTTAAGCGATTATGTCGATTATGAAGGCGTGGAGCCGGCCGAGCTGGCAGAAAAAATTACAAGGTCCGGTATCGAAGTGGATGCCGTTGATAACCGCTCGGAAGGGCTGAAAAACATCGTCGTCGGTCATGTGCTGGAGTGCAGTCAGCATCCGCAGGCGGACAAGCTGAACATCTGCCGTGTTGATGTCGGTGAGGAAGAGCCGAGCCAGATCATCTGCGGTGCACCGAATGTCGCCGCAGGACAAAAAGTCGTTGTTGCGCGGCCGGGTGCACGACTGCCGGGCGGTGTGAAGATCAAGAAGGCAAAACTGCGCGGCGAGGAATCCCACGGCATGATCTGCTCGCTGCAGGAACTCGGGTTTGACGGAAAGGTCGTCCCGAAAGCCTATGCTTCGGGAATTTATGTGCTTCCTGAAGATGCACGGCCGGGTGAGGACGCACTCGGGCTGCTCGGACTGGATGACACGGTGCTTGAACTCGATTTGACACCGAACCGCTCCGATGCGCTCAGCATGCTCGGCGTGGCCTATGAGACCGCTGCAATCCTGTCGAAAGACGTGAAGCTTCCCGAAACGGCACATGAGGAAGCGGCAGAGCCGGCGTCCGGTCGGCTGAATCTCCGCGTCGATGCGTCGGAAGCCAACCCGCTATACGCGGCCAAGGTGGTCCGCAATGTCAAAGTCGGGGAATCTCCGGAATGGCTGAAGGCGCGTCTCATGGCTGCCGGTGTCCGTCCGCTCAACAATATTGTGGACATCACGAACTATGTACTGATGGAATACGGCCAGCCGCTTCACGCGTTCGACTATGACCGGCTCGCCACGGGTGAGATTGTCGTCCGGCACGCATCCGACGGCGAGGTCATCGAGACGCTCGACGGAACGGAGCGGAAACTGGAGCCGCATCATCTGGTGATTACGAACGGTCGTGAACCTGTTGCACTCGCAGGGGTGATGGGCGGGGCCAACTCCGAAGTCCATGATGGCACCACAACGGTAGTCATCGAAGCGGCTTACTTCAGCCCGGCATCCGTCCGGAAAACGTCACGTGAACTGGGGCTCAGAAGTGATGCCAGCACCCGCTTTGAAAAAGGGGTGGACCCGAATCGCGTTGCAGAGGCGGGAGAGCGCGCCGCCGCCCTCATGGCGGATCTTGCGGGAGGCGAAGTGCTTGCCGGCACGGTCTTGTTCGATGAACTGGACAAAGAGCCGAAACGGGTCACCGTTTCTCCGGACTTCATCAATGAGCGGCTCGGAATGAAGATCCCGTTTGAGGAAATGGAAGAGATTCTGCGCCGGCTCCAGTTCCCGTATGAAGCAGTGAACGGACAGTTCGTCATCGATGCCCCGACACGCCGTGTGGATATCTCCATCCCTGAGGACATTGTGGAAGAGATCGCACGCCTCTACGGCTATGACGAGATTCCGGCGACCCTGCCGGTAACGGAGTCGATTCCGGGCGGTCTTACCCCTTATCAGGCAAAACGCCGCACGGTCCGCCGCTATCTGGAAGGGGCGGGGCTATATCAGGCGATTACCTACTCGCTGACATCAGAATCTGAATCTCAGAAGTTCGCACTTGAGACCGCTCCGGTCACCCGGCTGCTCATGCCGATGAGCGAGGAGCGGAGCACGCTCCGGCAGAGCCTGCTGCCGCACCTTCTGGAGGCAGTCACCTACAACACGGCGCGTCAGACAAACTCGGTTGCGCTTTATGAAGTCGGCTCCGTCTTCCTCGGGGAAGGCGAAGACGGGCTGCCGACCGAAGTCGAACATGCGGCCGGCGCCGTTACGGGCGAATGGTCCGGCGGCGGCTGGCAGGACGGACAAAAGCCGGTAGACTTTTATGCGGTGAAAGGAATTGTGGAAGGACTTGCAGAAGAACTGGGACTTTCAGAAAAGCTGTCCTTCCGCAAAGGCGAGATGGACGGCCTCCACCCCGGCCGGACGGCAGATGTGTTGCTGGACGGCGAGCGGGTCGGCATCATCGGCCAGTTGCACCCGTCCGAACAGAAAGCGCGTGATCTGAAGGAAACGATTGTCTTTGAGCTGAACCTGCAGCAACTGCTCAGGGAAGAGACGGAAGCACTGATTTACACGCCTGTGCCGAAGTTCCCTTCGATCAGCCGGGACATTGCGCTTGTCGTGCCGAAGGCTGTTCAGGCCGCGGTACTTGAAAACACCATCAGGACCCATGCCGGAAAGACGCTGAAAGACGTCCGCATCTTTGACGTATATGAAGGCGACCGGATGGAAGAAGGCATGAAATCAATTGCGTTCTCGATGACCTATCTGGATCCGGAGCGAACACTCACGGATGAAGAGGTCTCCGAAGCACATAAACGGATCGTGTCTGCCCTTGAAGCAGAAGGGGCACAGATCAGGAATTGAACAATGAAGCCCCCGTCTTGTTGAAGGCGGGGGCTTTTTATTGATTGGTCCTATGAATTCCAAGGGAGAGGGAGGATTTAACCGATTAAAACGGAAATGAGGAGTGAGGTGTCGTGGAGGCACTGACTTGAGTGAACCTATCGAGTTTGCGTGCGAATCCGGGAACTTCGCGTACGAAAGTGGTGGACCTCCCGGGTTTGAACACGAATCCGGAAAGTTCGCGTACGAAAAGTGCCGGGCCTCCCGGATTTGCACACGAATCCAAGTCGTTCGCTTATGAAAATTCGTGCACGTCCCTCCCCATACATTGCCGCCAAAAAAAGCCGTCCGGCATTAGCCGGACATCCGTGTGGCAAGTTTCACGACCTCCCGGAACGCTTGGATGCGAGGGCCGCGGCTTTTCGTGTATTGGCGAAATGCCTCTTCGTAATCGAGGCGAGGAAGTCATCGCCTTTTTTTAACAGGATTCTGGCGGCTGCCTCATCGACCGGCTTTCCGGCACCTTTCGGCAGAGGGACTCCAGCTTTTTCGCTCAGCCGGTCCATTTCCTCCAGGAATGCCACTCTGGCGAGGATTGACGCGCAGGCCACGGAAACATGCAGGTTTTCCGCCTTGGTGGAAAAAAGGACGTTTTCACGGATGATTTCCGGTTCCGATGCGATATGGCGGTAATAGATGCCGCGTTCTGCAAACTGATCGATCAGGATGAGGTCGGGCTTTGTCCCGTCCAACTTCCGCAGAACATGTTTGAGCGCCTGGTTATGGAGCAGTGCCTTGATCTTTCCCTGCGACCAGCCCTTGGCCTGGACGTTATTGTATTTTTCGTTCGGCAGAACAAGCACGCTGTTTTCAAATGTTTCCTTGATCTCCGGGCCGATTTTCAGCATATGGGCATCTGTCAGCATCTTGGAGTCTTTGACGCCCAGCTCTTCGGCAAGTGCTATCTTTTCCGCGGGCACATAGCACGCAGCAACGGTAACCGGACCGAAAAAGTCGCCCGTTCCGGTTTCGTCCGACCCGAGCACCGACATGCGCGCAAGGCCGGACGGCAGTTTTTCTCCTTTGGGTGCGGATGGCTTTTTGGCACTTGTGGAAGAATTACCGCCCCATCTGGAAGCTTCCGTTTCGGCTCCCCCTCCCTGGAACAGCACTTTTCCGGATTTATAGGCGGTGATGGAGACGCCTCCGGACTTGGCGGCAAACACCACGCCGGGAGCGTTCCTTTCGATTTTGGAGCCCGCATAGTGGGCCATGAGTTCCCGGATCCGATCCGGGCCCAGCTGGATTACAGCATTCGACATGATTCTCATCCTTCCGCCGTTTCGTACCTACACATGGCAAGTCTTTTCATGGTAATATGGTGTATGGGATTTTTCAAGGAGGTGGCGGAAGTGGCTGAACCGGAAAAAAACCGTGTGTCCGTCGATATCTACGGTCAGACATACCAGATGATGGGTAAAGAAACTGTCGGACATATGCGGCTCGTCGCTTCTTTTGTGGATGACATGATGCGCGAGATCTCATCGAAAAACCGCTCGCTCGATACTACGAAAATCGCGGTGCTGACAGCACTCAATACAGTAAATGAATCGCTCAAACAAAAAGAGCGGATCGAAGAACTTGAAAACGAACTGAAACAATTGAAGGGCTGACACATGCATGCTTGATTTAATCATACTGATTGTTCTACTGGGGGGCCTCGTCGCGGGCTTCAAGCGGGGCCTGATCGTCCAGCTTCTACATATGACCGGTATCATCATTGCGCTGATTGTCGCGTGGAAATACTATAAACCGCTTGCAGAGAAGTTCGTGCTGTGGGTTCCGTATCCCGCTGTGGAGGCGGGGAACTCGCTCCGGATTGCATTCGGGAGCATTGATTTTGACGAGACATTCTACCGGTTGCTGGCTTTTGTCTTTATCTTCCTGGCAGTCAAACTCGTGCTGCACCTGATTGCATCCGCACTGGACTTCCTGAAGTACCTGCCGGTGCTCGGGTCTGTGAATTCGTTTGCCGGGGCGGCACTCGGTTTCCTGGAGTTTTATCTGATCCTGTTTTTCATCCTCTATATCGTGGCGATGGTACCGATAGCGGCGATCCAGAATATGATCGATTCATCGCTCCTGTCGGGCGTGATTCTGAAACATACACCGGTAATCTCCGAAATGGTGAAAGACTGGTGGTTCATCTATGCAAAATGAGAGCTTCCCTTCCGATGAGGGAAGCTTTTTATCCGAAAGGGGAATGGTGACGGTGAACAAGAAAATCATCATTAAGACGCTTGAAGAAATTGCCCTCCATATGGAACTGCTGGGCGAGAACCCGTTCAAAGTCGGGGCATTCCGGAAGGCGGCCGGCGTACTCGAGCAGGATCCGCGCAGCCTGGCAGAAATGGATGATATCCTTTCACTGAAAGGGATCGGGAAAGGCACCGGTGCGGTGATTACCGACCTGTTGGAAAAAGGGGAATCCGAGCTTCTGAAAGAGCTTCGGGAACGGGTACCGGATGGCCTGATTCCGCTTCTCAAGATTCCGGGCCTTGGCGGCAAAAAGATCGCCAAGCTGCACAAAGAGCTCGGCATTGATTCCGCGGACTCGCTCCGTGCAGCCTGTGAGGCCTGCGAAGTGAGCAAGCTGGCCGGATTCGGCAAAAAGTCGGAAGAAAAAATACTTGCGGCGCTGGAGGCGTTCGGCCAGCGTCCGGACAAGCTGCCGCACTGGCAGCTGGAACCGGTGGTCCGGATGATCGGAAACGTGCTGGACGCGATTCCGGAGGTCAACCGCCACCAGGTGACGGGAAGCTACCGGCGGACTGCAGAAATGAGCAGTGACCTGGACTTTATCGTGGTCACCAAAGAACCGGAACGGGTCAACGAAGCACTGGCAGCTGCCCTGCCTGTGATCGGGACGGATGCTTCCGGGGCTGCCAAGCTGTCAGTCACCGTCGATGCGGACGAGCCGGTGGATGTGGATTTCCGGTTTGTCACTGAGGAACAGTTTGCGAGCGCTATCCACCACTTTACCGGATCGAAGGATCATAACGTCCGAATGCGCCAAATTGCAAAAGAGCGGGGCGAAAAGATCAGTGAATACGGAGTGGAACAGGAGGACGGCAGTGTCCTCACGTTTGATTCCGAGAATGACTTCTTTGCCCATTTCGATCTGCCGTTTTTCCCGCCCACTGTCCGGAAAGACGGGACAGAGCTGGAGCGGGCGGATGAACTGGAAACCCTGATCCGGCCGGAAGACATCCGTTCAGACCTTCATATGCACACGGTATGGTCGGACGGTGCCGAATCGATCCGCGAAATGGCGGAAGCCTGCCGGGAACTCGGTTACAGCCATATCGTCATCACGGACCACTCCCGCTATCTGCGGGTTGCGAACGGGCTTACGCCTGAGCGCCTCCGCGACCAGATCCGTGAAGTCAGGGAAGCGGATTCGGAAGTCGATGGCATCAAGATTCTATGCGGGACCGAAATGGATATTCTGCCGGACGCCACGCTGGACTTTGATGATGAATTGCTGTCCGAACTGGACTTTGTCATCGCTTCGATCCATTCCAACTTCAGCCAGCCACAAGAAAAGATCATGGAGCGCCTGTTTGCGGCGGTTTCCAACCCGCATGTGGATATGATCGCGCATCCGACCGGACGCATCATCGGACGCCGGGACGGATACTCGCCGGACGTGGCACAATTGATCGAATGGGCTGCAGAGTACGGCAAGATCCTCGAGCTGAATGCCAACCCGTACCGGCTGGACCTTGCCGAAGAATGGCTTGAGCTTGCCGCGGAAAAAGGCGTGCCGATCGCGATCAATACCGACGCCCATAGCGTCGGGCAACTGTCCTATATGGAAACCGGCGTCCTCTATGCGCAACGTGCATGGCTGAACAGGGATATGATCGTCAATACATGGACACTCGACCGTTTCCTGTCGCACCTCGGCAGGGAACGCTGAAACATAAGACAGACCAGATCTGAAAGGAAGTGGGGCACATGGAGGCCCGGGTCCTGAAAACACTCGAATTTGATAAGATCCGTTCCGAAGTGACCGGACACTGCACGTCGGCACTGGGACGGGCACGGATCGAGGAACTTGTCCCATCTCATGATATTGAAAAGGTGCGCTCGCTCCTCGAAGAAACTGACGAAGCACTGGCCATCTACCGCATCCGCGGAAACGTTCCGATGGGCGGCCTATTCGACATCCGGATGTACGCCAAGCGTGCTCAGGCCGGCGGCACACTGGGCGCAGGCGAGCTGATGGAAACGGCGAGCACGATCCGTGCCAGCCGGATCATCCGTCAGTTCCTGGAGGCGATCGGGGAAGAAGGGGAGATCGACATCCCGCTCTTTCTTGAGAAAAAAGAGGAGATGCCTGTCCTTACCGCGCTCGAACATGAAATCAACGCCTGCATCGATGAAAACGGCAAAGTGCTGGACAGCGCTTCACCGGCGCTACGTTCAATCCGCCAGCAGCTGCGGACCCAGGAGGGCCGGATCCGCGAAAAGCTGGGACAGTACACCCGGAACAATTCCAAGATGCTGTCCGACTCGATCGTCACGATCCGGAACGACCGTTACGTCATTCCGGTCAAGCAGGAATACCGGACACATTTCGGCGGGATTGTCCACGACCAATCTTCATCGGGGCAGACGCTGTTCATCGAGCCGGACGCGGTCGTCCAGGCGAACAACGAAATCCGGCAGCTGAAGGCGAAGGAAAAAGAAGAGATCGAGCGCATCCTCCGCGAGCTGAGCGGACATGTGCAGGAGCACGCCCATGAGCTGTTTGTCATGGTCCGCATCCTGGGGGATATGGATGCGGTGCTCGCTAAGGCCAAATACGGAATGACCCAGAAGGCGACCGTGCCGAAGGTCAATGAGGAAGGTTATATCCGCCTCGTGAAAGGGCGTCATCCGCTCTTGCCGAGGGAAGAGGCCGTGCCGAACACGATAGAATTCGGCAGGGATACGACGGCAATCGTGATCACGGGTCCGAACACCGGCGGTAAAACCGTCACACTGAAAACGGTCGGACTCTGCACGCTCATGACACAGGCCGGGATCCCGATCCCGGCGCTTGACGGCTCGGAGATGGCCGTGTTCAAGGATGTTTTCGCCGATATCGGCGATGAGCAGTCCATCGAACAGAGCCTGAGTACATTCTCGTCCCATATGGTCAACATTGTCGACATCCTGAATAAGTTCGACTCGGAATCACTTGTCCTGTTCGACGAGCTTGGTTCCGGAACGGATCCGCAGGAGGGAGCAGCACTGGCCATCTCCATTCTGGACGAGGTCCACGGCCGGGGAGCCCGGGTCATGGCAACAACGCACTATCCCGAGCTGAAGGCCTACGGATACAACCGCCCCGGCGTGGTCAATGCGAGCGTTGAATTCGATGTCGAAACCCTCAGCCCGACCTACCGGCTTTTGATCGGTGTGCCGGGGCGGAGCAACGCATTCGAGATTTCCAGCCGCCTTGGATTGCCGGACAGCATCATCAGGCATGCAGAAACCTTTACCGGCGAAAACCGCAACGAGGTGGAAACGATGATCACCTCGCTGGAGGCGAGCAGGGTTCAGGCGGAAAAAGACGCTGAAGAAACGGCAAGGGTCCTCGAGGAATCCGAGTTGCTACGAGAACAGCTGGAAACCCTGCTATCAGAGTATGAAACGAAAAAGGAGTCGCTCGAGCAGAAAGCGCGCGAGAAGGCGAAGAAAATCGTCGAGGATGCGCGCAGGGAAGCAGAGTCAGTCATCTCGGAACTCCGTGCGCTCAGGCTGAACGCCGGGGCTTCGGTCAAAGAGCACGAACTGATCGATGCCAAAAAGCGTCTGGAAGGGGCGATCCCTGAAGAAGAACTGGCAAAGAAGCCGAAGCAGAAGGCGAAGCCGGCCAAGAGGGAATTCCGTCCCGGAGACGAAGTCAAGGTGCTCAGCTACGGCCAGAAGGGTTCGCTTGTTGAGAAGATGTCTGACGGAGAGTGGATGGTCCAGCTAGGCATACTGAAGATGAAAATCGACGAATCCGACCTTGAGTATGTGAAGCCCGAGAAGGAAAAAGAGACTGTCAGCGTCAACGCGGTCCGCGGCCGGTCTGGCTCAGGAGTCAAACTGGAACTCGACCTTCGGGGCGAGCGGTACGAGGATGCGATCCGGCGGACTGAGAAGTACATCGATGATGCACTTCTTGCCAACTATCCGCGTGTGTCAATCATCCACGGGAAAGGCACGGGTGCCCTCCGTGAGGGAATCCAGAAGTTCCTCCGGCGCCACCCACGTGTCAACAGCTTCCGCTTCGGAGAAGCGGGCGAAGGCGGCTACGGAGTCACTGTGGTCGAGCTCAAATAGGACGGCCTGATTTCCACTCATGGCCCGTCGGCACATCTCTCCACTCCGGAATCGTGCAGAAGTGAAACTTCCCCATCTGCAATCCGTATAGGTATCTAAACAGCAAAGGAGCAAACGGAATGCTGCTATCGAGTTTCTGGTCTCATCCACTTGTGGAGACGGCCGGCTATTTCAGCGTCACGGTCCTCTGCCTGGTCGTATCAATGGTGATTTTTGAAATCGTGACGAAATACAAGAACTGGGAAGAGATCAAAAATGGCAATGTGGCAGTCGCACTTGCGACAGGCGGCAAAATTTTTGGGGTGGCGAACATATTCCGCCATTCCATCGAGCAGCATTCCTCACTGCCGGAGATGCTCGCATGGGGTGGGTTCGGATTTTTCCTCCTCATTATGGCGTACTGGCTTTTCGAATTTTTGACTCCCCGATTCAATGTGGACGAAGAGATCGGAAACGGCAACCGGGCAGTGGGCCTCATCTCCCTGATCATTTCGGTGGGGCTGAGCTATGTCATCTCGGCAAGCATCACCTGATTTCCGGGTCCGTCCCGAAAGGCGGTATATGGTATGGATATGATCAAATTGGCCAAGGTGCTGCTGGTATTGTGTGCCGGCTTCATCATCGTCGGCATCTGGTGGCTGTTTTTCTGAAGACTGGTGCAAGAGACGGAACGTCAAGTTGGGAAGCGTTGCGCGACCAGTTGCCGTACGACTCCCAAAGTCACACATGAAAAATGCATTTATACAGCCTTTCTCACCTTCAGTACAGGCACTTTTCAGCGGCGCAGGGAAACCTGCGTCTTTTTACATTGATGTTGAAAGCGCATACATCATAAGGTAAGATAGTAATAGGAATTTTCTAACGATTCTAAGGAAGGGGTCTGATCATGACGGAAAAACCATGGCTCAAGAACTATCCCGAAGGAATCCCGCCGACGCTCGACTACCCTGATGAACCGCTGCAGGACGGCCTGACCCGTTCGGCATCCAAGTATCCCGAAAAAACGGCCATCCATTTTCTTGGCAGACAGGTGAGCTACGAGGAACTGTATGGATCCGCACTGAAATTCGGGAATTACCTGAAGAGCCTCGGAATCGGAAAAGGCGACCGGGTGGCGATCATGCTTCCGAACTGTCCCCAGAATGTCATTGCATTCTACGGCATTCTGTACGCGGGAGGCATTGTTGTTCAGACGAATCCCCTATATACAGAAAAGGAACTCGCTTACCAGATGAACGATTCCGGTGCCAGGGCGATTCTCACTCTGGACATTCTCTTCCCGAAAGTATCCAAAGTCATCGGTGATACGGCATTGGAGAACGTCATCGTCACAGGGATCAAAGACTACCTTCCTTTCCCCAAAAACGTCCTTTATCCGTTTGTTCAGAAAAGAGAGTACGGCATGACGGTCAAAGTCGAACATCGCGGACGCAATCATCTGTTCACCGAGATCATGAAGCGCACTCAAGCTGAACCGATCGAGATCGCAGGCATTGATCAGGATGATCTCGCACTTCTCCAATACACAGGCGGGACGACAGGATCGCCGAAGGGCGTCATGCTCACACACCGGAACCTGATTGCAAACACGGAGATGTGTGCCGCCTGGATGTACCGATGCGAACCCGGGGAGGAAGTGGTCCTCGGAATCCTGCCGTTTTTCCATGTCTACGGGATGACGACCGTGCTGGTGCTGTCGGTCAGCCAGGGGAACAAGATGGTGCTCGTGCCTAAGTTTGACCCCGAGACGGTTCTGAAATTGATCGACAAGCAGTCACCAACCCTTTTCCCGGGAGCGCCGACCATTTACATCGGCCTGTTGAATCACCCTGACATCAAAAATTATGACCTGTCTTCCATCAAGGCATGCCTGAGCGGTTCCGCTCCGCTTCCGGTGGATATCCAGACCCAGTTCGAAAGTATCACAAAAGGCAAGCTGGTCGAAGGATACGGCCTTTCCGAATCGTCACCTGTGACACACGCCAACCTGATCTGGGACGGCGAGAGGAAAAAAGGCTCAGTCGGACTTCCGTGGCCGGATACACAAGCGGCAATCTTCAGGACCGGTACGACAGAGCCGGCGGAACAGGGGGAAGTGGGGGAGATTGCAGTAAAAGGCCCGCAGGTCATGAAAGGTTACTGGAACCGTCCTGAAGAAACGGCTGCCACAGTAAAAGACGGATGGCTTCTCACCGGAGATCTTGGTTACATGGATGATGACGGCTACTTTTATGTGGTAGACCGCAAGAAAGATATGATCATAGCCAGCGGTTTTAATGTATACCCGAGAGAGATCGAGGAAGTGCTCTATGAGCACCCCGGAGTCGCAGAATGTGTCGTGGCCGGAGTCCCCGACCCGTACCGGGGGGAGACCGTGAAGGCGTATATCGTCCGGAAGGAAGGCGCTGAACTGACGGAGGAAGAGCTGAACGAACATTGCCGCAAGAGCCTCGCCGCATACAAGGTGCCGAAACTTTACGAGTTCCGTAAAGAACTTCCGAAAACGGCAGTCGGAAAGATACTGAGGCGCACACTGATCGACGAAGAAAAAAAGAAGATGGAAGAGGAAAAGGTCATCTCCTGAACAAGCCTTGACATCCGGTCAAACTGAGAATAATATAGAAATATGAATGAATCATCATTCATATTTCTTTTTTATTTGGTGGTGAACCCAATGAATCGGAATAAGCCGAAGTACGGACAAATTGTGGATGCGGCCGTGATTGCCATCGCGGAGAACGGGTACCACCAGGCCCAGGTGTCGAAAATCGCCAAACAGGCGGGGGTGGCAGACGGAACGATCTATTTGTATTTCAAAAACAAAGAGGACATTCTCGTCTCGGTGTTCCGTGAGAAAATGGCATTATTCATGGACAACCTCAGACCGGTGCTGGAAGACGGACAGATGGCATCCGAAGAAAAACTGTTCCGGATGATCGAAAATCATTTCAGCGTACTCTATTCGGACCGTCACCTGGCCATTGTCACCCAGCTGGAACTGCGCCAGTCCAATAAGGAACTGAGGCTAAAGATCAATGAGGTCCTTAAAGACTACTTGTCCATGCTGGATCGCATTCTTCAAGAAGGAATCGAGCGCGGTGAGTTCGAAGGAGATATGGACATCCGGCTGGCAAGGCAGATGGTATTCGGAACCATTGATGAGATTTCCACCTCATGGGTGATGAATGATCAGAAATATGATTTAATTAAACTTGCGCCGGATGTACATAGGCTGCTCATGAAAGGCATGAAAGCCACGTAAGGGGGATGGGTGGACATTGGAATTCTTGAATGTGAAAAAGGAAGACGGCATTGCGCTGGCCGCTATTAACCGGCCGCCGGCGAATGCGCTTTCACAAGGTCTGGTCAAAGAAGTAAACGAACTCCTGGATCTTGTCGAGCATGATGATGAAGTCCGTGTTGTCGTGCTGCACGGGGAAGGACGGTTCTTCTCCGCAGGGGCTGACATCAAGGAATTCACGGAAGTTCCGGATGCGGCCGGCTTCACCAAGCTTGCAGGCAATGGACAGGGAGTTTTCGAACGTCTTGAAAATTTCCCGAAGCCAGTCATTGCCGCAATTCATGGAGCCGCTCTCGGAGGAGGCCTCGAGCTCGCCATGGCCTGCCATATGCGGTTTGTCACTGCAGACGCGAAACTGGGGCTGCCGGAGCTTCAGCTCGGGCTGATTCCCGGGTTCGCCGGCACACAGCGGCTGCCGCGTTATGTCGGTCCTGCAAAAGCGGCCGAAATGATGCTTACTTCGGACCCGATCTCCGGCGAGGAGGCGGTTTCCGCCGGGCTGGCAAATAAGGTCTTTGGTGAAGAAGAGCTGCTTGAAGGAACTCTTGCCATCGCGCGGAGAATTGCGGATAAGAGCCCGGTATCGGTCCGTGCCGCGCTCCGCATGCTCCAATACGGCAAGCATGCCGGATTCCACGAGGGCGTAAAGGCCGAAGCGGACTCGTTTGGCGAAGTATTCGCATCACAGGATGCAAAAGAAGGGATTTCCGCATTTTTGGAGAAGCGGAAACCTGTATTCCAAGGCAAGTAAGACACGAAGGGGAGGATGGCAAAATGAACATTTACGCACTGGTGAAACGCACATTCGATACGGAAGAAAAAATCTCCGTCCAAAACGGCGAAATCGCAGAGGACGGTGCAGAATTCATCATCAACCCATACGATGAATACGCAGTGGAAGAAGCAATCCGTGTCCGCGACGAACACGGCGGGGAAGTGACCGTCCTTACGATCGGCTCCGAAGAAGCGGAAAAGCAGCTGCGCACGGCCCTTGCCATGGGCGCCGATAAAGCCGTTCTCATCAATACCGAGGACGACCTCGACGAGCTGGACGAGTTCGGTGCAGCGACGATCATCGCGGAATACCTGAAGGATAAAGATGCGGATCTCATCCTCGCCGGAAACGTGGCAATTGACGGAGGTTCCGGCCAGGTCGGCCCGCGTGTTGCTGAACTCCTTGACATCAACTATGTCACGACGATCACCGAGCTGAAGATTGACGGGGACAAGGCGACCGTCATCCGCGATGTTGAAGGCGATTCCGAAACGATCGAGGCCCAAATGCCGCTTCTCGTCACGGCACAGCAAGGTCTGAATGACCCTCGCTATCCGTCCCTTCCGGGGATCATGAAAGCCAAAAAGAAGCCGCTTGAAGAACTTGAGCTTGATGACATCGATCTCGATGAAGACGATGTCGAAGTGAAGGTCGAGCGTGTGGATATTTTCCTTCCGCCTGAAAAGCAGGCCGGCCGAGTTCTCGAGGGCGACCTCCAGGACCAGGTCAAGGAGCTTGTCCAGCTGCTCCGCACCGAAGCGAAAGTCATCTGAGCCGACCGGCACATTCGATACAGGAGGGGTAAACTATGTCCAAAAAAGTGATTGTTCTAGGGGAAGTACGGGACGGCGCATTGCGCAACGTCTCTTTTGAAGCGATTGCAGCTGCGAAGAAAATTTCAGGCGGGGGCGAGATTGTCGGAGTCCTGATCGGGGATTCCGTCCAGGACCTCGGACAGGAACTGGTTCAGTACGGGGCCGACCGAGTCGTGACAGTTGAGCATCCGCATCTGAAGCACTATACATCCGACGGGTTCGGCCAGGCATTCATGGCTGTCCATGAACAGGAAGAGCCTGAAGCGATTGTCTTCGGCCATACGGCCCTCGGCAAGGACCTGTCACCAAAAATTGCGGCGAAGCTCCAGAGCGGGCTTGTCTCCGATGTGACGGAGATCGAGGGTGAGGATGATGACGCCGTCTTTATCCGCCCGATATACTCCGGCAAGGCCTTTGAAAAGGTCAAGATTAATGAAGGTACGGTGTTCGTCACCATCCGCCCGAACAACATCGAGCCGCTCGCACAGGATGCGGACCGCTCCGGCGATGTCTCGGCGGTCAGCGCAACCATTCAGAACCTGCGCTCGGTCGTGAAGGACGTCGTGACAAAAGCGACTGATGGTGTCGACATGTCCGAGGCGAAAGTCATTGTGGCCGGCGGTCGCGGCGTCAAGGGGCCTGAAGGTTTCGAGCCGCTCAAAGAGCTTGCGGATCTGCTCGGCGGTGCAATCGGTGCGTCACGCGGAGCGTGCGATGCCGACTACTGTGACTACTCGCTCCAAATCGGCCAGACGGGCAAGGTAGTTACGCCAGATCTTTACATCGCGGCAGGCATTTCCGGCGCCATCCAGCACCTTGCCGGCATGTCCAACTCCAAAGTGATCGTCGCGATCAACAAAGACCCTGAAGCCAACATCTTCAAGGTGGCGGACTACGGCATCGTTGGAGACCTTTTCGAAGTCATCCCGATGATGATCGAAGAGATCAAGCAGCTCAAGGTAAACGCCTGATCATAGCGGGGCTGTCCGGTTCAGGGACGGCCCTGTTTTTGGTGTCTGCGGCTACAGAATAGATTTTTGCAGAGCGGGTAAACAATTGATGAACCGCATACCCGGTAAGCGGTTATCCTGTACAGGCAGAACATTCGCCGGCCATTCGGGCAGGTGCTATAATGACCCAAGAGTGGTTAATCATGAGGAGGTAATCTAATGGCTATTCAACATGCAACCGATCAAGATTTCCAAACAAAAGTTTCCGACGGGCTCGTCCTCGTCGATTTCTGGGCAACATGGTGCGGACCGTGCAAGATGATCGCTCCTGTTCTTGAAGAAGTCGATGCGGAAATCGGCGACAAAGTTCAGATTGTCAAAGTCGACGTCGACGAAAACCAGCAGACAGCCGGCAAATACGGCATCATGTCGATTCCGACACTCGTTCTCTTCAAAGACGGCGAGATCGTCGACAAGGTCGTCGGCTTCAATCCGAAAGAAAAGCTTGTCCAGTTCATCGAGCAGTACGCGTAACAACAAGAACGCTGACCGGGTCCCTCAGAGGTGCCCGGTTTTTTTGGCAGGTGAATCCATATGAATGAAACAATCCGCCAGAAACTGGCGATTCTGCCCGATCAGCCGGGATGTTACCTCATGAAAGACCGGCAGGGCACCATCATCTATGTCGGAAAGGCAAAAGTGCTCAAGAACCGTGTCCGCTCCTATTTCACCGGATCGCATGATGCCAAGACACAGCGGCTCGTGAGCGAAATCGAGGACTTTGAATACTTTGTCACGTCCTCCGACATCGAAGCGCTCATCCTGGAGCTTAATCTGATCAAGAAGCATGATCCGAAATACAATATCATGCTCAAGGACGACAAAACCTATCCTTACATCAAGCTGACCGCCGAACGCCATCCGCGCCTGATTGTCACGCGGAAGGTGAAGAAGGATAAGGGAAAGTACTTCGGGCCCTATCCGAATGCCTATGCGGCACAGGAGACGAAGAAACTGCTCGACCGGATCTATCCGCTCCGGAAATGCAATACGCTGCCGGACCGGGTGTGTCTCTATTATCACCTCGGCCAGTGCCTGGCACCTTGTGTAAATGAGGTTCTGCCGGAGACTTACCGGGAGATGACAACCGGCATCACCAGATTCCTGAATGGCGGGTACAAGGAAGTCAAAGATGACCTGTCCCGTAAGATGGAAGAAGCGGCGGAAAAGCTGGAGTTCGAACGGGCAAAGGAATACCGCGACCAGATCTCAAATATCGAAGCCGTCATGGAAAAGCAGAAAATGACCACAACTGACATGACCGATCGGGACGTCTTCGGCTATGCGGTCGACAAAGGGTGGATGTGCGTCCAGGTATTTTTCATCCGTCAGGGCAAGCTGATTGAGCGGGACGTTTCGCTTTTTCCGATCTACCGCGATCCGGACGAGGAATTCCTGACGTACATCGGGTCATTCTATGATAAGCCGGAGCATATTCAGCCAAAGGAAATCTTCTTCCCCGAAGGGACGGACGTCGAGATCGTCAGCCAGCTGCTCGCCGCTAAGGTAACGGTGCCTCAGCGCGGACAGAAAAAGGACATGGTGAAGCTTGCCGAAAAAAATGCGCGGATTGCACTTTCCGAAAAGTTCCAGCTGATTGAACGGAGGGAACAGCGGACAGTCGGGGCCTGCGAACAGCTCGGCGAAGCGATGGGCATCGCTTCACCATTCCGCATTGAAGCGTTCGACAACTCGCATACTTTCGGAGCGGAGGCGGTGTCTGCGATGGTCACATTCGTCGACGGGCGGCCGGACAAAAAAGGCTACCGGAAATACAAGACGAAGTCAGCCTCACGCCATGACGACTATGGTGCGATGAGGGAAGTGGTCAGGAGAAGGTACGTCCGTGTGCTGAGGGACGATCTCCCGCTTCCGGATCTCGTCCTCATCGACGGGGGGAAAGGGCAGATCAGCGCTGCCAGGGAAGTGATCGAGGATGAGCTCGGACTCGATATTCCGGTTGCCGGCCTCGCAAAGGATGACAAGCACCAGACTGCGCTGCTCCTGTACGGGGACCCGCCGGAAGTCATTCCGCTGAAGCGCACCGGCGAAGCTTTCTACCTGCTGCAGCGGATACAGGACGAAGTGCACCGGTTCGCCATCACGTTTCACCGGCAGCGCAGGGGAGCGAAGTCCCTCACTTCCTCGCTGGACGGGATCCCTGGAGTCGGGGCCAAGCGGAAAAACCAGCTCCTCAGACATTTCGGATCGGTCAAAAAAATCCGGGCTGCTGGAGTGGATGAACTGAAGGAAGCGGGACTGCCGCAGTCCGTTGCGGAAACCGTGGAGGAGTATTTCAGGGAGCAGGACAAGGCAAAGGAAGATAAGACATCCGGTACCGGCGAATAAAGGAGGAGCGGGATGAACTGGAGAATGGTCGAGGATGCCATCCTCAGGGCGCGGGAAGAAGGGAAGTTCAACAATCTTCCCGGCGCGGGCAAGCCGCTGCCGAAAGACGAACTGGAGCATGTGCCGCCTGACATCCGGATGGCGGTCCGGATCCTAAAAAACAGCGGTTATGATGAAGAAGCCATGTTCGTACAGAGGGAAATGAACGAACTGGGCAGCCGGCTCAAGCACGCTCCCGATGAGGAGAAGACCGAGCTGGAGCAGGCCTATAATCAGCAAATGAGAAAGATGAACAGCATTCTTTCAAAAAAGGGTGTCCGGACCAACAGTTCCGCATTCAGGCAGTACAGCCGGCAGATCAACGACCGGCTGAAATGGGACTAAGCACAGAGCGGCCGTGCAACGGATATCCGTCGCACGGCCGCTCTATTGTTCCGCAAAACATCAATCCCATGCCAGCGTGAGTCTAACTACGCCCTGGCGGCGATCCGCTTCGGGGCGGCACTCGGCAACCCTGTCATGGATTTTCTGGTACTGCGCCGCAAGAAACCCGGCTTCGACCGAATAACATCGCCGGCCTTTCTTCACCTGTTCGGCATCGGATTCCAGCACATAGATGATCTCTCTTTTGCCGGCAGATTCCCGGCTGAGCATTCCCCAGCCCGCTTCAAGGAAAAATCCGGCGGCCTCATCCATATCAAAAAGAGGGAATTCGGCTGCCAGCTCCTTGCCGGCCCAGTAGAGAATCTCTTCCTCGTGCCTTCCGAGGACAGATGGAAGAATATGATCACGGAAAAGGGCATAGCCGAACTCAGTCGCTTTTCCTTTTCCCGCCTCGGCACTTTCCGGTTTCAACTCCATTTATGTTCGCCTCTTCCGTTGCAAATCTTGACCGGAAGCCTTTTTAGCTGTCCGGGGACCGCATACGCGGCTTTTGTCGAAAATGTGACCGTCACCTTGATTTCCCCTTATTTCAGGAGTACAATGGTCATGTCTTAAATATTGTAAACATGATTAAATATGCAGTCAATGCACGCTTCCGCCGGCAGGCGGGGGCATCCTTGTCTGCCTGTTTGTCAGTACTAAGGGGGGTAAAAGATTTCATGAGAGATTCTGATTTTGGCTTGCGCCGGCTGCACTCGCTGCTTGGGATCATCCCGATCGGCCTGTTCCTAACGCAGCACCTCATCATCAACCACTTTGCAACGCAGGGGGTTGAGGCATTCAACACAGCGTCGGACTTCATGGGCAACCTGCCTTTCGTTCTCTGGCTTGAGTGGATCGTCATCTACATCCCGCTCATGTTCCACGCATTCTTCGGCCTTTATATCGCGTTTACCGCCAAGCCGAACACGAACCGCTACGGTACATACCGCAACTGGATGTTCTTCCTGCAGCGCATTACGGGTGTATTCCTTGTGATCTTCATCGCTTGGCACATCTGGCAGACGCGGATCCAGAAGGCACTCGGCGCCGATGTTGACTTCGACATGATGGCAGATATCTTCGCCAATCCGTTCATGATCGTGTTCTACGTACTCGGCGTCATCTCCGCAACGTTCCACTTTGCGAACGGCTTCTGGTCGTTCCTCGTCACATGGGGAATCACCCAGTCTCCGCGTTCGCAGCGCATCTCTACGTTCGTTATGATGGGACTGTTCCTCGTCCTGTCCGTGATCGGTCTCCGTGCCATCTTTGCATTCGTGTGATGACTGGCATCCCGCGTCACCTACTTTGATCTAACTGAGGAGTGAAAGATAGAATGGCGAAAAGCAAGTTGATCGTCGTCGGCGGCGGCCTTGCCGGCCTGATGGCGACGATTAAGGCTGCCGAAGCAGGCACGCCCGTCGAATTGTTTTCCCTTGTCCCTGTAAAACGTTCCCACTCCGTTTGTGCACAGGGCGGCATCAATGGTGCGGTCAACACGAAAGGGGAAGGCGATTCCCCTATGATCCACTTTGATGACACTGTGTATGGCGGTGACTTCCTGGCGAACCAGCCTCCTGTAAAGGCGATGGCTGAAGCGGCTCCTGGAATCATCCACCTGATGGACCGGATGGGCGTCATGTTCAACCGGACACCTGAAGGTCTGCTCGACTTCCGCCGTTTCGGCGGAACGCTCCACCACCGCACGGCTTTTGCCGGTGCGACAACCGGCCAGCAGCTTCTTTATGCGCTGGACGAGCAGGTCCGCCGCTTTGAAGTGGAAGGCCTCGTCAAAAAGTATGAAAACTGGGAGTTCCTCGGCGTTGTTCTTGACGATGAAGGCGTCTGCCGCGGGGTCTCTGCGCAAGACCTGAAAACGATGGAAATCAAGACATTCCGCTCTGACGCTGTTATTCTGGCGACAGGCGGACCGGGGATCATCTTCGGGAAGTCGACAAACTCTGTCATCAACACAGGTTCCGCTGCAGCAATCGCTTATCAGCAGGGCGCAATCTACGCGAACGGCGAATTCATCCAGATTCACCCAACGGCAATCCCTGGTGACGACAAGCTCCGTCTCATGTCCGAGTCGGCACGCGGCGAAGGCGGACGTGTCTGGACTTACAAGGACGGCAAGCCTTGGTACTTCCTTGAAGAGAAATATCCGGCCTACGGGAACCTCGTGCCGCGTGACATCGCAACCCGTGAAATCTTCGATGTCTGCGTCAACCAGAAACTCGGCATCAACGGCGAGAACATGGTTTACCTGGACCTTTCCCATAAAGATGCGCACGAGCTCGATGTCAAGCTCGGCGGAATCATCGAAATCTATGAGAAGTTCACAGGCGACGATCCTCGTAAAGTACCGATGAAGATCTTCCCGGCAGTCCACTACTCGATGGGCGGCCTCTGGGTAGACTATGACCAGATGACAAACATCCCGGGACTCTTCGCTGCAGGTGAGGCGGATTACTCCATGCACGGCGCAAACCGCCTCGGTGCGAACTCCCTCCTGTCCGCGATTTACGGCGGCATGGTTGCAGGTCCGAACGCTGTCAAGTACATGGAAGGCCTGGACAAGCATGCCGAAGATCTTTCTTCGACACTCTACGACAACGTCGAAAAGTCGGAAGGGCAGAAGTGGGAAA
Source organism: Bhargavaea cecembensis (assembly GCF_001619585.1). Lineage (GTDB taxonomy): Bacteria > Bacillota > Bacilli > Bacillales_A > Planococcaceae > Bhargavaea > Bhargavaea cecembensis_A. Next base: position 277,282 of record NZ_LQNT01000001.1, read on the forward strand.
ACATCATGAAGATGGACGGCAAGGAAAACGCCTATGTCCTGCATAAGGAACTTGGCGAGATCATGACCGACAACGTCACGGTCGTCCGCTTCAATGACAAGCTCCAGGAGACGGACTACAAAATCCAGGAACTCCTCGAGCGCTACGAAAACATCAACGTCCACGATACGTCACGCTGGTCCAACCAGGGTGCGGCATTTACCCGCCAGCTGAAGAACATGCTTTACCTGGCGCGCGTCATCACGATCGGGGCACTTAACCGTGACGAAAGCCGCGGTGCGCACTACAAGCCGGACTTCCCTGAGCGGAACGACGAAGAGTTCCTGAAGACGACAATGGCTTCGTTCAATGGCGGCGCCAACGCACCGAAGTTCGAATATGCCGATGTCGATGTTTCCCTGATCAAGCCGCGTAAGCGCGACTATACATCGAAGCACTGATTCTCTGAGAAAGGAGACGCATAAAAATGGCTGAAAATGCTGTAAAGGAACGGAATGAGGCGACGGCTGCAAAGACCGTCCAGTTTAAGATCCAGCGTCAGGATAGCCCGGAATCGAGCCCTTACTGGGAAACGTTCAACGTTCCATACCGCCAGAACATGAACGTCATTTCGGCGCTCATGGAAATCCGCCGGAACCCGGTAAACTCTGAAGGCAAGGCAACTTCTCCGATCCAGTGGGAAATGAACTGTCTCGAGGAAGTCTGCGGTGCCTGCTCGATGGTCATCAACGGCCGCCCGCGCCAGTCTTGTACGGCGCTTGTCGACCAGCTGACCCAGCCGATCACGCTTGAGCCGATGCGTACGTTCCCGGTCGTCCGCGACCTGGTCGTAGATCGTGAGGTCATGTTCGACTCGCTCAAGAAGGTTAAGGCATGGGTGCCGATCGACGGTACGTATGACCTCGGTGAAGGACCGCGCATGCCTGAGCGCAAGCGCCAGTGGGCTTATGAGCTTTCCAAGTGCATGACCTGCGGCGTATGCCTCGAAGCTTGCCCGAACGTCAACGACAAGACGAACTTCATCGGCCCTGCGCTGATTTCCCAGGTCCGCCTGTTCAACTCGCACCCTACAGGCGCGATGAACCGTGACGAGCGTCTGGATGCGCTGATGCAGGACGGCGGACTCGCAGAATGCGGTAACTCGCAGAACTGTGTTGTCGCCTGCCCGAAAGGCATTCCGCTCACCACATCGATCGCTGCAATGAACCGCGCAGCATCCGTATACTCCTTTAAGCGCTTCTTCGGTTCCGACCACATGGTCGACTGATGCTGCGCCGTCCCCCGCAAACCGGCCCGTCCGGATTGCGGGGGATTTTTATTTTTCTCCAAGCCGCAGGGCTGCCGTGTCACACGGGCCGGTTGTTTTATATAGTAGGAACATCCGCGTGCGCCTTCTCATCATCCGTTTCTTCTGATATGATAAAAGAATGAATAGTCATTCATTTTGAGTTGTGGAGGAATGGTCATGAGGGCATCATACATCGGGGACTATGAAGAATGGAGAAAAGGTTTCAATTTTTCGGTACCGGTCACGGTCCGATTTTCTGAGACGGATATGTTCGGACATCTGAATAATACGGTCAACTTTACGTATTTTGAACATGCAAGGATCGAGTATCTGAAGCATCTTGGTCTTATGGAGAACTGGCTGGATGAGGAGGAAGGGGCAATCACAGTTGTGGCAGACCTGCAGTGTGATTACCTGAAGCAGGTGTTTTTCGATGAACAGCTTGACATCCATGTCAAGACGGCAAGAGTCGGGAGCACGTCGCTGGATATCCATTACCTCGCGACCGGCCGGGACGGGGAGCCGGCATTTACCGGACGCGGGACGATTGTCCAGGTAGGCCGGAAGACCGGAAAACCGCTTCCGTGGTCGGACAAAGCCCTCGACGCAATCGGTGCTGCATCAGCTTTATCGTGATAAACCTTTGATTGCCGGGCAAATGCCGTCACCGCCGGACCCGTCCCTTCATACTCTACGATGAAGAGTTGAGGGGAGGGGCGCTACGTGGCGGATGAGCTGCATCATCGTTCATTACTTACCGGAAGGGAAAGAGAGATTTTCCAGCTGCTGGTGAAGGATCAGACAACGAAGGAAATTGCAGCCAGGCTGGGAATCAGCGAAAAGACCGTCCGGAATCATATTTCGAACACCATTCAGAAACTTGGGGTATCCGGACGCGCTCAGGCAATCGTCGAGCTTCTCCGGCTGTCGGAACTCTCGCTTGACTAAATATACTTGCCATTCCGCCGTAAACCGTTCACAATATAATTATTCAAACGGTTTCGGGAGTGGTGAGTTGATGGCTGGCTTGAACGGAGAGGACCTGAAGCATAACGGGGAAGATATCGCCTTCGTCGAAAAGGAGCTGCGTCATATCGCTGCGCTGATCAAGCAGAGCGGACGGGAAATTCTCGACAATTATCCGATCACTCCGCCTCAGTTCGTGGCGCTGCAATGGCTGCTCGAACTGGGAGATATGACAATCGGCGACTTGTCGAATAAGATGTACCTGGCCTTTTCGACGACGACCGACCTCGTTGACAGAATGGAAAAGAACCGTCTTGTAAAGCGGGTGCGTGACGAACAGGACCGGCGGGTCGTTCGGATCCATCTGCTGGAGGACGGGGAACGGATCATCCAGGAAGTCATCGAGAAGCGGCAGAAGGACCTTCAGGCTGTGCTGTCTGATTTTTCGGCGGAGGAAGTCGTCCGCCTTTCCGGCATGCTGTCCAAGCTGCACAGCGGCATGAAGGAAGGCAGGAAACGAAGAATGGATATGAGGAATAAAGAGTGATAAAAATCGGACGGCTGATGAGGCCCGGAGCAGGAAGCGCTTCGGGTTTTTCGCCGTCCCGGAACGGTTATGATAGTTAAGACGGCAACTGCCGGGCGGAAGGAGAAGGTACGGATGAATGAAGTGATTATCGCGACAAAAAACCGCGGGAAGGCAAAGGACTTTGAGGCGCTGCTGTCGCCTTATGGCATCAGGGTGCTTACGCTGTTCGATGTGGCACCTGAACTTGAAATCGAGGAAACGGGCACGACATTCAGGGAAAACGCGGCTCTGAAGGCTGAGACGGTTGCAGAAAAACTCGGAAAAATGGTCATTGCCGATGACAGCGGCCTTGCCGTGGATGCGCTGGACGGAAAGCCGGGCGTCTATTCCGCGCGCTACAGCGGCGAAGGAGCAACGGACGAGCGCAACATTGAAAAACTGCTTGCGGATCTTTCCGGCGTACAGGATGAGGAACGCACTGCGCGCTTTGTCTGTGTACTCGCGGTCGCAGCGCCGGGTGCGGAAACCCGATTTTTTGAGGGGACATGCGAGGGGCGGATCCTGCGGGCACCGGCAGGGGAAAACGGTTTCGGCTATGATCCCGTCTTCTATGTCCCGAGGGAAGAACGGACAATGGCGCAGCTGACACCCGAGGAGAAAGCGGTCGTGTCCCACCGTGGCGAAGCCATCCGGAGCCTCGAGGAACAGGCGGGGGAATTGTTCGGGGAGAAGCAATGACGAACTGGCGCATTGCGGTGATGAGCGATTCGCATGGGGACACGGAGACGGTCCGTCATTTTCTGGACAGGCAGTCGGACTCTGAGCAACTCATCCACTGCGGGGACAGCGAGCTGCCGGCGGAAGACCCGCTTCTTGAAACCTTGGCCGCTGTCAAAGGCAACTGTGACCCGGATGGGCTGCCCGAGTACCGGATGCTGGAAGCCGGCGGATATCGTGTGCTCGTCACACATGGCCATCTGGATCGGGTAAAGACGGGCCTGTTGCCGCTCCGTTACAGGGCGGAGGAAGCGGGGGCCAATATCGTCCTGTTCGGCCATACGCATCTTTATGGAGCGGAAGTTCATGACGGGATTCTGTTTGTGAATCCGGGCAGCACGCACAGGCCGCCGCCCGGCCGTCCGGCCACCTACGCAGTCATCGAAGGAAGAGCGAAAGGCGTGGCTGTCCGGTTCGTGCAGACGGACAGTTCAGAGGCGGATTCAGCCGACTTTCCGGATTTTCAGAAACGCCGTTGACTTTTCGGAGCAGGGAACCTATAATTATCTTTGTCTTGCGCAACCGCATGGTTGCCTTGTCCCAGTAGCTCAGCAGGATAGAGCAACAGCCTTCTAAGCTGTCGGTCGCAGGTTCGAATCCTGCCTGGGACGTATTTCAGTAAAAACTGAACACGTTAAGAAGTAAGGAGAATGACCACAAACGTTGATACGACAGCGTTTGTGGTCATTCTTTGTTTTAGAAACGATAGAAAATGAAATCATTTCACACAAATTTTACACATTCAACGTACTCGCCATGTCCTCAAACATTATGCTCATGTTAGAAGTGACGGCTTTCAATCCTTTGAACCCCCTGACGCTTTTGTAATCCCATGCCTCTGTCACTGCATTCCTGAAGTCAGTCCAAGGAGTATCAAACAATATTCTATGCTTCTATGGAGACGTTTATAAACTTCTGCCATCAGGAGCTGACTCTCCCCCTTCAAATCGATTTGGTATGCTTGGTAAAAACTTCACCTTTGCTCCGGGTATATTCCGATATTTCCTAATCAAATATCGGAAAAACGGCTGGTTTCCATGTTTGATTAGGAAACGGATAATTTATATTGAAGTGAACCATCATAAGCTGGATTGAAAAGTAGGGCACCATCAAGTAAGGAGGAGTTTGGCTTGTTCCGCTTGGTTCTATTGTTCGGAATGACTTTATTAGTCGGGTTGATTTCATTGAATGCTTATGAAACTTTTGCTCAAGAGGATGACGACAAAAGGGAGGTTGATTCTTTCCTGACACAGTTGTATGTTGATCGTAATGCCTTTCTTGTCAATCGGCTTCCGGAATCCATTAACAAATATTATATCCATACGGAGAAGGTAAGCAGCTACGCTTATCAAATGGAATTAAGACGTGGAAAGTACATCAATACCTGGGCAGATAAACGTGGCATACGGCTTATAGAAGCAGAACCCACCATTCGTATTACTCGTTTCAAAAAAAATGGGGATGTAGCGTATGTTTCCCTGATACAGACGGCCAAAATATCGTATGACTACAATACAGTTTATCCACCACCCCAAGCCTTTGGTGTCGGTACGCGGCATGCTCTTACATTGAAGAAAATAGACGGTAATTGGATGGTATTAAAGGAATGGTATTTGGATCCGCTTGAAGAAAACTCAGAGTTAATAGCGGATTCACCAGTGGGCTTCCCCCATCTTTCTGCCGACAACGAAACTTCGCAGAATAAAGGGCGATATAATCGAGAACGTGCAGTGGCCTATGCCAATAAGTACGCAGGCCTAGCTTGGGGAGCCGGGAATAATAACCGTTACAATTCGAAATATATGGATTACACACCACTTGGCGGAGACTGTACCAACTTTGTATCCCAAGTTCTTGGCGACAAGGAGGAAGGCGGCGGTTTGCAGACAACGCACAATTGGAGAAGTGGAAGTAAAGCATGGGTACAAACGGATGCTTTTGAACATTTCTTGCTCAATTCCGGATATGGAAGTTTGATTGCAAAGGGGACATTTACAGAAGTTACTGAATCAAGCGACAAACATCCACATGGAGCAATCTCAAGATTAAAGCCAGGTGACGTGATCGGCTACACGCTAAATGGAGATACGGACCATTTTTCGGTTGTGATAGGGCAAGATGCTAACGGCTATCCGTTAGTGAATTCCCATACTGCGGATCGGTATCGTGTACCGTTTGACCTCGGCTGGGATAAAACAACGAAATATATCCTCGTTCATATCAATGATTAATCGAAAATCGAAAAAGGTCTTTGTAAAAAGTCTCCGTAGTCTACCCCTGTGATCTTGTTCATATAGTTATTAGGACAAGGTCACTTGGGGTGAAAAGATGAGAATGCCTATCTTTATTAAACAAACAGCGCTGCGAACTGGTGCTATATTTCTCGTTAAAGTCATCGGCCTCGCCGTTCGCATTCCTTTGTTTAGGCTTCTCGGCTCAGAAGGAATGGGAATTTATCAAATTGTTTATTCTGTTTATGGATTCGCACTTACGTTACTCTCAGGTGGTTTTCCTACATCGTTGGCATTATTGACCGCTAAGGATAAAAAACAGGGTTGGCTTGTTTATAAAAGTCTGGCTGTACCCGTTTTGTTCCTTGGAACTGTTTCCAGTTTGCTTTGTTTCGCCATAGCGCCTAATATTGCACATTTTCTCGGAGATAAAAGCTTGACGTTTCCCATCCGCTGCCTAGCTCCGGCGCTTTTTATTGTTCCACTGCTTCAGCTATACCGAGGATTCTTACAAGGTGTGGAGTTCTACGGATATGTGGCCGTTTCTGAACTAATAGAACAAACGGTTCGTGTTGGAACAATGCTTTTGCTTGTCGTTCTATGGATGAAACAAGGCACTTATGCTGCCGCAGGGGGTGCCGTTTTCGGTGCATTTACAGGTGCCTGTATCGCATTACTGTTTCTTTGGTTGCTGAAATATAATAAAAGATTGAAGCTGATACCTGCCACTAATAACGGAACATATAATAAATCCGCCCGGTGGCTGATTCTTGGACCTGGAATGTTTTTGTTTTTCAAATCATCCTTTGCTATTACATTAACGCGTATCGTTATGCCTGCGTCCGATTTTCTTGATGCGTTAATCATTCCTAGCCGTCTGCAAGTTTCCGGCCTAAGTCAATCAGAGGCTATTGCCATTTTCGGACAAGTATTCGGAATCGCGACAACTATCGTGTATCTACCTACTATTGTTACCGCAGCAATATCATATACGATGGCTGCTAAGTTGACGGCCAATTGGCAATACGAAAAAAAAAGTAGATTTGTTGAGCGTTCCAGTCTGTCCTTAGAAATAGGGTGGTTCTGGGGAATCAGTTCCATGTTAATCCTTTTTTTTTATGCGGATGATTTATCTATGCTAATTGTGGGTAGTCAAGAGGCGACCGAAGCAATACGCTACATGTCTTTTGCTCCTCTTATTGCCGGCATGCGGGAGCTAACGACAACGATCCTTTGGGCGGCTGATCAAAAAAAGGCTCCCCTAGTCGGTTTACTAGTGGGCCTTATTTGTTCTGCCATCGCCGCTTATTATTTAACGGCAATACCGGGATTCGGTTATGCAGGTGTTGCGATTAGTGCTTTTATCTTGGAAATAACATCCCTCCTCTGGAATGCGCTCATTATACAAAAAAGATGCAAAGGCGCGTTTCCTGTAATGATGTTATTGGCATATTTAATTTTTCTTACGTCAATAGGCTTTATTAACGTTCCGTTCGAATACTTTCTGTTGTATATCGGTATAGAATCAAGAACCATGCAATCGCTAGGCAGCATGCTATTTTTTATAGGATGCATTGCTTTATTCTTGCTGCTACGATTTTGGGGAAGGGGAAGCTTTAGAAGTTATCGCTAACTAAATGGAAATTATAAGGAAGCGTTTATTATATGTGAAGAATCCCAACTGAATATTAATCAAAGGGAAACAGAGCAAGAAATATCTCAAGAGGAAATAGATTGGTTAAATAAGTGGATTGAAACTCATGACGAATGAAATTGAGCCAGACCAAGTGGTAAAAGTTCAAGAACTTTAATGTAGGTTAATAAAGCATATGAATAGTAGAACGTAAAATTCATTTTACACATCGACAACCGAGAATGCTGTTAAATCAACGATAAAAGAATTCCTCCTGGGACGTCAACAGCATCGCCGGATGGCGGTGCTTTTTCTTTTTACGCAAAAGAAAACTTCGGACACGGATTTTGCACGGCGGAAAAGCATATGCACAGGGTAAGGCGGCTATGCTATCATGGATGGAAAGAGAGGGGATGGGAACGGATGCGCAGGAAGAGGCGACAGCTCAGAAAACACGGCAAAGTCATCGTCATGCCGGGCACTTTCGAACGGCTGATGGATGACGGGCTGCGTGCGGTCTCCGAAGAACGGTATGACGATGCAGTCCCGCTCATCCGCCAGGCCCTCTCCTATGAAGCCGGCCATGCCAACCTTCTCGGTGCGCTGACCGTCTCCCTATACGAACTCCGGGAGTACACGGAGGCCAAAGAGGCTGCCACACGGTATCTGCAGGCGGGTCCCGCCAACTACATCGAGGCGATGGAACTTTATCTTTCCATCTGCATCCAGCTCCGCGATTACGATGAGGTGGAAGATACGATCTCCGCACTGCTTGATGAAGGCATCATTCCGCCGGACAGGCGGGAGAAGTTCCTTTATCTCCAGGGACTTAACCGGAGGCTGATGGACCGCTACGACGAGCCGCCCGAAACACCGGATAAGCCGCCGGGACTGGATGAGTTCCTTTCCCTTCCGGAGGGGGAACAGCACAGCCGTCTGTCGTCTGTGCCGGATCACGAGCTGCCGGCATGGGGTGAATTCCTGGCGGCCCTGGCGGCACATGAGGACGCTTCGCCCCTTTTAAAAACCTATTCGCTTGTGCTTCTTGCCGGCATCGGTTATTCTTCCCCGGTGACGGTCAGGAAGTTCGGAACGGAGGAAACCGTCGATCCGGCACGGCTGCCCGGGCCCGAGGATATGCAGAAGGCCGGTGAGGTGGAGGCGATTCTGAAAGAACAGTTTGCGCAGGACCCATCAAAAGAGCAGATCGCCGCCCAGCTCCTTCGTACCTACCGGTTCACCGCCTATCCGTTTGAATGGCCGGGCCTGTCAGCAGAGGAGGTTGCCGACGCGTACCATACATATATCGAAAGCCTGTTTGACGGCACCGATGCCGGCGCACATCCGGTCATCGACCTTATCAACAAAATCGAACTTTTTCACAACAGACGGCAACTATGAAATTCTTGAATATGGACACATCTGTGCTATACTGAGAAAGTTGTCAAACCAGTGAACGCAAGCGCTGCAAAGCGAATTATATCGTCTGGAGGTATGTAAACATGGCAGTAAATTGGGAAAAGCAAGAAGGTAATCAGGGGATCCTCACGTTTGAAGTCCCTGCAGAAACATTCAGCAAGGGCCTGGACCAGGCATTCAAAAAAGTGGTCAAGCAAGTAAACGTACCGGGCTTCCGCAAAGGGAAAGTTCCGCGCAAGATCTTCGAGCAGATGTTCGGCGTAGAATCCCTCTATCAGGATGCAATCGACGCAGTCCTGCCTGAAGCCTACACGAACGCGATCGACGAAGCAGGCATCAACCCGGTGGCACAGCCGGAAATCGATGTCGAGGAAATTGAAGCGGGCCAGCCGGTCGTCTTCAAGGCGAACGTAACGGTCAAGCCTGAAGTCAAACTCGGCGACTACAAAGGCCTCGAAGTCACGCGTCAGGAAACGGCTGTCACTGATGAAGAAATCGAAGAGCAGCTGAACGACCGCCGCCAGGGCAATGCCGAATTCGTCATCAAAGAAGATGAGCCGGCAAAAGAAGGCGACACAGTCGTCATCGATTTCGAAGGCTTCACTGACGGCGAAGCATTCGAAGGCGGAAAAGCAGAAGGCTACGAGCTTGAGCTCGGTTCCAACAGCTTCATCCCGGGCTTCGAAGAGCAGCTGGTCGGCGTAAAAGCCGGTGAATCGAAAGACGTGGAAGTTTCCTTCCCAGAGGAATACCACGCAGCAGAGCTCGCAGGCAAGCCGGCAACGTTCAAAGTGACGGTTCATGAAGTGAAGGGCCGTGAACTTCCTGAACTTGACGACGAGTTCGCAAAAGAAGTGGACAGCGAAGTCGAAAGCCTCGATGAGCTCCGCAGCAAGCTGAAGGAACAGACTGCCCAGGAAAAGAAAGATGCTTCCGAAGCGGCACTCCGTGACGAACTGGTTGAACAGGCTGCGAAAAACGCAGACATCGACATCCCTGAAGTGATGGTCGAGAGCGAAGTTGACCGCATGGTCCAGGAATTCGGACAGCGGCTCCAGCAGCAGGGCATGACACTTGACCTGTACTACCAGTTCTCCGGCCAGGACGAAGCTGCCCTCCGCGCACAGATGAAGGAAGATGCGGAAACACGCGTACGTGTATCCCTTGTTCTTGAAGCCATCGCAGAAGCGGAAGGCGTAGCGGTTAACGAAGAAGATATCCAGGAAGAGCTCCAGACGATGTCCGGCCAGTTCAACATGGACACCGAGCAGATCAAGCAGATCCTCGGCGGCACGGAAATGCTCGAAAACGATATCCGCTTCAAGAAAACGATCGAGTTCCTCGTCGAAAACGCGAAAATCAACGAATAATCCCCTCCTGCCATATGGAGAAAAATGAAAGAAACAGGCGCCGGTTGACTCCAGCGCCTTCTTTCATACATTCGGGAGTTTTCTGTGCGATGCACGACCGGTACGAAATGTTTGCCAACGATTAGGCAATCTTGTAAGATTGTCACTTGAATAGGGGTGAACGACTTTGTTTAAATTCAACGATGAAAATGAAAACCTGAACTGCTCCTTCTGCGGCAAACCACAGGAACAGGTCCGCAAGCTGGTTGCAGGTCCGGGTGTCTATATCTGTGACGAATGCATCGAGCTGTGCTCCGAAATCGTCGAAGAGGAAGTCGGCACCGAAGAAGGATTCGAGCTGAAGGATGTTCCGAAACCGCGCGATATCCAGACCATCCTCGACGAATACGTGATCGGGCAGGACCGTGCGAAAAAGGCATTGTCCGTCGCAGTATATAACCACTACAAACGAGTCAATTCCAACTCCAAGATCGATGATGTGGAACTGGCGAAATCCAATATCGTGCTCATCGGGCCTACGGGGAGCGGTAAAACACTCCTGGCCCAGACACTGGCGCGCATCCTCGACGTGCCGTTCGCCATGGCGGATGCCACGTCCCTGACGGAAGCCGGCTATGTCGGCGAAGACGTCGAAAACATTCTGCTGAAGCTGATCCAATCCGCGGACTATGATGTCGAGCGTGCCGAAAAAGGCATCATCTATATCGATGAGATTGATAAAGTAGCCCGGAAATCCGAGAATCCGTCCATTACACGCGACGTCTCGGGCGAAGGGGTCCAGCAGGCGCTCCTGAAGATTCTTGAAGGAACGGTTGCAAGTGTCCCGCCACAAGGCGGACGAAAGCACCCGCATCAGGAATTCATCCAGATCGATACAACGAATGTCCTGTTCATCGTGGGCGGAGCTTTCGACGGCATCGAAGACATCATCAAGCGCCGGATCGGCAAGAAAGTCATCGGCTTCGGTTCCGAGAAGGCAAACGCGGACGAAGAAGAGTCCCTTCTTTCCCGTCTGATTCCGGAAGACCTGCTGCGCTTCGGCCTGATCCCCGAGTTTATCGGGCGCCTGCCTGTTCTCGCAAGCCTGGAGCAGCTGGATGAAGACACGCTTGTCCAGATTCTTACCGGACCGAAAAATGCGGTCGTCAAGCAATATCAGAAGATGCTCGAGCTGGACGGTGTCCGTCTGACCTTTGAAGAAGAAGCACTCCGTGCCATCGCCGCCGAGGCGATTGAGCGCAAGACAGGCGCACGCGGACTCCGGTCAATCATCGAGAAAATCATGCTCGATGTCATGTATGACCTGCCTTCCCGTGAAGATGTGCTGGACTGCATCATCACGAAGGCAGCCGTCACCGACGGGGCGTCTCCGATTCTCCTGGATGAAAACGGGGATCCGATCGACAACGGTTCTGATAACGAAAAGACATCGGCTTGATCCTACAGGAAGAGCCGGCATCCTTCTGCCGTCTGGAACGGCACGGGCGGATGCCGGCTCTTTTCGCACATATGCGTTTTAACCCGTCCTGAAACGGACATGAATACATGGAGGTGACTCCTAATGCCGACAACTAAACTAAATCGCATCCCATACCTGCCTTTGCGCGGGATGCTGGTGTTTCCGAAAATGGTGCTCCACATCGACGTTGGCCGTGAACGGTCAATGGCAGCAATCGAACAGGCCATCGTGGAAGAAAATCAGATTTTCCTCGTTTCCCAGCGTGATATTTCCGTTGAACAGCCGACTCTTGAAGAATTGTACGGCATCGGGACGCTTGCAGAAGTGAAGCAGACGGTCAAACTGCCGAACGGCACGATGAGGGTGCTGATCGAGGGGCTCGACCGCGCAAAGCTGATTGCGCTGGATGACGGGGAGACCTATTCGACTGCCGACATTGAAGTGATCGAGCCGGATCTGGAAGCTGACATCGAGCACGAAGCACTCATGCGGACTATGCTCGAGCAGTTCAGGAAATATTCCAAGCTCTCCAAGAAAATCACCGACGAGACGTATGAATCGGTGGCGGATATATCCGAGCCGGGGCGACTTGCCGATATGGTGGCGGCCAATCTTCCGCTGAAGGTCGCGGGCAAGCAGGAAGTGCTTGAGCTGTTTGACGTGAAGGAACGGATCGAATGGCTGATCAGCCGGCTTCTCAATGAGCAGGAAGTGCTCAGCCTGGAGCAAAAGATCAACAAGCGCGTCAAAGAAGCGATGGAAAAAACGCAGAAAGAATTTTATCTGCGCGAGCAGATGAAAGCGATCCAGACAGAACTTGGCGATGCGGACGGCAAGGGCGGGGAAGCGGCCGAACTGCGTGAGCGGGTCTTGGAATCCGGCATGCCGAAACATGTACTGACCGCAGCACTGCGTGAATTGGACCGTTATGAACGGCTTCCTGCCGCAGCCGCGGAAAGCGGCGTCATCCGGAGCTATGTCGACTGGCTTCTCGCCCTCCCTTGGACCGAGGAAACAGACGACCGCCTCGACCTGAAACGCGCCGAACGGATCCTGAACCGCGAACACGACGGATTGGAGCAGGTCAAGGAGCGGATTCTCGAATACTTGGCCGTCCAGCAGATGACCGGTTCGCTCCGCGGGCCGATTCTCTGCCTGGCCGGGCCACCGGGGGTCGGGAAGACGTCCCTTGCCCGTTCCATAGCCACATCATTGGGGCGGAAGTTCGTGCGGATTGCGCTTGGCGGCGTAAGGGATGAATCCGAGATCCGCGGGCACCGCCGGACTTATATCGGTGCGATGCCGGGACGGATCATCCAGGGAATGCGCAAGTCGGGCACGATCAATCCGGTCTTCCTGCTGGATGAGATCGACAAAATGTCGAACGACTTCCGGGGTGACCCGTCTTCAGCCATGCTCGAGGTGCTCGACCCCGAACAGAACCATAATTTCAGCGATCATTACATTGAAGAAACGTACGATCTCTCGAAGGTCATGTTCATAGCCACCGCGAATGATCTCAGCATGATTCCGGGCCCGCTTCGGGATCGTATGGAAATCATTACAATTCCCGGCTATACCGAGCTGGAAAAGCAGCTGATCGCGAAAAATCACCTGTATCCGAGACAGCTGGAGCGTCACGGCCTGACGAAGGCACAGCTCCGCATTTCAGATGAGTCTTTCCGCTATCTGATCCAATACTATACGCGCGAAGCGGGTGTCCGCTCGCTGGAACGGCAGATTGCCGCCATCGCCCGCAAAGCAGTGAAACGGATCATCTCCGGGAAAAACAAGCGTGTCCAGGTGACGCCTAAGCTCATCACGGACATGCTCGGCAAGCCAAAATTCCGCTACGGGGTGGCGGAACAGGAAAACCAGGTCGGTGCCGCAACAGGTCTGGCTTATACGACCGTCGGCGGGGACACGCTCCAAATCGAAGTTTCCCTGTCCGCGGGCAAGGGACACCTGATCCTGACCGGCAAGCTTGGGGATGTCATGAAGGAGTCTGCACAGACGGCGCTGTCCTATGTGCGCTCCCATGCCGATGAGCTCGGCATCAATCCTGCTTTCCATGAAGATACGGACATCCACATCCATGTACCGGAAGGGGCTGTTCCGAAGGACGGACCTTCTGCCGGCATCACAATCGCGACTGCGCTTGTGTCGGCGCTGACGAAGCGCCCCGTACGGCGAGAAGTCGGCATGACGGGGGAAATTACGCTCCGGGGCCGGGTCCTGCCGATCGGCGGCCTGAAAGAGAAAACACTAAGCGCGCACCGCGCGGGACTGACGACCATCATCATTCCGGCGGACAATGAACGGGATATCGAGGACATCCCCGACACTGTCCGTGAAGAGCTGACGTTCCATCCTGTCAACAACGTGACGGAAGTGCTGAAAATCGCGCTGGAGGAGGAACGCAAATGAAAGTCAACCAAGCCGAGATCACCATCAGCGCAGTGAAGCCGGAACAGTATCCCGATGAGGGTTATCCGGAATTCGCGCTGGCGGGACGCTCGAATGTCGGCAAGTCATCATTCATCAACAAGATGATCGGCCGTAAAAGCCTTGCCCGCACATCGTCCAAGCCGGGGAAGACGCAGACACTGAACTTCTATAAAATCGAAGAGACCTTTTATTTTGTCGACGTGCCGGGCTACGGCTATGCGAAAGTATCCAAGTCGGAGCGGGAGGCATGGGGCAAGATGATCGAGCGGTATATGACGGGCCGCGAACAGCTCAAGTCCGTCATCCAGCTGATCGACCTCCGCCATCCGCCGACAGAGGATGATATCCTCATGTATGATTTCCTGAAGCATTACAACCTGCCGACGATCGTCGTTGCCACGAAGGCCGACAAGATTCCGAGAAGCAGGCTGCAGAAACACAGAAAAATCATCAAGGAAGCGCTTGACCTTGAAGAAGGCGACCCGCTGATCCTCTTCTCGTCCGAAACCGGGCAGGGCAAGGAAGAAGCATGGGCCGTCCTCGAAGAACGCATGAAGTAACACACGAAAGCGGTGCAGGTCCCAATGAAGGGCCGGTGCCGCTTTTATGCGTGCCCGGATGATTGTCCTGAATCATGCATGATTCTTTATCCGCATACATTGGTACATTAACGGGAATCGTGAACAGTGAAGTGCCGCCAGGTTTAATCTTGCGGCCGGATGTTTATAGTCAACCATATCCTTTATTTACATCAGGCACGCCCTTTGATTCGCCGGTGGCCATTTGCTATACTTAGATTGTAATCATTATAAATTGGCTTTCATGGCTTGTTCACAATTGTGCCGTTCAAGCTCTGTCGAAACGTGCTATAATGGGAGCCGTGAAATGAACGTGAGAGGTGTGACACCTTTATGTATTCCATTGTCGTCGGTGTAAACCACCGGACGGCGCCTGTCGAGCTCAGGGAGCGGCTCAGTTTCCTTGAGTCCGACCTTCCCGCGGCCATGCAGGCGCTGCAGAATGAAAAGAGCATCCTGGAGAATGTCATTGTCTCGACTTGCAACCGCACCGAGATCTATGCCGTCGGGGATCAGCTCCACACCGTACGTTATTATGTCAAACGCTTCCTGGCGAAGTGGTTCGGGATGGAGCTGGAAGAGATCGAACCGTATCTCACCATCGAAGTGCAGGACGAAGCGGTTCGACATCTGTACAAGGTCGCTGCAGGTATTGACTCGATGGTGCTCGGCGAAACCCAGATTCTCGGCCAGGTCCGCTCGAGCTTCCTGATTGGTCAGGAGCATGGCACGACCGGTACGGTCTTTAACGAGCTGTTCAAGCGGGCGATCACCAATGCGAAACGCGCGCATTCTGAAACGGAGATCGGTGAAAATGCTGTATCTGTATCCTATGCGGCAGTCGAGCTGGCCAAGAAGATCTTCGGTTCGCTCAACCGCAAGCATGTCGTGATTGTCGGAGCTGGCAAGATGGGCGAGCTGGCCATCAAGAACCTTCACGGAAGCGGAGTCGGCAAAGTGACCGTCCTCAACCGTACGCTCAGCAAGGCGGAGGCGATGGCCGAGAAGTTCAACGGTACTGCCAAGCCGATGAATGAACTCCAGTGCTCGTTGCTTGAGGCCGACATCGTGATCAGTTCGACAGGCGCGCAGGATTTCGTCATCGACCACGATATGATGGAAAATGTCGAAAAGCTTCGGAAAGGCAAGCCGCTCTTCATGGTCGATATCGCGGTTCCGCGGGACCTCGACCCGAAAATCGGCGATCTGCCGAACGTCTTCCTTTACGACATTGACGACCTGCATGGAATTGTTGAAGCGAACCTTGCCGAACGCCGTCGCGCCGCAGACCAGATCATGGACATGATCGAAACGGAGCTTGTCTCCTTCGACGAATGGCTCACCACGCTCGGCGTCGTTCCGGTCATCTCCGCACTCCGCAAGAAGGCACTCTCCATCCAGGAAGAAACGATGGAAAGCATCCTCAACAAGATGCCGGATCTGACGGAGCGCGAGAAGAAAGTCCTCAGCAAGCATACAAAGTCGATCATCAACCAGATGCTGAAGGAACCGATCCTGCAGGCCAAGGAAATTGCGGGATCACCGGATGCCGCCCGGCAGCTGGAGCTGTTCCAGCGAATCTTCGGAATTGAAGAAGCCGTCGCGGAGGAGTATGCCGAAACGGCGGTGCGTGCAAAGGAAAAACGGGCCAAGGAAGCCGGCCTTGCCGCCATGAAACCGTCAACGGTGCACTGATTGTTTTTAAAGGGCGTTTCCGCATCTATGTGATACACTATAGACGCGGAAACGCTCTTTTTTAATAAGAAAGCAGAGGGTTTCAATGACCGAAATCGGACTGATCAGACTGCATGAGGTGATGGTCGTCCTCTATGCGGCCAGCCTCGTGTTTTATTTTACCGACTTCCTGAACAGCCAGCCAAAGGCGCGGAAGGCGGCATTCTACACGCTCTCCGCTGTCTGGCTGATGCAGACGATGTTCCTGGTGGGAAATATTGTGGAAGAGCAGCGTTTTCCGGTGCTCAGCCTCTCGGAAGGCATTAACTTTTACGCATGGCTGCTGATTACAATGTCACTGGTCGTCCACTTTTTCAGGAAGGCGGATTTTGCGGTATTCTTCCTGAACGTGATCGGCTTTGCAGCAGTCGTCATTACGGCATTTGGTGAAGCGGGAACGCCCGGCAGCGCAGTCAGTGAGGCACTGATCTCGGAGCTGTTGTTTATCCATATCACATCTGCGATGATCTCTTATACGGCTTTTTCACTGTCGTTCGTTTTTGCGATTCTTTACTTGCTGCTGTACCGTACACTGAAAAAGAAAAAATGGGGCGGGCAATGGGGCAGGCTGCCGTCACTCGACCAGGCAAGACGGGCGATGACGATCTCTGCGGTTATCGGAGTGCCTGTCCTATTGGTCAGCCTGATTCTCGGGCTGCAGTGGGCATTTATCGCAGCGGGGCCGTTCTCTGTATGGGACCCGAAGATCATCGGGTCGTTCCTGCTTTTCGTGATCTACTGTGTTCTGCTCGTTATGCAGAACCGCGGCAGACTGAACGGGCCTGATATCGCATGGGGCCATATTCTGGCGTTTCTTGCGGTGATCGTGAACTTCCTGCTGATCAGCAGGTTATCCGTGTTTCATTTCTGGTACTGATATCTGAAAGGGTGGGTTCTTTTTGAGAAAGATTATTGTCGGTTCAAGACGTTCCAATCTGGCGCTGACGCAGACCAACTGGTTCATCGATCAGATGAAGGCAGCGGGTGCGCCGTTTGAATTTGAAGTAAAAGAAATCGTGACGAAAGGTGACAAGATCCTGGATGTCATGCTGTCGAAAGTCGGCGGCAAGGGACTGTTCGTCAAGGAGATCGAGCAGGCGCTGATCAATAAAGAGATCGACTTTGCGGTGCACTCCATGAAGGATATGCCTGCCGTGCTCCAGGAAGGCCTGACGATCGGTTGTGTGCCGGAGCGTGAAGATGCACGTGACGCCTACATCGCAAACGGACATATCCGCCTGGAAGACCTGCCGGAAGGGGCGGTTGTCGGGACATCCAGTCTCCGCCGCAGCTCCCAGCTGCTCCTCATGCGTCCGGACCTTGAGATCAAATGGATCCGCGGGAATATCGAGACACGGCTCAGAAAACTCCGCGACGGGGAATACGATGCGATTATCCTGGCGACTGCCGGCCTGAACCGGATGGGCTGGGACAAAGATCTCGTCACCCATTACCTGGAGCCGGATCAGTGCATTCCGGCTGTGGGCCAGGGCGCACTCGGCATCGAATGCCGTTCTGACGATAAGGAGCTTCTCCGTGAGCTTGCGAAACTGACCGAGCCGACAACTCACCAGGCTGTTACGGCCGAGCGCACGTTCCTGTCCGAGATGGACGGAAGCTGCCAGGTGCCGATCGGTGGCCACGCGGTTGTCGACGGCGGACAGATCCGCCTGACAGGCTTTGTTGCCTCGCCTGATGCGGATGATGTCTTCCGTGCAACTGTCATGGATGCCGACCCGGTCAATGCCGGAAAGGAGGCGGCACGTATGCTGAAAGAGCAGGGTGCCGACGAAGTCCTGCGGAAAGTGAAGGCGGACCTTGATGAGTGACAAGCATCCCCTCTCCGGGATGACGGTGATTTTCACCGGAACCCCGAAGGCGAAGGAAGCGGTAGCCTCCGTCCAGCTGCAGGGCGGCGACCCCGTCATCCTGCCCCTCATCAAGACCGTAGAGAAGATGGTTCCGACCGATCCGCTCAGGATGCAGACTTGCGCCTCCTATGAGTGGCTGATTTTCACTAGTGCCAACGCGGTCCATTTTTTCGGCCGCAAGATGCAGCAGGAAGGCCTGACAGCGGAAGACATCCCCGTGAAAATCGCGGCCGTCGGAAGCGAGACGGCCAAAGCACTCGAAGACATCGGCTTTAAGGCGGATTTTATCCCGACCACGTTCAGTGCAGATTGTTTCGTGGAGGAATTCCCGGCCGTCTCCGACGAAGCGGAGCGCTGCCTGTTTCTTAAAGGTGACCTCGCGAAAGAGACGATTAAGGAAGGACTTCCGAATGAAGTCGATGAATGGACCGTCTACGAGACGGTGCCCGACGAGGAGGGAATCCGCGGCGTGACCGGCCTGCTCAAAGAGGGCGGGCGTACCGCCGTTCTGTTTGCAAGCCCTTCTGCCGTCCGGATATTCGAAGAGCAGATTGCCGAGGATACAGGATGGACCGGATTCACAATCGGTGCAATCGGCCATGTGACCGAACAGGCGCTTCATGAAGCAGGGGCCGAAGTCCATGTCAAACCCGAACGGTACACACTGCTCGACCTCGTCCATGAATTAGGCAACCGAAAGGAAGGAATGTCATGAACAAACTTCAGTTTGCACGTCATCGCCGCCTCCGCAATTCCGCAGCGATGCGGTCGATGGTGCGCGAGACCGTCCTGAACAAGGAAGATCTGATCTATCCGATTTTCGTGGCGGAAGGCAAAAACATCCGCACGGAAGTCAGCTCGATGCCGGGGGTTTTCAATCTGTCACTCGACAACCTCGGTGCGGAAGTGGACGAGGTCGTTTCACTCGGCATTCCTGCCGTCCTCCTGTTCGGCGTGCCCGAGCACAAGGATGCAGAAGGAACCGAAGCGTATCATGATCACGGCATTGTCCAGGAGGCGACGCGCCTCATTAAAGAGCGTCACCCGGAATTGCTCGTCGTTGCCGATACCTGCCTGTGCGAATATACGGATCACGGTCACTGCGGCCTGATCGAAGATGGCCGGATCCTGAACGATCCGTCGCTCGACCTGCTCGCACGCACGGCTGTCAGCCAGGCCGAGGCGGGAGCGGATATTATCGCGCCGTCGAACATGATGGACGGGTTCGTCACAGTAATCCGCCATGCGCTGGATGAGGCGGGCTTCGAAGATGTGCCGATCATGTCGTATGCGGTCAAGTACGCATCCGCCTATTACGGCCCGTTCCGCGAAGCTGCGGGAAGCACGCCGCAGTTCGGCGACCGCAAGACCTACCAGATGGATCCTGCGAACCGCCTTGAGGCGATCCGCGAAGCGCAGTCCGATATCGAGGAAGGCGCGGACATGCTGATCGTGAAGCCGTCGCTTTCATATATGGATGTCATGCGCGAAGTGAAGGATTTCTCCGGCATGCCGGTCGTCGCCTACAACGTAAGCGGCGAGTACTCGATGATCAAGGCCGCCGCACAGAACGGCTGGGTCGACGAGGAAAAGATCGTCATGGAGACACTGACTTCGATGAAGCGCGCTGGCGCCGACATGATTATCACGTACTTCGCCAAAGATGCGGTACGATACATGGAGGGGAACTGATTTGGCCCGATCGTATGAGAACTCGAAAAAAGCCTTTTCCGAAGCCGTCAACCTGATGCCGGGCGGTGTCAACTCGCCGGTCCGCGCGTTCAAGGCGGTAGACATGGAACCGGTTTTCATGGAAAGCGGCAAGGGAGCCGTCATCACGGATATCGACGGCAATGACTACATCGACTATGTCCTGTCCTGGGGCCCGCTGATTCACGGCCATGCCGACGACGATGTGGTCGCGGCAATCCGTGAGCAGGCGGAAAAAGGATCCAGCTTCGGCGCGTCCACGCTGGCCGAAAACGAGCTTGCAAAAATCGTGATCGACCGCGTCCCGTCGATTGAGATGGTTCGCATGGTGTCATCCGGCACGGAAGCGACGATGAGTGCACTCCGCGTGGCACGCGGAGTGACCGGACGTGACAAAATCCTGAAGTTCGAAGGCTGCTACCACGGCCATGGCGACTCGCTCCTCATCAAAGCGGGTTCCGGCGTAGCGACACTCGGACTGCCTGACAGCCCGGGTGTCCCGGCTTCGATCGCGGGCAATACGATCACTGTTGCCTACAATGACCTCGACGCCGTCCGCCAGGCATTCGAAAACTACGGCGAAGACATCGCCGCGGTGATCGTCGAGCCGGTTGCGGGCAACATGGGTGTCGTGCCTCCGAATGAAGGCTTCCTGGAAGGTCTCCGCGAAGTGACCAAGCAGCACGGCTCGCTCCTTATCTTCGACGAAGTCATGACCGGCTTCCGCGTCGGCTACAACAGCGGCCAGGGACTGTTCGACGTGACACCTGACCTGACCTGCCTCGGCAAGGTCATCGGCGGCGGCCTGCCGGTCGGCGCATTCGGCGGCAAGCGCGAGATCATGGAGCAGGTCGCACCGGCCGGCCCGATCTACCAGGCCGGCACATTATCCGGCAACCCGCTCGCGATGGCTGCCGGGATTGCCACCCTGCAAAAACTGACACCTGAATCGTACGACCACTTCAAGGCACTCGGCGACCGTCTGGAAGCCGGCTTCCGCGAAGCGGCTGAAGCAAACAACATCCCGCACACCGTCAACCGCGCCGGCTCGATGATCGGCTACTTCCTCACCAATGAGGAAGTGACCGACTTCGAGAGCGCCAAGACGTCCGACACGGAACTGTTCGGCAAGTACTATGCGCTGATGGCGGAAGAAGGCATCTACCTGCCGCCGTCCCAGTTCGAAGGCGTCTTCATCTCCACTGCCCACACAGAAGAGCATATCGACCGCACGGTGGAAGCGTTCCACAAAGTGTTCGGGCAGCTGAAGCGATAAATATTTGTAAGTGAACCGTCCCGTAATGGGGCGGTTTTTTATTGGGGCGGGGGAGTGATTAGGTTAGTGGAGATGTCCCTCCTTATTGCGGTTGAAGCTCTCTATTTCAACTTAAGGATCCATGTTTCAATTTCGGCGTCCATGTTGCAAGTTGCGGTTCCTTGTTTCAACTCGAGCGTCCATGTTGCAAGTTGCGGTTCCTTATTTCAAATCGGGCGTACATATTGCAAGTTGTGGCTCCTTATTTCAACTCCGGCGTCCATGTTGCAAGTTACGGTTCCTTATTTCAACTCGGGCGTACATATTGCAAGTTGCGGTTCCTTGTTTCAACTTCAGCGTCCTTGTTGCAAGTTGCAGGTCCATATTTCAACTCCGGCGGCTATGCTGCAAGTGACGGCTCTTCATCCAATTCCTTCATCACCTTCAATGCCCAAAAATACATCGCCCGACCCCGCCATATTGGAGCGTCCGGATGCATATATTGTTTTATGCGCGAACATAGAGGAGGAGAAGCAGATGGCGATGTCGGCATGGACGATGGAGCAGACGTTCCGCTTTCCGCAGGGTTGCGGTGAGCCGGTGCGTGCGGAATCAGTGAATGTGACGCCCCAGTACACGGACGAGCATACGGAAAATGCCTACCGGCTGACCGGTATTTATCACCTGACGTGCATGGCTGTGTTTGACGGGGAAGGGGGAACCCCCGAGCCGGAAGGCGCGACGATGATCGAAGAAATCGACATGGACGGGGAGACGGGTTACTTCGAATATGCGGTACCGCTCTATGTCGACCTTCCCTCTGAGACGGGCGAGGGAGCTTCAATCAAGTCGCAGGACGTCCGGGCTCATGTCAATGAAGACGGAGCACTGTGTGTCACTTGGAAGGTCGACTGCCTGTATGGCAGCAATATGGATGATGAGTCGGATGAATCGGAGCAGTCCCCGAAGGCGGAAGTGCTGGAAGCAAAGGATGAATCTTCGTCCAGGCCGGAAAGCAGCAGCAGCCACCACCGGTCACCGGAGCTGGCAAAGGTTGAGGAAGCCGAATCTTCATCGGTTCGCGCAGCTGCCGAGCCCGAGCTGAGACAGCCTGTTGCCGCAGCCGTCCCTGCAGAAAAGCCCCGGGCCGCCGTGGGAGCTTCCGAGACATCACAAAGCAGCCCGGATGAGGTCAGGGCATTCATCGCGGGCCTGGAAGATACGTATACCGTCTTTTCCTATCCTTCATATAAGATCCTTGTAAAACGCGACGCAGAGTCCGATTAACACCACGAGCAGGAGGAAATCTCCGGTCGTCGGGACGAAGAGCGTACGGATCAGCTGGAACACAGTAATTGGAATGATGATCATCTTGCAGTAGAAGCGGATCTTCCGGAGGCAGGGCGGCAGGAGCCACGGATTGTAGTTCTTTCTCAAGGGGAACACCTCCTTTCGTATTGACGGGCGGATGCCGGTTTTGTACAATGAACGAAATGGATAACGATGCAGTGAGCGGGAAGAGTAGGAACGGTAGTTGTCAGGAGAGAGGGAGCGGCTGGTGAGAGCTTCCGTCAGCACCGTCCGAAGTCGCCCGTGAGCAGCCTCCGCGAATCGAGTAGCGGAGTGCCGGTCAGACGACCGTTATCGTTTCGAGCGCCGGCCGCTCAGTTTTTGCGTGCCGGAACTAAAGGTGGTACCGCGAAGTCAGCCCTTCGTCCTTTATTGGACGGAGGGTTTTTTGATTTCCCGGAAACAAAAGGAGGATGTTGAGATGGAACAGAACGGACAGCAGGAAACGTCCCTGCCGACAAAGTACGATCCACAGTCGATCGAGCGCGGCAGATATGAATGGTGGGTGAACGGCAAGTTCTTCGAAGCGCAGCCGGAAAGCGGCAAGGAGCCATATACGATTGTCATCCCGCCTCCGAACGTCACGGGCAAGCTCCACCTTGGCCACGCCTGGGACACGACACTTCAGGACATCCTAACCCGCATGAAGCGCATGCAGGGATGCGATGCGCTCTGGCTACCGGGTATGGACCATGCCGGCATTGCGACACAGGCGAAGGTCGAAGGCAAGCTCCGCGAAGAAGGGAAGAGCCGCTACGACCTCGGCCGCGAAAAATTCCTTGAAGAGTCGTGGAAATGGAAAGAGGAGTATGCCGGGCATATCCGCGAGCAGTGGGCGAAGCTAGGCCTCGGCCTCGATTATTCCCGCGAACGCTTTACTCTTGACGAGGGTCTGTCTGAAGCGGTCCGTACCGTCTTCGTCAAGCTGTATGAAAAAGGCCTGATCTACCGCGGCGAGTACATCATCAACTGGGACCCGCAGACAAAGACGGCCCTGTCGGACATCGAAGTCATCTACAAAGACGTACAGGGTGCCTTCTATCATATGCGCTACCCGCTTGCAGATGGCACGGGATCGATCGAAATTGCGACGACCCGTCCGGAGACGATGCTCGGTGATACTGCAGTCGCCGTACACCCGGAAGATGAGCGCTACAAGCACCTGATCGGCAAGACGGTCAAGCTGCCGATCGTCGGCCGCGAGATCCCGATCGTTGCGGACGACTATGTCGAGATGGATTTCGGAAGCGGTGCGGTGAAGATCACGCCGGCCCACGACCCGAACGACTTCGAAATCGGCAACCGCCACAACCTCGAGCGCGTTCTGGTCATGAACGAAGACGGCTCGATGAACGAGCGTGCCGGCAAGTATCAGGGCATGGACCGGTTTGAGTGCCGCAAGCAGATCGTGAAGGACCTTCAGGAAATGGGCGTGCTCTTCGAAATCGAGGAGCATATGCACTCCGTCGGACACTCCGAGCGGAGCGGCGCGGTCGTCGAGCCGTACCTTTCCACACAGTGGTTCGTCAAGATGGAGCCGCTCGCGGAAGCCGCGGTCGAGCTCCAGAAGGGCGAGGAGAAAGTCAACTTTGTCCCTGAGCGCTTCGAGAAAACATACCTGAACTGGATGGAGAACATCCGAGACTGGTGCATCTCCCGCCAGCTCTGGTGGGGCCACCAGATCCCGGCCTGGTACCACAAGGAAACGGGAGAAATCCACGTCGGCATGGAAGCGCCGGCTGATTTGGAAAACTGGAAGCAGGACGAAGACGTCCTCGACACCTGGTTCTCGTCCGCACTGTGGCCGTTCTCGACGCTGAACTGGCCGGATGAGGAAAACGAGCTGTTCAAGCGCTACTACCCGACGGATGCTCTCGTTACGGGCTATGACATCATCTTCTTCTGGGTTTCCCGGATGATTTTCCAGGGCCTTGAATTCACCGGCGAGCGTCCGTTCGAAGACGTTCTCATCCACGGACTCGTGCGCGCCGAAGACGGCCGCAAGATGTCCAAGTCGCTCGGCAACGGTGTCGACCCGATGGACGTCATCGACCAGTACGGAGCGGACTCGCTGCGCTACTTCCTTGCGACGGGCTCGTCCCCTGGGCAGGACCTGCGCTTCTCGAACGAGAAAGTCGAATCCGTCTGGAACTTCGCGAACAAGATCTGGAACGCATCCCGCTTCGCTCTGATGAACATGGATGGCCTGAAGTATGAGGAAATCGACCTGAGCGGCGAGAAGTCCGCGGCAGATGCCTGGATCCTCACACGCCTGAACGAGACGATCGAGACTGTGACAAAGCTTGCCGACAAATACGAATTCGGTGAAGTCGGCCGCGCGCTGTACAACTTCATCTGGGATGACTTCTGCGACTGGTACATCGAGATGGCGAAACTGCCTTTGTATGGCGAAGACGAAGCAGCGAAGAAGACGACCCGCTCGATCCTCGCTTACGTTCTCGACAACACGATGCGCCTGCTCCACCCGTTCATGCCGTTCATCACGGAAGAGATCTGGCAGAGCCTGCCGCACGAAGGCGAGTCGATTGTCGCTGCCAAATGGCCGGTCGCCGATCCGGCGCTGTCCGATGAGCAGCGCGCCGGCGTAATGAAGACGCTCATGGATGTCATCAAGGCGGTCCGCAACATCCGTGCTGAAGTGAACACGCCGATGAGCAAGAAAGTCGCGCTCGCGATCCGCACACATGACGACTCGACACAGGCCGCGCTTGAAAACAACCGCGCGTACCTCGAGCGCTTCTGCAACCCGGAAACACTCGAGATCGGCCGCGACCTCGCTGCACCGGACAAATCCATGTCCGCCGTCGTCACCGGCGCCGAACTCTTCATGCCGCTTGAGGGACTCATCAATATCGAAGAGGAACTCGCACGGCTTGAGAAAGAATTGGGCAAATGGCAGGGCGAGCTGAAGCGCGTCGAAGGCAAGCTCTCCAACGAACGCTTCGTCTCCAAAGCCCCGGAAGCCGTAGTCGAAGAAGAACGTGCCAAGCAAAAAGACTACCAGGAGAAATACGACGCCGTGCAAAAACGCATTGCAGAACTGAAAGAGATCTGAATATGAGATGGACCCCCGCCGGTGATGGCGGGGTTTTTTTGGATGGGAGCGGGCGGGTGGCGGTTGTGAGCAGACGGGGTTCCTGGACTCTTATTGTCTCTGCTTGGACTCTCGTTGTGCCTGCTTGGACTCTCATTCCAAACACTTGGACATTCAAGAGCTCTTCTTGGTCTTTCGTTATTTCAAGCTCTGTTCCAGGAGAAAAGACCCGGGCATTGAAAACCTGACAATCCCACACGTGACTTAAGATTAATTTTTCGAGTTACATTGATGCCGCAAAATTGAAAGATGGTCCACGTGGTTCCATGCTGTGCACTGCCATGATAAGCTCGGGAAAAAGGAAAGTGGGTAGTCGGGATAGGAACCCAATGGGACACGAAGATGCTGGAGTTTGCAATGGAACAAGCACTCTTTAGACTGCCGGAACGGAGTCGGGAATATGGTGAGCTGGAAAAGCAATTAAATAATGTCCGGGCGGGAGCTGACGGAGAGAGGAAGGTATTGGAGACCATTCGCTCTGTCTCTCTTCCGGAGGACTGTTGCATCATTGAAAACTTGAACTTGCCACTGTTAGGCGGATTGCAGTTCCAGATTGATTTTGCATTGATTGCACGCAGCGGCATTCTCCTGCTGGTGACGAAACAAATCGGCGGCAGGCTTCGTTTTCATCAGGGGCCTGCCGAACTGAGAAAAGTCGATGATACCGGGAGAATCATTCAGACTTTTGATTGCCCGGTCACACAACTTCATGATCAAATCGGTAACCTGAATGATTGGCTGGAACTTCTCGATCTAAGAACAAACATACAGGGGTTTGTCGTGTTCGCGAATAATCCGGTAATTGAGGCAATTCCAGCGGCGATGCCAGTCGTCAAATTGCGTGAGCTCCGTGTTCAAATCCGTTCTCACATAAACAAACCTGCGGTGATCGATAACGAAAAAGTGTTATCCATCGCAAATTCACTCCGACATCATTCGAAGCCCTATTTACCTTTTCCGTATAGTGAACATTACAAGATGAATTCGGTATTACTTTACCGTGGAATGCTTTGTAATCGATGTGGGAGCTATCTCAAGAAACGGACGGAACGAAGCTGGGAATGCGAATCATGCAGGATGATCAGCCATAAGCCTCATCTGGAAATGTTGCTGACATGGTTCCTGCTGATCAGTTCGACAATAACTCCACAGCAATGTTTGTCCTTATTCAATTATCAATCTCACAAGAGTGCACGGAAGTTAATCATGCAACTGCCTGTCACTCGTATCGGGTCAGGTGGATACATCGGTTTTCGGGCAGACTATGCAGAATTTCACCGGTCGGCAACCGTGCAGAGCATTATTGATGAATGGAGATCTCATGGAACGCAGCGGATGAATAAACAAGAGTCCAAGCAGAACATGCGAAAGACCAAGCAGAGCAATTAAGAGACCAGGCAAAGACAACGAGAGACCAGGCAAAGACAACGAGAGACCAGGCAGAGACAACGAAAGACCAGGAACCCCCTCACATCGCGCCACACCAAAAATCCCCCGGCCTCTACCCGCCGGGGGATCATTCGTTCAACTTCACCCTGATATGCTGCATCAGCACTTCCGCGATGTCGGTGTCGCTTGTTTCATAGAGCGATCGGGCGCCGACGGGGTCCTCGATTTCGTTCAGGAGGAAACCTCCGTCGGGGAGGAGGAGGAAGTCGACGCCGATGTAGTCGCTTTTCAGGGCGCGGGTGAGGCGCTGGGCGGCGCGCACCATGTCCGGTGTCGGGCGGTACGGGTCGACGCGGCCGCCGAGCGTATAGTTGGATTTGAATCCGGAGCTGCCGGTGCGTTTGACGGCGCCGGCAAGTTCGTTGCCGACCATGAAGAGGCGGACGTCGGCGGCTCCGGATTCGATAAAGGGCTGGCCGATGATGCGGCGGTCCATGAAGCGGGTGAAGAACCAGCCGGCTTCCATCTCGTCGAGGACCCGGGCGACCTCGACACCTCCGTGTCCGTCAACGGTCTTCAGGACCGCCGGGTAGCTGTCCAATTCATCCGGGCATTCGACGAGCCGGCTCGGAACCGCAGGGACCCCCATGAATGTCGCCAGCTGAAAGGTCGCGAATTTGTCGTTCGAGATTTGGTTGACCCTCGCACGGTTAAACAGTCGGTGGCCGGCATTTTCCAGCTCACGTGCAAGTTTCGGGTTCCGTTCCCTGAAGATGACGAAGTCGGCGTCCGGCGACAGGTCTTCCGGATACATCGATAAGGTCAGCAAAAGGCCTGCGCGCTCGGCAGCAAGCTTCAGGAGTTTGATGAAGCCGACATTGCGGGCAGCCTCATCCGGACGGTAATAAACAATGCCGTGCTTCATTGCAGTTTCTCCAATATGTATTCAATCATCACGTCGGCAACGTTGATGCCGGTCACATGATAGATATTGCGGATATGTGCGGCGGCATTGACTTCGCAGACGAGCGGCCGGCCGTCCGGGCCGAACAGGAGGTCGACACCGGCGAATTCGGCACCGACAGCCCTTGCCGCCTCTAATGCAATCCGCTGCTGCTCATCAGTCAGCTCCACGGGCTCTGCAACCCCGCCGTTCGTGATGTTTGCCCGGAAGTCGGTCTCGGAGTGCCGGTACATCGCCGCAACGATCCGGCCGCCGACCGTGTTCACCCGAATGTCGCGCCCACGGCTGGAAGTGATGAACTCCTGGAAGACGAAGTCGACGCCCCGAAGAGACTCCACCTTCTCATAAAACGCCTCTTCCGTTTCGATCAGGTACACCTTTGCGCCGAATGATCCATGGCCTTCCTTGATAATCATCGGCAATCCGAAATCAGAGAGCACCCGCTCGAAGTATCCGGTCCCGGCTATAGAGAAGTTCGGATAGACTTTCGGCGCGATGACCGTCCGCGGCATCGGAATTCCCGCCCGGGCCAGCCGGATGTACTGCTTGGCCTTATTGTCGCACGTCTCGATCACTTCCGGATCGTTGAATACCGGAATGCCGGATGCCTTCAGCCAGGTGGCCAGCAGGATGTCCTTGTCCAAGAACACGACGAATGAAGGCGGCGCACCGATTCCTCGCTGCAGATCCATCATGACCTCATAGTTTTTCCGGATTTCGGCCAGGACTCCGGCGCGTTCCGCCGCCTCGGCAACAAGACGTGCCTGGTCCGCAAACTTATCCGATACGAGGCTGCCATTGTAAATGACCCAACAACTCTTCATCGCTCTTCCTCCACTTAAACCGCGCTCTACGCTAAAATGAATTCATCACAAGTTTACCACACGGAGGAGACGGCTTTGATTCCAAAACTGGATTTCTATCAAAAGAAGCACGAACTGATGAGCGCGGATGAGATCCGTCCGGGGCTGGAGGCGATGGAAGAGGCACTCGGCAAGCTTGGTTATCCGGAACGGGGAATGCGTTATATCCATGTTGCCGGCACGAACGGCAAGGGGTCCACGGTGGCCTTCATGGAATCCATCGCCCGGGCGCACGGCCTCCGGACAGGCTCATTCACGTCTCCTGCAACAACGGATCTCCATGATCAGATCCGGCTTAATGGCCGGCCGATCACGGAAAAAGAAGCCGACGCTGCATTTGCAGAAATGAAAAAAGCCGGGATCTCGGGACTGCTCACCGATTTCGAGCTGCTCACAACCGCGGCATTTCTCATCTTCAAAAACCACCAGCCAGATCTTGTTTTTCTTGAAGCAGGCATGGGCGGGCGGTTTGACAGCACAAATGTTATCGTGCCGGAAGCATCCGTCATCACGTCGATCGGCTTGGACCACACTGGCTTTCTAGGCGGCACAATTAAAGAAATTGCCTGGCACAAAGCAGGAATCCTGAAGCCCGGAAAGCCGGGAATCATTGGCCCGCTCCAACCTGAAGCTTTGGAGGAGGTAACACGAGTCGCAAAGGATGCCAATGCTCCGATCTCCATCTATGGAAGAGACTTTACCGCAATTCCCGGGATTCATCCGGGACTATCAGGTCCCCATCAGGAAGTGAACCTGGCGCTCGCCGCGGAAGCTCTGAAGGCGACGGAGTTTCCTCTGGATCCGGAAAAACTGAGAACAGGAGCGGAGACTGCATTTCTCCCCGGAAGGTTTGAACAGATTAGTCCGGACGTCTACTTGGATGGTGCCCATAATCCTGCGGCGGCTGAAGCGCTCGTCCGGACGGTTCGGGAACAATTCGGGTATGATGCGAAAGTCAATTTGATGATCGGCATGCTTGCCAGAAAAGACTACCAGCAGGTCATTCAACTGCTTGAACCGATTGCCGCGTCGGTTACGTTCTTAGATTTTCCTGATCAGGATGCTGTACCTGCTTCAACACTTGCAGAGTCCGCAACCGTCCGAGCCTCAATTCTTTCAATCAGCGAACTCAGCAAAGGAGCAGTAGATCGACAGCAAAAGCCGCTCATCATTACTGGGTCCTTGTCCCTAATCTCTATGATCCGTCCTGTTTTCCTGTAATTTCCCAGGAAACCGCGTTACGGTGGAATATTGCCGACCGCGTACTTTATGTCGGCCGAAAACAGGCAAGTGGTGGAATCTATCAGGGGTGATAGACCGGGAAACCGGTCTTTTTTCATGCATGTCGGAAATTGTAGGAAAAAAGAAGTAGGAAAGTCATGACAAAACGGCTCGGATTTAAGATAATGAAGGAAGATTGTGAAGAGGAGGGGAGATAGATGAATAGATTCAGGCAGAATTGGAACGAAAAGGGGCTGACTCTTGTCGAAATCCTCGCCACCCTCGTGATTCTCGGCATCGTCTTCATCGGCATCATGACCCTCTTCCCTCAGATGACTCTTTTCAACGAACGGACCGAAGTGAAGCTGGACACGATGAATGTGGCAAGGCAGGAGACCTCGGTTCTTAAAACGATCCCGCTGGAACTGAAGTGGGAGAAAGTCACGGGAATGACAGAAGCGGACAACAACCTGATTGCCGGGCAATTGGAAACGGTTCTGAAAAACCGGCCAGATCTCGTTGAATCCTCGCTTTCAGTGACCACAAACCCGGGGGCTCTTGATATAACACTGAACTATTCTCTGGACAACGGAAACCGGGTAGAGGCACATGTTCAAAAGCCGGATCAATGCTCGGATGATTGTACGGATATAAAGAAGTTTGATGAAGTGTTCGATACGTTCTTCCTGAGAAAGATGAAAATAGAAGTGTATGAATCAGCAACCTCCACAAATCCGATATCAAAAAACTACGGTTATCTGAAAGTAGAAAGAAAACCGGAGGTGGGTCCGTGAAGATGGAAAGCCTTAAAAACGAGAAGGGGCTGACACTGACGGAACTCCTGGCGGTTCTTGTTCTTGCTTCTCTTGTACTCACGATCACCATGACGGCATTTGGAATCGGTGCGAAATATCAGGCGGCTGAAACCGAAAAGGTGAAGTTGCAGCAAGAGATGAATCTCCTGATTACCCAACTGACACATGCGCACCGGTCAGGCGACTGCTATGAACTTTACCCGGGCGCCACAGGACTGGTCCGCAAGGTTTTCGAAAGAGAAGGCGGTTCAAGAAGAGGGGCATGCACCACTTCCGAACTGTCACCGCCAATTGAGGATCGATTTGCAGAAAGCTACTCGGTTGAAGTTTCTATCGACCGAATCCAGATGTCTCCCCCTGATCCTGCAAATCCAATTGATCCGCTGACGCTGCCGATCGATCCCTTTTCCGAAAACGTCAAGTTGACGCTAACACTGGAAATGGACGGCGGAAGGGAATTTTCGCAGACCACTATGCTTACGCGTTACAAAGAATGAGTGGGACTTTTAAATCGTCGGAGGGGACAATCATGAAACGAGTGAGGAATGAGCAAGGATACACATTGGTGATTGTCCTGCTGATCGTCACCCTGCTGCTCGCTTTTTCAGCCACATTCATGGCCGGATCTCTGAATCATTCCCGGCAGGAGCGGACGGTGGAGACAGGAACACAGGCCGTGGCCGCGGCAGAAATCGGGATTGACTATGAATCCGCGCATTTCAGCGCCCAATTCAAAGAGCTTCTTGCAGTAATCAATGTAGAAACCCGTAAAGAACTGAATGAGCTCAGGGCCTGTATCACGCCTCCCGTCGGGGAAAAATGTGATACAGAACAAAAGAGGGATGCATTTGAACAGGAGATCGAAAAAACAATCAGAGGTATCTTCTTTGATGAACTTAGAGGGCTTAAAAGCAGATCTGGCCTAACTGTACAGAAAGAGATCGACACCGATGTAATGTTCAGAAAAACGGCTGTCGAGGTTACTCCGTCCTTGGATACCGCCGACCCTTCGATCAAAAAAGTGACATTCAAGTTTCCAATCGAGGGTCAGGCGAATGGAAGGACAGATGAACTTACCGCCGCACTTACCATTCAAGTACCTGATTATTTCCTGAATCCGGATGAGGGTTCCAGGGTTCCGGTTACGACGATTGAGGAAATAGAGGACCTTACTTATGAAGATGTATTCAACTCTTCCAAACCTGCGGAATCATGTACAGCAGATTATATTGGCAGAATCCTGAATCAGACAGAAGGAAACCTGGTGGAAGCTCCCTATCATTGCAAAATTGATGGGATGTCGATTGAAAACTTTGTGGCATTGCTGAAAGACAAAGGCCTGGACCCTTCCGATTTCACCGTTCACTCTTCAGATTTTCTCAGAGATGCATGCGGAACGGGAGCTGCCGAGTGCAAAAACCTGAACAATATCGATTTCAGCGGAATCAATGTTTACGTCCCCGTCATGGACGACAGCAAGTTCAACAACATGAACAACCTGAAGAAAGCGACCCTCATCATCAACGGTACGCTCAATCCCGGCAACAACATCATGAATATGGGTAAGGACGGAAACAAACAGCAAATCATCGTTAAAGGCCTGAAGACCGGCAACAACATCAAGGATATGGACAATACCAACTTCCTCATTCTGGGCAATACGTCTCAAAATCCTGCTCCGCTGGAGTGGGGACAGCACTTTGAGGTGAGTGATTACTCCAAGCTTTGTATTGATCTCGACCGCCTTGACCCGTCCGGCATCCAGCGCCTGAAAAAAGAGCTGGTCATCTCCGACAGTGCATCGCTCATTTACTATTCGGAGAGCGGGAAAAAGCTTGTGATGGAAGAGCGGCAGCCGAACAAGATCGATTACAACGCCTATGTACAAAAGGCGGACAGCTATTCCGGCTTCCTCGAGTCATGCGGCGTCAGCATCAAGGAGCTGACGACGGTTGAGATTTCAGAGCCGAACGTGATCGGTTCAGATTACGACATCAAGGTCGATTATTAACTATGAAACATTGAAAGAGGGTCCGACATGCTCGATTATATCTTCTTGGTGATTGCGGCCATCATCCTATTTCCGATTCTCTTTTTGCTCATGCAGAAAGGGAAGGCAGGTAAGCTCTTGGTCACCATTGCATCCTCTGGGTTCTTCATCGCGCTTGCGGGCATCTACCTGCAGAACCAATTCACTCTCTACTATTCTTTCCTCGGCATGCTGGGGCTTTCGTTTGCCGCTTCAGTCCTGATCGGCAAGCGTGCCGGCGAAGAGGCGGTTGCAGATGTCCCGGATGTGTTGGTGGGACCAGTTGATTTCCGTGAGGAGTCGTTCGATTCCCAAATGCCCCGTAGCGAAGCGGATGAATTTGAACTTCTAGTAGAGTCCATTAAGGATGGCTCAGGATCACAGATGTCACTGCAAGCGGCCGAAACAACTGCTGCGGCGGACGAAGAGTCTGATGAAATCCACGACGAACTGGAAATTAGCACTCCTCTAAAAATCCAGGTCACACGCGAAGAGTCGGCTGCATCCGCAGAAACTGCAAAATTGGGGGCGCTCCGTGAAGAGCCGATGCAGTATGAACCTGAAATACCCACTTCAGCGGAGGAAAATGCCGGGCTGCTGACCGACGACGATGAATTGCCGGTCGTCGGCACGCCGATTCAAACATCCCATGAAGCTCCGAGGGGAGAAAGCGGACACCCGGCACCTGATTGGGCAGATGAAGACGACTTTCTCGAAGAGGATCTGGAATCCTGGCTGTCTTCACGTCCTGACCCTCCTGATGAGATGCAGAGGGAAAACGAGGAAGCTGAACCCGAGCCTGACCCGTTTGGGCTCTTAAGTGAAGAAGACCTGATTGTGGAGGATGGACAAGATGGAAAGCAATAAGAAATCATTATCGGTATTTATGGGCGTTCTCGCCTCCACATTTTTCTTCTATATATTCGCTTCAGGCGGATCGATGCTTGCGGGGAACCTCCTGTTCCCTTCAAAAGACTTCGGGGAGAACACCTATATCGGTCCTTACGATGTGTCTGACTTCAAAGAACCCGAGACGGTGAAGGTGCTGAGTGATGGGGTAACGGATTTGCAGGGCCGCTTTGACGTGAATATCGTCTACCAGGACGCCTCTTTCCAGCTGCCGCAAGAGGCCGTTTCTTATGATGTTGACGGTACAATCGACAACGCATCCAGCGGTCAGGAAAACCCGATGCTCGCTCAAGTGAATGGGGAAGCGGTACGTACGCTCCTGTCACAAAACTTTGGAGAGCTGAGCTTCACGGAGCAGGAACTCAGTTCCATCACAGACGGGATCGAACGGCGGCTAAGGTCCGGGACAATGCCGGCCAATATCCAGATCACCGACTTCATGGATGCCAACCGGCTTTCTGCGGCTGACCAGGTGGCTTCTACCACTTTCAGCGGCCAACCGGTCAGCAACGGTCTTCTGAATGCCATGGCTGCTTTGGACGGTTATCTAGTAGAAGCAGGATCATCCGTATCATTCATTCAAATGCTAGAGTCGACGGAGAACGGTACCCTGACCGAGGCTGAGATGACACGGATTGCTTCCGTCCTGTACGCAACGGTGCTCAACACTAACTTCATCATCGATGAGCGGTCCATCAGCGACCGGCTTCCCGAAGGAATTCCTGTCGGCTATGAGGCAGCAGTCAACATCTCCACGGGCATGGATTTCAAATTCACCAATCCTAACGGATCTGCGTTCACGATCAGAACGGATGTCACTGGCGATTCACTGACTGTTGCACTCGAAGGGTTGCCGCTCATGTATGACTACTCAACATCGGTCACCGGTTTGGAAAACTTCGACCCACGGACGATTAAACAGTTCAGTGAAAATGTACGGACAGCTTCCCCTAGAATTGATGAAGAGGGGGAAGAAGGAGTCCGGGTTACAGTCCTAAAGCATGTCTCGGCCGGGTCCATCGAGCAATCGGTTGAGGAAGTATCAACTGACTTCTATGCCCCTGTCCACCGGATCGAAGTCCACAGGTTAAAACCGAAGGAACAGCCGGCTGCCGAGAACGGCGAGGGTAAGGAAACAGATGATGACGCTGACGGTTCCGATAGCTCGGAAACCTCTGAGGAAAATGACGATAACGGTTCCGAAACAGGTTCTGGCGGAGGTTCCACCGAAAACACTGGCGGATCCGGCAATACCGGGAAAGGATCCGATGAGGGTTCGACGGATGATGGTGACTCTAACCAAGACGACAGCGAAGAGATCATTTATGACAAAGGTGGCAATCCGATCGAGCCATGATAAGCATGCATAGAGAGGAGGAGGATCTGATGGTGCAGGCCAGAATGCGGCTGGGAGACATGCTGATCGAGTCCGGCCATATCACCGCTGAACAGCTGGAAACCGTTCTGAAAGAAAAGCCGAAGGAGCAGCGGCTGGGCGAGGCGCTCGTGCAAAAGGGCTTCATCACGGATATGCAGCTGGTTGAAACGCTTGAGCTGCAGTTGGGCATTCCTCACGTCAATCTGTTCCGTTATCCTTTTGAGCCGCAGATTTTCTCGCTCGTGTCAAAAGAATTCGCCAAGCGGAATCTGCTTGTGCCCTTGAAAATCGAGGGGGACAAGCTGTTTGTTGCCATGATCAATCCGACTGACTATATCGCAATTGAAGACCTCCGGCTGTCCACCGGATTCCAGATCGAGCCGGTCCTCGCCTCACAGGACGACATCCAGAAGACAATCGCCAAATTCTATGAAGAAACGTTTGATGACCTGTTCATAGAAGATCAGAAAAACAAGGAAGAGGACGAGGAGAGCCTTACCGACCTCGACTCGCCGATTGTTCGCCTTGTCAACCAGATCCTGTCGGCTGCTGTCGTCCAGAAAGCATCTGACATCCACTTTGATCCGAGGGAGCACAAGGTGCTAGTACGGTTCCGGGTGGATGGCATGCTGAAGGACGAACGGGCACTGCCGAAACATATGCAGGCGATGGTGACGGCGCGAATCAAGATCATGTCCGGATTGGACATCACCGAACACCGGGTTCCGCAAGATGGAAGGATTAAGACAAATGTGGATTTCCGGCCGATCGACCTGCGTGTATCGTCCCTTCCGACCGTTTACGGCGAGAAGATCGTCATGCGGATTCTCGACCTGAGCAGTTCACTGACCGACATGGGACGGCTCGGATTCAACCGGATCAACTTGGACCGGTTCACGAAAGAGATCATGAAGCCGAGCGGGATCGTTCTGATCTCGGGTCCGACGGGTTCAGGAAAGTCCTCGACGCTGTACGCAGCACTCAACCAGCTGAACCGCGAGGAAGTCAAC
The DNA here is from genome assembly GCF_001619585.1 of Bhargavaea cecembensis. GTDB lineage: Bacteria > Bacillota > Bacilli > Bacillales_A > Planococcaceae > Bhargavaea > Bhargavaea cecembensis_A. The sequence continues at coordinate 313,593 of NZ_LQNT01000001.1, forward strand.
ATCATCACCGTGGAAGATCCGGTCGAATACCAGTTGGGCGGCATCAACCAGGTACAGGTGAATTCAAATGTCGGGATGACGTTTGCTGCCGGGCTCCGCTCGATTCTCAGGCAGGACCCGGACATCATCATGGTCGGGGAAATCCGGGACAGGGAAACCGTAGATATAGCGGTCCGGGCATCGCTGACCGGCCACCTTGTCCTGAGCACGATCCACACGAACGATTCGGTCTCCACAATTACCCGTCTCCTCGACATGGGCGTGGAACCATTCCTCGTGACGGCCTCGCTGAACGCGGTCGTCGCCCAGCGGCTTCTCCGGCGGGTATGCCGGGACTGCGGTGAGAAAATGCCGGCAACGGAACGCGAGCGGGAAATCTCCGCAAAGCGAGGAATCAAGATCGAGGAAGTGACGCGCGGGGCGGGCTGCCCGTCCTGCAACATGTCCGGTTACCGGGGCCGGATCGCGATCCATGAAGTACTGGTGGTCGACGATGACATGCGTTCGGCGATCAACCGGGGCGAAGGGGCTGCAAAAATGAAGGAAATCGCCATCCGGAACAAGACGATCTTCCTCATGGATGACGGCCTCCTCAAAGTAAAACAGGGAATCACGACGACGGAAGAAGTGTTCCGTGTCGCGATGCTCGATTAGGCGGGATGAATGATGAATGAACAATTAATATCGATGAAAGAAACAATTGATTCTATTTTGACGGCGGCCTTCAATTACAGTGCCTCGGACATCCACTTCTCGGTGGGCGTGCCGCCGATCTTCCGTGTCCACGGTGAACTTAAGAGGTACGGCAAGGAAATCAACAAGCCGCAGTTCACGGAAGACATCGCGAAGGCGGTGATCCCCGAGACGCTTTACGATGATTTTCTTGAAAAAGGGCAACTGGACTTCTCGTATGCGGTTCACGGAATTTCCCGGTTCCGGGTGAACGCCTATCGCCAGCGCGGTTCCGTTTCGCTCGCATTCCGGACGATCCCGACAAAGATCATGAGTGTCGAGGACCTGGGAATGCCGGAAGTTCTGAAGGAGCTTGCGGAAACGCCGCAGGGCCTGATTCTCGTGACCGGCCCGACCGGTTCCGGGAAGTCAACAACTCTTGCAGCAATGATCAGGCACATCAATGAAAAAATGCGGAAGCACATCATCACGCTGGAAGACCCGATCGAATTCGTCCACAATCACGGCACATCGATCATCGACCAGCGGGAAGTCGGTTTCGACACCGATTCGTTCGCGGACGGGTTGCGTGCGGCACTACGTCAGGACCCGGATGTGATCCTCGTCGGGGAAATGCGGGATCTTGAGACGATCTCGATTGCCATCACAGCGGCGGAAACCGGCCATCTCGTCTTCGGAACGCTCCACACATGGAGCGCGGCATCGACAATCGACCGAATTATTGACGTATTTCCTTCCTCCCAGCAGACCCAGATCCGGATTCAGCTGGCGGGTGTCCTGAAAGCGGTCGTCTCGCAACGACTGTTCAAGACAAAGGACGGCAAGGGGCGCCGTGCCGCCACGGAAATCATGATCAACAACCCGGCGATCGGCAACCTGATCAGGACGGAGAAGATTCACCAGATCCCAAGTGTCATCCAGACAAACCGCGCAGCCGGCATGCATACGATGTCCACTTCCGTCCAGGCACTGGTCGACAGTGGGGCCATCGACCGTGAAATCGCCAAAGGCTATCTGGAAAGCGAGGACCACTGATGCCGCGCTATCAATATGACGGCAGGGACCGGAAACGAGTGAGGAAGGGCACGATCCAGGCGGACAATCGCCGCGAAGCGGTGCTGAAGCTCCGTGACCAGGGCATACGGGTTCTAAACATCAATGAGATGCCAGAGACGACACTGACGAAGGAAATTTCCATCGGCAGCCCGGTAAAACGGCCTCAGCTCATCATGTTCCTTCAGCAGTTTTCCACACTGCTCCGAGCCGGCGTGACGATCGTCGAAGCGATCACCATCCTCTCCCAGCAAGTCGAGTCCAAGCCGTTCCGGAAGATCCTGTCGGAAATCGGGGATGACCTGCGTGGCGGGGGCTCTCTCAGTGAAGCGATGGCCAAGCACCCAAAAGTGTTCGAGCCGCTCACGCTCAATATGATTGCAGCGGGTGAAGCATCCGGAACGATCGACGACTCACTCGACCGCCTGGCCGTCCACTATGAAAAGTCGTATGCGACCCGCCAAAAGGTCGTCTCGGCGATGGTGTACCCGGTCGTCGTGCTCGTTCTTGCATTCGGAGTCGTTATCTTCCTGCTTACCTCGATCGTCCCGATGTTCGTCGAGATGTTTGAGAGCCTGGATGCGGAACTTCCAGCGATTACTCTGTTCGTCCTTGGGGCGAGTGAGTTTATGCAGAAGTATTGGTATATTCTCGTCGGTTTTGTTCTGCTGGTTGTCATCGGAATCTATGTGATGAACCGGACGAAGGAAGGCAAGTACATGATTGACACGTTCCTCCTCCGGATGCCACTGATCGGCGACTTGATGAAGAAATCGGTGCTGTCAACGATGACCCGGACGCTCAGCTCGCTGTTTACGAGTTCGGTCCCGATCCTGCAGGCGATGACGATCACCGAACGGATCGTCGACAACGCCGTTATTGCAAAAGTCATGAGGGAATCGCGGAACTCCCTCCAGCAGGGGAACTCCATTGCAGCACCGATGAACGGCCACTGGGCGTTTCCGCCGCTCATCCCGCATATGATCGCAATCGGCGAACAGACTGGTGCCCTCGACAAAATGCTCGTCAAAGTCGCCGAATTCTATGAGAAAGAAGTAGAAACGGCAACCGAGCGGATGAAGGCATTGATCGAACCGCTCATGATGATTTTTTTGGCTATCATTGTCGGAACAATCGTCATGGCCATCATGATTCCGATGTTCAGCATGTACGAGCAGGTGGGATAGGCAGGAAAAACCACAAGAAAACGGTCGAAATGTGTAGAAAAGAAAAAAGAGAGAACATCTATGCAAATCTATTAATCTAGCCTATAATAGGTTTGAAGTAATCATAAAGTCATAGGGGGAAAGTCTTATGTTGAAGTTTGTCCAAAAGAAATTAAAAGAGGAAAAAGGGCTCACACTGATCGAGCTCTTGGCGGTTATTGTCATTTTGGCAATCATTGCAGCGATTGCGATTCCGGCGATTGGAAATATCATGGAAAATAGTCGATACACAGCTGTTAAAAGTGATGCAATTAACGTAATTAATGCCGCGCAATTGTATTACACTGATACAGCTTCTCCAGTTACACCTGTAACGGTAGAAATTCTGAAAAATGATAACTTTTTGGAATCATCAGGCGAGATTCCAGATGCCTCAACAGTTAGTGCAAACAGTCCACATGCATTAACAACTCCAGCCGGTACACCAATTGTATTTTCGGGTACTAAATCTGTAACATTTACTGGAGCTACTATTCAAGGTATTAACGATGATGACACAAAGGGTAGCGAAGTAGATGATGAGGATGGAATTACAATAGACGAGTAATAGGAGTTGACCCCATGTCCCCATCCCTTTTCAAACGCCGTCAGCGCGTCGTGTCAGTGACGATCGAATCCGACGCGATCCGCTACGCGGAGCTGCGGTCTGCCGATCCGCTCGTCCTTGAGCGGGTCGGTGAGGTGCCTCTGCCGGCAGGTGCTGTCGATGGCGGCCAGGTCGCCGATCCGGCGGCCCTCGCTGCGGCGGTGGAGGGGGCGGTCGGGCAGTGGGGGATCGGACGCAGGCGTGTCCGGTTCCTCGCGCCCGATAATTATGTCATGATCCGAAAAGTGCAAACTCCGGCCGATGTCCCTGAAGATGAGCTGAAAGGCTACTTCTTCATTGAGATCGGCTCTTCTCTTTATTTGCCGTTCGACGATCCGCTGTTCGACGTCGTGCCGTATGCCGGTGAAGGGGAAGAGCGGGAGTCGCTCATTATTGCCACGAAGGAAAGCGTGATCCGGCAATATGAGCGTGCGCTGGACGGCGCGAAGCTGAAGCCCGTGGAGTGTGACATCGCCCCGCTCGCCCTGTACCGCCTTGCCTATATCCAGCACGGACTGGAAGAAAAACGAAACGTCCTGATCGCCGATTTTCATGACGGCAATCTGACTGTTTCGATCTTCCACAATCATCAGCCGCTGTTTATGCGGCCGATTGACTTCGGAGATGATGAGGACCGGTCGCCTGACGCGGCATACCGTGAAATATCAAAGATCATCAATTTCTACACATTTAATATGATGGACGGCAACGAGACAATCGACTGTCTGTTCATCGCGGGTGAATATGAAGGGGCCGAGGAACTGAACCGGCTCTTCCGCGAACAGATGGGCCAGGAAACCGGGCATGTCCTGAACGGTCCGGCGCAAGATGCGTCAGGCCAGGAATGGCCTGCGAGATTCGACCGGGTGATCGGCCTGGCATTGAAAGAGGTGTAACGATTGCTCGTCGATATTAACTTATTGCCGGAACGGGAGAGGGGGGCCTCCAAGGCCCTTCTGGTGTCGCTGGCCTTTATTGCGGCGGCGCTCCTGTTCTGGCTGACGCTGTTCATCATGGCGGAACGGAATGCCGACGAAGCGGTCCGTCTTAATGCCCAGTCAGAGCAGATCCGTGGCCGTCAGGAGGAGCTTCGCTCCGTCATGACCGGAACCGACACGATGGCCGAACGCCAGCAGCTTGAGGCGACGGTCGAGTGGGCGGAAAGCTACCGGTATCCGACCGCGCTGCTCCTCCGCCAACTTGTCTCGCTCCTGCCGCTGCGAGGGTTCATCATGGACTTCACCTATACCGGACCGCATACGGCCGAGCTCGACATCCAGTTCGACCGCTACGAGCAGGCCGCCCATTATCTCGCTAGGCTGAAAGCGACAGAGATCATTGAAACTGCGGCGATGACAGAAGTGACGGCGGAACCGCTTGAGGAAGAAACGGATGAAGAAGGCAACCCGGACAATCCTGATGAGACACTCGTCCCGCGCTACCGTGCGGTGTACACGATCGAATTCGTCGATACCCGCGACGACGCGGAAGGAACAGCAGTCGGTGAAGAACCGGTGGAAGGCGAGGAAGAAGCGCCTGCCGAAGGGGAAGAAACCGATGTCGATGTCGATGTGGAGCAGGACGTCGATCAAAATCAGGACGTCGACGTCAACGTCAACACGGAAACGGATCCGGCTGGGGAACAGCCTGAAGACGGAACTGCGGAAGGGGGAGATGGACAGTGAACCGGCTGAATATGGACAAGAAAGAAACCATCCTCCTGTTTGTCTCCATCCTGTTCTTTATTTCGCTTTTGCTGTATTCGTATTTCATGCTGTTCACCCCGGCCCGTGATGAACGTCTTCAGGCCCAGCAGACGGTACAGACGGAACGCCAGGTGCTCTCGACACTCCAGCAGCAGGTCGCCGGTGTTGAGTACACCGAGCCGGCCAGCAGCCAGCCGCTCCAGCAGAAAGTGCCGGTGCTGCCGGTCGAGGAAATCATCCTCCTGCAGGTCGGTAAGGCCGAAGTCGTCTCCGGTACAGAAATCCAGGGTGTTTCATTCTCGACGGGCGAAATGCTGATCGAAAACCCGCCGGAAGGTGTGGAAAGCGTCGATGAGCTCCTGACAACGGTCCAGATCACTTCCAAGGATTATGACGGCATCATCACGTTCATCGATGAAGTGGAAAAGCTCGAGCGAATCACCGTCACCGATGCCATCAGTGTTTCCGGTCCTACCGAGAAGCGGGAGGAAGCGGATGAGGACGAGCCGATCCCGATGGAGCTGACCTTCTCGTCGTTCTACCGCGACGACCTCGAGTCACTTAAGGAAGAAGTTCCAAAGGCACCGGCGCCTCCGGCATCCATGAAGGAAGATCCGTTTAAGTTTGAAGACAAATCGGAACAGGGGAACTGACCGATGACATGGCTATGGGCAGTGCTCTTCTTTATATACGGTCTTGTCTTCGGCTCTTTCTTCAACGTCGTCGGACTCCGTGTCCCGGAAAGGCAGTCGATCGTCCGGCCGCCGTCCAGCTGTCCAAGTTGTAAACGGCGGTTGACGGCGGCCGACCTTGTGCCGTTTTTCTCGTTTGTCTTCCTGAAGGGGAAATGTCGGGGCTGCGGCTCGAAGATCCATTGGGTGTATCCGGTGATGGAGCTTCTGACCGGGATTGTCTTTGCACTCGCGTATCTCCGGTTCGGTTTTTCCGGTGAACTGGTTGTGGCGCTGCTGTTCCTGTCGCTTCTCGTCATCATCACCGTCTCGGATATTGCGTATATGCTTATCCCCGACAAGATTCTCCTTGCGCTTGGTATTCCGATCCTCCTGCTCAGGATCGCCTTCCCCACGGAGCCATGGTGGGACGGGCCTGCCGCGGCGCTGGTTATGCCGGCGCTTCTTCTGCTGATTGCCATAGTGTCGAAGGGCGGCATGGGCGGGGGCGACATCAAACTGTATGTGGTGATCGGACTCGTGCTCGGGCTGACAAATTCATTTTTATCGCTGTTCATCGCGTCTCTGGTCGGGGCGGTTGCCGGTTTTATCATCCTGAAGAGGCAGGGCAAGGGAAGGCGCACGCCGGTCCCGTTCGGCCCGTCGATCGCGTTTGGCGCCACGATTGCCTACCTGTACGGGAGCGAGATTGTCGGCTGGTATCTGAACCTGTTTGTTTAACCCGATAAATTTAAAGGACAAGACGACAGCCGTCTTGTCCTTTTTTATCGTCAGGCTGGTATCGTTCTTCTTAAAAGGGGTGGTGTCATGCGGTTACGGAAAAAGTATTCGCGAGGGGCGATCGCGATGGCCATGCTGCACGGCTTTCTGATGGGGATCGGCGGCGTGCTGCTGTTCGGGTTTATCGTCATGTCGGAAGACGGAGAGTCGGGCGGCGCCGAGGCGACGAAGTCCGGGGAAACGGTGCCTGCGGATGCGCAACCGGCGAAGGAAGAAGCGAAAAAAGGGGAAGGCGAAGAGGCGACGGGCAACAGGAAGACGATGTTCTTCGCCATTCAGCACGGCATGTTCTCAAGCTACGATGCGGCATCCGGCTTCCTTTCGTCTCAGGCCCAGTTGGACAAGGCAGCAATCGTCCGTGTGGCGGACAAGTTCTATCTCTGGTCGGCCATTCATCTGACCGATTCGGAGGCGAGAGCCTCGGTTGTGAAGGATACCTTCGTCAAGCCATTCACCGTTGACGCCGCAGCATGCCCTGCCGAAACCAGCGGAAAACTCCCGGTTCTCCTTGCCGGCCAGGACGCTGCAAAATTCAAATTTGACGATAAGACAAAAGATGATGCCCTGCCGGAAGGATGGAAAAAGAATGTCAGCGCCGTGCAAGGGATCACAGAAGATCCTGCCATCATGAGGCTGCATCTGGTCAGCCAATATGCCGAAGCAGCCGAGTGCCTCAAAATCGAGTTTTGAGGCATTTTTCATGTCCGAAATTGTAAAGTGCAGATTTCTCTAATCCCCCCGGCTCGGCTATGATGGGAACAAACCGTTTAGGGGGAATGGCACATGGAATTCAAGACGAACCGGCAGGTGATCCTCGCATCGGGATCACCAAGGAGAAGTGAGCTTATGGGGGTGGCGGGGATCCCGTTTATCGTCCGGAAGCCACAGGTGGAAGAGCCGCCGATCCGGCAGGGGGAGGAACCGTCACGCTACGCGGAACGGCTTGCGAGGCTGAAGGCGTGGGATGTAGCAGAACATGAACCGGGATCGGTCGTGATCGGGTCGGACACGGTCGTGCATCAGGGGGGACAAGTGTACGGCAAACCGTCCGACAGGGAAGAGGCGAAGGCGTTTCTCGAGTCGCTCTGCGGATCTGTCCATTCCGTTTCGACAGGGGTCTGCGTGACGGATGGTGAACAGGAGCGGAAGTTTTCGGTTACGACGTATGTCGAGTTCAGAAATGTCCCGGGCTGGGTTGTTGACCGGTACGTCGACTCCGGCGACCCGATGGACAAGGCCGGCGCCTACGGAATCCAGTCCGGCGGCGCGCTGTTTGTGAAGGAAATCAGGGGAGATTATCACGCGGTCGTCGGACTTCCGGTCGCTGACGTATTCGAGGTGTTGAATGAGATGGGTGTGATCATCGGCGGAGAGGGGGACGGGCTTTGACGACGGATCTGTATGTGCCGAAGATCAGCGAGCTCCACATTGCCGACCGGCCGAGGGAGCGGCTCATCCATCAGGGGGCAGAGAGCCTGTCCAACCAGGAGCTGATCGCGATTCTGCTCCGGAGCGGGACCAGACAGGAATCGGTCCTTCAGCTTTCCAACCGAGTGCTGGCCTTTTTCGACCGGATCCAGGACATGCAGCACGCGACACTCGAAGAAATGACATCAGTGAAGGGCATCGGCGAAGCAAAGGCGGTGCAGCTGCTGGCGGCCGTCGAACTCGGCAAGCGCCTTACCCGCAAGCAGTCGACAGAGCGTTATGTCATCCGTTCCCCGGAAGATGCCGCCGCCTATCTGATGCCGGACATGTCGAATCTCAATCAGGAACACTTTGTCGTGTTGTTCCTGAACGTGAAAAACGAGGTGCTCCACAGCCGGACTATATTTATAGGAAGCCTGAACTCCTCGATCGTCCATCCGAGGGAGGTGTTCCGGGAAGCAGTCAAACGCTCCGCGGCTTCCATCATCTGCGCCCACAATCACCCGAGCGGCAACCCGGCCCCGAGCCCGGAAGATATCGAAGTCACCAAACGCCTCGCCGAAGCCGGCAAAATCGTCGGCATCGACCTCCTCGACCACATCATCATCGGCGACCACAAATTCCTCAGTCTTAAAGAAGGAGACTTTATCTAATGTAAGGTCGGAGCTGCCTAACCTTGGATATGTAGATTGAAGCAAAAAGGCCCGAGACACCTGCGGGAAAAGCGTTAGCCGAAGACCCCGCAGAGCGCAGCCCGCGGACTAGCGGACGCCGTCACGAAGAACGGCGTCTGTGGCCAAAAGCGTAAGCGTTGGCCAACAAGGGCCTGTAGCGCAAATCTACCCACACTTTACAAACTAAAGCAAGAATATACTTACTTTAATCTATTACACGCTATAGCTTCATATAAGATTGTCACTTTCTCTCTGAATCCGTTATAATGATGTGTATGATTTCAAACCGGCAACAGTAACGGCCGCGCAGAAAGGGAGATTAATAGCGTGTTTGGACTCGGATCAAAAGATGTCGGGATTGACCTCGGCACAGCAAATACATTGGTATTTATCAAGAACAAGGGGATTGTTCTCCGCGAACCGTCCGTCGTCGCGAAGAACGTCAAGACCGGGGAGATTGTTGCGGTCGGGAATGATGCAAAGAATATGATCGGCCGGACACCGGGTTCGATCATTGCGACACGTCCGATGAAAGATGGTGTCATCGCGGACTTCGACACCACGACAGCGATGATTCAGTATTACCTGCGCGAAGCACAGAAAGCATCCGGCGGTACATGGAAAAAGCCGAATGTCATGATCTGCGTGCCATACGGCATCACATCGGTTGAACAGCGTGCCGTGATTGACGCATCCCGCCAGGCCGGCGCAAAAGACGCCTTCACCATTGAAGAGCCGTTTGCGGCTGCGATCGGCGCGAATCTGCCTGTATGGGAACCAACCGGCAGCATGGTCGTCGATATTGGTGGCGGGACGACGGAAGTGGCCGTCATCTCGCTCGGAGGCATCGTTACGAGCGAATCCATCCGTGTCGGCGGCGACGCAATGGACCAGGCAATCATTTCGTATATCCGCAAAACCTATAACCTGACCATCGGTGACCGCACGGCCGAACAGATCAAGATCGAGATCGGCTCCGCCAGCGTTACAGATAAGCCGGAGAAAATGGAGATCCGCGGACGCGACCTGCTTACAGGTCTTCCGAAAACGATCGAGATCTCTTCCGAGGAAATCGCGGAAGCGCTCAAGGAATCCATCACGGCAATCATCGACGGCGTGAAAAAGACTCTCGAGCATACTCCGCCTGAACTGTCCGCGGACGTCATGGAGCGCGGCATCGTGCTTACGGGCGGCGGCGCGCTGCTCAGCAATCTAGACAAGGTGATCGCGGAAGAGACGAACATGCCGGTATCCATCGCGGAAGATCCGCTTGACTGTGTGGCAATCGGCACCGGCAAGGCGCTCGACAATTTTGATGTCATCAAGAAACAGCAAGCCAGATAATACGGGAGTGATGGCAGCATGCCGCAGTTTTTCTCTAACAAACGGCTGATCCTCCTCCTCGTCGGTGTCATCGTGCTGGTCGCCCTGATCTTCTTCTCTCTCAGGGACCGCGATCACGCGAACGTGCCCGAACAGATCGTAAAAGATGTCGTCGGCTTCGGGCAGCAGCTGTTCTCGAAGCCGGCACACTACATAACGGACCTGGTCGATGATGTGGATTCACTCCTGAACACCTATGAGGAGAACCAGCGCCTGCGCTCACGGCTCGTCGAGTACGCAGCCGTCCAGGCAGAACTCAGTGATGTCCGGAAAGAGAATGAGCGGCTGAAGGACATCGTCGGCAAAGAGGATGACCTCAGGGACTTTGAACCGATCCATGCATCGGTCCTTGCAAGGAACCCCGATCAATGGGAAGAGAAGGTGGTCATTGACCGAGGCGAATCCCACGGCGTCAAGAAGAATATGGCGGTCATGACCGCAGACGGCCTGATCGGGAAAGTCATTCTCACGACGCCGTTCACGTCAACCGTCCAGCTTCTTGCGACTCAGGATCCGGATTTCCGGGTATCCGCACTTGTCACGGGCGAAACGGAAGCGTTCGGCCTCATTGAGGGATTCGACACCGAGCGGCGTGAGCTGATTCTCAAGCGGATCGATTCTGCTTTCGAGATCAAGGAAGGCCAGAAGGTCATTTCTTCCGGACTCGGCGGCATCTTCCCGAAAGGGCTCCTGATCGGGGAAATCACCGAGGTGACGACGGACGACTTCGGACTGACGAAGCAGGCACATATTAAACCTGCTGCCGACTTCTCGATGCTGGAGCATGTCATCGTCGCCAAGCGGTCATCGACTGCGGTCGACGGTTCGGATGCCGGCAACACGGATGAGGCAATGGATAAAACGGCGGATGGCGGGAAAGACGGGGACGGCTCATGATCCGGCTCCTCATTCCATTTGTCGCCGTCGTTTTATTCTATGTGGAGCCGGTGTTCGGCCTGTTTTCGCCGATCGAGGTCGGCGATAAACTCCGCTTCCTCATCCCGCGGTTTCTGATCATGTTCCTGATCTTTGTCGGAGTCTACTACAGCCGGCAGCGTGCCCTCGTGTACGCAATCATTTTCGGACTCTTGTACGATTTATTTCACATTGATATTATTGGACTATACGCCTTCCTGTACCCGGCCGTCTGCCTGCTGGCCATCTGGGCCGTGAAGCATATCCACAAACACATCGCCGTCGTTACGCTCATTACGCTGCTTCTTGTGGCGGTGCTTGAGACGGCGCTGTACGGATTCTTCACGCTGATCGGGTTCATCGGGATGCCATTCGGTGAATTCGTCACGACCCGCCTTTTGCCGACGATGATCGCCAACTCGGTGTTCCTTGTCCTGTTGGGCTGGGTGTTCAAATCGCTTGCCAACCGGCGGAGCATCCAGAAGAGGGAAGGAATGTTGTAAGCATGGAGGAGAATTGGGGTGACGCAAGTGACTAGAAAACAGCTTGTCATGATCAAAGGAACGAAGTCGGGCCTCGTGTTGCGCCTTGACGACCAATGCGCCTATTCCGAACTGGTGTCGGAACTGGAGCAGAAAGTCCGGGAGGAGGCACTTGAGGGGACGACGGAGATCCAGCTCCACCTCGGTAACCGGTACTGCACCGATGAGCAGGTCAAGGAGCTCATCAACTGTGTACAAGAATCTCCCCATCTCCGAGTTTCGAAAGTGCAGAGTGACGTCATCCGTGTGGAAGAGTGCAACCGCCTCATCAAGGAAAGCCAGTCCGAGACGTTTGTCGGAATCGTGCGCTCCGGGCAGGTCGTACAGGCGGAGGGCGACCTCGTCATCATCGGTGACGTCAACCCGAACGGGAAGGCCATCGCGAACGGGAACATCTTTGTCCTCGGCCGGCTGAAGGGCATCGCCCACGCCGGAGCCGGAGGCAATCGGGACGCGGTCATCGCAGCTTCCTGGCTGGAAGCGACGCATCTGATGATCGCCGATAAAGTCGAGACGATGACGGACGAACTGACGGTTCTGTCCGAACGTCCGGAAATGGAGTGTGCCTACATCCACCGGAGCGGCTTCATCGCCATCGACCGACTTCAGGAGCTCCGCATCCTGAGGCCGTACCTATCTACATTCAAGGGAGGAAGCTAATGTGGGAGAAGCCATCGTTGTGACATCAGGGAAGGGGGGCGTCGGCAAGACGACGACGACCGCCAACCTTGGAACTGCATTGGCCCTTCAAGGCAAGAAAGTCTGCCTGATTGACACGGACATCGGCCTCCGGAACCTGGACGTCGTGCTCGGCCTTGAAAACCGGATCATCTACGACCTTGTCGACGTGGTGGAAGGACGCTGCCGTGTAAACCAGGCGCTGGTGAAAGACAAACGCTTCGAGGACCGGCTGTTCCTTCTGCCGGCGGCCCAGACAGCGGACAAGCTCGCTGTTTCGCCTGAGCAGATGAGGGAACTTGTCACAGAACTGAAGCGCGAATATGACTATATCTTGATTGACTGCCCGGCCGGTATTGAGCAGGGCTACCAGAACGCAGTCGCCGGCGCCGACCGCGCAATCGTCGTCACGACACCGGAAATTTCCGCGGTGCGCGACGCCGACCGGATCATCGGACTGCTCGAGCAGGAAGAAGGCATCGAGCCGCCGAAGCTCATCATCAACCGGATCAAGCGCCACCTCATGGAATCCGGCGAGGCGCTTGATGTCAACGAGATCACGACCCACCTGTCGATCGACCTCCTTGGGATCGTCATGGATGACGAAAATGTCATTTCTTCATCCAATAAAGGCGAACCGGTCGTTCTCAATCCTGCCAACCGCGCCGCAACGGGCTACCGCAACATTGCCCGCCGTATCCTCGGCGAATCGGTTCCGCTCATGTCCATGGACGAACCGAAAAAAGGCTTCTTAGGAAAGCTGAAGTCCATTTTCACGAAATAATCGTTTCCCGGGAAATCGGGAGCAAATAAGCGGATTCGACAATGTGACCCCCATCGCATGCCTGTTCAGGCGTGCGGATGGGGGTTTTTCATGATGGAAGGGAGGAAAAGGCGGTGGGGAAACGGAGTGTGCCGGAGCGGCTCGCTGCACTGGCGGTGCTGGAATCGAGGGTATCAGCGGAGCATCCCGGGTATGAGCGCATCCGGGCCGACATGGAGATGCGGCTCGCGGGTTATGCCGGGGAGAAGAAAGCGGACTTTTATCTGGAGGAAGCCAGACTCAAGGAGAATCCGGTAGTGCTGAAGGACGTGATGGTGCCTTCAGGCGGCCGCTTCGTCCAAGTGGATACACTCGTGTTGCATCCCGCATTTGTGCTGGTGCTGGAAGTGAAGAACATGACAGGGGAACTCTACTTCGACGAAGCCACCGGACAGTTTTACCGGATGAAAAATGGCATGCGCGAAGGCATGAGAAACCCCGAAGACCAGCTGAACCGGGCAGTCGCTGCAACCGAACGCTTCCTGGCTTCAATCGAATTGCCGGTCCGGGTCCACGGAGCCATCGTGCTCGCCAGCTATAACGGGCTGATTATCCAGGGGCCCGTAAGCAGACCCATATTCCCGGTCGACCGTCTGCCTGGGTATGTGGAGAAATTGGAGGAGGAGAATCGGGCGATTTTAAAGAGGACGAATTTACAATTTGTGACCGATACGCTAGACCTGCTGTTCCGCGAAAGACAAGACCATTATTTGAGGTGGTATAATCTTGCATTTTCTGATATTAAACTCGGTGTTAGGTGTCCATCTTGCTTTAGGATTGGTATGGAGCGGGGCCATGGGAGATGGATTTGTAAGAATTGCGATACCTCATCAAACGATGCCCACCTTGCTGTGCTGCAGGAGTACCGAATCTTGTTTGGAGGACAAATCACTAGCAGCGATGCACAGCGGTTTCTGGGCTTAATCAATATTCAAAGCGCAATTAGACTATTGTCTTCATCATCATCAAGTCAATATAAAGGGAACCAAAATCGAAATAGAAAATGGACGATCCTAGATGAGAAATATCGGTTGGAGAAATTTATCAACCACTTGATGTATAAAAAGAAATTATGAGCACCGCCAACTTTAGATTAAGATTGTCTAAGTTGATTAAGGAAGCCTAGTCTGGAGTAAGGCACCTCTCATTTGGAGTAAGAATGCCTAGTTTGGAGTAAGGCACCTCTCATTTGGAGTAAGGATGCCTAGTTTGGAGTAGGCACCCCCCATTTGGAGTAAGGATGCCTGGTTTGGAGTAAGGCACCCCTCACTTGGAGTAAAGCCTCCTAATTTAGAGTAACGGCACTTGACGTGACACGTTAACACCTGAATCGCCCACTCTCCAAATCTCTCAACAATTTATCATCACACCGGCCCCTCCTACATATGATAGAGAAAACATTTCGCAGGGGTGTGGTGCTGATGAGGTGGAGGGAGAAATGGGTGGCGGCGCTGCTTGTGACCATCGTACTGTTCGGGGTGGCGAAGCTGGAGGAGCATCAGGTGATGAAGACACAGATCACGCATCTGGTGCGGTCGGGTGAGGAGCTGACTGTACTGAAGAAATGGGTGATGTCGTTCGTGGACCAGGGGCGTCCGGAGACGACGATTCCGGTGACGGCCGACGGGACGACGCCGGCGATGGCGGAGTTTTCCACTCTCCAGCCGTTCCGTGAAGGGGTGGTGCTGTCGTATGCTGCGACCATTCCGGTGACGGCGAAGGGGGACGGGCTGGTCATCTATACCGGACATACGCGCCAGACGGGGAAGACCGTGACAGTACAGTATGATGACGGGGATACGGTGACCTACGGATTTATCGGCAAGTTTCTGACGCTGCCGTATACGACGGTCGGCGAAGGTGAGGCGATCGCGGAGCTGGAGTCCGGGGCGATGTTCCTGGGCGTGCAGCGGGATGGCGATGTGATGGATGCGGAAGGTGTGAAAAACTGGCTGGCGTCGCTGAGGGGGACGGGGGAATGACAACCGGAGTCCTCTGCGGATGAAGTACCGGATGCATCCGGTCATGATCCCGTTCCTGCTCGCCATCATTGCGAGCGGGAATGTCTCATTCTACGCGATCGTCCTCGGCTCGCTCCTATTCCACGAGGCCGGTCACCTGCTGGCTGCGAAGTGGACGGGCGGACCCGTGAGGCAATGCGTCATCATGCCGTACGGCGGGGAAATCGTGATACCCCGTTTTTCCCGATTGCCGAGAGCGGACAGGCTGCTGATTGTCGCAGGAGGACCTGCCGCAACTGCGCTTCTGCTGGCCATCTCATTTTTCGTGCAGATGCCCGGGCGGGACCTGCTCATCTCAACACAGCTGGCCCTGCTCGGCCTGAATCTGCTGCCGTTTTTGCCGCTGGACGGCGGTCGGGCAGCGCTTATTTTCTTTCCTGAGCAAAAAATCGCACTCATTCTATTATCTATTTCCGTATCGGCTGCTGCAGCCGTATTTTTCATCCTTTATCTGCCCCAGTCGGCGCCTTATCTGTTCCTTGCCCTGTTCCTGTTGCTTCAAAATATCCTTCACTGGCGGTACCGAAAATATGAACGTGTGCTGGAGCGCGTTTATTCCGGAAGTTTCCCGAAGCCGGCAGTTGACCGGAAGTCGGGTCTGTGATAGTATTTTCATGTTGGTTTGTAGCGCACCCGTGCTACTACAACCGCACCAACAAGGTCCTAAGCACCGAATGGTCACCTTGAAGGGCGAGTCTTAGTTTAAGAGGAGGTGCAAGCATGTACGCAATCATTGAAACAGGCGGCAAGCAAGTTAAAGTTGAAGCGGGCCAGGAGATCTACATCGAAAAGCTCGCAGGTGACGTCGAAGAGACGATCACATTCGATAAAGTATTGTTCGTCGGCGGCGACGACGTGAAAGTCGGAGCTCCATACGTGGAAGGCGCAACCGTTACAGGTAAGATCGCCAAGCACGGCCGCGGCAAGAAAATCGTTGTCTTCAAATACAAGCGCCGTAAAAACTACCGCAAGAAACAGGGTCACCGTCAGCCTTACACGAAAGTCGTCATCGACGGCATCAACCTGTAAGCCGTGATCCGGGTAATTGTGGATGAAACATCAGATGGCCGCATCACCTCATTTGAGATGACCGGCCATGCGGACTTCGCGGAACATGGAAAGGATCTTGTCTGCGCTGCGGCCTCGGCCGTATCGTTCGGCGCCGTGAACTCGGTGTACGCACTGACGGAAACGGAGCCCGATGTGGAACTCGGAGACGATGGCGGATATTTGTCCGTCCGCGTGCCGGATCCGGAAGACGGATCCGTCCAGCTGATCCTGAAGTCCATGATCGTTTCATTGCAGACCATTGAGCGGGACTATGGTGAACATATTAAAGTGACTTTCAACCGATAGGAGGTGGACTACATGCTACGTTTGGATCTCCAGTTCTTCGCGTCGAAGAAAGGGGTAGGTTCCACGAAGAACGGCCGTGACTCCGAAGCGAAACGCCTTGGTGCGAAGCGCGCGGACGGCCAATTCGTAACCGGCGGCTCCATTCTGTACCGCCAGCGCGGGACTAAAATCCACCCTGGTGAAAACGTTGGCCGCGGCGGCGATGATACGCTGTTCGCAAAGGTTGACGGTGTCGTGCGCTTCGAGCGCTACGGCCGCGACAAGAAAAAAGTTAGCGTCTATCCGGCTGCTCAATAAGCACCAGATGGATGAGCGGGCTGCATGATTCTCATGCGGCCCGCTTTTTTATTGCCCGAAAAAGACCTCCGATTTTAGACGCCTGCATTGAAACAGGCGTGTCCTGTAGTGGTATACTGTACGTACGGGATGAACACGAACTTTGTGAGACGGGAAGTGACTGCAATGGAAGAACGGCTGTCGGCACAGGAACTGCTGAAATACTCGAGGCACGATCATATGAACACCCTTCATCTGATTCGGATGCTGCTGGATCTCGGCAGGGAGGATGATGTGCGGAAAGCGATCGACGATGCCGTGGAACAGGCACGGCACGAAGCCGCACTGGCGTCCGCCGGCATGCCGTGTCTGGCAGTATGGCTTCTGACCTTTGGCTGGCGCTTCCCGGAATATGAGGTATCACTGGATGTGTCCGCGGAAGGCCGGGGTGACATCGGGGCCGACCGGGAAACGGAGGCATTTCTCGAAGAACTGTTCTCGGAACTCCAGGAGGGCTTGAGCCCTTATGCGGAGTACGGGGCACAGATCCGGGTAAAGACTGAGTCCGGGACGTGGTCGGTCACTTTCGTGCTGACGGGACCTCACGAACTGGAAGAAGGATTGCCGGAGGCATCATCCGATGCACGGTTTACGTTCCATCATTCTGAGGAAGATGGACAACTGATCATGACAGTAGCTGGAAGGAAGGTGGATCGGTGATGTTTGTCGATCACGTAAAGATCTATGTGAAAGGCGGGGACGGCGGCAATGGAATGGTCGCGTTCCGCCGGGAAAAATACGAACCGATGGGCGGTCCTGCGGGGGGCGACGGAGGCAAGGGAGCCGATGTCATTTTTGAAGTGGACGAAGGCCTCCGTACGCTGATGGATTTCCGTTATCAGAGACATTTCAAGGCCCAGCGCGGCGAGCACGGGATGAGCAAGAGCATGCACGGAAAAAATGCGAAAGACATGACCGTCAAAGTGCCGCCGGGCACGACGGTGACGGATGCGGAATCAGGCGCCATCATCGCGGACCTGACCGAGCACGGCCAGCGTGCGGTCATCGCAAAAGGAGGCCGCGGCGGACGGGGAAACATCCGCTTTGCGACACCGGCCAATCCGGCACCTGAAATTTCCGAGAAGGGCGAGCCGGGCTATGAGCTGGAAGTCGTCCTTGAGCTGAAAGTGCTCGCGGACGTCGGCCTTGTCGGCTTCCCGAGTGTCGGCAAGTCGACCCTGCTGTCCGTCGTCTCCGCTGCCAAGCCGAAGATCGGCGATTATCATTTTACGACAATCGTTCCGAACCTCGGTGTCGTGGACTCCGGTGACGGGCGGAGTTTCGTCATGGCTGACCTGCCGGGCCTGATCGAAGGCGCTCACCAGGGCGTCGGCCTCGGCCATCAGTTCCTCCGCCATATCGAGCGTACGCGAGTCATTGTTCACGTCATCGACATGTCCGGCATGGAAGGCCGCGATCCTTATGAGGATTACGAGACGATCAATGAGGAGCTGGAGCAGTACAATCTCCGCCTGACGGAGCGGCCTCAGATCGTCGTGGCCAATAAGATGGACATGCCCGAGGCGGAAATGAACCTCGCGGAATTCAAGGAGCAGATTCCGTCCGATGTAAAGGTGTATCCGATTTCTGCAATCACACGCCAGGGCCTGTCGGATCTGCTGTACGCTGTGGCGGACCTTCTCGAAGAGACGCCGGAATTCCCGCTTTACGACCCTGAGGAAGTGGAAGAATCCCGCCACGTCCTGTACAAGTTCGAAGCGGAGAAAAAAGACGAATTCGTCATCGGCCGGGACGACGACGGTGCGTATACGGTCGGCGGTCCGGCGGTCGAGAAGCTGTTCAAGATGACCAACTTCTCGCATGAGGAATCGGTCCGCCGGTTCGGCCGCCAGCTCCGCGGAATGGGCATTGACGATGCGCTGCGCGAGCGCGGCGTCAAGGACGGAGACACAGTCCGCATCATGGAATACGAATTCGAATTCGTTGACTGAGACCTGCCCATAAGGGGGCCTGCAGGCAAACCGGCGGGCCAAGAAAAGAGGACTGAAACAATGAAAGACGTTTCGGATGAAAATTATTACCTCGTCAGGGAAGACGTCCTGACGGAATCGATGCAGAAAACGCTCGAAGCAAAGCGCCTCCTGCAGAATGGCGAGGAGTCCACCATCTGGGATGCCGTGAAGCGGGTCGGCCTGTCACGGAGTGCATTCTATAAATACCGCGACACGGTCTTTCCGTTCCATTCGGTCGTCCAGGAGCGGATCCTGACGGTCTTCATGCAGCTGGAGGACCGGGAAGGGGCGCTGGCAGAACTGCTGCGCACCGTAGCCGAGGCGCAGTGCAATGTGTTGACGATCCACCAGACGATCCCGATTCAGGGCAGGGCCAATGTGACGCTTTCCCTGGACGTGACTGCGATGACGATGGAGCTGAACACGTTCCTGCAGACGCTCAAGCGGCTGCCGTTCATCGAATCTGCGGATGTCGTCAGCTCGGGCGCGTATTAAGGGGGAAGAGGTTTTGGAAGAAACAGTGACACGGGTGGCTTATCTCGGACCGGAGGCGTCGTTTACTCATCTGGCGGCGGACGGGCTGTTCCACGGGGACTGGCTCATGCCTTATACGACCATTCCGGAAGCGATTGAAGCCGTATCGGAAGACCGTGCGGACTATGCGGTCGTCCCGATTGAAAATGCATTGGAAGGCGCCGTCTCCCTGACGGTTGATTACCTTTACCACGAAGTGGAGCTTTATATCACAGCCGAAATCCTGCAGCCGATCGACCAGCATCTCATGGTTCACCCGGAGCAGGCGGACAGGTGGGAAGAGGTGGAGTCGATCCATTCCCACCCGCAGGCGCTGGCCCAGTGCCACAAATTCCTGCACTACCGGTTCCGCGGCGTGCCGCTGATCCAGGCGACCTCAACGTCCGGTGCGGCAAAATACGCGGCCGAAAATCCGGAGCTGCAGATTGCGGCAATCGGCAACCGGTTTGCGGCAGAGAAATACGGCCTGAAAATCGTGCAGGACAGCATCAATGACTTCCACTTCAACCGGACGCGCTTTGTCGTTCTGTCGAAGCGGGAGGGGGAGATCGGCAAGCCCGGCAGCGGGGATAAAGTCAAGTCGACCCTCATGGTCAACCTGCCGAAGGACAACCGCTCCGGGGCGCTTCACCAGGTGCTGTCGGTATTTGCCTGGAGGCGGCTGAACCTGACCAAGATTGAATCCCGCCCGATGAAAACGGGACTCGGCGACTACTTTTTCATCGTCGATGTGGCCGCTGGAAAAGACGAACCGATGATGAAGGGCGCCATGGAAGAACTCGCCGCACTCGGCTGCGTCGTCAAGCCGCTTGGCACCTACAGGACATATGAAATAAAACCGGCACCGCGCGAAAATTAAGCGCGGTCCGGTTTTTTGTTTTGGCTGATGATCTGGGGTTGGTCCGTTAGTACAATTTGGCCGGATGTACGATATTCCGACATCAGGAAAGCCGCAAACGCCTCTTACGCTTCGTCAGTCAAAAATCCATGCTCCCTGAGCGCCTGCACCGCACGGTCGAGGATTTCTTCGCTGTCTGCGGTAATGGTATGGAGGTGCGGGCCGCCGGTGAGCTCCAGCAGAAACGGTGATCCGGTATCCTGCACCCGGGCAAGGAACTGGCCCACATCATGACGGTTATTGACCATGATTGCCGCGTTGAGTTCACCGTACACCGGGTGCTCGACAGTGACATCGCGGACCGAAGCACCTGCGTCGACGATCAGGTTCAGCTCTGATTCGGTCTGGTCCGGTGTGTGTGTGCAGGCAACCTTTCGCGAACGGGCGCCTGGGCGCTCGGGCGCCTCGCCTCCGAGGTGGACATATCCTGAACTCGTCGCCATGATCGACTCGCCGTGTGCCTTCAGGAGGGTGATATCCCCGACGATGACCTGGCGGCTCACACCGCAAATTTTCGCAAGCTCTGCCCCTTTAATCGGACGTTTGCTGTCTTTCAGTTTCTTGAGGATCCGTTCCCTCCGCTCGTCCCCCTTTAACTTTTCCATGGGCTTCGACTCCTTCCCGTCATAACTGCTGTTCGTTTTCTCATAGCTTATTGTGAAGACGTCCTCGGAGTCTGTCAAAGTTTCAGTGTCATCGCCCAGTGCGGGTTCATACGCTATACCGATGGAAGGGGGAGAAGCAATGCACGTGCACATAGTGCAGAAAGGGGATACCCTCTGGAAAATCTCCAGGCAGTATGGGGTTCCCTTTGAAGAAGTTAAACGGCTTAATGCTCACCTGGCAAATCCGGACTACATCGTACCGGGGATGAAGATTTTCCTGCCGGATCATGCGAAGAAAGGCAAGGGTCATCCGCCGGCTGAACATCCATACAAGGATGGACGCCCGAAGAAACCGATGAGGGAAAAGCACGAGATGGAATCGCCGGAAATGCCACCGCCGCCGATGGAGAAGCATGCACCGAAGCCTGCACCGAAGCCGGCACCGAAGCCGGCACCGCCAAAGCCTGCACCAAAGCCAGCCCCGCCAAAACCGGCACCGCCAAAGCCGGCACCGAAACCAGCACCGCCAAAGCCGGCTCCAATGCCACCACCGCCACCAAAGCCAACACCGCCGCCGCTGATGCCGATCGAAGAGTCTCCGATGGCCCCGCCGCCACCACCGCCAAAGCCGCCGATGATGGAAGAAGAGTCGTCGATGGCTCCGCCTCCGGTCATGCCGGAAATGGAAATGCCGGCCTCGCCGATGCAACCATGCCCGCCGGAGAAGGAGGCAGTCCTTCCGATGATGCAAATGCCATTCTGTTACATGCCGGTGTTTGATATGTGCTGCCCGATGTGCGGCCATGGTCATATGCATCACCATCAGATGATGCAGCCTTATCATCACATGCATCACCATCACATGATGCAGCCATATCCGGAAATGATGCAGTATCCGGGAATGATGCAGTATCCGGAAATGATGCAGTACTCGGAGATGGAGCAGTCTCCGGAAATGATGGAGTACCATGAGATGGAGCAGTCTCCGGAGATGATGCAGTACCATGAAATGGAACAGTCTCCGGAGATGCCGCAGATGCCGACAGCACCGGGCTACACACTGCCTATGGCAGAGGGAATGTCGGAGGATGAATCGCGGGAGCAGGGCTGGAAGATGGGTGAATCAAGTTCCTATTCATCCTCGCTGGATGCATATATGGGTAAACAGCACGAAGCGGAGTCGCCGATGGTCCACCATCACCACATGTCCCACGCCCCGATGCACATGTACCCGGCTGAGTCGCCTGGCGGCTGCGGCTGCGGCTCGGGCTCCGGTTCCGGGCATGCCGTGCCGTATTCCATCCAGGCTGCCGCATGGAATTACTGGCCGCAGCCAACGATGCAGCCTTATCCGGGCTATGGCCATCATCACGGACACCATCACGGACAATGCTGCAATGTATGCGGATCACCGTTCGGATACGGCGGCTACTGATTATCCATGGCTGCCGGAGGCAACATCCGACAGATCAAGCAGAACGTCTGGAAATGGGACGTCGGCGGTAAGCGATATTCTCTGAAGAAATATGATTCCGTCCAGCAGGCACGAAAAGTAAGGCGGATTCATGAAGAACTTGAAAATATCGGCTTCCCGTATGTCCTGCCGATCATTGGTTCGGCGGATGAGCGGGCGGTCATCCAGCCTTGGCTGGACCGTGCCAGACCAGCCGACTATTCAAGCAGGGCAGGGCGGGATCGGACGCTATCCATTCTCCGCATACTGCATGGAACGTCCGATCAGGTGAACTGGGAAGGCACCGGGGTGCTCTACAGGTATCCGCTGATCCCCAAATGGGAAGACCGCCTTGCAAAGTTTCGCAATCAGAAAAAGAAACTGCTCCCTCTGATCGGAAGTGCAAATTATGACGCCATTGTCTATCACGCCGAGGAGGCGCTGAGGGCCATCAGGAAAACGTATGATCCGGAAGAGGACTGCACACTCCTTCACGGGGACGTCGTCCACCACAATTTCCTGAAGGGCCCGGATGGCAAGTACGTCATGATCGATTTTGACCTGGCATGCACCGGTCCGGCCGGTACGGAAACCGCGCTCTGGATCCACCGTGTCCTGCCGCATGTCGATTTCGACCTGGATTATCTGTGCGGCGAGCAGCCGGAACTTGCCTCACTTTCTGAGTCGTCGTTCAATCTGCTGCTTTACCCGAATGAACTGCTGAGGGAATGGCTGTACCTGCTGTCCCTTGACGAAGACAAACAGAAGCACATGAAAGTGAAGCTGGACCGGTTCACGGAAAAAGCCGTGTCCGCCTGGATCCCGCTCTGCTATCAGGTATCAAAGCACGCGGATCAATGAATGCTATTGCCGCGGGTCTCTTTCAGAGATGAGAGATCCACGGCATTTTTGTGCCAATAAACATCTGATATATTTATTATGTAAATACCAGCATGATGCCACCCCTGTCCCCATCCTCCTGCTTATGCCGGGAAGCGAAGAGAATAAAACTTCGTCAACTCGCGAAGGCCCGGATAACTGCATGATGAGAAACGTAAAACACCTAACTGAATGACGGTGAGCGGATGAGGAAAGGCAAATTAGGCGCCTGGCCGTCCGGCAGCTCCGCGAAAACACAGCAACCACCAGTCGGACAACACCAGCAAAGCTTAATGAAGGACATCCAAAAACGAACAGGGATTTACTCGGCTGATTGATGAATACTAACGGCATTAATCTGCTTGAGGGAGTGTGATCATCATGAAAAAAATGATATTGCCTTTAATCCTTATTATGGCCCTGTTTGTGGCAATTAAAAGTAGCAACGCTTCCGATAAAGGAAGACAATACTATGAGGAAGCGGGACAAATCCTTTGGGAAATCAACACCGAAG
Organism: Bhargavaea cecembensis; assembly: GCF_001619585.1. Taxonomy (GTDB): domain Bacteria; phylum Bacillota; class Bacilli; order Bacillales_A; family Planococcaceae; genus Bhargavaea; species Bhargavaea cecembensis_A. The sequence continues at coordinate 337,341 of NZ_LQNT01000001.1, forward strand.
AGAAAGTCATTGCTTTGACTTTTGATGATGGTCCTCACCGGAAATATACGGCAGAAATATTGGATATCCTGGAAGAGTATGATGCGAGTGCGACATTCTTTGTAGTCGGAGCGCATGCTGAAAAGAACCCGGATCTCGTGCTCCGGATGTTTGACGAGGGACACGAAATAGCAAATCACACATACACCCACAAACGAAGGATGAGGACATCTGAATTAATCAGGGAAATCAGGAAAACACATGAGACAATTCACGCCATCACCGGAAACCAAACGAATTTATTCCGTCCTGTTGAAGGAATTTACACGGATGAGCAGGTAGAAGCCGTTTCAAAAGAAGGCTATAAATTAGTGATGTGGTCTTGGCACTTGGATACTTTGGACTGGAAAAATCCTGGGGTCAATAGAATAGTGAACAAAGTCACGGACGGGGCAAGAGAGGGAAATGTTGTACTTTTTCATGATGGCGGCGGTAATCGTCACCAAACTGTAGAAGCGTTAAAGCAAATCCTGCCGGAGTTTAAACGGAGAGGCTATAAATTTGTGACCATTTCAGACCTTATGGTTATAAAAGAAAATCATCAGCATGAAAAGCAAGTTGAGCTTGACAACCAAAATAAGAAAGATTAAAAAAGACAGGGCACTGACTAAACCACCCGGGTTTGGCCGGTGCTTTTAACTTCGTCTCATAGCATCTCCCCGGATCCTGGTAACTCATTTGGAAGGCCGCGGCTGTACGAGCCTTTTAAAATGGGATGCCAACGACTTACCACTCAAAACATCGTCCCGGAATGCGTTCTGACAATATGCTATAATCTACTCATTGTGGCAGAGGGGGAACACGGCTTGTACGATTACATAAAAGGGCGCATCACCAGGGTGACGCCCGAGTATATCACGGTTGAACAAGGCGGCATCGGTTATCAGGTGATCACGCCCAATCCGTATGTCTTCCATACGGATGAGGAAAAGCAGATCTTTACGCACCTCCATGTCAGGGAGGACGTGATGCAGCTCATCGGTTTCCAGGCTCCGGAGCAGCGGGAACTGTTCAGGAAGCTGATCACTGTCTCCGGTATCGGGCCCAAAGGGGCGCTGGCGATACTGGCCGGAGGGATGACCGCACAGGTCGTCGCAGCCATCGAGGCGGAAGATGAGAAGTTCCTCGTCAAATTCCCCGGCGTCGGCAAAAAGACCGCACGGCAGATCATTCTTGACCTGAAAGGAAAGCTGGACGGCGTGACGGATGAAGTCGTCTTCATGACGGAAACTGAGCCGGAAGCGGTTCTTGATTCAAATCACGATCTTGAAGAGGCGATGCTTGCACTCACTGCGCTCGGCTACTCGGAGCGGGAGCTCGCAAAGGTCCGGCCGAAGCTCGAGAAAGAATCCCTGGATCATACGGAAGCTTACATGAAGCGGGCGCTGGCACTGCTGCTGAAGCAGGGTTAAAAGGCGAACCGCTTTGAACAACCTGAAGGAAAGGAGGGGGACTGATGGGAGAACGGGTGATTTCCGGCGAAGCCTCCGCATTCGACGACGGGTTTGAGCAGTCGCTCAGACCCCAGCGGCTCGGTCAGTATATCGGTCAGGAACGGGTCAAACACAACCTCGGTATTTTCATCGAGGCGGCAAAACAGCGGGAGGAAAGCCTGGATCATGTGCTCCTCTACGGACCTCCGGGCCTCGGCAAGACGACGCTCGCCTCGGTCATCGCAAACGAGATGGGCGTCAATTTCCGGACGACGAGCGGTCCAGCGATCGAGCGTCCCGGGGACCTTGCAGCCATCGTCAGCTCGCTTGAGCCGGGGGACGTCCTGTTTATCGACGAGATCCACCGGCTGAGCCGTGCGGTTGAGGAAGTGCTGTATCCGGCGATGGAAGACTTTTGTCTCGACATCGTCGTCGGCAAGGGACCGGATGCAAGATCGATCCGTTTTGACCTGCCGCCGTTCACGCTGATCGGAGCCACCACGAGGGCCGGCTCCCTGTCTGCCCCGCTCCGGGACCGGTTCGGCGTGCCGCTCCGGCTCGACTATTATGACCGGGCAGCGCTGGCAGAGATTGTCGTGAGGAGTGCCGATATTTTCGAAGCCCCGATTACACGGGAAGCGGCGGAGGAGATGGCGATGCGGTCACGCGGTACGCCGCGGATCGCCAACCGCCTGCTCCGTCGCGTCAGGGACTTTGCACAGGTGCGCGGGAACGGGCAGATCACGCTTCCCGCTGCACAGGAAGCCCTGGAGCTGCTCCAGGTCGACTCTCACGGCCTGGACAGCATCGACCATAAATTGCTCCTTTCCATGATTGAGCGGTTCCGGGGCGGTCCGGTCGGCCTTGACACGATCGCCGCGAGCATCGGAGAAGAATCGGCCACGATTGAAGATGTCTATGAACCTTACCTGCTGCAGATCGGATTCCTGCAGCGTACACCACGCGGGCGTGTGGTCACACCGCGCGCCTATGAACATTTCGGCATGGAAATGCCGGACGACGGAAGAAGGAACCAACCATGAATGTAGAAGATTTTGATTTTCATCTGCCGGAAGAACTGATCGCGCAGACTCCGCTAAAAGAACGGACGGCATCCCGGCTGCTCGTCGTGGACCGGGAAACCGGCAATTTCGAGGACCGCAAGTTTTCGGATATCCTCGGGTATTTCGAACCGGGCGACTGCCTGGTCCTGAACGATACAAAGGTTCTCCCGGCCCGTCTTTTGGGAACGAAAGAAGAGACGGGGGCCACGATAGAAGTTCTGCTTTTGACGGACAAGGGCGGGGACGAGTGGGAGACGCTCGTCAAACCGGCAAAGCGAGTGAAGCCGGGAACGGTCGTGACATTCGGTGACGGGCTGCTCAAGGCGGAATGCACCGGTCTGGGAGACCACGGCGGGCGGACGTTCAAGTTCACCTATGAAGGCATTTTCTATGAAGTGCTCGACCGGCTGGGAGAAATGCCCCTGCCGCCTTATATCCACGAAAAGCTGGATGACCGTGACCGATACCAGACTGTATTCGCAAAGGAACGCGGCTCGGCGGCGGCACCGACGGCAGGGCTCCATTTCACTGAGGAACTGCTGGGCAAGATCCGGGATAAAGGAGTCGAGATCGTCTTCATCACGCTCCATGTCGGGCTCGGCACATTCCGCCCGGTGAGCGTCGACACGATCGAGAGCCATGAGATGCACTCCGAGTATTACAGTGTCTCCGAAGAAGCTGCCGCAGCGATCCGGAAAACGAAGGAAGCGGGCGGCCGTGTGATTGCGGTCGGCACGACATCGACCCGGACGCTTGAGACGATCGCCACCGAACATGGCGGAGAGATTGTCGCCGCCGGCGGCTGGACATCGATCTTCATCTACCCGGGATATGAATACAAGGCAATCGACGGGCTCATCACCAACTTCCACCTGCCGAAGTCGACACTGATCATGCTCGTGTCAGCCTTCTCGTCCCGGGATATTATCCTGAATGCATACAGGCATGCGGTGGACGAGCGTTACCGGTTCTTCAGCTTCGGTGACGCGATGTTCCTGAAGCCTCCAAAGAAAGGGAGAAGCGAATGACTCCAGCGATCACCTATGAACTGATCAAAAAAGACAAGCAGACGGGTGCACGGCTCGGCATCGTCCATACGCCGCACGGCTCGTTCGAGACTCCGGCATTCATGCCGGTCGGTACACAGGCCACCGTCAAGACAATGTCACCGGAAGACCTTAAAGAGATGAAGTCCGGAATCATCCTGAGCAACACGTACCATCTATGGCTCCGCCCGGGCCATGACATCATCAGGGAAGCGGGGGGCCTTCACAAATTCATGAACTGGGACCGCGCCATCCTGACCGACTCCGGCGGATTCCAGGTTTTCTCGCTGAGTGACATGAGGAAAATCGAGGAAGAAGGCGTCCATTTCCGCCACCACCTCGACGGCAGCAAGCTGTTCCTCAGCCCCGAAAAAGCGATGGAAATCCAGAATGCGCTCGGTTCGGATATCATGATGGCATTCGATGAATGTCCGCCATATCCTGCATCCCATGAATACATGAAGGCGAGTGTCGAGCGGACGTCCCGCTGGGCGGAACGTTGCCTGGAGGCGCACAGCCGCCCGGGGGACCAGGGACTGTTCGGCATCGTCCAGGGCGGCGAGTTCGAAGACCTGCGTCGCCAGAGCGCTCAGGACCTCATCTCGCTCGACTTCCCCGGCTATGCGGTAGGGGGCCTTTCTGTCGGAGAGCCGAAGGACGTCATGAACCGGGTACTCGATTTCACAACGCCGCTTCTGCCCGAAGGAAAACCGCGCTATCTGATGGGCGTCGGATCTCCGGATGCGCTCATCGACGGGTCGATCCGGGGCATCGACATGTTCGACTGCGTATTGCCGACACGGATTGCCCGCAACGGAACACTCATGACGAGTGAAGGGCGTCTTGTTGTCAAAAACGCAAAGTTTGCGCGCGATTTCCGGCCGCTGGACGAGAATTGCGACTGCTATGTATGCCAAAATTATAGCCGCGCCTACATCCGCCACTTGATTAAGGCGGAAGAGTCGTTCGGCATCCGGCTGACATCCTACCACAATCTGTACTTCCTCATGAACTTGATGGAGCAGGTCAGGCAGGCCATAAGGGAAGACCGTCTCGGTGATTTCCGTGAAGAGTTCTTTGAACAGTATGGATACAACAAACCAAATGCAAAAAACTTCTGAAGCTTGTATACTTGTACCATACAGAAAGGGGGAAAATAAATGGAAACATTAGTAGCCCTGATGCCGCTGATTCTGATGTTCGCCGTCATGTGGTTCTTCCTGATCCGCCCGGCGCAAAAGCGGCAGAAAGCCACACAGAAAATGCAAAATGAAATTCAGCGCGGCGACAAAATCGTCACAATCGGCGGCCTTCACGGCACGGTCGATGCAGTCGATGATGCGACCGTGTTTGTGAAATGCGCCGACGGAACCCGTCTCCAGTTCGAACGCGCGGCTATCGGCCGTGTGCTCGACAACTGATCCGTCTAAATGACCGCAGGCACAGCGGGTGAGTCCCACTGTGCCTGCGGTTTTTTGTGTTTTCTAAACGAGGTACCTTCGCCCGACACGTTGAATGTTTCCCGCACCGATGCCCATACTGAACGGGAAAAGAGGTGCATCATGGAAGATTTTCTGACAGTGGTATGGCGGACGGTGTTCCTGTATGTGCTGCTCATCATTGTGCTTCGGCTGATGGGAAAGCGGGAGCTCGGGGAACTGAGCGTTGTCGACCTCGTCATTTCCGTCCTGATGGCCGAAGTGGCTGCGTTTGCTCTGGAAGACCCGAAGAGTTCGATGTTTTTGGCCATCTTGCCGATTATCGTCCTGCTCATCATTCAGGTTTCGGCCTCTTACTTCTCCCTCAAAAGCAAAAAGTTCCGGGATGTCGTCGAGGGAGACCCCGCGGTCATCATCCGGAACGGTGTGATTGAGGAACAGAATATGAGAAAACAGCGATACAACATCGACGATCTGCTTCAGCAGCTCAGGGAGCAGCAAGTGGCTTCCGTACGGAACGTGGCCTATGCTTTCCTGGAGCCGAGCGGAAACTTGGCGGTGTTCGAAAAAGACAGCGACCGTCCGATTCTGCCGCTGATCTCCGATGGTGTGGTCCAGACCGAGCACCTTCCCCTGATCGGCAAGGACATGAACTGGCTGATGGGGGAATTGGAAGCAGCAGGCTATACCGGACCGGAACAAATCTTTTTCTGTACCGTTGACAAGGATGGCATCCACATTCAGAAAAAGGGCAAGACGGGCTGATGATCAGAACCGCTTGGCGAGCTTGCGGACCGTCTGCAGATCAGAAAGCCGGAAATACCGGAACAGCAAGAGCAGTATAAGAAGGAAGCCAGATGTGACAATGATATCGCCGAGCATCCCGAACGGCACTTCCTCAATCAGCAGCGGCCGGGCGACCACGGTCAGGATAAAGGACAGATACGGAATGACGAACATCGTGAAACCGGTGGAGGCATCCCGTTTTTTGCGCAGTGTTGCGATATGAAGAAATGAGGTCACAAGCACTCCGAAACCGATGGCCATGACGGCACCCGCTTCCTGAAGGCCCGGCTGTGAAGCCAGGACGAACATGACCAGCAACTTCCCGATTCCTCCATAGACGGAGTTCATCATTGCGGCCTTTGCCTCCTGCATCGCCTGGAGGATGGAGTGAAGGGGACCCTGGATATAGTAGAAGAAGAAAATCGGTGCAAGCATCAGCATATATGCCCCGCCGTCAGAGATATGAAACAGCTTGACCGCCATCTCTTCGCCGTGGAGGAAAAACACAGCGGCGGCAACGCTTCCCGTTATCGCTGAAATCCGGAGCGACAGATGGATGCGCTCCCGCAGAAGACGGACATCATTCAGTGCAACTGCACTTGAGACAGCAGGGACGAGGACGACGGACAGTGCATGCGAGATAAAGGCCGGGAACAGCAGCAACGGGATGAGGACACCCGAGATCACACCGTACAGCGAAGTCGCAGCTGTGACACCGATTCCTGCCATGCCGAGCGCACGGATAAAGACAATTGGCTCCAGAAACCAGGTGAATGATCCGAACAGCCGGCTCCCGGATGACGGAAGAGAGACGGACAGGATCGGGCGCAGAGGGTAAAAGCCCTTCGCATCTTGTTTTTTAGCCTTTTTGACCTGGCGGTACTTGATATACAGATAAAGCAGGGTCGCGACTTCAGCCGCTCCGGTGATGGCCATTGCGTAGCCGGCCGTCATCGCAGGGCGGGACGGGTCGGCAAAGAACGGAAGAAGAAAGCTGATGAGGGCAATCCGGACTGTCTGTTCGAGAATTTGTGACCAGGCTGTCTCTTCGATGCGGGCAATGCCCTGAAAATACCCCCGGATCAGCCCTGATGCGGTCGCTATCGGCAGTGCGGCCATCGAGATGTACAGGACGACAGAAGTCTCCGGATTTCCGAGAAGCGTCCCGGACAAATAGGGAACGCCCAGGATGAGCATCGGGAGGAGGACAATTGAAGCGGCGACGGACAGGATGACCGATGTTCGCATCACCTGCTGGAGGCCGCTCCGTTCACCTTTTGCGTGCAGTTCCGCGATGACCTTGGCGACGCCGATCGGCAGGCCGAGCTGGATCAGCGCAAGGAAGAAGATGAACGCCGGATAGGCGGTCATGTAAGTGCCGACCGCTTCTTCCCCTGCAACCCGCATAAATTGCATCCGGTAGATGAAGCCGAAAAACTTGGACAGGAAGACCGCGCCCATCAGGATGACGGTGCCCCGGAAAAATGTCGACACATTGAACACTTCCTTCTCATGGTGGCCGAAATCTTATACAATATCCGTATGCGGGAGCAAGGGCCCGTACGACTCACCCGGAGGATGTGACAACGTGGTTCAGGAAGGTTTCGGGAATCTCTTTGAGAGGGTCCGTCCGGCGCTTTCGAACAAAGCCGATGAATTCAGTTTCTACGGCTACGGTTCCGTCACGGAAGAGGATCTGTGGACATACTGCATCGGAAAGCTGTGGCGCAAAAAGGATCCGGCGACGATTCAGGTCCATGAGGCCGTGGGTGACATCCTGTCCATCTCTCCCACACGCTACATGACCCACACGCAGGTGGAAGGATTCAAAAAAGCAGCCGAAAGCAGCGGTTTTGCCGGGCTGGATGAGGAAGAATTCCGTGAGCTCCTCGCTCCAAAAGGTCGAAAAGGGGAGCCAAAAACAGCCAATAGGCCGAATTGACACGACAGGCAACGTGTTCCATAATGGAACTGTTGCTTTTTTTGTGCGTCTATAAAAAGGTGTCCGCAAGTAGAAGGACACTGTCTTTTTCTTCGAATTGAATAGGGGGAACACATATGAAAACTCGTGGGCGCATAGTCGCTTTTCTTTTGCTCTTGGTACTCTTTGCCACAACAATTGGCGGAACGGGCAAGCAGATCGCCCAGGAAGTCAATCTCGGCCTGGACCTTCAGGGCGGTTTCGAAGTGCTTTACCAGGTGGAACCGCTTCGTGAAGGCCAGGAGATCACCGAAGAGGTTGTGGCTGATACCGCCCGGGCGCTGACCGACCGGATTGACGTGCTGGGCGTGAGTGAGCCGAGCATCCAGATCGAGTCCGGAAATCGGATCCGTGTCCAGCTGGCCGGCGTCGAGGATCAGGAGTCGGCACGGGAGTTGCTGTCCACACAGGCCAACCTGACATTCCGCGACACCAATGATCGCCTGATGCTAGACGGTGATGATCTGGTGGAAGGCGGTGCCAAGTCAACGTTCAGTGATCAGGGACAGCCGATCGTCACGCTTCAGTTGAAGAGCGCTGAGAAGTTCGGAGAGGTCACCTCCGAAATCGCCTCGATGGCCCCGAACAACCAGCTTGTCATCTGGCTCGACTTTGAAGAGGGCGTTGACAGCTTTGCAGAGGAAGCGACGAAACAAGAGCCGAAATTCATCTCCGCTCCGAATGTTTCCAAGCCGATCCTTTCATCGGATGTCGAGATTTCAGGCTCGTTCACGGTTGACGAAACCAAACATCTGGCCGGTATCCTGAATGCGGGGGCGCTTCCGGTCAATCTGGAAGAAATCTATTCGACTTCGGTTGGAGCCCAGTTCGGTGAGCAGGCACTTGAGCAGACAGTCATCGCCGCGGCGATCGGCATCGCTCTTGTCCTTCTCTTCATGCTCGTTTACTACCGGGTAGCGGGCTTTGTGGCACTGGCTACGCTGTCCGTGTATGTTTATCTGGTACTGCTCGTCTTTAATCTCCTGAATGGTGTTCTTACGCTTCCGGGCATCGCGGCGCTCGTGCTCGGTGTCGGGATGGCGGTCGATGCCAACATCCTGACGTACGAGCGGATCCGTGAGGAGCTCCGGATCGGCGGTACGGTGAAGGAAGCATTCAAGGCAGGGGCAAAATCCTCCTTTACGGCGATCCTTGACGCGAATATCACCACGCTGATTGCGGCTGGTGTCCTGTTCGTCTTCGGGACAAGCTCCGTCAAAGGGTTTGCGACGATGCTCATCCTGTCGATCCTGCTCAGCTTTGTCACCGCGGTCTGGGGATCGCGCCTGCTGCTCGGGCTGCTTGTGCACAGCGGAATACTGGACGGCAAGCCCGGTGCTTTCGGCCTTTCGAAAAAGTATATCCATTCCAAAGAGGAAGAGATGGATGTCCTCGAACTCACAACGAGATTCGACCGTTTTGATTTCGCAGGGAACCGGAAAAAGTTCTTTACGGCCTCCATCATCTTCCTGATTGCTGGCGCAGTCGTCCTAGGAATGTTCAGGCTCAACCTCGGAATCGACTTCTCGAGCGGTACCCGTGTGGAAGTGCTGTCCAATGAGCCGCTGACCCAGGAAGAGGTAGCCGCTACTCTTGAAGAGGCCGGCCACCCGACCGAAGATATTCTGATTTCGGGCGAAAACAAGGATATGGCTGTCTTCCGATACAAGGAAGATTTGAGTCAGGGCGAGATCAACGGGCTCAAAGCGGAACTCAGTGAGCTTTACGGCCATGAGCCGAATATCAGCACCGTTTCTCCTACTGTCGGGCGGGAGCTGGCGGAAAATGCGGTCAAGGCACTGGCCATTGCCATGCTCGGGATCATCATCTATGTGGCCTTCCGATTTGAATGGCGGATGGGTGTTGCCTCAATCGTCGGCCTTCTGCATGACGCATTCTTCATGGTTGCACTCTTCAGCCTGCTGAGGCTTGAAGTCGACATCACCTTCATCGCCGCCGTCCTGACCATTGTCGGGTACTCGATCAATGATACGATCGTCACCTTCGACCGGATCCGGGAGAATCTGCACAAGATGAAGAAGATTGAGACGGAAGATGACCTGAAAAAAGTGGTCAACAAATCGCTCCGGCAGACGCTTGGGCGCTCTGTCAACACTGTGCTAACTGTTGTCCTCGTTGTCCTGGCACTGATCTTCTTCGGAGCCGAATCGATCCGCAACTTCTCGCTTGCACTGCTGTTCGGCCTGATCGCCGGTACCTACTCGTCGATCTTCATCGCAGCGCAACTGTGGCTGCAGCTCAAAAAGAGGGAGATCAACAAGAAAGGGACGCTCGACGTCCAGAAAAAAGAAAAGAACTGGGGCTCCGATGAACCGGTCGTCTGACCAGGTTTCCGCTCCGGAATGGACAGGGTATACATCTGTATGCCCTGTCTTTTTTTGTATGGAAAGGAGGACCGCCATGAAATTCCAGTGGACATTGCTTTTGGGCCTCATCCTTGCCATCATTGTGGCCTGGTTCGCGATCGTCAATGTGGATCCGGTACCGGTGAACTATGTATTCGGGACGTCTGAATGGCCGCTCATCATCGTAATTCTGGTTTCGGCGCTGCTCGGTGCCGCGGTGAGCGGATTCGTGTCGATGTTCCGCACCATCATGCAGCAGCGGAAGATCAAAAGGCTGGAGCGTGAGGTGAACGAGAAGGAAATCATGATCGCTGACCAGCAAAACGAAATTGCCACGCTTCAGCATGCCGCTTCGGCATTTACTCCCGAGGAGGATGCAGAGATTCGTGACAACAACCTAGGCGGCGACAGCCGCAACTCCTGACAACCTGTCAGGAGTTTTTTATTTTCCCGGCAATAAAGGGACCGCAATGAAACCGGCTGCCTCCGGAGTACGGGATGTGATTTCAAGTTATGCCAAGCCGGGTACTGGGGCACATTCTCATGTATAATAGACTCCAAGGAAGTGATGGAATGATAGAATCGATGAAGCGCTGGAGGACGCAGGACAACAACACCGAGGCGGCGGAACAGCTCCGTAGGGCCCTCGGGCTTTCGCCGATTGCGGCGAAGGTTCTGGCTTCCCGGGGATTCACGGACCCGGAAAAAGCGTCCGCGTTCATCCGGATCGGTCTGGAAAGCTGGCACGATCCGTTTCTCATGAAAGATATGGACAAGGCAGTCGAACTGATCCATAAACATATCCGGACAGGGCGGAGGATCGCCGTCTACGGGGATTATGATGCGGACGGCGTCACCAGCACGACTGTCCTTATGAAAGCATTGCTTGCTCTTGGTGCAGATGCCTTCTATGTCATCCCAAACCGATTTAAACACGGGTATGGCCCGAATACCGACCTGTTCCGCGAAGTCTACGAACGCGGAGCCTCACTGATCGTGACGGTCGACAACGGCATTTCCGGCAATGAGCAAGTGGCTGCGGCCAAAGAGATGGGCATGGATGTGATCATCACGGATCACCACGAGCCCGGCGAAGTCCTGCCGCAGGCGGATGCCATCATTCATCCGCGGCATCCGGAAGGGAACTACCCGTTCGGGGAGCTTGCCGGTGTCGGGGTGGCACTAAAAGTTGCCCATGCACTGACCGGCGAATTTCCGGCAGACTCACTGATTTTCGGAGCGATCGGCACTGTTGCCGACCTCGTCCCGTTGCATGATGAGAACCGGTTCATCGTCAGGATGGGCATTGAGAAGTTGAGGAACACTTCGAATCCGGCCGTCCGGGCGCTTAGCAGCGTGTCGGATGTGCGTCAGCCGGAAATCAATGAAGAGACCATTGGTTTTGCATTCGGCCCGAGGATCAATGCGCTCGGAAGGCTGGGGGACGCGGAGCCGGCCGTCCGTATGTTCCTTACGGAAGATGCGGCGGAAGCCTCGATGCTTGCCGCACAGCTGAATGACCGAAATAAGGAACGGCAGAAGATGGTCGCCTCCATCGCCGATGAGGCGATCGCGCAGATCGAGGATACGTATGGTGATGCGGTCCCTCATGTGCTGACGGTCGCGGGAGAAGGATGGAATCCGGGTGTCGTCGGAATCGTTGCATCGAGGATCACGGAAAAGTATTACCGTCCTTCGATCGTGCTCGCGCTGGACCCGGAAAAGGGCATTGCGAAAGGATCTGCAAGAAGCATCGAGGGCTTCCACATGTACCGGGAGCTCAAGAAAAATGCGGATCTCGTCCCGCACTTCGGAGGCCACCCGATGGCAGCAGGTCTGACACTGCCGATCGGACATGTCGGACAGCTTCGGGAGAATCTCATCATGCAGGGCGAGGAAGTGCTGACGGATGAGGACCTGATCCCCACACTGGACGTAGACGTCCGGCTGACATTGGATGAAGTCGATATCGCGTCGATCGAATCCCTGACTGAACTCGGTCCGTACGGTGTCGGCTTTGCCAAGCCGGTTTACTGCCTGCCCGATCTGGGCGTGGAGTCGAGCCGTAAAATCGGGTCGATGAAAAACCATCTCAAGCTCAGCGTATCGGACGGTGCCAACACGCTGGATGTCGTCGGATTCGGGCTCGGCCATCTGGAGGACCAGCTGACACCGGATGCGCGTGTCAGCCTTGCGGGGGATTTGCAGATCAACGAGTGGAACGGCAGGAAAAAGCCGCAGCTCATGCTGACCGACCTCAAATCGGACGGCTGGCAGCTGTTTGATGTGCGCGGGGAGCGCCTGCTGTCCAGATGGCTTCCTACCATACCGGATGATGCAGTATTCGTCGCCTTCAGAAAGGAAAGTGTCCGGAAGTTCCGCGCAGACACCGGGAAAGACATTGTGCAGCCTGCGGAGCTGGACCCTGCGCGTTCGTCTGCACTCGTTCTTTTGGATCTTCCCGACTCCCTGGAACAGCTTGAAGGACTTCTCGGTTCCTGCGGTCCGTCCCGGATCTATGCACATTTCCATGTGCCGGAATCCCGCTATTTCATGGGCATTCCGGACAGGAAGCAGTTCGGCTGGTATTATGCGTTCCTGAAGCAGCAGGGCAGCTTTCACGTGATGCGCGAAGGGGAGCGGCTTGCCAAGCACAAAGGCTGGAGCCGGGACACGGTTATTTTTATGACAAAGGTGTTTTTTGAGCTCGGTTTTGTTACAATGGAGGACGGACTCGCCGCAGTCGTGGGCAACCCGCCTAAGCGGGACCTGTCCGAATCAGAAACGTATTCTGGGCTGGAGCGGCGGATCGATATAGAGCAGACTTTACTTTATTCGCCCTATCAGGAATTACGGCGGGTCATCGGCAGCATCCTGGATGCGCCCGAACCCGCCCGGGAGGAGCAACAACTATGGATTTAAAGCAATATGTGACGATTGTCGAGAACTATCCGAAGGAGGGCATCAGCTTCAAGGATATTACGACGATCATGGACAATGGTCCAGTCTATAAATACGCGACCGACCAGATCGTGGAGTACGCGAAGAAAGTCGGGGCGGAAATCATTGTCGGTCCGGAAGCACGCGGATTTATCATCGGGTGCCCGGTTGCTTATGCACTCGGCATCGGCTTCGCGCCTGTCCGGAAGGAAGGCAAGCTTCCGCGCGAAACGATCAGGGTCGAGTACGGCCTCGAGTATGGCAAAGATGTCCTGACCATCCACCGTGATGCGATCAAACCGGGACAGAAAGTCCTGATTGTCGACGATCTCCTGGCTACCGGCGGCACAGTCGAAGCCACCGTCAAGCTGGTTGAAGAGCTCGGCGGCGAAGTGGCCGGCTGCGCCTTCCTCATCGAACTTTCCTACCTGGACGGCCGTGAACGCCTGAAAGGCTACGATGTGCACGCACTGATGAAATACGAAGACTGATTCGGCCCCCGGCGGAAGCCGGGGGTCTGATTCGAGGGCGCGTTTTTGCAAAAACGCGCTTTTTTGATAAAATAGTTTTAATTTATATCAGAAAAGCAATGGAAAGGCGGTGGACGGCATGGCGAAAAATACGGTGATGACGGTGGAAGATGTTTTCGCATCCGTCTCCTCCTATATGAATGAGGAACACGTCCAGTTCGTGAAGGATGCCTATGAAGTGGCGGAAACGGCACATAGAGGGCAGTCCAGGAGCTCGGGCGAACCGTATATTACACATCCCGTGCAGGTAGCTGGCATCCTGGCAGAACTTCAGATGGACCCGGAAACGGTGGCAGCGGGTTTTCTGCACGATGTCGTGGAAGACACCGGCGTCACGAGGGAAGAGCTTGTTTCCCGGTTCGGGGAGGAAGTTGCCAGGCTGGTAGATGGCGTGACCAAGCTGGACAAGCTGAAGTATAAATCGAAGGAAGAAAAGCAGGCGGAAAACCACCGGAAGATGTTCCTCGCGATGGCACAGGACATCCGGGTCATTCTGATCAAGCTGGCCGACCGCCTTCACAATATGCGGACGCTCAAATATACGAGCCCCGAAAAGCAGCGGCGCGTTTCGGCGGAGACGCTTGAAATCTTCGCCCCGCTTGCGCACCGGCTCGGAATCTCGACAATCAAGTGGGAACTGGAAGATACGGCTCTTCGCTACCTGAATCCGCAACAGTACTACCGGATCGTCAACCTGATGAAGCGGAAGCGGACGGAGAGGGAAAATTACCTCCGGAAGGTCATGGATCAGATCCGCGACGAACTGGAACAGGTCAACATCAAGACCGACCTGTCCGGAAGGCCGAAGCATATCTACAGCATTTATCGCAAGATGGTCATGCAGAACAAGCAGTTCAATGAAATCTATGACTTGCTCGCCATCCGCGTCCAGGTCTCGAGCATCAAAGACTGCTATGCCGTCCTCGGAATCATCCATACACTATGGAAGCCGATGCCGGGACGGTTCAAGGACTACATCGCCATGCCGAAACAGAACCTGTACCAGTCGATCCATACGACGGTCGTCGGTCCGCATGGCGAGCCGCTCGAGGTTCAGATCCGTACGGATGAGATGCACCGCATCGCAGAGTACGGGGTGGCTGCGCACTGGGCGTATAAGGAAGGCAAAAACCTCCAGGAAAAGCAGGACAGCCTCGATTCCAAGCTGACCTGGTTCCGCGAGATCCTCGACTTCCAGAACGAGTCATCAAATGCGGAAGAATTCATGGAATCGCTCAAGTATGACCTGTTCTCAGACATGGTCTACGTCTTCACGCCAAACGGCGACGTCCTGGAGCTCCGGTCAGGATCGGTGCCGATCGACTTTGCCTACCGGGTCCACTCTGAAGTCGGGAATAAAATGATCGGCGCAAAGGTCAATGGCAAGATTGTCCCGCTCGACACCGAGCTCAGCACGGGGGATATCGTCGAGATCCTGACGTCCAAGCAGTCGTTCGGGCCGAGCCGCGACTGGCTCAAGATCGCCAATACCTCGCAGGCTAAAAACAAGATCAAGCAGTTCTTCAAAAAGCAGCTGCGTGATGAAAACATCATCAAGGGTCGCGAGATGATTGAGCAGGAGCTTAGGGAAAGGGGACTCTCGAAAAAAGAGGTCCTCACCGATGAAAACATCAAGCGGGTATGTGACAAGTTCAACTTTGCCAATGAAGAGGACATGCATGCAGCAGTCGGATTTAACGGCATCACGGTCCAGCAGGTGGTCAACCGGCTGACGGAAAAGCTCCGCAAAGAAAAAGAAGCCGAGCTGCAGCTGGAGAAGATCACTAAAGAGATGGCCGCACCCGCCCCGAAAAAAGAGACAGAATCGGGTGTGATCGTTCCGGGCATCGAAAACCTGATGATCCGGCTGTCCAGATGCTGCAGTCCGGTGCCAGGCGACGAAATCGTCGGTTATATCACAAAGGGCCGCGGAGTATCCGTGCATAGGGAAGATTGCCCGAATGTGTCGCCGGATGATTCCGATAGCCGGCTGATCGATGTGGAATGGGCAAACAGTTCTGAAGGGAAACAGAAGGAGTACCAGGTGGATATCGAAGTGTCCGGGTTCGACCGGCCTGGCCTGCTGAACGAAGTGATGCACATCGTCAATGACCTGAAGACGGTGATCACGGCCGTCAGTGCGAAAAGCGACAAAAACAAGATTGCCACCATCAACATGACGCTCCTGATCACAAACATCACCCACCTTCACCGGATCGTTGAACGCATCAAGCAGATCCGCGACATCTATTACGTCCAGCGGGTCACAAACTGAGTAAAGGGGGAGATTGGAATGAAAGTGGTCATCCAGAGGAGCGGGGAGGCATCCGTCACGGTCGATGGAAATGTGAGGGGCGCAATTGACCGCGGCTATGTGCTTCTTGTCGGCATCACCCATACTGATACGGAAGATGATGTGCGGTATGTGGCGAACAAGGTCGCGAACCTGCGCCTGTTTGAAGATGAGAACGGAAAGATGAACCTGTCGATCCTTGAAGCCGGCGGCTCCGTGCTTTCGGTGTCCCAATTTACCTTGTATGCGGATACTGCAAAAGGACGCCGTCCAGGCTTTTCGGAGGCAGCGAGGCCAGAACAGGCCGAGCCGATCTACGAGCAGTTCAACGAGGAGCTCCGGAACCTCGGACTTCACGTAGAAACCGGTGTATTCGGCGCCATGATGGACGTCAGCCTCGTCAACGACGGTCCCGTCACCGTGATTGTTGAGTCGAAGAAGTGACTTATTAAAAAAGTAGAATTTAAATAGTTCTACACTTACTGCAGATGTCTCCTATATCTGCAGTTTTTTCTTTATAAAGGATTTCTCTTTAAAATCCATTCGGATTTACGCTGCGGGCCCTCGCTTTCCGCGGGCGTTGCCTTAGCCTCCTCGGACTGCGTCCTGCGGGGTCTTCGGCTAACGCTTTTCCCGCAGGAGTCTCGGGCCCTCCGCTTTAATCCGCCATGTAGTGTATTAGGCAAACGATTCCTGTTTTATCAAGTTAGCAGTTTAAACAACAAGTGATGTCGATATCAGATAGAACAAATCTCACCTCCAAAGTGCCATCCGGTTAGAAGAAAAACCAGAAATTCCTGCCGTTGCTG
This sequence comes from Bhargavaea cecembensis, assembly GCF_001619585.1. Lineage (GTDB taxonomy): Bacteria > Bacillota > Bacilli > Bacillales_A > Planococcaceae > Bhargavaea > Bhargavaea cecembensis_A. The sequence goes on from NZ_LQNT01000001.1 coordinate 354,067, forward strand.
ACGGGCGGTGTTTGTTGTGATTCAACTGGGCGTGGTTGGGATTTAGGAGTGGGTTGGTTGCGATTGGGAGACAGCCGGGTAATCACTCGCTCCACCTAGGTAACCATTCATCCGATCTGCTGGCCCCCTAGGCTATCCCGTTACTATTATGTATTGATGGGTTGATTGGAGTGGAGGGCGACGACTCCTGCGGAGAAGGAAGCGCGGAGAGACTTCGCAGAAGGCTCGATGCCTTCCCCGCGGAAAGCGTTCGCCCGTAACGGAAATCAACACGCCTTATACAAAGCCACATGAAAAAACTGCAGACTCAGGAGCCATGCGCTCTCTTGGTCTGCAGCATTTTATTATTCTCCCAATTGGGAATCGAAGTATTTGATAATGCCTTTATAAATGCCGTCTGTGGCCTGTTCGCGGTATTCCGGATTATTTACTCGGCGTTCTTCGGACAGGTTGCTCAGGAAACCAAGTTCGATGAGGATGGCCGGCTGCATGTTTTCCCGCAGCACGAGATAATTGCCTTTCTGGACACCCCGGTCCTTCAGGTTCACTGATTTTCCGAGTGACTTGTTGACTGATTCTGCGAGTGATTCCTCAATCGACTTCTGATAATAAGTCGTGAATCCGCGGACCGAGTGGTCGGTTGTTGCATCGTAGTGAAGGCTGATGAACGCATCGGCACCTGCCTGGTTGCTCATCGAAACCCGCTTTCTCAGGCCGACGTATTCATCGGTTTCCCGGGTCAGGATCACCTCGGCACCGGCGGCTCTCAGTTTGGATGCCAGAAGTTCCGCTGTGGGGAGGGTGAGGTCTTTTTCGTCCGTCCCCCGTATGCCGGTTGTTCCGCCGTCATTGCCGCCATGTCCGGGGTCGATCACGAGCGTCAGCCCGTTCAGCGTTCCCGCCTTGCGGTCGGCTTTTTTCTCTTTGTCTTTCTGTTGTTCTGCTGCTTCGCCGCCGACGGAGACGACCCAGCTCGCCACATAGGCTTCCTCACCGTCGTTAAGTGAGATCCGGTACCAGTCTCCTTCAGGAACGCCGCTGTAGGTTTGTCCTGCAGCTGCAAGGTCCACAACCCGGGAGGAAGTGGAGGCGCTGCTGCGGAGGTTCGTCCCGTCATAAAGGATCGTGACGGTTGCTGATTCTTTTTCCGCCTCTGATCCGCTGTCGGAACTGACTTCGGAAACACCGCCGGACGAGCGGATGCCATGGAACGAATAGACCCAGCCTTCCTTGCCGCCAATCGAGAGCCTGACCCAGTTCCCGCTGGTTTCAGTGATCGGATAGGTCTCGCCCTCGCGGACCACTGCGGCTTTGCCGGCGTTCAAGTCCGGTTTTTCCCTGACGTTGAGCGCAGATACAGCGACCGTGAATGTCTCATTCTCAGACTTCACTTTTTGGCTCTCCGGCTCTGCCGAAGAAGCGGTTATGTATTGACTGGATACCCAGCCGCTCGTTCCGTTCACGGTCACTTCCGTCCAACCGCCCGATGTTCCCCGGGAAGTGGCCTGGTCGCCGCGGTTCAACTTCAGCAGAACCGCGGACGAAGTGGTCGGCTGTGCACGCACATTCAGCCTGTCCACCTGCGAGATGACGGTGTCCGATCCGGATGCCGGGGCAGCGGATGTCTTTGTGAGGTAGGCGGCGATATACCCTTTGGATGACCCTGTATCCACATACAGCCAATCCCCTTCGGAACCGAGCACCTTGACCGTGTTGCCCCGTTTCAGAGAACCGGTCACACTGTGGGTGAGGCCCGGCCCCGAACGCACATTGATCGACTCGGTGTCGACAGTCACTGTGCCCGCCGCCCTGGCAGTGCCGGGTGTTCCCTGGAAGCCGAGCAGCAGTCCGCAGACAAGCAGGATGGATAATCCGATTTTTCTTTTGTTTCTCATTTATCCACCTCCTTTAGGATAAGTTTACGGTTAAGGCAGGGAGAATTCTATACCTTTTTCGAAAACGGTTGACAGTTGATTCTTAAGTCATTAACATAATGGTTAATTGAAACTGGAATGGACGCCACAGACCGGAAAAGTAGCGGCCCATTGTCCTGAAAAGAGAGGGTGGGACCCGGGCTGAAATCCCGCCTGCAGGACACGGGCAGTGAACAACATCCGAGAGGCTCTTCTTCGAAAAGGGAGAACATCCCCGCGTAGGAGAAGACGGCACCGGCCGTTACCCGGACCGAGTGGGCGCAGCCGTGCTGTGCCAATCAGGGTGGAACCGCGGTGGCAAAAAATAAGCCTTCGTCCCTTGCAGAGATGCAGGGGACGGGGGCTTTTTTTCATTCCTGGGAAGGATGGGAATTCAATGATGTTCAAAGTGCCTAGAGGAACGAAGGATCTGCTTCCCGAAGAGACGGGAAGCTGGCAGGCGGTCGAGTCGCTGATCCGGGAAACATGCCGGCTTTACCGGTATGAGGAAATCAGGACACCGGTTTTCGAGCAGACGGAACTGTTTACGAGAAGTGTCGGTGACACGACGGATATCGTTCAGAAGGAGATGTACACATTCGAAGACCGGGGCGGGCGTTCGCTGACCCTCCGGCCGGAAGGCACCGCGCCGGTTGTCCGGGCATTTGTCGAAAACAAGATGTTCGGCTCGCCGGATCAGCCGGTGAAGCTTTACTATATGGGGCCGATGTTTCGCTATGAACGCCAGCAGGCAGGCCGCTACCGGCAGTTTGTGCAGTTCGGCGTAGAGGCAATCGGAAGCGCCTCGCCGGCCATCGACGCGGAAGTCATCTCTCTTGCGATGGATGTCTACCAGCGTGCCGGACTCAAGGATCTGCGACTCGTGATCAATTCGCTCGGCGACAAGGACAGCCGGAACGCACACCGCGATGCGCTGATCAGCCATTTTAAGCCGTCAATCGGGGAGTTCTGCAGTGACTGTCAGAACCGTCTGGAGAAAAACCCGCTCCGGATCCTGGACTGCAAGGTGGACCGGGATCATCCGTTGATGAAAACCGCACCGGCGCTTACCGACTACCTGAACACGGATTCCGCAGCCTATTTTGAAGACGTGAAAGAGGCACTGGACGCACTCGGTATCGAATACGTGGTCGATCCGAACCTTGTCAGGGGCCTTGATTACTATAACCACACCGCTTTTGAGATCATGAGCACTTCGGATGGATTCGGGGCCATTACGACGCTTTGCGGCGGCGGACGCTACAACGGGCTCTCGGAAGAAATCGGCGGCCCGGAAGCGCCGGGCATCGGATTTGCCATGAGCATCGAGCGCTTCCTCATGGCGCTGGAGGCAGAAGGCAAAATGCCGGATACCGAGAGCAAGCTGGATGCATTCATCGTCGCTCTGGACGAGGAATCCCGCAAAGAGGCGGTGAAAATTCTCGGTAACCTTCGCCGGGAAGGCATCGCGGCCGATATGGATTATATGGACAGGAAGATGAAGGCGCAGATGAAGGCGGCAGACCGCCAGAAAGCCGGATATGTTATCGTAATCGGCGAAGATGAGCTGAAGAACGGAGCGGCCGGCGTCAAAAATATGGCGGAAGGCACACAGGAGACGGTGGAATTTGCACGTCTTGCAGAAACCCTGAAAAGCAGATCTTGAGTGTAGGAAGGAAGAGCTGACATGAAGAGAACCAACTATTGCGGTGAAGTCACCGAGGCACAGAGCGGACAGAAAGTCGTCCTGAAAGGATGGGTGCAGCGGCGCCGGGACCTTGGCGGTCTGATCTTCGTCGATCTCCGTGACCGCACGGGAATCGTCCAGGTCGTCTTCAACCCGGACTTTTCGGGAGAGGCCATGCAGACGGGTGACCGCCTGCGGAACGAATTCGTCATCGAGGTGCGCGGCACTGTGGTCGGCCGTCAGGAGAACCAGGTGAACCCGAATCTGAAAACCGGTAAGATCGAGGTTCAGGCGGAAGAGATCACCATCATCAACGAAGCGAAGAATCCGCCGTTCGTCATTGACGATGCAGCCAATGTGGGCGAGGAAACGCGCCTGAAATACCGCTATCTCGACCTGCGCCGCCCGGAAATGTACCGGACATTCAAAATGCGTTCGGACATTATGAAGACTGTGCGGAACTTCCTGGATGATAACGGCTTCATGGAAGTCGAGACACCGTACCTGACAAAGTCGACTCCGGAAGGCGCCCGTGACTACCTCGTGCCGAGCCGGGTCCATGACGGGGAATTCTATGCGCTTCCGCAGTCTCCGCAGCTTTTCAAGCAACTGCTGATGGTATCCGGGTTCGACAAGTATTACCAGATTGTCCGATGCTTCCGGGACGAGGATCTGCGGGCGGACCGTCAGCCGGAATTCACCCAGATCGATATGGAGATGAGCTTTGTCGAGATGGAAGACGTCATCGGATTGAACGAAGCGCTGATCCAAAAGGTCATGAAGGACGTCAAGGGAGTCGAAGTTCCTGTGCCGTTCCAGCGCATGACCTATGACGAGGCGATGGCCCGGTACGGTTCCGACAAACCGGATGTCCGATTCGGACTTGAGCTTCAGGATGTATCCGAAGTCGTCGCTGACTCCTCCTTCAAGGTGTTCGCAGGTGCGGTGTCCTCGGGTGGCCAGGTCAAGGCGATCAACGTCAAGGGCGCCGCGGGCGATTATTCCCGAAAAGACATCGACGCGCTCGGAGAATTTGCGGGCCGGCACGGTGCCAAGGGACTTGCCTGGATGAAAGTCGAGGATGACGGTCTGAAGGGGCCGATCGCCAAATTCTTCGAAGGCGAGACCGGGGAACAGCTGAAGTCCGCGCTTGAAGCCGAATCCGGAGACCTCCTGCTCTTCGTTGCCGACAAGAAGCAGGTCGTCGCAGATGCACTCGGCGCGCTCCGGCAAAAACTCGGCAAGGAGCGGGACCTGATCGATGAATCCCGTTACGCATTCCTATGGGTGACCGACTGGCCGCTGTTTGAATATGACGAAGAAGACGGCCGATTCTATGCTGCCCACCATCCGTTCACCATGCCGGTCCGGGAAGACATTGAAAAGCTTGGAACGGAACCGCAAGAAGTCCGGGCGATGGCCTATGACATGGTACTGAACGGATTTGAACTCGGCGGAGGTTCCCTGCGGATCTATGAGCGCGACATCCAGGAAAAAATGTTCAAAGCACTCGGATTTTCAGAGGAAGAGGCCAAGGCCCAATTCGGATTCCTCCTGGACGCGTTCGATTACGGCACGCCTCCGCACGGCGGGATTGCATTCGGACTTGACCGGCTGGCGATGCTCCTTTCCGGTTCTTCCAGCCTGCGTGACGTCATCGCATTCCCTAAAACGGCAAGTGCCAGCGACCTCATGGTTGAAGCGCCGTCCGGCGTATCCGATGCGCAACTCCAGGAATTGGGTATAAAGCTCCGGACAGGAAAATAAGGCGTAAGCCACAACTATTCAGCGTTGAATCCGAGATTCAGATATGTTACTATTAATTCCAATACAGATCCTGATGTGTTCGTTATTTGTCTATCAGTTTTGACCGAACATTTAAATCGTAAGGGAGTCCGAATACCGGCATTGCTGGCATGCCCCCCAGCGGGGAAGTCAAACGTGCCGGTGAGGACACCCACCTGCATTGTGCGGGTTCAAAACGATTACCCAAAGACGGCACGATCGGGATCTGTCCCGTTTTGACTGACCGCCTCCCGCCTGAGCGGGAGGCTTTTATTTTGATTGCGAAAGGAAGGAACCCTCATGCTGCACCAGTTTTCCAGAAATGAACTTTCCATAGGAAAAGAGGGGCTGGACCGCTACAGGCAGACCACCGTAGCCATACTCGGCGTCGGCGGGGTCGGCTCATTCGCGGCAGAAGCCTGCGCACGGACAGGGATCGGCCGGATCATCCTGATCGACAAGGACGAAGTCGACATCACGAACGTCAACCGCCAGCTTGTCGCTTACCTGTCTACTGTCGGGCGGAAAAAAGCCGACATCATGAAAGAGCGGATCGCGGACATCAATCCGGACTGTGAAGTGGTCACACTCAATATGTTCTATACCGAAGAAACTGCGGACCAGCTGTTCGACCTGAATCCCGACTATGTGATTGATGCGTCCGATACGATTGCCTACAAGATTCATCTGATCAAAGAGTGCGTAAAGCGCGGCGTGAAGGTGATTTCCTGCATGGGGGTTGCCCGGAAAACCGATCCGACCCGGCTGCGGATTGTAGACATCTCGAAGACTCACACCGATCCGCTTGCCAAAGTGATCCGGACGACGCTTCGCAAGGAGGGCATCCGGAAAGGCGTCCCGGTCGTTTTCTCCGACGAAAGCCCGATCATTTCCAAAGAGGAAGTGAACGAGGTGGTGGGGAAGCCAGATGCCAAGATCCGGAAGGCCAAAATGCCTCCTGCTTCTAATGCATTCGTCCCGTCAACCGCCGGATTGTTCTGCGCTTCCTGGGTACTGAATGACATCGTAAAAGACATTGAGATCAAGCGTGTAAAAGGCGAATAAATAAAATCCGTTCCCAATCGGGAGCGGTTTTTTTAATTTGTTATCCGGGGAAGTGTATGAATAAATACTTCATGTTAACCGGAAACGAGAAATTGAAATATGGACTCCTGAGTTGAAACAAGGATTTCCAGGTTGAAATAAGGGCTCCGAAGTTGCAACAAGGACTTCCGGGTTTAAACATGGGCTCCGAAGTTGCAACATGGGGCGAGAAGTTGAAATAAGGACTCTGGAGTTGCAACAAGGACTCCCGAGTTGAAATAAGGACCCCCAAGCTGAAAGATGAACAGCGATGTTGCCTGAAGCCCCGCAGCTGTCATGAATATGCCCGGTCCGGCCTGCGGGATGCCGAAACTCTCTGCCATCCAATTAAAAGAAGCCGTCCCGGGCGGGACGGCTTCTTTATGGTTGTGTCATGAATTGTTTCAGCTTTTTATAGATGCCTGCCATCTTCTTCTCCTTGCCGGCGATAACGGGTTCATAGAACCGCTCATCCGCAACTTTGTCGGGAAGGTACTGCTGACTGGTCCAGCCTCCGAACTCACCGAGCGGGGTGTCGTGCGGATACTTGTATCCGGTATGTCCGAGCGCAGCAGCACCGGCGTAGTGGGCGTCCTTGAGGTGCTGGGGGATCTCCCCGGTATCCCCGGCATGGATCTTCGATGCCGCTGCATCAAACGCACGGTAGGCCGAATTTGATTTTTCCGAGAGGCACATCTCGATGACCGCCACGCTGAGAGGAATCCGTGCCTCCGGCATGCCAAGGCGTTCCGCAGACTGGGTTGCCGCCAGAACATGAGCGCCGACTTCGGGATTTGCGAGGCCGATATCTTCGTAGGCCATGACGAGAAGCCGCCGGCACACGGCCGTCAGGTCACCCGACTCCAGGAGGTGGGCAAGGTAGAAGACTGCGGCATCCGCATCACTTCCGCGCACGGATTTTTGGAGGGCGGAAAGGAGATTATAGAAGTGGGAGCCATTCTTGTCTCCGAACACGCCGGTACGTCCGATCAGGCTCTTGATCACCGCATCTTCCACAGTCGTCGTGCCGTCTTCCTCATCGGATGCGAGTACTGCCGACTCAAGCAGCGTTAGTGCCTTTCGGGCATCTCCGCCCGCTCCTTCCGCAAGGCGGACGATCTGGTCATCGGTGATTTGGATATCCATCCGCCCCAGGCCGCGATCTTCGTCAGTGAGCGCCCTCCGGATCAGCTCCTCGATGTCCGCTGTTTCCAGACCCTTCAGCTGAAGGATTTCTCCGCATCTCGAACGTATTGCGGGGTTTACATCGTGGAACGGGTTCTCGGTCGTGGCACCGATCAGGACGATCGATCCATTCTCCACATGCGGGAGAAGCGCATCCTGCTGGAGTTTGTTGAAGCGGTGGATCTCGTCCAGGAAGAGGATCACCTTGCCCGTGACCCGTGCCTCGTCGACGACCCGCTCTACGTCTTTTTTGCCGGATACGGTGGCATTCAGCCCGATGAACGGCAGGCCGCTTGAACCCGCGATCGCATGCGCGAGGGACGTTTTTCCGACACCGGGGCGGCCATACAGAAGCATGGACGGCACGTGCCCGTTCTTGATCATCCGGTACAGCGCGGTCCCTTCGCCGATAATATGCTGCTGGCCAGCTATTTCGTCGATATTTTTCGGCCTCATCCGGTAGGCGAGCGGTTCGTTCTGCATGAAATCAGCCCTTTCTATCATCCATCCTTCCATTATACATCTACTCCCGGGACTCTTCATGCGCGGGGGCGGGAATCGATGTGCTATAATGGCGGATAGAAATCCGCAGGGTAGAGGTGTACCGATGAAAATATCGACCAGAGGCCGTTACGGGCTCGCAATCATGATCGAGCTCGGCCGGCAATACGGGAGCGGGCCAGTTCCGCTCCGGAAAATCGCAGAAATCAACGATCTGTCCGAGGCTTACCTCGAACAGCTGGTTCCGCCGCTCCGCAACTCGGGGCTTGTCAAAAGTGTAAGGGGTGCGCACGGCGGATATAAATTGGCAAAACCGCCGCACCTGATCTCGGCCGGCGACGTGATCCGCGTCCTGGAAGGACCGATCCAGCCGGTTGAGGGGATCGAGGATGAACCCCAGCCCCAGCGTCAGCTTTGGGGGCGAATCCGTGACGCAGTTAAGGACGTACTCGACACGGTCACGATTGAAGATCTGATCAACATGAAATCTGACAGTGAAGACGAGGGCTACATGTTCTACATTTGATGGCCTGATGTCATCTGTCTGCCCTTTGGCTTGACCGAAGAGCCGGCAGCGCTGCTGGGAAAGGGTTTTGAAGATGAACGGAATCTATTTGGACCACGCCGCCACGACACCGGTCCACCCGGAAGTGGCACGTGTCTATGCTGAACTTCTCACAAGCACCTTCGGCAATGCTTCGAGCATCCATGGAACGGGGCGTGCTGCGAGAAAATTGCTTGATGACAGCCGGGCAACCGTTGCAGGGCTGATCGGAGCGCGCCCGGAAGAGATGATTTTTACGGGCGGCGGCACGGAAAGCGACAACTTCGCCATCTTCGGCACGGCTGAGGCGAGATCAGATGAGGGCCGACATATCATCACGACCGGCATCGAACACCATGCGGTTCTCAACGCATGCAAGCGGCTTGAAAAGCGCGGTTTCGAGGTGACGTGGCTTCCGGTCGACCGGGAAGGCCGCGTGTCACCCGACGATGTCAAGGATGCTCTTCGGGAGGATACGATCCTGGTCACGATCATGGCGGCGAACAATGAAGTCGGCACCATCCAGCCGATCAGGGAGATCGGAGAAATCTTGAAGGGGCACAGTGCGACCTTCCATACCGATGCGGTTCAGGCATTCGGTGAGATCCCGGTTGATGTCAAAGAGTTCGGTGTCGACTTGCTTAGCGCCTCTGCCCATAAGATCAACGGGCCGAAGGGGATCGGTTTCCTTTACCAGAGAAACGGCACGAAAATCGTGCCGCCGACATCCGGCGGCGAACAGGAGCGAAAACGCCGTGCCGGGACGGAAAACGTGCCGGGCATTGCGGCATTTGCAAAAGCGGCTGAAATTGCACAGGAATCTCTTGCAGAACGCCGTGAACGTCATGAGGCATTCAAACAGATCATGACCGGTATCCTGAAGGAGACCGGTACGGCGTTCAGTGTGAATGCGGACCGGGCGGAAACACTGCCGAATATCCTGAACCTCAGCTTTCCGGGTACGGATATCGAATCGCTCCTCGTGAACCTGGACCTGGCGGGTATTCATGTTTCCAGCGGCTCCGCCTGCACGGCAGGGTCGATCGATCCGTCGCATGTGCTTGTTGCGATGCACGGGGAAAGTGCAGAAGAGCTTCGGAATTCCGTCCGCTTCAGCTTCGGATACGGCCTATCGGAGGAAGACATCCGGTCAGCTGCAGAAAAGACTGCAGCCGTGGTCCGGAGACTCGCAGGACAATAGAAAGGTGAACAAACATGGCAATCCATAAAAAACCCGAAGATACACGCGTCGTCGTCGGTATGTCCGGCGGCGTCGACTCATCTGTGACCGCGCTGCTCCTGAAAGAGCAGGGCTATGACGTGATCGGCATCTTCATGAAAAACTGGGATGATACCGATGAAAACGGCGTCTGTACGGCGACAGAGGATTATGAAGACGTGATCCGCGTTGCCAACCAGATCGGCATCCCTTACTACGCGGTCAACTTTGAAAAACAATATTGGGATAAAGTATTTACGTACTTCCTGGATGAATATCAAGCAGGACGCACACCGAACCCGGACGTGATGTGCAACAAGGAGATCAAGTTCAGGGCATTCCTGGACCATGCGGTGAGTCTTGGCGCGGATTACCTGGCGACCGGGCACTATGCGCGCGTGGAGCACGGTGAAGATGAATCCGTCATGCTCCGCGGCGTCGACGAAAACAAGGATCAGACGTATTTCCTCAACCAGTTGTCACAGGACCAGCTGTCGAAGGTGATGTTCCCGCTCGGCCACCTGGAAAAGTCTGAAGTCCGCAAGATCGCCCTCGAGGCAGGACTTGCAACGGCAACGAAAAAGGATTCGACCGGCATCTGCTTTATCGGTGAACGGAACTTCAAGGAATTCCTGTCCGGATACCTTCCGGCTCAGCCCGGAGCAATGGAAACGATGGACGGCAAGCGCATGGGTGCGCATGACGGGCTCATGTACTATACGATCGGGCAGCGCCACGGCCTCGGCATCGGCGGCGCAGGCGATCCTTGGTTCGTCATAGGGAAGGACTTGAAGCGCAATGTGCTGCTTGTCGGCCAGAACTTCCACAACGACGCGCTGTATTCCGACAGCCTGAAGGCGGTCCAGGTCGGATTCACGTCTGATTTGGCGAAGCCGGAAACATTCCGCTGCACAGCGAAATTCCGCTACCGCCAGCCGGATACCGGCGTCGAAGTGAAGCTTCACGGAGACGGCACCGCGTCGGTGACATTTGATGAACCCGTCCGTGCGATCACGCCAGGCCAGGCGGTCGTGTTCTATGACGGAGATGTCTGCCTCGGCGGCGGGACAATTGATGAAGTGTACAAAAACGGCAGCCGTCTGGACTATGTCGGCTGAGGAGTGATAGGAATGGACCACAATACCGAAGGGATCAAAGCGATCCGCAACGAAGACTACGAAGAAGCCGTAAAAGCATTCACGGAGGCGATCGATGCCAATCCGGATGATCCGATCGGCTATATCAATTTTGGGAACCTGCTCGCATCGATCGGGCGGGAGGAGGAAGCGCTGAAAGCGGAGAAATTCTTCCAGAAGGCGCTTGCGCTCGATCCCGGCTCCATGACGGCCGTATACGGACTTGCCGGCCTCTACTACAATCTTGAGCGATATGAGGAAGCGGGCAGGCTTTACGAAAAGGCAATCCGCGGCGGCATCGAGGGCGCGGATGCCCCTTACATGCTGGCCAAGTCGCTTGAACGCACAGGCAAGCTGAAATTAGCGCTGCCGTACATGCAGCGTGCGCGGGAGCTGGCGCCCGATGATATGCAGATCCGGCTGTCCTACGGCATCCTCCTGGCTTCACTGGAGATGTTTGGCGAAGCGATGGATGAGCTGAAGCATGTTGCGGAACACGATCCCGAAAACGCGGACGCCCATTACAACCTCGGTGTGCTGTATGCGGTCTCCACACAACAGCGGGGACATGCACTCAACCATCTCGAGAAGGCATTCACGATCAGCCCGGACCATATCCAGGCCCGTGAAGTCTACAATATGATCAGCCAGTCGGAAGAGTAAGCAAAGGAGGAGAGCGTATGGCCGGGCAGATGGACCTATTCAAAGAAGACGAACAGTATCTGACCGGCCGGCCAGTCGCGACGGTCTTCCATAATCCGCAGAACCTCTTTTCGATTCTCCGCGTCAAAGTCACGGCGACCGACTCCGGCTATGACGGCAAGGAGATTGTCGTTGCAGGCTATTTCCCTCCCCTTGAAGGGGAGGATACATATAAGTTCCGGGGAAGCCTCGTGGAGCATCCGAAATACGGGACCCAGTTCAAGGCGACCGTATTCACGAAAGATCTGCCCGACACTGAGACGGGACTTGTCCACTATCTGTCTTCCGACCTGTTTCCCGGAATTGGACAGAAAACAGCACAGGCTGTCGTCAAGGAACTTGGAAAAGAGACAATCAATCTCATCCTGAACGACCCGTCCGCCCTTGACCGTGTGCCGAGGCTGTCGGACGAGCGGAAAGAGACGATTGTTTCCGTCCTGCAGGAGAACATGGGACTGGAAAGGATCATGATCGCGCTGAATGAATGGGGGTTCGGCCCGCAGCTTGCGATGCGCATCTACCAGACATACCGTGAGGAGACCGTCAGCATCCTGCAGACGAATCCATACCGGCTGATCGGGGAGATCGAGGGAGTCGGCTTCCAGCGGGCGGATGAGCTCGGGGCCCGGCTCGGCATCACCGGCGACCACAAGGACCGTGTGAAGGCGGCGGTGCTGCATCTCCTGAATATGGCGGCGCTGTCGGATGGCCATGTGTTCATGGAGGCGGAGGCGCTCCTGCCGGAAGCCAAGAAGCTGCTTGAGGCGAGCCAACCGCACAAAATCAGTTTCGAAGCGATCACGCAGGCAATCATCGAACTTGGAGAAGAAAGCAAGATCGTCGTCGAGCAGCAGCGCTGCTATCTGCCGTCGCTTTACTTTTCCGAGATCGGCATCGCGTCCAAGGTGGTATCGCTGCTTGAAGACGAATCGCACAAGGATGCTTTTCCCCAGTCGGAAATCAGGAAGGCGCTCGGCGGCATCGAAGAACGTCTGGGCGTCACTTATGCCAAAACGCAGGTGAAAGCGATCGAGCTTGCACTCCATTCGTCATTCATGATCCTGACGGGCGGCCCGGGGACTGGGAAGACAACGGTTATCCGGGGGCTCGTGGAACTGTACGCCGAGCTCCATGGACTTTCACTTGAGCCGAAGGATTATGCGAAAAAGGAAGAAGCCTTCCCGATCGTGCTGGCCGCACCGACGGGACGTGCGGCAAAGCGGATGAGCGAGTCGACCGAACTGCCTGCGATGACCATCCACCGGCTTCTTGGCTTTAATGGAATGGAGCGGGAAGAGGAGACGGAGCGGGAGCTGGAAGGCCGGCTCTTCATCATAGATGAAGTGTCGATGGTCGACACCTGGCTCGCGCATCAGCTGATGAAGGCGATCCCTGACGAGGCTCAGGTCATTTTTGTCGGTGACCAGGACCAGCTTCCCCCGGTGGGGCCGGGCCAAGTGCTGAAAGACCTGCTTGCCTCCAGGAAGGTGCCCGCGGTCGAGCTTACCGATATCTACCGCCAGAGCAGCGGTTCATCGATCATCGAACTTGCCCACAAGGTGAAAAGGGGCGGTGTATCCGATGATTTGGGGAAAAGGACGTCAGACCGCTCCTTTATCAAAGCAGGTACGCCGCAGATTCCCGAAGCGGTCGAGAAAGTGCTGAAAAGCGCCATCTCGAAAGGGCAGTCGATCCATGATGTCCAGGTTCTGGCTCCGATGTATAAGGGTCCTGCAGGCATCGACAACCTCAACAGACTGATCCAGGAAATCGTCAATCCCGCAAAGGAAGGCCGTAAAGAAACCGTCTTCGGCGACATCACCTACCGGATCGGCGACAAAGTGCTTCAGCTCGTCAATCAGCCTGAAAGCAATGTGTTCAACGGTGACATCGGAGAAGTGGTCGCGATCATGAAGCCGAACGAGACCGTCGATAAAAAGGAAATGGTGGTCGTGTCCTTCGACGGCCTGGAAGTGACCTATGAGCGGAAAGATCTCAGCCAGCTGACGCTCGCTTACTGTATTTCGATCCATAAATCGCAGGGGAGTGAATTCGGCACGGTCATCATGCCCGTCGTCCGGACTTACCGGCGGATGCTGCGAAGGAACCTTTTGTACACCGGCCTGACGAGAGCGAAGAACTTCCTGATCCTCATCGGTGAGCCGGATGTTTTCAGGGAAGGCATTGCCCGGGCGGATGACCTCAGCAGGAGGACAACGCTCATGGAGCGTGTGGCGGGCGGTGAAGCGCCTTCCGCCGAGACAGCAGAGAAGGAGTCTTCCGTGTCCGGACAGGAGCCCGAAACCGGTCCGGCGGCCAGAGACCCGGAAGAAGAGCTGACTGCGGAGGCGGAGCGGCCATCGGCTGCAGAGCCGTCCGCTCAGCCGTCTCTGAACCTGTCCAACCACCAGGCCATCGACCCGATGGTCGGCATGGACGGGGTGACGCCATATGATTTCATGGATGGCCGTTGACAACATGCGCCCCCTTTCACTATAATGCGTGGTATAAGACAATTCGATGACGGAGAAAGTACGCACTGCGCCGGTACAGGAAGGATTCCCCCGACTGAAAGGGATCCCGCAGGCAAGGATGCGGAAAGCTACTCCAGAGTGCAGCTCATCCCTGCCGTCCGCCGCGTTAAGGCATTTGAGAGACAGCGGCGGATGCTGCTGTAATCAGGGTGGTACCGCGAACAGATCCTTCGTCCCTTTTGCATAGGGGGCGAAGGATTTTTTTATTGCCGTACCGCCGACACAACGAGGAGGAGAACCAGTATGAAATCATTCACTTCTGCGGAACTCAGGGATATGTATCTGAAGTTCTTCGAGGAAAAGGGCCACTCGGTCGAGCCGAGCGCCTCGCTCGTCCCAATTGATGATGCGTCCCTGCTCTGGATCAACAGCGGTGTCGCGACACTCAAGAAATACTTTGACGGTCGCGTGGTGCCGGAAAACCCGCGCATCGTGAATGCCCAGAAAGCGATCCGGACGAACGATATTGAGAATGTCGGAAAGACGGCACGCCATCACACATTCTTCGAAATGCTCGGCAACTTCTCGATCGGTGATTACTTTAAGCGAGAATCCATCCACTGGGCATGGGAGTTCCTGACCCATCCGGACTGGATCGGCTTTGATCCTGAAAAACTGTCTGTCACGGTCCATCCGGAAGATGAGGAAGCGCTTCTGATCTGGCGCGATGAAGTCGGCGTTCCTGAAGAACGCATCATCCGTCTCGAGGGGAACTACTGGGACATCGGGGAAGGGCCTTCCGGTCCAAACTCCGAAATCTTCTATGACAGGGGCCCGTCCTACGGCGATGACTTCTCCGACCCTGAACTTTACCCGGGCGGGGAAAATGAGCGCTATCTGGAAATCTGGAACCTCGTCTTTTCCCAGTTCAACCACAACCCGGATCACACGTACACTCCGCTGCCGAACAAGAACATCGATACCGGCATGGGGCTGGAGCGGATTGCGTCCGTGGTCCAGGATGTGCCGACGAACTTTGACACTGACCTATTCATCCAGATCATCCGTGAAATCGAACAGATTTCAGGTGCCGGCTACGGAGTGGACGCTGAAAAGGACACAGCATTCAAGGTGATCGCTGACCATATCCGCACCGTTGCATTTGCGGTCGGCGACGGTGCCTTCCCGTCAAACGAGGGCCGCGGATATGTACTCAGGCGTCTTCTCCGCCGCGCGGTCCGATACGCCAAACAGCTCGGTATTGATGAGCCATTCATGTACCGCCTCGTTCCGGTCGTCGGCAGCATCATGGAAAGCTATTACCCGGAGGTCACAGAGAAATCCGAATTCATCCAGCGGGTCATCAAGAACGAGGAAGACCGTTTCCATGAAACCCTGAATGAAGGTCTGTCAATCTTGTCCGGTATCATCGGGCGGGTGAAAGAGGAAGGCGGTACCGAGATTTCGGGTGAGGATGCGTTCAGGCTGTATGACACATTCGGTTTCCCGGAGGAACTGACGGCCGAATATGCGGAAGAACAGGGCCTCACCATCGATGAGGAAGGCTTCCGGCGCGAGATGGAGGCGCAGCGTGAACGTGCCCGCGCCGCCCGGCAGGATGTCGGTTCGATGCAGGTACAGTCCGGGGCACTCGGCGGCTTCCATGAGGAAAGTGAATTCATCGGCTATGACCACCTCGTCGCAGGTGCGAAGATCATTGCGATCGTCAGCGCAGGAGAACTTGTGGAAAAAGTGGAAGAGGGCGAGGAAGTGCAGGTCATCCTCGACCGTACACCGTTCTATGCAGAAAGCGGCGGACAGATCGCTGACCATGGAACGATGACGGGCGACGCTTTCCGTGCATCCGTACAGGATGTCCGCAAGGCGCCGAACGGACAAAACCTCCATTCGGTGAAGGTGGAGGCCGGCACGATGGCAAAAGGTGATACGCTGAAGGCGGAAGTCGATGCAGCGCAGCGGCGCCTTACTGTGAAAAACCATACGGCGACCCACTTGCTCCATCAGGCGCTCAAAGACGTCCTCGGCGGACATGTCAACCAGGCAGGTTCCTATGTCGGTCCTGACCGGCTGCGCTTTGACTTCAGCCATTTCGGTGCGATGACTGATGAGGAGATTGCCAATGTCGAGCGGATCGTCAATGAACGGATCTGGGACGGCATCGGTGTCGGCACCGCCTACCATCCGATCGATGAAGCGAAGAAAATGGGAGCCATGGCCCTGTTCGGAGAAAAGTATGGGGATGTCGTGCGCGTCGTTTCAATCGGCGAGTACTCGCTTGAGCTGTGCGGCGGCTGCCATGTCCGTGATACGGCGGAAATCGGGCTCTTCAAGATTGTATCCGAAGGCGGCATCGGTGCCGGCACAAGACGGATCGAAGCGCTGACGGGCAAGGAGGCCTTTCTCTACATGAAGGAGGAGGAAGAGATCCTGGACGGGGCAGCTTCGATGCTTAAGGCAAACCCTAAGGACCTCCTGAAAAAGCTCTCAGTCCTGCAGGCTGAGCAGAAAGAACTGAAGCGTGAGCTGGAGTCGCTTTCCGCACAGAAAGCACAAGGACAGCTGGGAGCGATTCTGGAATCCGCCCGTGAAGTCGACGGCGTATCGGTTGTGGCGGCGCGTGTGGAAGGCGCAGACGGCAACCAGCTCCGCACGATGATGGACGAGCTCAAACAAAAACTGGACAGCGGCGTCATCGTGCTCGGTTCAGCTGACGGAGGCAAAGTGACCCTTGCTGCCGGCGTGACCAAAAATATCGCAGGCAAGCAGTATCATGCGGGGAATATCGTCCGCCATGTTGCGGAAACCTGCGGAGGCAAGGGCGGCGGCCGTCCGGATATGGCGATGGCCGGCGGAAAAGACTCGTCCAAACTTGATGAAGCGCTGCAATCCGTGTATGATTTAGTCAAATCCGTTTAAATGCGGATCTGTACGTTTATAATGGGATGCGAGGTTTTGCTGCATCCCAAGGGAAAGCGGGGTGCTGACCATGGATTCATTCGACAAAACGATGAAGTTCAACTTTCCGGAAGAGCCGATGGAAGATGAGGTGAGGACAGTTCTGCTGAAGGTCCATACCGCGCTGAAAGAAAAGGGATACAGCCCCATCAATCAGATTGTCGGCTACCTCCTATCTGGAGATCCTGCATACATCCCGCGGCATGATGATGCACGCAACATGATCCGGAAGCTTGAGCGGGACGAGATCATCGAAGAACTTGTGAAATTCTATATTGCCGGAAATGACGGGGGCCGTTCATGAGGGCAATGGGATTTGACGTCGGCACCAAGACGATCGGTGTCGCCGTGAGTGACGGGCTCGGCTGGACGGCCCAGGGTGTCGAGACGATCAAGATCGACGAAGAGGCCGGCGAGTTCGGCATCGGCCGCATCCGCGATTTGGTTGCGGAGTATGGTGTAACTTCATTCGTTGTCGGGTACCCAAAGAATATGAACAATACAGTGGGTCCGCGTGCGGAGGCGTCCGAGCGTTTTGCAGACCTGCTGAGGGATGAATTTTCCCTTCCTGTGGAATTATATGACGAGCGCCTGACGACGATGGCGGCAGAAAAGATGCTGATCAGCGCTGATGTAAGCCGCAAAAAGCGCAAGAGCGTCATCGACAAGATGGCAGCCGTCATGATTCTGCAGGGTTGGCTGGACAGAAAAAACGGATGAGGTGATTTGAATGGAACACGGAGATGCGCACATCACGGTTGTAGACGAGGAAGGCAACGAGCAGCTTTGCGAGGTACTGTTCACATTTGAGGCAGAGCAGTTCAGCAAATCGTATGTCCTTTACTACCCGGTAGGAGCGGAAGAAGACGAGAATGAAGAAATCGAGATCATGGCATCTTCTTTCATCCCGGGTGAAGAGGGTGAACAGGGAGAGCTGAAGCCGATCGAGACCGACGAAGAGTGGGACATGATCGAAGAAATGCTCAATACGTTCCTCGCAGAAGACGAAGAGGACGACGAAGAAGAGTAAGAGTTTAGGATTCAACCGGCACTAACCTGCCGGACAGCTCCCCGAGCGCACTGCACATTCCGTGCAGTGCAGAAACGGGGGGCTTTTTCGCATGACGTTACAAACTGGCTCGACATGTGCGTTTACTGCAACGCCTTTCCTGTTGTAGTCGTTTCATGTATAATAGCCTCGAAATGCAGAGGGGGAACACGGTTTATGAGTGACCGATCCAAAAAGCAGGTCATGCTTGAACGCATGAATGAAAAAAAGAAAGAGGTAAAGACGGTCCGGCGAATCGTCCTGATCATCTTCCTTGCCGCGCTGCTCCTCATGGTCATCGGAGGCGCCATCCTTTACTCATATGTGGCGGGAGCGCTTAAACCGGTGGATCCGGATGCCGAAGATACCGTCACCGTGGAGATTCCGATCGGTTCAAACCTGGACACGATCGCGCTGAAGCTCGAAGAGGCCGGCGTCATCAAAGATGACAGGATCTTCAAGTATTACGCCAAATTCAACAACGAAAGTGATTTCCAGGCCGGCACTTATGAAATGAGCAGGGCCATGACTCCGGATGAGCTTCTCCAGAGTCTGAAAACAGGAAAGGTTTACAGGGAGCCGGTATTCCAGTACACCATTGCCGAAGGCCTGAACCTTGCGCAGATCTCCGAAGTCATCGAGAAAAACACGGACTTCACGGCTGATGAATTTATGGAACTCGTCACGGATGAAGCCTATATCAAAGAGCTGATCACGAAGTATCCGAACCTTCTCTCCGAAGAAATCCTGGACGACCAGATCAAGTTCCCGCTGGAAGGCTATCTCTTCCCGGCAACCTACCCGGTGTTTGAAGAGCAGCCGACACTGGAAATGCTGGTTGAGCAGATGATCGGCGCGACGGACGAGAACATCACCCCTTACCGTGATGCGATCGCGGAAGAGGAACGGACCATCCATCAGGTCCTGACGATGGCATCGCTCGTGGAAAAAGAGGCCCGTACTCCGGAAGACCGCAAATCGATCGCCAGTGTCTTCGAAAACCGGCTCGAAGAGGACATGCCGCTCCAGACGGACCCTACGGTCGCTTATGCACACGGAAAGCATCTCGAGCGGACGATGTACAGTGACCTCGAAATCGATGATGCCTACAACACGTACCAGAACCAGGGACTGCCTCCTGGGCCGATCTCGAATGCGGGCAGCTCATCAATTGATGCTGCACTCAATCCGTCCGAGACTGATTATCTCTATTTCCTTGCAGACCCGTCAGGCATTAACCATTTCGCGAAGACGTATGAACAACACCTCAAGAACAGGGACAAGTATCTGAAGAGCGGGGAATGACCCGGAGAAGGAGAGCTTTCGCTTTCCTTCTCTTTTCATGTGATTAGTGCTATGATGAACGGGTATTTTTTTGGATAAGCAGGTGTGAAGATGGAACACGAATATAGCCGGTATTCGGAAGGGCTGATTCCGCCCCGTACGGAACGGATCATGGAAATGGAGCAATACGCCCGCGACCACAGGGTGCCGATCATGCAGCTGGAGGGGATGGAGGCGCTGCTCCAGATCCTCCGTGTGCAGCGTCCCGCAAGAATCCTTGAGATCGGCACGGCCATCGGGTATTCGGCGATCCGGATGGCGGAGGCTCTTCCGGGCACGGAAGTGGTGACAATCGAGCGCGAACCGGCCATGCAGGAAAAGGCCGAAGAAAATATCGGTCGGTCGTCTGCGGAAGGACGGATACGGCTTGTCCGCGGAGATGCGCTCGAGCTTGGAGAGGGCCTTCCCGAAGGACCGTTTGATGCCTTGTTCATCGATGCCGCCAAAGGCCAATACAGAAGGTTTTTCGACCTTTACGAGCCGCTGCTGTCCGGCCGAGGCGTGATTTATTGTGACAACATGTTCATGCATGGACTGGCAGCCGAAGATCCGACGGACATTCCGAGGAAAAACCGGACGATGATCCGCAAGCTGAAGGCGTTCACGGAATGGCTCATGGCGCATCCCGGATACGATTCGGCTCTATTGCCGGTTGGCGATGGCCTGATGATCAGTACGAAAAAAGAATCAACCGAAGAAGGTGCAGTGTTATGACGAAGAAACGGCCGCTCATCATCGGAATCGCCGGCGGCTCGGGCTCCGGCAAGACGAGCGTAACCCGCTCGATCTACGATGTCGTGAAGGAGCATTCCGTCACCGTGATTGAGCACGATTATTATTATAAAGACCAGTCCGAACTGGCATTTGAAGAACGACTGAAGACGAACTATGACCACCCGTTCGCTTTTGACACGGATCTTCTTATCGAGCACATCAAGGAACTGCTCGAGGGGCGTCCGGTCAATCGCCCGGTGTATGACTATGCGCTGCACACGCGATCCGACAAAACGGAGGCCATCGAGCCGAAAGATGTCATCATCATCGAAGGAATCCTCGTTCTGGACGATGCGAGACTTCGGGACCTGATGGATATTAAGCTCTTTGTCGATACGGATGCGGATCTCCGCATCATCCGGCGTATCCAGCGTGACATCGAAGAGCGCGGCCGCTCGATCAGTTCAGTGATTGGCCAGTATCTGTCGGTCGTCCGGCCGATGCATAATCAGTTCATCGAACCGACAAAACGCTATGCGGACCTGATTATCCCTGAAGGCGGGGAGAATAAAGTCGCAATTGACCTGATGGTGACGAAAATAAAAACAATTCTTGAATCTCCACAAAATCTGTAATATACTCTTGTCAGTTAAAACCATCACATTTCCGCTATGTCGCATTCCCGGTCACGGGGCGGCATAGTATTCTTTTTATGAAGGAAAGACGCGAAGGAGAGATTGTTTATGTCCACAGAGAAAAAATTTCCGATGACCCAGGCGGGAAAAGAGAAGCTGATTGAAGAACTCGAGTACCTGAAAACGGTTAAACGGAAGGAAGTCGTAGAGCGCATTAAGGTTGCGCGCAGTTTCGGCGACCTTTCCGAGAACTCCGAATATGATTCGGCCAAAGAAGATCAGGCGTTCATCGAAGGCCGCATCTCCACACTCGAATCGATGATCCGCAATGCCGAAATCATCGAAGACAACGGTGATGACGATCGCGTGCAGCTCGGCAAGACCGTAACATTCAAGGAAATGGACGGCGATGAGGAATCGTATACCATCGTCGGTTCCGCCGAAGCGGATCCGTTCGAAGGCCGCATCTCAAACGACTCGCCGATCGCCAAAGGCCTCCTTGGCCGTACCGTCGGCGACCGCGTCAAAATCATGACGCCTGGGGGCGAGATGGACGTCGAGATTACGTCCATCAGCTGATTGCAGCAATCAGCGGCCTGTCATAAACGCAATAAAAGCTAAAACGGCTGATTCAAGCAGAAGGTCCCGGGAAACTGCGGCAAGCGGGGGAATCCTTCTGCCGAAATCAGCTTTTTTCATTGCGGACAGCAGCGGAAGCTGTGAACGGCCCTGCATCACATTCAATGAGTTTGCAACGATTCAGGGAATCTGATTATTTGGCTGCAAAAAATTCCTCTTCATGAAACTGAAACAATCCGGTAATCATTTCGTCAAATAAGCGGGATTCGTTTATGATAGAGTAACCGGGGGAGGAGATGGCATGGAAGAACAGAATTTTTCCAGGGTGGCGCGAAACCGCCAGAAGTCAAACCGGATCTTGAATATCCTGATTGGCGTCGTCTTCGTCCTGATCGTTGTCACTGCGGTGGGCATCTTCACCGGCGGAGATGACCAGGCAGCCGACAGCGGGCGTGAGACAGGATCGGAACAGACGGAAGGCGGCAGCGGCCCGGATGGCGGAAATGCACCGGCTGCAGACGGCGGAGATGATGCTGATGAGGCAGATAACGAAGAATCAGCAGACCGTAAAACGGCCTCCGAAAAATCAGATCCGGAAGCTGAAAACGGCAAGCAAGAAGACCAGGAATCCGATCAGCCGGGCAAAGTGATCCGAACTCCGTCAGACGATGGTGTTGTCGATGAGACGATTGTCGACACTTCCTGGAAGCCGATCGGCACCGAACAGTCGGGTGAACATGTCTCGGTTTACCAGAAAGGCCATATCGACTGGCAAGAGAAGGTCAAGGCCATGTCGTATGCCACAGAAATCCCTGAAAGCGACATGATCGTATGGTATTTAAAAAACGGCGGCGGGCCCCAGAAATCAATCGGGACCGTATCGACCGCAGATAAAAGCGAAAAATATAATGTCCACCTGGAATGGGTGGACGGTGAAGGCTGGATGCCTGTTCGGCTCGACAAGCTGAACAAGCTTGAAGGGGCCTATTGACCGAGCGGAACGGAGGATTCTGTTATGAAAATAGCCATTATAGGCGCGATGGAAGAGGAAGTCGAGCTTTTGCGCAGCCGGATCGAAGAAAGAGAGACGACAATTGCCGGGAACAGTGAGTACACGGCCGGCAAACTGAATGGTGCAGACGTCATCCTTCTGAAGAGCGGAATCGGAAAAGTGAACGCGGCCATGTCCACGGCCGTATTGCTTGACCGGTTCAGGCCGGATGCCGTGATCAATACCGGTTCAGCCGGCGGATTCAGCAGTGACCACGAAATCGGCACGGTCGTGATTTCAAGTGAAGTGCGGCACCATGATGTGGATGTGACGGTATTCGGTTACGAACACGGCCAGGTGCCACAGCTTCCTCCTGCATTCACGGCAGACGGAAGGCTCATGGAAGCAGCGCGCAAAGCTGTAGAAGAAATCGGTGAGCATGCATCCGCAGAAGGATTGATCATCACCGGAGATTCCTTCATGTCCGATGCAGACCGCGTTGCCCGGGTGCGTGAATTGTTCCCGGATGCTCTGGCTTCCGAAATGGAGGCTGCTGCAGTTGCGCAGGTATGCCACCAGTTCGGCGTGCCGTTTGTTGTCATCCGGGCGCTTTCTGACATTGCGGGCAAAGAGTCGGCGATGTCATTCGATGAGTTTTTGCCGAAGGCAGCGAAACATTCGGCGGAAGCAGTCATGCGTGCGGTCTCGAATCTTCAGGAATCTCATGGTATAATCGGATAAGTGAATCATCACTTGGACAGGGAGTGAACAATGTGCTTTATCTGATGGCAGGTTCGTTAATTGTGACCGGGATCCTCGCTGGCGTCATGATGTTCCAGCTCGGTTCCGAAAAGTGATTTAGTCGGCCCTTCCCCCGCGCTCGACGGGGGAGGGGCTTTTTTCGTGTTTGAACTGCTGATAAAGCTTGACGAGGGCCCGCTTCTCGATCCGGGATACATAACTTCGGGAAATGTTCAGCTGCGCGGCAATCTCTTTCTGGGTCATCGGATTGTCGTCCAGCAGGCCGTAGCGTCTCTGGATGATTTCGAGCTCTCGCTCATCGAGCTTGGTCAGGTGCCGGTACAGCCGGTCGAAACGCTCCTTCCGCTCCAGCCGGTCATCGGCTGTTGATTCATCGACCTTCAGGACATCGGTGATCTGGAGGGAGTATCCGTCTTTGTCGATACCGATCGGCTCATAGAGGGAAACATCTTTCTGGACTTTTTTCTGGGCACGGAGATGCATGAGGATTTCGTTTTCGATGCAGCGTGCGGCGAATGTGGAAAACTTGGTTTTCTTATCCGGGGTAAAGCTGCCGACCGCCTTCATCAGGCCGATCGTCCCGATCGAGATGTAGTCGTCCAGCTGCTCATGACGTGGATGGAACTTTTTCACGATATGGGCGACAAGGCGCATATTGCGCTCGATCAGCTCATCTTTCGCACTTTCGTCGCCTTCTGCCACCCGCCTCAGGCAATCCGCTTCTTCCTCCGCATTCATCGGCTTCTGGAACGCCTGGCCTTTCAGGTAGCCGACCAGCGCGGGGATATCCGCCCACAGCTGAAGCAGTGCAGTGAAGATCCCGCTCACGCCAACACCTCCAATGTTGTTTCTGCCACCATATGTCACAATGTGAGGAATCATGAGAATGACCGGCCCCGGGATGTGGGACGGAGCGGCGCTGTGGTATAATCGGGAAAGAATTCAGAGTCAATGGAGTGAATCGGGTGTATCGTCTTTTTTTGCCGAATGAATATGTGAAGAATGTTTTCCGGGTGACTCCGGAAAAACTGAAAAGCAATGGGATCCGGGGTGTCATCACCGACCTGGACAATACGCTCGTCGAATGGGACAGGCCCGATGCGACCGCGGAAATTATCGACTGGATGAAGGATATGCGAGAAGCAGGCATCCATGTGACCATTGTGTCGAACAATAACGAGGAACGCGTCAAGGCGTTTGCCGACCCGCTCGGCATCCCGTTCATCCATCAGGCGCGCAAACCGATGGGGAGAGCATTCCGCCGGGCCGTCCGCCAGATGGGCCTTCCCAAAGAACAGGTGGTCGTGATCGGCGACCAGCTGCTGACGGACATTTTCGGCGGGAACCGAAGCGGGCTGCAGACCGTGCTCGTCGTTCCGGTCGCAAGCTCTGACGGACTGGCCACCCGTTTTAACCGCAAGGTCGAACGGATCATCATGAAAAAGCTTAAAAACCGTGGGCTCATCGATTGGGAGGAGATCAAGTGACCGAGGAGAAAACCTGTATCGGCTGCGGGGCCGTCCTGCAGACCGAGGACGAAAAAGCGCCGGGATATGCACCGGCGGCGACACTTGAAAAGGAGATGCCGCTCTGCAGGAGATGCTTCCGGCTAAGGAACTACAATGAACTCGAGCCCGTGCCCCTGACGGATGATGATTTCCTTAAAATCCTGAATACAATCGGATCCAAGAACGCGCTCGTCGTCTATATTGTCGACATCTTCGACTTTAACGGAAGCTGGATTCCGGGAATGCACCGGTTCGCAGGTTCCAACCCGGTGCTTCTTGTCGGCAACAAAGCGGACCTGCTGCCGAAATCGGTTAAGGAAAACAAACTCATCCACTGGATGACATCTGAATCCCGGAAGCTCGGGCTGCAGCCGGAGGACGTCCTGCTTGTGAGCGCCGACAAGGGAACCGGCATCGACAGCGCAATCCGGCGCATCGAAGATCTTCGTGCGGGCCGCGATGTATATGTGGTCGGCTGCACGAATGTCGGAAAGTCCACCTTTATCAACCGGATCATCAAGCAGGTCGCAGGCGGCGACGATGTGATCACGACATCTCACTTCCCGGGCACCACGCTGGATATGATCGATATCCCGCTGGATGACGGGAAATCCATGTACGACACGCCGGGCATCATCAATCATCATCAGATGGCGCATCTCCTGGATGCAAGAGATCTGAAGGTGATCACACCGAAAAAAGAGATTAAGCCGAAAGTGTTCCAGCTGAACGAGGAGCAGACGCTATTCCTCGGAGGGCTGGCGCGCTTCGATTATCTGAGGGGAGGGCGCACGGCCTTTACCGTCCATATCTCCAACGCGCTCGACATCCATCGGACGAAGCTCGAAAAGGCGGATGACCTGTATGACCGGCAGAAAGGCGACCTGCTCACGCCTCCGACAGCGGATGCGAAAGAATTTCCGGAACTTGTGCGCCATGAATTTTCGATCAGAGAAGAGAAAACGGATATCGTCATCTCGGGGCTAGGCTGGATTACGGTCCAGCAGGCAGGGAAAATCGTTGCAGTCCATGCCCCCGAAGGGGTAGCGGTCATGCTCCGGCCTTCTCTGATCTGAGGGGGAAAACAAAATGAAAAAATGGTATGCAGTCATCGGTGACCCGGTTTCCCATTCCAAATCACCGGCCATGCATGAGGAGTGGTTCAGGGAAAACGGCATCGATGCATCTTATGTCCCGATCCATGTCCCGGCAGGAACGGTAGGCGACGCTGTTGCCGCACTCCGCCGCCTCGGTGCTTCCGGATGGAATGTGACGGTGCCTCACAAGCAGGCCATCATCCCTTATCTTGACGAAGTGGATCCGCTTGCTGCGGAGATGCAGGCGGTGAATACCGTCAAGGTCCTCCAGGACGGCCGCCTACTGGGGATGAATACAGACGGGCCCGGTTTTGTCCGTTCACTGGAGGAGCGGATCGGCAGTGCCCGGAGAAATGACCGTGTGCTGATCATCGGTGCCGGCGGTGCGGCAAACGGGATTGCCCTTGCCATGCTGCAAGGCGGGTATGGGAAGATCGCTGTCTGCAATCGCACCGTGGCGAAGGCAGAGGCACTCTGCGAGCGGATTGGCGGCGAAGCACTTGGGCTGGAAGAAGCGGCAGGAAGGCTTGGAGAATTCGGAATAATCATCCAGACGACCCCGGTCGGCATGTCGACCGCAACAAGCGGACTGCCGGTCGCCGTGGACCACTTGAACCCGGACGCGGTTGTTGCGGATATTGTCTACAGCCCCCTTCACACCGACTTCCTGAAAGCGGCGATGAACAACGGAAATGAAATCGTGGACGGCCTTGGCATGTTTATCTGGCAGGGCGCGCTTGCCTTCAATGAATGGACGGGCCTTATGCCGGACACGCTTGGAACAAGAAAACGGCTGATAGCAGAAACGGAGGAAACAATATGCTGACCGGAAAACAGAAACGGTTCCTAAGAAGCGAGGCGCACCATCTGCAGCCCGTCTTTCAGGTAGGGAAACAGGGTATCAACGATGAACTGATCAGCGGTATTTCCGAAGCGCTGGAAAAACGTGAACTGATCAAGGTGGCCATTCTTCAGAATGCACCGGAGGAAAAAGAGGACGTCGCACAGGTGCTTTCCGAAAGGACCCGTGCCGAGCTCGTTCAGTTGATCGGCAAGACGATCGTTCTTTACCGGGAGTCGAGGGACAACAAGCGTCTCGTGCTTCCGGGTGAGTGAGCGGAGGAAGGTCGGAATCCTGGGCGGGACGTTCAATCCGCCCCATATCGGCCATCTGATGATTGCCGAAGGCGTCCGCGACGCTGCAGGCCTCGATGAAATCCGCTTCATGCCCAACGCCGTACCGCCGCACAAACTGAAGGAAGGCGATGCGGACGCATGGCAACGCCTCGAGATGACAAAACTGGCTATCAGGGGCAACCCGGATTTTACGGCCGAGCCAATCGAAGTGGAGTCGGGTGGCATTTCATACACGTCCAGGACTATGGATCTGCTCCATGAACGGGATCCGGACACCGATTTTTCGTTCATCATCGGCGGCGACAGCATCGAGAACCTGCATACCTGGCATGACATCGATTCACTTGTTGAGAAAGTGGAGTTTATCGGCGTCCCCCGTCCGGGAAGCAGTGCATCAGGCCGCTACCCTGTCAGAATGGTCGGCATTCCTCAGATTGATCTGTCCTCGACCATACTGAGGGAAAAGCTGGAAACGGGGCGTTCGGTCAAATATCTGATCCCGGATCCGGTGATCCGCTTTATCCGCGAGGAGGGATTATATGGAATCTGATCGTCTTAAAAACGAGGTGGCACGGCGACTTCCTTCCGGCAGGTATCAGCATGTCCTGCGGGTGATGGAAACAGCGATGATTCTCGCGGACCGTTTCGGGGAAAACAAAGAAAAAGCGGAGACCGCCGCACTCCTTCATGATGTGGCGAAAGCCATGCCGAAGGAAGAGCTGAAGCGAATCACGGAAGCTGAAGGGGATCCCGCCGCCGTCCTCGAATTTCATCATGAGTTGTGGCACGGCCCGGCCGGGGCAGTTATCGCCCGGGACGAATTCGGGATCCGGGATCCCGATATCTTGGCCGCCGTCCGGTTCCATACTACAGGACGCGCCGGCATGTCCCGTCTTGAAAAAATCATATACATTGCCGACATGATTGAGCCGGGCAGGGATTTTCCGGGTGCAGGGAATCTGAGGGCGGAGGCTGAACGCTCGCTTGACGCAGCGCTCACGGCTTGCAGTGCACACAATCTGCAGTACCTGGCCTCTGTCCGCGCCGCCATCCATCCGGATACGCTCCGCTGCTACAACGATAGTCTCTCGCTAGGAAAGGGTGCTTTGAACCGATGACAAACCAGACATTGCTTGAAACGGTATACAATGCCGCTGATGATAAGAAGGCGGCCGATATGGTCGTTCTGAACATGCAGGGGGTATCGCTCCTTGCTGATTATTTTCTGATCTGCCACGGAAATTCGGACCGGCAGGTGCAGTCGATTGCCCGCGAGATCAAGGACAAGGCGGAAGAAGCCGGCTACAACGTCAAGCGGCTCGAAGGATTCGACTCTGCACGCTGGATCCTCGTCGACCTCGGCGATGTGGTTGCCCATGTTTTCCACAAGGACGAGCGGGCATATTACAACCTTGAGCGCCTGTGGGGAGATGCGCCGGAACTGGAAATGGAAAATCAATGAATGGGGAATCCTACCGGGCATTCGCTTCGGTCTATGACCTGCTCATGGAAGACATCCCATACGGCCGCTATGCCGAACGGGTCCTTGAGGCCGCCGGGCCCGCAGGAGGCCAGAGGCTGCTGGACATCGGATGCGGCACGGGGGTGCTGACAGAACGATTTGCCCGTGACGGTTTCCGGGTGACAGGGATTGATCTGTCCGGGGACATGCTTGCAGCTGCAAGGGAACGTTTTGGGGAATCCGGGCTTGATGGCGAATTTTTTGAGCAGCCGATGCAGGAGATGGAAGGGCACTCCGGATATGATGTGGCGGTCATTGCAATCGACTCGCTGAACTATGTGACGGAGGCCGAGGAAGTGGCCGCGGTGTTCAGGCACGCCTACGATGCATTGAATCCCGGGGGCCGCCTGCTGTTTGATGTCCACTCCCCCTATAAGATGACAGAACTGTTCCTTGAAGGGCCATTCACTGCGGACCTGGAAGATGTTTCGTATATCTGGCATACGTATCCCGGGGATGAGCCGCTTTCCGTTGAATCGGAAATCAGCTTTTTCATACGGCGGCAGGACGGGCTCTATGAACGTCATGAGGAATTTCATCTGCAGCGGACCTTCACGCCGGATACCTACAACCGTCTTTTGGAAGAGACGGGGTTTACCATCCGTTCGGTCACCGCTGATTGGACGGGTGACCCGCCATCTGAAAACAGCGAACGAATCTTTTTCCATGCTGTAAAATGAAGCTTTCCAAATAGTCGGACTTCAGGTATAGTGAAGGGGACTCCATGAACCGCCATCCCCGGGAGGGAACGTTTTCTTGGAATGGCTGAAGATGAACTGGAGGAAGCTGATCCCCCCGATTGCGGCTTCCGTCCTGATCCTGACGTTTATCCTGTATACGAAGAGCCATACCGCAGGCGTGCCTGCGGATTCATTCATACCAGTTTCTGACGGGATGGACCCGATCAGTGCCGATGACCGTGCGGATTCGTCCGCAGCGGTCATTTTTGTTGATGTGAAGGGGGCTGTCGAAAAGCCGGGCGTCTATAAGGCAGAGGAAGGGGACCGTGTCATTGATGCTGTCGCCAGGGCGGGCGGCTTCCTTCCGGACGCAGTGCCGGATGCGATCAACCATGCGGAGAGGCTGCGGGATGAGATGGTCATTTATGTGCCATTCCTCATGCCGGAGGGTTCCGAAGAAGCAGGCGCATTGCTGCCGTCTGTCTATGGAGCGGATGAAGGAAAGGTGAACCTCAATACTGCGGAGGCAGAAGAACTCATGACCCTTCCGGGAATCGGTCCCGCAAAGGCCGAAGCGATCATCGCCCACCGCAGCGAGCACGGGGCCTTTGATGATCCGGCAGGCCTCATGGATGTCACCGGGATCGGTGACAAGACATTTGCCGCCCTCGAGGATCTCATCACCGCAAAATGACATTGAATCCCGGCGCGCACACCGATACACTGAGGATAAGTGATTTGCAAAGTTACAGGAGGCGGAATTCATGGAGCGGATTAGTTGGGATCAATTTTTCATGGCGCAGAGCCATCTGCTGGCACTCCGGAGCACATGCACGAGACTGTCGGTCGGAGCGACGATCGTCCGAGACAACCGGATTGTCGCCGGAGGCTACAACGGATCGATATCGGGAGGCGACCATTGTATCGATAAAGGGTGCTATGTCGTCGACGGTCATTGTGTCAGGACGATCCATGCCGAGATGAACGCGCTTCTGCAGTGTGCAAAATACGGATCGCCGGTTGCGGGTGCAGAAATTTATGTCACCCATTTCCCGTGCCTCCAGTGCACGAAAGCCATCATCCAGGCCGGGATATCCAAGCTGGTCTATGCAGAGGATTATAAAAACAATGAGTATGCCCAGCAGCTTCTCCAGCAGGCCGGAGTGCGGGTGCTCAAGGTTCCGTTTGAGGAGCGCGAAGTCGATTTTCTTGCAGAGGAGAAAATCGGGCTCTATGAAGAACTTCTGGGCAGGCTGAAGGATGCCGGAACGCCTGAGGAAGAGCTTGAGGCATATGACAGGAAGGTGAAAACGCTATTCGGCTGAGGCTGATCGGAAATCCTGTTATGTATTTGGCGCTGCCTGTCCTGGCTGCGGCTGCCGCAAGTACGGTCTCTCCACTGTTTATGGCATTGCTGCTGCCTGTCGCCGCGGTCGCAGCCGTGAAGAGGGAACCCCCGGCCGTCTGGCTGGCGTTCATGGGAATCACTGCAGCCTCATATGCCTGGTTTAGCCTGGATAAAAAAACGGATCATTGGCCGTCCGTACCGGATGAGATTGTCTGGACGGACAAAGTGTCGGAATCGGGCGGCCTTCTGAGAGGATTCGCAGAAGATCCCGCAGGCAACAGATGGTATGTCAATTACCGGTTCCGCTCTGAAGAAGAACGGGACCGTTTTTTTCTTGAAGGCATTGCCGGTCACCGTTTCCTCATCAGGTCAGAGAGGGAAGAACCGGATCCTGCCGCCCATCCTTACGCTTTTGACATGGAAAAGTGGCTGCTTTCCGAAGGGGCATCCGGCATCCTGAGGCTGCAGGATGCCGAGCCGGCAGGTCCGGCACCCGGAATGTCCGCCGCGGTCAGAAGATGGAGAGAGGCTCTGGGCAGCCACATCCGGTCACACTTTCCCGAATCGGTCGCTGCGGAGGCGGAAGCACTCATCATCGGCGAGCGCTCAGCCACCGCCCCGGATGACGAACGGGCATATAGAAGACTCGGGATCACCCATCTGTTTGCCATTTCCGGCCTTCATGTCGGGATCCTGATTTTTCTGCTCAGGGAGGGCCTGCTCAGGCTGGGAGTCAGAACCCATATTGTGAGGACCGGCCTGATGCTCTTCCTTCCCGTCTATGCGATACTGGCCGGCGGAGCACCGCCCGTATGGCGGGCTGTCCTCATCTCCCTGATGCTTCTGATTCCGGAATCAAAGTCCGGAAAACCCCGTATGGATATTCTTCTTTCCGCCGGGATGATTTTGTTCTTGCTCATCAACCCCCAAGCCGTCTCAAAACCCGGTTTCCAGATGAGCTATTTGGCAGCATTCTCGCTGATCCATTCTTCCACCATCCTTTCTTCGGCACGGAGTGCCCTTCACCAGGCATGGCTGGTCACAGTAATTTGCCAGGTCGCGGTCACACCGGTGCTCCTCTATCATTTCTTCGAGACATCCCTTTCATCATTTGCCGCCAACCTGCTGTTCGTCCCTCTGTTTTCAGCTGTCATCCTTCCTGCCAACCTGATTCTGCTCATATTGACTTTTCTTTTTCCGGAACTGGCCGGGATGTTGTTTGGCATCTATGTTCCGCTCCGCGAAGCACTGTCCGGACTGATCCTGATGTGCGCGGAACTGCCGATGAGTGTTTGGACACCGGGCAGGCCGGACCCGCCGTCGCTTTTCCTGCTTATTGCGGCAGTACTGATGTTTTTTTGTCTTCTGGAAGGACGCAAAGCCTGGTCGGCGGCAGCTGTTCTCGCCTCATCCTGCTTGCTTGTCCATGCAGTTCCATACACGGATCCCTCGCTTCATGTCACCTTCATCGATGTCGGACAGGGAGACGCCGCACTGGTTGAACTTCCATACAGACGCGGCGTCATCCTTATCGATACGGGTGGAAGGCTTCTCTTCGGCGGGGAGGAGGGGCAGGAGGTGAAAAGCGGAACCGGCGTCGGCGAGCGGGTTGTCGTGCCGTTTTTAAAGGGCAGGGGAATCACCGGGGTGGACAAGCTCGTCCTGTCACACCCCGATGCGGATCATGCGGAAGCAGCGGATGAAGTATTGAAGGAAATCCGGGCGGACGAGATCCATATTGGACCGGGAACGAATGGGGAGGAAGGGTATGCGGATATGATCGGGGTTGCGGCGGACAAAGGCATTCCGGTCAGGGAGATGGCTGCGGGGACAGGGTGGACGGAAGGGGGCATCCATTTCCGTTACCTCAGCCCATTTGAGTCAGAATACAGCGGAAATAACGACTCTCTCGTCCTGCATCTGGAATACGGACCGTTTCGCGTACTGTTCACGGGGGACCTGGAGGAAGAAGGAGAACAGAGGATTGTCGGGGAGTACGGGAATCTTTTCCCGGTGACCCTCCTCAAGGCCGGCCATCACGGAAGCCGGACATCCAGCAGTGTGCCGTTTATCGAGGCAGCCAGGCCCTCAATCACCGTTTTCTCCGCCGGCAGGGAAAACAGGTATGGCCATCCGCACCCGGAAGTCACGGAACGTTTCAGCCATTCCGGACTTCCCGCCGTTTCCACTGCGGATTACGGAACGATGACCTATTCTTTCCATCCCGAAAAGGGCATGACGGTCACGCATCACCGATCATCAGGAAAATAAAAAAGGAGGCTCCGGTTTGCCGGAAGCCTCCGCCCTGATCAGCCTGCAACGAGTTCAATAACTGTCGCAATGACGAAGATCAGCGAAAAGAATACAAAGGATACGATGAAGCCAATGCCCGAGTCGATGACGTCGTTGCGCTTCGTCTGCGGGTTCTGTTCGAATTCGTTCATTGCTACCCCTCCTATGGTTCCCCCATATTATAAGGGATGACATAGAAAAAAGCTATCCTGTTAAGGGTAATCCTTGCCGGATGACACGAGGTTCATGAAACTTTCACAAACTGTGGCGCGGTACAGCTTCATGTATAATAAAAGGACAGGCTCAAGCGAAACGGAGTGTTCACGATGTTTACGGATAGTTGGAGAAACATGGCCAAAGGGGAGATTGCCCCGGTTTACCTTGTCAGTGGTCCGGAAATGTATTTTTTTGATGAAACCGAGAAGCGGCTGAAGGATGCCATGCCCGATGCCGCCGCATCGGAACTTACCACGTTCGATCTGGACGAAACACCGGTCGAAGCGGTGATAGAAGAAGCGGATACGTTTCCGTTTTTCTGTGACCGCAAACTGATTATCGCAAGAAACGCGTCGTTTCTGAAAGCGGCCGACAAGGCGAAGGAAAAAGTGGAACATGACCTGGACAGGCTGATGGACTGGCTTGCCCACCCTCCGGAAAGTGCAGTCGTTCTGTTTCTCGCCCCCTATGAAAAGCTGGATGCCCGAAAAAAAGTGGTGAAGGCGTTCCGCAAGCACGCCGTCTGCATGGAAGCAGAACCGCTGAAAACCCATGACGTCGAAACGTGGGTCAAGCAGGAGGCGTCCCGCCTTGGAAGCGGCGTCACGGAAAGTGCCGTGCGGCTGCTGATTGAAACGGCCGGAGAAGATCTGGTCCGTCTCCGTTCGGAGCTGGAGAAGCTCGCGCTGTATGCCGGAGAGGGAAGGGACATCGGTGAGGACACCGTCAGCCTGCTTGTGGCCAAGACACCTGAAGACGATGCATTCAAACTGCTCGATGCCTATATGCAGGGAGACTCGTCCAGGGCGCTCACGATCTACAGGGATCTTCTGCAGAACAAGGAGGAGCCGATCCGCCTGAACGCACTTCTGGCCAATCAGGTACGGCTCATGATCCAGGTGAACGCCCTGAAGAAGAAAGGCTACCAGCAGCACCAGATCGCCAAGCAGCTCAAGGTGCACCCGTACCGGGTCAAACTGATTCTGGAAAACCGGAAACTGGCAGATGATGCCCGCCTGCTCATAACGCTTTCCCGGCTCGCAGACGCCGATCTCAGGCTTAAAACGGTATCAGGAAACCGGGAACGGGTTCTCGAACTGGTGCTGATGCAGAAGGTAAGCGAAACGAAATGAACAGACTGCAGAACCGTGCCCAAAGGCCCGGACTGCAGTCTTTTTTTGAGCTTGAATCCATGAGGTGATACGCCTTTTGGAGGGGTTCCGGAAGTTCCTCAAATTTTAATAAAAAGATAATTTCTAAAGGGTTGCTTCACTGATTGAATCGGGGTATAGTACGTGTAAATTATGGTCTACCGCCCCTGAGCCTTTTGATAAAAGTCATGTTAATGCCCAAGCCACTGCCCAAGTTAAACCCACCCACAACTTCCCATGAGGTGATTAAAATGTTGGATGATCAAATCCACGGCTTGCTCAGGAAAGAATACAAATATGCAGTCATTAAGGTAGGTTCCGAAACAACAGCTATTCTGATTAACCGTAAAAGAAAAGTCGGGCTGAAAAAACGAGTGGCGGGCATGCTGCCGGTGTACGAATATGAAAAATGGGAAGAAGAACTGGACCGCTGGGAATACCGGCCGGTCGGCTTCAGAAACATCTTTTCGAAAAAGTTTATCCATACTACCATCGCCGTCTGCGTCGATGAAACGGAAAAAGTCGTCTACTGGCGTTACCTCAGGCCTGCAGAAAAAAAGCAGATGCCACTCTCACAGGTTCTGTGATTAACGAAACCTGATGGCATGGCCAAGCCGCAAAACTCCCCGAAAATGCTTCGCATTTCTTAAGCGAAAGGATTTTCGGGGAGTTTTTTTGCATACCAATCCGGAATAAGAAGAATTTCATGAGGCATAGTAGGGTTGTCCATAAAAAAACGCCCCGAATCCAGCAGGCCGGATCAGGACGGTCTTAAGCCAAGCATCGATTACTGGGCTTTTTTCGTAAGGCGGGATTTTTGGCGGGCCACAGTGTTCTTGTGGATCAGCCCTTTGTTTGCCGCTTTGTCGAGTTTTTGGATCGCATCTTTCAGAAGCTCTTGTGCGTTCTCGTCATTGTTGGCAATCGCCGTTTCCGCTTTTTTCATCGCCGTACGCATCGCGGATTTCTGCGTTGCGTTTTGTGCGCTGACTGTTTCGTTCTGGCGGATTCGTTTAATCGCTTGTTTGCTGTTTGCCAATGGATTCACCTCCATTCAAGGTCGGATCATGAAGCGGCCCGTCGTCCGGGCCTGCCTTTATGCAACAGACAACATTCTATCAAAACTGAAGGTTGATTGCAATCAGGAAACGCAAAGAATATTCCCTTGACACCCGGGCATACTGATTTGGAGGTGAGCGACATGTTGCAATTCGGAAGGACGGACCTGCTTGACGAAACGGAAGAAATGGTCAGGCACCGAACCGAAAAGGACAAGGAAAAACTGAAAGAATCCAGTGGCATCGACTTCCGCGAAAAGCGGAAGGGCCGTTTTATCGTGACGGAAATCCGTGTGGACGAAAATGGCGCAGAAAAAATCGGCAGAAAATCCGGCACCTATATTACTCTTACGGCTCCAGGCCTCACAGCCGATGATTCGGAAGGCTTCGTGGAACTGGAACAGCTATTGGCAGACAAACTGCGGGAGATGCATACACCGCTGGGCCTGCCTGAAAATCCAAAAGTGCTCGTCGTGGGACTCGGCAACCGTTCGGTTACGCCGGACGCGGTCGGTCCCTATGCCATCGACAGGCTTCAGGATGCCGTCCCGGCTTTTTATTCGGAGGATCCCGGCCTGATCGCCTACGCGGCGGGGGTGACCGGCCAGACAGGATTTGAGACCAGCGATTTTGTGAATGCCCTGGCAACCAAAATCAGTCCCGACCTGATCATTGTTATTGATGCACTGGCGGCAAGAGACAGCAAGCGTCTGTGCAGGACCATCCAGCTGACGGACACCGGCATCCATCCGGGATCCGGTGTCGGCAACGAACGGAAAGAGATCTCGAAGGAAGTCCTCGGAATTCCGGTGACTGCAATCGGTGTCCCGACGGTCGTGGACGGCCCTGTCATGGTGTCCGACGCGATTGAGTCGGTGTTTAACTACATCGCAGCTAAAATAGAAGAGAAAAATGCTCCTTCCTCCGCTCTTGCCGTCACGCCATGGCTTCACGACAAAACAAAAGAAACCGACAAAACGGTGCTCAAGCCGATTTTCGGAGAATGGTCCCAATGGTCGAAGGAAGATAAGCAGAAACTGTTCGAGGAAGTTCTTTCATCGGACGAGCAAAGCATGTTCGTCACGCCGAAGGAGACCGACACGTGGATTTTGCAGTACGCAACACTTGTATCGGCAGGCGTCGTGAAATGGCTGTCGCCCGCAGCGCCCGGTTCTGAATCCCCTGCTTCCGCCATATAGTGCGGGAGGGGGGATTCTTTTGATGAAGAAAAAGTGGCAGTTCTATACATGGCTCATCCTATTCCTGTTCCTTATGCCGTTCATCACGGTTAAGATCCCCGGCCTGCAGACGGATGTCCGTGAGGCCGCACCGGAATCAGGCAGGCTCGTCTACGCTGCCAACCTGTTTGACTTTGAGGTGGAGGAAGATGGGGAGCCTGCGGAACCGGGAGGAAACGGGAAGGCGCTGATGTACTTTACCCATTCCCACGAAGCGTTTGCGCCGATTCTTCAGGCAAAGGAAGGGAAAACCGCCGTCTCGCACAGCAA
Source organism: Bhargavaea cecembensis (assembly GCF_001619585.1). Lineage (GTDB taxonomy): Bacteria > Bacillota > Bacilli > Bacillales_A > Planococcaceae > Bhargavaea > Bhargavaea cecembensis_A. The sequence goes on from NZ_LQNT01000001.1 coordinate 390,862, forward strand.
GGAGAATATCATGAACCTCGGCGAGGCATTCAGTTCCCACTTCGGAATGAACGGGATTACACTCGATGTCATGAATTATGACAACGCAGGCGAGATGAGCCGAAACGGAGTTCCGCACAGCCGCGCCTATAAGGCGATAAGGCCCTATGTGCAAAAGCAGATGCAGGCAGGAACCTATGATCTTGTCATGGACATCCACAGGGATTCCCTCGGCAGAAGCAAAACCACACTGGAGCATTCGGACGGGCTGTATGCAAAAGTTTATTTCGTCATCGGGGAAGATCATCGAGGCCATGAGGCAAACCGGCAATTGGCGGAAAGGATCTCGGCAAGGATGAACGAACTCGTACCCGGCATTTCCAAGGGGATTTTCAGAAAAAGCGGCCACGGGGTCGACGGCATCTACAACCAGGACCTCGGTCCGAACGTGCTGCTGATCGAGATGGGCGGGACGGAAAATACGGAGGAAGAGCTTAACCGGACAGCAGCCATAGTAGCAAAAGCCTCGGCGCAGGTGCTGGCAGGAGAGTAACCGTCAGGCAAAAACAATGGCTTTCTCATACTGCCCCGATTGAATCATGTTTTGTCCACTGTTATAATTCAAACTAGTTTACAGAGGAGTGGACAACATGAATCGCGAAGAACGACTTGCACGGCGGGACCACATCCGGAATTTCTCGATCATCGCCCACATTGATCACGGGAAATCCACGCTGGCCGACCGAATTTTGGAGAAAACTGAAACCCTGACCTCACGGGAGATGAAAGACCAGCTCCTCGACTCGATGGACCTGGAGCGTGAGCGGGGCATCACGATCAAACTGAATGCCATCCAGCTGAAATACAAGGCGAAAGACGGTGAAGAATATATTCTTCACCTCATTGATACACCCGGGCACGTCGACTTTACTTATGAAGTTTCACGGAGTCTGGCTGCATGTGAAGGGGCCATACTTGTCGTTGATGCGGCACAGGGAATCGAGGCCCAGACGCTGGCAAACGTGTATCTGGCGCTTGACAACGACCTGGAGATCCTGCCGGTCATCAACAAGATCGACCTTCCTGCTGCAGACCCGGAGCGGGTCAAGCAGGAGATTGAAGATGTGATCGGGTTGGATGCTTCCGAAGCCGTCCATGCTTCAGCCAAAGCGGGAATCGGCATCGAAGAGATCATTGAACAAGTTGTAGAAAAAGTACCGGCACCGACCGGAGATCCGGAAGCGCCTCTGAAGGCACTCATTTTCGATTCTCTTTATGATCAGTACCGGGGCGTCGTCGCCTACATCCGGATTGTCGAAGGGACGGTAAAGCCCGGGGACAAGATCCGCATGATGGCGACCGGAAAGGAATTCGAAGTCGTGGAGGCAGGCGTCTTCACGCCAAAAGCCACTAAACGCGACGAACTGACCGTTGGCGATGTCGGCTACCTGACAGCGGCGATCAAAAATGTGGGGGACACCCGAGTGGGGGATACCATCACACTCGCCTCGAATCCGGCGGATGAACCTCTCCCGGGATACCGGAAGCTTAATCCGATGGTTTTCTGCGGGCTTTATCCGATTGATACGGCCAAGTACAATGACTTGCGGGAAGCACTGGAGAAGCTGGAACTGAATGATTCTGCGCTGACCTATGAGGCGGAAACATCCCAGGCGCTCGGTTTCGGCTTCCGCTGCGGATTTCTCGGCCTGCTCCACATGGAGATCATCCAGGAGCGGATCGAGCGTGAATTCAAGATCGACCTCATCACCACCGCACCAAGTGTTATTTATGATGTCGTCATGACGGACGAATCCGTCCTGAAGGTGGACAACCCGTCGCTGATGCCGGATCCTCAGAAAATCGAAGAGGTCCAGGAACCGTATGTCAAAGCTTCCATCATGGTTCCGAACGATTACGTCGGGGCTGTCATGGAACTGTGCCAGCGGAAGCGCGGCCACTTTATGACGATGGATTATCTGGATTCGACTCGGGTCAACATCATCTATGAGATCCCGCTGTCCGAAATCGTTTATGACTTCTTTGATCAGCTGAAGTCCCATACAAAAGGGTATGCATCGTTCGACTATGAACTGATCGGGTACCGTCCGAGCAAGCTGGTGAAGATGGATATCCTCCTGAACGCCGAGAAAGTGGATGCACTCAGCTTTATCGTCCACCGGGACTTCGCCTATGAGCGGGGCAAGGCGATTGTGGAAAAGCTCAAGGAACTTATCCCGAGGCAACAGTTTGAAGTGCCCGTACAGGCGGCCATCGGAAACAAGATCGTGGCGCGCTCGACAATCAAGTCCATGGGCAAAAACGTCCTTGCCAAATGTTACGGCGGCGACATTTCCCGTAAACGGAAGCTTCTGGAGAAGCAGAAAGCCGGGAAAAAGCGAATGAAGCAGGTCGGCTCGGTCGAAGTGCCGCAGGAAGCCTTCATGGCCGTCCTCAGCATGGACGAGGACAAATCCTAACACCGGAAAAGGAGGCGGCCGCCTCCTTTTTCGCATGAAAGAAGGAAATCCATCATGACAGACGGTCTCTATATCCATATCCCTTTCTGCCATCAGATCTGCTTTTACTGTGATTTTAACAAAGTGTTTTTCAAAAATCAGCCGGTTGATGAATACATTGACTGCCTTGGCGAAGAATTAAGGATGATGAGCGGGGAAGGGATATTCGGCAGCAGCGGGCCGCTTACCATCTTCCTGGGCGGCGGGACCCCGACAGCCCTTGAAGACCGGCAGCTGGAAAAGCTTTTTGCCCATATTGATAGCGCCGTCCCCAAAGACCGCCTGATCGAGTTTTCCACTGAAGCCAATCCCGATGAACTCACCCCGGACAAGCTTGCCATCCTTTGGGAAAACGGAGTCAGGAGGCTAAGCATCGGTGTGCAGTCATTCGACGCCGGACTCCTGGAACGGCTGGGCCGCACCCACAGCCCGAATGATGCGGAGCGCGTCGTCCGGCAGGCCCGGGAAGCGGGTTTTGAAAATCTCAGCATCGACCTGATGTACGGACTGCCCGAACAGACAATGGCACAGTGGGAAGACACACTCGACCGTGCTCTTTCGCTCGGACTCCCGCACTACTCAGCCTATTCACTGATCGTGGAGCCCAAAACGATCTTCTATAACCTGATGAACAAAGATCTGCTGCCGCTGCCCGGCGAAGACCTGGAAGCGGATATGTTCCTGAAGCTGATGGAACGTATGTCGGCATCAGACCTAAAACAGTACGAAATCAGCAACTTTGCCAAAGAAGGCTATGAATCGGTCCACAACAAGCTCTACTGGCAGAATCGTTCCTACGCCGGCGCCGGAGCGGGTGCGCATGGATATGCAGGCGGCATCCGATACTCCAATCATGGTCCGCTCAAGAAATACATGAATGCAGTCGGGGAGGGCCGCCGTCCGATTTTTGAGCAACACCAAGTGACTGCAAGTGAAGAGATGGAAGAGGAGATGTTCCTCGGTCTCCGCATGACAGAAGGTGTTCGCTTTGACGCATTCAGGGAGCGGTTCGGCAAGGAACTGAAAGAGGTATACGGCTCCCAGATCCGTGAACTCTCAGACCAGGGCCTGCTCGCGGCAGACGGAGAATCCGTCCGTCTTACGAGGAAGGGCATTTTCCTGGGCAATGAAGTGTTCCAGGAGTTCCTCGGATAACGCACGCAGTTTGATTGACGGACGGAATGGCTTTTGATAAATTGGGTATATATTAGCACTCGATAAAACGGAGTGCTAACAGAGGTGATGATCTTGCTGACAGAGCGCCAATTGCATATTCTGCAAGCGATCGTCGACGGGTTTATCCGGTCGGCCCAGCCTGTCGGATCGCGCCAACTATCCAAACTTGAAACGGTGCCGTTCAGCGCGGCGACTATCCGGAATGATATGGCAGACCTTGAGGAACTCGGTCTTCTGGAAAAGACGCATACATCCTCGGGAAGGGTGCCCTCCGAGAAGGGATACCGCTTTTATGTGGACCATCTGCTGAGAACCAGAAGCTTGGAAAGGACGGACCTTGAGCGGATACGCTCCATCTTTGACGACCGGCTGCTGGAGACGGAACTGATTATCCGGAAGACTGCCGACATCTTGTCCGAACTGACGTCCTATACGTCCGTTCTGCTCGGCCCGGATGTCGGTCAGCACAAGGTGAAACGGTTCCAGATTATCCCCCTGTCCGATGACTATGCGGTTGCAATCATCGTCACGGACGGCGGCCACGTCGAACACCGGAATTTCCACATACCGGAGGAGATTCATCCTTCCGACATCGAACGGATGGTGAATATCCTCAATGAGCACTTGGTCGGCATTCCGCTCCATGAGATCGACCGGCGGATGCAGACCGAGATCTCAGGCATATTCCGCCGCCATGTCGGCCGGTACGGCGAGCTGTTCAAGTCGTTCCGCGAGTCGATCAGTGCCACGAATGAGGAAGAGCGCCTGTTCTTCGGCGGCCGTATGAACATGCTGACCCAGCCGGAATTCAATAATCCCGAAAAGGCGCGCCAGGTCATGCACTATATGGAAGACGAACCGCTTGCCGCGCTGCTGTTCGATCTCGGCGCTGATGGGATCCATATCCGCATCGGCTCTGAGAACGGCCACCTGGCCATGGAAGATTGCAGTGTCATCACTGCTTCTTATACAGCGGGAGAGGGAAGAAAGGGCGCGATCGCCATTGTCGGTCCGACAAGGATGGACTATGCGCGGGTCGTGTCCGTACTCGACTACATGAGCCGGGGACTCTCCCGTGAATTGGGCCGGCATCTCAAATGATGTCTCCCAAACAACACAACGGTTAGTATGAGAGTTTGGAGGAGTTTTTTCGTGTCCAATGATCAAAACAAAGAGATGAATGAAGAGAACGTCAAGACGGCTGCGGTTGAGGGAGAAAACCTGGCTGAGGAAGCCAGCACTTCAGAAGCTGAAGCCACGGCGGTTGAAGGGGCAGAGCAGGAAAACGAAGGTAAAACCGACTCCCGCATTGCCGAACTGGAAGAAGAGCTGGATCAGAAAGAAGACAGGTATCTTCGTCTGCTCTCAGATTTTGAAAACTACAAGCGCCGGTCAGCTGCGGACATGCAGGCTTCCGAAAAATACCGTTCTCAGCGGCTAATGCTTGAACTGCTGCCGGTACTGGACAACTTCGGCCGTGCGTTTGATGCGGAAGTGAAGTCCGAAGATGCGCTTGCCCTCAAAAAAGGCATGGAGATGATCTACCAATCCTTCAAGTCCGCCATGGAAAAGGAAGGGCTCGAGGAGATCGAGGCGGAAGGCAAGGAGTTTGATCCGAACTTCCACCATGCCGTCATGCAGGGCCAGGACGACTCCAAGCCGTCCAATACCGTTTTGGAGGAACTCCAGAAAGGGTATATGCTGAAGGATCGGATCCTGCGTCCTTCGATGGTAAAAGTAAACGAATAAATGAATAAACAACTTGCATAAATGCTTCACGATGCATTGATTTTAGGAGGAATGGAAAATGAGCAAAATCATCGGGATCGACCTTGGAACAACCAACTCTGTAGTAGCGGTACTGGAAGGCGGCGAGCCGAAAGTCGTTCCGAACCCGGAAGGCAACCGGACGACTCCTTCCGTCGTATCGTTCAAGAACAGCGAACGCCAGGTCGGTGAAGTGGCAAAACGCCAGTCGATCACCAATCCGAATACAATCATGTCGGTCAAGCGCCTGATGGGCACAAATGAAAAAGTGTCAGCTGAAGATCGCGACTATTCCCCGCAGGAAGTTTCTGCGATGATCCTTCAATATCTTAAAGGGTATGCGGAAGACTACCTCGGAGAAAAGGTCAGCAAAGCAGTCATCACGGTTCCGGCTTACTTCAATGACGCAGCGCGCCAGGCGACGAAAGACGCCGGCCGCATCGCCGGCCTCGAAGTCGAGCGGATCATCAACGAGCCGACGGCTGCTGCCCTTGCCTATGGGCTTGACAAAACAGACAGCGAGCAGACCATCCTCGTATATGACCTCGGCGGCGGTACGTTCGACGTTTCGATTCTCGAACTGGGCGACGGAGTATTCGAGGTACGCGCGACAGCGGGCGACAATGCGCTCGGAGGCGACGACTTCGACCAGGCGATCATGGACTGGCTCGTGGAAGAGTTCAGGAAGGAAAACGGCATCGACCTGTCCAAGGACAAAATGGCGATGCAGCGCCTGAAAGACGCAGCGGAAAAGGCGAAGAAAGACCTGTCCGGCGTGACTTCCGCGCAAATCTCGCTGCCGTTCATCACGGCAGGGGAAGCAGGCCCGCTGCACCTTGAGACGACGCTTTCCCGTGCGAAATTTGACGAACTTACAGCAAGCCTCGTCGAGCGCACGATGGTTCCTACACGCCAGGCCCTCAAAGATGCAGGCCTTTCCGCAAGCGAGCTCGACCAAGTCATTCTCGTCGGCGGTTCCACACGGATCCCTGCCGTTCAGGATGCGATCAAGAAAGCGACCGGCAAAGAACCTCACCGCGGTGTAAACCCGGACGAAGTGGTCGCGATGGGTGCTGCCATCCAGGGCGGAGTACTCTCTGGTGACGTGCAGGATGTCGTTCTTCTTGACGTGACGCCTCTTTCCCTCGGCATCGAGACGATGGGCGGCGTGATGACCAAGCTGATCGACCGCAACACGACGATCCCGACTTCAAAGTCTCAGGTCTTCTCGACGGCTGCGGACAACCAGCCGGCCGTGGATATCCACGTTCTCCAAGGGGAGCGCCCGATGGCAGCCGACAACAAGACGCTCGGCCGCTTCCAGCTGACCGATATCCCGCCTGCACCGCGCGGCATTCCTCAGATCGAGGTCACATTCGACATCGACAAAAACGGTATCGTCAACGTCAAGGCGAAGGACCTGGGTACGAACAAAGAGCAGCGAATCACCATCCAGTCCGATAACACACTGTCCGACGAAGAAATCGAACAAATGATCAAGGACGCGGAGGCAAATGCCGAAGCGGACAAGAAGCGTCAGGAAGAGGCCGAACTCCGCAATGAAGCGGACCAGGCGGTCTTCATGACTGAAAAGACGATTTCCGACCTTGGCGACAACGTCTCCGAAGAGGAAAAGAAGCAGGCTGAAGAAGCGAAAGATGAGCTGAAAGCCGCTCTCGAAAAAGATGACATTGAAGACATCCGCACGAAGAAAGACAAGCTCATGGAAATTGTCCAGCAGATGTCAGTCAAGATGTATGAGCAGGCCGCGGCCCAGGCCCAGCAGGATCAGCAAGACGGCGGATCTTCCGATGACGGCGTCGTCGACGCAGACTTCGAAGAAGTCGACGATGACAAGAACAATAAATAATCCGCCCTCGGAAAAGCCAAAGTCGGTGTTTCGGCTTTGGCTTTTCTACTGTTTAAAGCCGTGCGTCGGGATATGAACAGATTCCGAAGGGGCGGCAGTGCTGTCATCTTAACGTTTTTGAAAGACCATTTTCCGCATGGTACAATGATTGTCATGTAAGGGAGTCAGGAGTGAGACTATGAGCAAGCGTGATTACTATGAAGTGCTTGGTATCACGAAATCTGCAAGTAAAGATGAAATCAAGAAAGCGTACAGGCAACTGTCCAAGAAATATCACCCGGACCTGAACAAAGAAGAAGGGTCCGATGAAAAGTTCAAGGAAATTGCCGAAGCCTATGAAGTCCTGAGTGACGAAAGCAAGCGTGCCCGTTATGATCAGTTCGGTCATGCCGATGCAGCGGGCGGTTTCGGCGGGGGCGGATTCGGCGGCGGAGGATTCAGCGGCGGTGCCGCAGGATTCGACTTTGACGATATTCTGAACACCTTCTTTGGAGGCGGCGGCAGACGGCGCGATCCGAATGCGCCACGCCAGGGCGCGGACCTCTCCTATACGATGACGATCGACTTCATGGATGCCGTTTTCGGCAAGGAAACAGAAATTGATGTCAATAAGGAAGAGACCTGTGACACCTGCGGCGGCGACGGAGCCAAGCCGGGCACGAGCGTCAGCACCTGCTCGGAGTGCGGGGGCTCAGGACAGGTGAGCGTCACGCAGACGACGCCGTTCGGCCAGATGGTCAACCGCCGGCCATGCGCGAACTGCCAGGGCACAGGGAAAATCATCCCGGAGAAATGCTCCGAATGCCACGGTGCGGGCCGTGTTACTAAACGCAAACGAATCAAGATCAACATCCCGGCTGGCGTCGAGGACGGCCAGCAGCTGCGCGTTTCCGGCCAGGGCGAACCCGGCGTAAACGGCGGGCCGGCAGGCGACCTTTACGTGGAATTCCGTGTGCGGCCGCATGAGCGCTTTGTCCGCGAAGGCGACGACATCCTTCTGGAACTTCGGGTCAACTTTGCACAGGCATCCCTCGGGGATGAAGTTGAGGTCCCGACTGTACACGGCAAGGTCAAGCTGAAGATTCCTGCCGGAACACAGACGGGAACCACGTTCCGCCTGAAGGGCAAAGGCGTTCCGAACGTCCATGGATACGGGACGGGCGACCAGCACGTCATCATCAAGCTCGTCACCCCGACGAAGATGACCGAAAAGCAGAAACAGCTGATGCGGGACTTTGCCGCTGTCAGCGGAGATGTTCCGGACGAATATCAAAGTTCGCTTTTTGATCGTCTGAAGCGTACATTCAAGGGTGACTGAAAGGGCGGATATTTACATGAAATGGGCGGAAATCGCGGTGCATACTTCCACGGAGGCTGTCGAGGCCGTATCGAATCTCCTTTATGAAGCCGGAGCGAGCGGAGTGGTGATCGAAGACTCCCGGGAACCCGATCTCGAGCATGATACCCGGTTTGGCGAACTTTATGAACTGGACAGGGCGGATTATCCGGCAGAGGGGGCCATTGTCAAAGCCTATCTGCCGGTGAACAGTTTCCTTCCCGAGACGGTGAATGAACTGAAAAACGAAATTTCCAATCTGGTATCCTACGGGCTCGATATCGGCCCGAACTCTGTCACCCAGTCGGAAGTGGATGAGGAGGACTGGTCGACTGCCTGGAAGGACTATTACCACCCGGTCAAAATTTCGAAGCGGTTCACAATCGTGCCGACTTGGGAAGAATATGAGAGGCTCGGCTCGGATGAGCTGATTATCGAGCTTGATCCGGGCATGGCATTTGGCACGGGAACACACCCGACAACAGTCATGTGCCTGCAGGCACTTGAAAAGACCGTCCGGGAAGGTGACGAAGTGGTCGATATCGGCACGGGCTCAGGTGTCCTGTCGATCGGTGCCGCGCTTCTCGGCGCCGGCAGGATCACAGCACTCGATCTGGATGAGGTGGCTGTAGAGTCAGCCCGCCAGAACGCGGCTCTGAACGGGCTGGCCGGACAGATCGACGTCCGTCAGGGCAACCTGCTGGATGCATACGATGGCCGTCCGGATGTCGCGGTCGCCAATATCCTGGCTGAAGTGATCGTCACTTTCACCGAAGATGCCTACCGGGTCCTGAAGCCGGGAGGCCTCTTCATCACTTCGGGTATCATCGCCCAGAAAAAGGATGATGTGAAGGATGCGCTTGCAGCTTCCGGCTTCGGAATTGAGGAAGTGATGGTGATGGAAGACTGGACCGCCATCATCGCCCGGAAACCGGAAGCAGGTGGGCAGGATGCAGAGATACTTTCTTGATGCACCATTCGACGCCAACGGCCGTGCGGTGATTTCCGGAGATGATGCAAGGCATATCACGAAGGTGATGCGGATGTCCGAAGGCGGGAGGCTGATCGCGGTATCCGGCGGTGAGGCTTTTGAATCTCAAATTATTGCACTCGCAGACGGCGAGGTGGCGATCCGCAGGGACGGAGAAGCACTCCCTTCCAATGAGATGCCTGTCAAAGTGACGGTTGCGGCAGGTCTTCCAAAGGGAGATAAATTGGACCTCATCGTACAGAAGGGAACGGAGCTGGGGATGACCGGCCTGATTCCTTTTGAAGCGGAGCGGTCCATTGTGAAGTGGGACAGCAAAAAAAGCGGCAAAAAGGTCGACCGGCTCAGAAAGATCGCAAAGGAAGCGGCGGAGCAGTCGCACCGGAGCATCATACCGGATATTTCGGAGGTGTCCGGTCTGGACGGCCTGATCCGTCTTGCGAAGTCATTCGATCTGCTTCTCATTGCGGATGAGGAAGCCGCCAAGGACCGGAGCGGGGGCTCGATTGCCGCTCTGCTTGAAAACGTGTATCATGGACAGAAGGTATTGGCCGTCTTCGGTCCCGAAGGCGGCATCAGCCGTGCGGAAGCGGAGCGTTTCCGTGAAGCGGGATTCAGGCCAATTGCGCTCGGACCACGCATCCTCAGGGCAGAGACGGCACCGCTTTATGCGCTGTCCGCCATTTCAAGCGAAATAGAAGGAAAGAGGTGAGCCCCATGTCGACTGTTGCCTTTCATACATTGGGCTGCAAAGTAAACCACTATGAGACGGAGGCCATCTGGCAGCTTTTCAAAGACGCCGGCTATGAGCGGGCGGAGTTTGAGGGCCAGGCAGATGTCTACGTCGTCAATACATGTACGGTCACGAATACGAGTGACAAAAAAAGCCGGCAGGTAATCCGGCGCGCCATCCGGACCAATCCGGATGGCGTCGTGTGCGTCACCGGCTGCTATGCCCAGACGTCCTCCGCCGAAATCATGGAGATTCCGGGCGTGGACATCGTCGTCGGCACCCAGGACCGGACAAAACTGCTCGGCTACATTGAGCAGTACCGGCGTGAGCGCCAGCCGATCAACGCGGTCGGCAACATCATGAAAAACCGTGTCTATGAAGAACTGGATGTCCCTGCGTTCACCGACAGGACACGTGCATCCCTGAAGATCCAGGAAGGATGCAATAACTTCTGCACCTTTTGCATCATTCCCTGGGCTCGCGGCCTGATGCGTTCACGGGACCCGGAGGAAGTCGTCCGCCAGGCACAGCAGCTTGTCGAAGCAGGATACAAGGAGATTGTGCTGACCGGCATCCATACCGGCGGATACGGGGAAGATCTTAAAGATTATAATCTTGCCCAGCTTCTCCGGGACATCGAAGCAAAAGTCCCGGGGCTGAAGCGTCTCAGGATCTCTTCGATCGAGGCCAGCCAGCTGACCGATGAAGTGATCAGCGTGCTGAAGGAGTCCAATATCGTCGTACGCCACCTCCATATTCCGATCCAATCAGGTTCGGACACCGTGCTGAAGAGGATGCGCCGGAAATATACGATGGCCTTCTTTGCGGATCGTCTGGAGCGGCTTCGTGAAGCGCTCCCTGATTTTGCCCTGACTTCTGATGTCATTGTCGGTTTCCCGGGCGAGACGGAAGAAGAATTCATGGAGACTTACACGTTCATCCGTGACCACCGTTTTGCAGAACTCCATGTATTCCCGTATTCAATGCGGATCGGAACGCCTGCTGCACGGATGGATAACCAGATCGACGAAGAAGTGAAGAACGAACGTGTCCACCGCCTGCTTGAGCTTAATGGCCAACTGGCGAAGGAGTATGCATCTGCCTACGAGGGCCAGGTTCTTGAAATGATTCCGGAAGAACCGTTCAAGCAAGATCCGGAAAGCGGGCTTTACGAAGGTTATACAGACAACTACATGAAAGTCGTCATCCCTGCCGACGAATCGATGGTCGGAAAAATTGTCCGTGTCAAGATCACAAAGGCTGGTTACCCTTACAACGAGGGCGCCTTTGTCCGCGTGATCGAAGACAATCCGGAACCGGTCGCCTGAACCGGCATCGCCCGGAGCCGATCCACGGCTTCCGGGCGTATTGCGTCTGGGCGGGAAGTTCCCGGAGAAATCAGTCAACAGACCTCGACGGTCAATATAGGAGGATCAGCCATGAGCATCAATGTCGCATCAATGATTGACCATACGCTTCTGAAACCGGAAGTGACGAAAGAGCAGATCGTGAAGCTTTGCAGCGAGGCGAGAGAGTATCAGTTCGCTTCGGTCTGCGTGAATCCTTACTGGGTGGATACGGCAGCGTCCGAACTGTCCGGCTCGGATGTGAAAGTCTGCACGGTGATCGGCTTCCCGCTCGGTGCCGGCACAAAAGAGACAAAGGCGTTCGAAACAAAGGATGCCATTAAAAAGGGTGCGCAGGAAATCGATATGGTCATCAATATCGGCGCACTGAAAAGCGGCGACGAAGAAACCGTTGAAGCGGATATCCGCGCAGTTGTTGAAGCAGCCGCCGGTCAAGCCATCGTCAAAGTCATCATCGAGACCTGCCTTCTGACCGACGACGAGAAAATTATCGCCTGCCGCCTGTCCAAGCAGGCAGGTGCTGATTTTGTGAAGACGTCAACCGGCTTCTCGACGGGAGGCGCGACGGTGGAAGATGTTGCGCTGATGCGCCTCACAGTCGGCGATGAGATGGGTGTGAAGGCTTCCGGCGGTGTCCGCAGCCTGGAGGACCTGCAGGCAATGGCCGAGGCCGGGGCCACAAGAATCGGGGCAAGCTCCGGCGTCAAGATTATGCAGGGGCTTACCTCGAACGAAGATTACTGATCTGCACCGAGGAAAACAGCTTGCCAAAATAAAAGATAAATATTGACTGTTAACAGCAATTGGGCTATAATTTCTGAGTACATGACGTGTTTTCATGTATGGAAGTGCGTACGGAGGGAGGGGAAAAGTCATGACAAAAACTGTCGTTCGTAAAAACGAATCGCTTGAAGATGCTCTTCGCCGCTTCAAACGTGGTGTTTCCAAATCGGGCACGATCCAAGAGGCCCGCAAACGCGAGTACTATGAGAAGCCAAGCATTAAGCGGAAGAAAAAGTCCGAAGCTGCCCGCAAGCGCAAATACTGATCCCCCTCACCATCCCTGCGTCCATAACAGGAATGGCCAAAATCAGACATGCAAAACCGGAAAATCCCATGCGGGGTTTTCCGGTTTATTTCATTTTCATGAAACTTTTTGCTTTGTTCATCCGTATAATCACCTATAATGGACGAAGAGAAGAATGGGGGTGAAGACTTGAAAGGAATCCGCTTGATCCGCGGCCTCCTTCTGTTCGCCGCCCTGTTCCTCTTGGCGATACCACATGCCGGAGCGGATGGCGGCAAGGTTTACCACGTGCCATTGGAAAATGAAGTCGAACGGGGACTGTATGAGTTCCTGGACCGCTCATTCGGCGAAGCCGAAAAGGCCGGTGCCGAAACGATCATCCTGGAAATCAATACACCGGGAGGGTTTGTGGATGCAGCAGGCCGGATCGCCAAACTGATGGATGAAACCGAACTCCATACGATTGCGTATATCAATCGCGATGCCCTATCGGCGGGTGCATTCCTCGCGTTGCACGCAGATGAAATCTATATGGATCCGAACGGCCGCATCGGGGCGGCGCAGGTGATCGACCAGTCAGGGAATGCTGCCGGAGACAAAGCCAACAGCGCCTGGCTCGCGTCGATGAAAGCGGCTGCTGAATCATCCGGCAGGAATCCGGAGTATGCGCTTGCCATGGCAGACGCATCAATTGATTTGCCGGAATACCGCGCGGGAGAAGGCAAACTCCTGACGCTTTCCGCCGACGAGGCACTGGAAGTCAAGTATAGTGAGGGAACCGTGTCCTCATTTGACGAACTGCTGGCAACCGCAGGGCTTGAAGGTGCCGAAATCGTCGAAATGAACGAGACATTCAGCGAGAAACTGGCGCGTTTCATCACGAATCCGGTCGTCGTGCCGATCCTGCTGTCAATTGCGGGGCTCGGGCTTGTGGTAGAGCTGTATTCTCCGGGCTTCGGCATTCCGGGATCAATGGGCGTCGGGGCATTGCTCCTGTTCTTTTATGGACATCTCGTCGCCGGGCTGGCCGGCTATGAATCTCTCCTGCTGTTCCTGGCGGGTGTCGGCCTGCTCATAGCCGAGTTCTTTGTCCCGGGTGGAATTCTCGGCATAATCGGTGCTGTGGCCATGGTTGCGGGCATCATCATGGCAGGGGCTGACCCGGCCTGGATGGCCATTTCCGTCATCACGGCGCTGGTCATCACGATATTGGGAATGGTGATCATGATGAAATTCTTTGGGAAACGGCTCCACCTGCTTAACCGCATCGTCCTGAGGGACGCCACCGATACCGAGAGTGGCTATGTCTCCAATGCCAACCGGCTTGAACTGATCGGCCGGATGGCCCGGACAGTGACACCGCTCCGGCCTTCCGGTACGGCAGAAATTGAAGGCGAATACATCGATGTCGTCTCTGAACGCAGGTTCATCGGGAAAGACCAGAACGTCAAGATTACAAAAGTCGAAGGCTCCAGGATCGTTGTCCGGGAAGCCTCCGACGAATAGGAGGAAACAGAATGCTTGGATTGGGAACAATCGGGCTGATCATCGTTGCATTTCTGGTGATCGTCGCCCTGTCCGTCTTCTTTACATTCGTGCCGGTCACGCTGTGGATTTCCGCACTTGCAGCCGGCGTGAAAGTCAGCATCTTCACACTGATCGGGATGCGTCTCCGCCGGGTTATCCCGAGCCGGATCGTCAACCCGCTTATCAAGGCTCATAAGGCCGGGCTTGAAGTGGGCATCAACCAGCTGGAGAGCCACTATCTTGCAGGCGGTAACGTTGACCGCGTTGTCAACGCCCTCATCGCGGCTCACCGTGCGAACATCCCTTTGACTTTCGAACGTGCGGCAGCGATTGACCTGGCAGGCCGTGACGTGCTTGAGGCCGTCAGCATGTCCGTCAACCCTAAAGTCATCGAAACGCCGTTTATCGCAGGGGTTGCCATGAACGGGATCGAGGTCAAGGCAAAATCCCGTATCACGGTCCGGGCAAACATCGACCGGCTCGTCGGGGGTGCCGGGGAAGAGACGATTGTCGCCCGTGTCGGCGAAGGGATTGTTTCGACCATCGGTTCCTCCAAACACCATACCGTCGTTCTTGAAAATCCGGATATGATTTCCCAGACCGTCCTATCAAAAGGACTGGATGCCGGCACGGCATTTGAAATCCTGTCGATTGATATCGCGGATGTGGATATCGGCAAGAACATCGGTGCCGAGCTCCAGACCGAGCAAGCCGAAGCCGACAAGAACATTGCACAGGCAAAAGCCGAAGAGCGCCGCGCGATGGCCGTCGCCAGCGAGCAGGAAATGCGCGCCAAAGTCGGTGAAATGCGAGCGAAGGTCGTCGAGGCGGAAGCGGAAGTTCCGCTGGCCATGGCAGAAGCGCTCCGTTCCGGAAATATCGGCATCATGGATTATGTGAACTACAAGAACATCCAGGCAGACACCTCCATGCGCGAAACCCTCGGGAAAATGGGCAAGGAACAGGACAAGCGCACTGACGGCAAGAAATGATCCGCGGTTTGACGGAAAGGGGATGAGCTGATGGAACCGATCATCCTGCTGATCATCTCACTGATCATCGGCTCCCTGTTCAAGGGAAAGGACAACCAGAAGCCGCCGGCGCAAAAGCCAAACCAGGCTCCCCGTCCTGAAGTTCCTAAGCGGCCGGCTGCTCAGGGAGGCAGTCTCAAGGACCTGACCAAGCAGCTATATGAAGATCTCCAAAAAGAGATTCAGAAAGAGACAAAGGAATTCCGGACGGACCCCCGTGATGCGGAATCCCGGCCCGAGCGTACGGAGCCCGTTCGCAGAACAAGGCGTGATGCGGAGGCCGACACCGTAACCGACAGTACCGCCAAGCGGCCAGTGCGTCCGGAGCGGCCAGTGCGTCCCGAACGGTCCGAGCGTCCGGAGCGCACTCGCGAGCTCGTGAGCGCAGAGGCTCCGGCTCCCCGGGAACAGGGGCCGGCAGATCCGGGATCATTATTCCCGGGGTCTGAAGAAGAACTTGCAAGGGCAATCGTATTTGCAGAAATTCTCGGTCCTCCAAAAGCAAAAAGAAGATAACCGGCTGAAGCCGGTGTGAATGACCCTCCTCGGCCTGTCATAAACTGAAGGCCAAGGGGGGTTTTTGTATGCGCAGATTTTTCAGGATGGTTCCTTTTCTCGAAATCGAGGATCATCAGACGCTGCGGCTCAACGGGAAATTCACCATCGGGAAGATTGGCGAACGCGCGGTCAGTCTCCGTCTGGCGCCATATGCGATGACACTTGAAGGAGAAGCGGTGCAGGTGGAGGAGATCGGAGACGAAGCGGCACTGATCACATTTGACCGGCTGGACCGGCTGACGCTGATCCGCACGAGAGACCATGCAGACGGGTAAGCGGCTGCGCGGACGGGAAACCGTCCGGCTCACGGTAACGGGAAGCGGAGCCGATGCCTTTTTCTCGGCATGTGCCGCATCGGGTATCCGCATGAGGGATGCCGAGCGCGACGGGGAACGCCTCCGGTTTTCCGTGATGCGAAAGGACATGCCCGCCCTGCGGAAGCTGAGACGGAAGTACAGGGTACGTCTCGGACTCCAGGCCGGGCGGGAAGGTGTGATCCTGGACCTGTCCCCGGTCCGGGTGATCGCCGTCCTGATGTTCCTGTTCGTACCCCTGGCCTGCTCAGGCTTGATCTGGTCAGTCGGGGTGGAAGGCGGCAAGCCGGAGCGCCAGGAACGGATCAGTGACTATCTCGAAAAAAATGGGATCAGGCCTTTTATTACGATCGGCTCCGTACCTGATGAATCTGTAATCAGGAATGATCTGATGGTTGCCGACCCCGGCCTGAGCTGGGTACGTGTGAGCCGTGAAGGCGGCCGCCTGACCGTCCATCCGATCGAGGCTCCGGAGACCGGTGAAGATACCGGGAAAAAGCTGCCTCCTGCCCATCTGGCGGCATCAAAGCGCGCGGTCATCACCCGGTTTGAGCTGTCGAGCGGTGTCCGGAATGTCCTGCCGAATACGACAGTGGAAAAGGGGGACATCGTCGCTTCGGGCATTGTCACGCAGCGGGAAGACAGCCATGTGACCGGAGCAGAAGGAAAGGTGTACGGAGACTATTATGTCGAGACCCGATTCGAGATGCCGGCAGTCATCCGGTATTCTTCGCCGGGGGAACGGGCCTACCGGTTTTCGGTGGGCGGTGAAAAGCCTGATGGGAACGTCTGGCGTGAGGTGCCGGTTCCCTCTATCCTCGGTTCTTTCCTGACACTGTCTGAAAGCCGGGATGGCCAGGCCAGAGAAGTGAAGATCACGGAGGAAAACGGGGAACGCATCATCCTGTCCGTTTTGAAGGAGAAGCTCCTGGGAACACTTGATCCAGATGCGACTGTAAAGGATGAAAAAGTTTTGCGAGTGCATTATGATAATGATAAAGTAAAGGGGACCGTATTATTTCTCATAAATGAAAATATTGCCGTAAGAAAACAGATTTCCCAAGGAGATTGATCGATTGGAAGAAAACACGGTACAACTGCATGTGGAAGATCCAAACGAAGCGGTGATGCTGCTCGGCATCTCCGATCAGAACATGAAGCTGATCGAGGAAGAACTCGGAGTGCGGGTACTCACGAGGGGCGGTGTCATCGTCATCCAGGGCGAGGAGGAACCGCGCGGAACCGCACAGGAGCTTCTCAGCCAATTGCTGCGCGTTATCCGGAAGGGCATCAACATCAACCTGCGTGATGTGTCCACTGCCCTGGAGATGGCCAAGAACGGCACAATTGAATACTTCGCGGAACTTTATGATGAAGAAATCGCAAGAAACGCAAAAGGGAAGGCCATCCGTGCCAAGACGATCGGACAACGTGAATACGTCCACGCCATCCGTGCGGAGGACATGGTGTTCGGTATCGGTCCCGCAGGCACCGGGAAAACCTATCTCGCTGTCGTGATGGCCGTGCAGGCTTTGAAAAATGGACAGGTCAAGCGCATCATCCTGACCCGTCCCGCCGTGGAAGCAGGGGAAAACCTCGGCTTTCTTCCGGGTGATCTGAAGGAAAAGGTCGATCCTTATCTGAGGCCGCTGTATGATTCCCTGCATGATGTACTGGGGCCGGAACAGACAGAACGCCTGATTGAGCGTGGCACCATAGAAATTGCGCCGCTTGCTTATATGCGCGGGCGGACACTGGATGATGCCTTTGTCATACTCGACGAAGCCCAGAACACGACCAAGGCCCAGATGAAGATGTTCATGACCCGGCTCGGTTTCGGTTCCAAGATGGTGATCACGGGGGACCAGACACAGATTGACCTGCCCCGAAACACGGAATCGGGCCTGATTGTTGCCCAGCGGATCCTGAAAGAAGTTCAGGGAATCCGCTTCCTGCACTTCGAGCAGGCGGATGTCGTCCGCCATCCGCTCGTTGCGCGGATTATCGAAGCATACGAAGCAAGCAGTCACCGGGAGTGACCAGAAAGGTACACCGGCCGAGTCTCCTGCCTCAGCTGGAGTCCGGCCGGTTTTGTCATCCTTGGGGCCGGGGATTGGCCGTCATGGACGGGGAAAGAGGCGTTTCGGCCCGCCGCTAGGGGGAAGCTGTTATGTTCAAGGGTTTGCAGTCGCTTGTTGAAAGGATTTCATTTTCCGTTTTCTCCATTGTTCTTCTCGGGCTTTCCGCCCTACTGGCTTTTGGCCTCATGCTCGGAAGTGTGAAGGACGAGACTTATGATATCCGGATGTTCCACCTCGCCAACGAAACCATCCGGTCGACCAAGACTGTGGAAGATCCCGTCAAGACGGAACAGGAACGGCAGCGTGCCGCGTCCGAGGTCACACCGGTCTATGATTTTGACGAGGAGGCCTCGCAAAACAGTGCGGCTGTAGTGCGTTCCGTCTTCGACTATGCCCTGGATGCAAAAGCGGAAGCAGCAGAAGACGATCAGGAAGAACCTCCTGAAGCTGCAGGGCAGATTGCGGATCTGAGGAAGAAGTTGGAGAGTCTCGAGGAGTCGGGAGGCGGGTTCCGCCTGTCAGACGATCTCCTCGGCTTGCTCGTTCGTGCCGGCAATGCAGAACTTGCAAAAGCCCGTGACACCGTCAGTGATATCGTGTCCCAAGTGATGGAGCAGCCGATCCGTGACACAGGCCTTGCCGATGCAAGAAACGAAACGGAAGACCGTATCCGGACATCGGCCATTCCGCAGGAGCTCATGCCGGCAGCCGTTGAGATCGGCCGCTCCAGTATTATTATGAATGAAAAACTGGATGAGCAGCAGACCGAGGCAAGGATCGAGCAGGCAAGAGCCGAGGTCGAACCGACACGGATCCTGCAGGGACAGGTCATCGTCCAGGAAGGACAGATTATAGACAGGGAAGTGCACCGTCAGCTGGAGCTTGCCGGGCTGCTGAATGACAGCGCCTCGCTCCGGCCGGTTTTGGCGCTCGGACTTTTTACATTGCTGATCTTCTGGTTTATTTACCGCCATTTCAGGCAGCTGGAACAGCCGGAATATGTGAAAAAGAAATGGCTGACCATTACATTGGTCGTTTACTTCCTGACCATACTGGCGATGAAGCTGCTTGCCGCGACGGAGATTGATTTTAATATGGCGCTGGCCTATGTCTACCCGACAGCCCTCGTGCCGTTTCTCCTGAGGCTTCTGACGGACGGGAAAATGGCGATTCTCCTGACGGTGCTGACAGCCGCAACGGGCGGCCTTCTGCTTCAGGAAGGGTATTCTCCTGTCGCCAATATGGAGATTGTGCTGTATATCCTGTTCGGCGGATTTGCCGGGCATTACCTCATCCAGGGTGACGGCCGAAGGTCGTCGATCCTGACGGCGAGCTTTGGCGTCACGATTGTGAATGCACTATTTATTATGTTTTATTTGCTCATGACCCAGTCGCACTTCGGCTGGCAGGAGTGGTCGCTGTTCATGATGGCCGCCCTCGGTTCGGGTCTGTTGTCCGGCGCGCTCACCATCGGACTGATGCCGTTCTTTGAAACCGTGTTCGGCATTCTGTCTGACCTGAAGCTCGTCGAGCTGTCCAATCCGAATCATCCTCTCCTGAAGAGGATTCTGACAGAGACACCGGGTACATATCACCATAGTGTCATGGTCGCCAACCTGTCCGATGCGGCCTGCGAGGCGATTGGCGCAAACGGGCTTCTGGCCCGTGTCGGGAGCTATTATCATGATATCGGGAAAACCCGCAGGCCGGCATTTTTCATCGAGAACCAGATGGCCGGCACCAACCCGCATGATTCGCTGCCGCCGGAAAAAAGCCGGGATATCATCATTGCCCACTCCTCAGACGGAGCGGAGATCCTGAAAAAGCATGGCATGCCCAGGGAGCTTGTTGATATCGCCCGCCAGCACCACGGCACGTCGCTGCTCAAATACTTCCTGGTGAAAGCGAGGAAGTCTGGGGAAGAAGTGGATGAGGAGTCATACCGGTATCCCGGGCCGAAGCCGCAGACAAAGGAAATCGCGGTCATCTCGATTGCTGACAGCTGCGAGGCTGCCGTGCGGTCGATGAAAGAACCGACGCCTGAGAAAATCGAAGAGCTGGTCCACACGATCATCAGAGATAAGATGAATGATGGACAATTTTCGGAATGCGACCTCAGTTTCAGGGAACTGAATATCGTAGGGGAAGTGATCTGTACGACATTGAACGGGGTGTTCCATAACCGGATCGAATATCCGAAGTGACCGACTGGAGGACTTAACTATGACACTGACGATCGATATGATGGATGAAACCGGTACAGTTGGGGAAAAGGATCAGCAGCTGGTCATGCGGCTGCTGGAACATGCCGCAGTGATGGAGAAGGTCGGCGAGGCTGAAGTATCCGTCACATTCATGGACGATGAATCCATCAGGACGGTCAACCGGGATTACCGGGAAAAGGATCGGGCAACTGATGTGATCTCATTTGCCCTTGAAGAAACGGTTGAAGGGGAAATGGAACTCAGCAGTCCCGAAGGTATGCCGCGGCTTCTCGGGGACATTCTCATTTCAACGGAGATGGCGGACCGGCAGGCGGAAGAATATGGCCATAGCCGGGAACGGGAAATCGGCTTCCTGGCACTTCACGGTTTTCTCCATCTTCTCGGCTACGATCATATGGACGAAGAGGAAGAACGCAGGATGTTCGGCCGACAGGATGAAATCCTGAAATCGTTCGGTCTCGGACGTGGCACGGATGGACGTCCGTAAGCTTTTCCGTTCGTTCAGATATGCCTGGCGGGGAGTCTTGCATGGTTTCGGCACAGAGCAGAATTTCAGATTCCATGTCCTTGCTGCCCTGATCGTGACCTGTGCGGGATGGATGACCGGTCTGTCCCAATCCGAATGGATGATTGTGGTCCTGCTGTACGGGGGCATATTCGCCCTGGAGCTGGTGAACACTGCCATTGAAAGGATCGTCAACCTCGTATCCCCCGAACATCATCCGCTTGCCGGGCAGGCGAAAGATGCGGCAGCCGGAGCAGTCCTGCTCTTTGCAGTGGCAAGCGCGATTATCGGATGCGTGATTTTCATTCCCAAATGGCTGAATCTCTTTTTTTGAAGGTGGTTAATCAATGGATAAACAACAACTGATGGACCGGGCCAAAACTGCCCGCGGACTCGCATACGTGCCCTACTCTAAATTCCAGGTAGGCGCAGCACTTCTGACAAAAGACGGCGAAGTCTTTGGCGGGTGCAACATCGAGAACTCTGCCTACAGCATGGCGAACTGCGCCGAACGTACGGCATTCTTCAAGGCTATTTCGGACGGGCACCGTGACTTCAAGGCACTTGCGGTTGTGGCAGACACTCCGGGCCCCGTGTCACCGTGCGGGGCCTGCAGGCAGGTCATCGCGGAATTCTGCGACGGGGACATGCCTGTATACCTGACAAACCTGAAGGGGGACGTCATGGAGACGACTGTCAGCGAACTCCTGCCGGGAGCTTTCAAGGCGGAGGACATGGACTATGCTGAATAATCGCGAAGGATACAAGTCTGGCTTCATCTCGATCATCGGACGGCCGAATGTCGGCAAATCAACTTTCCTGAACCGGGTGGTCGGGCAGAAAATCGCAATCATGAGCGACAAGCCCCAGACCACACGGAACAAGGTCCAGGGGGTTGTCACGACTGAAGAAAGCCAGATGATCTTCATCGATACGCCGGGCATCCACAAGCCGAAGCATAAACTGGGTGACTTCATGATGAAGGTCGCCAAAAACACGCTTAAGGAAGTGGACCTTGTCCTCTTCATGGCAAATGCTGATGAATCACTCGGCAAGGGCGATGAATTCATCATGGAGATGCTGGGCGACAGCGGAACGCCGGTCGTCCTTGTGCTGAACAAAATCGACCTGATCCATCCCGACGAACTGATCCAAGTCATCGATTCGTACCGGGAGAAGATGGATTTTGCAGAGATCGTTCCAATCTCAGCCCTCCAGGGTAATAATGTTGACCGGCTCATGGGCGTGATCAAGGACTATCTGCCGGAGGGCCCTCAGTATTATCCTGCTGACCAGGTGACGGACCATCCCGAGCGTTTTATCATCTCTGAACTGATCCGCGAAAAAGTCCTTCATCTCACCCGTGAAGAAATTCCGCATTCGGTCGCAGTCGTCATCGAACGGATCGCCAAGCGGGAAGGCCAGGAAACCGTTGATGTCAGTGCGACGATCATCGTTGAACGGGACTCCCAGAAAGGGATCGTCATCGGCAAGCGCGGGGCGCTTCTTAAAGAGATCGGTACCCGTGCCCGGAAGGATATCGAGATGCTGCTCGGCAGCAAGGTATATCTCGAGCTGTGGGTGAAGGTCCAGAAAGATTGGCGGAACCGGGCCAACCAGCTTAGGGAGTACGGTTTCCGGGAAGATGAATACTGACAAGGCGCGGGCCGGGAGCCCGCGCTTTTCTTCACATCCGGGGAAGGAGGGAAGCAGATGCTGAACAAATGGGAAGGGATTGTCCTTCGCACCGGTCCGTATGGAGAAACGAATAAAGTGGTGACGCTCCTGACCAGGGAAGCCGGCAAAGTGACCGCTATGGCACGAGGCGCAAAAAAACCGGCAAGCCGTCTTGCCGCCGTCACTCAGCCGTTCACCCATGGCATCTTCATGATCTATAAGGGGAGGGGCATGGGAACGCTTCAGTCAGGGGACCCGATGGACCAGATGCGCCATCTGCACCAGGACATCACGGCAACCGCTTACGCAAGTTATATCGCGGAACTGATGGACCGTCTGATCGAAGATAATCAGCCCTCTCCTGCCCAGTTCGAACTTCTCAGACAGGCGTTCCATGCCATTGACGAAGAATACGACCCGGAGGCAATCACCTTGTTTGTGGAATGGAAAATGCTTCCCGTGGCAGGCGTCCATCCTGTTCTGCACCAGTGTGCAAGCTGTGGCGCTACAGAAGGGGAGTTTGCGTTTTCTTTCCAGGAAATCGGCTTTCTCTGTCATCGCTGCTTCCATGTTGACCCTTACCTGATCCGGCTTTCACCGGCGCATCTCCGTCTGATCCGGACCTTTTACACGGTACCGATCGATCAGGTCGGCAAACTGACGCTGAAACCCGCTACAAAAAAGTTCATGAGAAAGATCGTGAGGACCATCTACGATGAACAGGTGGGTCTCCGGCTGAAATCGGCCTCCTTCCTGGACCAGCTTGAGCGCATGCCGTCATTCGGGAGGGAAGCCGGCAGCAGTAAGAACCCGAATCGTGAGGGAGAAACTGCTTCAGAAGATGAGGCGTGAGTTTCTTTCCCGGGAAATCATGCCCATGAAAGAGATTCTAACCATCAAAAAGGCAGTCCGTCAGATGGCGGACTGCCTTTTTCATCTATCATCAGAATTCGAGACGCTGTTCAATGAATGCACGGACTTCGCTGATCGGCATGCGAACCTGCTCCATCGTATCCCGGTCGCGGACTGTGACCTGTCCGTCATCCTTGGAATCAAAGTCGTAGGTGATGCAGAATGGTGTGCCGATCTCATCCTGCCGGCGGTAGCGTTTCCCGATTGACTGGGATTCATCATAATCGACAGGGAAGGATTTGCGGAGTTCCGCCCATACATCCTGAGCCTCATCCGACAGTTTTTTGGATAGCGGAAGGACCGCTGCCTTGAACGGCGCAAGTGCCGGGTGGAAGCGCATAACCGTGCGCTGGTCATCCTCGCCGATTTTTTCCTCTTCGTATGCATCGCACAGGAAGGCGAGGGTTACACGATCAGCGCCGAGGGAAGGCTCGATGCAATAAGGCACATACTTCTCTCCGGTTTCCGCATCCGTATGGGTGAAGTCCTCGCCGGAATGTTCCATGTGACGCTTCAGGTCAAAGTCGGTCCGGTCGGCGATGCCCCAAAGTTCGCCCCAGCCGAACGGGAATTTGTATTCGATGTCGACCGTTGCGTTGGAGTAGTGGGAAAGCTCTTCTTTTTCGTGCTCGCGCAGACGCACATTTTCATCCGTCATGTTCAGCTGGTCAAGCCAGTTTTTGCAGAAATCGCGCCAGTATGCGTACCACTCGAGGTCATCGCCCGGCTTGCAGAAGAATTCCAGTTCCATCTGTTCAAACTCGCGCGTCCGGAACGTGAAGTTGCCGGGTGTAATCTCGTTGCGGAAGCTCTTGCCGACCTGGGCGATCCCGAACGGAAGCTTTTTGCGCATGGACCGCTGCACATTCTTGAAGTTGACGAAGATGCCCTGTGCCGTTTCGGGACGCAGGTAGATGTCGTTCGCGGAAGAATCTGTTACGCCCTGGGAGGTCTTGAACATCAGGTTGAATTGGCGGATTTCAGTGAAGTCCTGTGCGCCGCAGTCCGGGCAGGTGATGTTATGCTCATGAATGAGTTCCTGCATTTTCTCGAACGGCATGCCATCGACGACCAATTCATTGCCTTCAGCCTCGAGCTTGTTCTCGATCAGCTTATCTGCCCGATGGCGGGCTTTACAGCTTTTGCAGTCAATCATCGGGTCGTTGAAGTTGCCGACATGTCCCGATGCCTGCCAGACCTTCGGGTTCATCAGGATGGCGGCGTCAAGGCCGACATTGTAAGGGGACTCCTGAACGAATTTCTTCCACCATGCCTTCTTGATGTTGTTTTTCAGTTCCACTCCGAGCGGGCCATAGTCCCATGTGTTGGCTAGGCCGCCGTAGATATCGGAACCAGGAAAGACAAACCCCCGGTGCTTGGCCAGATTGACGATCGTTTCCATTGAAGTCATGCTGTTTCCTCCTCGTAATTTTTATTTAGGCGATGCCGGAGACGGTGCATGCTTCATACAAAAAAGCACCCGTCCCCGGACATGATGTCCGGGGACGGGTGCCTGATGACCCGCGGTTCCACCCCGATTGACCGGAAAACCGGCCCTCTTTCAGAGAGATCGGCTCAGGGGTGCCGCTTCATATCCGTGCAGGCTTTCACCATCCCTGCTCGCTGTTGCTGGATACTACTTCATTGTCCCTTCATCGCCGTATGGACTTTGACAACATTGTAGCACGGGGAGAATCGTTTCGCAATCGGATGGAGATTCAGATATAATGAACTAGGCTATAACCCATCAAGTACAGGATGTGAGTCGTATGGAACTCAATAAGCGTCAGGATGAGATCCTGGAGATCGTGAAGGCTGACGGGCCGATTACGGGCGAGCAGATCGCGGAACGCCTCAGCCTGACCCGTGCCACGATCCGGCCCGACCTCGCCATCCTGACGATGGCAGGTTTTCTGGATGCCCGGCCGCGTGTCGGCTATTTCTATTCGGGCAAGAAAAAGGATCAGCATCTGACAGAGAACATGATGAACATGAAGGTGCGGGACTTCCAGTCGATTCCGGTTGTTGTCCAGGAATCGCTTTCCGTCTATGATGCGATCACACAGATGTTTCTTGAAGACGTCGGCACACTGATTGTTGTGGATGATCAGTCCAGGCTGACCGGCATTCTCTCCAGGAAAGACCTGTTAAGGACCGCGATCGGCGGAACCGACCTGGAGAAGATTCCCGTGCATATGATTATGACAAGGATGCCGAACATCGCTTATTGCAGAAAAAACGAAGCCCTTGTCCATGTGGCGAAGGTGCTGATCGAACGGCAGATAGATGCGCTTCCGGTCGTCGAAGAAACCGACGAGGGGCTTTCGGTAATCGGTCGCATCACCAAGACAAACATCACCTCGGCGTTCCTGTCGCTGGCGGAAAATCACGATTTGTGAGAGGTGCCCTATGAATCAACTGAAAATGTATATTGTGTCCGATTCTATCGGCGAGACCGGAGATTTGGTGGCAAAGGCAGCCATCAGCCAGTTCCGCAAAGATTTCGAATCGACCGCGGTCAAGAGGATTCCGCACGTGGAATCGGTGGACCAGCTCAAAGAAGTTACAGAAATAGCAGCTGAACAGCATGCCATCATCCTCTATACGCTGGTCAAGGAAGAAATGAGAACTTGCATCAGGCTGGAGTGCGAGCGCAGGAATATCCCTTCGATCGATTTGCTGGGCCCGATCATCGATGTGATCGGAAGCACGCTGAACGAGCGTGCATCGGAGGAGCCCGGAAGAGTCCGCATGCTGGATGAGGACTATTTCCAGAAAATCGAAGCCATCGAGTTTGCTGTCAAGTATGACGACGGCAGGGACCCCCGCGGTCTGCTCCTGGCGGACATTGTCCTCATCGGCGTGTCGCGAACGTCCAAGACCCCGCTTTCCCAGTACCTGGCACATAAACGCTATAAGGTCGCGAATGTGCCGCTCGTTCCGGAAGTGGAGCCGCCTGAAGAGCTGTTCAAAATCGACCCGGACAAGTGCTTCGGCCTTGTGATCTCGCCGGAAAAACTGAATTCTATCCGCAAAGAGCGGCTTAAGGCACTCGGTTTGAAAGATGACGCGAACTATGCGAAAATCGAGAGGATCAGAGCCGAGATCGATCATTTCTACTCTGTGGCGGACAGGATCGGCTGCAGGGTCATTGATGTGACCGACCGGGCAGTCGAAGAAACCGCGAACATCATTTTGAATATTAAACAGAAGCGTGAACGATGAACGGCAGAACCCAGAACCGCCTCTTCGGAAGGCAGGTTCTTTTTTTTGCAGCCGATATGGCGGAAGAACCGAAAAAATCAAAAGAAAATCTTCTCTAATGGTGGAAATGTACGGTGAGGCGTATTATAATTGGATATTGTGAATAAAATGCGCGTAGTGGGCAGTTTTCTTCCCTCCTGCGCACTTTTTTGTCGAAGAATGAAGGATTCTTATGCTGAATCTCGAATTCGAGAGTACGGCCGAAAGTGTGGTGTGAAGGATGAAGCGGATTCCTGAGGAGAAGATCGAGACGATCCGCTCCCAGACGGATATTGTCGGGCTGATCGGTGAATATGTCCAGCTGACAAAAAGGGGAAGGAACTGGTTCGGACTGTGCCCGTTCCATGATGAGAACTCTCCGTCCTTCTCCGTATCCGAGGACAAGCAGATGTTCCACTGTTTTGGATGCGGGGCAGGCGGGAATGCCATCACGTTTGTTATGGACGTCGAAAATCTTTCGTTCGTGGAGGCAGTGGCCAAACTGGGCGCACGAACGGGTGTCGAGGTGGAAGCCGGTGAAGCGGCCGGAGGAGAGCGGCAGATGCCCCCGGGCCACCGGAAGCTCCTCGATGCACACCGGTATGCAGCCGAATTCTATCATCATCTGCTCCTTAACACGGTGGAAGGGGAGGAAGCGCTCGAATATCTGTACGGACGCGGCTTCACAAAGGAGACCATCGAGAAATTCGGCATCGGCTGGTCGCTGGGCAACAGGGAATCACTTGTCACCCTGTTGAGGCGCAAAGGCTTCAGTGATGAGGAAATTGCGGAAGCCGGATTGGCGATCATTCCCGAAAACGGAAATGGCGCGTTTGACCGGTTCAGGAACCGGGTCATGTTTCCTCTCCACGATATGAACGGGAAAACGGTAGGATTTTCCGGCCGGGTCATCGAAAAGACCGGAGATGAGCCAAAGTACCTGAACAGCCCCGAGTCACCGATCTTCAACAAGAGCGAAATTCTCTATAATTACCACAATGCACGTCTCGCAGCCCGTAAATCGGGTAATGTAATATTGTTCGAAGGATTCATGGATGTCATTTCGGCTGATGCAGCGGGCGTCCAATCCGGTGTCGCCCTGATGGGCACATCGATGTCGGACAAGCATCTCTCGATGTTGGGACGTGTGACGAACGAGGTCATCATCTGTACGGACGGAGATCATGCGGGATGGGAAGCGGCCAGAAGATTCAGCCGGATGTTCCCTTCTAACCGCCTGGACGCCAAGGTGGCCATCGTGCCTGAAGGCCTGGATCCGGATGATTATCTGAAAAAGTACGGGGGAGAAGCTTTCAGGGAAAACATTATCGGACAGCCGCATACACTTCTGTCATTCTCGATGATGTATGCCAAGCGGGATAAGAACCTGAAGAATGAAAATGACCTCCTTCAGTATATCCACGAAGTTTTGGAGGAACTGGCCGGTAAAACGACACCGGTGGAGCGTGACCTTTACCTCAACCAGCTGGCAGAGGAGACGGGCGTCTCAACGGAGGCACTCACTGCGCAGTTCAGGAAGTCGGAAGCACGCCATACCCGAAAAGAAAAAAATGCGCCTCCGCCTGAGAAGCGGCCTGCCGAGCCGCCAATATCCCGCGGGAAGACCCGGAAGTCCCCGGTGGCGAGGGCGGAGCGGATCATTTTATCCCACATGCTCCGTGACGGTACACTATTTGCGCGGTTCAGGGATTCGGGAGAAGGCAGCCCGTTCTTCCATGATGAATATACGGCGATTTTCGTCAGACTTGCAGGATTTTATGAGGAATATGGCGAACCGGATGTACATCGCTTCTGTGAAACACTCGATGATCCGGAACTGAGGAAAATCGTCATGGAAACAGTGATGGACGAGTTTTCCGGAGAAAACGCCGAAGAAGAGATCCGGGACAGCATGCGGCATATCAGGAAATACAGGATCGAGATGGAAATTGGCGAAAAGCTGCAGCAATCGAAGGAAGCGGAAAAGATGAGCAATCTCAGCCGCGCCCTTGAACTATCCAAAGAAATCATCGCATTGAGGAAGTCCTTGTCGGCAATCTGAGTGTGCCGGCTTTTGCAGGAGGAGGAGTAAAATGGCAGACCTTTCAGGGCAGTCTAATGAGCATGAACACGAAATGACAATTGAGGAAATGAAAACACAACTGCTTGAGCAGGGCAAAAAGGCCGGCGAGTTGGCATTTGACTATGTAACGGAGAAATTATCCGCTTTTGATATGGAGCCGGATCATTTTGAGGAGTTCCTTGATCAACTCGAGGAGCAGGGCGTTGAAATCGAGCGCAAAGGAAAGGGAAAGAAAGGCGAAGATGAGGAAGAGGAATTCGACCTCAACGATCTGAGCGTACCGCCCGGCGTAAAAATCAACGACCCTGTCAGAATGTATCTGAAAGAGATCGGCCGGGTCGACCTCCTTTCCGCCGAAGAGGAAATCTCCCTTGCCAAACGCATCGAGGACGGGGATGAAGATGCGAAAAAACGCCTTGCGGAAGCCAACCTCCGGCTCGTCGTTTCGATTGCCAAGCGCTATGTCGGACGCGGCATGCTTTTCCTGGACCTTATCCAGGAAGGGAACATGGGCCTGATCAAGGCTGTTGAGAAGTTCGATTATCGTAAAGGCTTCAAGTTTAGTACGTATGCGACGTGGTGGATCCGCCAGGCCATCACACGTGCGATTGCCGACCAGGCAAGGACCATCCGGATCCCGGTCCATATGGTCGAGACGATCAATAAGCTGATCCGTGTCCAGCGGCAGCTCCTGCAGGACCTCGGACGCGAACCGACGCCTGAGGAGATCGGTGAAGAAATGGATCTGCCGGCGGAGAAGGTGCGTGAGATTCTTAAAATCGCACAGGAGCCGGTTTCCCTCGAGACGCCGATCGGGGAAGAGGATGACTCTCACCTCGGAGATTTCATCGAGGATTCCGAGGCGCAGTCTCCGTCTGATCATGCTGCCTACGAACTGCTCAAAGAGCAGCTTGAGGACGTGCTGGATACGCTGACAGACCGTGAGGAGAATGTTCTCCGCCTCCGCTTCGGACTTGACGACGGCAGGACCAGAACCCTTGAAGAAGTCGGCAAGGTGTTCGGCGTCACCCGGGAACGGATCCGTCAGATCGAGGCAAAAGCGCTCCGCAAACTTCGCCATCCTTCCCGTTCAAAGCGGCTCAAAGATTTTCTTGAATAATGATCAGCCATCCACGGTCTCATTTGAGGCCGTGGATTTTTTTGTTTCAGGAACGGTACATTGAAAGACTCAAACCAGTGAAAATCAAACATTCACAATGATCTTACGAAACTCGTGTTGATGGTTGTTAAGCGAGCGCTCGTTCAGTTATACTGGTTTTGAAAGCGTATTCACAAAAGGGGGATTCAACGTGAACTTCGATCTGACCGATGAGCAGCAGATGATTCGGAAGACAATCAGGGAATTTGCCGACGAGGTCGTGGCTCCGGGGGCGATTGAGCGCGACAGGACGAAGGAATTCCCGAAGGACATTTTCCGGCAGCTTGGGGAAATGGGGATGTTGGGCCTTCCGTTCGATGAAAAATACGGGGGAGCGGGTGCCGATACGGTCAGCTTCGCAATTGTGACGGAGGAGCTGAGCCGGGCGTGTGCTTCTACGGGAATCACATACTCTGCTCACATCTCACTTGGGGGAGCTCCATTGAACCTTTTTGGTACGGAGGAGCAGAAGCAGAACTATCTGGTGCCGATCTGTACAGGCGAATCACTGGGGGCATTTGGCCTGACGGAGCCGAACGCCGGCTCTGATGCAGGCGGAACGCAGACAGCGGCAAAGTCGGTGGGGGACGACTTTGTCATTAATGGCAGCAAGGTGTTCATCACCAATGCAAGCTATGCCAAGCACCTTGCGCTCACCGCAATCACCGGGATGGAACACGGCAAAAAGGAGATTTCCGCCATCATTGTTCCGACGGATGCTGAAGGATTCAAGATCATCGACAATTACGAAAAAATGGGTCTGAACGCTTCCAATACGACGGAGCTTGTCCTTGAAAATGTGCGAGTCCCGCAGGAGAACCTTCTCGGCAAGCGAGGCAATGGTTTCCGCCAGTTTCTTGTCACACTCGACGGCGGACGGATCGGGATCGGCGCCATGGCAGTCGGAATCGCACAGGCAGCATTTGACCGCTCTCTCCAATATGCGAAGGAACGCAAGCAGTTCGGCAGGGCCATTTCAGATTTTCAGGTCAACCAGTTTAAGCTGGCGGATATGGCGCTAAAGATTGAATTGGCGCGAACCATGGTCTACAAGGCAGCCTGGCTGAAAGATCAGGGACGTCCGTTTTCCAAAGAAGCCGCGATGTGTAAGCTCTACGCATCCGAAATTGCGATGGAAGTGGCGGATGAGGCCATCCAGCTGCATGGCGGATACGGTTATATGAAAGAGTATGAAGTGGAGCGCTATATGCGCGATGCGAAACTCCTGGAAATCGGTGAGGGAACATCCGAAGTCCAGCATATGGTCATCGCACGGCAGATCGGCGTATAAGTAAAGAAACCGCGCGGACTTTTGCCGAATTTGTCACAATGTCGCAAAACTTTCCCGGCTAATGCTTTCAGTTTTCATGGGAATGCAGTACAATATGTATTGTTCACTGTATATAACTGTACAGCTATCTCACGGAAAAGGGGGTTTTAGTCGATGAACAGAAATCCTGTCGTACCTTATATCCTGATCATGGCCCTCGGGATCGGCCTTATTTTCTTCATGTCTCTTTATGGACTGGATAACCAGGAAGAAATCGCAGCCGACCAGGAGCAAACAGAGGAAGGCGGCGAAGCCGCTACTGAAGAAGGCGGAGACGAAGCTTCTTCCGGTGACTTTGATCCAGAGGCACTTGCTCAAGGTAAATGTGTTTCCTGCCACGGCCAGAACTATGAAGGCGGAGTTGGCCCTAGCCTGGTAGGCCTTGACCTCAGCCAGGATGAAGTCAAAGACGTCCTTAAGAACGGTAAAGGCGCAATGCCTGGCGGTCTCGTCCCGGACGAGAACCTCGATGCGATGGCTGAATGGGTGCTTTCGCTTCAATAATGAACTCGTTTTAGGAACCCTTATCCGGAAATCCGGATAAGGGTTTTAACTTTTTACGGATTGTTGTTTACAATTGCAGAAGGAGGTGTCGGCAGATGAATGTGAACAAGCTGTCCGAGCGGCTGCAGGCAGTCGCCTCGCATATCGGGAATGATGCCGTCCTGGCGGATATCGGGAGTGACCACGCCTACCTGCCAGCCCATCTGGCAATCAGAGGCCGTATCCGCAGGGGAATCGCGGGAGAAGTGGCCAAGGGGCCGTATGAATCAGCCGAGGCGACGATCCAGGAGGCCGGTCTGCAAGGAAAGGTGGAAGCCCGGCTTGCAGACGGCCTTGAGGCCATCCGGAAAGAGGATGGGGTGGACACCGTTTCCATAGCGGGAATGGGAGGTCCGCTGATCGCCTCAATTCTGGAAAACGGCAAGAATCAGCTGAAGGGTGTAAGCCGCTTGGTCCTTCAGCCGAATATCCATGCAGGTGCCATCCGCTCATGGGCGGTGGCCAACGGATGGCGTCTTATAGAAGAGGATATTCTCGAGGAAGACGGAAAGATCTATGAAGTGCTCGTGCTTGAACGGGGAGAGGCGGTCTACAATGACAGTCAGATCAGATTCGGGCCATTCCTGTCTGAAAGGCAGCCTCCTGCATTCAGGAAAAAGTGGGAGCGGGAAGCTGCTTCTCTGCAAAAGATCTTAAATCGGATGAAGGAAGCTTCGCCTTCCGCAGAGCGCGATGCCAAAGAAGCGGAGATGAAGCGCTCACTCGATCAAATCTTGGAGGTGCTCGCTAATGGAGAAGAAAACGACCGTCAATGACATCATCCGGCTGCTGGAAGAATGGGCTCCAAAGAAATTTGCCTATGACTGGGACCCCGTCGGACTCCAGATCGGAAGCCCGGATGCGCCTGCCGGCAAAGTCCTCGTCACACTTGATGTAACGGAAGACGTCATCCGGGAGGCGGCTGAAGCCGGCGCGGGGCTGATCATCGCACATCATCCTCCGCTGTTCCGTCCGCTGAAGTCGGTCCGGACCGATACACCGCAGGGCAGGATTGTGGAACTGTGCCTCCGACACGGCATTTCCGTCTACGCGGCCCATACAAACCTGGATGTGGCCCCGGGCGGCGTAAACGATATGCTTGCACAAAAGCTCGGGCTCTCCGGGATTACTATCATGGAAGAAACCTACAGGGAGCCGCTATTCAAGCTGGCTGTTTTCACGCCGCACGACAGTGTTGAAAAAGTCCGCAAGGCGCTGGGAGATGCGGGCGCTGGTTCAATCGGGGATTACACACACTGCAGCTACGAACTGGAGGGGACGGGCCGTTTTACTCCTGCTGATGGTGCTGACCCGTACATCGGCAGCGTAGGCAAGGAGGAGTCGGTCGCCGAAACGAAGATCGAGGTCGTGCTCACAGGGTCGATCCGTGCCCGTGTCGAACAGGCCATGATTGAAGCGCATCCGTATGAAGAGCCAGCCTATGACTTTTTCGTGCTTGACCAGAGACTCGAGGAATTCGGAATTGGCCGGGTCGGCAATCTGCGTGAACCGATGACGCTGGAATCGTTTGCCCGGTATGTCAAGGAACGCATGGGCGTGCAGGCGCTGCGCGTCGT
Organism: Bhargavaea cecembensis; assembly: GCF_001619585.1. Lineage (GTDB taxonomy): Bacteria > Bacillota > Bacilli > Bacillales_A > Planococcaceae > Bhargavaea > Bhargavaea cecembensis_A. Next base: position 424,389 of record NZ_LQNT01000001.1, read on the forward strand.
GGATGGAGGAAACAAAGAAGTGCGGACCGTGGCGGTACTCGGTGGCTCCGGTGCAAAGTATGTCGGTGCCGCCATCGGGAAAAAGGCGGATGTGCTTGTGACGGGGGATATTGATTTCCATACCGCCCAGGACGCTGCGAACCTCGGGCTCTCCATTGTTGACCCTGGTCACCATATTGAACGGATCATGGTCGGCGGTGTCAGGGAACGGCTGGAAAATGACGCGGAAAAAGCCGGCATTAACTGTGAATTCATTGAATCCGGGATCGTCACCGAACCATTCCGGTTTATGTAAAAGAAAAACGGGACTGCCCTTAATGGCAGTCCCGTTTGATGTTTGGTCAGACCGGATAAGGATCGATCCGTTTGACCGGCTTCGGGTTCTTGATGCGCGGAAGAATCTTTTCAAGTTTCACCTTGGAAGTGGTGTCATGTGTCGACGGATCGTTCGGATCGTACTGGTCGAAGAAGTTGATGACTTCCTTCACGATCGGTGTCGGCGTGGATGCGCCAGCCGTAACGGCGACCGTCTTTACACCTTCCAGCCATGCAAGGTCAATACCGGACACATCCTCGACGCGGTAGGACGGCGTTCCGGCGATTTCAATGGAGACCTGGGTCAGCCGGTTGGAGTTGTTGCTCATCGGGTCTCCGACGACGATCAGCAGATCAGCGTCTCCGGCCTGCTCGGCAACGGCTTCCTGGCGTACCTGTGTTGCCATGCAGATTTCACGGTGCACTTCCATGTGCGGATAGCGTTCCTGCAGGCGTTCCATAATATCGGCGACGTCCCACTGGCTCATCGTCGTCTGGTTGGTGACCAGAAGTTTCTCGGCGCTGATGTCCAGGGCATCAGCCTCTGCCATTGTCTGGATCAGGTGGACCTTGTCCGGCGCGACGCCGATGGCACCTTCGGGTTCCGGGTGGCCTTTTTTGCCGATGTAGATGATGTCATAACCTTCTGCGGTTTTCTCTTTGATCAGATCATGGGTGGTTGTCACGTCCGGGCAGGTAGCGTCGATTGAGACAAGGCCTCTGCGGCGGGCAATTTCACGGACTTCGGGTGATACACCGTGTGCGGTGAAGATGACAGTGCCGCTGTCGACCTGTTCAAGGATCTCTTTGCGGTTCGGCCCGTCAAGCGTAATGATGCCGTCCTGTTCAAAAGCATCGGTCACATGCTTGTTATGGACAATCATTCCCAATATATAGATCGGCCTCGGAAGCGACTTGTCCATGGCGGCGTTCTGGGCGATGACCATCGCGTCCACGACTCCATAGCAGTAGCCCCTAGGCGAAATCTTGATTACATTCATGGATTTCACTCCTTCAGTTCACTGCCCCTATTATAGCTGAGCGTGGCCGCGGATTCAAAGATTCAAAAAGGCGGCTGGAAAATCCGGGGCACCGAGCTGCCGTCAGACCGCGGAACGGAGGCTTCAGCGCGCGGGGCGGGGGCTTCAGAACGTGCCTGGGGAGCACTTGCGGCTGTCCTGTTTCCGCCGCCTGCCGAAGGGGTTCCGGAAAATCCGCGGTAAATCTGTAGCAGTGCAGGGATGTTCTGCATCATCGGGCTAAGCTGATTGATCAGCGGAGACAGTTGCTGGGCGGTGGATAAGAATTTATCGGCTGTCCTCATATAATTCTCAAGCCGTGACATTCCCTGGCCCTGTCCTCCAGCGGCTCCCGGCATTCCGAACGATCCACCCGGACCTCCGGGACCTCCAGGACCTCCGGGCGCTCCGAACCCTCTTCTGCCGAACCCGCCCGGACCAAAGCCGGGATTCCCTCCGAAGCCGGCAGCAGGACCATTAAACATGCCACTCTGCGGAGGTGATCCGAACGGCATCCTTGGGGCGCCTCCGCCGCCTGAAAACGGGTAAAATGACTGATATCGCATCCGGCGGACTCCTTTCATCAAAATACTCTCTCCCTTAATCATATGCGGAGTCTCCCGCATTGCCACCGATTCAATCGTGAATCATCCGCAAGATACGGGAGAATCCGGGCCGCCTGTGTTAAAATGGAGGACAGTTGAGGAGGAAAACGAATGCCGAAATTCACAGAAATGAAACTCCAGCCTTTTCTGCAGGATGCAATCCGCAGAATCGGCTTTGATGCGCCGACCCCGGTGCAGGAAGCCGTCATCCCGCTGATGCTGGCAGGAAAAAGTGCCATCGGACAGGCCCATACCGGTACGGGCAAAACTCACAGCTTTCTGATCCCGATCGTTGAGCGCACCAATCCGGAAGCCGATGCAGTGCAGGCTGTTATCGCCGCCCCGACGAGGGAGCTGGCCGAGCAGATCCATTCGGAACTGCAGAAACTGACTGAAGGGACACCTATCCGTTCCGGTCTTTTCATGGGCGGTACGGACAAGCAGCGCTCCATTGATAAACTGAAGACACAGCCGCATATCGCTGTCGGGACTCCGGGAAGGCTGCGGGATCTGGTCCAGGAGGATGCTCTCCTGGCCCATACGGCGAAAATTCTCGTCATTGATGAAGCCGACCTGGCGTTTGACATGGGTTACATCGAGGACATCGACCAGGTGGCCTCCCGCATGCCAAAGGACCTTGAGATGTACGTCTTCTCGGCGACCATTCCCGAGAAGCTCAAGCCATTCCTGAACAAGTACATGGAATCGCCTGAGCATGTACGGATCGGCGAGCGCCGTCCGGTTGCGGAAGGAATCGAGTTCCCGCTGGTTCCTGTAAGGAGTATGGACCGGAAAAAGAAATTGCTTCATGTCATGGAGGGACTGAATCCCTACCTGGCGATCATTTTTACGAACACCCGCAAGGAAGCGGAAGAGGTTGGGGAATTCCTGTCCTCGAGCGGCATCAAGACAGGCCGCATCCATGGTGATCTGACCCCCCGTGAGCGCCGGAAAATGATGAACCGTGTCCGCGATCTGGAATTCGAATACATCGTCGCGACCGACCTGGCCTCCCGCGGGATCGATATCCCCGGTGTCAGCCATGTCATCAATTACAATCTACCCGAGGATCTGGAGTTCTTCATTCACCGTTCCGGACGGACGGCAAGGGCAGGCCTGCAGGGAACGGTTATTACGCTCTATGATCCGTCTGATGATGACGCGCTCGTACGGATTGAAAAGATGGGTGTCCCGTTTGTCCACCGTGATGTGAAAAACGGCGTATGGTCCGATCTGAAAGAGCGGCATGCGCGCTCCACCCGCCAGAAGACCGACCGGGAGCTGGATGAAAAAATACGGCGTCAGGTCCGAAAGCCATCAAAGGTCAAGCCGGGTTACAAGAAAAAGATAGAAAAGCAAGTGGCCGATATCCGGCGCAAGGAAAAGCGCAAGGAGCTGCGGCAGGGAAGGAGAAAGTAAGATGCTGATCGGATCACATGTATCCATGAGCGGTAAAAAGATGCTCCTCGGAGCCAGCGAGGAAGCAGCCTCGTATGGTGCGTCAACATTCATGATCTATACAGGGGCCCCCCAGAACACGAGGCGCAAGCCGGTTGAAGAACTGAATATCGCGGCAGGCCGCCTTCATATGGAGGAAAACGGACTCTCCAATATCGTTGTCCATGCCCCGTATATCATCAATATCGGGAATACCGTCAAGCCGGAGACATTCGAACTTGGAGTGAACTTCCTGCAGAGCGAGATTGAACGGACTGCGGCACTCGGGGCCGACCAGATTGTCCTGCACCCGGGAGCCCATGTCGGCGAGGGAACGGACAAAGGAATTGCAAAAATCATCGAGGGGCTGAATGAAGTCCTCCAGGTGGAAGCACCTGTCCGGATCGCACTTGAGACGATGGCGGGGAAAGGATCGGAATGCGGCTGCTCATTCGATGAACTGGCCAGGATCATTGACGGAGTGGAACGGAACGACCGGCTGACCATCTGCTTTGATACATGCCACGTTCATGATGCGGGATATGACATCGTCAACAATCTCGATCAGGTGCTGACAGAATTCGATCAGGTGATCGGTCTTGACCGGATATCCGTGATCCATGTCAACGACAGCAAAAACGAGCGAGGTGCAAGAAAGGACCGGCATGAGAATATCGGCTTCGGCCATATCGGATTTGAAGCTCTTGCCGGGATTGTCCATCTTCCTGAATTCAGTGAACTGCCCAAGATTCTTGAAACTCCATGGGTCGGGCCGGACAAGGCCAGCCGGAAGGCCCCTTACCGGGACGAGATCACGATGCTGCGGGAACAGTCGTTCAGCCGCGAGCCGATCGAAGCTCTCATGGTTTAACAATAAAAACAGGTTGCCCGAACGTCTGTTGCGACGTAACGGCAGCCTGTTTTTTGATTTGCGGTTATCAGAGATACTGTTCCATGATCCGCCGGGTCCGCTCAGGTCCGATAATCGCTTCCACCTTCCGGATAAATGAATCCGGAACCCCGCTCCAGAGGAAGGAAAAGGACACTTCATCGAGGAGCGGACGCAGTTTTCGGACCTCTCCTGAAGAAAGCTCAACCCCGTACTGGGCGGCAAGTTCCCTGAGCTCCCGGTCGGACATTCTTTTCAGGTCCGCAATCATGCCATTCAGATTCATTCTGGGCCTCCATTCTCAAATCATTTACAACACGGGCGAACTGTACTATACTTCATTGAGTAAATCGTAGTCATTCCGAATTGGAAAAGAGGACGCAAAATGACAGAACCATTGATAGAGCTAGAAGACGTGTCATACCGGTACGGAGACACATCCGCGCTTGAACATATCTTTCTCACCGTGGAAAAAGGGGAATTCTGGGCGGTCATCGGGCCGAACGGTTCGGGAAAGTCCACACTGATCAAACTGATCCTCGGCCTGATCAAGCCGCTTTCGGGACAGATCCGCCTGTTTGGCCGGGACGCATCTGATTTTCGGGAAAAAGAAAAGATCGGATATGTGTCGCAGAAGTCCAACGCATTTAATCGCGCTTTTCCCGCAACCGTCAGAGAAGTTGTCCGGAGCGGACTGGTCAAGAAGGCCGGCCTGTTCAGGCGATATCCGGCGGATGCAGACGAAAAAGTGGACAGTGCGCTTTCTGCCGTAGGCATGGAAGAGTTTGCGGAGAGGAGCATCGGCGACCTCTCAGGCGGACAGCAGCAGCGGGTGTTCATCGCCCGTGCACTCATCAGCAATCCGGAACTTCTCGTTCTCGACGAGCCGACCGTCGGCATCGACCGCAAGCACATGCAATCGTTTTATAATATGCTGGGCCGGCTGAACCGTGAAAAGGGAATTGCCATCGTCCTCGTCACGCATGATGTGGACACGGTTTCGGAACTGGTTACCCATGTTGCCTGTGTGAACCGGTCCATCCACTTCCACGGACCTCACGAAGAATATAGCCGTCAGGAAAGTGAGATCCGTACCGAATGGTATGGGCATGCAGTCCGGCGTGTCCATCACGGCAGCAAGGCGGCGGATGCATGATTACTGCTATATTCGATTATGAATTTCTCCAGAATGCCTTTGCTTCCGGCCTGATCATCGGTCTGGTCGCACCCGCACTGGGTCTGTTCATCGTGGTAAGAAGACTGGCTCTGATAGCAGATGCACTGAGCCATGTCGCGCTGGCCGGGATCGCGGGGAGTCTTTTCCTGAGCCAGAATGTCATCGCCCTCGCCGGGCTTAACCCGCTTTATCTCGGGATCGGCTCCTCCGTTGCCGGATCGCTGCTGATCGACCGTCTGAGGGAATTGTATAAGAGCTATGAAGAACTGGCCATTCCGATCATCATGTCAGGCGGAATCGCACTTGGCGCTATTTTCATATCCCTGGCACAGGGGTTCAGCACCGATCTTGTCGGTTATCTGTTTGGATCGGTCTCGGCTGTTGGCCGTGAGGATCTGTACACGATTCTGGCGGTTGCCGTAATCACGATTCTGTTCATCGTGCTGACCTATAAGGAGCTTTTCTCGATGTCCTTTGATCCCGAATATTCAAGGGCACAAGGGATTTCCTCAAGAGCACTGAACATCTGGTTCATGATCGTTACGGCACTCGTGGTGGCCGGATCGATGAGAATCGTGGGCATCCTGCTCGTTTCTTCCCTGATGACGATTCCGGTGGCTGCTGCAATGCAGATTGCGAAAGGCTTCCGCCAGGCCATGTTATATGCCGCCATCTTCGGTGAGCTGTCGGTACTCGGAGGTCTGGTCGCCGCCTTTTACCTGAATCTTGCACCTGGCGGCACCATTGTTGTCATCTCGATTTTGATCCTGCTCCTGGTGCTCGGGGGCAAAAAGCTGGTCGCGTCACGCAATACGGCAAGGAATGAGGAGGTGGAAACCGGTGAACTTTGATATCGCGATAGAAAGGCTGAAGTCTGAAGGTTTCAAGCGGACGCCGAGCAGAGAGGCGATTCTGAGGCTTCTTGAGAGGGAAGACCGGTATCTGTCTGCAGGAGATGTCAGAAAGGCATTGGCCGATGAACATCCCAAAATGAGCCAGGACACAGTCTATCGGAATCTGTCGTCTTTCTCTGAAATGAAGATCCTTGAAGAAACCGAGCTCGGCGGAGAACGGAAATTCCGGATGCACTGCAACCGGCATGGCCATCATCATCACTTCATCTGTATGGAGTGCGGGAGGACCGAAGAGTTGGATGTCTGTCCGATGGAGCAGGTATCACGTGAGCTTCCGTCATTTGTCATTGATGACCACAAATTCGAAGTATACGGCCAGTGTCCGGACTGCCGCACGGCAGGCTGACCGTTTATCAGGCATGAAAAAAGCGTGAGGATTTTGCATCCTCACGCTTTTTCTGTACCAAATTCTTTTTGGATCCAATTGTCTGCCTCGCGCCAGTCCCGTACACGGATGACACCGGGCGGGACGGGAAGACGGTTATATGGGGCATCGAACAGCAGGACGGGAATGCCGACTTCCTCATGGATATCGACGGCATTGTCATGTTTGTCTTCGAAAAAGACTTCGACATCATACTGTTTGGCTGCTTCTATTTTCCGGTGGCTTCCCGTCAGTTCGATGTGGTGGTAGGGGATATCGTGCTCCCTGAACCAGCTAAACGTAACATCCCTGACTTCAAGGCCGCGCGCCGAAATATAGTAAAGTTCGTGCAGGCGGTTCCACTTGTTCAGGATTTCTCCGGCAAAGTCATGGGCAGGAGAGGTCCGGTAGATTTCCGGTTCCGCTTCCTTGAACCAAGCGGCAAACTCCTTCGGGTCCAGCATCGGGAAAGAGGCCGTCAGGCTATAGTCGGTGATGTCATCCAGCTTGAATTCCTTGCCGAACCGCCTGTTGATATGCGTCAGGAGGGCAGAGGGGCTGGTCACCGTCCCGTCAATGTCAATCCCGAGACGGAGCGATGTCACTCTGCGCCTTCTCCCTGAAGCGCCAGTTCTTCTTCACGGCGCTTTTTCTCGAAATATTCCTCAGCCAGCTTGTCGATTTCCTTCTTGAGTTCATCTACCATCGTTTCCTCCGGCACTTTTCGGACGGTTTCACCATTCATAAAGAGCAGCCCCTCACCGCGCGCACCGGCGATTCCGATATCGGCCTCTCGTGCTTCACCCGGTCCGTTGACCGCGCAGCCGAGAACGGCAACCTTGATCGGCGCCTTGATGTGGGAGATGTATTCTTCCACTTCGTTCGCGATGGAAATCAGGTCGATCTCGATACGTCCGCATGTCGGGCAGGAAATGAGTGTCGCTGCGTTGGACGACAGTCCGAACACTTTAAGCAGTTCGCGTGCGACCTTGATCTCTTCAACCGGGTCTGCACTGAGCGAGACGCGGAGCGTGTTTCCGATTCCCATGCTTAGCAGGGTGCCGAGACCGGCCGCACTCTTGATCGAGCCGGCGAACTGTGTGCCGGACTCGGTGATGCCGAGATGGAGCGGATAGTCGAACGTTTCGGAAGCCTTGCGGTAGGCTTCGATCGCCAACTGAACATCCGAGGCCTTCAGCGACACAATGATGTCGTGGAAGTCGAGATCTTCAAGGATCTTGATGTGATGCAGTGCACTTTCAACCATGCCTTCCGCCGTCGGATAGCCGTATTTCTGAAGAATGTGCCGCTCAAGCGAACCGGCGTTGACGCCGATCCGGATCGGGATGCCTTTCTCTTTTGCGGCTTTGACGACTTCCTCGACACGCTCGCGCTTACCGATATTGCCCGGGTTGATCCGGATCTTGTCTGCGCCTTGTTCGATCGCAATCAGCGCAAGGCGGTAGTCGAAGTGGATGTCAACAACAAGCGGGATGTCGATCTGCTTCTTGATTTCACCGATGGCGTTTGCCGCACGCTCATCCGGGCATGCCACGCGGACAACCTGGCAGCCTGCTTCCGTCAATTGCTTGATCTGGGCAACAGTCGCCTCCACATCATGTGTCTTGGTTGTGGTCATACTCTGTATGAAGAGTTCGTTGCTGCCGCCGATCGTCAGATTTCCGACTCGGACCGGACGGGTTTTTGAACGGTGTGTAATTTCGCCCATTTTAATTCTCTCCTTTTCAGGCCGGTGCCTTCACTTGGATTATTCTATCAATGCATACCGGCTTAGACAAGTAATCCGGATGGAAATGGCCCGGAGATCCGGGGTCAGCCGCATGAATCCGCGGTGTCTGCCGAGAGGGGCAAAAAGACCGTCTCGCCTGTTGCCGGCTGCTGGTTTTTCAGGTGGGGATTCAGTTTGTAAAACTCGCTCAGCCTGGTGAGGAGGTCCATCTCATCGGGATAGAGCGCAAAAAGTGAACGGACTGTATCGCCTTCGACGACCGTCACGGGAATCACATCGGGTTCTGCTGTTTCCCGGCAGTCGCTGCCGGTTTCTTCCGAATAGAAGGCGGCTTTCGGGATGGTCCCTTCCTGCAGATCGGTTCTGATGAAGTAGGAAATGATCAGGATCACGATGGCCGTCAGGAAAATCCGCATGGAAAAACCCCCTTTTCCACATTCTATGAACGGGCCGGGGGTTTATGCGCGCCAGGTCTCTTTGCCGGTGCATTTTTAGGATAATAGCCGGCCGCCAGCCAGATATAAACAAATGCCGCCGCCCACGATAAGGCTGTGGCAAACGGAATGGTTCCGCCGAGAAGGTCATCAGCCAAAAGCAGCAGAGTCGGTACCGTGAGCGCGATGGCCGATGTTCGCCAAAGATGACGGTATTCGCCGCGCCGGCCCCGTATCCGGAGGATGGCCATTCCGGCCAGGGCAGCCAGGCTCGCCTTGACATAGAAATAGAAAGTGGAGATCAGAAACTGGAGAACAAAGGCAGCCGGATACAGGAGGGGCCCGATGCCTTTCAGTTCTTCTGCCGGAATCCCCGTATCTTTCAGGATCTCCCCGGAAGATAGCGAAAAATTGATGAACGACAGGACAGCCGTGAGAAATATGAAGACGAAGATATATTTCACGACCTTGCCGAATGGCAGAAGCCTGTAGGCCGCCAGTTTCTTCGGCTCGTAAAAAGCCGAAAGGAAAAGTTGCCGGAACTTCAGATTCAGATCGATCGCCCCCTTAACCTGTTTAGTTTATCATGCATTAGGGTACTTCTGAGGGAAGAAAACGACAGTTCTATGACGCTGCGGTTTCCCGATTGTTAACGTATTGTAAATTCTTTAAAGTACCTCTTTACAATCGCTTGGCTCAATCCACATAATGAACAGGCAATAATATTTGTCGAATGGAGTTGAATAAACTCGTGGAAATCAACTGGACAGAAATGTTATTCCAGTTTATTGGAGGGCTTGGAATCTTCCTGTTCTCCATTAACTTTATGGGGAACGCGCTTCAGAAAGCAGCTGGAGACAGGCTCAGGGATATTTTGGACCGGTTCACAACGAATCCGTTCATGGGTGTTCTGGTCGGGATTGTGGTCACGGTCCTGATCCAGTCCAGCTCAGGAACGACCGTCATTGTCGTCGGCCTCGTCAGTGCCGGGTTCATGAAGCTCCGTCAGGCGATCGGCGTGATCATGGGCGCCAATATCGGGACCACAGTGACCGCATTCATCATCGGGTTTGACGTCGGCGCCTATGCGCTGCCGATCATGGGCTTGGGTGCCTTCCTCCTGTTCTTCTTTAAAAAGGACAAGGTCAAGAACCTGGGTGAAGTCGTGTTCGGCTTCGGTGGACTCTTCCTCGGACTCGAACTTATGAGCGGCGGGATGAAGCCGCTCCGGGAACTGCCGGCGTTTATCGACCTTACCCTTTCCATGAGTGAGCACTCTATGCTGGGCGTTGTTGTCGGTACAGTCTTCACACTGATCGTCCAGAGTTCCAGTGCGACCGTCGGTATCCTGCAGGGTCTGTATGCCGAGCAGCTGGTCGACCTCAGGGCGGCACTGCCGATCCTGTTCGGTGACAATATCGGAACGACGATCACGGCAGTCCTCGCATCCCTCGGTGCGTCCGTGGCAGCACGCCGTGCGGCAGCCACTCACGTCCTGTTTAACGTGGTCGGAACGATCATCTTCATGATCTTCCTCGCACCATTTACTGCGTACGTCAGCTGGCTCTCGAGTGTTCTCGGCCTTGAACCCAAAATGCAGATCGCCTTTGCCCACGGTTCCTTTAACGTGGCCAACACGATCATCCAGTTCCCACTGATTGGAGCTTGGGCATATGTTGTGACGAGGCTGATCCCGGGAGAAGATGTATCGATCGAATTCAAGCCGAAGCACCTGGATCCATCGTTCATCACACAGTCGCCTTCGATTGCCATCGGACAGGCCAAGGAAGAGATTCTCCGTATGGGTGAGTACGCTGTACGTGGCTTGAACGAGACGTACAGCTATCTGAAGACAAGCGAGAAAAAACATTCCGAAACAGCGTATCAGCTGGAGGATGCGATCAATAACCTTGACCGGGGAATTACCGATTACCTCGTGAAAGTTTCCGCAGAGCCGATCAGCGCCATTGAATCCGAGCGCCACGTCATCCTGATGGAAACTGTGCGTGACATCGAGCGGATCGGCGACCATTTCGAGAATATCATCGAATTAATCGACTACCGCGAGGCGAATCGCGTATTGCTTACAGAAGGTGCGATGGAAGACCTCGACGAGATGTTCACCCTGACCATTGATACGGTGGAACGCTCGCTCGAAGCGCTTAATCACCACGACGCGGAAATTGCTCGTGAAGTGGCGGAGAAGGAAGACCTTATCGACAAGATGGAGCGGAAGTTCCGCAAGAAGCATATCCAGCGCCTGAATGACGGCCAATGTTCCGCCCAGGCAGGAATCGTATTTGTCGATATCGTGAGCAACCTGGAGCGCATCGGTGACCACGCCGTCAATATTGCGGAATCCATTCTGGGCCGCAACGCATAATGTAAGAAAGAGAAGGAGGGGAACCGGATGGCCATCATTGCCTGGACGCTGATTATCCTAAGCTTTATCGTCGCGTTTGTCGGGCTGGTCTATCCGGTGATCCCTGCTTCTCTTTTTGTTTTTCTCGGATTTATCCTTTATGGCCTGTTCTACTCGTTCGCTGAACTTCCCTGGTGGTTCTGGCTGGCTGAAATCCTGTTTGTCATCCTTCTTTTCGGGGCGGATTTCCTGGCCAACGCTGTCGGCGTGAAAAAGTACGGCGGCACAAAAGCCGGAATGTGGGGAAGTACGATCGGGATCCTGGTGGGACCATTCGTCATCCCGGTGTTCGGGATTCTTGCGGGGCCGTTTATCGGAGCGGTTCTCGGAGAACTGCTGGTGAACCGCAAAGGCCTCAGGCAGGCTCTGAGAAGCGGGCTGGGCTCGCTGATCGGGTTCCTTACATCGGTGGGCGTGAAGGGGGCCATCCAGATTATCATGATTTTGCTGTTTGTCATTGTCGTGTCATGATAAACACTTTCCGGCACCGCCTCATTTGGGCGGTGCTTTTTGTTTGAAGCTGTGCAACAAGTTTGATAATGTGAATGATGTAGTCAACCAATAGAACCGGGAGGAATGTGAAATGGCTTTTAAATTGCCGGAACTTCCATACGCTTATGACGCGTTGGAGCCAAGCATCGACAAAGAAACGATGGAGATCCACCATACGAAGCACCACAACACGTATGTGACAAACCTTAACGCTGCAGTTGAAGGAACGGATCTCGCTGAAAAATCGATCGAAGATGTTCTCCGTAACTTCGATTCCGTACCGGAAGACAAGAAAACCGCAGTCCGCAACAATGGCGGCGGACATGCCAACCACTCGCTCTTCTGGCAGATCCTTTCGCCAAACGGCGGCGGACAGCCATCCGGAGCACTTGCTGAAGCAATCGACAACAAGTTCGGCAGCTTCGACAAGTTCAAGGAAGAATTTGAAACAGCAGCGAAGGGCCGCTTCGGTTCCGGCTGGGCATGGCTCGTTGTAAACAACGGGGAAGTCGAAGTCACATCGACTCCTAACCAGGACTCTCCGCTCATGGAAGGCAAGACGCCTGTACTCGGACTTGATGTCTGGGAGCACGCGTACTACCTGAAGTATCAGAACCGCCGTCCTGAATACGCATCGGCATTCTGGAATGTTGTAAACTGGGAAGAAGTTTCCAAGCGCTACGAAGAAGCGAAGTAATATTTGCTCAGCCTTATTCTCCGGTAATGCCGGAAACCCCGCACACACCACGGGCGTCCCGTTGGTGTGTGCTTTTTTTGTTGTTTTGCGGTACAATTTTCATAGAAATTCGAAGGGAAAGGGGGAAGCCGCGTGAACCGCCGCAGGCGATCCTCTAAGCAGGAAACACCAAGACAGAAACTTCGCAAGAACACCGCCTTCAGGATGAACGTCCTGTTCTTCACGATCTTCCTCTTGTTCTCGGCACTGGTCCTCCGGCTGGGCTATCTGCAGATTGTCAAAGGGGAAGACTACAAGCGCGAGATCGAGCAGAAAGAGGAAATCTCCGTCAATACCAGTGTCCCGCGGGGCCGGATCTATGACCGTAATGGAGAGATTCTTGTAGGGAATGATCCGAAGCGGGCAATCACTTACACGAAAAAGCAGTCCACGAAGACAGATGAAATGCTCGATGTCGCCCGTGGTCTCGCCGTGCTGATCGAGAAGGATGCCGAAGATGTCACACCGCGCGACAAAAAGGACTTCTGGATCTTACTCAACAAAGACGAGGCGTACGACCGTGTCTCCGACAAAGAAAAGCGGGCGATCAATGCGGATGAAACGAAAACAAAAACCGAGCGCCAGCGGGAACTGGACAAGCTGGTACGTGATAAAATCACGGAAGACGACCTGAATGCGATGACCGGGGAAGAGCTCGAAGTTCTTGCCATCTACCGTGAAATGACCTCCGGCTATAACTACTCGCCTCAAATCATCAAGAGCGGTGATGTGACGCCTGAGGAATATGCCAGGGTTTCCGAACGGCTCCATGAGCTTCCCGGCGTCAACACGACGACCGACTGGGAGCGGGTAAAGAACTCCGAAATGGCCATCCTGGGAAGCACCACGACCCCGAAAACAGGCATTCCGAGTGAAAAGCTGGATTATTATCTTGCCCGAGGATATTCACGGAACGACCGGGTGGGCAGGAGCTTCATCGAGGAACAATACGAATCCGTCCTCCAGGGACAGAAAATGATTGCCAAAAACATTACCGATAAGGCGGGGAACGTCATTGAGACGGTGCCGGTACAGGAAGGACAGCCCGGGAAAGACCTGGTCCTGAGCATCGACACCGAACTGCAGAAAAAAGCGGAAGAAATCGTGACGCGTCATGTCCTTTCCATCAAGAACGGACCCAATTCCCAAACGTTCGACCGGATTTTCTTTGTCATGATGGACCCGAACAACGGAGAAATCCTGTCGATGGTCGGCAAGCAGGCATACCGTGACAAGGAAACCGGTAAGGTTGAAGTGCGTGACCGGACATTCGGCACGTTCCAGGATGTGTATGAGGCCGGTTCGACCGTCAAGATGGCGACCATCCTGGCTGGCTACGAGCACGGGGTGGCCACTGTCGGACAGACGATGATTGATGAACCGCTTTATTTCAGGGGGACGCCGCCTAAGCGGACCCTGTTTAACCAATATGGACGTGTACCTGTAAATGACCTGACAGCCATCACACGGTCTTCCAACGTCTACATGTGGAAGATTGCCATCGCCCTTGGCGGCGGTTCTTATGTCCGGAACGGTCCGCTTGCAATCGACACAGCGGCCATCAACCTTTTCCGGGATTCGTTTGCCGGCTTCGGTCTTGGCGTGAAAACCGGAATCGACCTTCCGGGAGAAGCCACAGGGCAGAGCCCTAAAAATGTGACAGCTTCGAATGTGCTCGATTTTGCCATCGGGCAATACGATACCTATACGACCTTGCAGCTTGCCCAGTACGTTGCAACGATCGCCAACGGAGGGTACCGGGTCGCGCCGCGTGTCGTGAAGGAAATCCGGGAGCCGTCACCCGACGGCAAAACCCTCGGACCGATTGCAACGGAGGTTCCGGCAAAGTACCTGAACCGGATTGATAATTCGGACGGCCAGATCGACCGGATGAAGCAGGCCATGTATTCTGTCTACTACAATCCCCGGGGTACGGCGTATTCGACTTTCAAGGATACAAAAGGGTATAAGGCTGCCGGAAAGACGGGCACTGCCCAGCGGAATTACTATGAGGCGGACACGAAGGATCCTTGGTTCGGCAAGCCGACCGTCAATGTCTCGCATGTCGGGTTCGCACCATACGAAGATCCTGAGATTGCTTATGCGGTTCTGGCGCCAAACGTCTCGACAAACCCTTCCGTCATCCCGCACCCGAACAATGAGATTGCGCGCGAAATGACCGATTTCTACTTTGAACTCAAAAAGCAGCGAATTGAAAGCGGAGAAGCCGGAGCCAATACAGAGGGCACACTAAAAGAATCCTCTGACGGAACCGTCATCCGTGAAGACGAAGGGGAATAACCAACAGGTCCGGGATTGCCGTACAGGCCCCGGACCTTGTTTTTGTCCGCTGAAAAAAATGCCATGACGGCACATTCTTTAGTGGACAACAGTTCGCCTTGTGCTATAATGGAACAGTCGTATAAATCATGCTCACTTTACATGCTCAAACATTTCTATCCTGTATGAGTGGGAGGGGAACCGAATGCGCGTTAATGTAACTCTTGCTTGCACGGAATGCGGCGAGCGCAACTATATCACGACTAAAAACAAGCGGACCAATCCGGAACGCATTGAAATGAAAAAGTATTGCTCACGTGATAACAAACAGACTCTGCACCGCGAAACGAAGTAAGCGGATCCTGCCAAAACCGGTACCGGTTTTGGCTTTTTCATTGAAGGGGGTTCTGTAATGGATAAAAAGGCCATCCGAAAGAACATACTCAATGCGTTGAAATCGATGAGCCCGGAAGAACATGCTGACCGGAGCCGGGAGGCCATCCGGCGCCTCAGGGCTGATTCCAGGTATATAGAAGCCGGTACAATCGGCGTGACCATTTCAAGATTTCCGGAACTTGATACCAGGCCGCTGGTCGAAGCTGCCTGGAGTGACGGCAAGCGGGTAGCCTCACCAAAATGTGCACCGTCCGACCGCAGTATGCAGTTCCGCTGGATCCAATCCTATGAAGAGCTGGAAACCGTCTATATGGACCTGCTGGAGCCCGCAGAAGACAGGACATTGCCCGCCGGCAAAGACGAAATCGATCTTCTGATCGTTCCCGGCGTCGCCTATTCAGATTCCGGCTACCGTGTCGGTTTTGGAGGCGGGTACTATGACCGCTATCTGATGCAGTTCGGCGGAGACAGGGTCTCCCTTGCATTCGAGGAGCAGCTGTGCGGGGAAGTGCCGGTTGAACCCCATGATATTCCTGTCAACAGTATCTTTACAGAACGCCGCATGGTCGACTGCCGGGGAGGATCGGCGAATGGAAACCGTCTATGATGTCATGCAGCTGTTAAAACGTTTCGGGACGTTTGTCTATACCGGAGACAGGAATGCCGACCTGATCCTCATGGAGATGGAAGTCCGGCAATTGCACGACAACGGCATGATTACACAGCAGGAATTCACAAAATCCCTGCTTATTTTAAGAAGAGGAAAATAATCCCGGTCCGATATACGGGTCTATGGAAGTATTAAGAATTTATGAACTTCGGTTTACAATGAAACCATATGACGTTTACATCCGTCATAAATAGGGTATCCGGATTTGGGCAGTCATGAATTTGTCTTCATACCATTATTTTTCCTGCCATACCGGGAATCCGACCAGAAAGGGGTTAGCCAACGTGGCAAATACGAAAAGGCCAAAACTCCTGCTGCTGCTTGCGATTGCAGTGGTGGCATCGTGGCTCAAAACATATCTCACTTACAAAACCAGCTTTAACATGGCGATTGACAACGTGATGCAGGAGTTCATTCTCTTTATCAACCCGCTATGCTTCCTGCTCTTCATCTACGGCTTCTCCATGTATATGAAGACATGGAAAGGAACCGTGAGGTATCTGCTGATTTCCAGTACGATCATGACAATCGTTTTGTATGCGAACGTTGTATTCTACAGGTTCTACAGTGATTTCATCACACTTCCGGTTCTGTTCCAGACAAATAACTTTGGAGACCTCGGTTCTTCCGTGTTGTCGAGCCTGAGAATCCATGACCCGCTTTACTTCGCAGATATCCTGATCATCTGGTATGCCGTGAAAAAACTGGGTGAACCTGCCGTCAAGACAGCAGTCCGTCCGATGTTCCGCAGACTTTACTTCGTAGGGACCGCGGCACTTCTCGTCCTGAACCTCGGCCTTGCCGAGACGGAACGGCCGCAGCTTCTCACCCGGAGCTTTGACCGGGAACTGCTCGTGAAGAACCTGGGGATGTACAATTACCATCTCTATGACATCTACATTCAGACCAAGTCCCATGCTCAGCGTGCATTGGCTGATGGAACCGAGCTGACCGAGATCGAAAACTACACATCCGCCAACCATGCCGAGCCGGATCCTGAAATGTTCGGTGTGGCCGAAGGCCGGAACGTTATTGCAATCTCGATGGAGTCCCTCCAGACATTCGTGATCAACAACAACATGAATGGCCATGAGGTTACGCCGTTCCTGAACAGTCTGACCCAGGACAAAGATACCTTCTACTTCCCGAACTTCTACCATCAGACCGGTCTCGGAAAAACATCCGACTCCGAGTTCATCGTGGAGAACTCGCTTTATCCGCTGAGTGGCGGAGCGGTATTCTTCACTCATGGCGGAAACACTTTTAACTCGATGGCGGAAAAACTCGGGGACAATGGCTATTACACCAACGTCATGCACCCGAACGGGAAGAGCTTCTGGAACCGGGACATGATGTACCAGGCGCTTGAGGTGGATCACTTCTACGACATCGAGAGCTATACAGTCGGTGAAGGGGATGCGGTCAACTGGGGAATGAAGGACATTCCGTTCTTCGATCAGTCTTCGGAAATTATGGCGGAAATGCCGCAGCCGTTTTATTCCCGGATGATTACACTCACGAACCACTATCCGTTCACGCTGGATGAACAGGACAAGTTCATTCCGGAATATGATTCAAACTCCAGAACGCTTAACCGCTATTTCCAGACGGTCCGCTATATGGATGAAGCACTTAAGAGCTTCTTCGACGACCTGAAGGAAAAAGGGCTCTATGACAATTCCATCATTGTCATGTACGGTGACCATTATGGGATCTCCGAAAACCACAACAAGGCGATGAGCATGTACCTCGATGAAGAGGTCACGCCGCTTGTATCCGCGGAACTGCAGAAGGTGCCGATGTTCATCCACATCCCGGGCTACGGTGAAGGGGAGACCGTGGAAACACTTGCGGGACAGATCGATCTCCGACCTACACTTCTGCACCTTATGGGGATCGATACGAAGGAAGACCTGCAGTTCGGCTCGGACATCTTCTCGCCGGATCATGATGAATTCGTCATCTTCCGCGACGGCCGCTTCGTCACACCGGAGAATATCTATGCCGGCGAAATGTGCTATGACCTTTCCACCAGGGAGGCCGGAGATCCGGCTGCCTGCGAAGAGGGCATGCAAAAAGTCCAGCAGGAGCTGAAGTATTCGGATATGATCATCAACGGCGATTTGCTTAGATTTTATAGGAATCAGCCGGTTTCAGGGCAGGAAGTAGAATTGCACGAAGCCGATTGATTTGAAGCCTGTGCGGAAACTTCTCGCACAGGCTTTTTTACATAATGACTACGAAACGGGGGGCTAGGGGTGAAGAAGACCTGGATGGTTGCTGCAGTGCTTGCCGTTGCGTTGACTGCAGCCGGCTGTACGCCTGAGAAAGAGGGGCCGCCGGGACCGGACGGACCGCATGCAGGCCCAGAAGAGCCTGAGGAAGCTCCCCGGATCAGTCCTGAAACGGGAGAGAATCTGCAAGTCATGGGCTTTGACGCGGAAGGCAGGATCCTTGCGGCCTCTTCCGGAACACCTGAAGGTTCCGTCCTGTATGCCGTCGATTCGGGAAAAGGCACTGCCGAAGAGGTTGTCCGGACGGAGCTCATGATTACAGAAGCAGAAAGCCACCCGTCCGGCCGGCTGCTGCTCAGACTCGAAGCCGGTGAAGGGGAAGCCCACCTGAGGCTAATCGGTGCCGGGACAGCCGAAGAAGACTTGATTGTGGAATCCCATGATATCGCATGGTCCTGGAATCCTGATGACTGGACGGAGCTCTACATAACGGCATTTGACGAAAACTGGGAATACGATGTGTTTCTGGCCGATGCCTCATCCGGATCGCTTGAGGAGGTAGAGGATGCCGGTCCTTTCCCGGTGTGGACAGAGGCCGGCGGCGTGGTTGAAATTCTTGATGACGGCAACCTTGGTGACGGAGGAACTCTTGTGGATGGCAGCGGGAAAGCGATATCCGAGAACGTGCTTGAATTCTCGACGGACGGCATGATGTTTGCCATCGCCAAGGCCTCAGGCGACGGCAGCATCGACTATATGATCGGCAGCGGCAACGGCGATTGGATGCCGGTATTGACCCTTCCTGCAGGTGAACAGTGGCTCGGACTGCTTCCGGCCAAAATTCTGCCGGCAGGACCTGGCCAGTTTGCTACGCTGCTGCCGGCAGAGACGGATGCCGTGGCAGGAGTATCGAAATGGCAGCCGGCAGTGATTTCAAAACGGGGCATCCTGAAGTCATCGGCCATGGTCGATTCTCCAGTCATGACCTGCTCTCCAGAGGCTTCTGTCTGCCTGTCGGGTGCAATGGGCGAGATGCTATTCGACCTTGCCGACGGCACGGTTGTCAATTGGATGGAACAATTAAAAGGCGATTCCGGAAAATGACCGGAATCGCCTTTTGTACGTCATGAAAAAAGCATAAGCGAAAGGGCCGGCATGATTGCCGGCCCCTTGTGGGAATCAGTGTAGTGTTGGCGGGTAGCCCTGGAAAACGATCGTCAGGACGACAAAGGCCCCGATTACGACGAATGCAGCCAGATTGAAAATGATGCTCAGGATATTTCGTTCCTTGAAAGCCTGGACTGTTCCGATTGCCGCAAAAATCGCAATCAATCCAAAAATAACCATCAATAAGTTCATCGGTGACACTCCTTCTGACAATGAGTCCGATAATGATACAGATCACGTATAAACTCCTCTTCTATTGTAAAGAAAGCACTCACATTTGTCGAGCGTTATTCGTGTCTAATATTTGAACACCGCGTGTCAGGCCTCATGCTATAATGGGCACGGGGTGATTCGACAAATGATTAAATTCCACAGTTATCCGCTCGGCCCGCTTCAGACGAACTGCTATATTGCGGAGGCGGACACCGGCGAGTGCCTGATCTTTGATCCCGGAGAGGAAGCCGGGAAATTGATCGATGAAATTGAGAAGCTGCAATTGCGTCCTGTCGCCATTTATCTGACCCATGCCCACTTCGACCATATCGGGGCGGTGGAGGCCATCCGGTCCCGCTACGGCATTCCGGTCCATCTTCATCCGAACGAACAGGAGTGGCTCACAGACCCGCTGCTGAACGGTTCCGGACGATATGCGGATCTTCCTGATATCCGGACAGCGGCACCGGACTCGCTGATTGAAGAGGATGGCGAACGGACAGAAGGCCCCTTCACGTTCAGAACATTGCATGTCCCCGGCCATTCTCCCGGCAGTGTCGCTTTCTATTTTGAAAGGGAAGGGACGCTGGTCGGAGGGGATGCACTGTTCCGCATGAGCATCGGCAGGACAGACCTGCGGGGCGGCGACCATGGAACGCTGCTGAACTCGATCCGGGAAAAGCTGTTTACGCTGCCCGATGACACCACCGTGCTGCCGGGCCATATGGGGCCGACCACGATTGGTGACGAAAAGCAGATGAACCCGTTTCTGAGCGGTATGTAACAGCTTAAATAGGAAAAACTTGCAGACATAAAAAAACAGCCATATCGGCTGTTTTTTTATGTACTGTTTTTAATTAATGCCCTGCTCCTGGTGTGTAGATGAAGTTCGTATAGTAGCTGAACCCGACCATGAAGACCATCAAGTAAGCGCCGAAAAGATATAAGTACATGCGTTCAGTTAACTTCAGGTAACCGAAAAGAATGAAAAATCCGGTGCTCGCCAGCATGAGCAATGATGGGGTCATCATGTCTCCGACATAGAACATAACCGCGAAAATTCCTGTCCAGAAGCCGCAAAGCTTGAACATATTATCCACGCGTGTTCCCTCCTTTACAACGGTGCCATAATCATCTCCCATTCATTATATAGTGTTTGTCCGCAGGGTGCAAACTGATTCCGTAATAGAGATTGTGACAAAAAGTTGTCCGGGTTAATCCCTCAAGATGAGATTTTGAGGCGGAGCGGCATGCATTTTTCAAAAACGGCATCGGAAAATGGCTCATTTTGCGATGTCTGCGGGTTGACTGTCAACCGGGTTCCCTCCGTTCTATACTCAGGATGACAGGAAAGAGCGGTCCTTTCTTGTCAATCAACTTGGCAGAGAGGCGGCAGACGATGGAAAACCTCATCGAACAGAAAGCCGTGGAACTCCTGGGCCGGGCGCTCGGAGAGGGGGCGACAGACCTTCATCTGAACCCGTCCGGCCGGACATACGAAATCCAGCACAGAAAGGGGAGGGGGATTATCACGGCAGCGGAGATTCCGTTGGAACTTGGTGAGCGGATCATCTCCTTTTATAAGTACCTGTCTTCGCTCGACATCGGCGAACGGAGAAAGCCCCAGAGCGGCGCTTTTTCGCTTAACTTCGGAAAATCACGTTACTCATTCAGGATTTCGACACTGCCGTCTGTGAATCTTAAGGAAAGCGCCGCGATCCGGTTCCAGCCGCATGAAGAGGCTCTTCCTGTCGGGAAACTGACTGATGACCCGGAGGCTGCTTCACTGCTGCTTGAAGCGGCCGGTATGCGGCAGGGAATGATCTTTTTTACCGGGCCGACAGGGAGCGGCAAAACGACCACGATGTATTCTGTGACCCGTCATTGTGCAGAAAAGCTGGGCAGGCATGTGATCTCCCTCGAGGACCCGGTTGAGCGCAGCCAGCCGCATCTTCTCCAGATCCAGGTGAACGAGCGTGCCGGAATCACCTATTCCGCGGGATTGAAAGCGATCCTCCGTCATTCGCCGGATGTGATCATGATCGGAGAGATTCGGGATTCGGATACCGCAAAGGTGGCAGTCCAGGCCGCGCTGACCGGGCACCTTGTCGTGGCAACTGTACATTCCCGGGATACAACAGGCAGTTTGTTCAGGATGACCGAATTCGGCATCCAACTGGAAGAGCTCAGACAGACAGTGGCCATGATCTGTGCACAGAGGCTTGGGGAAGGGTCGGGAGGCCGAAAGGCGCTTTTCGAAATCCTGCACGGCGAGCTGCTCGCGGATGCATTCCGGTCCCTCAGGGAGGGAGAACCATTTATCATGCCGGAAAGGCTGACACTCGACCGGAAGGAGGAGATCCGACATGGCGTTGTCCTTTATGCAACGGAAGGCGAGGCGCAGGATTCAACAGCCGGAACGCTTCCTATACCGGGCCGCAGGACTGATGGATGAAGGGTATACCTTCCACGATTCGGTTCGCATGCTCCTTCCCCACCATCTCGACGACCCGGGCGGTGCCGAGCAGGTGCTGGAAAGGAATCTCCGTGCGGGCGAGGCGCCGGATGAGATCCTGAAAAATATCGGATTCTCGCCGGCACTCCTGGTACCTGTCGGAATCGCAGTCAGCCACGGCAATCTGCCTGATGCGATCAGGACGGTGTCGGACCGCATCAGGCGAAGGGGGAGGACGATGGAGAAGCTGCGGAAGGCTACTTTATACCCCGCTGTTCTTTTCGGTTTCATCTCGCTCCTATTCATCCTCTTCAGAACCTTTTTCATGCCGAACATGGAAAAGATGCTGGCCGGAAGAGGCGGCGGGGAGGCGATGGCCTTTTCAGCGTTCTTGCTGAGAATTCCTGATTACCTTGCGGGGGCTGTGGCCGTACTTGCTGTGCTGTCCATTATTGCCTTTCTCATGTGGTCCGGAAAATCCGCGGAAGTGAAATTGAGGGTCATCCATTCAGTTCCCGTCCTGTCGAGATGGGTCCGCATGGGCCACACCTCCGTCTTTGCCAGGGAAATGGGATCCCTTCTCGGAGGAGGAATACCGCTGCAGCAGGCGATCGGGATTCTTGCCGGGCAGGACGGGCACTCCATGCTTGCCCATATGACGAGGACAGCCGGGAACCGGATCCTTATGGGAGATCCGCTTCATGAAGCGGTCCGTCATGCCGGAGGTTTCATGCCCGATTTTCCATCCTTCATCCGGCATGGTGAAGAAGGCGGCCACCTTCCGAAAGAGATGCTTGTCTACAGTGAACTTATTGATGAAAAAATCGGCGAGGAATCGGAAAAGATGATCGCTGTCATCCAGCCCGTTTTGTTCGGAATTCTTGCGATATGCATCATGGGTGCATACCTTGCCCTGATGCTTCCTGTCTACAGTATGGTCGAACTATAAAAAGGGGGTACTTATGTTCAAGCGACTCAAAAGCCAATCGGGATTCACGCTGATTGAAATGATGATCGTCCTTCTCGTCATTTCGGTTCTGATCCTCCTGGCCATCCCGAATGTGACGAAGCGGGCCGCCGAAATTGACGAAACCGGGTGCGAGGCTCTGGAGCAGATGGTCGAAGGCCAGGTCCAGGCATACAAACTGAAGAACAAAGAAAATCCCGCTACGGCAGCTGCGCTGGTGCCGGACTATCTTGAAAGTGAGAATGATCTTACCTGCTCGGACGGAAGGACGATTGTTGTAAATAATGGTGCGGTCACCGTCACGAACCCATAATCTGTCATACGGGTTCACATACACCGAGATGCTCCTTGTTCTGGCAGTCGTCATGGCGGTTACCGGTCTCGGCTACGCGGTGTCGGCTTCAAAAACACTGCAGAACACCGAACCGATCCCGTTTCAGGAACAATTAAAGCTGGATATCCAGGCCATCCAGACACATGCCCTTGCCAATGGGGAATATACGAAAATTGTATTTCTTCCTGATGGTACCTACGTGGCCTCAGGGGCAGGCGGCGCGGTCCTGTTCAGGCGCCGTCTCCCCGATGGGGTGTCTCTTGCAGGATTCAGCACGCTGAAACAGGTTGAGTTCACCAGTCTGGGATCTGCCAGGGCCTTCGGGACCCTGCATTTCCACACACCGGATGGCGACACGAGGGTCATTGTCCATATTGGAAAAGGGAGGGTCACGATTGTCCGGTGAGCGGGGATTTTCATTTCCGGAATCCCTTCTGTCGCTACTGATTGTCTATGTGATTTTCACATCTCTGCTTCCCCTGATGGACAGGATGGCGATGAACCTGGAAGAGGAGAAACTCGCGGCCCAGGCAGCATCTGTCGCATCCGATGCGGTGGACGGGCATTACCTGACAGGTGCGATTGAAGGGTCACGGCTAATCGGTAATGTGATGTTCGACTGGCGGATGCAGGGAGGGGGAATCTGTGTTTCATACAAGGCAATCTCCGGCTGGCAGTCGCGCTGCTATGAGCCGGATCGGTGAGAGGGGATATACATTCATCGAAGCTCTGCTTCACCTTGCGATCCTTTCTGTGTTTTTCATCCTGTTTGCAGGATTTTTCCGGTATACCACCGGCTTGATCCACCATGTCGGTGATCCGGCTTCCGTGGAATGGGAGCTGTTCCGCTACGAGCTGGCCGAATATCTGAAAGCCGTGGACGGGGTGCAGATTCTCGAGCACGGGAGCCGGCTCCACATTATCAGCGGAAATAAAGTGACTGAGATCGGTCACTATCCGGATCAATCACTGATCCGGAAGCGGGTGAACGGCGAGGGGCATGAACCGATGCTGACCGGTGTCCGATCCGTCACATTCACGACGGAAGAAAACGAACTGTCCATCCGGGCCGCCTTTATTGATGGAACCGAAAGGGGGACGCTCCATCATCTGCTTTTGGCTGAGAAATGAAGAAGGCGGGATGCTGCCCGCTGCGATTCTCCTCCTTTTCCTCGTTTCCGGCTTCGTTCTTTTCGTCACAAATGCCTATCTGGCACAAATGCAGGCTTTTACGTTATTGGAATCTTCTCACGCTCGTGATACGATTAGAAAAATCGAGTCGTATTTTAGCGAAGCGGAACCGCTTTTAGGCAGGTGGGAAGATGAAAAAGGTATACCTGATCGGCTACATGGGGTCTGGAAAGTCGGCGATCGGGAAGCGGCTGAGCTACGCACTGCGCCTCCCGTACTACGATATGGACAGGGAGATCGAGAAGCAGGCGGGCATGAAGATTCCGCAGATTTTTGAACAATACGGCGAAGAGCACTTCCGCCAGATGGAAACAGATTTTCTGCGGAATTTCCGGGATGAGTGGTGCATCATCTCGACGGGCGGCGGGACGCCGATGCGTCCCGAAAACCAAAAACTTCTCCGGCAGACCGGTCTTGTCCTGTTCCTCAATGCGCCGTTTTTCGAAATCTGGAGACGCATCCGGACTGACAAGAACCGCCCGATCGTTCAGCGTTCGACACGCGAGGAACTCCAGAAGCTCTACAACGAGCGCAAAAAGGTCTACAAGAAGACCGCCCATATCACCGTCAATACGAAGGGGCGCAGCCTCCGCCAAGCCACTGATTATGCCGCCAGGCAGGTCAGACGGCTGAAAGGCAGAGAAAAGCGCTGAACAAGTGCCGGAATCCGAACTTTATCGGATTCCGGTTTTAGTTTCGTTCGTTTATGGATCCGCTTTTGAAAAGATATTGCCTTTCTCAAAATTCAATGTTAGGATATAGGCAAAGCGGCAGAACCATCGCTTGACCTACAGCTGAATAACCGGCATCTGCCGGGCGGATGATTGTACGGGGAGAGAACGCACAAGTGCGTCGCCGAAGGAGCAAGTAACGGGTGTTATGAATCTCTCAGGCAAAAAGACTCGTACAGGACGCATCTCTGGAGAGCGCCGGATCAGCCGGCCACCAACGAGGAAAACCGAGCAGGAAAACTTTCAGGTGACAGGACAGAGGACCCCATTTAACGGGTCTCTCTGTCCTTTTTTACATCTGGATGAAACGGAGGAGAAGTGCAATGGCGGAAACTACCTTGCAGCGCACCCCGCTTTACGACCTGTACGCCGGTCACGGGGGAAAAACAATCGACTTTGGAGGATGGGACCTTCCCGTCCAGTTTTCCGGAATCAAGTCGGAACATGAGGCGGTACGGACAAGTGCGGGCCTTTTCGATGTTTCCCACATGGGAGAAGTTCTTGTCGAAGGAAAGGACAGCACCGCATTTCTTCAGAAACTCATGACCAATGATGTTTCGAAACTTACGGACGGACGTGCCCAGTACACGATCATGTGCAACGAACAGGGCGGCACGATCGATGACCTGCTGATCTACAAAATGTCCGATGACAAGTATTTTCTTGTCGTCAATGCTGCCAACACCAAGAAAGATGTAGAGTGGATGAAACAGCATGCCGAAGGTGATGTCACTGTCACAGATGTGTCGGCGGATTATGCACTCCTGGCACTGCAGGGACCGAAAGCGGAGGCAGTTCTCTCCAGGCTGACGGATGAACCGCTTGCGGACATCAGATTCTTCCGCTTCAAAGAGAATGTCAGCATCTCGGGCAACCAGGCGCTCGTTTCGCGCACAGGCTATACCGGAGAAGATGGCTTTGAAATCTACACGTCGCCGGAATCCGCACGTGCGCTCTGGGAAAAGATCCTGAAGGAAGGCGAAAAGGACGGCGTGGTGCCTGCAGGGCTCGGCGCCCGTGACACGCTCCGCTTCGAGGCTGGCCTTCCGCTGTACGG
Source organism: Bhargavaea cecembensis (assembly GCF_001619585.1). Lineage (GTDB taxonomy): Bacteria > Bacillota > Bacilli > Bacillales_A > Planococcaceae > Bhargavaea > Bhargavaea cecembensis_A. The sequence goes on from NZ_LQNT01000001.1 coordinate 450,638, forward strand.
CCAGGAAATGGACGAAGAAATCTCCCCTCTTGAGGCCGGGCTCGGCTTTGCCGTGAAGCTTGGCAAGGAAGCCGACTTTATCGGCAAGGAAGCCCTCGTCCGCCAGAAAGAAGAGGGTGTTCCGCGCAAACTCGCCGGCATCCGGATGATTGACAAGGGTATCCCGCGCACGGGTTACGCCGTCTATAAGGGTGAGGGAAAAATCGGTGAAGTCACAACCGGAACCCAATCTCCGACTTTGGGCCTGAACATCGGCAACATCCTCGTCGGTACCGAACATGCTGTCCTGGGTGATGTTGTCGAAGTAGAAGTACGCAAAAAACGCCTCAAGGCTGAAATTGTCGAAACTCCGTTCTACAAACGCGCGAAATCCTAAATTAGAAAGAGGTTCAGAATGATGAAGCACCGTTATTTGCCGATGACCGAATCGGACAAGAAACAAATGCTTGATACGATCGGCGTCGAATCCATCGACGAACTTTTCAGTGACATCCCCGAAAAAGTCCGTTTTGACCGACAGTATGATCTGAAGCCGATGCTTTCCGAAACAGATCTTCTGAAGGAACTTTCCGGACTTGCGGGCCAAAATGCCGACACCAACTCCCATGCATCATTCCTCGGGGCGGGCGTCTATGATCATTACAAGCCGGTCATCGTCGACCATGTCATTTCGCGCTCCGAGTTCTATACGGCCTATACGCCATACCAGCCGGAATTTTCCCAGGGTGAGCTCCAGGCGATCTTCGAATTCCAGTCGATGATCTGCGAACTGACGGGCATGGACATTGCAAACTCCTCGATGTATGACGGAGGGACTTCCCTTGCAGAGGCAGGGATGCTTGCGGCGGGCCATACGCGACGCAAAAAGCTTCTGATTTCGGAAGCTGTCCATCCGGAATACCGGGATGTTGTAAAAACCTATGCACTGGGCCAGTCAATTGACGTCCTCGAAATCCCGCTGAAGGATGGGCAGACGGATTACGACGCACTCCGCAGCATGATTGACGGAGATACGGCCGGAGTCATGGTCCAGTATCCGAACTTCTTCGGACAGGTTGAGAATATCCGGGAAGCGGCTGACATCGCTCATGAAAACAAGTCGCTGTTCATCGTCTCCTCGAACCCTCTCGCGCTTGCCGTCCTGACGCCTCCGGGCAAACTGGGCGCAGACATCACAGTCGGCGATGCACAGCCGTTCGGTATCCCTGAAGCCTTCGGCGGCCCGCATTGCGGTTATTTTGCCGTCACCAAGAAGCTGATGCGGAAAGTTCCGGGACGCCTCGTGGGCGAGACAAACGACGAGGAAGGCCGCCGCGGCTACGTCCTGACACTCCAGGCTCGTGAGCAGCATATCCGCCGCGATAAAGCAACGTCCAACATCTGCTCGAACCAGGCACTGAACGCGCTGGCCGCTTCCGTCGCAATGTCGGCGCTCGGCAAGCAGGGTGTCCGTGAGATGGCCATGCAGAACATCTCGAAAACGCAGTATGCCATCCGGGCATTCAAAGAAGCCGGTTATGAAGTCCTGTTCGGCGGCCCTAGCTTTAACGAGTTCGTCGTAAAATGCAAAGAGCCTGTTGCAGACCTGAACGGCCGCCTGCTTGATGCCGGAATCATCGGCGGGTACCACCTCGGGCTGACTTATCCTGAACTGGAAGGCCACATGCTCATCGCGGTGACCGAACAGCGTACGAAGGAAGAAATCGATGCACTTGTGCAGGAAATGGAGGCCATCCATGCATAAAGAAAATCAGCCGCTCATTTTTGAAATCAGTAAAGAAGGCCGGATCGGATACAGCCTTCCGGAACTGGATGTTCCGGAAACCGATCTTGCCGGCCTGCTTCCTGAGGGGCTTCTCCGCGAGGAGCCGGCAGAGCTCCCTGAAGCATCCGAACTTGATATCATGCGCCACTACACCGCGCTTTCGAAACGGAACCACGGTGTCGATTCCGGTTTCTACCCGCTCGGCTCGTGCACAATGAAGTACAATCCGAAGGTCAATGAAGCTGTGGCACGCCTGTCAGGCTTCGCAAATGTCCACCCGCTCCAAGAGGAATCCTCCGTCCAGGGCGCAATGGAACTCATGTACGACCTCCAGGAGCATCTGGTCGAAATTACGGGAATGGACGAAGTGACGCTCCAGTCTGCAGCAGGTGCACACGGCGAATGGACGGCACTCATGATGATCCGTGCCTTCCATGAGGCAAACGGAGACCACAACCGGACGAAAGTCATCATCCCGGACTCCGCGCACGGGACCAACCCGGCTTCTGCGACGGTGGCCGGCCTGGAGACGATCACAGTCAAGTCCGACGAAAACGGACTTGTAGACATTGAGGACCTGAAGCGTGTAGCCGGGGAAGACACGGCGGCCCTCATGCTGACCAACCCGAACACGCTCGGCCTGTTCGAGGAAAACATCCTTGAAATGGCGGAAATCGTCCACGGCGTAGGCGGCAAGCTCTATTACGACGGAGCAAACCTGAATGCCATCATGAGCAAGGTCCGCCCGGGGGACATGGGCTTCGATGCTGTCCACCTGAACCTCCACAAGACGTTCACCGGCCCTCACGGCGGCGGCGGACCGGGCTCAGGCCCGGTAGGCGTCAAAAAGGAACTGATTCCGTTCCTTCCGAAGCCGGTCCTCGTGAAGAAAGACGATGTATTCACATTCGACTATGACCGTCCGCAGTCCATTGGCCGGATCAAGCCGTTCTACGGCAACTTCGGGATCAACGTTCGCGCATATGCGTATATCCGCTCCATGGGCGCGGATGGCCTGAAGCTTGTTTCGGAATATGCGGTACTCAATGCAAACTACATGATGCGCCGCCTTGCGCCGCACTTCGATCTGCCGTACGACCGCCACTGCAAGCATGAATTCGTGCTGAGCGGCCGCCGCCAGAAGCAGCTCGGAGTACGCACGCTCGATATTGCCAAGCGACTGCTGGACTTCGGCTTCCACCCGCCGACCATCTACTTCCCGCTTAACGTAGAGGAAGGCATGATGATCGAACCGACCGAAACGGAATCCAAGGAAACGCTGGATGCGTTTATCGATGCGATGATCCAGATCGCCCGCGAGACGGAAGAGAACCCGGAAATCGTCCAGGAAGCGCCTCACACGACTGTCGTGAGCCGCCTGGACGAGACACAGGCAGCCCGGAAGCCTGTGCTGAGGTACGAACGTCCGGAATCTGCGGAACCGGTTGCCGTCAACTGATTACAAGCATTTGAAAAGGCCCGCCTTGGCTGCGGGCCTTTTCTCCGGCTGCAGACAAAGTGAGTGTATGGCTCCTTTGTCTGCAGTTCTTTTCTTTTGCCGGGGAATGTCGTGCCGCTTGTGCGATGGCTTACGGATTCGCCCGGTTTCGTCATTCGGCCTTTTAATTTCGTCATTGGAGCCACCAATTTGGTCATTGGGCCCGCCAGATTCGCCATTCATGTGCGAATGATGAAACCGGCGGCGTGAATGACGAAATCGAACACATTCTCCGGTATTCCCGTCCCGCAAAACCAAACGCCGCCGTGCAGAAATCTCTGCACGGCGGCGTCCTGATTTTTATTTCTTTGTTTTGACCTTACCGGTCCACTGGCGGAATCCGCCCTGCAGCATGTGAAGCTGCCCGTAACCGCGTTTTTTCAGATAAAGTGCGGCGCGGCCGCTCCGGGATCCGTTCTGGTCATACAGATACACCGGCTTGTCCGGACGGATCTCCTTGTAGCGCTGGGAGAATTGCGTGAATGGAATGTTGCGGGCGCCGAGGATATGCCCCGCGTCAAAGTCCTTCTGCTCGCGAACATCGATCAGCTGGGCTTTCCGGTAGCCTGAGATAAACTCCTCCTGGCTAAGGGCGGTCACCGCCTTGCGGGTCCTGAGCAGGGTTACGAGCATGTAGATGATCAATCCGAATAGGATCGCGGAAATAAGATAAAGTGATTCCAAAGCCATTTTCCCCTTTCTCTCTCCCTAAGATTATAAAAGAACTGGTGCAGTTCGTCCACGGTCGGACAAAATATTGTGCTCAAAACAGCCAGGGGATTATGATAAACTAAATCCATTGTGCTTTTTTTGAAAGGGGCTGTCGGAAATGACCGAAAAATGGATGTTCATCAACTCCGGGCCGCAGAGCGCGTCCTACAATATGGCGATGGACGACGCGTTGCTTGAACTTCACTCGAAAGGCCGGATCCCGCCGGTCGTACGGTTTTATGAATGGAACCCTCCGACGCTGTCGGTCGGCTACTTCCAGAAAGCTGCAGAAGCGGTCGACCTGGAGAAAGTAAAGGAAATGGGCCTTGGTTTTGTCAGGCGGCCCACAGGCGGCCGTGCCGTGCTGCATGACCGGGAACTCACCTACAGCATCATCGTTTCGGAGTCCCATCCTGACATGCCTGAAACCGTGACCGAGGCGTACCGCGTCATCAGTGCGGGTTTGCTGGAAGGGTTCCGAAATCTCGGCCTGCAGGCGGAGTTCGCGATTCCGGCCACCCGTGAAGAGCGGAATGCGCTGAAACAACCGAGAAGTGCAGTCTGTTTTGATGCACCGAGCTGGTATGAGCTTGTCGTCGAGGGCAGGAAAGCCGCCGGCAGCGCTCAGACACGGCAAAAAGGCGTGATTCTCCAGCACGGTTCGATCCCGGTGTCTCTGGACCTCGACAAGCTCGTTTCCGTTTTCAACTTCAAGACGGAAGACCACCGCCGTAGGATGAAAGAAAAGCTGGAGAAAAAGGCAGTGTCGATCGAGGAACTGTCCGGTCGCGCTGTTGAAATGGCGGATGTGGCGGAAGCGTTCCGCTCGGGGTTTGAGCAGGCACTCGATGTCGAGCTGATCAAAATGGATCCGGATAAGGAAATTTTGGAACTTGTCAGTCAGCTGGAAGAAGAAAAGTATTCGAACGACTCATGGAACTTCAAAAAGTGAATCAGGGACTTTCGAATTATTTTTCCTCTCCCGTTTTCTGTCGAAACGTGTCGAAGCCAGTAGCCGTATGACCTTGACGCATCTGCGGGATTGTCAAGGGTGAAATTCTGTTCTTGATGCCGAGTTTCAACATGTAGTAGAGTTGGGAAGTACATAATACTAGATATAGTATCAATCAAAGAGGACTACCGAGGAGGTCATGGTATTGGTCATCGCTTCACATAAAAACCAACCGACGCTGGACGTTTCAAAACTGAACAGGGACATTGCCGGTTTTTCGCAGGTCCATCCGGTCACGGAAGAGATGCACATCATGCATAAAGGGGTCTCCCGTCTGGTTATGATCGACCGCTACTCGTTCAAGGATACTGAGAAAAAGACGCTGGGCGAAGGGGACTTTGTCGTCCTGACTGTCAAGGAAGACCCGAAATTCCCTGCACGGGGCCTCGGCTATATTCTTTCGGTTGATCAGGACAAGGGCCTGGCGGACATCTGGATCGAGCCGGACTACCGTTCCGCGATCGACGATCCGGCAGAACAGGAAAAGGGCGTCGTCACCCGTCCCCTTGAGGTCATCGAAAAGCCGCTCGAAGTCTTTTATGAACAGATTGCCAAGCGGAACGCGACAGGGCTTTCTTCGGTAGAAAAAGATGAAGAGACCCGGCGGGAATCGTACGAGCGCTTTTACAAAGAGCTGGTCTCGCTTAATTTCATCCCGGCCGGCCGCGTCCTCTATGGTGCCGGTGCCGATACGGACGTCACGTACTTTAACTGCTACGTCATGCCGTTTGTCGCAGACTCCCGCGAAGGCATCTCGGATCACCGCAAGCAGGTGATGGAAATCATGAGCCGGGGCGGCGGCGTCGGGACGAACGGTTCCACGCTTCGTCCACGCAACACACTTGCCCGGGGTGTGAACGGCAAATCGTCCGGCTCGGTTTCCTGGCTGGATGACATCGCGAAGCTGACCCACCTGGTCGAGCAGGGCGGGTCCCGCCGGGGCGCGCAGATGATCATGCTCGCCGACTGGCACCCGGACATCGCCGAGTTCATCATTTCTAAAATGCAGAACCCGCGCATTCTCCGTTATCTGGTTGAGAATACGGATGATGAGCACATCCGGAAACTCGCAAACGAGAAGCTGAAGTTCAAGCCGTTCACGCAGCAGGAAGAAGCCATGTACCAGGGCATCGTCAACTATAAAAATATTCCGGGGCATGGCGGCTTCAATGAAGCCATCATCCGTGATGCCGAGCAGAAGCTTCGCGACGGAGGCACTTACTCCGTCCATAACCCTGAGTTCCTGACGGGCGCGAACATCTCTGTCACCCTCACTTCCGACTTCATGAAGGCTGTTGAGGAGGACGGGGAACACCGTCTCCGCTTCCCTTATGTGGAGCAGTATTCGCCTGAAGAGATGGACGTGTACAACGAAGAGTGGCATCAGGTCGGAGACGTCCGGGAATGGGAAAAACGCGGATTTGCCATCCGCACTTACCGTTCCATGAAGGCACGCGAGCTGTGGAATCTCATCAACATCTGCGCCACCTATTCTGCGGAACCGGGCATCTTCTTTATCGACAATGCCAACGACATGACAAATGCGAAAGCTTACGGACAGCAGGTGGTCGCGACAAATCCATGCGGAGAGCAGCCGCTCGCTCCGTACTCCGTCTGCAACCTCGCAGCAGTCAATCTTGCTGAGATGGCAGACAGGGAAACACGCAAGGTCGACTACGACAAGCTCCGTGAAACTGTGCGGACAGGCGTCAGGATGCAGGACAATGTCATCGATGCCACACCTTACTTCCTTCCGGAAAACGAGCGCCAGGCACTCGGTGAACGCCGGGTCGGACTCGGTGTCATGGGGCTCGCTGACCTGCTGATCTATTGCGGCAAACGCTACGGGTCGGAGGAAGGCAACCGGCTTGTCGATGAAGTCTTCGAAGTCATCGCGACAACTGCCTACCGTGAATCGATTGAGCTCGCCAAGGAAAAGGGCAGCTTCCCGTTCCTGGTCGGGGAAACGGCAGAAGAAACAAAACAGCTCCGGGAGCGGTTCATCAACACCGGCTACATGAAGGGCATGCCGGAGGATATCCGCCAGGGCGTCCTTGAACACGGGATCCGCAACTCGCACCTGCTGACGGTCGCGCCGACGGGCTCCACGGGCACGATGGTCGGAGTCAGCACAGGTCTGGAACCTTACTTCTCGTTCACTTACTACCGGAGCGGCCGTCTCGGAAAGTTCATCGAGGTGAAGGCGGAGATCGTGGAAGATTATCTCGGGGCCAACCCGGATGCCGATCCGGATCAGCTGCCTGACTGGTTTGCCACTTCCATGGACCTGACACCTGAAGAGCATGCAGACGTGCAGTGTGTCATCCAGCGCTGGATCGACAGCTCCATCTCGAAAACGGTGAACGCTCCGAAAGGCTATACGGTCGAGCAGGTTGAATCGGTATACGAGCGCCTGTACCGCGGCGGCGCAAAGGGCGGGACGGTCTATGTCGACGGCTCCCGCGACTCCCAGGTACTTACGCTGAAGGCAGAGGAAAACGACCCTGAGGCGGAAATCGAGGAGAAGGTCGAGGAAAAGCGTCCGGTCGTCCTCGTGGACACTATCCAGGCACTCCGGTCAACCAATGTCACGATCGGTTCGGAGATCGGGGACACGTGCCCGGTCTGCCGCAAAGGGACAGTCGAAGAGATCGGCGGCTGCAACTCCTGCACAAACTGCGGGGCACAGCTGAAGTGCGGACTGTAATCATCCATTATCAATAAAGCATGAAGCGGGCACCCCGACCAGGGGTGCCCGCTTTTCTGTCCTCCTGAAGGATAATCACGAGCTTTGTGAATAAACGCCGGCTCCTGTTCCCATCATGATGGAAGATTCGGGAGGTGATCCGATGTTCAAACTGCTGCCGTTCTGGACAGCAGGGGCAGTGGCGCTGATGCTCACAGCCGGCCTGAAGTTTCTTCATTATTTCAAGTTCATCAAATGGAATCCGACAGGCTGGGAGAAACGCTATGGAATTTTTGCTGGCGGGTCGTGGGAGGCCAAGTGGCTGCTTCTTTTTGCTGCCATCTTCTTGGTAGCACTTGTCTCCTATTATCTTTTCGCACTGTCCTGGAAGTGGAAGGTGTCCATCACGGCCGCCGTCGCCGGACTTCTGATCGCGGGTCTGATTGAGTGGCTGATTGTAAGGCCCAACGGCTATGATGAATTCCGGAAAGCCATATCCATTCCGTTTGCGGCGATGATCCTTGTCGCTACGCGGTTCGTCATGGAAACTGCGGTATTCCATAAAAAACAGCAGGCGGACACGTGAAAAACGTTGTCCGTCTGCTTGCTTATGATAAAATGGTGAAGAATCTGCTGAAAGGAGGGCTGGCGATGAGAATCCTCTGTCTGAACGGTCCGAACCTGAACCGGCTCGGTAAAAGGGAACCCAATATCTATGGCAGCGAGACACTTTCCGATGTGGAACAGAGACTCCGTCAATTGGCCAACGGGAACGGGGCAGACCTGGAATTTTATCAGTCCAATCACGAAGGCAACCTTGTCGACAGGATACAGGAGGCTGCCGAAGACGGAACGGACGGTATCATCTTTAATCCTGCGGCCTATACCCATACTTCGGTCGCGCTCCGTGATGCGGTCGCTGATGCCGGGCTGCCGACGATCGAAGTGCACATCTCGAATATACATAAACGGGAAGCCTTCAGGCACCATTCGTATCTTGCACCGGTGTGCACCGGGCAGATTGCGGGCATGGGGACCTATGGATACGACCTGGCGATGCTCGCCCTCCTTCGGATGGGAAAAGGGGAATGATCATGGATAAATTAAAGGCATTCCGTGCTTATTTCGATGCGCTCGGAATCGATGGGTTTCTCGTAACGAATCCGTACAGCCGACGTTACCTGACCGGCTTCACGGGCTCCGCCGGCACGGCGGTGATTTCGCGTGACGATGCTGTTTTTATCACAGATTTCCGATATACGGAACAAGCTTCGGAACAGGTATCCGGTTACCGCATCGTGAAGCAGTCCGGGCTGATGAAGGATGCGGTCGCCGAACAGGTAAAAGCGATGGGAATCCAAAACATCGGCTTTGAACAGGATACGCTTCCGTATGCCGAATACGATCAGTTCCGCAAGGTGGCAGAAGCGGAGTGGACTCCTGTATCCGATGTGATCGAGAAGCTCCGGATGATCAAAACGGACGACGAACTCATGACCATCCGCAAGGCGGCCAAGATTGCCGACGAGGCATTTGACCACATCCTCACGTTCATCAAGCCGGGTGTGACCGAACTGGAAGTGTCCAATGAGCTGGAGTTCTGCATGCGCCGACTGGGTGCCGCGGAATCATCGTTTGACACGATTGTAGCTTCGGGCAAGCGTTCGGCGCTGCCCCACGGAGTCGCGACCGGCAAAGTCATTGAAAACGGCGACATGGTGACATTGGACTTCGGTGCACTGTATGATGGCTATGTATCGGACATCACACGCACCATCGCGGTCGGCGAGCCCTCCGAAGAGCTCAAGAAAATCTACCATATTGTCCTGGAAGCCCAGCAGCGCGCATGTTCCGCACTTAAACCGGGTATGACAGGGAGAGAGGCGGATGCCGTCGCCAGGGACTACATCAGCGAACACGGCTACGGTGAAGCATTCGGACATTCGACGGGTCACGGAATCGGTCTGGAGGTCCATGAGGGGCCGGGTCTTTCGTTCCGTTCCGATACGGTTCTTGAGCCGGGCATGGTTGTTACGGTCGAGCCGGGCATTTACGTTCCCGGCCTGGGCGGCGTACGCATTGAAGACGACGTGCTCATCACGGAAGACGGCTGTGAACTGCTGACGTCCTCACCGAAGCAGCTTATCATTCTATAACAAGCGAAAATGGAGGATCTCACATGATTTCTGTAAACGATTTTAAAACCGGTCTTACGATCGAAGTGGACGGCGACATCTATCGCGTCCTGGATTTCCAGCACGTTAAGCCGGGCAAGGGTGCGGCATTCGTCCGTTCCAAGCTCCGCAACCTGCGCAACGGGAACACCACGGAGAAGACATTCCGCGGCGGAGAAAAAGTGGAGCGGGCACAGATTGACAACCGCCGCATGCAGTACCTGTATGCAAACGGTGACCAGCACGTGTTCATGGACAACGACAACTATGAGCAGATCGAGCTGGGTGAAGCGCAAATCGAGTATGAGCTGAAGTTCCTTAAAGAGAACATGGAAGTCCATGTGATCCAGTATCAGGGCGAGACGCTCGGCGTCGACCTTCCGGCAACCGTCGAACTCGAGGTGACGGAAACCGAGCCGGGCATCAAGGGTGATACGGCAAGCGGCGGCTCCAAGCCGGCAACGATGGAAACCGGCCTGGTCGTCCAGGTTCCGTTCTTCATCAACTCAGGCGACCGCCTGATCATCAACACCTCTGAAGGAGAGTACGTCTCCCGCGCATAAGAGAAAAATTCCATACGTTCCAAAACAGGCTGCAGACAAAGCGGATCATCCGCGTGTCTGCAGCCTTTTTGATTTCATGCATCATTGGCCTGCGATTTGCCGTATGGGCTTGTGATTCGCAGCATGGGCCTGTGAATTGCCGTATGGGCTTGGTATTTGCCGCATGGGCTTGTGATTTGCCGCATGGTCCTGTGAATTGCCGCATGGGTTTGTGATTTGCTGCATGGGCGTGTGATTTGCTGTATGGGCTTGTGATTTGCTGCATGGACCTGTGAATTGCCGCATGGGCCTGCGATTTGCCGCATGGACTTGTGATTTGCTGCATGGGCTTGTGATTTGCCGCATGGGCTTGTGATTTGCCGCATGGGCTTGTGATTTGCTGTATGGGCTTGACATTTGCCGCATGGTCCTGGGATTCTCCACATGGTCCTGCAATTCGCTGCATGGATCACCACCCTACTTGCCGTATGGTCTTCACCCGCTACAGAACAGCATAACGGCATCAGGAGCCGCATACATTCAAAAAAACGGGAGGGCCGCATGTGGAACTTCAAGATATTCTTCGGGTAGCGGGAGTCGGTCTCGTCATCGCCTTCCTGCATCTGTTTTTCGAGCAGACAGGGAAGAAAGAGTATTCTTTTTTCATATTTTTCGTTGCCTATCTGTATATCACGGCTGAGATGCTCCGTTTCCTCCGGATTTTCTTTACGGAAATCTCATCTTTCTTCTCATGGCTTTCGGCGTAGAGGGTTCGCATGGAAATTATTTTGTCCGCAATCATCATGGTGTTCCTTCTGATCATGCTGGATGCCTTCCTGCCCAAGATGGCACCGTTTTTTCTTCTGATCTTCTTTTTCCTGCTTCTGGCACAGCTGACGTTCAGGATGGCCGTGCCGCTTCTGCAAGAGCTGCCGCTTGCGTGGGACGGGCCGGGAGCCCGGCAGATCCGGCTGATTGCTGGTTCCGCTTTTCTGTTTTATCTGTCTGCCTCGTTCCGGGACATGCTCGGGGAAATCGGCTATGCGCCGATTGGCCGTCTGTCCCATATGGCAGTCCAGCTGCTGCTGGTCGGTGTATGGCTGGGGGAGTTCAGGGAGACTGCGGGCGTGCTAACCGGTCTGCTGCCGTGACGGAAAGGGGGCAATCGAGATGTGGGAGCTGATCGCCGCTGTTGCCGGACCTCCCGCAAGGCTGTTTGTGCTGATCATCGTCCTTTCCGCCGCAGCTCTGGCGGCGGATTTTGTCGTCCCGCAATTCCGTGAGTGGACAAGGCTGTTACTGCTTGTCTCGGCGGGGGCGGCGGCGATGGGCCCGGCAATCGATGCAGTCCGCATGATGGACGGGCTCGTCGCGAAAATGACGGGGCTGTTCCTCGGGATCTACCCGGTCCTTGCAGCCGGCATGGCCGCTGCGGGAGGTGCGCTTTCGCTCATCAACTGGAACCCTGCCGTTTTCCTGTTTGTCCAGGGGGCTGTCGTGATCGGGGGCAAGTGGATGGTTCCGCTGCTGATCGTGAGCTTTATCCTGGACTACCTGTCCAGGCTCGTGCCGGAAATTCCGTTTACTCGTATTTCCGAAATGATCCGGGTGACCCTCCTCGGCGCGATTTCCGTGATCATCGCATGCTACTCGCTTTTCATCACAGCGACCGGAGCGATGGCATGGTCATCGGGGAGTGCCATGGCCGAACCGATTAAGGCGTTGCTGCGCCAGCATGTGCCGCTTGTCGGTTCGTTCATCACGGATACGATGGGCGTGGTCGGCAAGTATTCTTCCGGCATGGCACCGATCGCCGGAAGCTATCTGATCGTGGCGCTGCTCCTGACCAGCCTGACCCCCGTGGCCTATGTGCTTCTGACGGCTTTTCTCTACAAATGGATTGCTGCGCTTTGCGAACCGTTTGCGCATGAGGATCTTGCGGGATTCTTCGATGATATCGGCAAGACACTTTTCGTCCTCTGCGGAATCATGCTGGTTGTGGCGTTCGCAATTTTCTATACAGCCGTATTATCCATCGTCCTGATCAAGGTCATTGCAGGAGCGGGGTGAGGGAATGTGGGAATGGATTTCCGGCCTGATCTGGCTGATGGGAATCCTGGCGGTCACCGGTACTGTCCTCGGACCGGACGAGCGGGAGAATTTCATGCCGCTTATGAGGCTTGCGGTACTTCTTTACATCCTAAAGCTAATCTCCCTGCTGCCCGGGTCATAGCCTGTACGAGCCGTGCATACTATGTCTCAGGATGAATAGCCGGAGATCACGGCACGGCGGCCCCGGCCCGCCGGAGCGTCCCAATCGCTCCCATATACCGGAAACAGCACTGATTGAAAGGACGGGAAGCGTGGAGATGACATGGAGAAAACCTTTAAGAAGAGCGCCCTGCCGCTCCTGCTCGCCGGCGCCGCCTGCCTGTTCATCCTGGCGCCGGGGGTGACCGGGCTGTTTTCCGGCAGCGGAGGAGAAAGCCCGGGGCCGGGCCCGTCGGATCTGGAGTCGGTCCTTTCCGAAATCAATGGCGTCGGGAAAGTCCGGGTCTATCGGCAGGGCGGGGGTCAGGAGGAACAGGGCGGCATCCTAATGCCCCTTGACAGCTACTTCGGGACCTCGACCGGGAAAGGGCGGGACACGCCCTCCGGCGGAATCCTGGTTGTCGCGGAAGGGGCCGGCGATCCGCGGATCCGTGCCGAACTGGTCCGCATCCTGTCGGGTGTCCTCCAGCTGCCCGAGCACCGGATTGTAGTAGTGGAAATGAAAAATGAGGGGGAAGAGGGATGAGAGTGAAGAAAAAAGGTGTCTGGTTCCTGACGTTGCTCAGTCTGGTGGCGGTGATCGGAGTGTACTATCTGTTTGACCGCAATCCGATGCCGTTTGACGGAATCACGATCTTCTCGGATGATACGATCAAAGACACGGAGCTTGGGGAAGCAGGCAGTGACGCAACACCGGTATTTGCCGAAAGCTACCTGTTCGAGGAACTGAGGATGGAAATGCGCAATGAACGCAGCCAGCAGCGTGAATTGCTTACACAGAAAATCACAGCCGACGATCTCACTGCCGAAGAGCGGGACCAGGCCTTTGATGATATGCAGATCCTCACCAAGCGGGAGACGGCTGAAGCCATGCTCGAGATGCTGATTAAAGACCTCGGATACGAGGATGCGGTTGTCCGCACCGAAGACGGCACTGTAAAGGTCAGCGTCATTGCTGACGAACTGTCGGCCGCACAGGCAGATCAGATCGTGTATACGGTCAAGAGCGAGTGGGAAGATTCCTCAACCGTCTATGTAGATTTCAAATCAGGACAATGAACAAGGCCTCCGCAAGGCCTTTTTCTTTTTGAAAAATTCTGTTTATCTCATTCTTTTCTCGTACTTCAGTACCGGTTTCCTCGCTTTTATGTGATAAGTATTTAAAAAAACTTTACAAACGCTTAGAATGTAAGGGTACACATTTAAAGTTAGGGGAGTCGTCAGAATGCTTAAAATTCAAGAGATCCGCGAAATCATCAAATTGATCGACCAGACGGGAATTGAAGAATTCAAGTACAAGACGGAAGAAGGGGAGATCAAGCTGAAAAAAGGCGGTGCTGTCCAGGTGACGGAAACTGCCCCTGCAGCACCGGTTGCAGCTGCCCCTGCACCGGCTCCGGCCGCACCTGCAGCCCAGCCTGCACCTGTGGCCAAGGAAGAGCCCAAGCAGCAGGAAGCAGCGCCTGCAGCATCGCAGGATGAAAATCTGCTGGAAGTGAAATCCCCGATGGTCGGGACATTCTATAAGTCGCCGTCACCGGATGCGCCTGCATTTGTTTCCGTCGGAGACAAGGTCAAGCCGGACAGCGTGGTCTGCATCGTCGAAGCCATGAAACTGTTCAACGAAATCGAGGCAGAAATGAACGGGGAGATTGCGCAGATCCTCGTAGAAGACGGACAGCTTGTTGAATATGGCCAGCCGCTGTTCCTGGTCAAGCCGGAATAAGGGGGGCTGAAATAATGAAAAAAGTCCTCATTGCCAATCGCGGGGAAATCGCGGTCCGCATCATCCGTGCGTGCCGCGACCTCGGTATCCAAACGGTCGCCGTCTATTCCGAAGCGGACCGTGAAGCCCTGCACGTAGAAATGGCCGATGAAGCATATTGCATCGGTCCGAAGCTATCCAAAGACAGTTATCTGAACTTTACCAATGTCATCAGTGTCGCCAAGATGACCGGCTGTGACGGCATCCATCCGGGATACGGCTTCCTGGCGGAAAACGCCGATTTCGCAGAACTGTGCGAAGAGGTCAATGTCACATTCATCGGGCCATCCGCGGAAGCGATCTCCAAGATGGGGACAAAAGATGTTGCCCGTGAAACGATGCGCGAGGCGGGTGTTCCGGTCGTCCCCGGTTCCAAAGGGATTGTCGACGGCCCCGAAGGTGCCCTGGAAATTGCACAGGAGATCGGATTCCCGGTCATCATCAAGGCGACAGCCGGCGGCGGCGGAAAAGGAATCCGCGTTGCGCGGGATGAAGCAGAGCTGAAGAAGGGTGTCGAGATCACCCAGAAAGAAGCCGCTGCCGCATTCGGCAACCCGGGTGTCTATATCGAGAAGTTCATCGAGAACTTCCGCCATGTCGAGATCCAGGTTCTCGCCGACCAGTTCGGCAATACGATCCATCTCGGCGAGCGCGACTGTTCGATCCAGCGCCGGATGCAGAAGCTGGTCGAGGAAGCGCCGTCGCCGGCACTCTCACAAGAGACCCGTGAGAAGATGGGACAGGCTGCCGTTCTCGCCGCCCAGGCAGTCGGCTACCGCAGCGCTGGCACGGTGGAGTTCATCTATGACCACATCAATGATAAATTCTACTTTATGGAGATGAACACCCGGATCCAGGTGGAGCACCCTGTTACCGAGATGGTGACGGGCATCGATCTGATCGCGCAGCAGCTGAAGATTGCCTCGGGCGAACCGCTTGAAATCAAGCAGGAAGATGTAAAGATCAACGGCTGGTCGATCGAGTGCCGCATCAATGCGGAAAACCCTTCGCGCAACTTCATGCCGTCACCGGGCCGTGTAAACATGTACATAGTTCCCGGCGGCAATGGGGTCCGCGTTGACTCTGCGGTTTATCCCGGTTACATGATTCCGCCGTTCTACGATTCGATGGTCGCCAAGCTCATCACATTTGCCGATACGCGTGAAGAGGCTGTTGCCCGGATGAAACGGGCACTGTCCGAGTTCGTCGTGGAAGGCGTCGATACGACCATCCCGTTCCATCTCAATCTCATGGACCATGAGGTGTTCAAGTCCGGCGACTTCGACACCAAGTTCCTTGAAAAATATGATGTAATGGCTGAAACTGAAGAAGAAGCCAGACAACATTGAGAAAGGGATGATCCGGATGGCAGAACAACCGAATTCCTCCCATGAGGCAGCGGCCGCAGCCGGCAAGGAAATATACGGCAAGGTCGAACTCGCCCCCGAAGTGCTGGAAGTGATCGTCGGCATCGCCACTGCAGAAGTGGAAGGCGTGGCGGACATGAGAGGGTCATTTGCAGCAGGAGTTGCTGAAAAGCTGGGGCGCAAGGTGCACGGCAAAGGAGTAAAGCTCGACTATAATGATGACGGGCTCTTTATCGATGTCTATTGTTCGGTGGGCTATGGCCATTCGGTCCCCTCCGTTGCCCGTAAAATACAGGAAAACGTCCGCCAGTCGGTCTTCAATATGACCGCCATCGAACCGGAAGAAGTGAACGTCCATATCACCGGCATCCAGTTCGACCAGACGGAAGAACGTGCCTGACAGGAAAGCCGCCAATTCATGGCGGCTTTTTACGTTCGGATTCATACCGGACGGTGAAAATATGCTATCATAGTCCAGAACGATGCAAAAAGAGGAGATTGCCCGGATGAAACGACATGAAGCACGAGAAAAAGCCATGCAGACGCTGTTCCAGCTGGACAGCACGGAGATGACGCCGGAAGAGGCCATGGAGCATATCACGGGCGAGGACGAGGTCCGTGACCCGTTTTATGCATCCCTCGTCGAAGGTACCTATGGAAAGCGGGAAGAGATCGACGAGTCCCTGAAGTCGAAGCTCGAAAACTGGAAACTGGAGCGGCTTCCGAAGGTCGAAAGGACCGTGCTGCGGATGGCTGTCTACGAACTCCTTCATATGAAGGAAACACCATCCAAGGTCGTGCTGAACGAAGCAATCGAGCTCAGCAAGACATTCGGGGACGAAAAATCAAGCCGATTCGTGAACGGCGTCCTTTCCAAATACACAGACTGAAACCTATACAGCTTGGAGTGAAACGCGTGGAAGGCAAGATTATTGACGGCAAAGAAATCAGCAGGCAAGTGAAGGAAGAAGTAAAGATGGGTGTGGAACGGCTCAAGGCCGAAGGCATGACCCCCGGACTCGCGGTCATCCTCGTCGGGGACGATCCGGCATCGTCGGCATACGTCGGCAGCAAAGAGCGTACGACGAAGGCGCTCGGCATGCATTCCGAAGTGATCCGGATGGGCAGTGAAACCAGTGAATCGGCCCTTCTCGACGAAATCACAAGGCTGAACGGCGATCCGGCGATCCACGGCATCCTCGTACAGCTTCCGCTTCCGGAACAGATCGATGAGCAGCGGGTAATCGCAGCGATCCACCCAGATAAGGACGTGGACGGCTTCCATCCTGAAAATGCCGGAAGGCTCATGGCCGGGATGGACGGATTTGTGCCGTGCACGCCTCTTGGCATCATGGTCATGCTGGAGCGCAGCGGAGTGGATCTCAACGGCAAGCATGCCGTTGTGGTCGGGCGGAGCAATATTGTCGGCAAGCCGATGGCGATGCTTCTCCTTCGTGAAAATGCGACCGTCACCATCTGCCATTCCAGGACGGAAGATTTGCCGTCCATCACCCGCCAAGCTGATGTCCTGGTCGCCGCAGTCGGGCGCGAGGGCATGATCGGCCGTGACCACGTCAAGGACGGGGCTGTCATCATCGATGTCGGCATCAACCGCGGGGCGGACGGCAAGCTGCACGGTGACGTCGATTTTGAAGAGGTTCTCCCTGCAGCTTCCGCCATCACGCCGGTTCCGGGCGGGGTAGGGCCCATGACAATCGCGATGCTGATGTCCAACACCCTGAAAAGTGCGGAAAAAGCCCTAAGGGCTTCCCGCTGACCCGCAGGAAAAACACAGGACAGGATCGATTCTAATTCAGCAAGCGGCAAGGGCGGCACAGAATCCCACGGGAAGCCTGCCGCCTCTGCCGCTTGTTTACTGTAATCTGAGAAAGGCGGTGCCCGCATGCAAAATCCCTATCTGAGCGTCGGTGCGCTGACCAAATATATCAAGCGGAAATTCGATGCGGACCTCCATCTGCGCGATGTCTACGTCAAGGGGGAGCTGTCAAACGTCAAGCTCCACTCCTCGGGGCATATCTACTTTACATTGAAAGACAGCCGCTCACGCATCAATGCCGCCATGTTCCGTTCCAACGCCTCGAGGCTGAAATTCCGGCCGGAGGAAGGGATGAACGTCCTGATCCGCGGAGATGTGAATGTCTATGAGGCTGCAGGACAATATCAGCTTTATGTAAATACGATGCAGCCTGACGGTATCGGTGAGCTGTATGTCGCTTTTGAGCAGCTCAAGGAACGGCTTGGAAAAGAAGGGCTGTTCAATGCCGAATGGAAGCAGCCGATTCCGGCTTTCCCGGACAAGGTGGGTGTGATCACGGCACCGACCGGCGCGGCAGTACGGGATATCTGCACGACCCTGAATCGGAGGTATCCGCTTGCTGATGTGCTGCTGTTCCCTGCCATCGTCCAGGGCCCCAATGCAGTCCCGTCAATCGTCAGTGCAATCCGCCAGGCCAACCGGCTCGGCGGTATTGATGTGATGATCGTCGGACGCGGAGGCGGCTCCATCGAAGATTTATGGGCGTTCAATGAAGAGGAAGTGGCCAGAGAAATCTTCTCTTCCCGAATACCCGTCATCAGTGCGGTAGGCCACGAAACGGACACGGTCATTGCCGACTTTGTGGCAGACCTCAGAGCTCCGACACCGACCGCCGCGGCAGAGCTGGCCGTCCCGGACCGTGTTGAAGTTTCCAGGCGCATTCTCGAGTCAAGGTCCAGGCTTCACCAATCCCTCATGACGATGATCCGACATGAAAGGAAGCGGCTGGAGAGGCTGGAATCATCGTATCCGATGAGCTATCCCGACAGGCTTTACCGGCCGTTCGCCGAGAGGCTCGAAGGGCTGGATGAGCGGCTGTTACAGGGTGCATCCAGAATGATCGGCGACCGCAGGCAGGCCGCCGCCAATCTGGATGCCCGTCTCGGTGCCCGCTCACCCCGCCAGGTTCTGGCGCAGGCAGTGGAGCGCACAGGCCGCCTCGACCGTGAGCTTCACCGCGCAGCGGAAGAAAATGTCCGGCAGCACGGGAGGGCACTTGCCTCGGCTGTCCGGACACTCCAGGCGCTGAACCCGCTGTCCGTCATGGAACGCGGCTACAGCCTGGTGCGGAGCGATGATCGGGTGATCAAGTCTGCAGGAGAGCTCGGGACGGGCGACCGGGTCACCATCTCTTTCCGAGACGGTACGGTGGAAGCGGTCGTGGAAAGCCCTTCGGAACGAAAGGACGTGGAATGATAAATGGACGAACAAAAACAGGACAACAAGGATATCCGTTTTGAAGAGGCGATCGGCCGTCTGGAAGAGATTGTCCGCCGGCTGGAATCGGGGGATGTTCCATTGGAAGACGCCATCGACCTCTATAAAAAAGGAATGGAGCTTTCCTCGGTCTGTCACAGCAAGCTCCAGTCCGCAGAAAAGCAGCTGGTGACGCTGATCGATAAGGAAGGGGAGGCATCTGCCTTTGATCCGGCTCAAGGAGGAAACCGGGATGAATGATAAACTGAAGGATTTCATGGACAGCCGGGTCGATGATCTGGTACCTGTCCTTGAGGATACTGTAAGAAATCTCGATACCGATTCCCGTCTGAAGGAATCGATGCTCTATTCCCTGACGGCCGGCGGCAAGAAGATCCGCCCGCTGCTCATATCCGCTGTGCTCCACGATCTCGGGCGTGTCCATCCGGCGGAACTTCATGTGGGCGCCGCACTTGAGATGATCCATACATATTCACTGATCCACGACGATCTCCCCGCGATGGACGACGATGATCTCCGGCGCGGCAAGCCGACGAACCATAAGGTTTACGGGGAAGCCACTGCAATACTCGCCGGAGACGCCATGCTGACGGAAAGCTTTTCCGTTATCGGAAGGGCTCCGTCCCTGACAGATGGGGAAAAGCTTGAACTCATCCTCCTGCTCACGCGCGCAGCCGGTGCAGAAGGTATGGTCGGCGGTCAAATGCTCGACATGGCTGCTGAAAAGAAGAAACTGACTGAGCAAGAACTGGAAAATGTCCACCGCCTCAAAACCGGAGCACTCCTGACATTTGCCGTTGAGGCAGGAGCGGTCCTCTCGAAGGCAAAGTCCACGGAGCGGGAACAGCTGAGACGCTATGCACGTCATATCGGAATCGCTTTTCAGATCCAGGATGACATTCTGGACGTAGTCGGAGACGAGAAAGTCACGGGCAAAAAGACCGGTGCGGATGCAGAACAGGGCAAAAATACATATCCGGGAATCCTGACAATGGAAGGTGCGAAGCAGAAGCTGATCCACCACCATTCCGAGGCTGTGAAAGCCGTTTCGTTCCTGAAAAACCCGGATCCGGTCCTCCGCCTGCTCGCGGATTACATTATCCACCGGGTCTCCTGACGGGGCGTTTGATTTGTGTAAGGGTTGGACACTGCTATAATGGACAAAGAATATTTTTACCTATTTTTTTGATAAAGGTGAGTGATGGCGATGGATTTGACCAAGATTTCCGATCCGTCCTTCCTGAAGGAACTCGGCAACAGGGAATTGGAGGCACTGGCTTCGGATATCCGGTCGTTCCTGATCCGTGAGCTGTCGGCTACCGGCGGCCACATCGGGCCGAACCTCGGGGTCGTTGAGCTGACAATCGCCCTTCACCGGGCTTTTGACAGTCCGCGGGATAAAATCATTTGGGATGTCGGGCACCAGGCCTACGTCCACAAAATTCTGACCGGCCGTGCGTGTGATTTCTCCACACTCAGGAAGTATCAGGGCCTCTGCGGATTCCCGAAGAGAATTGAGAGCGAGCATGACGTCTGGGAAACCGGCCACAGCTCGACATCACTGTCTGCTGCGATGGGCATGGCTGCTGCACGCGATATCAAAGGTACGGACAACCACGTCATTCCGGTGATCGGAGACGGCGCTCTGACCGGCGGCATGGCGCTCGAGGCGCTGAACCACATCGGATCCGAGCGGACGAACATGACCGTCATCCTGAATGACAATGAAATGTCCATCGCACCGAACGTCGGAGCGCTCCACAATGTGCTCGGAAGGCTGCGGACCGCGGGCAAGTACAACAAGGCGAAGGACGAGCTGGAATATCTCCTGAAAAAAATCCCGGCTGTGGGCGGCAAGCTTGCGTCAACAGCGGAGCGTGTGAAGGACAGCCTCAAGTACCTGCTCGTTACAGGCGTCTTTTTTGAGGAGCTCGGATTTACCTATCTCGGACCGGTGGACGGCCACAGCTTCGAAGATCTCGAAGCTAACCTGAATTACGCCAAGAAAATGGAAGGGCCTGTCCTCATCCATGTTCTGACCAAAAAAGGGAAAGGCTTCCGACCGGCCGAGGAAGACAAGATCGGCACATGGCACGGTACGGGGCCGTATAAGCTCGAAACCGGTGACCTTATCAAGTCTCCGGCAAAGGCTCCGGGGTGGAGTGCGCTTATCGCGGAAACGGTCCGCCGGATCGCACGCGAAGACAAACGGGTCGTCGCAATCACCCCCGCGATGCCTGTCGGCTCCAAACTTGAAGGGTTTGCCTCCGAATTTCCGGACCGCATGTTTGATGTCGGCATTGCCGAGCAACATGCGACAACGATGGCCGCAGGACTGGCCGTCGAAGAAATGAAACCATTCCTGGCCATCTACTCGACCTTCCTCCAGCGTGCCTATGACCAGGTGCTCCATGACATTGCGAGGCAGAATCTGAATGTCTTTATCGGAATCGACCGCGCCGGACTCGTCGGCGCAGACGGTGAGACCCATCAGGGTGTCTTCGATATAGCATTCCTCAGAAGCATGCCGAACCTGACGATCATGATGCCAAAGGATGAAAACGAGGGCCAGCACATGGTCAGGACGGCAGTCAGCTACGAAGATGGACCCATTGCGCTGCGTTATCCGCGCGGCAACGGGCTGGGCGTTCCGCTGGATGAAGAGCTGAGGGAGATTCCGATCGGCTCTTGGGAAATGCTCAGGGAAGGCAGCGATGCGGCGATACTGACATTTGGTACGACGATTCCGATGGCGCTGTCAGCAGCAGAACGCCTCCGTGAAAAAGGAATCGAGGCCGGCGTTGTCAACGCGCGCTTTATCAAGCCTTTTGACGAAGAAATGCTGAAAAACCTGCTGGAGAGGAAAATTCCGCTTGTCACCGTTGAAGAGGCGGTTCTGGCCGGCGGATTCGGCAGCGGGGTCATGGAATTTGCTCATGAGCACGGTTTCCACGGATCGATCATCGACCGCATGGGCATCCCGGACAAGTTCATCGAGCACGGGAGCGTAGGCGAGCTGCTTGAGGAAATCGGAATGACAGATGAAGCGCTTGCTGAAAAAGTGGAAGAACTGGTGGGACTGTCCCGCCAGAAAGGCATGCATGCACTATGACGCAGAAAGTACCCAAAGAGCGGATTGACGTCCTCCTGACAGAACGCGGCCTGTTTGAAACACGGGAACAGGCAAAGCGCGCCGTCATGGCGGGAATTGTCTATTCCGGTGACCGCAGGATGGACAAGCCCGGAGAGAAGATTCCGGCCGATGCCGACATCCGTGTAAAGGGAAGCGGGCAAAAGTATGTGAGCCGCGGGGGCCTGAAACTTGAAAAGGCCCTCGACGTTTTTGATGCAGACGTCAAGGAAAAACTTGTCCTCGATATCGGCGCATCGACCGGCGGATTCACAGACTGCGCCCTGCAGAATGGTGCACACCATAGCTATGCACTTGATGTCGGCTATAACCAGCTGGCCTATAAATTGCGGCAGGATCCGAGAGTGACGGTCATGGAGCGGGTCAATTTCCGGCATGCCACCCCGGACCTGTTTTCGGAGGGGATGCCGGAATTTGCAACGATCGACGTCTCGTTCATTTCTCTGAGCCTGATCCTGCCGACTTTGAAGACGGTCCTGATCCCGGGCGGCGATGTCATCGCCCTCGTGAAGCCTCAGTTCGAGGCAGGGCGCGAGAATGTCGGAAAGAAGGGCATCGTCCGTGATCCGGAAGTCCATCTCGAAGTTCTGGAACGCACTGCCGGCATGGCGGTTTCGAACGGCTTCGATGTTCTCGATGCTTCGTTCTCACCGGTTACCGGAGGCGAAGGCAATATCGAGTTCCTCTTCCATCTGAGATCTTCCGACAAACCGGTATCCAGGCTTCCGGAAGGCGCTTTCGCCGAACTGGTGAAAGAAGCCCATAAAACGCTGGACTGACCCCCGAGAGCGGGGGTTTTTTGTTGTTGCGAAAATTGGATAATGGTACATTCTTATTAGGAAATATGCATTCTTCGGAGGGAATAGAGTGAGTAAGGGCCAACGGCATATCCGCATTAGGGAAATTATCGGACATCATGAAATCGAAACACAGGACGAGCTGGTTGACCGGCTCAAAAAAGAAGGTTTCAATGTGACACAGGCCACAATCTCGAGGGACATCAAGGAACTTCACCTTGTAAAAGTTCCGCTGAGGGATGGCCGCTACAAATACAGCCTGCCCGCTGAGCGCAGCTTCGACCCCATGCGCAAGCTGAATCGCGCACTGACCGATGCGTTTGTGAGCATCGACGGGGCCGGACATTTTCTTGTAATGAAGACGCTTCCGGGCAATGCGCATGCCATCGGCTCGCTCATCGACCAGATCGAGTGGGAAGAGATTCTCGGCACCATCTGCGGCGATGACACATGCCTCATCCTTTGCCGGAATGACGAACAGCGGGAAACGGTGAGGGAAAAGCTGCTCGGCATGCTTTGATCAGGGAGGTGAACGCCCCGTGCTGAGAGAACTGACAATCAAAAATTTTGCCATCATCCGCGACCTGTCGATCAGCTTTGATAACGGGCTGACCGTCCTGACCGGAGAAACGGGTGCCGGCAAATCCATCATCATCGATGCCGTCCAGCTGCTGGCCGGCGGAAGGGGATCGAGCGAATTTATCCGACACGGGGAAAAGAAAGCAGAGCTGGAAGGGATGTTCGAGGTGTCCCACAGTGCCCACCCGGTATTCCGGAAACTCGAAGAGTCGGGTATTCCGTCCGATGATGAGGGGACGGTGATCCTGAGACGTGATATCTCCGTTTCCGGAAAAAGCACTTGTCGTGTGAATGGCAAGCTAGTCACCCTTGCCATCCTCCGGGAAGTCGGTGCGGCGCTGATCGATATTCACGGCCAGCATGAAACACAGGAACTGATGGATGAGCAGCGCCATGTGCTTCTGCTGGATCAGTTCGGCTGGGGAACGATCGGAGCGGCCAAGGAAAGCTATTCTTCTCTCTATGACCGCTATGTCAAGCTGAAACGGCGGCTTACGCGGTATGATGAATCCGAACAGCAGGTGGCGCATCGGATCGATCTTTACCGGTTCCAATTGACGGAGATCGACGAGGCCGGCTTCTACGAAGGGGAGGAAGAAGAGCTGGAGGAAGAGCGCACGCGCCTGAAAAACTTCAATGCGATCTTCGAGCGGGTGTCCTCTGCATATGAAGCGATTCAGGGCGAGTCGAAAGGCCTCGACTGGACAGGCGCCGCCATGAGTGATCTTGAGCATGCGGCGGAAGTCGACTCGCAGGCAGGGGAATTTGCGACTTCCGTGTCAGATGCGTTCTATACACTCCAGGAAACCGCCTTTTCTTTGAAAAATATGCTCGACGGGATGGAGTTTGATCCGAACCGGCTCGATGAAGTGGAGCACCGGCTCGCAGTGCTCCAGACGATGAAGAGAAAGTATGGCGGGACAGTCGGGGAAATTCTCGCATATCGCGACAAGATTGCGGAAGAACTGGAGAAACTGATGAACCGCGATGAACGGCTGCAGGACGAACGGAAGGAAGTCGAATCGCTTGAAGCCGATCTTGCTGTCGAAGCGGGAGAGCTGGCGGAACTGAGAAGGGAAGCAGCGGTCCGCCTGGCGGAAGCCATCCACATGCAGCTTTCGGAGCTCTATATGGAGAAAGCACAGTTTACCGTAGAGTTCAGGAAACGCAGCCAGTTTGACCGGAACGGGGCGGAAGATGTCATCTTCCTCATATCCGCCAATGTGGGGGAACCGCCGAAGCCGCTCGCCAAAGTGGCATCAGGGGGAGAGCTTTCCCGGATCATGCTGGCACTCAAGACCATCTTCTCGAAACACCAGGAAGTCACATCGATCATTTTCGATGAAGTGGATACCGGTGTAAGCGGCCGGGTCGCACAGGCCATTGCCGAGAAAATAGCCGCAATCTCCATTCACTCCCAGGTGCTCTGCATCTCCCACCTGCCCCAGGTAGCGGCGATGGCGGACCACCACCTGTTTATCCGGAAGGAAGTCACAGGCGATCGCACGACCACATCCGTCAGGGAATTGGAAGGGATGGAGAGAACCGAGGAACTGAGCCGAATGATGACCGGCGCCGAAATGACCGACCTGACGAAGCGGCATGCAGAAGAGCTGCTCGTCATGGCGGAGGGCCGGAAAAGGGAAATGTGATTAGTAGAATAAATGACTAACTCCCCCTGACCCAAGCCGTAAAGGCTGCGGACAGGGGGAGTATTTTTTAAAAGCGCATGGCGAGTTTCGTTTATTCGCACGCAGGCAAGCCCGATTGACGAAACGACCATAGGAATGAAGAAACCTGGGTCCGTTACAAAACCGACAACAAATGACTGCCCAAAAAACTGCAAAAATGGCGTCGGAATTACGGCGCCATCTTTCTTTTGCATTAATTTGCGCATATTAACTGAAATGATGTCTGCCGGCATGCAATTTAATATTTCTTTTCACTTTCTCCGGGTTTTGCGGAAAAACCCTCTGTTTGCAGTGCCTTTCGGCATTCCCGGATTTTCATGCTACATTATACCGGACATAAGAAATCCGGCCGGACACATAGTAACGATATAACAGCACGAGGAGGTGAACCATGCGATGGATTAGCCGGAAGCTGATGCTGCCCGCACTGCTCGCCGTCCTGTTTTTATCAGGCGCCTCCGGTGCGGCAGCGGACGGACCGAAGACCCTGATTCCGATGGGGCACTCAATCGGCATCCATCTGGAATTGGGGATGCTCATCGTCACGGATGATGTTCTGATTGCGGACGACCAGTGGCTAAAAGCCGGAGATATTTTGAAATCGCTCGACGGCAAAGAAGTCAGCACGCTCCAGGATATCACAAAAGCCGCCAAAGCGCCGGGCGGTGCGGAATCGGTACTTGAAATTGAACGTGAAGGAAGCAAGATGGAGATCGGCGCAACAAAAAAAGAACTCCTTAACCTGCATTCCTTCATCCGGGAGAGGACAGAAGGGATCGGTACGCTGACGTATGTGGACCCGGAAACCGGTGAATACGGCGCGCTTGGACACCAGATCATCGACCGGACACTTGATGGTGCACCGCCATTTTCCGGAGGCTCGATTTTTCTGGCAGACGTTGAACAGATCAAAAAAAGCGAGCCGGGAAAGCCGGGATACAAAATTTCTTCGATTGAATCCGGACATCAGCTCCTGGGCGACATCCGCGAAAATGAAATCTATGGGATATTCGGTAAATGGTCATCATCGTTAACAGGAGCATTCCCGAAACCTATGGAGATTATGCGGCCGGCTCAGATCCGCGAAGGGGAAGCGGACATCTATACAACCATCAAGGGAACCGAGATCGACAAGTACAGTATCAAGATCACGGCAGCGGCGGATGATGTGTTCCGATTTACCGTAACGGACCGTGAACTGATTGAAAAAACGGGCGGAATCCTGCAGGGCATGAGCGGCAGCCCGATTATTCAGGATGGGAAATTCGCCGGTGTCGTGACCCATATGTTTGTCGAGGAACCCCTGAAAGGCGCGGCTCTTCCCGTCGAAGAAATGATTAAACGAAAACCTTAGAAAAAAATGTGCTGGCCATACCTATAATGGTATGGCTTTTTCCTTTTTCTGCATTATAATAAAGGTGGAACGACAATCTTTTGAATTGTGGGATTCCGTCGAATCATGTCGGAAATATCGTCCATGAGTCTTATTTTATGAATTGCTGAAGGTGTAAACGGTAGGATGTCGAATTATATTTAATAGGCTTCGGACCAGGGTTCGCTCTCAGAAGGGGGAAATGCACATTGGAAAAAATCAAAGTTGCAGTGGCGGATGACAATCGGGAACTTGTAAGGACTATGCTCATTTATTTTGAAAATCATCCGGAAATCGAGGTAATCGGTACGGCCGCTAACGGAAAGCTTTGCCTGAACATGCTCGAAGAAAACAAGCCGGATGTCTTGCTTCTGGATATCATCATGCCTCATTTGGACGGTATAGGAGTCCTGGAAGAACTCCAGGCAAACGGCGGTGCGGGGGACATGAACATCATCATGCTCACTGCGTTTGGCCAGGAGGAAATCATGAAGCAGGCCGCTGAGCTCGGCGCATCCTACTTTATCCTGAAACCATTTGAATTTGACCGGCTTGTCCATCAGATCCTGCAGATGAAAAATGGACGTCAGCTGAAATCCGGCGGACAGGCTCCTGAACCCGGCAAACAGCAGACGCTCAGCAAAAAAGCGATTGACACTGCAATTACCGCCATCATCAAGGAAATCGGGGTTCCTGCACACATCAAGGGGTATGCCTTCCTGCGTGAGGCCATTACGATGGTGTACCATGATGTCGATCTTCTCGGGTCCGTCACGAAGGTGCTGTATCCGGAAATTGCCGAGAAATTCAACACGACGCCATCCCGTGTCGAGCGGGCGATCCGCCACGCCATCGAAGTCGCTTGGAATCGGGGGAATTATGAAGTCATTTCGAAGATGTTCGGCTATACGGTCCATCATATGAAGAGCAAGCCGACCAACTCGGAATTCATCGCGATGGTATCTGACCGTCTCCGTCTGGAATTTATGACCGCCTGACTGAAAACCGCACTCATACCGGCACTTGCCGACTACTGCCGTCCGGAACATCCGGGCGGCTTTTTCCGTTATATAATAGGAAGCCGCATCTGGTGGTTGCCCTTGCGCGGATCCGTTTTTAATTTCCGCTTCAGGGGAAAAGGCGGATAGGATGCCAGAAAGGTAGGGAAATCATGAGAAAAGTGTATGCACATAGGGGGGCTTCCGGCTACGCATTTGAAAATACGCTTAAAGCATTTGAAAAAGCAGTTGAATTCGAGGCCGGGATCGAGACCGATTTGCAGCTGACCAAAGATGGCGTGCCGGTCATCATTCACGATGCCGACCTGTACCGCGTCACCGGACTGCGCAAATTCATTACGGAACTGACACTTGATGAATTGAGGGCACTGAAGGTCGGACGGAACCGTTGGAAGAGGGTGTTCGGGAAACCGGTAATGACATACCGGGAATTTTTTGAATGGGCATATGAGGCAGGCTGCCCTGCGCTCAACATTGAGCTGAAAGAGACATTCCTGGACCATCCGACGGCGGTTGAACAGGTTGTGATGGCCTCTAAAGGATATCCGGACCTTCATTTTTCCTCATTTCACTACCCGTTGCTGATGAGGGTCAAGCAGACCGATCCTGGCATAGAGACGGCGCTGATCGTGACCAGAAAGTCACGCTGGGACAATCTCAGGGTGTACGCGAGCTCGGATGGATTCCACATCCACAAGCGTCTGTGGTCCGGCAAATACCTGGGGGCCATTGAGCGGGAAGGCAAATTTGCCCGGGTCTACGGCGTCGACGGTACCGAACCGTTCATTCCGAAACCCGAACCCTTCATCCGCGGTTGGATCACCGACTTTCCGGGCACGGTGATAGAAGCGATGCAAAAAGGTTCCTGACATGAAGTCAGGAACCTTTAGTCTTTTCGCTTAAACCGATCTTTCGGTATTTTGCCGTTGCGCTGGTCCCGTCTGTACAGGAAGCCTGCGAAGAATCCGATGCAGAGAATCAGGATGACGAGGCCGAATACGAACTGGGACCAGACGGGAAACACGGATGCCTGCACACCGAACAGGGCGTCGCGCATGAGTTTGATGCCCCATGCGGCGCCGATGCCCGGAATAAGCAGAACGATGAAGGCGGCGAGCCGCTGCATGTTGATCTCTCCCTTTCTGTCGAGTTTATTTTCCTTTTGAAGATGAGGATTGTCAAGGAGACTGCTATCCGGTATGATAAAGTTGATTATGCAAAGCATTGCACAAATCTCAAGAAGGGCCTGAAGGATTTTGCAGAATGTACTTGTTGTAGGGGCCGGAGCCGGCGGCACCGCCATTTTAAAACTTCTTCTGCAACTCGATTATATGAATGTCGCCGGAATCGTCGACCCGAATCCTGAAGCTCCCGGAATCAGGCTTGCGGATGAAAACGGCATCCCACACGGCAATGACTGGCGCCCTTTCATCTCCAATGATCTTCATATGATTTTCGATGTGACGGGCGAACAGGGCATCTTCGGAGAGCTTCTTAAGGCCAGGCCGGCGCATGCCGTCCTGATTCCCGGCACCATCGCAAAGCTGCTAGTCAGCCTGCTTGAGGAAAATGCCCAATACATCGAGCGACTCCGGTCGGAAACCGGCCGCAACAAGATGATCTTTGATTCTCTGGATGAGGGCATGATCGGGACTGACCGGGAAGGGATCATCCGATTTTTTAACCGGAGTGCATCCCTTATCACCGGTACGCCCGTGCGCAGCGCGCTCGGCCGCCACATACTCGAAGTCATCCCGGACAGCAATCTGCCGCACGTCGCCAAAACCGGGATTCCGGAGCTGAATCGCGAGCTGACTCTTTCAAATGGAACCCGAGTCGTGACGTCCAGACGGCCGATCAGCGATTCTTCCGGCAATCGTACAGGAGCCTTCGCGGTTTTCAGGGATATTTCCGGTGTGGTTGAACTTGCAGAGGAAATCACCAATCTGAAGGAAATCCAGTCAATGCTGGAAGCGATCATTCATTCGAGTGATGATGCCATCTCAGTCGTCGACGAGAATGGCCGCGGCATCATGATCAATCCTGCCTACACCCGGCTCACCGGACTTACGGAAGCGGATGTCATTGGAAAGCCGGCCACGGTCGACATCACCGAGGGTGATAGTATCCACATGAAGGTGCTTGAAACCGGCCGGCCCATCCGGGGGGTCAGGATGCGTGTCGGCCCTGCGGCAAGGGAAGTCGTCGTCAACGTGGCACCGATCCTCGTTGGCGACCAACTGAAAGGAAGCATCGGCATCATTCATGACCTGACGGAAATGCGTGAGCTTGCCGATGAACTCGACCATGCCCGCCGGATCATCCGATCTCTTGAAACCCGCTACACGTTCGAGGATCTTGTCGGAGAGTCGCCTGAGATGCAGCTGGCGATCCAGCAGGCGAGACTTGCGGCCACGCTTTCGCTGCCGATCTTGCTTCGCGGGGAATCCGGAACGGGCAAGGAAGTGTTCGCCCAGGCGATTCATCACGAGGCCGGACGCGGGAACTTTGTCCGCGTGAACTGCTCGGCGATTCCGGAAGATCGCCTCTCACTGGAACTTTTCGGTTCGGAGAAGCCAACAGCAGACGGGAAAACAGAAGTGGTCGAAGGCTTGTTTGAAGAGGCTCATGGCGGCACACTGTTCATCGATGAAATCGGCGAGCTTCCTCAGGATGTCCAGGTCGCTCTCCTGAGGGTACTGGAGGAACATGAATTTTACCGTACCGGCGGCAGCCGGCCTGTCCCGGTTTCTGTCAGGGTGATCGCCGCCACCAACCGGAACCTCGAGAAGTTCATGAGGGAAGGAAGTTTCAGGGAAGACCTGTTCCACCGCCTGAACCGGATGCCCGTCCATATCCCTCCGCTTCGTCAGCGCAGGGGCGATATCAAGCTGCTTGCGGAAAAGCTGCTGCCAAAGCTGAACCGTGATCTCGGGCGCTCCGTCACGGAAATTTCCGAGGACGCCGCCTCCCTGCTCAGGCAGCACACTTGGCCGGGGAACGTCCGGGAGCTGGAAAACGTCATCAGCCGGGCTCTGATCTTCATGCAGCCGGCAGACAAATTACTCGACAAACCAGATCTTTCCGCCGTATTCCAGGCAGAGGGGAACGGGTTGGCAGGCACTCTGGCCGAACAGCTGGATGCCCATGAAAAGTTAATTCTTAAGGAAGCGCTTACATCTTGTGCGGGCAACAAGTCCGATGCCGCCAAACAGCTGGGAATTTCGGTCCGGACGCTTTATTACAAACTGGAGAAGCACCGGCTTGTCTGAAAGCCGTGCACGTGATTATAAGGAGGAGAATGATGATGGAATTGTTTAAATACCTCGAGGAAAGTGATTACGAACAAGTGGTGTTCTGCCATGACAAGACATCCGGCCTGAAGGCGATCATCGCCATTCATGACACCACGCTCGGCCCGGCGCTTGGCGGCGCCCGGATGTGGACGTATGAAACGGAAGAGGAAGCAGTCATCGATGCTCTCCGCCTGTCCAAAGGCATGACATACAAGAATGCGGCAGCCGGACTGAACCTGGGCGGCGGCAAGACCGTCATTATCGGGAATCCGAAAACCGACAAAAACGAAGAGATGTTCCGCGCTTTCGGACGCTACATCCAGGGGCTGAACGGACGCTATATCACTGCTGAAGATGTGGGCACAACCGAAGAGGATATGGACATCATCCACCAGGAGACGGACTTCGTCACCGGTATTTCGCCGACACATTCGGGATCTTCGGGAAATCCTTCCCCGGTCACGGCTTACGGTGTCTATCGCGGGATGAAGGCTGCCGCGAAGGAAGCTTTCGGTTCCGATTCACTGGAAGGGAAGACGGTGGCGGTACAGGGTGTCGGAAACGTAGCGTTTGCGCTTTGCCGCCACCTGCACGAGGAAGGCGCGAAACTGATTGTGACGGACATCAACGAAGAAGCTGTCCGCCGCGCCGTGGAGGAATTCAATGCGGAAGCGGTCGGCACCAACGATATCTACGGTGTGGAGTGTGACATCTATGCTCCATGTGCGCTCGGCGCGACCGTCAATGACGAAACAATCCCTCAGCTGAAGGCGAAAGTCATCGCGGGTTCTGCAAATAACCAGCTGAAGACACCTGAACACGGTGACCGCATCCATGAGATGGGCATCGTTTATGCGCCTGACTACATTATCAACGCGGGCGGCGTCATCAATGTGGCCGATGAGCTGGAAGGCTATAATCGCGAGCGGGCGATGAAGAAAGTCGAGAAAATCTACGACACGATCGCAAAAGTCTTTGAGATTTCGAAGCGTGACGGCATCCCTTCCTACGCTGCCGCAGACCGCCTTGCAGAAGAGCGCATCGCAAACATGGCGCGGTCGCGCGGCCAGTTCCTCCGAAACGGCAAGGATACACTGCACCGCCGCTGACAGAGAACATACCTTGCCATTCCAAAGGATAAAGGAGGCCACCCAATGGCTCTAGAATATGATGTCATCATCCTCGGCGGCGGAACCGGCGGCTATGTTGCCGCCATCCGTTCCGCTCAGCTGGGGCTGAAGACGGCAGTCGTCGAAAAAGGAAAGCTCGGCGGCACCTGCCTGCACCGCGGCTGCATCCCGTCAAAGGCACTGCTCCGGAGTGCCGAAGTCTACCGCCTTGCCAAAGAGGAAGCAGAATCGTTCGGTGTCATGACCGGAGAAGTCTCGCTTGCATTTGACCGGGTACAACGGCGGAAGCAGTCGATTGTCGACGGCCTGCATAATGGCGTCCGGTCCCTGATGAAAAAAGGGAAAATCGATGTCTACGAAGGAACGGGCAGGATTCTCGGACCGTCCATCTTCTCTCCGATGCCCGGGACCATTTCGGTCGAGTATGAAGACGGCCGCGAAAACGATATCCTGATTCCCCAGAACGTGATCGTCGCCACCGGCTCCAGGCCCAGGACGCTGTCCGGACTGGAAATCGACGGCACAGACGTGCTCACTTCAGATGAGGCACTCTCTCTCGACAAGCTTCCCGCTTCGATCCTGATCATCGGGGGCGGTGTCATCGGGATCGAGTGGGCCTCGATGCTGAACGATTTCGGTGTGGATGTCACCGTCGCCGAATATGCGGACCGGATCCTCCCGACAGAGGATGCCGACATTTCCCGTGAAATGGAGAAACTGCTGAAAAAACGCGGCATCCGTTTCGCCACTTCCGCGGAAGTGTTGCCTGAATCCCTTCAAAAGCAGGCCGGCACCGTGTCCATCGATGCAAAGGTCGGCGAAGGAACAGAGACGTTCGCCGCAGAAAAGGTGCTTGTCAGCGTCGGCCGGCAGGCCAACACGGAAGGGATCGGCCTGGAAAATACCGATATCGAACTTGACGGCGGTTTTATCAAAGTCAAGAAGACTTACCAGACAAAAGAGTCTCATATCTATGCGATCGGAGATGTGATCGGCGGCCTCCAGCTGGCCCACGTGGCATCCCATGAAGGGATCGCGGCAGTTGAGCATATCGCCAGGACAGATGCCCACCCGGTTGACCCCGACATGGTGCCGCGCTGCATCTATTCGAGTCCGGAAGCCGCTTCGGTCGGCATCACGGAACTGCAGGCCAAGGATCGCGGATTTGATGTCAAGGTCGGCAAATTCCCGTTCAAGGCCATCGGAAAGGCGCTTGTCCACGGGGAGTCCGAAGGCTTCGTGAAGATCGTCGCCGACAAGGAATCCGACGACATTCTCGGAATCCATATGATCGGCCCGCATGTCACCGACCTGATTTCCGAGGCAGGCCTGGCGAAAGTCCTTGATGCCACGCCTTGGGAAGTCGCATCCCTTGTCCACCCGCACCCTTCGCTGAGCGAAGTGATGGGTGAAGCGGCACTTGCCGTAGACGGCAAGGCCATCCATATGTAATCAAAGGGGGAAACCGAAAGATGACCAACAACCGTCATGAACAGCTTGGGCTCTCGAATGAAGATGTCCTGCGCATGTACGAGACGATGCTGACCGCACGCCGGCTTGATGAACGCATGTGGCTGCTGAACCGATCAGGCAAGATCCCGTTCGTCATCTCCTGCCAGGGGCAGGAGGCGGCCCAGGTGGGTGCAGCATTCGCGCTTGATACGGAAAAAGACTACATTGCACCGTATTACCGCGACATGGGCGTCGTCCTCCATTTCGGTATGACGCCGAAAGACCTGATGCTGAGCGCATTTGCGAAAGCTGAAGATCCCAACTCCGGCGGCCGGCAGATGCCGGGCCACTTCGGTCAGAAAAAAAACCGCATCCTTACCGGTTCCTCTCCGGTTACCACACAGCTCCCTCATGCCGTCGGCGTGGCACTGGCGGGCAAGATCAAGAAAAAAGACTTTATCACGTTTGTGACGCTTGGCGAAGGTTCCTCCAACCAGGGGGACTTCCATGAAGGAGCCAACTTTGCCGGAGTCCATAAGCTGCCGACCATCATCATGGTGGAAAACAACAAATATGCGATCTCCGTGCCGCTTGAGAAGCAGCTGGCGTGCGAGAACGTCTCGGACCGTGCACCGGGTTACGGAATGCCGGGTCATACAGTGGACGGCACCGACCCGCTTGCCGTCTATGAAGTCGTCAAGGCGGCTGCCGACCGGGCACGTGCCGGCGAAGGCCCGACGCTCGTCGAAACGATCTGCTACCGCCTGACCGCGCACTCTTCGGATGATGATCACCGCGCCTATCGCTCTGAAGAGGACCTGAAGGCGGAACGCGAGAAAGATCCGATCCCGCGCTTTGCAGCCTACCTGAAGGAAGCAGGCGTGCTGGATGACGAGACCGAGAAGGAAATGGAAGATCGCGTGAAGCAGGCCGTCAACGAAGCGACGGATTATGCGGAGGCGGCTCCATATGCAAAACCGGAAGAGGCGCTGAAGTATGTGTATGCGGAACAGGGAGGGGATGAATAATGGCGGTACGTTCCTATATCGATGCCATTACGCTCGCGATGAAAGAAGAGATGGAGCGTGACGAGAACGTCTTCATCCTCGGTGAGGATGTCGGGAAGAAAGGCGGCGTCTTCAAGGCGACACAGGGGCTCTATGACCAGTTCGGGGAGGAGCGGGTGATTGACACCCCTCTTGCCGAGTCGGCGATTGCGGGTGTAGGAATCGGCGCGGCCATGTATGGCATGCGGCCGATTGCGGAGATGCAGTTTGCGGACTTCATCATGCCTGCAGTCAACCAGATCATTTCTGAAGCAGCACGCATCCGCTACCGCTCAAACAATGACTGGCACTGCCCAATCGTCGTTCGTGCCCCGTTCGGCGGCGGCGTCCACGGTGCGCTCTACCATTCCCAGTCGGTGGAAGCGGTTTTCGCCAACCAACCGGGCCTGAAGATCGTCATTCCTTCAACGCCATATGACGCGAAGGGTCTTCTGAAAGCGGCCATCCGCGACGACGATCCCGTCCTGTTCTTTGAACACAAGCGCGCCTACCGTCTGATCAAAGGGGAAGTGCCTGACGACGATTACACACTTCCGATCGGAAAAGCGGACATCAAGCGCGAGGGTGAAGACATTACCGTCATCACCTACGGCCTTGCGGTCCATTTCGCCCTTCAGGCAGCCGAGCGGCTTGCAGAGGACGGCATTTCTGCACATATCCTCGACCTCAGGACCGTTTACCCGCTTGACCGCGATGCCATCGTTGAGGCGGCATCGAAAACGGGCAAAGTGCTCCTCGTCACCGAAGACAACAAGGAAGGCAGCATCATGAGCGAAGTGGCGGCCA
Source organism: Bhargavaea cecembensis (assembly GCF_001619585.1). Lineage (GTDB taxonomy): Bacteria > Bacillota > Bacilli > Bacillales_A > Planococcaceae > Bhargavaea > Bhargavaea cecembensis_A. The sequence continues at coordinate 486,043 of NZ_LQNT01000001.1, forward strand.
TCATCGCGGAAGAGTGCCTGTTTGACCTGGATGCACCGATCCAGCGCCTTGCCGGGCCGGATGTGCCGGCGATGCCATACGCACCGACAATGGAGAAATACTTCATGATCAATCCGGACAAGGTCGAGAAAGCGATGCGCGATCTCGCGGAATTCTGATACGGACGGAGGGCTAACAATTGCCGAAACAAACCATCACCATGCCCCAGCTGGGCGAAAGCGTGACTGAGGGCACGATTGAACGCTGGCTCGTGAAACCGGGCGATACGGTCGAGAAATACGACCCCCTCGCAGAGGTCAACACGGACAAGGTGACGGCCGAAATTCCGTCGTCCTTCTCCGGCACGGTCACGGAACTCATCGCCAATGAAGGCGACACACTCGAAGTCGGTGCCGCAGTATGTACGATCGAGACGGAAGGCGGCGTCTCCGCAGAGGCAGAAGCCGCGCCCGAAAAAGGCGAACCGGCCAACGAAATGCCGGCTGCCGGCTCCGACAAGCCTGAAGATCTATCCGGGAACACCGGATCTTCCGCTCCTGTCAAAGCCGATGCATCAGGCGCGAGGTATTCACCGGCCGTCCTTCGGCTATCCCAGGAACACGGAATTGACCTTTCGCAGGTCGAGGGTACCGGCCGTGGCGGCCGGATCACCCGGAAGGACCTCACGCGTCTGATCGAGTCGGGGAATATCCCGAAAGAAGCGGCTGCCCGACAGGCAGAACCGGCTAAAACACAGGCGGGCGAACCGTTACAGGAAGCCGCACCCGCTCCGGCAAAACAGCCGGAACGTCCGGCAGCCGGCGTCCAGACGGCCGACGGTGATATTGAAATCCCGGTATCCGGGGTGCGCCGCGCGATCGCGAACAATATGCTGCGGTCCAAACAGGAGGCGCCGCATGCATGGACAATGGTCGAAGTGGATGTCACGGGCCTGGTCCAATACCGCGATTCCATCAAAAACGAGTTCAAGAGCAAAGAAGGATTCGGCCTGACCTATTTCGCCTTCTTTGTGAAGGCCGTGGCCCAGGCGCTGAAGGAATTTCCGATGATGAATTCGATGTGGGCGGGCGACAAGATCGTCCAGAAAAAAGCGGTCAACATCTCGATTGCCGTCGCGACAGAAGATGCCCTGTTTGTTCCGGTTATCCGGGACGCGGACGAAAAAACAATCAAGGGCATTGCGAGGGAAATCAAGGAACTGGCTGATAAGGTCCGTTCAGGCAAGCTCAAATCCGAAGAAATGCAGGGCGGCACGTTCACGGTGAACAACACCGGATCGTTCGGTTCCGTCCAGTCGATGGGAATCATCAACTATCCGCAGGCCGCGATCCTCCAGGTGGAATCGATCGTCAAGCGCCCGGTCATTATGGAAGGCGGCATGTTCGCAGCCCGCGACATGGTCAATCTCTGCCTGTCACTCGACCACCGGGTGCTGGACGGCCTGGTGGCAGGACGGTTCCTCGCAAGGGTCAAGGAAATCCTTGAGAACATTTCAGGTGAGAATACATCCGTCTACTGACTGTACCGGCCGGGAAGCTTACCGCTTCCCGGTCTTTGTTTTTGCAAGAGGGAGAGGCAGTTGAATTCTGTATGATTTCGGCTGGATTTCGCTTGTTCGGGCAGGCATCTTCATAGAATAGCATTCCGCCTTTAAAGCCTTCCGTTTCTCCGGTAGAATGAAAATAGGCAAAATTCAAATTGGGGGAGATGTATATGACAATCCATACGATGAAACAGACATCGTTTGAACGCCCCGCCATGGGGGAATGGCGGAAAGCGGCTGAGTCTTCGCTGAAAGGGAAACCGCTTGCATCACTTGAAACTCCGACACCTGAAGGGATCACACTGAAGCCGCTTTATACGGCGGACGATATCCCGGAAGGGCAGGATGAACGGCTTAATGCAATTCGGAACGGGATCGGGAAGACCGACTGGACGCTGCTCCAGGAAACCCGGGAGACCAATCCTTCCGCATACCTGGAAAAGGCGAAGTCTGCGGTTGATCGGGGGAACGGGGCGGTCGTCTATACAGGCGGATGGAAAAAGGGAGCGGACAATGAAGTGCTGGACGCACTGGCAGCGCTGATCACAGAAGTGCCTGTTTATGTACGGTGCCGCCCGGATGATCCGTTTCTCGCCGTATTCGGCAGTGTTCCGGAAGACAAGAGGCGGCTGGTTGCCGGCTTTGCGGACGTGGACCGGTCTGCGGACCTTTCCCGCCGGTTCCCGTCTCTCCGCACCATCGCAGTGGATACAGCGGCTGTACATATGAAAGGGGCGGATGCGGTGACAGAGCTGGCTGCAGCCCTTTCCAAAGCAGCAAAAATCGCAGAGGAAGAAGATGACTTTGGCGCAATGGCCAGGAAGCTCTTCTTCACTTTTGATATCGACACACACTTTTTTACGGAGATCGCCAAACTCCGTGCATTCCGGCTGCTGTTCAGGTCATTTGCGGCCGCGTATGGCGAGGAGGATCCGGTGCATGTTCCGGTCATCGCGAGGACGTCGCTGCGCACTTATACGCTTGCCGATCCGTATGTTAACTTGCTCAGAAGCGGCAATGGGGCATTTGCCGCTGCGCTTGGCGGCGCCGATGCCATCACGGTCGCGCCTCTTGACGCCCTGACAGGAAGCACGGGTTTCTCCGAGCGCGTTGCGCGCAATGTCCAGCACATTCTCAAGGAGGAAGCCCATGCAGATCGCGTCCTGGATCCTGCAGGGGGTTCCTACTACATCGAGTCACTGACCGAGTCGATTTACCGGAAAGCCTGGGACCTGTTCATCGAATTCGAGAAACAGGGAGGCATTGCGGCCATCGACGCAGACGGCGCACTGGACCGTTTGCTGGCGGAGAAAAGAGAGGCACGCATCCGTCGTCTCGCCGAACGGAAAGAGTCACTGATCGGGACGAACATTTATGCCGATCCCGAAGAGGAACTTCAGAAGCAGGCAGATGATGATGCAGAAGGCCGATTCGCCGAACCGTTTGAAGCGCTCCGGTACGCCCTCCAGGGAAGCAGGGTCCATCTGATCCGGCTCGGCAGCCTGAAGGCCGTCAAGCCGGTCGCCGACTTCACGGCGGGTGTGCTTGCCGTCGGCGGCATCCGTCCGGAACTGTCACCGTTGTTTGAAACAGCCGAAGAGGCATTGGACTATCTGAAGTCGGAGCTGCCGGAATATGCCGTTCTATGTTCACCTGCCGAACAGGCCGAAGAAGCGGCACGCACAATTCTGCAGGACAAGCCCGATGCCACGGTACTTGATGCAGCGGGGCGTTATCCGGAAGACATCGCCGCATCGCTCCGGGAAGCCGGGCTCAACGGCTTCTACCACCGTGGCCAGGATATTCTGGACAAACTGGCAGAACTGAAGGGGATTCTTGAAGGGGGAACGCAGCGATGAACAAACCAGACTTTACAAAAATTGATCCGGATCAGGTCCTGAAGGGGAGCACACACCCGGAAGCCGGCGGAGCACCCGTGGAAGCGTATGAGGGCATCGGCATCCTTCCGTCTTATACGGGAAAAGACCTTGATGGGCTGAGACACCTCTCCGACATGCCGGGCATCGCGCCGAACACGCGCGGTCCTTACCCGACGATGTATGTGTCCCGCCCGTGGACTGTCCGCCAATATGCAGGCTTTTCCACTGCCGAGGAAAGCAACGCGTTCTACCGCCGGAACCTGGCGATGGGACAAAAGGGTCTTTCCGTGGCTTTCGACCTTGCGACACACCGCGGCTATGATTCCGACCACCCGAGGGTTTCAGGAGATGTCGGTAAGGCAGGCGTGGCCATCGATTCGGTCGAAGATATGAAAATTCTGTTTGACGGCATTCCGCTGGACCAGATGTCTGTGTCGATGACGATGAACGGTGCGGTCATCCCGGTCATGGCATTTTACATCGTGGCGGCTGAAGAACAGGGCGTCGCGCCTGAAAAGCTGTCCGGAACCATCCAGAATGACATCCTGAAGGAATATATGGTCCGTAACACATATATTTATCCGCCCGAGATGTCCATGCGGATCATTGCTGATATTTTCGAATACACCTCCCAAAATATGCCGAAGTTTAATTCAATCTCGATCTCCGGCTATCACATGCAGGAAGCCGGAGCGACGGCAGACATCGAGCTTGCCTATACGCTCGCGGATGGGCTGGAATATGTCCGCACCGGTCTCAAAGCCGGTATCGACATTGATTCGTTCGCCCCGCGGCTCAGCTTCTTCTGGGCAATCGGCATGAACTACTTCATGGAAGTCGCAAAGATGCGGGCGGCGCGCCGTATCTGGGCACAGATGATGAAGTCGTTTGAACCGAAAAATCCAAAATCACTTGCGCTCCGTACCCATTCACAAACATCGGGCTGGAGCCTGACCGAGCAGGATCCGTTCAACAACGTCACCCGGACACTGATCGAAGCGAACGCAGCGGCGATGGGTCATACCCAGTCTCTCCACACGAATGCGCTCGATGAGGCGATCGCCCTTCCAACCGACTTCTCCGCACGCATCGCGCGGAACACGCAGCTGTTCCTCCAGGAGGAAACCCAGATGACCAATGTCATCGACCCGTGGGGAGGCTCCTACTTTGTCGAGAAGCTGACTGACGAGCTGATGCAGAAGGCGTGGGATCTGATCGAAGAGATCGAAGAACTCGGCGGCATGGCAAAAGCCATCGAAACGGGCCTGCCGAAGATGAAGATCGAGGAAGCCGCGGCACGCCGTCAGGCGCAGATCGACTCCGGATCGGAATCCATTATCGGTGTGAACAAATACCGTCCCGAAGAGGAAGACCCGATCGAGATCCTCGACATCGACAATACAGAAGTGCGGCGGAAGCAGATCGAGCGCCTTGAGAAGATGAAAGCCCAACGAGACGAAGCGGTTGTCCGGATGGCACTTGACAAGCTGACCGAAGCTGCCGGGGGAAGTGAAGGGAACCTTCTGGCCCTCGCTGTTGATGCGGCACGGGCACGCGCATCGATCGGGGAGATCTCCGATGCGATTGAGAAGGCATCCGGCCGCCATAAGGCCGTCATCCGTTCAATCAGCGGTGTATACAGCTCGAATTTCACCGACTCCGAGGCGATTGAAGAAGTGAAGGAAATGACCGGTGAATTCATGGAAAACGAGGGCCGCCGGCCGCGCATCATGGTCGCGAAAATGGGCCAGGATGGTCATGACCGAGGCGCCAAGGTGGTCGCAACGGCGTTTGCCGACCTCGGCTTCGACGTCGACATCGGACCACTTTTCCAGACACCGGCCGAGACGGCCCTGCAGGCGGCAGAAAATGACGTACACGCAGTGGGCGTGAGCTCGCTTGCCGCCGGGCACAAAACGCTCATCCCGGAGCTGATCGAAGAGCTCCGTAAAATCGGACGCGAGGACATCGTTGTGTTCGCAGGCGGCGTCATTCCCGCGAAGGATTATGATTTCCTGTATGATGCGGGCGTTGCAGCCATCTTCGGGCCGGGTACCGTCATCCCGGTATCCGCGCAGAAAGTCATTGAAGCCATTTACAGCAAGATCGGCTACGAGGAAGCCGTCGATTGACGGAACGGGAAAAAGAGGCCCGCAAGCGGACCGAAGGCGGTGTTCCGCCGCATGACGGCATGTCCGCGGGACCGAGAAAACGATTTGTCAAAAAGCGTCGCCCCGTTCCGGCAGACGAACTTGCCGGAGAAATCCGGTCGGGCTCCCGGCTGGCGCTGGCAAAAGGCATCACCCTGCTGGAAAGCCGCTCTCCGGAAGACCGGAAGGCTGCACAGGAGCTACTCCTCGGCCTGCTGCCGGATTCCGGCAACAGCGTCCGCATCGGGATCACCGGGGTGCCGGGTGCCGGAAAAAGCACATTCATCGAGTCTTTCGGGCTCATGCTTGCGGAGGCCGGCCACAAGGTGGCAGTGCTCGCGATTGATCCGAGCTCTACCGTCACCGGAGGAAGCATTCTCGGGGACAAGACGAGAATGGAAGAGCTTGCCCGGCATCCGAATGCATTCATCCGCCCATCGCCTTCATCCGGAACACTCGGCGGCGTACACCGAAAGACGCGGGAGACCATGCTGCTCTGCGAGGCGGCGGGATATGACATCATCCTCATTGAAACGGTCGGCGTCGGTCAGAGTGAAACCGCGGTCAGAGGCATGGCAGACTTTTTCCTGCTTCTCGTCCTGACCGGTGCAGGCGATGAGCTCCAGGGCGTCAAGAAAGGCATCATGGAACTTGCGGACGGAATCATTGTCCACAAGGCGGACGGCGACAACATCATTCCGGCGAAGCGGACAGCGAGGGAGTATAAACAGTTTCTCCATATGCTCCAGCCGGCCACTCCGGGGTGGCAGACAACCGTCCATCCCGTATCTTCGCTTGCCGGTAACGGACTGGAAGACGTTTGGGAGACGATTCTTGGCTTCAGGGAAAACATGTCCGGTACCGGGGAATGGGACAGAAGGCGGCGGGATCAGCTGAAGGCCTGGTTCCGCCAGTCGATTGAGGATTGGCTGATTGATTCGTTCTACGCATCCGAAGGCAGGAAAAAAGAGGTCGAACGCCTCGAGGGCAAGATTCTCGATGGCCGGCTGACCGTGACGGCGGCGGTTGAGGAATTATTCCGCGGCTGAGACTCGGGTTTTGCAGGAAATGGCCTGACCTGTTATGATTTTCTTGATAAACCGAAAGGGGATGCAGTCATGAACATGGATATGAACCTGTTTATGCAAGATATGATCCGCCAGGCGCGGAGCGAGATGGAAGCCTCCGGCTATGAGCAGCTGAAGACTCCGGAAGAAGTGGATTCGGCAATCAACCGTGAAGGGACAACACTATTCATGGTGAACTCGGTATGCGGATGCGCAGGCGGCATTGCACGCCCTGCAGCCATGCATGCAGTCCACTACGACAAGCGTCCCGACCACATGGTGACGGTTTTTGCAGGTCAGGACAAGGAAGCAACGGCCCAGGCACGCATGCACTTCGGCGATGACCACCTCCCGTCTTCCCCGTCATTCGTACTCGTGAAGGACGGCAAAGTGATCGGTGAAGTCCCTCGCCACGAAATCGAAGGCCACGACCCGATGTCGGTCGTCGTCAATCTCCAGGGACTGTTTGAAGAGTATTGCGAGGAAGTCTGACCAATAAAAAAATCGCAGCAGCCGATTGCCGGCGCTGCGATTTTTTTGCGTTCTCTTATTCCGAATTCAGATGAACAGGCTGAGTCCCATGGCGATGGTGGACAGTAGCATGAGTGCGACCATAGTGTAAATGATGATTTTTTGAAATTTCTTATTGCTCAATTTTATTCTGGCTCCTTCACTGCTGATGGGTCCATTTTAATGATTTTTGGTCGTTTGCGCAATATATAGAGTTTTGCGCGCTGAAACGGTACAATTGTAATCGGATACATTTAAAGGGGGGCAAGGGAAATGGAAAAGGTCGACCACATCGGCATCGCGGTGAAAGACCTCGATGCCGTGCTTCCATACTACACGGATACGCTCGGCATTCCGCTCATGGGAATCGAGGACGTGCCTACACAGGGACTTAGGGTCGCATTCCTGGATGCGGGGAACGTGAAGCTTGAGCTTCTGGAGCCCGCAGCCGAAACGAGCGCCGTCGCCAAGTTCATCGAGAAGCGCGGGGAAGGCGTCCATCATATCGCATTCGGCGTGACGGGCATTCGGGAACGGATGGACGAGCTGCGGGAGAACGGGGTCCGCCTGCTGTCTGCCGGGCCTGTGCCCGGTGCGGGGGGCGCGCAGGTGGCCTTCATGCACCCGAAATCCTCATATGGCGTTCTGTATGAACTGTGCGACAAATCCGAAAACAAGGGGTGATTCAAAACATGGATATCTACGAGAAAATCAATGAATTATATGACAGAAAACGTGAAATCGAACTTGGCGGAGGGGACGACAAGATCGACCGCCAGCACGAGAAGGGGAAACTGACCGCACGCGAGCGGATCGACCTGCTGCTGGACGAGGGGACGTTCGTCGAACTGAACCCGTTTGTCACACACCGGAATCAGGACTTCGGCATGGACAAGATGAAGGGGCCGGGCGATGGCGTCGTGACCGGCTACGGCAAGGTGAATGGCCGGCCCGTCTATCTGTTCTCTCAGGACTTCACTGTCTTCGGCGGTGCGCTCGGAGAGATGCATGCAATGAAAATCGCGAATGTCATGGACCTCGCCGCGAAAAACGGGGCACCGTTTATCGGGCTGAATGACTCGGGGGGCGCGCGGATCCAGGAAGGCGTCGTGTCATTGGACGGATACGGGGATATCTTCTACCGGAACGCCATCTATTCCGGTGTCATCCCGCAGATCTCCGTCATTCTCGGACCTTGTGCGGGCGGTGCCGTTTATTCGCCGGCGATCACAGACTTCGTCTTCATGACCGACAAGACAAGCCAGATGTTCATTACCGGGCCGAAAGTCATCGAAACCGTCACGGGAGAGAAGATTTCCTCCGAAGATCTTGGAGGTTCCAAAGTACATAACGCCATCAGCGGAAATGCCCATTTCCGCGCGGCCAGCGAAGAGGAAGTCCTTTCAGACGTGCGCAGGCTCCTCTCCTATCTGCCTCAGAACAACGAAGAAATGCCGCCGCGTTTTGATGCGGGGACGGACCGGGATGACCGGCCGGATCTTGCGGATATTGTCCCGTTTGAGACCATCCGCCCGTATGATGTCCGGAAAGTGATCGACCAAGTCGTCGATGCCGATTCGTTCATGGAAGTGCAGCCCGAATTTGCCCGCAACATCGTGGTCGGACTTGCCCGGATCAAAGGGGAGACGGTTGGCCTTGTGTGCAACCAGCCGAAGGTCATGGCCGGCGGGCTCGACATCGACTCGTCCGACAAAGCCGCACGGTTTATCCGTTTCTGTGACTCATTCAACATCCCGATCATCACATTCGAGGACGTGACCGGCTTCTTCCCGGGCATCAAGCAGGAGCACGGCGGCATTATCCGCCATGGCGCGAAAATCCTGTATGCTTACTCGGAGGCGACAGTTCCAAAAATGACGGTCATTCTGCGGAAAGCCTACGGCGGGGCTTACGTTGCGCTCAATTCGAAATCGATCGGCGCGGATATCGTCTACGCCTGGCCAAATGCGGAGATTGCGGTCATGGGCCCTCAGGGTGCCGCGAATATCATCTTTGCACGGGAAATTGCCAACAGCGATGACCCTGAGGCGACACGCTCCGCAAAGATCGAGGAATACAAAGAGAAATTCGCCAACCCGTATGTCGCGGCAAGCCACGGCATGGTCGACGATGTCATCGACCCGCGGGAAACTCGCATCAAGCTGATTCAGGCGCTTGAAATGATGCGCAACAAGAAAGAAGACCGTCCGAAGAAAAAACATGGCAACATTCCGCTATAATAAACATAGGAAGCGCACCGGATATTTGCGGTGCGCTTTCGGATTTGACGGGAGGCATGCTCGATGACAAATAAACAACTCATTAATGAATTCATGGAACTGGTACAGATCGACTCTGAAACAAAGCATGAAGGGGAGATCGTCGGCATCCTAAAAGAGAAAATGGAATCACTCGGTTTTGACGTGAAGGAAGACGACTCCGCTGCACGTTCCGGACACGGTGCGGGCAACCTCATCGCAACGAAAAAAGGCAGCGCGGAAGGCGCCGACGCGATTTACTTCACCTGTCATATGGATACGGTCGTTCCAGGCAAGGGAATCAAGCCGGTGCTGAAGGAAGACAGCTACATCTATTCGGACGGAACGACCATTCTCGGTGCGGATGACAAAGCGGGCATTGCCGCACTTTTCGAGATGATGCGCCGCATCAATGAAGAAGGCACACCGCACGGCGATATCCAGTTCATTATCACGGCAGGTGAAGAAAGCGGCCTGCGAGGCGCGAAAGAGCTGGATCCGCAAGCCATCCGGGCGGACTATGGATACGCGGTCGACTCCGACGGCAAAGTCGGCGGCATCGTGACGGCGGCCCCGTTCCAGGCAAAGCTTAGAACGGTGGTCCGCGGAAAGACCGCGCATGCAGGCGTCGCTCCGGAAAAGGGCGTGTCCGCAATCACGATCGCGGCAAAATCCATTGCGAACATGTCACTCGGACGGATTGATTCCGAGACGACTGCGAACATCGGCCGCTTCGAGGGAGGACAGGCCACAAACATCGTCTGTGATGAAGTGCACATCCTGTCTGAGGCCCGTTCCATCAATAAAGACAAGCTCGATGAGCAGACCGCCCACATGGTCCGCACGTTCGAACGCCAGGCAAGCCTGATGGGCGGCTCCGCCGAGACGGATGTCCAGCTGATGTACCCTGGATTCTCAATGGGCGAGGAGGACCGGGTTGTAAGGACCGCGACGGAGGCAATTCGGCGAATCGGCCGTGAGCCTAACCTCATGACAAGCGGCGGAGGCAGCGACGGCAACATCTTCAACGGCTTCGGTGTCCCGACGGTCACGCTTTCCGTCGGATATGAAGAAATCCATACGACAAATGAGCGCATGCCGGTAGAAGAGCTTGAAAAGCTCGCAGACCTGCTGGTCGAAATCGTGAAAACGGCAGCAAAGCAAGAACATTGATGGGAAGGGGACTGGGCCGTCATAGTCTGTAAAAAACCTCTCAAAATTTGATCGTGCGAATAATTTAGCATAAAAAAATTAAAGAACGCTGTTGATTTCCGTTACGGGCGGACGCTTTCCGCGGGGAAGGCATCGAGCCCCTTGCAGGCTCTCTCCGCGCTTCCTTCTCCGCAGGAGTCGCCACCCTTCACTCCAATCAACAAATGCATCTATGGTCATTGCAAGAGAAAATTCCATTTATTGTTTTAAATTGTTTTAGCGGAATAGTTCGGGATTATATATGGCGGATTGAAGCGGAGGGCCCGAGACACCTGCGGGAAAAGCGTTAGCCGAAGACCCCGCAGAGCGCAGCTCGAGGAGGCTAAGGCAACGCCCGCGGTAAGCGAGGGCCCGCAGCGGAAATCCGGAGAATTTTTGGGGGGAAACTGCAGACGAACTAACACTCACTGTACAGTCATGACGGGCCCCCGTGCCCGTCTTTTTCCTTTTTCGTCCGGCCGTTGATATAATGGAGACAGTATTTCACACCGGAGCGATGAACATGATTGAAAGCAGGCCGAAAAAAGGCAGGATTATCTTCCATATTGACATGAACAGTTTCTTCGCATCCGTCGAGCAGGCGCATGATCCTTCCCTGAAGGGGAAGCCGGTTGCGGTTGCCGGGAATCCGAAAGAGCGGAAAGGAATCGTAGTCACCTGTTCATATGAAGCAAGGGCCCACGGGGTCTACACCACGATGCCGGTCTGGGAGGCCCGCCGGAAATGTCCGGAACTGATCGTGATCCCGCCTGACCATAATCGTTACCGGGACGCATCGGATGCGATGTTCAGCCTGCTCCGGACCTATACGGAACTGGTCGAGCCGGTGTCGATCGATGAGGGTTATCTGGACGTGTCGGATGTGGAATGGCCGGGGACCGCCGTCGAATTGGCGGAAGAGATGCAGCGCAGGATTCTGACGGAACTGGATCTGCCCTGTTCAATCGGGATTGCACCGAATAAGTTCCTGGCCAAGACGGCATCCGACATGAAAAAACCGATGGGGATTACAATCCTGAGAAAACGTGATGTGCCGGCCGTACTCTGGCCGCTTCCGGTCATCGAGATGCACGGCATCGGCAAAAGCACGGAAGAAAAACTGCGGTCACTAAAGATTGAAACGATCGGCGATCTTGCCGCGGCGGAAGAAGGCTTTCTGAAAGAGCATCTCGGAAAGAGGGGCATCCATCTAAAACGGAGGGCGAACGGAACCGACTCAAGGGCGGTCGACCCGGAATCTGTCCACGAACGAAAAAGCGTCGGCGGGTCCGTGACGCTCCCCGTTGACGAAACTGATCCTGCCGAGCTCAAGAAAACACTGCGCAGACTTGCCGAAAAAGTGGCCGGCCGGCTGGATCGCAGAGAGCTTGCGGGTGACCTGGTGACGATCCAGATCCGGGATGCGGATTGGGTGAACCACTCGAGAAGCCGGACGCTCACCAATGCCATCTTTACAGCCGACGCCATCTACCGGGAAGCGGAACTGCTGTTTGACCGGCATTACGGCGGACAGCCGGTGCGCCTTCTGGGGGTCACCATCGGCCGGGTCATCGACCGCTCCGAGACGACAGAGCAGCTTTCAATTTTCAACTACGAAAAACACGCAAAAGAAGAGCCGGTACTGAAAATGATCGGCGAGCTGGAAGAGAAGTTCGGAAAAGGCACCGTCACAAGAGGCATTTCCGGACCGAAATCCGGCGGAAGGCAGGGTTGATATGCAAATACAATTTCTGGGGACAGGCGCCGGCATGCCGTCCAAACAGCGAAACACGAGCGCCCTCGCGCTGAAGCTTCTGGAGGAGCGGGGCAGCTTCTGGCTGTTCGACTGCGGCGAGGCCACACAGCACCGGATGCTTCATACGACATTGAAACCGCGGAAACTCGAGAAGATCTTTATCACGCATCTTCACGGGGACCATATCTTCGGGCTTCCCGGCATGCTCGGTTCCAGGGGGTTTCTCGGAGGATCGGGCCGGCTGGACCTGTACGGGCCGAAAGGACTCCGCGAGTGGATCGAGGTGACCCTCCGGATCAGCCGGACCCATCTGAACTATGAGCTGGCCGTTCATGAAGTGGATGAAGGAACGGTTTTTGAAGACGAGTCATTCTTCGTCCGTGCGCTTCCGCTTGATCACGTGGTGCCATGCTACGGATATCGCGTCGAGCAAAAGCCGCTGCCGGGAAAACTACTCATCGAACGCGCGAAAGAAGCCGGCGTTCCGAAGGGTCCGCTGCTGCGCGAGCTGAAAGAAGGCAGGGATGTGACTCTTGAAGATGGAACCCATATCAGAAGCCGGGACGTCACCGGTCCGCCGCAGCCCGGATTTACTGTCGCCATCCTGGGCGACACCCGGTTTACGGCCAATGCGGTGGAACTGGCCAAGGATGCGGATATCGTGATTCACGAAGCGACGTTCGACCGGGAGTCTGCCCACCTGGCGGGGCCGTACGGACATTCCACGATCCTGGATGCAGCCAGAACTGCACGGGAGGCAGGGGCCCGGTCCCTGATCGCCAACCATATCAGTGCCCGATTCCTGCCGGAGGACGCGGAACACCTGGCGGCTGAAGCGGCAGATGTTTTTCCGCACACAGAAATCGCGGAGGATTTTGCGGAATATGATTGGAAAAACGGGATGCTGGGCCGGATCCAGTAGCCAAATAAAAACGCGGGCAGTGAGGGAAGACCTCCTGCCCGCGCTTTATTATTACTAAAAAAGCGCCCAAATCCGATTGAACGGAATGGGCGGTTTATGGTATGGTTGTATGGATGTCATAATATAAGTACAATTACAAACACTTATCCTATCTTAATTGTACCTCGGCGTCAGTCAACAAGTCAAGCCTTTTACACCACTTTTTTCAGGGAGGTTTTCCATGAACCCCGAACTCAGGCGCGAACAGGAACGTGTAGACCTTGTAATGGGCGTCATTGCCGAAGAGATCGGCAGGCTGAAAGCGGAAACGGCCAGGCGTAAAGATGAAGTGATCCAGATCCGGAGACACTTCTGGGATGAAGTGAAGGTGAATACCGACACTTTCGATGATTATCTGGAGACGATTATCGGTCTTCGCCAGGAAGCCCAGGCGCTATCCGTCAGCCAGGGCTCCCACCGGCATGCTTCCCGGCGTTTGTCGACGCTGCAAAGAATGGAGGAGTCTCCCTATTTTGGACGAATTGACTTTACCGAGAGCGGCGAATCTGCGCCGGAACCTTTCTATATCGGTATTTCCTCTCTAACCGACACCACCGCGGAGGAATTCCTGGTCTATGACTGGAGGGCACCTGTCTCGAGCGTCTACTATGACTGCCAGCCAGGCCCGGCAGAATACTCGACTCCGGGCGGTCCCGTAAGCGGCACGCTGGACGGCAAGTGGCAGTATCTCATCCGGAAAGGCGCCCTTCAATCCATGTTTGATACAAGCCTCACCATCGGGGACGAAGTGCTGCAGGAAGTGCTCGGCAAACGTTCCGAAAAACAGATGCACAACATTGTCGCAACCATTCAGCAGGACCAGAACCGGATCATCCGGCATGACCGGGGAAGACTGCTGATCGTCCATGGCGCAGCCGGAAGCGGAAAGACGTCGGCTGCCCTGCAGAGGATCGCTTATCTGCTTTATAAATACAGGGATCGCCTGAATGCGGATCAGATCATTCTGTTCTCCCCGAACACTATGTTCAGCAGTTACGTGTCCAACGTTCTGCCGGAGCTTGGTGAAGAGAATATGCAGCAGGTCACTTTCCAGGAATACCTGGTACACCGGCTGGGCCATGAGTTCGAGGTTGAAACATCCTACGGCCAATTAGAGTCTGTTCTGACAGCGGGTGATGACGGCACCCGCAGGCAGAGAGTGGAAGGCATCCGTTTCAAGTCTTCCGTCCGTTTTATCGAGGCAATCAAAGCCTACAGCAAGTCACTCGAGTCTTCGGGAATGCGGTTCACGGACATGACATTCAGAGGCAAGCCAATCATTTCGGCGGCTCAGATGGCCGAACAGTTCTACACACTGGACCCGGCCCTCCGCCTGCCAAGCCGGCTAGAAAAACTGAAAGACTGGCTTTTGAATGAAATGAGGGCTTTTCAGAAAAGCGAGTGGGAGAAGCCGTGGGTACAGGAGGAAATCGAGCTTCTCAGTGAAGATGCCTATCACAAGGCTCACCGCTATCTCGCGGAAAAACGCGGCTTTTCCAGGGAAGCAGTGGCTGACTATGAAATGGAGCCGCAGGCGCTTGCCCGTCTGGTGATCCATCAGAAACTAAAGCCGCTGCGCAGAAAAGTCCGGGCCTACCAGTTCGTCGATTTCGGAGCGATGTATGGACAACTGTTTGCTGATCCCGCATCTATCGGGAAACTGGTAGAAGGGGAGACGCCGGCGGAGTGGGAGGCCATCTGCCGGATGACCGCGGAAACGCTGGGGAATGGCCGTCTCTGCCATGAGGATGCCACCCCGTTCCTGTTTTTGAAGGAACTGCTCTTGGGCTTTCAGTCAAACAACTCAATCAGGCATATCGTGATTGATGAAGCGCAGGACTATTCTCCGTTCCAGTTTGAATTTCTGAAGCATCTGTTTCCTGTTGCGAAGATGACGGTACTGGGGGACTTTAATCAGGCGATTTATGCCCATGGGGACGGCCGGACGGACTTCAGCGCGCTGGCAGAACTATACGGACCCGATCAGACGGAACTGGTCAATCTGACACGGAGCTACCGGTCCACCAGGCCCATCATTGAATTCACACGGAAACTGATTCCACAGGGTGAAACGATCATTCCTTTTGACCGTGATGGAGAACGGCCATCCTTTGAACAGGTCGCAGATTTCAAAGATCTTCACAGCCGCATTTCCCTTAAAATCAATGAGTTGCGGAGTCAGGGGCATCAGAGTATCGCAGTTATCTGCCAATCTGCTGAAGAGGGACTGCGTGCTTATGAATCCCTTTCCGAAATAGACGGTCTTAAATTCATCAAGAGCGGAACAGCGGAATACGAGCAGGGAGCGGTCGTCATCCCGTCGTATTTGTCCAAAGGAATCGAATTTGATGCAGTGATCATCTATAATGCGTCACGGCAAGTCTATGGCGACGAAAGCGTGAGAAGGCTATTCTACACTGCGTGCACAAGGGCGATGCATGTCCTGCAGCTGTACAGCGTAGGGGAGCCGAGCCCGTTCCTCAGAAATGCAGCGGGGGAAGGCGTCCTGCAGGTCTGACTGCGGACCGGACATGAACAAAAAACGTGATCCCGGCTGTTTGCGGGATCACGTTTTTAATTGGTTCTTCAGTTCCAGCCGCGCTCATACTGGACCGGTGCCTGGATGTCCGCGCCGAGTTCCTTCGCGGCGCGCCTTGGCCAGTACGGATCGCGCAGCAGTTCCCGTCCGAGAAGGACAAGGTCCGCGCGTCCGTTTTGGACGATCTCTTCCGCATGAGCCGGTTCCTCGATCAGTCCGACCGCCCCCGTCAAGATATCTGCACCGTTCCGGACCGTCTCGGAAAACGGGACCTGATAGCCGGGGTAGGGGCTGATTCTCGCCGGGACGACGGCGCCTGAGCTCACATCGATGAGGTCGACCCCCTGATCTTTCATCCATCCGGCCATCTGAACATAGTCCTCCGGCGTCATGCCGCCGTCGGTGTAGTCGCTGGCGGAAATCCGGACGAAGAGGGGACCGTCCCACACTTCCCGTACCGCATCGATCGTTTCCCGGACGATGCGGTAGCGATTTTCTGCGCTTCCGCCGTAGCTGTCCGTCCGCCTGTTCGAAAGCGGGGAAAGGAACTCGTTCAGCAGATAGCCGTGCGCCCCGTGCAGCTCGATCACATCAAAGCCTGCTTCCTTGGCACGTACTGCTGCGTCGCGAAATGCGGTGACAGTGTGTTGGATATCATCTTCCGTCATTTCCTTTGGCGTCTTGTAGCGGTCGCTGAAGGCGATGGCGGAAGGGGCAAAAATATCCCCGTCCGTCTCCGATTTCCGGCCCGCATGAGCAAGCTGGATGCCCGCTGCAGCCCCGTGCTGTCTGATCAGACTTGTCAGGTGCTTCAGCCCTTCCACATGGCCGTCCTCCCAGATGCCGAGGTCTTCGTTCGAGATCCGGCCTTCGGGCTGGACCGCAGTCGCCTCGACGATGAGGAGTCCAGCTCCTCCGACGGCGCGCGACGGATAGTGGACAAGATGCCAGTCCTGGACCTTTCCGTCCTGTTCCGGACAGGAATACATGCACATCGGCGACATGACGATCCGGTTGCGGAGGGTCACGCCCCTGATTTCAATCGGTTCAAATAGCTTTGCCATCCAATCACCCTTTTCCGATAGAATTCCTTTCCATTCTATCAATCGGGCCGTTCACTGTCCGGATGCAAGCTCGCGGGAGCGGTTTTCAGCTGCCTGGATGCAGGAAGCCACGGCATGGCGGAATCCCGCATCGTCGAGTGCACGGATGCCTGCTGCCGTCGTGCCCCCCGGACTGGTCACATGTTCCCTGAGCTCCGCAGGCTCGGCCGTCCGCCGCTTCAGCATCGCTGCAGCCCCCTCGAGTACCTGTATGATCAGTTCCCGTGCATCTGTCCCGCAAAGTCCCGAAGTGGTGGCTGCTTCCTCAAGTGCCTCCGCAAAATAATAGACGTAGGCCGGGCCGCTTCCTGCCAATGCCGTGATCAGGTGCAGCTCATCCTCCTCGACCTCTTTGACGAGACCGATCGAGCCAAGAAGGGAGAGGATATCCCGCCGGACCGGATCGCTGACAGATTCATTCACCGCGAGCCCTGTTGCGGCAAGGCCGATTGTGGCGGATGTGTTCGGCATAGAACGGGCGACAGGACGGCTGCCGAGTTTTTCTTCGAACATGCTGATCGGGATGCCGGCCATGACGGATAGGACGGCCGCGGACGGATGAAGGTGCTCTGCAATTGCCTCCATTGCCTGGCCGGCGTCTTTTGGCTTCGTTGCGAATACGGCAAGTTCGGCCTGGCCAATTTCCGGGTCGCCGATTTTGACAGGGGTGATTCCGTATTTGTCCTTCAGTTCCTCCAGGCGGGCATGGTCAGCCTTGTTCATGACAAAAACGGAGGCCGGCTCCACCGCGCCGTTCGCCGTGATTCCTGCGATTATAGCCTCCGCCATGGATCCGGCGCCGATAAATAGTACGTTTTTCATTGTCGATCATCTCCTCCGGCAAAAAATAAAAATGCGCTTCCGTCCCTCCATGATGTCCATCATGAAAAGGACGAAAACGCATCGGTTTCCGCGGTACCACCTTTTTTCGCCGGTCTTGCCGGCGCAGCTCTTCCCCTTTAACGCAGTGGGATACGGCCATGTTTCCATGGCGGCTCGGAAGCAGGTTCGGGGCGGGAGAGGGGATGCGGCTCTCAGCCGGTGACCGCATTTTCTGTGCGCCATCACCGCCCGTACTGGTCTTCGTCGGAGCATCCGTTCATTTGGTTAGTGCGATTATACGCACTGTAGCCATTCAAAGTCAACAGGTGACGTAGGGGAGGTGCTTGTGTAAAATGGATGAATGACCATTCATTTTCCGGAGGGGATCCGATGACTATCCATAAAATCACGATGCCGACGCCTTTTGCTGTCGGCGATGTCAATGCCTGGCTGCTGAAGGGGGAGGCGCTCACCCTGTTTGATGCCGGCACCAATACACCCGAGTCGGAAGAAGCGATGCTCTGTGGGCTGAAAGAGGCGGGCTTCCGGCCGGAGGATATCGAGCAGGTGATCCTGACCCATCACCACCCGGACCATGCGGGGCTTGTCGGCATGTTCGGGAATGCCCGGCTGCTGGGTCACCGGTACAACGAACCGTGGCTCACCCGGGACGAGGCGTTTTTTGAATACCATGACCGCTTTTACCTGGAGTGCCTGAAAGAGGAGGGCGTGCCGGAATCCTATCATCACTGGGTCCGGAAGATGAAGCGCCCGGTTGAATACATCGGGAAACGGCCGCTTGACGGCATCCTCGGGGACGGTGAAGAGGTACCGGGTCATCCGGGGTGGTTGGTGACGGAGACGCTTGGCCACGCCCAGAGCCATCTCGCCTTTTTCAATGAACGGGGCGGGGAAATGATCGGCGGCGACCTGATCCTCGGAAGGATTTCATCCAATCCGCTGATCGAGCCGTCGCTCGACCCCGAAAAAGGACGTCCGCGGTCGCTTCTTCTATATAATGATTCCATGCGCCGCGTTGCAGATCTGCCCCTGGAAGTCATCCATCCCGGTCACGGGGAAGACGTGCACGGAATCCGGGAGCTGGTCGAAAGGCGCCTTGGCCAACAGAAAGAACGGGCGTATGCCGTTCTCGGCATGCTCACGGACGGCCCGAAGACGATCTTTGAGCTGACGAAGCGGCTGTTCCCGCAAGCCTATGAACGGGAGCTCGGCCTCACGCTGTCCGAGACGATCGGGCAGACCGACTGGCTGGTTGCCGAAGGGCTGGCAGCTGAAACACGGAATGGGGACGGGGTGCTTTACTATGAGCAGACCTAAGCGTGTGCTTGTCACCGGCGCGACCGGCGGTATCGGGCGCGCCATTGTCACCGCCCTGCTCCGCGAAGGGCATTTGGTTCTGGCGACAGGGCGCAACCGGGAGATTCTTGAGGATATCCATACTGAAGGCGCGGGTGTCATCAGGGCGGATCTCTCGACCGCAGAAGGGCTTGACCGGGTCTCGGCTGCCGCCGGCGCACCGGATGTGTTCATCTCGGCATCGGGTATCGGGGCGTTCCAGCATGCACACGAGCTGTCGGATGCCTCGATCGACCGCATGCTGGACGTGAATGCAGCCTCACCGATGAAACTGCTCAGGCGGATCCTGCCGGGCATGATGGAGCGGGAGAGCGGGCAGATCATCTTCATTGCATCCGCGGCCGGGAAGGTTTCGACGAAAAAGGCCTCGGTGTATGCAGCATCCAAAGCTGCGCTTCTCGGATACGCTGACGCCCTCCGCCTCGAGACGGCGCCGTACGGGATCAGTGTCACATCAATCAACCCCGGGCCGGTCGACACCCCGTTTCTCGACATTGCCTCACCGCTTTCGGGTTACAGGGAATCGATGGCCGGCTACCTGACACCGCCCGGGAAGGTTGCAGAGGCAGCCATCAGCGTGCTTGGGCGGCCTGTACGTGATATCGACCTGCCGTGGTACATGTCAGCCGCCTCAAGGATGCATGCCGTCGCCCCGGGCTTCACCGAGCGGCTCGGACGGAATTTCTTTGATAAGAAGTAAATGGCGAATCTCCAATCTGTTCCTCCGGCGAGACCCACAGTAGGCAAAAGCCTTTTGGTCTGAGCCCCATCCGAATAGGATACGTGGGATGGGGGGATGACGAATGACCAGAGATTATCAACGGCGTCATGATTATTACGAGGATTTTGGCAGGGACAGACACCGGCACAGACATCGGGATCACGACCATCACAGGCATCGTGACCATCGGCACCGTGACCATGACCATCACAGGCATCATGACCGGCACCGCGATCATCACAGGTATCAGGATCATCGGTACCGGGATCAATGGAACGGATACGGAGAAGCCTTAGCGGGGTTTGCAGGCAGCCTGATTGGAAGCGCATTGCATCCGCAATACGCATATAATAACTATTATTCCCAACCGATTCCTTACCAGTACCCTTATCCGTATTCCGGGTATTCCCCATATGACAACCAAACATACGGATACGGATTTTATTAAGTTAGCACAGGATTCCGGTTACGGATCACCGAAAACGGATGGGGAAGAGCGGCCTTCGGGCGGCTCTTTTTGTTTTCTTTTAAATTGCATAAACATTTGCTTGCACCGATGTTTATTACATGTTATGATTCTCTCATGAATAAAACATGTATATAATGAATAAACATACACGGAGGGATTCACTATGGATAAGAAAGTCGTTCTCGCCTACTCAGGCGGTCTGGATACATCGGTTGCAATTGCATGGCTTAAGGAAAAAGGTTATGACGTCGTCGCGGTCTGCCTCGATGTCGGCGAAGGAAAAGACCTGGAGTTCGTCAAAAACAAGGCGCTTGAAGTGGGCGCTTCCGAAAGCTACATGATTGACGCGAAAAAAGAGTTCGCAGAGGAGTTCGTCCTCACATCGCTTCAGGGACATACGATGTATGAAAACAAATATCCGCTCGTCTCCGCGCTGTCGCGCCCGCTCATCTCGAAGAAGCTTGTCGAGATCGCGCACGAAACAGGCGCAACTGCAGTCGCACACGGCTGCACGGGCAAAGGAAACGACCAGGTGCGCTTCGAAGTGTCCATCACCGCGCTGGATCCGTCCCTTGAAGTCATTGCACCGGTCCGTGAGTGGGGCTGGTCACGTGAGGAAGAAATTGAATATGCAAAGGACCACAATATCCCGATTCCGGTCAACCTCGACAGCCCATACTCGATCGACCAGAACCTGTGGGGCCGTGCAAACGAATGCGGCATCCTTGAAAACCCGTGGATTGCGCCTCCGGAAGATGCTTACGACCTGACTGCTTCCATCGAAGATGCACCGGATACGCCGGACGTCATTGAACTGGAATTCGTCAAGGGGGTTCCGGTATCGCTCAACGGCGAGAAAAAGGAACTGCATGAACTGATCCTCGAGCTGAACGAACTGGCGGGCAAGCATGGTGTCGGCCGCATCGACCACGTCGAGAACCGCCTTGTCGGCATCAAGTCCCGTGAAGTGTACGAGTGCCCGGCGGCGATGACGCTGCTGACTGCGCACAAAGAGCTGGAAGACATCACGCTCGTCAAGGAACTCGCGCATTTCAAGCCGGTCATCAGCAAGAAGCTCACTGAGCTCATCTATGAAGGCCTCTGGTTCTCGCCGCTCACGAAAGCCCTTCAGGCATTCCTGAAAGAGACCCAGCAGTTCGTCAACGGCACGGTCCGCGTCAAACTCTTCAAGGGCCATGCGATCGTCGAAGGACGCAAGTCGGACAACTCGCTTTATGACGAGAAACTTGCAACGTATACGAAGGAAGACGAGTTCAACCATGCTTCCGCCGTCGGCTTCATCGAGCTGTGGGGCCTCCCGACAAAAGTCCACGCTTCCGTCAACAAAGCTGAAGTTTCCGAGAAGGAAGCGGAGAAGGTGCAGTCATGACGGAAAAGCTCTGGGGCGGCCGCTTCCAGAAGACCGCCGAGGAGTGGGTCGACGAGTTTGGCGCATCCATCGGCTTTGACCGCGAGCTTGTCCTCGAGGACCTTGAGGGCAGCACCGCGCATGTGAAGATGCTCGGAAAATGCGGCATATTGACCCAAGAAGAAACGGAAGTGATCCTCGGCGGCCTGGAAAAGCTGAAGGAAAAGGCGAAGGCGGATGAGCTGGAGTATTCCGTCGAGCTCGAGGACATCCATCTGAACCTCGAGAAAAAGCTGACGGATGACATCGGCCCGGTCGGCGGCAAGCTCCATACCGGACGCAGCCGGAACGACCAGGTCGCGACCGATATGCACCTGTACCTGAAGGAGCGCACGAAGGAGATCATCGCGCTCACCGAGGACTTCCAGAAGGCGATTCTCGAGCAGGCGGAAGCCCATGTTGAAACACTCGCGCCGGGCTACACGCATCTTCAGCGCGCGCAGCCGGTATCGTTCGCCCATCATCTGATGGCGTACTTCTGGATGCTTGAGCGCGATAAGGGCCGCTTCACGGACTCCCTGAAGCGCATCGACCTGTCGCCGCTCGGCGCGGGCGCGCTCGCCGGGACGACGTTCCCGATCGACCGCCATTATTCCGCGGAGCTGCTCGGTTTTGCCGGCGTGTATGAGAACAGCATGGATGCGGTGAGCGACCGGGACTTTATCGTCGAGTTCCTGTCCGCCTCGTCGCTTCTCATGGCGCATCTGTCGCGGCTTGCCGAGGAGATCATCCTCTGGTCCAGCCAGGAATTCGGCTTCATCGAGCTGGATGATGCCTTCTCGACCGGCTCCAGTATCATGCCGCAGAAAAAGAACCCTGACATGGCAGAATTGATCCGCGGCAAGACCGGGCGCGTATACGGCAACCTGATCGGCCTCCTGACGACGCTGAAAGGCCTGCCGCTTGCCTACAACAAGGACATGCAGGAAGACAAGGAAGGCATGTTCGACACGGTCCAGACCGTCACCGGCTCGCTCCGCATCTTTGCGGGCATGATCCGCACGATGACCGTGAACGCGGACGTCATGGAGCAGGAAGTCAGCAAAGACTTCTCCAACGCCACAGAACTTGCAGACTACCTGGCAGCCAAAGGCATGCCGTTCCGCGAGGCACATGAAGTGACCGGCAAGCTGGTCTTCACCTGCATCCAAAAGGGCTGTGTCCTGAAGGACCTTTCCCTCTCCGACATGCAGGAAGAAAGCACGCTGATCGAAGAGGATATCTATGATGTCCTTGCACCTGTTGCGGCCGTCCGCCGGAGAAATTCCTACGGCGGCACCGGATTCGACCAGGTGCGCGTGCAGATCGGCAAAGCCAAAGAGGTTCTTGGCCAGACGGTTACGAAAAACTGATAAATCGAACAGACCGGAATGCCTGAAAGGGGACGTTCCGGTCTGTTTGTCTGGGTATTCCATCGTTGTTTCCTTGGTCTCATTGATAGGGTTGAACGAACGAAAGGAGGGTCTGCTGCGATTACTAGTACAATCCGTCCACATTAAAAAAAGCCGGCACTCTTTTTGAGATGTCGGCTTTTTATAATTATCGGTACCCGAAAAAGGCGTCTTTTTTGATATCCCGTTTTAAAACATCCTGTTCCTTTAAATGAGCGGAAACGGATTCAACCATCGGCTTCGGCCCGGCAATATAATATTGGGCCTGGCCCTGATAGGTGTCTGTGAACTGATCGATTTCCCGGTGCAAGGTATCCCTTGAATCAAGATACGAAATCTCGATTGATGGACTGCCGGAAATTCGATCAAGTTCATCCTTAAAGATATAGGACTGATCGCTGTCCAGGTATAGTAAACGGATCGGATTCTCGCTTCTGTTCTTTTCTGCCTCAATCTGTTTTAACATCGCCCGAAACGGTGTGATGCCGATTCCGCCTGCAATCAGGAGTGACGGACGATGACCTTGCAGATAAAAAGATCCTACAGGCCCGCTCATGCTCACTTTCATACCTGGCGTTAGTTCCATGAGCGCTTTTTTAAACTCGCTCGGCGCATCACTGATCCTCATGGTGATGGCAATATGATTGTCTGCAGGGGCAGAGGACACGCTAAAAGGGCGTGTCGCATTTTTTATCTTCTTATGCGTGATGCTGAACAAACCATGCTGGCCGGCTTTCCATGTTAAATCTTTCTCCCGTTCAAACAGGAAGGTGTATACATCCTCTGATTCTTTGCGTCGTTCGATCAATCCCATATCCCTCTTTTTGAATATGGATATCACATCCTGAAAAAAGACCATGAAACAATCTCCTTTACTCCTGCGATTCCCCTAATACTTTTTTAAGCTCTCCGACTTTGCCGGCCCAGCCATATTTTGCACCGTTGTATGCCTGGTCTTCTTTTTCGAATCCAGTCTGTTCCAGATGCAAGCGGGTTGTCCCGCTTTCTTCTGTTAGTGTCCATGTGACGACTGTGTCAATCGGGCCTCCGATCCATGTATACGACAGCCGGTTTGGTTCTTCCACCACCAGGACCTCACATTCCACGACCAAATTCCACTCATCGTTCCGGAACTGGCATTTATGTCCTACAACCGGTTTGAAATCATTTTCCATGACCCATTTTGCAAGCGTGTCTGGATCGGTCAGTGCATCCCACACCTTATTGATTGAGCTTGCAAACTGAAAATCCAATAATACTTCTGCCATGATTTATTCCTCCTCCAACATTTTTTTTAAGACCGATACTCTTTCGGTCCAGAACTTCTCGTAGAAGGCTATCCAATCTTTGATTTCTTTTAACGGTGCTGCATTGAGCCGAAATCTTGTTTCCCTGCCGACTTTCCGGTCCACGACGAGACCCGCTTCTTTCAGAACAGCCAAATGCTTGGAAACAGCGGTCCTGCCCATCTGAAATTGAGCCGTTAATTCATATAGAGGCAGCTCTTCCGCATCTGCCAACAATCGCAATAATTTACGCCTTGTGGGATCGGCAACTGCCGCATACACATCCCTTTCCTGATGCTTCCCGCTCAATAGCCTCCCTCCCATCTTGAAATATGACACCAATTGGTGTCGTTATTATATGACACTGTTTAGTGTCTGGTCAATATTATTTCCGGTTGATGCTACTGGAATGATTCACCTTTCAGCAGTTGCGGGGACCTGATGACCCGTGGGGGATCGTCCGGCCCGGCTGATTGAACATCCTAATTGGGAACCAAATATGCTCCGGCCGGTACATTCAGTGTTCCGGCCTTTTTAGATTGGGACGGGGAGTGGCGGTGCTCCGCTGTCCGTTTTCAAAAAGAAGAGACAACTATGTGGAATGTCACTTCGAAGCACGCAGCCTGCCTTGAAACACCCACCGTCAGAACACGCCTGACTTTCATCCCATCCCCTCCATTTCCCGAAATTGCCGTTGAATGATTCCCCACGGTTTGGCTATACTGAAGGAGGGGAACATTTGTTCTGTGACGAATATATTGATCAAAAAAGGAGGGTGCGCGCATGTATGAGGGACTGCCGGACCGGAAAATCATCTGCCTGGATATGAGGAGCTTTTATGCAAGCTGCGCGGCCGCGGACGAAGGACTGGATGTTTTAAAAGAGCCGATTGCCATCATCGGGGACCGCGACCGGAAGGGAAGTGTCGTCCTTGCCGCCTCGCCCCGGCTCAAACGGGAATTTGGCGTGCGGACGGGGCACCGGCTATACGAGATCCCCGACGATCCGTCGATCCGGCTCATCGAACCGAAGATGGGCTTCTATGTCCGGGTATCCATGGAGATCACCCGCCTTCTTGGCGAATACGTGCCGAAGGAAGCCATCCATGTGTACAGCATCGACGAGGCATTTGTCGATCTCGGCGGGACGGAGCGGCTCTGGGGGCCTCCGGAAGAGACGGTGAAGCGGATCCAGGACCAGTTGCTTGCCCAGTTCCAGATGCCGGCAGCCATCGGCATGGGGCCGAACATGCTGCTGGCAAAGGTGGCCCTCGACCTGGATGCGAAAAAGGACGGATTTGCCAGATGGACATACGGGGATGTCCCCGAAAAGCTCTGGCCGGTTGCCCCGCTGTCGGGAATGTGGGGGATCGGCCGCCGGATGGAGCGCCGGCTGAACGGTCTCGGTATTTTTTCCGTCGGCGACCTTGCCCATGCCGATCTCAAGCTGCTGGAGAAAGAGTTCGGCGTCATGGGCAACCAGCTGTACCACCATGCCTGGGGCATCGATCTGTCGGAGCTCGGCGCACCGCTCATTGCCGGGCAGGTCAGCTACGGGAAGGGCCAGGTGCTTTACCGCGATTACGTGAAGCGGGAAGACATCCTCGCCGTCATCCTGGAGATGTGCGAGGACGTGGCCCGGCGCGCACGGGAAGCGGGACGTGCCGGGCGCACCATCCATCTGTCCGCCGGCTACAGCGAGAACGCCTATGGGGGAGGCTTTTCCCGTTCCCGGTCGCTTGAGACGGCGACCAACTCAACGATGGCGATCTACCGGGTGTGCACCGCTCTCCTGGATGAGTTCCATGACGGACGTCCGGTCCGGCGGCTCGCCCTCTCCCTTTCCAATCTGGAGGAGGAGCACTCCATGCAGCTCAGCTTGTTCGAGACGCGCAGGTGGGAGGAGCGCAAGCTCGGCGCCGCCATGGATGCGATCCGGTCGAAGTACGGCCCGGCCGCGATCCTGCGCGCCGTCTCCTATACGGATGCCGGGACCGCCGTCGGCCGGGCGAAGCTGATCGGCGGCCACAAAATGTAAGGACTCCGTCGGCAGCACAGACGGCGGTTTCGTCATTCAGGGCACTGATTTCATCATTCGGTGATGGAGTCTCGTCATTCGCGCCTCCAGTTTCGTCATTCGCCGGTAAGTGACGAAACTGGAGGGCCCAATGATGAAATTGCCGGTTCCAATGACGAGATCAACAGGCCGAATGACGAAACAGGACAGCAGATACAAGTCGCCCGGCCTTTCCCGGAAGCCAAAAACCGGCCATGCCGCAGCATGACCGGTTCCGGATCAGGATCCCTGTTCTTTTTTCAGCGCTTCCATCCGGGTGCGGTAATCATCGATCTTTGCATCGATCCGTTCGACTTCCGAGTTGACCGCGTTGCGCTTTTCCTCTTCGAGCCCGTCCAGGATGAGGCGGTGGGCTTCTTCCCGTTCAGTGCTCCTGTCATTCAGGGCATCACGCATGGCTTCATCGATCAGGCCTTTTTCCAGTAGCAGATCGGCGGCGCCCATGAACCGGTACTTTTCGCTCGTGGCCGCGCGCTTCGCGAGTGTAGCCCGTTCGGATATGCGGTGGAGGATCGTCGAGCTTTCCCATCCCCTCGGAGACTGGTAGACGAGGAGGGAGAGGTCGAGGTCGGACGGCAGCCAGTACTCCGTCATGCCGCCGGTCATCTCTTCCAGGCTGTCGGCCCCCAGGTAATTGCCGTTCCCGGCATCGGCCACGGCTTTCAGTTGGCTTTCCGCCTCTGCGTCGACCTGGAAGCCGATGATGTCGACGTGGCGCCCGGGATGGTCTTTGACGAATTCTGCGGCTTCCTTGACCGGGTCGCCGCCGCACGTCTCCGCGCCGTCGCTCACGACATAGACCGTGATGTCGCCTTCATGCTGCGCGAGGTCTTCCCGCGCCTGGCGGATGGCGCCGGCGAGCGGTGTCCACCCGGCCGCCTGCACGCCGTCGACGGCAGCATTGAACGTTTCTGCGTCATACTTCCCGGACGGGTAGACGTCTTCAATGGTGCCGCAGGAAAGCGCCTTGTCGGCTTCGTTCTGTGTGCCGGCATGACCGTATGCATAAAGAGCCACGTCACTATTCTGGCCGATTGTGCGGCCGAAGCTCCTCACCGCGCTTTTGGCGGTTTCCATCTTCAGCTGCCCGTCCGCCTCCAGCAGCATGCTGGAACTGGCATCGAGAAGGATGACGGCCTTTTCGGGGAAGGCCGGCCGCGTTTTTTCTGATTCCACTTCATGGGGTTCCGGCAGGAGCGGCTCGTCAAAAGCCGGCTCGTAATCGGCCAGCCAGCCGACAAGTTCGCTGTAAGACGGGGTGCCGAGGGAGCGGGCGATTGCACCGAACAGGGCATCGGGATCATCTCCCGCCGCTTCGGCGGCCGGCTTCACGCTGTCGAGAAAAGCATCGCGGATGGTTTCCGGCACTTCCCGGCCGTTCCATGTGGAGGCTTCCCCTTCGATCGTGAAATCGGCCGTGAGCTCGCCCGGCGGCAAAGCGGCAAGCTCGTCCGCCGTCTCCGCCTGCAAAACGGCGGGGGAGACGGATGCCGCCTGATCCGCCTCCTTCTTATTGTCCGCCTTGTCCGAAGCGGGGGCGGACCCGGCCGCTTCATCCGGCACCTGCTCAGGAGAATCCGCGGTTCCGCCTGAGCATCCTGCCAGCAGGGCGGCGGCCAACAGAGTGATGAACAATGGTTTCACAGTTATTCCTCCTATTCCGTTCTTCGGGTTATCTACGGAGCGGCGCGAAAAAGGTTTCATTCAGCGTACAGGCAGGGGAAGAACACATCTTTTCAAGGAGAGTGATGCGGATGATCCGCGACAGAGGGAACATCAAATGGACGGCGATGATGCTGCCGGAGCATCTGAAGCTTTTGAGGGAGTGGCAGGAAGAGGAGGGCAGGCGGGAGCCGCTTGCCCCGGATCCCCAGCAGATGGAGGAGTGGGACCGGATGCTGCATGAAGCGCTCGAGTATGGAAGGCCGCTTTCCGTCTCCAGCCGTACGCGGGGCGGGGAAGCGTGCTGCACAGGGGCGGTCCATCATTTCGATCCGGTTTCGGGAATCATCCGGATGGTCGGTGCGGACGGGGAGCCGGAGGTCATCCGGACTTCGGATGTCACCGATATTTCAGCAGCCGGATAATTTGTTTTCCGGCACTTCTCGGATTTCAGAACATTTGCTACACTGGATATCTGCCCAAACATAGAAGGGGGAACGGGATCCGTGAATGTGTTCATGCAATTGGGGTGGTTTTTCAAAGAGCGGAAAAAGCAATACATCATCGGCATCCTGATGCTGCTTGTCGTGGCGGTCCTCCAGCTGCTTCCGCCGAGGATCATCGGCTATGTCGTCGATGAGATTCGGCTCGGCACACTGACAGGGAACGGGCTCGGCAGGTGGCTGCTGATCCTTGCCGGAGCGGCACTCGCGATGTATGTGCTCCGCTATTACTGGCGGGTCATGATTTTCGGCTCGTCGGTGCTTCTCGGGCGGAGGCTCCGCAGCGAGCTGTTCGCTCATTTCACGAAGATGTCGTCCTCGTTCTACCAGCAGCGCCGTGTCGGCGACCTGATGGCACATGCGACCAATGACATCCGCGCCGTCCAGCAGACGGCGGGGCATGGCGTGCTGACGCTCGTCGACTCGGTCACGACGGGCGGTGCGGTCATCATCGCCATGGCGGTGACGATCGACTGGAAGCTGACACTCATCGCGCTTCTCCCGATGCCGCTCATGGCAGTGCTGACCAGCTGGTACGGCAAGCTGCTGCACGAGCGTTTCCGCACGGCGCAGGAAGCCTTCTCCGATCTGAACGACAAAACCCAGGAAAGCATCGCCGGCATCAAGGTCATCAAGACGTTCGGCCAGGAAGAGGAGGACATCAGCGACTTCAGGAAACTGTCGGCGGATGTCGTCAGGAAAAACGTCCGCGTCGCCAGGGTGGACGCCCTGTTCGATCCGACCATCTCCCTGATCGTCGGCCTGTCCTTTTTCCTGTCAATCATCTTCGGAGCGCGCTTTATCCTGAACGGCGACATGACGCTCGGGGATCTAGTCGCCTTCAACGCCTATCTGGGCCTTCTCGTGTGGCCGATGCTCGCGTTCGGCTTTCTGTTCAATATCGTCGAGCGGGGCAGGGCTTCCTATGGCCGGATCCGTGAACTCCTGGCCGTCCCTCCGGACATCGGGGATACGGACGGAGCGGCGGACACGGCACCCGGAGGGGACCTCGTCTTCGACATCCGGGAATTCCGGTTCCCCGAAGCCGAACAACCGGCTCTGCACGATGTCCGGTTCACACTGAAAAAAGGCGAGACACTCGGCATCGTTGGCAGGACCGGTTCCGGCAAGACCGCAATCCTGAAGCTGCTTCTGCGCGAGTTCGAGGGGTATGACGGGGTGATTACATACGGGGGAACCCCGATCACCGGCTACCGGAAGGAGCGGCTCCTCGAGGCGATCGGCTATGTACCGCAGGATCACTTCCTCTTCTCGGCAAGCGTCCGGGAAAACATCGCATTCACCGATGTGGATGCACCATTCGGCAAAGTCCGGGAAGCGGCGAGGCTCGCGCACATCGATGAGGACATCCTCGGATTCTCGGAAGGCTACGATACCGTCGTCGGCGAGCGGGGCGTTTCGCTCTCGGGCGGCCAGAAGCAGCGCATTTCCATCGCGCGCGCCCTGCTCATGGAGCCGGAGCTCCTCATCCTGGACGACTCGCTGTCCGCGGTGGATGCCCGTACGGAGGAGGCGATCCTTGCCGCCCTGAAGGAAACGCGCACGGAGGAAACGACGATCATCACCTCCCACCGGATGAGCGCCATCCAGCACGCCCACCAGATCATCGTCATGGAAGATGGCACGATCGCCGAAAAGGGCACACATGAGGAACTGATGGCACTCGGCGGGATCTATCATGAGATGTACCGGCTGCAGCAGCTGGAAGCACTCGTCGAACAGGGAGGGGATGCATGATGGAAGCACCTGAACAGCAGAAACTGACCGGGCGCGGCCAGTGGCGCGTCCTCATGCGGCTGCTCCGCTATCTCACTCCGCACAAGGGAGCGGCGACCGTTGCACTTATCCTGCTCGGGCTTACCGTGCTCGGAAGTGTCCTCGGCCCGTACCTGATCAAGACATTCATCGATGACTATCTGACGCCGCGGGAGTTTCCGGCGCAGCCGCTTATGATTCTGGCCGGCGCCTATCTGGCGATCCTCGTGCTGAATGCGGTATTCGGCTATATCCAGCTGCTGAAATTTCAGGAGATTGCGCTCCGAATTGTCCGCCAGATCCGCATCGACGTGTTCACGAAGGTACACCGGCTCGGGATGCGGTATTTTGACAAGACACCGGCGGGGGGCACCGTCTCCAGGGTGACGAACGACACCGAAGCCATCCTCGAGATGTTCGTGGACGTGCTCGTCGGCTTCTTGCAGAGCGGGTTCCTCATCATCGCCGTATACATCGCGATGTTCGCGCTCGATGTGCGGCTTGCGCTTCTGTCGCTTCTGCTGCTGCCGCTCATCTTCCTGATCATGTGGATCTACCGGAAGTACAGCTCCGAGTTTTATCAGGATCTCCGTGAGCGGCTCAGCCAGCTAAACGGCAAAATCGCCGAATCCCTGAACGGCATGGGCATGATTCAGGTGTTCAGGCAGGAAAAGCGGTTCCGTGAGGAGTTCGGCGAGATCAATGACAAGCACTACGAGGCCGGCATGCGCAACATCAGGCTGGATGGCCTGCTCCTGCGTCCGGCGGTCGATATCGTGTATGCACTCGGGCTGATTTTGCTGCTGTCCTATTTCGGGGTGACATCATTCAGCGAACCGGTTGAGATCGGGGTCATCTACGCGTTCGTGACCTATATCGACCGGTTCTTCGAGCCGATCAACCAGGTCATGCAGCGCCTGTCGATCTTCCAGCAGGCCATCGTCGCGGCCGACCGGGTGTTCCGCCTCATGGACGACCCGGAACTGGAACCGGCCCAGCCGGAGCAAGGCGACGCACACATCACTAAAGGCAAAATCGAATTCAGGGGCGTCTCCTTCTCCTATGACGGGAAGAACGATGTGCTGAAAAACATCAGCTTCACCGCGGAATCGGGAGAGACGGTGGCACTTGTCGGCCATACCGGTTCGGGGAAAAGCTCGATCATCAACCTGCTCATGCGCTTCTACGAGTTCGAGCGGGGGGAGATCCTGATTGACGGACGGCCGATCAGGTCCTATCCGAAGACGGAGCTGCGGGAAAAGACCGGACTCGTCCTGCAGGATCCGTTCCTGTTTTACGGGGACATCGAGAGCAACATCCGGCTCTTTGACGGGTCGATCGGTTCCGGTGAGGTGCAGGCCGCCGCCGAATTTGTCCAGGCGGATCCGTTTATCCGGAGCCTGCCTGACAGCTACGGCCAGAAGGTGACAGAGCGGGGCTCCACCTTCTCGGGCGGACAGCGGCAGCTGATCGCATTCGCCCGTACGATGGTCAAGGAGCCAAAGATCCTCATCCTTGATGAAGCGACGGCGAATATCGATACCGAGACCGAGGTGGCGATCCAGAAAGGGCTGGAGCAAATGCGGAAAGGCCGGACGACAGTCGCCATCGCCCACCGCCTCAGCACAATCCAGGATGCGGACCTGATTCTCGTCCTCCATCAGGGCGAAATCGTGGAGCGGGGCACCCATAGGGAACTGCTTGCCAAAGGCGGCCTTTATCACAAGATGTACCGTCTCCAGAACGGCATCCTGGAAGAAAACGAGGCCCGATGACCGGCAGGCATTTGCGGGCAACGAAATAAAAACCAAAAAGCAGATGGCAAGCGGTCCTCCGCCTGTCATTTGCTTTTTTCTTCAATGTTTTCTTCTTTCTGGCCGGCACGTTTTCCGCTTGCGGGAATATGTCATAAAGACAACAAACTGTCACAGACAGGAATGGCGAAAACGCAATCGGATTCTGATAGTATAAGGACAGCAAGAGAAAGGGGGATTGTGGTGTCCACAGACCTCAACATCCTACTGGCATTCGGAGCGGGGTTCCTCAGCTTCATCTCCCCGTGTACGCTGCCGCTATATCCCGCATTCATCTCCTATATCACCGGCATGTCGCTGGATGATCTAAAATCGGACCGGAGGAAGATGACGAAAAGCGGAATCCTGCACACCTTGTTTTTCCTGCTTGGCTTCTCGGCCATCTTTATCGCCCTCGGATTCGGCACTTCATTCATCGGTTCGTTCTTCGTCAGGTATGATGACCTCCTCAGGCAGATCGGCGCGATCTTCATCGTTGCATTCGGCCTGATGATCGTCGGCCTCCTGTCGCCCGAGTTCCTCATGAAGGAGCGGAGGATCCAGTTCAAGAACCGGCCGGCCGGCTATTTCGGCTCCGCGGTAATCGGTCTTGCTTTTGCCGCGGGATGGACGCCCTGCAGCGGACCGATCATCGGTGCCATCATCGCACTCGCCGGGCAGAACCCGGGGTCCGGCATGTGGTATATGATTGCCTATGTACTCGGCTTTGCGATTCCGTTCTTTGTTCTGTCTTTCTTCATCACGAAACTCTCGATCATCCGGAAATACAGCAACGTCATCATGAAAGTCGGCGGCTGGGTCATGATTCTCGTCGGGATCCTCTTGTTCTTCGACGGCATGACGATGATCATCAGCTGGCTGAGTCCGTTCTTCGGAGATTTCCAGGGGTTCTGATCACATGAAAACCTCATCATTGCCGCGGAAAGGAGGGATCCGGCAATGGAGCATATTGATTCATACGATGAGTGGATTGGCACGCTGGAGGGGGAAGGCACACTGCTCCTCTTCGTCAAGACCGACAACTGCTCGGTCTGCGAAGGCCTGCTGCCGCAGGTCTCTGCTCTTGAAGAGGAATATGCATTTCCTTTTTATGCGGCCAATGCCGCACAGGTTCCGGAACTGGCGGGACAGCTGTCACTTTTCACCGCACCGGTCGTTATACTATTCAAGGAAGGCCGCGAGTTTGCCCGCTTTGCCCGTTTCGTCCCGATGGCAGACCTGAAGCATCGAATGGACGAACTCGAGCTGTCGGGTGGACAATATGAATGATTTCATCAACCGGATCTTCACCGAGATTCCCGCTCCGATCCTGATCATCGGTTCCACCGTGATCTTCGCGATGGCCGGACTCGGAGCGGTCATCATGCGCTCCAGGGCAAGCAAGCGGCCTGCGAGCGCAAGGAAGATCATCCTGCCTCCGGTCATGATGTCGACGGGCGCTCTCATGTTTCTTTTCGAGCCGTTCCGCGTCACATGGCCGCATGTGTTCGAAGCGCTGGCTGTCGGCATTTTGTTCTCGATCCTCCTCATCCGGACGTCCCGGTTTGAGGAGAGCGGGGGAGAGATCTACCTGAAGCCGTCAAAGGCATTCATCTTTATCCTGGCCGGCCTGCTTGTCTTACGGGTGGTCGGCAAGCTGATCCTCAGCAGTACGATCGATGTCGGGGAACTTGCAGGGATGTTCTTCCTCCTCGCATTCGGTATGATCGTCCCGTGGCGAATCGCCATGTATCTGAAATACAGAAAGCTGCAGTCCCGTCTCGGGGCCGCAGCATGAAAAACCGCCATCCGGAAACTCCGGAATGGCGGTTTTAAATTTACCCTGTACTAATAATTTGCGCTCAAGCTCCGTCCAGCTATAGCGCCCAGCAACTAGCAAACTTCACACTTCTCCACTACGATAAGTCAACATCGGTTCGTTCCTCACCGTGTTTCCTTTATCTCATTGCGAAGTGCTCCAGTTTGTACGTTGCTGAACGGGCGCTTGCGCTTTTGTCATCAATCCCTGCTGAACTGATACAGATTTCTGTAAGGCGTATCGTCAATCTGCATCTCTTGCAGCTTTTTCTTGAGGAATTTATGGTCACGCTTCGGCGTCGCGAGAATATAGCCGCGGATAATATGGTCAAACTCGATCCGTTTTGCCTTTTCGCGCAGGGCAAGCTGCCCGATCCTGCCGGCAATCTTCTGCTTGGCGACCGGGCGGAACAGTTCCGGCACGGGCGACACAAGCTCATTCAGCATCTCCTTGGACTCGGGTGTCCAAAGATGGAGCGATTTATTGACATAATATTCTTCCCAGTCGAGGGTGGACCGGCCGTCCTCCTTGGGCAGGGCCTTCAGGAATTTGCGGAACATGAAATACCCGCCGATCGCGAACAGGCTGATCAGTACGAACACCCAGAACAGGATAAACCAGAGAAACCAGCCGTCTAGCAACACTCTCACCTCTTTTGCATTCTCCAACAATTATAAGGCCGCCGCCGATTTTTTTCACCTCCGTTGTATTCTTTTCACCAAATTGCCCTATGTAACGGGTGAAAGGGGGGAGAAAACATGGCAAACATCGTCTTCAAGAACGCATCCATCCGGCTTCACTTTGACGCGGGCCTGGATGGGGAAGGCAAGCCGGTCGTAAAGCTGAAGACCTACCGGAATGTATCCGGTTCGGCGGATGCGGAATCCCTGGCGGCTGCCGTCAGTGCACTCAGCGGCCTTTCGGGATACCCTTACATCGCAGCCGAGAAGATTGAAACCGCGGAAATCACCGAATACTGATCGTCCCTCAGCCGGGAGATCATGAAAGGAGGGGAACAGGATGAATCAGACTCTGGAACTCATTTTCAGGACAGCCGGCGGCAAGCGGATGACCCTCACAGTCGACGAGCCCAAAGAAGGACTCACAGAAGCGGAGGTCAGCCAGGCGATGCAGGAAGTGATCGGCAGCGGCGTATTCGGCACGGACGGACATCCGGTCGAATCGGCCGAGGCTGCCCGTATCGTATCCCGCGGTGTGACGGACATCATTACAGCCTGACCCTGGGCTCCCCGGCTCTGCCGGGGGGCTTCTTTCTGATCCTTCAGGTCACGCAGAACAGCACGGGAAAGGAGGACACCAACATGCAGGAATGGATGACGTTCATCCAGGATCTCGGATTCCCGATCTTTGTGTCGTTTTACCTGATGCACCGGGTGGAGACAAAACTGACCGCCATTCATGACGCCCTCGTGTCACTCAAAGCGGGTTAGTTCATCGGATTGTCGGAAAAACGGGCCCGCCGCTGTTGAAGGCGGGCCCCGCTTCCGATAAGATTGAAGAAGAATAAAAGAAGCAGTAAAGGCGGTATTATTGATGAAAAAACTCATCTCAGCTGCGGCCATGATCATCCTGACCGCATTGGTACTCGGCGCCTGCAACGCAGGAAAGTTCGAAGGGGATTTTTCTTGGGACGTTGAGCCGTTTGAATACACGAACCAGCACGGCGAAGCGGTCTCGCTGGAAGACCTGAAAGGCCAGCCGTGGCTTGTACAGTTCGTCTTTACCAACTGCACGTCGGTCTGTCCGCCGATGATGTTCAATATGGCCGAAGTCCAGGACCACCTGGCGGAAGCGGGCATTGAAGATTATAAAATTGTTTCCTTCAGCGTCGATCCTGAATATGACACACCGGAAAAACTTCAGGAGTACCTGGATACCTTTGAAGTGGCCGATCAGTCCAAATGGGAGATGCTGACTGGCTATACTCAGGAAGACATCGCGGACTTTTCGGTGAAGTCATTCAAGCTCCCGGTCATTGACGACCCGAACTCCGACCAGGTCACGCACGGTACTTCGTTCTTCCTCGTGAACCAGGAAGGGGAAGCGGTCAAGAGCTACGACGGTTACATGGAAGTCCCGTATGACATCATTACTGAAGACATGGAAGCCCTGATCAAGGCGGGAGCGTAACAGAAAAGCCGGCGCATGCCGGCTTTTTCCGTGGAAGGAGAATAAGGATGGGCAAACCGAAAGCCAGGAAAAACAGGGGAAAGCGACTGCGTAAAGGCAGCTGCCTTATTGCGGCTTTCGTCTTTCTCGTGCCCTCACTGATTGTCCTGTATGTGATGACGGCCCTGTTCTGGTCTGCGCTCCGGGATGTCCCGTTTATCCGTGAGCTGAACGAATATACCGCCCATACGCCGGACAGGCTGTTCGATATACAGGTGCCGGAGAATTATGTGCCGCTATACAAAGAAGCGGCGGATGCATACGGCATACCATGGACGCTTCTGGCTGCCCACCACCGGGTAGAGACGCGGTTCAGCACGATGGATCCGCTTGTCTCACCGGCAGGCGCGGAAGGGCATATGCAGTTCATGCCCTGCACCTGGGTCGGATGGTCGCATCCAAGCTGCTCAGGACTGGGCAAAGGAGAAATCCCCGAAGAGGTAAAGACCGATCCTGAGGCGATCCGCTCTTACGGGGGATACGGGCTTGATGCTGACGGAGACGGCAGGGCAGATCCGTTCAGCCTTTCCGACTCGCTCTACAGCGCGGCAAGCTACCTGGCGCAAAACGGTGCAGCAGAGGGGGAGCTGGAGCAGGCGATATTCCTGTACAACCACAGTGATCAATACGTAGAGGATGTCATGTCGTTTTACAGGGATTATGAACAGCGGGCTGAGGAATTTAAAGGAAAATGAAGGAATACAAAAAGAGGACCATTTCAGGTCCTCTTTTTGTGTATTCAATTATGCTCTGCGCATGGCTCTGAGGATGAAGCTGACGACGAACACGAGAATCAGTGCGCCGATCAGGGCAGGAATCAGTGCGATACCTGCAACATCCGGACCAAAGTTGCCGAAGAGTGCGCCACCAATCCAAGCACCGATGATACCTGCGATGATGTTGCCGATGATTCCGCCTGGGATGTCCTTGCCGAGGATGAGTCCTGCGAGCCAGCCGATGATTCCGCCTACGATCAGATACATTAAGAATTCCATGTTTCCTTCACTCCTTCTAAAATTTTATAATGCCGTTACAGTACTTTATATATCCAGATATGTCTGGGCTAAAACCTAATATGCCCAAAACATCGTCAAAAAACCTCAGAAAAAAATGGATTCTGAATCATTTAAATATTGAAATACTAATCTTCTTCCTATATAATCAAGAAAAGAAAAAGGAGATGGATACGATGGACATGGAACGGATGAAGACCCTTGACCGCCACGCATTTTTGTTTGCCCTGGTGCACAGTCTGTTCGTCGTTTCCCTTGCCTATGACTTCATCAGCTTCTACTGAAGCCTGTCTGTACACATGGAAATCCGGCTATCCGTCATGGATTGCCGGATTTTCTGTGTCTGTCTGATTATAAAGAGGAAAATCTCCGGACAAGCCCGGATCCCCGGGCGACAGATCCGAAGTCATTCACTTTTCTTATGTTCTTCAATCAATATAATGTAATTTACTTATCGTGCGTAATTCGATAAGATAAGGAAGAGAAAAGTGGATCCATCCGTCTTTTCACGTAGATACAGAGGAGGAAAAGCAATGGCTAAGAGCACGCAAACAGTTAAAAGCAATCTGCACAACAGCCGCCAGTCGTTTGAAGTGAACGGCAAGACGTATAACTACTATCGTCTGAAGGCTCTGCAGGATGCAGGCATCGCTGATGTATCGCGCCTGCCTTACTCCATCAAAGTGCTGCTGGAATCTGTCCTTCGCCAGCACGATGGCTATGTTATCAAAGATGAGCACGTTGAAAACCTTGCAAAATGGGGCACGGATGTAGACCCTTCCTCGGAAGTTCCATTCAAGCCTTCCCGCGTCATCCTTCAGGACTTCACCGGTGTTCCGGTCGTCGTCGACCTTGCGTCGATGCGTCAGGCAATGGCGGATCTCGGCGGCAATCCTGACGAGATCAACCCTGAAATCCCTGTTGACCTCGTCATCGACCACTCCGTGCAGGTAGACCGCTACGGCACTGGCGAAGCACTCCGCCTGAACATGGAACTGGAGTTCGAGCGCAACGCAGAGCGTTACCAGTTCCTGAACTGGGCACAAAAAGCCTATGACAACTACCGTGCCGTACCACCGGCAACCGGTATCGTCCACCAGGTCAACCTCGAGTACCTCGCAAGCGTCGTACACGAGATCGAAAACGAAGACGGCACATTCGAAACTTATCCGGATACACTTGTCGGTACAGACTCCCATACAACAATGATCAACGGGATCGGCGTACTCGGCTGGGGCGTCGGCGGTATCGAAGCGGAAGCCGGTATGCTCGGACAACCTTCATACTTCCCGCTTCCTGAAGTAATCGGTGTCAAGCTGACAGGGGAGCTCCCGAACGGCTCGACGGCAACCGACCTTGCACTTCGTGTCACGCAGCTTCTCCGCGAGAAGGGCGTTGTCGGCAAGTTCGTGGAATTCTTCGGCCCTGGCGTGGCACAGCTACCGCTTGCGGACCGTGCGACCATCGCCAACATGGCACCTGAATACGGCGCAACTTGCGGATTCTTCCCGGTTGACGAAGAATCCCTCAATTACATGCGCCTGACAGGCCGTGATGAAGAGCACATCGCCGTCACGAAGAAATATCTCCAGGAAAACGACATGTTCTTCACTCCGGACAACGTGGAGCCGACTTACACGGACACGGTCGAACTCGACCTCTCCACAATCGAGCCGAACCTGTCCGGCCCTAAACGCCCGCAGGACCTCATCCCGATGTCCAAGATGAAGGAAGAGTTCAACAAAGCGGTCACGGCTCCAATGGGCAACCAAGGCTTTGGCCTCGACGAAAAAGAATTCGACAAGAAAGGTACTGTCGAGTTTGAAGACGGCCGCACTGTCGAAATGAAGACCGGCGACCTCGCGATTGCAGCGATCACATCCTGCACAAACACATCGAACCCTTACGTCATGCTCGGCGCAGGCCTCGTCGCGAAAAAAGCGGTCGAGAAGGGCATCCGCCCGCCGGCATACGTCAAGACTTCGCTCGCACCTGGATCGAAAGTCGTTACAGGCTACCTCGAGTCCGCGGGCCTCGACAAATACCTTGACCAAATCGGCTTCAACACGGTCGGCTACGGCTGCACAACGTGCATCGGAAACTCCGGCCCGCTTCTTCCGGAAATCGAAAAGACGATCATGGACAGCGACCTGCTCGTATCCTCCGTCCTTTCCGGTAACCGGAACTTCGAAGGCCGTATCCACCCGCTCGTCAAGGCGAACTACCTTGCTTCGCCGCCGCTCGTTGTTGCTTATGCCCTTGCTGGCACAGTCAACATCGACTTCGAGACGGAGCCGATCGGACGCGCAGCGGACGGCACGGACGTCTTCCTGAAAGATATCTGGCCATCCACTGAAGAAGTCAAAGCTGAAATCGAGCGGACGGTCACACCTGATCTCTTCCGCAAAGAGTATGAGCATGTCTTCACGGAAAACGAGCGCTGGAACGCGATCGAAACAACGGACGACTCCCTGTATGACTTCGACCCTGAGTCGACGTACATCCAGAACCCTCCGTTCTTCGAAGGACTGTCGAAGGAAGCAAGCCCGATCCAGACGCTTGCAAACCTCCGTGTCATCGGTAAGTTCGGCGACTCGATCACGACGGACCACATCTCTCCTGCAGGTGCGATCGGCAAAGATACGCCTGCCGGCAAGTACCTGCGCGAGCGCGGCGTAGAGCCACGTTACTTCAACTCGTACGGTTCCCGCCGCGGTAACCACGAGGTCATGATGCGCGGTACATTCGCGAACATCCGGATCCGCAACCAGATCGCAAAAGGCACTGAAGGCGGCTACACAACTTACTGGCCGACAAAAGAGATCCTGCCGATCTACGA
This sequence comes from Bhargavaea cecembensis, assembly GCF_001619585.1. Classification (GTDB taxonomy): domain Bacteria; phylum Bacillota; class Bacilli; order Bacillales_A; family Planococcaceae; genus Bhargavaea; species Bhargavaea cecembensis_A. The sequence goes on from NZ_LQNT01000001.1 coordinate 526,167, forward strand.
TGCAGCGATGAAGTACCAGGAAGAGGGCACGGGCCTTGTTATTCTTGCCGGCAAAGACTACGGCATGGGCTCTTCCCGTGACTGGGCTGCGAAGGGTACAAACCTTCTCGGCATCAAGACAGTCATCGCCGAAAGCTACGAGCGGATCCACCGTTCGAACCTTGTCATGATGGGCGTACTTCCGCTCCAGTTCATGAAGGGTGACAGCGTGGAATCCCTCGGCCTGACAGGCCAAGAGGAAATCAGCGTCAACCTCACGGACAACGTGAAGCCTCGCGATATCCTGACAGTCACTGCAACTGCTCCGGACGGCTCCGTCAAGGAGTTCCAGGCACTTGCCCGCTTCGACTCCGAAGTGGAAGTTGACTACTACCGCCACGGCGGCATCCTTCAGATGGTTCTCCGTAACCGCCTGAAAGCCAACTGATCACGCCAAGTGACAAACAGCCTGAAGAGGAAATCCTCTTCAGGCTGTTTTTTTATGTTCGCTTTGTGGCCATTCTAATCGGTGTGGCGAAACGACTCGTACCGGGCCATCACCGGACGTGACCCGGCATTTTCCGGTATAATGGCAGTGAGGTGAATGGAATGTATGTGAATGAAACGTCAGTCAAGGTACGCTATTCGGAAACCGATCAGATGGGTGTCGTCTATCATGCCAATTACTTGGTATGGATGGAGATCGGACGGACATCGCTGATCGAGGACATCGGTTTCCGCTACGATAAACTGGAGGAAGAGGGCTACCTGTCACCGGTGATCGATCTCAATATCAGCTATAAAAACGCGATGCGCTACGGGGAATCGGCGATCATCCGCACCTGGATCGAGTCTCACGGAAGGCTCCGAACAACATACGGCTATGAGATCCTTCATGAGGACGGTACAGTAGCTGCAACGGGACAATCGGTACACACGCTTGTCCATAAGGAAACGTTCCGTCCTGTCGGACTCCGAAAGGCTGACCCGGAGTGGGATGCGAAGTACCGGGAACTGGCCAGGGAGCTTTCCTGATGGCCTTCGGCGTCAAGCGGCAGGAAGTCAGCGAATGGAAGGAAGCCGTCAGCAGGGGAGAAATTGCCCTCCTGACGCATTACTGGCTGGATGACCGGTTCCCGGGCTGCAAGACGGTAACAAAAGCAGGCTGTGCAGATCTCACTAAACTCGAGGCATGGGGCAGGCAATACGGCCTCCGTCCGGAATGGATCGATCATAAAGAGCGTTATCCGCATTTCGACCTTTTCGGCGATAGAGAATATGAGATCCTCAAAAAAGAGGGCAGGGAAGACCTGATCAGCCGCTTTAGGCTGACCGGCACACAAAAAGCGTGAATCCGCTGCGGGATTCACGCTTTCTCTTTTTCGTATCCGTATTTGGGTTCGTCCAATGCGGCATCATAACCGACAATGAGATCGTGTCGGTCAAAGTACCACTCATCATCGGACTCGACGAAATAAGTGATGCCGCCGGACTCCGCCTTCGCGGCAGGATCTTCAGGTTTCTCCACCGAGAGCCCAAGCGAAAAGCCGGGCTGCAGTCCGGATCCGCCGTAGCGGACAGTGAAGCGGACAGAGTCGCCGGAATCCAGCCCCATTTCATCATGAAACCATTTCTGCGCGTCTTCGGAAATTCTGATCTCCATGGAACACACCGCCTTCCGTGGTCTCCCCACAGTATACTAAAGCCACTTCACCTTTGGCTCGGTTCCCGCCTTGATTCGGCCGATATTCGCCCGGTGGCGGTAGAAGATAAAGGCGGACAGTACGATGATGACGATCAGCAGGTACAGATCACCCGTCCTGATGTAATTGATGATCGCATAAATCAGTGCGATGACGCCCATTACCATCGAGGTCAAGGAAACAATCTTCGTCAGTTTCAGGACGATGAGGAAGGATGCAATCAGTACAAGAAAGAACGGCCAGCTATAACCGAGGATGACACCGCCGGACGTCGCAACCGCCTTGCCGCCGCGGAACTTCGCGAACACCGGGAACATATGACCGATAACCGCCACGATGCCGAGCGTCAGCGGGTGGATGCCCGAGTCCGCGAAAGCCGGGATCTGCAGCAGGAGGACAGCAGCCGTCCCTTTCAGGATATCCATGAGAGTCACCGCGATGCCGGCATTTTTGCCGAGAACACGGAATGTATTGGTCGCTCCGAGGTTGCCGCTGCCCGACTCCCGGATGTCTTTGTTGTAGAAAATCTTCCCGATCCATAGTCCCGAAGGCACGGATCCCAGTAAATATGCGATCAGCAGCACAATTGCCGTATCCATAGCAAACCTCTTTTCAGTTTAAGGGTTGGTCATAACAGTCAGTCTCAGTTTACCTCAACAGGAACGCCGGCACAATGCCTTGTCTGCCGCAGGAAAAAGCGACAATCCCCGGGAAACATTGCAACGGCGGGCTTCTGTAGTCTACAATGAAGTGCGGGACTACCGACCCGGCAGTTGGACACATGCCGGCAAAACAATTACAATAGGAACATATACGAACAAATGTTTGATGGAGGAATCCTCTTGGCCAAAATAACTGAAACCATGAACTACAACGATGATTCGATCCAAGTGCTCGAGGGGCTCGAAGCGGTACGCAAGCGGCCGGGTATGTACATCGGCTCGACCGATTCGCGCGGACTTCATCACCTTGTCTATGAAATCGTTGACAACTCGGTCGATGAGGCATTGGCCGGATTCGGCGAGGAAATCAATGTCACCGTCCATAAAGACGGCAGCGTCAGCGTACGGGACCACGGACGGGGCATGCCGACGGGCACCCACAGTACGGGCAAGCCGACGACGGAGGTCATTTTGACTGTTCTTCATGCCGGCGGCAAGTTTGGACAGGGAGGATACAAGACAAGCGGCGGTCTCCACGGAGTCGGCGCATCTGTCGTGAACGCCCTGAGCGAATGGCTCGAGGTGACTGTCTTCAAGGACGGCAAAAAGTATCGTCAGCGGTTCGAGAGCGGGGGACATCCCGTCACGACACTGGAGGAGATCGGCAAGACACGGGAACAGGGCACGCTCATCCATTTCAAGCCTGATCCGTCCATTTTCTCTACGGTGAAGTACAACTATGAGATCCTGAGCGAACGGCTGCGGGAATCGGCTTTCCTGCTCAAAGGAATGAAAATCACCCTGTCCGACGAGGACAGCGGGCGGACAGAAGAATTTCTCTATAAATCCGGCATTATGGAATTTGTCGGATATTTAAATGAAGAAAAAGACACGATGCACGAAGTCGCCTATATCGAAGGGGAACAGGACGGCATTGAGCTTGAGTTCGCTTTCCAGTTCACAGACGGCTATTCGGAGACGATTCTTTCATTCGTCAACAATGTCAGGACAAAGGACGGCGGAACGCACGAGACGGGCGTCAAGACAGCGATGACACGCGTGTTCAATGAATATGCACGGAAAGCCGGACTGCTGAAGGAAAAAGACAAGAACCTGGACGGCGCGGATATCCGTGAAGGGATCTCCGCGATCATTTCGGTCCGGGTTCCGGAAGCGCTCCTTCAGTTCGAAGGGCAGACGAAAAGCAAGCTCGGCACCAGCCAGGCACGCGCCGCAGCCGACGCCGTCGTCTCCCAGAAGCTCATGTACTATCTGGAGGAGCATGCGGAGCTTTCCGCGACACTTGTCCGCAAGGGGATCCGTGCCCAGCAGGCACGCGAAGCTGCCAGGAAGGCCAGGGAAGATGCACGTTCAGGCAAGAAGCGGAAGCGCTCAGAAATGCTGCTTTCCGGCAAGCTGACGCCCGCACAGTCGAAAAACGCATCGAAAAACGAGCTATACCTGGTCGAGGGAGACTCTGCCGGCGGCTCGGCAAAACAGGGCCGGGACCGGACCTTCCAGGCGATTCTGCCGCTCCGCGGAAAGGTCATCAACACAGAAAAAGCGAAGCTTGAGGACATCATGAAAAATGAGGAGATCTCAACGATCATCCATACGATCGGAGGAGGCGTCGGCTCCGATTTCAGTGTCGAGGACATCGCCTACGATAAAATCATCATCATGACCGATGCCGACACTGACGGCGCCCACATCCAGGTGCTGCTCCTGACCTTCTTCTACCGCTACATGAAGCCGCTAATCGAAGCGGGCAAGATCTATATCGCACTTCCGCCGCTGTACAAGGTTTCAAAAGGAACCGGCAAAAAGGAGAAGATTGAATACGCCTGGACGGAAAAGGATCTTGATGATGCGATCCGGAAAGTCGGCAAAGGCTACATCCTCCAGCGCTACAAAGGTCTCGGTGAGATGAACGCCGACCAGCTCTGGGATACGACGATGAACCCCGAGACACGCACGCTGATCCGCGTCACGATCGAAGACGGCGCAAAGTCCGAACGGCGCGTGACAACGCTCATGGGCGACAAAGTCGAGCCGAGGAGAAAGTGGATCGAGGACAACGTCGATTTCGGAATGGAGGACGGCGCGACAATTCTCGAAAACGAATTCCTGACGGCCGAGACAGCTGAGGAGGAACAGGCATGACGGAAACGGCACAATACCAGGATCTCCCGCTTGAAGAGGTCATCGGCGACCGCTTCGGGCGGTACAGTAAATATATTATTCAGGACCGGGCATTGCCCGATGCGCGTGACGGACTGAAGCCGGTCCAGCGGCGCATCCTGTTCGCAATGATGGAAGAAAACAACACACACGAAAAACCTTTCCGGAAATCGGCGAAAACAGTCGGGAACGTCATCGGGAAGTATCACCCGCATGGCGATTCTTCCGTTTATGAGGCGATGGTCCGGATGAGTCAGGACTGGAAGCTCCGGCACCCGCTGATCGAGATGCACGGAAACAACGGTTCGGTCGATGGCGATCCGGCAGCGGCCATGCGATATACGGAGGCACGACTGTCCGCGATTGCCTCCGAAATGCTCCGGGACATCGGCAAGCGCACCGTCGACTTCATTCCGAACTATGACGACAATGAAAATGAGCCGACAGTTCTTCCGGCAATGCTTCCGAATCTGCTCATCAACGGATCGACGGGGATTTCCGCGGGTTATGCGACGGATATTCCGCCTCATGCCCTCCATGAAGTGATTGATGCGGTCCTCATGAGGATCGATAACCCGGCGGTGACAACTGATGAGCTGATGACCGTGCTCCAGGGGCCGGACTTCCCGACAGGCGGCATCATCCAGGGTGCAGAAGGCATCAAGAAGGCCTACGACACGGGTCGCGGCAAGATGATCGTCCGCTCGAAGACCGAGATTGAAAAGATCCGCGGAGGCAAGCAGCAGATCGTCATCACGGAAATCCCGTACGAAGTGAACAAGGCTCATCTGGTCAAGAAAATGGACGAGTTGCGCCTGGACCGGAAACTTGAAGGGATCTCGGAAGTCCGGGATGAATCCGACCGGACCGGCCTCCGTATCGTCGTCGAGCTGAAGAAAGACATCGACGGAGAGGCCATCCTTCAGTACCTGTTCAAGAACACGGACCTCCAGGTCAGCTACAGCTTCAACATGATCGCGATCGATGAGCGGCGCCCTAAGCTGATGTCGCTCGGTATGCTGCTGGATGCCTATATCGGACACCGGAAGGAAGTTGTCACGAAGCGTTCGGAATATGACCTGCTCCGTGCGAAGGACCGCCTGCACATCGTCGAAGGGCTCATGAAGGCCCTGTCGATCCTCGATGAGGTCATCCGCACGATCCGGGCATCCAGCGACAAGCGGGACGCAAAAAACAACCTGATTGAATCGTTCGAGTTCACGGAACCCCAGGCAGAAGCGATCGTCTCCCTCCAGCTCTACCGGCTGACGAACACCGATATCACGGAGCTGAAAAAGGAAGAGGAAGAGCTGAAGGCGCTCGTAAAGGAACTTACGGAAATCCTTGGTTCGGAGAAAAAACTTTTCCGGGTCATCAAGTCCGAGCTGAAGGATATCCGCAAGCGTTTTGCTGAGCCGCGCCGTTCTGTCATCGAGGCGAAGATCCAGGAAATCAAGGTCGACCTCGACATTCTGATCCCGAGTGAGGACGTCGTCGTTACGGTCACGAAGGACGGCTACGCCAAGCGCACCAGCCAGCGCTCCTACGGGGCATCAGGCGGCCGCGATCTCGAGATGAAAGAGACCGACCGGCTACTGTTCGGGGGCACGCTGAACACCCAGCAGACGCTCCTGGTCTTCACTTCTTCAGGCAACTACATCTCTCAGCCGGTTCATGAGCTGCCGGATATCCGCTGGAAGGATCTCGGCCAGCACATCTCGAGCATCATCCAATTGAACCCGGAGGAAGAGATTATCGCCGCTTTCGGGGTCGATTCGTTTGACCGGGGAGATGTTGACGTGGTCACGGTCACCAAGGGCGGCTTTGTTAAGCGCTCTGCACTCGCCGATTACCAGGTCAAGCGGCATAACCGGTCGTATAAGGCCGTTTCCCTCAAGAAGGGGGACATTCTGCAATCGGTGCATCTGGCCAAGGCCACTGACGAAGTGCTCCTTTTCACGCATCTTGCCTACGGGCTCCGCTTCCCGCTGGAGGAAGTCGCCCCGACAGGCGTCCGCACGGCGGGCGTCAAAGGCATTAACCTGAAAGATGGGGACTATGTCGTGTCCTCGGTTCTCCGTTCACCTGAAGACGACCGGTCACTGATTCTTGCGACGCATCGCGGCGCCGTCAAGCGGATGCCGATCACGGAGTACGAGCTCGGCTCGCGTGCGAAGCGGGGCCTCGTGTCACTAAAAGAGCTGAAAACCAACCCGCACCGTCTTGCAGGCGCCGTCCTTGCGGGCAAAGAAGACACCGTCATCCTGCGGACGGACAAAGAAGCGGAAGTGGCCATTCTGCCGCATTCCTACCGGATGGCCGACCGCTATTCAAACGGCAGTTTTGCCGTTGACCAGAAGGACGACGGCTATGTGACATCTGTTTATCTTGAAGTGGATATGAAAGCCAAAGAAAACGAACAGCCATAAACGGGAACACCCCCTGTCCGCACGCCATAAAGGCTGCAGGCAGGGGGTGTTCGTTTTCTGGAGCAAGGTGTGCCGGTTTCGTCATTCACGGGCTCAGTTTCGTCATTCATAGCATCGGTTTCTGCATTCGTGCCCGCAATATCGTCATTCGCCATTGCGGGACACTCCAATGACGAAATCAGATCAGACGTGCGAATGATGAAACCGCAGCAAAATGACTGTAAGAGCATAAGAAAAAGCGGAGGGGAAGCGCCCTCCGCTTTTATTCTTCTCAGGAATCGCCGATTCCGAGGTTATCGTAAGTATAATAGCCGTTTTCCTTATGGATCAGGCGCTCCGCGACATCAAGGGCGCCGGATGCGAAAATATCCTTGGACTGGGCGTGGTGTGCAATCGTGATCGTTTCATCGTGGCCGGCAAAAAGCACTTCATGGTCACCAGTGATCGTGCCGCCCCGCACCGAATGAATGCCGATTTCCTCGTCCGTCCGTGCGCCTTCAGACTCGTTCCGGTTGTGTTCCGGATGGACGTTCGGCCTGGCCGACGCGATGGCGTCATACAGCTTAATAAGGGTTCCGCTCGGCGCATCCACCTTCTTGCGGTGGTGGCGTTCAGTCATTTCAATATCGAAGGCAGGGAGGAGGGAGGTGGCATACCGGACAATCTCCGTCAGGATATGCACCCCGTAACTCATGTTCGCACTGAAGAAGATCGGCTGGCGGTCCGCCTTTTCCTTCATCTGTTCGATCAGGACTTCCTTTTCACCTGTGGTCGCAATCACCAGCGGGAGGCCGGTGTCCGCGGCAAGCAGGGCTTTCGTGAGGACAGGATGCGAGAAGTCGATGACCGCATCGGCTTCCGGCAGGCGTTCATCCGGTCGGAAAACGGGATAACCGTCCGCCGACTGGCCACGCAGCAGTAAAACACCCACGATTTCATGTCCCCGTTCCTTGGCAAGGGCAGCGACGCGTTTGTTCGACGCGCCGTACCCGCAAAGCAGCAATCTCATGTCAAACCTCCATCATCATTGATTCAAACTGCCGGATCAGGCGGCCTTGTTCCTCCTCTTCCAGCGGCAGGAGGGGGAGGCGTACTTCGTAGTCACCGAAGCCGAGGTGCGATGTGAGCACCTTGATCGGAATCGGATTCACATCAACAGACAGCGCACTGATCAGCGGCGTCAGGCGGTAGTGAAGCTCCTGTGCCCGTGTCAGATCCGTGAAGATCTGTTCGTACATCTCCTGGAACTGGGCAGGCACCGCGTTGGCCACGACCGAGATGACCCCCTGGCCGCCGAGGGAAGTGAACGGAAGCGCCGTATCGTCATTTCCGCTGTAAAGCGCGAACGACGGATCTGTCACGAGGCGTACCTGGGACATATAGTTGAGGTCGCCGGTCGCATCTTTCAGGCCGACGATATACGGATGGCGGCTCAGCTCCAGCACTGTTTCAGGCGTGATCGTCATACCTGTGCGGGAAGGGACATTATAGAGGAGGGCAGGGAGCTCCGCTGCGTTCACGATCGCCTCGAAATGGCGGATCAGGCCGCGCTGGCTCGTCTTGTTGTAATACGGGGTGATCAGCATGAGGCCGTCCGCGCCGATCTCCTTGGCTTCACGGGAAGCACGGATCGACTCGGCGGTCGAGTTCGAACCCGTTCCCGCAATCACCGGCACACGGCCTGCTGCCGTTTCAACCGCAATCTCAAGAAGGCGGCTGCTCTCTTCGGCGGTGAGCGTCGACCCTTCTCCTGTTGTGCCGTTGATGACGAGCGCCTGGATATTGTTTTCAATCAGGAACTCCAGGTGGCGGCGGAAGCTGTTGTAATCGACTTCCTGGTTCGTGAACGGGGTGGTGACTGCTGCAGCTACTCCTGTAAATAGATGTGTCATATAAAATCCCTCTTTCTATCCATAATGTATTCCGGTTTCCCGGTTTCCGGCACAAACGCCCGGACAATGGATGAAATGTCCCATGCATCGGCATAAATAAAAGCCGGAAACGGTAGGTTTCCGGCTTGTGATAGTCGTCGATGCACGACCCTGAGGTCACAAGTGGAAGCACTCCATTATTACGAGAATAATGACAGCCTGCATATTGTTCATATGCAGTCCAACGGGGAACAGCCTGCAAACCGGACCCCGTTTCGGCAAAACTCCCTTTCCACCCGCTACCGGTCTGCAGCCGTTGCAGCGGGGTACTCATGAGCTTTGCTCCTCATCCATTGATATTAAATTTTGTTAATTTGAATCTTGTGTACTACGTTAACATGAAGAAGCAAAGAATGCAAAGGGTTTTGTACAAATCATGGCAAAAGGGATCAATGAACATGACTTGTGAGACGGAAAACAGCTGTGAAAACCGTGAAAATGAAGCACCCGGACGGAAACCTGGTGGATCGGCAATTAGGCTTATTCAGCAAAGAAAAAGGATGAATCGACTACGGAATGCGTCTCAATACAAATGAGACGGGACTGCAGGCAAACAAACCGGATTGAGATGAAGCGACAGGTCTGATCTGTGAATCCTAGTGAATTTATCCATGACATCAGAATCTGTCCGCATGTTATATAAAGTACATACACCAGCAAGCCAGATAGCTGAAGACGGTTCCAGGTCCAAAATTTCCGTTTCATCTCACTGTCTTGAGTATACTACTTAATGAAACGTAACTTCCGAAAATAGAAATTATGTAAACTAAAAATAAGAGAAGCCACTTACGTCCAGGATCCGCCTCTCCCATCCTATACGTCCAGCCATAACCATGCCAACAACATAAACATTTAAAGAATGATCCTGCTGACCTCGTCTCTTTTGTTGGTCGCAATGTTCATCAACCCGGCAGCTTGCTTGGACATACAGTTTTAAGGTGTTCAGATCCTGAACCTCAAAATGCTCCGTTAGCTGTTTCGATTTTACAGGACTCCATATACATTGGACTCAAATTCTACCTTACAGGATTTCAACTGTGCATCGTTCACGGCTCACGTCACGTGTCCGGTTTCATGAAGTGATCCGCTTGGACGTAATCCGTCCCTTGACCAGTTCGTTTTGGCTGCGCCTTTTATTACGGTATGTAGCCGAGCCGATTGTACATAAGCCTTTTGCGGCTGGTCAACTTAAGATTCATCAGACCCAAACACCACGGATCTTTGCCGTGTTGTTTTTAATGATTTCACGATCGCTGAACCCGGCCCGACTGTGTTACATGGTGTGTATCATTGCTTCATCAATTTCTGTTTCGTATAATCTGCCGTATAATAGATGCATATTAAAAGTAATGTATCCACAGACCGATCAATCGTTGTTTGTAACTTGATTGCAAAATGAAATTAAATATATCCATTTCTGCAAATGTTACGCTTGCATTCTGCAATTAAATGGATGGTTCTTAGGCATATCAAGGGGTTCGACCCATTACTTTCTTATTGCAATGATTGAACTTGCATTTTGCATCTATTCGTCAGGCGGGAATCATTCCTCATTCCCGCCAAGAATTCGTTGCAATTGACTCAGTGAACGCACAATGATTTCTTGTTCAAATTCACCCATTGATGCAAGGGCCTCATTCATCTGTTTCTGTATTTCGTCATCGATCTGTTGCACCTTTTTGCTGCCTTTGTCAGTCAGCGAAAGAATCTGAATCCTGCGGTCTCCGGGATATGGTCTCCGTTTGACATATCCGCCGTTCACGAGCGTCTGGACCTGACGGGAAAAGGTCGTGATGTCCATGCTGAGCCCCCTGGCCGTCTCCTGCATTGACGGCTCATTTCTTGACTGGATCTCGTGCATAATCGTACTTTGCTGCACAGAAACGTCGGTACAGGCCTCTTTGTGGATCTTGTTCAGTTCCCCGTTCAGTGAATGGAATGTTGCCAGCATTTGTTCCATGACCATCCCCCTCCCCTTTAAATTAATTGTAAATTAAAAAAACGGAATGCGCATCCGAATCGGTTGCACATCCCGCAAAAGGGTCAGGCGTATTGGATTTCATCTTCATCATAGGCATCGACTCCATTGTCGATGTGAACGGTCGTCTTCAGCAACAGCTTTTCGTTGTCTTTATTGATCAGCCAGCGGTCATCCGGCACGATTTCAAAAGGAATCATCCGGGTTTCCTTCGACTTGGAATCACCGATCAGCTCAATTGAGTGTTTCGTGATTGTCCGGTCCACATCCTCAAAATCGCTCATGGCATCTTCACGATGGATCCGGACCAATACTTCCAGCGTGATATGGTCGATTATCTGATCTGCTTCGCCGCCATCGATATAAACGGTCCCGTTCAGTATCTCCCCTTCTTCCAGCATCTGATTGTCCACGACCGTATCGACTTCAAGTCCTCCGATGCCGATTTTGGATAGGAATGATTTCAGCATGTCACTCGCTCCCCGTTTTTTCGATAATCTTCCTGCTGTCCGTTTCATACCTCATATTTGGATTGCCTTCATGTTCATCGTATCGCTTTTTAAACAGTTTGAACAGGTGGGACACAATGACCTTCAGGAGGGCATAACCCGGTATCCCGAGGATGACTCCCGGCACCCCGAACAGTGAACCGGCGGTGAGGAGTACGAAAATGATGGTGATCGGATGAATATGCAGTGTTTTACCCATAACCTGGGGCGAGATAAACTTCCCTTCCACCAGCTGGACAATCGTCCAAACAGCCGCGAGCTTCAGGATCATAAATGGTGACGTGACCAGTGCGATGATCAGTGCCGGCGTGATGGCAATTACAGGCCCCAAATACGGGACGACGCTCGTCACCGCAGCCAATGCGCCGAGCGCCAGCGCATAGTCCATGCCGATAATCACGAATCCGATATAAATCAGCAGGCCGATACAAAATGATACGATCAGCTGTCCCTGGATATAGTTGCTGAGCTGCTGATCGGCATCATGCAAGATTTCTTTGGCATCCCGTCTCATCCGTGGCGGCATGAGCTTCAGGATATAGTCCGGAAGCCGGTCCCCGTCCTTCAGCAAATAAAACAGGATAAACGGAACCGTGACAATTGAGATGATGATTCCGGTCAGAGTTGAGATGAAATTCGTCACACCGGAAGCGATACCGCCCGCCGTGTCCCGGAAAAATCCTGCGATGTCTTCAAATACCGAATCAATCAGCAGGTTCAGGTTCACATCAAGCTCATTATAGTAGGAAGCAAACAGCGACGTGCTCAGGTAGGCATCAATGTTCAAGATAAGCTGCCTGAAGTATTCCGGGAACTCCCGGACCAGGTTGATCACCTGTGTTTTCAGAAACGGATAGATCAGGAATACAATCAGCGAGATGAGCCCGATTCCGCCGACGTAAATAATGAGAATCCCCCAGACCCGGGGGATTCTCGCCCGCTCCAGGAGCCGGAGGACCGGCCGGAGCAGGTAAAACAGAACGGCTGCGAGCACAACAGGCAGCACGACGTTCTGGATCAGCACTTTAACAGGCGTGAATACAAATTGGATCTGGTTGAACACCAGGATAATCAGTCCGGCCAAAAGGATGATCCCCAGGACGAACAGCGTCGTGCGCCCGCCCAGAAAACGGATCACCCGGCTTTGGCCGGGATTCCCCTTTTCTTCTTTCATCGGCTTCCCCCATTCTCTATTTATGGCATAAGCCGTGCAGATGCGCCCTTCATGACCTCGGGTGTCCCGAGGAATTCGGCCAGCGCTTCCCGGTTGGCAGGGACGTCAATTTCAATTACTGAACCAACATTTGGATACGTGTTGAACTGATAAGTCCCTTTTACCGGTATGGTCATGCGTTCGATTTCCACGCCGCCGGTAACAGCGGCTCTAAGCACTTTTCTCAGACCAGCAATACCGTTGACATCCGTTTCTACATAACCTGTGGCCGCGCCAGCAAGTTTCGGTAAGCGTGGAATTGTGCCTGGAGACAGAATTTCATCCTTTAATGCAGATATCACTTTTTGCTGGCGTTCCACACGACCGAAGTCTCCTTCACTGTCTGCCCGGAATCGGGCATAGCCGAGCAGTTCCTTTCCGTTAAGGTCATGCGTACCCTTAGTGAGACTCACACCGATTCTCTCTGACATCGGCTTTTCCACGTCGATACGGACACCATTAGGGGCGGCAATGTCAATCAGTTTTTCAAAGTTGTCGAAGTCCGTCACGGCGTAATGATGGATTGGGACACCGAACATACCGGTTATCGTGTCCTTAGCTAACTGTGCTTCTCCAAGGTAATATGCAGTATTGAGCTTGTACGACTGGTAACCTGGGATATCCGCATAGATGTCCCTCATGAAAGAAACTAGCCTGACTTTGTTATTCTCCTTGTCAAGAGATGCCAGGATCATCGTGTCGGACCGAGATCGTTCTGACCCGTCGTCATCAATTCCGAGAAGCAGATAATTCTCGATATACGGGTATTGCGGATCAATCGGATCGCCGCTGAATGGCCCGGAATCGGGCTTTTCGCCGGTAGCGAGCTCGCGCCCCTGATTATATTGCCATACGGAGTACAGGCCGACAGCGATCGCCAAAACGACCAAGAGAGCGAACAGCGTCCGAAAAGGACGCAGCCTGCGGCGACGCTTCTTGCCCCTCCTTGTATGCCGTGTTTCCATCATAATTCCTCCAAACTCTTATTCGTGAATAGGACGCCGCTTCCCTCCCGGGGGTTGCACCTTGCCGCCTGTATGGCCGGGTGCTACAATACATCCGGGCAATATCATAGGAAGAGAAGGTGCTGCAATGGCAGGACAAAAGACCGAAAAGGCGATCTTCGCCGGCGGATGTTTCTGGTGCATGGTCAAGCCGTTCAAAGAATGGGACGGCATATCAGACCTCGTATCCGGCTATACCGGAGGAACGCTCGAGAACCCGACTTATGAAGACGTCAAACGTGGCGATACAGGCCATTACGAAGCGGTTGAAATTGAATTCGATCCGGAAGTATTTCCTTATGAGGAATTGCTGGATGTCTACTGGCAGCAAATCGACCCGACCGATGACGGGGGCCAGTTCCATGACCGCGGAGACTCCTACCGGACGGCGATTTTCTATACGACTGACGAACAGCGCGAGGCTGCCCTGCGTTCACGGGACGCCCTTGAGAAAAGCGGCCGCTTCGGCAAACCGATCGTTACGGAAATCCTTCCGGCCTCTACTTTCTACCCGGCCGAAGACTATCACCAGGACTATTATCTCAAAGAACGCGAACATTATGAACAGGACCGCACCAAATCAGGACGGGACGAATTCATCAGGTCCCATTGGGGACAGTAAGCATCCGCACCGGCGGATGCTTTTTTATCTTTCCTTACCCGTTTTCACAATGATACCCATCTTTCACTCCTATTCTTGAGCGCACCCGAACTTGCGTTCTCAAACATCACCGGTTAATATTGGGAATGTAGGTGATGAATATGAAACTCGTGCAGTGGGCATATGCCCGCAAATATCAGATCAGGGCTGTATATGATGACTTTCCGGAGACGGTATTTTTGTTCAGGCGCATCGGTGATTTCTATTTCCTTTTTTCCTGCAGCGGCGGTGAATTTACCCGTCTGCCGGAGCGGGACGACTATAACCGGATGGAGGAGCTCATCAACGAAGAGCTCGGCACACTGGAGCATTATCTGAACCGCCGGAGCAACCGGGGTGCCTCATAGGCCGCCTGTTCTTCTCCGTGCCTCCGGTTACAGTTCGGCACGTCTTTATGGTATAATCGGAGCATTGTGAACAAGGAGGAGAATGCATGATTCAGGTCAGCAACGTCAGTCTTCGCTTCGGCGACCGCAAGCTGTTCGAAGACGTCAATATAAAATTCAACCCGGGGAACTGCTACGGACTGATTGGTGCGAACGGCGCCGGCAAATCCACTTTCCTCAAGATTCTTTCCGGTGAGCTGGAGCCGCAGACAGGAAACGTATCGATGGGTCCCGACGAGCGTCTCGCCGTCCTGAAGCAGGACCACTTCCAGTACGAGGAGAACGAAGTGCTCGAGACGGTCATCATGGGCCACAAACGCCTGTTTGACGTCATGACGGAGAAGAACGCCATCTATATGAAGGAAGACTTCTCTGACGAAGACGGAATGCGTGCCGCCGAGCTTGAAGGCGAGTTCGCTGAAATGAACGGCTGGGAAGCGGAAACCGACGCATCGATCCTCTTGCAGGGTCTCGGCATCCCCGAATCGATGCATCACGTCAAGATGAAGGAACTGAGCGGTTCAGACAAAGTGAAGGTCCTCCTCGCACAGGCCCTCTTCGGCAAGCCCGATGTCCTGCTGCTTGACGAGCCGACCAACCACCTTGACCTGAAGGCGATCCAGTGGCTGGAGGAGTTTCTCATCAACTTTGAGAACACCGTCATCGTCGTCTCCCACGACCGCCACTTCCTGAACAAAGTATGTACGCACATTGCGGACCTCGATTTCAGCAAGATCCAGGTCTATGTCGGCAACTACGACTTCTGGTACGAGTCCAGCCAGCTGGCAGCCAGAATGGCGGCCGAGCAAAACAAGAAGAAAGAAGAAAAGGTCAAGGAACTCCAGGCATTCATCGCACGCTTCAGTGCGAACGCCTCGAAATCCAAGCAGGCCACTTCCAGGAAGAAAATGCTCGACAAAATCGAGCTGGACGACATCAAACCGTCTTCGCGGCGGTATCCGTATGTCAACTTCCAGATCGGCCGGGAGATCGGCAATGACGTTCTCCAGGTGAAGGACCTCACGATCACGGAGGAGAACCAGACCTACGTGAAAGATATCAACTTCACGATGAACAAGGACGACAAGATCATCCTCCTCGGGAACCCGCTTGCAAAATCTGCACTTCTGGATGTGCTTGCCGAGGAACGGGAGCCGGACGCGGGCTCATTCAAATGGGGCGTAACGACTTCCCAGGCATACTTCCCGCAGGACAACAGTGAATTCTTTGAAGGCACGAACCAGCCGACACTTGTCGACTGGCTCCGCCAGTACTCACCTGAAGACCAGACGGAAACGTTCCTGCGCGGCTTCCTCGGACGGATGCTGTTCTCCGGCGAAGAAGTGAAGAAAAAGCCGTCAGTCCTTTCCGGAGGCGAAAAAGTCCGCTGCATGCTCTCGAAGATGATGCTGACGAACGCAAACGTCCTTCTCTTGGATGAGCCGACGAACCACCTTGACCTCGAATCGATCCAGGCTTTGAACAATGGCCTGATCGCCTTCAAGGGCGCGATGATCTTCACTTCTCATGACCACCAGTTCATCCAGACGATCGCGAACCGCGTCATCGAAATCATGGATGACGGAACGATCCTCGATAAGCAGCTCACATATGATGAATACCTGGAATGGCGTGACGCACAGGGTGTCGCAAACTGATTCCAAGACAAAGGAGACGGCTTCTGCCGTCTCCTTTTTTGATGTCCGCCGTCGTCTCATCGCTTGCGGATAAACCGGCGTGCAAGCGTACCCGCAGGAAGCTTGCGCACCACTTTGCCGCCTTTGGCACTGATGCGCTCAAGCGCGCGGAGAAGCTTCACATTCCCCGTCCAGTGCTCTTCCAGCACCTCTTCTCCGGCGGATGCGACGAGTGTGTTGATAATGAATGCGGCAACCGCCACATCATCGAGATATCCTCCCGGCCCGAGGATGCCTTCAGGCAGGAAGTCGATCGGCGAGATAAAGTACAAAATCCCGCTTGCGACAAGCAGCTTGCTTTTCCTGTCGATCCGGCTGTCAGTCATCGACTTCATAAGAAGATGGAACATGTCCGGCGCAAACAGGATGATATCAGCAAACCGCCCGCGTTTTCCGGGCTTGTCCCCGAGCCATGAGGCCAACTTGCCCCTGAGCCGCTCATAAAAGTCCTGCTGCTCCTCTCCGGAAGGCAGCGGGCGCTTCAGTTCGGAATCCATTCGATCACGTCCCTTCCCCGTCCTATACCAAAATTACCTTGAAATGAAACGTACGTGCAAGAAAAACAACACCATACGCAAAAGAGCGGCTCCAGCCCGTGAGCAGACTCATAAAAAAGAGGCATCCGGAATATCCGGATGCCTCCCATATGAATCCGCCGATCAGAGTTTGACGACGTTTGCAGCCTGTGGTCCGCGGTTGCCTTCGACAACTTCGAACTCAACTTGCTGGCCTTCGTCAAGCGTCTTGAAGCCTTCGCCCTGGATGGCGGAGAAGTGTACGAATACGTCGTCCTCGCCTTCAACTTCGATGAAGCCGAATCCCTTTTCCGCGTTGAACCATTTCACTGTACCTTGTTTCATGTTGATTTTACCCCCAACTTAAAAGAAATAATTTTAATATGGAACTTTTTTGGAGGAACAAAAAAATTCACATATTATAAAAAGTACCGACCTGAACCCGATCACTTTTTATAATAGGTGAATCCGTGTTTCCAGTCCTCGTGTTCAATTAATGCCATTATACCATCTTCAGGAAGCGTGTCAACGATGATGGTCCGAATATTTTTTATTTTTTTGACAACGGATGAGGCTTCCCGTCCTTCATGAAAATGAGACCGTGATAAAGCTGCAGGTCCTCCGCGCAATCTTCGCAGTAGCAGACTTCTTTCACATTCCAGAACGCCCAGAATTTGCCGTCTTTTTCCGCCTCGTACTCACACTCCTGCCGGAACCGGGTGATCAGCTCGGACAGGCCCGTCTGTGCAGTTTCCTCGCAGTCGAAAACCTTCCGATCCTGGATATATTCTTCCCAGCCCTCAAATTGCCACCATGGTTCATAGTCTGCCCTCATATAGATGATTTCAAACATATCTGATCAACCTTCTTTATCAATGTATTGCTGACTTCAGTCCCATTGTAGCAAATGAGCATCCGTTCGCCACACGTTACGCTCAGAGACAGGCGATTCGGGTGTCTCCCCGCCGGGTATGCGATATAATGGAGACAGGCCGCGCCGGAAACAAAATGAAACTTTCCGGCCGATCCGGACGTAAAAATAGTTAGATTCCTTTAGGAGGTCCGGCCAGATGAATACATTCCAGCAATTTTTGACCCGGCATGCGATCATGCTGCCGGTCAGCTTCGGATCCTGGCTCTATTTCCTGTTGGGTGCCGGCATGGGGTTCATTCCAGCCACCGGCCTGCTCATCGCGATTTATCTTGCGGGCGATTTCTCGATCAGGCAGGTACAGATCGGCTCAACGGTGAAACAGCTCGGCATGACCCGGTCCGAATATAAGCATATCGTCAGCCAGCTGGATCAGGCAAAGTCCAAGCTCCGCCAGCTGAACGGCCATTACGGCAGCATTCGTTCCGTCCAGGCTTTCCGCCAGCTGAACGACCTGAACAAGCTGTCAAAGCGGATCATCGGGATCGTCCAGCAGAACCCGCGGAAGTTCTACAATGTCGAGAAGTTCTTCTACGCACATCTTGACTCTGCGGTTGAGCTGTCTTCCAAGTATGCGCTGCTGGCGAACCAGCCGACAAAGGACGATGAAATGAAGCAGGCACTTGAAGATACCCGCGAAACCCTGAAAGACTTGAATGTTGAGATCCGCAAGGACGTAAAACGCGCGCTTGCCACCGACCTGGAAACCTTGAGGTTCGAACTGGACTATGCGGAAGTCCTGACGGGTAAGGAGAAAAAGCAGCTTAAACTGCAGGAGCGCAAACAGCTGGAACAGCCTGAGCAAGTGCAGCTGAAAGGAGACGACACTGATGACAGAACACAAACCCGCCCGTGAAATGGCAGACATGACGATGGACGATCTTCTCGACAATCCGTTTGACCTGAAGCCCCAATCCGCTCTTCTTCCTGACGAGATGGCGAACCAGGCACCCGCAAAGCCGGGCGTCAAGCTCATGGAGCGCCTCAGCGAAGAAGAACAGCAAAAGGCGCGGGATCTCGCCAAGCAGATCCCGGCAGGCAATTACGAGGCAATTATCACCTACGGGGCGAATGCACAAAACCAGCTGTCGACGTTCTCCCATAAAATGCTCGACCATGTCCAGGCCAAGGACATCGGGCCGGTCGGCGATGTCCTGAAAGACCTGATGGGCAAACTGAACGAGATTGATCCCGAAGATCTGTCGGCGGAGAAAAAGACCGGCATCCGCAAATGGTTCGGACGGGTACAAAAATCCGTTCAGGAACTCATGACGAAATACCAGAAGCTGAGTACCCAGATTGACCGCATCGGCGTCCAGCTGGAGCATGCCAAACGCGGACTCATTGAAGACGTTCAGATGCTCGACCAGCTATATGACCAGAACAAGGCCTACTTCCAGGCGCTGAATGTTTATATCGCAGCCGCAGAACTCAAACGGGACGAAATCGTTAATGAAGTCATTCCGGCGATGAGGAAAAAAGCCGAAGAGACAAATGATCAGATGGCGTTCCAGGAAGTGAACGACATGGCACAGTTCGTCGACCGGCTCGAAAAGCGGATCTACGATCTGCAGCTTTCCCGCCAGATCACCATCCAGAGTGCACCGCAGATCCGCATGATTCAGCAAACGAACCAGACGCTGGCCGAAAAAATCCAGTCATCGATCATGACTTCGATTCCTCTGTGGAAAAACCAGATTGCCATCGCACTGACCCTCAACCGGCAGCGCAAAGCAGTGGAATCCCAGCGTGCGGTCACCAAGACGACAAACGACCTTCTCCTCCGCAACTCCGAAATGCTCAAAATGAACAGCATCGAAACGGCCAAGGAAAACGAGCGCGGTATTGTTGAAGTCGACACACTGAAAAAGACTCAGGAAAACCTGATCTCCACCATCGAGGAGACACTCGCAATCCAGGCGGACGGACGTGCAAAGCGGAAAGCCGCGGAAATCGAGATTGCCCGAATGGAAGAAGAGCTCAAGCAGCGATTGATCGCAGTCGCGAATAAAACGGAAAACCGTCCTCAGTGAGGACGGTTTTTTTGTTATCCTACATATTCCCTGAAGCAAGGACGAGCAGTTTCCGGAGAATCCGCAGAGTCTCGTCAGAAAAGCGGTCGATCGAATCCGCCGAGACCGATCGGCTGCCGAACATCATCCTGAACAGTTCCTGCTGCCGCGCGGTTGCCGGCGCCGATGAAAGGAACAGATGGATGACTGTGATCCCCTGCTTTTCCGCCTCCCTGACGGCTTCCGCCGTATCGACGATCCCATTCTGGCCATAGCCGAACGCCGAAGGCTCCCCGTCCGAGAACACCAGAAGAAACCGATGCGCCTCGGGACGCTGAAGGAGTCTTGAGGACATCCAGCGGACGGCGAAGCCATCCCTGTTATCGTCCCCTGCCTCAAGGGACAGAATCCTTCCCCCGTTATCCTTCCCGTCATCCCGGAACCGGTGAAGCCAATGGAAGGTATTCGGCTGGCGTGTTTTCGTGGCTGCAGCCGAATCTTCCTGGTAAACCGCAATGCCATGCGCAGTATCCAGCGAGCGGAGAATGTCGTGGAACAGGAGGACTGCTTTTTTCGTCTCATCCAGTTTGTCCGCCATAGATCCCGACCCGTCCACCAGGAGTCCGAAGACCGCATCCAATCGCTTGGACGGGCTCTGCTTTCTGTAGAACGGACGCGGACGCTCATTAAGCAGGACAGAGACCGGATTTTTGGACAGACGCCCCTTCGGCAGCCCCTCTCTACGTTCTTCTTTCTTTCTTTCGATCCTCTTTTGCATCTCTTTGACGATTGCCCGTACATGCGGAACGGATTCCTCACGCCATCTGAGAATTCGTTCACGTGCCTCAGCGCTATGATCGGCTTCGGCAAGCAGTTCCCGGTAAACGACGGATTCATTTGCCGTGCCGAACCCTTCCGCTTTCGTCCAGGCACCTGGATCGGCAGTTGACGCTTCGCTTCCCGCCTCATGCGCAACCCCTGTCCGCTCGTCTGCAGATGACTGCCCGCGGCCGGTCGATGTCGCGTCTGCCCCTTCACGGCCTTCCCTGGCACCCGTGCCGTCGCCTTCCCCAATACGTCCGTGTTCAAGCTCATAGTTCAGGTGCATGCCTTTTTCCGAACGGTTGGCGGCATGCCAGGTCGAGAACAATTCCCCGACAGACTCCTTCTCGCCCGCTTCGCCTTTTTCACGGTCCTCGG
Source organism: Bhargavaea cecembensis (assembly GCF_001619585.1). GTDB lineage: Bacteria > Bacillota > Bacilli > Bacillales_A > Planococcaceae > Bhargavaea > Bhargavaea cecembensis_A. The sequence goes on from NZ_LQNT01000001.1 coordinate 547,158, forward strand.
TTCCCTTATGATAATGAAAGTCAGGCTTCGGACCGTTCAGGCCGTCACCCACCGCATAATAGGAATGCCGCAGATCTTCTTTCAGGCGGCCATACAGCAATGGAGCCATTCGCTCAGCCACACGGACCGAGTCCGCCGTCGATCGGGCATCGAACACGCCAAAGAGTACCGGATCGACAAGACCGGACAGTTCCTCTTCGTGTGAAACAAAATCATCCGGAATGCCGTGAATGACCGCATACAGGTGATTAAATAACGCGTCCGCCCGGAATCCACGGCTGAGATTGACCGGCTGCTGGCCCGTATGAAACTCACCGTACAGCCGCCTCCTGAGTGCAAAGGCCGGTTCCGTCCCGGGCCGTTCGGCAATGACCGCGTCTGTGATGCGGAGCTCTTCGAACAGCAGGACGGCCGCACGAAGGAATTCACGGAGCGGATGGTCCTCTGTTGCAGAACGGTATTCCCGCCAGACGGCAAGGTCGAACCGGGACCAGAAACCGGCCGCCAGCAGATAAAGATCGGACAGCCGGCCCTGTTCGGTCACTTCCGGATCCCTGTGCCGCCAAAAGACACTCATGGCCAGCTCATTGGACACGGGATGGAATTCAATATGCTGCCTCTCGGTCAGACCGAGGTCAGCCATGCCGGTGAGCGCGCGTGCAAGGCGCTCGAGCCTGAGCCTCTCCCCTGCGTCAATCAGTTCGTCGTTAAAGTCGATAAACCGGTTAATCGATGTCATCACGCATCACCGGATCCAAGTGGCAGCCAGGTCCATGACGAGCCGGCGCTCTCCCGGATCTTCAAGTTTCTCCGCGATGGCATAGCGAACAGCGCGTTCTGGCCCCATATGAAGTGCCAGCTCCGTAGCGTCGATCAGGCTCCTGATTGATGCAGCTTCATCGGCCAGTAGTCCATTTTTCGCCTGATCCTTCAGGTCCTCCGAGATGCTCAGCATCGTCGTAATCAGCGTCCGGGGAGCATCCGGAAATTCTCGCTCCAGAAGCGCCTTCGACTGTTCCTGTCCGAGATACGGCACCTGGAAAGCGATAAACCGGTTTTTCAGCGCTTCATTCATCGGGACCGTTCCGACATAACCCTCGTTGATCGCGGCGATGACGGTGAAATCAGGGTGGGCATGGATGACCTCTCCTGTGAACGGATTCGTCAGCATCCTGCGGTAGTCCAGCACGCTATGGAGGATCGGCAGTGTCTCCGGCTTGGCCATGTTGATCTCGTCAATATAAAGGATATGGCCCTCTTTCATTGCTGTCACAACCGGCCCGTCCACGAAGTCAATCACGGTATCTCCTTCCTGCCGGATGATCGTCTTGAATCCGATCAGCGATTCGGCATCCAGGTCGACGGAACAGTTGACCTGATGCATCGGCTGGCTGAAAAAGGCCGACACCGATTCCGCAAGTTTAGTCTTACCGGAACCGGAAGGGCCTTTCAGGAGCACCGGACGCCGGATGACCACGGCCGTCAGTACGTCCTCCCACAAGTAGACATCCGGAGGCACATAGCCCCCCTGCCCGATCAGCGCCGTCTCATCGGCGGGATACGTCCGTCCGTTCCGTTCCTTCTGCTCTTCTTCGATGATCGCCAGCATAAACAGTCCTCCCTACTAAAAGGCCCGGCGGTTTTCCCGCCGGGCCTCCGGATCATTCAAAATACGTTTTATAGAAACCGCCGACTTTGCCCGTGTTGTCCACGACAAAGATGAATTCATCGGTCTCGTTTTTCACTTCGTATTCTTTGCCCGGTGTGAGCACATTCGACACCAGGTACTTTTCCGCGTCCGTATGCCTGCACGTAACAGTACGGATCGCCGGTGCGTCTATCCACTGCTTAAAATTCATCGGCTGCCGCCTCCTTTAACATGGTTCCATTATAGACAAAACATAGCCCCTTTTTCAATGATGCAGGTAGCGCGGGTGAGTAGCGGTTTCATCATTCAAGGGAGCAGTTTCGTCATTGTTGGCTCCGGTTTCAGCATTCGCGCCCGCAATTTCGTCATTCGCCCCAACCGAACGCTCCAATGACGAGATTACCCGGTGGAAGGACGAAATCAGAAGGACGAATGACGAAACCGTAAAAACAGCGAAACAACTCTCCGCTTATGAAGACTCCAACTCAGGTCCCGATATGCCACCAAACAAAAAACGCCTCATGAAGAGGCGTTTTTCATTGTATTGCAGATCAGGAACCGAGAAGAAGGTCTTCTGGGTTCTCGATCATTTCCTTGACAGTCTTGAGGAAACCGACGGAGTCTTTGCCGTCGATGACACGGTGGTCATACGAGAGCGCAACATACATCATCGGGCGGATTTCCACGTTGTCGCCTACTGCGATAGGACGCTTCTGAATCGTGTGCATGCCGAGGATACCGACTTGCGTGCCATTCAGGATTGGTGTGGAGAAGAGCGATCCGAAGACGCCGCCGTTTGTAATCGTGAACGAGCCGCCGGAAAGGTCGGACAGAGCAAGCTTCTTGTCGCGTGCCTTGGTCGCAAGATCAGCGATATCTTTCTCGATCTCGGCAAAGTTCTTGCGGTCTGCATCACGCACAACCGGTACGACGAGACCTTCTTCGGTAGATACCGCGATGCCCACGTCATAGTAGTTCTTGAGCAGGAGGTCAGTACCATCGAGCTCGGAGTTCACGTACGGGTACTGCTTCAGTGCAGCGACAACCGCCTTCGTGAAGAATGACATGAAGCCAAGGCGTGCGCCGAACTTCTTCTCGAACTCGTCTTTTTTGCGCTTGCGCAGTTCCATGACGTTCGTCATGTCGATTTCGTTGAATGTAGTGAGCATCGCCGTGTTCTGACGGACTTCCAGAAGACGTTTCGCGATGGTCTGGCGGCGGCGGGACATTTTCTCGCGTGTCACGCGGCCGGATTCTTCATCCGAGGAAACAGCCGGTGCCGCAGGCTTGGCCGCCTGCTGTTGAGGCGCCTGCTTTGGTGCAGCGGCAGCCGCTTCGACGTCCTGGACGCGTACGCGGCCCATCGGATCGACCGGTGTGATCGAAGCGAGGTCGATGCCTTTTTCACGTGCAAGCTTGCGCGCTGCAGGGCTTGCGATCGTGCGGTCAGTTGAGCTCGACTCATCGCCGGTTGCTTCAGCTGCCGGAGGTGTTTCTTCTTTCTTGGATTCAGGAGCAGGGGTTTCTGCCTTCTTCTCTTCCGCAGGCTTATCGGCCGGTGCAGCAGCTGCGCCGGATCCTTCGCCGACAACAGCGATGACTTGGCCGACCTCAACCGTGTCACCTTCTTCTGCGAGCAGTTCCTGGACAACGCCCGCTTCTTCGGAGATGACTTCAACGTTGACTTTATCAGTCTCCAGCTCGACGATGAATTCTCCTTTGTCTACAGTGTCGCCGGGCTGCTTCAGCCACTGGGCGACCGTACCTTCCGTGATGGATTCTGCAAGTTCAGGCACTTTGATTTCTGCCACGGTGGATTCCTCCTTATGATCAGGCAAATCTTAGGATTTGCTCAGTGCTTCATTAATGATGCGGTCCTGTTCGATCTTATGGGACTTGCCGTCGCCTTCCGACGGGCTCGAGCGGCGGATCCGGCCAATGTAGCGAACCGGTTTCTCTCCTGCAACTTCCCGTACAAACGGCTCCGCAAACGACCACGAGCCCATGTTCTTCGGTTCTTCCTGTACCCAGACGAATTCCTTCACATTCGGGTAGCGGGCGATGATTTCTGCAATCCGGTCGGACGGGAACGGATACAGCTGCTCGACACGGATGATGTGGAGCCATTCATAGCCTTCGCCTTCTTTGACCTGCTCGGCAAGGTCGATCGCCATCTTGCCGCTGGCAAAGGCGATGCGCTCAACCTTCTCAGGCTCGTTGCCGAGGCCAGGCTGTTCGATGACCGTCTGGAACTTGCCCGAGGCCAGGTCTTCGACATCCGCACCGACAAGCGGGTGGCGGAGAAGAGACTTCGGCGATGTGATGACAAGCGGGCGGCTGATTTCTTCGCCAAGGTGCTCCGCCTGGCGGCGAAGGATATGGAAGTAGTTTGCGGCACTGGACAGGTTTGCAACTGTCCAGTTGTTTTCTCCTGCAAGCTGGAGGAAACGCTCAAGGCGCGCACTGGAGTGTTCCGGACCCTGGCCTTCATATGCGTGCGGAAGAAGCATGACAAGACCGGAAGTCTGGCCCCACTTCGAGGCACTCGAAGAAATGAACTGGTCGAACATCATCTGTGCCATGTTGGCAAAGTCGCCGTACTGGGCTTCCCAGAGGACGAGCGCGTTCTTGTTCTCGAGCGTGTAGCCGAATTCATAGGCGACGATCGATGCTTCGCTCAGCGGGCTGTTATACACTGCGAACGATGCGTTGGCGTCACTGATATGGTGAAGCGGCACGAGTTCCTTGCCGTCCTGCTCATCATGCAGAACAAGGTGGCGGTGTGCGAACGTTCCGCGCTGGGAATCCTGGCCTGTCAGGCGGATCGGGTGTCCGTCCTGCAGAATCGAACCGAACGCCAGTGTCTCGGCGTGTGCCCAGTCGATCTTGCCCTTGCCGTTGAATGGTTCTTCCCGGCGCTTCAGGATGCGGGAAAGCTTCTTGAAGACATGGAAGTCTTCAGGGAAGTCCAGCAGCTCTTCGTTCATCTTGCGGAGACGGTCTTCGGCAACACCTGTTTCCACACCCGGGTAGCCGGCCATGATGGATTCAGGAGTGCTGTTGTCCGATGTCTCTTTCTTCGACGTTTCTTTCACTCTGTCATAGGAATCCTGAAGCAGTGAAAACGTTTCTTCGTCCATCTTTCCGACTTCCTCCGGCTTGACGATGCCCTTTTCGGACAGCTCCTTGCCGTAGAGTTCACGGACTGTCGGATGCTGGTGGACCTTATGATACATCATCGGGTTCGTCACAAGCGGCTCATCCATCTCGTTATGACCGTAGCGGCGGTAGCCGACCAGGTCGATCAGGAAGTCCTTGCCGAATCGGTTCCGGTACTCGAAAGCGAACCGGGCAATAGCGATGACCATTTCCGGATCATCCGCGTTGACGTGAATGACCGGAACCTCGTACCCCTTTGCCGGGTCGGAGGCATAGCGGGTCGAACGCGAATCAAAGTATTCGGTAGTGAAGCCGATCCGGTTGTTCGCGATGACATGAATCGAACCGCCTGTCTTAAAGCCTTGTGTGCGGCTGTAGTTCATGGTTTCCATGTTGATTCCCTGGCCTGCGAATGCCGCATCACCGTGCACCAGGACGGCAAATGCATCTTTCTCATTCAGTTCAGGAATCCCCGGACGGCCGGTCTCTTCCTGGGCGGCACGTGTCTGGCCGGTAATGACCGGATTGACTACCTCCAGGTGAGACGGGTTGTAGGCCAGTTTGACCTTCAGGCCGTCGGGAGCGTTGTAGGTGGCGCCCATATGGTACTTCACATCGCCGAACCAGCCATGTGTCAGTTCAAGGGAACCGTCCTCAGGGATAAACGGAGTGTCATCGAGGCCTGCAAATTGGGCCAGCATGACTTCATAAGGCTTGTTGAGGACATGCGTAAGAACGTTCAGACGGCCGCGGTGTGCCATGCCGATCAGAACTTCTTTCATCTTCTCTTCGTGTGCGTTGCGGACGAGTTCGTCAATCAGAACCACAAGCGAATCAAGACCTTCGATGGAGAAGCGTTTCGCACCGACGAACGTACGGTGGATAAACTTCTCAAAGCCTTCGACTTTCGTCAGGCGGTCAAGGAGTTCGCGGCGCTGACTGTCGTCCAGTCCGGGACGCACTTTTCCTGATTCGATGTAGGAACGGAGCCATTTGCGTTCTTCCGGGTCAATGACCTGAGAGAACTCATAGGCAGCCTTCCCTGTGTAGATGCGTGTCAGATGGTTGATGGCATCGAGGCCGTTCGACACGCCTTCCGGAACCTGCTCATGGAAAAAGATCGAAGCCGGCATCGACGCGAGGTCTGCTTCGGTGAGTCCGTATGCCGACGGAATAATCCGGGAATTGTCCAATTCCCGGTCCTTCAGCGGGAAGATATTCGCAGCCAGATGGCCGTTCTGGCGGATGGAATCTGCCAGCCTGGCCGCTGCCACGATTTTTCCGAACTGGGCCGGTGAAGTGCCTGTAGCTGTCTCGGCAGTTCCGGCAGCATTCTCCGGTGAAACCGGTGCGCCGAAACTTCTGAAAAGTTCCGCCAGATCAGGGTCAACCTGATCCGGATCGTTCTGGAACAGCTCATACTGTTCCATCACATACCCCAGGTTCGGCCCGGAGAAGGAACCCCAGGGCGAACCGGGAGCAGCAAAATTGTTTGACATGTAGATACCCTCCACTTTTTACGCTGGCATCGTCTACCTCTATTATAAAGGTCCGCATCAATTTTAGCATGCCGTCCCTGACACTGAAAGCAAACGGCATCTAAGGCGACGCCTGCGTTTTTGTCCAATTCAATCTTACTACTGTACCGACAAAATACAATCTTTTTTTACAAAAAAACAAAGCATGACCGTTGTAAGCGGATACATGCTTTTAGAATACCGATATATGGGTGCGGCTAAACATTTTACGGCCGGACTCAGCCATTTTCCCGGGAGTGCGATAGAATCAGAGAAGCCATCTCTTCCGGGGTTTTTGGAGGTTCCGCCTGTTCCATCTTGAGGATGATTTCCTGGGCTCGGTCCTGCAGTGAATGGACGCTGCCGAGAAACGATTGGCGCCCGACCTCCTCTTCCTGAAGCACTTCGGCAAAACCGGCCTTTTCGAACATCCTGGCATTCAGGATCTGGTCTCCCCTGCTCTTTTCTGCCGAAAGAGGAATGAGGAGCATCGGCAGACGAAGTGCAAGAAATTCAAAGATGGAGTTGGAGCCGGCGCGGGACACAACGTAATCAGCCGCCTTCAGCAAATGTCTCAGCTCATCGGTCACATACTCAAACTGGCTATAGCCTTCCATCTGTTCAAGTGTTGCGTCGAGATGACCCTTTCCGCAAAGATGAATGATGTCGGCAGTTTTCAGGAGCTCCGGCAAACTGGAGCGGACTGCTTCATTGAGGACCGCCGATCCCTGGCTGCCTCCCATCACGAGAAGGACGGGCTTCCTGCCCGGCAGACCGGCGATGCGCAGCCCTTCGCCCTTGGATCCCTCGAACAGTTCCTGGCGGATGACCGCTCCTGTGCAGGTCGCTTCCGCTTTTTTGACATGAGGAACCGTTTCCGGGAAAACGGTGAACACATGATCGGCAAACGGCATTGCCAGCTTGTTCGCCAGTCCCGGAGTGACGTCGGATTCATGGATGACCACGGGGACTCCCGCCATGCGGGCGGCCAGGATCACCGGAACCGAAACGAATCCTCCCTTGGAGAAAATCAGAGAGGGTTTCAGTTTCCTGATGACCCGGTATGCCTGAAGGACCCCTGCACCGACTTTGAACGGATCGGTGAAGTTCTTCATCGAGAAATAGCGGCGCAGTTTTCCACTGGAGATTTCATAATAAGGTACAGACGGGAATGATCCGGTGATCAGATTTTTTTCTATTCCGTCACGGGACCCGATATAATGGACATCGTAGCCTTGTTCAGTCAGCGACGGGATAATTGCCTGGTTCAGAGAGACGTGCCCGGCCGTACCGCCTCCGGTGAGGATGATGTTAGGTCGTGTCATGCGATTCCCTCAATTCGTTTACAGTGTTTCATACATATGAACGCATTATCCATTCTAACACAGCTGAATGCAAGTATCTTATGGACTGGAGGTGCTGCAGGATGGAAACACGCAGGCCGCTCAGCCTGAAGGCGGGCATCATGGCGAAAGTCGTCGGCCCGATCCTCGTCACACAGGTGGCGATGTACTTGATGACGTTCTTCGATATCCTCATGACCGGCCGTTATGACTCCGAACACCTGGCCGGCGTGACGATCGGTTCTTCCTTCTGGAACCCTGTCTATACGGGGCTGGCAGGAATTCTGATATCCGTGACGCCGATTGTCGCCCAGGCGGTCGGTGCCGGACGGAAGGAAGACGCACGTCCAACCGTACAGCAGGGACTTTATATCAGTGTGGCTCTGTCCGCGGTGGTGTTCGTTCTTCTGCAGGTCGTCATCCGCTATGGCCTCGGCCAGATGCCGCTCGAGGCGCAGGTGCAACAAGTGTCTGCAGGCTATCTGACGGCGATGAGTGCCGGTCTGGTCCCGCTGTTTGCCTACACGGTTATCCGCTCCTTTATCGATGCGCTTGGCGCCACACGGGTAACGATGATCATCACCCTTCTCTCTGCACCGGTGAACATTCTTCTGAACTGGCTGTTCATCTTCGGGAAGGCAGGTTTTCCGGAGCTTGGCGGCGTGGGGGCGGGAGTCGCCTCCGCAATCACCTACTGGGTGATCCTGGCGATTGCGGTATTCGTCACCCATTCAAAACGGCCGTTCCAGCCCTTCCGGCTGTATGGAGGATGGGAACGCATATCCATTCCCCGCTGGAAAGAGATTGTGGTCCTCGGTGTTCCGATCGGGATCTCGATCTTTACAGAGACAAGCATTTTCGCAGTCGTCACACTCTTTATGAGCGGCTACTCCACAGAAACGATTTCCGCCCACCAGATTGCCCTGAACTTCACGTCACTCCTTTACATGATTCCGCTCAGCCTCTCGATGGGCGCGACCATTCTCGTCGGCCACGAGGTCGGTGCAGGCAGATGGAAGGAAGCGAAAGAATACAGCTGGCTCGGCGTGGGAATGGCAATCGTGTTCAGCCTGATCTCCATCTTTATTCTCGTCACGTTCCGGGATGGGATTGCTTCCCTGTACACGCAGGATGAGGCCATCATCCGGCTTGCCGTACAATTCTTTATCTTCGCTGCTTTCTTCCAGCTATCCGATGCTGTACAGGCACCCGTACAGGGAGCGCTCCGCGGATACAAAGACGTGAACGTCACGTTCATCATGGCGATCATCTCGTACTGGGTCATCGGCCTGCCGGTCGGCTACCTGATCGCCAATCAGACGGACCTCGGACCATTCGGCTACTGGATCGGCCTGATCACCGGCCTGACCGCGGGAGCCATCACCCTGTCGGTCCGCCTGCTGCTGATTCAGCGGAAAAAGCAGAAGCTTCCTGCTCCTAATTGAAAAATCCCGCTGAGACTGTGTCTGTCTCCGCGGGGTTTTTTATGTCACTTTTTAATTCAGGATTCCTGTCCGCCGGATTTTAATCTTGGCGTCAGCTTTTATATCCAGCTCTGAAAACGTTTCGTTCCAGTCTCCCCGTTTCCAGAGATCGGGATGGAATGCACGCACGGTGCGTCCGAGACCAAGCGGATCACTGCCTGCTTCCTGCAGAACCGACAGCAGATCTTGCATATTTGCGGTTACCTGTTCCGAAAGCTGCTTCTCGAGTATTTCTATCCGGTTTTTTTCAAGAACGGGACCAATCGGAAATTCTTCGATTTCAACATCAATGTCATAAGACATACGGACTTTATCGCCTTCGATTTTCCAATCCTTTTTCCCGCTTACATACTCAATCGTAATTAAATCCTTTTTCCCATCGACTTCCACTTCGTACGTGCCCCTCAGGAACTTTCCGGGGTTATGTTCCATGATGGACATGATCTTGCTTTGGCTTGTGGTCAATACAGTCCCGGTTGCTGATTTCCCTTTAAACAGAGCCGTTCCGGCAATCTCCGGATGACCGGACTCCTCGCCGATTTGCAGGACCGGAAGCGCCAGGTCCTTCCCCTCTGAAAACAGCAGTGTCCCCACCTTCTGGATATCATGGGAAGTGGACATGGAATAGTCATCACTTGTCTGCAGCAGATGAGTGATAAAGTCCGGCACATTTTTTCCGATTCCTTGCGGGTTTGTTTGGGTCATGAAGGATTCCATATCTCCCCGGATGAGTGCCACCTTGCTGCTCAGCCTGTTTCGGGGTGTCCTGTAGAGATTATCCATATATTCAATGAGGTTGGATTCGGCAGTTTCTTCCGATATCAGGAGTACTTCAAGCTGAGAAATATCAATCACTTCGCTGGTCCGGACATTGATCTCGTTTTTCGCATCAGCAAATGAATAGCCCTGGGCTTTTGCAATCAAGTACTCAATCTGGTCATCGGTCTGCGAGGGAAAAGAAAAGTGGATGGTGACATTCCCTTTTTCCCCTTCGATCCCGATCAGCGTCACCACTTGCAAGTCGCGGAAACTCAAATTATCCCAGCATCCTGCGAGGAAGGGAATGCAGAGCACCAGGCAGATCATCAACTTTTTCATGCCGACTCTTCTCCCCTTCTCTTTCCAAAGATCCTGTTACCCGATATGACAAGAAACGGCAAGGCGATGGCAAAGACGAGATGGGCATATTGTAGAAATTGACCGCTCATACGAACCGCTTCTTTCGAGTCCAGTTGTGTCCCGACAGCCAGCAGAAGGATGCAAAACAGGGCTGCGTTCCTTGATCTGCGGATCCTGATCTTTTGGGGCAGCAAATGAAGAATTGAGAATGCATAAATCCCCATCGCGATAAAAGACCAGGCCAGCCAGATATAAATAAACAGCAGATCCAGCCGTTCCATAAATGAAACATCCTGGGACTTCAGCATGTACATGATCGGCTCAGGAATCAGTCTGAATTCTTCCACCGAGAAAAACAGGAGCGGCATGACGAGCATCTGCAGGAAAAATAACAGCCAGACACCGCCATAAATCATGACTTTCCGGGAGTTCACCTTTCCCGGAACAAACGTTCTCAACAACAGAAACAGTTCAATTCCGATAAATGGCATCTGGGCTTTTAATGAGCCCTTTTGCAGATCACTGAATTTCGTTTCGCCAAGAGGGAAGAGATTTGTCCATACGGCCTCTTTCAGCCCCAAGTAAACAAACACCATAAACAGGATGATCATCGGAATGAGAATCACGCCGATATTGACCATTGTTTCGCTGCGGCTCATCATCAGATAAAACAGGACAATGACGACCAGCAACATGATGACGAATGTAGGTGTCTTCGGATAGGCCCAGACATTCAGCGTATAGCCGATATAGCCAAGAAAACTGGCCATGACGAAGAACCAGTAAATGCCATATAAAAAAGCAATAAGTCCTTTCCATTTAAAATCTTGGTAATACCGGTTGAACAGCCACAGATGAGGAAAGATGAGAAGACCCTGCATTAGAAATAGCCACCACGCATCCCGTCCCGCAGCAATGACCAATTGTGACTGGAATGACGTGAACACCGTACCGGTCATGGCAACGAACAGCATAAGGAAAAGCTGAAGAGATGTAATGTGCAGTTTCATTTCGCCTTTTTCCCTCCCAGACGGAAAAATGGCTGTTGACGGTCCGGCCTGAAATACGGCACCCGGAAGAAGACATCCTTGAACCTCGTAGGATCAAAAGGAATCACCGGAGACAGATACGGCTGGTTCAGGGAGGAGAGGTTCAGCAAATGCACGAAAAGAATCAGCGTGCCGATCAGCATGCCCAGGAAACCAAACGTCGCAGCCAGAATCATGAACGGGAAGCGGAGCATCCGGATCACCATATTCAGTTCTGGTGACGGAACAACAAAGCCCGCAATGGCAGTCATGGCTACCACGATCACCATCTGGTTTGAGGCAAGCCCCGCACTCACGATGGCATCCCCGATTACAATCCCTCCGACAATCGCTACGGTCTGGCCAATCGGCTGAGGCAGCCGGATGCTCGCCTCGCGGATCAGTTCGATAAACAGTTCCAATAACAGCGCCTCAAAAATCGGAGGATAGGGGATATCTTTCACACTGCTTTTGACTTGTGTAGTCAGTTCGACGGGGAGGATTTCCGAATGAAAGCTCATGACCGAAATATAAAAGGCAGGCAGCAGAATAGCCAGAAAAAATGCCAAAAGCCTGACCAGCCTGTAGAAGCTGCCCACGAGCACACGGCTTGTATAATCATCGGGTGATTCATAAAATGAGAACAGGTTCACGGGGCCCAGCAGTGTCGTGGGCGAACTGTCTGTGAATATGGCCACCTTTCCCTCCAAAAGATTATATGTGACCCGATCCGGCCTCTCTGTGGTCAGGAATTGCGGAAATGGTGACAGGATTCGGTCTTCAATATAGTCTTCAAGTTGGCCGGAGGAATAAAATTCTTTATTCGGCATGTTGCTCAGCCTTTCGCGGACTTCTTGCACCACTTCCGGGGCGGCCTGATCTGCAAGATAAACGATATTGAGCTTGCTGACTGTTCTTTCCATCGCAAAACTTTCAACAACCAGATCTGGGCGTTTCATCTTATTTCTGATCAAGCCGATATTTGAGCTGAAGTTTTCTACAAAGCCCTGGTGCATGCCGCGGACAACCTGTTCATTGACCGGTTCATCCGGCGATCGTTCAGGGACCTTAATCGCCTTGATTTCAAGCATCAGATTGGACTTGGGAAAAATCAGAACAGCACTGCCCTCACAGATGGCGGTGACAAGCTTGTCCTTGTGGAAGGCTTCGGCCGATGTGGAGGCACTGCTGCCCCATCCATTCGCGCCTTTGTCTACCCTGTCCTCCAGCAGCCGCAGTTGCTTGTTGACAGCCTCGGCATCTATCATCGTCGAATAAAAACAAAGAAAAGCAGCCGTACCGGCGATTTCAACCTCTTTCACCACAAAATCTGCGGAGTTTTTAAATTCATTTTTTATGATCTGCATCGTTTGATCGTCCATGAATTCGAATCACCCCTTCCCGTCAGTATCAGCCCCGGGAAGGGTGTTTTATTCAACATGCTGCACATGGCTTTGCAGTCATGGCATAAGAAAAAGAGCACCCTGGAAGGGTGCTCTTTCTGTATCTTATTTCTGGATGAACATCTGAGTCCAGTAGTGTCCATTCGAGTCATAGCCGATTCCGATGTGTGTGAATTCCGGTGTCAGGATATTCTGGCGGTGGCCAGGCGATTCCATCCAGCCTTTCACAACTTCTTCAGGAGTCCGCTGACCCATTGCAATGTTTTCAGCGGCTTTCTTGTAGCTGATGCCGGCTGCCTTCATCTGGTCGAACGGGGAACCGTAAGTTGGGCTCGTGTGCGAGAAGTAATTGTTCTTGCGCATGTCCGCAGATTTCGCTCTTGCTGCATCCATCAATTTCGAGTCTGCTGCCAGCGGCTTGAGGCCGGCTTTGGCGCGTTCAGCGTTTGTCAGGTCAAGTACTTTCTGTTCAACTGCACTCAGGCCGGCAGTTTGCTGTGGAGCTTGCTCAGTCGGCGCAGCAGAAGGCTGGGACGGCTGCTGCGGAGCTGGTGCAGGGGCAGGAGCCGCAGGTTTTTCGGCTTCAGGCTTTTTCTCTGCAGGTTTTTCTGGAGCCGGTGCTGGCTTCTCTTCTTTAGGCTGTTCCGGAACTGGTGCAGGCTTTTCTTCTTTTTTAGGCTGTTCCGGCTTCTCCTCTGCTTTAGGAGCTTCCGGCTTGGCTGTTTCCGGCTTTTCCTGTTTTGCAGGTGGCGCAGGAAGCTTGTAGCCGTACTCCTTCAGGATTTTCTGGATCAGGTTCTGGACGTCCAATTTGGACAGATCCTCACCGTTATATTGGAGTACTTGTCCGGCTACATATGTATGCACGGACATGCCTTCCACGTTGATCTTCTGGAATTGTTCGTTTTCTGTTGTCTGCTGTGCTTGCGCAGTGAGGCCCGGCGTCAGTAGCGCCGCACTCATGGCGAGAACGGAAATCGTTTTTTTCATTCTCAATTCCTCCCTTCGGCACCATCGTACACGAAGGCAGGGATGCATATCGTTCCAGCACTTTCCTCTGTCACCAGCCATCCCCCCGGCCTATGAAAATAGGCGTTCCGGCAGATGATTCATAGGAAATCTCCGGAAGGACGACCGACTATTTCATTTTAGGTGCGGTTGACATCAGATCATCAGAGACCGATAGAAGCGGATCAGCAGGTCCTGGTCTTCATCAGGCAGGCCGGATGTGCGGATGCGCGCTGTGATCTCTGCAAACTTGGCTTCCCGCGACTTTCTCAGTCTTGGATGGGTCATCTTATCAGCCAGCTCATCTTCTGCAAGGGAGCGGATGTCCGGGATGGACGATGCCTGCTGTGCGGCGGCTCTTCCCTCCCACAGTCTCCGGTAAGCCCCGATCAGGCTTTTCTCATCACTCATCGCCGGTACCCGGCACATGGATTTCGGAAAGCCCTTCCCCGATCAGCACAAGGTTTGCCGGCATGTTCATGTATTCCGGAATCCATTGAACCATCCCATAAGCATATTGGAACAGGGACGGGTATTTGTTTCCTTCCAACGGTACATATCCCTTCATCCGGTACACCGTCTCCGGAAGCGTCCGGATCCATCCTTCGAACGTCTCCCTGCTGACCGGCTTGCTGAATGTCACGAGGCGTGTTCCGATCGGCAGATGGCTGCCGATTCCCGCTTTTTGCACCGGCATTCCGGTCGGTTTCTGTGCCAGGCTGCGCAGTGCTGCCAGAGGAACCTTGCTGTTTACGGTTTCGACGATCCGGGCACCGGGGTTCAGTGCCTGGATGCCCATGACAGCTTCCGCCTTCTCGGAATCCGTCAGCAAATCGCTTTTGTTCAGCAAAACAAACCCGGCATGACGGATCTGTTCAAGGAACAGCATGCGGACCTGTGGCGTCATGCCTTCTGACGCCAGATAACGCTTTCCATCCGCCACGGTGACGATCCCCTTTACATCCAGCCGTTCTCCGAACAGCGGGGAGTGGACCGCATCGAGAACTTCCACAGGGTGGGCTGCTCCGGTCGTCTCGATGAATATGATATCGACATCCTCGTGCAGAAGGGCCTGCATCTGGGACTCCGTCTTTTCCGAACCCGTGCAGCAAATACACCCATTCAGGATTTCCTTGAGCGGCACGCCTTCCTCCACCGCTTCCGAATCAAAGGCCAGCTCACCGAGTTCGTTCATGATGACGCCCGGCTTCAGCCCATCTTTCTTTGCCTGCATGATCAGCCCCGTCAGCAATGAGGTTTTTCCGCTCCCGAGAAATCCGCTCAAGATATAAACTTCGGTCATTGTCAGTCATCCTTTCAATGAAACGGGCGGAATCCAATATGGACTCCGCCCGCTTTTGTCATTTCAGTTGTTCGTGCAGAATTTCCGCCGCTTTTTTCATCATCGGATCGTCAGTCTCAATCTTCTCGCGGAGCTTGTCCATGAGGGCAAATGTGGTATCCCCTTCAAGGATGCCGCTTTCCTCGAGACCCGCTTCCGACTGGAGGTCACGGACCGCTTCTGCCGTCTCTTCATCAAAGACGCCGTCCGCTTCACCGGGATCATAGCCCACCGCATCAAGCATCTGCTCGGCAGAGAGGATGGTCATAGACGTATCCCCATCCTGCATCGATGTTTTCGGATCGATAAACGGCAGCTTCACGTATTCTGGATAACTAACCGGATCGGTCGGCTCAATCCCTTTCTCGTGGATCCAGTTGCCGTCAGGCGTCAGCCATTTTGCGGTGGTCAGCTTCAGGTTCGAGCCGTCCCGGAAGTCCTGCGGCGACTGGACGGTGCCTTTTCCGAACGATTTTTCGCCGACGCTCCGGATGCCGGCCGACTCCATGAGTGCACCGGCGAGGATTTCGGATGCGGAGGCACTGCCGCCGTCAATCATCAGGACTACCGGCATCTTCACCTTTGTTCCGCCGGACGCATAGGTGATCTGAGGCTTCCTGCCTTTCTCCTCGATCTGGAAGAGTCCCTCTCCCTCCTCAACGAAGAGGTTAGAGATCTCGATTGCCGTACTGAGGAGGCCGCCGGGGTTTTGCCGGACATCGATCGCCATCGCCTTCATGCCTTTTTTCTCCATGGCATCAATAGCCTCCAGCAGCTCGTCAAACGTGTTTTCCGAGAAGCTGGTGATCTGGATATGGGCGACTTCATCGTCCACCATCTCAGCATAGACGGTTTCAATTGGAATGACATCACGTGTGATGGTCACGTCAATCGGCTCTTCAAGTCCTGCCCGCTCGATCTGGAGGGTGACATCGGTGCCCTTCTCACCGCGGATCAGCGTCACGGCTTCGGTCGAGGACTTGCCCTGGAGGCTCTCGCCATCCACGGACAGGATGATGTCATCGGGCTGCAGATGCGCTTTTTCCGCCGGAGAATTCTTGATCGGGGAAACAATCATGATCTTGCCGTTACGCTCCTGAATTTCAGCACCGATTCCCTCAAAGCTCGAAGAGATGCTTTCGTTCAGGTGCTGGGCTTCCGTCTCGTCCAGGTAATCCGAATATGGGTCGCCCAGGGCATCCACCATGCCGTTGATCGCCCCGTTCACGAGTTCTTCGTCAGTCACGTCCTCGAAGTACTGCTTTTTCACTGCGTCATAGGCATCATAAAGCTTTTCGAACTCGCCCCGTTCGGACTTCGGCGAGACCACCTCGACCACTTTGTCCTCTCCGACAGTAAGGGCGAAGAATGTCACGCCTGCAGTCAGGAGGACGAGGCCGAACATGAGCATCAGAAGGAAAAACGGCTTGATGCGCAGGTAGCGTCCCGCGGGTGTCTGCTGTTTGTCCTCCGGATTGTCACTGTTCCGGCCGTGATTATTTTCGTCCATGTTGTTTCACCACTTTCAACGAAGGCCCGCAGCCGGTGCAGCGGGCCGATATACGAAAAGACCGCCACCGTCCGATGGCGGTCGATCCGGTCTTTACTGGATAGCCGCTTCGAGGGCGACTTCGATCATTTCGTTGAATGTCGTCTGGCGCTCCTCGGAGGATGTTGCTTCGCCTGTCAGGATATGGTCGCTCACCGTCAGAACGGAAAGTGCCTGGCGGCCGAACTTTGCAGCGTGCGTATAAAGTGCCGCCGATTCCATCTCAACGGCCAGGACACCGTAGTCCGCATATTTTTTGTGATCGGAATCCTCACTGTAGAAGAGATCTTCCGTGAAGACGTTGCCGACTTTCAGATTCAGACCTTTTTCACGTCCTGCTTCGTATGCTTTCAGCAGCAGATCGAAATCTGCCGTCGGCGCATAATCCATTCCCTTAAAGATGATCTCGTTAAATTTGGAGTTCGTGGATGCGCTCTGGGCGATGATGACGTCACGGACCTTGACGTCCTTCTGGATCGCGCCGCATGTGCCCACACGGATCAGCTTCTGTACATCATACTCCTGCATCAGTTCAGTGATGTAGATGGAGATTGACGGTATGCCCATCCCGGTACCCATTACGGAAACCCGCTTTCCTTTATAGGTTCCCGTATAGCCGAACATATTCCGGACTTCGTTGAATTGCTCTACATCTTCCAGGAACGTCTCTGCAATGTACTTTGCACGGAGCGGATCGCCCGGCAGTAGGATCGTGTCGGCGATTTCGCCTTTTTTTGCACTAATGTGGATACTCATCTGATTAAACCCCGCTTTCACAAATTCTTTTCCATCATATCGTGTTTTTGGACCGCCCGCAATCACAACACCGGCGCCCGCCAAAACGGACGCCTAGTCTCAGTCGGTCTCCCGGTATTCTTCCCACAATTCATCAAAAACACGCGATGGCATGTCCGGGTCCGCCCGCTCTTCAAGATAGCGGGACAGCGGATCAAATCCGATTTCCGTCTTGGGGAATTCATGGTCGAGAAATGCCGCCTCCGCGAATACCGCACGCGGGTCGTCTTTCGGCCCTCCCCGGTGGGACATGAGGTACTGATAGAATGTTCGCCTCATCGGACCACCGCCCTTTCCTGGTTGATTCACTGCTTGCCGAATTTATTCACCAAACAGCTTCAGATAGTTCCCATAGCCTTCCTCTTCAAGCTTGTCCTTCGGAACGAAGCGGAGGGCTGCGGAGTTGATGCAGTAGCGCAGGCCGCCCGCTTCTCTCGGTCCGTCAGGAAAGACGTGGCCGAGGTGGGAGTCCGCAGTTTTGCTCCGGACTTCCGTTCGGCGCATACCATAGCTGGTGTCAAAGTGTTCCGTGACTTCGGTGTCCTCGATCGGTTTCGTGAAGCTCGGCCACCCGCATCCCGCATCGTACTTGTCTTTTGATGAAAAGAGCGGCTTGCCCGAGACGATATCCACATAGATTCCCTCTTCGTAATGGGCATCATATTCATTCTGGAACGGCGGTTCGGTGCCGTTTTCCTGGGTGACTTTATATTGCATCGGCGTAAGCTTCTGCTTCAGATCTTCTTTGTTCATCCTGTTACTCCTCCCACATGGTTTCCTGGAATGCTTTTCTTCCGGAACCCGCAAAATATCGGTTGTAATGGGCCGGGTTCTTCATGTAGTAATCCTGGTGTTCTTCTTCTGCCGGATAAAATTCTTTGGCCGGAAGAATTCTGACGGCGATCGGTCCGTCAAACCGCCCCGAAGCCTCCAGCTTTTCCTTGGACTGCTCGGCGGCTGCTTTCTGTTCGTCATCGTGATAGAAGATCGCCGTCCTGTAAGAATCGCCGCGGTCGTAAAACTGGCCGCCGGGATCGGTCGGATCGATCTGCCGCCAGAAAATATCAAGCAGTTCCCCGTATGAGATGACCTCCGGGTCAAATATGATTTCGACCGCCTCATAGTGGCCGGTCGTCTCCGAACACACTTGCCGGTAGGTCGGATTCGGCACATGCCCACCGGTGTAGCCGGACACGACCGATTCCACACCGTCATATTTGTGGAAGGGCTTCACCATGCACCAAAAGCAGCCCCCTGCAAATGTTGCTTTTTCGGTTCCCATGCCATGCCTCCTATTTCCGTGGGATGAGGATTTCAAGTTCGATCTCATCCTCCGGAAGATTGATCTCTTTCGCCCTCACCTGTATGCCCCCTGATACGGGCAGCCTGGACAGGTCGATGAACAGTTCTTCTTCCTTCGGCCTTACGATCATCCAAGCCGGAAGACCGACTGTGTCACCGAGAAGCTTCAGGATGGTGGAAGGCGGAATCGTCAGGTTTCCGACCTCCACCGATTTCTGCTTGAGTGACAGGTTGCCGTCTTCAAGCACCACCGGCTCAAAATGCATCATGACCGGCAACTGGACGGCAAACACCGTCAGCTCGGACACGAGGAGCACATCGTCTTCAAATTCCAGCGCGACCGGAATCTTATCGTTGTTGATCGCCTGCCGGATATACGTATTGGCGATACCCTCCAGGTCATCCCGGGTCGCAGTCACCGTCAGCCTGTCCACCTGTTGGCCGGCCGGAGCGGCCTCAGGGAGCGGGGTCCCGTCGACCGGCCGGCTGATCCAAAACATGACTGCAAGGACGCCGGTTACGATCAGTGCAGCTAAAAGAAAAAACGCGATTTTCCATTTGTTCACCCGGCATCCCCCTCTCAAAATTCCAATTCCCCGCCGGATAGCCTGTTCAAACCGCATCGTGACAGGGATTCAATGATCCTGTCCGTCATCCTGCTGTAACCCTTGCTGTTCGGATGGAAAAAGTCTGTGTGATAAACGAGATCCCGGTTGGAAACGAACAAGTCATCGACCGGGACAAAACACGCCCGGCCATCGGCAACCGCCGCGTCTTCGAGGACAGCGTTCCATTCGGATAGAATCCCGTCGAACTCGCTTTCTTCATCTGTTACCACTGTCAGCGGGTTATAAAGGCCCAGTATGATGAGTACGGCATCTGGATTGGACCTGCGCACCTGAAAGAGCGTAGTCGAAAGCCGGTCCATGAAGGGTTCCAGTTTCCCTTCAAAAGCTTTCGCGTCCAGGTTAAACAAATCCTTCTTGACGACCTTCATCAGGTCGTTCCCGCCAATGGTCAGCGTAAGGATATCAGCCTCCGAAATGGTCTCCCGGACCCTGGGGTCGGACAGCTGTTCCTCCAGCTGATCGCTCCGCCTGCCCCTTTTTGCCAGGTTCTGGATTTCTACGCCTTTGACGCCTTCCCATTCCTCCATCCTAACCGCGAGACGCCCGACGTATCCTTCCCGTTTTCTTTCATCGCCGACCCCCTGGGTAAGGGAGTCCCCGAGTCCGACCAGCACAACAGTTCTCGGTGCAAAAGTGGGCGGCACTTCGAATTCTCCAAAGCCGGTTTCTCCGATCTTCTCGAAACTTCCCGGCTCGCCCCCCGGCATGCAGCCGGTCAGGAAAAGGACCGCCGCAAGCATCCAAATCCATTTTTTCATCTCTCTTCCCCTTTTCGAAACAAAAAGCGGGGAACCGCAGGCTCCCCGCCTTCCATGCTCAATCCCAGTAATACATGAAGCCAATCGCTCCGGGACCGGTATGGGTGCTGATGACGGGAGAGGTGAACATCAGCTTCACGTCCTGGAATCCGTCCTCTTCAATCATCTGCTTGAGCGGAACAGCCATATTCAGCCCGTTTGCGTGCGAGATGCCGACCGCCCGGAGCCTGCGTCCGACCGTCTGCTCTTTGAATTCTTTAAAAAGTTGCCTGACGACCTGTTTGTGGCTTCTTGCCTTGCCGACAGGCGTATAGACGCCTTCCTTAAGTGCTGCAATCGGCTTGATGTTCATAAGGGAACCGAGCATCGCCCTCCCCTTGCCGATTCTGCCGCCTTTCACGAGATTCTCAAGTGTATCCACAACCACATATAATGCAGTGTTTTTCCGGACGGTACGGACGCGCTCCAGAATCTCCTCCAAGTCTTTTCCTTCCTTCGCCATCCCGGCTGCTTCCAGCACCTGGAACGACAGGGCAAAAGAAATAAATTCCGAATCCACTACGGTGACGTCGGCGTCGGCCAGTTCAGCGGCGGCCCGGGCCGATTCCACGGTACCGCTCATGCCTCCTGTCATATGGATGGACAGGATTTTCCCGCCGTCTTTTCCGATCGATTCGTACAGTTCCTTGAATATCCCGACAGGCGGCTGGGAGCTTTTCGGCAGCTCCTCACTCTCTTTCATCTTGTCCAGGAATTCTTCCGGGGACAGGTCTACCCGATCGGTATACGTCTTCCCCCCGATTTGGATGGAGAGCGGAACGACATGGATGCCGAACTCACGGACGGCCTCGCTACTGATATCTGCTGTTGAGTCTGTTACGATATGAATGGTTGTCATTTTGTCGCCCTTTCAGATTGTGCTGATTCTCTTGCTGATAGATCTGGTAAGAGAAGAATAGAATCCGGCGGACGACAAAGTCAAGGAAAGAGGGGTGGAGGCAAATGGCCTTCGACTACAAGAACAAAAAGGAAGAAATGTGGAACGCCATCACGCACGGATTCGGTTTCGTACTGAGCATTCCGGCGCTCATCTTCCTCATCCTGAAGGGCAGCGAGCATGGCTCTGCTCTCCACATCACTGCCTACACCATTTTTGGCGTCTCCATGCTCGTGCTGTACCTCATGTCGACATTGCTTCATAGTATGCCTGCAAAATATAAGCGATTCTTCTCCATACTCGACCATTCGTCCATTTATGTGCTGATTGCCGGAACCTATACCCCGCTCGTCCTGACGTCACTTGGCGGGACGCTCGGATGGACGCTGTTTGGAATCGTCTGGGGGCTTGCCGTCCTCGGAATCATGTTCAAGGTATTCTTCATCCACCGGTATGAAGCCGTATCCGTCATCTTCTACATTGCGATGGGCTGGCTGATCATCTTTGCGATCCGACCCCTCCATGCAGTCATCGGAAACGCAGGAATCGCGCTTCTCGTCATCGGAGGCTTGTTCTATACCGTCGGCGCCATCTTTTATGCCTGGCGCCGGATTCCGTACAACCATGCCATCTGGCACCTGTTTGTCATCGGTGGCAGCGCCGCAATGTATTTCTCCATACTGCTCTACGCCTGAAACGGCAGCCGGATTACCGGCTGCTTTTTATTTTGACGTGTTT
Source organism: Bhargavaea cecembensis (assembly GCF_001619585.1). Classification (GTDB taxonomy): domain Bacteria; phylum Bacillota; class Bacilli; order Bacillales_A; family Planococcaceae; genus Bhargavaea; species Bhargavaea cecembensis_A. The sequence goes on from NZ_LQNT01000001.1 coordinate 568,917, forward strand.
TGCGCCGTACCGACGGCACCATCCTCCGGACTATAACTTAAAGCGTCTGCTTTTTTTCATAAATACGGTAGTCATACGGAACGCCTTCATCGGATTCATGTTCCTCGGACTTGGAGATAAGCACCCAACTGTCCCTGTATTCCGGGAAATACGTATCCCCTTCGAATGCCTGCTTCACAAGCGTGACATATAGCCGGTCTACCCGGTCCATCATCTCATTGAAAATACCTGCTCCCCCGATGACCATCACTTCGGACGCGTATTCTTCTGCTCGGCTGACCGCCTTTTCGACAGTGTTTACGACAACCGCGCCCTCTGCCACATAGTCAGGGTTGCGGGTGACGACAATATTCAGGCGCCCGGGGAGCGGACGGCCGATTGATTCGAACGTCTTGCGTCCCATGACCATCGCCTTGCCCATCGTCTGTTTTTTGAAGTAGGCCAGATCACCCGGCAGATGCCAGGGAAGCTGATTGTCTTTTCCGATTACGAGGTTCGGATCGTGTGCCACAATATAGGAAATCATCATTTTTCCTCCTTCGATTGAATCAGACCGCAATCGGCGCTTTGATTTTCGGATGCGGGTCGTATCCTTCCACACGGATATCCGAAGTTTCCAGCTCAAAGATGGATTTGTCATCGGAATCGATGAAGAGAGTCGGCAGTTTCCGCGGATCGCGGGAAAGCTGCTCGTTCACCTGGTCGTAGTGGTTGGAGTAGATGTGCGCATCACCAAGCGTATGGATAAACTCTCCCGGCTCCAGTCCTGTTTCCCGTGCGATCAGATGGGTCAGGAGTGCGTAGGAAGCAATGTTGAACGGCACCCCGAGGAAGACATCCGCACTGCGCTGGTATAGCTGGCACGAGAGCTTGCCGTCCGCAACGTAGAACTGGAACAGCGTGTGGCATGGCGGCAGCGCCATGTCCTCCACCTCGGCCGGATTCCAAGCGCTCACGATATGGCGCCGGGAATCGGGGTTGTTCCGGATGGACTCGATGACGTTCTTGAGCTGGTCGATCGTTCCGCCCCGGCCGTCCGGCCAGGAGCGCCATTGCCGGCCATAGACCGGCCCCAGGTCTCCATATGCCTCCGCGAAACGCTCATCTGACAGGATCTTTTCACGGAACTTGTCCATTTCCTGATCGAGAACTTCCTTAAATTGAGGATCCTTGGCTGCTCTCCGTCCAAAGTCCGTCATGTCAGAACCGCTGTATTCGTCACTTCTCACGTATTTTTCAAATGCCCATTCATCCCAGATCCGGTTCCGTTCCATAATAAGAGTCCGGATATTCGTGTCTCCCTTGATGAACCAGAGCAATTCCGAGACGATCAGGCGAAACGCTGTTTTTTTCGTTGTCATGAGCGGGAATCCTTCACTCAGGTCAAACCGCATCTGGTGACCGAAAATGCTTCGTGTTCCGGTACCCGTCCGGTCGCCCTTTTCCGTTCCGTTTTCCATGATTGTTCTGCAAAGCTGCAGGTATTGTTCCATCGATTCAACCTCCAAATGCGGGCATCCGGCGAGCTTGCTGCCGGATTTCGTATGTATATCATCCCTTATTGTACGTGAGAATGTGGCTAGAATAAAGAAAAGACCCGACTGGGAATCGGGTCCCAATCAGATCTTCATGAAAGCCATTTAGGGGGTGTGTTCTTGGACCAGAAGATGTCGCCGAGCACAATATGGCGGCTGTATCCGTCTTCTGCGGTGTGATAGTGGAAGTTGAAGTAATAACCGTCAAGCGGACGCTTGTCCGTCCGGACGTGGAAACGGATCAGGTCCCGGCCGCTTTCTGTGTCGAAAATGTGAAAGATTTTTTCCGAGTATCCTCCTGCGGGATGTTCGCTGATGGAGAGCGAGCGGAACGCATCATCATCAATCGACGAAAGCGTCATCTCAATCGCTTCTTCGATTTTCGGGAGGATGACCTGGTCGAACTCATCCGAGATGGCAGGTCCGATCTTTGATCCGAATTTCTCGTAAGACTGGTCACGCGCTGCAGCTTTCGCCAACTCCGAAAATGGCGCTTCATCCGCTTCTGTGATCGTTGTCGGCAGTTCGGCTGCAACGGCGGTTCCGGTACTGCCCGCTATCTCCTTCTGGCCACGTTCATCGAGCAGCTGATCCCAGATTTCATGGCTCGGTGTGATAAAGCCGAATGTAACGAGCGCCACGGCAGCCATCAAAGACTTCTGAATCCACTTCTTCATGGTCATCCCCCTGTTTTATCTAATAACCGGCAGCTATTAGCAGCTGTTATGTATAGTGGTTTCCTTCTCGCTGTTTTCATTGTACAATAGACGAGGACTGAATATAAATAGTTCCCAAGCTCCAAAGGAGGTACAATGATGGACGCAAGCATCTGGATCGGAATCGGCTTCCTCGGGCTTCTTGCCTATCTGAGCTACTTCAACTTCACTCACTGATCAGCAATCAACCACCACCCCCTTATCAGGGGAAACGAAACTCCCGGAACCTATTGTTCAGGGAGTTTCTTCTTGTTTCTCGGGAGAATCTGCTTTCTGCCCCATCAGCCGGTTATAGGCGCTTTCCTCTTCCGCCATCGCCGCGGTGAGAATCTTCTGGGTGGCAGAAAGATATGCGGCTGCGGCTGCGGCATTGCCTGACTCCGCCTCCTTGATTCCCTTCGGTATCTGTTCCAGGAGCAAGGTCATTTTTGCCTTCAGCCGTTCCCTGGCATCGTCAAACTGGTTGGAGCGTATCAGTTCTTGTTCCAGGCGATCACTCATACTTGCTATCTCCTTCGGGGAGCAGACGCCGGCCAACATGGCACCGGCAACTCTCCAAATATTGAATACTCTAATTATACAAGAACCCGCTGTTCAATTTACACTTATTAAAATTTTTTCACAAAAGCACCCGTACGGATCATCCGTACGGGTGCTTTTGCCTATCATTCAATCTCGATATAGCCGTAATGGAATTTTGTATTTGCACGGTCAATCCTCGTAAATCCGTACCGGCTGAAAAGTTCCGAGCGAAAATGGGCTTTCAGGACAACACGCCTTCGGGCGACCCGGACGGCCTCCCGGAAGAGCCGGTCATCCGGCAGATCATGGACGCCGGCGGAACGGAGCGGTGCGAAGGCGGCAGATTCCTCAATCGCCTCTTCGAACATCGGGTCAAGGTAAACGATCTCGTAGCTATCTGCCGCACAACTTTCAAGAAAATCGGCAGCACGTGCATTCCGGACATCAATCCGGCGCATGGCGACCAGTACTTCTTCCGGCGAGTCACTGTAGGTTGCCAGCCCATGACCGACAATATAGGTGACCATCGGATCGGCCTCACAGGCCGTAACCTTTCCGGAGGGGCCTATGACAAATGATGCGACGGTGCTGTCGGAGGCAAGGCCCATCGTACAGTCGAGGAAAGCATCCCCTGGTCCCAGGTCGCACACCTCAACCATGGCATCATTGCCGCCCCGCTGCAGCCGTTTAATCCGGATGGCGGCAAGGCCCGGATGGAAGAACAGCGGCTTCACTTCCGGGTCGGTGTGGTACTCGTACCGTTCCTTGCCCGCCACGACCACCGGCCTGCCGAATTCTGTCATCAGCTTGCGGACCGACCGTTTCCTCCGGGGCACAAAGTCTGTGCCGAGTTCCCCGGCGACCTGCTCCGCGAGACGGACGCTTTCCTCATCCGGATGCTGGCCGGTGGTCACGATGGGCTGGTTCACTTCACCATCTGCCGGAGAACACCGGAAACATGTGATTGGACCTGTTCCAGGTCATGGTCTTCAATCTGTTCACGCGGAATGAAGTATTTCAGCTCGGATCCCTCAAGTACGGCAATTGAAGGCGAGCTCGGAGGCACTTCCTCGAAATAGCCGCGCATTTTCTCTGTTGCTTCCCGGTCCTGGCCGGCGAACACCGTGACGAGGTTGTCCGGTTTCTTATCCAGTTCCTCCAGGGCTCCGGTCACTGCAGGGCGCGCAAGTCCTGCCGCGCAGCCGCAGACGGAGTTGATGACGACGAGTGATGTTCCTTCTGCCGACGCCATGAATGCATCCACTTCCTCAGCTGTCGTCAGTTCCTGGAACCCCTGTCCTGTCAGTTCGCGGCGCATCGGTTCTGCCACCTGCTTCATGTATGCTTCATATGCTTCCATTGTTCATTCCCCTTTCGCTTTTGTTCTCATCTCGGTCATCTGCTTCCACATCGACCCTTTTGCTTCCTCTCCGCCGGCAATCCGGGCAGCGGCCATCTTCGCCTGGAGCTTGACCTCGAATTCCGGATCGTCTTCCAGTTCCTGAAGGGCAGGCAGCGCTTTTTCAGTACCGGTTTCATACAGATACATGGCACCCCGCCAGCGGACAATCTTGCTTTTATCCTTGAGCGTTCGGATCGCGAGGTCCTCGAACTCAGAAAAACCGAGGTCGCTCATCGCATCGGCTGCCGTGCGGCGGACCGGTGCACTCTTATCCTCCATCGCCTTTTCGATATATGGAACAACAGCCGGATCCTCGATCATGCCTAGATAGACCACGGCCAGCCGGCGGATCGACATCTTCTCGTCCTTCAGTGCCTCCATCAGAAGCGGGACGTCGGTCATGTCCGGGTCAGGCAGCTGGTCGAGAAGCCGGAATCGCTCTTCCCAGCTTCCGGCCGCCCGGTATTCCTCCAGCGTTACCCTTCGGCGGCCAAGGACGGGCGCTTCTTTCGTCTCGCTGCCTGCCTCCTTGATGGCATCCAGCCGTTCCTGAGGGTAGGCGGCTTCAATTTCCTTGACGACCTCTTCACCGATCTCTTTCTTGTCGCCATACCGGATGCCGTAATCCGCCCATTTTCGCTGAAGGATGTAGTTCTCATCATCACCTTCCATGAGCGCACTCATGACATCAACAAACCGCTGGCCAAGCCCGAAGCGTTCCTCTACCTGGTCATCGAACACCTTCACCTGGATTGGGACTCCTTTATACTGCTGGACGTGGATGTATACCTCACCAAAGTGTTCGTCCGCTTCAGTTGCTCCGGTGCCGGCTTCCTGCTCTTCACCGAACACCTCGCGGACGCCTGCCAGGATCGGTTCCCAGTCATACTTGCCGCTCCGCTCAATCGCGAGGAAGTCCATGACCTGATAGATGCCCTTCACGCCTTCGATTTCGAAAATCTGACGGATAAATTCCGGGGCTTCTTCCAAGTTATCCGGTTTATAGTTGAATGCCTTGCCGAACGGCAGTTCCCTGTCGATGACCACTTTCATCGAGTTCGGACTCGGCGTCGGTTCGATTGTGATTATTTTCATGTTCCCATGCCTCCTGTGTCAATCATGCTTGGGCGATTTCTTCGAGATAGCTCCAGCGCTCGATGAGGACCTCATACTGCTGATTCAGCTCATCAAGCCGGGCGGAGATTTCACTCACTTTCCCGTAGTCCGCACCCGCATCAGCGAGCGCCTCTTCCGCTTCCATGATCGCCTGCTCGGCCGCCTCGATCTTGCTGCCGATCTCTTCCCATTCCTTTTTCTCACCGAGAGTCATCTTCTTTTTCTTCGGCTTATCCGGTTGCTGTACCGGCTTCTCCTCACCTGCAGGCTGGGTGGCTGCTTCTTTATCCAGCTTTGCTGACTTCTCCAGGTAGTCAGTATAAAGACCGAGTTCCTGCGTGACATCCCCCGACCCATCCAGAATCCAGAGTTTGCGGGAGGTCCGATCAAGGAAGAAACGGTCATGTGAGATCGTCACGACTACCCCAGGGAATGAGTCGATGAACGTTTCAAGCACCGACAGTGTCTCCAGGTCCAGATCATTGGTCGGCTCATCCAGAAGCAAAACGTTCGGCTGCTCGATCAGGAGCCGAAGCAGATACAGCCGCTTCCGTTCGCCGCCGGACAGCTTGCCGATCAGCGTCCCGTGGACACTGGAGGGGAAAAGGAACTGCTCGAGCATCTGCACGGCGGAATAACGCGTGCCGTCCTGCCTTCGGATATCGTTCGAGGCCTCCGTGACATAGGAGATGATCCGCTGATTTGGATCCATCTCGGGCAGATGCTGGGTGAAGTGTGCAATCTTCACCGTCTCACCCCGGTCCAATACGCCGCTGTCCGGCTCAATGGAACCGGCCAGCAGATTCATGAGCGTAGACTTGCCCGCTCCGTTGGGTCCGATTACAGCGACGCGGTCTCCGCCCTGGAGAAGGAACGAGAAGTCTTTGATGATATCCCTGCCGCCATACCCTTTTGTAATCCGCTCCCCCTCGAGCACTTTCTTGCCGAGGCGGGATGCAGCAAGCGACAGGTCAAGCGGATCCGGGCCGTCCTCTTTCTTCACTTTCTCGGACAGTTCCTCAAACCTGCCGATCCGTGCCTTCTGCTTGGTCGAACGGGCCTTTGCACCCCTTCGGATCCATTTCAGCTCGTTCCGGTAGCGGTTCTTGTTTTTCTCGAGGGTTGCCTCATTCTGCTCGATCCGGAGCGCCTTCGCCTCAAGGAAGTCCGAGTAGGTCCCCCGGTGGCTGTATAGCGTCCGGTCGGCAAGCTCGTAGACTTTGGTCGCGACCGAATCCAGAAAGTAGCGGTCGTGCGTGATGAACAGCATTGCGCCGCCGGTCTGCTTGAGGTAATCCTGCAGCCACTCGATCGACGTAACGTCCAGATGGTTGGTCGGTTCGTCAAGAAGCAGGAGACCTGCCGGCTCGAGCAGCACCCTGGCTAGTGCCACGCGTTTTCGCTGTCCTCCGGAAAGGCTTCCCATTCTTGCTTCATAATCGGAGATTCCCAGTTTCGAGAGAATGGTTTTTGCGCGTGCGTTCAGGTCCCAGCCTCCATCCGCGTCCATCCGGTTCTGCAGCTTCGCAAACCGGTCCTGGACCGCGGTGTTTTCCGGATCGTTCCCGAGCGCGCGAAGCACTTCCTCGTACTCCCGGTTCAGCCGGATCAGTGGGGAGTCCCCTCCAAACACGGTCTGAAGCACGGTGAGCTCGGGGTCCGGACGCGGATCCTGCGGCAAATGGGCGATCCGGTAGTCATTCGGATGATCGAACGATGCCGAGTCCGCATCAAGCTCTCCTGCGATAATCGACAGAAGCGTCGACTTGCCGGTACCGTTGATGCCGATCAGGCCGATCCGGTCCCCTTCGTTGATGGTAAAGCTGATATCGTTGAACAGTGTCTTGTCCCCGACGGTCTTCGTCAGGCCCGACACGATGAGATGCCCCATGTTACCCACTTCCTATCCGGTGTATAGACAATTCCATCATACTAAAAATAGAGGTCCGGAACCAATCCTGCTGTTTCCCTCCCTATTTACAGGAAAAATTTTCAGAAACTTAACCTTTCCCGGAAGCCATATTGATACAATGGTAGCAAGTGACGATATTTTCGAGGGGGGAACGACTTGAAATTCCGGCTGACAAAAGAAGAGAAAAGCTGGGCGTTCTACGACTGGGCCAACTCCGCCTATTCCATCATCATCACCACTGCCGTCTTCCCGCTGTTCTATAAGGCCGCAGCGACCAATGCGGGAGTAAGCGCAACCGACTCGACCGCTTACCTTGGCTACACCATCTCCATCTTTACGTTCATTCTGGCCATGTTGGCCCCCATACTCGGAACGATTGCGGATTACCGCGGCATGAAGAAAAAGTTCTTTACCGGCTTCTTCATCCTGGGTACCGGTGCGACAGCCGCACTCGCTTTCATCCCTGCGGACAACTGGCTGATGCTGCTCGTCGTCTACACATTTGCCGCACTCGGCTCGACAGGGGCGAATGTGTTCTATGACTCGTTCCTTACCGACGTGTCCACCTCGGAACGCATGAACCGTGTCTCGGCATTTGGTTACGGAATCGGATATATCGGGAGCACGATTCCTTTCATCATCTCGATTGCGATCATCCTGCTGTCTCAGTCCGGTGTCATTCCGCTTTCCGTGACTAATGCAAGCCGGGCGGCATTTCTGATCACCGCCGCATGGTGGCTCTTCTTCTCGGTGCCGATGTTCCGGCATGTGCATCAGATCCACTTTATTGAACCCGAGCCGAAACCGGTCGCGCAGGCATTCAAACGCCTCGGCAACACGTTCCGGGAAATCAGGAAATACCGCGGCCTGTTTTTGTTCCTGCTTGCCTACTTCTTCTACATCGACGGTGTCGGCACGATCATCTCCATGTCGACCGCGTACGGCACGGACCTTGGCATCGATGCCAACAGCCTGCTGATTATCCTGTTCGTGACCCAGGTGATCGCCGCTCCGTTTGCGATCCTCTACGGCCGGCTTGCCGACCGGTTCGGCACGAAGCAGATCCTGTATGTCGGCATCGCCGTCTACACCTTCGTCTGCATCTATGCCTACTCGATGGACTCCGTCGCCGACTTCTGGGTGCTCGCCATGCTCGTCGGCACCTCACAGGGCGGCATCCAGGCGCTCAGCCGCTCCTACTTCGGACGGCTGGTCCCGAAAGAGAACTCCAACGAATTCTTCGGCTTCTACAACATCTTCGGGAAGTTCGCCTCGATCATGGGCCCTCTCCTTGTCGGTGTCACGGCCCAGATGACAGGCAACACGAACGCCGGCGTCTTTAGCCTCGTCGTGCTGTTCATCATTGGCGGCATCATCCTGTACTTCGTCCCGGACCCATCCCGCTATGAGCCGGTACCGGAGAACTGAATAGGTAAACGGACGATCCGGAGCGTAAGCTGTTCGGATCGTCTTTTTTATTTGGAGGGAGCGGGGGTGCTTTTGCGTCGGCAAACTATCAATTGGCGTCGGCAACATCTCGTTTCGCGTCGGCAACTCAAAGGTTCGCGACTGCAACATCAGAGTTCGCGTCCACATCTCCTGTTTTCACGTCGGCATCTCCCCCAGCTATCCTCAAGCATTTTATCAGCGTCAAGAATCATCATTTCAATTCCATAAAGATGATGTTAATATCTAAATATTAGGAATTAATAATAAAAAATCCTTGGGGACAGGGGAATCTTATATTCGAAAGGGGGAAAATCATTTGAATCAAACATTATTAATTATTGACGCACAACAAGAGTTAATCGAAGGAAATCAAGAAGAAAGTGCTGTTTATAATAAAGAGCAACTGATCAGGAATATTAACTTAGTCATTGAAAAAGCAAAAAAATCGAATGTTCCCATTGTCTTTGTAAGAGATTTAGATGTGGCTGAAGGGAAAGGGAAAGGATTTCAAGTTCACGAAGAAATAAATGTGCCAGCAGATTCGAGGATTTTTGATAAAACTGCAACGAATTCTTTCCATGGAACAGGGTTACTGAATCACCTGCAATCTCAAGATATTGAGCATGTGGTCATCATGGGGTGCCAAACACAGTATTGTATTGACAGTGCAGTCAGATCGGCAACTATAAGCGGTTTGGATACCACCTTAGTAGGTGACGGACATTCAACTACAGACAGTGGCGATTTAAGTGCAGAACAAATCATCAAGCATCATAACGAAACGCTTCACGGTCATTACAATGTTGAGCACTTTTCTGTAGTCAGAAATGCAACGGAGGACCTGTTTCAGCCAATTCATGATTCATATAGGTGAATTAAAAAAAGAGCCTTCATCCGGTTGATGTGGATGAAGGCTTTTGTTCGCTTTAATGAGAATGTAGGAAAGATGTCATTGTGCTTCAAGAATCCAACCGGTCTTTCCAATACACACGCAGCCCTGTAAATGCCATGGCAACTTCCCCATGACTCCTCGCATCGAACTGGAGCACCTAGGCTTTGGATCGTCCTTACTAATTGGTTTAGGGGGCGGGGCCTTTTGCGTCGGCAACACTGAAATTCGCGTCGGCAACTCGGGATTTCGCGCCTTCAGCGCCTTATTTCGAGACCGCAACCCACCATTTCGCGTCGTTCACTCTTTATTTCCGGCTTCTTTCCAATACACCCGCAGCCCTGTGAATGCCATGGCATCTTCCCCATGGCTCTCTACTTCGAACCTGACAAGCTTACCGGTACGAGCATTTTGGAATTGTGCAGGTGCCACCGGCCGCAGATGGTCTGTGCGCCCGTCGGTCAGCATCACCAGTCCTCTGTCATTCGCATCGATCCGGAAGCCGTCCGGATCTTCGTCGTTTCGGTAATGTCCGGTGAATGTCTTTAGTTCATCCGATGATACTGGAATCTCGGGAAGAGGAGCCATCGACTCCTCAGGAGAACGACCAAGCGCTGTATAGATGGCGCCCTTCATCAGCGTTTCCGCCGGCACACCCGTCCGGTTCGTGAGGACGGCAACGGTGATTCCCTTTTCGGGAAGGAAGCCAAATGAGGAAGAGACACCCGGCTGGCCTCCTCCGTGGTGGACGAGGTCGGCGCCTCCAAAGTCAGGCGTAACCATCAGGCCATGGCCGTAGAATGTGTTTTCATCGACCATGGCAACACGTTCTTGCATCCCCGCTGTATCGACATTTCCGATCACAGATTCACGGAATGCACGGTCCGTATACAATCTTCCGTAGACGAGCAAATCATTCACCGTCGAGCGGATACCGCCGCCGACTGCATAATTGCCGAGTGACGGCCAATTCACCGGTAGAAGTTTCTCCGTGTATTGAACAGCGGTGTTCGAATGCACTCCCTGCCCGGGTGGCGTGAAAGTGGTTCTCTTCATACCGGCAGGCTGGACAATGCGTTCCATGATGAATTCCCGGTAATTTATGCCTGACACCTGTTCAATGATTGCGCCAAGCAGCAGGAATGCATCATTTGAATAGCTGATCCGCTCGCCAGGTTCACCGATCGGTTTCAGGTCCAGATTTTCCAGATACCTGATATGTACAACAAAGCCCTCTATTTCTTCACGCCGCCTCACCGGCGGCATGCCGGTTGTATGTGAGAGGAGATGCCGTATCTCAGCAGCTCTGATAATGGGTACCGATTCTGCTTCCGGCAGATACTGGACTGCCTGGTCCGTAAGCGAGAGCTTTCCTTCCGCGGCCAGGATATGTATAGCGAGCGCCGTGAACGACTTGGTCACGGATGCCGTTCCGAAAACCGTATCGGGCGTTATGTTTGCTTCTCCTCCTGCTTCAATCGTCCCAAAGCCGCTCACAAAAAGGTGCTCCCCGTTCCGCGCAGCACCTATCGCCATTCCCGGGATTTCTTCCACAACCCGTATTTTCTCTGCAAACTGTTCAAATGCCTTCCAATCCATGCCTACTCCCCCTTCCCCACTCTTATTCGACTGATGCATTCGGTGTCCTTCCCTAAAGAAAAATGATAGTAGAAAGTTGTTTATTTCCAATTAATGAAACTTACAACTCGCTCAGCACGTATCAATAAACAGTCATAACTACGTTTGAAGGGTGATATTGCTTTGCTAGAGTTAAGAAAAGTTAATAGTGAAAATTACGAAGAATGTTTAAACATGCATACAACTGATACCAATTTGGACTTTGTAGATTCTGTAGCGTGGTCATTAGCCGAAGCATGGGTATTTTATGATGATTCACGCCCTTTTGCAATTTATGCCGATAATGTAATGGTGGGTTTTGTTTCAATGTATATTGGTGAAAATAACCCCCAAATCATAAATTTTATGATAGATAACCGTTTTCAAAAAAGAGGCTATGGATCAGCAGCGGCTAAACTTTGTATTAAATATTTGTGTGAAGAATTTAATGCAAGAAGAATCTCCTTACCGGTTAATCCAGAAAATAGAACCGCACAAAGATTTTGGAGCAACATAGGCTTTAAAATAACAGACGATATGGAGGATGGTTATCTTTATATGCGGTTGTACATACCAGAAAAATATGTCTGAGCATAGCCAAACAAAAAAGAAGCCTTCATCCGCACAGTGCAGATGAAGGCTCCTCTTCACTTCAATACAAATTCGGTCGAGCTGTGGCCCGCCTTGGATTTGGTGACTTTGAGGACCGCGGGCATAGCGGACTTGAGTTCCTCGACATGGGAGATCACACCGACGACCCTGCCGTTCCGCTGCAGTCCGACAAGCGCTTCGATCGCCTTCTGCAACGACTCCGGATCGAGTGATCCGAACCCTTCGTCGATGAACATTGTGTCGACACGGATGTTCCCGCCAAAGCCTTGGATGACATCCGCCATTCCAAGGGCGAGGGATAGCGATGCATTGAACTTCTCGCCGCCGGAAAGTGTCCGGACATCCCTTGCCTGTCCTGTGTACGCATCATACACATCAATACCCAGGCCGCTCTGTCGCCCGCGGGCTTCCTGCCGGTCGCTCCGTAACAGTTCGAACTGACCATTTGATAGTTCCTTCAGCCGTTCGTTTGCAGCGAGCAGGATCCGCTCCAGGTATTCGATCTGAAAGTAACGCTCAAATGACAGCTTATCGGCGTTCTGGCCACGCACGAGGTCATGGAGGCCGGCCACCTTGCCGAGCTTTTTCTCTAGCGCTTCCGCGTCGGTTGCCGCTTCCCTCATGGAGGCAATACCTTTTTTGACCGTGTTCAATGTATTTCGGGAATGGATGAGACGTTCCTGTGCCAGGTCATATGAAATCTTTGCTTCTTCGGCAAGCTGCCTGAGCTGTTCCAGGTCCGCCCTCTCACTTCCCTCCAGAGAAGCGGCAAGTTCGCTTTCCCTCACCTTCACGGCATGGAGGTCATTCTCGAACGCACGGATGGCTTCTTCTGCCTCATCCGCCAGATGATCAGGCATGAGCGCCGCATGATAGGCTTCCGCAGAGCTGAAGGTGGAGGCGGCAAGCTTTTCCCGGAAGGCGGCTTCTGCCTCCCGGAGCTGGCTCTCCGCTTTTTCACCTTGATTGACAGCGAAAGTCAACGACTGTTCCGCCGCCTTCCGTTTGTCAGCCGCTTCTGTAGCGGCTGTTTCCAGCTTTTCCTTCATGCGTTCATGCCTTCCGATCATGTCGCGGAGCTCTGTCAGAGCCTCATCAAGTGATCGGACATCATCGTAGCCTTCCGGAATCCATCGCTCCAGGCCGCTGATTGTCGCTTCAAGGGAGGCAATCCGGCTTGCCGTGCCCGCCAGCTCCTCTGTATGCCGTGTCAGCCTGCCTGCAACTTCTTCCGCCTTTTCCCGAAGGGTTTCCTCATCCTTCCGCAGTGACGAAAGGCGGTTTCGGCGTGACTTAGCAGTGGAAATTTCACCACGCAGCCGCTCTGCTTCTTCCTTTCTGCCTGCCAGGATGTTGGCGGCACCGGCTGCTTTCAGACCGCGTCCTGCCAGACGGCCTGCAGATTGCTCCAGCTGTTCGTTCTGAAGCTTGAGGGTGCTTGCCGAGCGGATCGCAATTGACTGCGCATTAAGAAATGCCGATTCGGCCGCTTCAAGCTCCTCGGCATCCGGGCCGTCTGCTGTATCAGCCGGCGTAGGATGTTCGGTGCTGCCGCATACCGGGCAGGGTGATCCATCATGAAGATGAGCAGCAAGTGATGCCGCCTGGCTGTCCCGGAGCTGCTGTTTCAGCCCTTGCAGCACCGATTCCGCTTCATCCTTCCGGCGCTCGTCACGCTCTGCATCGTGCCCAGCTTTTCTGACAATCTCCAGGAGTCGGAGATGTTCCTCCAGAAATTCGCAGTCGCGCTCAACTGCCGTGAGCTGTTCATGGAGTTCATCTGTTCCGGCAAGGGCTTCTTCAAGGGCCGAGATTTCTTGGCGAAGGGTTTCCTGTCTTTCACGGAGCTTTGCGGCGCCCGTGCGGAGGGACTCCATCTCTTCCGACAACCTCTTTTGTCCGGTCTGTGCAATGGCCAGTTCACGCAGTGCCTGATCACGCTCATCTAGGCGCGGCCGTGCTTCCTCAAGACGCTCCGCTGCCCGTCGTTTGGCGTCGATCTGCGGTTCTTGTTCTCTGATCTGCAGCGCCCGTGAGGCGGCTTCTTTTTCTGATTCCTTTGCCGCGGAAAGCGCTAGCTCTGCCTGCTCCACAGACTTTTTCGCCTGTTTTCGTTCCCGCTCCGCATCCGACATTTTTTCTTCAGCGGGACGGATCCTCGCTGCGAGGCGTGCAAGATTGACGGCTCGGCGTTTTTCCTCCATTTCCCGGAGGCGGCTATTCAGAGCGGATAATTGCCGCTTCTTCTCTTCCCACTCTTCCAGCCGGCTGTTCAGCTCTTGAGCATTCGTCAGCCGCCGGTTGGCTTCCGTGAGACCGGCCTCCAGCTGTTCCGCTTCTTTTGTCAGCCGGTCCGTCTCGGTGAGCCGGCGCTCCTGTTCACCGAATAGCCCCTCGATCACTTTCCCTGCGTTCGGGTGTTCATCGGAAAGGCTGGCGGCCAGTTCTTCACTGAGGTCTGGCAGCGTGTCCAGCAGATGCCTGGCCTGCCAGGCAATCCGGCCTGATGCTTCCTTCCAATCCGCCTCAACGGAAGACTTCCGCTCTTTCAGGACGGCTTCCATGTCTTTGTATTTCTTCGTGCGGAAAATCTTCCGGAAGATCTTTTCTTTGTTTTCCGTATCGGAAGTGAGCAGTTTCCGGAACTCACCCTGCGGCAGCATGACGATCTGGCTGAACTGGTCGTGGCTGAATCCGATCAGCTCGGCCACCTTCGCGTTCACCTCGGTCGTCATCTGTCGGTCCGTTACCGGCTTTTCCGATTCCCCGTCGACCTTGAACAGCTCGATCCGGTCACCGGTCGCGCTTTTGTTTCCGGCCTTCACATGGGGCATGCGGCGCATGATCCGGTACGTATCTCCAGCCGATTCAAACCAGAGTTCGACTTCCGTATGTACTTGGTCGTCCGCAAAGTCGGAACGGAGGCTCCGGTCTTCACGTTCTTCACCGCTCGCCTTGCCGTACAGGGCGTAGCAGATGGCATCGAAAATCGAGGTTTTCCCGGAACCGGTCGGACCCGAGATGGCAAACAGCCCCCGGTCCCCCAGTTCCCTAAAGTCGATCGTTTCGCATTCCTTATACGGTCCGAACGCCGTCATCTTCAGCATCAGCGGCTTCATCGTTTCACCGCCTCCTTCATTGTCTCGCGCTCATCCGCCAGCAGCTCATCCAGCACGCTCCGGAAGAGCTCTTCGGTCTCCTCATCAGGCGCACTGCCGGTGATTTCCTTGTGGAATGCCCGGAACATGGCGGCATCATCCATCTCTTCCGTCCGTCTGCCCGGTATGTCCGTTCTGTCAGGACGGACAGGCATCACACGGGATACATGAAGGGCGTTCGGGAAGACGGACCGGATCCGCTCCATCGGATACAGAACAGGTGTCTCATCGAGCAGCCGGACGAACACATAGTCTTCCGAATGCGGCATCTCAAGAATCTCTGCCAGCGTCCCCTCCACCGTCCTCATGTCACGCCGGGGGTTCAGCGGACGGTGTTCGACAGATACCTGCCCCTCGCCGTCCAGTTCCACGCAAAGAAAGCCCTTGTTGTGGGTCTCCTCGGAAATCGAATACTTCAGGGGGGATCCGGAGTAGCGGACGACCGGGCTTCCGACAGAATGGGCACGATGAAGGTGGCCGAGTGCAGTGTAATGGAACTTGCCGAAGCGCCCCGCATCTACATACTCCGCCCCGCCGACAGACAGCGGGCGTTCGGATGTGCTTGTGTTCTCCTCAGGCTCCGCGCCGGGTGTCACGAAGGCATGTCCGATCATCACATGGCGGGCTGCCTGATCGAGATCCCCGCAGCGGCGTTCCAGCAGGCAACGCATCGCCTCATCATGGTTCGTAACCGTATCATCTTCATATAGCGCACGAACGACCGATGGGTCGGCAAACGGCACACAGTGGAAATGAACTTCACCATGCTCGTCTTCCAGAATGACCGGAGCGGCATCCGGTTCGAGGATACCGGTCATATGAAACCCTTTTTCCTTCATAAAGCCGCTGCCGAAATGAAGGCGGTTAGGGCTGTCATGGTTGCCCGATACCGCGATGACCGGAATTCCGAGACCGAGCACGATTTCCGAGAGGGCATCATCGAGCAGGCGTACTGCGTCGGTCGGCGGAACAGCCCGGTCGTACAGATCACCCGCAATGATGATCGCATCCGGCTGTTCCGTCCGTGCGGCTTCGGTCAGCTGCTCAAGGACATGGCGCTGATCCTCCGTCATATGCACCCCCTGGACGATCTTGCCCAGATGCCAGTCGGCCGTATGGAAGAATTTCATCTTTTTCCCACCTTTTCATCCGAGTCTTTTCTATTCATATGATTATAGACCATCTAAGGCCTGTCGCACAGGACCGGTTTTCCGGCTCAGTCAGATTCTCCGGACCGCAGGACTTCAGCCTCGAGACCAATCTCGACATTCCCTTTGATGGCCCGGCTGATCATGCAGGACGTCTCCGCCTTTTCCGTAAGGCGCCTGGCAAGGGAAAGCTTCTTCTCGTCAGTCCCCGCAGCAAGCACCAGCCTAGGTTTGTGAACAATCCTCTTATAGGTAAAGACCCCATTTGTCACGTCCACGGTCGCCTCGGAATCCATTATCAGCGACTCCTTTTCGATGCCGGAACGCTCCAGCATGGCAGCAAGCGTGATGATATAACAGGTCGCCGCCGCCCCAAGCAGCATCTCATCCGGATTCGTCCCGACTCCCGGGCCATCCATTTCCGGAGGGATGGAAATCTTCGTCTTCAGATTGCCCGATTCGATGACACCGACATCGTTCCGGAGACCCGGCCAATCCGCTTTCAATTTAAAAATATGTTCCGCCATGGAATCACCTCTCTTATTCTTCATGGTAGAACAGATGTACGTACGTTAGCAAGATTTTTCAGGTTGAACCGTATATCGCTCATTCACCTGACGAATACGCTTAAATGCAAAGCGTATTTGTTTCTGTGTGTTTCACTTACATCACCAACCCCATAAGGCGATCCTTTGTGTGATATAAAAAAAGCACCCCGAAGGATCTATGCTTGAAAAGCGCCTATATTTGGCTTGGCTCGCTACTAACCCAAAAACGCTGGTATGGTGTTCATCGGTTCATGCTTTAATCATTACTACATGACCGTTCGTTTTAATCGAAGTATCCTGTCATCCATCGAAATGTAAAAATGGCAGCTATAATAAGGGCTGATCGACCGAGACTCTTAGTAGAAATCTTTTCTTCCTTCTTTCCCTTCGCGATCAATAGACCAAAGATGAGCAATGCAACTGGAAACAAGGTAATCAGAACAATAGGTTTAAAAAAAGCAACTAAGATGGGAGGCACACCTCCATTTGTGTCCAATAAGAACACAGTTGCAATTGTCCCGAAAGCGATTGTTGCTAATATCCCCACTAGCCAATGTGCTGTTGAGTAACTGATTGTAGTCACCGCCTAGTCTTAAATCAGTTCGCAGATAGTTTCATTATATCAATTTCAAACTGTCAAGAAGAGCAATACCCAAACACGAAAACACCCGCCATCCATTAATGGCGGGTTTCACTTTTAAATATCGAGCGCTTCGGTCTCATCTTTCGTAAAGGCGCGGGAACGCGAGAGGAATCGCTTCCCCTCCACCCCTTCCGGGGAGAACATGCCGCCCCGTCCGTGGACGACGTCGATGATGACCTGGGTGTGCTTCCAGTAGTCATACTGGATTTTGTTCATGTAGAACTTGGCACCGCCGATTTCGCCGAGGAGGACATCCTGGCTTTATATCCATTATTCGTCGGAAAACGAGAACCTTCTGTCCGCCCAGTTCAGCGTCCCGCAACATTGGTGTCTGCGTAGAACTTCCGTTGCTATATGTCGACTTCACGACACCACCGTCGACCAATGCAAATCTGGAGCACCGGCAGCAGCTCAATGAGCTATACAGCCAGGGCGCAACTAACTATGGTTATTCAATGTGGTGGCGTTAAGTCCCGGTGGTGATTGTAACCTTCATACAAGCTCTGTATTTCAAGAATTTGCTGTATTAGTTTCTCCAAGTCTTCTATAGAAGGTTGCTCAATCTGTAAATAGTCTGCAATCTTCGAATATGAAACTAAATACATGTCATATGGATATACGCTCAAATCCTTTCCGGAATTTTTGGCAAGTCTCTCTCCAAGATTCGTTCGGAACTCATACTCTTTAAATGAATTGTCTAATACAAACCTCTTCATTTCTTCAGTCTGACTTAATTTTGCCATTTCGATTTCGTGATCATGATTCTGTTTGTTTGTCCAAATGGTACCCGCTAAACCCAATATAGAGCCTGAAAGTCCAATGATTAAACCAATTAGTAAATCCCAGTTCAAGACCATTTCCCCCTTCGATATTTATTGTTTCTGCAAAGGGAGAGGAAAACCTTTAAATGAAGATAACGCCCAATTAGGCGCTCCATGTGTTTACTTTATTCTCCAAGGGTTATCCCAAGTCCATGTTTCTTTTTGAGGACCCATATTGCCAACACAAGAAAATAGAATGAATACAAAAACAATATAAATGCCTTTGACATTCAAAACTCTTCTCCCTCTTCCCGCCGCAAATATAAACCTCCCTAGCGTTGACTAGAATACAAAGCATTAATTTTTATTTTCAACTTCTCTTTCTTTAATAATGACATTCACAATAGTAATTAATAAATCCATTTTCCTCTTATCTTTTGTAAACTCATGCTTTATAGATAGAAACGTAACTGTAAAAATTAATGTGACACTAGCAACTTGTATAATATTCTCAACTACTTCAATACTATTTGGTTGTTTTACCACAGAAAAATTGAATAGATTTTCAAGAATTCCTATTTGCGTTACAAAACCACTAATGCCACCAAGTATAATTACTCCTATTACTTTCTGGAAATTATTTAGTATATTATTCTTTGCATGAAATTCTAAGTAACCCTTTAGTAAGTAGTAATCGTTGATATCTTCACCAACATTCTTGATAATAGTTTTTTTAATACTGACAAGATTTTCGGTTAAACTAATATCTTTTTCTTCCTTTAGCCATCCATATATAGTGGACTTTTCCCAATCAGGATCACTTAACCAATAATAAAGATTTTTGTGCTTGTTCCCATAATCATTTTCAAGTGTCCGTTTCTCGGTTATAGCGGATACTTTACTCGCACCCCATAGACCACCAATCGCTAAATAGACAATAAGTGCCCATGCTCCAAATCCTGCAATTAATCCATTGTATTTAGCCGGTAGTATGGCGACCAGAAGTTCATAAGTCGCCAAAAATAAAACAGCATGTTTAAGAGGTTTTCTAGCTACTTGTAGAATTTCAAACAACTTATCGAGCAATTTCTTCAGAATTCCTCCCCCTCTTCCCGCCGCTTTCGCTTATCGTAACAATCTTGTATTCCCCAAACTCCGGCAGTTCACGGACCTTTGTCTCCCTGCGAAATAACCGCAACACAGTTCGCTGGTAGGTCCATTATATCAATTTCAAGCTTCTCACGACCATCAAATGTCAATTCGCCCATGTATATCCCCCCCAATCGAAAAGACGCCGTTCGAAACCCCTCCCCAGAGGTTCGATCGGGTCTCGGCTTGTCCGATAACGTCAATCCACTTTTTCGCTATAGTTCACTTCAACATGCGAGGGCTTCCCTTGCTGCCAGGTTACGGTCTGTTTGCCAAATCCGTGCGGCTGCCCTTCCACCTTTTTTTAATTTCCCGTCTTTTACAATTCAGTCGGCGATCTCGTCTTTCTACAAGTTCATGCCTTCTCCTCCCTCCTCTCGACCCGACATTTCATTCCTTCCTCTGGCCGATGATAAGAAGCGTGATGTCATACAGCGTCCTACGCATAACAAATGCAGTGCGCCTGGGTGAATCATCGTCACTCCACATCTAGAAGAAATGCTGAAGCTCTATATTCCGTGCACACCCACTGGACATTTCGGTCTTCAAATGAAAATTATTCTCACCCGGATGTTGCGTCTCGTGCTTGATAACTAACCGGTGGCTGAATACTAGGATATCCTCATGACATCCTTCTTCTTTTTGAGCATCGGACGTACTCGCCTTACGCATCCTGTTATTAAACTGACACAATATGTCCCCAATCCAAACACAAAAACACCCGCCATTCATTAATGGCGGGTGTCACTTTTAAATACCGAGCGCTTCAGTCTCATCTTTCGTAAAGGCGCGGGAGCGCGAAAGGAATCGCTTCCCCTCCACCCCTTCCAGGGAGAACATGCCGCCCCGGCCGTCGACGACATCGATGATGACCTGGGTGTGCTTCCAGTAGTCATACTGGTTTTTGTTCATGTAGAACTTGGCACCGCCGATTTCGCCGAGGAGGACATCCTGGCTGCCGATCAGCAGGTCGCCTTCGGGGTAGCACATCGGGGACGATCCGTCGCAGCAGCCTCCGGACTGGTGGAACATGACCGGTCCGTGCTTTTTCTGTAGTTTCCGGATCAGTTCGATCGCTTCAGCCGTTGCGGTGACGCGTTCGACCATTCGAGACCCTCCTTCCGGATCAGATCAGAAGAAGCCCTGTTTGTTCTCGTCGTAGCTGACGAGGAGGTTCTTCGTCTGCTGGTAGTGCGAGAGCATCATCTGGTGTGTTTCGCGGCCGATGCCGGACATTTTGTATCCGCCGAATGCCGCGTGTGCCGGATAGACGTGGTAGCAGTTCGTCCAGACACGGCCGGCCTGGATGCTTCTGCCCATCTTGTAGGCGGTGTTCGTGTCACGGGACCAGACAGCCGCACCGAGGCCGTAGAGCGTGTCGTTCGCGATTTCAAGCGCCTCTTCGGCGTCCTTGAACGTCGTGACCGCCACGACAGGTCCGAAGATCTCCTCCTGGAAGATGCGCATCTTGTTGTCGCCCTTGAAGACCGTCGGCTTGACGTAGTAGCCTTCCTCCAGGTCGCCCTCGAGCTGGTTGCGCTCTCCGCCTGTGAGGCATTCCGCGCCTTCTTCCTTGCCGATCTTCAGGTAGGAGAGGATCTTCTCCAACTGCTCGTTGGATGCCTGTGCACCCATCATGACATCCGGGTCCAGCGGGTTGCCGGTCTTGATCGCCTCGACGCGTTTGATGGCGCGCTCGATAAATTTGTCATAGATGGATTCCTGGATCAGCGCGCGTGATGGGCATGTGCACACTTCGCCCTGGTTGAGAGCGAACATGACAAACCCTTCGACCGCCTTGTCGAGGAAGGCATCGTCTTCTTCAAACACGTCTTCAAAGAAGATGTTCGGCGACTTGCCGCCCAGCTCGAGCGTGACCGGAATAAGGTTCTGGGATGCATACTGCATGATCAGGCGGCCGGTCGTCGTCTCGCCGGTGAACGCGATCTTGCTGATGCGCGGATTGGACGCAAGCGGCTTGCCTGCTTCAAGGCCAAATCCGTTGACGACGTTGATCACGCCCGCAGGAAGCAGATCTTCGATCAGCTCGACCAGCACCATGATCGACGCAGGAGTCTGCTCGGCCGGCTTCAGGACAACACAGTTTCCTGCAGCAAGTGCCGGAGCGAGCTTCCAGACTGCCATGAGGATCGGGAAGTTCCATGGAATGATCTGGCCGACCACGCCGAGCGGCTCATGGAAATGGTAGGCGACCGTATGTTCATCGATCTGGCTGATGCCGCCTTCCTGGGAGCGCAGTGCGCCCGCGAAGTAACGGAAATGATCGATGGCCAGCGGAATGTCTGCGTTCAGCGGCTCACGGATGGCCTTGCCGTTGTCCCATGTTTCCGCGACTGCCAGCTTTTCAATGTTTTCTTCCATGCGGTCCGCGATTTTCAGGAGGATCCTGGATCGTTCCTGGACTGAAGTCTTGCCCCATGCATCCTTGGCGGCATGTGCAGCATCAAGGGCCTTCTCGATGTCCTCTTCCGTGGATCGCGCCACTTTCGTGAACACCTGGCCCGTCACCGGGGTAATGTTGTCGAAGTACTCACCTTTTGCCGGCGGCACCCACTGGCCTCCGATATAGTTGTCGTACTTCTCCCGGAAGTTGACTTTCGCACCTTCCGTGTTCGGCTTCGCATAAACTCGGGACTTGATCACTTCTACCATTTGTTCATTCCTCCCATTCTTGTATGCGCTTTCTACCTGCAATTCTATATTGTCAGAAAGCACGGAACATTTCAACTTCTATCTCTTCTTTGGTGGAAATTATTTTGCCGCGCACCAAGAAATAGAACCGCAGCCTATATATACATATGTGCCGCGGTTCGGGTTATGACAGAATCTATTATAGTCGGAATCTTCAGTTCAATCAGACTTCTATTTCGAAGTATTCGGTTAGCGGAAGTTCCCTTCCCCCTTCATGCCAGCTGTTGTACTTCTTGAACACCGCATGTGCACTGCCGTTCTCCCGTTCCACCAATTCACATACCGCGAGAAAGCTGCGCCAGTAATCAAACATGATCGAAGGCAGGGTACCCTCATAGGAAGCCGCTCCGAAATCATCAAGTGAATGTTTTCCGTAACGGTTCCTCAAAGCATCGTATAGTGCCCGCTCAGTTGCTCTGACTTGACCGAAGTATGGATCGCCAAGCAGATGCCGGCGCGGCAGGTAAAAGCACATGCCTTCCTCAAACCAGATCGCATCCGTGCGCTCATCCTCAAAATCGTCGGGGAACAGGTCCAGATGATGGGTCAGTTCATGGGCGAGGATATCCAGCAGCTGCGCTTCGCCGACCGATTCATAGAACGACCTCACCTCAGGAAGGTCCTCTCCGTCCATCTGTTCGAACATGATCTGCTTCCATTCCTCCTGATCCGGGCACATGAAAATCAGATTCTCCCGGGTATAGGCCGGAATCGGAACATTCCCGAACACATCCCGCGCAAGCTCCCCGCTCGTCCACACTACGGCCTTCGGCACTTCCGTAAGGCCGAACGCATTGCGGAGAAACGCTTCGTAGGAGCCGAGCCGCATCATAAGCCGTTTGACGGTCGTTTCGTAAGCGGCCCCTTCCCCTGGGGTTTCAAAAGCGAAAACCGATTTCATTCCTTCCCGTCCCCCTTATCCAGACGCAGTTTCATGCCCTCATGTGTCGGACTGAATCCGAGGCTTTCATAGAACCGGATGGCATCCGGCCGGCTTTTGTCTGTGGTCAGCTGGATCAGCCTGCAGCCCTTTTCCTCAGCAAGTCGGATGGAATGGAGGATCAGTTCCCTGCCGATTCCTCTTCCCCTCATGGTGGATGCCGTCCTGACGCCTTCAATCATCGCCCGCCAGCTTCCCCTGTATGTGATGGAAGGAAGAAAGGTGAGCTGCAGGACTCCTGCCAACTTACCATCCGCTTCGGCCACGATCAGCTCATTATTCGGATCCTCATGAATGGCGCGGAACGCCTCTTCGTAAGAACGCTCAAGCGGCAATTCCGGGTTTTCCCGTGTCCGGCCCAGATTGTCGTCTGCCAGCATGCCGACGATCCCCTCAAGGTCGGAACGCACGGCAGGACGGAATATTAGGTTTTCATCTTTCATTGGAAGCTCCCCCTTTCCTTCAACGATACCGGAATCCGGGCAAAGAAAAAAGCACGGAAAATGAATTCCGTGCCGTTACCGTCAGGAGACGTCTTTTTTGATTTGCTTACTGCGTAGCTGCCCGCAAGCGGCATCGATGTCGGTGCCCTGCTCAAGGCGCACACCGCAATGGATGCCCTTGGACTTGAGTGTCTTTTCAAAGGCGGCGATTGCCTCAGGGGTGCTGCGGCTGTAGCGGTCATGCTCTTCAACCGGATTGTACGGAATCAGGTTGACATAGCTCAGGTGCTTTTTGTTCTGTAGAAGTTTGGCCAGCTGCTGAGCTTCCTCGACATGGTCGTTTACGTCACTAAGAAGGATGTATTCGAACGTGATGCGCCGGTTTTTCTTGGACAGGAAGTAGTCGATGGCATCCATGACCTGCTCCAGAGGGAACGCTTTGTTGATCTTCATGATTTTCGTGCGGAGCTCATTGTTCGGTGCATGGATCGAAAGCGCAAGGTTGACCTGAAGATCTTCGTCGGCAAACTTGCGGATGCCCTTCACGAGGCCGCTTGTCGAAACGGTGATGTGGCGCGCTCCAATGCCGAGCCCGTTCCCGTCGTTCACGACACGGAGGAAGTTCATCAGGTTATCGTAGTTGTCGAACGGCTCCCCGATGCCCATGACGACGATGTTGGAAACCCGCTCGCCTTTTCCGAGCACGTCAAGGTGCTCCTGGACATTCATGATCTGTTCGACGATCTCGCCGGCGTTCAGGTCACGGCTCTTACGCAACAGCCCGCTCGCGCAGAAACTGCAGCCGATGTTGCAGCCGACCTGGGTCGTCACACAAACCGATTGTCCGTAGCTGAAATGCATCAGAACAGTTTCGATCAGGTTTCCATCCGCAAGGCGGAACAGGAACTTGACCGTTCCGTCATTGGACTCCTGCTTGACGGCGATGTCCATTGTCCGGATGGTAAATGCTTCGTCTAGAACGGCCCGGCATTCCTTGTTGACGTTTTTCATTTCATCGAACGACTTGACCCGCTTTTTGTACAGCCAGTCCCATACCTGCGCAGCACGGAACTTCTGCTGGCCGTGGTCAGCCATCCACTGCTGAAGCTGTTCGAAGGTCAATCCGTAGATCGATTGTTTCATGGTATATTGCCCCATTCCGTTGAAATTCTTTTTTTATCCTATATGAAGCAGGAAGATCCGACAAGTATTCAGACTTGACTCTTCCTGCTCATTTTGTTGATCATCCGGGCTGAAATTCCCTCAGCGCCAATCATTTATAATCCTACCCGTTCTCCGGTAAATGGCCAGAAACTCACAATGCTTAACAGTATACCATAAAAAAAGGAAGATCTTCAGAAGGCGGAAAACACTGAATGCGGCTGTTCATTGGCTGGCATGAATCTTTTCTGCAATCCCGTTCGTAAAAAGAATATATATGAAAGGAGCCTGCACATGGCATCAATAAACACGGAAAAGCAGGATCATGGCCTAAAGCCGTTCATACGCCTGATCCGCACCACAGGCATCCCTAAGGCGGCATTCTGCTTCGGCATCGCCGGTTTTCTGATCACGACCGTTGTCGGTCTTGTGATCCCGCTTCTGACAAAAGAACTGGTGGACGGGTTCTCCCTTGAATCACTCAGTCCTCTGCTGATTGCAGCGATTGTCGCCGCATTCCTCATCCAGACCGCCATCGACGGGGTGGCCACCTATCTCCTCGGTTACACCGGGCAGAAGGTGGTGGCAGACCTACGCGGGAAAATGTCCTCGACTGGCAGATGACCCTTGTCATGCTGATCTCGATTCCGGTCACGATGGCACTCATGATTCCCCTCGGCCGGCGGATGGCCAAAATTTCCCGGGGAATGCAGGATGAGACTGCCGCCTTCAGCGGAAGCATCCAGGAGACCATCAGTGAAATCCGTCTGATGAAAGCCTCGAATGCCGAGGGAGATGAGGAGAAAAGAGGCACGGCCGGGATTCTCAGGCTGTTTGAGTTTGGGCTCAGGGAAGCCCGCATCAACGCAGTGATCGGTCCTCTGATGGGACTCATCATGTGGGCGGTCATTGCATTCATCATCGTCTATGGCGGGGTGCGGGTCGCGGAAGGATCGATGTCCACAGGTACGCTGGTCGCCTTTCTTCTCTATCTGTTCCAGATTGTTTTCCCGGTCACGACATTTGCCATGTTCTTTACCCAGCTGCAGAAAGCCAAAGGGGCGACAGAACGGATTATTCAGATCCTCAACCTGGATCCGGAGCCGGGACAACAGGGTGATGCCGTGGATGTGGCGGGCCTTCCGATCACAGCGGAAAACGTCAGCTTCTCCTACTCACCCGGTGAACTTGTTCTGAACGGCATCTCCTTCCGGGCAAATCCCGGTGAAATGATTGCATTCGCCGGTCCGAGCGGCGGCGGAAAATCCACGATGTTTGCGTTGCTGGAACGCTTTTACGAACCCGACAGCGGAATGATCCGTATCGGAGATACTCCGATAACTGCCCTGTCACTTGAGAATTGGCGGAGACAGATCGGCTATGTTCCGCAGGAAAGTGCGATGATGTCAGGGACGATCCGGGATAATCTTCTCTACGGAATCGAACAGGATGACATCCCCGAGGAGAAAATCTGGCTGGCAGCCGATATGGCGTTTGCTTCAGAATTTATCAGAAGTTTCCCGTCCGGTCTCGATACCGAAATCGGTGAGCGGGGTATCCGGCTATCCGGCGGGCAGCGACAGCGCATCGCGATTGCACGGGCATTTCTCCGGGATCCGAAAATCCTCATGATGGACGAGGCCACCGCAAGTCTGGACAGTCATTCGGAAGGTATTGTACAGGAAGCCCTACAGCGCCTTATGACCGGGCGCACAACGTTTGCCATCGCCCACCGCCTGTCCACGATCGTAGATGCGGATCGCATCATTTTTATCGAAGGCGGACAAGTGACCGGAATCGGTACCCACCAGGAATTATTCGATTCCCATCCGGTTTACAGGGAGTATGCCGAGCAGCAATTGATCTGAAACCTTCATCTTGACTTTCCATCCTACATCTGGTAATATGATGTCTTGTGATGCTTCATCTTGAACGGAATCGGTTTGAACTGGCGTCCATTCGCATGATGCGGAGGACACTCATTCACGCTGGCGCGGCTATAGGGCCGCAAGGACGCAATAGCAGGTAGGGATTGCGTTGCTTGGGTTAGCATGTGAGTGGATTCATACCGCGGCAAAGAACCCCCTGAGCAAAACGGGGGAGAAAAACGGAAAACGATTGGCTTCAACTGAACATTGCCACTAAAAAAGGGATGCTCCGCTTCTGCGGACGCATCCCTTTTCCAATGTCTATTGATTATATGAACATGCCGGCGATCGATGCGCTAAGCAGCGATGCAAGCATCCCTGCGGCAACGGCACGCATTCCCATGCGCGCAATGTCCGGGCGGCGCTCAGGAGCCATGCCGCCAAGACCGCCGAGAAGGATGGCAAGCGAGCTCAGGTTGGCAAATCCGCAGAGTGCGAAGCTGACAACCATGACTGTCTTGTCGGAAAGCTCAGCGATCTGAGGCGCAAACGATGTATACGCAACAAACTCGTTCAGCACAAGCTTTTGACCGATGAAGCTGCCTGCCTGCATTGCTTCCTGCCATGGAACGCCGATGGCGAACGCCAGTGGCGAGAATACCAAGCCGAGAATGCTCTGAATCGTGAGGTCTTCGGCGCCAAACCAAGATCCGATTCCGCCAAGAAGACCGTTCAGCAGTGCGATGAGTGCGATGAATGCAAGAAGCATCGCGCCGACATTCAGCGCCAGTGACAACCCGTCTCCTGCCCCTTTTGCTGCAGCATCGATGACGTTGGTCGCACCGGTATCTTTCTCCATGACGAATTCATCATCTTTCGGCTTTTCTTTTTCCGGAATGATGATTTTCGCCATGATCAGGCCTGCCGGAGCAGCCATGAAGCTTGCTGCGATCAAGTACTCAAGTGGCACACCGAGAAGTGCGTATCCCGCAAGTGTGGAACCGGCTACGGAAGCCAGTCCGCCGGTCATGACCGCGAAAAGTTCCGAATTGGTCATGTTCTTCAGGAAAGGCCGGACCACGAGCGGCGCTTCCGTCTGCCCGACGAAGATATTCGCTGCTGCCGAAGTGGACTCCGTCTTGCTCGTCCCAAGCAGCTTTGAAAGTCCGCCGCCGAGCAGTTTGATGATCCACTGCATGATGCCAAGGTAGTAAAGAACTGAAATCAGAGACGAGAAGAAGATGATGATGGTCAGTACCTGGAAGGCGAAGATGAAGCCCACCTCTCCGTTGCCGTCAGCGAGCGGCCCGAACAGGAACGAAATCCCTTCCCCGGCGTAGCCGATCACATTGTTGACCGCTTCGGTCACCTTCAACAGCACTTTCCGGCCGATCTCCGACTTAAGGACGATAAATGCAAACAGCAGCTGAAGTGCAAGTCCGCCTATGATTGTCCGAGGGTTGATCGACTTTTTCCCGGTTGACAGCAGAAAAGCAATACCGAGAACAACGGCCATACCCAACAGGCCCCACAAAATGTTCATGACTAATCCCCTATCATTTCAAATCCGGCCGTCGCGGGTGGAAGGCGGATCGATTAGTGTTGTCTGACTTCAGACGTTGTCGTTATTAAAAATATCAAATAGGCTATACCATTGTAAA
This sequence comes from Bhargavaea cecembensis, assembly GCF_001619585.1. Classification (GTDB taxonomy): domain Bacteria; phylum Bacillota; class Bacilli; order Bacillales_A; family Planococcaceae; genus Bhargavaea; species Bhargavaea cecembensis_A. The sequence continues at coordinate 596,879 of NZ_LQNT01000001.1, forward strand.
TGCTTAATGTCCTACTAATTCATTTCCGAAATTGTGCAAACCATCGGAAAGTACGGCAACTACATCATTCCCCTCCTCCGCCCTCCATAAACAGGAAAAGCGGTGGTCCGGATCCCTTGCAGAAAGCCATTCTGGCGAATTTACTCGTAGATCCGTTCCTTTGAAAAACCGTGGCCCATAATTTCGGACGCGTTCACAAAAATGACAAACGATGCAGGTTCTTTTTCATTAAGCATCTTTTTCAGATACACCGCTTCAGACTGTTCGGCGACACAGAGGATCATCGTGCGCTCCCGATTGGAATGCCCGCCGGTCACCCGCACCTTCGTAAGCCCGCGGTCGATTTCGTCACGGATGATCGCCCTCACTTCTTCCTCCCTCTCGGTGATGATCAGAACGAGTTTCTGAGGAGAAGTTCTGAGCTGGACGAAGTCAATGACTTTGCTGGTTACATAGATGGACATGAGCGCAAACAGCGCAAGTTCAAAATCAAAAACGAATGCCGAGGTCAGGACCACCGCTCCGTCCACGATCAGCTGGGCAAATCCGCTTGAAACCCCTGTGAACTTCTTCAGAATCTGCGCAACCAATGCTGTCCCGCCGGTGGAGCCGTTGCCCCGGTAGACGATGCCAAGCCCGACACCGAGCAGGATACCGCCGTAGATGGAAGACAACAATGGATTCTCCACACCAAGGTCGAAACCGCCCGTCACCCAGATGGTGAACGGGACAAATAAGGTACCGACCAATGACTTCATGCTGAACTCTTTCCCTGCAAGAATCACCGCGAGGATAAACAGCGGGATGTTGATCAGCCATTGGACATAAGCAGGATTTAGTCCATAAATTTCATATATAATGGTGCTGATTCCGGATACTCCTCCGGCGGCCAGCCTCGCCGGAAGCAGAAACAGATTGTAGCTTAGACCGACCAGCGCCGATCCGAAGAGGATCAGCAGATAATCATTGAATACAGCTTGCCTGATTTTCTTCAAATCAGATCCCCTCCCTCTTGAACGTCATCTATTTTATCAGCACCGCTTTGTATGGAAGTTCTGAATTCCTTTAGTTGATTAATGAGATAGCGGAGTGTAATGCCTGAATCGCAAAACCGCACTGCCACAATGACAGTGCGGTTTCTTTCATCATTATGAAGCTTCTTGCGCGCTCTCCTTCACGGCAGCAGCGCCTTTTTTGGCTGGCACTGCCGACTTTGAGGGTAGCATATTGAAGACAATGTTCAGCACAATGGCGGTGAAGCTCCCGGCCACGATGCCGTTGCTGGTCAGGATCTGGACGCCCTGCGGCAAGGCAGTGAACAGGTCCGGAACGACGGAGACGCCAAGACCAAGGCCGACCGAGCACGCCACAATCAGCGCGTTTTCCTGAGACTCGCCCATGCACTTGCTCAGCATCTTGATGCCCTGTGTGGCGACCATGCCGAACATGGCGAGCATCGCGCCGCCCAATACGGAAGTTGGAATGATCGTCGTGAGTGCAGCGACCTTAGGCAGGAAGCCAAGCGCGATCAGCATGATCCCTGTAATCACGATGACGCGGCGTGTCTTGACTCCGGTCATCTGGACCAGTCCGACGTTCTGAGAAAAGGCTGTGTACGGGAAAGCGTTAAAGAAGCCGCCCAGCATGACTGCGAGCCCTTCGGCACGATAACCGCGGGACAGGTCTTTCCTGGTAATCTTTTTTCCTGTGATGTCGCTCAGTGCGTAATAGACACCGGTCGACTCCACAAGAGAGACAATGTTCACAAGGCACATCGTGATGACTGCAGGCCAAACAATCGACGGTGTACCCAGATAAAACGGCTCGAGCATATGGAACATGGATGCTTCCCTGACGTTGTTGAAGCTGACCATGCCCATTGCAGATGCCATGAGCGTACCGGCCACCAGTCCGAGCAGGATCGAAATTGCCCGGATAAAGCCCGTGGCAAATTTATAGATCAGAATAATGATCAGCAGTGTCGCAAAAGCAAGTGACACGTTTGCGGCAGAGCCGAAGTCCGGCGAACCCATTCCGCCACCCATGTTATTGATGGCAACAGGGATCAAAGTGAGCCCGATGATGGTGACGACCGTACCGGTGACGATGGGCGGGAAGAAGTTCCTTAGCATACTGAAGAACGGGCTGATAAGGACAACGAACAGTCCCGATAGGATGATGGAGCCATAAAGCGCCGACAGCCCGTATTCCCCGCTGATCGCGATCATCGGGCCGACAGCTGTGAAGGTACAGCCGAGCACAATCGGCAGCCCGATTCCGAAGAAGCGGTTGGAAGCGAGCTGCATGAGCGTCGCCACCCCGCTCAGGCAGATATCGACCGCGACGAGGTAGGTCAGCTGTTCGGCGCTTAGCCCGATGGCCCCGCCCACAATCAGGGGGACCAGGACTGCGCCTGCATACATGGCCAGAAGATGCTGGATTCCAAGCGTCGTTTCACGGATACCTTGTTTCATCGGACCTCAGCCTCCCCACGGAATGAGACTTTCCCGTCTGCCAGAGAGTCGATAATGGCGAGTGATTCAACCCGGACTCCCTGATCCCGAAGCAGCTTGCCGCCCTGCTGAAAGCCTTTTTCGATGACGATTCCCACTCCGGCAACCGATGCCCCGGACTGGCCTGCAATATCCAGAAGGCCAAGGGCAGCCTGTCCGTTTGCCAGGAAATCATCAATGATCAGGAGGGTATCTTGTGAGGTTACATAATCACCCGAGACAGAAATCGTATTCACCGTCTGTTTGGTGAACGATTTAACCTCGGCACTGATCAGCCCTTCCGTGAGGGTGAGGGATGCCCGCTTTCTTGCGAAGACGACCGGAACCCCCATCGTCAGCCCCGCCATTGCCGCCGGCGCGATGCCTGACGACTCAATCGTCAGGATTTTGGTGATCCCTTCGTTTTCAAACCGGCTTGCAAATTCTTCCCCGATCGCCTGCATGAGCATAGGGTCGATCTGGTGGTTCAGGAAAGAGTCCACCTTCAGCACTTCTTCCGAAAGGACGCGGCCTTCCGAAGTGATTTTGTCGTGAAGCTGTTTCAAAGAGATTCCTCCCGTTTTTTACCACGGCGCTCATTGGCACGAAACCAAAAAACCGGCGGTCATCCCCTCTGGAGGGGCATGACCGCCGGTCTGATTCCGGTGGAAAAGAAACAAGACGGGGTTGTCCCCCATCTCTGATTTCCGTTGCCTCTCATAGTCGGCCCGTTTACGGCGGGCCGGTAGAAACTTGCAGGCCATATTCCTGCGATTATATGAGCGTCTGATATTGATTGGGCTTAGTATATCACGGTAACGAAAGTTTTCAAGCCGGACATTAATATACGGAATTCACCGAAAACAGGAAGCGTTTTCGGCACTTCGGTATCCCGTAACTCCCCTAAATCCGAATGTTCGTCTTTTTTCCCTCAAGCAGGTGCAGCCCGGCGTTCATCCGGCAAGTACAGGGAGACCAGCCCGAGGATCGGCAGGAGGCTGATGATGATCATCGTCGTATAGACTCCCGCCAGGTCCATGAATGCTCCAATTGCGACGGAGGCAATCGCCCCCATGCCAAATGCAAATCCGACGGTCAGGCCGGCCATCGTACCGATCTTCCCCGGAACAAGTTCCTGGGCATAGACGACAGATACCGAAAAACTCGACATCAGCACAAAGCCGATGATGCCGAGCACCGGCGCGACAAGCCAGATCGGCAGATGCGGCAAGGCCACGGCAAGCGGTATCGGAATCAGGGCAGAAGCCGCAATGATCCGCTTTCTTCCATACCGGTCTGCGAACGGCCCTCCGAAAAACGTACCGGCTGCGCCCAGCGCCAGGAACATGAAGATAAAGTACTGCGCCTGACGGACGGTCAGGCCGTATTCACCGGTCAGGTGAAAGACGTAGTAACCCTGCATGTTGACCACATAAAATGACCGGACAAAGATGACAATCAGGAGAAGCGCAATTCCGGCTTTCACCTTGCCCGGTGTCAGTCCCGAGATGCCGGCAATCTGGCGTTTCTTCCCTTTGGCTGCAGCATCTTCTTCCTTAAGCCGATCGCTTGTCCAGCGAGCAACACGGGACAGGATCAGAACCCCTGCCGCGGCAAGGATCAGGAACCATGCTGCCCCCGCCTGTCCGAGCGGGATCAGGATCAGAGCCGTGATGACCGGAGCAAGGGCCTGGCCGCTGTTCCCGCCGACCTGTAAGATCGACTGCGACATGCCGCGCTTTGCCCCGCCGGCAAGGAAGGCCACCCGGGAACCCTCCGGATGGAAAATCGCCGATCCCAGACCGAGGAACATTGCCGCGACAAGAAGCATCCAGTACTCAGGCGAGAAGGCTAGCAGCAGAACACCAATAAATGCAAGCGCCATGGCCGCCGGAAGCATCCAAGGACGCGGCTTTTTGTCACTGATAATGCCAACAACCGGCTGCATGACCGATGAAAGCATCTGGAGCACGAATGTGATCAGGCCCAGCTGAAAGTAACTGTAGCCGTTTTCCGCCTGCAGGATCGGATACATCGCAGGTACTACCGCAGAAATGGCGTCGTTCAGAAGATGGCATCCGCCGATGGCGAACATGACCGGATAGACGGGATCCGATGCCCGTTTTAGCGAAGCAGCCGTTGCCGCCATTGTCTCTCCCCCTTATCCCCCTGAAATCGTCTTGTCCGGGCTATACAATGCCGGATCGATGTCCAGCGTTTCCCCTGTTGCCATCTTGGCAAGCTGGGCACCGAGGTAGGGACCTACAGTCAGCCCCGAAGAGCCGAGCCCGTTCGCGAAATATAGCCCCTCGATGCCGCCAAGCCTGCCGGCTACGGGAAGATTGTCCGCCGTAAACGGACGGTAGCCCACGTTTACTTCCTCGAATACCGCTTCCTTGAGAGCCGGAGCGGTGACAAAAGCCTTGTCAAGCATTTCATGGATGGCCCCGGCAGTCGGAGTCATCTCAAATTCATGTTCATCCTCGTGTGTTGTTCCCACGATGACCTTTCCGCCGTCCGCCGGCACAATATAGTGGCGGCGCGGCGGCATGATGACCGGCCATTCCCCCGTTGGCTCTTCCTCAAGCCTCAGATGAAGGATCTGGGCTTTTTGGGCATGAACTTCAAGTTTCAGGCCCAGCGGCGCAACCGCCTCTGCAGCCCACGCTCCCCCTGTCACCATCACCGTATCCGCCCGGATGAGCTCTCCGTCAACAACCGCTCCGTTCACTTTACCGTCTGTAGCGGAAACTACTGCGGAACCGAGGACGAACGACGCTCCATGTTTTTGGGCGGCCGACAACATGGCGTCACGGAGCTGGCCGCCGTTGACTCGTGCAGCCCCGCTGATCCTGACCGAAGCAAATCCCTCGCCAAGCATCGGGACGATTTCCCGCGTTTCCTCTTCGCTGAGCCGCATGATCTCTCCGATTTCCGGAGCCTCTTCTCTGCGGGTGATGGCCCTTTCCTCCGCCAGATTGAGCACTGCCGGGTCCGTATGTACACTTACCGCCCCGACTCGGCGGTATCCGGTTTCCGTCTCACCGTCCTGTTCAAGGGAGCGGATCAGATCCGGATAAAAGGCCGCTCCCCCTTTGGCCAGCGCATACCAGGCCTTGTTTCTGCGCTGTGACAGCCACGGACAGATAATACCTGCCGCGGCACCCGTCGCCTGACCCGGCTCCCCGCGGTCGATGACGGTGACCGAATAACCGGACTTTGCAAGATGGTAGGCGGCGGAAGCTCCCAGGATTCCTCCCCCTATGATGATTACGTGATTCATTGGCAACACCTGATTTCTGATTGGATTCCTGTTCTATTGTATCCGAACGGCACTCACAGGCAAACCATTCCAGCCCCGCTTCAGCTTCCGTTGAAACATTTAGGGTATAGGAGACGTATACAGAACAGACAAACCGTACGGGAGGCTGCTGCTTATGGAATCAAGACAATGGCTTGAACAGAAACTGGAACAAATCCGCAAATGGGAAAAGGACCAGGGAAAGATCAGAATCTGGGACCGGATCGGCCGGATTCCCTTCGCCCTACTGGACAAGGTGACCCCTGACTTCATCCGGGACAAGGTCGGCAAGGCGCTGGACGAGCTGGGCAAGTTCGTCCAGACTGGCGGGGGGTACCTGAGCTCGGAAAAAGCGGTCGCCAACTATTTCAATAACGAGCAGGTCCGCACACTCACTGATGCACGCCGGATGCCGGTTTCCGCGATGGATGAGGCCGCGGACCGTGTGGCCGGCACCAGGACGAACATCGCGACCGTACAGGGGGCATCGACCGGCTTTGGCGGCATCTTTACCCTGTCGCTCGACATTCCGGTGCTGCTCGGACTGCAGCTGAAGACCCTCCAGGACATTGCCATGTGCTACGGATTCGATCCTGCCGACCCCAAGGAACGGCTATTCATCGTTAAGGTGATGCAGTTTGTCACATCCGACAGCCATGGCAAGGACGCCATCCTGAAACAGATGGATTACCTGGACGGCGGGAACGAAGAAGCCCGGCGCGAAATTGTTTCCGAGCTGAAGGGATGGCGGGAAGTCGTCATGTCGTTCCGTGACCGCTGGGGGATGAAAAAAATGTTCCAGCTGATTCCGGTGGCAGGGCTCGTATTCGGCGCCATCACCAATCGGAACACCATTTCCGAACTCGCCGAGGCCGGTGCCATCCTTTACCGCAAACGCCGCATCCGTGAACGGCTGGCATCACTGGAGCCGGATGTTCAAACGGCAGGGCAATAATGCATTGCAGTCTAGGGAGACATGAAATGTAAAAACGCCTGCCATGACGGCAGGCGTTTGTTCTTCCGTATCAGCAGATCCGACAATCGCCATATAAGGAATATCGAGACCTTGGACTATTAACGATATGCCGCCTATCCGATATGTCGACAGCCTCAATCTACCATTCTTGTAGCGAAATTAAATATTCTCTGTCTCAGATTACACGTTCCCTGACTGAGATTACACGTTCCCTGATTGAGATTACACCTGGGTTTTCCATAACCTTATAGGGTAATCGGGGTCTTTGGACAATAAAAAACGCCTGCCATCCCGGCAGGCGTTTTATGATCGTTTAGGAAGCGAGACCGTTCAGGAAGGACTCGATCTCCTCTTTTGTCTTGCGGTCTTTGCTGACGAAGCGGCCTGTCTCTTCGCCTTCACTGAAGGCTACGAAACTAGGGATTCCGTAGACATCCATCTCTCCGCACAGATCGATGAATTTGTCACGGTCCACGGAGACGAATGTATACTCAGGATAATCCGCCTCGATCATCGGCATGAACGGATCGACAAAGTGGCAGTCCGGGCACCAGCCGGCGGTGAACATGAACACCACGCGTTCTTCCTGTTTCAGTTCGTTAAACTGCTCAATCGTTTTTAACTCTTCCATCAAGATTCCCCCTATTGCTTCACTCGGCGACTGTGACGTCGGACACCTGGAAGAAGCCGTTGCTGTCGATGATGACCTTATAGGCCCGGTTCACTTCGTTCTCGTTGACCGTTCCGTCAGGTGCAGTTGTTTTTTCTGTTTCTGTCGAATGCACAATTGCATGATCATCAAAGATCTCCACAGACGTGACTTCCTGGCCGGCCAGTTCATACTTGATGCCGCTGCCGGACAGCTCATTCGCCTCTGTTGTCAGTTTATCATAGGCCGGGCTTTCCGGCTGGACAAGATCCGCGACCCAGAAGAAATCAGCGGCATCTTTCATGAGCGTCTGGAAGTGGCCAAAGCTGAGAATGAAGTTCTCAAGAGCGATTTCGTTGAATGTGTCGCCTTCCCATCCGCCTTCGAACTGATCATCCTCAGGAGATGCGGCTCCGCCCTCAAACTCATCATACGTACCGAAGACACCTGCGACCTGATCTGGAGACATCGGATTTGCCGCCCACTGATCCAGCAGTCCGGTCATGCTGTATAAAGGAATGGCAAAGCCCACAAGGCTGTTGTCCTGCATGACGAGGGAGTTAATGCCGACCACCTTGCCTGTCTTGGCATCAATCAGCGGGCCTCCGCTGTTCCCTCTTTCGATCCGTGCATTGATCTGATAAATATTTTCATAGATGAACCCCAATTCAAGGTTCTGGTCATGAGCAGTCAGCTTTCCGGTCGTGACTGTATTGGAAAGACCGTGCGGGCTGCCGATGGCGATCACTTCCGCCCCGATCGGTGTCACGCCTGATTCCAATTGGAAAGGCTCGATGTCTGCGTAGTCATCCACTTTAATCAATGCCACGTCCGAGCGGTCCGAGATGCCAACCACCCGTCCCTGGGATTCTTTCCCGTCGCTGTTCCGGACCGTGACATCGGTAAAGCCGCTCACGACGTGAGCATTTGTCGCAATCAGCCCGCCTTCTTTATAGAGGAAACCCGAACCGATATTATCATCGGTCAGGATCGTGAAAACCTTCGGAAGGGACTCTTTGATGATTTGCTGGACGTCCCGCTCCTGTCCGGCAATCTTCTCGGGAAGAATAATCGCTTCCTGCGCGACGGCATTGTCTTCCTGGATCGCGCGTTCTACCGTCCCCTCACTGACAACCGGCTCTTCGGCTTGCTCTTCCGCGGCCTCCTGTTCTTCCTCCGCCGCCTCTTCCGGCTGTTCCTCTTCCTCCTTGATCACGTCGGCTTCATCCGTCTCCGGCAGGATCTCTTCCTCCGGTGCAATCGGCTCTTCGGCAGCTTCTTCCTCACCCAAAAATTGGAGCGCTCCAAATGTGCCGCCCGTCAGGATGAACAGTGCCGCGACCGTGCCGGCGATGATTCCTTTTCTTTTCTTTTTTCGCTTGCCCCGTGTAAGCCGTTCTCCGCATTCTGGGCAAGTTCCTTCAAATTGATCCGATTGATGTCCACAATTTGGGCATTTCATTGTTTGTTCACTCCGTCCACTGGTGGATATGTAACGTCTGATTGACGTAAAATACGACATTTAACCATCATTCTATCACGCTTGAAGGAAGAGAGGCACACGAAAATAGATTCAATTTCAATTCTCGCCGCAATACCCGCCGTCGGGTATACTGGGAACTGACAAAGGGGTGGTATTCATGTGCCTGGTATTGTTTAATCACGGCGAGCATCCGGTTTACCCGCTGATCGTTGCGGCCAACCGGGATGAGTTTTACGACCGGCCGGCTGCACCGGCCCATGTATGGGAACAACCGGAAGGGCTTGTCGCCGGCAAGGACCTGACCGGCGGCGGCACCTGGCTCGGACTGACTCATTCAGGCCGGTTCGCGGCCCTGACGAATGTCCGGAAGCCGGCTGTGCCCCCTCCTCCGGGTGCCCGGTCCAGAGGCGGCATCGTAACAGACCTTCTTGATGATTCGGTCCCGATGGAAAAGACTCTGGAACGTCTCTCCGAAAGTGCAGATCAGTATGACCTGTATAATGTCATCGCCGGGACACCGGGCCGTCTGATGTATGAGACGAACCAGGCTCCGGGAAGTTTCAGGGAGATTCCGCCCGGCACGCATGGCCTCAGCAACGCCATGCTGGACACGCCGTGGCCCAAGGTCCAGCAGGGGGTCGAGCGTCTGTCACGGATCGTGGAAGATGTGTGTCCGATTGATCCGGATGGTCTCTTTGAAATCTTGAGCGAAGCGGAGCCGTTCCCGGATCACCGTCTTCCTGAAACTGGTGTGGGACCGGAACTGGAGCGCTCGCTTTCCCCACTTTTTATCCGCATGAGCGGATATGGCACCAGGTGCCAGACCGTGATTCTGGTCGACCGTGACGGCCGTGCCACATTTATCGAACGCAGCTTTGCAGAAGGCAAATTCATGAACGAAGAACGTTTCACTTTCCAGATTCGGAAAACAGTCTGATGCGGACATATAAAAACCGGCAGCCCCTGTGCGGGACTGCCGGTTTTTTACATCATCGCTTCGAGTAGGACAACAATCACGATGACCGCAAGCGCGATCCAGAACGCCGCCCATTCCGGCTTATCCGTATCATACGGATACGGACGGCTGTCCTGAAATTGATTGGCCAATGCGGATCCCTCCTGTCTGCCCGACTTGTGCGTCTGAACTTATGATTCCCAAGACGCGCCCTGCCGAAACAGCTCATTAAAGGGTTCCATCATTTATTGGGCCGTATAGCCGCCATCCAGCACGACCGCCTGACCGGTCATGCCTTTGGCATCATCGCTTGCGATGTATTTTGAAAGCGAAACGATTTCGCCGATTTCAATCAGGCGTTTTTGCGGAATGAGCGGATAAAGCACTTCGCCCAGGACTTCCTCCACCGAGACACCCCTTGTCTTGGCAAGGTCGCCCATCTGATTTCTGACAAGTTCCGTATCGATATAGCCCGGGCAGATCGCATTGACGGTGATTCCGTCCTGAGCGGTTTCGAGCGCGGCAACCTTGGTCAGTCCAATGACACCATGCTTCGCGGAATTGTAGGCTGCTTTTCCGGCAAATCCGATCAGGCCATTGATGGACGCCATATTGATGATGCGGCCCCAGCCCTGCTTTTTCATATGAGGCAGCGCATGCTTGGTTGCCATGAACGGGCCGACCAGCATGATGTCAATGAGCTGGCGGTATTTTTCCGTCGGGAAGTCTTCAAGATCCGCCACGTGCTGCATTCCGGCGTTATTGATCAGAATATCAATTCTTCCGAAACGCTCCAGCGTAAAGTCAATCGTCCGGATGACATCTTTCTCTTTCGTGACATCACAGGCAATGCCTTCGGCGTTTTCACCCAGTGTTGCCGCCGCCTGTTTGACTCCCTCTTCATTCATATCAGAAAGGACGACTTTCGCCCCTGCTTCAGAGAATCCCTTCGCAATCTCGAATCCGATTCCCCGTGCTGCTCCAGTAATCAGCAATACTTTTCCTTCCATCTCTGTATCCCCCTTATTTCGTAACTGTCCCGATAAACTCCTCGAACCGTCCCCGGTCATCGAGGCGCCTGTTGCAGGCCATGCTGTCAGTGCAGATATAATTGCCTCGCTTTGTATAGGTCTCGCCTCCGGCATGGCGGGTTTCGGTCAGAAACAATCCGGTCTCATCGATCCCGTTGCAGATCGAACAGACCCCTTTCTTGCCGGAAGGGCGGAATTGGCCGAAAAGAGCTGTAAGTCCGTCACCTTCCTCGAACACGATATACTTCCGGTTCGTGCCGGGATCGTTCCAGCCGAGATAGGTGAGTTCTTTGCGGACCGCTTCCGAGAACTTCGGCATGCGCAAATTCTTTACTTTCGGGAACAACTTCCTCACATCCCGGTCTGTCACTTCAGCCATCGGCCTGACAAAAGGGAGAAGCTGTTCCCTGAACCGATCATAATCCTCGCGCTCTCTGATGTTTCCCATTGTCCGGATGACTTCCGCCAATTCGTCCGGTACATCGGATGCAGATTGCTCTGCGCGCTCGACAGCCATCATGCTGACTGCTGCAAGCACATCTTCATCGTTGGCGTTCATATTTCCATTCATGACAGTACGGGCCTGCCGGAGAATAAAATGATAGTCACTGCTTGTTATGAATTCCTGCAAAAAGAACACCCCTTCCTATGGAAAAGTGTACACATTCACAGGCGTTTTGTCCGGTCAGATGGCCGTCCAGCCGCCATCGACCTTAATCGTGTCCCCCGTCACAAAAGAGGACATGGCTGATGCGAGGAACAGCACCGCTCCGTTGACATCTTCCGGTTTCGACGGATGCCCCAAGAGAATCCGGCTCCGGATTTCTTCCATAAATGCGGGATCTTCCATCATTCCGCTTGTCATCTCCGTTTCCACGAAGGTTGGAGCGACCGCATTGACGTTAATCCGGTGAGGTGCCCATTCGACCGCTAGGGCTTTTGTCAGCTGGACAAGCCCGCCTTTGCTCGAACAATAGGCAGCCCGGTTGTAATAGCCGACGAAAGCCATCTGGGAGGCGATATTGATGATTTTTCCGCCGCCCTGCCGCTGCATATGCCTGCCGGCAGCCTGGCACATGAAAAATGCCGACTTCAGATTCAGATCCAGCACCTTGTCCCAGTCATCTTCAGTCACTTCAAAGGCCGGTTTCGCAATGTTGATGCCCGCGTTGTTGACGAGGACATCAATGGAGCCGTACCGTTCGGCTGTCATATCCGCTACACGGCGGGTTTCTTTGATGTCGGACAGGTCTGCCTGGATCGCGCTGCTGTCGGAGCTCTTGAGCAACATTTCCTTCCGTGTTGATTCAAGGGAATCAAGATTCCGTCCGACAATGGTGACGTTTGCGCCAAGATCTGCAAACGCAAGGGCGATCGATCGGCCGATCCCTTTGCTGCCCCCTGTGACGAGGACGGACTTTCCCTCCAGGTCTCCAAAATGATTATTCATCCCTCTCATCCTTTCCGTTCGTCGTCTTTTAGGAAGCGGATCAGCATGTTTTCCCGTTCGGCGCTTACTTCTTCACCTCGGCTGCCGCTCCAATCGTAAAAACCTTCGCCGGACTTCACACCAAGTTTTCCGGAGCCTACCAGTGAGTCCAGTGTCTCGCCCGAGGATTGCAGCGTGCTCAAGTCACTGAACAGATAATCCGAGATGGACTTGAACACATCCAGGCCTCCGAAATCTGCGGACATGAGCGGTCCCGTAACAGGCAGGCGCCTGCCGATGCTGTAGGTGACGGCTGCGTCAATATCTTCTTTGTCGGCTACGCCTGCATCGAGCAAGGCCTGCGCCTCCCTGAACAGCGCATATTGTAGACGGTTCCCGATGAACCCCTGAATCTCCTGCTTTACGACAATCGGCTTTTTCTCCATCTCCTGCAGCAGATCCATGGCACGCTCTCTTGTGCTGTCGGACGTTTGCTTGCCTCCCACCACTTCCACCAGAGGAATTAGATGTGCCGGATTCCAGAAATGGGTCACGATAAATCGCTCGGGATGACGCAGGCCAGCGGCAAGGTCAGACGGCTGAAGGCCGGATGTGTTGCTGGCAAGTACGGTATCCGTTCCGATCAGCTCTTCCAGCCGGGCGTAAAACGTTTGCTTCAGCTCCAGATTTTCTGGTATGGCTTCTATGACGAAAGTTGCCCCGTCGACCACCGTCTCCAGCTGATCTGAAATGATGATCCTGTTCCGGATGGCAGCCGATTCCTCCATGCTGAACAGGCCATTCTCAGCCATGGTACGGAGTTTCTGCAAGATGCCCTGTTCCGCTCTTCGGATATCTTCTTCATTTGTTCCATACATCCTGACGTCCATTCCACGCCATGCCGCATTCAGCGCAATCGAGTGCCCCATTGTACCGCTGCCAATGACCGATAATGTTTCCATTCCATTCAATCCCTTCATTAAATAGTCCATTTAATCAAACAACCCCCGGCAGCAAAAGATGCTGCCGGGGGATCTATCAGATTCCCAGTCCAAGTGAGAACAGGATGACGGCAAGTGCTGCACCGATGAGCGGTACAATGACCGTCATGGCACCCATGGCCGGATAAGCATCCTTGTGGGTCTCGCCGGCAATCGAACGGATTGTCGTGACGGTGTAGCCGCCGTGCGGCAGAGAGTCAAGCGATCCGGAAGAAATGGCAACAGTACGGTGAAGTGCTTCCGCGTTGACGCCCATATCCAGATAGTGAGGGGCGAGAAGCGGCAATGCGATGGCCTGTCCGCCGGAAGATGACCCGGTCAGACCTGCGATGATGCCGACCGCGACTGCACCGCCGATCAGCGGGCTGCCCGGTATGCTGGTGATCGCATCTACAGCGGTGGCAAATGCCGGTGTGGTCTTGACCACACCGCCGAAACCGACGACAGCAGCAGTATTTGCAATGGCTACGATCGCGCCGAGTGTTCCTTCAGAGACTGCGTTCCCGAAGTTTCTGAAATACCTGCGGTTCAACAGGTAGGTTGCAATTACCCCGCCCGACAGCGCAATGATCAGCGCGGATGTACCCAGGGAATCGTGGAACCCAAAGGAAACAAACAGTACGACGAGAAGTGGAATGAGACTGAGGAACGGATGCGGAAGCTCGTCCCGTTCTTCCCTGTGATCCGACTCCCTCTCGATGAAATGTTCACCGTTTGCAACTGCCTTGCGGATCATCTTGCGGAGCCACCAATAACCGAAGACCATCATGAAGACGGCGACAATCAGACTGACTTCCCATCCTGCGAGTGGTGATGTGCCAAGAAACTCAATTGGAATCCAGTTTTGAATTTCCGGGGAACCCGCAGATGTCATCGTGAACGTTGTCGATCCGAAAGCAAGTGCCGCCGGAATAAATCTGCGTGGCAGATCTGCTTCTTTAAAGAGGCTGACCGCCATCGGGTATACCGAGAAAGCAACAACGAAGAGGCTGACCCCTCCGTACGTGAGGACTGCACAAGCCGCGACGACCGCAAGAACGGCCTGTTTCATCCCCAGCTTGTCTACGATCCATTTGGATACCGCATCAGCGGCACCGCTGTCTTCCATGACCTTACCGAAAATCGCTCCTGCCAGGAACATCAGATACCAGGACATGATGAACCCCGAGAATCCTTCCATATATCCTGTCAGGAAGTTGGCCGCCCCTTCCTCAGCAAGCTGCGGGAAGAGAGGCAGGCCGTTCATCAGTGCAACAAACAGCGCCGATAGCGGCGCGACGATCAAAAGGTTCATTCCGCGCATCGTCAACCAGATGAGCAGAATCAGGCCCCCGATCATACCAATCATTCCGAGCATGAACAAATCCCCCTAATTATGTATCCCGGCCGCCGGGACATCATGACCCGGGACCGGAAAAATGTGAATTTTAGTCTTTCTTTTGATCGCCGTACCTGCGGACTCTGAGCAGGGCCTGCTCTGCATGTCCTGCAAAGTTTTCAAGCTGGCAGAGACGCGCTGCATACTCACCGATGTAGGCGCTGGCTTCAGGCTTCACTTTCTGATACGTGACCGTCTTGATGAACTTTCCGACCCAGAGACCGCCTGTGTAACGTGCTGCCCCTTTTGTCGGGAGTGTATGGTTAGTTCCGATTACCTTGTCGCCGTAGGCGACGTTGGTTTCAGGACCGAGGAATAGGCAGCCGTAATTCGTCATGTTTTCGAGGAAGTAATCCGGATCTTCTGTCAGGATTTCGACGTGCTCATAAGCCATCTCATCCGCCACTTCCCGAGCTTCTTCGATCGAATCAACGACGATCACCTGACCATAATCGTCCCAGGAAACACGTGCCACATCAGCTGTTGGCAATACTTGGAGCTGGCGCTCGATTTCTTCGAGTGTTTCGTGTGCCAGTTTTTCGCTTGTCGTCACGAGTGCACCAGGGGAAGTCGGACCGTGCTCACCCTGTCCCAGAAGGTCGGTCGCAATGATTTCCGCATCAGATGTTTCATCGGCAACGACAAGGGTTTCTGTCGGGCCGGCGAACAGGTCGATGCCGACGCGGCCATACAGTTGACGCTTTGCTTCCGCAACAAATGCATTGCCCGGTCCTACGATCATATCGACCGATTCGATGGTCTCTGTACCAATTGCCATGGCGCCCATTGCCTGGATGCCACCGAGAAGGTAGATTTCGTCTGCACCGGCGAGGTGCATCGCAGCAACCGTCGCTTCAGGAATTTCTCCGTTGATCGGTGGTGTGCATGCAATCACACGTTTGACCCCTGCCACTTTGGCTGTGAGTACGCTCATGTGGGCCGAGGCAACCATCGGGTAACGGCCGCCCGGGATGTAGCATCCGACGCTGTCGACAGGAATGTTTTTGTGGCCGAGGATGACGCCCGGGATGTTTTCGACTTCAACATCATGAAGCGAAGCCAGTTGCGCTTCAGCAAACTCACGGATGTTCTTTTGTGCGAACTTGATGTCCTCAATGACTTGTTCAGGCACGCGGGCAACGATTTCTTCAATCTGCTCTTCACTCAGACGGAACGATTCCGGCTCCCATTTGTCAAAGCGGGCAGACATTTCACGTACAGCTGCATCTCCTCGTGATTCGATATCAGAAAGTGCCGCAGCTACCGTTTCAGAAACTTTTGCGTCACTCTGTTTAACTTCTTCAGAGGATTTGCCTTGTTTGATGTATTTCATATGGTCGGACTCCTTTCATTTTCAGGAAATGAATACGTATGCAATTAAGGGTGAATACGTATGCAAAAGCGCTTTCAAAAAGAACATTACTTAAAATTATCGGAACAGTCAAGACTGTTTTTTTATGTAGTGCCCCGCAATTTCATCTCACCTGGAAGATAATGCACTTCCCCAGCCGCATGGCTCCGCTCGGAATCAAGAAGCAGCTCAATGGAGAGTGCCACCATCCGGTCCACCGGATGTGCATATGTAGAGAGATTGTAAGGGGACCAGGAAGACATCTCGATGTCATCAAATCCGACCAGCTTGACCTGTTCCGGAATCAGGACCCCCCGGTCACGGAAAGCATCAAAAATTCCGTAGGCCATAAGATCAGTGACTGCAAACACCGCATCCGTGAGCCTGCCGGACTCGATCATTTCGGCACCATTCCGGTACCCGGTGGCATAAGTAAAATCACCCGGCAATACTTGGCATCCAAATCCATGATCCCTAAGTTCTTCGGTAAATCCTTTCAGACGCTCGATATGCGTGGAAGCTCCTTCCCGGCCTCCTACGTATGTAAATGATTTACATCCTCGTGCGATAAGCAAACGGGCAATTTCCCTGGCTGCCGATTCGTTTTCACAGCTGACCGAGTGAAGTCCGGTACCCGGAACGACACGGTTGAATAGCACGGCCGGTATCCGGAAACGCTTCAGCATCTCTGCCGTCTGAAAAGAAGCAGTCGCGTCCATGATGACCACTCCGGCAACGTGATAAGAAAGCAGGGCATCTATATCATGCATCTGCAGTTCGACATCATCCGTATCGATCAGGAGCACGCTATATCCCAGTTTCTTCAGTTCCGCGGTGAACTTCTTCACAGCATGCGGATAATAAGGGTTGGATACCCCTTTCATGACCAGACCGATCAGGCTTGATTTTCTCATGATCAGACTGCGGGCATACTCGTTCGGCCGATAGCCCAGCTGTTCTGCGGCTTCGAGAACTTGCTTCCGTGTCTTTTCGGAAACACTTGCGCCTTTCGTGAAGACTCTGGAAACCGAAGATTGTGAGACCCCCGCCAATTTTGCGACCTCATGGGCAGTAACTTGCTTCTCCACCGTATTCACCTCCTCTTATTTCCGGATTATACAGTGTGGGGAAAAAGAAAAAAAGCCGTCAACCGGATTTCCCGATTGACGGCTCTGTGAGCATGATCAGTTCAAAAATGCCGATTTTAGCGGATTGGCTGTTCGAAAAACGCTTCTTTTGGAACAGACGACTTCTCCCGTATCTTCTCTTTTGGATTCTGGTTGTCAAAACGGGCACGGTCGTATACGGCAGCAGCCACGATTTCCGCGACATCCTGAAGCTTTTCCTTGCTGATCTTATCGAGTGTATCTTGAGGCGTGTGGTACCAAGGCTCCAGCGGGCTATGGATAAAGAGAGCTGCCGGGATGCCGGCCTCGTGGAACGGCACATGATCACTCGAACCGCTTCTTCCGCGTGTTGTCGGCTCACCGTTCAGTTTCTTGCTCGCCTTTTGGGTCAGTTCGGTCACGATGTTCGGTTCTCCGTCCACTGAAGCGACGATCAGATCACCGGCATCGCGGCTTCCGACCATATCAAGGTTGAAGTTTGCGACAATCCTGTCCTTTTCCTCTTCGGAAAGCTCTTTGACATAGTGACGTGAACCGATCAGGCCCAGTTCTTCAGCTCCGAATGAAGCAAAACGGATCTCCGTATCGGATGGCAGGTTCTTCATGGAACGGGCGAGCTCCAGTGTCACCGCTGTACCGGAGGCATTGTCATTTGCGCCTGGTGCATCGGGAACCGAGTCCATATGAGAGCCGATCACGATCACTTCGCCCGTATCCTTCTTTTTGTTGGTTGGATGCTTGGTGGCAATCACGTTATGTGACGTATGCTCACCTGTTTCCGCCCCTTCCACAACAATTCGGGCCTCTGCTCCTGAGTTGGCTTTCAGATGCTCCAATAGTGCCTGGCCTTGTGCTTGTGAAAGCGACAGAGCCGGGATATAGCGGTCGTCATGCCCGCCGAGCGTACCGTTCAGTGCACCCGGGCTGTTGTTATAGATGATGACACCTGCAGCGCCTGCCTCCGAGGCATTGATGACCTTTTGCGCGAAACTGAATTCTCCGCGCCGGACAACTGCAATTTTCCCTTCAGCATTGACGCGTTCATAATCAGCCGGCGAGCCGATACCTGCATCAATGAGTCCAGCCGTCACATCGCCGGAAACGCCATATGTGAAGTTGCCCGGACTTAGCTCAGATTCCATGCCAGGAACGTGAAGGTCAATTCGGGAAGGCTCCGTGTATCCGGTGTACGTGAACGGCTGTACTTCTACGTCATAGCCATACGATTCGAACTCGTTTTTAAGGTATTCCACAGATCGGTTTTCCACTTCCGTCCCGGCCACACGCGGCGCTTCAGAAAGTGTCGCGATGTGATTGTAAATTCGGTCCACATCGATTTTTCGGATGGCTTTTTGGTCAAACTGATCGAGCGCTTCCTGATATCCGGTTTCAATCGGCTGGGCGATCACCGCTGTTGGAATTGCAACGCCGCTTGCCAGCATCGCAGCGAGTGAAAACGCAATTGCCTTCTTCTTCATCTGACTGCCTCCTTCATCTCATTATTCAGACAGTTTCATCATAGCAGTCTCACCTCCCCTTGAAATCAGGATAAAGTGGTGGTTCAATCGGCTTGAATTCAGAGGATTTCTTCATAAAGCTATGGGGCAGATTGACCAGTCGGACATGACCTTACGCCCTGCTGAAAAAAATATGGCCAGAAGGGTTGCGTCCTTTTTTTCAGGATGCTATAATTTTTCTTGTCATCAAAATATGGAGATGTACCCAAGAGGCTGAAGGGGACTGACTCGAAATCAGTTAGGGCGTTCACGCGCCGCGGGGGTTCAAATCCTCTCATCTCCGCTAACGGCACCGGCTTTCCAATTGGAAAGCCGGTGCTTTTTTGTATAGTCTGATTCGAAATCCACACCCTATACTGATAACAATTTTGGGAGTGGTCCGATTTGGAATACTTGGTCACCATTCTGCGCTCGCTGTTTGCATTTTTCACCCTTCTTCTCCTCACACGGATTATGGGCAAAAAACAGATGAGCCAGCTGACTTACTTCAACTACATTGCGGGGATCACCATCGGTTCAATCACTGCTGACCTGGCAGTCCGGTCAGACAGGGATAATACCCTTCATGACCTGATCGCCCTGATTGTTTGGGGCGGTGCAGTCATCCTCCTTGGCGTTGCCGGGTTAAAATCAAAGAAAACCCGACTGCTTATCGACGGCGAACCCTCCATCCTTATCCGAAAGGGAATCGTCCAGGAAGATGTGCTTTCCCAGGTCAGACTGAACATGAATGACTTGAGCATGATGCTTCGCCAAAAAAAAGCATTTTCCATATCAGGAGTGGAATACGCCATTCTTGAGCCGAACGGACAGCTCAGTGTCATGTTGAAACCCGAAAAACTTCCCGTTACAAAAGAGGATTTGCAGGTTCCCCAGAAAGTACACAGAAATCTTCCGACCACCATCATCCTGGACGGTCAGATGGCAAACCATGAAATGGACGAACTCGGATTATCGCCTGATTGGGTGATCGGTGAACTGAAAAAGCAAAACATCACATCTGTGTCGGATGTGTTTTATGCAGAATACCTGCCGGACGGGACATTGGCCATCCAAAGAAAAAAGGAGCGCTGAATCCGCCCCTTCCATCGTCATTTAACTCATGGGCCGGTCATTGTGAATTGCCGCCTGGCAGTCCCGCTCATATACGAGTACACTTGTTGCAGTCTTAATGACCGGGGTTTCGTCATTCATTAATCTTTTAGATGAACTGTCCGGACGAATGACGAGATCGCAGCCCCGAATGCTGAAATGATGTTCATGAATGATGAAATTATGTCCGCGAATCAAAAAAAGAAGCCCCTCTGCAGGGGCTTCTTTTCCAATTTATACGTGCTGCAGTTCTGTTTTCACTTCTGCAGGTTCTTTCTTTCCGCCGGTTCCGCCGCCTCCATCGTCAATCTTGGCAATTGTAAATCCGGTGAATGCGTAAATAATGGAAATGATCGGGCACAGCAGGTTCAGCAGAGCATAAGGGCCATATTCAAAAACACCGACACCGAGCGTACCGAGGATAAACACTCCGCATGTATTCCATGGGATGAAGACTGATGTGAGCGTCCCGCCGTCTTCAAGGGCCCGGGAGAGGTTTTTCGATGCAAGCCCCATCTTCCGGTAAGTATTTGCGAACATTCTGGATGGCACAACGATGGAGATGTACTGCTCCGCGCAGGATGCATTCGTGATGAACGCAGCACCGATTGTGGAAGCAATGAGAGAGCCGGTGTTTCGGATGAGCTTCAGCAGCTGGTTCATGATGGACTTGAGCATACCGGAGTACTCTAGGATCCCTCCAAAAGTCATCGCCACGATGGTCATGCTTACGGTGTACATCATCGAGTCCAGGCCGCCGCCGCTGAACAGGTCGTCAACGAGGGCATTCCCGGTTTCAATCGCATAGCCTTCCTGCAAAGCGGTGAGGGCTGCGGTGACAGTGTCTCCCTGCACGAACACCTGAGAGAGAAATCCGAGAACTGCACCTACAACGAGTGCCGGAACTGCCGGGACTTTCATGGCGACCATTCCGATTACAATAACAGGGACAAGCAAGAGCCATGGTGAGATAAAGAAACTTTCCTGCATGACCGAGGAAGTATTCGCGATCTGTGCGGCGTCGATATTTCCGCTGACATTCTGACCGAGGAGAGCGTAGATCCCGAGCGCAATGACCAGTGCAGGAATGGTTGTCCACAACATATGCTTGATATGGTCGAACAGATCGGTGTTTGTCAGACCGGATGCAAGGTTGGTCGTATCTGAAAGCGGCGAAAGCTTGTCACCGAAATAAGCCCCCGAGATCACCGCTCCGGCTACCATCCCTGGAGAAATCCCCATGGCCATCCCGATGCCCATGCCGGCCACACCAATCGTTCCCATCGTTGACCAGGAACTGCCGATTGCAATCGAGACGATTGCACAGATCAGACAGATCGCAACCAGGAAGAAGGAAGGATTGAGCAGCTTAAGGCCAAAGAAGATCATGGAAGCGACGATTCCGCCGCCCATCCAGGAGCCGATGATCAATCCGACGAGGATGATGATGACCACCGCCGGGAGCGCCAGACGGATCCCCTTGTACATCATTTCCTCAATTTCCTTCCATTTGAATCCTGCCTTCAGTGCGACAAGACCTGCCGTCACGGTGCCGATGATCAATGGAATATGCGGACCCTGTTTAAGCTCCACCACTGTGTAGAGCATCACCCCGATCATGACGATCAAAGGGAGCAGAGCCCAGAAAAGAGTAAACTCCCGTTGCTTATTGCCGTTATCTTGCTTTTGACCGACAGAATTCATAATGCTGTTTCCCCCTTGAAGCATAAATGAAAGCGCTGTATCGATCATAATCTAAAAATTTTTGCCGGTAAAGGCAAAATTCATGTAGAATAGTCAGGATATTTTGCATCCTTAGAAACTTTACCGGAGTTCTTCCAACTGCGGGAATGCGAGAGGATTATAAAGCTTCAGGTTGCCGATCACCAGCTTTCCTTAGCTTCAATGAAAATTTACCCTTTTGTATGTCAGGTCTTTCGTGTATAATAAGAAACGTCGTTATCGTGTCCTGGTAGCTCAGCAGGATAGAGCAACAGCCTCCTAAGCTGTAGGTCGGGAGTTCGAATCTCCCCTGGGACGCTATTGAAATGCGGTCTAAACCGCATGAAATCACGCTTCTTTCTCGTTTAAAGTGTCGGTCAGTGACTCGAACACTCAACGGAAAGAGGCGTATTTTTTATGTCTAAGGTAAACCGGCATTCTCGGTGGACATCAGCGAATTAGAGGGGCTTGTAACGCGGCCGCCGGCAGAATTGCCGCGAAATTCTTCTGTTGCCGACTTAACCATTTTGAAGGCGCTGGAAATCGTCGAGAAGCAAATGCGCGTTGAAAGTCGGCGCGAGCGCACTTTAGAGGACTACAACCGCCATGTAAAGGACTATGCGAAGAAAACCGGCATAGAGCGATTAGGGGATACGGATATAAATAGCATCTACGATTGGCTTGGCGGCATGAATATCGGCACTCAGACGCGACAGACACGGCTAAAATGCCTGCGTGCGTTCTTTGAACGTTAAAAGCGCCATAGACGCCGTTAGAACGCGATAGAGGCATTTAAGGGGTAAGGCCATCGGCCTAAGGCGGCATAATAGCGCAGGCAAGCGCAGGGCAAGCAATAGACCCGCGGCAGACAACCCCCGGGGGGAGGTCAAATGGCGGGGCCGCCGCCGGGTACGCGAAAAATTGCTACAAAATTTTCAAACCCGAGGGCAAAAGCGTCTATTGCCAATACTTATAAGCCTGCCCCGTAATCCTTGCGCCTCCCCACGCTATTGCCGGCGTTCCTGCGCCTTCTTACGATCTTACGATAAGGCAACGGCCCGGGCGGCAATATGCGATACGTCTATTTACGCTTAGAAAGCCGTATCATGATAGAAGTCAAAAGGAACATTTGGAATTATGTAATGGGAAGAAGCATAGAAATGTATCGAAAAACGTCCCTTTGTTGCAAGCGCCTTTAAGTGATTACAACTGGAAGGGGTCTTTTCGTGTCTGAACCGACTCACAAGGTTACAGATATACTGAAAATACTGGAGGAAGCCACTGATGAATACAAATATCTTGACCCCCATAGATTAAATTTACTCATGCAGGATTTGGGTATTCAAACCCTGGTATACGGCAAATCATATAATTTAGACGGCAAGTGGTGGCAACCTACCGGAGATTATGCGGAATACGGTGTTATGACAGTGAGGAAAAGTTATTGCTTTTATAAGTGGAAAGGCGAAATGATAGATATTCTTCTAAGTAAGAGGGCCGAGGCTGACGCCATACTAGAGAGCGACTGAAAATATCTAATCACGGAGGAAGGCGGTCGCGGGTTACTTACGGAACCTGCGAATCGGCCTTTTTTTGTATGCTCCCCTTCCCTGCGTTCCATAAGCGGTCCGAACGGCAGTAGACGGCATGAATACGCCTAGAAAGCCGTATAAGCCTCTCTGTGGCGTTCTATACCTTTTGCCGCCTGCCCCTTATATGCCCCCTTACAAACGCCCTAGAACGCCGCTTCGGACTTCCTCCGGCTTCATAGCGGCATAGCATAACTCTAGAACGCCGTATGCGCCTCTCTGCGACCTTTTGCGCCCTTCCGGGTACTCTCGCCCTTTGAACGCTTAGAAAGGCGATTAAAAGGCGCTAGGAAGGCTTAAGGCTCGGCGCATATTGCCGATTAGAAACGCTTTAGCGTGCTAAAGTACCATTACCTAACAAAGATATCCTTAGTTCTTATTTGGTATTAAATGAGTCTCTAATGCCTCAAACGTTTCCTTAATACTCTCCAGCAAACCTATCATAATTTGACGAATTTCTTTTGATGTGACATATGCTCCAACTCCGAAAGAACCCGCTTTCCCACTAATTGTAACTCCTGATGTAATTTGATATGGAGGATGATTGTGAGCAATATCATTTCTCATACGGATACCCTCCTTATATTTCTCGGACTTTTTAATACGATACAACTCCTCTTGCAGAGGAACATTTTTTCCTTTCAACTTATAAATAGCGCTGTTAAAGCTTACTTTGTCCCTAAAGTCATCTTTATTAAGCGGTAAATCATCATATTTGTATAGAAGGTGACCAATCGTTTCAAATACCGTAAAAGCTTTAAGGAAGAATGTATCCACAAAAAAGTTAAAATTATATTGATTACTATAATGTTCATCCCTGAAATGAGGAAAATATTGAGTTGATTGCCCTTGTAATCCGGGAGAGATAACCCATTCATCATCCGGAATACCTTTCTCGAAGTAATACATAGAGTATGCAAAATCAACGTCAAGACTACGGAGTCGATTCCTAAGAAGACGCTTCCAATGAAACACATCGATTCCCTTAAGCATTAATAAGAAACTTCCTTCTTTATCAAATAACCCCTCTGGTATCTGATATTCAGCAAGAGGATTGTCTTTTCTATATAATGACAATTTAACGTTCTCAATGTTCTCGAATGGCTTGATATAAATAGTCAAATTGAAAACTTCCTTTCAATAATTTAAATTGAGTAATCACTATTTTTAATATCAAATAACATTATACCTGTAATTATTTAACAAAGGAATATTCTTTGCACGACACAACACTAAAGACAACATACAAACAGGTACCGCGCTCGGCTATGCGTTAGTGTATTCCGCAGTTTTGCTGTGGCACCGCGGGCATAACTGGCAAACATACGCTTTACAACAATCGCTTAGAACGCTTCCGTCACGTGCCAGCAAAGATATAGCATCAGCGCTTGCTGCCATCTAGAAGCCCATAATGATACAATAGGTCTGAAGTTCGAGCAGTGACCGTACACTTACCGTTAAAGGAAGCGAATTTATAGCGAAGGCCTCCCGTGTAGGTCGGGAGTTCGAATCTCCCCTGGGACGCTAATCGTTATAAGCCCGCCGCAGTCTGCGTTGATCCAACGCGGACTACGGTGGGTTTTTTCTTATAATAAGGTTAAAGCGCCGATCCATAACCGGATCGGCGCCTTCCTTTATATTTCTGAATCAGGAAAAATGTTGGTCGTACTGTTGGTACCTGTTAAGCAGGTCATCAAGCAACTGACTGCACTTGACGGTTTTCGGATGAGTCAATCCATGTTGACGAGCCTTCCAGTACATGAGCATTCTTCTGCAGAAAATCCGGTTCTTCAAAATCTTCTTCGACACATACATGTCCAATTGGCCTCCGTATTTGTATGATTATGATGGTTTTAAGCAGCTTGTTCATCATACAACGCGTTTTGTGCAATGTTTGTCGAAAAACAGCAAGTTTGTGAAATTCGATAAATGTTCACATTTGCCCAGTCTAAACAACCATTCTTTAATAACAAAGCAAAGCCGAAACAGGTCCAATGACCCGTTTCGGCTTTGCTTCAAATGCTATGAATAATCACTTAGTGTCAGGGAATGTTCTCTTTACCATATCACGGAATTCATCAAAGAATCCTTCAACAGGTTCTCCCTGTTCGATTCGATTGCCATAATCCTCGAAGTGCTTTGTAAAGTCCGGATCAGCCGATACGTAAACTTTGTCAACATCTGGCTTGGCCGCCTTTACTTCATCACGGATCTTATTTTTCAACTCATCGGTCTCATCCGTGCCTTCAGTAAGATTAACGGCGACATAAGCGTTCCGGCCGGACATCAGGACAGTCGCACCTTCCACTCCGTCAACGGCGGTGACGCGGTCAGCAGCCTCCCGATCGTGTTCCAGGTTGTTCGCGTTCCCTTCCCCGTTATTACCATCCCCGTTGTCGTTCATCGCACCGTTGTCCATGTTGTTGTCGTTCTTGTTGGTATTTGTGTCGGTTCCGACATCGTTCTCCTCGTGTCCGTTCGAAGTCGTGGACGGATCGTTGTTATTATTGTTGCCGCACGCCGCAAGACCCAGAACGAGTGCCAGAGAAGCAAGACCCAACAGAAGTTTGTTCATGTGTTTTTCCTCCTTTCCTTTTTGCTTATGATGGCTATTTCGTTCCCGATTATGTAATGATTTTGCTTCTTTGTAAGGCTTTACTCAAATTTAATAAATGAAAGTCGTTAAAATAATGACTACTTTTTAAATCGCCTTGA
Source organism: Bhargavaea cecembensis (assembly GCF_001619585.1). Lineage (GTDB taxonomy): Bacteria > Bacillota > Bacilli > Bacillales_A > Planococcaceae > Bhargavaea > Bhargavaea cecembensis_A. Next base: position 622,687 of record NZ_LQNT01000001.1, read on the forward strand.
AATTCGTAAATGTACATGTATAATTTTCAGTATTATTCATCTTTGGCATGCTGCAACAGGAAAAGGAGTGGAGTATTTTGGCATTACAATCAACCGATCTAATATTGGGCGAACTCAGGGAGTTGCTGGGAAACGAACGCGCGACGGCAAACGACACCGTCCGTGACCTTCATGGAAGGGATGAATCCTACCATACCGTCCGACCGGCGGACATTGTCGTCTTCCCGGAAACGACGGATGAAGTGAGTGCAGTCGTCAAAACGGCCGCCAAACACCGGATACCGATCGTCCCGTTCGGTCTCGGCTCGAGCCTGGAAGGGCATGTCATCCCTTACCAAGGCGGTATTACCATAGATTTTTCCTTGATGAACAAGATTCTTGAAATCCGGGAAGACGACTTTCTTGTAAGGGTACAACCGGGAGTCACAAGAACCCAGCTAAACAAAGAACTGAAAAAACGGGGGCTCTTCTTCTCCGTTGACCCGGGTGCAGATGCCACAATCGGCGGCATGGCAGCAACAAACGCCAGCGGCACGACTACCGTGAAATACGGCGTCATGCGCGACCAGGTGCGTGACCTCGAAGTCGTCCTGGCAGACGGGACCGTCATCCATACCGGAAGCCTTGCTGCCAAATCTGCCTCGGGCCTGCACCTGAACGGCCTGTTTGTCGGATCGGAAGGGACGCTCGGCTGCTTCACTGAGCTGACCCTGCGTATATATGGCATTCCCGAGCAGATCGCAGCGGCAAGAGCCTCCTTCCCGACAATTGATGCAGCAGTCACTGCAGTTGTGTCGATCCAGCAGGCCGGCGTGCCGATTTCGCGTGTGGAACTTGTTGATGAGCCATCGATGCAACAGGTTAACCGCCACGCCGGGACCGATTATCCGGTTAAGCCGACCCTGTTTCTCGAGTTCAGCGGCAACGAGGCCGGTCTCCGTCAGGATATCGAGTTTACGGAGGAAATTGTCTCGGATCTCGGCTGCGACAACCTGGAGTTCGAGATGGACCAGGAAGGCATGAACCGGCTCTGGGAAGCCCGGCATCACCTTGCCTATTCCTATATCCACAGCCATCCTGGACGCAAGATGATGGTCACCGATGTCTGCGTGCCGATTTCCGAACTTGCCGGAGCGGTTCACCATGCGCGTGAAACCGTGGACAAAATGGGACTCATCGGCGGGATCACCGGCCATGTGGGTGACGGCAACTTCCATATTATCCTCATGATCGATATGAACGATCCCGAGGAAGTGAAGAAATCTGAGCAATTGAATGAAGTCATTGTCAGTTACGCTTTGGACCGGAACGGTACTTGCACCGGTGAACACGGCGTCGGTGTGGGCAAACTGAAATACCAGGCGCGTGAGCATGGCGCTTCATTGGCAGTCATGGAAACCATCAAGCGGGCGCTCGATCCGCAGAACCTGATGAATCCGGGCAAACTGTTCAGCCCGCCCAAGGAGGATGTGTAAGTGAAAGTCCTTGAAACCATCAGCTCATTTGCGGGCCGGAACTTCGCCATCTTTGTCATCGCAGCGGCCATCATCGCTTTCCTGGTTCCTGATCCGTTCCTTCCCTTCGGCGCTTATATCACCATCCTGCTGGGAATCGTCATGTTCGGCATGGGCCTGACATTAAAACCTGTTGACTTTAAACTGGTCTTCACGAATCCGATCCCCGTGATCACCGGTGTGCTGCTCCAGTACACGGTTATGCCGCTTACAGCATTTGTCATTGCCACGCTCCTGCAGCTGCCTGCCGAATTGGCTGCAGGCCTCGTCCTCCTTGGCTGTGTGCCGGGCGGAACGGCTTCAAACGTGATGGTCTACCTGGCTAGGGGAAACGTTGCTCTGTCAGTCGCGATGACGTCGATTTCAACACTTCTTGCCCCGATTGCTACACCGGCAATCCTGCTTCTACTGGCAGGCCAATGGCTTCCTGTTGACGCCAAATCAATGTTCCTTTCCATTGTCCAGGTAATTATCATCCCGATTGCTCTCGGGTTTATCGTACAGCGTTTCCTTCCCGGACTCGTCCAAAAAAGCATTGCAGTCGTCCCGCTGATCTCGGTCATCGCCATCCTGATCATTGTCGCGGCTGTTACGGCGGCTAATGCAGGCAATGTGGCGTCCGCCGGATTCATTGTCTTTATCGCGGTATTCCTTCATAATAGTGCCGGTCTTTTGTTTGGATACCTGCTTGCCAGGGCATTCGGCCTGAAAGAAAACGACCGCCGTGCGATCTCGCTTGAAGTCGGCATGCAGAACTCCGGTCTTGGTGTCGCGCTGGCAACCGCTCACTTTAGCCCGCTTGCCGCACTGCCGAGTGTGTGGGGCGCCATCTGGCACAATATTTCCGGGCCGATCATTGCCACGATCTGGTCGAAAAAAGACATCAAAGAGAACGATCCGGCTCCTGTCGGTGATGTGGCAGCCAAATAAGTCCAAACAAAGCCCCTCTGCTCAAGCAGAGGGGCTTTTCTTCAATCCATCATTTCGGCGAGAAGTTCGTAGGACCGGATCCGCTTGTCGGTGTCGTAGGCGACGGTATTCACCATAAGTTCGTCCGCCTGCGTCTCCTCAATCATTCTGAGCAGACCTTCCCGGACCTTGTCCTTTGTGCCGAACAGCGTGGTCCGCGGATCAAGCGTCTGCATGACGTACTGACGTTCATAAGGTGTCCACAGTGCTTCGATGTCCTCGACCGGCGGCTGCATCTTGCCGCGGTTGTTCCGGATGATGGAGAGGAACTGCTGCATATGTGTCGTTATCAGGTATTCCGCCTCTTCCTGCGTATCGGCGATCAGAACGTTGACGCCCGGCATGGCATGCGGTTTTTTCATCTTCTCCGAAGGCTCGAAACCGTTCCGGTAAAGCTCAAGCGCAGCAGCCATGTACCCCGGTGCAAAGTGGCTTGCGAACGAGAAAGGAAGGCCTTTTCTTGCGGCCAGCTGTGCACTGAAACCGCTGGAACCGAGCAGCCAGATCGGGATATCCTGTCCGTCTCCCGGGAATGCGCGTACAGGCATGTCCTCGCCGCCCTCGAAATAAGCTTCCAGTTCCGCCACATCCCTCGGGAACTCGTCCGCTCCGCCTTTTAAATTCCTTCTGAGCGCCCACATCGTCTGCTGATCGGTCCCGGGCGCGCGGCCGAGTCCGAGGTCGATGCGGTCCGGATACATGGCATCAAGCGTGCCGAACTGCTCGGCAATAATCAGAGGCGCGTGGTTCGGCAGCATGACCCCGCCGGAGCCGACCCGGATTTCTTTCGACTCCGAAGCAAGACGGCCGATCAGGACCGCTGTTGCGGAGCTTGCGATGCCCTCGAAGTTATGGTGCTCGGCGAGCCAGTAACGGTTATAGCCCAGCTCGTCCGCACGCCGGATCAGCTTTGCGCTGTTTTCAATCGCATCAGCCGGTGTATCTTCTTCCCGGACCTGAACCAGGTCGAGGACTGAAAGGGGAATCCCTTCGAATTTCTTCGCGTTTTCTCGTATCAGATTCATCGGATCACTCCTTCTCTCTTTTTCATCATACCGCCCTGCCCCACCGCCATGCCAAGAAACTGCTTGTCGAATAAATAATCCCATTATGTAAACAATCCTCCTTCCAATAACAGAAAGGAGGATCATTTTTCATGTTTTTATAAGGCCCGCCGGGTCACTTTCTTGCCATCACAGGAGAAACAGATTTTTCTTCCTTCCACAATCGTTTCAAGATGGACGGTACGCCCCCACAGTACATGCAGATGTGGCAGCACGTGCTCAAGATAAGGCAGGTCCAGTTCGGTTCCCTCGTATCGGTGGGCCAGGTACAACTCGCCATTTCTCAGGTAATCCCCATCTTCCACGACGATATAAGGGAAGCCTCCGTTGACCCTGGAGGAAATGAGCCGATCACTCACTTTCTCAAAATCCTTCTCCGTAATCCGATATTCCTGGCCGCGTTTGCCGAACAGATAAATATCTTCCTGCTCCGCCAGTTCCTTTGTCAGGTAGTTGCGGATAAACGAGGTGTCCGACTCGATCTCACGGACTTCAAACATTTTTTCCCTGCCGCTGCCCGGCTCGACGCCCCTCTGCTTCATGCGATCATCGGGGTGATCGTATCTGCGTTCGATGTCTTCAAAAATCCGCAGCCCCAGCGTATACGGGTTGATCGATGTGGCGGACGGCTGGATGACCCCTGCATTCAATTTGGAGAATTCGATCGTCTCGGCGGGGGTCAGGTCAAGTTCCCTCATGATGCGCTGGTGCCAAAATGTCGCCCAGCCTTCATTCATGATTTTCGTTTCAAGCTGAGGCCAGAAGTAGAGCATTTCTTCCCTCATCATCGTGAGGATATCGCGCTGCCAGCCTTCCAGTTCACGTCCGTGTTCCTGGATAAAATGGAGGATGTCTTTTTCCGGGTTTTCCGGGACTTTCTTTCTCGCAGGCGTCTGCTGGCGGGCATCCTTGCCCGGAACCCGGTCAAGTGCCCAGAGATCATCATATGGCGTCGTCCTGAGTTGCGGACTTTCCCCCGCTTCTCCATCGGAATCCACAATGATCAGTGAAGGATCGACATGCTCCTGGACGGCCAGCACCGCATCGAGGAACCGCTCCACCCGGTCCTTGCCGTAGGTGATTTCGTAATCAGCGATCCGGTCTGCTGTCGCTGACATGCTTTCCACCATATCGCCCCGCGTATTGGCGAACCGTACATTGTTTTTGAAGAAATCACTGTGTGCCAGAACGTGTGCCACAATCAGCTTATTCTGGACCAGCGAGTTGGAGTCGAGAAGGAACGCGTAGCACGGATCCGAATTGATGACGAGTTCATAGATTTTGCTGAGTCCGAGGTCATACTGCAGCTTCATCTTGTGGAACTGCTTGCCGAAGCTCCAGTGGCTGAACCGGGTCGGCATTCCGTATGCGCCAAATGTATAAATGATATCGGCCGGGCAGATTTCATAGCGCATCGGATAAAAGTCGAGCCCGAATCCTTCCGCCACCTCGGTGATTTCCGCGATTGCTCGCTCGAGTGCCTTTGCATCGGTCATGATCCGATCGCCTCCCCTTTCCGGAAGAAGCTTTTCAGCGCATGGTACACGTCCGCTTTTTCCTTCAGGACATAGTGCCTGAACTTCGGATCGTCCACTGTCCGGAGCGCCGTCAGCATCGTTGAATAGCGGCTATGTTCATTCACTTCCCCGTATCCGAACATGCGGGAGACGCCCAGCAGCTCATCTGTCAGCCGGAGCACTTCCTTGTTGTCGGATGTCATGTTCTCCCCATCTGAGAAATGGAACGGATAAATGTTGTAGCGTGCCGGACTGTACTTTTCACCGATCAGTTCCATTGCCAGCCGGTAGGCGGACGAGCATCGTGTACCACCGCTTTCGGCCTTGGTGAAGAATTCCTCTTCTGTCACCACCTTGGCATCGGTCTGGTGGGAGATGAATTCGATATCGACGGAACTGTACCGGGTACGCAGAAAACGGGTAAGCCAGAAAAAGAAACTTCTTGCCATGTACTTCTCGAATGCGCCCATGGAGGCACTGGTATCCATCATTGCAATCACAACAGCCCTGGACTCCGGACGTTTTTCGTCTTCCCAAGTCTTGAATCGGAGGTCGTCGTCAAGGATCGGCATGATCCCGCTGCGTCCTTCCATTGCATTCCGCTTTAATGCGGAGACGATTGTTCGTTTTTTATCGATGTTTCCGATGAGGCCTTTTTTCCGGATGTCATTAAATGTGATTTTATCAGTGACGATGTCCGCCTGTTCCTTTTGCTCCATGTTCGGAAGCTCCATCTCTGAGAACAGGGCTTCCTCCAGCTCGGCTACAGACACTTCCGCTTCGTAGACATCTTCCCCCGGTGCGTCCCCCGCTTCCTTGCCCTTGCCCTGTCCCGGGCGTCCGCTGCCGTCTTTCGCTATGACATCGCCGACCTGGCTGTCTCCTTTTCCCTGGCCGACATGTTCCGACTTCGAATGGTTGTAGCGGATTTTATATTCATCGAGCGAGCGGATCGGGATCTTCACAACCTTGCGCCCGTCCGACATCACGATATTCTCTTCACTGATCAGATCTGGCAGATTATCCCGGATTGCCTTTTTCACCTTGTCCATGTGACGCTTCTGGTCCTCGTGGCCCTTCCGGTGGAGGCTCCAATCATCCTGCGACACGACAAACCGGCCATATTTGTTCATGCTCCACCCGCCTCTTCTCTTTTAGAGTTTCCATTATCTTATGCAGTACGGTGCGAACGCTTGACAATGTTCTGAATTATGAAAGAATATAAAACAATTTTGGGCAGCGGCCGGGTCAGACAGAATATGTGGCTTGAACGAACAAATAGCAGGGGCGCCGTCCACTATCCCTGGCCCGGCGATCCCCTGCTATACAGACTTACTGCCTTTCCCTCAATTTCCCATCACTTACCTGTTCAGCAGGCTCCCGACATACCGGAGGAGCTCGTTTGCTGAGGTGGAGTTATAACCATGCTCATCCACAAGCCTCGCGACGACTTCGTTGATTTTCTTAAGTTGCGCTTCATCAGGCGTGGCCGACGAAGTGGTGATCTTTACAACGTCCTTCAGGTCGGCGAACAGCTTTTTCTGGATGGCCTCACGCAGACGATCGTGGGAGTTGTAGTCGAACCGCTTGCCTTTTCTTGCATAGGCGGAAATTCGGATCAGAATCTCTTCGCGGAAGGCTTTTTTCGCGTTTTCCGAAATGCCGATCTGCTCCTCAATCGAGCGCATCAGCTTTTCATCCGGCGGAAGCTCCTCGCCGGTGAGCGGGTCGCGCAGCTTGTTTTTATTGCAGAACGCCTCTACGTGATCCAGGTAATTGTCCATCAGGGTTTTCGCCGACTCCTCATAGGAGTAGACAAACGCCTTCTGGACTTCCTTTTTCGCGATATCATCGTATTCCCGGCGTGCGATACCGATGTATTCCATGTACCGGGTCCGGTCATCGTCACTGATCGATGCATGATCGGCCAGCCCGTCCTTGAGCGAACGCAGCACGTCAAGCGCATTGATGGCCGGGACATCTTTCCGGATGATGGCGGACGAAATGCGGTTGATGACATACCGCGGATCGATCCCGCTCATCCCTTCATCCGAGAACTCCTTCTTCAGTTCATTGACATCAACCGCACTGAAGCCTTCGACGTTCTCGCCGTCATAGAGCCGCATCTTCTTAACGATGTCCGCACCCTGTTTCCTGGATGGTTTCAAGCGGGTCAGCACGGAGAAGATGGCGGCAACCCGGAGCGCATGGGGTGCAATATGCACATGGGCCATGTCGCTGTCCGAAATCATTTTCCGGTAAATTCGCTCTTCCTCAGAAACCTTCAGGTTGTACGGCACCGGCATGACAATGATCCGGGAATGCAGCGCTTCGTTTTTCTTGTCTGCGATAAACGAACGATACTCGGTCTCGTTCGTATGGGCGACAATCAGCTCATCAGCACTGATGAGCGCAAACCGCCCTGCCTTGAAGTTCCCTTCCTGGGTGAGCGACAACAGATGCCAGAGGAATTTTTCATCCAGCTTCAGCATCTCCTGGAACTCCATCAGCCCGCGGTTCGCCTTGTTCAATTCCCCGTCGAACCGGTAAGCGCGCGGATCCGATTCCGACCCGAACTCCGCAATGGTCGAAAAGTCGATGCTGCCGGTCAGGTCTGCAATGTCCTGGGATTTCGGATCGGACGGCGTGAACGTACCGATACCGACACGCTTATCTTCAGACAGGAAGATACGTTCGATCGGCATGTCTTCGATCCGGCCGCCAAACTCCCGATCAAGCCGCATTGAATTTAAAGGAGATAGTGCCCCTTCGATCCGGATTCCGTATGCCCGACGGAATTCCTCGCGAAGATGGAGCGGTATCAAATGCAGCGGGTCCTCGTGCATCGGGCAGCCCTTAATGGCGTAAACCGCCCCCTCATCCGTCCGGGAATAGGCCTCAAGCCCCCGTTTCAACAGCGTGACGATCGTCGATTTCCCGCCGCTGACAGGTCCCATCAGGAGCAGAATCCGCTTGCGCACATCCAGCCGCTTTGCCGCAGGATGGAAATACTCTTCGACAAGCCGCTCCACCGCTTCCTCGAGACCGAAAATCTGCTCACCGAAAAAGCCGTATCTGCGAATCCCGTCAACTTCCGTAATGCCGTGGCTCTTGATCATATTGTAAACACGCGAGTGTGCATTCTGCGCCACTTCCGGCCGTTCCTTTAAAATCTCCAGATAATCCGCGAATGTCCCTTCCCACTTTAGACGGTCCTCTTCTTCACGATGTCGTTTTGCCTTATCCAGGATGTCCAACTGATTCGCCTCCAGTCAGTGCTTCGTTTCTTACAGCGTATGCGACGGACGGGCCGTTAATGAAGGAGGCGCACATTACTGAAGTTCCCGGCGTGTAACCCGGCGTGTAATCTGATGCCGTCGCGAATTGCCGGGTTGCAGACGTTAAAACCTCGGTTGCCGGCGCGAAATCCTCGGTTGCCGGCGTGAAAACTCGGGTTGTCGGCGCGAAACTCATTGCGGGCGCGAATCCATGGGTTGCCGACGCGAAATCCTCGGTTGCCGGCGCGAAAACTCGGGTTGTCGGCGCGAAACTCATTGCGGTCGCGTATCCGTGGGTTGCCGGCGCAAATTCCTCGGTTGCCGGCGTGAAAACGCGGATTGCCGACGCGAATCCTTGCTCTGCCGACGCGAATTTCAATTCAATAAAAAAACCGGGCGCCGGCCCGGTTTCATTCCTTACTCATATTCTTTTTCTAAATCCTTGTCGCTGCGCATCGTATCAATGTGCCGGACATAGGACTCGATCTGTTCCCGCTTCGGTTCGAGGAACGGGGGAAGGGCAAGCTTTTCACCGAGTGTCTCATATGGTTCGTCATCCATGAAGCCCGGGCCGTCTGTCGCGAACTCAAACAGGATGCCCGGTGCGACACGCGCATAAAGGGACTCAAAGTAGAAGCGGTCAACATAGCCTGATGTGCTGAAGCCCATGCCCTCCATGTGACCGATCCAATCTTCAAGCACAGAACGGTCTTCCACCCGGAATGCACTGTGGTGAATCGTTCCGAAGCCCTGCATGCCACGCGGAAGCACGGAATTGTGCTCGATGATGACACGGGCGCCGTTGCCGCCTTCGCCGACTTCGAACAGGTAGACGGAACCTTCCTTATTGATCTCGCGGAAGCCGAGCGCTTTTTCCATGACCTGCTTCATGTAGTCGATGTTGCTGACGCGGATGATGATCGGACCAAGCCCCGTGATGGCATATTCAAGAGGAATCGGCCCTTTCTGCCATGGAATGCCTGCCGCGACGCCGCTGTCGCCTTCATCAGAGATCAGCTGATACAGCTGGCCGTCAAAATCGGTGAACGGAAGAACTTTGCGGTCAAATTGTTGCCTGATGCCTTCATGCTTGATTTCCAGCCGGTCGAAGCGTTTGACCCAGTAGTCGAGTGCTGCGTCATCCGGTACACGGAATGAGGTTCGGTGGATCTCATCGGTACCATGAGTCCCTTTCGGAATCCCCTGGAAGTCAAAGAACGTCATGTCGGTTCCCGCACTGCCCTTGTCATCTGCGAAAAACAGGTGGTAGGTGCTGATGTCGTCCTGATTGACGGTTTTTTTCACAAGCCGCATCCCGAGTACATAAGTAAAGAACTCATAGTTCTTCTCTGCCGAACTCGTAATGGCGGTGACGTGGTGCATCCCTTTCAAGCTTTGCATAATGTCGCCTCCAAAGTTTTATATCTTGAATTCGAGATAAGTATACGCTCTTTCTTTGTTCTCTTCAATTCTTTTGCCCAGAATATTGAACTTTAACCGTTCTTCAGTCATCATTAACGGTATGACTACTACAGAAACGAAGGAACATCATATGGAAGATAATCAAAACATCCTGCCCGAGGCTGCATCTGCCATCGAGGAAGAAAATGTCACCCGAATCCAACTGGATAATAAAGAAATCATTCTGATCGGCACCGCCCATGTTTCGAAACTGAGCGCACAGCAGGTAAAGGACGTCATCGACCGCGAGCAGCCCGATACAGTCGCAGTCGAGCTGGACAAACAGCGTTTTGACGCCATCACGAACGGAAATCGTTGGGAAGACATGGATATCTTCAAGGTCATCAAAGAAAAGAAAGCCTCCCTTCTTCTGATGAACCTTGCCATCTCTTCCTTCCAGAACAGGATGGCCAAACAATTCGATGTCAAGCCGGGAGCAGAGATGATCCAGGGCATTGAATCGGCAAAAGAGACAGGAGCAAAACTTGTCCTCGCCGACCGGAATATCCAGACCACGTTCTCACGCATCTGGGGCAACCTTGGACCCGGCGGGAAGGCTCAGCTGCTCACCTCTGTGGTAGCCAGCATCTTCAGCCGGGAAGACATCACAGAAGAAGAAATGGAAAAGATGAAATCCCAGGATACGCTGAACGCTGTGCTGGCTGAGTTTACGGAAGCATTCCCGCGGCTGAAAACTCCGCTCATTGACGAGCGTGACCAGTATCTGGCCGAAAAGATCCGCACTGCTCCGGGCAAAAAGATTGTCGCAGTTCTCGGGGCAGCCCATGTTCCCGGTATAACAAAGGAAATACACCGGAAGCATGACCTGAAGAAACTGACTGAAAGACCGCCGAAACCGGTTTGGCCCAAAGTCGTCGGTTGGACGATTCCCCTCCTGATCATCGGGATTATCGCCTACACATTCATGCAGAACAGCGATGTCGCCACGAGCCAGATGCTCAGTTGGCTGCTGTGGAACGGTTCACTGGCAGCCCTCGGAACGATCCTTGCAAAGGGCCACCCGCTTGCCGTTCTTACCGCCTTTATCGCGGCTCCGTTCACCTCGCTGAATCCGCTGCTGGCCGTCGGCTGGTTTTCGGGACTCGTACAGGCCTACTTCACCCGCCCGAGCGTCAAGGACTTCCAGAGACTCACGGATGATGTCCTCAGTGTGAAAGGCTTCTGGCAGAACAAAGCGACACGTGTGCTGCTTGTCGTCGTCCTCGGCAACATAGGCAGCTCCCTAGGCACCTTCATTGGAGGCGCTGATGTTATCCGATCGTTTTTCCAGCATATCTTTTAAACAAAGAAAACCCGTACAGTTTTTTCTTCTGTACGGGTTTTCTTTATGCAAATAGGTTTACATAAAAATTATATGCTCTCCATGAGAAAGAAAGCGCCACCGGATTATTATTTACCCAGTGACGCTGAACAACGGTTTATTGAACTTCCGTACTCTGAAACTCCCGGATTGCTTCCAAAAATGGACCCCCGTACTTAGCCAGCTTGTTTTCTCCGACACCATGAACTTCAAGAAAACTTTCCTCGTCCATTGGCTTCCGCGCGCACATATCCTTCAGCGACTTGTCCGAGAAGATGACATACGGCGGAACCCCCGCTTCATCGGCAAGTGACTTCCGCAAATCACGCAGTTTTTCGAAAAGCGGATCGGCATCGGCGATCGCGACAGTCACGACTGCCTGCTTGCGGGTGACACGCTCGCCGCCCGTCAGTACTTCTTTGCCCTTTTCTGTAACGAAGATTGTCGGAAACTCTCCCTGGCTCACTCCGATCAAATCACGGGAGATCATGAAGTCGATCAGGTTGGTCGCTTCCTTCATGCTGTAGTCGCCCTTCAGGATGCCATAAGTAGACAATTCCTCGAATCCGCGTTCCTTCACCATCTTGTCGGCGGAGCCGCAGAGAACTTTGGCGGTGATTGCCTTGCCCCAGCGCTGTCCCATCCGAATGATGCAGGAAAGCACTTTCTGGGCGTCTTCCGTTACATCAATGCTTTCCCTGTCGTCGGTACAGTTGCCGCAGCGTCCGCAGGCGACTGTATCCGAGTCGCCGAAGTGACGGACGATGTACTGCTGGAGGCAGTCCTCGGTGTGGCAGTAGTCCACCATCGCCTGAAGCTTTTCAAGTTCGCGCGGGATGCCGTTCCGGTCGTCCGTCTGGTCAATCAGAAAGCGTTGCGTCTGGACGTCCTGCGGGGAATACAGCAGAATACACTCACTCGGCAGTCCGTCACGGCCGGCACGGCCGGCTTCCTGATAATAGCTTTCCATATTTTTCGGGACCTGGTAGTGGATGCAGTAGCGGATATTCGACTTGTCGATGCCCATGCCGAATGCATTCGTCGCGACCATGATCCGCGCTTCATCGTTCAGGAACGCTTCCTGTGCATCCCCGCGCTCTTCCTCGGACAGCCCGGCGTGATAGCGGGCTACAGGGAGTCCTGCTTTTTTCATGTTTTCATACAGCGAATCGACTGTCTTCCGTGTAGCGGCATAGATGATTCCCGCTTCTTCCCGGTTTTTCTTCAGAAAATCCTTTACGAATTTACCGCGGTCCTGTCCGCGGACGACGGAGAAGGAAAGGTTCTCCCGTTCAAAACCTGTCAGGACCGTATTGCCCTCCGGGATTTGGAGCTGCCGGCATATGTCCGCCCGCACCTCGGGAGTTGCCGTGGCGGTCAGTGCGAGAATCACCGGGCGCTCGGGAAGCGCCTCAACGACACTTCCGATCAGCCGGTAGCTCGGACGGAAGTCATGGCCCCACTGGGAGATACAGTGGGCCTCGTCCACCGCCAACATCGGAATATCCATCCGGACCAGATCCTGGAGAAAGTAGTTTGACTCAAATCGTTCCGGTGCAACATAAAGAAGTTTATAGGCACCGGCCCTTGCCCGCTCCATCGTATACCGGAATTCATCCGGCGACAATGTACTGTTGATGTAGGCCGCAGGGATGCCGATCTCGTTCAGGGCATCGACCTGATCCTTCATAAGAGAGATGAGCGGGGAGATCACAAGCGTCGTACCCTCCCTGACGAGCGCAGGAATCTGGTAGCACACCGACTTCCCTCCGCCGGTCGGCATCACACATAGGGTGTCCTCGGCGGTCAGCACCTGTCCGATCACCCGCTCCTGCCCCGGCCGGAAAGACGGATAGCCAAAATACGTTCTCAGTTGTTCTTGCGCCTGCTCGAGCATGGTTGACACTCCAATCATGAAGGACGCCGCCCGATTCCTTTCAGGAATCTGCGGACGTCCTTTCTGCTTTTCAATATTATGACTCGTTTGTCAGGGCCGAGGCTCTCCAGTTTCCTGAGCACTCCCGGCCGTTTGTTTTTCCGATAATTCCAGACCCATTTGACGAATTCAAAATCAAGGCGTTCCGGGCAGTTTTTCTGCATGTCCGGCCTCGTTTTTCCGTGATACCGGATTCGTCGTTTAAGAATTCCATACAAACACACACGTCTCGGCATATCCATGAAAATGACCGTATCGGCCGCCTGCAGTCGGAGATCCATCGTGGCTCCGTAGTTGCCGTCGACAATCCAGCGTTTCCCGTCAAAGAGACCCCTCTGGATTTCTTTTTGTTCATCCCGTGTCGTGAGCGTCCATCCGGGCTTCCACAGAAGCGCATCCAGATGATGGACTTCGCTGCCCAGCCGTTCCCCCAGTTGGCGGGCGAGCGTCGACTTCCCTGCCCCGCCTGATCCGATCAGCATGATGCGGTCCATGACGATCCCCCGATCCTTCAATGTGACTCTCATTATAACGCATCAGCCGGCAGGTTCCCATTCTCCTATTTGGATGTGAGTGATTTGTAGCGAAGAAATTGGATTCGCGTCGGCAATGGCTGAATTCGCGTCCGCATGCTCGGATTTCGCGACGGCAAATCGGCAATTCGCGTCGGCAACTCGTAAGTTCGCGATTGCGACCAGCATTTTCGCGACGGCAACACACCGTTTCGCGACGGCAGCCAACATTCCTTACTTAGCACAAAAAAGCACCGGCATCAGCCGGTGCCTCACCTATTTTAATGAACAATTCCGCTCCGGTCTTCCGATAGCCGGGAGATGGTTGCCTCGTATTCCTCGGAAAGCTTCTCCACAATTTGGGCGACAGTTTCGCGCCCGGTGACGTTGGTGACGCCCTGTCCGGCTGACCAGGCATCCCGCCAGGCCTTGATTTCATCTTCACCGGAGAAATCCAGTTTGCCCGTTGTCCCTTTCAGGTTCTCAGGATCCAGCCCCTGCCTGACAAGCGACGGAGTCAGGAAATTCGCAGGCACTCCGCTGATGGCATCGGTGTAGATGATGTCCTCCACCGTCGAGTCGATGACCATCTGCTTGTAGTCCTCGAACGCACCGCTTTCTTCAGCGGCAAGAAAACGGGTGCCGAGATAGGCGTAATCCGCACCCATCGCACGGGCTGCCGCTACGTCCGCACCGCTGGACATTGCGCCGGAGAGGATGATCGCCCCTTCGTAAAATGTCTTTACCGCCGAAATGAAGGCAAACGGATTTAAGAGGCCCCCATGTCCCCCGGCGCCAGCGCAGACGAGAATCAGTCCGTCGACGCCTGTCTGTGCCGCTTTTTTCGCGTGTTTGACGTTTGCGACATCCGAATAAACCTTGCCCCCATATGCATGGACGACTTCCACGACCTCCCCGGGATGGCCGAGAGAGGTGATGACGATCGGCGGCTCGTATTTCCTGATCAGTTCCAGGTCTTCATTGTAACGCTGATTCGCTTTTTTATGGCAGATGAAGTTGACCCCCCAGGGCATGTCGCCCAGTCCGTCTTTCACCTGCTGCAGCCACTCCGCGCACGCCGACACTGGCCGTGCGTTCAGAAGCGGAAACGTCCCGATGACGCCCGCCTTCCCCGATTCGATGACCATCTCCGGATTGGACACCAGAAACATCGGTGCCACGATGACCGGCAGCTTCAACATATCCCCCACCCCTTTACAATCGTTTGAAAATAAAGACTCTTCCATTCTTATTCTCAACCCCGACTCAGAGCCTGTCAAGAAGAAATGAATGAATGTTCATTCTTCTTTATTTACCAATCTTTAACTACCGACAATAAATTGTAAGATATAACTCAACATATTTTCCTACAAAGTTTAACGAAATTCCGCTATAATGGGCTTATTCTGACTTAGGAGTTGACGTCTTGAAGCCGATTTCCAAACTGTCTTCAAAGTTGTTTCTTGTCGTATTTCTTCTCGTCGCGGCAGTCGGTGGCGCAGGGTGGTTCTGGTATGACAGCACCCGGCCTGCAGAGGTTCCGTTTGCCAAGATCCAGGAACTGATCCAGTCTGCCTCCGGCCCGACGATGACGCTCACCGAATCGGCTTCCGGAACGCTGACCCTCAAGACACCGGACGGAACTTACCAAACCAACGTGCCGCCCAACAGCCAGAGCGTTGAACAGCTCGTCGTGAACCATGCGGTCAACTATGAGTACTCGAAACAGAGCACCGGCGACCGGCTCCTCCTTGCCGGAATCTTCGGTGCAATCGCAGTGACGTTCTTTATCCTCTACCGGAAGGGCAAGCTGGGCACAGCTTCTTCTATGAAGCAAAGCACGGCCAAAGCCGCTCCGCTTCCGGATGTCACCCTTGACGACATCGGTGGCATCCCGGATGAGATGAAAGACGAAATCGGCCAGGCGCTTGCCGTCCTGAAGGACCCGAAGGCCGCGGAGGAAGTCGGCCTGACGCCTCCCCGGGGTATCCTGCTCTACGGACCTCCGGGCACAGGTAAGACACTTCTGGCACAGGCCATTGCCCGTGAAATTGGCGCAACGTTCTTCTCGTCAAGCGGTGCGGCATTCACCGAGATGTTCGTCGGCGTCGGTGCATCCCGCGTACGGACACTTTTCCAAAATGCCCGCAAGCAGCGGCCGGCTGTCATCTTTATCGATGAAGTCGACGCGCTTGCAGGAAAGCGGAAGCAGCACGGCGGCGAGGAATCTGAAAAGACTCTTACAGAACTTCTCGTTCAGCTGGACGGCGGAAACGATAACGATGGGATCCTCTTCATTGCCGCAACGAACCGGAAAGACATGCTGGATGACGCTTTCGTCCGTCCGGGACGGATCGATTTCGAGTTCCAGGTACCTCTTCCGGATACCCATGGACGCCGTGAGATCATCGATATCCATACAAAAGGCAAAGTGTTCGCACCGGAAGTCGCCGCGTCTTTTGATGCTCTTGCAGAAAGCACATCCGGCTTTTCCGGCGCCGAGCTGAGCTCACTGTTTGAAATGGCCAGCCGCCGGGCACTCCGTGACGGCCGGACCGAGATCGCCAAGTCGGACCTTGACTTCGCAATCGACCGCACTATCCTCGGCAGCACTGCCCGCTCACTGAACGACCCGGACACCAAACGCCGCGTAGCGATCCATGAGGCGGGTCACGCGCTTGTCCAGGCACTGACGAATCCGGGTTCAGTACGGAAGGCGACCATCATCCCGCGCGGCATGGCGCTCGGCTATGTCGCCCCGCTCCAGAAGGAACTGCACCTGTCTACAGTGAGCGAACAACTTGACCGCGTCGCCATGATTCTTGCAGGCGGTGTTGCCGAGCGGATCCACCTTGGTGAACACAGCCTGGGTGTCGGCGGGGACGTGCAGCAGGCCAAACATCTGCTTGAGGAAATGGTCGACACCGGACTTCTGCAGGACGGGTTCAGGCTTACCTTCAACAACAATGAAAAAGAAGTTCGCATGCAGGAACTGTTCAACGAAGCTCTTGAAATGGCAGAACTGCTCATTAAGAGCCATCCGTCCGAATACGCCCGCCTCGTAGATGTACTCTTGACAAAGGAAACAATCGACGGCGATGAGATTCAGGAAATCGTCGGATACAAGAAAGTCGTCCGCGACGATCTGGTTGCTTTCGAATCATAAGTGAACAGCGAATGCCTCCCGGTGCCGGGAGGCGTTTCTTTTTGGAATCAATAAACCGCCTCCCCAAAAAGGAAGGCGGTTTCCGGATATCAGCGGGACGTGTAGCCGGCATCCGCGTGAATGGTCGTACCTGTTACGTAAGATGATGCATCAGACGCGAGCCAGAGTGTTGCCTGCGCAATTTCCCTCGGCTGGCCGAAGCGGTTCAGCAGGCTTAGCTGCGGTGCGTACTCTTCTTCATTGAGGTTAAATTGCTCAAGTGCCCCGCGCAGCATCGGCGTGTCGATTGCACCCGGTGCTACCGAGTTGATGCGGATATTGTGCGGTCCGTTTTCAACAGCTGCTACTTTAGTCAATCCGACTACGCCGTGCTTGGCTGCGACATAAGCCATGGTGTTCGGCTGCGGGCGGAACCCGCTGACTGAGGAAATGTTGATAATGGATCCGCCGTTGCCCTGCTTGAGCATCTGCTGAAGCTCGTGCTTCATGCAAATTGCGACTCCTTTCAGGTCGACGGACATCAGCCTGTCCCAATATGCCTCATCAAACTCTGCAACGGGCTTATCATCAGGCGTGAGCGCGGCGTTGTTGACGGCGACATCCAGTTTCCCATATGTGTCCACGGCGAACTGGACCATCTTTTGGACCTGATCCGAGTTGGAGACATCCACTTTGACAAATTCCGCCTCGCCTCCATCCTGTTTGATGGATTCAGCGACGGCCTGTCCCTTTTCTTCGTTGAAATCGGCGATGACCACTTTGGCCTTTGCTTCTGCGAACAGCCTTGCTGTCGCTTCACCCATTCCCATCGCCGCGCCGGTGATGATTGCTACCTTGCCTTCCAGAACCGGAAATGTCTGTTCCATGTGATTGCCTCCTCTAAGATGTCTTCCATGATTCATTATACCCAAGCAACAAATTTGATAGCGAAATATGCCTAAACATGCTTCCCTGGCATAAATGAACAGCAGACGCCTCCCGATGCCGGGAGGCGTTTTTTCGCTGCCCCAGTGATTTGCAAGGCTTGTCTCTTCATCCGCAGAAAACCGGGTTCGACATAAAAAAATGAGTAAGTACTCACTTTACATATTTCTTATAGTTGTCTATCATAAAATGAGTAAGTACTCACTTTTACAGGAGGGGTTACTTTGAGCAGTAACAGCGTCTGTGTCTTCGTCGAAAATCTTGCTAAATCGTATAAGCAGCATGCGGTGCTTTGCGATATCGATCTTTCTCTGAACCGCGGCGAAGTGTTCGGCCTTCTCGGTCCGTCGGGCTCAGGCAAAACGACATTGGTCCGGCATATTACCGGACTCGAGACACCGGATGCCGGAGAAGTCATCATTTCCGGCAAGAAAGTGCCGGACCTTTCCCTGCTTTCCGAAATCGGCTATATGGCCCAATCTGATGCGCTCTATGAAGATCTTACCGCCAAGGAAAACCTCGAATTCTTTGCCTCACTATACGGATTGGGCAAAAAACAGCAGACGGCTCGGATCCAGGAAGTCATGAAAATCGTCCGTCTTTCGGGAGACCTCAATAAACCTGTCAAAAACTTCTCAGGCGGAATGAAACGCAGGCTGTCTTTGGCCATCGCCCTTCTTCATGAACCCCGCCTGCTTATTCTGGATGAGCCAACGGTGGGTATCGACCCGGTGCTACGCAAAAGTATATGGGAGGTCTTCAGTCAACTTCAGGAAAGTGGTGTCACGATACTTGTTACCACCCATGTTATGGACGAAGCGGCCAAATGCGACCGGCTTGGACTGATTCAAAATGGCGGCCTGATCGCCGTCGGCACACCTGATGATCTTAAATCCCGAACAAAAACCCATTCGATCGAGGATGTTTTCCTCACTTTTGGAGGTGCATAAGATGCGGATCATGGCATTGACCCGGCGCATCCTTCGGCAAATTGTCCGGGACAAAAGGACGATGGGGCTTCTGATCATGGCCCCTATTCTTGTAATGACTCTCCTATACCTCGTTTTTGAAGGAGAGGACTACGTTCCGAATATCGGCTTTGCCGGTCTCCCTGTGCCCTTAACGGAACAAATCGACCGGGAAGGAGCGCAAATCCGTGAGTATGAGGCCGTTTCCGATGCACGAAAGGATCTTGAAGAGGGGTCCCTTGATGCCTATCTCACCATCGACGGAAGCCTTCCGCAACTCGTCCTCGAGGGAAGCGACCCAACTGTAAACGGCGAAGTGATGACTTGGCTCCGGGGAGCATTTCCGGAATCGGGACAGTCAGGCCCGAAAACAGAGGTCCATTATCTTCACGGCTCTTCCGACATGGGGGTCTTTGACTATTTCGGACCGGTTCTGCTCGGTTTTTTCGTCTTCTTCTTCGTATTTCTCATCGCTGGCGTATCGTTCCTGCGTGAGCGGACAACCGGGACACTGGATCGTCTGCTCGTGAGTCCGCTCCGCAAGTGGGAAATTGTCACAGGGTACATGTTGGGGTTTGGCCTATTCACGATCATCCAAGCCTCGCTCATTGCGGTCTACACCATTTACGTTCTCGGAATGGTGATGGAAGGCAACTTCCTCCTGGTTCTGCTCGTTATTGTCCTGCTTTCGTTTACCGCCCTGTCACTCGGAATCCTGCTCTCGACGTTTGCCAACAATGAACTTCAGATGATCCAATTCATTCCACTCGTCATCGTGCCGCAGATTTTCTTTTCCGGCCTGTTTAATCTGGATACCATAGCGGATTGGCTTTCCTGGATCGGAAGGCTGACACCGCTTTACTATGCGGCGGACGCACTTCGCGCTATTATGGTGAGAGGCGAAGGAGTCGGAGCGATCGGATGGAATCTTGTCCTATTAGCCTGTTTTTCCCTGCTCTTCGTCAGCCTGAACATCCTTCTACTTCGAAAATACCGCAAGATCTGAAAAGCAGGTGAACATATAATGAAACTCAACGACCCGGAAATTGACAATCTGTTCGGCGCAGACGGAAGTCTGACGGAACGTCAGAAAAAAATATTGCAATCAGCCATCGAATGCTTCGCTGATCAGGGGTATGCCGGAACGTCCACCAAAGAGATCGCAACCCGCGCCGGTGTTGCGGAGGGAACCATTTTCCGCCATTACCGGACAAAGAAAGATCTGCTCATGACCATCGTCAAACCAGTTATGATTAGGTTCATGGCCCCATTCATCATTAATGATCTGAATAAGGTGCTGGACCGTGACTTCGATCAATTCGAAGACTTCCTGAGGGCAATGATCGAGAACCGGAAGGATTTCATACGAAACAACTTGAAACTGATTCGTATCCTACTCCAAGAAATTCCCTTTCATCCCGAACTGAAAGATCAATTTGTAGAACATGTGGGAAAAAACATCTTTGAACGGATGATTCAAATCATCTCCCACTATCAGAATAAAGGCCAGATTATCGACATGGAGCCCAAAACCGTTCTTCGGCTGACACTCTCGTCAATCGGAAGTTATTTCCTTGCCCGGTATACCATTTTTCCCGAAGCGGATTGGGAAGATGAAAAAGAGATTGAAGAAACCATCCGCTTCCTGATTCGTGGACTTTCACCTAACTAAATCATGATCGTCTTTCCCAGTTTAAAATGACAAAACGCCGGCGCACTGCCGGCGTTTTGTCATTTCATATCCTTATGTCTGAACGGACACTTGCCCTCAATCGGCACAGCGTCATCACCGATGAAGAACTGCTTCCATTCATTGTGCGTCGGGTCGCCGAAATGGCTGATGTCCGGGTGTTTCGGGAGGTTATCCCATTTCTCTACGCGCTCCCGAACTTTCTCGCGCGAATTGATGCCGCCAGGTTCTGTCCCCTCGAGCCCTTTGAAGATCTTGCGCGGCTGGAAACCGAGTACCATCGCATTGCCGAGGTCGCGGGTTTTGCGCTGCTTATAGGCCGGCGCATTACCGAAAACGAAAATCGGCTCTCCTCCGAATCGGAAATCCCAGAGGTAATGGTCCGGGTCTTTCGGGGCATCCTCGGGCCACTCAACCGGATCCTGTTCGTGCAGGTATTGGAGGATATCCCAGAATTCTTTCCTGTAGTCTTCCAGAGAACCCTCTTCTTCAAACGGTTCAACGAACACAAAGAAACCATACCGCTTATGCTTCGGATTCTTGAAAAGCTCCAGGAATTCCGTCAGCGCCTGTGGCAGATTGGACCAATCATCGCGTTCAATGTAGGCATAGCGGAGCTCCCCGCCGAGCTCCGCGGCCATTCCGAAATAACAGGGGAATGTTTTGTTTGTCACGGTCTGACGAAAGGTTTCGTATTCCTTTATAAGCCATCCGGGCAGGTCATCCCGGTTACTGAAATCTTCTTTTACAAGCATCTTATTATCTAAGGTTTTCATCGTGACCCCTCCGTCTGATCTCTAATACCATTATGCCCTTTTTCAGGACGACAAAAACGATTTTCATTGAGAATTTGATAGGAATTGATTCAGCTATGCAGAACTTATAATAGGCAATCGACTAAGGAGGCGGCAAATGACAGACAGGACAGTGAATAGACAGTTTCGTTTCGTGGGTTTAAAAGGAAAAGGAGCTTTTGCGGAGTTCGGAACTATTGTGCCGGATGTCGCACGGGAAGTCCTGGTGCGATCGGCTGAGCTAGGATCTTCAACCGGACATGAAATTGCGGTATTCCAACCGAAGCTATCAGATGACCATATCCAAGGGGAATTTATTGCCGGTCTGATGGTGGACAAGCCCGTTCACAATGTCCCCGCCGGAATGGTGTATATGGAAATTGAAGGCGAGTTTGCAACGGCAAGCGGCAACATCGAAGATTTGAACAATCTTCATGCCGATTTATTTGATTGGACAGCCGGCAACGGATACCAGATCGACAGGAATGAATTGATCATTGAGGTCTATATTCCAAAAGATTTTGGTGAAGACGTCGAAATTTACTTGCCGCTCCTGACCAGAGAAACATTTCCGAATAGGTAAGCCGCCGACAGCAACCGTTCATTCTATGAAGGTGAAGCCAGCCTCAGACGTCTGTATTCCCCATCAAACATAAGAAAAGCTCCCGCTTAACGGGAGCTTTTTGATGATATTCAGTTGCGTACAGCCGCTTCTTCCCGGATTTCCGTCACCCAGTTGAACGGATCCTCTTTCACTCCGCTCTGCAGGCCGGTCAATTCTTCATATAGCTTGGTTGACAGTTCGCCGGCCTGACCGCCGTTGATCGTGAAAGCCTCGCCTTTCCAGCTAAACTCGCCAATCGGAGAAATGACAGCCGCCGTTCCGGTTCCGAATGCTTCCTCAAGACGGCCTTCCTGCTGGGCAGTCTTGACTTCCTCCATGGAGATGCGGCGCTCGGTCACCGGGACACCCCAAGCTTTCAGCATTTCGATGATCGACTTGCGGGTGATCCCGCCGAGGATGCTGCCGTTGAGTTCCGGAGTGATGACCTCGCCGTCGATCTTGAAGAAGACGTTCATGCTGCCGACTTCCTCGACATACTTTTTCTCCACGCCATCGAGCCAGAGCACCTGGGAGTAGCCCATCTTCTCCGCAACGGCCTGCGCTTTCAGCGAGGCTGCGTAGTTGCCTGCGGTTTTCGCGGCACCTGTACCGCCCGCCACTGCCCGGACGTATTCGTTCTCGACAAGGATCTTGACGGGAGCGATCCCTTCCTTGTAATACATCCCGACCGGAGACAGGATGATGATGAACTTATACGTGAGCGAAGGTGCGACACCGAGATGAGGCTCGGTCGCAATCATATAAGGCCGGATATAAAGGGATGTGCCTTCAGCTTCCGGCACCCAGTCCTGCTCGACCTTGATGAGTGTTTTCAATGCTTCGAGTGCGTCTTCTTCATCAACCTGAGGCATGCAGAGACGATCGCATGACTCATTCATCCGCCGGAAGTTCTCTTCCGGACGGAAAAGGCGGATCGCTCCGTCTTTTGCACGGTATGCCTTCAGGCCCTCGAACACGGTCTGTCCATAATGGAAGATGATCGCGGACGGATCAAGCGTAATTGGCTCGTATGGGACAATGCGGTGGTCGTGCCAGCCAATCCCTTCCGTATAGTCCGCAATGAACATATGGTCTGTGAAGTTGCGCCCGAAAGCGATGCCGTCTGTCGATGGTTTCGTTTTACGCTCCTGGCTTTCATTGATGCTGATCTGCATGTTCCCCATCAAACATCTTCCTCCTTGATATTCAAGGTACGCGATATATCGTATACTCATGAAAAAGAAATAATGACCTTATTATACATATTTTCAGACAGATTTAAATACTTTTACACAAATTATTTATTTCACATTTAAATAGAAACGCTGAACGGGCCAAATCAGCATCGTTTTTTCTGCAACGCCTGCACAATGCGCTCCTTTGCACATCTGCATTCAGCAGAAGTGAAATTTGTTGCAACTAATTTTCGCACATTAAGATGACAGTTCCCACAAACTTCCCACAGGAGCGTCATCCTGTTTAGCTATGGAAACGGCATAACAAAACCGGCAGCACCGGCTGCCGGTCAATCTGCACTATGCAACTGCAACTTTATCGGCCATCTCTTCACTGGGCAAGACAAGTTTCGGGTAGCGTTCATATACCGGCTCCAGCTTGGCCACAATCTCTTCAATCTCAGCCGGATCGCTGAACGGATAATGGAAGTAGTACGATCCCCGCTCGGTTTCGAGCAGGACTTCGAAAACCTGCATGACCTGTTTCCTGACCGAGTCCTCATCACCCATCAGCACTTCTTCTGCTTCGAACCCGTTTTCGGTCGACTGGCTCACGAACAGGTTCCCCGGATGCGCTTCCGCATCGAATCCCATCGCCGCCTCAATAAATTCATCGATGGTTTTCAAGGTTTCCAACCACATCCCCTCCCGTTTCATACAATATTCCCATTAAACCAAACAACAAACCGAGAAAACCGGAATTTAACCAACATGTTAGATTTGAGAGATCTTGCTATTCGGGCAACACACAAAGAAAGGACCATCTTTACAGAAGGTCCTTGAGACATTTATACTTCCGCGCCGACAGGCACGCGGTTGACCAGCATCCTGAGTGTACCCGCAATCACCGTGTCACCGTTCTGGTTGATGATTTCCGTCTTACAGGCGATGACTCCTGTACCGTTATTCCGTTCCTGCTTGTCGGAGGCTTTCATCCTGACCTTGATCGTGTCGCCGATGAATGTCGGGCGGACAAAGCGGATTTTATCCATACCGTAGAATGCAGCAATGATGCCGGGTGTGAGATTCATCAGGCCGGTCGCAACGGACAAAACGAGCATGCCGTGGGCGATTGGCTTGCCGAACGGAGTATTTTTTGCATATTCCCGGTCCATATGGAGCGGATAGAAATCACCGCTCACCCCTGCGAAATTCACAATATCCGTTTCGGTAATCGTGCGTCCCTTGGAGTCCCATTCTTCACCGACATTGATTTCCTCATAATATTTATCAAACATGCCTTTCTCCCCCTTCAGGAATTCACTTGCGGTTCTCTCAAGTGCTTGTATTCGTCCCGCAGACGAAACTTCTGGACCTTTCCGGATGCGGTCCTCGGCAGCTCATCCAAGAAAACAAATGATCGCGGTTTTTTATACCGTGCCAGTTTTCCTTCGATGAACTCCAGGAGTTCCTTTTCCGTAACAGACCGTCCGGGCTTGGTCACAATGACCGCACAGACCGTCTCAATATATTTCGGATCCGGGATGCCGATGACGGCGACATCCTGGACGGCATCGTGCCGGATCAGCACATCCTCCACTTCCACCGGATAAATGTTTTCTCCGCCGCTCCGGATCATATCCTTTTTGCGCCCGGATATCTTCAGGAACCCTTCCGAATCCAGAACCCCAAGGTCCCCTGTATGGCACCAGCCATCCACGAATGTCTTGGAGGTCGCCTCCGGCTTGTTCCAGTATTCCGAGACGACTGCCGGTCCCTTTGTGCAGATTTCGCCGATCTCTCCTGCCGGGAGCCGCTCCCCGCGGTCATCGACCACTTTCACTTCAGTGAACGGCATCGGCTTGCCGGCCGTGTAGCCTTTTGTTTTCGCATCTGCCGGATCAAGCGATACAGCTATCGGCGTTCCTTCCGTCAGGCCGTATACCTGTACAAGCCCGATGTGCGGGAAGAGCTCGTACAGGCGGTCAATTGCCCAGGAAATGATGGGATCGCCTCCGGAATAAATCGTATTCAGAGACTCCAATTTATACGATTCGATATCGTTCAGCTTCAGCATTTCATAGATCATGAACGGGAACAGAAAAATGTCTGACACCTGCTTTTCCCCGATCACCTCGAGCGTCCGCCTGATATCGAAGTTGCCGCTCCTGGATATGACGACTGTCCCTCCGGATAGCAGAACAGCAAGCGCCACATCTTCCATCGCCCCCACATGATAAAGAGGCCCTGTCGTCATGCCCACGGTGCGGCCGTTGAAGTTCCATTTCAGCGACTGCATTGCGGCAAACCAGATCGTGTTCCGGTGCGTCCAGAGCGCGCCTTTCGGCCGGCCGGTCGTGCCGGATGTATACATCAGCATGACCGGGTCCGTTTCCTCAATCATCGGCCGGCGGACCAGTTCCTTGTCCCCTTTCTCGAGGGCACCCCAGCCTTCTGCCCAGTGCGGCGTTTCCCCGCTGTCTTTGTCATAACAAATGAAGGATTCTACAGGTGTACGGTCAGTAATCGGCTCAAGCCGATCTGACAGTGACGCGTCAAAACAAAGCACTTTCGAACCTGAGTCATTCAGGATGTACCTCAGTTCCTCCGTCTCCAGCCTAAAATTGATCCTGACCGCAATCCCGCCGATTTTGGCAATCGCAAAGTAAACGGCAAAATACTCAAGTGAATTGAACATCAGAATGCCGACGCGATCTCCCTTTTGGACGCCCTTGTCCAGAAGCGCATTGGCATACCGGTTGGCTTTCTCATTGAGTTCCCCATACGTCCAGAATTCTCCTGTTTCCATTGCCAATGCTGCCTGATCCGACCTGAGCGTCTGCAGACGGGGTTCCACCCGGTCCAGCAAATATCCGACATCCATGTGCGACCCCTCCTGTCAGTTGATCGTCAGCCTTCCATCGCCTTGAGAGGAGGCTGTTCCATTTCCGCTGTTTCCTGAGGCTGTGTCATCAGAGAGACGACCACAAAGCCGAGAATCGAAATGACGAGCGAGATGGCTCCGACTACTACCCCTTCAGGGAGAAGGATGATTCCGTACTTTTTGAGGATTTCAAATGTAAAGTTCAGGAATACTCCAAGAATGATGCTGGTGATTGCCCCCTGCTTTGTGGCCCGATTCCACACTAGCCCGAGAACAACTGCCGGGAATACGGCAGCTGCGAATGTACCCCACCCAAATACCCCCAGCAGCGCAACGAGTGTATCCATATAGAATGAGAATAAGGTAGAAACGACGAGCAAACCGAAAACGACGATCCGATTCCAGAGCAGTTCATTCTTGACTTCCTTTCCGAATGCACGCGGGATATCCCGTACGAGACTGGCCGCACCGAGCGTAACAAAACCTGACCCTGTCGACATGATCGCAGCCAGGAGGCCGGCAAGGACCAATCCCCCGATGACGGATGGTGTGAACGCCGTCACAAACACGACGAGCGAATCATCGGCAGATGCGACTTCAGGGAACCTGCCCTGGATCTGAAGCGAGCGGGCAGTCAGTCCGATGCTGACAACAAGAAGCACAGTGATCGCATATGCCAGTCCTGCAGTGAAAGCACCCCAGCGGAGTTCCTTTGCGCTTTTAATCATCAGGAATTTATTGATGAAGTGAGGCTGCCCCGCAGCTCCGAGGCTGAACAGCAGGAACCAGCATGCAATGGTGATCAGCGAGAAGTTTCCGAATGGCGATGCGAGCAGCGGATCAGATGATTGCAGCGTTTCCGTGATGTTCTGCATGCCGCCGCCAAGGTTCAATGCAAAGAAGAAAATGATAATTGATACGACAATCATGATGACGCCCTGGAACAGGTCCGTATAAACTGAGGCAATGATTCCGCCCCCGACCGAGTAAAAGGCCAAAATCCCGAGACCGATCAGCGCCCCCACGGCCGGGGACACGCCGAAGATCGAGTGCATGATAACGCCCATTGCCTGTACCTGAGTGCCGAGATAGCCGATGACGCCAAGCGTGATGGCAAATCCGAGCCATCCGCGCACTGAGCGGCTCTTATAACGCTTCTCCACCACGTCTCCAAGAGTAAAGACGTCCCCGTGCTCACCCATCATCCAGATCCGCTTGCCGACCAGGAACCAGGTCAGGGCAAATCCGAGCGGGGCCGCAATCAGGACTCCGGCAGCAAATCCCATCCCTCCGGTAAAGGTCTGTCCGGCTCCTCCGAGAAGACCAAAGCCGCTCTGAATGGACGTGAACGCCGCAATGGCCATGACAAACATGCCGAGGCTTCTGCCGGCAACAAGGAAGTCACTGGCTGACTTTGTTCTTCTTGTCGCCCATACACCAATCAAAATACAGATGATCAGATAGATCGCAACAATGCTGATAATCGTGACGTTCATTCAGCAGCCTCCCCCGTTCTAAACTCCTTTTCCATCTCTTCCGTATCGCCTGGGTCAAAGATGAGTGCATAAATCAGAGAGGCAATTACGGCCAGTGGCAGGATGCCGAGCAGATAAATCGCGAGGCTTGGTGTCATCCCAAGAATGTAGGAACTTCCTCCGGCAGGATCATTCCGGGTAATCACATCAAGGATGATAAACAACGTCAGGTAACTGCCTGCAATCACAATAGGGACCCAAAGCATTCCCGGCTTTTTCTTGACTGCGTTCCACATTCCGAGAGTAATGGCGATTCCAATGACAATGAGATACGGATACAGAATGAGCCGCCAGGATTCCAGGAACATGCCGACCAGAGACAGTACAATGAGACCGGAAAACAGATACATGATTCGGTCCGAAACGTACAAGCAAACAACCTCCCTTTATTTTGAAATCGACGGAAAACCGCCGTTGAACCCAACGGTAAGCGCTTACAATAGTCTGAATGTATAAAATATATTGAACAGGCAACCGGTTGTCAATCTCAATTAAATAATAATATCTTGTTGGCTCTCCTGTCTTTTCATCAAGAAGGTTTATAAGAATAGGTTTATTTGCACGTTCCATTCAGTCTTACAAGCAATTAATCTCTGGAATAGCTTTTTAAGGATACTACTTATTAAGCTCAAAATCATATTATTAATTGTTTGAATTCCGTAGTACACAAACACAAAAAGGAGGACCCCGAACATCGGGATCCTCCTGCTCTTCCTATTTAATACTTATAGGACTGTCCGCCGTCAATCGGGATGACCGCTGCGTTAATGAAGTCGGCCTGATGAGAGAGAAGGAATGCGACCAGATAGCCCACTTCCTCAGGCTTGCCGAATCGCTTCATCGGATTTGGCTGGACGAATTCCTTTCCGATTTCCTCCCAGTTATCGCCGCCCATCTGGCGCAGGGAGCCTTCGACCATCGGGGTCATAATGGCGCCAGGTGCGATGGCTTTGATGCTGACACCGTACTGTCCATATTCAATCGCAGAGTTGCGTGTCAGCCCGACAACGCCGTGCTTGCTGGCCGCATAGCCAGACTGATTGCCGACTCCCCGGATGCCGCCGACGGATGCCGTATTGACAATGGATCCGGAGCCCTGTTTTTTCATGACGGCCAGTACATACTTCATTCCATAGAAAACGCCATTCAGGTTTATGCTGAGGACTTTCTGGAATTCATCACTTCCAAATTCTTCCGTAAGGTTTTGTTTACCCTCGATGCCCGCGTTGTTGAAGAATCCGTCAATCCGGCCAAAATGTGAAGCCGTGTCATCGACATACTTCTTGACCTGCTCCTCTTCTGCCACGTTGGCTGTCAGCAAAAGCACTTCTGCTTCAGGAGCAGCCTCCATAATCGCCTGTTTGGTTTCTTCAAGCCCCTGTTCATTCAAATCGACCAGCGACAGTTTGGCGCCTTCCTTTGCAACCTGCAGTGCGGCCGACCTGCCCAGGCCGGATCCCGCGCCTGTCATTAACACCACTTTTCCTTCAAATCGGTTCGTCATCATCTCATCCCTTCCTCAGTGCTACCTATTAGCATTCCCCGGATGGAATGAAGAAAAACGGACAAAAAGAAAACCGGAGCCTTTTCGGCTCCGGTTTAAGCTTCCATAAAGAACTGTTTCGCCTTTTCAATGAACGGCTGGTCTTCCGGAAGCAGATCGTCTTCATAAAAGATTGCATCCACCGGGCACACCGCTGTGCAAGCTCCGCAGTCGATGCAGAGATCCGGGTCGATAAAGAACTGATCTTCTCCCTCAATAATGCAATCTACCGGACATACGTCCACACATTCACCGGCTTTTTCGCCGATGCACGGTGCCGTAATCACGTGTGTCATCTTCATCACTCCTTACCTATTCAAGGTACCATATTTCCCGCTATTTCGCTCCAAAAAACACGAACTTGTCGAAATTTCTCTTGTTTCATCACCGGACAATCGGGAAGAACATGAATGTACAATCAAACAGGATCAAACTGGAGGGATGGCAACGTGGCTCACGCACAACATCAAGAGCTGTTGAGGACGCTGCACGAGTGCATGGAAGCCTGCAACCACTGCTTTGATGCATGCCTGAAGGAAGAAAATGTGAAGATGATGGCGGAGTGTATCCGGCTAGACCGTGAATGCGCAGACATCTGCGGATTCCTGGAAGCCGCAATCAGCCGGAATTCACCGTTCGTCAGACAGCTCGCCCAAGTTTGCGCGGAAGTTTGCGAAGCCTGCGGCGAAGAGTGCAGGAAGCACGACCATGAACACTGCCAGAAGTGTGCGGAAGCATGCATGAAGTGTGCGGAAGCATGCCGCAATGCTGCATAAGCCAAGGACGAAATGACATGTTGAGGAGCGACTGCAGGCGGGGAACCCGGTTCCCTGCCTGTTCCTCATTTTACATACCATCCTTGGTAAGCGGGCAAGTTATAACTACTATCGATACGGGAGGAAATCGGACATGGCCTTTAGGAAAACAGTAATCCCTTTAAGTACACTGATCTTGTTCTTATCTGCCTGCGGAGCAAATGACGGACAGGATCACGCACAGCCGGCCGAAGATCCGACCGGTCAGGAACAGCAATACGACCGCGATGAATCCAACGATCCGTATGAGATGCATGACTCAGACGATCGTTCGGACATGCATGATATGCATGGCGGTTCCGGAGAGGTCCCGGAAGGACTCGCAGAGGCTCAGGACCCGAATTTCCCCGTCGGTTCTGAAGTCATGATGCACGCAGATCATATGCCCGGCATGGACGGCGTGAAAGCGACTGTTACCGGTGCATATGCCACAACCGTGTACTCGGTCACATACACGCCTACGGATGGCGGTAAGCCGGTCGAGGATCACAAATGGGTGATCCACGAAGAACTGCAGGATCCGGGAGAAAAACCCCTTGACGAAGGTACAGCCGTCACCCTGAACGCAGACCACATGCCTGGCATGGATGGAGCCGAAGCCATCATTGAGTCTGCACAGCAGACGACGGTCTATATGGTTGATTTCGTATCGGGTGAAAGCGGCGAAGAAGTGGAGAATCACAAGTGGGTCACAGAAGATGAACTGACTAAAGCAGAATAAGCGATCATCAGAAGAAAGCAAAGGAGATGCCTTTGCTTTTTTTCTGCGATTCAGGGTACTGTACACTCGAACCATAAAACCAACAAGATTGCAGATACCGGTTTGAGGGAACGGGATCTATAACAGCCGTACAAAGAAGGTGAACATATGGAACTGTACACGATCGGTCACTCTACACATGATGAAAAGGAGTTCCTTAAGCTGCTTCATGATGCAGGCGTTGAACTTCTTGTCGATGTGCGTGCTTTCCCCGGCAGCCGGAAGTTCCCATGGTTCCATACGGATCGCATGAAGGAGTGGCTTCCGGATAACGGGGTCGAGTACTTACATGTCCCCGAACTTGGAGGACGGCGACGGAAGTCCAAAATTGTCAGCGACGGGGTGAATGAAGGCTGGAATAACCGCTCCTTCCACAACTACGCAGACTATACGCAGGATGATGAATTCAAAGAAGGAATACAAAAGCTCCAAGATGCAGCAGCTGGAAAGCGGTCGGCAGTTTGCTGTTCGGAGCACCACCCCGCCCGCTGTCACCGTATGCTCATCAGCAATTACATCGCCCTTCACGGAGGTGAGGTATTTCATATACTCGACGGCAATGAAGGAGAGACCATCGTCGAGCCTCATCAGCCAGGCCGCTGGGGGGCTGAGCCGGTCAGGCGGGAGGACGGGGAAGTCATCTACCCGGAGATCAACGAACAGGAAGCCGATGCGGACTGACGCATCGGCTTCCTGTTTTACTCTTCTCTCTTTGTCTCCATCAGTGTCGCCATCCGGTTTGCATCAGCACTGCCTTCGCCCCGCAAACCGTCAATGATGTTTTTGTAATCGGTGCTGTTTCGGTTCTGGCTCAGCTTGTAAGCGGCCTGAATTTCATCCACTCTAATCTTAAAGCCGACAACGGCATTTATTTGCTTTTTCGTATCCTCAGAGAGGTTTTCCCACAAAACGGGATTCTCCCGGTGCTGCTCATATTTCTTCATCAGCAAGGACAGTTCTTCCTCGAGCTCGTTTTCATCCATCAGCTGTGCTTCCCCATATAGATGGACTGCCTGATAGTTCCATGTCGAGACATTTTCATGGGTATACCAGGACGACGAGACATACGCATGCGGGCCCTGGATTATGACAAGCACCTCCTGCTTCTCGAGGGTTCTCCACTGAGGATTCGCCTTGGCGAAATGACCCGTGACCCCCCAATCTTCACCGACCCGGCGGAACTGGAAAGGCATGTGGGTCGCAACCGGCCTCCCATTATGTACGGTCACAATGGACCCGAATGAGTGCTCCTCTACAAATCCTCTGATTTCTTCAAAGTCCGTAACCTTGAACAGCTTCGGTATGAACAAAATCGATTTTCCTTTCCATGATGTAGTCAGTCTGCTCGTCATCCCCCATGAAGAACGAGTGTGCGCCTGTACGAATAAAACCCAGCTTCCCATAGAATGCGATGGCATTCTCATTTTTCTCCCAGACGCCCAGCCAGACTTTTGCTTTTCCTTCTTCTCTCGCGAGGTCCAACGCGTGGTCAAACAGAATTTTCCCCAGCCCCTGCTTCTGGAACCTGCTGCTGATGTAGATCCGTTCCACTTCGAACGAATGGTCGCCCATCTTCTCTGACTGTGCATTTTCTGTATTGACCTTCAGGTAGCCGGCGGTTTCCCCCTCCTTTTCTATGAAGAAAAACCGGGATCCCGGGTGGCTCATTTCTTCCTCTAGCCGCTCCGGATCAAATGCTTGTTCCAGGTAGGCATTCAGGTTTTCAGGTGAGTTCTGCGTCTTGAACGTCTCCCTGAAAGTTTCAATGCTGATGTTCCGGAGCGCTTGCAGATCGTCCAATCCACACAGCCTGATTTCAACAGTCATGACGGTCCCTCCTCGTTCAATAGCTTCGCTTGTTTCCTTTCTTTACGTACTCCCAATCTTTTTCTACGTTTTTTCTGACCCGGCGAAGGAGACGAAGGAGAATATCCGCTTCGTCTTCAGAAAAGCCCTCAAGCGCCACTGCATTGGAATGCTCATGCTCTCTTACGATAAACGGATAAACTGATAAGCCCTTTTCAGTCGGGAAGAGTTTCTTGATTCTCCTATTGCTTTCATCGTCCCGTTTCTCGATAAACCCTTTCTCCTCCAGTTTCATGATCGCCCTTGCAGCCGTTGTCCGGTCAACCATTATCATCTCGGCAAGCTTTTCCTGTATGATCCCCGGATTCTCGCAGATCCTCACCATATAAAGATATTGTCCCTTTGACAGATCGACTTCCTTGAACTCAATGTTGCTGAGGGAATCCAGCGACCTTGCAATCACCCCGATTTCCCGGAGATGCTCCATCTAATTAGTTGCCTCCTATCTGTATGTTGTATTTGCAACATTTCTATTATACTTATTTTACTTTTAAATAAGTGCAAACGCAACATTTATTATAACAAACAAAAAAGCCGATGCTTTTTCACATCGGCTCGGTAGCTGCTTCATTGAAAGGCTTTGAATACTCCACAATACCGCTTACCTGATTTAGCGCTCCTTCTGACAGTTCAAGTGCCATAAACACATCGTCCGGAACATCGAACGGCGGACGAATCCCCCACTCCGATGCTTTTCTGAAACCAAACCTCGGATAATAACCGGGATGTCCGAGAACGATTACTGAGCGAAATCCGAGTTCCCTTGCTTTGTCCAATGCCGTTTGGATCAGCCGGCTCCCGATTCCCATGTTCTGAAGTTTCGGCAGGACGGATACCGGAGCCAGTGCCAATGATTCTTCTGAGTTCTTCCCGTCAACGATCCGGATTTTGGACAACAGAATATGGCCGACAATGTCCCCGGCCTCATTCTCCGCCACAATAGATAGTTCCGGAACGTAGGCATCGGATACACGGAGCCGGCCGACCAGGATATGTTCACTGTGATCGCTCATCTCTGCATCCCGGAAAGCTTGCTCCACAACTTCAGTGATTGTCTCGAAATCCCTCGGCAAACTTTGTCTGATCAATATTTCCACTCGCCATTCCCCCTGCCATCTGAGTTTTTATTTCGTACAACTTTTCACCCTATATCTTTTATACGGACAGGGCCTGTGAAAAGTTTCACAAGCAAGTTGAAACGTCTTATCTAACCATCACTTCATAAAACTCCATAGAAAGGCGATTCGCCACTATAAGACGAATCGCTGTAATCACGCCCGCTCAAACTTAGCCAAACGCTTTTTCTCACTTTTGTCCACGACTGATGCACCGACCAGGTCTCCGGTGACATTCGTGGCGGTTGCGCCCATCCCGAGAATCGCATCGATCCCGGCGACAAGTGCCACGACTTCTATGGGCAGACCCGCCTGGGTGAGAACAATCGACAGGGCGATGAGGCCGGCCCCGGGAACCCCTGCAGTACCGATGGAAGCAAGCGTGCCGGTCACAATAATTCCGAGAATGGCCGCGAAGCCCAAGTCCAGCCCGACGATGTCCGCTGCAAACACGACCGATGCACCAAGACGGATCGCCGCTCCGTCCATATTGACCGTAGCGCCCAGAGGCAAAGAGAATGAGGCTACGTCGTCACTGATTCCTGCACGCTTTGCAGCCTTCATGGTGACGGGAAGCGTCCCCAGGCTGGATGAAGTCATAAACGCCGTGCCAATCGCATCCTTGACATTTCTCAAGAATTCACGGATCCGGACGCCGAACAGCTTCATTATTACAAAATAGACCAATACAAACTGGAGCACAATGCCTCCATAAATGACTGCCGTCAATTTCCCCAGAGAAATCAATGTCTGGAGTCCTTGTGAACCGATCGCCGACGCAGCGATGGCGAAGATGCCAATCGGCGCGTACTGAAGAATACCGTTGAGCACGCGGAATGTGACTTCACTCAGGCTTGCAGTCAGATCACTCAGGAAGTGCCCCATCTTTCTGATCCGTTCCTCACCGGAATGGATCATGGAAGAAAACGATAGCCCAACAACGACAGACACAAAAATAAGCGCCAGTATGTCAGCATTTACTAATGCAGAAAACAAATTGTCCGGGACGATCGACAGCACGGTATCGACAACGGACGGCCGTTCAGGCACCTCCACTTCAGCATTCGGAAGTGTAAGCCCAGTACCTGGTCTAATCATTAATGCCAGCACAATCCCGAATATGATCGCTATCCCTGTGGTGATGAAATAAAAGGTGAACACCTTCCCGCCGACCCTTCCGAGTTTCGCAGGATTCAGCTGGTCCACCGCTGCAATCAGCGTGAAGACGACGAGCGGAATTACAATCAGATTCAAGAGCCTCAGGAGCAGATCCCCAAGCGGCGACAGCACGCTTGCCGATTCCCCAAAAATGAGTCCGACAACGATGCCCAACAGAAAACCGACGGACATTTTGAGCATGAATGACTGGTCCCGATAAAATCTCCAGATTGCCCCCATTCATAAACCTCCCTTCATCTTTCTTCCGGATGTACCGGTTATGTATCCCTTCCTAAATCATCCCCTTCTTTGAAGTGTGCAAAACAACAACAAGATTTGCCGTTATTTTGCCTGAATAAAAAACACCCGGGAAGCGTGGCTTCCCGGGAAATTCTTGTGTTATTCAGATCCGTATTGACGGTCCAGTTCCTCATACTTCGCTGCATAATCATCCGTAATCTTATCGAGCTGCTCCTGTTTATCAGAAATTTCCCCGGACAGTTCAGCTATCTTTTTTTCAAAGTCTTCCCCGGGCTCTGCGGTCAGTTCCAGTACTTCGGAAAGCTTTCCTAAGTAGTCAATCTGCAAGGCCAGTTCCTGATCTTTCAGTCCGTTCAGTTCCTTGAGCTCTTCGTGGGTCAGACGGCCCTGCCAATCTTCCGACAATGCCTTGGATTCTTCAAGCAGCGGGAGCATTTCTGTTTTCAGGTACTGATTGGCCTGCTCCGGACTGTCCAGAATGGCATTCAACTGATTGCTCATCATGATCAGTTCAATGGAATTCTGATAAATCGGAGTGCTGCCCTCTTCTTTGTATTCCTTGTACTCAGCTGCAATTCCCGGACCGCCGCAAGCCGCCAGTGCGAACACCAGCAACATCCCCATCAGCCGGATCAGATTTTTCATGATGCACCTCCAATTCACCGGTCTCTTAATCGCGGTGCCGGCCATACGTCCCGAATCATTGTTCATTGACGAGTGCATCGATTTGCCGGTCCATTTCCACTCCGGTTCGTTCTATTTTTTCCTGCAGCTCCATGTTCTCCTCATTTAGCTTGACAGCCTCTTGGTACGTTTCTTCGGTCACCGGATCAACAAATTCGAGCGCCGATAAGTCTGCTGTCTTTTGAAGGGAATCGAGCGTCAGATTCAAATACTCAATCGTGGTCTCGTTCAGCTCCCTGATCTCTTCATTCACCAGTCCATCATGGGCATCAGAAGCGATTTTTTTGGATTCTTCCATAAAGGGAATCACTTCTTCCTCCATATAGCGGTGGGCTTCCTCGGGTTGTTCGATGATGGATGTATAGTGATTGAGCATTTCTGCAATCTTAAATGATCGCTCATCCAGAGGCTCAAAAATGTTCTTCCGATATTCTTCAAATTCTTTTTCCACACTGATATTCTGTGTTTCTGCTCCGTTGCCGCTGTTGCAGGCAGCGAGGAATAACGCCAACAGAAACACTAGGAAATACTTAAATATAGATCGTTTCATTGCTTTCACTCCTAAACTTCAGCGATTTCACTCTGTCTATCTTAATACAGAGTGATGGTTCCGTCCGGTTTCAGCCTGAACAGTTTGACGCCCGACGGTTTTTTCCCATCTCCGCTGATGGTCAGGAGGACTTCCTTTTCACCTGCTGACGGAACCGGTGCATTCTTGATTTTTTCCCAGCCGGGA
The DNA here is from genome assembly GCF_001619585.1 of Bhargavaea cecembensis. Taxonomy (GTDB): domain Bacteria; phylum Bacillota; class Bacilli; order Bacillales_A; family Planococcaceae; genus Bhargavaea; species Bhargavaea cecembensis_A. The sequence goes on from NZ_LQNT01000001.1 coordinate 658,937, forward strand.
ATTTGGTTTTGTGCAAACTGTGAGGCTGAGCTTTTGATCACTTCAGACGTGTCCGTCCCAGGCAGGCGATTCAGATACTCGTCAAAACCGTCCATACCCTTGATTTTGCCGATGCCATTGCCGATTTGCTCATCGACTGCGCTCTCCAGCGCCCGCTTGGCAAGACTTCCGAGCACCTCATTGAGTTTTCCGTGCTCCACGTTTTGAATCGAGTAATGGACATCGGGATTATCCGGAAAGATTACGAGTTCCTGGCCGACCACACTGTAGTTGACCGGGACGTCGTTGACCGTTGTTGTGTTGATATCCACGCCTTTTGTAAATTCCAGTTTGTTGAGGTCCAAGCCCATTCCCTGCACAGACCCTTCTGGCTGATTTCCTTTGAGCGCAAAATCAGCCACAGTCCGTTTCGCTTCTTCCGGTGAATCTTTACTGAAGTTCGGATCTGTATTATTTTGTGTCCAGTTCCAGAGATCGCTGAACGTAACTTCATTGTGATCTTTTTGCTTAAGGGTGTTCAGCTCACCGGTATACCACTCCTTGATGGAGAGTACCCCGTCCTTGCCGAGTGTCAGGCTAACCCGGCGATCATACTGGACACCATCACCGGACAGGTAAACAATGACCTGCTTGGTTCCTGCTTTAGGCACATCGGCAGAAATGATTTCACCCCAGAACGGGATCTTCTTCTGAATGTTTTCTGAGATCTCTTCTTTGACGATTTCTCCTGATTTCTTCCCGGTAAATGGTATTTCCGGAGACCCCTTAATTTTCCCTGAGATTGTAGATGAGCCGGGCAACCTGCTGCCAATCTTGCCTAACATCCGGTCACCCTGGATCGTGGAGACGGTTTTCACCGACGTTGCCAAGACTTCCTGAAGAAGTGTGACTTCCGCGTTCTGCGTGGAGTACCAGAGGTTCGGATTATCACGGTAAATAACCAGCTTGTTATTGATGATGGAATAATGCAGGGGAACCCCCCTCAAATTGTATGTTTCGATGGAAACACCGTCCATTGCATCAAGAGCCGCCAGATTGATCTCTTTACCACGTGCCACCTGGTGAGGACCTCGGATAAACTCCTCCCCCTGGGATTCCACACCAGACTCAATAATCCTTTCAAGCTCTTCATACCGCCGCTCGTAACCACGGAGCATCTCATACACAAATTCATCAGACTTTTTGCTCTGGATAAGATGTGAGCCGAATACCAACCACAAACTCGAGAAGAACATAGAAAAGCCCATAGCGAATTCCTTTAATTGTTCCTGAGCCAGATTCACACGCAGCTTCTGATATCCGCTGAAATCCTGGAGCTGGAGATCATATGTTTCAATCCGGAATGACGGATTTCCAAAGATACCGGACAAGTCTTTCAAGTAGCCGTCCATCAGATCTAAATCAGCGTCAAGTGCGGACAGTTCCCCGGTCTGGCTATAATCATATGTATTTAGATCTTGGATGGTTTGGCGGATATGCCGTTTTGCGTCACGGACACCCTCGCGAAATGCATCGTCCTTTAGCCTCGGCAGGCTGATGATGTCGCTCACCGCATCCATGTAGCTGTTCCCTTCGTCAACCAGAGCTGCCGTCACACTTTCCGACTTTGTTACTCCATTCGTCAGCGGCCCCTCAAGGTGCGATTCCAGAATATATCCATCATGGGCAGGCTCAAGGGCTGATGTCGCCTGTTTCAGGTTTTGCAAAAGTCCTTCAAACTTTTCCAGTGTCAGTGACCTGTAGGCAATCAGAGGAAGATGCCATTCCCGGTAATAACGGCGTATGGCATCCCCGCCTACTCCCGTGAACGAATCTCCGAGATCGGTGAATGACGCAACCGCTCTCTCAAGCTCCTTTAACTGTGCCTTCTGAGACTCGATCTGTCGGACAACCGAATCGATTCCTTCCAGCAGCGAGCTTACCTCCAGCGTTTTCATGTCTTCACCTCCTTAATTCGCATCCATTGAAATGGAGAGCTGATGATCTGTTTCATCTAGCATATCCGCCGATTCCCTGACCGCCTCGTGATTAAGCCTCAGGATCCTCTTGAATTCCTCCCCCTGCTGTTCAAGGATGAGGTTGAGCTGGTTGATCTTCTCTACGAGTTCAAGCACATTGTCTCCCGCGAGATTCTGGGGAAGGGCGGGGTCCAGAGACTCGGTCATGCTTTCCATATTTGAAACCGACTGCCTGACGGTTTCATATTCGACCTTAATCTGATTAGTCAATGACATCAGTCCTTTCCTGCACGAATAGCAGCCAGCCTTGTCCGCTCCGCTGCGATGCTGGATTCCAGCGCCATGATTTCCAGTTTGATTTGGGCAATCTTTTCACTGAGCATCTGTCTGGAAAGGGCGAGCTGGACACTGGAAATATCGTCGTATTGCACAGCCATTACGTCACGGTATTCGAGAAATTTATCCGCAAGCATTCCTTTCCAGGTTTTTGCCGTTAGCTCCGGCTCCTCCAAAAGGCTTCGGTTTTGCGAGAAGTCTCCGTCCAAATTGCCCAGATTCACCGCACAGACAGTCAGTCTTCTCAACTGTTCTTTCTTCAGTTGGAGTTGTGCGATCAAAGCAGCTAATAAGGCCATCGGGCGAAATCTCCTTTTCTAAACAAAGTTACTTTTATCATAGCAAATTGGAAAGACTGGAAATATAGGAATAACGACCGGTGCCGAAAGACTCCTTTCGGGAGACGCAGTGCTGTCTACTCGGTCAAAAGAAATAAAAAAGAGAAAGGAAACAGTGTCTCCTTTCTCTTTGTACCCTGAAGTTTAACAAATTATGTCTAAATTGGAGGACCGATCAGAAAATGCTCATATTCCATTCCTGTGCAATCTGCTTCAGAAGCATGCTGCCTGCCACACTGTTACCGACTTCATCGATGGCGGGCCCATAGATCCCGATTCCGCATCCATTCGGGAACGGGGACTGTGGGGAGCCCGCGTGTGAAGGAACCACCGCCATGATACCTCCGGATACGCCGCTTTTTGCCGGCAGGCCGATGAAGGCAGCAAACTTTCCGGAGGCATTGTACATGCCGCACGTCACCATCAGTGCTTTTGTAATACGGGCGACCTGCACCGGGAGAATCTGTTCTTTTAGAATCGGATGATAGCCATCGTGTGCCAGGACCAGGCCGATCATGGCAATGTCCGTGGCATTGATCTCCACCGAGCACTGCTTCAGGTACACTTCAAGTGCTTCTTCCACATCGGCTTCCAGATAGCCGTTTTCCTGCAGGTAATAAGCAAGGGCACGGTTGCGGTGGGCAGTGATCCATTCGGACTGGAAGACTTCCTCATTAATCGCCGGGCGTCTTCCGGTCATATTGCTGATCAGCGAAATGAACGATTCGACTTTTTCCTGCGGTGTCCGCTTTCCGAGCAACGATGCCACTGTAAGTGCACCCGCATTGATCATCGGATTAAACGGCTTGCCCGGCTTATGGAGTTCGAGCCGGACAATTGAGTTGAAAGCGTCGCCTGTCGGCTCGACATCCACACGGTCCAGGACATACGACGTTCCGAAATCGATGCAGGCTGCCATGAAGCTGATCACTTTCGAAATGCTTTGCAGGGTAAACACGGCTTCACTGTCTCCGGACTGGAGGACCGTCCCATCCGCTCCGACCATGACCACTCCAAGCTGTGAAGGATCGGCTTTTTGGAGGGCGGGGATATAGGAAGCACATTCCCCTTCAGTTGTATAGAAGCGGTCTTGTTCCACCCACTTGTCCAGTTGGGCGGCAAACCGCTGCAGATCATGAGTGGTTTCATGATGATTCGGCAGCGTTTCTTTCACCATGGTCATGCCGGTTTCTCCTTTCTGTCAGGCAAAAGAAATGATGAGAATGCGATGATTCTCATCATTTCTTCCTATGTTTTTATCTTTTCGGCGGGGTTTTATCATCGGGAATCAGGGAAACGTACGATTCCCCGTCCAGCCGTTCTTTCCATTCTGCAGTTGCGCTTTCGATGATTTCTTGATTTTCCATTGCATCAATTGCCGTGCAGGCGATGACTTTGGCCGCCTGCAGCATGCCTTTGTGGGCAATCGGCATGGCACCCTGCGAGACGACCTGCCAGGTGTGCAGCGGCGTGCCGAGCGCAAAGCAGGCAGTCAGGCATTGTGTCGTCGGTACGACCCAGCTGACATCACCAACGTCAGTAGATCCGGCCATTGCAGCTTCCTCTGCAAACGGTGCGATAAAGTCCGCAATGGCTTTGTTTTTCAGTTTCCGGACCGTTTCCCGATCAGGTCCGGTCAGGTCCGCCTCGATGTCTTCACGAGACAGCGTAGCCTGAATTTCCTCTGCGAACCGGTAATCCTGTTCGTCATACGAAGGAACACCAATTGCGGATAGGTGCCGATACATGGTCTCCGCAAGGACAGAGTTCGGTACCAGGTCCGAAGCCGCTCCTTCAAACACCGCTTCCAACGATGTTCCGGTCATGAGGGCAGCACCTTTAGCGATATTGTTCACGCGTTCGGTCAGTTCCTTTACCTGCTGCTTTTTCGGCGCCCTGATGAAGTAAAGGACTTCCGCATCTGCCTGAACCACATTCGGGGAAGCACCTCCGGCATCGGTGATCGCATAATGGATACGGGCTTCCGGCACTATATGTTCCCTCAGGTAGTTCACGCCCACATTCATCAGTTCCACCGCGTCCAGTGCGCTCCGGCCCAGATGGGGTGCTGCGGCCGCATGCGCGCTTTTCCCTTTGAACTTGAACCTCACGGCGTAATTAGCAAGTGTGCTGACATGCCAGACACTCGGCTTGGTCATCGGGTGCCATGAAAAGGCGAGATCGACATCTTCAAACAACCCTTCGCGGACCATATAGGCTTTTCCCGACCCATTTTCCTCGGCCGGACAGCCGTAATAGCGGATGGTTCCCTTCAGTCCGGTTTCCTCCATGTACGCTTTTACCGCAACTGCAGCGGCGAGCGAGCCGGTACCCAGCAGGTTATGGCCGCAGCCGTGTCCATTTCCGCCAGCTTCCACCGGATTTTGTTTGGTGAGCCCCTTTTCTTGGCTCAGGCCGGCCAGTGCATCGAATTCGCCCAGTACGGCGATGACCGGTTTTCCGGATCCGAAGCTTGCCACAAACCCGGTCTCCAGACCGGCTGCCTTGCGCTGCACCTCAAACCCCTCTTCTTCAAGTGCACCGGCCAGAATCTCTGAAGAGCGATGTTCGGCAAAGTAAAGTTCTGGACAGCTCCATACTTGATCGCTCAGTTCGATATACCTGTCTTTTTTCTGTTCAATCAATTTCGAAATGATTTCATGATATCCCACAATCAGCGCCTCCTTGAGTTAGCTCACGCAGATGCTTCCGCTTTGGCACGGTCGAACAATTCACCTTTATTGCGCATCGTGAGGATGGCGATGATGCAGATGACTGCGAATGTGATCAGCATCCAGAATGCCGCATTGAACGAGCCGTCGAATGCATCAACGATGAACCCGATGGCCATCGGAGTGGCGAATCCGGCCAGCTGACCGCCTGTATTGGCGATTCCCATTGCCGTACCGGTGACCGAAGTAGGCAACTGCTTGAGAATGATGACCGGAAGCAAAGTAATGACAAAGGCGATGAAGAGATTGACGATGGTCTGGTAGGTGATGAACGCCGCAACACTTGGTGCAGTGAACATCAGATAGAGCATCAGTCCGGTCAGTGCACAAGAAATCGCACCAACAATTTTCTCCCGTCCTTCAGGCAATTTGTCGACCAGATAACCGCTCAGGAAGATGCCCAGCAGCATCGTGACGCCCGGAATCGTCTGTACCCAGCCGATCGAGATGAGGTCAAGGCCACGATCCTGAACGAGATAAGTCGGAATCCAGGTGGCCAGTCCCCAGTTCACGGCATAAATGCAGAAATACGCAATGACCATATTCCAGATCAGCGGCGTTTTCATCAATGAACCGACAAGACCTTTTTCTGCAGGCTTGGTGGCTCGTGCCAGTTTTTCTTCAGGCCTGTCCTCAGGCAGTCTGACGTATTTCCAATAAAGGAAGGCAATGAGGGCTCCCAAAGCTCCGAAAACAACGAAGGTCGTCCTCCATCCGATTGCAGTCAGAAGAAATGCGGACAATACCGGGATGATCAGAGCCACGATTCCGCTTGAAGAAAGCATGACGGACATCGCCCTTCCCCGCTCCGCCACAGGGAATGTGTTAGAAATGATTTTGGAACTCGACGGCTGGAAGCCGCCTTCCCCGATTCCGAACAGGAAGCGGATGACAACCATGGATGCAAGCGACCATGCAGCACCGGACAACCCTGTGAAGATGGACCATAAGATGACTGAGGCCAGCAGGATCTTTCTTGCTCCGAACCGGTCAGCGAGCCAGCCGCCCGGCATCTGCATGATGGCATAGCCGAGGAAGAAGCTGCTGAGAATAATTCCTGTAGCTGAAGCGCTCAGGTTTAAATCCTCCGTAATCTGAAGGACTGCGTAGTTCATGATGTAGCGGTCCAAGTTGCCCAGGCACCAGCCGAGGAAGAGCAGAATCAAAATGAGATTTCGTTCACGCTTGGGAAGCATGCTTTCAACTCCTATTCTCTGAGATGTTGGTCTTGATGTTGTGTTTAGAGATGAAACGCTTCCACTTCATTAAAAGCGTTTACACGAATTTCGAACTTTCTTTAACGAAGATAAAGCGAAACTTTCGTTATTGATTTTATAATAGGTTTCTCTGTTGCGCAATATATTTTTCAAAAAAAACAAGCACCCCATTTGGGATGCTCATTTCAGTGCTATTTTAACCGGTAAATTTTTATCGGCCTTCCGCGGGTATGCTGGGCTTCTTCCCCGACATTCTCGGCCAGCTCTGCATCACACAAATCTGCAACGATGCGCTGGGCATTCCGTTCGGTCATTTGGAGATGAGCGGCCAGATCCTTCGTCGTAAACTGGTGCCACCCCATTTTTTGGACAAGGGCATCAATTTTCTTATAGGATTTGACGCTGATTTTGGCTTCACTCAGCTTTTCCAGGATATCCTGATCATCAGTCCGGTACGAATAGTTCAGTTCTTCCTGATCCCCTGCTGATTCGATGAGGGTTCCGTCATCCTGGATGATGACAATCCCTTGTCCGTCGTCCTTTTTCGATATCTGGAGGGCACGGTGGGCATGAATTTCCGCCGCCAGCACCGTACTGCCGAATCCAATTCCCACAGCAACAGGAGTATCGGCCTCAACAGACAGATAGCGGGCTTTATCCTTGAGTGCCTGGAGCTCGCGCTCAATGGCTCCGCGTGAACTGAAGATGGAATACCTGCCATTGCCTTCGTCGACAAGGGATCCGTCAATCTTTTCGCAAAGCTGGATCAATGTCTCTTTTAGGCGGAGTTCCAAATACTGTACCTGATACGTCTTTTCCATCTTTTCTTTGATTAAATCAAAATCCTTGATTTCGATTTTCTCTACACCAATCTGGGTGTCTTTATAATAAGATGTCTTGACCTTTTCAAAGAAGATCCGCAGAGTCTGGAAGATTTCAATCCGTGTCGGTGACATGAGCCTAACCGGGATTCCTGCTTTCTCCAGCGCATTCCGTACAGTCGGATAACAGGTCAGGACACCATCCGTCTTACCCTCTTCCCACAGATTCTTATGGAAGCGAAGCAGCTCTTCGGATTCCGTATCGGCCTCAATCGTTAGAACAAACAGTTCCTGTGCGATTTCCCTCAGTGTTTCCAGGCTTTCGCCTTCGCCAATATTTGTAGTCGGGATCATATCGATGCTGATCCGTTCCAACAGCTTCTCCTGTGCATAGACGAGTTCCATAAAACTTTTGTAGATGCTGGTTTCGGTGGAGTAAATGTATACCAGCCGGTCAGCGGCAGGCATGATGTTCTTGGCTACCTGATACGGAATGAAACCCGACAGAAGCCAGTAATCAACTTGGCGGTCATGGTTTCGCACAATATCTGCAACTTCCCTCGTTTCCTGATACGGATATGGGATCAGTTCCATCTCTTGTTCAATTTCCCTGGCCACCCCGATAATCCGTTCAACGGACGGAGCCGGACCGACCACACCGATTCGAAACATGGTTTGATTCCTACCTTCTGTTCAAACAACAAATATGATTTATTAGGAGTATAACACAGGCTGTTGCATCACTCCGAACAGTCATAATAGGTATGGAACCCTGATGACCATGAATCGTCCTATAACCAATTAAACGGATAGACAGGAGGCAGCCTTCACCATGACCGGCATGACATCCAGACAGACGCAATCCCGCCTCGTCGACCTTCTCTTTTTCTTGCTCGGCAGCCTGTACCTGACGGGCATTGCCGCAACGTTCATTTATGTCGTCAGCAAAATGGTCAACTACTTCTAAAAAGAGAGCCGATGCCCCGGGGCACCGGCTCTTTTCGCGTATTAGTTGCTGTATTTCTGCTCCAGGTCATCCAAGCTGGTGTTGTACTCTGAAGTTTTTTCGTCAATCTGCTCCTGCAGCTGCATGATCTCCGCATAGACCGCTTCAGACTCTGCATACGATTCATCGCTTACCGGTGGGATGTGCAGTTCAAGGAACTCCGCCTGCTTATTGAACGAATCGGCCATCAGATTCAGTTGATCAATCGTAATTTGATTCACTTCTTTGATTTCCTGATTGATCAGGCCGTCCTGCAGCTCTTCGGCCATTACCCTTGTTTCTTCAATATAAGAAATCATCTCGTCGGTGATATAGTCACGGGCCTTTTCCGGCTCCGGAATCATGGCGTTGAGATGGCCACCCATTTCGGCGAGTTCCAAAGACCGTTCATGGATCGGATCGATCCCTTCCGTCCGATATTGATCGAACTCTTCAGCGGGGCTGGGATCGCCGCTGCTCTCTGAATTGCTGCATGCGGCCAGGACCATCAAAGCCAGCGTCAGCAGACTGACGATAACACTTTTTCGGTTCATTCTTCCTCACTCCAGTACTAGCTTCTATTCAATGGGTCATTTAGTTTTCCGCTAATTCCTCTACCCGCTTTTCATACTCGGCTGATGTTCGGTCGATTTCCTCCTGTAACTCCATGAGCTCAGCATAGATGTTTTCCGTTTTTTCGTAAACGGCCTTCTCGTCTTCGATTGGTGGAATATTCATTTCAGTCATGGCTGCTGTCATCGTAAACGATTCCAGAGTCAGCTCCAGATTTTTAATCAAAATTTTATTTAACTCTTGAATCTCCTGATTGACAAGTCCGTCCTGTGCATCCATCGCCATGTCCCTGGTTTCTGCAACATAGGGAATCAGTTCTTCATTTATGTACTGAAATGCTTCTTCCGCCTCTTCGAGCATCGTTGTATAGCGTCCGCCCATTTCCGCCGTTTTGATCGCCCGATCATTTAAAGGTTCAATTACTTCCGTCCGATATTCTTCAAATTCCTTTTCTAAACCGATTTGGTCTGTAGCGGAGGGATTGCATGCCGCGATAGAAAAGATCGGCAAGATGATCATCATTAATTGAAAATGGATTCGTTTCATTTAAGCACCTCCCTCATTCATCAGACAGGATCCATGATTGGCTAAGAACCGATTCAAGCTGTTTCCATAGCTCAATGTATCAAAGTAGAAAAGATTGAAGGATGAGAACAAAGACTCAGATAGAGAGAATTCCGATATACGTTTACCCTATATTACTACAATGGTCGTTAATCCCCCCTTACCGAACGCATGCCCCGGACATGCAAAACACGTCAGACTTCCGCCTTTCGGAATATCTGACGTCACTTTGTTTTCATTTAGGTCAGCATCGCATCGGCTTTTATGAATCAACGGCTTCTGGATGGTCACCGGCCAACCTGCAGGCGAGCTGAAGATTCAATAGAACTTCCGGATCCGCCAGGTCCGCATCAAGCAGACGGGAAATTTGCTTCATGCGATACTGCAGCGTGTTTGGATGGATATGAAGTTCCTTTGCAGCCTGGCCAGGCCGCTGAAGATTTCTGCAATAAGCCTGAAGCGTTTTTGTCAGTTCTGTCCCTTTTTCCCTGTCGTACTTATTGATCGGACCGAGAAAAGCAGCGATGAATGAGGCAACCTCCTTGCCCGAGCTTCCGGCAATCAGGCGATGAAAAAGAAAACGGGAACTGTCGGCAATCCGTTCACGGCAGTGAGATTCTTCCATTAACTTAAGTGTCATCGTGGCAGACTGGAGTGAATCCGGTAGTTCTTCTATCCGCTGAACCAGCCTTCCGACACCGAATCTGGCTTCTTCGGCCGGTCCATTCCCCTTTTGTACAAATTGGCCTGTCTCTTCGGCAATCGAAGAGAGACGATGGTAAATTTGCTTGTAATCGGAATTAAGACTCACCGACAGGAGCAGAAGATAAATTTGATCGCGCTGTACAACCAGACTTCCGGGGAAGGCCCTGCTGATTTCAATTTCAAGAAAGCTGGCCATTTCATTCTGTCTCATCAGGTGATCAATCGGACTAGCAGGGCGAGGGTCACCAATTTGTACGGCTACGGGCAGGAAAGCGCCTGCAGTATTTAATCCCAGGCTTTTTGCTCTGTTCAGGAAACCTTCTGCCAAAATACCGTTCATCAGGTTGTCCATCAGTTCTGTTTTATACCGTTGCTCTACTTGGCGGGCTGCTGCCTGTCTGTTGATCTCCAGGGCGAAAAAAAGAAGACTCTGCTGGATGAAATAGTCATCCGTCTGCTTGGTTACATTCTGTCCTTCCTCGTAAATCAGCAACTTGCCGAGAAGTTGACGCCCGTCCCTGATCAAGTACTCGTCGGCGGGCGGAGTGTATTCCGGGATATAAGAAGTATTAAAGACTTCACCATAAACCGTGAGAAGGGAAAGGGGCTTCCTGATGACGGAAAATAACTGTCCCAGCATCACGTCCAATCCTTGGCCGGAATTCATATTGACCAGCTGCTCCTGCTGATAGTCAATCATGGTTTTGAACGTACTGTTTTTGATTTTGATGGCTTCATACAAGGAAGCTCTCTCTAATGCGGTTGCGGCTAGTCCGGATATCGTTTCCAGGAGCTCGACATCCGCAACGGTAAAAATGCCCGCCTCGGCAAACCCATTGAGTGTCACGACACCGATGCAATCCCCTTTGGCAGTGATCAGCGGAACACTCATAGCCCTGTATGAATTATTGCTGGGATGCATCGCCATCGAACGGTCAAGCAATTGACGGTTTTCCGGCCTCATCGATTGGGGATAGCCGGTGATTTCCGCTCTGTTCGAAAGAAGGATCGGCTTTCTCGACTTAAAGCAGTCTCCTGTAAATGACTCTCCGGGCAAAAGCCGGATTTGCTCAACCTTTTCATCGAAATTCACATAAGCACGGCATATCAGGAGGCGTAATTCGGGATCAAATAAAAACAGTGCACCGCCATCAGCATCGGGTATCGCCCGTATGGATTCGGACAGGGTCAGTTCAAATAGTTCGTCCAGCTCCAATGTGGAGTTTACGGCATTGGCTACATTGATCACGGCCTCAGCTCTGGCTGACGAGAGATGGTGTTCAGCGCTTCTCACCATCAGATCCCTCCTTTTATGCTTCTAATTATCGTAGCATAATTCGGAACAAATAGAATCCTTGAGTTGACGGCGATCACAGAAATTTCATCCTAAAAAAAGACACCCTGCCCAGGGTGTCTTTCAATATTGATGGAGAATCGCCATAAACGTCTTTGCTGTACTCAGCATGGCTTTTTCATCAAAATCGAACTTGGCATGATGGTGTGGATACGGACCCCCTTTCGGACACGCGCCGGCGAAGAAAATGGAGCCAGGGACTTTCTGGGTGTAATAGGAGAAATCCTCTCCCGGCATGACAGGCGGCGTTTCCAAAACGTTCCCCTCATCAAAAATAACTTCCATCGCATTCTTGACGACCGCCGTTTCTGCCTTATGGTTCCATAGCGCATCATAACCGCTTTCCAGGTTAGCCTCTGCACGTGCGCCCAATGCGTCGGCAACGCCGGAAGCGATATTTGCGAGCTTCTCCCTCGCCATTTTCCTGGTTTCCGGTGCATAAGAGCGGATGGTACCGGTCATGACCGCCTCGCCAGGAATGACATTGTTGGCATCCCCCGCGTGAATTGAACCGACAGAAACGACAAGCTGCTCCAGAGGGTCTGTACTCCGGCTGACAATCGTCTGCAGGGCCGTCACAATATGGGAAGCCACGACAATCGGATCGACCGCTTCATGGGGCACAGCACCGTGGCCCCCTTTACCATTGACCTTGATTTCAAATGTATCCACCGCCGCCTGGATATAGCCTTCCCGGTAATACATCGTTCCCGAAGGCATCATGCTTTGAAGGTGACAGCCATAAATGGCATCCACGCCTTCCAGGCAACCGTCTTCAATCATCGCCATGGCACCTCCCGGGTACAGCTCCTCGCCAAATTGATGGATCAGGACCACGTTGTGCCGGATTCGCTCCTTGTTTTCGACCAGGCTTTTGGCAAACCCCAGGAGTGCGGCAGTATGCCCGTCATGTCCGCAGGCATGGGAGACTCCGAGGTTTTTCGATTTGTACGGGACTTCTTTTGCGTCCTGAATCGGAAGTGCGTCAAAGTCAGCCCTGAACGCGATGGCCTTGACGGGATTTTCCACACGGAATGTGGCCACAACACCCCGTCCGCCCACTTCTGTCCGAACATCAATTCCGAGGTCCCGGTAAAATTTCGCGATCAACTTGGGCGTCTCCACTTCCCGGTGTGACAGTTCCGGATATTGGTGCAGGTGCCTTCTGATTTCGATCATCTCCGGAAGCAATGTTTCAAGGGTATCCAGACATGCCTGGAGTCCTTCATCCAACGACAGCTTCAAGTTTGTTTGCAGACTCATGAACACAAATTCCCCCTTTGAATACAGAATGGACCTGTCGGAATGCGCTGATATTGGATTCAGGATCTTCGTCCAAGAGGACAAAGTCTGCCGATTTTCCTTTTTCAAGCGTTCCGACCGTTCGATCGACGTTCAGTGTTTTTGCTGCCTGTGAAGTCGCAGCTGCAATAATATCCCTAACTTTCATGCCATACTCCTGCATCAATTCAAGTTCTTTGGCAAAGTCTCCGTGAACATTGAACGGCGTTCCGGCATCGGTGCCTGCGGCAATCCTGACTCCAGCAGCAAGCGCTTTTTGGAAGCTCTCCCTGTGAGTATGGAAGCAGTCGACCGCTTTTTTGACGGCATGGGCCGGAATCCCACCCGACTCCCCATGCTGGACGATGTAATAAGGCGCTGCAAGGGTCGGTACCAGAACCGTATCGTGTTTGATCATCAGGTCGATCGTCTCGTCATCGAGGAAGATTCCGTGCTCAATCGTTGTGATACCTGCCCGGACCGCATTCTGGATGCCGGCAGTTCCCTGGGCATGTGCTGCAGTCGTCTTGCCTGCATGGAGGGCTTCCTCTACCGCTGCCCTCATTTCTTTCTCGGACAGTTGAGGAGATCCCGGATCGACTCCGGGAGTCATCACACCGCCGGTGGCCATCAGCTTGATAACGTCCGCGCCGGCCTTAAGTGTGTCCCTGGTTGCCTTTCTTACGCCGTCCTCCCCGTCGGCTTCAGTGGAGAAAGGGTACCCGTGGCCCCCTGTCATGACGAGGGCCTGCCCGGAACCATAAACCGTCGGACCGGACATCAGCCCATCCCTAATCGAATTCCGGTAATCCAGGTCGATATGCCACTTGGAACCAAGGTTTCGGACACTTGTGACACCTGACTTCAGCTGTTTCTGCGCATTCACATGATGCCTGTATGCTGAGATGGCAGGCGAGTCGCCGGCCACCTGTGCAAACGGATCACTGACTCCGTCCATACCGAGGTGGACATGCAAGTCGAACAGACCGGGAATCACTGTCTTGCCGGATCCGTCAATAACGGTGTCGGCCTCCAGGCGATCCGCCTCCTCGCCCGTGGCAAGGATCGTCTTACCTTTCACTACAATCGATGTGTTCAGCCGTTTTTCCCCATTGCCTGTATACATGGTGACGTTCTGTATTTTTAGTACCACACAAGTTCCCCCTTAGCAGTTGTTATGGCAGCATAATGCCGCCGCCCGGTCCGAGCGGTAAGCCAAGCAAGAACCAGATCGAGAACAGAATCACCCAGAAAATCGCGAATGCGATGGAATACGGCAAAAGCGTTGCGATCAGTGTGCCGATCCCGATGTTTTTGTCATACTTCTTCGCAAACGTCAGGAGAATGGCGAAGTAAGCAAGCATCGGCGTGATCGGGTTCGTAATTGAATCGGCGACCCGGTAGGCAACCTGGGTAACGGCCGGGTCATAGCCCATGAGCATGAACATCGGTACGAACACCGGAGCGAGCAGCGCCCACTTAGCCGATGCACTCGCAATCAGCAGGTTGATCAGTGCAGCGATGACGATAAACCCGAGGAAAAGGGACAATCCTTCGAAGCCGATTCCTTTCAGGAAGGCAGCTCCCTTGATGGCGATGATCGGCCCGAGATTGCTCATTCCGAAAAATGAGATCATCTGGGCGGCAACAAATGCAAGAACGATATAGCCGCCCATTCCGGCCATGGCCTTGCCCAGATGCTCGGCGACATCTTTATCATTCTTCAGTGAACCGGAGGCAAAGCCATAGGCGAGTGCAGGAATCAGGAAGCCGAACAGCATGATCGGAACAATGCCTGTCATGAACGGCGAAACGATGATGCCATTTGTTTCAGGATCTCGCAGGATTCCGTTTTCCGGTACGACCAGCCAAAGAATGACTGCAGAGTAGGCTGCAAGGGTGATTCCTGCCCAGAGAAGCCCACGCTTTTCTTCCGGCGTCGTCTTTTCGAGCTTTTCTACCTCACCTTGGAAAGTTCCCAGTCTGGGCTCGACAATCTTGGTTGTGACAAATGCCGCAACCGGAATCAGGACGAATGTTGACGCAATCATGAAATACCAGTTAACAGCCGGGTTTCCCACATAAGAGGGGTCAATCATCTGGGCACTCGACTGTGTAAATCCGAAAAGGAGCGGATCCAACATCGAAACGATCAGATTGGCACTGAAAGCTCCAGTGACGGTTGCATAACCGGCTACGAGACCTGCGATCGGGTTCCGTCCAAGAGCCGCGAAGATCATGGCTGCGATCGGCGGAAGAACAACCTGTGCTGCATCGGCAGCCGTGTTTCCAAGAACGGCGATCAGCAGGATGGTGGGCAGGATAATTTTCACCGGTGCATTCAGAATGGTCGTCTTCATGAAAGACGTGACCAGACCCGTGGACTCGGCAAGCCCCACCCCGAGCATGACCACAAGCACCATACCGAGAGGCGGGAATCCGGTAAAGTTCGGAACGAGTGTCGTCACGATGCTGCGTATGCCATCTGCGTTAAGCAAGTTCACGACTTTGATCGTCTCACCCGTACCCGGGTGGACGGCCGAGGTGCCAAGCACTCCGAAGATGGCGGATGCAATAAGAATCAGGACTGTAAAGATGGCAAACAGCGTGACAGGATCCGGCAACTTGTTACCGGCCTTCTCCACTCCGTTCAACATTCTCTGGAAAAAGCTCGGTTTTTTCGGCTGGCCAAGTTCTTCAATACCAGCAAGTTTAGTCATAACAACTACCCCCCTTGAAAATGAATTGTTTAAATATTAACTCAATAAATTCACAAGGGATATGGGAAAAGTACCAAAGAACATGAGATAGGTTTGTGGGAAGTAACAACATCCCTTTGATTAACTGCAGGAAACGAAAAAGGCGCCCCAGAGGGACACCCTAAACTCGGCAATTATCCTCGGTTATAACAACCATTGCAGAAGGCTGTATAACAGCGGAATGGTAAACATGCAAAGAATTGTGGAATAAATCACGCCATATGAGGCGAAAACAGCATCTGCTCCAAACTTCTGTGCATACAACGTAGTGGTTGTGGCGCTCGGCATGCCGGCTGTCAGTACAGCAATAAGGAGGAGATGTTCGGGGACTCGGAAAAGAAGAAAGATAAGCAGTGTCATTGGGAGGACCAGCAATTTCATAGAAGATGCGGTCCATAAATACACATTTCTGCTGTAATACCTAAAGTCATTCATACTGGTGTCTGCAAGCAGACTGCCGATCAGAATCATCGACAGAGGAACCGTCATCGTCCCGATATCCTCAAACGTCCTTAACAGCATGCCCGGCCAACTGAAAGGGAGAAACAGCATAGCCAAACCGACCAGTGTGGCAAGGATTCCCGGATTCAGAAAGAGTACCCGCCAGCTCACAGACACATCATGACGGGTGAACAGATAAATCCCGTAGGACCAGATCAGAACCAGATAAAAGAGGTTGAACAGGGTCAGGTAGACCACCCCCTGCTCAGCCATCAGCATATAAATGACCGCAAATCCGATAAACCCCTGATTACCGAAGACAATCAGACTCTCATAAACGCTCTTCTGACCATCCGGCAGGGCAGCCCGCTTCCTCAGCCAGGCACCGGCGATGATGGAAACAGTCATCACAAAGACCGACATGGAGACGAGCCAAGTAAAATCCACCAATAGCTCAATTGAAAAGGTCGTATTCAGTGAGTACAGAATCAGTGCCGGCAATGTAACGTACAGCATTAACTGGGTGATCACCGAATTGGCATGGTTGCTGAGAATGTTCATTTTCCTCACAATAAAACCGATTACAGCCATTAGATAAAGTGGGATCATCGTCAGGATAAATGCGGAAGCGGACAGGTCCCCTCCCCCTTTCTTCATCCTGTAGGCTATGAAAAAGCTGGTACTGCGGTGCTACTCCATAAAACCTTCATTTAAAAATGATCAGATGCCTTCGAAAGACATTGGATCACACAATAAGTAAATTTAAGATGCCTTTTGCTCAAGAAGGATATGAATCAATTGCGTTCTGTCGACCAACCGAACACCATTACTGGATGCAAGTTTCTTTGCAGCTTTTGTATAACCGCTATTGGTCACGACCCAGGCAGCATCCGCCCGGTAATGCAATTTTGCTGCCACAATCTCCTGGACTGCCTTTATGCCAACATTGCTTTTGTACCTCTTTGCCTGAACAACAATACGTTGTCGATCTCGTTCCAAGATCAAATCGGCGCCGAAGTCATTGCGATAAGGTGTCTGTCTCACTTTGTAGCCATTAGCCTCATACCGGAGTCTGAGAAAGTCCTCAAACTGCTTTCCGGACATCTCATCCACCTGCATAATACCAGAAGCGCTCAATTTCCTGTTTTTATGTCTGTAATAAAGGAATAAACTGCTTACAATCAACACAAGCACTCCGAAAAACATAATAGCAGCAGACCTGACGGAAAATGTCATCAGAAATGTAATACCCCCAGCCGCAAGCGGAAAAATATAGATTGCCTGCTCAATGGGGTCATCCTTCTTTTTCGCCATATAAAATCCTCCATACCTATAACATTGCCTACAAAGTAGACCTCAACAGCACCCTTTAAAACAAACGTAACCGCCTGGCTGACGCCCAAGCAGTACATCCACACCATCTTAATTCATACAATTTACCTATATTTTAACATAACAGGTGTGGGGCCGGTAGAGTTCCGCTAGAAGTGAATTTAATCAGAGCAGAAGAAGAGTTTAATGGCTCTCCGTTTATTGAACACAAAAAAAACCGTCTCCATCAGGAGACGGCCTTGTGCCCAGCGACGTCCTACTCTTGCAG
>NZ_LQNT01000002.1 GCF_001619585.1 Bhargavaea cecembensis
AGCCGTCTCCTTATGGAGGCGGTTTTTTTATTGTCTTTAAAATAGAGAGGGTCTACATAGGGCGTGGCAGGAAAATGGTTGGTGCGATTCGGCTGATCGTCACTTTCGAGGCCTGGTTCTTCACTTTCAGAGCCTGGTTCTTCACTTTCAGAGCATGATTCGTCACTTTCAAGAGGTGATTCGTCACTTTCGAAAGGTGATTCATCATTTTCAGAAGAGCACCGGCCTGTTCCTCTTGCCGTCATTCGTCCTTGTTTTGCAAATCACTACAATTTAACGGCTTTATCCTTTAAACTTGGGAAAGCAAAGGCTACAGAAGATGGAGTGACCAAAGCATGAACCAAACAATCGATGTCCAGTCACAGGCAGAGACCGCCAGGCTGGCCGAAAAGCTTGCTTCTCTGCTTGAGGGCGGAGAGGTAATTACGCTGGAGGGTGACCTCGGGGCGGGGAAGACGACATTTACCCAGGCGCTGGCAAAGGGGCTTGGCATCAGCCGGACAGTCAGCAGCCCGACGTTCACCATACTGAAGCAGTATGAGGGACGGCTGCCGCTGAACCATCTGGATGTCTATCGTCTTGCGGACAGTGAAGAGGACCTCGGCTGGGATGAACTCTTTTACGGTGATGCAGTGAGCGTAGTGGAGTGGGCACAATATATAGAAGAAGAACTGCCGGAAGAGCGGCTGGCAATCGAAATCCGCCGTCTGGATGAGAATGGCCGCCGGTTTTCGTTCACGCCGTCCGGCAGCCGCTATGAATCGATGATGAAGGAGCTTATGCGATGATCTGGCTCGGATTGGATACGGCAAATGCGCCGCTGTCGGTGGCCCTTGTCAGGGACGGGGAGCTGCTTGTAGAACTTAACTCGGCCATGGGGCTGAACCATTCGGCGGGTGCCATGCCTGCCGTGGAGCAACTGTTTAAGCGGGCCGGCATCCGGCCGGCAGACATAGATGCAATCGCGGTTTCGGAAGGTCCGGGGTCTTATACAGGGGTCAGAATTGGGGTAACGATTGCCAAGACGCTCGCATGGACGCTGGACAAGCCTCTTGTGGGTGTCTCGAGTCTGCGTGTGCTCGCCTCGAACGTCTTCACCTACGGCGTTACAATCAGCCCTCTGATCGATGCCAGGAGGGGCAATGTGTATGCCGGACTTTATCGCAGGGGAGAAGGCGACACGCTGGAATGTCTGATGGAAGACCGGCATATGGCCCTGTCGGATCTTCTTGACCGATTAAAGAAAGAAGGCAATCCGGTTGTGTTCGTTGGTGAAGGGGCCAGGAAGAATGAAGAGATTTTGCGCGGGGCGCTTGGTGAGCTTGGCCGGCGCGCACACTTTACCCAGGATATCCCGAGGGCTTCCCTTCTCATTACAGAAGCACAGCGGACCGAGCCAGAGGCCGTCCATTCGTTTGTGCCTGAATACCGCCGGATCACCGAGGCTGAGGCCAACTGGCGGAAAGCCAGCGGGGAGGCACGGGGTCAATGAAGGAGAGAGCCACATCGGTGATCACATTCCGCCCGATGCAGATCGCGGATGTGCCGGCGGTTTACCGGGTCGAGACGGATTCGTTCAGCACACCCTGGACAATGGAAGCGTTTGAACAGGAAATACTGAAGAACGAATATTCGTACTACCTGCTTGCTTTGGACGGGGATGAAATTATCGGGTATTGCGGTGCTTGGCTCATTTTGGATGAGTGCCATATCACGAATATAGCCGTGCTTTCCTCTTACCGCGGACACGGGATCGGCGAGGCCCTCATGCGGGAAGTGATGAGCCGGACAGCAAGGAAAGGGGCCCGCACCATGACGCTCGAGGCCCGTGTATCCAATTGGCCGGCACTCGGGCTCTACCGCAAACTGGGGTTCAAAGACGGCGGAATCCGCCGCGGGTATTATACGGACAACGGCGAGGATGCCCTTGTCATGTGGACGGAGCTGAATGAAGATGAATGACATCCATATCCTCGGAATCGAGACGAGCTGCGATGAGACGGCGGCATCAGTCGTGAAAAACGGCCGCGAGATCCTGTCGAATGTCGTTGCTTCTCAAATCGAGAGCCAGAAAAGATTTGGCGGGGTCGTGCCGGAAGTGGCATCCCGTCTCCATGTCGAGCAGATTACGCTCGTCATTGAAGAGGCGATGGACCAGGCAGGGCTCCGGCCTGAAGACCTGGATGCAGTTGCGGTAACGGAAGGCCCGGGACTGGTCGGAGCGCTTCTGATCGGTGTCAATGCCGCAAAGGCGTTCGCGTTTGCGCACGGGCTGCCGCTCATCGGTGTCCATCATATCGGAGGCCATGTTTATGCCAACCGGCTGGACGGCGGGATGGAGTTCCCGCTGGTCGCGCTGATCATCTCCGGAGGGCATACGGAACTGGTTTATATGGAGCATGACGGCCGTTTTGAGCTGATCGGCGAGACACGGGATGACGCGGCCGGTGAGGCATACGACAAGGTCGCACGGGTGCTCGGCCTGCCTTACCCCGGCGGACCGCACATTGACCGGCTGGCACATGAAGCGGAGAATGCCGTCGACTTCCCCCGGGCAAGGCTTGAAGAAGGTTCGTTCGACTTCAGCTTCAGCGGACTCAAGTCGGCGGTGATCAACCACGTCCATAATGCCCAACAGAAGGGGCAGGAGGTTGACACTGCGAGTGTGGCTGCGGGCTTCCAGGAAAGCGTAATCGATGTCGTCGTTGAAAAAACAATCCGCGCGGCAAAGGAAAAGGGCGTGCGGCAGGTCATTGCGGCGGGCGGGGTATCGGCCAATAAAGGACTTCGCGCTGCATTGGGTGAGGCACTGGAGAAGGAAGGAATCCGCTTCTCCGTGCCCCCGCTCAATCTGTGCACCGACAATGCCGCAATGATCGCAGCAGCCGGCACCTCCATGTACGAGGCAGGTATCCGGAGCGACATGGCATTAAACGGCCGGCCGGGGATGGAACTGCAGTCCTGGTCGACGAAATAAATGATGAAAAAGAAGGAGAGTCCGGCCAGGCCGGACTCTCCTTTTTTCGACAGTATGCGACGTGTTCTGTCAAGGGGGAACATCTGTACTTATGCACATTTGTTGATAAGTTGTGGATAAGAAGTGGATTTTACATGAAGTTATCCGCCTGTTTTCACAACACGGTGTGTAAAACTCTGAATAAAGCTGTGGACAACGTGGATAACTTTGTGAATATCCCGTAATACGGGGATTTCTCCTGTTTATAAATCTGTGGAAATGCTAAGAGATTTGTTGAAAATAATAAACTGCCACCAGAGTAATCAGCGGCAGTTTCGTCATCCAATCCGACATGTCGGGTTTTATTCGTCATCCAGTTCCGTCTGGAGCTCGAGCCAGCGTTCCATGCATGCTTCGTGCAGGACGGATTTCTCGTCGAGCTGTTCCTGGATTTCCTGAAGCTTCATATGGTCATCTGCATAATCCGGGAGGTTCAGCTCTCCTTCGAGACGCGTCATATCCGATTCGAGTGCCGCCATTTCCTCCTCGGCTTCGGCGAGCGCACGGCGGAGGCGGCGCTCTTCGCGCTGTGCCTCCTTGTCGAGAGGTGCGTTTGCCTTTTTCACCGGAGCGGCAGGACGGCCCGCCTGCTGCTCTGCCGCCATCTCTGCCAGCAGTTCTTCCTGCTCCCGCTTTTTCTCTACATAGTAATCATAGTCGCCGAGGAATTCCTCCGCGCCTTCAGGAGACAGTTCGATCACCTTTGTCGCGATCCGGTTGATGAAATACCGGTCGTGGGAGACGAACAGGAGTGTTCCGGGATAGTCGAGCAATGCATTTTCGAGAACTTCCTTGCTGTCGAGGTCCAGATGGTTTGTCGGCTCGTCGAGTACAAGCGTATTCGATTTCTCAAGTACCAGCTTGGCCAGTGCAAGGCGCGCTTTCTCGCCGCCCGACAACGTGCTGACAGGCTTCGTCACATCGTCACCGGTAAAAAGGAATCTGCCGAGCAGCGTGCGAATATCTTTTTCATTCATGGTCGGCCAGTCGTTCCAGATTTCTTCGAGGACGGTGCCGTTCCCTGTGAGTTCCGCCTGCTCCTGGTCGTAGAAGCCGAACTCGACATTTGTGCCAAGGTCAATCGAGCCGGCAAGCTTGGGGAGCCGGCCGGTCAGCGTCTTCAGGAGTGTCGATTTGCCGACACCGTTCGGTCCGATAAATGCGATGCGGTCTTCCCGGTAGACGCGGAAATCAAGCTGGCGCGAAACGGAGTCGTCCCTGTAGCCGATCGCAAGGTCCCGGACGGCCATGACGTCATTGCCGCTTTTCCTGCCGATGCCGAACGTGAACGCCGCGGATTTTTCATTGCCCTCCGGCGCTTCCATCCAGTCGGTTTTTTCAAGCACTTTCCTGCGGCTCTGCGCCATTTTCGTCGTGGAGGCCCTGGCGATGTTTTTCTGGATGAACACCTCAAGCTTCGCTTTTTCATCCATCTGCTTTTCGTACAGCTTCCGGTCTCGTTCATAGTTTTTCGCTTTCTGGTCCAGGTAGGCGCTGTAATTGCCGGTGTACTTGGTCACTTTGCGGCGGGAAACTTCATAAACGATCGTCACGACCTGGTCGAGGAAGTAGCGGTCATGGGAGACGATGAGAATCGCCCCTTCATAGCCTTGCAGATACTTCTCGAGCCAGCTGAGTGTTTCGATGTCCAGGTGGTTCGTCGGCTCATCGAGGATTAGGAGGCCAGGCTTCGACAGCAGTAGACGCGCAAGCGCGAGCCGCGTGCGCTGTCCGCCTGACAGTGTCCGGATTTCTTTGCCGTAGTCTTCGGGATAAAATCGCATGCCGTGCAGGACGGAGCGGGTCTCGGATTCATACTGGTAGCCGCCCGCCTCGCCGAACCGGTGCTGCAGCGAGTCGTAGGCGTCCATCACTTTCTTGTATTCTGCTTCGTCATCGTAGACGGCCGGATCGGCCATTTTCTGCTCAAGTGCCCGCAGCTCTCTCTCCATTGCGAAAAGCGGCTCGAACACCGTCATCATCTCTTCCCATATCGTGCGTTCCGAATCAAGCCCGCTGTGCTGGTCAAGGTAGCCGATCCGCACGTCTTTCGGGATGATGATGTCTCCCTCATCGCGGCCCATCTGGCCGGTGATGATCTTGAGGAGCGTCGATTTGCCGGCACCGTTTCGGCCAACGAGGGCCACACGGTCGCGGTGCTGCACTTCCAATTTAACGCCGGAGAGGATTTCCTCCCCGGCAAATGATTTTGTCACGTTGTTCACTTGAAGGACGATCATAATCTACACCCCTATTCTTCTACAGTTTACTGGATAGGGGGCGGACCGCGCAACGGCGCGACTTTACAGGAATGGCGGGCTCATGTAAGATGGAAACGGCTCACGAACGGACGGTTTTGATGGAGGCTATCATGAAAGAAGAATCTCAACGGGTCCCGCAGGCGACCTCAAAGCGTCTGCCGCTTTACTACCGTTTTATCCAGAAGCTTGCCAACGAAGGGAAGGAGCGCGTATCCTCCCAGGAACTGAGCGAGACGATGAAAATCGACTCCGCCACAATCCGGAGGGATTTCTCTTATTTCGGCGCGCTCGGGAAGAAGGGCTACGGCTATGATGTCCGCCGTCTGCTGGAATTCTTCCGGAAGACGCTTGACCAGGACGAAGCAGTCAATCTAGCACTTGTCGGCGTCGGGAGCCTGGGCGACGCGTTTCTGAAATATAATTTCGAGAAAAACCACAACACCCGGATTGTTGTGGCGTTTGATCCCAATGCGGCCGAGGAAGGGACGATGTCGAACGGCATTCCGATCTTCCGGCCGGAGCTGCTGGAGGAGAAGTTGCCGGACTTCGGTGTCCAGATGGCCGTCCTCACTGTACCGGCACGCGCCGCGCAGGACATGACGGACCGTCTGGCAGCGCTTGGGGTCAAGGGAATCCTAAACTTCGCCCCGGTCCGGCTGAACGTTCCGGAAGGGGTCCGTGTCCACTCGATCGACTTGTCCGTCGAGATGCAGGCGCTGGTCTATGCCATCCGGAATGACGAAAAGAATTCACAAACGTCCATTTGATTAAATGGAGTTTCCCGTATATTTGGTGTAGAATTAAACTATTAACAAGGGAGGTGCCGTCATGTCACCAGGTCCATTGAGTCTGATCATCATCGCTATCGTCGCACTCATCATCTTCGGGCCGAAAAAGCTTCCTGAATTCGGCAAAGCAATCGGTTCTTCGCTCCGTGAATTCAAGAACGCCACCAAAGGCCTTGTGGACGACGACGAAGACAGCACGAAGAAAGCTGCCGACCAGAAAGACGCCAAGTGATGGCGCCCCGATAGGACGTTATCGTTATGAATGAAAAGCAACTTTCGATTATTGAGCATATAGAAGAATTGAGAAAACGGCTGATGATCATCGTCGTTTTCTTCGTTTTTGCGGTGGCGGCAGGGTTCTTCCTTGCGCCTCCGGTCATTCAGTTCCTGCAGAACAGCGATGAGGCGGAGCAGTTCACGCTGAACGCCTTCAATGTGGCCGATCCGATGATTATTTATCTGAAAGTCATCATGTTCGTCGGGTTCGTTCTTGTGTCCCCGGTCATCCTGTACCAGCTCTGGGCGTTTATCGCGCCCGGGCTGTCCGAGACGGAGCGGCGGGTGACACTCAGCTACATCCCATATTCTTTCCTGCTGTTCCTTGCAGGCATCAGCTTCTCGTATTTCATCCTGTTCCCGTATGTCATTTCGTTTATGACGAGTTTGTCGGATACGCTGGAGATCCAGCAGACGATCGGGATCAACGAATACTTTAATTTCCTATTCCAGATCACGGTTCCGTTTGGGATTGTCTTCCAGTTGCCGGTCGTGCTGCTGTTTTTGTCGCGGCTCGGCATCCTGAACCCGGAAGTCCTCGTGAAGTTCCGGAAGTACAGTTACTTTGTGCTCTTTGTGATCGCGGCCTTTATTACGCCGCCGGATCTGTTCTCGCACCTGTTCACGACAGTGCCCCTCATTATCCTGTACGAGATCAGCGTCAGCATCTCGCGCGTCGGCTACAAGAAGTATCTGAAAGCCGAGGAAAAGCGCCAGGAGGAAGAAAGAGAAGCGGAGCGGGAACGCATCCTCCGGGAACAGCAAGAACGCCTCAATGCGGAATGACGCATGGGGCGTTTTTGTTTGTGTGTAAGGAGCAACCCGAATAGTCGGCAGGCGGGAGGGCCCACATAGTACGAAGTGGAGTCCCATAATCCAAAACTAGGATTCATACTCCGAAATCTCAATTCTTAATACGAAACGGTGCCTCATACTCCGAATTGGCACGCCATACTCCGATATTCTATCCCATACTATGGCTATTCTTATTCCGAAACCGTGTTTCATACTACGAAAATACCTCCCATACTCCACTTTTCGGGTTCCGGCGCGTAAAAGCCGCATTCCCAAATCGGGATTGCGGCTTTTCGTTATTACTGGATATTCGCGATGCGTTCCATCTGGTCGATGAACTCCTGAATTTTGTCGAGGTTCAATTGAATGACCATCACAAAACCGTTCAGCAGCATGTGCGCGATGATCGACGTGATCAGCCTCTTCGTCACATGATAGAGGAAGGCGAAGATAAAGCCGGATGCGGCATAAAGCAGGAGATGGGTGAAATCCATATGCACCGCCGCAAACACGAGCGAGCTGACCGCCGCCGCGACAAAGAAGTTCGTACGGTCGACGAGTCCGCCGAAAATGATCCGGCGGAAAATGAACTCTTCCAGGATCGGAGCGAAAAGCACGACCGCAACGATGGCGACCGGTGCCATGTCGGCGACGGATACGAGGGCAGCCGTGTTGTCGGAGCCGGGCTCGATACCGAGCGCCTGCTCGATCATCCCTGCGGCGCCCTGGCCGAACAGCACCATGAAGAATCCGGCAATCCCGAGCACAATCGCCACCCATAGAGGGGAGCGCTTGCCTTTTGGAGTCTTGAAATAATGCTTGTCCTTATTAGAGAGGATCAGTGCCGCAATGGTGGTGATGCCAAAAGCGATGAACATCCACCAGCCTGAAGCTGCAAGGTACGCCTCCTGACGTGTCCGGCCGTCGGAAACGAACGGAATCAGGATCGGAAGCCCGATCACTCCGGACAGCTGTGCAATGATGTAGATGATGAAAATCCAAAGGGAAGTGTTTGATTTTTTCACATGAAGATTCCTTTCCTGAAGCCTGAGCCTTCTCTCTCGATTGTAGAGGGTATGAAGGGAAAGTTCAAAGCGGAAACTTTTAGACTTTACGCTTGCAAAATGGAAGGGGATTCATTATGATAATAACTGTGTTAGCACTCCCCAACACCGAGTGCTAATAAACGACAAATAACGACATCAGATTGAGGAGGGTGTTTCACGTGTTGAAACCACTGGGCGATCGAATCATCATCGAATTGATCGAAGCTGAAGAAACGACTTCGAGCGGAATCGTACTTCCTGACTCCGCGAAAGAAAAGCCTCAAGAAGGCAAGGTCATCGCAGTCGGCACCGGCCGTTACCTCGACAACGGCACGAAAGTCGAGCTCGAAGTAAAAGAAGGCGACACGATCATCTTCTCAAAATATGCCGGCACTGAAGTGAAATACGGCGGGGAAGAATACCTCATTCTCCGTGAAAACGACGTACTGGCCATCCTCGGCTAAGCCGGGCTTGGATGAAACTCTTAAATAAACAAGAACGATTTCAGGAGGGACTTATCTGATGGCAAAGGAAATCAAATTCAACGAAGATGCACGCAGCCTGATGCTCAAAGGCGTCGACAAACTGGCTGACGCAGTTAAAGTTACACTCGGGCCTAAAGGCCGCAACGTGGTACTCGAAAAGAAATTCGGCTCGCCGCTGATCACAAACGACGGCGTGACGATTGCAAAAGAGATCGAACTCGAAGATCCATATGAAAACATGGGCGCGAAGCTCGTCTCCGAAGTTGCTTCGAAGACGAACGACATCGCAGGTGACGGTACGACTACGGCTACGGTCCTCGCTCAGGCGATGATCCGTGAAGGACTCAAGAACGTTACGGCTGGCGCAAACCCTGTCGGCATCCGCAAAGGGATCGAAAAAGCAGTTGAGACAGCTGTCGTGGAACTCAAGAACATCTCCACAGAAATCGAAGGCAAGGAATCGATTGCACAAGTTGCAGCGATCTCTTCCGGTGACGATGAAGTCGGCGAACTGATCGCTGAAGCGATGGAGCGTGTCGGCAACGACGGCGTCATCACGATCGAAGAATCCAAAGGCTTCACGACTGAACTCGACGTTGTCGAAGGGATGCAGTTTGACCGCGGTTACGCGTCCCCTTACATGATCTCCGACTCCGACAAGATGGAAGCGGTTCTTGAGAACCCGTACATCCTGATCACGGACAAGAAGATCTCGAACATCCAGGAAATCCTGCCTGTGCTCGAGCAGGTTGTCCAGCAGGGCAAACCGCTCCTTATCATCTCGGAAGACGTGGAAGGCGAAGCGCTTGCGACACTCGTCGTCAACAAGCTCCGCGGCACATTCAACGCAGTCGCAGTCAAGGCGCCTGGCTTCGGCGACCGCCGCAAGGCAATGCTCGAAGACATCGCGATCCTCACTGGCGGCCAGGTGATCACGGAAGACCTCGGACTCGACCTGAAGTCGGCTGACGTAACTCAGCTCGGCCGCGCGGCGAAAGTCGTTGTCACAAAAGACAACACGACAATCGTTGAAGGCGCAGGAGAAGCTTCGAACATCGAAGCCCGCGTCAACCAGATCCGTTCCCAGCTTGAAGAAACGACTTCCGAGTTCGACAAGGAAAAACTCCAGGAGCGCCTTGCAAAACTCGCAGGCGGCGTAGCCGTCATCAAAGTTGGCGCAGCTACCGAAACCGAGCTGAAAGAGCGCAAGCTCCGCATCGAAGACGCCCTGAACGCGACACGCGCAGCGGTCGAGGAAGGCATCGTCTCCGGCGGCGGTACGGCACTCGTCAACGTCTACAACAAAGTGGGCGAGCTCCAGGAAGGCGTTGAAGGCGACGTGGCAACAGGCGTCAAGATCGTGCTCCGCGCGCTTGAAGAGCCGGTACGCCAGATTGCAACGAACGCAGGCCTCGAAGGCTCCATCGTTGTTGACCGCCTGAAGCGCGAAGAAGTCGGCATCGGCTTCAACGCAGCAGATGGCACATGGGTCAACATGACTGAAGCAGGCATCGTTGACCCGACGAAGGTAACGCGTTCCGCACTCCAGAACGCTGCATCCGTCGCAGCCCTCTTCCTCACAACGGAAGCAGTCGTGGCAGACATCCCGGAACCTGCAGCAGCAGGCGGCGGCATGCCTGACATGGGCGGCATGGGCGGCATGATGTAATTTAGCCCTCAGAATCAAAGAAGTCTCTCAT
The DNA here is from genome assembly GCF_001619585.1 of Bhargavaea cecembensis. GTDB lineage: Bacteria > Bacillota > Bacilli > Bacillales_A > Planococcaceae > Bhargavaea > Bhargavaea cecembensis_A. Next base: position 10,368 of record NZ_LQNT01000002.1, read on the forward strand.
CAGTTCACTGAACTGGTGAGAGGCTTTTTTTCATTGTATAGGGGTCAATCACTTCCTTCTATTCTATTTCTTTCTTCCAGCCACGTTTGGTTATTGAAAATCATTTTGTTGATCTGTTCTTCATTGACCACTGCGTCTTTTTGATGGAGGAGGTCAAGGTAAGCCCGATGTGTATGAAGTGTCCATTCAATCGTATCGGCTTGTTTTGATTGAATCATTTTTGGCTTATATAACTCGTAGATGGTTTTTCCAATTTCCATGACGAAATCGTTATCCGTTGCTTCAAGTACGGCATAATGGAATTCCAAGTCAATATCGGCAAGCTCCTCAGAGCTTAGATTTGGCTTCATGCGCTGAACCTGACTCTGGTAGACCTCTTCAATCTTTTTAATTTTTTCGGGTGATCCGTTCGTACGAATCATATTGATCAACAGGATCTCAAAATGCTGCCGGAACTCAATTAGTTTTTCTGTTCGATTGCTATGCATGATTAAACTGAAGATCAGTGGATTCAAAGAAAAGTGAGAAGGATTGTTGGTGATATACATGCCCTCACCGCGCTTGATCTGAATCACCCCAATTGATTCCAAAACTTTAATCGCTTCACGTACCGGTGTTCTGCTGACCCCTAATTGTTCAACCAATTCTGTTTCCGTAGGCAATTTATCTCCGTTCTTTAAAGTTCCGTCCAACAGTTTATCTTTAATCATGGAAACAATCTCGGCAGATTTTTTGCTTGAAGATCTTAATTTCTCAAATTGCATCAGGAAGTCCTCCAATTAAGTAGTTCCATTCAATTATAGATGATATCCCCATTTAGTTTTGACAAGTGGAATAATTTTATATTTACAAAGTTTTAGCAAGATGTTACTATTCAGCTTAATACATACTATGTATGATGTACTACCGTTTTTGTGTTTTTTATTATCAAAATCTTTGTTCTTTTTATTATGGGAGGGTATTCATTTGAGTCAACTTACCTCAAAAGTGATTGCAGTAACCGGAGCAGGCGGGGGAATGGGACAGCAGGTTGTTAAAGACTTGCTCAAAAATGGTGCCACTGTTGTGGGCTTGGATATCAACACCGAAGCTTTGTCTTCAATAGAAGACAAAAATCTCCGAACGAAATACATCGATCTATTGGATGAAACCAGTATCGTCAATGTATTTAAAGAGATCTATGAAGAATTTGACCGTTTAGATGGGCTGGTAAATATCGCCGGCATTGCCCAGGCAGCAAAATCGATTACAAATGTCGATGTCTCTGAGTGGCATAAGTTGATGGATATTAATGCCACAGCTGTCTTTCTGACGAGCAGAGAGGCTGTCAGGTACATGAAGGATAAGAATCAAGGTTCGATTGTAAATATAGGGTCAGTTTCCGTTACAAGGCCGCGCCCTGGACTGCAAAGTTATGTAGCGTCTAAGGGAGCGGTGGAAGCATTCACTAAAGCGCTCGCTCTTGAAACCGCTCCATTTAATATAAGGGCGAATGTCATCCACCCTGGTCCGGCGGATACGTCCATGTTGGGCAAATTCTCGGCACAGGAAAACGAGAAAATCGAAATGAATAAAGATGTTTTTGCTAAGAGTGTACCACTCGGCAGATTGATCGAGCCAAGTGATATCGCGCCTACTGTCATCCATTTGTTAAGTGATGGTGCCCAAATGATTACAGGTTCCGTTATTCATGTGGACGGCGGAAGAAGTATTTAAAGGGGAGAAAAAAATGAAGAAAATCCGGATGTTAATCAATGGAGAATGGACAGGTAATGAGACAGATGAATGGATTGATATTATCAATCCGGCAGCAGGGGAAGTATCCGCACAAATCGTGAGAGGGAACAAGTCACATGCTGATCTGGCAGTAACCGCTGCAAAAAAAGCATTGGCCAGCCCGGACTGGAAAGCATTCAAGCCTTACGAGCGCGGACAATTGCTTACAGAAACAGCTAGGCATATCAGGCAGCATGCACAAGAATTAGCAGCACTGGAATCCGAAGATACAGGAAAGCCAGTCAAACAGGCTGAAGCTGATATAGAAGCCGCGGCACGCTACTTTGAATTTTATGGAGGCATGGCGGACAAGGTGTTTGGCGATACGATCCCGATTGAGGAAGATCTCCTTAATATGACTGTGATCGAACCGATCGGCGTAACCTTGCACATTGTTCCATGGAATTATCCGATACAGATTACTTCCCGGAGTGTGGCGGCAGCTATTGCGACCGGAAATGTGGTCATCGTAAAGAGTTCGGAAGATACGCCGCTCACGACCCACTTTTTGGCGGAGTGGTTCCAAGATAAACTGCCTAGAGGTGTATTCCAGCATGTGACAGGATACGGTCATGAGATTGGTGCCGCACTAAGTTCCCACCCTGGGGTCAATCAGATTACGTTTACCGGTTCAGTACCGACAGGAATCTCTGTGATGAAGTCAGCGGCAGAAAATGTCGTTCCGGTTACTTTGGAGCTTGGCGGAAAGTCGCCGAACGTCGTATTTAAGGACGCTGACCTGAAGCGGGCAGTCCCGGCGATCGTAAATTCCATTGTTCAAAATGCCGGACAGACTTGTTCCGCAGGATCCCGGTTATTAGTAGAGGAGTCCATTGCTGATGAATTACTGGAATTGCTTCAGGATTCATTTAGGAAACTGACAGTAGGACCGCCTGAAAGCGGGGCAGACGTTGGCCCGATTATTAATAAAAAGCAATATGAGCGAATCTCTTCGATCCTGCAAAAAGTAAAGGAAGAAGCGAATGTCCTCATTGGCGGGGAATCGGTGCAGGTAGAAGGGTACGAAAATGGCTACTACATCCAGCCGACCATTGTAGAGGCAGCTGATCACGATGCTTTCTTCGTTCAGGAAGAAATCTTTGGCCCGGTCCTGAGCGTGGTCCGCTTCGAAACGATCCAAGAAGCCATTCAACTGGCAAATGCAACAGAGTATGGGTTAGTCGCCGGCGTCTGGAGCAAGGATATTGATGTCGCGAATTATGTGGCTTCGCGGATTGAGAGCGGGCAAGTGTTCATCAATAGTTATGGAGCTGCAGGAGGCGTGCAGATGCCATTTGGCGGTTATAAGAAGAGCGGAATCGGCAGAGAGAAAAGTCATCTGGCAGTCCAGAATTATGTTCAAATCAAAAATATCGCAACCAAAATCCAGTTATAAGCTCTGCAACGGAGGATCGGAATGGAGACATTAAGTAGAATCAGCAGTTGGGCCGGAAAATACTTTGCATTGATCATTATTGTTTTTTCGATAGTTGCTTTTATGCTGCCTGAATTTTTTGTAGGGTTCGGGGCATACGTCACGATTTTGCTTGGCGTCGTAATGTTTGGGATGGGACTAACTCTTAAGGCAGCTGATTTTAAACTTGTCCTCACTAAGCCAATTCCGGTTTTAATTGGATTGGGAGCGCAGTTTATCATTATGCCGACCACCGCATTCCTGATTGCTTACCTATTAAATCTGCCGGCAGAAATAGCCGCAGGCTTGGTTTTATTGGGAAGTGTTCCCGGTGGAACTGCATCGAATGTCATGGTCTTCCTCGCAAAAGGGAATGTGCCGCTTTCGATCACGATGACAAGTGTCTCCACCTTGCTGGCACCTGTCATGACCCCGTTGCTTCTGCTTATTTTTGCCGGTGAATGGATGCCGATTGATCCGGTGTCGATGTTTATGTCGATCATTCAAGTGATCATCATTCCGATTTTGCTTGGGCTATTGGTAAACAGATACTTGCCGCGTGTAACCGAAAAAGGTGTATCGTTATTGCCGTTAATATCAATCGTGGCGATTACGATTATTGTGATGGGAGTAGTGGCCGGAAATAGGGACAACATTGCCACTGCAGGAATATTGGTCTTTGTTTCTGTACTGCTTCACAATGGCTTCGGCTTGTTCCTGGGCTATTATGCAGCGAAGTTATTTAAATTGCCTATTCAGGATCAGCGTGCAGTGTCTATTGAGACAGGGATGCAAAACTCTGGGCTTGGCGTTGCTTTAGCTTCCGCACACTTTACACCCTTGGTGGCACTGCCGAGTGCATTTGCATCAGCGTGGCAGCTGATCACCGGAACTGTTCTTGCCTCCAGATGGGGAAAGAAAAACCCTGAAAACGATCAGGAACAAGCCACTGCAGAACAGCTGATCGACTCAAAAAGTTAATAACAAAACGCAAGCAGGGGGTAAATAAATGAAGACTTATTCTGTTGCGGTTATTCCTGGAGATGGAATAGGACCGGAAGTTATCCGAGAATCATTGAAAGTGCTGAAAACTGTTGAAGAAATCCATGGGGGAATTCGATTTACATATGATACGTTCGATTGGAACTGCGCGTACTATTTGAAGCATGGGAGAATGATGCCCGAAAATGGCCTGGAGATTCTGAAAGACTATGACGTCATTTTATTCGGAGCGGTTGGAGATCCTTCTGTTCCGGATCATATCTCTGTATGGGAACTGATCTTGCCAATCAGGCGGGAGTTCCAGCAATACGTCAACCTGCGCCCGGTCAAACTGCTTCGTGGGTTGGAAAGTCATTTGCGTTATAAAGAACATGAGGACCTGGACTTTATTGTGGTCCGTGAAAATACAGAAGGCGAGTATTCGAGCATGGGCGGGCGGATGCATAGCAATACCCCTCATGAAATGGCTGTACAGAATAATGTCATTACACGGTTTGGCAGTGAGCGGATTCTTCATTATGCTTATCAGCTGGCAGAGCAACGGTCGAAGCAACGGCTCACTGTTGCGACGAAATCCAATGCCATCAATCATACGATGACGTTTTGGGACGAGATTGTAAAAGAAGTAGGAGCGAATTATCCGCAAATTGATACGGAACTTTATCATATTGATGCGTTAGCTGCTTATTTTATCCTAAAGCCAGAAACGTTCGATGTAGTGGTAGGCAGCAACCTATTTGGTGATATTTTGACCGATTTGGGTGCGGCCATGGTAGGTGGCTTGGGACTGGCCCCGTCAGGAAACATCAACCCGGAGAAAAACTATCCATCGATGTTTGAGGCCATTCACGGGTCAGCTCCGGATATTGCAGGAAAAGGCATTGCAAATCCAATCGCCCAGATTTGGAGTGTCAGTCTGATGATGGATCACTTAGGCTATCCGGAGCTTGGCAAACTGATTCTGGAAGGAATCGAAGAAGTTGTAGCCGAAGGCGAAGTACGGACACCTGACTTAGGAGGAAACGCGGGAACCGAAAGCATGGGAGACGCGATTGTTTCGAAAATCAAAGAGCTGGCTAAAAAAACGGTTCAATAAAACGATAAAGGCTTTCCATCAGTTTAATAAACTTGTGGGAAGCTTTTTTGGTGGAGGGATTGGCATGGTAATTTTCATTTGCTGGCGGGCCGCTTTTTCATTCATTTGAACTTGAAAAGTCACAATCCATCTGATTTTTACTTTTTAGTTTAAGATTATGCTAGGGTTAAAGAAGTGAAAAGTGAAGCTTTTCTAAAAAGGGGAGAAAAACATGTATCCAAACATACTCAGACATCCGGGACCCACTCCAATACCTAAAAAAGTGGAATTGGCAATGGCACAAGACATGATTAGCCACCGTTCAGCGGAATTTGTGGAGCTTTACCGGGAAACGACCGAACGCGTGAAGCCTGTTTTCGGAACAAAGCAAGATATTTTGCTTCTACCTTCTGGCGGGACAGCAGCATTGGAAGCCGCTGTGGTCAATATTACTTCTCCAGGTGATGAAGTGGTTGTCGTCACGGTTGGAGCTTTTGGAGATTACTTCGTTTCGATTTGTGAAAAGTATGGCCTAAACGTACATAAGCTTCAAAAAGAGTGGGGGGAAGCCTGTACGAAAGAAGAGTTGGGTGACTTCTTGAAGACGTTATCCAATATTAAGGCAGTCTTTGTTACGTACAATGAAACGTCTACAGGGGTCCTAAACCCAGTCGGGCAATTAGGAGAAGCAGTTCGCGAGCATTCTGACGCTATCTTTATCGTCGATGGTGTAAGCGCAATCGGAGGAGCTCCTGCTAAGATGGACGAATGGGGCATTGATATTTTAGTGACAGGTTCACAAAAAGCGATGATGCTTCCGCCAGGACTTGCTCTTTTGGCAGTAAGTGAAAAAGCTTGGAAAGTGATCGAGTCAAATGATTCTTCGGCTTATTATTTAAGTCTTCTAAGTTATCGGGAGTGGAATGAAAAAGGGATGACCCCAAATACTCCTGCAGTCTCTCTTATTATGGGGCTTTCAGCTGTGTGCGATTTAATTGAGGAAGAGGGCGGATTTTCAAAAACAGTCGAGCGACATAAAGTGATGAAAAATATGGTTAGAAAATCGATGAACGCACTGTCAATCGACTTGTTGACAACTGATGAATATGCATCACCGACCATTACGGCAATCCGAACGCCTGAGGGTCTTGATCTCGGCAACTATCTTGGTCATTTAAAGAAGAAGTATCACCTCGATTTTGCCGGAGGTCTTGGTCCTCTTCAGGGGAAAATCTTTAGATTTGGGCATATGGGGTATTGTTTCCCAAGTGATATCCTCGAAGCAGTATCTCTAATGGAAGCGGGATTACAAGACTTTTCCTATCCATTTGAACCTGGGGCTGGAGTGAAAGCAGCACAAGAGGTTTACTTATCTTCGGTAAAGAAGCAATAAGCGGTAGCGTATTTCCATTTCCAATTTAGCTTTTGGGGAGACCTTTTGTAAGTTCTTTGAACTTACAGGAGGTCTCTTTTTGTTCTCTTATAAAAGTCCGGGTTCCAGCCGAGTGATCAATTTATAACGAAAATCAACTCCGTTTAAATAAAACCTGTCAGGGAAAACAATTAATTAAGGTAATTTAACATGAGAATTGGAAAGGTGAATGCAGATGCTGACATATGATGCTGTCATTATCGGTTTTGGGAAAGCGGGAAAAACCTTGGCAGGCAAGCTTGCGGCCAAAGAGTGGAAAGTCGCGCTTGTTGAGAAAGATCGGGATATGTACGGCGGGACTTGCATCAATATCGCCTGCATCCCGACAAAAGTGCTCGTTCACGACGGGCTGCACGGAGTTCCTTACACAAAAGCGATTGAACGAAAAAATGAAGTGGTCGAGAAATTGCGGGCGAAAAATTATAAAACACTGGCAGATCACGAACAGGTCACCATATATCATTCAGCTGCAAAATTCCGTTCTGATAAAGAAGTGGAAATCACGATTGATGGCCGGCAGGAAGTGCTGACTGCCGAACATATCTTTATCAATACCGGCGCAACCCCCAATATCCCACCAATCAAAGGCGATATTGAATCGGATAAAGTATATACCAGTACGACATTGATTGAGCAGCAGAAGCTGCCTGGAAAATTGGTGGTTGTCGGCGCAGGCTATATCGGCCTTGAATATGCTTCGATGTATAATAGTTTCGGTTCTGAAGTCACCATCATTTCACCGGATGACGAGCTGCTTCCTCAAGAGGACTCGGAAATTGCGGCTGAAGTGCAAAAAGAGATGGAGGCAAAAGGGATCCGATTCATATTTGGAAATCACGCCGAGGAACTAACAGAAGTAGACCAAGAAGATGTGATTGTCACCTTGTCGGATGGCGAGAAAATCACAGCTCAAGCGGTTTTGCTTGCGACTGGACGGACACCGAATGTGGAGGGCCTTGGCCTTGAAAACACAACGATTGAATTAACCGAAAATAATGCAATCCAAGTGAATCACCACCTGCAGACCACAGCGGAAAATGTCTGGGCGCTGGGTGATGTCAAAGGCGGCATGCAATTCACTTATATTTCGCTTGATGACTCCCGTATCGTCATGGACAGCCTATTCGGCGACGGCAAACATTCTCTGCAAACACGTGCCAATGTCCCTTACTCGGTCTTTATCGATCCGCCGTTCTCACGAGTCGGACTGACCGCAAAGCAAGCGATTGATCAAGGCTATGAAATCCTGGAAGGAAAATTGCCGGTCAGTTCACATCCGCGTGCCCATGTCATCAATGATTTGCGTGGACTGTTCAAGGTCGTCGTCGATAAAAAAACCAATCTTGTATTAGGAGCCAGTCTTTTCGGTTCTGACTCTCACGAATTGATCAATTTGGTGAAAATGGCGATGGACCTGGACGTTCCTTATACCTTCCTGCGTGACCAGGTTTACAATCACCCGGTCATGAGCGAATCGTTCAATGTCCTATTCGATGTCAACTAAGGGGTTTATTCTACGAAGAAGACTCCATTCTGACATCCAAAGAAGTTCTACAAAGTCTCCTTCCCTCGATCGAAAAACAGGTCGCAAAAGCAAAAGAATGTAGTCCTCAAAAAACAACCAATGAGCGGCGCTAAACGGCACTGAAGCTGTCAATCGAATCCTTGGAGAACCGTCTTAACTAAGTCCAAAAGAAAAACGCCAAGAAAGATGGCGTTTTTCTTGATCATTATTTACCTTGATTGTTTCCCATGTTTTGGGTTACTTTCTTTGCAGCATTTTTAGTGGCATCAACCGTTTTCATTGCGATATTTTCGGTTGTTTCTAAAGCATTGTGAGCTGTTTCGAATGCGGAGCCAGCGGTTTTTTTGACGTCCTCCGCAACACTATTGCGATTTTGTTGATTCGTCATGACATATCACCTCCTAAGCAAAGGTAGGATATGTGGAATGACAAGATCTATCCGTTCAACGGTTAGGAACCTTTTCCTTATTTGCTGCCATTGCGACCGTTTTCTTACTGCCCATTAAATACAACACCAAAATGATAATCATCGTAACTGCAGAATACGCAAAGGTCATACCGTACCCAACACTCTTCGCTAACAACCCAAGTCCGACGGAACCAATCGCTAAACCACCATCGATAAAGATCAGCAGCATTGAATTAGCGGTCGCTTTTTTCTCCTCTGGAACAAGTTGTAGCGCCCACGCTTGGAGTGTAGGATGGATGATCGCATAAGCGATTCCGAATAAAACCCCCGAAACCCAAACCATCAACATACCAGTAGAGAAGCCTAAAAGAACCAAACTGGCAGCCCCCGAAATAGCAGCAGGAATAATGAGGATTCGGTGCCCGAATCGATCGAAGATTTTACCTGAGAACGCACGGACGATCAACATCGTAATCCCTTGTGCAATAAAAAACTGAGAAATACTACCGCCAACATTAATTTCCTTCCCAAACGCCCCAATAAAATTGACGGTTCCTGCAATGGCTACATAATTCAACGCAACCAAAATACAGGGAAGAAGGACTCGTTTATCATACATGTACTTATAGAACGGTTCATTCGTTGTCGCCTTAGCACTTTCCTTATCCTGTTGAACCTTATTATTTTTCGTAAAGAAGCTACACAGTAACGAAAAAGACATAAGACCGAGCGTTAACATCATCATTGACTGGAATGAATAGTTGGCAAGATAAGCAATCGCGATGAGCGGCCCAAGTGTCGTCCCAACGCTTGTCGACATGGCAAAGAAAACGATACCTTCACCTAACCGGGATCTTGGAACGATATTACTGGATATCGTAAAAACTAAAATCGTCAGCATACTAAATCCAATACCCTGCAGCGCACGAATGAAAATCAAAAATCCGATGGAGTCGTTCACAAAAGTAAGCGCAATCGTTCCCAAGAAATAAACGATTGAAATAATGAGCAGCAACTTCATATTCACTTTTTGGATAATGACACTTGCGAAGAACCGCGTAATCAAGGATGCTGTCATTAACGTGGTCGTCATAATTCCCGCAATCGCCGGGTTCTTGCTAATGGTTGATACGAAAATCGGGAAACCCGCTGTAATCATGTAAAAAGAAGCGAACATGACCAACGACAATAAAATAATGATGACATATTGGTTTGTCCAAAGTTTTGCTTTTTTACCCAATAAAGACGACCGCCTTTCGAGGCTATTTCATCCTCTAGTCTTCCCATTCTTTACTGGGTCATTCTGAAAGCACCATTGAAATCACTGAAGAAGGTTTTAATGAAAATGATGAAGATATCATAAGCGTAATGTTGGATAACAAAGAGGGGTGGGTCTACATGTTAACCTGTCTGAAAGGGTATTTGGAGTATGGTGTTCATTTGAGAGCTTCACTGATTTCAATAAACTTCAATTGAGATAAGCCAAATACCGTTCATCATTATAAAAAGGACAAAAGAGGCTAACCAGGGAAAACTGGTTAGCCTCTTTCTGTGTCATTTCTTAAATCTTTAATTGGGTGATTTCATAAACTTAAAAAACCCTTGTATATTCTGCAGAGTTATTGCTATCATAAGAATCTTCGTGAACGGTAGTCATACTTGATAATTAAATATTAGTTTTGAGTGATGGAAGTCGGAAAGTAGTGTTTTTAATTTTTAAGTTTTTATACAGGAAATAGGAGGGAATAAACAAATTAAGAAGGTATTCTTTTTGATTTTTTCGTTTTGCTGACAGGTACCGGTTTACATTCGTCCAGTAAAAGGCACTGACCTTTGTGGAGAAGGCAAATGCTTGTTCAGCTCTCCTGGCATGTGAAGAACCCCATCTACATTAAGAATGGAGGAGATACGGATGCAGCGTGTTGGTTTGCTATTTTTCTTAAATATAGTGTTAATTTTTGTATTGGTCCCTGGCTTTGCTAAATCCGAGGATTTGAGTGATCCGGCGGCTGAACTTGCATTGGATATGGTTGGTAGTAATAATGACCAAGGCTTTATCACTTCTGAATTTGTACAGTATGTTTATGAGGAATCAAAGGCAATTTCCTTGCCGAGATATGCTATAGATCAACAGCAGATTGGTAAGGAAGTAGAGCGCAGTGAGTTACAGCCAGGGGATGTCGTCTTTTTTCAGGGAAGCAGTTTAATGTCGGGGATCTATATTAACGATGGACGTTTCGTGATTGTGACCAGTGACGGGATTTCTGAACGAAATATGGAAACAAGTGAGTATTGGTCGGGTGTCTACGCTGGAGCTGCCCGAATCTCAGAAGAGAATATTGATGATCCTGCTGCTGCATTAGCCCTGGAGGAATTAGGAGAAAATCAAAAAGGGTGGATCACTTCCGAATTTGTACAATATATTTACGAGAAGGCCAAAGGTATTTCTCTTCCCCGATCAGCTTCCGAACAATGGATCCAGGGAGAGGATGTTGATAAGCTCCAACCAGGCGATGTTGTCTTTTTTCAGGGAACCCATTTGATGTCAGGAATTTACATAAGCAATGGGCGTTTTGTAATTGTCACGAGTGAAGGGATTTCCGACCGGAATATGGTGACAAGTGCCTATTGGTCAAGTATTTATCAGGGGGCCAAGCGTTACAGCGAAGATACATCTCCTACTTCGGGAAATGAAATCGTTGAACTTGCCCGAGACTTAATAGGGGCTCCGTATAATCGATTAGGAGATAACCCGGAAGAAGGATTTAACTCAGGTTCTTTCGTTCACTATGTATTTAAAGAAGTGACAGGGAGCTGGCTCTCCAAACGCTCATCACCGCAGATGGAAACTGGTATAAGCATCGGCAGGGATGAATTGCAGCCTGGGGATCTCGTCTTTTTTGAAAATGAAGAACAAGAAATTATCTCAGGTATTTATTCAGGAGATGACCAGTTTGTGATCGCTACATCCTCCGGGGTACAGGAAAGGCATTTAGATTACAATAACTACTATGCAGAACGCTATATAGGGGCAGCTCGTTATACAGACGAAATACTGAAAAAATCTGACCCGGAAACGTATAAGGATCATGACAGCCCTGTGGTAAGGGAAGCAATGAAATATATAGGAACGCCTTACTTAATGACAGGCAGCACCCTGGATGCCTTTGATTGTTCATTTTTCGTCCAAACCGTTTTTCGTGAGGCGCTGGATGTCTATTTGCCTCGAATTAGTTATCGGCAATGGGAAGTTGGTGAGACTTTGCTGCCAGAGGGGACAGACATAGACTCTATTAATCTGGATGAAGAACTTCAGCCGGGAGATGTCCTGTATTTCTCAGGAACTTGGCAGGAAGGTATTTCTCACACTGCGATTTATTTGGGAGAAGATTATATTGTTCATGCAACAGGGGAAGAAGGCCAGACGACGATTTCTTACATGAGCGAATACTGGCGGGATCACTTTACTGGTGCAAAGCGATTTAATGATCTTGCTATTCAATATGATAACGATGCTGTATATGAAGCATATAAACTGCTGGGAACCGAGTATACTCTTGGGGGATCAACTCCTGATGAGGGGTTTGACACAGGCGGTTTTGTCCAATACGTATACAAGCAAGCATGGCGGTATGACCTGCCGCGATATGGAAGACAGCAATGGCAAGAGGGGACAGAAATTCCAAGGGACGAGGCTGAGCCAGGGGACATTTTCTTTTTCCAAGGCACAAGTATCATTCCGGCAATCTATATCGGCAACAATCAGATGATGGTAGTAACAGCTTCCAACGGTGTTACCGTCATTGACTTGACTACAAGCGATTATTGGCCTCCCCGTTATATGGGGACAAGAACATATGACATAAAAGCTGAAGATAGTGAAGCAGCACAGCTGGCTGAGCAATATGTCGGAGAATCGTTTAATGAGACGTCAGCGATGTTTATTAAGCAGATCTATGCAGAAGCAGCTGGCATTGAACTGCCGACCACTGTGGAAGAATTACATGAATTTGGAGATCAGCGTCATATTGAGGAGCTTCAGCCGGGAGATCTCATGTTGTTTTCAACTTCAGAACATGGAAATGTTGCTGAGATGGCAGGTATTTACGCAGGAGATGGTACCTTTATCACTGTGATTGACGGTGAAATCGTGTCCCTAACAATCAATGATGACCCGTATTGGATCAATCGATTGATCGAAGGACGAGCCATTTCAACTGATGCAAGATGATTGGTGATAGATTTGTTGTTTCCACTAAAAAGAACCGCCACTACATCCGGACTGGATGATAGTGGCGGTTTCTTTCGATTTTCCCGAAACTACAGGCCTGGCTAATAGGCATAAGAATTTACGGCCACAGTTTAGCTGAGGAATTTCTGAATGTATGGGCGTTCTTGTCTATCATGATCTGCTACTCTATATTTTCGCATGTAATACTATTACGATGATTGTAATGATTTTTAATCGGATTAAAACCTTAAATTCACAATCTAGTTACATTAATAGATTAGCATGAAGCTGCAAGATAATATACATAGGAGGTTTTCAAAGATGAAAAAATGGCAAAAACAAGGTATTTCGTCTATTGTTGCGGCTACAATGATTGGAAGCGCTAGTATGACTGTATCGGCGGCAGAGTCGGAGGATCTCGATGAAATTCAGCAGGAAGTCAATGTATCTGAAGAGGAAGCCGTTTCAGCAGGCAGTGAAACTGAAGAAAAAAGCAACGAAGTAGAAGTTCACGCACCTAACAAAG
>NZ_LQNT01000003.1 GCF_001619585.1 Bhargavaea cecembensis
AGCCGTCTCCTTATGGAGGCGGTTTTTTTTGTGCGGACATTCAGTATCCGGCAGCAGTTCTCCGCTTCGGGAGCGCTCATAAAACGGATCAGCTCTCGGGGCAGCTATGGGCGCTGACACACACAGCCATCCGATCAATCGCTCTCCTTTTTGAGGCTTGATCTGAAAAGAGGTTTGAGTTCCAAAGCAATCGGAGATTCATAGAAGGTAAGAAACTTTGACACAAATGGATCGAAGGATCACATGGTACTTTACATAATGACAATCAACATCGGCCTTCCGGATACATATCTTTTGCCTTCCATATGTGCCCGGGGTAAGTTTAAAGTCAAATGAGAGGAGTGGCAGGCATGGCAGCAACAATCTATGATTTTGAAGTAGAAAAGGCAGATGGCACCAGACAGGCACTCTCCGACTATGAGGGACAGGTAGTCCTGATCGTGAATACGGCAAGCAAGTGCGGCTTCACCAATCAGTTTGCCGGTCTCCAGGCACTCTATCAGGACTATCAGGATGAAGGCTTTACGATTCTCGGTTTCCCGAGCGACCAGTTCATGAATCAGGAGTTCGAAGACATTAACGAAACGATGGAATTCTGCAAAAAGAACTATGGTGTATCGTTTCCGATGTTTGCAAAAGTCGACGTGAAAGGCGATAAAGCGGATCCCCTCTTCCAATACCTCACAAATGAAACAAAGGGGATTCTCGGCGGTGAAGTAAAGTGGAACTTTACGAAATTTCTCATCGGTCGTGACGGACGCCCGGTCGAACGATATGCACCGCAGACAAAGCCAGAAAAAATCCATGATGACATCAAGAATCAACTAATCGAATAATGGGAATAATTTTACTTCCGGATGTTTCTTGACAGCCCAATTTCACGTTGATAACCTAACAATAATATTCAGCGATATGGGGGCGTAAATCAACATGTGGGAGAACAAGTTTGCCAAAGAAGGCCTGACATTTGACGATGTATTGCTTGTTCCGGCGGAATCGGAAGTATTGCCGAAGGAAGTGGATCTTTCTGTTCAGCTGACGGAAAAAATCAGACTTAACCTCCCGATCATCAGTGCCGGCATGGACACGGTTACCGAAGCCAAGATGGCCATCTCCATGGCACGTCAGGGCGGCATCGGGGTCGTCCACAAGAACATGAGCATTGAAGAGCAGGCAGAGCAGGTGGAACAGGTCAAGCGCTCCGAAAATGGCGTCATCACGAATCCATTTTATCTGACACCCGATCATCAGGTATTTGACGCAGAGCATCTCATGGGCAAATACAGAATCTCCGGCGTTCCAATCGTCAACAATGAAGAAGAACTGAAGCTGGTCGGCATCATCACGAACCGCGACATGCGATTTATCGAAGATTACTCCGGCCAGATCAGTGACTTTATGACCAAAGAGAATCTGGTGACCGCTCCGGTGGGAACGACGCTTGCTGAAGCGGAAAAGATGCTTCAGAAGTACAAAATCGAGAAGCTTCCGATTGTCGATGAGGAAGGCATCCTAAAAGGCCTCATCACGATCAAGGACATTGAGAAGGTCATCGAGTTCCCGAAAGCGGCAAAAGATTCGCAGGGCCGCCTGCTTGTCGGTGCCGCAATCGGCGTGACTTCCGACACGATGATGCGCCTTGAGCAGCTCGTCAAGGCCGAGGTCGACCTGATCGTCATCGATACGGCACACGGCCACTCCAAAGGCGTTATCGATACAGTCCGTCAGATCCGCGAAACTTATCCGGAACTTGATATCGTGGCAGGAAACGTTGCGACTGCGGAAGGCGCACGCGCCCTCTACGAGGCCGGCGCCGACGTCGTAAAAGTCGGCATCGGACCGGGATCAATCTGCACGACACGTGTCGTGGCAGGGGTCGGCGTCCCTCAGATCACGGCCGTCTATGACTGCGCGACAGAAGCACGCAAACACGGCAAGGCGATCATCGCGGATGGCGGCATCAAGTATTCCGGCGATATCGTCAAGGCACTTGCAGCCGGCGGACATGTCGTCATGCTGGGAAGCCTTCTTGCCGGAACGACCGAAAGTCCGGGCGAGACGGAAATCTTCCAGGGTCGCCGCTTCAAGGTATACCGCGGAATGGGCTCCGTCGGGGCGATGGAACAGGGCTCCAAGGACCGCTACTTCCAGGAAGACGCGAAGAAACTTGTACCGGAAGGCATTGAAGGCCGACTGCCTTACAAAGGCCCTCTTGCCGACACGATTCACCAACTGGTCGGCGGCATCCGCGCCGGCATGGGCTATGCAGGTGCAAAAGATCTGGAGTCGCTCCGTGAAGAGTCCCAGCTGATCCGTATGACAGGCGCGGGCCTCCGCGAGAGTCATCCCCACGATGTACAGATCACAAAAGAAGCACCCAACTATTCATTGTAATCATAATTTACACGCCTTTTCGCCCTCCATCGGGCGGAAGGGCATTTTTTTCGTGAACCGGCAAGCGGCACTGACCGTTCTATGATAAAATGAAGCGGTTGAAATAAGTATTCGGAGGGACCAAATTGAATCACATGTTTAAGAGAACACTCGCGATCCTCGTGGTTGTGCCTGTTCTTATGATGACCATATTTTCTGCGCCCGGCTCTGCTTCCGCGGCAGAGGATCTTGGCCTGCGCGTAGATGCTGCCATCCTGGTCGACGCGGATACCGGCCAGATTCTCTATGGGAAAGACGAGGATGCCACACTCGGCATCGCCAGCATGTCCAAGATGATGACGGAGTACCTATTGTTTGAGGCAATCGAGGAAGGACGGATTACCTGGGACCAGGAATATACCGTTTCGGATTATGCCTATACCATCTCTCAGGACCGTCGCCTGAGCAACGTCCCGCTCCGGAACGGCGAGAAGTACTCGATCCAGGAGCTGT
This sequence comes from Bhargavaea cecembensis, assembly GCF_001619585.1. Taxonomy (GTDB): domain Bacteria; phylum Bacillota; class Bacilli; order Bacillales_A; family Planococcaceae; genus Bhargavaea; species Bhargavaea cecembensis_A. The sequence goes on from NZ_LQNT01000003.1 coordinate 2,887, forward strand.
ATGAGGCGCTTGCCATCTACTCTGCAAACGGAGCCACAATCGGCATTGCGGAGACACTCGCCGGCTCGGAAACCGAGTTCATCAAGCTCATGAATAAAAAAGCCGAAGAGCTTGGTCTGAAAGACTACAAGTTCGTCAACTCCACGGGACTGAACAACTCCTACCTTCAGGGCATGCAGCCGAAGGGCACGGGAGAAAATGACGAGAACGTCATGCCTGCGAAATCAGTGGCGCTCCTCGCCTATCACCTTCTGAAGGACTATCCGGAAGTTCTCGAAACGACCAGCATCCCGAAGAAGGTGTTCCGCGAAGGCACGTCCGATGCGATCCAGATGGACAACTGGAACTTCATGCTGCCCGGCCTCGTGTATGAATACGAAGGCGTGGACGGCCTGAAAACGGGGACGACCGAACTTGCCGGCCATGCATTCACGGGTACGGCCAAGCGCGGCGATACACGGCTGATCGCGGTCGTAATGAAAGCGGTCGACGAAAACGGCAACGGTTCCTACAAAGCCCGCTTTGATGCGGCCCGCACTCTGTTCGATTACGGCTTTAACCAGTTCGTAAAAGAAGAAATCCTGCCTGCTGACCATAAGTTCAAAGGGAACGAAACCCTTCCTGTGAACAAAGGTAAGGAAAAAGAAGTGAAGATCGGCCTTGAGGAGCCGGTCACGATGCTCGTAAGATCTTCCGAGAAAGACAAGTATAAGGCGGAATTCGCTGCGGATGAATCGAAGCTGAAGGACGGCGAGCTTGAGGCGCCGGTCAAGGAAGGCACGGTCGTCGGGAAGGCGAACATTGTCCATACCGAAGGACAGCCGGTCTACGGAAATGTGGACGGGACCCCGGCCTCATTCGATGTCGTCACGAAGGCAGGAGTCGAAAAAGCGGGCTGGTTCTCGCTGACGCTCCAGGCAATCGGTGACTTTTTCTCGGGCATCTGGGATAAAGCCACGGGCTGGGTGAAGGGTCTGTTCTGATTCTTCCTCAACAGCAAATAAAGACGGAACGGCCCGATCAGGCCGTTCCGTCTTTTTTGATGTCCCATGATTCCATAAGGAGGGAAATGGCTGCCGGGATATCCGTTTCCGGGATGCTGCCAAAGCCCAGTACAATCTCAGGGAGTTCCTCCTCTTCTGTCCTGACGATGGAGTAGGCGGCTGCAGACTGGACGCGGATACCGGCATCCGCTGCCAGCCGGACAAGCTCTCCGGCGCTTCTGGGGCTATTGACGGTGAGGCGGAGGTGCATGCCCGCCTGGCTCTCTTCATGGCTTACAGAGCCGGCATAAGGTCCCAGAGCGGCCGTGAGGGCCATGTACTTGCGCCTGTACACTTTTCGCATCCGATTCAGGTGGCGTGAGAACGAGCCGTCCGCCATGAACCCTGCAAGCATCTGCTGGTCGAGCCGGGGAACGGTTGATGAATAAAGGGAAAACAGTTCATCGTAGCGCTCCATGAGCGGTTCCGGGAGCACCATGTAGGCGATCCGGAGGGACGGCATGAGCGATTTTGAAAACGTGCTGAGGTAAAGGACGCGGCCGTGGCGGTCCATTCCCTGGAGTGCGGGCACCGGAATGCCACCGTATCGGAATTCGCTGTCATAGTCATCTTCGATGATAATGCGTCCGGGTTTCCCGGCAGCCCAGCTGAACAGCCGGCTTCTGCGTTTTGCGGACAGGACCGCGCCTGTCGGAAACTGGTGTGCAGGTGTGACGTAGACGGCATCCGCCGAGGATTCCTCAAGGATTCCCACATCGATTCCCTCTCCGTCCACGGGGATGGGGACGGTCATCCGGTCGTTCTGACGGAACAGGTGGTGCGTCAGGGGATAGCCCGGGTTTTCGACGGCGTACACCGTAAATGGCCCGAGGAGGCGGATGATGAGCGGCATCAGCTGTTCTGTTCCCGATCCGATGATGATCTGTTCGGGTGTGCAGCGGACCCCCCGGGAATGGTTCAGATAGGTCGCAATTTCGCGCCGAAGCTCCGGGTCGCCATGCGGATGCCCGAGAAGCAGAAACTCAGCCGATGCCGGATCGATGAGATTCTTGGCCTGCCGTCTCCACTCGTCAAACGGGAAGGCCCGGGTGTCGATGCGTCCGGGGGAGAAGTCATGCCGGTATTCAACTTTTTTCGGCGGCCGGGGAGAGGCTGCTTTCTGATCTTCTGCCGGCTGGGCATAGGCGAGTTCGCCGACGTCCTGCACGTAAAACCCGCTTCTCGGCTTTGACGTGATATACCCTTCGGCAAGAAGCTGCTCGTAAGCAAGCTCGACCGTTGTGTTGCTGACACCGAGGTGTTCGGCGAATTTCCGTTTGGAAGGCAGCTTCGCACCAACTGTAAGTGAGCCGTCCAGAATCATGCGGCGGATTCCTTCATAGATCTGTGCGTAAATCGGATCGGCGCTGTCTCTCCGGATCGGGACAATGAGCATATTGATCACCTTTCTTTATAACTGGCCTTATCAAATCATATGGAACTGGATATTTTAATATGGTCAATCCCTATTATACTTGAATCAGAAGACAGAACATAACAAAAAAAGGGGAGACGATTAAGATGCAATTCCAATACGGCGGCGTCATCATGGACGTCATCAATGCAGAACAGGCGAAAGTGGCGGAGGCGGCCGGAGCGGTCGCGGTCATGGCGCTGGAGCGCGTTCCATCCGACATCCGTGCGGCAGGCGGTGTGGCACGGATGGCGGACCCGCGCATCATCGAGGAAGTCAAGAGTGCAGTATCCATTCCGGTCATGGCAAAGGCAAGGATCGGCCATATCTCGGAGGCTCGCGTCCTGGAGGCGCTTGAAGTCGATTACATTGATGAAAGCGAAGTGCTGACGCCTGCAGATGAGGAGTTCCACCTTCTGAAAAGCAGCTTCAGCGTACCATTTGTCTGCGGTGCCCGGGACCTCGGGGAAGCCGCACGGCGTCTCGGCGAAGGGGCACAAATGCTCCGGACAAAAGGCGAGCCGGGAACCGGCAACATTGTCGAGGCGGTACGCCATCTGAGAAAAGTGAACGCACAAGTCACCCGCATTATCCATATGAACGATGATGAGCTCATGGCGGAAGCACGGGACCTCGGCGCACCGTACGACGTACTTCTCGTAATCCGCGAGAAAAAACGGCTGCCTGTCACCAACTACGCCGCAGGAGGTGTGGCCACGCCTGCAGATGCGGCGCTCATGATGGAACTTGGCGCGGATGGTGTGTTTGTCGGCTCCGGAATCTTCAAATCGGAGAACCCGGAGAAGTTCGCGGAGGCCATTGTACAGGCGACCCGGAACTATAAGGACTATGCACTGATCGGCGAATTGTCCAAGGGAATCGGAACCCCTATGAAAGGGCTCGAAATCGGTGCGCTTGCAGCAGGGGAGCGGATGAGCGAGCGCGGTATCTGAGTCATATGGCACGGCCGGAAGAGATTTCTTCCGGCCGTGCTTTTTTTATAGGGAATCTCACCCTTCCCGATAGAAGGGCTTCTATAGAAATACATGTTCTGGAAGAATTCGGATGAACATTTACTCATTTTATTACCAGATTTTATGAAATGAAAAGAACGCCGGACATAAGAGGAAAAAGAGTTTTAACAGCCTATTCAAATTATTCCGAATTACCATTATGATGAAATTCTACCGTACATACGGAGACATCTTGATCAGGGGGAGTGAAGAGAGAATGAACAAACGAAAGCTTGCAGGGATCGGAGCAGCAGCCATCATGGCGCTGTCACTGGCAGCCGGGCCGGCATCGGCTGCCGGCAATGGTGTGACCATCTCGAAAAATGAGGAACTGAACGTTCCCCATCTGGTCTCGGGAGAACTCACAAAACCGTCCTCAAAGCCGGCCGCTGCCATCGTCCATAATTACCTGAAGCAAGAAAAGGACCTGTTCGGCTATAGCGGGGAGGCGGCTTCCTCGTTTGAAGTCATCTCCGAGGAAAAGGACGAGCTTGGCTACACCCATGTGCGCCTTCAGCAAAAACATATGGGGACGCCGGTCTTCGGTTCTGTTCTCACTGCTCATGTAGATAAAAAGGGCGTGCTGACTGCCGTCTCGGGAACGGCAGTGCCGGACCTGGACAAGAAGTCGTCGCTTGCCGGCCAGAATAAAGTCACGAAGGCCGACGCCTATGGAATCGGCAAGAAAGAAGTTGAGAAGCAGCTCGGCGGCAAGGTGGACAAGTTCGAGAATGAGGAACGTCCCGCCCTTGTGATCTATGCCCTGGACGGAGCGCCGCGCTACGCCTACCAGATGCGGTTTGAAGTGCTCGATCCGGCTCCGGGGAACTTCCTCGTCTTTGTGGATGCCAAGACAGGAGAGATCATCAAGAGCCTGAATGAAATGCATGAGGCGAAAGGCGGCAAGAAGGGCGGTACGGATGCCATCAGCGGCACGGTCGTGACCGGCTCCGGCACGGGGGTACTCGGGGACTCCAAGACGTTCAAAACCTTAAGCACGACCGATGGATACTACATGTTCGATGGCACTCGCGGAAAAGGCATCTATACGTATGATGGCCGGAACCAGACGCGCATCCCGGGCTCATTGTGGCTGGATGCGGACAACCGCTTCAATACTTCCTATGACAGGGCTGCCGTCGATGCCCATACGTACGCCGCCTGGACGTACGACTATTTCCGCAACGTCCATAACCGTAACAGCTATGACAATGCGGGTGCGGAGCTCGTCTCTACTGTTCACTACGGACGCAGCTACAACAACGCCGGATGGACAGGTTCCCAGATGATCTATGGCGACGGAGACGGATACAATTTCCGGGCATTCTCGGGTTCACTTGACGTGGTTGCCCACGAATTGACGCATGCCGTGACCGACTTTTCAGCAGATCTGATCTACCAGAACGAGTCTGGTGCGATCAACGAGTCGATGTCGGATATTTTCGGTACGCTCACAGAGTACCACTTCAATAACAACCCGGACTGGCTGATGGGTGAGGACATCTATACGCCGGGCACACCGGGGGATGCGCTCCGCTCGATGGCCGATCCGACACTTGCAGGAGATCCGGACCACTACTCCAAGCGCTACACGGGTACGCAGGATTACGGCGGTGTGCATATCAACTCCGGTATCGGCAACAAGATGGCCTATCTTCTCGCCAACGGCGGCACGCATTACGGCGTGAAGGTCAACGGCATCGGCAATGATAAGGTCGGCAAGGTGATGTACCGCACGCTCACACAGTACCTGACGCCGACGTCGAACTACAGCCATTTCCGTGCATCGGCCGTTCGCGCGGCAACCGATCTGTACGGTTCGACCAGTGCGGAAGTTGCTTCCGTTAAACAGGCGTTCAGCGCGGTCGGTGTCTACTGAGTCCGGCTTGCCATTTCCACCTGTTTATAGTACAGTGAGGTTAATTTCACACTTGAGACGATGAGGGGAAGCAGTAGCGGGAAACGCCTTTTTCAGAGAGCCGGCGGGTGGTGCAAGCCGGCAGGGGTGTCCGTGAATCCGTCCCTGAGCAGCCGGGCTGAAACTGCCAGTAGGCCCGGCCGGCGCATGGACCGTTATTCCATTGAGCGGGCCGCTGACTGCGGCCAATCAGGGTGGCAACGCGGGTGGCTCTCGTCCCTTTTTATAGGGGACGGGGGCTTTTTGTATGCCAGGACATTTCCCTCATCGCCGGACAAACGAATGGATAGGAGGCGCCAACATGCTGGACATCAAGTATGTAAGGGCACATTACGAGGAAGTCAAAGAGAAACTGTCGAAACGCGGGGAGGACCTGGCCGATTTCGAGCGCTTCGGTGAACTGGATACAAGGCGCCGCGAGCTGATCACGCAGGTTGAGGAGCTGAAGGCGGAGCGGAACGAGTCGTCCCAAAAAATCGCCGAGATGAAGCGCAACAAAGAAAACGCTGACGAGGCGATCAAAAAGACGCGCGAACTCGGTGACCGCATCAAGGAACTGGACGCGGAGCTGAATACGGTCGAGGAAGACCTGAACTACATCATGATGCGCGTTCCGAACATCCCGCACGAAAGCGTTCCGGTCGGCGAAAGCGAGGACGACAACGTCGAAATCCGCAAGTGGGGAGAACTGCCGGAATTCGGCTTCGAGGCCAAACCTCACTGGGAAGTCGGCACGGATCTCGGCATCCTCGATTTTGAGCGTGCTGCGAAGACGACGGGCAGCCGGTTCGTCTTCTATAAGGGTGCAGGGGCGAAACTTGAGCGCGCGCTTGCCGCATTCATGCTGGACCTCCATACGGAAGAACACGGCTATGAGGAGATGCTCACGCCATACATGGTCAACCGGGCAAGCCTGACGGGTACAGGACAGCTTCCGAAATTCGAGGAGGATGCGTTCCTCATCGAAGAGGAGGACTACTTCCTCATTCCGACGGCTGAAGTGCCGGTGACGAACTTCCACCGCGACGAGATCCTGAACGGGGCCGAGCTGCCGCACGCCTATGCCGCATACAGCGCATGTTTCCGGTCTGAGGCGGGTTCCGCCGGCCGTGATACCCGCGGGCTCATCAGGATGCACCAGTTCAACAAGGTCGAGCTCGTTCATTTCGCCAAGCCGGAAGACTCGTATGAAACGCTCGAGAAGCTGACCGGCCATGCGGAAAAAGTGCTGCAGCTTCTCGGACTTCCATACCGCGTCCTCAAGATGTGTACTGCAGACCTCGGCTTTACCGCCGCGAAAAAGTATGACATCGAAGTATGGATCCCGACACAGGGCACCTACCGGGAGATTTCGTCCTGCTCGAACTTTGAGGACTTCCAGGCGCGCCGGGCGAACATCCGCTTCCGCCGCGAACAGGGAGCGAAGCCGGAATTCGTCCACACGCTGAACGGCAGCGGACTTGCCATCGGCCGCACCGTCGCCGCCATCCTCGAGAACTACCAGCAGGAAGACGGCTCGGTCATCATTCCTGAAGCACTGCGTCCATACATGGGCGGCAAAGAGAAAATCGAAGCAAAGTAAGCAAAAAACCCCGCAGCCTGTCAGAAGGCTGCGGGGTTTCTGCTTCATGAAACGCCCTAATATCAAGCATGATTGAAGCTAATGTTAGGCTCAACAAGCGGAAGGTAAGCTGACTTTGTGCTGCAGGAGCCGAAAGGCATCCTTACTGCTCCGGGCTCCGTCTTATTCCTCTGTCTCCATCTCCCGTTTTTTCCGTGCCTGTTTTTCCGCTTTCCGGCGTTCGCGGATTCCGCGGAAAAAGTTTGTAAGGAGGGTGCCGCATTCTTCGCCGAGTACTCCTTCGGTGACATCGCACCTGTGGTTAAAGCGCGGGTCATCGAGCAGCCGGTAGAGCGAGTCAACGCAGCCTGCCTTCGGGTCACGCGCACCGTAGACCACCCGCGGGATACGGGACTGCAGGATGGCGCCCGCACACATCGGGCAAGGCTCCAGGGTGACGTATAGCACGGTGTCTTCAAGCCGCCAGCTGCCGATTTTCCTGCATGCCTCGGTGATCGCTGCCAGTTCCGCATGGGCGGTCGCTTCCTGGTCACGTTCGCGCAGATTATGCGCAGCGGCGATCACTTCTCCGTCCCGAACGATCACGGCGCCGATGGGGACTTCACCGATGGCCTCGGCTTTTTTTGCCTCCAGGATGGCAAGCTCCATGAACTGAAGGTCTGGTTCAGGCGCCTCGGCGCCATTGGTTAATGGTTCGTTCCTGTCCATCCCGGAACCTCCTGAACAAGTGATTTTCCTCAGTGTATCACGCTTTTCCGATTTCCGGCATATGATGGACCGGACTGCCCAAGGAGGGAAACCAATGATTCATGTTGTCAAGCAGGGGGATAGTCTCTATACAATCGCCCGGCAGTACGGGGTGCCTGCGGCAGATATCGCCTCAGCCAACGAACTGCCGGATCCCGATGTCCTCGTCATCGGCCAGGCACTGGTTATCCCGCAGACACCTCCGGCTGACCGGCCGGAAATCACGGTGAACGGATACGCGGAGTGGTACACACAAACACCGCCTGCCTCTCTTGTCCAGGAAATCCGGAAAAGGGAAGGGCTCCTGACTTATGTCATGCCGACGGGTTATGAGGTGCGCCGGGATGGCTCACTTGTCCGGTTCGACTGGGGCGCGGTCGGAGAAGCAGCGGAGGCCGCGGGTGCCCAAACGGTGATTGTCGTCATGAATCTGGAGGAAGGCGCATTCAGCAAAGAGGTTGCCGAGGCGATCTTTGCAAGCGAGGCCGCACAGGACCGGCTGATCGGGGAAATCAATGCGCTTGCCCGTGAAAAAGGGGCAAAAGATGTCCATTTCGACTTTGAATACCTCGGACGGGAAAATCGGGATGCATACACGGCTTTTCTCCGGAAAGTGAAGGGTCAGCTTGATGAGGGCCTTACACTGTCGGTCGCCCTTGCGCCAAAGACGAGTGAAGATCAGCCGGGCGTCTGGTATGGGGGCCATGACTACGGGGCGATTGGCGCAATCGCGGATTTTGTCGTGATCATGACCTATGAATGGGGCTACAGCGGCGGTCCTCCGATGGCCGTGTCGCCGATCGGGCCGGTTCGTGATGTTCTCGAATTTGCGGTATCCGTCATCCCGCCGGGCAAGATTCTCATGGGCCAGAACCTGTACGGGTATGATTGGACACTTCCGTTCAAGCCCGGGAACCCGCCGGCACAGGGCCTGAGCCCGCAGGCTGCCCTGGTCCGGGCGAAGGAACGCAATGCAGCAATCCAATATGACGAGGCGTCACAGGCACCATTTTTCAATTATTGGCGGGACGGCAAGGAGCATGTCGTCTGGTTCGAGGATGCCCGTTCCATCAAGGCAAAATTCGATCTGATCAAGGAATTGGGCCTTATGGGCATTTCCTATTGGCATCTGTCATTCCCCTTCCCGCAAAATTGGACTCTTCTCGACGAAATGTTCCACGTGAAACAACTTTGAGCCGGCATCCATCTTCTACCGGAGATGGACCCGGTTTTTTTCGTATGCCCGTTACGCCGCCTGTGATAAAATGAAGTGTCAACTTAAGAAAGGGAGGGAATCCGGATGCATGTTCCGTTTATCGCGGTCGAAGGGCCGATCGGTGTCGGCAAGACGTCGCTCGCCAGCGAAATCGCGGAAACGCACCGATTCCGGCTGCTGAAGGAAATCGTGGATGAAAATCCGTTCCTCAATAAATTCTACGAAGACATCGACGAATGGAGTTTCCAGACGGAGATGTTCTTCTTGTGCAACCGGTATAAACAACTTAGCGACGTCAAAAAGGTGCTGGACAACCGCCGGCCCGTCGTTGCGGATTATCATATTTTTAAGAACCTGATTTTTGCAGGAAGAACGCTGAAGCCCGGAGAGTATGCGAAATACGAGCAGATCTACAGCATCCTGACGGCAGATATGCCGATGCCGAATGTCATCGTCTACCTTAATGCGGGACTGGACACACTGATGAAGCGCATCGCCATGCGGGGCCGGGACTTTGAGAAAAATATGGACCCGGAATACATGAAGCAGCTGTCGGCGGACTATGAGGTCTTCATCGACCGATTCGAGACGGCTCACCCGGAAATTCCGGTGCTGCGATTTAGCGGAGACCGATATGACTTTGTACATAACGCGGAGGACCGCAAGTACATATTGGAGCAGATTGACCAGGTGATCGGAAAGGAAGTCACAGAATGAACCTCAGAGAAAAATACAACATCCCGAAGCATGCCGTCATCACGGTGGCCGGGACGGTCGGTGTCGGGAAGTCGACGATGACCCGTGCGCTGGCCGAAGCACTGAATTTCCGGACATCGTACGAGAAAGTGGATTCCAACCCTTATCTCGAACGATTTTATGACGACTTCGAGAAGTGGGCATTCCATCTACAAGTGTATTTCCTCGCGGAGCGCTTCAAGGAGCAGAAGCGGATGTTCGAATATGGCGGCGGGTTCGTCCAGGACCGGTCGATCTATGAGGACACCGGCATCTTCGCCCGCATGCACTACGAGAAGGGGACGATGGATCCCGTCGACTACGGCACCTATACAGAACTGTTCGAGGCGATGGTCATGACGCCGTATTTCCCTCATCCGGACCTGCTGATCTACCTGGAGGGGTCATTCGACCATATCCTTGAGCGGATCAAGGAGCGGGGACGCCCGATGGAGCAGGCGACGCCGGTTGCCTATTGGGAAGAAATGTACGAGCGGTATACCCGTTGGATCGACTCGTTCAGCGCCTGCCCGGTCCTTCGCCTCGACATCAAGGACTATGATCTCCTGAAGGACCCGGATGCGACAGAGGATATTGTGGAACGAATGGCCTTTTTCATGAAACAGGCCAACCTGCTGGAAAAATGATAGAGAAAAGCACCGCCCGTCCGGATTATCCGGAAGGGCGGTTCTTTTTGCTGTTCGGTTCAAAAGGTATGGGCGTGAGCGGGTACGAAGAACTCGTTGTACACGGCACGCAGCGCCTTTTTCTCATCTTCTTTTTTCACACCGAAAACGATGGAGACTTCCGAAGAGCCCTGGTTGATCATTTCGATGTTCGTCCCGGAACCGGCAAGCGCCATTGCGGCACGTGCGGCAAGTCCCTTGGAATAGCGCATCGTCTCGCCGACGAGAACGATCATTGAATAGTCGGAGCTGATGTGGGCATCGTCCACTTTCAGCTCGTCAAAGCAGCGCTTCACAATCCGTTCTTCCTTTTCAGGCGTCAGGAACTTGTTCCGGATGATGACGGACATATTGTCAATCCCGGTCGGGGTGTGCTCGAAGGATATCTGTTCATCTTCGAGGATGCCGAGCAGGCGGCGGCCAAAGCCCATCTCACGGTTCATCAGGTACTTGTCGACATAGAGCGTGCTGAAGCCGCTGTCCGCTGCGATTCCGATGACCGGCTGGGTTTTGCATTCGCGTTCTTTCACGATCAGCGTCCCCGGGGCCGCCGGGTTGTTCGTGTTTTTGATGTTGACGGGCACAGAATGATTAAATGCCGGCATGAGCGACTCGTCATGCAGGACAGTAAATCCATTGTATGCGAGTTCCCTCATTTCCCGGTAGGTCATCTTGCCGATCAGGGCCGGATTGTCGACGACATTCGGGTTGGCGGCAAAGACACCGTCCACATCGGTGAAGTTCTCATACATGTCGGCGCCGGTCGCAGCTGCAAGGATCGCACCCGTAATATCGGATCCGCCACGGCCGAATGTGCAGAGGACTCCGTCTTTCGTATAACCGAAAAAGCCAGGGAAGACGATGACACGGGGTTCTTCCTTCAATTCCGAAAGGCGGGCATAAGATTCCGCGTCTGCCATGCCGTCTCCTGCAGGCCCCTCAACGATGAGGCCGGCTTCCTTCGGCGACTTGTAGACCGCTTCGATGCCGATCTGGTTCAGGTAGGCCGCAATGAGCCGTGCGTTGTTGTCCTCGCCTGCGGCCTTCATCAGGTCCATGAAGCGGCCTGCATGCGGCCGGTCCGCAGAAAGCCTGGAGCGGAGGTCTTCCTCGACGGACGAGGTGAATTCCCCGCCGACGCCGAGCCCTTCCGCAATCAGGCGGAACCGGCCGACCACTTCGGCAAGAAGAGGTTCGGTGTCTTTATTGTCCAGTGCAGCGTCCGCCAGGCGGATCAGCATGTCGGTCACTTTCCGGTCTTCCGGATACCGCTTCCCGGGAGCCGAGACGACGACAATCCGCCGGGTGCGGTCGGATGAGATGATGCCGGCAACTTTCATGATCTGTTCCGCCGACGCGACCGAAGTTCCACCAAATTTGCACACTTTCATCTCATCAGATCCCATCTCTTTGAATTTCATTTCATAACAGAATGAATTGTTTTAAAATATAGTACGGAGGGGTTGTTTCTGTCAACCTCCGGGACTATAATGTCCTTATGCAGTGAACATATGTTTTTTCATAGTGTACATTCAACCGGAGGTGGCGTCAACATGGAAACCAACAACAAAACTGCGAAGCGCTGGAATGGTCTGATCGAAGAATACCGGGAGTGGCTGCCGGTTACGGAGGACACGCCTTCCCTCACCTTGCAGGAAGGGAACACGCCGCTGATCCGGCTGGACAATCTTTCCCGGGAGTGGGATATCGACCTGTATGTAAAGACGGAGGGCACCAACCCGACCGGCTCGTTCAAGGACCGGGGGATGGTCATGGCTGTCGCCAAGGCGAAGGAAGAAGGCAAGTCGGCGCTGATCTGTGCATCTACAGGGAATACGTCCGCGTCTGCCGCGGCGTACGGTGCGCGGGCCGGCATGCGTACGGTCGTGGTCATCCCTGAAGGGAAGATCGCGCTCGGAAAACTTGCTCAGGCGAAGATGTACGGAGCGGAGATTCTTGAAATCGAAGGGAATTTCGACGAAGCACTCCGAATGGTCCGTGAAGCGGGCGGAGATGACATTGCGGTCGTGAACTCGGTGAACCCGTACCGCCTGGAGGGCCAGAAGACGATTGCCTTCGAGGCAATTGAGCAGCTCGGCAAGGTGCCGGACGTTTTCGCACTCCCTGTCGGCAACGCAGGGAACATTTCGGCAGCCTGGAAAGGGTTCAAGGAGTATTCCGAGAAGCGCGGCACAGACCGTCCGCAGCTGCTCGGCGTACAGGCAGCCGGCGCAGCTCCGATTGTCAACGGTGCACCTGTCGAGCAGCCGGAGACGATTGCAACGGCCATCCGTATCGGGAACCCGGCCAGCTGGCAGCTGGCCGAGGCGGCGCTCGCGGAGTCGAACGGGAATATTCTCGCCGTCACAGACGAGGAGATCCTCGAAGCCTATAAGCTGATCGCATCTCGTGAAGGGGTATTCGCAGAACCGGCATCGTGCGCGACGATCGCCGGCATCAAGAAGCAGCTGGAATCCGGCGGCCTGAAGCGGGGCGCGACTGTCGTGGGCGTGCTGACCGGCAACGGGCTGAAGGATCCGGACACCGCGATCCTGGCGAACGAGAACAGCAAGCCGATCACACAGGAAGAGTTCGAAACATTCATCAGCGGCATCAAGGCGGAGGTCCGCTGATGGGCAGGCCGACGCTCGCCATCCGGGTGCCGGCCACGACGGCGAACCTGGGGCCCGGTTTTGACTGCGCGGCACTTGCACTGGCACTTTATATGGAAGTGGAAGCGGAAAAGGCCGCTGCCTGGGAAGTGGTCTATGAAGGGGAAGAATATGCCGATCTTGCCGGCGGGGAGGAAAACCTGATTGTCCGGACGATGCAGGAAACTGCTCGGCGGGCCGGTGCAGAGGCGGAGCCCTGCAGGCTCACCGTCCACTCGGAGATCCCGCTCGGCAAGGGGCTTGGAAGCAGTGCGACTGCCGTTGCAGCAGGAGTTGAGGCAGCGGACCATCTGTACGGGCTTGGGCTGACAATGGAAGAGAAGGTCAGGATCGGCAGTGACATCGAAGGCCATGCCGATAATGTCGTGGCTGCGATCATGGGAGGCGCAGTATTTTCCCATTACCTGGACGGTCAGGTGGAAACGGTCCATATCCCGGATCCTGATGTCGGGGCGGTGATCCTCGTACCGGACCGCACGTTTGCGACTAAAGAATCGCGCGGCCTTCTCCCGGATACCCTGGGACACGCCGATGCGGTATGCGGCAGTGCGGCGAACGGCGTAATGACGGCGGCAATCGCCGTCGGTAACTGGAAACTTGCCGGCCGGATGATGGAGCGGGACGTCTTCCACGAGCCGTACCGTGCTGCCCTGTTCCCGGATTTCGAACAGATCCGCCGCTTTGCCCGCGAAGCCGGTGCATACGGCACGGCCGTGAGCGGTGCGGGTCCATCGATTTTCGTCCTGACGGAGCCCGGTTCGGAAAAAAACATTGCGGACCGGCTTGCCGGAGAGTTCCCGGCATACCGCCCGATTGCGGTGCGGGCCTCGTCCGCCGGCGCCGTTGCCGTAGCGGTGTAAACACGAACGGAGGAACGGTAAATGCTGCTGTACTTTTGATCATCCGCTCTTTTATCCGGAAAAATAGGAAAGGAGCGGATCAGATTGAAATTGGAATACAGAACAGATCTGGAAGGAATCACTGCCGGGATGCTGGAGGGCTTTTTCGTCGGTTGGCCGGACCCGCCGTCGGAGGAGACCCATCTGCGGCTGCTCAGGAACAGCAGCCACAGGGTGATCGCCGTGGAGAGGGAATCGGACCGTATCGTCGGATTCATCACCGCGGTAAGTGATGGGGTCCTGTCGGCATACATCCCGCTTTTGGAAGTGCTGCCCGAGTACCAGGGGGCCGGCATCGGACAAGAACTCGTCCGCCGAATGTTCGGTGAGCTGGATCACCTCTACATGATTGATGTCTGCTGTGATGATGATGTCGTACCGTTTTACGAACGGTTGGACATGCATCGCACAAATGGCATGATTCTCCGGAATTACAGTCGCCAGTCGGGAAACTAACCACAATTGAAAAGGAGCAGGCCCTTTATAGGGACCTGCTCTTTTTATGTTTCCGCAGGGATTGTCTTCGTGCGGGCTTTGAGTTTCTCGGTCGAACGGGCCGGGCCGATTACGCGGTCCGCCAGCCTGCGGCAGTTTTCATGGTCAAAGTATTGAAAGTACTCGCCGGACTTTCTGTAAAACGAATTCGTGTTTTCACCGGCCGTGATGCGGTCCAGCAGTCCGGTCACTTCCGGCAGGCTGTTCACTTTGTAGCCGTACAGTTCTCCGTCGAGGTCAAGGTAGGTGCCCCGGTGCTTCTCCATCTCTTCCTGGTCAAACATATAGAAGATGATCGGCTTGTTCTGATAGAGGAAATCCCATGACACGCTCGTGTAGTCGGTCAGGAGCATGTCCGCCCGGATGACCTCCTCCTTGATGGAAACTTCATCAAACGAATAAAAACGGATGTGCTCAGAGCCGGGCATCTGTTTGAAGAACCGCTCGAACCGCTTCATGAAGGGGTGGAGCGCGACCTTAACGTTCAGTTCGCGGTCACTGACCAGAAGAAGGAAGGAGAGGTCATTCAGGAGCCCGGTCGTGCGCCTGAAGTACTCGCTTTCCATGAAGGCCTCGTCGGATAGCCCGAAAAGCCACTCCCGCCAAGTCATCATGACAAGGATATTCTTCACTTCCGGAGAGGGGCTGTCCGGCTCGAGACGGTCGAAACGGGCCATGCCGGTCGTGATCAGCTTTTCCTCGGGAACGCCCCATCCGTATTGCTTGATTCGCTTTTCATAAGGCGAGGCGCAGTTGAAATAGTCGGTCCGTCTGAGGAGAGGCCTGTCTTCCGGAAGGATCAGAATCTTTTTGAATCCTTCGATGCCATGGCTGATATGCGTCATGACTGTCTTTTTGTTCAGATGGACATACCGGTCAATACCAGGTGCGATGTCATAGAGGAGGGAATGGCCGTGGAAAGTGTAGGCAGCCCGGAAGAACAGCAGATAATTTCGGAAGGAGCCGAGGGGAACGGCATTCGGAATCCCTTCACTGCGGACATAGTCGGTTGAGGGTTCGTACATCCAGTAAACGTCCAGGTCCGGCCGTTCCCGGATCAGGTAGTCATGGAAGACCGAGGCGTTGTCCTCATACTTCTCGCCCAGATTGCCGCCCACGAGAACAATGTCCCTCTTTGGACGGGGGAGAATGGCGGCAAGCGCACGGGCTGCCGCCACCTTCACGGCAACTTCTGCCGGCCGGTACCATTTCTCTTTTTTCAATCCCATAACATCCCGCCTTTCTCTCGGTCTCTCTTAATATTAGCTTAATATGATGACCTGGTTTTCTCTCGTTTGTTAACACTACCTTTACAATACCCGTGCATGACCCGAATCTAAACAAAATATGACAGAATTTGTTTGATTTTGAGTTAAGTAGGGAATAGCCATATACTGCTCTGCGTTTTTCAGAGGGGAGATAAGTAGGAAAGGGGCTGTCCATCTGATTATGTTCAAAAATATATTGTTTATTTCAGACCACGGAGATCCTCTTGCGAAACTGGGAGGAAAGCAGTCGGGCGGGCAGAACAACTATGTCCGTCAGCTTGCGGAGGCACTTGCAGGACGCGGCTTGCGCGTTGATGTCGTTACGCACTGGAGCGACCCGGACACGCCGCAGGTCGAGCGGTTTGCCGGTTCCTGCCGGGTAATCCGGATTGCAGCGGGACATAAAGGATTTGTTCCCAAATCAGACATGCTGAACATTCTCCCTGACTTCTATAAAGAAATAAAAGCTGTCCTGGATCTCGACTCTTATGACGTCGTCCATACCCATTACTGGCTATCCGGCCTGCTCGGCCTCATGATCCGGGATGAATACGGCAAACGTGTTGTCCACACTTCCCACTCTCTCGGAATCGCCAAAGCGAAGGCGACCGGAGAAGTGGAGGAGGCGAGGCTCAGGGCAGAAAAAGAGATCCTGGGGCGGGCGGACCGTGTAATTGCCACCACACCAACTGAAAAGGACATCATCCTTGATTTTGCCGGTATGCGCTCAAGCGTGTCAGTTGTATCGATCGGTGTCGACCGGTCATTTGAACAGGCATCTTCAGCCGGAGCAAAAGGCGGAACGCCCCTGTTCGTCTATGCCGGACGATTCGAACAGACAAAGGGCATCCTGACACTTCTGCGCGCATTCCGGCTTTTCCTCCGGCACGGCAGGGATGCCAGGCTCATTCTGGCCGGCGGCGCGGCGGAGGACATTGATCCGAAAAGCGGGCTGCCGCAGAAGGCCCGCCTCCGCGCTGCAGTCGCCGGGATGGAGGACCGGGTGACCTTCCTGGGCCCGCTCGGCCAACAGGAGCTTGCGGATCTGTTCGGCCGCGCTACGGCCGTCATTGTTCCGTCCTATTATGAATCGTTCGGTATGGTGGCTGCAGAGGCGCAGGCATGCGGGACGCCGGTGATTGCATCGGAAGTCGGCGGGCTTCAGGACGTCGTGCAGGATGGCCGGACAGGCCTCCTCGTCTCTGCCAAAAACCCGGCAGAACTTTCCCGCAGCATGAGGCGGATCGCCGGGGATCGCGAATTTACGGAACGCCTCGGCAGAGAGGCGCGGAAACGCGCGAGGAAAGTGTTCAACTGGCCGGCGATCGCAGGAGATATCCATGAAATCTACGAGGTGTTGTACCGTGCAGAAGATCCGGTATCTGTTGGCGACTGATTTGGACGGCACATTTGTCGGAGACGAGGAGGGGCTCCGCGAACTTCTCGATTATTATGATTCCCTGCCGGAGCGTGTAGCGCTTGCCTATGTGACGGGCCGCCACCGGGCTTCCGCGATGGGGCTGATCCGTGAAGAGAGGCTGCCGGTTCCGGATATTCTTATCACTGATGTCGGTACGTCGGTCTATTCAGGGCCGGACCTTGCGGAAGATCCCGGCTGGAAGCAGCGGATGACGGAAAACTGGGACCCGCAGGCTGTACGGGGGATTGCCCGGGGGATTTCCGGTATCCGGCTGCAAAATCTTCCGGACACAAGGCGGGTCTCCTTCTTTTCCGAAGGCGGGGAGCCGGCCGAAAAGCTAAAGAATGCCCTCACTTCGGATGGCATTCCGCACACATTCATTTTCAGTTCGGGCCGGGATGTGGATATCCTGCCGGAAGGCGGCGGGAAGGGAGAAGCGCTCCGCTATGTAATAGGGAAGTTTGCGGAAGTGGATGCAAGCATCCTGGTCGCCGGGGATTCCGGCAATGACCTGGATATGCTCATGCTCGGGTATCCTTCAGTGATCGTCTCGAATGCACGGCCGGAACTTCTGGAAGCGGAGGGTCATGACGCCCTTTTCAGGGCCACCCGTCCGTGTGCAGGGGGCATTTTGGAGGCGTGGATGCACTTTCACGGGAACACTGCGGATATAAAAGGATGATGAACAGCCGGGCTCCGGGATGAATAAGATAGGCCATCTGAAACGTTTGGGGTGGATATACTGTGACAAGGTACCACTGTCAGGGCCCCGGCATGCCGGGGCTGCAGCCTGTCGGCTATGTGGCCATCCCGATGATTCCCGTGCCGATGCCGGGAACGGGAAACTTCATTTCTGCAGAAGCCGCCAAACTAAAGGCCGATATGCGGGTTCTGTGGGAACAGCACATTGCCTGGACGCGAATGACCATTATCAGCCTCGTATTCGACTTGCCGGATACTGAATTTGTCATCACCCGGCTTCTCCGGAATGCGGAGGACATGGGGAACGCCCTCAGACCGTATTACGGAGACCGGAATGCTGACAGATACGCCGAACTGATCAAGGAGCACCTGACAATCGCAGCCAGCCTGGTCAAAGCGGCCAAGGCCGGAGAAACGGAAAAAGCGGAACAGATTGAACGGGACTGGTACCGGAATGCAGATGAGATCACAGACTTCCTGAGCAGTCTGAACCCGTATATTGACAAGGAAGAGTTGAGGAAGATGCTTTATGAACATCTTTCCCTCACCAAACTGGAGGCCGTCTGCATGATCGTGAAGAACTTTGAGCTGGAAATCGAAGTTTTTGAGCAGATTGAGACGGCGGCCCTCCAAATGTCGGATATGATTTCGGATGCGATCATCCGGCAGTTCGGCCTATGAAGCGAAGCTGGAAAAATGAAAAAGCCGCCTGCATCTGCTGCCGGCGGCTTCATTTGTGAATGTGTTTTGGTTCTTTTAAATTTTCAATCATATATCAGGAGAAAAAATCGCTGCAGAAGCAACGAATTTTTTCTATCTCAACTTTATGCGCGTGTTTGTGAAATGGCGGAGGAGGAGGGATTCGAACCCCCGCGCGGTGTTACCCGCCTCTCGGTTTTCAAGACCGACCCCTTCAGCCAGACTTGGGTACTCCTCCATGTCACGGGAATAATTTATCATGATGCGATGCCGGTGTCAACGGGAACGAAAAAATAAGGTTGATTTTTTTCGCGCCAGGACGTATAATGAATCTCGCCGTGCTAGGTGGGAAGGTAGCGGTGTCCTGTAACCCGCAATCCGCTCCAGCGGGACTGAATCCCTTTCCGAGGCCGTGTGTCATGCAAGGCCTGCCTTCTGCACGTAGTGTAGACGTTTGGGTCCTGCGCAATGGGGCCCCATGAACCATGTCAGGTCCGGAAGGAAGCAGCATTAAGTGGGTCACCCCATGTGCCGCGGGGCAGCCTAAACCGAGCCAACGACAGGAGTAACGCTTGTGTGCATCGGTCGAAGAAAGGTGCACGGCATTTTCATAGACATGTAATCGGCCCGTCCGGATGAGGACGGGCCTTTTGTGTGCCCGGAAATCTTCCGCTTCCGGAAAGGGATTCTCTGTGCCGGAACCGGGAGAAGATAGGGGCGCGGGTGGCACCCGTGTGGTATAATTGAGGCAAATGAAATGGTGTCCGGAAGGAGGAGAGTTGCACCATGTATCAGGCGTTCTACAGGGCCTACAGGCCGCAGACATTCGGAGAGATGAGCGGGCAGCAGCACGTCAGGCGGACGCTGCAGAATGCTCTCCTCCAGGACAAGACGACCCATGCCTACCTGTTTTCCGGGCCCCGCGGAACCGGGAAGACGAGTACGGCAAAAATCTTTGCGAAAGCCCTGAACTGTGTCCAGGCACCGACGGACGAGCCGTGCAACGAATGCGACTCCTGCCGCGGGATCACGGATGGTTCGGACACGGACGTCATCGAGTTCGACGCAGCCTCCAACTCCCGTGTCGAAGAGATCCGGGAGATCATCGAGAAGGTTCGTTTCGCCCCGTCCCACTCACGGTTTAAAGTGTACATCATAGATGAGGTGCATATGCTCTCAAATAGTGCATTTAACGCACTGCTGAAGACGCTCGAGGAGCCGCCGGCGCATGTCGTCTTTATCCTGGCGACGACGGAGCCCCACAAACTGCCGCCGACCATCATTTCGCGTTGCCAGCGCTTCGACTTCAAGCCGCTTTCGCGTGCAGACCTGAAGGACCGGATGGAGCAGGTGCTGGAAGACAGCGGGATTCCGTATGAGGAACCGGCGCTGAAAGTCATCGCCCAGGCAGCAGCAGGCGGCATGCGGGATGCACTCAGCATGCTGGACCAGGCTGTGTCGTTCGGCGGCGATGATGTCACGGCAGACGATGCGGTCATGGTCACCGGCTCGATTGGCGAGGAACTGTTCCGTGAGATTGCCGAGGCGCTTTCCGGCAAGGATGCCGCGGGTGCGCTATCGCTGCTTGAGCGGCTCGTTTCCGAAGGGAAGGACGTGGTCCGGCTCACGGAGGACCTGATTACATTTTTCCGGGATCTTCTCGTCATGAAGGCCGCGCCGGGTATGCCGGACCTTCTTGAAATCATTTCGGAGCCGGACGGATTTATGCCGCTTTCGGAGTCGCTTCCGGAAGGACGGCTGTATGCGTTTATCAGCATCCTGTCAGAAACCCAGCAGGAGATGCGATTCTCGAATCATGCGAAGGTGTATCTGGAGGCGGCCTTCCTGCGGATGATCCAGGCTGACGGAACACCCGTCTCCGCTGCAGGACCCGCTTCAGCCGGAGGCGGTGAAGATGTTGAGCAGCTGCAGCGGCAGGTCAGCCGGCTCGAGCAGACGGTATCCGACCTGACGCGCCGGCTCCAGCAGGGCATCCCTGCGGCTGCGGAAAGCACGTCACCGGAGCGGCGCCGCCCCGCACCGAAGTCGAAAAACGGCTTTCAGGTGCAGGAAGGCCGCATCCGCGATGTCCTGGCCAATGCCACTAAAGAGGATATCCGGTCGATCAAATCGAACTGGGCGTCCATCCTGGACGATATGCAGAAATCGCAGGCAGCCCTTCTGAATGATGCCGAGCCGGTAGCGGCATCGGACAAGGCGTTTGTGTTAAAATTCAAATACGCGATCCACTGCGGCATGGCCGCAAGCAACCCCGAATTCCTGGCGTCGCTTTCCCAGGGGCTGTCGGCACGGGCCGGCAACGCCTATGACCCTGTATTTGTGCCGGAAGAGGATTGGCTGAGGATCCGGGAAGCATTTATCCGAGAGAACGGACTCCAGAAGCCATCTTCGGGAGAAAGCAGGCAAGAGTCCCCCAACCCGGAAGAAGCAGCGGCCGAAGAGGCACTGTCCTTCCTGGAGGAGGCGGGTGCCCCTGCACAGGATCCGCTGGTCGGGGAAGCAGAGAAGCTGTTCGGCAAGGAAGCCGTCAACGTGTATGATGACTGATCATTACTTATTTATTGAGGAGGAAAACAGATGCGTGGCATGGGCAATATGCAAGGCATGATGAAACAGATGCAGAAGATGCAGAAACAGATGGCGGAAGCACAGGAAGAACTCGGCGAAAAGCGCCTCGAGGGCACAGCCGGCGGCGGCATGGTCAAAGTGGTCGTTTCCGGACATAAGGAAGTGCTGGAAGTGGCGGTCGATCCGTCCGTTGCAGATCCGGAAGACGTGGAGATGCTGCAGGACCTGATCGTCATCGCGACCAACGATGCACTGAAGCAGGCCGACGAACTGACCAACTCGACAATGGGCCAGTTCACGAAGGGCCTCAACCTCCCGGGTATGTTCTGAGATTTCCGTCGAGCGGACGGGCCGGCACGCGATAAGCGGCGGCCCGTCTCTTATATTTCATGAGGAGGATGGAACCAGATTGCATTATCCTGAACCGATTTCAAAGCTGATCGACAGCTTTATGAAACTGCCGGGGATCGGGCCGAAGACAGCCGCCCGGCTCGCTTTTCATGTATTGGATATGAAAGAGGACACGGTGCTCGAATTTTCAAAGGCGCTTGTCGATGCGAAGCGCAACCTGACGTTCTGCTCAGTCTGCGGGCACATCACAGACACGGATCCGTGCCGGATCTGTAAAGATGAATCCCGCAGCCGTTCGATGATCTGCGTCGTCCAGGAGCCGAAGGACGTGATCGCCATGGAGAAGATGCGCGATTTCAATGGTCTGTACCACGTCCTCCACGGCGCAATTTCGCCGATGGACGGCATTGGTCCGGAAGACATCAATATTCCGGATCTGCTGAAGCGCCTCCAGGACGAAACCGTGCAGGAAGTGATCCTTGCCACCAACCCGACGATAGAAGGTGAGGCGACGGCCATGTACATTTCCCGGCTCATCAAGCCGTCCGGCATCCGCACGACGCGCATTGCACACGGGCTTCCTGTCGGCGGCGATCTTGAATATGCGGATGAAGTCACGTTGTCCAAGGCGCTTGAGGGCCGCAGGGAACTCTGACATTCACGAAAGAAGGAGTGGCACCCGATGTTCGGCCGGAGGAATAAACTGAAGCGCGAGTATGATGAACGCCTGATCCGCCTCCTTAAAGAAACGCACGAGGAATGGATGCAGGCAAGGGAGATTGAACGTCAGGCTTCGCGATTCGATGATGAAGGCATCGCCCGTACCCAGCGGCTGATGGCTGAAGCCAGACACTTTTACCTATATAAAGAGGCGAGATTGCGGAATATCTCCCTTAAGCAGTGACGGATGGCCCTCGGCCGCCGTCTTTTTTTGAATACGATGCATCCTGGTGGCATACAGTGGATACGGAGTGAAAAACGGAAAAAGGATGGGGTCGGTTTGAAACTCGCCATCGGCATTGCAGCCGGACTGTTTATCCTCCTCGTGCTGGTCCGCAATAAGCGGATCCTTTATACAGCCGCGGAAAAACTGTCCGTCTTCTGGTTCCGGCTTGCCGCAGCTTTCCTGGTCCTGTTCCTATTGAACGTCGGCCTGGGTCTCCTTGGGTTCTTTGTGCCGGTGAATCTGATGTCCGGACTCATGATCGCCATACTCGGCATTCCCGGCGTTGCGTCGGTCTGCGCGCTCTCCGTCCTTTTATAGGAGGAAGAGCGGTATTGCAGACCGGCGCTTGACTTTTACATGTAACAGGCGTATATTAGGGGAGTCGCTTTTTTCGGGGCGGAAAAAAGAAATGAAAAGTTGATTGTTTCTTGTTGACACCTGGAATGAGACATGGTATTATAATTAAGCTGTCGCAAAGAGATGCAACGCGGCGAGCACAATGAACCTTGAAAACTGAACAGCAAAACGCTGATGAAATGAGTTCCCGGAACCCGACCCCGTCGGGGAAACGGAACAAATGATATCGGACATATCGCAAGATATGCCAGCTTTAAAGTATGAGCTTACTCATACTCTCTTTATGG
>NZ_LQNT01000004.1 GCF_001619585.1 Bhargavaea cecembensis
GTTTTGCTGTTCAGTTTTCAAGGTTCATTTATTGTTGCCGTGTTTATTGGCGACCTACTTAATATATCACGTCGCGACTCTCACGTCAACAACTTTTTTATTTCTTTTATTGATCAGTGCGTCTCTCTCAGAAGCGCAACGTTGATAACTATACAACGGATTCCTCGTCAGCGCAAGACCAAATCACATAGTCGGAACCTTTCGTCAGTGGTGTCCATTCAAAGCAATGGAAAAGAGGACACGACCGGTATTCTTTCCGGCCATGTCCTCTTTTATTCACACGCTTCCCTATGTGGAAGCCTGCAGATTATTGGATCCCTTTCTTTTTCACTTCGGTCAATGAATGATCAATGATGGAAATGATCGTCTCCACTTCTTCCTTGTTGATGCAGAATGGCGGAGCGAAGGCGAGTGTATCCTGCCCTTCATAGACGATGCTTCTTGCCAACAGGCCGTGGTTCAGCGCTTCCTCTACCACTTTCGCCGATACCGGCTCGGAGAAGCGGGTATTGGTCTCTTTATCTTTCAGGATTTCAAATGCTCCGAGCAGCCCGATTCCCCGGATATTTCCGATCTCCTCATGGCGCCCTGCCAGCCAGTTGAATCCTTTCTGTAGTTCCGCTCCCATATTCCGTACGTTCTCAATCAGATTTTCTTCTTCGATGATTTCAAGGTTCTTCAGTGCCACCGCACAGCACATCGGATGAGCGCTGTAGGTGTACCCGTGCATATAAACGCCTTCCGTCAGTTCAATGAGTTCATTTCTGAGCGGTTCGGAAATGACCATGCCCCCAATCGGGGCGTAACCGCTGGAAATGCCTTTTGCGATCACCATCATGTCGGGAACTGCACCGAAGTTCTCGATACCGAAGTTCTTACCGGTCCTGCCGAAGCCGTTGATGACTTCATCCGCAATGAAAAGAATGTCGTTTTGATCGCAGATTTCCCGAATCTCCTTAAAATAATTCTCCGGTGGAAGGTTAACGCCGCCTGATCCCTGGACAGGCTCCGAGATAAACGCCGCAATCGTTTCCGGCCCTTCTTTCTCGATGAGCTCCTTCAATGCCTCGATTGAAGAATCTACATAATGGAAGTCCGGTGCCAATGAAGGGAAGTCTCTGAAAGCTGGCAGGCCTGTTGCACTTGAGGCGCCCACGGATACTCCGTGATAGGATTTCTGGCGTGAAATGATTTTCTTTTTAGCAGGCTTCCCTTTCAGCCTCCAATAATAGCGTGCGGTTTTAAAGGCTGTATCATTGGCATCCGAACCTCCTGATGTGAAGAAGGTCATCGTCAAATCTCCCGGGGTCATCTCCGCCACTTTTTCGGCAAGCCTGATTCCTGGTTCGTGGCTGTTTGTGGCAAATGTTGAACTGAAAGCGAGTTTCTTCATCTGTTCCGCTGCAGCTTCGGCGAGTTCTTCCCGGCCGTGGCCGATATTGACGTTCCATAACGAAGACAGAGCGTCAATCACTTGGTTACCTCTCACATCTTTCAGGTAGATTCCTTTTCCTTCAGTGAAAATGAAGCCGGGCCCCTTTTCCTGTTGCTGCTTAAAAGAAGAGGTAGGGTGCATGAAATGCTTCTTATCGATTGCAGCCAGTTCATCATATTTTCTTTGTACACTTTCCATCGTTTTCATCGTCATTTTAATTCCCTCCATAATCAAATCTGTATATTTGGTCTTTCCTTACTCCTGATTAACGGTAGTGCCGATAACTTTTCATTGATGGCCCCGGACGGCCCCGGGATACGTGACTTTCTTTTTTCTCGGCGTAGCCTTATAGACCTCCATGTTTTCCTGTAACTCCTCTTCGGCAGTCTCCGCCTTCTGCTCTGTCTTTGCCGGTACCGCTTCGTCTGCCCTGATGGTTTTGAATAAGGAAACACCCATTAAGAGCAAGATGACCGTGAACGGCAGCGCTGCCACCAAGGAAGCTGTTTGAAGGCCTTGCAATCCGCTGCTGATGATGAGCACTGCCACAATGGCTGACATCAGTACGCCCCAAATGACTTTTACCAGATTGCCCGGGTTCGGATCTCCATTTGTCGTCATCATTCCAAGTACGAAAGTGGCCGAGTCAGCCGATGTCACCAGGAATGTAATGATCAGCAAAATGAAGGTTACAGACAGTACTGTGCTGATCGGGAAGTTGTCAAAGGTGGCGAACAGCGCACTCGTCACATCGTTTTGCACCGCTCCCGCAATATTTGTCTGTTGGAACAGATCCATATAAAGGGCTGTGCCGCCAAATACGGCGATCCACACAACTGCAATGAATGGCGGAACGATCAATACACCAAACACGAATTCACGAATCGTCCGGCCTCTGGAAATCCGGGCAATGAACATTCCGACGAAAGGTGACCATGCAAGTACCCATGCCCAATAGCCGACTGTCCAACCCTTGGACCAGGTATTTCCGTCATACGGTGAAAGCCCCAGGCTCATCCCGAAGAAATTCTGGATGTAATCCCCTAGGCCCAGCGCCAATGCTTCCAGGATGAACTGTGTTGGCCCGAGAAACAGGACAACCAGGATCAGTCCAATAGCGAGGCTTAGATTCAGGGTGCTGAGAATCTTGATCCCCTTATCCAGTCCCGTTAATGCAGAAGTCAAATACAGCAGCAGCAGTCCGCCAGTAATGATTAATAGGAAAATCGTATTCTGCGGAACGTCAAACACATAATTGAGTCCGCCATTGATCTGCAAGATCCCCATTCCGACGGATGTGGCGACACCCAGCACCGTCGCGATGACCGCCAAAATATTGATCGCATTTCTCAGCGGCTTCTTGCCGCTCTTCCCTATGACCGGGTTCAGCGTGTCGCTGATCATTCGGCCCTCCCTTTTCCTGAACTGGAAATAGGCCAAAGCCAGACCGACTATTGTGAACACCGACCATTGGTGCACGCCCCAGTTAAAGAAGGAATACTGCATGGCCTGTCTTCCGGCCTCCGCGCTATAACCTTCCATTCCCGTCGGCGTATTTGCAAAATGGCTCATCGGTTCAGCAATTCCCCAGAAAACAAGGCCTGCGCCAAACCCAGTGCTGAACAACATTCCGATCCAGGCGAAGTAGGAGTATTTGGGCTTTTCATCGTCCCTTCCCAATTTGATCCGCCCATATTTACTGACGGCCAGCCCTAAACAGAAGAGGACGATCGCCAGGACCGAGAGCAAATAGAACCATCCGAATGCATCCGTTGTAAAGTTATACGCCGTGTCTGCCCATTTGGATAAACCTGCAGGGTTCACCGTTCCCCATAAGACGAGTAAAGTGATGACCGCCGCCGATGTCCAAAAGACGATGTTCATATGTTTTGCCCTTGTTTTTGGCTTCATATTTTGACTCCTTTTTTCCGGGAACTGAACGGCGGAAAGAGGGTTTCTTAAACAGACCGCTTCTGCGCCAGCTTAAAGCTGACGACTTTCGGTTCTGTCATTTCCTGAATCGTAAACTTGACCCCTTCCCGCCCTAAGCCGGATCCCTTCACCCCTCCAAATGGCATGCCGTCAATCCTGTAATCACTGCTGTCATTAATCATGATCCCGCCTACATCCATCTTTCCGATTGCCTCGAAGGCTTTATCAATATTGGACGTGAATATTCCGGCCTGCAGCCCATAATTCACATCGTTTGATTGGTCAATTGCCGAATCAAGATCGGCGACTGGATACAGAAGGACAACAGGTCCGAAAATTTCTTGCCGGGCAATGGTACAATCCGACGGAACATCAGTCAGCACAGTCGGAGGATAAAAGGCGCCCTCCCGCTTCCCGCCTGTCAGTCTTTTGGCACCCATCGCGATGGCTTCATCCACCCAGCTTTCCACCCGGATGGCTTCCGCTTCATTGATCATGGGCCCCATATCGGTTGTGCTCAGCATTTTGTCCCCAACCTGATATTGCTGAACCCGATTGACAAAAAGAGCAGAGAACGTTTCATAACTAGCTTCTTCAATATAGATTCGCTGGACACCCAGACAGTTTTGTCCGACGGCATAAAAGGCACCGGATACCGTTGACTCCACAGCCTTTTCGATATCCGCATCGTTGAGCACAATGGCAGGGGAATTCGAGCCTAGCTCCATGCTGATCTTTTTCAGACCGGCTTTCCGGGCGATTTCTTCGCCTGTTTCCAGCCCTCCTGTGAACGAAACCATCCGGATCGCAGGGTGGGTCACCAGGAGATCTCCAATAACGCTGCCCTTGCCTGTAATTACTGACAGTACCTTGGATGGCAATCCGGCATGATCAAATGCTTCTGCCAGCAAAAGTGCACTAAGTGGAGTAACGGTTGCCGGCTTCACGATAATGGCATTGCCCGAGGCAATTGCCGGTCCCACCTTGTGGGCCACCAGGTTTAATGGATCGTTGAATGGAGTAATGGCTGCAACGATCCCAATCGGAAACCGGTAATAATAACCGACCCGGTTTTCACTTCCTTCCGCCTGATCGAAGGGAATGGTCTCCCCATTAATGCGCCTTGCCTCTTCGGCACTGATCTTCAGTGTCTGGATACAGCGCCTGACCTCAGCTGTCGCTTCGCGGATGGTCTTGCTCCCCTCCAATGCAATCGTAGCCGCATACTCTCCTTGGTTCTCTTCGATATACGCAGCCGCTTTATTCAGGATGTTCATTCTCTGGTGGACAGGCATGGCAGCAGCGATTTTGGCGCCTTCTTTTGCCCCTTCAATCGTCAGCAGCATATCCTCTTCCGATGCTGCCGGAACGGTACTGATCAGTGAGTTGTCCTGAGGATTTAACACTTCGATGACTTCCTCTTTTTCGACCCATTTGCCGGCGATAAACATTGGTTTTCCAAACACTTTAGTATTCAATCACCCTGCACCTGCCTCTCAAGAAATAAATTCTTTCGTTAATAAACCAATCGCAGATTCGACAAGGATTTGTGCACCCAATGGCATGCAGCGCTCGTCCAAATCGAACTGACTCGTATGCAGATCCCGCCTGATCCCGTCCGGCAACGCACAGCCGAGGAAGAACATCGCACCCGGAACTTCCTGAGTCATATAGCCGAAATCCTCGCCTCCGAGGCCAAATTTGTCCTCTTCAATTTGAATAGTCGGATATAATTCCGTTGCGGCGTGCTTAATGACGGCATTCACCCCGGCATGGTTATTCAGCGCCGGCTCTCCGCGATCGACTTTGAAGGAATAGGTTCCTCCGAATGCTTCAGCCACCTGGAAGGCTTTTTCAATCTCGGCGCTCAGCTGCTCCCTCACTTCTTTTGAATAGGTCCGCAGTGTCCCAGTCACAACCACTTCTTCAGGGATGACATTACTCGCTGCTCCCGTGTGGATTTCACCAATACTCGCAACGGCGGTTTCCAGGGCAGATATTCTTCTGGAAGTGACTCCGTAAAACGCCTGCAAGACTGAAGAAAGCATCCATATAGGATCGGTGCCCAGATGGGGGTATCCTCCGTGGCCGCCTGTCCCCCTGATTTTGCCCTGAAAAACATCCACATTCGCCATGCTGTATCCGTCATTCATTTGAATGGTGCCGACCGGATGCCATGGGCAGACATGTAGAGCAATGACGGAATCAACACCTTCCAAAACGCCGTCTTCAATCATTCTCTGTGCTCCAGACCGTTTTTCTTTATCGGTGTCTTCTTCAGCAGGCTGAAAAATAAGTCTGACGGTTCCGCGGAACTGGCCTGAAGCTGACTTCTCGGCCAGCATCTTGGCCGCGCCGAGCAAAATGGCCGTATGGGCATCGTGGCCGCAGGCATGCATGACACCGGGATGTTTAGACTGATAGCTTTGGCCGGTTTTTTCATCGATCGGGAGTGCATCCATATCTGCCCGAATTGCAACTGTCCGTCCTTCACCTGTTGAGATCGTTGCAACCACACCGGTTTTTCCGATGCCGGTTTGAACGGTGACCCCCTCGATTTCCCTTAACGTTTCAGCAACGAATTGAGAAGTCTTGTATTCATTGAAACTGAGCTCCGGGAATCTGTGGAGGTATCTTCGCCATGCAATCAACTGCTGTTCCAAGCTTTCCGCTGCTACAGCTGCATGTTCACTATGCATCGGCATATCCAACCCTCCTGGTTTTGATCTTTTCTCGCATGACTCCACCTCGCCAACTTTTAAAAGCGCTTTCATTTTAGGATGGGTGGGTCCGCTGAATCGTGTTTTCCTTTTGCCTATCAGTGAGTCTTTCGTTAAATGATTGCTTGCAGATGATCTTTTACAATGAGATCGCGCTGAAAATCAGTCAATACTTCACAGCCTGTTTCAGTCACTCTGAATGATTCAGTGATTTCAATTCCGTAGTCTTCAAACCATAATGCCGGAATGAGGTGGAAGGTCATATTTGGCTGTAAAATGGTATGATCTCCTTTTCGGAGACTCGCGGTATGCTCGCCCCAATCCGGCGGGTAGTTTAATCCGATGGAATAACCGATCCTGGAATCCTTGCTGATCCCATGTTTTGAAATGACTGTGTTCCAGGCAACCTCAACTTCTTCGCAAGTAGCCCCCGGCCTGACCGCATCAAGAGCCGCGTTCAAACCTTCAACCAGGATTTTCGAGGTGTCCAGCGCTTTGGACGCCGGCTGGCCGATAGAAACAGTTCTGGCCAATGGAGAATGATAGCGCCGGTGGCAACCCGCCAGCTCAATAATCACCATTTCATTATTTGAGTATTTACGATCTGTCCATGTCAGATGAGGAGTTGATGTATTTTTACCGGCCGGCAACAGTGGAACAATAGATGGATAATCCCCCCCATACTCTGGTGTTCCGCTGATGAGCCCGCTGTAGATGTTTGCTGCCACATCGCATTCGCGGTTCCCTTCCTGAATGGACTCCACGGCAGCCTGCATGCCAATACCGGCAATGTTGGCCGCTCTTTTCATATATTCAATTTCCTTGTCGGATTTGATGAGCCGGACATAATTGACCAGAAGGGTTACATCCGAGAATCGGGCATTCGGCAAATTGGTCTTCAGTTTTTCAAATGCCAGTGCTGAAAAATAGTAGGAACCCATCTCAACACCGACATTCCGTTTGGATTGTCCGATCTGAGTCAGGATTTTTGCGATGAAATCCATCGGATGCTTCAAATCATTATGAATATGATCCTCCGGATAGGCGATAATGTTGTCCTTGTATAGCCAGGTCGTCACTTCCGCTGCTTTCGCGTCCATCTTCCTGCCAATCCAGATCGGCTGGTCTTCATCGATGATCACGATGAGCATCTGATCAACATAAAAGGACCAGCCATCGTAGCCTGACAGATAATTCATGTTTGCGGGATTCGTAATCAGCAATACTTCAATTCCTTGTTCCGCCATGCTCGCCTTTGTCTTCTCCAACCGATCCTTATACTCTTGTAAACTGAATGGCAACATCCGGGCTCCTCCTATTGATCCGTCATTGATTTCTGTCCCTTGATGCAAGAATTGCCGCTTTGCCGATGACCCTTGCTCAACTGACCTTGTAGTGATGATTATAAATTCTAAATATTTATAATACATCTGCAACTTTGTATGAATTTCAATCAATCTGTTCATACACTTTTTTCATAAGAAAAAATGGAACCGGATTAAAGCCATTCCGGTTCCATCTCATTTTCTTATGTTCTTTTAATCGCGCCTGTAGACCATACCTTAATGCTGAAATTCAGTATAAATAGATCGTCAGGATCCACGAGTGATAAATTTGTCAACGATTCAATTTTCCGTAACCGGTATAAAAGGGATTGGCGATGAAGATTCAGTTCCCTGGCAGTCTGGCTTACGTTACCATTATTATTGTTATACGTGACAAAAGTCTTAATCAGATCCATCTCTCTTTTTTCATCGTATTCCACCAACGGAGACACGGTAGAAAGAGTAATGTCACGGACTTCCTCATTGCCGGCCAAGTTTAACAGCAGCCTATTGATCTGTGTTTCGTCAAAATAGGTTCGCTTCCCAATGCCTC
This sequence comes from Bhargavaea cecembensis, assembly GCF_001619585.1. Classification (GTDB taxonomy): domain Bacteria; phylum Bacillota; class Bacilli; order Bacillales_A; family Planococcaceae; genus Bhargavaea; species Bhargavaea cecembensis_A. The sequence goes on from NZ_LQNT01000004.1 coordinate 7,966, forward strand.
TTTGACTTCTGCCCATTTCCAGTGCTGCCTTTGCTTTTTGAAAACTGTCGGCAAAATTGCGGATTCCATCCCCATCCATTCCAATTCCCCAGGAAAACGAAATGCCGGGCAACAAGTGGGTGAACCTTCTTTCCACCAGATCCAGGAACTGATTGACCGCATCTGCAGTCACCTTATTCGATGCTTCCAAAAAAACAATCACTTTATCATGTTCATGCGCAAAGAGAATCTGGCGTTGGACATTCTCACCTGCATATAACAATCCCTCTTTAATATAGATACTCATTCTATCCAATCTTGGTCTTCCCGACTCATTGAGGCCCGCATCATGACCGGCGGAATCTTTCAGATTTTCCGGAAAGCCGATGATACACAAATAGGGAAGGTCGAGGTTGTATCTGAAAAATTCTGCATGGGAGGCGACATGTTCTTCAGACATCGTTTCCCCTTTTGCCAAGCCCAGCAAGAATTCATTCTGCATCCGGCTCTCGGCTTCGATTACCGCGCTGTTTCTTGAGAACCACAATGCAGCAGCAACAACGGCCTGCTCAGCAATCATCAACTCATGCTCATTCAGCCTTTTGTCTGAATCGGATAAGATGAAAAAGTCGCCTTTATGGCCGACATCAGATTGAATGTTCAAATGGATCAGCTGCACAGAACCGCTATCCAGCTTTTGAATTTCGGTATGCTTTGGATAATGCGATGAATTGATGGATGTTCTCATTTTCATTTGGTCCCATAGAGCGAACACATCATTCGGATTTGCGCTTCCTGCAATCGGCTCTTTCTTTTCATTGCAAACCAGTACGGATTCACCTAATTCCTGTTCGATATAATCCGTAATATGTTCTAATGTCCTTCCTTCGAGAACCTTTTGAATCAGTTGGTGCTGGATTTCCTTGAAACGCGTTGTCTCATTTTGTTTGAGTTCATTCAGTTTGGTCATCACTTCATGGACGATATCCGCAAACCGGATCTCCCATGGGAGTTCGATGATGATAAAATTTCGGTCTATGGCAAATTGAATGACCTCTTCCGGTATTTCAAATATATATCTCCCCGTTGCAATCGCCAAAGCCGACGCCCCTGAATCATATACATCTTTAATAAAAGACAACAATTCCCCGGTATTTTCGTGACACCCGATCCCGGTACTAAGAACAAATTCATTCTCCCTGACGAAATTCTCAACGGGACTTTCCATGACCGATACCCATTCAACCGATTTGTCCGTAATGGTCTGTTCCCCGGTTTTGAGGATGGCATTCTCAAATAAAGTTGAGTCTATAATTTCCCCGACTGATAAAAGCATCATTGCTCACCCCATTGCATGTTCTGATCATACCATTCTGGAGAATCCACAAATGTTAATCCCCTTCATGTCACTCTTCATTTTAATTTAAATTCCTTTAATTGTAACCGGAATATTCAATTTTACTTGAGAAGTCTACTTTATCATGGTTGAAAAGTTTTTGAAGATGCCAATTGGCCTCATGCAGCAATTCGCAATTAAAAAAGAACACAAAAAAACCGCCTCCTTAAGGAGACGGCCTTATGCCCAGCGACGTCCTACTCTTGCAGGGG
>NZ_LQNT01000005.1 GCF_001619585.1 Bhargavaea cecembensis
ACATGAAAGATCCGGTACTTTACAATGTCTCGTTTATCCGGTTTTGAAAGAACAAATAAAGTTCTTGCCAAATCGACAGGAACTGCTATAATAATATTTGTCCTTTTAAAGTGAACACGGTCTGGTAATGATGGCGAAGAGGTCACACCCGTTCCCATCCCGAACACGGAAGTTAAGCTCTTCAGCGCCGATGGTAGTCGGGGGCTTCCCCCTGCAAGAGTAGGACGTCGCTGGGCCGTTGATCACTTACATAATCCGGAGGATTAGCTCAGCTGGGAGAGCATCTGCCTTACAAGCAGAGGGTCGGCGGTTCGAACCCGTCATCCTCCACCATTTTAATCATTATGCCGGCCTAGCTCAATTGGTAGAGCAACTGACTTGTAATCAGTAGGTTGGGGGTTCAAGTCCTCTGGCCGGCACCATTTTTCGAGCCATTAGCTCAGTTGGTAGAGCATCTGACTTTTAATCAGAGGGTCGCAGGTTCGAGCCCTGCATGGCTCACCATTTTCCTCTGGTTTAAACACATGCGGATGTGGTGGAACTGGCAGACACGCTAGACTTAGGATCTAGTGCCTTCGGGCGTGGGGGTTCGACTCCCTTCATCCGCACTTTTATTTAAATATTTGATATCGCGGAAGTAGTTCAGTGGCTAGAATACCACCTTGCCAAGGTGGGGGTCGCGGGTTCGAATCCCGTCTTCCGCTCCATATCATCGGGAAATAGCTCAGCTTGGTAGAGCACTTGGTTTGGGACCAAGGGGTCGCAGGTTCGAATCCTGTTTTCCCGACCACTATACGGGGCCTTAGCTCAGCTGGGAGAGCGCCTGCTTTGCACGCAGGAGGTCAGCGGTTCGATCCCGCTAGGCTCCACCATGAACCTTGAAAACTGAACAGCAAAAC
>NZ_LQNT01000006.1 GCF_001619585.1 Bhargavaea cecembensis
CGAAGTAGAAGTTCACGCACCTAACAAAGCGCCACAACATTTGAAAAAAATACTAAAGATCGACGAACCAACAGAAGAGGAAAAAGGATCGATCACCGTAGCCCACGCTGTAACAGTCGATGGAATGCTTGGAGCCCTTGCAGCAACTGACGGTTCAAACCAAACTCATGAAGTAACTGGAGAAGATGGCCAAGCGAAAGAAGGAGAAAGTGAATTAGCCACAGGTGACCAATTTATTGTAACGGCAGAAGATGGAACCCAGGCTACTTATACAATTA
>NZ_LQNT01000007.1 GCF_001619585.1 Bhargavaea cecembensis
CGTTTTGCGTTCAGTTTTGAAGGTTCATGGAAAAGCGGAAAACACCGCTTAGCTCAACCGGATGCTGGAGGACTCGAGTAGAAATGCTTGCATTTCGACCGAGAGGCCGAAGCAGACGCGTGAGCTGGTGTTTGGAGCTGGACATTTGAAACTTCATATGCAGGAGAAAATGGGCCTATAGCTCAGCTGGTTAGAGCGCACGCCTGATAAGCGTGAGGTCGGTGGTTCGAGTCCACTTAGGCCCACCATTTTTCTTTCTTGCTTTATATGGGGCCTTAGCTCAGCTGGGAGAGCGCCT
>NZ_LQNT01000008.1 GCF_001619585.1 Bhargavaea cecembensis
AATCGGTTAATACTTGGTACAATGTCGTTTTATCCGGTTTTCAAAGAACAAAATCATGGTGGAGCCTAGCGGGATCGAACCGCTGACCTCCTGCGTGCAAAGCAGGCGCTCTCCCAGCTGAGCTAAGGCCCCGTATGGCGCAAAAAGAAAAAAATGGTGGGCCTAAGTGGACTCGAACCACCGACCTCACGCTTATCAGGCGTGCGCTCTAACCAGCTGAGCTATAGGCCCCTTTTTTTCCTGCATATGAAGTTCCATATCATGAACCTTCAAAACTGAACGCAAAACG
>NZ_LQNT01000009.1 GCF_001619585.1 Bhargavaea cecembensis
CTGTTCAGTTTTCAAGGTTCATTTATTGTCGTTGTGTTGTTCAGCGACCTACTTAATATAACATGCTGCCCAACTTTCGTCAACAACTTTTTTGTCTTAATCCGTTCGCCGCGTTACTTGGAAACGCAACGTTGATAACTATACACCGCATTCCAAAACCGCGCAACCCCTTATTTTATAGTCGGAATGTTTCATTAGCACGACCGGGAGTTCTGAACCGGGTATATAATGAAGAACTCCGTTATGTTATAATTCAGACAACAAATCGAGGGGGAGCGATGTCATGAACCGTCGGTTAATCCAGATCTGCAGAGTGCTGCTGGGGGTCATCTTCCTTGGTGCAGGGATTAACGGGTATGTAGTCTTTTTTGGCTTTGAGCCGTTTATCGCGACAAGTCCTGAAGCCATGGCTCTGTTTATGTTTGACTACTTGCTGTTTGTTGAGAAAACCCTTGAAATCATCTGCGGGATTCTTCTTCTCACCAATCAGTTCGTGCCGATGGCGCTGGCTGCTTTAAGTCCGATTGTGGCGAACATCTTCCTGCTTCACCTGTTCGTGGACCCGTCTATGCTGGCGCTTGCCGCAGTGATTGTTCTATTGCATGGTTTGCTCCTCTACCATTATAAGAGCCATTTTGCCGGGCTGTTTGTCCGGAAGCCTCATGCTCCGGATCCGGCTGTCCCGCCTTCGGCAGCTCCGCTCGGGGATTAACCTCAATTAAAAAAAGCAAGCGGGACCTTTCCCGCTTGCCTTCGGACGATCCGATTTGGAGCGTCTTTTTTTAGGCTCTGCTCTCCAGTTGCAGATCGGGCACCTCATCCTCTTCACTTCCGAACCCGGAACGGATCACTTCAAAATTGCGGTTCTGTGTCGCCATGACAACCGGATGTTCTTTGAAGTAACCCGCTATCAGTTCCGTCATCGGTACACGGACTTCCCGGGTGATTTTAGAAGGGCCGAACATGTGATACCCGCCTCCGCCGACCGCACGGTATTGGTTGAGGACGATCTCCAGTGTTTCATCAGGTTTAATGAGATGACCATCATGGATTAGAACCGTAATGCGGTCACCGGGTGGCCGTGTCAGATCGATCGTGTACTCGATTCCTGCGTACATGTCATAGTTATAATGCTGCGCTTTCGGCTGAATGTAAGCAGGGTTGATGCCGATCTCGCCAGCTGGGTCAAGCTCAAAATAGGCAGCGGACAGTTCAAGTGCTTCCTTGAGGTCGCTGCCGGTTACCCGGCAGACGGCAAGCGTGTTCGGATACAGGTAGTTGATGACAATATCCCGTAATGTGACGCTTGGCGGAAAACCTGTCGCTTCCCTGCTAAACAGGGATGTCGCTGAAATGGCGCATCCGCTGTGATGCATCTGGACCCGATTGATGAAATCTACATAGGCGTGTCCGCTGATCCTTGCGTCAAGTGCGTCGGTGATGGACATCTCACCGACAATTCCGCCGATCGGCGTGTCGAGCCACGCTTCCATTTCACCCTTCAGGCCACTAAACTGCTCCGCCAGTACCAGGTCCGCTTCTTTTCCTTTCACCTCTTCCAGTCTGGCATTGCAGCCGGTAATACGCCAGCTGCCCTCCTGCTTTTCCAGCTCAAGCGTCACTTTACCGACAGCCTCTCCCCTGTAGCCCGGCTGGATCACCGGAATTCCATTTTTGACGGTCGCAATTCTTTTGTGCTGGTGGCCGGTCAATAGTGCGTCAATCCCCTGCACTTCTGTGAGAAGCGCGTATCCTTCATTCTCCCCTGTCAGCATCTCTGTCGGCTCGCCGGTCTCCAGGTCACATTCAAGGCCCCCGTGGTAGCTGACAACGACAACGTCTGCGATTTCCCGGAGCATCGGAACATACTCTTTCGCACTGGCGACCGCTGAACGGAATGTGAGGCCTGCGCAGTGGTCAGGATGTTCCCAGTGCGGTATGTAGCAGGTCACCAGGCCGAGCACGGCAATGCGGACACCATCCTTCTCGAAGATCTCATAAGCCTTACCGGTAACCGGCTCCCCGGTCTCATCCAAAATATTGGCAGCGAGCACCGGAAATTTGGCGGCCCTGACTGATTCCATCATATAGAACAGGCCATGGTTGAACTCATGGTTGCCGGGTACACCGGCATCAAACTCCATCATGTTCAGCGCATCCATAATCGGCGCCGCCGTTCCACGCTCCCTTTTCATATAGGAGGTCAGCGGCGAGCCCTGAATGAAATCACCGTTGTCGATGACGAGGACCGGCCCATCCGCTTTCCGCTTTTCCTCCCGGATAACCGTTGCTGCTTTGAACAGGCCCAACTCCATGTTCTGATCTCTTTCTCTTCCGTCTCCCGGAAATAGATATCCGTGCACATCACTTGTTTCCAGTATGGTCAGTGTCAGCTTGTCCATCGCGTCCGCCTCCGTTCACTTCTGATGTCTGAGGTTACCTGGTATGTACCGGATGCAACGGGAGCTCCGCTTCACCTTCAGCTGTTCCATTGCCGTACCAGACCTGCGCCACCGGAAGAAATGGCCTTACACCGGCCAACTGAAGCTCTTTATGAAAAACGTCAGGCCGGAGTGTATGCCAAGGTACGGTCACGCCCGCCTCAATTACTTCAGCAATGGCAAGCAGGTCCATCTGGCCGGCATACCCGCTCGTTCCCAGCTCCCTGAAGCTGAACTGGTGTTTCTCCAATTGGGCCAGCATGTCCGCATATCGGGGGTCATAACTCCCTAGCGGTTCCCCGTTGCTGTGACAATAGATTCCCCCGCCAAATCCTTCAGCGAACCGGATGTTCGGATAGCTGTTCTGGAGAACAAAGCGGCCGGGATGTTCGGAAAGTTCCTGAAGAGAGATCGTTTTTTCGAACGTTTCTTCTCCGATCAACGTTTCTCTCAAAACTGCCGGCTGAAGCTCCGGATGGAATGTTTTCAGGACCCTGGCATAGGCCTCTTCGAATACTATCTCCCTGCCGCTCCGTTCAACTGTTTCTGCTACATCTTTCATTCGCTCGATGTTGCGGATATACGGATTGATGAAGACAATGTTCTCCGTATCATCACAAAGAATGGTTTCCAGCGATTCGATCAGCTCTTCTTCAGTGGCAGGTATTGCAGAAAGATTTTCTTTCCGATCGGAGCTGAAGCTGGTCCCCTCAAGCAGCAGAACATCCGGCTGCCATTGTTCTGCTTCTTTTACCCAGCTGATCACCTTATCGGGATGGTTACCCGTCAGGCGGAGATCACCCGAATGGATCAGCTTCAGGTCGTCCGTCTCGATGAAGAGTACGGAAGAGCCTGGTGTATCATGATCGGATGGCTTAAAGGTTACACGGATGTCCCCGACCGTGACAGTCTCATTGTCACCGACCGGGTTGAGCGAAACCCTTGCAGGCTGCTCTCCCCCGGTCTCAATAAGGATGTTGTAGAGGCGGTAAGCCTCCCGGGACAGATATACTTTCGTCCCTTCCGGCAGGTGCGGCAGTCCGCCCATGTGATCCAAATGAAGATGAGAGATGAAAATCGCAGTCTGTGGTATTTTTTCATGGACCGGACCGGCCGCATCGGAGAGCAATCCTCCCTTATCGTACAGGTCCGGGATGGCAGGAAGACTTCCATCAATGATCAACTGTTTTGTCAGCGTTATTCCTCCCGGCTGTTTTACCGGATCCCCGCTATAGGACAAGCCAAAGTCACAAATGACTCTGGCCTCTCCGGTGAGGATCTCCACGATATTGCCGCCGATGGTGTCCAGACCACCCCAGAAGCGGTAGCGTGTCATCGAGTATCCCCCCTTATCAGTTTCCGATGATGCTTTCTGTCTGCTGATCCAGTCCGGTCAGTGCTTCCTGCACATCTGTGCCGTTGACAAGGACGTCGTCCAGCGTCTCGATGAATGCGTTCCGGTATTCGCCGTGGCCTTTGAACATGGCAGAGTTTGCTGCGTACTCAAGCTCTTTGTTCGCCGCTTCGGCCGTTGGGTTTTCCTTAAGGAAATCCTGGTATTCCGGTACATCCTGCGCAGCACGGGTGATCGGCACATATCCGGTTTCCATCGCCCAGAAAGCTGTGTTTTCAGGCTGGAGGAGGAAATGGATGAACGTCACGGCCGCTTCCTTTTCCTCTTCTGAAGCGGGGGCATAGACGCCAAGGTCGTTGCCCGCAAGGAGTGTCAGCTGTTCACCATTGAATGTCGGGATTTCTGCAGTTCCCCAGTCAAGTCCGTTTTCATCTGCGGATGGCTGTACGTGTGCCACACCGGCGCTGGAACCGATATACAGTGCGGACTCACCGCGGCTGAACGGGCCGGAGAAGTAGCCGTCTTCACCTGCTGTACGAGCATGTCTATTACCGATCGCATCCATAAGGAACTGCAGTGCCTCGACACTTTCAGGAGAATCGATTTCGACTTCATGTGTGTCCTGGTCAATGAAAGCCGAGCCGTTCTGGCGGGCCATCGTTTCGAATTCCATTTCAAAGCTGTTCTCCAGCCCCATGGCGACACGATCGTCACCGGCTTCAGTCATTTTCTCGCCAAGCTCGATGACTTCATCCCAGCTTGTCGGAAGATCCATTTCATATTCATCGAGGATTTCCTGGTTGTAGAACATGATCCGGGTCGACTTGGAGAATGGCATGGAATATATCTTGTCGTCGTATTTCACACCGTCCAGGAAACCTTCATAGATGTCATCAAGCTCGTCCTGGGAAAACGCGGTGTCACTGACGATCAGATCATCGAGCGGCTGAAGCAAATTGTTTTCGGCAAGATCCGGCACCTGGCCCGGTGTCAGCTGGGACATTGTCGGAAGGTCTTTGGATACGCCCGCAGCCATAATGGACTGCTGGAGCGAGCTATAGTCGCCCTGATTCATTTCCTTTACGACTATCTCATCCTGGGATTCATTGAACTTCTCCGTCAGTTCGGTGATCGCTTCCTGATGCGGGCCGTTCATTGCGTGCCAAAATGTCACTTCGACGGTTTCTCCATTTTCTTTAGTAGCCGCATCGGCCTCCTCGCTGCTGCTGGCTTCACCGCCGCACGCCGCCAATAGCAAACTGGCAGTAAGGAAAAGCCCTGCCCCAAGTGTGAATTTATGATTCTTCAACATCCTTCTCTCCCCCTAATAATTTCTTATACGGACATTAGCTGATAGATGGCTGCCCAACGCTTTGCTTTTGGGCGCAGACGTCAACCTTTGTATTGGCGTCGGCTCTTAGCCTTCCCCGCTGAAAGCGTCCGCCCGGAACGGAAATCAAACACTCTACTTCATTCATCCCTTCAACCCGCTCCGCGAGATGCCCATGATGATGTTTTTTTGCAGGAACAGATACAGGATGATCATCGGCAGGACGACAAGTGTAGAGGCGGCCATTAACAGTTCATACTTCGTCCCCGCCTCAGTCGTGAATGCCTGCAGTCCGACCGGCAACGTGCGGAGCATCCGGTCATTCGTGACGATCAGCGGCCACATGAACGAGTTCCAACTGCCGATCACCTTCAGGATTGTGATCGCCACGATGGCAGACTTGGACAGCGGCACCATGACCGACCAGAGAAAGCGGAAATCGCTGCAACCGTCCACCTTGGCGGCATAGTACAGCTCATCCGGCACTGACACGAAATTCTGATGCAGGATAAAGACAGAAAACACACTTGCAAGATACGGAATGATCAGCGCCGCATACGTATTGATCAAGCCAAAGTTTGAGAGCGTCACGAAGTTCGGAATGATCAGAAGCTCCCCGGGCACCATCATCGTCGCGATCAGGACGGTGAACAGCAGGCTTCGCCCGTAAAACTTCATTTTTGCGAATGCGAATGCCGCCAGGATCGTCGTAAACAGTTCACCGATCGTTGAAACCACGGTCACGAGCACACTGTTCAGGAAGTACCGCCCGAAGGGAGCGGCCTCGAGAGCAGTTCCGTAGTTGACAAACTGAGGGACCTCCGGCATCCAGACCGGCGGCATGGCGACTGCCTCAGCGGGAGTTTTCAGCGATGTGACAACCATCCAATAAAACGGAATCAGCATCGTGATGGCACCGATCGACAGGGCAGTGTAGATGAGTCCCTTTTTCAGAACATCCGCCATTCCCGCATCTGCCAGAAGCCAGCTTGCGCGCTTGGCCGGCGGCAGTCCGGCGGGGGTCTCCAGCACTTGTTTCAAGCCATTTCGCCTCCTTTCTCAGTAATGGACAAACTTCCTGTTGTAAGCGAACTGGATCAGCGTGACGGCAAAGATGATGACGAACAGAACGACGCCTGCCGCGGCAGCGATGCCGTACTGGTATTCCGTATAGAACTTTTCGTACAGGTAATACACGATCGTCAGTGTCGACTTTGCCGGTCCCGGCTTTGCCTGGAACAAGGCATACACTTCATCAAACACCTTGAAGCTATTGATGACGCCGAGTACGGAAACAAGGAATACAGTGGGTCCGAGGAGCGGCAGGGTAATGTTCCAGAATCGCCGGATGCCGGATGCCCCGTCGACCTTGGCCGCCTTGTAGTACGTCTCATTGATATTATTCAGACCGACAAGGAACAGAATGATGTTGAAGCCGAGCCCCTTCCAGACCGCCATGATGACCAGCGCCAGCATCGAGTAGTCCGGGTCGGTAATCCAGAGGACCGGCTCGATTCCGAACAGGCCGAGAAAGTAGTTCATCAGTCCGTAATTCCGGTGGTACAGCCAATTCCAGACAAGCGAGATCGCGACCGTACTCGTGACAAACGGCAGGAAGTAAACGGTCCGGAAAAAGCCGGAGAGAAACTTAATCTGATTCAGCAGCAGGGCGATACCCAGTGAAAGGGCAATCGAGATGGGGACGACTCCAAGAACAAAAACGAAGGTGTTCTTGATCGCAAGATAGAAATCAGAATCCTGCAGGATCGTCGCGAAGTTGCCGAGCCCATAAGCATGGACAACATCATCGTAGAAGTTGTAATCCGTATAAAAGCTCATCGCAAACGACTTGACGATTGGATAAAGGTTGAACGTGAAGATGATGAGCATCATCGGCAGGATGTAGAGCCAGGCCTTCATCGTGCTTTTCAGAGTCGGGTTCTGTATCATGCACCCGCACTCCCGACTGAACTTCCCGATTCACTCCATCGGACGGATCGGCCAAATTGATCAAAGTAAAGAAGATCCCCGTCATCGGCCGTCAGATTGATCGTCTGTCCCTCTTCCACAGCTGCCGGCAAGCCGGTCACCAACATTTCCGCGCCGTCAAGACGGACCTTGGCAGACACGCCCCTTCCGATCCGCTCAATATGGGTGACTTCACCCCGGAACAGGGCGTCTTGCGTATGATCGGTGGCAATGATGCATTCGGGACGGATGCCGACCGTTTCGATCTGGCCCGCATACGGCTGTGGGATATTCATCATCCTCCTGATCCTTCCGTTCGGATCGAATGCCAGTGTATTGATCGCCGGCTTGCCGAGGAAGCTGGCGACAAACAGATTGTCGGGGCGCTCATACAGATCACGCGGCGTACTCATCTGCTGAATTGCGCCATCCTCCAGCACCATCACCTGGTCCGAGAGGCTGAGCGCCTCTTCCTGGTCGTGAGTGACGAACACCGTCGTAATGTTCGTCTCCTGCTGGATACGGCGAATCTCCTCGCGCATCTCCAGCCGCAGCCTCGCATCCAGATTCGAGAGCGGTTCGTCCATGAGCAGGATGGACGGTTCCTTCGCAAGCGCGCGGGCGATGGCGACTCGCTGTTGCTGGCCGCCTGACAACTGTTTCGGCTTTTTGTCGATGTGGTCCTCAATCTGGACAAGATTGGCGAGCTCGAGTGCCCGTTCCCGACGCTTGTTTTTCGGAACCTTTGCCATCTTGAGCGGGAACATGATGTTGTCCAGAACCGACAGATGCGGGTAAAGGGCATAATTCTGGAAGACCATCCCGACCTTCCGCTTGACCGCATCCAATTTGGTGACTTCGCGGTCACCGAAGAAAATCCGCCCTTCTGTCGGGAACATCAGCCCTGAGATGAGCATCAGCGTTGTAGATTTCCCGCATCCGCTCGGTCCCAGCACCGAAACGAGGGAATGCGCCGGAAAAGTGAAATCAATCTGCTCTAGCACTTTTTTGTCTCCATACGTCATGGTGACGTCTTCAAACCTGACCTGCAACGTGTTCACCTCTATGTATCTTCTGTCCGGAACAAAAGCCACTCCGGCATTTTCTTTCTGGTGCCCGTCCATTATAGGGGTCCGTCTTTTGCTTCCATATGAAGGAGTTGTAAAAGAATTGCTAAAGGTGATTTTTTGGCTTTACGAAAGATTTACAGGGATCATACGGACAAATGAAAAACGACTGCAGACATCGTTGTCTGCAGTCGTGATCGCTTATAGATTTAGGCTTTGGATGCCGGCGTGCCCGCGGCCTGCCGAATGACTTCTTCTACCCTGTCCGGATTCTCGGCAGTCAGCATATGGGTACAGTTTTCAAACGCGATCACCTTAGAATCTGGAATCTGTCCATTCAGATAGGCGGCGGTTTCTTTTGAATACAGCGTGCTCTTGTCGCCGTAGACAATCTGTGCCGGCACTGTGATGCCGGCAAGCATGTCCCGATAGTCGGCCGTCACCATGGCGTGCCACATGGCAGCCAGCACATGAGGAGAATTGGAGGCGGACAGCTTCAGCATTTCTTCAAGCTCTGTTTCGCTCAGGTACGGTACTGTCCGCTTCATGAAGGTTCTCGAGAAGCCTTCGAATTCTTCATACATCTGCGTCAGGTCACGATCGGCATCCGGACGAGTATATTCTCCGTGCCACAGGCCGAGATTCCATCCTTCTTCATTGACGAGTTTCGGGGTCATATCGAAGATCGTGAAGGAGCGGAGCCGATCAGTGCCATGGTTGCGGATGTACTCAAAACCGGTAGATGCACCCATCGAGTGGCCGGCCAGCGTCACCCCGCTCAGACCGAGGTGTTGCATTAATTCTTCAAGATCCTGGGCAAAGCGGCGGAGCGTCAGCCCCTGATCGGTACGGTCAGATTGTCCATGCCCCCTTAGGTCATAAGCCACCACCCTGAAATCGTTGCTCAAGGATTCGATCGGCTCAGCGAAGGTCGTGTGGTCGCCCGACCATCCGTGAACGAGCACAATGGGCTGTCCCTTGCCCTTGTCCACATAAAACAGATTCATTCCGTCAATTGTTTCAAAAAACGCCATTTCCCTTCCCCCTTCTTGCCGGAGTTCCGACTGATTGTTCTGAATCCAGTATACCAATAGGGAACAGGTTTCATATAAATAGGCACCCCGCGGGGTGCCGTTCATTATCGTGCAGAATCCGTTCCCAGATTCATCTTTTTGAAGAATTCCTTGCGGTAAACAGGATAAAACGATGTCCAGTAAACCTGTGTCAGCTTAAGAGTCAGCATGCCGACAAACGGCAACAAAAGCATCAGGAACAGATAGGGATTCTCTGTAATTCCGAGGAATAGACCCATAAATGCACCCACAAAGATAAATAACAGACTTACGTACCAGCTGGCCAGGAAACCCAAGAGGAATACAGCCGGGAAGTACACCATGGGAAAGGCCTTAATCTTATCACGTAGGGCTTTCTGTTCGTTAAGTATGCGCCAATTGCGCTTTGCTTCACCGGCGATCTCCTTGAGAATCGTCCAGTTTTTCTTGAAAAGGAAGTTCACTTCCGGTGCCACCGCTTTCTAGTGATCAGATTCAAGCTGATCGCCAGGAGGGTTTTATTTCTCGGCGAATCAGTATTTGTATAGTACTTTATCATATGGGAAGGAACATTTTTCATACCGAGGACGATTCATACCCGGCACCGCGTTCCTATAGATTCATATTCTCATGAATTCTTTCTGAAGAAGCGGAGTACACTTTCATGAATCCTATCTTGATCGTTGTCCAATGTGGCTACGTGATAGCTTTCTTTCAGCTGGAGAATCTCCTTCTCACTTGATGAAACGCCGTCATGGATGATGCCGGAATTGCCCGGAGGGACTACATGGTCTTCATCAGAGACCAGGGTCAGTGCCGGGCACTTCACTTTTTCAAGATCTGCCCGCACTTCATCCATCAGAGCGAGAATCTCCTTCACCGACCTGACCGGTGTTTTCTCGTAGGCCAGTTCGATGACGCCCGCCTTCTTGATGTCCGAGCCGATTGCGTCAAGGAAACGGACGTCTTCCGGCTCGCCGACTTCTTTAAGTGCCGGCATGTCAATGGCGGCGTTGATGAGCGCGATCGCTCTGATGTCCGGGTGATGCTGCGCCATATAAAGCGTCAGCGTGCCGCCCATGGACAACCCTGCCATGTAAATGGTGTCGCACCGCTCTTTCAGCCAACGATAGCCTTCTTCTACCGACTCAATCCAGTCGTGGCGGCTCGTGCGTTCCATGTCCTCATAGTGGGTACCGTGCCCTTTCAGGCGCGGCAGGCACACCGTGTAGCCCGCTTCCGCCAATGCTTCGGCAAGCGGACGCATACTTTGTGTGGAACCTGTGAAGCCGTGCGAAATCAGGACCCCTTCCTCCCCGCCTTCCGCAAAATAAGGTTCAGCGCCTTTCAATACCGGATACTGATCTGCCATCCCGATCCCTCCAAGTCTGAGTATGATTATTTCCCACTTCGACATGGACTGCAGTGATTCCTTTTCAGAGTTCGGATTGTGGAAGATGGGCAGCTTTTGTTATATTGGGATGGCTTGACAGAATGGAGGTGACTACAATGAACCATGAAGCAACAGACGGCGATTCCGAGTTCCACACAGACTCCCGATACGCGATTGTTGCAGGATGGCTGATCCTGCCGGCATTGTACCTCTTGTTTAACCTTTTTACCGTCTCATCCGTTATCCTGTCTTTTAATCCTCTTGATATGCGGGGACAGGATTTGATTGTCTACATAATATATTTATTACTTACTGTCTATTATTTCTACATCGCCTATAATTGGATCAAGAGAAAAAAACGACTGCCGCTGCTAATAATCATCGCCTATATCATCAATATCCTGATCAATATAAGTGCCTGGCTCGCTGGTATGGGCGGTCTATTGGGAATTGGCATTAGCGTGCTCTGGATTGTCTACTTCGTAAGGAGCAGGCGGGTCAAAGCGACGTTTATCAGGTAACGCAAAACCAAACGGCCACTATATAGTGGCCGTTTCAGACTGTAGATAAAGTAAGTGGATTACTCATTTGTCTGCAGTTTTTTCTTCTTCCCGAAAGTCCTTCGGATTTCCGTTGCGGCCCTTGCTTACCAAAACTGCGTTTTTGTCACAGACCCGTGCTTCGTGACGGCGCCACATTACGTAGGGTGGCGGCTGTGCGCATCGCGTAGCGGAAGATCTCCTGCGAGCAAAAGCGCCAGAGTTGCGGACCATTGCGCGACATCCACGGGGCTTCGACTAACGCTTTTCCCGCAGGTGTCTCAGGCCCTTCGCCCGAATCGATTTGCCATTTTAAACACGATGGAAGATACGGTCAAATCACCATAGTATACATAAGATTATTATTCAACACTATCCAGCTACTCAACGGTACTGTAATGAACCAAATCATGTGGGTAATATCGCCGCCCTGCCAGTTCACGGTCATCCAGCTCCAGAATCTTCACAATTGCCGCGCTCTCAAAGCACCAATAACCATTATAAATTTCATCTTTATGAAGGTGTCGATCATGCCACGCAGCTTCATCGTGGCCCTCATACCAGTATTTCCGAAGATAAACCTTCAGGCCCCAGATGCTCTGTTGCTTATTCTCCGCAAACAATACGCGTTTAAGATGCCGATACGGTTCTTTGAATAGAAAACTCCGGTTCACGGGCTTCTGCTCAGTGCCAGTACGGCCATTAATGAGAAATTCCATTAGTGCATCTTCCTGTTGATAGACCGAGGCCAATTTGGAGATCCTGCCAACCAACCCTTCATCCGATTCCAGCAGGATGGCAAGGCACAGCAGCAGGACACAATTCTGATAATGATCGTAGCTAAAGCGTTCATCTCCCGCTTTTTCAATCCAGTCCATGACTTCGGGCAGAAATGCTTTGATTTCATCCAGCGGATAACCCGCTGAATAGAGAGCGACCAGCTTTGTCCGATAAAGACGGGCGACCACACCATAGCCGTATTGGACACCTTCATCATCTTCCCCTCGTTCCCCGATCACCTGATCAATTGCACCTTTAAACTTCTCTATACTCTCCTCTTCTCGGGAGATAAATCGCTGATAGTACGCCCTGTCCCTTAGAAAATCCCGGACAATTCCATCTTTTGAAAGACTGGCGGCACCCTCTGCAAGGGCCTTCTCTTCTTTCAAGAGCTGTTCATCAAAAAAGTCCGTATAGGTTTGCCAACTCTCTTGTGCTATAAATTGCTGATTTCTTAATTTCCGGATGTTGTCTTTCTCGATACAGAAAACCGAAGGGACGTTTTCTGTGTCCATCAAAATCAGTCTGTCTTCGATTTCGCTCAGAACAATGCATGAAACAGGTAAAGAACGGTATTTTCTGAATCTGACCGTGTCGTTGCCGATGTCGGGTTTGTACATCTCGTCTATGTCGAACCGGAAATGATCGATGCCGCCGAGCGGTCCCCCACCAAAGAAGGAAGCAATTTCCCGAAAGTCTTGGGGAAGAATCACTTCAAGGAATTTCTCTGCTTTCCTGAGCTTTCGCTTGCTGACCCCTTCATCAGGATATAATCGTTTATATCGTTCTTTTAGAACTCTGAGTCGCTTCTCCATGAAAATCGCTCCTTCAGCTTCACTGGCTTCATACTGTCAATAGTTTACCATCCCAATCTATTTTCACCGGAGAAGACTACTATATTTTTGATTGTTTATATAGAATAAAGCGCCCGCCGGTCGGCGGGCGCTTCATCATTATACGGTCACGATTTCTTTCTGGGTGTTTTTCAGGTCATCAAACAGTTTCTCGATCGTCCCCGCTCCGACATTTTTATACTTTGCTAGAATAACCAGTTCCTGTGGCAGCTGGCCTGCCCGGCGGATGCCCGATTCCTCAAGCTGGCGGATGAATCCCGGCGTAAGTGAAGGGAAATTTTCCTTGTTCAGTTCGGCTTCGGCAAGAGCCTCTGTCACGATGATGGAGTCGCCTTTATAAAACAGGAACAGCTCGCCCGGCCGCTCGATGCGGATTCTGCGGCGGGCTTTTTCCTCTTTGATGAATTCCGAGAGCTCCTCGAAGAACTGCTCGTCATTTTTCTGTGTATACCGGGTAACCGATAGATGAAGGCCGGCGAGATCAGCCGGCAGTTCACTCATAATCCGTGCTTCTTCCGCGCCGTGGAGCTTGACGAGGAAGCGCACGGATTTTTCGAATCGCTGCGGCAGGAGGAAGGCATCGCGCAAGAAGTAAGGAATGTCGAGTGTCCTCTCACCGCATCGAATCTGACGAACGGTTGTGTAACCCGGAGATTCATCCAATGGCTTAATCGGGGATAAAACAGCAGTTGGTGTTTTGTCTGGCGTGACTTCCTCTGCGTCATCATTCAACGTTTTTCTTAGCAACTCTTCCAGACGGCCCAGGCGGGATTCCAGCTCCGGCAGTTCGAAGGTCTGTTCCTTCGGTGGAGCGGGGTCCCGGTATTCGGGAAATGTAAAATCCGGATTCCCGTAAACTTCCACGTACCATTTCATGACGATATACAGCTGTTCCCAGGCAGCGAGTGACTCGGTCACCCGGAATGCCCTTGGCTGATGGGCCGCACGGTTGCCCGCCTTCCGGATTTCGTGTAGTGCATCCCGGACCTCATCAGTCAGCAGTTCCTGACGGCTGACTTCATCGAGACGTTCTTTCAGGGATATGTGCTGCGCATCCGCAATCCCCTCTTCCTTCAGGACCAGCTGTAAAACCGAGTCAATCAGTACACGTGCATGCGTCAGCATCGTACGCGGACTTGTATAGACGGATTGTTCCAGCTCACCCGCAACCATTGCGAGATGCCGGTGTTCGAGAAATGCATAATAATTTTCACCGTTTTCGTTCACATTTCTGACTCCTTCTCTATGTACATCAACTTAGTTTATCATTTATTAATCTTAGTCTACAAAGCGTGTCTAATTGTGTCATAATAATACCAAAGAGTGGTCGTTCAGGACGGTGATTGATATGAAAGAAAAGAAGTGGAACCGGCTCGATGAGATGGAGAAACGGCTTGGGGCGATCGGCGACCGAAAGCCGGCAGATGTGGTCCATGCCATCGTCCGGGATCTGTTCGGATTTGATTATGATTATGTACCCGTTTTGCGTGGCAAAAAGAACGGGCTCACCAATCGGGAAATGCTGTCGGCAGAGCTGGAGAAACTGCCTTCGCTCACTGTTGAACATCTATGCCCGCTTCTCCTCCACATGTTCGGCACCAACCTGGAAGGCATCGTTTCCATTGAACAATCCCCCATTTCCATCCGTTCCAAGGAGAATTGGGTCAAGCGCCACCAGGGGGACCTCGTCATGATCACTGGCGGGTACGAAGACCTGGATGTTTTGGTGACACCGACAGAGGAGTTCATGACTGTAAATGGCAATGAATATCTTCCCGATGAACTTTTGGAGCGCCTCATCAAAATCGGCTATGAGAACCGGAATGGCCATGCTTTCTTTGCAGACCCGGAAGGCCAACCCGTGCCGGACGACTTTAAAACACGGACAATCCGGACCATTACCAAATACTTTGACGAGCACCCCTACAAGTAAACTGTCATCAAAAAAGCCCGGATCCGATAATGGATCCGGGCTTTTTCCTATCAATCTGAGTCATTCCGCAAAACCCGCAAGGAACTTCACGCGGTCGCCCATTGGCGGCGGGTTGTCGTCGGTCAGAACAATTTCGAGGAGGGCCGGTCCGTCTCCGGTCATCAGTTCCCCGATTGTATTCCTGTCCAGGTCCTCCATTGACTCCACGCGTGCGGACGGAATGCCAAGCCCTTCAGCCATCTTCGCGAAATCCATCGGCTGCGTGGAGAAGGTTTCGTGGACCCGCTTGAACTGCAGGCTATGACCGTGATAAACCAGTCCAAGACGGGCATTGTTCATGACGATGAACAGAACTGGGACACCATATTCCTTCGCAGTCAGAATCTCCATACCGTGCATGTGGAAGCACCCATCACCGGTGACAATCACCGTCGGACGTTCGGGTTCCGCCATTTTAGCAGCGATTCCGACGGATAAACCGCTCCCCATCGCGCCAAAGTGGACGTTGATATCAAACGCATCCGGCTCAAGAACACTCAAGTCATGAATGATATAAGCTTCCGTCTCTGTGATATCCACAGCGTACCTAGTCTGTTCAGGAAGCAGCTGCTGGAGTTTCAGCATGACATTCTTGGTGGTGAATTCCTCACCCGGCAACAGCCGCTCCGGATTGTAGGGCACGTTGACCGACTTCTCTCCGGCACCGAGAATCTTGAGTTCCTTCAGGACAGCCGGCAGCGTATCGGACAGATCCCCGAGAACGGGAAGATCCACCGGATACTTTCTTCCGAACACAGTCTCGTCACGGTCAAACTGAATCACAAAGCGGTCTCGTGCAAGCCCGGCATTATAGTTGCTCGTAGCCGTTTCACCGAGGCTTGATCCGATCACCAGAAGTGTGTCGAAGTCACCTTCCTGGACAAGACGGCCCGTAGACTCGTGGCCCGCAAACCCGTAAACTCCTGCAAAGTTGGGATGTGTGTCTTTAAACAGCCCCTTTGCCACAGGTGTCGAGACGACCGGCCAGCCCAGCCTTTCCGAGAGGCGCATCACTTCCGGCACCAGTCCCCTGACACCCTGCCCGCAAAAAATCAGACCGGAGTTTCTGCTCTTGATTTCCCTTGCGGCTTGTCCGGCCGCAGAAAAATCCGCATTTACACTTACAGGACGGATTGCAGCCGGGATTCCGGCCGGATCAATTTCCGCCTGTTGCACGTCAAGCGGCATCGCAATATGTACAGGACCCGGTACACCGCTCAAGGCAATTTCCAGAGCCTTCGCCACTTCCGTCACCAGGTCTTCACCCCGCTCCACCAGCTTGGAATACTTTGTAACCGGGGCAAACACCGGGGCAGCATCCAGCTCCTGTGAAGAGTTCATCCCGACCGTGCCAGACGGAACCGCACCGGTCAGGAACAGGACCGGGAGCTGTTCCCTCATGGCGTTTGCGGCGGGGGTGATCAGGTTCATCGCACCCGGTCCGCTTGAGCCGATGGCGACTGCCGGGCCTCCGGTATATTTCGCGAACCCGGCTGCCATATACCCCGCTGCACCTTCATGTTTGGTAATGATTGGCCGAATGTCCGTGTAATCGTTTATCCCATCAAACAGCACATTTACACTTCCTGCCGGTATGCCGAAGATACGGTCGATTCCTACGTTTTTTAGAAGTTCGAGAACTGCAATGCCCGCTTTCATTGGACCTTCCCCCTCAATGATTGGTCATAAAATCCTTTTCAAACTTCTTTGCCGGTATTGGCGGACTGAAATAATACCCCTGCATGAGCATGCATTCACGTGAAGAAAGATAATCAGCCTGTTCCTCCGTCTCGACGCCTTCCGCGATGACTTCAAGGCCCATGTTTTTCGCCATTGTGATAATTGTATCGGTCAGCGCGCGGTCATCCTCATCCAGCAGAATATCCCGAATGAACGTCCGGTCAATCTTAAGCGTTGACAGCGGGAATCTTTGAAGATAGCTGAGTGACGAATAGCCCGTTCCGAAATCATCGATGTCCAGGTGAACACCAAGTTCTTTCAGTTTGTTCATCGTGGAGATGGCCAGGTCCGTATTTCGCATAATCTGGTTCTCTGTCAGTTCAAGATGAAGCAGTTCCGGACGGATCCCTGTTTCGGCCAGCACCTGCTTGACGATACGGTGAAGATTGCCCTGTTCAAATTGGGCGGCTGACAAATTGACGGCCATATTCAGATCGGTAAATCCTTGATCATGCCACTTTTTCAGTTGGGAAACTGCCTCCCGAAGCACCCATTCCCCGATTGGTACGATCAGGCCGGTCTGTTCGGCCAGTGGGATGAAAACATCGGGTGGGACCAGGCCTTCATCGGGGTGATTCCAGCGAATCAGTGCCTCTGCGCCGAAAAGGCGATTGTTACAGAAATCCATCTGCGGCTGATAATATAGCGTGAATTCATCCCGCTCGAGTGCCCGGTATAATGCGTTTTCGTACTTGACGCTCTCGATCGTCCGCTTGCCGAACTTCTCGTCATAGAAATGATAGCTGCCGCCTGCCACTTCCTTGGAGTGGTACATCGCCGTGTCGGCGTTCTTGATGAGTTGCTCGGCATTATCGCCGTCTTCCGGAAACATGCTGATGCCGATCGAGTTTTTGATGAACAATTCGTTGTCGTCAATGATGATCGGCTTTGCGAATGCCTTATTGATTTTACCGACGGCACGGATCACTTCACTCCGGCTTTTTATATCGAGCAAGATGATCATGAACTCGTCGCCGCCCTGCCTTGAAACGATTCCATTCACGGGGATCGCTGCACTCAACCGCTTCGCCACTTCCTTCAGCAACAGATCGCCGAAGCTGTGCCCGAGTGTATCATTGACCAGCTTGAAGCGGTCAAGGTCAAGAAACAGCACGGCCACCTTTTCATTGTCCCTTGAGGCATTCATCAGAGCCTCGTCCAGCCTCTCTTTCATCTGAAGCCGGTTCGGCAGATCGGTCAGGCTGTCATAATAAGCGTAATACTTGATTTCTTCCTCCAGATACCGCCGTTCGGTGATGTCCTTGAAGATCACCACCTGGCCGAAGACCTGGTCGTCTTCCTGGATAAACGAAATGTCATATTCGACAGGAAATACGGTGCCGTCCTTCCTGTGGAAAACATCGACTTCGTCATTCTGATGCGGAAGTTCACCGTCACGCCTGC
The DNA here is from genome assembly GCF_001619585.1 of Bhargavaea cecembensis. GTDB lineage: Bacteria > Bacillota > Bacilli > Bacillales_A > Planococcaceae > Bhargavaea > Bhargavaea cecembensis_A. The sequence goes on from NZ_LQNT01000009.1 coordinate 17,895, forward strand.
CCTTTCCATGGAAAATTTTATCATAAGTTTCACCTTCTAGCTCTTCCGGACGGGAATAGCCGAGCATTTTCAGTGCCGCCGGATTGCTAAAAGTGATTTTGCCGTCCAGGCCAATACCGAAAATCCCTTCGCCTGCTGATTTCAGGATCAGTTCCTTTTCCCTGGAGAGCGACTCCAGTTCGGTGATGACGCGTTGCAGTTCCTCATTTTTAACTGTGACTTCTCTTGTCCGCCGGTTGATGATCATCTCCTGCTTTTCAATAAAGAGGAGATTCGATAGGGTGGAAGCCGTCATGTCCACGACCGACTGGGCGAGGTCGATGGTCGCCTGCGAATACTCGATGACTTTTGATGATCGGTTTGGCACGGCGATGAATCCAAGGATTTCATTCATTGCGATCATCGGCAAAACTACCATCCCCGTGATCCCGAAGGTGCGGCAGATTTCCTGATTGGGACGCTCGTCCTTCGTGACATCGGGTATGTAGACCGGAATTCTCGTCCGGATTGCATCCTGATACATTTTGTCTTCAAGCAGGTCATCCAGCTGTGCCTGGTGCATTTCCAGCCACTGTTCCTCACTCATGTCACTGTTTTTTGACAGATGGGCCGGTTTTATTTTCTTTCCTGCAACCGGGTCCAACAAATGCACTGCAGGATCGTCGTTCTTGAGCAGTTCGCCGACATACTGGAAACAGGTCTGGATGGCCTGATCCATCGTTTCCGCACGTGACAGTTCGCTGTTCGCATCGAGCAGCATTTGCTTGTCGCGGATCAGATTCTCTTTGCGGATCAGGTCATTGGCATTGCGGATGGCCACAGCTGCCATATTGACAAATGCCTCCACGGTTTCCCGCTGCTCGTCCGTAATGTTCATCGGCTGTCCGTAGTTGAACAGAAAGACGAGCCCGTACTGATCATCCCCATAGGAGATCGGCATTGCAAGAAGGGAGCGGATCAGAAACGAGTCGACCGCCCAGTTGCTCGGCCGGTCATCCGAGCGGGTATCGGGAATGTAAACTGCCCGATTTGTTCTCGTGACTTCCCGGACGAGCGCGTCATCCTCCGGGCTGATGATATGCATATCAAGTGTCATGCCGTTCAGGACATCGGGTTTGCCGGTGAATCCCCTGAACGTGCCATCGTCCTGCGGCAGATAGATGCCTACAGAGTCACATTGAAAGACTTCCTGGGAAATCGCGTCTGTTACTGCCTGCAGCATCTCTTTCAGGTCCAGTTTGGTGTTGATCATTCTTGTCAGATTGGCCAGCTGCCGGTATCGGGATTGAGCGTTCACTGCCCCACCTCCTCAAGGAATCATTTTCCTATCAATATACTACCCTATTCACATCCAGGTTCCCAACATCAGAAAGCGGCTTTCTCCCGCACCCGTGAAAGATGCAGGCTCAAAGCCGCCGGACGGGCACTTGGCCCGGATCATTATTCTTCTTCCTCGTCATGGAATGCTTCTTCGAGGCGGTGCCGAAATTCTTCTGCTGCACTGTAGCCCTGCATACGGAGGTACCAGTTATTCGCAGCTGCTTCGATCAGGCCGGCAACATCGCGTCCCGGCTGTAGCTGGATCTGAATGTGGGGGATTTTGACGCCCATGTACTCTTTATACTTCACATCAACTTCAAGCTCGTTGTTCAACGCATCTTTCTGCCATTCGATCAGTTCGATATCGAGCGCAATCCGCGTCTCTTCCTGGAAGGACGTCCTGCCGTACATCCGGACGACATTCAGCAGGCCGACACTCCGCAGAGCGAGAAACTCCTTGTTGCTGCCATCATGCGTCCCGAGTAGCGTTTGCGGACTGAGCTTCCTCAGAACGACAATGTCATCGCTCACGAGCCGGTGTCCCCGTCCGATCAGTGTATGGGCCGTTTCGCTTTTTCCCACGCCGGACTTTCCGCGAAGGAGCACGCCGATACCCGATACATTCACACAGACTCCATGTATGGCTATTTCTTCTGCCAGCTGATTCAGCAGGAAACGGTTTAGTTTCTGTACAAAATCAGTCATCGAGTCGGACGTCCTCAGCACCGGAATATGCGCCTCTCCGCAGTGCAGCAATAGCCCCTCCGGCTCCTCTTGATTGGATGTGATGACGATGCATGGCGGATCATAAGTCACCATATTTCCGATCCGGTGCCGGGCCTCATCCGCATCCAATGTTCTCAAGTAACTGATTTCATTGCGGCCTAATATCTGAACATGCCCTTTTGCTATAAAACTGAAATGATTCAAAAACTCAAGGCCCGGGCGCCGTACCTGCGGCTTGGCAATAACTCTGCCGAGCTCTTCCTTACCGCCCAGTACCTCTAGCGAAAAAGCTTCCGCTGCCTGTTTGACTGTTACATGCTTGTTTTCCATCATACTCTCTGAATCCCGACTTCCTGTAATATGATTCGTTCGTCTGTTTGCTGCCTTATTCATTATACAATGTTAAAAACCGATTGTAAGCGTAAACTATCCTTCCAGGAGCGATCCGGTATCGACCGTCCACTTTTCGAACGTATGGGCATCAATCGCATGGACATGGCCTCCAGGATCCGGAAAGACAGGGATGTATACAAGCTCGTATACCGGCACGCCCCCGGCCGCCTCGTTTCTAGTCCGTACCGGACGCATGCTGATATCGGAAACGAACAGTGCCTTCGCCGCCCTCATGCTGAACGGGCGCTCTCTTAAAAGAGAACCAAAGTCTCTTCCGGCGGCCTCGCTTCTGTCAAACCGGACCACTTTTCCGTTTTTCCGGTCTACCTCGATCTCCACACCTTCATCCTCGACCTGAATACCGTACTGGTGCCGGTCAAAAATAAATGTAAATGTCGGTTTTTCATCCTCACAGGAATTGCCGGCTTCCTTTCTCAGGAAGAACCGCTGTTCGGCACCAGGAAATTGTTTGAACAGTGCCTTGATCGCCACATCGAGCGCAAACCTGTATGCAACATCCGACCGGCTTTCCGCCTCAAGGGTTCCCATGCCCAGCGGCTCATGGTCGGGAGGGCGGATGCCCAGGTCCTCCGCAAGCGAGATGACCGTACCGTCCATCTTGACCTCATCCGGTGAACCGGTCAGGAAATCATAAATAAGATGAAATTGGTCATCGCCATCCACGTAGATCTCCGAGTCGTATTTGCTGATCTTCAGCTCGGCTGTGAGGTTGGCCATGTACAGGTCGAGCGCAGCCTCCGAACTGATCGTTTTTTGCTCATCGATCAGCACAAGCGGCCCGAGGTAGCTGACCAGTTCGTACAAAACTCCGTCTTTCTGAAAAGCAAGGCTCACTCCCGAGTTCGGGAGCTCCAGTCCGTCTTCATCCACCCTGACAAAATCTATCGTATACACATTTTCCAGGTCGACAACCGAGGAGAACTGAAGAGCTTCAGCCTCCATGCCGAATACATCGGCAATAAACTGCCCGGCACGGTCACGGATTGCAGGAGGAGAGAGGACAACTACCGGTGTTCTGTCCTCTGCATGGATATTCTGGAAATAACGGATTCCTCCCCTGCTGTCCAGGTGAACTTCGCCTACCGGTTCCCCTCCGCTTCTCTTGCAAAGCATCCAGTTACCGGGCGAGCAATCCGTCTCCCTGGGTTCAATATCATTTATACTCAGCCCGTCCAGGTACGGGAGGAACTTTGCAAACCAATTCATGACACTGTCCATCGACCGACCCTCCAAATTAAACAGTACTTCTATATGGTATTACCCAAATTCGGCGGCCAATGAGCAATCTTAATAAAGAAACGCCCCGGACATGCGCAAAGTTGCATGCCGGGGCGGTGTTCCGCTTTAAATTTTTTGGTCAGTGCCATCAGCTCATTCTATCGCGAATAAGCTGCTGCCTCCGTTCATCTGCAATGTCGGAAAAATAGCGGGTATACGCAGATTCCCCCGAATAGGTGAGACACAGATACTCCTGTGCCCGGGTCATCGCAATATAAAGGAGTGATGCTTCCCGCTCCTCATCTTTTTCCAGCGGGAACGGCAACATATCCAGATGCACGATAAAAACGGCACGAAAATCCAGACCCTTGCTGCTGTCAATTGTACTGATCGTGACAGTTTCGGCATTGCGGTCATAATTCCGTTTGGACTCCGGCGTTTCAGTTAGCCAGTAATAAGGGAGCCCTTCCTTTTTAAGCGCTTTTTTCAGTGCATCCACGTAATCATAGGCTCCCCATTTCCGGACCCGGTAGAGGATCAGCATACCGGAAAGAGGGACACTGCGCTGTTCATGAAGTAGCCGGATCTGCTTGGCCACATAGGCGGCCTCTTCGAAGAAATCCTTTCTTCGCACGATGCCCGGTTCATACCCTTTCCGCTTTGTGCTCTGCGGAGCGATGATCTCCCCTTCGAAATCCTTCGTGACCACCTTTTGCTTTAGTGTGGAGTGGACGCGGTAAAAGTCCCACGCAAACGAGACAATCTGCGCGGTGTTTCTGTAGTTGATATTGAGAACTTTTGAACGACCACGGAAATCAAGCCCCGTATCTTGTACATACGAGCGCTTGCGCTTGTAGATCGACTGCGCCCGATCTTCCACAAGCAGCAGTGACTTTGTCTCAGGATTCAGCAGGCTGCTGACCAACTGGAACCACTCCGGTTCAAAGTCCTGGCCCTCATCAATGAGGATGGCGTCATAGCCTGGAAGGACTGCCTCGCCTGCCTTCAGCTTAGTGATATAAAACGGAATCTGCTTTTCACTTATTTTCAGGTCATTGCGGAGCCAAGCATGGAAGTTACGGACAATGATATTGCCGGTGCCGGTTGGATTTTTGCGATCCTGTCCGAAAGCATGGTCAAAATCAAACAGGGTGTCCGGCTCATTCATCATCCTCCGGACCAGCGACTCGATGGAACGGGAAAGAGAGATATTGTAGCAGAGGATGAGAATCTTCCAGTCCGGATGCTCTTTTGCCAGAAGTTTGGCGCGGCTTGCCAGAATAAGTGTCTTGCCGCTGCCTGCCACACCCCGTATAAGACGGTTTTTATCACCCAATTGTTTGGCGAGATTTTCCTGATGGAGGTCCATCGCTTTCAGATCCCGAAGTGAAAGCAGCAGCTGATCTTTATAAGGGACCTGCTCGCGGAATTCCGCACTGATACGCACTTCCGGGAACAGGTGATAGCGGATCGCGTCAATTTCCTTCCGATTGAGCGGCTCACGCAAAGGAAAAGTCATCGATGACAATGAATAGATCCTTTCGGTGAACTGCTCCTCGGAGAACCCTTCATGATCCGGGTCGATCGTATCTCTCGTGAACGTACGTTTCGGGTCCAGAATGGTATAGAGATGATCCTGCACCATGTCTTTTTCGTGCAGCCTCGTAAAAACTGTACCGTAACCGCAGGGGAACTTTAGTTTAAATTGGTACTTTCCCTCAAGATGGACGAGGGACTGATCCTTTTCCAGAACGTTTTTTATATGGAACATGTATTCTTTTGCCTGCAACGCCGGGTTTTTAACGGTCGCATGCGTTCCTGCGGAAGTCAGCAACGTCCACTCGTCCTTATTTAATTGATAGAGCGTGTTGCGTGTATAATCTTTGACTTCCAGAACGACCATTCCAAAATCCGGCCCAATCAGTACAAAGTCCGGACGGCGGCCGTGGATTTCCGGTTCATAGTAAACAATCACGTCATCCGGAAGAACTTGTTTCATCGTGCGGAAAAGCAAACGCTCGCCGGCTGTTGCCGATGACCGTATCGTTTCCGGGATCATATAGGCCAAATGGATCTCCCCAATTTCTAATAATTTGAATTAATTGTACGGGGTCCGACAGGTTTTGGCAATATCCGGTACCAATATGAAAAGCACCATCCCAGATTTCAGGATGGTGCTTCTCCATTCTATATAGAAACTAGTTATCATTCGCCGACGTCTTCCCCGGCTGCCGCACGGAACACCCTGACTTTTCTGGCCAGACGGCGTTCATAGGATGAAAGTGACTGTCGTTTGATTGCCGCAAAATCCAGTTCGCTGATCACGCGGTATTTTCGGTTCAGCTCTTCGGCATTTCCCCAGGCAGTCTTTTCGGCAACCAGACTCCGCTCTTCTTCAAGAATGACTTTTGCCATATATTCAGGATTGCGCTCCAGAATCTTGGGAGGCGCTGTCTTCTTCATCTGATAAACTTCCCGTGAAAGCGATAGCCCGGCAAGCAGCGCCCTGCGGTCCAGTGCATGTCCCAGCTCGTGCATCGTGATGGCGGCCACATATGTTTCCATCGAAACCGGGCGGATCTGCTCTGCGACCGCCTCAGGAATCCGGTCAGGGTCAAACGTGATGTAATCATGGATAAAGTGATAGGTCATGTTGATGCCGTTTCTCTCTAAACGGACTTCACGTTTCACCCCGACACGGATCATCGTCTCACGGATGATCTTCTCTATTTGGTGTCGTTTCACTTTCTCATTTCCCCATTTTTTATTCTTTATGTTTAGTCTAACGTTATTTTACTATAAATCCCTGCATCTCGCATCTACATGTTATTGGCAATTGAATTAATAGTGTCCTTTAACTTATGACTTGTGAAAAATAGTGTTGTTTCAAGATGTCCGAAGTCATTTAAAACGATTAAACCCCCAGCATATGCACGCTTATAGTATATGACGGATAGATTAAAAATATTACAAACGTTACGGTTCTTCTTCTTCAGTTTAGAAGTTCCAGAAGTGGAAATACAGAGGGTGAGGCTGCGATAGCTTCTTTCCAATAATAAAATTTGAGGAGGAATGCAACATGGCAGACAACAACAAGAACAACAAGATGTCGAGAGAGGAAGCAGGCCGCATGGGCGGGGAAGCCACTTCCCGCAATCACGACCAAGACTTCTATGAAGAAATCGGTCGCAAGGGCGGGGAAGCCACTGCTGACAATCACGACAGTGAGTTCTACTCTGAAATCGGTCAAAGTGGCGGAGAAACGACTGCGGAAAACCATGACAGTGAGTTTTACTCCGAAATCGGCAAAAAAGGCGGAGAAGCCACTTCCGAAAACCATGACCGCAGCTTCTATGAAGAGATTGGCGAAAAAGGCGGCAATGCCCGCAACAACAATAACAACAATAATAACAATTAATGAACGTTCCTGCAAAAGCACGGTGAGGACTCCCCTCCCCGTGCTTTTTTGTTGCATCCGAAATAAATAAAAACCGGAGAACAGCATAACTCTGCTCTCCGGTTTGGCGGCCGATGGAATAAATGATACAAATGGATAATGACGGCATTAATACTTGCGTTTGTCGACCACCTCGTGTGCTTCATCACAGATCTCGATCTTGCTTGGGCTGTTTGCCTTGGCCAGCAAGATTGCTTCGGCAATCGCCTCATCCTTATAAATAAAAAGCTCTTCCAAATCCTGATTTCCTATGGTAATCATCCAGCGAGAAGCTTCCTTGTCCGGTGCAACACGATAGCACTGCATGAACGGTTTCCACTCCTTGTATAATGGTCCCGGCTAAGCCGGATTTAAAGCTTGTTATTATTTTGTATCCTATTCACCAATTTGTCAAACTTTTTTTAGGGCTTTTGGGCTTGGCAAAATTGTATGTAAATCCGGATTGCCATGTGAAATTATTCCCAAAGCTTCATTGCAGTGACTCATCCCCCGAAAGGTGTTGAACAGGTCGATTTTCCGTGTTTTATCCGATGGTGCAGAGTTAGGCAAAGGTTCAGGAAGCTTTCTGCCATCACCCTATCAGTTTTCCCACTCCCTGTCTGGTCATTCACCCGGGGATGTCGCCATTCGCAAAATCCGTCACTCTCACGCGCGTCACATAAATAGAAAAGCGCCCGGGACCTTTTCGCCCCGAACGCTCTCTCTTCAATCGATATTGATATAGATCTTGCCGTCCGCTGTTTTGCGGGCTTCGTTTCCGAAGTCGTCCTTGACTTTCACTTCCAGCTGCGCGCCGTTCGCTTTCGTGTCAGCAGGTGCGGTCCAGTAGCCGATATAGTGGCCCGGTGAAACTTCCGTCATCGGAAGCTCTGTCGCATTGGCAGAAGGAAGATTCGTCAATGGCATATGGATGACGAAGCTTGCCTTCAGTCCCGGCTCACTGTCAAACTCGAACTTGAAAGATTGCCCTGTTTTGAGGTTGACGTCTCCGGCAGGAACCAGGTTCTCAATGACCGGTGCGCCATATTTCGCCTGGATCGTGACGCGCTTTGTCACTTTGTTGCCTGCCGCGTCCTGTGCAACCACGCGGATTACATTCTCACCATTATCGAGAAGTATGCGCTTGGAGTACTTTCCATCGCGGACATCCGCTTTCTGGCCGTTGACTTTCACCCAATCAAGATTGGCGTCGGATACAGAACCTTGGACTGTGACAGTCTCGCGGTTCGTCTTTTCACCATCTGCCGGGCTATCGATCGTGAGCTCAGGCTTTGCCGTATCAAGCGTCACGTTGACCGGAGCGGAGACGCCTGTATTCTTACCGTTCAGAACAGACGTAGCCGTGAAGGTGTTATCGCCTTCAGCAAGTGTCACATCGAAGGAGAACTTGCCGTCGTCACCGACTGTTGCTGTGCCGACTTCCTCACCATTATTGTCGAGGCGGATATCGGTGGAAGCCGAAGCCGTTCCCTCGATTGTGATGTCCGCTTTGTTCGTCAGCAGGCCATCCGACGGACTCGTGATCACAGGAGTTGCGACTTCATAATCCACTTTTGCACGGATCATGTAGTTGCCCTCTGCAGCCGGAGCCGGAGACCAGGCGCCGCCGACAAACTGGTAGCTGCGTTTTGCATTCTGGCCGTTTTCATCCGTTGCAAGCCCTGGTGTGTTCGGGTTCGGATTGGTCTGGATGTAGACCATGTAGAAGTCTTTTCCGACATTGATGCCATGCTCTTTCAGGTCCACAACCGTCCAATCGCCGTTGCGGAGAGCTGTGGCATCGAATGGTCCGGCAAGTTTCTTGCCGGGCTTTCCGTCAGCCCCGGAAGCATCCCAGACTTCAACTGCAAAGGCTGTTCCGCCCGGTACCGGCCAGGAAGTATCCCAGAACCGGAATACACCAGCGGAGACGATGCCCTGCTCTTTGCCCTCAGGAAGGGACATTTTCACTGCCCAGCCGTTGCCCGCATCATAGAATGCGCGAGCATTCTCGGCTGTGCCGTCGTCGTAGCCGATTTCACCGCCCGGTACCGTGTAGAACGGCTCGAGTGTGATGTCTTGGACGGCCGGGTCACTGCCGATCGTGACATTCACTTCTGTGCCGTGGTATCCGGATGCAACAATCTTAAGCGTATAGTCGCCCTCGTAGGCCTCGATTTCGTAGCGTCCTTCTGCATCGGTTGTGACCGGTGCGATATTCGCATCTTCAACGAGGATAACGGTCGCGCCTTCGACAGGCGAACCATCCGAAGAATCCGTGATGGTACCGCTGACCGTGTTCATCGGAACTTCTTCAAGGACGAAGTTGGCTGTTGCTGTTTCATCTGCACCGACAGATACGCTCTGGTTTTCGGAACGATATCCGTATGCTTCAGCAACCAGCGTATAGTCGCCTGCTGCGGTACGCATCGAATACCTTCCGTCTGCAGGATTCGTATAAACCGAAGATCCGGTTTCAAGCACACTCACCTGTGCATTAAGAGGGAGAAGCGTCGGTGCCGGCTTCTGGCCGTCTTCTACAGGTTTCACTTCATTTTTCGGCATGACCGGCTTGATTGTCGTCGGATCGATTGGATCGCCTTTCTTCAGCGCTTCGTTTTCCTTCTTGATCAGGCCGAGCTGATTGCCGTTATTCTTCCCTTTGACTTTACCTTTATTGCCTTTTGCCGCAGATCCCGAAGTGGATTCGGAAGTGTCCGAAAGGGCGACATCGTCGAGGTACCATCCGTCACGTGTCACACTGCCGTCCGAATAGGCGTTGAAGCCCACATAGACTCGCTGTCCGGCATACTCGGAAAGGTCCACTTCAACATCCGTCCAGCCGTCGGACTGGCCCTGGACCATGTGGAGCTGTGTCCAGTTTTCATAGTCCGTGGAGATAACCACGTGGCCATAATCCCATGCACGTCCTGTGGATGTGGACTGTTCAAAGTTATGCCAGTGCTTGAACTGCAGGTAGCTGTTGCCTTCAGGAAGATCGACAGGAGGCATGACAAGTGTCGCGTTCATGCGGTTGGCATATTGGCCAGCAAGGTTGGTTGCGTAGACGTTCTCTCCGGAAGCCGCATTTCCCGGTCCGGAAGTCGGAACGCCCTGCTCCCAGCTGTTTTCTTCACCGAACGATACCCAGCCGGTCGCGTCCGTTTCGAAATCTGTAGAGTAGCCGGTCGTGATGCCCGGCTTGACTTCCACAGTATACTCGTCGGACGTCACTTCGTTGTTACCGAAGTCATTAATGGTGAACGAGTAGACGAACTGCTCGCCGCCGATATGTTCACCCGGTACTGTGATGGCATAGGTGCCATCTGTGAAACTGCCCGCTGTGCGGACAAGTTCCTCGGAATGGGCATTGCCTTCTGCATCCGTGTAATTGATGACTGCCGAGCTGACCGAAATGTTATCGGTGATGTCGACAGAGAGCGTCAGATCCATTCCGGCATAGGTTTCTGCAGGTGCCGTGTGGCTGAATTCCGGCGCTTCTTCATCATCGCCTTCCTTCATGACCTGTCCTTCGATTGTGCCGATGCCGGACATGAGCGACGATACGGCTGCCATCGCGTCCACGAGGCCATAGCCGTAGCCGTGGTTCGGAACGGTAGGATATTGGCTGTCAGTCAGAGGAACCGCCGTATCGGTGAGGATCTGCTCCATTTCATCGACCGTGATATCCGCATCCACCTGGCGGAGCATCGCGGCAACTGCGGAAACTGCAGGTCCGGCCATTGAAGTGCCGTTCCAGCCGCCTTCATAGCCGCTTCCCGGGACCGCCGAGCGGATGTTCACGCCAGGAGCAGAAATGTCCGGCTTGATCTCGCCATATGGGGACGGACCGCGCAACGAGAAGCCCGCGACTTTGTTGTTGATGTCGGTCGCGCCTGTTGCGAACGATTCACGATAGTTGGCAGGGGCTGCAACCGATCCCGGCCCGCCGGGGTTGAAGAGTGTCGTATTCCCCGCGGAGAACTCAGGGAAGATCTGAGCCGCGCGCCAGTTCTGGACGACTTCCAGGTACCACTCATCAAGGCCCGGTCCTCCGCCCCATGAGTTGTTGACGACATCCGGTGCCATGTCAACGCGGGCATTGCCTTCGGAGTCGGTTGGCGCAAGAATCCACTGTGCCGCATCAAGAAGATCACTGTCCGTACCGCCTGCCGATGTGAACGCCTTAACGGCGATCCACTTCGCGCCTGGCGCGACTCCGACCTGGTTGTTGCCGTTTGGCTCAGCACCGACCATCGTGCCTGTCACGTGCGTGCCGTGGCCCTGGTCATCATAAGGAGTCGTATTGCCGACAGTCGCATCGAACCAGTTATAGTCGTGGTTCGTTTCGCCGGTCGCCGCATTGTAACCGCGGTATTGTTGTTTCAGTGCCGGGTGGTCCCACTGGACGCCGGTGTCGATGCTGGCGACTACCGTACCGGTGCCGTCAATACCGAGGTTCCATGCTTCAGGTGCCTTGACCCTCTCGACATTCCACTCGACGTTTGCAATTTTAGACTTCGGAGTTTCCGCTTCCGGCGTCTTTGTCACAAACAGCTGGCGATTTTCATCCGGAAGAATCTTCTCCACTTCAGAGAAACCGGCCAGTTTTTCCGCCACTTCTTTGGTGGCTGTTACCGCCATCCCGTTGACGATGTGGTATGGGCGGATATTTTTTGCTTCACCGCTCTTCTCTAGCGCAGTCAAGTACTTTTTGACGTCCGCTTGAGATGACTGCGCAGTCGCTTTCAGTTCGGACACGACGGCTGAACGTGTCGCCAACTTGGTCTGATGCGAAGACAGATCGGCTTTCTCGGCTGCTTTCCTGGCAGCGGACGCCGCCTTCACCGTATCGGCTTTGTCCTTGAACTTGATGAGGAACGTGACTTTCTCATCGTCTTTGAATTCTGTGAGCAGCCGGTCGCTGAGTTTAGCCTGCGCTTCCTTGGCCGTATCGACCGCCGACACACTCGTCCGCTTTTCTGCGGAGACGAGGCCCGGAGTGATGAGTGACGATACCATCAGCACCGTGGCGGCCATGCTCAATAGCTTTGTGGTTTTCTTCTTCGATCCCGGCATTGCGTTTCCTCCCCTTCGAATGGTGTAGCCCGGTCCTGTTCAGGCCGCCCATTCCCCGGGAAGAAAAAAGACGGCCCATACCCCACTCCTCCTTTCCGTTCGCGAGTGTCCGATCCTGTTGCCGTCTTGCTTCTTTGTTGTTAGCACTACTATACAACGAAAAATCTGATATTTTTGAATAGTCGGTAGTATAAAAATGGAAATGCTTCTATGGAACCGTTAGGGCCTGGGAGGAAAGTCTTGTTGGCACGAAAGAGTTCTAAGCAGGGAATGTAAGACTTTTCATAAGGGATGCGGGAATGTGAGTGGGACTTTTGGATATGCACGGATGCATATTCTTCATTATTTTGGAAAATGAACCTTTTGAAGGGTTGATGCGATTTGGACGAAAACTAGAGCATTCATCAAATGAGGGATGGAGGTACAAAGTTGTATTGAGCTCTTCATTTTTGGAACTTATTTCATATGCAAGAAAATTAAAGAATCATCATTCTGTTTTCTTATGTACAATTAAACGACTTTTGTCACGCAATCCATGCATGTGGCTTTTCGCGGATTGCTGTCATCTTTCTGTAATATTTATCAGGCGGCCGGTTTGCGTATGGAAAAGAGAGGCCCGCTTGTTTGCAGGAGAATACAGGAAATTCGCGCATAAAAATAGAGGGCCGCCACAGCTTTCGTTCGAATTCAACCAGTTCGGTCACGAAAAGTGGAGACCCTCCAAATTTGCTTATCAGCACTCGAATATGAAATTACATCGGATCACGTTTTTATCTCAGCTGTTGCAACAGATTGGCCATCTCGATCGCAGCTGTTGCGGATTCGGCTCCTTTGTTCCCTGCTTTTGTGCCGGCACGTTCAATGGCCTGCTCGATCGTGTCGGTTGTAATCACGCCGAACATGACCGGAACACCTGTATCGGCGGCAGCTTTTGCGACGCCTTTGGCAGCTTCGGCACAAACATAGTCAAAGTGTGCGGTAGCGCCACGGATGACCGCGCCCAGCGTGATGACGGCATCATACTTGCCGGAAGCCGCCAGTTTTTGTGCGGCAATCGGGATTTCAAAGGCTCCCGGCACTTTTGCCACGTCAATGTCTTCCTCGGCCACACCATGCCGGCGGAGGGTATCCAGAGCGCCTTCAACCAGCCGATCCGTGATAAATTCATTGAACCGCCCTGCGACAATTGCGATTTTCAGTTCAGAGCCTACAAGATTGCCTTCTAATACGTTGACCATTTCCTTTTCCTCCTCAGACATGGAGCAGATGCCCCAGCTTTTCCATTTTTGTATTCAGGTAGCGTTGGTTTTCCTTCACGGGCTCCATCTCAATCGGCAGCCGCTCCGTGATGCGGATTCCGTATTTGGCGAGCCCGTCTACTTTTCTTGGGTTGTTCGTCATCAGGCGGACTTCTCCGATACCCAGGTCTTTGAGCATCTGAGCGGCTATTGCATAATCCCTCAGGTCATCCGGGAAACCGAGCCGCTCGTTGGCTTCAACGGTGTCCAGCCCTTCTTCCTGCAGGCGGTATGCCTTCAGCTTATTGATAAGGCCGATTCCCCGGCCTTCCTGTCTCATATAGAGCAGGACCCCTTCCCCCTCTTCTTCAATCTGACGGAGGGCGGCATGGAGCTGGGGACCGCAGTCACATCTCCGGGAACCGAACACATCTCCTGTCATGCATTCCGAGTGAATGCGGACGGGTACAGCGCTGCCGGCCCGGATTTCACCTTTGATCAAAGCCAGGTGTTCCTGTCCCGTTAGCCGCTCGGTATAGCCGATCATCCGGAATTCCCCGAAATCTGTCGGCATCCGGATTTCCGCTTCTCGGGAAACCAGGCGGTCATGTTTTTTTCGGTACTCGATCAGCTGCTCGATCGTAATCAGTTTGAGTCCAAATTCCTCTGCCATTACCGTAAGCTCGGGAAGCCTCGCCATGGTGCCGTCGTCGTTCATAATTTCACAGATGACGCCGGCCGGCTCATGTCCGGCGAGCCTGGCCAGGTCAACGGCCGCTTCCGTATGTCCGGGCCGCTGAATGACCCCGCCTGCTTTGGCGATGAGCGGGAACACATGACCGGGGCGCCGGAAATCTCCGGGTACGGCATCCTGATCCATTGCGCGACGGATCGTCTCTGACCGCTCCCCGGCGCTGATGCCTGTGGTCGTCGTGCTATGATCGATGCTGACTGTGAAAGCTGTGCCATATGAATCGGTGTTTTCTGCAACCATCAGGGGAAGCTGCAGGGCTGCCGCCTTTTCTTCCGTAATCGGCATGCAGATAAGACCGCGGCCGTGCTTCGCCATGAAGTTCACCGTTTCCGCATCTGCCAGTTCCGCAATGGCGAGAAGGTCCCCTTCGTTTTCCCGGTCCTCATCATCCGTTACGATCACGGGCCGGCCTGCTTTCAGATCTTCCAATGCCTCTTCAATCGATGAAAACATCTCTTCCTCCCCTTTCATCAGGCAAAGCCGTTTTCCTTGAGCGTGTTGAGTGACAGGCTATCTGCACGTCCCGCAGACGGCTGCAGCATCCGCTCCGCATACTTTGCGAGGATGTCGCATTCCAGGTTCACCAGGTCCCCGGGCATTTTCGTTCCAAGAATCGTCGAGGCCCGTGTATGCGGAACAAGTGAAACCGTAATCGAATCTTTTCCAGCGTCAAATACAGTCAGAGAGGTCCCGTCCAGCGCTACGGATCCTTTCCGGACGAGGTAGACCGAGTATTCGCTCGGGACAGATAGTTCGATGTAAATGGCGTTTCCTACCGACCGCTTTGACCGGATCTTCGCCGTGCAGTCGATATGGCCTGATACAATATGTCCGCCAAGACGCCCGTCGGCACGTAGTGCGCGTTCCAGGTTCACGGGGGTACCGTTCTTTACGGACGCAAGTGACGTCGCCTTCAGTGTTTCCGGCATCAGGTCTACCTTGAAGGCATCCGGGGTGAACTCGGTTACGGTCACACATACGCCGTTGACTGCGATGCTGTCGCCGAGCCGGACATCTTCCAGAACGACAGACGCACTAATCTCAAGTGTTGCGGCATCCCGCCCGGGTGTTACCGACCGGACCGTCCCGATTTCTTCAATGATTCCGGTGAACATGGGATCATCCTTTCCTTGGTGATGCGGCAACCAATAGTCTGAACGAACTGCAGAACTGTCCTGTCAAAGTGATAAGTGGAACGGGCAGGAGTTGCAGCTTGCCGATCAGATCATCCGTCGCATCAGCACAGCTATATTTAAGATGGATTTGGACCGGTATCAGCGTGTCCGTAATGACTCGAATGGGGTGTTTTCCTCCGCGGGGCAAACGGGAGGGCAGGAGAGGGAATTTGTGAAGAATGGTTCCAATTCCGGCCGGAATAGCCTTGTGGCGATTCTTGGGCAGGAATGAAGCATTACTGGCTTGATTGCTTGTGATGCAGCGGCTGTGCCCGGGATGGGCTGTCATCCTGCCATCGGCTGTAACGGCAGAATGAAACAATGTAAAAGGCAGTTCAAAGTCGCGGAAGCTGATGATTGGACGGGTAATCGATCTGGTCCGTCTGCATTCAACTTTTATGTCTGCAATACGATTAATCCGTCTGCTATCGAGGGTCCCTCCGTCTGATGCGTCGTCGGTCCCTGACGGCGGCGGAGTCTGCAGTGTCTGGCCGGATGCCAGTTCCTCGTCAGTCAAGAGCAGTGCTCCTTTCTCTTTTCGAATCTGTCAGCCATTGTGCCGCATGCACATAAAAGCCCCGCATCATTCGATACGGGGCATGAAAACATAGATAAATAAACGTTGAACACAGGTGTGTTCAAACGCGGCTCCTTCTCCCATCCAGACTTTAACTGTCGGTCCCGGAGTTTCACCAGGTCCACCGTACGAATACGGGTCACGGACTGAGGGCATGTGCCCATCACCGCCGGCCGGGAATTTCACCCTGCCCCGAAGGATTGCCTATTCAAGTATGAAATGATTGTTTCACAATTTCATCATAAGCACAAGAGGAAAAACATGTTTCGGTATGAATGAACTATATGGGAAGTCACCAATTATAAAAGTCCGGAAGGCAAATGGCCTTCCGGACTGATGTGCATTCATCCCATAATATGATAGCCGCCATCGACATAGATGACTTCGCCTGTCACACCTGTTCCCATATTGGACAGCAGGGCAACGGTCATATCTCCGACTTCCCGCTGATCGACATTGCGCTTGAGCGGTGCGGTCTCCTCGATCTGATGCATAATCGTGTTAAACGACGGTACCCCTTTTGCAGCGAGCGTACGGATGGCACCTGCTGAAATTGCGTTGACGCGGATACCGTCTTTTCCGAGATCATTGGAAAGGTACCGGACCGACGCTTCAAGTGCGGCCTTCGCGACGCCCATGACGTTGTAGCCGTTCAGTACGCGCTCTGCACCGAGGTAGGTCATCGTCACGATCGCCCCGCCTTCGGACATGTACGCTTTCGCTTCCCGGGCAACTGCTACCAGGGAATATGCGCTCGTGTCCTGTGCGAATGCATAGCCGTCACGGGACGTCTCGACGAAGTCCCCTTTCAGGTCTTCCGCTTTTGCAAAGGCCACCGAGTGGACGATGCCATGGATCGTACCCACTTCTTCGCCGATTGCAGCAAAAGCTTCCTTGATGCTTTCGTCATCATTCACGTCACACTGGACGATCATGCGTGCGCTATGGCCTTCCTTTTCGAGTGCCCGCTCGAGCTTTGTACGGGACCGCTCCTGGCGGTTTGTAAAGATCAGGTTCGCCCCTGTCTCATACAGTTGCTTGGCGACACCCCAGGCTAGGCTCCGCTCATTCGCCACACCCATGATTACGATATTTTTACCCTCAAGTTTCAGCAGATCTCCCATTCTGAATACCTCCCGGACCTTAATACCAGTCATTAGCATCTGGTGCTAAAGAGAGTATAGCACAGGTAATGCTATTGAGGTGCGGAAGAATTAAAAAAAGCACCGGAGGCCCGGTGCTTTGATCATCATGATTTGCTTTTCTTATATTCTGCTGCTGCCTCGATAAAGCCTGAAATGATTTTCTTGGAAGGTTCGTGGCCACTCAGCGCGAAGTTTTCCGGGTGCCACTGTGTGGCAAGGACAAAGCGCTTGTCAGTCATTTCGATTGCTTCCACCAGTCCGTCGGGTGATTGAGCCGCTATCTCAACGCCTTCCCCGACTGTTTTGATGCCCTGGTTGTGGGAAGAGTTCACCCGTGTGCGTCCCCCCGGGAATAACGGCGGCAGGATTTCACCGCCTGTGATTTCCACATGGTGGACCGGGTGTTCCCGGCCATGCTCCTGCTTGTGTTTGAGCGGTTCATCGAGCTGCTTCTCAATGCATTGGTAAAGCGTACCGCCTGTCATGACATTGAGCATCTGGGCGCCGCGGCAAGTGCCGAAAAACGGCATATCCCTGGCCAGAACATTTTTGATGACACACGAATCAAATTCGTCCATCTCGAAATTCAGCTGGCCTGTTTCCGGCATCGTCTCCTCCCCGTAAAGATTGGGGTCGATATCCCACCCGCCTGTCATGATCACGCCATCTACCATATCCAGCACGTCGTCCAGATTATCTGAAGGGACGATTGGAAGCATGATCGGGATGCCGCCTTCCTGAATAACTACCTCAGGATATACAGGCTGCAGTTTATAGTCATACAGATTCTCCTGCTGCTGTGCGGTAATACCGATAATCGGTTTCATATCAGTCAACTCAACTTTCTATTTGATATTTATATCTTCGTCATTCCCTTAATGCGATATCTTTGAAACTAGAAAAATTACCCTGATTCCTCGGAATATTCTCACGTCCGTTGACGCTCATTGTCGCTTCATGTATATTGAGGGGTAGTTCCGGCCATGCTGGACAAAGACATTTGCGCTTTGGAGGGATTGGCATGTACCAGGGCAAGGTGAAATGGTTCAGCAATGAAAAAGGCTACGGCTTTATCGAACTTGATAATGGCGAGGATGTCTTCGTTCACCATACCGGGATTACCGGAGAGGGGTTCAGGACACTCGACGAAGGAGAAACCGTTTCGTTTGAAGTGGTGGAAGGCAACCGTGGTCCCCAGGCGGCAAATGTCGTAAGATTAGACGGACAATGATAAGAACAAATCCCGCTTTGCATAGACGCAGAGCGGGATTTTCATTGGCTGAGCTTATTCAGTTCTGAACCGAGGAACCGGAGCTGCTCACCAACCGTGCATTGCTTGATGCAGAATCGGTGTGCGGTCGCCTTTCCCTTTTCCGTCCTGAGCTGTTTTTTTAAAAAGCAGCCCTCGCAGTAACGGTCCAGCAGTTCATCGATGTCCTGGATCAGGTCCATTTTATTCAACAGCGCTCACTCCAGTTTACTGATTCCCACATTGTACCGGCTTCCCGCTCCCTTTTCAAGCGGGCGGTCCGACCTAGAAAGAGAAGGTGATTGAATGCTTGAAGTCTATATTGACGGTGCGGCTGCGGGCAACCCGGGCCCGGCAGGCATCGGCGTGTTCATCCGCGGTGAAGGTCATGAGGTCAGAGTGTCAGAGCCGGTGGGTGAACTCGACAATCATACAGCTGAATTCCGCGCGCTTGTCAGAGGGGTTGAAGAGGCTTCAAAACTGACAACCGGTATGGTATCGATCCGTTCGGACTCCAAAGCGGTCGTCAGTGCTGTCGAAAAACGTTATGCGAAAAACCCTTTACATATGGATATGCTTGATAAAGCCCTGCGTATTGCAGATGGATTCGATTTTTTCTTTATTAAGTGGATTCCGGACAGCCAGAACCGGGCCGCGGATGTGCTTGCACGAGCTGCCCTTCGGAGTGACAAGCGGGATTAGTATGGCCTGACATTCCCGGTCGGATGCGTCCGGCCAAGAATAAAAAACGGAAGCGAAATGATCGCTTCCGTTTTTTCTGTCAATCCATGACTTTCATAAATGTAACGGTCCCTGCAGGATCATAGAGCACCCAGGCGCGGTCACCGACGACGGCACCGACATTTACGAAAGTCCGTCCTTTCGTGACACTATAGGGAACCCCGAAGCCGATTTCTTCTACCTGATTTTCGATGGATAGACCCGAATCATGACTGTGACCATAGAAAATCAAATCGGGACCGGTTTCCGGCAACACCGGCATCCATGGATCTCCGCCCCACTCCCACTGGTGACCATGAATCACCTGAGCCGATTTACCGATAGCGATCCTCTCTTCCATCATGCGGATCCTCTGCAGGAGCGGCTCGTCGGAATCGGTAATCTGGGCGATCCGCTCCTCCTGATTGCCCCGTACGGTTGGAAAGGACAACATGTCAAGCAGCTCATCCGAATACAGCATGACGTCGTCCAGCTTCGTGAATCGCTCGAAAGGCGCCCGTTTCTTGCTGATGATGCATTCAAACAGATCACCGGTGCCGATCAGCTCGGCATCCGGTGCATGTTTTTGGATATCATTCAACACATCTTTAAGATCTTCCACAGATGAATGGATGTCTCCCAATAGCGCGTATCTCATTCTCTCCCCCCAGCAGCAGTGGTATCGGCATAGGTCCGGATATAAAATCCTTCGGTCTCGGACCATTCACAATATAAAATCTGTTTTGCATCGTGATAGCCCTGTTCTGCAAGTTGGTCATAAAGCCATTGTTTACTTTTGCCGACCAGCTCCAGCATGTCTTCTTTAACGAATCCATTATCGATCAGCAGGACGGTCGGGTCTTCTTCCGGCTTTTCAATATTGAGGTCCTCCGCAGTAACTGGTTTGTACTTGGAATACGTATTGATGGAGACGGAACCACCCGGCTCGATCACCAGATCTTTAACCTCTTTCAATGAAAAAATACCGTTTTGCCGCAGCATAATGCGCAGCTGCTCCATCTCCATCATATTGCGTTTCATCCTCTTGGCGTTCAGCTTTCCGTCTTTGATGATATAGTCCGGCGTACCCATGAGGACAACCCGTGCCCTGTCGGACTTCTCAGCGATCTTCTCAATGGCAAAAACGATCAGTCCAAATAAAATTAAAGCGAAGATAAGCATCCAAATAGAAACTTTATCGTCATAGATGGATTCTTCCAGAATCCCACCGAAGATGAGGAGATAAACGATATCAAACGGTGTCATCTCTGCTAGTTCCTTTCGCCCAAGAAGGCGGACGATAACGAGCAGGAACACAATTCCGATGACCAGTTTCCCGGCGATCAGCAAATAATCCAAGGCAATCCCTCCGTGACAATGATTCTTTCTTTATCACGGTAGATACCCTGTCACTGCCTTTTTAAATCTGGTACTGTCTGGCAGAGTGCCTGATCAGTCGCTTTCTTTCTCTACCGGATTGTCCGGATCGCTCACCCAGTCGCTGTAGCTTCCGACATAGAGTCGGAGGTCCTCCTGACCGATGTGGTCCAGCATGGCAAAGAGCGGAGCCGCTGTCACACCGCTTCCGCAGTAAACCGTTACCTTTTCATCCTTGTCTGCGGTTTTCCTGAGTAACTGCTCCACTGCTTCTCCAGTGTCGAAATAGCCTTCCTTTTTCAGGCGCGTCCAATCAAAATTACGGGCACCTGGGATATGTCCGGCGACCGGGTCCAGCGGTTCATGTTTTCCAAGAAAACGCTCGGCGGCACGGGCATCGATCAGGACACCCTCTTCACGGCCTTCCGAAACACCCTTCACGTCTTCCCGCGACGCCAGCAGATGTGCCTGCCAGTCGGGTTCAACATCCGATACTTGTGGCCGGCACGGTTCCGCATCGACCGGGTAGCCGGCTGTCCGCAAGCCGTCAAACCCTTCTTTCAGAATGAAAGTATGCCTGAATCCGCCGTACCGGAGAAGAAAATAGGCACGTGCGGCAAACGGCTCGCCTCCCCCATCATAAATCAGGATTCTGTCATCGAGGGAAAGGCCGCTCCGCCGGAACAGTTCCGTGAGCTGCGCGCGTGAAGGCATCGGGTGACGTCCGCGGTCAGAATCCATATCCGACATGTCTTTCTCAAGGTCCCAGTAAACCGCACCTGCAATATGACCTTCTTCAAACGCTTTCCTGCCCGCTTCAGGGTCACCGAGCGAAAACCTGGCATCAATCAGCTTGTAGTAGCCTTCCGACAAATCGTCTGCCGATTTGAATACGTCCGTCACCTGGATCCCTCCAATTCACAGATGGCTTCATAAACCTCTTTCCATTCCTGCAGATTCACTGTCTTTTCAAGCACTTCCCTCTCGGAAGCGATGCGGGCAAGCGCGCCATGCAACAGATGCTGGCGAAGACCTTCCGCCTCCAGTTCGGTCCATTGCGTAAAGTCTTCAATCATCCGCTTCTTTTCATTCTCCACATAGACCTCTGCATCCTTCCTTGCAGCCGCTTCAAGTGCATCCCTGAGCTTGTCGCGTCCGCCCCCCTCAAAGAAGTCTTTATCGTTTTTGTACAGACGGTTGACCGATGCATGCTTTTCGGGGTCCGGATAAACCGCCGGGAATGCGAGGCTTGCCTTGTCCTCGGGCTCATATGGCGTCAGTGAGAACATGGCATCCATGTCGCGGAGTTTCCTCTGTTCCTCGGTGAAACGCATGCCGAGTCTTCTGATCGTAAAGTTCATGAGCCGGAAGTCTGTGACCTTCATCTCTTGGACAATATCGAACCCTACCGCATCAAGCGCTTCATGCAGTGCGATGGCAAGGGCTTCCCTGGACGGCTTCGCCGAGAAGGTCGCCGGATTATAGGCTTCTCCGAAGAATTCATTGAACCGGAAGAATACACGCTGGAGCACGTAGTACAATAGCTCATCCAGTTCGGCCTTGGAGTCGTTCAGGATGACCTGTGCAGCTGACTGCGCATAACGCTTCCGCAGCTCCTGCTCGAAACGGCGAAGTTCTTCCATCCGTTCCGCTTTTCTGGACCGGTTCCGCTCGGTCCGCTCAATCAGTTCGCCCAGCCGCTCTGCGGTTTTGCGGCTTTCCTCATTAAGCGCCTGGACCGCCAGCCCGCTCAGTTCATCGCCGAGGAAATGGTGGAACGCTTCCTCAAATTCTGGCATGCCGGAGCCCAAGTCTGCCTGATCCTGCTTTTCTTTCAATGCAAGGAGGCTCGAAATACCGTAAAGCCGCGGGTTGCGGATACCGAATCGCTGCAGTTCACCGCCGACATACTGCTTCACCATGTCAGCTTCCTCTTCGTTTGCCGCAAGGTCGATCGCATTGACGAGGAAGAACATCTTGTCCATCTCAAATGCATCCTTTACCCGGCCCAGCTGGATGAGGAATTCCCTGTCCGCTGCCGCGAATGCATGGTTATAGTAGGTGACGAACAAAATCGCGTCCGCATTGCGGATATATTCAAATGCGACATCTGTATGCCGTGCGTTGATCGAGTCTGCGCCGGGCGTGTCAACGAGTGTGATGCCGCGCCGGGTCAGTTCACAGTCATAATAGAAATCAATTGATTCGACAAAGCAGCTCCGGCTTTCATCTGCAACATACTTGCGGAACTCGTCTTCTTCCACGTTGACCGTCTGTCCGAGCAGCATGCCGCGCTCCGGATAGCCGTCGCGGAATGCCCGGAGAAATGAACGATGCAACTGCTTTCCATCTTCAATGTCTTCCTTGCCGATTGCTTCGTCGGCCTGACGGAACGCTTCGTCAAGCGAGCGGACGGTCATGCCAAGCTGGGCAAACGCCCGGGTGACGTCTTCGGTCATGGCTTCCGCGGACTTCAGATGAATGTCGGCGGTACCACTTTCATGTCTGGCATCCGCAGGCCGGATCCGGTTGATCGCTGCAGTAGTCGGATTCGGGGATACCGGAAGCACGGATTCACCGATCAGGGCGTTCGAGAATGATGACTTCCCGGCACTGAATGCACCGAACAAGGCAATCGTGAAGTCCTGCTTGCCGAGCCGGTCCGCTTTTCGAATCAGGTAATCCGCAGTTTCCTGGAAGCCCGGAATCGGACGGACCTTTTCAGCGATCATGGAGGCCTGTCGGATGGCCTCTTCGGTGTTCACATGACCAACCTCTTCACGCACCGCTTCTTCTTCTGTCCCTGCCTGTTCCTCTTCCTTATCAGGCGCCATTGAGGGATCGAATTCAATTACAGACTCCATCATCGTCCGCTCATTGGCCTCCCAGTTTGCGGCGAGCTCGCCGGCTTCCTTGATCAGTACAGAGGCCGGTGCCTCAAGCGATTTGCGGAAGTCTGCAATTTCGTTGTCGGCCTCTTCGATCGCACGGATCGCATCCGCTTTCCTGCTGAGCACGGACGACTGTTGAAGCTCGGAATCGGTCCGTTCGTTGGCTGCATCGGCGATCCGGGCCGACTGTTCACTTTTCCAATTGTCCGTTTCACGGATAAACCAGCGGATGGTGGACTGGCGCACCGCCTCCGTAAAGTTAAGTACCGTATCTCCCGTGACGAGCGCACCTTGTGGCACCTGGCTTTCAATGACCGAAAGCGGCAGATCGAAATCCATGCCGTCGATCCGGAGCGCTTCTTCGTCCGTCAGGAGACCCGCTTCCCTTAGTGCAGTCTTCATCAGGCCGCGGAGGTGCACGGACACCTGCGTATCCACTGTTTTCCGGTACGTCGCAAGAACGGCTTCCGCCCGCCGCTGCCGTTCCTCCTCCGTCTTTTTCCCGCTGAACAGGAAGCCGACCTTGAACGATTTGGACTGCGCTTCCAGGTAGTCCTTCATGAGATCGCGGACTTCAAACGGCATGAGACCCGCATTTTCAAGGAGGTCCTTCCGCTTTGACTCGAAGTCATCCTGCCAGCGCTCGGGCGACAGCAGTTCGATCCGTCTCGAAGCATCGGCCGCTTCTTCCTTGATCTCCTCACGGCGCGCCCATTCTTCATCGGACAGGACTTCCGCATAGGTGGACTTCCGCTCTTCCCGCTCATCCTCGAGGAACCGGACATGTTCATCTGCGAGCTTCCGGAGAGTTCCTTCAGCCGCTGCCTGCAGCGACTCCTCACGGTTATGGATGGACGTCGCGACCAAAGATTTCACCTTTTCAAAGTCATTATTCGGAAGGTCCGGCTCGCGGAGGGAGGTGAAGAAAATGCCTTTCGGGTGGACACCCCAGGAAGCGAACGATTCCCGAACGGAATTTCTGAAGTCTTCGAAGCTCAGCTCAGCCTCCCGGTGCTTGTCGATCTGGTTGACGATCAGGTAAACATTTTCGTTATAGGTCATGAGGTTCTTCGTGAACGTGAAGTTGAGCCCCGACTGGACATGGTTATAGTCCATGACGTAGAACACGAGGTCCGCCACGTGCAGGGACGACTCCGTCGACAGACGGTGGGCATCGTCGGTCGAATCGACGCCCGGGGTGTCCATGACCGTCACGCCTTCCGGAAGTGCGGAATCTTTGTGACCGACCTCAATCTCGGAGACGGCCTGGCCGTCTTTCGAGAACTCCTTCACATATTGGACGTCCACATCGTCCGAGAACCGGATCGGCGCACCGTCCGTCCGGTGGATGATGGCAAAATCATTGTCTGCTTTATGTACGTTTACGATATTGGCACTTGTCGGAATCGGCCCGGTCGCGAGGATGTCAACACCGGTCAGTGCGTTGATCATGCTCGATTTCCCCGCGGAGAAATGGCCCGCGAACCCGACAATATAATCATTTCTCATCAGTTTCCTTGCAAAACGCTCCGCCTTTTCGGCGCGCTCCCGGTCCCCGTTCTTGCGGAACAGAACCGCCAGCTGTGCAGCCTGCCGGATCAGTTGTTCATGATGCTGTTCAAATTGCGCCATTGGCTACAAATCTCCTCTATGTCTGTTTTCTTGTGCTATCATATCATTTTTTCGCAGGAGCGTGGCAGGGCGGTTTGAATTGGGATAGAGGGGGCGCGGAATACGGAGTTGCGGGCGCGAATTTACGGTTTGCCGGCGCAAAACAGGAAGTTGTGGGCGCGAATCACGGTGCCGGCGCGAAAACGGATGCTGCGGACGCGAATTCCGGAGGTACCGGCGCAAAACAGGGAGTTGTGGGCGCGAATCATGGTGCCGGCGCGAAAACGTGTGCTGCGGCCGCCAATTCTGGAGTTGCCGGCGCGAAACAGGGAGTTGTGGGCGCAAATCACGGTGCCGACGCGAAATGCAGCATTGCAGGTGCGAACTGACCACACAACGCACTCCATCCACTCCAACAACACAAAAAAGCCTTCCGCATCATGCGGAAGGCAGGCTGTCTGGCTGGACGGGAAGCACTTTCAGGATCTCCTCTTCAGCCTTCAGTTCATGTTCATCAAGCAGCAATTGGATGTCACCTTGGTCCTCGGATGTCCGGATCAGTCGGCCGATGCCCTGGCGAAGACGCAGAAGCATATATGGCATGTCGATGTCACGGTGCGCATCTTCCGCGAAGCGTCGCTTTGCTTCGAAGAGCGGGTCGTCAGGCGGGTATGGAAGGTCATGGATGATGACACGTGTGAGCGCCTCACCCGGAATATCGAGCCCTTCCCAAAGATGCCAGGAACAGAGCATCTGTGCCTTGCCCTGCTGGAAGTCCCTGACCATCGCGGACAGCGCACGATCTCCTTCAAACAGGAAGCGCGGATCTTGGCCCGCTGCTTTCCGGAAAGCATCCATGGAAGCCTTCGACCGGAAGAGGATGAGCGACTGCTGTCCGTCTTCAGTGAGCCGGAGTACTTCGGCCGCTTTGTCTGCAGCACGCTTCACCCTGATCTTCATCACTTCTTCGTAGTCAAACGGCGACTCGACGGAGAAGGACTTGAAATCACGAATTCCGAGGGAACCGGCGAGGAACGAGAAGTCTCCGTCCACAGACATTGTGGCGGATGAGAAGATGACCGGCATCTTCTTCGAGAAAAGCAGTTCCTCCAGCATATCGGTCACAAGACGCGGCATGATGACAAGCGTCTCATCGCCGTTCTCATCTTCCAGCCAGTCCACCGCTTCACCGTTTTCGGCAAAGAGTTTCATTGAGTGGATATATTGCTCAAGGTATTCCTCAGCAATCTTCAAGTCGTATTCCGGAATCACATAAAGGTCAGCATCGAAAACAAGTTCTTCAAGAATATCGACGGCGAGCTTCACAACAGCGGATGAATGGTCACCGATTGCCTTTGAGCGGACGATGGCACGGCGATCGCCCTCCCCTTCGGCGGACTCATGAAGCAGGCGGAACAGTTCCGCGTGATGGTCGATCAGCGCCTCCATGAGTACAAGCGTCTTTTCGCGGACTCCGTCGACCATGATGCGGGACAGCACCGTGTCGATCGTGCGCTCCTGTACGCGGTACGTAAATGCCTTCTGCGCAGCATACTCCAGCAGGTGGCCTTCGTCGAATACCACGACCGAGGATTCCGGCAGGAGCGGAAGCTGTCCCTGCCGGCTGCGCGATTCTTTTGTCCAGAGATGTTCCATATAAAAGTCCTGCGAGCAGATGATCAGATCGGTCGACGACCTGTAGTGGTTCCGGTGCAGCGTCTGGCCGCAGCGGTTCCGCAGTTCACATGATCCGCACTGATAAATCGGATGGTAGTTGACCGAATTCCAATCCTCGTCGGACAGATCCGGATAATCGGATCGGGCACCGTAAGGGTCCAGTCGCATCATTGAACCGTGGCCGCGTACAAAGTCCGGCAGGCCGGCGTCGATCACGTCAGCGACATCAGTCACGCCTTTTGATTCATCAAGCCGCTTCAGGCACAGATACTGTTCGCGCGACTTGGCAAGCCGGACGTCAACAGTCAGGCCGAGCGCCCGCTCGAGCTTGCCGATATCCCCGGTTTCCTTGACCAGCTGGTCGATGAGTGTCTCGTCGGCACATGCGATGATCGCGGGCTTCCCGGTATACCGTGCATATGCGACCGCCGGCAGAAGGTAAGCGATCGTCTTGCCGGTGCCGACCCCCGCTTCCGCGAACAAAACCGATTTGTCTTTGAGTGCCTGGCCGATCTGAAACGCCATGAACACCTGCTCATCGCGGAGGTCAAACCCCTTCTCGGTCAGCTCATCGTACAGCACATCGCCGATCCAGTCGTCGAGTGACTCAAAAAACGACCGCTCCCGGTCCAATGCAAACGGAATCGCCTGTTTCAATCGAAAGCCCCCTGTAAACGTAATGAAAGCATTTTTCCAATCTGGCGGAAAAATGCACGATTTTATTAGTATAGCACGCCATGAAAAAAGTGGGAAGCATTTAAGTCTATGCTTCCCACCAGTTGTCCGTTTCATTCAAGACGGATGGTCACATCACCTTCGATGTAATTCGGATAGGCGAAGAACTCGACGGTGATCGGATTCACGTAATCTCCGTTTGTGAATCTCAGGTCATTATAACTGTAATGATCAATTTGCCAGTAACCGCCCGAAGAAAGGTCGATTCTTTTTCCGTTCGCATCAGTCGCATTGCCGAGATACCCATAGCCGAAATCAGGCCCTGTTTTCAGCTTTGTTTCAATTACAGTCGCAGACAGCTCTGTCACTTCAAGTTTTCCATCAGACGGTGTCTCCAGAACTTCACCGGTGAGTGTATCCACGACGAGCCGTTCTGTTTTGTCGATGGCCTGCATGCGGTTCATCCGTAAACTCATCAGGTCCGGCTGTTCGAAATAGTTGCTCTGAAGGAAATAGACATCCGTTCCGTCCTCATCCTGAGTCGCAGTCATCCCGTTGATAATCCGGCTCCACACTTCCCCGTTGCCGTCTTCGATCCGGAGATCCTCGTATTGCAGGATGTCCATCTGATTGTCCGGATCTTCCTTGATTCTGATGGCAACTTTCAGCGGATGGACTGTGATGGATTCGATGGTGAGTTTTTGACCGTCAACGGACACGGTCCGGTTCAGCTCATATACCTTTCCTTCGGCAATCGGATTTTGAACGGTGAATGGGAGACTGAATAGATGCTCCTCTGCATCACGGATGGTGAGCTTCAATTCGAAATCACGAATATCCGTCTGCAATGGTTCAGCAAAGTTGTAATGAATCAACTGCTCATTGCTCATGCTTCCGTCTTCGGACGGGTAATTAAAACTGATGCCTTGAGGTTCGAGCAGCTCGCTTCCCGAAAAAAGATCAATCTTCTCAATGTCCGGATCTCTCATCCCAGTCGTGGAATCCACTGTGTAAGAAATGACCATCCCAGACTGATCGACGATGACGCCATTCAGTGTGACCGTGACCGTTCCGTCCGAGTCGGTCGAATGGACTTCTTCATAATACTCGTTGTCCATAATGGCCTTCAGGCCTTTGTCGTCTTGAATCAAATCCACGATCAGTGACATCCCCGGGAGACTGGAGACCGCATGTGCAAATGCAGGCGAAACCCGTATGGTCATGACGAACGCCAGCAACAGGACTGCAACCGCCGCTGCCGGCCAGATCAATCGGCGGGCCGGTCTCTTCCGGTTGCGTTCCTGCTCCGCTTGCCGCACACCGGCCCGGATTGCCGTCGACAGTGCTTCTTCGGGAATTGGAATGTTATCTAGCCGTTCCTTCATGCTCTCCAGCCGTTGCTCTTCACGCTCAGTCATTTGCACGCCCTCCTTTCCCGTTCATAAAATCCCGCAGAGCCCGCAAGGACTTATGAAGCCGTGACTTAACGGTACCCTCCGGAACCTGTTCGATCTCCGCAATTTCTTTGATTTTCATATCTTCGAAATATTTCAGATGGATCAGGCGGCGTGACGGGCCCGGCAGCGCAAGAAGTGCTTCCTCAAGCACGAGTAAATCATCGCCCGCTTTCGAGATGCTTTCCGGCATCCGGTCGGTCACCGGCTCTCGCCTCGCCTTTTTCAACTCATCCTGACAGTAATTGATCATGATCCGCGTCAGCCATGTTCTTGCATAAGCCGGTTCCTTTAGCCTGCGGATGTTTTTGAACGCCCTTGCCGTCACTTCCTGCACTGCCTCAACCGCGGCATGCTCACTCTTTAGGAAGGCATACGCCGTGCGGTAAAGCGGCGCCTTATGCAGCTCCATCAGCCTGACGAACGCCTCGGCATCTCCCCTTATTGCACGCTCGGCCAGCTCTCGTTCTTCCATGCCCTTCCCCCGCTTCCGGTGTCTCTGTACTTATTAGACAGCCGGAACGGAGAAAAGTTCAAGGGGATTTGATGAAATTTGATTTTATTTTTGAGGAAAGTGTGGTGCGGCGAGATTTGCTTCTAGTGGGCTAGTTGCAAAATCTGATTTTGATAAGCATTTGGATGGCGAATTTGAAAAATGGGGATTTGCGCGGCACAGAATCTTTCGGGTGTAATGGATTGACTGGAGGTGCTGCGATGAGGAGATTTCCGTTGGAACTTTACGGAATCAGGAGGATGTTAAGAAGGATGGACGAGCGTTCGGCAGATTACCTTGAGATAGGAGAGCAAGAACGTGCAATGACGTTCGGATGGCTGGGAGAACGCAGGGTTGATCAGTTTGTGGCACGGTCGGGTATTCATCCGGAGCGGATCATCACCAATTTGACATTACACCAGCCGACTGTGGGTGCTGTACAGCTGGACACAATTATCGTGACCAACTCTAGAGTATTGCTTTTGGAAGTGAAAAACATCCACGGAACGCTGGAGCTGGAAAGTGCTCCTGCACGGTTAAAAAGGACGGCTGCGGACGGCGTGATTCAGTATTTTGGATGCCCATATACTCAACTCACTAACGCGACTGCTGTATTATCCCGGCGTCTCGATTCTCACCGTATTTCATTACCGGTGGAAGGGGCACTGATCCTTGCCGCAAAAAACTCTGAACCCAAATTCCCAAAAGGCCACCAAGCTTATTTCCCTAGTGAACTGCCAGGTCTGATTCACCGGGCGAACAATGAATCCAAGCTCGTTAACAACGAGGATGCCATTGCGATTGCTGCGTATCTTCGCCGTCTGCACTCTCCTTTTAATCCATTTCCGCTGGCGTCATCACGGGAATTGACTGGGTTGTACCATGGCTCGCTCTGCAGCCTCTGCGACGGACACTTGCGCATCGGTTCAACCAGAAAAACAGATTGCCGGAAATGTGGCGCTTCCCAATGGATGCCGTACACTGAAAATCTGATTGACTACTTCCTGATTTGGGGCGACACACTCACCAGCCGACAATGTGAGGCTTATCTAGGTGTAAAGGGCACGAAAGCAAAATCACTTCTCCGTTCCGGCCCCTTTATTCGGCACTTGTCTTCTCATAGAACGTATTACACTCTTGATTATTCTGCTGTCCGATTAAATTCGAATGGAAAGTTAATGTTGTGATCAATTGGAAATGCCTGTCCGCGTCTGCAACTTGTGATTTCGCGACCACAACTCGCGTTTTTGCGTCGGCACCGTGGTTTGCGACGGCAACTCCTGTTTTCGCGACGACAATTTGTGATTTCGCGTCCGCAACTCGCGTTTTCGCGTCGGCACCGTGATTCGCGACGGCAACTCCTGTTTTCGCGACAGCAACCTCTGATTTTGCGTCCGCAACTCGCGTTTTTGCGTCGGCACCGTGGTTTGCGACGGCAACTCCTGTTTTCGCGACGACAACTTGTGATTTCGCGTCCGCAACTTGCGTTTTTGCGCCGGCACCATGATTCGCGACCGTATTTCCTGTTTTCGCGTCGACAACTTGTGATTTCGCGTCCGCACCGTAGTTCGTGACGGCAACTCTTGTTTTCGCGACGGCAACTCCTGTTTTCACGACGACAACCTCTGAATTCGCGACCGCACCACTCATTTTCGCCCCGGCACCAAAACAAAAAAACCGGGCATCAGCCCGGTTTCCCCACTCCGATCAGTCTCTTTTCTTTTGTCCCCAGAATTGGTAATAGTCAGTGCGGATGAATCCGTTGAAGAGCTTGCGTTTCTTCGTCGCCTGGCGTCCGAAGAGTTCTTCGAAGTTTTCCATCGACGAAAGCATGTAGACGGACCAGGTCGGATACTGTTTCATCACCTTGCCGAGTCCGCGGATGACTTGTTCGACTTCCTCGACTTCGCCGATCCGCTCGCCGTATGGCGGGTTGGAGGCCATGACTCCGTTTTCTTTGTCGGTGGTGAAGTCGGCGGCCTGCATCTGCTTGAAGCGAATCATGTCCGCAAAGCCGGCTTCCGCGGAGTTGGCTTCAGCGATTTTAATCATCCGGTGATCGATGTCGGTGCCGGAGATGTCCAGTTCGATGTCGTAGTCGGCTACCGTGTCCGCATGGGCGCGGACGTCTTCCCAAACGGAAGTGTTCATCCATGGCCATTGTTCGCTAACGAACTCACGGTTATAGCCGGGAGCAAGGTTCTGGCCGATCATGGCCGCTTCAATCGCAAGTGTGCCGGATCCGCAGAACGGATCGTGGAACGGGCGGTCCGGGCTCCAGCGGGTCAGCTGGACAAGTGCCGCGGCGAGTGTTTCCTTCAGCGGCGCATCACCTTGTCCCACACGGTAGCCCCGTTTGTGGAGTCCCGCTCCGCTCGTGTCGATCGTGAGCGTCGCTACGTCTTTCAGCACGGACACTTCGATTTTGAACAGCGCGCCGGTTTCCGGCAAAATGCCCCGCCGGCCATATGCCCCGTTCAGCCGTTCGACAATGGCTTTCTTGGTGATGGCCTGGCAGTCGCGGACGCTGCCGAGCTGGGATTTGACGGATTTTCCGCTAACCGGGAACTCCGCGTCTGCAGGAAGGTAGTCTTCCCACGGGATCGACTTGACGCCTTCGAACAGGTCGTCGAATGTGATCGCCTTGAACTCGCCTGCGACAATCTTGACCCGGTCTGCGACGCGGAGCCACAGGTTTGCACGCGCAATGGCGGTCTCGTCCCCTTCAAAGTAGATCTTCCCGTTTTCGACGGTCGGCTCGTAGCCGAGTGCACGCACTTCATCGGCAACAGGCTTTTCAAGACCCATCGCGGCGGTTGCCACCAATTTGAATGTCGTCATCGTACCA
The DNA here is from genome assembly GCF_001619585.1 of Bhargavaea cecembensis. Taxonomy (GTDB): domain Bacteria; phylum Bacillota; class Bacilli; order Bacillales_A; family Planococcaceae; genus Bhargavaea; species Bhargavaea cecembensis_A. The sequence continues at coordinate 49,972 of NZ_LQNT01000009.1, forward strand.
CTCCTCACCGCCGGGACGGTACCCGGCGAGTCTGCTGTATGTATCGTACAAAAGAAACGCTCTCCTGTCATGGGAGAGCGTTTCGTTAAATGCAAATATACCGTCGCCATTCGATAAGCCATGTTTTGTTCCTTCGTACTCAGACGGCTTGCGCCTCGTACTCCGGCGGTAATCATCTATCTACAGTCAGCTGCCTGTCCCTTCCTCCGTTCATTTCCTTCGGAAGGACGCCCCTACCAAAATTTGGGTTTCTCGCTCGAGGGGTTTACCCGTTCCACCCGCACCGTTTCCGATGCGGCTACGTCACTGTGGCACTTTTCAGGAGATCTCTGCCATATCCCGAAGGACTTAGGCATTATCCCCGCCGTCAGACCCGGATGGATCTGCCCCGGCTTATGACTTCGCCGGGCACGAACACTACGGTCATCTCAGAACCGTGCGAGCATGGACTTTCCTCTACAACCCGAAGTTGCAGCGATCACCTGAATGGCGACTTTGGCAACGATCATCATAACATATACGCGCCCCGGAATCAACCCGGGGAAGACTACCATCTTCCCCCATTCCGGAGCGCGCTTAAAAAATCAGTCGTTCAGTTTATTTCCGAATACATGGCGTTCGAGGTTCGACAAACGCTTCAGGATGTCGAAGTTCGTCGTACCCGTCTGCTGAGGAGCCGGTGCGGATGAACGGCTTTTCAGTTCTTCGATTTCCTCGGCCAGCCGCCTGTTATCTTCGGTCAGTGCGGCAATCTTCTTGTTGAATGCTTCATAGTCTTGGATGATTTCATCGAGAAAGTGATCGACTTCGTCCGGTTTGTATCCCCGGACTCCAGTTTTGAACTCATGTTCGAGGATTTCCTTGGCAGTCAGTTTAGTCTCCATGACTCTCGTCCTTCCGTCTTTGCTAGCTTCCTTAAATTATAGCATATTTTGCCCGCGGTTGTTTAACCTTGTCGGAAAGAATAAGCCTGTCTGTCGTAACCTGCGCTTGCCCGGGAAATAGTCCGGGTACTTCGGAAATTTATTTCCCCGTTATTTCCCCTGTTTTCTGCGGACCCGGGCGAGGCGGGCTGCAAAGCGCTCCTGCCACCGCTCTTTGCGGGTGGGTTTCATCGTTTTCATGTTTTTCAGGAGCCCTGCGGCCCGGAGGCAGTTCATCTCCGCTTCGGGCAATTTTCCTAGGCGGTGTTCTTGGAGCTTTGCCAGCTCCTCGAGTGCCTGGAGGGTCTTCTGCTCATCCAGGCCGCCTTTGTATGCCTGAAGAAAAGCGGACTCCGCATCTTCGTAGCGGCGCTCTTTTTTTAGGAGGAACCCGAGATAGTAATACGCTTCATCGGTTTCGTCGAAAAAGACGCTGGTCACTTCTTCGAGCACCTCGCGGCTTTTCTCGTATGCTTTCAGATCACCGAACCATTTGCCGATGTTCGTGTGCGGAAGCGGGGTATCTTCTTCGTTCTCTTTCATGAGCAGGCCCGTCAGCCTTGTAAACAGCGTGACAAGCGACAGCAAATCCCACTCATTATGACGAAGGACGCGGAGGAGCAGGTCCGGGTTCCCGCTCCGTACCGAGTCAGTATAGATGATCGGCGCAAGGAACCCCGGGATATCGTCTTCCCTGTGGAAGCCGAGCACTTCCTCCTCGACTGACTTCAGAGAGAAACTGTCCAGGCCGCCCTTCCAGATTCGGCGGGTGCCCTGGAGCAGATCAATATGGACGGGATCGGGAAGTTTCGGCAGGTGTTCGCGGTTCATTGTCCACCGTGTTTGGAGTTGCGGCCAGTCAAAGCTCTTGCCGTTGTAGGTGACGAGTGTCCGGCCCGGCTTCCAGAGTCCCGTTTCAAAGAGAAACGCCATCTCGTGTGCGGGGTCGGCCATCACATATTGGTCCAGGGTAAAGTCCTCCCCGTCCGTCGACAGCAGGCCCGCCATGAAAATGAGGGAACCGGTGCCCTTCAGGCCGGTCGTCTCCGTATCGAAAAACAGCAGTTTCTTCTCGTCCCCTTCGGCAAACGGATGGATTCCGTCCGAGCCGGACCATACCGACGCTGCTTCCCCAAGCATGCCGAGCGCAAGGCCGCCGTGCACAGTGTCCGGCGGGTAGTCCGTCCGCTTCAGGAATACCGTGCCGAACTGATTGTCAATGCGCGTAAGCCCGGCCGCTTCCCAGCGCTCTGTATATTCAGGAGCGGGCGGCTTCTTGTAGGCTGTTTCTTTCTTTTTTTCGGCAGGGGCCTTCTTCAGCATCTTCTTCATCTGCATCAGACGATTTTCATAGGACATGGCGGCTCACCCCGCAAGCTTTCTGAGAAGCTCGGCGACACGGCGCTTGATGTTGCCTCCTGATTCCTGTGCTCCGATGCACACCGGGCAGCCGGACTCGCACGGGCACGATTCCACATGGCCGGCTGTCTGATCGAGCAGGTCCGGCCACATGCCGTGAACCCGCTTGCTGAGCCCGATGCCTCCCGGGTAGCTGTCATAGATAAAGAACGTCGGCCGCTTGGTGTGGACCGCCTTTACCTGCGGGACGACATGGATATCGGAGCGGTCACAGCTGACAAACAGCGGGATAAACGAATGCATCGCATACGCCGCTCCGGTCATCGTGTCGGTCAGGTCGGATTCCGACCAGTCCGCAGGCCGCTCAAACGACAGCCAGGCCGAAGATGTGTGCATTTCCTCTGCGGGAAGCGTGATCGGGCCGGAACCGATATTGTCATGGGTATCGAAACGGATCTTCTTGAAGATGGTCGGCATGGCAAGTACGGCAATGTCTCCGAATGACTCGGCATGGTCTCCCTGCTCCTCGAATTCATCTTCCGCGATCACTTTAAGCTCGACGGCCAGGTTTGCATCCGTGAAGTAGTCCACATCGACTTCACGGACATACGCCTTCTTTTCCTCCCAATCGAGTTCCTCGACCTGATACTGGGTCCCCTGATGGATGTAGATCGCTTCCTCATGGAGGAGCGTCATCGCGCTGTAGCGGTCCATCTCTCCAATGACGGTCGTGTCGCGCGGGACTGACTTGTCGATGATGATGACGTTCTCCTGGGAAGCGGACCGCAGGCTGATCTCGCTCGCCGGGAAGCGCTCGCTCATCCAGTGCCACTTGTCGCCGGCCTGAACAAGGATGCCTTCATCCGCCAGGAAGGCGAGCAGTTCCTGCACATCGAACTCGCCGTACTGCTCGTCAAGCGTGAACGGCAGCTCGAACGACGCACACTTCAGGTGGTCCATGAGGATCAGAATGTTGTCGGGGTGGATGCGCGCCTCTTCCGGCGACTGACCGAACAGGTACTCCGGATGGTCAATCACGTATTGGTCGAGAGGGAGCGACTGGGCGACGTAAACGATCAGCGCCTCATCCTGACGCCGCCCGGCACGGCCAGCCTGCTGCCAGGCACTTGCGATGTTCCCGGGATAGCCGGTCATGATGCACGCCTGCAGCTGCCCGATATCCACGCCGAGCTCAAGCGCATTCGTCGAGACGACGGTCTTGATGTCCCCGTTCCGGAGGCCTTTCTCGATCTCTCGCCGCTCCGACGGCAGGTATCCGCCCCGGTAACCCCGGATTGTCGTGTCGGACAGCTTCTTTTTTGTCATCTCCTTCATGTACGTGACGAGCATCTCGACACGCACCCGGCTCTTGGCGAATACAATGGTCTGGATGTTCTCCCGGTAAAGACGTCGGGCAAGGTCGCGAACCTCAAGCACCGCGGATCTCCGTATACCGAATGTCGGGTGCACCACAGGGGGGTTATAAAAGATGAAATGCTTTTTGCCTGCCGGCGCACCATTGTCCGCAATCAGCGCCATCTCCCGGTTTGCGAGCGACTCTGCGAGTTCTTTCGGATTGGCGATCGTGGCGGATGTGCAGATGATGACCGGGTCGCTGCCGTAATAACGTGCAATCCTGATCAGCCTGCGTAGCACATGGGCGACATGGCTGCCGAATACCCCTTTATACGTATGAAGTTCGTCAATAACGATATACTTCAGATTTTCAAATAGCGAGACCCACTTTGTATGGTGCGGCAAAATGCCGGAGTGTAGCATATCCGGGTTCGTCATGATGATATGGCCGGATTTCCTGACTTTCTGCCGGATTCCCGGGCTCGTATCCCCGTCATACGTATGGCTCAGGATTTCTTCGCCGCTCTCTTCGATCAGCCGGTGAAGATCCGCCATCTGGTCCTGTGCGAGGGCTTTGGTCGGGAACAGATAAAGCGCACGTGACGACCGGTCTTCCAGCACAGACTGCAGAACTGGCAGATGATAGCAGAGAGACTTCCCCGAGGCGGTCGGAGTCACAGCAGTGAACGACCTGCCCGAAAAGGCCAGATCGAACGCTTCCCGCTGATGGGTATAGAGCCGGCTGATCCCGCGTGACTCGAGCGCTTTCCGGATTGACGGGTGGAGCCGCTCCGGAAATGTTGCGTAGCGCGCCTCCTTCCCGTCAATGACGCGATGGTGCCGGATCGACTCGCGCATTTCCGGGTCGGACAGCCATTCACTGACCAGTTCACCGATGGTCTTCTGTTTATTCAGCACCATCCGCATCCTCCTCCATTGCGGCCAGCATTGTCTTCAGAAGATACTCTGCCGACTGGACCGAATCATAAAACCGCTTCTTGCCGGTTTTCGGATAAAACGACTGGACCACAAACTGCGTCATCATGTCAGCTGCGTTCTCGATCTGGGGCTCGCGCACATGCTTGGGCCGCTCCTTCCGAACCCAGTCAGAAGACAATCTCTTCCATTCAGAAATCAACTGATGGACACGGTCCGCATATGGCTTAACTTCCCCGAAAAAGTCAGGCTCCCGCTCCTCTTCTCTCATGCGGGTATGGCGGGGACGGCATTTTCCGCATTCGTCCAGCAACTCTAATGTCATTTCATAAAGTTTCATATATAGAGTCTTCCTTTTTAGTTGGTTTTCTTCATCCTACCAAATATGATGATAAGTGACCACCTGAAGGGGAACAGACATTCCTTGGATGCCATCTGTAAAAAACATCCACTTGCAAATCCGAAACCCCGTGATGCCATAAGACGTCCTATGGGTGTGGTATGATAGGTTGAATGCGAGGTGAACAAGATGGCAATTCGCTATCCCGGCGGAAGAAAGTATACTCCGGCCGAAAAGCCCGCGGTCAAGTCTGCGAAAAAGGACTACTCGTTCAGCAATAGGGGTAAGACATTGGAGGACGAATTGGACGAGTCCAATGCCTATTATCTCGCAAACGGCATCGCGGTCATCCACAAGAAACCCGTACCCGTGCAGATCGTGAAGGTCGACTATCCGTCCAGAAGTGCCGCGGTTATCCGCGAAGCCTACTTCAAGACGCCATCGACAACCGACTACAACGGGATCTACCACGGCCATCATATTGATTTTGACGCGAAGGAGACCGGGGTCAGCTCCTCCTTTCCGCTGAAAAACATTCACGAGCACCAGATCGAGCATATGCGCAGCGTGACGGATCAGGGAGGCATTGCGTTCCTGATCGTCAAGTTCACTAAAACTGAACGTTATTTTATCGTGCCATTCGATCTGGTCGACCGTGCATGGAAGCGGATGATGGACGGAGGCCGGAAATCGATTCCGGTCGCCGAACTGGAGGAAGAGGCCGTCGAGTTCAACGCCGGATTCCGGCCAAGGCTCGACTATCTGGGCGCCATCGCGAAATTAGGCATTTCTTGATGCAATAGTAGAAAGAGAGGAAAACCTATGAGTGACCAGATTCAATCGCGCTCCGAAAGGCGTAAACAGCAGGAACAGGCCCGCAAGTCGGACCGGAATAACTCCAAAAAGCCGGGAGGCAAAAAGAAACAGCCGCTCTGGAAAAAGATTCTGAAAGTCGCCGTCATCCTCGCGATTGTCGGCTTTGTTTTCGGCGTCGGACTGTTCACCTTTTATGCGGCGACTGCGCCGGAACTGGACGAGGAATCGCTGAAGGACCCGCTTTCCTCAGAACTGTACGTGGCCGGCTCGGAGGAACCGCTGCTCACACTGGGTCCCGAAAACCGGGAATATGTAGAATATGAACAGATTCCGCAGATCATGGAAGACGCCATCCTCGCAACCGAGGACGTACGCTTCTACAAGCACCACGGGATGGACCTGTGGCGGCTCGGGGGCGCGGTGCTTGCCAACTTCCGCCAAGGCTTTGGCGCACAGGGCGCCAGCACAATCTCCCAGCAGGTCGTGAAAAACTCGTTCCTCCAGAACGAGAAAACGCTGAAGCGGAAAGCCCAGGAAGCATGGCTAGCGTTTCAGCTTGAACGGAAATACGAAAAAGAAGAAATCTTCGAGATGTACTTCAATAAAGTCCTCATGACCGATAACATCTATGGATTCGGTACCGCAGCCGATCAATTCTACGGCAAGGAGCCGGAAGAACTCGAGCTGCACGAGGCAGCCCTCCTTGCAGGGATGCCGCAAAGCCCGAACCGCTATAACCCGTACCGCCACCCTGAGCGAGCCGAAAAGCGCCGTAACATCGTCCTCGGACTGATGGTTCAGCACGGCAAGATCAACCAGGAACAGGCCGATGCGGCAAAAGAAGTGCCGGTTACCGAAGGTCTTATTCCTCCCGAGGATCAGAAACAACATGGCAGCAACAAATATGCGGCATTTGTCGATATGGTCAGGGAAGAACTCGAAGAGCATGACCTTTCCATCGCAGACGGGCTGAAGATTTATACCACATTGGATCCGGCTGCACAGGAAACAGTCGAATCCACCATCACCCATGACAAAATCCCGGGTGAAGCATCCTCCAGCGCTGCTGTCATTGATACAAAATCCGGCGCAGTTAAGGCCGTTGCCGGGCGCCCCGATTACAAAACCGGTGACAAAAACCTGGCGTTGGTCACCAACCGTTCCGTCGGATCGACCATCAAGCCGATCATGGACTATGGCCCTGCCGTCGAATACCTCGACTGGTCAACCGGCCATACAGTCAACGATGAGCGCAGGACCTATAAGGGAAGCGACCAGATCATCAGAAACGCCGACGGTCAATACCGCGGTAAAATGACGATGAGAAAAGCACTTTATATGTCCCAGAACGTACCGGCTGTTTCGACGTTCGAGGAAGTGGGTGCAGGAAAAGCAGCCGAGTTTGCAAACAAAGTCGGGATCAATGTGGAAAATCCTAATTCATCCTCTGCTTTGGGCGGCGGGATCGGTGCTTCCCCGATGCAGATGGCCAGCGCCTATGCCGCATTCGGCAATGGCGGGATGTATACGGAGCCATACACCATCAATAAGGTTGTCCTCAGGGACGGAAAAACGGAACGGGACCTCCGTCCGAAACCGGTAAGTGCCATGAAGGATTCCACCGCATACATGATTACGGATGTTCTCAGAGATGTGGTGAAGAACCCTCAGGGAACAGCCTATCAAAATGTGAGTTCCCATGGCCTGGACGTTGCCGGCAAGACCGGAACGACCAACTATGACACAAAAACATTTGAGGAACGATTCAGCGGTGAAAGCATGGCAGTTCCGGACAGCTGGTTTGTCGGATATACGCCTGAATACTCCATTGCGGTCTGGACCGGACACGAGGATTACTACACGCCCCTTAAAACTTGGGATGAGCGAAGGTTCCCTCAAAGAGCCTTCTCAGAAATCCTCGGCAGTCTGGCGCAGCGCGGCGAACACACGACGTTCAAGAAGCCGAATTCCGTCGTGGAAGCGACAATAGAGGTCGGTACGGATCCGCTCCGGCTCGCCAGTGACTGGACCCCTTCCGACCGGAAGAGTACCGAACTGTTTGTCCGGGGAACTGTGCCTGAACGCGTGTCCCAGACATACGAACCCGAGGAAGAGGAAACAGAAACGCTTCCGGCACCGACCGGCTTGAGCGCAGACTATGACGAATCGCAAAATCTCGTCCGTCTCAGCTGGAACCATGAAGGCGGAGAAGACGTCGAGTTCGCCGTCACATACAGTATCGACGGCGGCGGTGCACAGAACCTGACGACCACGACCGAAATGACTGCCGCGGCAACCGGCGTCGAACCGGGCAGGACGTATACGTTCTCTGTTGTGGCGAGATCCGGCGACGCTTCCAGTGCTCCTGCCTCGGTCTCCGTCCAAATCGGAGGCGCTCCTGAGGAAGAGCAGCCGGAAGAACCTGAAGAAAACGAACAGGAACCGGACGAAAATGAGCAGCAACCGGACGAAAACGAGCAAGAACCGGATGAAAATGAACAGGGTGACGGCGGCAATGCAGGAAACCCTGGCAACCAGAACCCAGGCCAAGGCCAGGGCGGCGGATCCGGCAACCAAGACAATCCGGACGACGGTCAGGGCGGTCAGGGCAACCAGGGCGGGGGCCAGCAACAGACCCCTGGCGGCCAGGACGGCCAGACTAATCCCGGCAACGGATCCGGCGATCAAGACGGTGACGGAACCGGAGAAGAAGACCAGAATCCTTGATGAACAGACGGCCATGCGAGAAATCGCATGGCCGTTTTTTTTGTGCATTGTCCTGGACGCGCTTGCTTTTCGTAATCAAACTTCTTGGGTTCGTACGTGAACCTGAGGCGCCCCATTTTTCGTACGACTTCTTGGATTCGTACGCAAACCCGGGATGCACCCCACTTTTCGTACGCACCTTCTTTATTTCATACACAAACTCTCACAGCTCTCATGTAATCTAAAAAACCGGAATTGCCTTTTTAGCGGCAATTCCGGTTTTTGGTGCTTATTCCTCTTCTTCATCTTTGTTGTTCAGTTTCATGCGCTTGCGCCCTTCCCGGCACATGTTGAGGATCGGGCAGATGCCGCATTCGGGTGCCTTCGCTTTGCAGAAGTAGCGTCCGAAGAAGATCAGCTGGTGGTGGGTCTGTGACCACTCGTCCTCCGGTGTCCAGCGCATCAGTTTCTGTTCCACCTCAAGCGGGCTGTCTTTCCAGCGGTTGAGGCCCAGACGCTTGGATACCCGTTCCACATGCGTGTCAACGGCAAATGCAGGAACGCCATAAGCAACGGAAACGACGACGTTTGCAGTCTTTCGGCCGACGCCGGGCAATGTCGTTAGCGTATCCCGGTCATCCGGGACGATTCCGCCATGCTTCTCGAGCAGGATTTCGCTCAGCGCCCGGATGTTCTTTGCTTTGTTTCTGAACAGGCCGATCGAACGGATATCGTTTTGGAGTTCCTCAAGCGGTACGCCCAGGTAATCTTCCGGGCGCTTATATTTTTGGAAGAGATCTTTTGTCACCCGGTTGACCAGTGCGTCAGTACACTGGGCCGACAGCAGCGTCGCAACCAGCAGCTCAAACGGATTGTCGTGGACGAGCTCACAGTGTGCGTCCGGGTACATGTCGGCAATTTCTTCTCGGCATACATTCCATTGGGCTTTCGTCAGCATGTCCTGGTCCTTTCTGAAACGGCCGGCTCCCGATTATTTCTGCGGAAGCCGGCCGTCGGGTATTGGTCTGCCGGTCAGTCCCGCTCTTCCAGCCAGTTGTAGAACGGGACTTTCCGATTGGATTCGTTGCCTGATGCGTGCCTCTGCGGCTGGGAATGGCCGCGGAAATTCCGGGCCTCCCCTTCCGCCTGATCGACGGTCCGGATATTTTTCTTTTTCCACTCGAACAGGATCCGGTCGATATAGCGGAGGCTCACCTTCCGTGCAATCACCGCTTCGCGAAGCGCCGCTTTGATCAGATCAGAGGAATGGCCGTCCTGGTCGAACCACATCGAGATCGTCTCGCATTCCATCGGGGAAAGAAGCCGTCCGAACTCCTGCTCGAACAGGGCGAAAATCTCCCCTTCTTCCGCCTGACGGTTTTCTTCCTCCTTGCCGGAGCAACCGAGCACCTGCGCATCGACCAGACGTGTCCAAAGCGGCTGAAGGCTATAGTTTTCATTCAGCACGCCCTTTTCGTCCATCGTCCGCTCGATTGTCAGGAAACCTGACTGCATCAGGCGCTGGAGGCCGTGGCCGATCTCCTCATCGGACAGGGACATTCTTGATGAAAGATCTGACGGTCCGGGAAGACCCTGTCCGTTTTCAGCAAACGACATCAGTTGCAGGACAAGCAGGGCATCGAGGTCACGGATGCCAAGCTGCTTATAAGAGCTAAAAAAGAGCTGGGAAATGGAGACATTCCCCTGCTCAATCCAGATGCGGAGCCGATCCTGACTGCTCACCGAATCAACCTCCTTCATCTTTATCATGGGTAGAGCCTGTTCAGCAGACGCGGGAACGGAATGGCTTCGCGCACATGTTCCGCTCCGGAGATCCAAGCGACAGTGCGCTCAAGGCCGAGACCGAAACCGGAGTGCGGCACGGAGCCCTGCTTGCGGAGTTCCAGGTACCATGCATAGGCTTCAGGATCGAGCTGATGCTCTTCGATCCGCTGCTTCAGAAGACCATAGTCATGGATCCGTTCGGAACCGCCGATGATCTCACCGTACCCTTCAGGCGCAATCAGGTCCGCACAGAGTACGACGTTGTCGCGGTCAGGATGCGGCTGCATGTAGAACGGCTTGATCGCCGTCGGGTAGTTGACGATGAATACCGGCTTGTCATAGTGTTCGGCGATGGCCGTCTCGTGCGGTGCGCCGAAGTCATCTCCCCATTGGATATCATCGAAGCCTTTTTCATGGAGGAATTCAATCGCTTCATCGTATGTGATGCGCGGGAATGGCGCCTGAACCTTCTCGAGTTTCGACGTGTCGCGGCCGAGGACACCAAGTTCCAGCTTGCAGTTTTTCAGTACGGACTGGACGAGGTGGGAAACATACTGCTCCTGGACCTCAAGGCTTTCGTCGTGTTCCGTAAATGCCATTTCCGGTTCCATCATCCAGAACTCGATCAGGTGGCGGCGGGTCTTGGACTTTTCCGCACGGAAAGTCGGACCGAACGAGAATACCTTGCCCAGTGCCATCGCTGCGGCTTCAAGATGAAGCTGGCCGGACTGGGACAGAAAGGCATCCTCCTCAAAGTATTTCGTGTGGAACAGTTCAGATGTGCCTTCCGGTGCGGAACCGGTCAGAATCGGCGGATCGATCTTAACGAAACCGCGGTCGTTGAAGAATTCATACGTTGCGCGGATGATTTCGTTACGGACCTTCATGATGGCATGCTGCTTCTTGGAACGGAGCCAGAAGTGACGGTTGTCCATCAGGAATTCGGTGCCGTGCTCTTTCGGCGTAATCGGGTAGTCTTCCGCCTCGCCGATCACTTCGATGCCGGAAACCTGGAGCTCGTAGCCGAATGCGGACCGCTCGTCCTCGACAACGGTGCCGGTCACGTACATCGACGTTTCCTGGTTCATCGATTTCGCCGCTGTAAACACTTCTTCAGGGACATCCGCCTTGACGACGACGCCCTGCACGAAGCCGGAACCGTCTCGCAGCTGAAGGAAGGCAATCTTCCCGCTTGAGCGTTTGTTCGCGAGCCAGCAGCCGATGCGGACTGTTTCTCCGGCATGCTGCGGCATTTCTTTGATCATGATTTTATCCATAAAGTAAACCTCCGTATGTTCGTTCAGTCTTGCCAGCGCGCCTCCACAAATTCACGGATCCTCCGGACGGCTTCCTTGAACTGAGATAGTTCGGTTGCGTAGCTGAGGCGGATTGTGTCCGGTGCCCCGAAGCCGCTGCCCGGAATCACTGCGACCTTGGCTTCTTCGAGGAGAGCACGGGCAAAGGCATCCGTGTCTTCGAAGCCGGTCTTGCGGACCGCCTCTGACACGTCAGGAAGCAGGTAAAATGCACCCTGCGGCTTCAATACCTTGAAGCCCGGGATATCGGAAAGGAGCGGATAAACGGCATCCAGACGGTTCCCGAAATCCTTGCGCATTGTCTCGACCGCATCCCATGGCCCTTCGTATGCCTCAATTGCGGCATATTGCGATGTCGTGACCGGGTTTGAAGTGGAATGGCTTGCGAGGTCCGTCATCGCCTTGATGACCGCCTCTTCGCCGCACGCGTAGCCGATCCTCCATCCCGTCATCGAGTGGGACTTCGAAACCCCATTGATGACGATCGTGCGGTCTTTCGCATCATCCGAAAACGTAGCAATGGATACATGCTTGGCATCACCGTAGACCAGTTTTTCATAAATCTCATCGGAGATGATCCAGATGTCCGCTTCCCTGCAGACTTCAAGGATGTCCCGCAGCTCGTCCTCCGTGTAAATCATCCCCGACGGGTTGCTCGGTGAGTTCAGGATAAACGCTTTCGTCTTGTCCGATACCGCTTCTTTCAATTGCTGTGCCGTAATCTTGAATCCGGAATCGACAGATCCTTCCACGTGTACGGGCACCCCTCCGGCAAGTTTCACCTGTTCGGGATAGCTGACCCAGTAAGGAATCGGGATGATGACTTCGTCGCCCGGGTCCAGGATGACCTGGAACAGCGTATAGAGAACGTGCTTCGCCCCGATTCCGACGAGCACCTCAGATGGCTTGTATGTAAGTCCGTGGTCCCTCGACATTTTCCGGATGATGGCATCCTTTAGCTCCGGAAGGCCGCCTGCCGGCGTATATTTCGTCTTGCCTTCCTTCATCGAGGCGTAGGCGGCTTCGATGATGTGGTCCGGAGTATTGTAATCCGGCTCTCCGGCACCGAGTCCGATGACATCGATGCCCTCTTTTTTCATCTGCTTCGCCTTTGCCGTGATCGCGAGCGTCGAAGATGGTGTAAGCGTTTCTGTCCGTTTTGCGAGTCTGCGGTCCATGCCGGGAACCCCTTCCTATAAGTTCAATATTTTCTTGCGCATGCTGCCATCCACAAAATTCATCTGAACATAGTTCAGCTTATCATCCGGCCCGGTAAAAGCCACTTCCCAGAACGGGCCGGATCCGTCTGTCCCGAGGTGGACGTGGAGAACATCCGAAACATTCATTTCCTCACGTACCGCCGTGAGGGCCTCCTTCGGACTGATGCCGTCCGAGAGAAACACGCCACGGATCTCACCTTTTTTCCCATCAGGAACAAATACTGCCTTGGCGCGACCCTCCTCGTCCTTGCCGAGCACCGTTATGGACGGTTCCGCCCCGTTCACCGGGTAGGCCCTGGTGATCTCGGCAAGATGGCCTTCTTCGGCCGCACGCGCCTCGGCCCTCTCTTCCGCTTTGCCGATGGGCTTCTGGGCCTGATAAAAGACGATGACCCCGATGAGCGTGAAGAGAGACAGCGTGAAGATGACGGTAAACCTGATCCAGTTTTTCATGACGCGGTCACGTCCTGTAGATCGTGAAAACAGCCGTCTCCTGATCATCCGGGTCGAGTGCAAGGCCGAACATCAGGTCGTCTTCCTTCAATGTCCGGTTGAGCGCATCGACGATTTTATAGAGGTCCGGCTGATACTTGACCTTGACCGTGTTCACAATTTCAATTCTGCTTTCCATATTAGACCTGCCTTCTGTCTTCATACTTCGTCATTATACCAACTTTCCAATTCAATCACCATATCACCGAGTCCGACTTTCTTGACCGGAACCGGGGGCAATGCCCGGATAAACTCGCCGCCGTATGATTTCTTTTCGATCCTGCGGTCCAGCACAATGTAGGCGCCCCGGTCGGATGTTGAGCGGATCAGCCGGCCGAACCCCTGACGGAACTTGATGATGGCCTCCGGAAGGGAAAGTTCCTGGAACGGGTTTTTTCCCGAGGCGGCGACTTTTGCAGCTCGGGCCTTGAACAGCGGGTTCTCCGGAGAACTGAACGGCAGCCGGACCACAATGACCGCTGCGAGTGCATCACCCGGCGCATCCACGCCTTCCCAGAAGCTGTCCGTGCCGAACAGGACAGAATGGCTGAACCGCTGGAAGGACTTTAGAAGGCGCATCCGGCTTCCCGGCGTGATTCCCTGTGCGATCAGCATGTATTCCGCGAGCAGCTCGCTGTCCACGATCAGCTCATATGTCTTCCTCAGCATGTCATGGGAGGTAAAGAGCACAAAGCATCTTCCTCCCGTCGCGATCACTGCCTGGACGACGGCATCCGCAACGGATTCGATATACTCCTGCTGCGGCACGTTCAGGATATCCGGCATATCACTCACGATGAACATTTTTGCCCCCCGGTAAAATTCCGGCGGAGCCGTAAACTTTCGGATTTCAACCGCCCCGGGAAGGCCGATCTGATCAGCGATAAACCGCTCCCGTCCCGGAAGAGAAAGGGTCCCCGATGTCCAGATCACGCCGAACTGCCCGTCCGGGTTCACCGCTTTTCGGATCATGCCGGAAACGTCGGCCGGCTGCCGGACGATTTTCAGACTGCCCGGGATGCTCCTCATATCCGCCTCGATCCAGGCAGCCGCGTCATCCAGTCCGGACGGGCCGAACAGTTCCATCCATCCGGCCGCCTGCAGTCGGATTTCGCGGATCCAGTGCTGCCACTCCGACAGGAATCTGGCTTCTTCAGGCTCGATGCGCCCGGCTGAAACAAGCGGTGAAGTAAGTTCCGTCACCTTGTCCAGATACGCATACAACTGCTCGCCTGCCTCCCTGCAGAGCGGGATGAGCTGTTCAAGATCAGCAAGTGCGTAGGTCCGTTTTTGTTCATGCGGGCGGTCTTCGCCCAAAGTCTGAATCAGCATCTGAATACCCTCAAATGCGTGATCGAATGCGTCCATTGCCCGATCATACATCTCCCCCGCCCGGACGGCTTCCCGTTCGCCGGGAATGCCTGTTTTGCGGGCCAGCGAAACAAACCGGTCCTGAAGGAGCCCTTCACCGGACCTGCCCATCTGGCCGAGTGTGTACTTGAAGTCCGTGTAGGAAAAGAGAGTTTCTGCATGAGACCGCGCCGCCGTGATGAACTGATGGGCTTCATCAATGACCATTCCCGACAGATGCGGAAACGGCGAATGGTTGCGGTCCTGAGCCGACAGGAGCATGGCATGATTGGTGATGATCAGATCCGCGTTTCGCGCGCAATTCAGGGAACGGAGATAAAAGTCAAGCTTCTCCAGTTCCCCGTCACGGACGGCCGCCCGGTACTTACGGATCTTGTCAAGGAACAGCCCGCCCCCTCCTGATACGTTGAGTTCCTCCAAGTCTCCGGTCTCGGTTCCTGACAGCCAGACCACCACCTGCAAAATGGCAAGAGTCTCGTCATAGGATTCATCTGTCGCCGCCAGGATGCCAGCAAACCGCTCGAGATCAATATAGTGTCCTACCCCTTTCAGAAGCGCTGAAAGCAGCGGCACACCAAGTGCCCGTTCCACTTTCTCCATGTCCCGGCCGATAATCTGTTCGGTCAGATGGTTGGTATAGGTGCTGATGACAGCCGGTTTTCCTTCCCGGAGGGCGTGCACCGCTGCCGGAAGGAGATAGGCGAATGTCTTGCCGATACCGGTCGCAGCTTCTGCCGCGAACTCGGACTTTGACTCGAGGGTACGGTACACCGCATCCATCATCGCGGATTGGGCCGGACGCTCCTCGTACGGCTCAAAAGCATTCCGGAACAGCGATTCCTTTTCATGCGGGTCTTCGGGATACACAATATCGGCGTTAATACGGTTTTTTTGTGGAACCGGCTCTTTCATCGCGATGCCTTTCCAGATCCTGTAACCGCCTTCCCCTGTGGCCTGACTGCGCTTTTTCTTGAGTGCGCCGTAGAACAGTGAACTCAGGTCTGACTTGAGCCGGAATGACCGTTTATGAAGGATGGAAAGCGTCGGCTCCGGCAGCCGGATGGTCTCTTTCTGGAGACGGATCAGGAGCTCCGCAGTCGCCTTGGCATCCTCAATCGCGCGATGGGCATTTTCCAGGCTGATGCCGAATTCCGCGGAAATATCCTGCAGCTTGAAACTTGCCGCAGAAGGACGGATGATTTTTGCAAGTTCAACGGTATCAACTGTTTCCCCGCTCCATTTCGGCAGCCCCGCCCGCCGGAATTCATGTTGCAGAAATGGCAGGTCGAACGAAACATTGTGCGCGACAAACACACATCCCTCCAGCCATTCCCTGATTTCGGCCGCCCGGTCCTCGAACAGCGGGGCACCTGCCACGTCTTGGTCACGGATTCCGGTCAGGCTGCTGATGAAGGCAGGAATCTTCCGTCCGGGATTCAGGAAGGTGGAGTACGTTTTTGTCACAGCCCCGTTTTCCACGAGGGCCATCCCGATTTCGATCATCCTGTCTCCGCTTTTCGGTGAATGACCGGTCGTTTCGAGATCCACGACCGCATATCGTTTTCCATCCATCATTATCATCTCGCTGTCCGTCGGTGTCTTACGGAAATTGTACCACATCCGGGGCTTTGAATCGTCTGACCGGCTGCCTAAAGTGTGAACTGCCCCAAGCCAAACAAAAGAACTCCCGAAGCACAGGAATCGGGAGTCCCATTTCAATAGACTGTCGCTTCCGGCTCATGGCCGACGATGGCGTCAATCCTGTTGTTTTCGCCCATCAGGACGATGTTCGGTGTATGCTGTTCGGCTTCTTTCCCATCGACATGGACGTAGCTCAGAATGATGACAATGTCTCCGGGCTGGACCAGGCGTGCGGCTGCCCCGTTGACGCAGATGACCCCGCTGCCGCGGCTGCCCTCGATGATATAGGTTTCAAAACGTGCCCCGTTGTTGTTGTTTACGACCTGGACTTTCTCGTTCGGAAGCATGCGGGCCGCATCCAGAATGTCACGGTCGATCGTGATGCTGCCCACATAGTTCAGGTTGGCCTCCGTGACAGAGGCACGGTGGATTTTTCCGTTCAGCATCATTCTCATCATGATGTCTTCCCCTCCATTGTGACCAGGACATTGTCGATCAGGCGCGCTCCGGAAAAGCGGACCGCTGCGGCGATAATCGCTTCCCGCGATTCCGGATTCAGCGGGCGGAGCGACGGATATTCGAGGATTTCCGCATAATCGGTCTCCGCTGCCGGGATGCGCCCGAGAGTGTTGCGGACCATGCCGAGCACGAGTTCCGGATCGCCGGACTCCCGCAGCACCCTTGCGCCATCTTTCAGTGCTGCATAAATGGCAGGGGCCTCCTGCCGTTCTTCATGCGAGAGCCGGACATTGCGCGAGCTTTTCGCGAGGCCATCCTCTTCCCGGACAGTAGGCACACGGCGGATCTCAAGCTGGAAGTTGTAATTCCTGACAAACGTTTCGATAATGGCCAGCTGCTGTGCGTCCTTCTGGCCAAAGTAGGCCCGTTCAGGCCGGGTTATGTGGAACAGCTTCGTGAGGACTTTCAGGACGCCGTCAAAGTGGCCCGGACGGCTCGCGCCGCACAGTACGTCCGCCTGCCTGCCGGGCAGAATCCGGATGTCGCTGTCTTCCGGATACATCTCCTCCGGCGACGGATGGAACAGGATGTCGACACCCGCCTTTTCCGCAAGTGCCGCATCCCGCTCCAGATCCCTCGGATAGCTGTCGAAATCTTCCCCGGGACCGAATTGTGCTGGATTCACAAAGATGCTCATGACCACGACGTCATTTTCTTTTCTGGCTTCACCCGCAAGCGCCAGATGCCCGTCATGAAGATAGCCCATTGTCGGGACGAAACCGACGCTTTTCCCTTCCGAAGCCAGGCGGCGTGCCGCTGCGGCCATGTCCGCCACTTTCTCAATGTGTCTCAACGGGATCGCCTCCATACAGTTTGCCTGCCTCTTCCTCTTTCATCGTAAAGCGGTGGGCATCGGAAGGGAAGGAGCCTTTCCTTACTGCTTCCGCGTAGGCTGCGATGCCGTCCCGTATCGGCGTACCGGCGTCGGCGAACTGTCGGACGAACTTCGGCACATGGTGGCTGCCGTATCCGATCAGGTCATGAAAGACGAGCACTTGGCCGTCTGTTTCCGCGCCGGCTCCGATTCCGATTACCGGAATGGACAGTTCTTTGGTAATCCGGCCGGCAAGCTGGTGAGGAATGCATTCGAGGACGAGCATGCAGGCACCGGCGTCCTGCACTTCCTTCGCCTCCCGGATCAGCCGGAGCGCATCTTCAGCGGTCTTTCCCTGCACCTTGTAGCCGCCTGTCACGCCTGCCGACTGCGGCAGGAGACCGAGATGCGCAACGACCGGAATTCCGGCTGTCACCAGTCTCCGGATGGCATCCGTCACAATGCCCGCCCCTTCCAGCTTCAAAGCGTCCGCTCCGGTTTCCCGGAACACGCGGACCCCGGCTTCAACTGTCCGGTCGAGGCTCCCGTGATAAGTGCCGAATGGCATGTCTACTACTGTGAACGCCTGCCCTGCCCCGCGCCTGACCGCCTTGCCGTGATGGATCATGTCCTCCAGTGTCACCGGCACGGTCGACTCATAGCCGAGCACGACCATCCCGAGTGAATCTCCGACCAGTAATACATCGATTCCGCTTTCGGCAGCCATTTTCGCGGTCGGATAGTCGTACGCGGTCATCATGGCGATCTTCTCGCCATGCTGTTTTTTCTTCATCAGGTCTGCAGTAGTTGTCATTGTTCTTCTCCTTTCCTGGAGAAAACCAAAAGCCCTTCCACCAAAAAAATGGCAGAAGGGCTGAATAAGCATTCCGGTCTTCTCCGTCCCTGTCTTTTCGGATCAAGGCGGACCAAGTCTATTTGCGGCCGGTCCCGTTTCGGGATGGCTTCGCTTTTCCGGTCAATCAGCTCGTTTCAGGTGCAGTTCAGTTATGATACCGCCCTTCTCCGCCTCCAATATAGCAGAAAGCGGTTTTAGGGCGCAAGAGGCTATTCTGCCGGCTCGATGTCTGCAGAATAAATGCCGCGGATGCGGCCGTCTTCCGTACGGATCTCCAGCACACCGTCTTCTGTGATGCCGATGGCCGTTCCGGTCACGGTCTCCCGCATCATGACCGCGTTCACTTTCCTGCCGATCGTATCGGAGTTTTCCTCCCACAGTCCCTTGATGGGTGCGAATCCCTCTTCAAGATACAGCCTGGAGTAGAAGCCGATGTTCCGCAGTACCGCGGCTGCCAATGCAGCACGGTCAACCGGCTGTCCTGATTCGATCCGGATCGAGGTCGCGATATCCGCCAGCTCTTCCGGGAAGTCTTCCGGCTCCTGGTTTACATTGATGCCGGTACCGATGATGATCGCCTGGACACGGTCGGGTTCGGCCTGAAGTTCGGTCAGGATTCCCGTCACCTTTCTTCCGCCGATCAGCAAATCATTCGGCCACTTGATGCGCACTTCCACATCCGCCGTCTCGCGGATGGCCCGGCAGATGGAAACAGCGGCAATCAGGGTGAACTGCGGTGCCCGGTGCGGCGGAATGTCAGGCTTGAGGATGACACTCATCCAGATTCCCTTGCCGGCAGTGGATGACCACGGCCTGGCAAGCCGTCCGCGTCCCTCCGTCTGCTCCTCCGCGACGATCACCGTACCGTCAGGAGCGCCGTTTTGCGCTTCCCTGTGGGCGATCGGCATCGTGGAGCCGACTGTTTCAAAGTAGATGATTTCGCTGACGAACGAATCATCCTTCAGGTGCTTGCGCAGCAGCGCGGGTGTCAGCCGGTCCGGTGAAGCCTCGAGCACATACCCCTTTTTCCGGATGGATCGGACAGTGTAGCCCTCCTCCTCCAGTTCGCGCACCCACTTCCAGACCGCCGTACGGGAAACACCCGCCTCATCGGCCAGCATTTGTCCGGAGACCGGCTCTCCGCCTGCCTCCATGAGCCGCCTGAGCAGGCTTTCTTTATCCTTCACTTTCAATTCCATCTAAAAACCATCCTTTGATGTCTTCCCGGGTGTTCTTCAAATACCCGGTGACGACCTCTTCCTCGATGTTTGACAGCCACTTTTTCACCCATGGTCCGCCCTTCTTCCCTGACCACGCGATCAGGTCATTCCCGGTGATGGCGAGTTCCCTCAGGGAAGTGATCGGAAGCTCTCTTATTAGAGAACTGATCATCTGGGGTTCGTCCGGCATTCCGGACTTCCCTGTCAGGTGGGCGATCCGAGACCCTGCGATAAGCGCCGGCTCCGGCAGCCGGTATGCATCCATCGGACTGTATGAGCGTTCCGAGCGGATTTCGCAGGACGTGAGGATGTCTCTTACAGAACGCTTCTCTGCGTTCGACAGTTTAAATGGATTCCCGTCCTGCAATCCGGCCATATGATAGAGAAGCGCCCAGCCCTCTACCGGTTGGGAGGGCTTGCCGAATTTCTCCCAGATGCCGAGGTTCGTTCCGGAAAATGCCCGGTCCATTAGCGGAAGGTGCCCGGCGAGTCCTGTCTCCGCCATCACTTGTGCTGCCAGGCCCGCCCTTCCGCTTGTCCAGATCTTGTCCATTTCCATCTTGATTCGCTCCACTGACACATGACGGATGCTTACGGCATGCCTGCTGATTGCCATCTTTGTCTCCGGTTCGATTTGAAAGCCCGTTTTTGCTGCAAAACGTACAGCCCGGAGCATCCTGAGTGCATCTTCCCCGAATCGTTCGTCCGGATTGCCCACCGCACGGATGATTCCCAGCCGGATGTCCTCCTCGCCGCCGAACGGGTCATAGAGGGAGCCGTCACCCCGGATCGCGATCGCATTCATCGTAAAATCGCGGCGGCGTAGGTCCTCTCTAAGAGAAGTCACATATTCAACATGGTCAGGACGACGGTGGTCGGTATAAGTGCCTTCTGTCCGGTAGGTCGTCACCTCGACCGTCGGTGCCGGGTCAAGGACCATCACCGTGCCGTGGGCGATGCCGACATCAGCCGTTTTCGGGAAGATCGCCTTGACCTCTTCCGGCAATGCCGCCGTCGCGACATCCACGTCATGTGCCGGCAGCCCCATCAGCCGATCGCGGACGGCGCCGCCGACAATCACCGCCTCATGGCCGGCATCCCTGAGCCGGTCAACGACTTCAAAGGCTGCCTCCCAGTGCTTGTCCGTCAAGATTCCATCCTGTCCAGCAGCTCGTAGTAGGCCGACTCGTATTCATGGACGATCCGCTCCGAGCTGAATCGTTCCCGAACCGAACGGATGGCGTCACGGGAAAACTCGGAAGCGAGATCTGGATCCTTCAGGATGCGGATTGCAGCCTCGGCGTACCCCTCGATATCGCCGAGCGGGCGGATAAAGCCGTTTTTCCCGTCTTCGATCACTTCGGGAATACCGCCGATGTCCGAGCCGACGCATGGTACGCCGCAGGCCATCGCCTCGATCAGGACAAGGCCGAATGCCTCTTTCTCGGAAACCAGCATGTTCAGGTCGCTGATCGAGAACAGGTCAGGCAGATCGTCGCGCTTCCCGAGGAAAAGCACTTCCGTCCCGAGCCCTTCTTCCGAGACAAGTGCATGGATCGGATCGACCTCCGGGCCGTCTCCGACCAGGAGCAGCTTTGACGGCACTTCCCTGTTGATGATGGCAAAACTCCTCACGACATCTTCGATGCGCTTGACCTTCCTGAAGTTCGATACATGGATGACAATCTTGTCCGACTCGGCAATGCCGAGTCCCGTCTTCATATGCTGTGAATTGACGGGGCGATAGCTGCGGTCGTCGATGAAGTTGTAGATGGTCCGGATCTCATTCGCCGGCCGGATCAGTTCATACGTCTCTTCTTTGAGAGAATGGGAGACGGCGGTCGTCATATCGGATTTGTTGATTCCATATTTGACTGTCCCGGAAAGTGTCCGGTCATGGCCGAGGATCGTCACATCCGTCCCGTGCAGTGTCGTGATGATCGGGATGGGCACGCCGGCCATGTCACGACCGAGCGCCGAACAGATGGCATGCGGGACGGCATAGTGGGCATGCAGGATGTCCAGTTCCTCCTCGACGATAACTTCCGATATTTTATTGGCCAGGGCGATATCATACGGCGTGAACTTGAAGACGGCATATTGTCCGACTTCCACTTCATGTACCGTGATGTTCGGCTGGTCCATGTAAAGGCGGAACGGACGGCCCGACGTGATGAAATGAACGTCGTGGCCCCGCTCCGCCAGCAGGATACCGAGCTCGGTTGCTACGACCCCTGAACCGCCCAGGGACGGATAGCAGGTAATGCCGATCTTTAGTTTTCTCATGACTTGCCACCGCCTTCCGGATTCTTGTTGAGCCGCCAGTCAAGATGATCCTCCGACAGGCCGCGGAGAAGCACTTCCGCCGTGCCCATGTTCGTCGCAAGCGGCACCTTGTACACATCCGACAGTCGGAGGAGTGCCGAAACATCCGGCTCATGGGGCTGTGCGGTGAGCGGATCGCGGAAGAAGATGATGAGATCGAGGCGGTTCTCCGCCACCATCGCCCCGATCTGCTGGTCACCCCCAAGCGGGCCGGACTTGAACCTGTGAACATTCAGCCCTGTCGCCTCAGCGACGAGTTTGCCCGTCGTGCCGGTCGCAAACAAAGCGTGTTCCTTGAATATGGGCAGGTAGGCGATGACGAACTGGATCAGGTCATCTTTCTTCCTGTCGTGTGCGATCAGTGCGATATTCATTCGAACCCCTCCTGTTACCCGATGATCTTATCCAGACCGTCTATGAGACAATCCCTGTTCATAACATCCTTCACGGCAAGGACCATGCCCGACCTGTAGGATTGCCTGCTGAATGAATCATGCCGGAGCGTGAGCAGCTGCCCTTCGCCGCCGAACAGGACTTCCTGATGGGAAAGCAGGCCCGGCAGCCGGACGCTGTGAACGGGGATTCCGGAGACATCCGTGCCCCGGCCGTCCTCTTCCCCTGCGCTGCCGTCAAACCCGGCTGCTTCCGCCATCATCCTGGCGGTCAATGCTGAAGTTCCGGAAGGATAATCTTTCTTGCCGTCATGGTGAAGCTCGATGATTTCCGCATCCGGCATGTACTTCACAGCCATCGCGGCGAACTTCATGAGGAGTGCGGCTCCTACCGAGAAGTTGGGAGCCAGGATGCATCCGATTCCTTTTTCGCCGGATAGCTCCGCAAGCTTCCCGATCTGCTCCTCTGTCAGTCCGCTCGTCCCGACCACCGGGCGGATCCCGTTCAGGATGGCATCCCTTGTATTCGGATACACCGACTCATGGTTGGTCAGTTCGACCAGAACATCCGGCTTCGCCTCTTCGGCGAGTGTCAGCATGTCCGTATAGATCGGGACGGACCCGGCCAGCGTGTCAGCCCTTTCCGCCATCTTCCTGTCGAGAACACCGACCAGCAAAAAATCCCGGCCGGTGATCATCGTCTCGACCGCGAGTGCGCCCATGCGCCCGCGGGGACCTGCAACTGCCACACGGATCATTATGATTCCTCCCCGATTTTGGTCCACCGTCCGCTGTCACGGCGGTTGAACTTCTCCATCACCCCGGCAAGTGCCCGGTCAAGATCGATCCCATTCGCATTTGCGAAGCAGAGAAGGACGAAAAACAGGTCGCCCGTCTCTTCCTCGAGGGATTTCTCCGCCTCCCCGGGTTTTTTCTTTTTCGTGCCATATACATGCTGAACTTCCCTCGAGAGCTCCCCAAGCTCTTCCGTCAGCCTGGCGAGCATTTCCATCGGCGGGAAATACCCCTCCTTAAACTGGGATATGTAACGGTCCACTTCTTGTTGCATGTCCTTCATCGTACGAGATTCATTCATTCAGCGATCACTCCTTCGTCAATCGTATATAATCCCCTGCTCTATTGTCAAAACTAATTGAATAAAGGATACTTGACTTGGGGTGGAGACTTGTTTGGAGGGGTGATGCACTTGTTCCGCGGGATTAAAATTAAAAACCTGATCATGATTCTTTTTGGCTCGGCCATCTTCAGCTTCGGCCTTGTCCATTTTAATATCCAGCATGAACTGGCGGAAGGCGGCTTTACCGGCCTGACGCTGATCCTGCTGTTCGTCTTTAACTTGGACCCCGCAGTCATGAACCTGGTGCTGAATGTGCCGATGTTCTTTATCGGGTGGAAGCTGCTCGGCCGGAAAACGTTTATCTATACGGTCGTCGGGACAGTTGCGGTGTCGGTCTTCCTCCGCCTCTTTACAACATACCAGTATAACATCAACATGGAGGATGACCTTCTGCTCGTCTCCCTGTTTGCCGGGGTCTTCATCGGCATCGGACTCGGAATCATCTTCCGTTTTGGGGGAACCACCGGCGGGGTCGACATTATCGCCCGGCTCGCGAACAAATACTACGGGTGGAGCATGGGCAGAACGATGTTCATCTTCGACGCCGGAGTCATCCTTCTGTCCTGGGCAACCTATCTGACGATGCCGAAAATGATGTATACGCTAGTCGCGGTCTATGTAGGTGCCAGGGTCATCGATTTTGTGCAGGAAGGCGCATACTCCGGACGCGGTGCCTGGATCATCTCCGAATGGCAGGACGAAATCGCGGACAAGATCACGGTGGAGATGGACCGGGGTGTGACCGTCATGAAGGGACGGGGCCACTACACGAAGCAGGAGCGAGAAGTGCTGTACTGCGTGGTCGGCAAAAACGAAATCGTCAGACTCAAGAACATCATCAATAGCGTGGATCCTTCCGCATTTGTGTCCGTCACCGACGTGCATGACGTCATGGGCGAAGGCTTTACACTGGATGAAGAAAAAAAGCCACTGGACTGATGTCCGCCAGGCCCATTGCATCCGATAGCAATCAGACAAACAACACCCCGGCATTCCATGATGGAATGCCGGGGTGCTTTGCATGCAGTTATTCGCGGTTTTGGAAAATCAGCACGAGTCGCAGAAGTTCGAGTACGGCAACGGCAGCGGCTGCCACATAGGTGAGTGCAGCTGCAGTGAGCACCTTTTTGGCATGGGGCTCTTCTTCATTCCGTATGATCCCCAGTTCCACGACCTGATTCATCGCACGGCTCGAGGCGTTGAACTCAACAGGCAGCGTCACGAGCTGGAACAGGACGCCGACCGCCATGAGTACAATCCCGATGCCTAGCAGATTGTTCATGCTGGAGAAGAACAGTCCTGCCATGATGAAGATCCAAGACGCGTTCGATGTGATATTCGCGACTGGAGCAAGCCGGTGACGGAAGCGGAGGAATGCATAATCCTGCGCATCCTGGATGGCATGGCCGACTTCGTGAGCAGCGACAGCAGTACCCGCGACGGACGCGTTGTGGTAGTTGTCCGAAGAAAGCGCGACTGTCTTGGTCAGCGGGTTGTAGTGATCGGACAGGACGCCCTGCGTTTCAACGACTTTGACATTGTCGAGTCCGTTGCGGTCAAGGATCATCCGTGCCACTTCCGCACCGGTCATCCCGGAGGTGGAACGGACGCGTGCATACTTGTTATACGTGCTTTTGACTTTGAACTGCGAATAGAGGGGCAGTGCAATGATGATGATCAGATAGATCAGGAACATTCGTCTTCCTCCCTTTTGTCTCTCTCTTTATTTTACTTGCTGGGGTGCCTTTGCCGCAACAGATACGTTCCGGCGGTACCATGCATAAACGGCAAGAGCAATGCAGGCGATCGACAGCCAGAACGTGAAGTAGCCGATGATGCGGATATGCTCCATGATCCTGCCGTAGATCGGCATCTGTCCGAACACATAATCGATGACATCATTGTGCAGTGTCCAGATCGCAGCAACGGCAATATGCCAGATTCCGAACGCATACTTTGGCAGGTAAAGGACCGCCTGGACCGCCATCAGGAAATGTGAAGCGACGAGCATCCAGCCTGCTGCGCCGATCGTTCCGACTTCCACCAGTGTCCAAATGTTCATGACAACTGCCCAAAGGCCGTATTTGACAAGCGTGATGAGGGCGAGCGCCTCTATCAGCTTCCAGTGCCTGCCCCAGATCCAGCCGGCGACCGCCAGCGTGAAAAACAGGCTCGCCGTCGGGCTGTCCGGCACGAACAGGAGGAAGATCGGTTCGGTGATTCTGAGCTGGGACTCGTACCAGATATATCCGTAGATCGTACCTCCGAGATTGATGAAAAACAGAAGAGTAAGGAAGCGACGGTCTTCAAGGGCCGCGCGGATGTATGGAATCACCGATTGCATGGGAAACCTCCGGGTAAGAAAAAAGAGCCAGTCCCCTGGCTCTTTCTTTCGGAATTATTGTTGGGTAACGGTCGAGAGGAACTCAGCAAGCTGCTGAAGCTCTTCATCGCTGCCTTCGAATGCGTCAGCCGGCATAACTTGCTGGCCGTCTTTGACAACACCGTTGACGGCGATGTCCGCAATTTCTTCAGGCGTATGGCCTGTACCCGTGAGCGGAACCCCTGCTGGAGTCCCTTCGAAGTTCTCGCCGTGGCAGGTGACACACGATTGGCCCATATAAATCTCGTAGCCGGGATCGGAGGTGTCAAACTCTGCTTCTTCAACGATTTCACCTTGTGCTTCTGCTGCTTCCCAGTCGTGGTTGACGACCGATTCCCATGTGAGGTAAATCATTGCAAACAGTGTGAGAAGCATGAAAGCTGTAGGCAGCGGGCGCTTGAACGGACGGCGCTCTTTGGACGTATCCATGAATGGTACGAGCAGGAGCGCGCCAATTGCGAGGCCCGGGATTACGATGGCACCGATAATGTTATACGGGCCGGAAGCAAACTCATATTTCAGGAGCTGGTACATCTGAAGGAAGTACCAGTCAGGCAGCGGGATATACCCGGTGTCTGTCGGGTCGGCCTGCCGCTCGAGCGGCGACGGGTGCGCGACCGTAAGAATGAGGAATCCGACAAGGAAGACGGCGCCGATGATCCATTCTTTCAGAAGGAAGTTCGGCCAGAAGGCCTCCGTCTTGCCTGGATACTCTGAATAGTCTTTAGGGATCCGGTTCTTCTCGTAAGAACGGATACGGGAATCCCCGACAAATTTCATCCCTTTACCGCGATGCATAGTGTCCCCTCCTCTATAAGGATCTTAGTATCCGCCAATCTTACAACGGACCGGAAATACCTTGTCTCCGGATCATGATGAAGTGCGCTGCGAGCAGTCCGAGCAGGGCAGCCGGCAGGAAGAAGACATGAATCGCGAAGAAGCGTGTCAGTGTCTGCGCACCAAGGATCGTAGCGTCTCCGGCAAGGAGGATCTTGATCCATTCCCCGATGAACGGTACGGAAGCGGCAATCTCGATGCCGACCTTTGTAGCGAACAGGGCCTTCATATCCCAAGGGAGCAGGTAGCCTGTAAAGCCGAGGCCGAGCATGACGATGAAGATCATGACACCGACCATCCAGTTCAGCTCACGCGGCTTCTTGTAGGAGCCTGTGAAGAATACCCGCAGAGTGTGGAGGAACATCATGACGATGACAATAGAGGCTCCCCAGTGGTGCATACCGCGCACAATTTCCCCGAATGCCACTTCGTTCTGAAGATAGTAAACGGATCTCCATGCATTTTCAATGTCCGGTGTGTAGTACATGGTGAGGAACATCCCGGACAGGATCTGGATGACCGTGACGAAGAATGTCAGGCCTCCGAAACAATAAATGAATGCAGAAAAGTGATGCGCAGGGTTTACGTGCTCAGGTACTTCATGGTCGGCGATATCGCGCCAGATCGGCGTGATGTCCAACCGCTCGTCCACCCAATCGTAGATCTTGTTCAGCACGGTTGTCTTACCCCCTAACTAGATTAAATCAACTCATTCGGTTTTGTGGCCCCAAGATAGAGCAGGTCATCTTCGACTTTTACCTCAAATTGGTCAAGCGGCCCGGTTGGTGGTGTACCCGGAACGTTCTGGCCGTTCTTTTCGTAGCGGCCAGCGTGGCATGGGCAGAAGAACTGATTCGGGTGTGCCGAATCCCCAGCCCAGTTGACGGTGCAGCCAAGGTGCTTACATACAGGCGAAAGGGCTACGACTTTGTCGCCTTCCTTGTACACCCATGCGGTACCTGTCACTTCGGACTCATACCAGCCGTCAACCTGATCGTACGTGAAGTCTACACGGACAGGCTCTTCTGTCAGCTCGCTCACCTTTTGGCTTGTTGGGATGTAATCTCCCGCAAGGCCGGCTTCGAGGACAGGGTCCACTGCGAAACGGATCATTGGCATGAGCATTCCGGAAGCCATGAATCCGCCGACGCCCATCAATGTGTAGTTCAGGAATTGGCGCCGTGAAACTCGAGTATTGCTCATCATGTTCCCCCCTCTTACTAAAGGTTCAGTCCATCGGACAAACTTTTACTGAATAGCTTAGCTAGGACATATCTATGATATCCCAATCAAAATCGAAATTCAACAAAGCATTTGGCGGTACATGGAGATTGTGAACTTTTTTTGTCGACTTTATTCGGTTGTCCACCTTGCGGTAAGAACAGGGATGATCTGGCGCACCTGATCTTCGAGGACCGACTGTTTCAATTTCTTGTCCATGCTCTCCAGCGGAATCGACGGAATCCAGATTGCATCCCCGATGATGCCATCCCTGGACCAGGCCGGATCGGTCGTCAGGTAGAATACATGCTTAAACGGCATGTCCGAGATCGAGGCGGCCCATTCGGAAGCGAGCCGGCTCCTGTCATTGCCGTCTGTATAGCTGAATGGCGGAAACAGGACGATGCGCCCCTTGAACTGCCGCTCGATGAATGCGGACAGATTCATGAGAAACTCAGCGGAAGAGGCACTTTGCTTCATCCCGCCGCCACTGCCGATATGGACGAGGGGTATCAGGGCGGTATCGATATACTCCTGCTGCTGCATATAAAGATCCAGGTCATTCGCTGTCCAGTTCATAGAAAAAACCTCCTAAAAGCTTCCATTCAAACAATCCTGCCTTCTCACTTTACCACAAGCAAAAGAAAAAGACTTCATCCCGGAAGATGAAGTCACTTGGAGCCGATCTCCTTGATCGATTGGAGCGTCTTGGAGAGGGCGAAGAATTTTTCTTTGTCATTCTGGTCGAGGGCTTCGTCAATCTGGCGGAGAAGCTGCTCCTCGCGGAAGGCGAGGACGCTTTCCTCGAGAAGCTGTTCTGCTTCACGGCGGTCCTTGTCACTGATCTTGATGTATTCCGGTACGTACGGATTGTCCTCCAGCACGGCCGCATACTCAGGGCATGCATGCCGGTTAGGGAAGTTAAGCTGAAGGTACATATTCTCTTCCGGGTGGAGCCTCAAGTCATGGAACGACTTCTCGGCATCCGCAGTCATCAGATTCCCTTTGTAAAAGCGGAATGGGATGCCGTCCGAGTCGGTTGTGGACATGACCATCGCCCTCGGGCAGTAGTGCGCCTCATCGACAAAACGCACATGATTCAGCAGCTGATCGTGGCTCAGGAGATAATTCAGGATCCAAACGCACTCCCGCCGTTTCAAATGGTAGGTTTTCAGAAACCACCTGACAAACTCCTTTTTCTCGGCTACCGGGACTGACGCAGTCACACCATCCCCTCCTTTCCCTTTACATTTCCGTCTCCAGGAACGAAGACCATCTCGGATCGTCCGGCATGAGGACGACGAGTTGCTTTATCAATTCGATGGCCTCTTCCCGTTTTCCTTCATCCAGCAGGAAAAGGGAGAATTTCTCAAGGAACTTCGGGTCTTCCCTGAAATCATTATATGCAAGACGGTAAAATTCATATGCCTCTTTGTATTGTTCTTCACGCTCATGGGCGGCTGCCGCAAACGGATAAAGTGCCGGCCAGTCGCGCCCCTCCTCCCGGAGCTCTCCCATCATCGAGATGATGTCTCCATTCCTCTCCTGATGATCGTACAGCGACATGAGCGCATGGAGGGCATCCATATATTCCGGGTCGAGCGCGATCGCCTCATTGAAATGGGTCTCGGCTTCATCCGGACGGCCCGTTTTGAGTGCAAGCTTCCCTGCAGACAAATAAAGTTCCTTGTCGTACTTGTCCCGCGAAAGCCCTTCCTGGAGCGTTGCATAGGCAGCCTCGTCTTCACCTTCCATCGTCTGTGCCTGGGCAAGAAGGGCATACGCGGAAAAGTAATCGGGGTCCATCGCTTTAAGCTCCACGAGCGTCTTGATGGCCTCTCCGTAATGCTTGCTCTGGTAAGCAGCATATGCGTAGCCAAACAGCATATCCGGCGTTCTAGCCTCTTCGAGCGACTCCGCATAGTATGGCAGGGCTTCTTCAAATGCCGCCCCGGCTGCATAGGCTTCCGCAATCCGGTCGGAAAGCCGCACACCGGCTATTTCCCCGGCTGCCTGGACCTCCTTGTAGAGCCTGGCCGCCTCCGCGTAGCGTCCGCCGTCAAGCAGAAGCTCTGCCTTCGCGAATTTCACCGCGGGCTCATCGGGAAGGATGTTTTCTGCTTCCTCGACCTTCCTCAGTGCGGCTTCTGCCATGCCCGCCATCTGGTAGTAGTCTGCGAGAACGAGAAGCGCCTGCGGATACTCTTCGTCCTGCGGCCCGACAGATGTCAGCAATAGGAGGGCATCATCTTCCTCCCCGAGTTCGATGAGCACTTGTGCCCGGTCGATCTTCAGCTGTGCCTCTTCCGGCATCAGCGTAATCATGCCTTCATAGAGCGTATCCGCCTCCTGAAGAAACCCGTACTCGGCCAGAAATCCGGCAGCCATATAGCGCGTCTCCATGTCGGGAGAAGCCCCGATCTCAAGAATGAGCAATTCCGCTTTCTTGAATTCACCATCCAGAATATATTGTTGCAGCTGTTCAATTGTCTCCATCAGTATTCACCCGTCCCCGCATTTTTCATACTTCAATGCTACTGGATGCAGGGCTTCCTTCACAAGAAAAAAGCCCCTCCGCGGGAGCTTATTCTCCACGGAGGGAATCCAGGTGCACGAAGAATTCCGGGTAGGAAATCGCGATGCATCCGGGGCCCTGAAGTTCCACCGGGCCGTCTGCGACAAGCGCAGCGACCGCAGCCATCATGCCGATGCGGTGGTCCCCTCTTGAGTCGAGGACTGCACCGGTCAGTTTCGTCGGGCCATTGATGATCAGGCCGTCGTCCGTCGGGGTAATGTCCGCCCCGAGCTTGCCCAGTTCTTCCGCAACGGCTGCGATGCGGTCCGTCTCCTTGACCCTGAGCTCGGCTGCATCACGGATCACAGTCGTCCCTTCCGCCTGTGTTGCCAGAAGGGCAATGACCGGAATCTCGTCAATCAGGCGCGGAATCAGGTCACCGCCGATCTCTGTGCCTTTCAGCGAAGTAGAACGGACGGTGACGGTCCCCCGCAGTTCGGAATCCTCCGAGTCGGATACATCCACTGCGAAGTCAGCCCCCATCGCCTCCAGGACGTCGATCATTCCGGTGCGCGTCGGATTCAGGCCGACGTTTTTGAGCACCACTTCGCTGTCCGGAACCATTGCCGATGCCGCGAGGAAGAAGGCGGCAGACGAGATGTCTCCGGGAACGTCCACATGGACCGGGACGAGTTCCTGGCCGCCCTGCAGCGTGATGACGCCATCCTCTGTCCGGACCTGCATCCCGAAGTTGCGCATCATCCGCTCCGTATGGTCCCTCGATACTTCTTTCTCACGGATGACCGAGGTGCCATCCGCCCGCATCGCGCCAAACAGGATGGCCGATTTAACCTGCGCGCTGGCGACAGGCATCTCATAGTCGATTGGACTGAGCGGGCCGCCCAGGATAGAGATCGGTGTGTACTGTGCCCCGTCGCGGCCACGGATATCGGCCCCCATCCGGCGGAGCGGGTCTGTCACCCGCTTCATCGGCCGGCGGGCGATGGATTCATCCCCCGCAAGGACCGAGTGAACGCGCGAGCCCGCAAGGATGCCGAGCATCAGTCGTGTGGTTGTGCCGGAGTTCCCGGTGTAGAGAATGTCAGCCGGCTCCTGCCATCCGTCAATTCCGGGACTGTCGATTACCAGATCCGTCCCGTCGCGGCTGATTTCTGCCCCGAGCAGACGGAAGCATTCGATCGTGCGCAGACAATCCTCGCCCGGCAGGAAACCGGAGACTGTCGTGCGCCCCTTTGCCATTCCTCCGAACATGACCGCCCGGTGAGAAATAGACTTGTCCCCCGGCACGGAAATTGTTCCGCGAAGCGGTGCCTGCGGGTAATTCAGTGTCATCTTATCCATCTGTTCCGGCCCCCTGCCCTGTTAAGTAATGTAGATATCGTAATTTGTCCGGTCGCTCAGCAGTATGCGGCCCTTTTCTCTGTCTTCCGTCGTCTGGAAGCTGACGACCATGATCCCGAACACGTCTGTGCGCGATTCGACGATTCGCACGTTCGTGATCGAGATGCCGGCTTCTGCCAGATAGCCGGCGATTTCGGAAATCGCACCCGGACTGTCCGGGATGTTGACATTGAGGTCGAACGTTGTATACAGCGCACCCTGTGACTTGGCCGGGAGAGTATCCCGGTACTTCTTCGCCCCGCCATAAAAGTCATGGATCGATTCTGCATCACCCGATTCAATCATTTCTCTGACCATGTTCATCTCCTCGATCCACTGATCGATCTGCGTAATCAGTTCGTCACGATTCTGAAGCGTGATGTCACGCCACATGATCGGATCGGACGACGCGATCCGAGTGATGTCACGGAAGCCGCCCGCGGCCAGTTCCCGGGTGAACGGCATGTCTTCCGTCTCCTGCTCAAGCCGTCGCACGAGGGAGGCAGCGACTACATGCGGAAAATGGCTGACGACGGCTGTCATGGCGTCATGCTCTTCGGCGGAGACGACCGCCGTTTTCGCCTTTGTCACCGCCAGGAAAGTTTCCAGCTTCCTGACTGCCGGAGCGTCCGCCCGGTCGGCAGGTGTCAGCAGATAATAAGCATTCTCGAAAAGGTGCTCACGGGCCGCGCGGACACCGCTCTTGTGCGAGCCGGCCATCGGGTGTCCGCCGATAAAGACCGCCCCGCCCCCCGAGAGCTGCCGGGCCTCTTCCATGATCCAGGTTTTCGTGCTTCCCGTATCGGACAGGATGGCGCCTTTCTTCAGATTCCAGCCGGCAGCGGCCTCATTCAGCATCCGCACCGTCTCATTGACGGGCGTGGCAAAAAATATGTAATCACAGTCTTCAGCGGCTTCCGCCGCCGATCCGGCCGAATGGTGGATCACGCCGAGCGTCTGTGCTTCACGGAGCGTCATCGGATCGGCATCAAAACCTGTGACCGTGACGTTACCGTGGCGCTGGATCGCCAGTGCGAGTGATCCGCCAATCAGGCCGAGACCGATGATTGCAGCTTTTAACTCAGACAAAACCCAACACTCCCATCAAACACTGCTTACGCTTCGGGCACTCCCTGTGCAAGCACTTCTTCAAGTGCGGCAAGCAGGCCCTCATTATCTTCACGGGTCCCCACGGTAATCCGCAGATAGCCCGGTGTACCGAGCTTGTCGCCGCTCCGAACGATATATCCGCGCTTCAGCAGCTCATCCGCTGCAGCATCCGCGCTGCCCTTCACTTCCATCAGCACGAAGTTCGCTTCCGAGCGCGGGCACGTCAGCCCGTGAACCTCGGCAAAACGGGCGTACTGCTCCTTGCCCGCCTCGTTCTGCCGGCGGGTGCTTGCGATAAACGCCTGGTCATCGAGTGCCAGAGCAGCCGCCTGCTGGCCCATGACGTTCGTGTTGAACGGCGGACGTACAGGATCGAGCTTTGCGACCACCTCTTCACGTCCGATTGCGTAGCCGACACGGAATGCCGCAAGTCCGTATGCCTTCGAGAAAGTACGCAGCACGAGCACGTTCGGGAATTCTTCGATGAGGTTAAGCGGATCACCGTATGCCGGGTCCGTCACGAATTCATGGTAAGCATTGTCCACGATGACGAGCACATGTTCAGGAACGTTCCGGATGAAGGCCTGAAGCTGTTCATACGGAATGATGCCTCCGGTCGGGTTGTTCGGCGTGCACAGCCACACAATCGAAGTATTCTCGTCGATGGCCTCCAGCATACCGTCCAGGTCATGGCTGAAATCTTCCCGCAAGGGGACTTCCCTGATCTCCGCACCCTGAATACGGGCGTTGTGCCGATACTGCGGGAATGACGGCCACGGCATGACCGTATTGTCATTTTCGGACAGCAGCGCGCGGGAGAGGATGACGATCAGTTCGTCCGATCCTCCGCCAAACAGAAGCTGCCGCGGACTGACACCAAGCCGGGAGGATAACGCCTCCCGCAATTCTGTTGCATAGCCGTCCGGATACAATGCTGTATCCATTCCAGCTTCTGCGATGAATTTCTTTACTTCACCCGAACAGCCGAATGGGTTTTCGTTTGAAGCAAGCTTGACGATGCGGTCAAGGCCGAACTCTCTCTTGACCTCCCCGATCGTCTTTCCGGGCTCATATGCCCGCATGCCTTCCAGCCGGGGATTCCATCTCATCTTGCTTCCTCCTTCCCGGCAGCCGCCTGCGCCAGATCCGGCCGCAGTCGGACAGCTTCGTTCCTGTAGATATGCTTGATGTCCTTTTGAGTCTTCATCGTATTCGCATGCATGAGCAGACGGATGCAGAGCGGCAACGCTCCGGGAACATCCATCTCGTGCGTGCACATGACCGGCACATACTCCCAGCCATCCATCGTCCTTACCGCCTTTGCGGGAAATCCTGAAGAAATATCCGTCGTCGTCGAGATGATCACCGAGACGATGTCTTCCGGTTCCAGCCCGTTCTGTTCCGCCATTTCCCGTGCCAGGGCGGCCGTCTCCTGCTTGATCTGCTGATCGTCATCTGCCGTGATGCATGTTGCACCGCGGATGCCCCTCACCATCATTCCGGTTCCACCCCCGTGCGTATTCTGAGCTCCCTGTCGGCCTTCCTGCAGTCCTCTTCCGTGACAAGCCGGACGTCCGGCGCTCCGGCTTCAGGAAGAAGGACGAAATGAAGGTCACCGAAGGAAGCTTTTTTATCTTTTTTCATATAGCCAAGCAATCCATCAAAAGGATGATTCGCAATCTCCTTCAGCGGATAACCGTTCCTTTCGGCGAATGCCTGGAGGGCATCGGTCAGTTCCCTGCCGGCTCCGGCTTTCTGCTCACTCAGAATGAGTGCATAAACCATTCCGATCATGACGGCCTCACCATGCGTGAGTCCTCCGTAGCCGGCGGCCGCCTCGACCGCGTGGCCATAGGTGTGGCCAAAGTTGAGGTACTTGCGGACGGATCCTTCCCGCTCGTCCCGGCCGACGATTTCCGCCTTGACACGGATGCCGCGGACAATGTGACCGATCAGTTCCTCTTCACTCATCCTGCCGAGCTCAAGTGTACGGAGCATGTCCGGAGCGTCTTCCCTGGATGAAATCAGTACATGCTTGACGGCTTCCGCCATGCCTGAGCGGACCTCCACTTCGGGCAGCGTCCGGAGAAACTCCGTATCGTACAGGACCGCGATCGGCTGATGAAATGCACCCGTCATGTTTTTGCCGCCGGGAAGATTGATCGCGGTCTTGCCTCCGACAGAGCTGTCATGTGCAAGAATCGTCGTCGGGCACTGGATAAAGCGGATTCCGCGCATATAAGCGGCCGCTGCATAACCCGCAAGATCGCCGCATGCACCGCCGCCGAAGGCGATCAGCACTGATTTTCTCGTGCACCCTGCTTCCAGAAGAAATTGCTGCGAGCGCCCGAACCATTCAAGCGTCTTGCAGGACTCTCCCGAAGGCACATCCAGCCAGGCAGCATCCCTGCCTGTCTCTCCGAGCGCTGCCCGGAGACGCTCCCCATGAAGAGCGGCGACCTTTTCATCCGCAATGACAGCAACCCGGTCGGCATCTGCCAGCAGGCTTTCAAGCCCCTGTAGGGCGCCAGGCCCCACGACCACGTCGTAGCTGCGTTCCTGCGTCTCTACCCGTACCGTCTCCATGATCAGAACTCCCGTGAATAAGCGAGGAATTCCCCGATGTTCTTTTTGAGTCCTTCAATCGTGTCGCTATGGAACGTTTCGGAAATGGCTTTTGCCACTTCCCATGCGACAACATGCTCGGCAACAACAGACGCCGCCGGTACCGCGCAGCTGTCTGAGCGCTCGATGCTTGCCTTGAACGGTTCTTTCGTATCGATGTCCACGCTCTCGAGCGGCTTGTAGAGGGTCGGGATTGGTTTCATGACACCGCGTACCACAATCGGCATTCCCGTTGTCATTCCGCCTTCGAAACCGCCGAGGTTGTTGGTGCGGCGGCGATAGCCGGATTCTTCCGTCCATTCGATCTCGTCGTGCACCTCACTGCCCGGCAGCCGCGCCATTTCAAATCCAAGACCGAACTCGACGCCTTTGAACGCATTGATCGAGACCATGGCGCCTGCAATCTTCGAATCCAGCTTGCGGTCGTATTGCACATAACTTCCGACCCCCGGAGGACAGCCGTCTACAATGACTTCCACGACGCCGCCGATCGAGTTGCCGGCTGCCTTCGCGTCATCAATCGCCTGTTTCATCTTTTCCGATGCTTCCGGATCGATGCAATAGACATCATCGGCCGAGGCAATCTCACGGATCTCGTTGACCGTCTTCCCGTTGCGGAGGGTCATGTCGGCCTTCACTCCGCCAATCTCAGCCACATGAGCCGTTACTTCAATACCCAGTGCTTTCAGGAAGCTCTTGGCAACTGACCCGACCGCGACACGCATAGTCGTCTCCCTCGCGGAAGAGCGTTCAAGGACGTTACGGAGATCACGGTGGCCATACTTCATGCCGCCGACAAGGTCAGCGTGTCCGGGACGCGGGCGCGTCACACGGCGCTTGATCTCATCCGGATCGGCACCATCCGGCAGGGGCTCGATGCCCATGATCTTCGTCCAGTGTTTCCAGTCATCATTCGTCACGGTCAGCGCGACCGGTGCACCAATCGTCTTTCCATGGCGGACACCTGCTGTGATCTCCACTGTGTCTTTTTCGATCTGCATCCGCCGGCCCCGGCCGTATCCGCCCTGCCTTCTGGAAAGGTCCCTGTTTACGGAATCCGCCGTCAGTTCAAGGTTGGACGGCAGTCCTTCTATAATTGCGGTCAGCTGCGGACCATGGGATTCACCCGCTGTCAAGTATCTCATTCTGCTACCCCCAGGCTCAAAATACATTTAATTTTCTTACCACTATAACACAACCCATCCGACGAATCATTCCGATTTTTGCAGAAAACATAAGGGTTCAGACCCTTTCCGCAAATGAAAACGCTGTCTTTTATAAAAGCGGCAAAGGAAGCTTTCAAGCCTGCATTCTATTGCCAAAAAGAGGTGGCAATGACGAGAGATGGCCTGATTGACTTCCGCTCTGATTTGATCCCCATGCGGCAGCGGTAAGATTGTTCCGGAAAATAAAAAAACCCGGCAAGCGCCGGGCATTTGGGTCAGTTCACCCAATTATTGATTTGCTTTTCGTAGGAAACGAGTTCTTCCTGTTTGAAGAACAGGTTGATTTCGCGCTCTGCGCTTTCAGGAGAGTCGGAACCGTGGATGATGTTTTTGCCGACAGTGACTGCATAGTCGCCGCGGACCGTACCCGGTGCAGATTCTTTCGGGTTGGTAGCACCCATCATGAGGCGTGCCGTCGAAATGACGTTTTCGCCTTCCCAGACCATTGCGAAAACAGGGCCGGATGTGATGAATTCAACAAGCTCGCCGAAGAACGGGCGTTCTTTGTGCTCGCCGTAATGCTGCTCTGCGAGTTCCTGAGGAATCTGCATCAGCTTTGCGCCTGCTAGCTGGAAGCCTTTCTTTTCAAAGCGGCTGACGATTTCGCCGATCAGGTTGCGCTGGACGCCATCAGGCTTGACCATGAGAAATGTTTTTTCCATTTGCTTGTACACTCCTTGTGAGTTGAGGGTGTGCGGCGATGCCGCCTTCAAAATGGTACCACTGCAACGGGCGCTCTTTCAACAAAAGATGCGCCCGTGCGGTCAGAATTTCCGTTTTCCTATAAACTTTGCGATCCGGATCAGCGATTCCCGGTCCGGGACATCCGGCAGGGACTCCGCTTCCCGGAGCGCTTTCTCCAGGTACCGGTCGCTGATGCGCACCGATTCCCGGATGGCTTCAGAATCCCTCATGCTGTCAAGCAGCCTGCCCACGCCTTCCGGACCGAGCCGGCCTTCCAGTGCATCGAGCAGCTTAGGCCGGAGAATCGGATCGCGGAGCCCGATAATTGCCGGGAGGGTGATATTGCCGGAAAGAAGATCGCCTCCGGCCGGTTTGCCGAGCTGCTTTTCCGTTCCTGTAAAGTCGAGCAGGTCGTCTGTGATCTGGAAAGACATGCCGACATAATAGCCGAAGCGTTTCAGCTTCCTCACTGTTTGCGGGTCCGCACCCGACACGAGGCCGCCCAGCTCACAGCTGGATGCAATCAGCAGGGCGGTCTTCCGCTTGATCCTGCGGAGGTAATCCCTCAGATTCTGCTCCGTTGCGAACTTGTCCTCGATCTGGATGATCTCGCCGACGCAGATATCAATCATTGTCCGCGAGAGGACCCGGTGGATTTCCGGATTTTCCAGCTCTCCAATGATTTCGAGCGATCGTCCGAGAAGGAAATCACCGACATACATTGCTGCATGGTTTCCGTATATCGACTTAACCGTCCGCTCGCCGCGCCGCAGGTCGGCGTCATCGATGACATCATCATGGACAAGGGAAGCCATATGAATCAGCTCAAGCGGCACGGCAGCCTTTGCCGTGACAGCCGGGTTGTAATCGCCGAACTTGGATGCGAGCAGCGTGAAGACCGGACGGATCCGCTTGCCTCCCGAAGCAATCAGCGCCAGGCAGGCTCCTTCCAGCATCGGAGATCCCGAGTGGACCGACCGGTTCAGCTCCCGCTCTATATATTCGAGGTCCGGGCGGAACTCTGAGTAGATGGACTTGAGTTTCAACTTCTCCAAGAGAAAAACCTTCCCCGCTTTTTGTTCTCGTTATCTCCGTTTGTATCCGATGTGCCCCGCAGCCGCCCCGCCGCTGAACGGCTTGTAGCGGATGTTTTCAAATCCGGTATCCGCAAAGATTCCGGCAAGCATGCGCGCGTCCGGGAAAGTGTCTGCAGATTCCTGAAGCCACTGGTACTCTTTATAGCTCTTGGCAAACAGCCGGCCGAAAAGCGGCATGATGTGGTTAAAGTAGAGTTTAAAAGCCTGACGGTATCCGGGCAATGTCGGCTGGGAAGTTTCCAGACAGGCGATCATACCGCCCGGCTTAAGGACCCGGTGCATCTCGGAAAGCGCCTTTCCCAGATCAGGAACATTGCGCAGGCCGAATCCGACCGTGA
Source organism: Bhargavaea cecembensis (assembly GCF_001619585.1). Classification (GTDB taxonomy): domain Bacteria; phylum Bacillota; class Bacilli; order Bacillales_A; family Planococcaceae; genus Bhargavaea; species Bhargavaea cecembensis_A. Next base: position 88,934 of record NZ_LQNT01000009.1, read on the forward strand.
CATAGTCAAAACTGTTGTCCGGGAATGGCAGATCCATTGCATTCCCCTCGACAAGCCGGATGTTCGGCCGGTCTGCGGTCTTCTCTTTTGCGACGCTCAGCATATTGGCGGAAAAGTCGAGGCCTGTCACCTTGCCCGAAGGTCCCGCTGCATCGGCAAGCGCGATTGTCCAGTCCCCTGTGCCACAGCATACATCAAGAGCGGATGCTCCTTGTTCGACATTCATCTTTTTCATCATATCTTTACGCCAGGCCTTATGCATCTGGAAACTGATGACCGAGTTCATCGTATCGTAGTTATCCGATATCTTTTCAAACACGTCATGGACCCGTCGCTCTTTTGGTGTCTCCAAACTGCTCAATCCTTTTTTCCCGTCTGAATGGAAGCCGGTTCGGTGATCCCGTAGATTCCGGCAATTGCCGAAACCAAATCTCCTTTACGGTTTCCAAACGTTGCGGTTTCTTCAATCAGCCGGCCGGCGTGAAACCGGCGGCAGCGGTCCAGAATCCGTGCCGCAGCCGCCGGTTTGCCGTTGACGCCTCCCGAACGCAGGAAGGCATCCAGAAACGGCGTGCGCCCGCCTTCATGGAGAATTCCGGCCTCAGCATTGAGCCGCAAGGCGGTCAGCCCGTGGCGGGCTGCCGCCTCATAGGACCCGTACCCCCGTTCCATGAGGAATGCGGAAACCGTCCCGGCTTCAATTGTTTCGACGTACGACAAAAGGTGTTCCGGCGAATCTCCTTCACGGTGTTCATAAAGCCGGATTTTCCTTTCACTCATCTCGGTGACCGACGTGGAGAGGCTGCGTATCAGCCGGATATCTTCCATTTCCGCAAGGATGCGGTAGTGGACGCCACTGTAGTAGTCCCCGGCCAGGACGGTCAGCTGGCCCTGCCGGCTTTCCGATGCTTCACGGCCGATCGAATCGTGGGCAGAGAAGGCGGCATATAGCGCTCCTGCCGCGACAGCCGACAGCCGGTCCTCCTCCACCCACCGTTCGCCAAACAGTTTCGGCATCAGAAGGGAAGCCAGGACCGGTACCGGGACAACAGGCCGGCCCGTATGCTTAAGAAGCGTACGGTTCGCCAGCACGCGGCTGATTTCATCGTTCAATTGTTCAACTTCTGTATGTAAACTTGTTGGATTCATCTTCCGCCGCTCCATTCCACACGGATCTGACGGTTTACCGGCCGCCGTCCGGACAGCCGGAGCAGCCCGTCATTTCCGTGATTCGCCCTTCACCACGCCATGCGCGGTATGCACTTCCGCATCGCCCCGCACTTTAATGGCAGATACATGCTCGGTGAACTGAGCGACCAGTATTTCGCCGCTGTCCAGTTTCTCCGAATGACCGAATTTAGTGTCCGCCCCGCGGGTAAGGCCGATGACCTGGACACCGTCTTCCTGGGCTTTGATGACGACATAATCGTTTTGTGCCATGTTCAGTCTCCCATCTATAATCTTTCATATCATATCACAGTAAGGAACTGGCCCGCAAAATGCCGGCGGTCAGGACATCTTGATGAGCGAAATGACCTCCGCCCTCTTGCTGTCATCCTGGTCAAAAACCCCGCGTGCAGCTGCGGTGACCGTCTTGGAACCCGGTTTCCGGATGCCCCGCATCGTCATGCACATATGCTCTGCTTCGACAACAATGTAGACCCCAAGCGGATCGAGCATCTCGGTCAGTGCATCTGCCACTTCCGCAGTAATCCGCTCCTGAAGCTGCGGCCTGCGGGAGACGGCCTCGACTGCCCGGGCCAGCTTGCTCAGGCCTGCCACTTCACCATTGCGCGGGATATAAGCCACGTGGGCCTTTCCGTAGAACGGAAGCAGGTGATGCTCACACATTGATTGGAAATGAATATCTTTAACGAGGACCAGCTCATCGTGGTCTTCATGAAATACGGTCTTAAAATACTCCCGGGGATCTTGGCCGATGCCCCAGAACACTTCTTCATACATTTTGGCTACCCGTTTCGGCGTATCCAGCAGACCTTCACGATCCGGGTCATCCCCGACCGCCTCAAGAATCAGCCGGACCGCTTCTTCAATTTTCCCATGGTCCACTTTTCCCATTATCGTCCCTCCATATACGGAAAACACTTGCCGTAAAAGGCGCTGCAGCACGCCCGGCTTCTTTTCCGAATCACTCCTAAATGTTAGCACAACCGGGGGCCGGGTACAATTCACCGGTTCCTCCCGAAATCTGGGGCTTCATTCCCTCTTTTTGGACACTATTCAGGATATATAAAAGGACGGTCCCTCTTCCGGAACCGGAAGTGTGGGACCGTCCTATGTAGTCAGGATATCACTTTACCGCATCTTTGAGAGCCTTTCCTGGTTTGAACGCAGGAACCTTGCTCGCAGCGATTTCGATTTCCTCACCCGATTGCGGGTTGCGGCCTTTGCGGGCTGCGCGCTCGCGTACTTCAAAGTTGCCGAAACCGATCAGCTGGACCTTCTCGCCCTTGGCAAGTGCGTCGGAAATTGTGCTGAATACGGATTCAACAGCGTTAACCGCGTCTTTGCGGGAGAGACCAGTCGCTTCCGCTACGGAGTTCACCAAATCTGTCTTGTTCATACCATTCACCTCCTCTCAAAGAGAAAGTTTGCTTAAGCATGTTCAAACTGTATCATAACCAAACCCGCACCGCAACAGGTTTCACGGGCTTTCCGGGCGTTTTGGGGCCCTGATTTCCATGCTTCCCCCGATTGAAGGATGCTAAACTGCCGGATTGTCATTTTTCGTTCAAAAAGTGCGAAAATGCAGTCTGGTTTTCAGCAAAAAACATAGGCCTGCCGGCAGTTTGCTCAAAGGTTCGGTTCTCTGCAGCTGATCATCTTCTATTATCTCAGGGCGCTGGTACACGATGAACCGGCTGAAGCCCGTTTTCCGGTTACGGTTTCCAATACAAAAAAGGCACCTCCACAGGTGCCGGGGATGAGTTCATAGGATGAACGTAACCATGCCTTTGTTTCCGTCGTTGACCATCTGCTCCATGGTTTCGCGGATCCGGTTTCTGGCGCGTTCCGGTACCGCCGTTGTCTTGAAGCGGATGCTTTCTTTCATCACTTCATGCAGCGGTGTGCCGAACAGCTGGGTGGACCATAGGGCCTCCCGGTCGTTCAGATAAGCCTCTTTCAGATCCTTGAGCAGCTGGAGACTGTGGAATTCTGATCCGATGAGCGGCGAGAACTCGGCTTCCATGTCGATCCTCATAATATGGAGTGACGGAGCCTTGGCCTTCATCCGGACGCCGAAAAAGTTGTTTTGCTTGATGAGTTCCGGAGGCGTCGGTTCAAAGTCGTGTATTACCGGGAGGGTGACCCCGTATCCCGTTTTCTTGGCGGATTCGATTGCTTCTTCATACTGGCCGAACGCTTCTTTCGACTTGACCGCGTCGCGGATGAACAGCAGCCAGTCCTTCTTCGTCCGGATCGGTTCTCCCATCATCTCGTCGCATACTTCGTGGAAAACGCCATCTTCAGTTTCGACGAGGATGTTCGCCTTGCCCTGTCCGGCATCGACACTGACCACTTCCGCACGGCGGACAAAATCCTCTTCCTGAATGGAAGCGGCAAGCCGCTGGACATCACGGATCTTGGAAACCGCGGACAGCCCATCGTCGAGCCTGCTTCTGATGGATGTGTTCAGATAATGATCGTCTGCCAAGACATCCATCCACTCGGGTTTCTGCAGCTCGATCTCGGAAATCGGGAACTCGAATAGCGCTTCCTGCAAGATCAGCTGGATCTCGTTGGCATTCAGCTGATCCGCGCTGATGGCGATGACCGGCACTCCGTACTTATCCGTCAGTTCGTCGCGGAGTGCGACGGTTTCTGAGTGGGCAGGCATGCGGCTATTCAGGACGATGACAAACGGCTTTCCGATTTCTTTCAGCTTGCCCACGATCTCTTCCTCAGCCTTTAGTGCGGCAGCCCTCGGAATGTTATTCACCGTGCCGTCCGTCGTCATGACGATACCGATTGTCGAGTGATCCCGGATGACTTTGTCGGTGCCGATGCGCGCGGCTTCCTCGAACGGCACAGGTTCATTGTGCCAAGGCGTATGGACGTATTTCGGACCGTCATCATCCATATGGCCCTTCACGCCGTCAATCACATACCCGACACAGTCCGCAAGGCGGATCTGGAATGTCAGGTCACCATCGCCGACCGAGATGCCTGTCCCCCGTGCCGGGACAAACTTCGGCTCTGCCGTCATGATGACCGGGCCAGGCGAACTTTGCGGCAGCTCATCCTGCGCCCGGTTCCTGTCCGCTTCCTCGACCATGTTTGGAATGACGACTTCTTCCATGACCCGTTTTACGAACGTCGACTTCCCGACCCGTACCGGGCCGACAACGCCGATATAGATATCCCCGTCGGTGCGTTTTGCCAATTCTTCATACAATGCTTCGCTCAAACCTTTCGCCCTCCTTTTCTGCGCAATTCATTGTATGCACGCAAAAAGCGCTTCATGCAAAAGCACGAAGCGCATTATTTTTCTGTCATGAAGATCACTTGGCCTTCTTCATCGACCGTGTAAGGCAAGCTGTATGCAGGGAGGACCGGGTTCTCATCGTAAAGGATATGCCGGATATCCTCTCCAGGTTCAACATCGGCTTTTCCCGCATTAACTGCATCGTGAAGGTCTGCTGTGTAGTCAATATAGAAATCACCGTCCGAAGACAGGATAATCGGAAGCTCCCGTTCGCTGTACGGACTTTTCACTGTCGGCGCTTCCCGCAGGCCCATCGCGGAGAAGTTCGGCATGAATACGTCGGCTGTCAGCATCTCTTCGATCGGTACATGGCCGTTGATGCCCTTGCGGAGATTCAGCTCCCGGATTCTCTCGGGTCCGTGCAGATCGACGAGCTTTACTGTCGGGTTTTCTTCTGCGTTCATGATGACATACTGATAGATTCCTCCGGTTTCATAGGCATTGGATGGAATCTTCTCAAGATGGGCCGGTACGATTTTGGAGAAATCGATCGGATACTTGATGAACGCGTCCACTTCCTGATCCCGTGTCTTGATCGGCAACAGGCCTCCGCTGTTTTCGCGGTACTGCTCGACCGCAGACTGGACGGCCCTCAGCTGCTCCTCATACGGTATCGTGGTTTCGGCGCGTTCGTTGTCGGGATACATGCATCCCGACAACAGGAAAATGGCGGCGAAAAGCATGATGATCCAACGTTTTTTCATGCCGGTCATCCTCCCGTCGGTCCGCTGAAGACGATATAGACCATCGAGAAGAAACCAAAGAGGAGCAGCAGCCATGCTGTGAGGCTGAACAGGAATTTCAATAGTTTATTCTTAAGCTTATTGCGGCTGATCGTGATGAGGAGCATGCAGACGAACATTGCCCCCATTGCATAGAATGACAGCCACATTTTATCCAGGGATGACAAAACGGGTCCACCTTTCAGGCCCGGTCAGATTCAGGACCAACCGGCCAGATCTTCTGTTTCATGTTTTTTCATGCGGCCCATGAGAAGGTCCACCATATCACGCGGCTTTTCCCCTTCGAACAGGACGGCATAGAGCGCTTCGGTTATGGGCATCGGTACGCCGCATTCCACGGATAGCTGATGGGCAGCTTGTGTCGTCCTGACACCTTCGACGACCATCCCCATGCTGTCGAGCACCTCTTCCAGACTCTTGCCCTGGCCCAGCATATTGCCTGCGCGCCAATTGCGGGAATGCACGCTCGTGCACGTCACAATCAGGTCACCGAGGCCGGAAAGGCCGGAAAAAGTGAGGGGGTTGGCCCCCATCGCGACACCGAGGCGGGTGATTTCTGCCAAGCCCCGGGTGATCAGGGCAGCCTTGGCGTTGTCACCGAAACCCAGCCCGTCCGTAACGCCCGCAGCAAGCGCAATGACATTTTTTAGAGCACCGCCAATTTCGACACCAACCACGTCATCATTTGTATAAACGCGGAAGTCCTGATTCATGAACAGGTCCTGAATCTGCCTTGCGTGCTCCATGTCCTTTGCGGCGGCCGTCACGGTGGTCGGCTGGTTACGGATCACCTCTTCGGCATGGCTCGGCCCGGACAAAACGACAATGCCTTTGCAGACCGCCGGGTCCAGTTCCTCTTCCATCACTTCGCTGATGCGCATGTGCGTATCGGGTTCAATTCCCTTCGAAACATGGGCGAACAGGACAGGCCTGTCCAGAACCCCGTTCAGTGTCCTGCAAACTTCCCGGATCCCCTTGGTCGGGACGGCCATGACAATGACGGATGCCCCGTTTGCCGCTTTGGCGAGGTCGTGGTCAGCCTTGAGTGATTCCGGCAGAACGGCCCCCGGGAGGTATTGTTCATTTGTATGCTGTTCCGTTATTTCTGACGCCTGCTCTTCCCGGCGGGACCAGAGCGTGCAGTCGTGCCCGTTGGATGCAAGGACGGCGGCCAGGGCGGTGCCCCAGCTGCCGGCACCCAACACGGATACTTGATTCATTGCTTTCAAATCCTTTCCGTCATCAGCTGCGTTTTCTTGTGATGAGGCGGATCGGCGTTCCTTCGAACCCGAAGGCCTCTCTGAGCTTGTTCTGAAGGAACCGCTCGTAGGAGAAATGCATGATTTCCGGATCATTGACAAAAACGACGAATGTCGGCGGCTTCACCTGAACCTGTGTCATATAGTAGATCCGGAGCTTGCGTCCCTTATCGGACGGGGCAGGATTCCTTGTCACGGCATCTTCGATCACTTCGTTCAGGATGCTGGACTGGATGCGCAGCGCGTGGTTTTCACTAACCATGTTGACGGTTTCAAGGATGGCCAGAACGCGCTGTTTTGTCTTTGCGGATACGAAGACAATGGGTGCATAGTCCAGGAACTGGAAATTCTTCCGGATCTCTTCGGTCATCCGGTTCATCGTCTTCTCGTCCTTTTCGACCGCATCCCACTTGTTTACAACAATAATGACACCGCGGCCGGCATCATGTGCATAGCCGGCGATGCGCTTGTCCTGTTCACGGATGCCCTCTTCGCCGTTCAGTACGACGAGGACGACATCGGATCGCTCGATGGCACGGAGTGCACGGAGGACGCTATACTTCTCGGTCGATTCGTATACTTTTCCCTTTTTGCGCATGCCTGCCGTATCGATGACTTTGTACTTCTGGTCATCGTGGACAAAATCGGAGTCGATTGCGTCCCTCGTCGTACCGGCGATATCGCTGACAATGACCCGCTCTTCTCCGAGGAAAACGTTTGTCAGGGAGGATTTGCCGACGTTCGGACGTCCGATCAATGAGAATCGGATGACGTCATCTTCAATCCTCTCCTCCTCGGTTTCAGGGAAGCTGCGGACCACTTCATCCAGCAGGTCGCCCAGGCCAAGCCCATGAGAACCGGAGATCGGGAATGGTTCGCCGAAACCGAGTGAATAAAAGTCATAGATCATGTTCTGCATGTCGGGATTATCAATTTTGTTGACGCCGAGAACGACCGGTTTCTTTGTGCGGTAAAGGATTTTCGCTACCTGCTCGTCCGCTGCTGTCACCCCTTCACGGCCGTTCACCAGAAAGATGATCACGTCGGCTTCGTCCATCGCGATTTCAGCCTGTTGCCGGATCTGCTCCAGGAACGGCTCGTCCCCGATGTCGATGCCTCCTGTGTCAATCAAGTTAAATTCATGGTTCAGCCACTCTGCGGGGCTGTATATCCGGTCTCGCGTCACGCCCGGGACGTCTTCGACAATCGAGATCCGTTCGCCGACAATGCGGTTAAAGATCGTTGACTTGCCGACGTTCGGCCGCCCCACGATCGCTACAATCGGTTTGGTCATCTGTTCCACCCTTCCGGTTTCTTCTTGTGTCATTATACAACAAAACATTTCAGTAAACAGATGTTAGCATTTAGTTTCACAAAACGTTGATATTACGGCATTTCTGAACATTTGAATATCCGGTCTGTTTTTTAAATAAACTTATTTATCTCCTATTATTATGGGGCTTCCGGGGGGCATTTACATAAGCTGCGAATGGTTTCAGCTGTCCTATGTTGCATTTAAAACAGAGTATACCCAAAAGTGCTCTTTAAGCAGGTGTCACTCATCACTTTTGCCTTCATACAACCTAAAAAGGAGTTGGTCCTCATCGTCAAGTGGATTGATGTTTCTGTTTTAAAACATCAATTGAAGCTTTTTGACGGGAACAGGCTGATCAAGATCTACCCTATAGGGGTCGGAAGAATACTGACACCCACACCGGACGGGACCTATACGATCATTAACAAACAGCGTAATCCCGGAGGGCCGTTTGGTGTGTTTTGGATGGGATTATCAAAGCGTCATTATGGTATACACGGCACAAATAACCCATCCTCCATCGGTAAGCATGCCTCACATGGATGTATTCGGATGCATAACCGTGATGTACTGGAATTGTCGGCCCAAGTTCCAATTGGAACCAAGGTCACCATTCATAGATAACGAGTTCATGTATAGGCAGTCTGGACCCGGATCTGCAAAAAAAACGGTAATGGCATGTAAATCGCCATCACCGTGTGTATTAGCTAATTAGATTTAAGTCAGTCCTGGAAGCCTTTCAGCTTGTCGCCGATCACATCGCTGATCGAGAAGCCTTTGGATTCTTCCGGCATCTCGTATTCGTCAGGCTGGGCTTCGCGGCGGTCTTCGCGAGGGAGCGTCTCCTTGATGCTGAGGGAGAGGCGCTTGTCCTGCTTGTTGACGTCGAGCACCTTCACCTGGACGGTCTGGCCTTCTTCAATCACTTCATGAGGCGTGCCGATGTGGTGGCGGGCCATCTGTGAAATGTGGACAAGTCCTTCCACACCCGGGAATACTTCGACAAATGCACCGTAGGAAACGATGCGTTTGACAACACCGTCAAGAATAGAGCCCTTAGGCGCTTTTTCCTCGATGTCTTCCCATGGTCCCGGGAGCGTTTCCTTGATGGATAGAGAAATGCGTTCGTTGTCGCGGTCCACAGAAAGGACTTTGACATTCACTTTGTCGCCTTCGGACAGGACATCACTCACCTGCTCGACGTGACCATGCGCAACCTGGGAGATATGAACAAGTCCGTCCACGCCGCCGATGTCGACGAATGCGCCGAACGAAGCAATGCGCTGGACAGTACCTTCGATGACATTGCCTTCCTGGATGTTGTTCAGGACTTCACCTTTCTGGGCGTCCTTCTCCTCTTCGATCACGGCACGGTGGGAAAGGATCAGGCGGTTTTTCTCCTTGTCCATCTCCACGATCTTGAACGTCATTTCACGGCCCTTGTAGTCGTCGAACGACTCGACATAGTGGTCTTCCACAAGGGAAGCCGGGACGAAGCCGCGGACGCCGAGGTCCACAACGAGGCCGCCTTTGACGACGTCCTTCACTTCGGCAGTGATCGTTTCATTGCTGTCAAACTTCTCCTTCAGGCTATCCCAAGCAGCTTCTGCATCGACTTTACGCTTCGACAGAACGAAATTCTCATTATCGTTTTCTACTTTGAGGATGATGAGTTCCAGGGTATCGCCAACCTGGACTGCATCGGACGCCTTTTCTATATGGAGGCTCGACAGTTCGCTGATCGGGATGACACCGTCAAACGGTGCTCCGGGGATGGTAACCGTCACCGATTTATCTTCGATCTTTTCAACTTTCCCCGTTACGCGATCTCCTGTTTTGAAGTCGCGGATTTCTTGCTCTTCCATGTGTTGTTCCATGTTTTTCATCTCTTCACTCATGCCTAAGTCCTCCTCCATAAAGGTTCCTTACCCCATTTTATTAGAAAACGCCTGTAAAAACAAAATATTATGCTTATTTGCCCGATTTTTCTTTTTCTATCAGCAGGCGTATTTCTTCCATAATTGCTTCCGTCACTTCTTCGGCTCCCGCTTTCCGCTCCCTGAACGGCGCCATATCAAGCGGGCTGCCGTAGCGGACCTTCACTTTCCGGAATGGACGATAGGGCCCGATGATTGCGCACGGAACGACGACTGCGTCGCCGCCCTTCAATGCGAAAAAGCCGGCTCCGGACATGCCCTTGCCGAGGGTCCCATCTTTGCTCCGCGTTCCTTCCGGAAACATCCCCACGACCTGCCCGTCTTTCAGCAGGCTGAGCGCCGTGCGGATGGCGTTCCGGTCACTGAGCCCGCGTTTGACCGGGAAGACGTGAAGGTTCGGAAGCAGGTTTTTCAGGATCGGAGCTTCAAACAGCTCCGCCTTTGCCATGAAATTAATCGGGCGGGGTGCAGTGATGCCGACAACCGGGGGATCCAGATCTGCAATATGGTTCGCACAGACGAGGACGCCTCCGGACTCGGGAAAATGTTCGGTCCCCTTCACGTCCAGCCGGTACAACGGCTTGAGCACACCGTATACGACCGACTTTGCGAAATGATAGAAGTCCATCAGTCCACCTTCTCCCTGACAAGCTCCATGATCGCCTCCGCCGCCTCACTGATTGACATCGAAGTCGTATCAAGCAGGACTGCGTCTTCAGCCTGCGTGAGAGGGGAAACTTCGCGCTCACTGTCTTTCTTGTCCCGGAGCGCAATTTCATGTGCCAACTGCTCAAGAGAGGACTCAAATCCGCGGCTCAGGTTTTCTGCATGACGCCGGTGTGCGCGCTCCTCGACGCTGGCCGTCATGAAGATCTTCAGTTCTGCATCCGGCAGCACAGCCGTTCCGATGTCACGCCCGTCCATCACGACACCGCCCTCTTCAGCCATCTTACGCTGTGCATCTACCATATAGGTGCGCACGCCGGGATGTGCAGAAACGGCTGAAACGCCATTTGTCACGGCAGCTGTGCGGATTTCGTCCGTCACGTCACGGCCATCGAGCCAGACGGTCTGGCCATTCTCGCCGGCCCTGAGGACAATCTCGGTACCCGGCAGGAGCGCTTCCACATCGGCGGCCTTGTCCAAATCTATGCCCGCTCCAATCGCTTTATACGTCAGCGCCCGGTACATTGCGCCCGTATCAATATATGTATAACCTAATTTCCCGGCCACTAACTTCGCAATCGTACTTTTTCCCGCGGCGGCGGGTCCGTCGATCGCAATGCGGATTTCGTTCGTCATCTCGTTCAACTCTCCTCAAGTCAATTCGACCCCATTGTACCATACAAAAAAATGAAAAGCCCCCGATGGCGGGGACTTTTCACCGGTTCAGTCCAGGATTTCGCTCTTTAGCACTTCTCCCGTCTCAGTGTCGACCATGAGCCTGTAAGTGTCCGTTCTGCCGCCTGTCTTCTTGGTGACAATCAGAAGGTGACAGAGCCGCTGGACAAGTTCACGGTTGGCGGTATATCCGAGCTCCTCTGACTGGACCTTAGTCCCGTCCGCGAAGAATTCTTCCGGATCAAATGGATTGATCGGCTGGGCCTTCAGATTCTCTTTCTGGATGTACTCCATTGCATTGACACCGAGCACTTCACCGTCATCCTTCGCGAGCTTCACCTGGACGCCGTCGGCAAACACCTTACCGCCGGTATCGGGATCCACCCGTACAAAGCTCAGGTGCCAGAAGTGACTGTTTTCCCTGGCTTCTTCGTAGACAAGGTCCTCATATCCGGCCTGCCGGAGGAAATCTTCCGCGCGCTTGCGGATGTCTGCCTCAGGCAGAACGTCTTCGCCCACCGGCCGCTCAATCAGAAGAGACAGCAGGTGACCGCCGCGTTCGGTAAAGTCAGCATAGCCGATCCGCGCGCCGTCCTGGAAGCGGATATGATAGAACGGGTACGGCGCATCCGGTTCGCTCTGGCTTACATGAATGGTTGCGCCGTCATAATCCGGGAAGAGCTCCTTGAACCGGCCGAGCGCACCGTCACGACCGATCGGCTTATCCTCCAGATGCTTAAGATCTTTTTTCTTCTGCTCATCATGCTCACTTGTGGTCAGCGGGAAGTCACTCTCGGAGTAGGTCTTGACTGCCTGTCCGAGATTGGCCCAGCGCTTGTCCGGCTCTTCGCTTTCAAGCTGTGCAAACCAAGTGTCCGGACCGGTACCGCCGGCGAACATCCCCTGCGTTGCGGATGACCATTCGTTGGAGAATTCATTAAGGTTCGCCGCAGCATTGCCTAGCGCCTTTTCCCACTTGTCCTGTGGAATTGCGCCGGTTTTGGCCAGTTCTGCATAATCTCCGAGCCTTGTGAGGTAATTCATCCATTCCGTAGTAAACTCACGGTCGAGCGGCAGACCGGAAATGTTATTCCGGATCTCCGAGGACAATCTCCAGATGTTGTCAAACGGCTCTACTGCCGCAGTTTGGTCTTGGTAAAGCAGAACTTTCCTGACTTCCTGCTCCAATTGGTTCATCTGCTCGGTCGCCTCAGTCAGTTGGTCAGTGTACTGACCATTCAGCACCAAAGTGAGCCTTTCATTTTTGGCGGAGGCTGACCAGGAGAAGATGGCCAGCGCGGCAACAGTATACGCGAGTACAAATATCAGTTTTTTCATGGAATCCCTCACATGCAGAAGATATGCTGCCCGATTTTTTTGATATGTGGCCTTGACCAGATCCATTTGCTTGTTGCCGTGACCGGGTTAAAATAGTAGATGGCATTTTCTGAGGGGTCCCAGCCGTTAATGGCATCGATGACGGCCTCTTTGGCCCGCTCGTTAGGGGTAAGCCAGATTTGTCCGTCTGCAACCGCCGTAAAGGCAAGGGGCTGGAAGATGACACCGCTCACAGTGTTCGGGAAGTCGGCATGCTCCACACGGTTCAGAATAACCGCCGCAACGGCGACCTGCCCTTCATACGGCTCGCCGCGTGCTTCCCCATACACCGCATTGGCCATCAGCTGGATATCCTCATCGCTGTAGCCGGCAGGGAGGTTGGCGGTCTGGTTGGCGGTCTGGTTGGCGGTCTGGCCGCCAGCTGCACCGTTGCCCCCGCCTTTTACCTGGGCTTCAAGCGGTGTGCCACCATAATGGGTGAATGTCTTGCCTGCTGCGATATTGTCCATGACAAAGTCTTTGTGATACTTTGATACGGATACCAGCTTTTCTTTTGTCGCTGCTCCTGCCACTCCGTCAATCGGAAGGCCGTAATCCTGCTGGAAGTTCCGGAGTGCCCAGTAGGTCCCGTAACCGAACTTTCCGTCAATCTTCCCGTCATAGAATCCCGTCCATTGAAGGCGTGCCTGCAGTTCGATGACATCATCGCCGAATGCGCCGCGTCCAATGTTCTGCGCGGTGAACGCGTCCTTGCCGGCCGGTACGGATAAGGCCAGGACCAGAACCAGCACAGCCAGGACGGGCCTGCGATTTCGGCGCGCCGATTTCATTTGCACATGAATCCCTCCTGTAGTTTCCATCGCCCGACCCGGTAAATTCCGGGAGGGTCTTTTGCATAGCGTGTACAAAAACAGGGGGATTATAAACAGGGAAAGCGTCAAATGAGAAAAGTTTGCTGTTGGAAGATGACTTTCTGCTTTATCTGAAGCTTTGACCATTTTATTATTCCCGGAGAACAAACAAAAAACCCGGCTCGGGCCGGGTCATCGCGCTGTGCGCTGCTTTCTGATATATTGGTCGATACTCAGTGTGTGCGCCCGCTTGACACGCTTAAGGGCGAACCACCACAGAAAGAGCATGAACGGGATCAACAGGTACATTCTGATGCTTCCTGACATGACAAGCGCATTATAGACAAAATGGAGCCCGAATGCGGTGAATAAAGCCAGGAACAGCATCGGCTTTGTCCCGGACTCTTCGACGAACCTTGCACGGCCCAGATAATAGCCCATGACAACACCGAACAGCGCATGGCTGGAGACGGGCAGCAACGCACGGATCAGCGCCTCGTCCATCCCGAAAGTCAGAAGGAAGAGAATGTTTTCGACGGTGGCGAATCCGAGTGAAACGGAAGCGCCAAACAATATGCCGTCATAAGGATCCTCGAAGTCCACATGTCCGTAGACGACGACAAGCAGGACGAGCCACTTGAAAAACTCCTCCAACCCGCTTGTGAAGAGCACATCACTGACAAACACGGAGCCGAATACCCCTTCCTCCTCAAATACATATTGGATGAAGAGGATTGGAAATGTCAGCATCATTCCATAAACATAGGTCTGAAGAAGGCTCCGAGAAGGTTCTTTATGAATCTGCTTGCGCAGGTAAAAGTAACTGAAAAGTGCGAGGCCCGGGGCGATCGCCACCGTAAGCAACATAAACATGGGCGTCTCCCCCTCCTTGCGAACTACATCCATCATCCTATTTTAACATGTCAGAATCTACCGGGAGGTACCAAAATGACAAAAACCTTGCTTCTTCTCCATACGGGCGGCACCATATCGATGACCACAGACGAACGGGGAGCCGTCAGACCCGGCATGAGCAACCCGCTCCTCGGTGAAATCAGCAAGCTTGGAATGGCAGACGGGATCATCGAGGCCGAGGCCTTTAACCTTCCCTCCCCGCACATCACCCCCGCTCATATGCTTGAGCTGAAGAAGCTGATCGTCCGTTCTCTCAGTGAACAGCACGCGGACGGGGTCGTCATCACCCACGGTACGGACACTCTGGAAGAGACGGCCTATTTCCTGGACCTGACACTTGATCTGGAGATTCCCGTCGTTCTGACCGGAGCGATGAGAAGCGCCGATGAGATCGGATCCGATGGTGTCCACAACGTTCTGTCTGCCATCCGGGTCGCCTCTGATGAGGGATCGCGGGGCAAGGGGGTCCTCGTCGTTTTGAATGACGAAATCCATACGGCTCAGAATGTGACGAAGACCCATACCTCAAACGTCTCAACTTTCCAGAGCCCCCAGTACGGACCGATCGGCCTGGTGACGAATGGCCATGTCCACTATCATCATGCTCCACTCCTCCGCACCCGATTTGATGTGGATGAGCTTGGCGGACGGGTGGCACTCCTGAAAGTGTATGCCGGAATGGATTCGGAATTCCTCTTTCATGCGGCAGACGCCGGCTACGAAGGGATTGTCCTCGAAGGACTCGGTCAGGGAAATGTTCCTCCCTCCCTCATGCCGGGGCTGCGGAGGCTGCTCGAAGATGAGATTCCCGTGGTGCTCGTTTCCCGCTGCTTCAACGGCATCGCCCAGCCAGTGTATGGATACGAAGGAGGCGGAAGGATGCTTCAAGAGGAAGGTGTCATTTTCGCCCATGGACTCAGCGGCCAAAAAGCCAGGATCCAGTTGCTCCTCGCCTTATCAGCCGGTATCGGGCCGAAACAGATTTCAGGATCTTTCAAGGGACATTGATTCATCTGCCGACAGGCAGATGGGTATATAGTTTACATAATATTTTTATTAACTTCTAAAATGGCATAAGAAAAGCCGGACCCGTCCGGGGAAATCTCCCCTGCAGTTCCGGCTTTTCTTATTTAACATATTCTATGGCTTTTTTTGCGATGAGGCCGCCGTGAAAGCGTCCGTTTTCTATAAAGATCTCATTGGCATTGTTGCCTGCCGCAATGACACCGGCAATGAACAGACCGGGTACCGACGTTTCCATCGTTTCCGGATCATACTTAGGACGACCGGTTTCCTCGTCGATTCCGATTCCCATCTTCCGCAGGAATGTATGGTCCGGGTGATAGCCTGTCATGGCGAACACGAAATCGTTGGGTATAGAACAGATCTGTGACTCCCTGTCCTCAAGCTCCACAGTTTCTTCCGTAATGCGGACAGGCACAGTACCGAACCGCATATCGACCGAACCGTCCCGTACAAGCGCATCAAATTCAGGCAGCACCCACGGCTTGACGCTCGGTGAATATTCCGTCCCGCGATAAGAAACCGTGACCCGGGCGCCTGCTTTGTTCAGTTCGATGGCGGCATCTACCGCGGAGTTTTTCCCGCCGATCACCAGCACATCCGTGTCGAAAAATGGATGTGCTTCCTTAAAATAATGAAAGACCTTCGGCAGGTTTTCCCCGGGAATTCCCAGATGATTCGGATTGTCATAGTATCCGGTCGCAACGACTGCGACGGGTGCCCGGTAATGCCCCTTGTCTGTTTTGATGTTAAATCCGCCATCCGCTTTTTCGACACTCTCGACCCGTTCAAACCGGTTGACCCGAAGCTGCTTTCTCCGCACGACCTCCCGGTAATAGACTAGCGCTTCGTTCCGTTTCGGTTTCAGACGCTCCGTGATAAACGGAATTTCGCCGACAGACAGTTTCTCGCTTGAACTGAAAAACGTCTGGTGGGTCGGATAATTGTAGATGGCATTAACGATGTTGCCCTTTTCGATGATAAGAGGACTGATGCCTTTATCCTGCAATGCGATGGCTGCAGCAATACCGCATGGTCCTCCCCCGATAATGATTGCTTCTTCCTGATTCATGATTTACAACTCTCCATTACTGTGCTTCTTGATCGCCCGCAGCCTGATTATATGGCTTTCAGCCGGGGCGCCGAGCCTGAGCGGCACGAGAGAGGTCCCGTAGCCGTTGCTCACGAGTTCCACCTTTCCATTATCCGACCGGAAGCGTCCCTTTTCAAGCATACCGAACCGGCCCAGCCGGATCTGGCCCCCGTGGGTATGCCCGGCCATCCGAAGTTCAGGATCTCTGGAGCCGAGCATGTCAAAGACATTCGGCGAGTGAGAGACGAAGATGACTGCATCCCCCCGCCTTACATTCCGGAAAGCCTTTTCAACATCGACGTTGAAAGAAGACAAATCATCCGTACCGACCAGCATCCAGCGGACGGGACCTGACAGGAGTTCAGCCGACTCATTGTCAAGGACAGAACCGCCCACATCGGCAATGGCTGAACGGATCAGCCCCTCTCCGACTTCACGGTCATTGTTCCCCCATACGTAGTAAAGCGGGCCGAGCCCGGAAAGACGCCTGATGTTCCTGCGGATCCTGTCTTCTGGGACACCTCCTTCCGCCAGGTCCCCGCCGATAATGACAGCATCAAACGGACCGCCTGCCTTCCGGATGAGTTTCCTGGATATACGACGGCGGTGTATATCCGAAATAAAGAAAATATCGGGGCCTTCCCCGTCATGCTCGGTATAAATGACGGCCTCATGCTTCCTGAGCAGGGCCAGTTTGGCGCTTGCATACATTGCGGCAAGAACAGTGCCTGCCGTGGCCGCCAATACGGTGGCTGCAGTTTTCATTCCCATTGCATCAACTCCCGTTTCTGGAGGCTTTCGGACCCTTTATTCATAAGACGCCTGCCCTGGACTAAAGTATGCACCAAAGCGGAATGCGCATCACGAAAAACAGGGATCCGGTAAGAATCCCCATGAGAAATAAAAAAGCAAACGGCAGCAGCTCGGTCGCTCACCGCAGGCCACTGCCGAATGCTATGAAATTCGTCTCTTCAGTCTTCCTCATGGATATGCAGAACACGGAATCCGATTTTCTCGAGTTGCTTCAGGAACAGTCCCATGTTATCGCTTTGCTCGATTTTGAGGACAATCCGCCTGATTAGCTTATCAGTCTCATCAAACGTGATCATGGAAATGACCGACTCGTGGTACTTGTGCAGCAGTTCACCGAGACGGGCGATTTGTCCTTCAGTCTCCACCGAGGTGAATGTGATGCGAACCCCTTTCCGGCTCATGCCGAATGCGCTTTTCACCTGGTTGACGATGTCCGGGCGCGTAACGATTCCGAGGAACTTCGGACCTTCGGTGACAGCGATAATCGGAAAATCGCTGATCTCGACAAAAGATTTCTCGAAGACGTCATCGAGCGTGAGCGTGATGTCCTTGCGGATGATGATGTCATTAAGCGACGTTTCAGAAAGGTAGGACTGCCGGTCCTTGCCGGAGTGGAAATAGGCTTCATAGGTCAGGTATTGGTTGATAATGCCTTTATACTCATCGCCGTCCAATACCGGCAGCGCATCAATATCTTCTCGCCGGAGCAGCTCAAGCACATTCTCGAGCGACTCGCCGATCTGAACCGTCACACATTTCTCTTTTGGAATCATGACGCTTCGTACAAACATCGTCCCACCCCATCCTATCGGTATCTGTTTTCTTGATATCTTTATTCGGCAGGGGGAGCTGTAATTCCTTTAATGCATCCCGGTTGTTAAGGGATGATGAGTGTCTGACCTACGGATATTTCATTGGAGGAAAGGCCGTTGGCACGCTTGATTTTCTCCACCCCGTCACCGGAACCGTAAAAATTCACTGAAATGCGGTAAAGTGTTTCTCCCGGCTGGACGGTGTGTGAACCGCGCTTGGCGTTCTCCTTCTCCTTCTCCTGGCGCTGTTGCTCTTCGCGCTTTTTTTGCTCGGCGATCCGGGCCTGTTCTTCTTTGCGCTTCTGCTCCTCGATCCGCTGCTGCTCTTTCAGGCGCTTTTGTTCTTCCAGTTTTTTCTGTTCCTCGAGTTTCTTCTGTTCTTCGAGCTTTTTCTGCTCCTCGAGTTTTTTCTGTTCTTCGAGGCGCTTTTGCTCCTCCTGCTGCTTTTTAGCCTGCTCTTCCGCTTCCTGCTCCTCTGCATCGGAAACGGCACCGCCCTCTGCCGGCGGCTCGGCATCTTCGCCGGCGATGGATGTGTCAATCTCAAGGTTCTGCTCGAGTTCAGCAGCATTGCTGCTTTCCATCGGATCATAGAATTTATAGACATAGATAAATAGCGAAATCGGAATCAGCATGAACAGAATGAGCAACGTGTTGATCAGTGTGCTTCCTTTAGGTCTGTTCTTTTTCCCGACTGCCTTACCGGCCTTCTTCTTTTTCTTGGCTGACGGTTCCTTGCGGCCGAACAGTTCAGCTCTTGTCATCGGCTTGTCCGCAGCATCCGTATCGTCAGTCACCGCGATTTCCTTGCGGTGCTGCTCGAACTTCTGTCGGAAGTCATCATTCGTCATAGCCGTCACCCTCCAATAAAAGGTACGTAAATATATTATGACGAATGCTGTCGCAAAAGTAAACGTTATTCACCACATTAAAATCCGAACAAACGATCGATTCGTTCCCTCCAATCGAGGAGGCCGGGGGTATTTCCGGCAGTTGTCCTGCCGGTTAAAATCCGTTCGGGAACCAGACCGCATTCCGAACAGCATTGATCGGGGCGGGACGCCGGTGAATAGCCGAAAAGGCCAAGTGCTTTTGAACGAATGCACCCGCCGCCTTCTGCAAAACGGACCATAGAGAAAATTTCTTTGCGTTTTGCTTCCGCCAGCCGCTCCATCTGAGTCGCGGCGCTTTCTGTTCCGAGTCTTCCGAGCCAATAGCGCACGACCCGGAGCGCGGTCTCTGAAAGTCCCGCACGCTCCCCCGCTTCCTCGATGGTCAGGCCTTCCTCCACACAAGCGCCGATAAAACGCACCGTTTCCGGTTCCGGCAGATCGTCCACGGCGATAAATGCCGCTGTGTCGGCATCGCTTTCCGCATAAAGGAGGGTGGCCAATGACTGCCCCCCGTCTCTTCCGGCTCTGCCGATTTCCTGTATATACTGGGCTGCGGAGGCAGGGAGATGGTCATGGATAATCCATCGGATGTCGGGTTTGTTGATGCCCATGCCGAATGCATTGGTCGCGCAGATCCATTCCAGTTCCCCGTTCAAGAACTGTTGCTGGACTAGGATCCGGTCCTCATTCTCCATGCCGGCATGGAAGGCGGCCGCACGAATCCGACGGCTGCTCAAAAGATCCGCAAGTTCTTCTGCCCGCTTCCTCGACTGTACATAAATGATGCCCGGGCCCTTCCAGCGGGAGAGGTTGTCGAGAATCCATTCCGTTTTTTCCTCCCGGCCGTGAAGGCGCAAAAGTTCCATTGCAATATTAGGCCGGTCCGGCGGATGGATAAACAGCTCAGGCTGCTCCATGAGCAGATAGTCCGCGATATCACGGATGGCCTTTTCCGAGGCGGTCGCCGTCAGGGCGAGGACAGGCGGCCTTTCCGCCAGGGTTCCGAGCCATTCCCTCATCCTGAGATAGTCCGGTCGGAAGTCAAATCCCCATTGAGAAATGCAGTGTGCTTCGTCTGCCACGATATATGCAAGGCGAAGCCGTTTAATCCGGTCGGATATATGGGGCTGGACCAGCATCTCCGGGGAGGTGAACAGATATCGGTACCTTCCAAGATTGGCCAGCACGTCAGCCCTCTCTTTTGGGGCCAGGTACGAGTTCA
Organism: Bhargavaea cecembensis; assembly: GCF_001619585.1. Taxonomy (GTDB): domain Bacteria; phylum Bacillota; class Bacilli; order Bacillales_A; family Planococcaceae; genus Bhargavaea; species Bhargavaea cecembensis_A. The sequence continues at coordinate 108,996 of NZ_LQNT01000009.1, forward strand.
ATGCCGCGACCCGCTTTTCACCCTTCATCTTCAGCTGGGCGACCTGGTCCTCCATAAGTGAGAGAAGCGGTGACACGATCAGCACGGTCCCTCCGAGTGCGTAGACGGGAAGCTGGTAACACAGTGATTTGCCTGCCCCGGTCGGCAACACGGCAATCGTGTCGCGTCCCCGGATCACCGAGCGGATGACCTCTTCCTGGCCTTCGCGGAATTCATCAAATCCTGTGACCCGTTTCAGCAGGCTGTCCAGGTTTTCCCGGATTGTCATGTCCATCTGACCCATCCTCCTTTCCGAGCCGCGCCAGGATCAGACGCAACTGAAAATAGCTGAGTCCGGGAAACGACTTTTTCAACACACTCAACTTACGCGTACCCAACCGTGCCGCCTCACTTCTGACGTCTTCAATATCCTCCTGCGCTGCAAACTTCCTGAGAGGGAACGCGGGATCATTAATCGCAATCTCGACAAAATGATCTTCGATTGTGCTCATTTTCAGGTTTCTCCGCTCCGCGATCTCTTCCATGCCCATCCCGGCCCGGTACAGCTCGTCCGTTTTCTTGGCAGAACCGGTGAGCGGGCTTTCCGCCCGCACTCCCTGAGACAGGGCGACGAGCAGCGGAGTCTGCTGTTCTGAAATCACGTCAAGCCAAATATGCAGTGTTTCCACATATTCCACTTTCAGGTCCATCTCAGACAGGCCGGACAGTTCGGAAAGCTGATGCCAGGTCATGCCGGACATGCCCTTTCCCGAAAGACGGGCCAAGAAACGGGAAAGCCGGGCATCCTCCATGCCGGTAGATTCCAATCCGTTTCGGATCTCCACGGCGATCTCTTTGGGGTTCATTCCTCTTACAACAGTCGCAAACAGATTTCTCACAACCCGCTGAACGGACGGATCGGCGGACACTGGCATAAACGTACGGTCTCCGGCAGACAGATGGGACACTGTCTGGACGGTGAGGGCAAGCCTCGCAAAAAACAGTTGCTCCATGCCCCGGTATACCCATCCATTCAGACGAACCGGCTCAAGCGCAGCAGCCCTCATTTTTCCTGCCTCGCTCAGAAAAACGGTCCCATCCTCTTTTTCAGTGATGAGACCGGATGCCAGGAGCCGCCGATAGGCCAAATCAAAATCTTTGGCATGCAAAGAAGGCAGCATCCCGAAAAACGGATGCAGCCCGTAATATTCCGTATCCTGCAGCGTCTGGCCCGACCGCTTCCCCTTCATCAGATGGAAGGCGGCGTGCTTATAACGCTCGCCGTCCAGACGGCTGATGATGTTCAATAAAATGTCATCAAAGCTCATGGCACGCCTCCGCGGGATAAAGTGTTATCATTAGTATTGATGCAACACCGGTCCTGTGAAATACAGGACACGGGATTCACTAGTTTAAAGGAGAGACCCACTATGCCGAAGTACACGATCGTCGACCAGGATACGTGCATCGCATGCGGGGCCTGCGGCGCAGCCGCCCCTGATATATATGACTATGATGATATGGGCCTGTCATTTGTTATCCTAGATGATAACACGGGCACTGCCGAAGTTCCAGAACTGCTCATCGAGGATATGGAAGATGCTCTCGACGGCTGCCCGACAGACTCCATCAAAATTGCGGATGCACCGTTTGACGGAGATCCCCTGAAGTACGAAGACTGAACGCAAAAAGCCCTGCGCCTTACTGGCGCCGGGCTTTTTGTATCCGGTAAGATCGCCCCGGATCATCAAAAAGAACCGCTCCGGTGTTACCCGGAACGGTCCTGAATAAGTAAAGGCAGATGTTGGGCGCTTCCGGTAATTATCCCTGGAAGACGGCCCGCTGTTTTTCGATCCAGCGATGCATGCTGCGGAACAGGAGCAGGATAATGGCTGCGAGGATAATCCCCTTCAGCAGGTTAAACGGCAGGATCCCCATCACGATCATCTGGTACAGTTCTTCACCCGACATGACCGGGAAGTTCATGAACTTCACATAGAGCGGGAGGAACAGCACATAGTTCAGCAGACTCATGCCGACCGCCATCGAAATGGTACCGAGGATGAGGCCGGTCGTCATTCCCTTGGCATTGGACAGGCGGTGATACACCCACCATACCGGCAGAATGAACAGGACACCTGTAGCGAAATTGGCCATGTGGCCGACCGGTACACCGGTCGGGCTGCCCGAGAACAGCCAGTCCAGAACGTTTTTCAGCAGTTCAACGAGGATACCGGCAACCGGTCCCATTGTGATCGCCGCGATGATGGCCGGCACTTCACTGAAGTCGACTTGCAGGAATGCAGGGAACGGCGGCAGCGGGAAATTGAACAGCATGAGCACAAACGAGATACTGCTCAGCATGGCGATTGCGATCATCGACCGCAGGCGCAGATTTTTCTTCATGACACTTTCTCTCCTTCTGTTGATCCTCTTCAACGAAGGAAGGACGACGGCCCCGATCACCTGCCCCAAATCAAAACCCCTGAACGGAAATCCGTCCAGGGGAGAAAGGCAAGTTTAATACAGGCGTCACCTGTCCGCAAATATACAGACAGAAACGGCCGTGCCTTCACCTTCTCCCATCCAGACTTTACTGTCGGCTTTGGAATCTCACCAAATCCTGCCTTGCGGCTCGCGGGCTTAGGGGCATAACACCCCATCACCGCCGGTCGGGAATTTCACCCAGCCCCGAAGATGAATCAATATGTGGTTATTTTTTATTACAACCCTATCATACAAAAAAATAAATGATTTGTAAACTGGTCTGGCCGAAAATATTTCAGAAAATTAGCTGCCGGTGTCCAAACTCATTCCGTTTGGTCCTGCAGGAAGCGGAATCGCCTCATCAAGATCATACCCTCCAGGCGGATTATCAGCATTCTCAAAGCGGACACGGAGATTATACTCAGCCGCAGTCAGGGCCATCCCATCAATCATCCTGGCAGCATCCTGTTGTTCCATTTCACCGAAATCAAATGTTTCTCCAAACCGGACCGTCAAGACATCGCCATCGCCCGGCAGCTCCACCGTAAAGTCGGCATCCTCCGGAACGACCGGTTCATACAGATCGTTCGTCCGGTCCTTCATCAGCCGGATTGCCTCAGCTGCATCGGCAGGCTCCAGATGCCGGTCCGGTGCAAGGATCGTAGAGCCGTCACTTTTCTCATAGGAGAAGTACACAGCCCCCTCCCTTTCAAGCGGCATTTCCTGGAGCGGACCGACCTGGTCGAACTCTGCAGGAGCACCGCTCTCATCCAATACCTGCAAAGACGGACTATCCCGGAATGTTTCCTGCAATGAGTCCGTGAACGCTCCGATTGCCGCACTTGCAATATCGTAGGAATGGTTGCCGTTCAGAATAAGAATTACCTCTCCTTCTTCCTCGCCGACAGTTCCGTCATATGGATGATAATCGTCAAAACCGAGGGCTTCCTCATCAATCTGTGGAGCATAGCGGTTATACAGATCGACCTGACCCGGTGTTTCCCCTGCAAAATCCGCCTCGATCCTATCACCAGGAATCAGGAACGTGACGGGTATCACATTTGCAGCCTCTACAAGGCCGATCCGGAACGGAACGAGGCCCTCCAGTTTCCCGGGGTAAACCGCACCGATAGCAGGTCCGCTCATGGAAACTTCCATGCTATGGAGATCTGCCCCTTCGCTGGTGCTCCCCTTATCCGACAGCGCACTGCTTTCTTCAACTGAACCAGTTTCCGCCTGTCGGTCCGCTTCCGTTGCCTTCTGTACCGCATCGTCTGCATGCTCGCTGGCCGTGTCATTGGCACCGCTCATTTCACTGCCTCCATCCATCATGGAAGGAATGAGGATACCGGCCGCCAGAAGCGCTGCTGCGGCTACTCCAGCCGGAATCCACTTCCGAATCCGGGAAGGCCTCTTATCCCGCAGGCGCGGATCGTCCTTCAGCCTGGACAGGATCTCATCGCGGCTTCTCCTATCTTCGGGTTTCGGCACGGACTTCAGCCAGCGGCCGATTTCTTCATCATTCCATTTGTCTCTGCTCATCGTCCGCCACCTCCCAGTCCGTCCGACTTCTCCAAAAGTTCTCTTGCTTTTTTAACTGCGCGGTGCTGGGTCGTCTTGACTTTCGCTTCTGTCCAACCGAGAACTTCAGCTGTTTCTGCGATGGACAGTTCCTGCAGGTACCTCATGATCAGCACGATCCGCTGGTCTTCCGTGCAGGCGTCCAACACTCCGAAAAGCCGGCCCATCTCGTCTCCGTGGACAGCCGCTTCCTCGGGTGTCGGACCCCGGTCGGCGGGCTGCTCAGTCTCCCAGTCAAACGACTCGTCCGTCCGCTTTCTGCGGACGGCTGCCCGCCGGAAATGGTCAAAAGCCACATTCCTGGCTATGGAAAACAGCCAGGTCCTCTCGCTGCTTTTCCCCTGAAAGTTGCCAAATGATTTCAGAACACGCACATACACTTCATGCAGCAAATCCTCGGAGAGCGTCCGGTCCTTCGTCAAATAGATCAGGAACCGGTAGACATCCTGGTGGTATTCCTCATAGATCCGATGAAACACGGATTCATCCATCAGCTGCCCTCCGTTCACTGGTATTGGTCGCCCGAATGGCGAAAAAGTTTCAATGCTCTTCAAAAGGGATGCTGAATGTCATCGTTGTCCCCTCACCAAGGCTGCTCTCTGCACGAATCCATCCGCCGTGGGACTCGACGATATTTTTCGCAATGGCCAGACCGAGGCCTGTGCCGCCCTTCCCTCTTGTTCTCGCCTTGTCGGCCTTGTAAAAGCGTTCAAATACGAATGTCAGGTCTTCATCTGCAATGCCCGAACCGGTATCGGCAACAGCCACTTCAAGAAGTCCGTCCGAAGCGGAGGACCTGACCTCGACACTTCCGCCGGAAGGGGTATGCCGGATGGCGTTGTCGATCAGGTTGGTCATGACCTGTTCAATCCTGTCCTCATCCAGTTCGACAATTGCCTCTCCCGCACCTTCCGTGTCCACACCGAGGGTGATGTCGGCATCCTTCGCCTTCTGGACGAACTTGGAAGCGATCCGTTCCACCATCGGCCGCACGGCGACAGGGTTTTTGTAAAGCCTCATATAACCGGACTCAAGCCGGGTCAGATCAAGTGTATCATTGACAAGGCGGCCCATCCGCATCGCTTCATCCCGGATGATTTTCATCATTTCTTCGCGATCTTCTTCTTTCTCGACAATTCCGTCGCTCAATGCTTCCGAGTAGCCGATCAGCATGGAGATCGGGGTCCTCAGCTCGTGGGAGATGTTGGCGAGGAAGTCGGTCCTGACCTTGTCAAGCCTGTGCTGTTCCGTCATATCCCGGAAAACCGCAACCGCTCCGCGGATGTTGCTGCCGCTGTAGAGCGGACTGATTGTGATATCAAAATATTGACCATCAAGAGACAGTTCATCCTCAACTTCCTCCGAGTACATGGCGGCATGATCAAGCATCCCCGTAATTTCATCCGGGAGATCCCCTTCCTGATCTTTCCTCACATCCCGCCATTTCTTCAGCAAACGGTCTGCCGGCGGATTGGTCAGCAGGATTGACTGGTCACGGTTAAACGAGATCACCGCATCCGTCATGGAAGTAAGAATGTTCTGGAGCTGTTCCTTTTCCTGGCCGATCACTTCCAGATTGTGCTTGACCTGGCGCCCCATTTTGTTGAAGGCTACTGCAAGGTCACCGATTTCATCGTGCTGGGGTGTGGGAACTTCCGTGTCGTACCGGCCTTCTGCAAGGCTGTTCGCCGCTTCCTTCAGCTTCCGCAGAGGAGACGTGATTCTGGAAGACAGGAAAAATGCAAAAAAGGTTGTCAGCACAAATGCGATGAATGCGGACAACAGGACAATATAGGTTGTCTGCCGGATGGTATCGTGGACGGCCTGCATGCTCTGGTAGACGAATACCGCTCCATTGAGCTCATTCCCTTCGTGAAGCGGGGCGGCCAGGATGGAATATGTCTCCATGCGGTCCTCATCTTCGGCAGATGGCAGGTTCATCTCTTTGACTACCGGGGAGTCCTCACGAAACACACGTGAAAGCTCTTTGTCCTTAAGAAGGATTTCACGGATTTCTCCGCCGTTGTCTTCCTCATGAAAGGCACCGATCACCTTTCCGGAAGAGTTTGCGATGACTGCACTTGTATCTCTGCCCAGAAGATCATCGATCACATAGATTGAGGCTGTCGGATCCTCGTGCTGATCAACGATCTTGGAGATCGTGACAGCCTGTTGCCGAAGCGTATTCTCCGCCTGGTTTCCATAAAAGTTCCCGAGGAATTCAAGGAGCAGGACACTCACGATGAACAGGACAAATGAAACGAGAAGCAATATGGTTGCCCATAGCTTCCCGACGACGCTGTTCCATATCCTATTCATTGCCTGCCTCAAACTTGTAGCCGACGCCCCAAACCGTGACGATCATTTTGGCGGCACGCGGGGAGACTTTCGTCAGCTTTTCGCGCAGCCGCTTTACATGAGTATCAACCGTCCGAAGGTCACCAAAGAATTCATAGTGCCAGACTTCCTTCAGCAGCTGTTCCCGGTCGAATACCTTGTCCGGAGTCTTCGCAAGGAAGTAAAGCAATTCATATTCCTTCGGCGTAAGGTTCACTTCCTTGCCTTCCGCCGTTACACGGTGGGCATCGTTGTCGATCATAAGATGAGGGAAGACGACCAGATCCTTCGGTGCCTGAGGATCGACAGAAGCGTAATTCGCCGATCGCCTCAGAACAGCCTTGACGCGTAGTACAACCTCACGCGGGCTGAACGGCTTGACGATATAGTCATCTGCACCGGCCTCGAATCCCTGGACACGGTTCGCTTCCTCACCTTTCGCCGTCAGCATGATGACCGGCGTCATTTTCTCTTCCCGGAGCGCGGTGCACACTTCCACGCCGTCTTTCCCCGGCATCATGATGTCGAGCAGGATGCAGTCATAGTCACGGCCAAGCGCCATCTCCAGCGCTTCGTCGCCGTCGACCGCCTCTTCAACTTCATAGCCCTCGCGTTCAAGGTACATTTTCAGCAGTCGCCGGATGCGTTCTTCATCATCGACGACAAGGATGGAAACCTGTTCAGTCACAAACCATTTCCCCTTTCACCAACACTGCTCTTCACTTCCTATTGTACCGTCCGGAGCAGGAAAATGAAAACGAATCGTCTGTTTACGGACGGTTTGGCTGATGACGGCGCAGACCTTTCCGGGTCACCGATCAGAGAGCGCAGAAAAAGGACCCTCCGGGGAAATCCGGAGGGTCCTTTCTGTCTTAGGCATAGGAGTGAAGACCGGCGATGACGAGGTTGACGGCCACCAGGTTGAACATGATGATGGCAAATCCGACAACGGCAAGCCAGGCCGATTTGCGCCCTTCCCAGCCGCGCGAGAGGCGGAGGTGGAGGTACGCGGCATAGAACAGCCAGGTGATGAGTGCCCAAACTTCTTTCGGGTCCCATCCCCAGAAACGCGACCAGGCTTCATGTGCCCAGATCATTGCGAAAATGAGTGCTCCCAGAGTGAAGACCGGGAAGCCGATCAGAACGGACCGGTATCCGATTTCATCCATGAGCTGAGAATTCGCCTTGACCGCAAGCGGCTTTACAAGTTCCGCTATGCGCCGTCGGGTGATCAGCCGGATCAGGAAGTATAGAATCGTTCCGGCAATGACCGACCATGTGAATGTCGTCAGCGTCTTCGCATTGATAATAGGCGGCATTTCCGCCAGCGGCTCCATCGCGCCTTCTGTCTTGGCACTGTATTCGTTCATACCGAATAGTGGAGGCATATGGTAAACCACTTCAGCCTGCATATCGTTCTTATCCACATAGTCGAATGCAGCTTCATACCCTGCTGCCCGGAAACCGACTGTGATGACGATAAAACCAAGAACGACTACAAGCGTATACATGATGAATTCCAGCCATTTGCGTTCTTTGGAGTTTTTCGTCAGGTCGATATTTTTCAGCAGGTAGATCAGGCCGACAACGGCCGAGATCGCAAGAATGGCTTCGCCAAGTGCCGCCGTGATGACGTGGATCGTCAGCCAGTGACTCTGAAGCGCAGGGATCAGCGGCTGGATGTCCCGCGGGAACATCGCCGCATACCCGAGGATGACAATGGCGATCGGAAGTGCAAAGAGGCCGACAAGCGGCGACTTATAAAGAAAGTAGAACAGGATCGCCGCTCCTACGAGCAACATCCCGAAAGCCGTGGTGAATTCGAACATGTTGCTGACCGGCGCGTGGCCCGAAGCCATCCACCGGGTGATGAAGTAGCCGAGGTGTGCAAGGAAACCGATGATGGTCACCGTGATGCCGAGCTTGCCCCAGCGTTTATTGGAGGCGGAAGCCTCGTTCTTCGACCCTTTCACCGCGCCGCCGAACAGAATGGTCCCGGCGAGATAGGCGATGAATGCGGTGAAGAGGAGATTTCCACTAAGGTCTACTAGGTTCATGATTTGGAATCTCCTTCCGGTATATCCGATTGTTCTTCTTTATCGCGCTGGTCGGTATATGCAGGCAGTCCGGCATATTCGGTTACCGCATCCAGTTCGCGTTGCAGGGCCACCCAGTTCTTGCTTGTGTGGCCGGCAACCAGGATCTGCCCGTTTTCCGACTTCCTGATCCAGAACCGGCGGTGATTAAAGTAGGATCCCTGCACGACTCCGATCATGAAGATCACACCACCGAGCACGATGACCGGAATTGTCTTGTCCTTTCGGATCGTCAAGCCGGACACATCACGTGTCTCGGCCGCCTGGAAGGCAAGCTTGTGGGTATTTTCCCCGAGGGGCTCGAGCGTCTGGCGGATCGCCACGAAGCTTGTCTCGCCCTCCGGTGTTTCAGGTGTCGTCATTTTGAAAAGGAAGGCCGGGTTGTTTGGAATAGGAGTCGCCGTCTGGGGCTCTCCGTTCTCAAATCCGTCAAAATCCGGGTAGTAATCGAGCAGTTCCACCTTGGCGCCGTTCCCGAGATCGTATTCCTTCTCTGGATTGGCCAGGTTGACGGTCATCTCCCCAAGAGATTCACCTGTTTCCTTGTTTTCAAGAGCAAACGTCATTGCACTGAGTTCGTCCAGCTTAAAGTCCATCTGGAAGATGTGGAAGCCCTCATGCTTGAGCGGTTTGTTGACGACGATGGAATACTCCTTGACGAGCTCTGCGTTTGTCGAACCGGGCAGTGCCCCTTCCGGTGTCTCATAAAGCGCAACATCCGTCTGGTAGTTTGAGGCTACCGAACCGACACGTTCGATGGCCTCGCTGAACACTTCGTCCGTATTTTCCTGGGTATAAACGTCAAATGTAAATCCTTTGTTTTCCAGGTAGAGGCCGGGTGCCCCTTTGACCGCAAGGGTCTCCCCTTCACGCAGCCACATCGATTCGTCGACATAGAAGCCGGGAAGTGCACGAAGCATGACTCCGAACAGGAAGATGATGAGGCCCAGGTGGTTCACATAAGGGCCCCAGCGCGCCCAGCGCCCCTTTTCGGCCAGCAGGGCACCGTTCTTTTCCCGGATGTTGTACCGCTGTTCTTTAAGCTTTTCAGCGGCTTTTTTCATGACGGCATCCGGATCATCCACTTGCCCTTCGCCGTATAGGCGCTGTCGCTTCAAAAAACTCGGGTGGCGGTCGATGCGCTGGTTTTTGAGGGACTTGTAGAGCGGGATACCGCGGTCAAGGCTCACGACGACGAGAGAGATGCCAAGCATACCGACCAGCGTCATGAACCACCAGGATCCATACAGGTCACTCAGGCCGAGTGCGTTGTAGATCTGGCCAAAAATACCGTAATTGTCTTCGTAATACCGGGCGGTCTGCGCCTCGTTGGCACCGCCTCCCGGAATATAAAACACCTGAGGCAGAATGGTCCCGATCGCGGAAGCGACCAGGATGGCGATGATGATGCCGACTCCGACCCGAACACTTGAAAAGAAGTTCCAGATCTTGTCGACCACCGTCCGCTTGTGCGTCTTTGAGCGGATGGCGGCGCCGTCATAGCGCATGTCCGCCAGTTTCTTTGATTTTTCTTCGGTTGAAAGCGGCCGTCCGCAGTTCTGGCAAATATCCGTCCCTTCCGGGTTGAGATGGCCGCATTCACATTTGATCGAACTCATGGTTGTCAGGACTCCTTAACTGGGCATGATGCTTTCCATGTAGGTTTTGATCTCTTGCTCGCTCATCTCCGTCTCGATGATTTTCTTCACTTTTCCGTCGGGTCCGACTAGGAATGTTGTCGGCAGGGGCCTTACATTGTAGGCATCCCGCACGCTGTTCGTCTTGTCGATGACGATCGGGAACGTCAGGCCATAGGTATTGGCAAAGGACTGCACTTTCAGGTCCGATTCGGAGATGTTCACCGCGAGGATGTTGACGCCCTGGTCTTCAAACTCGTTAAAGTACTTCTCCATATGCGGCATTTCTTTCTTGCACGGGCCGCACCAGGTGCCCCAGAAGTTCAGGAACACCCCTTCTCCCCGGTAATCTGACAGCCGGTGAGTATTCCCCTCAAGGTCGACCAGCTCAAAGTCAGGAGCGGTGTCGCCAACCTTGACGATATCTTCATCTTTCGTGACGTTGACCACGATCGTATACACAATGGCGATTGCCAGAACGGCCAGAATGGCGGTCCGGATGATTTGTTGCCGCTTTCTCTTTTGTTCCCGTTCCTGCTGCTTGTTCATCCGAATGTCACCTCGTTTTCAATCACTACAAACTACAGGATTGGTAAGATCCTTTTCCATTATAACAAAGGCGGAACATGTCGAAATCCATACATATGAAGGGTTTGTGAACGTTCCTGATCAGCGGATCTTCCCGGTTTCTGCGAGAACGCGAAGCTGCTTCACTTCATGCGCAGTCAGTTCTCTGCGGTCGCCGGCGTTCAGGCCGTGCAGGTCAAGAAAGCCGAATGACTCACGTTTCAGCTTCTGTACAGGGCATCCGATCGCCTCGAACATGCGCTTCACTTGCCGGTTCTTCCCTTCATGGATGGTCAGCTGGACAATTCCTTTGTCTGTTTTTTTGTCCATACTGAGAATCTTTGCTTTCGCCGGTGCGGTCTTGCCGTCTTCGAGAACGATGCCGCGCTCAAGCTTTTTCAGCTGTTCCTTTGTCGGAATGCCTTTGGTCCGTGCGACATACGTTTTCTCGATTTCGAATTTCGGGTGTGTCATCAGATAGGCGAAATCTCCATCGTTGGTGAGGAGCAGAATCCCTGTCGTGTCATAGTCCAGCCGTCCGACCGGATACAGCCGCTCCTCCACTTCCGGAAACAGGTCGACGACCGTTTTCCGGCCCTTGTCATCGGATGCCGCCGACAAAACGCCCCGGGGCTTATAAAGCAGATAATACACCTTTTCCTCCCGCTCGAGGCGGACACCGTTCACTTCTATTTTGTCTGATGCGCCCACTTTTGTTCCAAGCTCTGTTACGGTTTTTCCGTTCACCGTCACCCGGCCATCAGCGATCAGCTGCTCAGCCTTGCGACGGGATGCAATTCCCGCCGCCGCTATTACTTTCTGAAGTCTTTCCATCAGGTCACCCCATCACATTTACTGCACAAAATTATGTCACAACCATAATGAAATGAAAAGAAGACCGCATCGGCAGCGATGCGGTCACCTCTTTGTAATCTTCAGTTTTGCGGTGGCGATCGGGACACCGTCCAGCCGAACCTGCCAGATGCCGTTTCCTGCGCCGCGCGGTATGATGGCGGCATGGGAAACGTCCTTCATCTCTTTTTCCGATAATAGCACGGCAAGCGGCTCCTCAAGTTCTCCCCGGATTCCTGGGAGGATCTGATACGTCCCTTCTTCCGCGACAATCACTTTTTTATAAGTCCTGAATGCTTCTCCGGAAAGATTGAGGTGGGTGTTCCAGTCGTCCCCGTCATTCAGGGTGACCACGATCACTCGCTTGCCGTCTTTCTCGAACAGCGTGGCGAGCGTCCGGCCTGCGGTTTTGGTGAAGCCGGTCTTTCCGGCCACCGCATCCCCTTCCGCCCTGACCAGCCGATGTTTGTTTTGCCAGCCGCCATCCTCGTATTTGTAGAGGACCGTGGACGAAATCTCTTTTAGACTGTCATTGTCCATTGCATGTTTAAGCATAAGTGCAGTCTCATAGGCAGTCGACAGATGGCGGTCATCATGAAGCCCTGACGGATTTGTGAACACTGTGTTTTCAAGACCTGCCAGCCTGGCCTTTTCGTTCATCATGTCGACAAATCCATCAACAGACCCTCCTGCGTCTTCGGCCAGTGCCGTCGCCGCATCGTTGCCCGAGCGGAGCATCAGCCCGTACAGCAGCTTCTCTGCCGGAACCTGTTCCCCGGCACGGAGGTAGATGGATGAACCTTCCTGGTTCGAAGCGTTTTTGGAAATCGTGACAGTGCCGTCCGTTCCGGCGGCATCGATGTAGGTGAGCGCCGTCCAGATTTTTGTCAGGCTGGCAATCGGCAGCCGGGCATCTTCATTGGCTCCTTCCAGGAGCCTGCCCGTTTCCGCATCAATGACCGCATAGGCCTGTGCTGCAGATGCGGCAGCCGGATAAGAACAGACAATCAGGATGATGCCTGCCAGCAGCGCGGATATCCTCTTTCTCAAGATCCACCGCCTTCCGTCAGATTATTCTTCAGTTCCTTCTTCATCGAACGCTTCTGTGAAATTGGACATGAACAGGTCCAATTCTTCATCTTCTGCTTCACTACCCGAATCATTGAGCGGAGGAAGATCCTTCAGGCTTGCCAGTCCGAAATGGTCGAGAAACGTGTCAGTCGTTCCATACAGGATTGCGCGCCCTGTTCCTTCGGCTCGTCCTGCCTCCTTCACCAGTCCGCGTGACACGAGCGTCTGGATGGGCCTCTCCGACTTTACGCCCCTGATCTCCTCCACTTCGACGCGGGTGATCGGCTGGCGGTATGCGATAATCGCAAGCACCTCAAGCGACGCCTGCGTCAGCGCCTGTGTTGTCGGGTTTTCAAGAAGGCGCCGGATCGCATCCGCATGCTGCTGCTTTGTCGCCAGCCGGAACGTTCCGGCCAGTTCCACAACCTGGAGGCCTCTGCCTTCCGGCCTGCAGGCTTCGGCAACCTGTGCAAGCGCGCGCTCGACGGCCTCTTTATCAGTGCCCGTCAGCTCGGCCAGCTGTTTTGCCGTCAGCCCATCATCGCCCGCTACGAACAGCAGGCTCTCGACCTGTCCGGCAAGCTGATTTCCATTCTCCAAAACTACATAACTTCCTTCCTGAGGACGACTGTCAGGTCGTCAAAATTCCTTTCCTGCTCGACGGTGATCCGCTGCTGTTTCATCAGCTCCAGCAGCGACAGGAAAGTCACCACCAGCTCCGTCCGTTCTCCTGTTTCAAACAGATCGGAGAACATGGCCCGGCCGCCTGCCTTCCCGAGGCGGCCAACCACTTTCTCCATGGTTTCCGCAATGGATATTTCCTGGCGGGTTACTCTTGTCCTGAGGGGTGCCCTGAGTTTTTTCCGCTCCATCATTCTGCGGAAAGCCGCAATCATGTCATGGACATTCAGGCCCTCGTCCGGGAGGACTGCCGCAGTGCCGGAAACTGCGGGCTCCGCCGGCGATCTCGTAAAGCTACGTCCCCGTTCTTCCCCGAATTCCTTCAGAGTGGCTGCGGCTTCCTTATATCTCCGATATTCAATAAGCCGCTCCACGAGCTCGTCCCGCGGGTCGGGGCCGTCTTCCGGAAAGTCGTCAATGTCCGGGACCTCCTCCTCATGGACCGGCAGGAGCATTTTGCTTTTGATTGCCAGAAGTGTTGCTGCCATGACTAGGTACTCGCTCATTTCGTTCAGTTCCAGTACCTTCATCGTGTGGATGTGATCGATGTACTGGCGGGTGAGCTCAGCCATGGGGATGTCGTAGATATCGATTTCCATCCGGTTGATTAAGTGCAATAATAGGTCGAGGGGGCCTTCAAACGCCTCCAACTTCACCAAATAGGACATGAATTCACCTGCAGTCGATTCTTTGCGGAAGGGAGGACGATTGATGATTCCGCTCCGTCATCCGCTTTTCATCAAGTTTATTGCGTACTTTAATGAGAATCAAGATTATTTTGAGTGCCACGAAGTTCTTGAGGATTACTGGAACCTGGTTGCGCCGAGGGACCGCACGCATCCGCTTGTCGGGTATATCCAGGCGGCTGTCGCACTATATCATTGGAGGCGGGGAAATTTCCGTGGTGCCGCCAAGCTCCTCGCAAAAGGAGAAGTGCTGCTCCGCAAGGCCCATGAAGAAGACTCTCCGTTCTCGGAGGGTGTGGACCTGCCTGCTTTTCTCCGCGATCTCCGGAAAGCCGTGAATGCCGTGGACGGGGGCCGGCCTTTCGCGCCGTTCCCGATCAGGGTGGCCGACCCCGTAATCAGGAATGCCGTCTATGACCTGGTGGAGAGCGGAGCTGTCCCCAACCTTACCGGGGCCCGTCTCATTCATAAACATATGCTCCGGGACCGGAGCCATATTCTGTTGGAACACGAAAAAAGGAGGAGCAGTCGTCATTGACGGTCTGCTCCTCCTTCGATGATTTCCTGACACTTTTCCAGAAACGGGCGTGTGGCTTCTGTCGGGACAATGGTCTTCCCCGGCATGATCGCAGTCAGCTTCGAGACCATCTCTTTTCCGACACCCTCTCCCCGGTGGGATGGGTTGACGGACAGATGGCAGACGGTGACGCGGTCCCCTTCAAGTTCCACGCCGACCAGGCCAATGTAATCCTCTCCTATTTTCCAGAGATAGAGCTGGCTCTGGTCATCAGTCTCGTATCGGGAGATCGTTTCCTTCAGTTTCTTGACATCTTTTTCGCCGGGCATGAAGGATAGGAGGCCCATCGCGATCTTTTCGAGTGATTTTTTATAGCGCAGTAACATGGTCGGCTCCCTCTCTTCCGTATTCTCCGTCCGCCGTCAGCTTGTCGGAGGCCCGAAATTCGGGGCTATGAAAATCCAGTACACGGCCCCCCAGGCCAGCGCCATGAGGAGGATGACGATAAAAAGGAGGATGTTCCTCTTCCTCAACGAACCTCTTCCTTTCCGATACCGGCGGCCTCCAGCTCAAGACGGATCAGGTCATCATACGTCTCGCGCCGGATGGCTGCCCGGTGATCCCCATCCTCAACGAACACAACGGCCGGTCTTGGCATCCGGTTGTAGTTGCTTGCCATGGCATAGCCGTAGGCGCCCGTGCAGAAAACTGCGATCAGGTCTCCCGGCTCCACGTCCGGAAGATAGGCCTGCTCAATCAGCTTGTCGCCGGATTCGCAGCATTTGCCGGCAATCGTGTAGGCCGAAGTGTGCGGCTCGTCCATACGGAGAGCCGCGGCGGACGTATAGGCCGCACCGTAGAGTGCGGGACGGATATTGTCGCTCATTCCGCCATCGACGGACAGGTAGGTACGGGTTTCGGGAACTTCCTTTTCGGAACCTGCAGTGTAAAGGGTCGTGCCTGCTTCCCCGACGAGGGAGCGACCCGGTTCGATCCAGAGCTCCGGCACCGGATAGTCAGCCTCTGAAGCGGCTTCCTTGACCGTCCGGATCATGGCCCGGACGTACTCTTCCGGTTCGAGAGGATGGTCCTCCTCCGTATAGCGGATGCCGAAGCCGCCGCCCAGGTTCAGAACGGGGCATGTGTACCCGTGCTCGTCCCGCCATTCGGAAACTTTCCGCATCAGCGAGCCGGCTGCCAGATTGAATGCCGCCGTATCGAAGATCTGGGAGCCGATGTGGCAGTGCAGCCCGAGAATCCGGATGCGGCTTATGCCGGACAGCTGGCGGAACGCATCGTCAGCCTGTCCGTTGTTCAGGTCAAAGCCAAACTTGGAATCTTCCTGGCCGGTGGTGATGAAGTCATGTGTGTGTGCTTCAATCCCCGGTGTGACGCGGATCAGGACATCCACCGGCAACGAAAGCTCTTCGGAAATCCGTTCGATCATGCCGATTTCATGGAAGTTGTCCACCACGATGCAGCCGACGCCTTCCCGGAATGCCATCCGGATTTCCTCTTCGCTCTTGTTGTTCCCGTGAAAATGGATCCGCTCCGCAGGGTATCCGGAGCGGATCGCAGTATATAGTTCCCCTCCCGAGACAACGTCGAGCGAGAGGCCTTCATCACGGACAATGCGAAACATCGCGATGCTCGAAAACGCCTTGCTTGCATAGGCGACCTGGCCGCTGACTTCTTCTTCTTCAAATGCTTTCAGAAACGAACGGGCACGGTCCCGGACTAGCGCAATATCATAGACAATCAGCGGGGTACCGTAGATACGGGCAAGCTCTTCCGCATCCACCCCGCCGATTTCCAGATGTCCGTTGCTGTTGATCTTCTGTGTTCCGTATAGATGCATCATGCCTCATCCTTCCGGCTTAGTCTATTAAAACTTTACCATGAAGGGGGCGAACGTGCAATCGGCCGTCAGCTGCGTTGCCTGCGAGGAGAATCCGTGATATAAGGTCTCAGCGAACTCCCGATCATCGGATACCGGACAATCACCCGGGCCAATGCCTTCGGGAAAAACGGCGCAACCGGCCAGAGATACGGAACGCCCATCGGCTTGATGGAGCAGAGATACCAGAACAGGATGACTCCGCCGGCAAAGAAGCCGGGAGGTCCTGCCAGAGCCGTCAGGATGAGCAGCACCGTCCTGAAAATCTTCGCGGAGATGCTTAGCTCATAGGAAGGGATTGCAAATGTCACCACAGCCGTCAGTGCAACATACAGGATGACTTCAGCGGTGAACAGTCCGACGTCGACCGCCATCTGCCCGAGTATGACAGCCGCAATCAGGCCGAGTGCCGTGGACAGAGGCGTCGGGGTATGGATTGCGGCGAGACGCATGAATTCAACTCCGATGTCTGCCGCGATAATCTGGAACAGCAGCGGAATTTCTCCGCTCTCCTTCGGCCCGACAAATTCCAGGGCTTTCGGCACAAACTCCGGATGCTTGACGAGCAGATACCAGAACGGAAGAAGAAACACGGCCATCAGAATCCCGGAAAAACGGATGGCACGGACACCGGTTCCGATAAGCGGTGCCTGGCGGAACTCCTCTGCGTGCTGAAGGTGATGGAAAATCGTCACCGGGATGAGAAGGACCGACGGAGACGTATCAACGACGATCGCGATATGGCCCTCCAGCAGATGGGCTGCCGCGATATCCGGCCTTTCGGTGAATCTCACAAACGGTACCGGGTGGAATTTCTGCTTGAACAGCAGCTCTTCCAGCTGCTTGTCCGACATCGTCAGACCGTCATGATCGATTTCCGACAGCCGCTTCTTCAGCATATCGAGGTGTTGCTCGCTCGCGACGCCTTTAAGATAACCGATCGCAATATCCGTCCTGCCGCGCTCCGTCACCCGCTGAATTTCAAAACGCAGCTGCGGGTCCCGGAGACGCCTTCTGATCAGCGCGGTATTCAGGACAATATTTTCCGTAAAACCGTCCCTGGAGCCCCGGATGACTTTTTCATTGTCCGGTTCTTCCGGCTGCCTGCCCGGGTATTCCCTGACGTCGGCCTGGAAAACGGATCCGTCCTCCATCACGAAAATCAGCTGACCGCTAAGGATAGAATCAATCATGGCATTTTTATCCTTGCACGGTTCCACTGAATGGAACGGGAAATAGGTCAGGAAATTCTCCCGGGTGATTTTCTCCTCAAGCTCATCCCAGATATCTGTCATCTGCAACGAAGTCAAGAGCTTCACCGTGACGTCTGAGCTGATCAACCCGTTCATGTAGACGATCGTGGCCGGCTCCTGGCGGATATGAATGTCCAACATGACGAAATCATAGGACTCTCCCTTGCCAAATAACCCGCCGAGCTCTTCTTTTGCCTGCTCTCTGCTGTCATATAGCCGTTCGATCGTCAACCTTCTCCCTTCGTCTCCACCGGCTCCTTCACAAGGTCAGGCCTCATGTATGCCTTCATCTTGGCAAGGATCTTTTTCTCAAGACGCGACACCTGGACCTGGGAGATGCCCAGCCGCTCAGCGATGTCGCTCTGAGTACAGTCCATGTAAAACCTCATCACGATGATGGTCCTGTCCCGCGGATCGAGCCTCGAAATAATGTCCTTCAGAGGAATATGCTCGAATCCTTTTTCGGAGCGTTCGTCCCGGACCTGGTCCATCAGCGTGACCGAGTCACCTTCTCCCTCATACAGCTGCTCCTGGAGGGATGCCGGGTCCTTCATCGCATCCATTGCGACAATGACGTCGGAAACCGGAACATCCAGGATTGCCGCAATCTCGGAAATGGTCGGTGAACGCTCGTGATCCTTCAGGAAGTCATCGGTCGCATGGCGGATCTTGAAGTTGAGCTCCCTGATCGAGCGGCTCACTTTCACCATTCCGTCGTCCCGGAGAAAACGCTGAATCTCCCCGATAATCATCGGAACTGCATAGGTTGAAAACTTCACCTCAAAACTCAGATCGAACTTGTCGACTGCCTTGAGCAGGCCGATGCAGCCGATCTGGTACAGGTCATCCAGTTCCACGCCCCTTGAGGAAAAGCGCTGTACGATGGACCAGACGAGCCTGGTATTCCCCTCGACCATGATCCGGCGGGCTTCGGCGTTTCCCTCCTGGGCATCCCGGATCAATTCCCTCATCTTCTCCTGTGTCAAAAGCGGCGGTTTACGCTGTTCTACATATTCCTGCATCCGTCATCCCACCGATGAGCAGGTTTCCTGCACAGGAGAGAATTTCTTCTTAAAGGTGACGGTCGTCCCGCCGCCCTCGCGGGAATCTACCGATAGGCTGTCCGTGAAGCTCTCCATGATTGTGAACCCCATTCCGGAACGCTCCCGTTCGGGCTTTGACGTGTACATCGGCTGCATCGCCTCTTCCACGTTATCAATACCACCGCCCTTGTCACTGATCGTGACCGTGACCTCCCGGCCGTCCAGCGCGGCATGGACACTGACAACACCCGAGCGATCCTCTTCATATCCATGGATGATTGCATTCGTGACCGCTTCGGAGATGACCGTCTTGTATTCCGATATTTCCTCCAATGTCGGGTCAAGTGCCGCCACGAAGAATGTGAGCGTCATACGGGCAAGTGCTTCATTTTCACTGATTGCGGCAAACGATAGCGTCATTTCATTTTCCATGCAGAATCCCTCCCAGCCGTTTTATCGCGTCCTCTTCCGTGCCTTCCATCAAATGGCTGCCCAGGCCGGACAGCTCGAACATTTTCTTCATTGTCGAGGACGGATTCAGAATGACCGTCCCGCCTTCAACTGCACCGAGATCCCTCATTCTTCCCAAAATCAGCCCGATGCCCGCACTGTCCATGAACTGCAGACTTCCGAGATCCCAGATGACCGCATTTGCCTTGCCTCCAAAAATAAGCCGGCTTACTTCCCGTTTGATGCTGTCTGCCGTATGGTGATCCAATTCTCCTGCTGGGCGGACAATCGCGATTCCGCCGGGTGTCAATTTAATATGATTCATATGGATGCCCCCTTTCGGCTCGTAATTCAACGGCCGCTTTCCGGATTCCTTTTACTCGACGAAAGTAGTGGAAATCCGGCAATTTTCGGCCATGACGGCCTTCGCCGTCCAAGCCTGCCCGCAAACAGGCCTGAATATACGTGGAAAATTACAGTTATCGTGAAGAAAAGGCGGGTGGTCATGCAGATCCTTGGATATCTGCTGCGGGCCCTTGTCTTTAATCCGTTTTGGGGCTAGTTGGAGCGAATGTTATCTGGAGTAAGGGGGGGATTTGGAGTAACGGGTTGCCACTTGGAGTATGGTGGTCCAATTTGGAGTAACGGACTGCTGCTTGGAGTATGGCGGTCCGATTTGGAGTAACGGACTGCTACTTGGGGTATGGCGGAAGCTGGTGCGAGGTGAAATCCGGAAAACCGGTGGGGGAAATTCAACTGAGTGTCTTAAATTCACACGCGAACTTCTTCCATTCATTCGCAAAGCTCAAAGAAGCTCCATTTCCCAAAAACAATCTGCGAAATAACAAATCGGACCCAGAATCATTTTCTCTGGGTCCGATCATCTTGCCTATATTTACTGGATGTCGCCGTGGATGAGTACCGGTGCGCCCGCTTTTTCGGGACCGATGATGATATGTTCCCGCAGCATGCCGATTGCCGTTTCGGTGCCTTTGCCGTTTGTATGGATCTCGGCAAGCGGTTCACCTTTCCTCACTTGGTCGCCGACTTTCTTTTTCAGGACGATGCCGACTCCAAGGTCGATCTGTTCATCTTTTGTCGCGCGTCCCGCTCCGAGATGCATGGCTGCAAGCCCGATGTCATCCGCACCGATGGACTGGACATAGCCATCAGACTGTGCCCTGAACTCAATGATATCCGAGGCTGACGGAAGCCTGGCCGGTTCGTCGACGATTTCCGGATTTCCGCCCTGGGCCTCAACAAACTTGCGGAACAGGGCAAGTGCCGAGCCGTCATCAATTACTTTTTTGATCATGCCTTCCGCTTCTTCTATGCTTCCGGCTTTTCCTCCAGCGACGACCATGCGGCTGCCCAGCTCGATGCAGAGCCGGGTGAGGTCTTCGGGACCTTCGCCTCTCAGTGTTTCGATGGCCTCTTTCACCTCGAGCGCGTTGCCGATTGCAAAGCCCAGCGGCTGGCTCATGTCAGATATCACCGCCATCGTCTTGCGGCCGACGGCATTTCCGATTCCGACCATCGCTTCTGCGAGCCGGCGGGCATCTTCTTCGGTCTTCATGAAGGCGCCCTCGCCGGTCTTGACATCGAGAACGATGGCATCCGCCCCTGCTGCGATCTTTTTGCTCATGATCGAACTCGCGATCAGCGGGATGCTGTCGACGGTAGCCGTTACATCACGCAGCGCGTAAAGTTTCTTGTCCGCAGGTGTAAGGTTTCCGCTCTGTCCGATGACTGCGAGCTTCAGGCTGTTCACCTGATCGGCGAACTGCTTTTCCGTGAGTTCGATATGGAACCCGTCGATGGATTCCAATTTGTCCAGCGTCCCGCCCGTGTGGCCAAGGCCGCGTCCGCTCATCTTGGCGACCGGCACACCGCACGCCGCAACGATGGGTCCGAGGATGAGCGTGGTCGTATCCCCGACTCCTCCCGTTGAATGCTTGTCCACGAGTGTACCCTCGATGCCGGACAAGTCGATCCGGTCACCCGAGTCCACCATGGCTTCTGTCAGCAGCGCCTGCTCTTCTTCGTCCATTCCTTCGAAGTAGATGGCCATCAGGAGCGCGCTTGCCTGGTAGTCCGGCACTGAGTCGTCCGTGATTCCGTTGATAAAGAACCGGATCTCCTCTTCCGTCAGCCTGCCGCCATCCCGTTTTTTCGTGATGATGTCAACCATTCTCATGTCTGTCAACCCGCTTTCATTTTAAAAATGGAAGATAGCTTTCGCCGAATTCCGGCATGCTGACGCCGAAATTATCCGCGACGGTCGCGCCGACTGAAGCGAAGGTCTTCCGGAGCGGCAGTTCGCCGCTTTCTGCAAACCTCGGGGATGCCATGATGATCGGGACATACTCACGGGTGTGGTCGGTGCCCGGAGCCGTCGGGTCGTTCCCGTGGTCAGCCGTGATGATCAGCAGATCGTCTTCCCGGAGGGCATTCAAGATCTCCGGCAGACGTGCGTCAAACTCCTCGAGGGCGTTTCCGTAGCCTTGCGGGTCGCGGCGGTGACCGAAGAGTGCATCAAAATCGACAAGGTTTGTGAATGAAAGGCCTTTGAAATTGCGGCTCATCACTTCAAGCAACTTATCGACGCCATCCATATTGGAGGAGGTGCGGACTGCGTCCGTCACCCCTTCTCCATTATAGATATCGGAAATCTTCCCGACTGCGATCACGTCATAACCGCCGTCTTTCAGCTCATTCATGACCGTGCGTCCAAACGGCTTGAGTGCATAGTCATGCCGGTTTTTCGTCCGGGTGAAGTTGCCCGGTTCACCAATGAACGGGCGGGCAATGACCCGGCCGACCAAGTATTCCGGTTCAAGCGTGATCTCTCTTGCAATCTCGCAGATCTCATACTGTTCTTCGATCGGAATGACCCCTTCGTGTGCTGCGATCTGCAATACCGGATCGGCCGATGTATAGACGATCAGGTCGCCGGACTCCATGTGGAGAGGTCCGAGCTCATCGATGATGACGGTTCCGCTGGCAGGCTTATTGCCGATTACCCTGCGTCCCGTCCGCTCCTCGAGTTCGCGGATCAATTCTTCGGGAAAGCCCTCCGGGTACACTTTGAACGGTTTGTCGATGTTCAGGCCCATGATCTCCCAGTGACCCGTCATCGTATCCTTGCCGACCGATGCCTCCTGCATACGTCCGTAATATCCGGCCGGCTTGTCCGCTGTCTCAAGTCCTTTTAGCGGACGGATATTGGCCAGGCCGAGGCTCGCCATGTTCGGCATGTTGAGCCCGCCTGTTGCCTCGGCGATATGGCCGAGCGTATCTGCCCCTTCATCGCCGAAATCCGCGGCATCCGGTGCTTCGCCGATGCCGACCGAATCGAGGACGATTAGATGAATTCGATTAAATGGTTGCGCTGTCATTGTCGCATAACCTCCTTGGCACTACGTATACCCCAAACAAGAATACTGTATCACAAATCAGAGGTCTGACGTCACATTTTACCCATGTCATGCACGGGGATGGAACTTGCTGTAGACATCCTTCAGACGTGTCTTGCTGACATGGGTATATATCTGTGTCGTCGAGATGTCGGCATGACCAAGCATTTCCTGGATCGCGCGTAGATCTGCACCATTTTCGACCAGATGCGTTGCAAATGAATGCCGCAGTATATGCGGAGTGAGTTCCTTTGTGATTCCGGCCTTTTTCGCATGCTGGTTCAACAGCTTCCAGACTCCCTGGCGCGTCAGCCGGCCGCCCCTCGCATTGACGAACAGGGCATCCTGCGCCCGGTCCCCCTTCAGCATCGACGGCCTCGCCTGTTCGATATATGCCGTGACTGCATCGATCGCGTTCCTGCCAAGCGGGACGATCCGTTCCTTGCCGCCCTTGCCGAACACCCGGGCAAACCCCATGGACAGATGAACGTCACCTATGTTCATTCCGATGCACTCACTGACCCGCATGCCGGTGCCATAGAGCATCTCCAGCATGGCTCTGTCCCTTACGCCCGCGGGTTTTGAACGGTCCGGAGCCCCGATGAGCGAATCCACTTCGCCGACGGACAGCACCCTCGGCAGTTTCATTTCGAGCTTAGGAAGGTCCAGCTGGATGGTAGGATCGGTCGTGGTGACCCGTTCCCTCACCAGAAACTGATGGAAAGAACGGATGGAGGAGATATGCCGGGAAATGGTCCTTGGCGATTTTCCGCCTTCTTCCAGTACCTGCAGATAACTCAGAATATGGGGGCGGGTGACGCTGTCCAGGCTGCCCGGCTGCACCTCCTTTTCCAGATGCCGGATATACCCCAGCAGGTCCCTCTTGTAGGACCCGATGGTGTTTTCCGCCAGCTGACGCTCGACTCTCAGAAAATGAAGGTAGTCGTTCAGTGCATCTTCTGCCTCTTTCATGCTCTCTCCCCTTCCAGACTTATCCATATGAAAAAAGGACAGCTTTCGCCATCCTGTCCGTTTCTATTATTCCGATTCTTTTTCTTCATTACCCTCACTGCAGCGGCTGCAGATTCCGTGGAACGTGAGCCTGTGATCCTTGATGCGGAAGTTCCAGCGGTCCTCGACGATCTGTTCGACGTCACCGAGCAGGTCTTCCTGGATCTCATCCACCGCACCGCATTCGATGCACACAAGATGATGGTGGAAATGGGCGGCACCTTCCTGCCGCAAGTCAAAACGGGATACGCCGTCTCCAAAGTTGATTTTGTCGACGACTTTCAGTTCAGTCAGCAGCTCCAGTGTCCGGTAGACTGTTGCAAGCCCGATTTCGGGCGATTTATCCTTGACGAGCAGATAGACATCCTCTGCGCTGAGGTGGTCTTCCTCATGCTCCAGCAGTACAGAGACCGTGGCTTCGCGCTGGGGCGTCAGTTTGTATTTCGCATTGTGGAGCTGCTTTTTTATGCGTTCAATCCTGCTTTCCATGAGACGCCCCCCTCAAACTGTACTTATTATAGCAACCAGGCCGGATGGTTACAAGAGTTCCAACATATTAACGACAATCATTACAATATGATAATCATTTTCAATTATCAAGGAAAATGAACAGGCCGATCTCCACAGCAAGTATAGCGGCCGACAAAGCGGCGACCCTGATTGCCGCCTCTTTCCGGTGCCTGCTAAAATATTTCTCAAGCATGAATGGAGGCGAGAGGTTCATGCTGAACAAAATGAACAGCAGTGTAAGTAGGAGCTGTGCCGGAAACCACCAGGCGGCATAAAAAGTGAGTGCACCTTCCTGGCTGATCAGATAGGTCGAGGCAAAACCGAAGAAGACCGCCCTCAGGCCTGCGACGAACATGACCGCATGCCGAAGTGCAGTGTGTGATGCCAGAAACAGGGCGATCACATGAAATGCCATAAAAGTGAGTATGGCCCGGTATGGTTTTGCCGGAACCGCCAGATCGAGGCGCGGGTCAAGGAAGACGGTGACCGTCTCGGCCATACCCGCTTCCGCAAAGCGGAACAGGACGGCCCCGCCCGTAAACCCGATGATGAGTAATGTGAGCAGGTAAAGAAAAGGGAGCGATCGCTGCATGGGCTGCACCTCCGGAGGATTTGTACAACCTATGCCTGTCCGCTCCCCGTCATGTCATTTCCTTCTTGCCGATCGCTCCGCCCATAGAATGGAGAAAGCAGTTTTGGCGTCACGGATTTTCCCTTCATCCAGCAGCGCGACTGCTTCGTCCAGAGGGATTTCCAGCAGCTCGACAAATTCGTCATCATCGCCCGCTGCCGGATTATCGACCTTCCTGAGCCCGGTTGCGGCAAACAGATGAATCGTTTCATCTGCAAATCCCGGTGATGTCGCAAATGTTGTCACCGGCTCCAATCGGTCGCAAGAGTAGCCTGTTTCCTCTTCCAGTTCCCTGCGGGCCGTCACTTCAGGGATTTCCCCGGGCTCGAGCTTCCCGGCCGGTACTTCCAGAAGTGTCATGCCGAGCGCCTTCCGGTATTGCTCAACCATGACCAGCTTGCCGTCATCGGTAATCGGGATCAGTGCCACCGCGCCCGGGTGCCGGACAAGCTCCCTTTTCGCCGGCTTTCCGTCGGGCAGGATTACATCGTCGATTTCAAGGCGGATGATTTTGCCGTCATAGATTGTTTCCGTATGTACTGTCCGTTCCTCAAACTTATCCATTGGACCATCCCTTTCTGTTGGTCGTCCTTGCACATTCATTATACTATGGATTCGGGAGGGGATACGATGAAGACAAGGAAACTCGGAAATGCCGGTCCCGACATTTCTGAAATCGGGCTCGGCTGCATGTCGCTTCCGGATGATGCCCGCCAGGCGGAGCGCATCGTGGACGCGGCAATGGATGCCGGGATCAACTACTTCGACACCGCCGATCTGTATGGGAAAGGCAGAAACGAGGAACTGCTCGGCAAGGCGCTCAGAGGCCGGAGGGCGGACATGATCCTGGCCACCAAGGTCGGCAACCGATGGACAGAAGGCAAAGACGGATGGGAATGGGACCCGTCCCCCGGGCATATCCGCAAATCAGTCCATGACAGCCTGAAGCGACTCGGCACCGATTATATTGATGTCTACCAGCTCCACGGCGGGACGGCCGATGATGACCTGGAGGCCGTGATCGGTGTATTCGAGGATCTGAAACGGGAAGGGCTGATCCGGCAGTACGGCATTTCATCCATCCGTCCGAATGTGTTCCTGCCATTTCTCAAAAACAGCTCAGCGGTTTCGAATATGATGCAGTATAGCCTTCTTGACCGCCGGCCGGAAGAGTGGCTCGGGGATATTCGAAGTACAGGTGCATCTGTCGTCGCACGCGGGCCGATTGCAAAAGGGCTCCTGACAGCAGAAGCGGAAAAGCGTGCGGAAGCAATGGACGGATATCTCTCGTACTCTTCCATAGAGCTCCGAAAACTGATCAACGAGTTCGGCAGGCGTCCGGGTCCACTCTACTCGGCGGCCCTCGCCTTCGTCCTGGAAAACAGGACGGTCGCATCCGCCATCACAGGGGCAAGCAGCGAAGAGCAGCTGAAAGAGACGCTCAGCGCATATGAACACATGCCCGACAGCGAAACCATCCGGGCCTATGCCGCCCTGACAGCAGAAGAGCACTATGAAAAGCACCGGGACTAATATTCCAGTGCTTTTGACTGTTGAGCTGCCCCAAAGTTAGTCTAAAGTGAAAACAGCAAACGGCACGGACTCTGGTCGCTTACCGCAGGCCGGCGCCTAGCCCCGCGTGAAGCGGGTCTCGACAGCCCGGCTTTTCCTGCAGGTGTCACCCGACGTCCGTGCCGTTTGCCATACAGTGTGGAGAAGTCGAGTTCTCGGACGGCTCCGTTTTGTTCGTTTAGCGGATAAAGCACGCGTATTGGTCCTTAAAACTTCACTAGACAGTGGGCCGTCGGGCGGCTCCGATGACTGCCATAAAGCCATTCCCTCAGATTCAGGAACAAACGTGCATCGTAACTGGGACAGCCACTGACTGAGTAGCGTATTCATCACGTTTTGTGTCTGTTGACTCGATTTTTTGCGCTGCACACAGACGCCAGTCTTAAATTACCTGCCGCGCAACGCTGCGCTTTTGCACGCAGATGCCAATCTGCGTGTTGGCATCGGCTAAGGCAACGCCCGCGAACTAGCGGACGCCGTCACGAAGAACGGCGTCTGTGCCCAAAAGCGTAAGCGTTGAGCGACAAAGCTCTTTCTGCGACCAAAACGCAGTTTTGGTAAGCAAGGGCCCGTAGCAGAAATCCGGAGGGTTTTCGGGAAAACAAAAAACTGCAGACAAAGGAGCTATACACTCACTTTGTCTACAGTTTGATGCACCGGGATTAATATCCCGGTGCTTTCCTGTTGGCCAATCGGCCTTTAATACTTGGAACCCTTCTCGCCGTATTTCTCGAGAAGTTCTCCAAATGACATGTTCTTTTCCCTCTCACGGCGTTCCTTTGCTTTCTGTGCGAGGCGTTTTTCCTCTTCTTCCTTTTCGGTTTGGAGAAGTGCCTGCCTGGCTTGTTTCAGCTTATCCAGTGTATCTCCGCCGAGTCCATCGGCGAGTGTCGGGCGGCTGTCCTGTTTGGGGACGGCCGGTTTCCGTTGCTGCGGTTTCTTTTTGGCCACAGACCCTCACCTTCCTTCAATCATTCAGGGACGGCGCACGACTGTCGCGACACCCTGGCCGCCGCCGATGCAGAGTGTGGCAAGACCCGTCTTGGCGTCACGCCGCTTCATCTCGTGCAGCAATGTCACAAGGATCCTTGCACCGCTTGCGCCGATCGGGTGGCCGAGCGCAATCGCGCCGCCGTTCACATTCAGTTTGTCATGGTCAAATTTGAGCTCACGGTCAACGGCGATCGACTGGGCTGCAAATGCTTCGTTCGCTTCGACAAGGTCCATATCATCGAGTTCAAGCCCTGCTTTGTCCAGTGCATTTTTTACTGCCTGGACCGGTCCGATGCCCATCACGGCCGGATCCACGCCGGCATTGCCGTTGGCGGCAATGACCGCAAGCGGTTCGACGCCGAGTTCGTCGGCCTTTTCCCTGGACATCACGACGAACGCCGCTGCCCCGTCATTGATGCCGGAAGCATTCCCCGCAGTCACACTTCCCTCTTTTTTGAATGCCGGGCGGAGTTTCGCCAATTTCTCCGCCGTGGAGCCCGCTTTCACGTGTTCATCCGTATCAAAGACAATCGGATCACCCTTGCGCTGCGGGATTTCGACCGGCACGATTTCGTCCTTGAAGCGGCCTGCCTCGATGGCAGCGGTTGCCCGCTCCTGCGAACGTGCCGCGAACTCATCCTGTTCCTCACGGCTGATGCCGTAGCGGTCACAGAGGTTTTCCGCTGTGATCCCCATGTGATAATCGTTGAATGCACACCAGAGACCGTCCGAAATCATACTGTCGACCATTTTCTGATCGCCCATCTTGAATCCATTGCGAGCACCTTTTAGGAGATACGGCGCCTGGCTCATATTTTCCATGCCGCCCGCCACGATGATATCGGCATCTCCTGCTTTGATCGCCTGCGCGGCCAGATGGACAGCTTTCAGACCGGAACCGCACACTTTATTGATCGTCAATGAAGGTATTGTCTCAGGAAGTCCTGCTTTGATGGATGCCTGGCGTGCCGGGTTTTGGCCGAGCCCCGCCTGTAGGACATTCCCCATGATCACTTCGTCGACGTGCTTCCCGTCTACGTTTGCCCGGGAAAGCGCCTCCCGGATTGCAATGCCTCCAAGCTCAGTTGCCGGAATATCTTTCAGTGACCCCAGGAATGTGCCGATCGCGGTACGCACAGCACTTACAATTACCACTTCTTTTGTCATTTCCCCATGTCCCCTTTCCATTCATCTGGCTTTGCCTTGCCCCGCCCCGTCCGCATCCTTACAATGAAAACAAGGAGGGGGTTTGTCATGTTAAGTCTACCAAAGAAAGTCGCAATTATCGAGGTAGGGCCGAGGGATGGCCTGCAGAATGAAAAGAACCATGTTCCGACAGAAGTGAAGCTCCGGTTCATCCGCGCCCTGCAGGACGCGGGGGTCAGTGAAATGGAACTCACTTCTTTCGTATCGCCGAAATGGGTGCCGCAGATGGGGGATGCGGCGGACATCATGGCCGGTTCAAAGCGGACAGGCAGAGCATTCGTACTCGCGCCAAATGAGCGGGGAATCGCTGATGCGAGGGCCGCGGGTGCAGATCACATCGCCGTGTTTGTCGGCGTGACAGATGCATTCAATAAGAAAAACATCAACAAATCGACCGAGGAAAGCATGGAACAGCTGGCTCCGCAGATCAGGAAAATGAAAGAGGACGGACTCTTCGTACGTGCCTGCATCTCGACCGCATTCCACTGCCCGTTTGAAGGTCCCGTAGACCCGGAACGCACGGTCAGCCTATGCAGACGGTTCGCCGAACTGGGTGCGGATGAACTGAGTGTGGCTGATACGATCGGGATGGCCACACCCGAAGAGAGTTACCGCCTGTTCAGCAGACTTAAAGAAGAACTGCCGGACATCTTGCTGACTGCACACTTCCATGATACGCGCAAAATGGCAATCGCCAATATCTTTGCAGCACTTCAGGCAGGTGTTGAACGTTTCGACACTTCTGCAGGCGGACTCGGCGGCTGCCCGTTCGCACCGGGCGCCACCGGAAACGTTGCCACCGAAGACGTGGTCAATATGCTCGAACGAATGGACATCGAAACCGGCATCTCGGTTGAAGGCATCTGCCGCGCGGTCGACGAAGTGGCGCCCCACGTTTCTCGCCCGATTACCACGGGGATGTATACACTATATAAGAACGGACAACGTATAGGTAATAGCTGATCACACTGGAAGGAGGCCATGGATTGGGCAATCGCACGAAGCGCTGGCTGACGGCCACCGGCATCGTGACGGGAATTTCGGCGGCTGTCGGATCGGCCATCGGCCTCCTTGCCACGAACCGGCTGATGTACATGAAAAAGAAAGAGGACGATGTGATTCTGCAGCGGGAGATTTCCGCGAAGCGCTTTGATGAAGGCTGGTACAACGCCGTCAGCAAAAATGAGCGCTGGGTTGACTCGCCTAACGGGTACCGGCTCAAGGCCGTGCTGCTGGAGCCGCTGGAAACCAGTCATTATGTCGTCATTTCCCATGGCGTCACGGAAAACAAAATCAATTCGGTCAAATACGCACGGATGTTTGAGCGTCTCGGCTTCAACTCCGTCATCTATGACCATCGACGCCACGGGGATTCGGAGGGCCGGACGACCAGTTTCGGACATTATGAAAAGACCGATCTGGGTGCGGTAATCGATGAGCTCAGGGATTATGCCGGGGAAAATGCCATCATCGGCGTGCACGGAGAATCCATGGGGGCCGCGACATCACTCCTGTATGCCGGCAGTGTCGGGGACGAAGCCGACTTCTACATAGCCGACTGCCCGTTCTCGGACTTCACCGAACAGGTCCTCCATATTCTGAGACGATCCACACCGCTCCGGACAGGCTTCGCCATCCGGCTCGCCAACGTGTTTCTGAAGGTGAGGGACGGCTATACCCTCGATCTTGTTTCCCCGAGACAGTCAGTCGTCCATATCAAAAGGCCGGTGCTCTTCATCCACAGCCTGGAAGATGACTTTATCCTGCCGAAGATGACGAAGGAACTTTATGAGCTGAAACCGGAGCCGAAATCCATCCGGCTGTTTGATAAGGGGAGCCATGCCCAGTCCTATAATGAAAACGCCGAGGAATACGAACAGACGGTCAGGACGTTCCTCGAAGAACACGGATTGCTTCCCGGTGGTGCCGACAGCCGGCCGGGAATTGCATGATCAGGTCCGCCCTGCATTCTTTTGCAGGGCTTTTGCCATTCAAGCGAAAACAAAAATAAAACGCCCTTCCGCGGGGAAGGACGCTGTCTTATTTGTCGTTCATTTTGTTCATCTGTGCCAGCATCTGATTGATTTTCTTCTGGGAAGGTTTCATCCCCATCTGCATCATCAGCATACGCAGCATCTGTTCGTTGATCGGCGGGTTCTCTTTCAGGTAATTCATCATATATCTGCGTGCGATGAAAAAGCCGAGAGCCACCCCGGCGAGCAACGCGACGATGAGCAGAATGATCCACCAAACGGTCGCCATTGTGGTTCCTCCTTCGTGCATCAGTTTCACGGAATGTGCACCAAGGAGAAGTATACAACATTCCGGAGTCAGATACTACTATTTCCGCATAATTGGCGGCTGGTGCCGACCCCGTTCTCCCAGAATCTCACCGGCTTCAGCCAGCCGCATTCTCCACTTCCCCCGCGGACCGCAAAGTACCCCCCGCTGATGCCGGACAGACCGGCAAACAGGTCAAGATCAAGCATCCTCGTGCCTTCGCACCGGGCAGTGAGGCTGTATTCGCCGAACCCGATCCGGATCGTGCCCTTTACAGGATGGTGGAGGCGGAGCAGGCCCCCCTCCCGGCCCACCTCCGGAAAACGCCTGTCCATCCTGTGCTTCAGCTGGAACATGACCCGATCGGGATCGATTTCATGACACAGAAACCGCACTTCCGGGCTTTTTTCCCCCTCTATTGCAAGCAGTTCCTCCAGCATCCGCTCACGTCCCAGAATAAACGGCTGGTGGTCGTTTTTCACTTCGTAAATGATGTATTCGCGCATGACTGCCACCCCTTTTTCAACATCATATCCCGCAATGCGAAAAAAAGATGTCAGAGTGCGGAGAAGAACCCCTCTAGTTTTGTCGAATTATCCGGAGCCGGAAGTGTCACCGCATGGTTGCTTATAAAAAAGGAAGGCCTCCCAACGGGGGCCTTCCTTTGTGATCAGAGTTGTTTAAATCGTGTTGCCACATTTTCCGGAGTGAAGCCGTATTCTTTTACGACCGTCCCGCCCGGCGCACTTGCACCGAATGTATCAATGGCCAGCACATCACCTTCGAAGCCGGTGTACCTGTGCCATCCGAGTGAAGCACCCATCTCGATTGCGAGGCGCTTTGTTACGGACTTGGGAAGGATCTCTTCCTTGTACGCGGCATCCTGTTCCTCGAAGCGGTCCCATGACGGCATGGATACGACACGGACACGAATGCCTTCCTCAAGAAGCTGCTTTTGTGCTTCGACCGCAAGACTGACCTCCGAACCGGTTGCCAGAAGAATTCCGTCCGGGCTTTCTCCATCCGCCTCGGAGACGATGTAGGCTCCCTTTTCAACGCCTTCCATCGCCCGTTCTGCGGAATGTTCGAGAATCGGAAGGTTTTGCCTGGAGAGTACGAGAACCGTCGGCTTGTTTTCGGAGGAAACTGCCAGCTTCCAGGCAGCGGCCGTCTCGTTACTGTCCGCGGGGCGGATGACCGAGAGACCCGGCATCGCGCGGAGGGAAGCCAGATGTTCGACCGGCTCATGGGTCGGACCGTCTTCACCTACAGCGATGCTGTCGTGTGTGAACACATAAGTGACCGGTACACCCATCAGTGCCGACAGCCGGACTGCGGGACGCACATAATCACTGAAGACGAAGAACGTGCCGCCGAATACCCGGAGCCCTCCATGGAGCGCCATGCCGTTAAGCGCGGCACCCATCGCGAATTCACGGACACCGAACCAGATGTTGCGGCCGCCGTAGTTGTCCGGAAGGAAGTCGCCCGAACCCTTGATCGTCGTCTTGTTCGAACCTGCAAGGTCGGCACTTCCGCCGAACAGGGATGGAACGGCTTCCGCCAGTGCATTAATCATGTCGCCGGACGCGCTGCGTGTCGCAACGGACTTTCCGGTTTCATAGGACGGAAGGCTTTCTGCAAAGCCTTCCGGAAGTTTGCCTTCAAGCACAGCCTTCAGCTGAGCCGCCTCTTCCGGATAAGCTTTCTCATAAGCTGCAAACCGGTCGTTCCATTGGTTTTCGGCCTGCTCGCCGTTTTCTTCCGCAGCCTTGCGGAAAGTTTCATACACTTCTTCCGGCACGTGGAAGTCTTCCTCGAAGGTCCAGTTGTAATACTCTTTGACGAGTTTCATCTCATCTTCGCCCAGCGGAGCACCGTGAACGTCAGATTTGCCGGATTTGTTCGGCGAACCGTAGCCGATGATCGTCTTCACTTCGATGATCGTCGGTCCTCCCGTGTTCCCTTTCGCCTCTTCGATGGCACGGGATACGGTGTCGATATCGTTACCGTCATCAACACGGAGATAGTTCCATCCGTAGGATTCGAAGCGTTTCCGGACGTCTTCCGAGAAGCTCATGTCGAGTTCGCCGTCCAGCGAGATGTCATTGCTGTCATAAAGGACAATCAGCTTATCCAGCTTCAGATGGCCGGCAAGGGAGATGGCCTCTGAGGCGACCCCTTCCATGAGGTCCCCGTCGCCGCACAGCGCATACGTGTAATGGTCGACAACCTCATGGCCGTCCTTGTTGTAGGTTGCAGCAAGATGGCGTTCTGCCATCGCCATGCCCACTGCCATGCCGATCCCTTGGCCGAGCGGTCCCGTGGTCGCTTCCACGCCATCCGTATGGCCGTATTCCGGGTGGCCCGGTGTCTTGGAACCCCATTGGCGGAAGTTCTTGATCTCGTCCATAGGCAGATCGTAGCCGCCGAGGTGGAGAAGGGAATAAAGGAGCATCGACCCGTGCCCTGCGGAGAGGACAAAGCGGTCCCTGTTGAACCACTGGGGATTCGACGGATTGTGCTTCATGTGTTTTGTCCAGAGGGTGTAAGCCATTGGAGCGGCGCCCATCGGCAGACCGGGGTGACCGGAGTTGGCTTTCTCGATCGCATCGATGGACAGAGTACGGATCGTGGTGACTGCTAGTGCATCGGCATGATTCGCCATCTTTCGACATCCTTTCACGAACAAATAGTTGAACCCTTTTAAGTTTAGACGAGCCCGTCATTCTTTACAACCGGATTCAGGTCCCTGCAGGACTCAGTTCGGGAATTTGTTTGATTTGATCCGTTTCACCTTGTCCGGAGTGATGTCCTTGCCCTCCGGGTCGATGACCGTGACATTTTCGATCGTCTTCTTCATATTGGAACGGAAAACTTCCAAGTATTCTTTGCGGAGCGAGGTTTGTTCTTTCGCTTCTTCCATTGTCAGTCCTATGGTTTTCTTCTTTTTCGCCAATTCATTGATGCGGGCGAGCTTATCGGGTGAAAGCATGAAATCTCCCCTTTCCATTTCTCCTAAAGATAAGAAAAAAAAGAGACGGGCGCAACTCATTCGCTCGTCTCCGGTGATTCTGCATATTCCCTGTAACGGCGGTGCACCGTCGCTTTGCTGACATCATGGCCGAGTCCTCTCAAAGTCGAGGCGATCTCCTCGAAAGTCAGCCCTTTCTGCCTGAGGCTGACAATTTCGGTGATCGGGACGTCGATCCGCTCCCGTCCTTCGGGATTGCCCCGTTTTTTGAGATTCCGTTCCGGCCGATAACCCTGTTCAACTGCACGGCGCATGCCCCGGCGGATTTTAGCGTTGTGCATCTTTCTCTGATATTCCTCGACAATCGCAAGAATGTCCAGAAGCATCGTGTCCATCTCGTTCAGGGCTGCGGGCCCCTTGTCCGTATATGTATAGGTGGATGCACCCGCCTTCTGCAGGAGATGGAGGACAGCCACACGGGCATTGCCCCTCCCGAGACGGGTCTCGTCCTGGACGAGGACAATGTCTGCTGCGCCTTCACGTACATGATCGATCAGGTCCAGCAATCCGTCCCGGTCCATGTCGTAGCCGCTGTGCCGGTCCGAGAAGACACCAGACACCGAAAGGCCCAATTCACGGGCTAATGCGCGCAATTCTTCCTCCTGCCGTTCAAGCGACATGACCTGGGTCTCTTTTTCCGTGCTTACCCGGCAGTAGACGGCACATGTCCGGCCCGGCTTCACTCTTCCTCACCGGCCAGCTGGATATCATCCGAGTAGCTCACTTTTGCGGGGATGAGCAGCGTCTCCCCGGCCAGGATTGTCGCGTCCTGCTTGCCGTTCAGCTTAATGACTTCCTCTATCCATATCTCCGCGGGCAATGCAGTGCCGGCTTCCTGATGGAGTGCGAACAGCGTATCGCCATGGTTCACGCGGATTTCGGCCGTCTGCACCGGCTCATTTTCCTCCTGGCCGGGCAGCATTGCCACTGAAACTACTGCTATCAGGAATAGAAATACTATGTAAGAATAATTTCGGATCATGTTCATGACCGGTCCCTCCTCAAACAAATTCGAATGTCTGTTCGTATATTACTTCAATCGTAATGCGAACAAACGTTTTTGTCAAGGCGTTTTCTCGAACCTATGTTTGCATTTCATTGAGACGGCTGATATACTTGTATCAATCAGAAACGTGAAAAGAAGAGGTGAATCCGTTTGAAGAAAATGTCGAAGAGGCAGGAAGCGATCCTGACCTTCATCAAGGAAGAGGTCAGGTCGAAAGGCTACCCGCCATCCGTCCGTGAGATCGGTGAGGCAGTGGGGCTCGCTTCCAGCTCGACGGTCCACGGCCACCTGGCACGGCTGGAGAACAAAGGCCTCATCCGCCGCGACCCTACCAAGCCCCGCGCCATCGAGATCCTGGAAGCCGGCGACACCATCCCTAAAGCAAGTGTCGTCCAGGTGCCGGTTGTGGGCAAGGTTACGGCCGGACAGCCGATCACTGCCGTCGAGAATATCGAAGAGTATTTCCCTCTTCCGGATCAGTACGGCAGTTCGGATGATCAGCTCTTCATGCTGGAAATCATGGGTGAATCCATGATTGAAGCCGGTATCCTGAACGGTGACTATGTCGTCGTCCGACAGCAGAGCACCGCCAACAACGGTGAAATCGTTGTCGCGATGACCGAGGAGGACGAGGCGACCGTCAAGCGCTTCTTCAGAGAGGACGGGCACTTCCGCCTCCAGCCCGAAAACGCTTCGATGGACCCAATTATTGTCGACCAGGTGTCCATCCTTGGAAAAGTCGTCGGTGTCTACCGCCACATCCAGTGATTAACGGCCCAATAGACAGCCGGCAGCGAATATTTGCTGCCGGCTGTTTTTCGAACCGGAAATAGGCATTTCTTTTTAAACCCGCGGATTGTTCAGATATAGTGGGGTTATGAGCGGGAAAGGAGAGATGGCTACTATGGACGTACTTGTAATCGGAGCAAACGGCAAGATCGGCAAGCAGCTGGTGAAACTTCTGAGCGAAAGCGGGAAGCATGCACCGACCGCCATGATCCGTGATGACAAGCAGAAGCCTGACTTCGAAGAAATGGGAGCCAAAACAGCAGTAGTCGACCTGGAAGACCGGACTGAAGCACTGGCTTCGGCAATGGACGGAATGGATGCAGTCGTGTTCACGGCAGGCAGCGGGGGCCATACAGGTCCGGACAAAACTCTTCTCATCGACCTCGATGGTGCCGCGAAGGCGGTCGAGGCCGCACGGCAAACGGGCGTCCGGCGATTCCTGATGGTTAGCGCGATCGGAGCGGATGACCGGGAACGCTGGTCGGATCAGATTAGACCTTATTATGCAGCAAAGCACCATGCCGACAACATTCTGCGTGGAAGCGGGCTGAATTATACAATTGTCCGGCCTGGCCTGCTTCTGGATGAACCGGGAACAGGGCACATCTCAGCCGCCGAACACCTGGAGCCGGGCGGCGTGCCGCGGGAAGATGTGGCACGTGTGCTGTTCGAGGCACTGGAGACTGAAACTACCCGCAACCGATCCTTTGATGTCGTATCCGGAGATACCGCTGTCAGTGAAGCACTTCAACAGCTGTAAATTTAAAAAAGGGAGCGCAGCATCGTTTGCTGCGCTCCCTTTGCTATTCATCAGTACATTTTCATGTACTGCTCCCTTTCCCATGGGTGGACAGTCGTACGGAACATATTCCATTCCGCTTCCTTCGTGTCCACGAAGTTCTTATAGATGTGTCCTCCGAGTGCATGCTGGATCACCTTGTCTCCGGCCAGGGCATCGAGCGCTTCCTTCAGGCTTGCCGGCAGATCCTCGATGCCCATGCTCCGGCGTTCACGGAGATTCATCTCATAAATGTTCTGATCGACGGATTCCGGCGGTTCCATGCCGTTGCGGATGCCTTCAAGGCCCGCACCGAGCAGGACGGCCATCGCCATGTACGGGTTGGCAGCCGGATCGACAGAACGCACCTCGATGCGCGTGCTCAGTCCCCGGGATGTCGGGATACGGATCAGCGGGCTGCGGTTCGTCCCGGACCAGGCAACATAGACCGGTGCCTCATAGCCCGGCACCAGGCGCTTATACGAGTTGACTGTCGGGTTGGCGATGGCTGTGAAGCCGTGTGCGTGCTGAAGCAGGCCGGCCATAAAGTGGTAGGCGATACGGCTAAGGCCCTCTTCCCCGTCCGGATCCTCGAATACGTTTTCGCTTCCCTTGAAGAGCGACATATTGACGTGCATGCCCGATCCGGCCACTCCGAACAACGGCTTCGGCATAAAGGTGGCGTGGAGGCCATGTTTACGGGCGATCGTCTTGACGACAAGCTTGAATGTCTGGATATTGTCACACGCCCGGATGGCATCGGCATATTTGAAATCAATCTCATGCTGGCCCGGCGCGTTCTCATGGTGGGAAGCCTCAATCTCGAAGCCGAGTGCTTCAAGTTCAAGTACGATATCCCTTCGGCAGTTTTCACCGAGGTCGGTCGGAGCGAGGTCAAAATAGCCGCCGTAGTCGTTCAGCTCGAGACTCGGCTCACCGTCCATATCTAGCTTGAAAAGGAAGAATTCCGGCTCCGGCCCGATATTGAACTTCGTAAATCCGAGCTCTTCCATTTCTTTGAGAACACGCTTCAGATTGCTCCGGGGATCGCCCTCGAAAGGTGTCCCGTCCGCACGGTGGACGTCGCAGATCAGGCGGGCAACCTTGCCGGAGCCCGTATCCCACTGGAACACCGTCCAGGTGTCTAGGTCCGGCACCAGGAACATATCTGACTCCTCGATCCGGACAAAGCCTTCAATCGATGAACCGTCAAACATCATTTTGTTGTCCAGCGCCTTGTCTATCTGGGATACCGGGATTTCAACGTTCTTCACAGTCCCGAGAATATCCGTAAACTGCAGGCGGATAAAATTCACATTCTGCTTTTGTATGTCGTTCTTAATGTCTTCCTTCGTAATTTTGGCCACGTTACCATCCTTTCAGTTTTTAAGAAGGCCTTCCTCCATCAGCGCGCCAAGGGCGCCAAGAATCGCGATCTGTACATGTTCGTATGTAAGACCGCCCTGGATATAAGCGGTATAGGGCGGACGGATCGGTCCGTCTGCCGTGAGTTCAATGCTTGAACCCTGCACGAATGTGCCTGCCGCCATGATGACATCATCCTCATATCCCGGCATATAGGACGGCTCAGGTGCAAAGTGTGCATTGACCGGCGAATTCGCCTGGATTTCCCTGCAGAACCGGATCATCTGTGCTGCATCATTGAACGAAACCGACTGGATCAGATCCGTGCGTTCTGCGGAATAGTGCGGTGATGTCCTCATACCGGCCGCCTCGAGCATCGCCGAGGTGAAAATGGCTCCCTTGACGGCCTGGGCCGTCACATGGGGCGCCAGGAAGAAACCTTGATACATATCGGGCAGCGTTCCAAGAGAAGCACCCGCCTCTGCTCCTATACCCGGAGATGTCATCCGGTAAGCACATTTTTCGATTAGTTCTGCTCGTCCGGCCAGATATCCGCCGGTTTTGGCCAGCCCCCCTCCAGGGTTTTTGATTAGGGACCCGGCCATCAGGTCGACTCCCACCTCGGTCGGTTCGATGGTCTCGACGAATTCACCATAGCAGTTATCCGTGAAGATCACGACATGAGGCGCGAATTCCCTGACCCTTTGAACCATTTCGGCAATCTGTCCGACGGTAAAGCTCGGTCGGAGCGAGTACCCCTTCGAGCGCTGAATTGCAATCATCTTCGTTTTTTCTGTCACCGCTCTGCGCACAGCTTCGAAATCGACCGTGCCGTCTTCTTTTAAATCGATATGGCGGTAGGAGATCCCGAAATCACTCAGTGCTCCTGTATCTTTGCCCTCAAGACCCGAAACGATTGAGGCGAGTGTATCGTACGGTTCACCAGTGATGTAAAGCAGTTCGTCACCAGGGCGAAGCACGCCGAAAAGCGCGATGGAAATGGCATGGGTGCCGGAAATGATTTGATTGCGGACCAATGCTGATTCCGAGCCGAATGCCGTAGCATACACCCGCTCAAGGACATCCCTGCCTTCATCGTCGTATCCATATCCTGTCGACGGATTCATATGATGGTCGGACACCCGGTTTTCCCTGAAGGCGGTGAGCACTTTTGCCTGATTGGCGAGCGCCACCTCATCCATGTGTTTCAGAAAAGGGGCAACCTTCTCTTCCGCCTCTTTTTTCCAATTCCCGATCTCTTCTGTGAAATTCATGATGTCAGCCATCAAACTCTTTCCTCTCTGTTGCATAGTCACCATACCAGTATACAGGATTGAATGCATCCCGCACCCGCTACGAGGGAACCCGGAAGTGACCGGTTAATGACGGACGGGCTGCCCGGAAGCATGGCACATCTGCTTCCCGGCAGCCCGTCTGTTTTCATACCGTTTCTTCTGCCTTTTCTTCCTTTGGGGCGAGGCTGACCGGCCTTGCAGGGACAAACGTGGAAATCGCATGCTTGTAAATCAGCTGCTGCTTTCCTTCGGTTTCGAGCAGCACAGTGAAGTTATCGTACGACTTCACCTGTCCCTTAAGCTGAAAACCATTGGTCAGGAACACGGT
Organism: Bhargavaea cecembensis; assembly: GCF_001619585.1. Taxonomy (GTDB): domain Bacteria; phylum Bacillota; class Bacilli; order Bacillales_A; family Planococcaceae; genus Bhargavaea; species Bhargavaea cecembensis_A. Next base: position 148,344 of record NZ_LQNT01000009.1, read on the forward strand.
TACGTAAACCCCATTTTTACGGATCTGGTTCAGGAATGTATCCTGAATGTTTGCCGACTTCATTGCACCTATTCCTCCGCTCTCTCTTTATATTGCCCAACGCTTGCGCTTTTGGGCACAGTCGCCGTTCGTCACGGCGCCGCTGACCGCGGTAGTTGGCATGGGCCCTGTTTTATGTATTCCGTCCCGATGGCCCAAAATCCTTCATCAATTCAAGTATTTTTTGTGTATTCTGACGGGTTCCTTCCAGAGCATCCAGCCAGTGCACGTCCAGCTTGTTACGGAAATAGGTGAATTGCCGCTTGGCATAGCGCCTCGTGTTCCGTTTTGTCAGCTCCAGCGCCTGCTCCAAATCCGTCTCGCCTTTCAGATAGTCCCCAATCTCCCGATAGCCGATCGCCTTCATGGACTGGCTCTCCCCGAAACCGGCTTCCGCCAGGCGGCGGACTTCCCCGATCCATCCGGCTTCCACCATCAGGTCCACCCTGCGGTTGATCCGTTCGTACAGAATATTCCGGTCCAGCGCAAGGCCGATCAGCAAATGGTCGTAGAGAGGTGCGTCAGCTTCCGTCCCCTCGGCTTCCTTTTTCGTCTTGCCGGTCAGGGATGCGATTTCAAGTGCACGCATCACCCTTCTTGTATTGTTCGGGTGGATCTCCCGGGCAGACACAGGATCCCGTTCCATAAGAAGCTGATGGAGACGCTCCGGCCCCTCTTTGCTGAGAACCAGCTCGAGATTTCGCCTGAGCCCGGGATCGTGCTTTTGTTCAGTGAAGCGGAAATCGTATAGAACCGACTGCACATAGAGGCCTGTGCCTCCGGTGATGATCGGCAGGCGCCCCCTGGAACGGATCTCCGAGATTTTCTCCCTGACAAGCCGCTGATAGTCGGCCACTGAAAATTCATCACCGGGGCCAAGGATATCAAACAAATGGTGCGGAATGCCCTTCATTTCCTCCGGCGTGATTTTTGCGGTTCCTATATCCAGCCCCCGGTATACCTGGAACGCATCACCATTGATGACTTCCCCGCCTGTTGCTTCGGCAAGACTGACACTCAGGTCAGTCTTGCCTGATGCTGTCGGACCTACGATCGCTGCCACTTCAGGAAATTTTTCGCCGGTCATGCTTCAAGCCACCCCGTGATGTACTCGGTGATCCGGTTTTTTTTCGGGGAATGGAGAATTTCGTGCCGGCCTTCCTCCACCAGATAGACGGTGACATTGCGGACACCGTTTTCAGCATACTGCCGGGCGACGTTCCAGATGCCGGCGCCGTTTTTGCCAACCGGATCCGAACCTCCCGAAATCAGGAGAATCGGCAGATCGTCAGGCGTCCTGCGTATTTCACGGTCGTTGTGGATCAGATCGAGACCTTCAAAGAGATCGGAGAAAAATCCGGTTGTCGAGACGAATCCCGATTCCTCATCATCCAAGTACGCCCTGACCGCTTCCTGATCTTCATTCAGCCAGTCAAACGGCGTCTCCGCATCCGGGAAATGAAGATTGTAACGGCCGAAAGTCAGGGAGTTCAGCAACTGATTCGGCTCCTTTTTCAAACCTGCTGCAATATATCCTTCAGCAATCATCCGTCCCGCCCTGATGGCAGGACCCGGGTGGTCCCCGGATCCCATGAAGATTGCCCGGTCCAGCAGATGTCCATAGCGCTGGGTGTAGCGTCTCGCCACAAATGAGCCCATGCTGTGCCCAAATATCGTGAATGCAGAGGAGGGATGGCTGTCACGAAGGAGCGAAGTCACTTCGTGGACGTCCTGAACCACCCTTTCGAACCCGTCCTCTTCCGCAAAATAGCCCCTGATTCCGTTTAGCCTGACTGTACTCCCATGGCCTCTGTGATCATGTCCGCTTACGATATAACCGGCTTTCCTGAGTGCACCGGCAAACTGTGCGTAGCGTCCGATGTGCTCCGCCATCCCGTGGAGCAAGTGAATATGACCTTTCGGCGTCCCCTCCGGCTCTGCCAGAAAGGCACTAACCATGTGGCCGTCGGTCATGTGGATGGTCATTCTGTCCAATCGGTCATCCTCCTTGCAGACCTGCCGTCTGACTGATGGCTTGGTCGAGATCTTGAAGCATCCGCGCCTTCTCCCCCTGATTCAGGAAAAGCAGCTCTGCCATGTATTCAGTCACTTTCTTTCCTTCTGCCCTCACCCTGTCTGCATCGAAAAACATCCAGCCGGTTCTCCGGACCAGAAAATCGGCCGGGGTGGCTGCCATTTCTCCGTGGATGGCATAAAGAATCCTGCCTCTGACAGCGGCACTAAGTCCGGCGCCACCCCCCGCAGCGTGAGCAAAACGGAACACGACATCGGCATTCGTTCCATAAAAAGCAGCAATTTCGCGTCCTTCTTCCCGGGTCAGGCCGTAAAGTTCGGCTTCATTTGCCTTACCTTCGATATACAGCTCCAGTTCAGCGGGATCACCGAAGTCTCCGCCCGACAGACGGAGCGCTTTAGTGATGCAGGGACCAAAAGTGCGGTCCTTTGAACGGCGGACGATCCGGTCGACGGCTTCTTGGGCCATTTTCCTGTATCCCGTGAGCTTTCCGCCGGCCATCGTGAGAAGACCCGATTCCGACTCCCAGATTTCATCTCTCCGTGAAATCTCCGAAGGGTCTTTTCCTTCTTCATGGATCAGCGGCCGGACGCCTGCCCATGTGGACTCGACATCCCGCCTGGTCAGGCCGATCTCCGGGAACATGCCATTGGCCGCCTCCAGGAGGTAATCCACATCGTCTTCCGTTGCCGCAACACCTTCGGGGTCCCCATCGTAGAATGTATCGGTCGTCCCGACATAAGCCTTCCCGTCCCTTGGTATTGCGAAGATCATCCGGCCGTCAGGACTGTCAAAATAGACAGCCTGCCTTAGAGGGAAACGAGACTGGCTGATCACAATATGGACTCCTTTAGAGAGCTTGAGATGCTTATCGTTATCGATGGCATCCAGGCCCCTGACCTCATCCACCCATGGCCCGGCTGCATTGATGACGTGGTCCGCATCTGCACGGAATCGGCTGCCGTCCAGCCGGTCCCGGATTTGGGCACCGGCGACTCTGCCTTCCGCATCATAGATCAATTCCTCCGCCCTGCAGTGATTCAGGCAAAGCGCGCCTTTTTCCGCCGCCTTTTTGAGAACCTCGAGGGTCAGTCGGGCATCATCTGTGCGGTATTCCACATAATGGCCGCCTCCGAGAAGGCCGTCCTGCTTCAGCAGCGGTTCCAGCCGGAGGGTTTCCTCCGGTGACAGCATCGCCCGGCGCTCGGCTTTACCGACGCCGGCCAGCCTGTCATACACCGCGAGCCCGGCGGAGGTCATGAACGGTCCAAACGTGCCGCCCTTGTGGAACGGCAGCAGCATCCGCTCCGGCTCTGTTACGTGGGGTGCGTTCTCGTAAACGACTTTCCGTTCGCGCCCGGTTTCCGAGACAATCTTCAGCTCCATCTGCTTCAGATACCGGAGCCCGCCGTGGATGAGTTTTGTCGACCGGCTGGAAGTGCCTTCCGCGAAATCCTGCATGTCAACAAGCAGGACGGACATTCCCCTGGTGACGGCATCAAGTGCGATGCCCGCCCCGGTGATCCCCCCTCCGATGACGAGAAGATCGAAACGGAACGTTGAGGCATGCTGCTTCATCTTCGGCCTGAGCAATGTCGAAAACATGGTCGCCACTCCCTTCACATTCTAAACGAACGCGTTGCTTCCACCGCTTTTTGCCACCCGGCGTACAGGCGGTCCCGACCTGCAGGGTCCATCTTCGGAGAGTACATTTTCCTGGATCTCCACATCGAGGCGATCTCGTCACAGTCCTTGTAAAATCCGGTCGACAGCCCCGCCAGATAGGCGGCGCCCAGTGCGGTCGTCTCACTCAGCTCCGACAGTTCCACATCCGACTGGAGAATATCGCTCTGGAACTGCATGAGGAACCCGTTTTCCACTGCACCGCCGTCAGCCCGCAGATGCTTGACCGGAATACCGGCATCTTTCTCCATGGCGTCCAGCACGTCCTTTGTCTGATATGCAAGAGACTCGAGTGTGGCACGGATAAAATGCTCTTTTTCCGTCCCTCTGGTCAGGCCGAAGATGGCGCCGCGCGCATCCGAATCCCAATAAGGCGTTCCGAGTCCGACAAACGCAGGGACGACATAGACGCCGTCCGCAGAATCGACACGGGCGGCATACTGTTCGCTGTCCCGGGCTTTCCGGAGCATGCGAAGGCCGTCACGCAGCCACTGGATGGCGGAACCCGCGACGAACACACTGCCTTCAAGTGCATAGACCGGCCCCTCGCCGATGTCCCAGGCAACGGTTGTCAAAAGGCCGTGCCGGGATTCGGTCGGCTGTTTGCCGGTATTGATGAGCATAAAACACCCGGTGCCGTAAGTATTTTTCGCCATCCCTTTTTCAAAGCACGCCTGCCCGAACAGGGCGGCCTGCTGGTCCCCCGCCGCCCCGCCGAGCGGTACCTTACCTCCAAAAAAGACCGCAGGGTCCGTGTGGGCATATACTTCGGACGAGGGCCTCACTTCAGGCAGCATCTTCATCGGAATGCCGAGGATGCCGCACAGTTCCTCATCCCACTCCATGTCATGGATATTGAACAGAAGGGTTCTGGAGGCATTCGTCACATCGGTCACATGGACGGCACCGCCGGAAAGTTTGTAGATCAGAAAGCTGTCGATTGTGCCGAACAGCAGGTCCCCTGACTCCGCCTTGTCCCTGGCTCCCTCAACTTTGTCCAGGATCCACTTCACCTTTGTGCCGGAAAAGTAAGGGTCGAGCACCAATCCTGTCTTTTTCCTAAACAGATCCTCGTGCCCGGATGCCTTCAGTTCATTGATGATCGGCTGGGTCTGGCGTGACTGCCAGACGATCGCATGGTGGACCGGACGCCCTGTTTTCCGGTCCCAGACGACGGTTGTTTCACGCTGGTTTGTGATGCCGATCGCACCGATCTGTTCATGGCCGATTCCGCTTTCGGTCATCACTGCGGCGATGCAGGAAAGGACCGATCCCCAGATTTCATTGGCGTCATGCTCCACCCATCCGGGTTGCGGAAAATACTGCCTGAACTCCTGTTGCGCGGAATGGACCACACGTCCTTCCCGGTCAAACAAAATGGCACGTGAACTGGTTGTCCCCTGGTCGATCGACAGGATATAGGTTTCCAACTGGCTCTCCCCTTTCGTGTTACATCACACGCTTGAACATCTTCTCGATTTCATATGTGGAAAAGTGGATGATGACCGGCCGGCCGTGCGGGCAGGTGTACGGGCTCTCGGCCTGCCCAAGATCATGAAGCAGCCGCTCCATGTCTGCCCGCGTCAGGTAATGGTTCGCCTTGATTGACCGCTTGCAGCTCATGAGAATGGCCGTCTCCTCAAGCAGCTTGCCGATATCTGTCCTTCTTTCGGTCAGCGCCTGCTCGACGATCGCATCGATGATTTCTTCTTCCGAACCTGCCGGGAACCATGCGGGATGCTCGCGCACGATAAAGGTCCGGCTGCCGAATTCCTCCATTTCCACGCCGACGGATGCCAGAGTTCCGCGCAGTTCCCGGATCCTTTCCATATCGTCGGCAGGATAGTGGAAAGTCAATGGAATCATGAGTGCCTGCCGTTCGTTGCCGTCCGCACGCTTAACCTTCTCACGGAAATATTCGTACTTGATCCGTTCCTGGGCAGCATGCTGGTCAACCAGATAAAAACCATCGGTGCTCTGGGCGACGATGTAGGTCCCGTGGATCTGTCCGACAACTTCCAGTTCCCCGAACGGCACTTTTCTGGTGTGCCCTTCCTCCAACTGTTGCTCCTGCACTTCAGGACCGTCAACGAGTTCCGGAGTGTCCGTTTCTTCCTTCCCGACAGGAGGATCTGAAATGATCTGGGCAGTCGGCTGACGGCGGGTTTCTGAATGCTGAACTTGGCCCTCCGTTGCGGGAAATGGCAAGCTGTTCCCGTTGGCCGCTCCCGAATCCGATGTTTCATGATTCTCCACGCGGACTTCCGGACTGTGAGAAGCCGGCTGATAGACGGTTTTCCCGTTTTCCGGCATGACACGGTTTTCCCTTTCCCGCTGATGCCATAGTGAGGTCTGCTCCGTTTTTGGCCGTGCTTCCTTCGGGGGTTTTGCGGCCGGCGCACCGATCGCACCGGACACCGCCCTGCGGACCGCGTCCCGGATCAGCGCGCAGAGCTCCGGTTCCTTGCTCAGACGGATCTGCTGCTTTGCAGGATGCACGTTCACATCCGTCAGATAAGGATCACCCTTGATGTCGATGACGGCTATCGGAAAGCGCCCGATCGGCAGATAGGTGTGATAGGCGTCAATCACGGCCCTGGTAATGGCGTAACTTTTGACCCAGCGGCCGTTCACAAGGACCGTCATGTAGTTTTTCGATGCACGGGTGACCTCCGGCAGTGCACAATAGCCGGACACCTCATAATCTGCCGACTCTCCTTCGAATGCGAGCATCTTCCGGCCGGTCCCCGGTCCGTAGATGTCTGATATGACCTTGAGGAGATTTCCGCTTCCGGATGTACGGAGATGCTCCTGGCCATTGTGGACCAGCCGGAATGCGATATCCGGATGGCTGAGTGCGGCCCTGTTCATGTAATCAATGGAATGGCCAAGCTCGGTCTGGATCGTCTTCATGTACTTTAGCCGGGCCGGTGTGTTGAAGAACAATTGTGAAACCGTGATGTCGGTTCCCCTCCGGTAGGCGGCCGGCTCCTGTTCGACAAGGCGTGTGCCCTCGATGCGGATTCTGCACCCGCCGGATTCACCGTCAGACGTCTGCATATCCACCTTAGAAACGGCGGCGATACTGGCCAGCGCCTCCCCCCGGAAGCCGAGCGTCCGTATCCTGAACAGATCATGCTCGTTGCCGATCTTGCTAGTGGCATGCCTTGAAAAACAAAGAAGGGCATCTTCAGTATCCATGCCTTTGCCGTTGTCTGTCACCCGAATCGAAGACAGCCCCGCTTCCTCCAGCCTTACCTCGATGGAAGTCCCTCCGGCATCTATGGCATTCTCCACCAGCTCCTTGACGACGGACGCAGGACGCTCCACCACCTCGCCTGCTGCGATTTTATTGGACAGCGGTTCATCCATCAGAACGATTTGTCCCATCCGATCACCTTCCGTTCCGTTTCAGTCGTTCCTGGAAGCCGTGCAGCCACTGGAAAGCATCCATCGGTGTCATCCGGAGAAGATCCAGCTGTTCGATTTCTCCGGCCAGGCCGGCTTGCGCGTCCTCCTGCTTGACGGAGGTCGTCTCTTCCCCGGCTTCATCAAACAGAGACAGCTGGCCCTCCGCTTCCGTGCGGGACTCTGCGGCAGGCCTGTCAGCCTCGAATTCACCCAGCAGTTCGTCTGCCCGGCGGATGACGCTTTCCGGAAGTCCGGCAAGCTCAGCCACCTGGATGCCGTAGCTCTTATCCGCCGCCCCGTCCTTCACTTTGTGAAGGAAAATGACGCGGCCGTTCTGTTCGGCTGCGGCCACATGGACGTTTTTCAGCCTGCCCAGCGTATCGGATAGCCCGGTCAGTTCATGATAGTGCGTGGAGAACAGCGTATTGGCCCCAATATGATCATGGATGTGCTCCATCATCGCCTGTGCAAGCGCCATTCCATCATAAGTAGACGTTCCTCTCCCGATTTCATCAAAGAGCAGGAGGCTGTCCGGGGTCGCGTTTGCGAGCGCCAGCCGGGATTCCATCATCTCGACCATGAATGTGCTTTGTCCGCCGGCCAGATCGTCTGCCGCGCCGATGCGCGTGAAAATCTGATCGGTCACCGGAAGTTCAGCCCGATCGGCAGGTACAAAGCAGCCGATCTGCGCCATGATGACGGTCAATGCGACTTGCCGCATGTATGTACTCTTCCCTGACATGTTCGGGCCCGTAATAAGCAACATGTTCGAGCCTTCATCCAGGATGCAATCGTTCGGGACATAAGTGCCATCATCCAGCATTTTCTCGACTACCGGGTGCCGGCCTCCAATAATTTTCATCTCGCGTCCTTCGCTGAAGTCGGGCTTCACGAACCGGTATCTCTCCGATACTTCAGCAAACGCGGTCAGGACATCGAGCGTGCTGAGCCGGTCGGCCAGGGCCTGGATGCCAGGGATATGGCGTTTGACCTCATCCCGTACCGCCTGGAACAGTTCCGCCTCGAGAACGAGGGCTTCCTCATCTGCATTCAGGATGATCGCTTCCTTCTCCTTCAGTTCCGGTGTAATGTAGCGCTCAGCATTGGCCAGGGTCTGCTTCCGTTCGTAGCGATCCTGATCCACGAGGTGGACGTTGGACTTGGTTACCTCGATATAGTAACCGAATACCCTGTTGTAACCGATTTTAAGCGATTTGATGCCGGTCCTGCTCCGTTCTTCCGCTTCCAGGGCAGCGATCCAATCTTTGCCGTTCTTGGAGGCATCCCGCAATTCGTCCAGGCGGGCATGATACCCTTCCCGGATCACACCGCCCTCTTTATTGCTGATCGGCGGGTCATCGGTGATCGAACGCTCAAGGATTGCAAGGACTTCCGTGGACGGATCAATTGTGCCGGCCATCCGCTTTAGCTTTTCTCCCCCGGAAGCCTCGAGTGATCCGCGGATCGGGCCTGCCTGTGATAGTGAACGTCTAAGCTGTGCCAGTTCGCGGCCGGTTGCATTGCCGAGCGCGATCTTACCTGCAAGACGTTCGATGTCATAGACGCCTTTCAGAAGTTCCCGGACCTCGCCACGGACAAAAAAGTCTGCAATCAGTTCTTCCACTACATCGGTACGCTCCAGGATGGCGTCTTTTCCGGCGAGCGGCTCATGGATCCACTGTTTGAGTTTCCTGCCGCCCATGGCCGTGACCGTTTCATCCAGCAGCCAGAACAGCGAGCCTTTCTCGCCGCCGCCGCGGATCGACTGGACCAACTCCAGGTTTCTTCTTGAGTTTGGATCGATCGAAAGGACGGATTTCTGCTCCCTGTAGACAATCGGCTGGAGGTGGGATAGGGAGCGCTTCTGCGTGCGCTCCAGATAACGGAGCAGGCGGGCGGCGGAAGGACGGATCTGAGCGGGGCAGGCACCGGTCAGTGCCCCCTCCCAGTCCCGGTCGGCTTCCCCGTTCTCGATGGACAGAAGGATTGAACGGGCCTGTGCCTGCTCGTGAAGATCCAGATACAGCTCGTCCGGTACGACGATTTCCCGGATCTGGAGTGCTTCCGCTTCTGATATGAGCGATTTCGGATCCCGCCCCGCGAAGGTCGCCGTTCCCTCGCCGGTGGACAGGTCGATGCGCACAAGCGCATATTCCCCTTCCCCTGTCCTGCCTGCAGAACCGATATAGACGTTTGACTTTTCTCCGATTGTCCGGCCCTCCGTCAATGTCCCCGGTGTGATCAGCTGGATGACTTCACGCCTGACGATGCCCTTTGCAAGTGCCGGGTCCTCCGTCTGCTCGCAGATCGCCACCTTGTATCCCTTCCGGACGAGCGTCTCGATATATCCGGCGGATGAATGGTACGGCACACCGCACATCGGAATCTTTCCGGTCTGGCCGCCATCCCTGGATGTCAGGGTGATTTCAAGAATCTGCGATGCATTCAGCGCATCCTCGAAAAACATTTCATAAAAATCACCAAGCCTGAAAAACAGGAAGGCGTCCTTATAATCCTCTTTAATCTCAAGGTACTGTCTCATCATTGGTGTCAAAGTTTTCACTGCCATCGTTGTACAACTCCCGTAAACCTCAGTATTCTTCAATTATATCAGAGACCCGGCACAACAGAAAAAGCCGGGGAAGCTCCCCGGCCTCTCAATAAGAACTGGAATCCTTGTCTGAATCGTCCTTCTCGTGGTCAAAGTCTTTTTTAAAGTCTTTGCCTTCCCGATGCCCCCCCGATGAAGAAGAAGAAGAGCTCTCATCTTCAAAACGCCATTCTTCCTCAAAATCGTGCGGATGGACCTGAACGCACACCTTCGTCTCCCCGACTACCTCTGCAAGGAGTTCGCGCTCGACCGAAACATGGAATTTTTCTCCGCATTTGCTGATGATCGCTTCGGTGCAGTTCGGCTGCTGGATGACCTTGATGTACACGTCTTCCTGGCCGCCGGTCGCACCATCACGATAGTGGAGGCGCACACGGTCCTTATAGCTGATTGTTTCCGTGTAAACCGACGTCTTCGAATGGTCATGATGTGAATACCAGACGTTGATGTCGAACTTGCCGGACACCTCACAATACTTACCATACTTCTTGGACTGATGGGTGTGGTTGATGATCCAGCAGCCCAGGATGCCCGACGGCTTATTTGGCGGCCGGAGCACCTCCGTCGACTCCGATTTCTTCCTTCCTTTGGCGACTACCGCTTTCGTGACGATCTGCCGTAAGTTTTTCAGGGTCAACCCTCCTTCTTCGGTTCACTTCCATCCTATGCATCATTCGCCCAGGAAGTGAAAAAAGCCCAAAGGAATTTCTTCCTTCGGACTTTCTTTTATTTCTTGCCGCCGGGAGCATTGCGGACCATGGAGCCGGTTTCACCGCGCAGCACGTCGCCTCCGGTTGATTCAATGATTTGGTTGGTCACATTGTTTGCAATCGTGTTGGACACGAGCTGGAGCAGCTGATTCACTTCGATCTGGGATTGCTTGAACTCTTGCACGATCGGCACTTCGTCGATTTCTTTCTCGATCTGTTCGATCTTGTTTTCAACAAGTCCGAGTGCCCGTTCCTTTCCATACTGCTGGAAGTTGACCGCCTGTTTCTGGAGGCTCTTCAGGCTGGCGATCTTTTCCCGGATCTTCTGGTTGTCGTTGATCTGCGCTTCGGCACGCTTGAAGAAATCCACTTCCTCCGTTTGTGCGATCATTTCGGCAAGCTCTTTCGCCTTGTCGATGATCTCGTGTTTCGTGTATGTCTTTTCCATCATATCCACCTTTTCTGCCGTCCGCTGTTTGCCGGGGCGGCAATCGGACAAATTTAACCGGCCGGAACCGGATGTTTTCCCCATTATACGAGACGGGGGTACGGCCAGACAAGCCGGGGGTCCGAATGTCGGCACATTGACACATCTTGAGCGCCGGTCCGGCACCCCAGTGCCTATCCAAAAACCGAACGGCCTCCCGCTACGGGAGGCCGACAGTTCATCGTTTTCTTTTTTCCACGAGCAGTTTCATCGCCGTCCGTTCCTCTCCGGCAATCAGGATGTCGGTGAAGGCCGGCGAGCAGGTCAGGTCATTGCCGCTCGGTGCGACAAATCCCCTTGCAATGGCGACGGCCTTGACGGCCTGGTTGAGCGCTCCGGCCCCGACAGCCTGCATTTCCGCATAACCTTTCTCCCGAATCACCGCGACGAGTGCTCCTGCAACAGAATTCGGATTGGAGCGTGAGGATACTTTCAATGAGTCCATGCCTATCCCTCCTGTTTTTCCGCTTTCATGGAACCGGACTCTTCCATGCCATATTGTATGCGTAGCGCGTATAGCGCATGAACAGTCAAGCGGGACGGTCATTTTATCCCTTTAACGGGTGGTCATCATTGATGAGTATGCGTTCGCAGCGGGTCGCCTTTCCGGAGGCCGGATCGGCCTCGACGAAAAAGCCGCCCAGCTGCGTGCGCCCTTTTTTCGGAACTTCGAATCGTGCCGGCAGGTTTGTGCGGAAACGGTATAGCACTTCTTCTTTCCTCATGCCGAGGATCCCGTCGTATGGCCCGGTCATTCCCGCATCCGTCAGATAGGCCGTCCCGCCCGGCAGAATCCGCTCATCCGCCGTCTGGACATGGGTATGGGTTCCGACCATGGCCGTCACACGGCCGTCCAGATGCCAGCCCATCGCGATTTTTTCGCTTGTCGCTTCGGCATGGAAGTCAACGAACACAAGCGGAGACTCGGCCTTGGCCTGTGCGATCAGCTGATCCGCCGCTTCAAAAGGATCGTCATGGGGAGGCATGAATGCGCGCCCGTGGAGGTTGATGACCGTCAGAAGGCCCGCTTCCTTTGATAGGGTCGTCATGCCGCGGCCGGGCGCTTCCGGCGAAAAGTTCGCCGGCCGGATCAGCGCATCCGCCCCGTCGATAAAATCGAAAATCTCTTTTTTGTCCCATGTGTGGTTCCCCATCGTGATGACGTCAACGCCCCCGAAGATCAGATCGTCATAATCCTGGCGCCTCAGCCCCTTGCCTGATGCCGCGTTTTCCCCATTGGCGATCACTACATCGGGTGCATACTTTCTCCGCAGTCCCGGCAGCGTGCGCCGTACCATTTCCATGCCGGGCTCCCCGACAATATCTCCGATGAACAGAATTTTCAATTGGTCCTCTCCTCGTCCTGTTTCAGCAATGAAAAAGGCTTCCCGGACTTTCCCGGGAAGCCTGTGCATGCTGTTATTTTGCGTATTCGACCGCCCGGGTTTCCCGGATGACGGTTACTTTGATATGGCCCGGATAATCGAGCTCACTTTCAATCCGTTTCCGGATATCCCTGGCGAGCCGGTGTGCCGTGATGTCGTCCACCTGATCCGGACGTACGATGATGCGGACTTCCCGTCCTGCCTGGATGGCATAGGATTTCTCGACACCATCGTAGTCTTCCGCGATTTCCTCGAGCTTTTCAAGACGGCGGATGTAGTTCTCCAGCGTCTCGCTCCGCGCACCCGGGCGGGCTGCCGACAGGGCGTCAGCCGCCGCCACAAGAATGGCGATGACCGATGTCGGCTCCGTGTCTCCGTGGTGGGACGCGATGCTGTTGATGACAACCGGATGCTCCTTGTACTTGGTGGCGAGCTCGACGCCGATCTCGACGTGGCTTCCTTCCACCTCGTGGTCAATCGCCTTCCCGATGTCATGCAGCAATCCCGCGCGCCGTGCAATCGCGATGTCGGAGTCCTTGAACCCGAGCTCGGCTGCGAGAAGCCCGGACAGGTAGGCCACTTCCTTCGAGTGCTTCAGGACGTTTTGGCCATAGCTTGTCCGATACTTGAGGCGGCCGATGATCTTGATGAGATCCGGGTGGAGATTGTGGATCCCGAGATCGAAAGTCGTCTGCTCGCCCGCCTCGCGGATCTGCTCGTCGACTTCCTTGCGGGATTTCTCCACCATCTCTTCGATCCGGGCCGGGTGGATCCGGCCGTCCTGCACAAGCTTTTCGAGGGCCAGCCGCGCAATTTCACGGCGGATCGGATCGAAGCCGGACAGAATCACCGCTTCCGGTGTATCGTCGATGATGAGATCAATTCCGGTCAGAGTCTCCAGGGTGCGGATGTTCCTTCCCTCTCGACCGATGATCCGGCCCTTCATCTCATCGTTCGGCAGATTGACCACCGATACGGTCGTTTCCGCCACATGGTCGGCAGCAAACCGCTGCAGGGCCAATGACAGGATTTCGCGGGCTTTCTTGTCTGAATCTTCCTTCGCCCGCAGTTCGGCCTCCCTGGTCATGACGGCGATATCCGTCGAAAGCTCTGTTTCGACTTCCGACAGAATCAGCTGCCGCGCCTCTTCCCGGGTAAGGGCCGATATGCGTTCTAGCTCAGTCTGCTGATCGCTCATGAGCTGTTCCGCCTTGCTCTCCATCTGTGCGATATGCTGTTGTCTTTCGGCCAAAGCGTCTTCCTTGCGCTCCAGACCCGCTTCACGTTTGTTCAGCGCATCCTCCTTGCGGTCAAGATTCTCTTCCTTCTGCAACAGCCGGTTTTCCTGCCGCTGGAGTTCCGCGCGGCGTTCCCGGATGTCCGATTCGGCTTCTGTCCGTAGTTTGTGAGTTTCATCTTTCGCTTCAAGTAGCGCTTCTTTTTTCAGTGCCTCCGCTTCGCGCCTGCCATCTTCCACGATGGATTCGGCAGACTGCTTCGCACCGGTCACTTTGGAATCGTTCACTTGTTTTAAGGCAAAATAGCCAACAACTGCACCGACGATGAGTCCGAGCAAAGCGGAGATGATCACTTCAACCATTGAGGTCACCTCCCCCTGCTTTCATTCGTCTGTTAAACCATTCCGGCTCAATGCCGGTCATTCATGCTGTTCATGCCGGTCTTGCACAAAATCTGTCATGATGGTCATTGGATAAATCTATCCATCTTCAATTGTACCGGCGGCAAAAAGCGCTGTCAAGGTGGGAAGAAAGCCGATTTCCTGCATTTTCCGCCCTGTCCCATTTCGGAAGAGCGCAATAAAAAAAGCCGGCAACCGCACCGCAAATCTTGGGGAAGATGAGGGCTCTGTTGCCGGCCGGGGCCGGTCCGAAAACCGGGCATATTTTTACTTATCTTCGTCGACGAGAAGGTCGAAGATTTCATCCTCGGACTCTTCTTCCTCCTCGACGGCAACCTGAGGACCGTTCAGGCCATAGGCATCACGGATCTTCCCGGCGATTTCCTGGCGGATATCCGGGTTTTCCTTCAGGAACTGTTTCGAATTCTCGCGGCCCTGCCCAAGGCGTTCTCCGTTGTACGAGTACCAGGAACCGCTTTTCTGGACGACATCCGTTTCTGCACCGAGGTCAATGATCTCGCCTTCTTTGGAGATCCCTTCACCGTACATGATATCGACTTCCGCCGTGCGGAACGGAGGCGCCACCTTGTTCTTGACGACCTTGATCCTTGTGCGGTTACCTACGAAGTCATTGCCCTGCTTGATGGATTCCGCGCGGCGTACTTCAAGACGCACCGAGCTGTAGAACTTCAGTGCACGGCCGCCCGGCGTGGTTTCGGGGTTACCGAACATCACGCCGACTTTCTCGCGGATCTGGTTGATGAAGATCGCGATGGTCTTCGATTTATTGATGGCGCCGGAAAGCTTCCGGAGCGCCTGCGACATGAGGCGGGCCTGGAGGCCGACATGGGAATCGCCCATTTCGCCTTCAATCTCCGCTTTCGGCACGAGTGCCGCGACGGAGTCAATGACGATGATGTCGATCGCGCCGCTGCGTACAAGCGCTTCAGCGATTTCGAGAGCCTGCTCTCCCGTGTCCGGCTGGGATAGGAGCAGCTCATCGATATTGACGCCCAGCTTCTGTGCATAGACCGGGTCCAGAGCGTGCTCAGCATCGATGAAGGCTGCCGAACCGCCTGCCGCCTGCGCTTCCGCGATGGCGTGTAGCGCAACCGTCGTCTTGCCTGAGCTCTCAGGGCCGTAGATTTCAATCACCCGGCCGCGCGGGTATCCGCCTACGCCGAGCGCAGTGTCAAGGGTGAGTGAACCGCTTGAAGACGTCGAGATCACACGGTCCGTCTGTTCGCCCAATTTCATGACGGAACCCTTCCCGAATTGTTTTTCAATCTGTTTCAGTGCCATATCCAATGCAGCTTTGCGATCGCTCAAACTTGTTCCTCCTCATGGGTGTATACTGGTTTTCTTTCTGTCTCTACTATACTCGGTCATTGAGAAAAACACAAGAAAAAAGCGAACATCCATTCGATTTTTATGCAGGCAATATTTGAAACTTGAACAGCCTGGCGCCGCGTTTTTGGATATCGGCATAGGAAAAGGCGCCGAAATTGAAATTTGCGGCGCCCTGAATGTTCATTTTTTCACGTCGGCCGTCTCACCGATCATCCCGACCAGCATATGCATGGCTGATTTCACCGCGCGGATCCGGTTTGTGTTCCGCATGCCCGAGAGCAGGAGTTCACGGGTCCTGACTTCCTTGCCGGATGCAATGGCGACCCATACGGTGCCGCCTGGCTGGCCGTCATGAGGATCCGGTCCTGCCGCCCCGGTCAGCCCGACTCCGTAATCGGTGCCGAACTTTTCCCGGACAGCCCTTGCCATCGCGGAAGCCGCCTCTTCGCTGACGACACCCTTTTCTTCCAGAAGAGAAGCCGGGATTCCGAGCTGCTCCTTTTTTGCCTCTGCGGTATAGGTCACGACACCCCCGGCCAGCGCGGCGCTGATACCGGGCTGTTCTGCGAGCTCCGCCATAAACAGTCCGGCCGTCAGGCTTTCCGCGGCGGAAATCGTCAGGCCGTTTCCGATCAGGAGAGCGGCGGCCTTCGAAACCAGTGTCTCGTCATCATAACCGTACAGGTACTTGCCGGCAATCTTTCGGATCTGGGCTTCCGCACCGTCCAACAGCCCTGCCGCCTCCTCCACCGTGTCCGCCTTCGCGGTTGCGCGGATCGTCACTTCACCATCGGAAGCGAGAGGGGCGAGAGTCGGATTCGTCTGATTATCCAGCAGATCTGACATCCGGTGCTCCAGCTCGGCTTCCCCGATTCCATAGAAGCGGAAAACCCGCGAGGCAATCGGCCCTGTGAAGCCTGCAAGCCTCGCAAGAAGCGGTTTCGCCTGCTCGGTGAACATCGGTTCCATTTCCTTCGGCGGCCCCGGCATCAGGAGATAGTGGCGGCTGCCCGCGGAAAACAGCATGCCCGGCGCCATGCCATGATGATTCTGCAGGACTGTTGCCCCTTCAAGGATCAGGGCCTGCTTTTTATTGTTGTCGGTCATCTCGCGCCCCATGCGGTCGAACCAGGCACGGATCGAGATGAGCGCATCATCATCATAGACAAGCCGGGTGCCGGCATGGCGGGCGATTGTTTCCTTCGTCAGGTCATCCTTTGTCGGGCCCAGCCCGCCTGTGAAGATGAGCAGGTCAGACCGCGACTCGGCGATCCGGATCGCCTCCTCGAGCCTTCCGGCATTGTCCCCGACCACGGTATGGAAGTGGACGCTGATGCCCAGTTCGGCAAGCCCTGCCGAAATGTAACGGGCATTCGTGTTATTGATCTGCCCAAGAAGCAATTCGGATCCCACAGCAATGATTTCGGCTTTCACGGTGACTCCCCCTTACATAGAATCCAGCAGTACACGGCGGTTTTTATAGAAGTAATCCACGCCTGACCAGACTGTGAAGATGAGCGCAATGTACAGCATGATCGTTCCGAACGGGATGCCCGCCGCTTCAAAGAAGATATTGTGGAGCAGCAGGAAGATGGTCGCGAGAAGCTGTGTCGTCGTCTTGATCTTTCCCAGCATATTCGCCGCCACGACTTCCCCGCCGCCTGCCAGGATCAGACGCAGGCCGGTCACTGCAAATTCGCGGCTGATGATGATGATCACGACCCAGGAAGGCGCAAAGCCCATCTCCACGAGAATGATCAGAGCCGAGGATACAAGCAGCTTATCCGCCAGAGGGTCAAGGAACTTGCCCATGTTCGTAACAAGATTATATTTGCGGGCCAGGTGGCCGTCGAACCAGTCGGTCAGCGCCGCGATGATAAAGATGATGCCGCCGATCAGATGCTCAACCGGCAGTTCCACGCCTCCTGCATGGATGGTGCCCATGCCGAAGTCAACCAGCATGAACAGGATGAACACCGGGATCAGCAGGACTCGTGCCACGGTGATTTTATTAGGTAAATTCATGAATGACGCACCTTTCAAAAAAAATAAGTCATCCCTGGAGATGACTATTGTTCAGTGCCGAGCTGGATGATGATGTTCTGGGTCACCCGTTCCGTCCCGGGGATTTCGTAAGTGAGCGGATTGCCGTTCACGCTGATCTCCACGCCCGGTACATAACCGATGCGGAAACGGAGCCACTGTACATCCTCTGCCTCGATGGTCTCTGTCTGTCCGTTCTCGAGGCTCTTGCTCAAGTACTCTTTCCCGGTGTTGTCGGTCACGGAGATCCAGGAACGTCCCTTTCCGGTCAGTGTGACGGTCACCTTGTCGGTGCCCGACAGGTTGTAGAAGGTGTTCTCGCCTTCTGACCTGTCGACTGCAAGTTCCGTTTCCGGCTCTTCGGGCTCTTCCGCCTCTTCAGTGGACTCTTCTTGAGCGGCTTCGTCCTCATCAGAATCCGCATCTTCAGCAGGAGCCGCATCTTCGGCGTCTTCAGGGCCGACCTGTTCCACCTGCACGGTGCTCTCTGTTTCGTTGATTTCCTCGGCCGGTTCCGTATCCGCGGCCTGGTTGGCCTTCAGGAACCAGACGATGCCGATGGCCACCACGATGAACAGCGCAAGGATGATCTTTGGCATTGCTTCTGCCGCCTTGCCCGCGCGCCTCATGGACGTCCGTCTCATCGTCGGGGCTGACATCCCCGTCGTTTCTCCCGTGATGAGAGGTTCAGGAGCTTCCGCCTTGTACATGGCCAGCATCTCATCGGCATCCAGACCGACCGCTTCAGCGTATTGCTTGATAAACGCCCGGACATAGAATGTGCCGGGCATGATGCTGAACTTGCCTTCTTCAATGGCAGCAAGATAACGTTTCTGTATTTTAGTGATTTCCTGCAAATCTTCAAGCGAGTAACCTTTCTCCATCCTCGCCTGTTTTAGCCGAGCGCCCAATTCGGACAACCAAAACACCTGCCTATCAAATATTGAATCCGAAATCCATCCCGCTCCGGCTCGACATTCTGTCGTTTTCTTCCAGTTTCTCGTAAGTGATTTCTTCATCTTCATCACGTCGGATTTCGATGATGTAATCGAAATCGTCCATCGTGTACTCAGAAAGACGCACGAACATGTCAGGATGTTCCACGACTTTGATTGCAGGAAGGCGCATGATTTCACGGACAAGCTGCATATGCCGCTCGTCGCTCGCCTTCCTCGTCACGATCCCGTCCAGGATAAAGACATTATCCGGCGAAAACTCGTCACCCGCAAGCTGGCTCCGGACCGTCTGGCGGAGCATCGTAGAAGAGAGGAAAATCCACTTCTTGTTCGCGCTCACACTTGCCGCCACGACAGATTCTGTCTTGCCCACCCGCGGCATGCCGCGGATTCCGATCAGCTTGTGGCCTTCCTGCTTGAAAATCTCGGCCATGAAATCGACGAGTATTCCGAGCTCGTCCCGGATAAAGCGGAATGTCTTTTTGTCATCGGCATCACGCTGGATGTACCGGCCGTGCCGGACCGCCAGGACGTCACGGAGTTTGGGATGCCTCAGTTTCCTGACATTGATCATATCCATCGTCGAGGCGATCAGTTCAAACCGCTCGATGGCATCATCGTTCTCAGTCCGGAGCAGCATGCCCCTCCTGCCCTGATCCACACCGTTGATTGTCACGATGTTGACACGCAACAGTCCGAGAAGGGAGGAGATTTCTCCCAAAAGCCCCGGCCGGTTCACTTCAATCTCATATTCCATGTACCACTCACTCAATTTGGGTCGCCTCCATCGGCGCCGGATGCGCAATGTATTTCTATCATATCGGATTTGTCATTTGAAGAAAAGGGATAGACGAGGGGATTTCTGACATATAAAAGTCTTTGATCTGTCTGCAGCCTGCAGGCATAGCAATGAAATCCTGACTTATGAAAAATCATGACTTAATCCCCCTGTCTCCCTCTCACTTAATAGCGGGCTGCTGATTGGACCCATTAAAAACGGACCGGGGCTTGCGAGCACCGGTCCGCTGTCTGTTCAAATATACCATCCGCCGTTGACCCTGATGATTTCTCCGGTGATGTAGCGGGACTGTTCGCCCAGCAGGAAATCCACCGTCCCGGCCACGTCTTCAGGAGTACCCGGGCGCATGAGCGGAATCTCGCCGAATGCCATCCGGCGCTCTTCCTCATCCAGGTGGCTGTTCATGGAGGTCTCGATCCAGCCGGGCGAGACGGCATTCACCAGGACATTCGAGGCGGCCGCTTCCTTGGCGTAGGCTTTGACGAACGCATGGACCGCTCCCTTGACTGCGGAATAAGCCACTTCCCCGGCTGCTCCGGTGTCGCCCCAAATCGAGCCGATCATCACCACATGGGAAACGGGATGGCGCCGAAGTTTTTCGGAAACCAGGCCGATATACCGCATTGGGTTGGCAGCATGGACACGCCAGAGTGCGTCCATGTCATCCATATCTGTGTCCGAGAGCAGTTTGGTCACTCCCTGACCGGTGCAGGAGACGACCGCCTGAAGGTCCCCGGTTGCGGCAGCAAGGCGCTCCCCTCCGTCAGGAGAGGAAAAATCCGCCTGAACCGCCACATACCTCTGGTCGGGATACATTTCCGCTAAGCGTCTTTCAAGCACTAAAGCTGACTCCCGGGAGGTATTGTAGTGAAGGTACAGTGACCAGCCCGAAGCGGCAAGGCGCTCAGCGACCGCGGTGCCGATTTCACCGGAGGCGCCGAGCACCGCTGCCGTCCTGAGCGGGATCACTCTCCCTTCGCCGGAGGCTTTACCGTGAATACGGTGCGCGCCTGCTCGTCTGTGAGCGGCACGAGGACTTCCTGGAGATCCTTCACTTCCAGCGCCTCCAGTGCGGTGACGGTGTCAAACAGATTCATCCCATTGAATGCATAGCGGGTAAACTGGTTCGCAATGTATTCGACCGAGTTGAGTGCGCGCATGAAGAAGCCGATCCGTCTTCTGCGCTGACGGTCCAGGTCTTCCTGGCCAAACGGGAATTTCTCGGAAGCCCACTGCAGGGTGTCCTGGATCTTCCTTGTAAGCTCCTCCGGTTTGGCGCTGTCAGACCCGATGACAGAGAACGCAAAGCCTTCTTCAGCCGTAAAGTCAGTTGAGAACGATTCGTCGATCAGTCCTTCTTCATACGCTTCCGTATAGAACTTGGAGGTCTTTCCGAACAGGAGGTCGATCATGATCTGATAAGCCAGCTCATGCTTCAGGCCTTCCACTCCTTCTTCCGCCAGAGCCGGAAGTTTGATGCCGACATGGACTTTCGGCTTGGAGACATCCATCTCCAGGCTGCCTTCCTTCACTGCCGATTCCATCTTTTCCTGAGGGAATTGCCGGACAATCCTCTCAGGCTTGTCGAATGTTTTGGCTTCCTGGTTTTTCCGGATGAATGCCATCATCTCTTCAGGATCGACCGCTCCAACAGCAAATACGAGCATGTTGGACGGGTGATAAAATGTGTGATAGCACTCATACAGGTGATCTGCAGTGATTTTCGAAATCGACTCGACCGTTCCGGCGATGTCGATCTTGACCGGATGTTCCTTATACAGATTCTCGATCGTTCCGAAGTAAGAGCGCCAGTCCGGAAGGTCATCGTACATCGTGATCTCCTGGCCGATAATCCCCTTTTCCTTTTCGACCGTCTCCTCCGTGAAATAGGGCGCCTGGACAAAATCGAGGAGCAGTTCAGTATTCGGATAAAGTTTGTCTGTTGCGGAAAAAAGATAAGCGGTGCGTGTAAAGGACGTAAAGGCGTTTGCAGAAGCCCCGTTCATCCCGAACTTCTGGAATACATCCCCGTCTTCCTTTTCGAACATCTTGTGCTCCAGAAAGTGTGCGATGCCGTCAGGGACCCGGACGATTTCGTCCTTGCCCAGCGGAACGAAGGTATTGTCAATGGAACCATACCTGGTCGTGAACGAGACATAGGTCTTAGAAAAGCCGGATTTCGGCAGGATAAACACCTGCAGCCCATTCGGCAGGGTCTCATGGTAAAGCGTTTCGTTGACGCGGCTGTACTCAAGCTTTTGCATCAGCCGATTCCTCCTTTCCGGAAAGCAGGTAGACAAGCTGACGATCGATCTTTCCGGCCATGTCCCGAATATCATCGGCTGTCACAGGCTCCCACTTCGCGATCCATCCTTCAGGCGTAAAACCGCCGGGCAGATCTTTGTACTGGTCGAAAATCTCGATCTGTCCCCTTGAGGAATCAAGCGCTTCGCGAAGCTGGTTGGCGAGCATGGCCTTTGTCTGGCTCAGCTCGTTGTCGGTGATTTCGCCCGCCCTCATCACTTCAAGCTGTTCGTCGATCAGTTTCGTCGCCTTTTCTGCTAGTTCCGCATCGATTCCGGCTGAAACGGTGATCAGTCCGTAACGGGACAGATAGGAGCTTGCGGCATAGTAAGCCATGCTTTCCTTTTCCCTGACGTTCATGAACAGCTTGGAATGCGGGAAGCCTCCGAAAATACCGTTTGCCAGCTGCATCTTCGGAAAGTCTTCCGTGCCGAACTTTACAGGTGTGCTGAACCCGATGTGAAGCTTGCCCTGCTTCATGTTCTGCTTTTCCGATACACGGCCTTCCTTGCCGGTTCCGCGGGCAGCTTTCTCGGGAAGCACGGCCGGTACACGCCCCTCGAAATGGAAAGCTTCTTTGAGGGATGCGGTGATGGCCTTCTCGTCAACCGCTCCGACGACATAGATCTCAATCTCGTCTTCACCGATCATCCGGCGATACGCCTCCATGACTTTTTCTGGAGTCAGCGCTTCCAGATGAGATTCTTCGCCGGTGGCCCTGATGGACTCCGGTCCTTCCGGCCGCATCAGGGTCAGCAGCCGTTGCTGTGCATATCGCGTTTTATCATCATACAGGGAGCGGACGCGTTCAAGAACCGTCTGCTTTTCCCGCTCGAACACCTGAGGCTTGAAGACGCCATCCTGAAGGTTCGGCCGGAGCACGGCATCGGCCAGAAGGCGGATCGTCCAGTCTGTGATGTCTTCGTCACGGATCAGCCGGTCATCCACGCATTCGGCGTTCACCGACAGATAGTGATAGCCGCCGCGTTTGCCGACATCTGTATAGTAAAGTGTTCCGTACATAGTCTCGAGCGCCTGCCGGAGTGCCGCCCGGCTCGGATAGGTCTCTGTGCTGTCTTCCAGGATATTGGCCAGGACTGCCCGCTCAGAGGCCCCTTCCGGTGTGAGGGGCTGTTTGAAACGGATGGAGAACGTCAAAGTCTTGAACTGTTCGGTCCTGCGTACATACAGGCGGACGCCTTGTGTCAATCGAGTTTCCGTAAACATGGGACACCTCGTTTTCATTCAAATTTGTATCAAGTATTCACCAATTCCACTATACCCAACCCGGCGGAGGCATGGCAAACTTTGGAGAGTTTTTAGACCGGACAAGTTGAAAAAAGCGGGCCCTTTTAAAGGACCCGCTGCTGCCGGAGTTACCGGCTGCCTTTGATATATGGTTTTCCGTTCGCCTTCGGCCCGGTTGCCTTGCCGATGAAGCCGGCAAGAGCGAGAATCGTGACAACGTACGGGAGCGCGTGAAGATAGCCTGTCGGAATTTCTTTAATGAGCGGAATGCTAGGTCCGACAACTGCCAGCGCCTGGGCAAATCCGAAGAAGATGGCTGCCCCCATGGCCCCGATCGGATGCCATTTCCCGAAAATCATCGCGGCTAGGGCCATGAAGCCCTGGCCGTTGATGGTCGCGTGTCCGAAGTCACGGGTCATGGTCTGGGAATAGATCGCCCCGCCGATTCCGGCAAGTGCGCCCGAGATGATGACGGCGATGTAGCGGATCTTGTTGACGTTGACGCCCATCGTGTCCGCCGCCATCGGATGTTCGCCGACCGCACGCAGACGAAGGCCAAACGGCGTCTTGTAAATCACATACCAGGTAATGATTGCCGCAACGATCGCGAGGATGCTCGAACCGTAGATGCCTTTAAATAACAGGGGCCCGATCACCGGGATGTCCGACAGCAACGGCACGTCAAAGTTAGGGATCGCTTTCTTGATGAAATCGGTTTGCCCTTTGTCAAAAATCATCTTCGTCAAAAACAGGGCGATGGCAAGTCCGAGCATGTTGATGGCGACACCCGAGACAACCTGGTCGGCCCGGAAAGAAATCGACGCAACCGCGTGCAGGATGGCAAACACGCCGGAGACGATCATTGCGGCGAGCAGGGCGATCCATGGCGTCCATGCACCGAACGTATCAAAAAAGAACAGATTGAACAGGATCCCGATGAATGCGCCCATGACCATAAGCCCTTCCAGCGCGATATTGACGACACCCGACCGCTCGGAGAAGACTCCGCCGAGCGCAGTGAAGATCAGCGGCGCAGCGTAGGCGATGGACACCGGCACCATAAAGTAAAGGATATCGAGGAAGCCCATGTCACTTCGCCTCCTTTTTCTTGGAGATCTTGGTCAGGAAGAGGCGGATGGCATAACCGCACGCCACGAAGAAAATGACGAGCGCGATGACGATCTGGACAACCTCTTCCGGAATTTGGGCAGCGTTCGGCATGTTGAGTGCGCCGTATTTCAGCGAGCCGAACAGGACAGCACCGAAGATGACGCCGAGCGGAGTGTTCGCTCCGAGGAGCGCAACCGCGATTCCGTCAAAACCGATGCCGGTGAAGCCGCCGCGCGTATACATGTTGCCAAAAGTACCGAGGCCTTCCATCGCGCCTGCAAGCCCGGCGAATGCCCCGGAGATGACCATCGACAAAATGATGTTCTTGCCGATTTTCATGCCCGCATACTCGGAAGCGTTCTCGTTGAAGCCGACCGCCTTCAGTTCGAAACCGGTTGTCGTCTTTTCCAGGATGAACCACATGACAACCACCATGAGGAGCGCCACGAGAATTCCATAGTGCAACCTTGAATAATCCGTCAGGGAAGAAAGAAACTCAGAACGAAGGGAAGCTGATTCCAGGATCCTGTCAGTCTTGTCCCCGCCTCCCGACCATGTTTTGATCAGGGCATTGACAACGTGGAGCGCGATATAGTTCATCATGATCGTCACAATGACTTCATGGATTTTCATCTTCGCCTTCAAGAGTCCCGGCAGGAAGGCCCAAAGCGCCCCTGCTGCTGCCCCCGCCAGAATGGCGAGCGGAAGATGGATCACTTTCGGGAGGTCGAAGGCCGCTCCGACATAGACAGAAGCAAACCAGCCGACGATCAGCTGCCCCTCAACCCCGATGTTGAACAGGCCGGTACGGAAAGCGAAGGCTACCGCAAGCCCTGCCAGGATATATGGCGTAATCTGGCGGATGGTTTCCCCGATGGCATAAGTATCACCGAAAATCCCCTGCCAGAGTGCGATATACCCCGCGACCGGATCATAGCCGCTCGCCAGCATGACGATCGCTCCGACCAGCAGGCCGAGGAAGACCGCAATGGCCGGCACGAGAAGATTGATCATTCTATTCGACATGTTTGTTGTCACCTTCTTCCGCCTGCGGGACAGCCGCTTCTCTCGAATGGCCGGCCATAAGCAGGCCGAGTTCCTGTTCGTCCGTCTCCGACGGCAGCACCGTGTCGATGATCGAACCGTCATAGATGACGGCGATGCGGTCGGAGACGTTCATGACTTCATCCAGTTCAAACGAGACGAGGAGGACCGCCTTGCCGCTGTCCCTCTGCTCGATCAGCCGGCGATGGATGAATTCGATGGCCCCGACATCGAGGCCGCGGGTCGGCAGTGCCGCGATCAACAGGTCCGGATCCCGCTCGACTTCCCGACCGATGATTGCTTTTTGCTGGTTACCGCCGGAAAGCGCGCGTGCGGGTTCGTGGGGACCCTGCGTACGGACATCATACTGGGCGATGATTTCTTCCGCCTTTTTGTCGATCGCCGTGTAATTGATGATCCCTCCCTTTGAATAGGGAGGCCGGTAGTAGGTCTGTAAGCCGATGTTGTGCCCGATCGGGAAGTCCAGTACCAGGCCGTGCTTATGCCGGTCCTGGGGAATATGGCCGATGCCGCTGTTCGTGATTTCCCGCGGCCTGCGGTTCGTAATGTCCTTTCCGTTGATCAGAATTTTTCCTGATTTCGACTTGCGCAGGCCGGTGATTGCCTCGATGAGTTCCGACTGCCCGTTGCCGTCGATCCCAGCGATGCCCACGATCTCGCCTTTTCTGATGTTCAAGTTCAGATTTTTGACCTTCGGAACCCCCCGGGAATCTTCGACGGTGAGCCCCTCGATCCGGAGCACTTCTTCTTTCGGATCTGCCGGTCCCTTTTCGGTTTTAAATGTGACCTGACGTCCGACCATCATCGACGCCAGCTGCTCGGGGTCCGTCTCTGAAGTCTCGACCGTACCGATCCCCTTGCCTTTGCGGATGACCGTGACCCGGTCGGAGACATCCATGATTTCCTGGAGTTTATGGGTGATCAGGATAATGGACTTACCCTCGGCGATGAGCTTTTTCATGATGCCGATGAGTTCGCTGATCTCCTGGGGGGTCAGTGAAGCCGTCGGCTCATCAAAGATCAGAATTTCCGCACCCCGGTAGAGGGTCTTCAGGATTTCGGCGCGTTGCTGCATCCCGACAGAGATATCCTCGATTTTGGCATTCGGGTCGACATTAAGACCATATTGTTTGGACAGCTCGGCCACTTTCTTGGCTGCGCTGGAAATATTCACACTGCCGTTTTTTGTCGGCTCATTGCCGAGGATGATATTTTCAGTGACTGTGAAATTCTCGACCAGCATGAAGTGCTGGTGCACCATGCCGATTCCGAGTTCGTTCGCGACGTTCGGATCGGTGATGTCCACTTTCTTGCCGCGAACCCGAATCTCTCCCCCCTCCGGCTGATAAAGGCCGAACAGGACGTTCATGAGGGTGGATTTCCCGGCACCATTCTCACCGAGCAGGGCATGAATTTCCCCTTTCCGGAGTTGCAGGGTGATGTTATCGTTAGCCACGAAATTGCCGAACTCCTTGCGGATGTTAAGCATTTCGATCACGTATTCCAATGGATTCACTCCTTTGTCCTTAAAACCTGCCGAGCACCTGTAACTGATACAGGAAAGACTTCCTGTCAGGAAATCTTTCATCTACCATTTACAAAAATGGCCCATACATAAGTAAACATGAAGACCGGAAAGCCCGGCCCCCATGCTTAACAAATTCATCCTTACTTCGGTTCTTTGCCTTCCGGGTATTCCTTGACTTCGATTTCGCCGGAAGCAATTTTTTCCTGATACTCTTCGATTTGTGCCATGACATCTTCAGGGATATTGCCGCGGGAATCCGCGAGTGCAACGCCGTCATCGGAGATGCCGTATGTGATCACTTCGCCGCCAGGGAATTCGCCGTTTTTCGCTTTTTCGGAGATGTCCTTGACCGCTACGTCAACACGCTTCAGCATCGAAGTGAGCGTGACGTTCGTGTCGCCTACCGCACCTTCGTCGTACTGGTCGGAGTCAACGCCGATGACCCATACGTTTGCATCCGGGTCATTTGACTTGCGCTCTTTTGCTTCAGAGAAGACACCGTTGCCCGTGCCGCCCGCAGCGTGGAAGATCACGTCAACGCCGCTGGAGTACATGCGGTTGGCCGTCGTCTTGCCGAGCTCGGCTTTGTCGAATGCGCCTGTGTACTGAATGTCGATTTCGATCGATGGATCAACTGCTTCTACGCCCTGTACGAAACCGGACTCGAAGCGATGGATGACTTCGTTTTCCATGCCGCCGACAAAGCCGACTTTCTTGCTTTCTGTCGAGAGTGCCGCTGCGACACCCGCGAGGAAGGAACCTTCATGCTCTTTAAAAAGGAGGCTGACCGTGTTTGGCTGCTCGACAACCGCGTCGATGATCGCGAACTCAGTGTCTGTCTGCTGGGAAGCGATCTCATCAAGCGCATCCTGCATCATGAAGCCGACACCGAAAACAAGATTGAAATCGCGGCGGGCCAGTGCGTTCAGGTTCGGAATATAATCCTCTTCACCGGCAGACTGGAGATAGTCGAAGCCGCCGTCGCCTTTTTCAAGGCCATTGTCTTCACCGAATTCCTGAATTCCCGTCCAGGCAGCCTGGTTGAACGACTTGTCGTCAACGCCGCCGACATCAGTGACCATCGCTACGGAAAACTCGGAAGCGGACTCGCCGCCGCCGGAGTTGTTGCCTTCGTTCTGTGCTTCTTCACCGTTGTCGGAGCCGCATGCGCCGAGAAGCGTGCCTGCAGCCAAGAGAACCGACAGCGCAAGACCAAACTTGCGTTTTGCCATTTGTGGTACCCCCTAAATGTTGTTGTAAATGTACTTTTTGATAGCAGGAAGGCTGTCTGTTTTACATCCGTTTCCGCAAAACGTGGAAGTTGAATTTATCGCCCTTGAAATAATTGCGGGAGTAGAGAATGACCTCTTCCCCCTCCGCGTAATGCGACTGCCGCAGCATAAGCAGCGCGGTCTCCGGTTCGCATTCGAGGATCGGAGATGCCTCCTCGTCGTACCCGACCGGTTCAATCTGGGCCACCGCCTGTGTAATCCTCAGGTTCCCTGTACGCTCGATCGCCTCGAAGATGGACTCGTCTTCCTGTTTCAGGAATTCCTTGCCGACGTAGCGGGACGGGAAGACATCGATGCAGTAAACAACCGGCTCGCCATCCGCCGTCCGGACACGCTTGATCGACATGATCCGTTCATCCGGTCCGCACCCGAAACGCTCCATGTCTTCTTCCGACGCAAGTTCCTCGGAAGAGCTGATGAAGTTCGTCCCCGGGGTCATACCCACCTGCCGGATCATGTCCGATACGCTGGCCAGCTCTTCGATGCCAGCCGTAAACAGCGGCCTCGGATTGACGAAAGTCCCGACACCGTGCCTTCGGACAATGTAGTGCTCTTCCTCCAGCAGGCGGAGCGCCTCGCGAAGAGTCGCCCTGGACACGCCCATGATCTTGGCGAGCTCAAACTCGGAAGGGAGTTTTTCTTTTTCTTTGAAAACACCCGATGCGATGTCGCGCTTGAGCTGTTCGATAACCTGAAGATACAAGTGCCGGTGGTCCGCCTTTACCGTCATGACATCACCACCAAATTAAAGAGATCAGACATCTGATGTAAAACCTTCCTCCTAATCAGACATACTATATCATTTTTGCTACCCTAGTGGAATACCTTTCTTTCTAAATATGAAGACAAATTCATACTAATTCCCCATGCCTGTATACATCACTTCGTAATTAAGCGTTTACTTTTACAATAAATAGATATAACATTTCACAACCATTTCAATTGAGGTCCTCCTAATAAAAATAAGGTCCCTCTTTTTATATGGAAGACCATGATGTCCGCTCTTCCTGAACGTTTGCTTTGTCCATGCAGCAATAAAAAAACTGCAGACAATTGAGCATGGTTGCTCGCTTTGTCTGCAGTCTGAACCCGTCACTTTTGTGTGGCGGCCTTGTCCATAGTACAAAAACTCCGGATCACATTTCATCAGGGTGGTCCTGGATGAGGACCTGACGGGGTTTGCTGCCTTCGTGCGGTCCGACGACCCCGCGCATTTCCATCTGGTCGACGATGCGCGCGGCCCGGGAGTACCCGATTCGGAACCTGCGCTGGAGCATTGAAACCGATGCCTGCTGCATGCTTCTGACGAGATCGACCGCTTCATCATACAGCTCATCCGTCTCCTCTTCAGGTGCAGTTTCCTCCACCTCTGTCGGGATCATCGACTCTTCATACTGTGCCTTCTGCTGGCTGATGACGAAATCCACGACTTCCTCGACTTCCTGATCGGACAGGAATGCGCCCTGGATCCGTGTCGGCTTGGAAGCCCCCGCCGGGAGATAAAGCATATCCCCGCGGCCGAGCAGCTTTTCCGCTCCGCCGGAATCCAGGATCGTCCGTGAATCCACAGCCGACGAAACGGCGAACGCAATCCGGGACGGGATGTTCGCTTTGATAATGCCCGTGATGACATCAACGCTTGGGCGCTGTGTCGCGATGATCAAATGAATGCCGGCTGCACGGGCCATCTGGGCGATCCGGGTGATCGAGTCCTCGACATCGCTTGAAGCGACCATCATGAGGTCGGCAAGCTCATCGACAATGACAACAATGTACGGAAGACGCGGATGCTTTTCTTCGTTTTCATCGTTCCACTCATCGATATGGTTGTTGTATCCTTCGATATTCCTCGTACCGGTGTGCGAGAAGAGGTCATACCGCCTCTCCATCTCGGCCACCACTTTTTTGAGTGCCTGCGATGCCTTACGGGGGTCCGTGACGACTGGCGCAAGCAAATGAGGTACACCGTTGTAAACATTAAGCTCAACCATCTTCGGGTCAATCATCATCATCTTGACTTCATGCGGCTTGGCCCTCATGAGGATGCTGATGATGATTCCGTTGATGCACACACTCTTCCCGCTGCCGGTGGCACCGGCAACAAGCATATGGGGCATTTTGTTGAGCTCGGACATGACCGCCTCGCCGGAAATGTCTCTTCCCAGTGCGACCATGAGTTTGGAGTCCGGCCGGTTGTTGTTCCGTGATTCCAGCACCTCGCGAAGCGAAACCATCGCCACTTCGGTGTTCGGGACCTCAATGCCGACTGCCGATTTTCCCGGAATTGGCGCTTCGATTCGGATATCGCGCGCGGCAAGCGCAAGTGCGATATCGTCCGCAAGGCTGACAATCCGGCTGACCTTCACGCCCGTGGCCGGCATCACTTCATACTTGGTTACGGCCGGGCCGAGATGGACTTCCGTGACGCTCGCCTTCACGCCAAAACTGTGGAATGTCTTTTCCAGTTTCTCGGCATTGTGCTGGATCATATTGTACTCGCCGCTCTGGTCATTTTTAGGCGGCGGATTCAAAAGGGAAACAGGCGGCAGGACGAAATCCTCGTTTACCGGCTGGGCATCGCCGATGTCCCGGATCTCTGCATCCGTGTCCTGTTCTTTAACCTCTTTGTCGGATGCGGGCTTTTCTGCGCCGGGCTCTTCCTTGACCCGTTCGGTAAAGGAAGAAATGATCGGCTGCACGCGGACCGGTTCCGGCTCTGCCGCACTGCCGGACGCGTCAGCCGGGGAAGCCGGTTCCTGTGCCGCAACACCGGCGGAAGCCGCTTCTTCGTCCGCGGCCGCCCGGCGGGATTTTCGCGGCTCTCTCGGTTGCTTCACTTTCTCGGCCTTTTCCTGCTTCGGCCTGGCAGGCTTGCGTTCCCTTGCAAACCATTCCTGTACCGACTCCGCCGCTTCCGGAATTTTCTCCGCCAGATACGGGACGAGCGCCTTGCCCGTCAGCAAAATCAGGCCCATTGAAAGCATGATGATTCCCGCAATGGTGGCTCCGGCGGAATCAAAGAGCACATGGAACATCGAAAACAGGAATCCACCGACAATCCCGCCTCCGAGCGAGACGGACGGATCGGTTATGCCGCCGTCAGTGACCAGGATGAGCCATGTTTCCTTCAGGGCTGAAGTAGTCTGCAGACGGCCGCTCTCATACCGCTCCGTGAAGAGCAGGACATGACTGAAAAGTGTCAGGCTTCCGAGTATAAGAAGCAGTCCCCCGACGATGCGGTTCCGCAGATTCGGAATCTCCCGCTTTACCATCAGGAGAAGCGCGAATATCAGGAAAAGGAACGGCAATGCTGCATGCCAGTTCCCGAACAGGAACCGGGCAGCGCTGCCCAGCGCCCTCCCGACAAATCCGAGATCAAAAAATGTGATGATGGCAAGCCCTGTCATGACAAGGCCAGACAGTTCGTACCCGAGCGGATAGAGTCCGGATTTCTTCTTTTTTGCGGATGTCCTGCGCTTTTTCTTCTTGTTGCGTTTGGTTGCCATCTGGTTCACCCCCATCGATAAAACGGGATTTCCCGCCAGTGACGGCGAAGAAATCCCGTTTTGTTCTATCTCTGTTGCCCCGCCTCAGTATTCCATGATGATCGGAATGATCATCGGACGGCGCTTCGTCTTCTGGTAGAGGTATGAATTGAGTGTATCGCGGATTTCCTGCTTGATGCTCGTCCATTCGAACGATTCTTTGTTGGAATACTTGCCGATGATTTTTTTCACGAGTTCACTTGCCTCGCCGATCAGTTCGCGCGAATCCCGGACATAGACAAAGCCGCGGGAAAGGATTTCAGGGCCTGCAGCAATCGTCTTTTTCTTGCGGTTGAGCGTAATGACGACGATAAAGATGCCGTCCTCTGAAAGAAGTTTACGGTCGCGCAGGACAATATTGCCGATATCCCCGACGCCGCTTCCGTCAATCAGCACATTGCCTGCGGTAACCCGCCCGGTCATGCGCATTTTGCCGTTCTTATACTCGACGATATCCCCTTTGTCTGCAATGAAAATGCGGGACTTCGGCAGGCCGGTCTGCTGGGCCAGCTTGGAATGGGCGATCAGCATCCGGTACTCGCCCTGGATCGGGATGAAGAATTTCGGCTTCATCAGATTCAGCATCAGCTTCAGGTCTTCCTGGCTGCCGTGCCCTGATACATGAACCTTGCGGCTTGCTGTCAGAACATCGGCGCCCGCCTTGGCCAGCTCGTTCATCGTGTTGTACATTCCGACTTCCATGCCAGGAGACGGGGTGAACGTGATGAGGACCGTATCGGTCTCTTTAATCCGGATGTCCTTATGCTGCCGCTTTACGATCCGCTCAAGCGCATGGAGCGGCTCGCCCTGATTGCCTGTTACGATGATCGCCACTTCGGAGTCATCGTACTTGCCGATTTCCTTGACCGGGATGACGAGGCCGTCCGCGACGTCAAGGTAGCCGAGCTTCATACCGACTTCGAAGTAAGTCTCGAGCGACTTGCCGATGACTGCGACTTTGCGGCCCGATTCGGCAGCCCGGTCGAAGACTTGCTGCATGCGGATGAAATTGGAGGCATACAGGGCGATGAGAATGCGGCCCTGCGCCTTGTGGAATGTCTTGGACAGCTGGTCTGCGACGACGGACTCCGGCGTCGTATGCCCTGGCCGTTCCGCTTCTGATGAATCGGACATCAGGATGAAGACGCCTTCGTCCCCGATTGACGCCATCTTTGAAATATCCGGCCTGTACTTGCCCTTTGCCGACTGGTCGAACTTGAACTCTCCCGTGTGCACAATGGCGCCTTCGCTCGTGTGGAACACGATCCCAAGGGAATCCGGAATGCTGTGCGTTGTATGGAAGAAGGTCACGTATGTCCGGCCGAAATTCATCCGGCTCCTGCTCGACACCTCGAAGAACTTGATGTTCTTGGGTGCCTGCTTGTCCTTCAGATGTTCTTTTGCCAGGGCGATGGTGAGTTTCGAGCCGTAGACAGGCGCCTGGACTTTGCTGAGCAGGTAGGCGATCGATCCGATCGCATCTTCATGGCCATGGGTCAGGAAGATCCCTTTCAGCCGGTCTTTGTTTTCTTCAATGTAGGTCATATCCGGAATGACAATATCGATGCCGAGCATTTCCCCTTCAGGGAACATGAGCCCGCTGTCAACGATGAACAACTCATCATCGATCTCGACCACATACATCGCCTTGCCGATCTCCCCCACTCCTCCAAGGGGGATGACCCTGATGTTTTCATTTTTTGTCTTGGTCAATGGTTCTCCTCCTAAATCATACCCGTTCCATATCCGCTAACCTCCATTATACGGTAGCCGTACAATCTAGACAAATTAAAAAAGGGCTGAAATTGCATTCGCGTTTCTTTAATAAAGAGATCCGGGCCATTGCAGGAAATTAAAAAGGCGGACGCAGGGACCGCAGTCCCCGGCGTCCGCCGGCTCTTTGTTTTATGAAGCGATCAGGTGCGACGTTCCCGGCATTCATGCCTGGAGGAGCAGAATTCCTCAATTATGCTCCGGTTGCCGCCCGAAAGTCACCCATCGCCTTCCCGATGATTTCAGCACCTTCTTCATCAATGGACGTGATCGGCAGCCTCACAGATCCCGTATCCATGCCGGCCAGTTTCAGTGCATACTTAACCGGAGACGGGCTCGGCCGGCTGAAAAGTGCTTCTGTCAGCAGGCTGACGGCTGCATGCAGACGGGCCGCTTCTTCGGCATTGCCGGTTCTGAATGCCCGGATCATCCGCTGCATCTCGGGACCAGCCACATGCGAGGCGACCGACACCACACCGCACCCGCCGATCGCAAGCACCGGAAGGGTCAGACCGTCATCACCGCTGTACAGGCGGAACCCGCGTTCTGTCCCGGCAATGATGCGGGTCATGGCACCGAGGTCGCCGCCTGCTTCCTTCACCGCCCTGATGTTCGGAACTCGGGACAGCGCGATGACCGTTTCCGGCTCCAGCCGGGAAGCGGTCCTGCCCGGCACGTTATAAAGCATGACAGGAAGCTTTGTGCTGGCCGCCGCTTCCTTAAAATGCGCAAGCATCCCCCGCTGGTCGGGACGGTTATAATACGGGGCCACCAGCATGATACCGTCCGCACCGGCTGCCTCCGCCCGTTTCGTCATGCCGACTGTTGCGGCGGTGCTGTTGCTGCCTGTTCCTGCAATAACAGGAATCCTTTTTCCTGCTGCCATGACGGCCAGCCGGATGACTCTTTCTTTTTCATCATCGGTCAGTGTCGGGGCTTCCCCTGTCGTCCCGCAGACGACAATGGAATCCGAACCGTTCTGTATCAAATAATTGACGAGGGCAATCAGGCGGCCCTCGTCAACTTTTCCGTCTTTATCGAACGGCGTGACCATCGCCGTCGCTATGCTGCCGAGTTCCATCGGCTTCTTCCCCTTTCAGCAACCCGTCCGCAATGAGCGCTTCCGCGATCTGGATCGAGTTGAGGGCAGCTCCCTTCAGGAGATTATCCGCGACAACCCAGAAATGGAATGCGCCTGCGGTGTCGAGGTCCCTCCGGAGACGTCCGACGAATACGTCGTCCTGTCCTTCCGCGAAGAGCGGCATCGGATAGCTCTGGCTTTCCGGATCATCCATTACAGTGATGCCTTCTGCATTCTGAAGGGAATTCCGGATACCTGCCGTATCGGCGGACGGATCGTCCGTTTCGAAGTAGACCGATTCGGAGTGGCCGGTCACGACCGGAAGACGGACACATGTTGCAGCGACGGAAAGCTCCGGCATGCCCATGATTTTCTTCGTCTCATTGATCATTTTCCACTCTTCAAAGGTATAGCCGTCCTCACTGAAGACATCGATCTGCGGCACCGCATTAAAAGCGATCGGGTAATGTTTCTTGTCACCCTTGACCGGCAGAAGCTCCGCCTCCGCTCCGGCCCTGTTCTCCATGTCCGTACTCTGCTTTTCAAGCTCGCTGATCGCTGCGGCACCCGCCCCGGAAACCGCCTGATAAGTCGATACGATCACTTTCTTCAGACCGTACTTCCGGCGGACGGGTTCCAGAGCCGCCACCATCTGGATCGTCGAGCAGTTCGGGTTGGCAATGAGGCCCCGGTGCTCCTTCAGTGCCTCGCGGTTGACTTCAGGAACAACAAGCGGAGTATCCGGATCCATACGGAACGCGCTCGTATTGTCGATGACGACCGCTCCCCGGCGGACCGCTTCGGGCGCCAGTTGTTTGGATACGCCCCCTCCGGCGCTGAAGAAGGCGATGTCCACACCGTCAAAGCGCTCAGGCACCGCTTCTTCCACAGTAAATTCTTTTCCGCCAAACTCCACTTTGCTTCCTGCAGAACGTGCAGAGGCGAGGAAAAGAATTTCATCGGCAGGGAATTTCCTCTCTTCCAGCTTTTTCGCAATCCCTTGACCGACCGCGCCTGTAGCTCCGACAATTGCAACACGATATCCCATGGTTAAACACTCCTCAGTTTCATGATCGAATGTTCAGTATTATAGCATGTTTTCATGTGTTTTGGAGGAATATTCGTATTTAAGTATTTTCATGCCTGATGAGGAGCGGCTGAAGCTGCTCTCCTTTTAGCGCAGCCTCGACCGTATCGACCATCTTTGTAAAATCACTGATCAGGGAATTCGGTTTATTGACGGGATCATCCTGCCCGAATGGGATAAAGTAAATGTTTTTCGTGTTGAGCAGTTTCATGATATTGGTTCCGTTCAGTCCCAGTGCATCATTGGTCGATATGCCGATGACAACCGGCGTGCCGTTCCTGAGCGTCGCCTTGGCAGCCATCAGCACGGGTGAATCCGTGATGGCATTGGCGAACCGGGAGATGGAGTTCCCGGTCATCGGAGCAATCACCATACAGTCAACCGGTGTTTTCGGTCCGAACGGCTCTGCCCCTGCGATGGTCGAGATGATGTCGGCTCCGGCTGCTTCCCGGATTTTGGCCATCCATTCCTCGCCTGTCCCGAAACGGGTCGCGGCGGTCAGCACAGAGTTGGTGATGACCGGCACAACCGTCGCCCCCCTGTCGGTGAACGCCTTGATTTTCGGAACCACATCCGCATAAGTGCAGTGTGATGCGGTGATGCCGAAACCGATTCTTTTGCCGTCGAGCATCCTGACTCTCCTTCCGCTAGCTGTCCATTCTGCACAACGCCTCCGAGAGGACCCGGGCGGCCTCGTCCGGAAAAAGCCTTCCCGGCAGCGCAGGCAGTAACCTATAGTATTCATGGGCGGCTCCGGGCTTTAGGCACCCGGGCACGGAAGCCAGGTCATAAATGCGTGACGGGTTGAATGGTCCCGAAGGGTCAAGCCACTGCGATGGAATGGTGTTAACCAAAATCCTGCCGTTTTCACCGGAGCCGGTCCCTTCAATGTCCAGGATGCCGAAACCCTCAGTAAGAGCTTCTGCCGTTTGTGACGGTGATCGGGCAAGTACGGTAACATCCGCACCCATAGCACGCAGAAGCCGGGCCGTTGTTTTCCCGACCCGTCCGTATCCGGCGACTATCCATTGCCTGCCGGCAACCGTCCCTCCTCCCGAACGGTAGAATGTTGCGAGAAACCCCTCTGCCGTCAGGCTCGCATTTTGCCAGATGAACCGTTCTTCCTGCAAGTACAGCCGGGGCGCTCTTCCTGCAAGTTCTGAAGCCTTTTCCCAGGCCTCATCGAGTTTGCCGGCAAACAGCCGGTCAGTCTTATCGAGAACGCCGATAGCCGGGCTGCCTTCCGGCGGATGGATCGGCAGCACCACCCGCACGGGCTTTTCGTTAAGCATGAGTGCGTCCGTTTTGTTATCCCACCGGTCCCGTGCATCATGGAGAACCGTGTATCCCTTTTTCCGGAGATGGTCTGCGGCTTTTGAAAACCGGGCATCGGAACCGATAATCAGCCAGTCAGGACGGGTCATTCAAAAAGCCCTTCATGGATCGGGCGGGTCCGCCTGAACAAAATGCGGTCATCCCCGATCAGGACGATTTCCTCCCAAGGGATGTATTCCGCTTCTCCGGCCGATTTCCGGCCGCCCTGCAGCCAGCCGGCCCGGCGTTTCAGTTCGAAACCGAATATCCGTCCGCTTTTCGGATCGAACAGCATCTCCGTGTCGGCAAGGAGCCCGTAGCGGACGCCATCCTCCATCTGGATCAGTTCTTTTTCTGCCATTGTCGACAGCAGCATCTTCCACTCCCCCTTCTTCTAAACTATATGCGCCGCCCGGGCGGAAGTTCCGTACAGGAAATGCACGGAACGTGCAAAAAAACCGGAAGGCAAAAGCCTTCCGGTTTTAGTTCGGGATGATGATCGACTCTGCCGGCCGGCCGCTAAAGATCCTTTCCGCAATGCGGCGGATCTGCCGGCCGTCCACACGGCGGAATTCATCCATCACTTTGTCGATATCTTTATGTTCTCCGGTAAAAAGTTCGTTTTTGGCATTCCTGCTCATTCTCGATTCAGGTGACTCAAGTCCGAGGAGGAGGCTCCCCTTCATCTGGCTGACTGCTCCCTCGATCTCGCTGTCGGATACACCATCCCGGAGAAGGCCGGATACTTCATTACGGATGACTGCCCGTGTCTCCTCCAGACGGGACGGCGAGGTGCCGGCATAGATGGTGACCGATCCCGTATCTGTATGGGACGAATGATACGAGTAGACCGAATAGGCGAGTCCCTTTTCTTCGCGGATCCGCTGGAAGAGTCTTGAGCTCATGCTCCCTCCGAAGAGGGCATTCAGGATGATCATTCCGTAGATGTCGGAATCATTCACATCCAGCCCCGGATAGCCGAAGCACAAATGAGCCTGTTCCGTGTCTTTCCGCTTTCGGATTGCTCCCGGAGTAAATTCCGGCCGCTTCATGGAAAGGGGTGATTCAGCTCCTCCACTGAACGTCCCGAAGCATTGTTCCAGCCGCCCGATCAGCGCATCATCCACACAGCCCGCCACTGAGATGACAACCCGTTCCGGCCGGTACTCCCGCTTCATGAATTCGAGCGTTTCTTCCCTTGTAAAAGCGCTCACCGTTTCAGGAGTGCCGAGGATCGGACGCCCCATCGCATGACCCGGATACATGGCCGCCTGCAGCTGTTCATGAACGTCATCATCCGGGGTGTCGGCGACCATGGCGATTTCTTCAAGAATGACGGACTTTTCCTTGCGCATCTCCTGCTCGTCAAAGACCGAGTTGAAGAACATGTCCGCCAGTATATCGATTGCCACAGGTGCGTCTTCGGCAAGCACATTAACGTAGAAGCAGGTCTCTTCCATTGCGGTGTACGCATTGATCTCCCCGCCTGTCCGGTCAATTGCTTCCGCTATGTCTTTTGCTGTCCGCCTGTCTGTCCCCTTGAAGAGCATGTGCTCAATAAAGTGGGCCATGCCGGCTTCCCCTGCCGATTCATTTCTTGCACCTGCCTTAACCCAAATGCCGATCGCCACCGAACGGACATGCTGCATCGGTTCTGTGACAATCCGCACGCCGTTCGGACATCGTCTGGTCTGGATCATCTTCTCCCCCCTTTAGTTATGTTTATGTTTCCGGCACTGCCATAAGAGCCGGCCGGTAAAAAGAGGGCCGGCCGAACCGGCCGCCCTCTGGTGATGGTTATTCCGTTTTTTCGGTTTCTTCCGAAGCGTCTTTCTCTTCTTTCAGGACCGCCTTGCGGGACAGGTTCACCCGATTATGGTTGTCGATCTCGACGACCTTGACCCGTACCACGTCACCGATTGACAGGACATCTTCGACTTTGTTTGTCCGTTGCTCCTGGATTTCAGAGATGTGAAGCAGACCGTCCTTGCCCGGGAAGATTTCGAGGAATGCCCCGAATTTCTCGATCCGCTTGACCTTGCCGTCATAGTATTCACCGACCTGTGCCTCGCGGACGATGTTTTCAATCATCGATTTGGCCTTCTCGTTCATTTCCTGATCGATTGAGGAAATGTAGATGGTGCCGTCCTGTTCGGTGTCGATCTTGACACCGGTCTCATCGATGATCTTGTTGATCTGCTTGCCGCCAGGCCCGATTACGTCACGGATCTTCTCAGGCTTGATCTGAATCACGATAATCTTCGGAGCGTGGTCGGACAGCTGCTTGCGCGGCTCGGAAATTGCGGACATCATGTTTTCCATAATGTGCATCCGGCCCGCCTTCGCCTGTTCCAGCGCTTCCTCGAGGATTTCGCGGGACAGTCCTTCGACCTTGATGTCCATCTGCAGGGCGGTGATGCCTTTTTCGGTTCCCGCCACCTTGAAGTCCATGTCTCCGAGGGCGTCTTCCATCCCCTGGATGTCCGACAGAACGGTATAGTTATCACCTTTTTTGACGAGGCCCATGGCAATACCGGCAACCGGTGCCTTGATCGGGACGCCGGCATCCATCATCGCCATCGTGGATGCGCAGATCGATGCCTGGGAAGAGGAACCGTTGGATTCCAGCACTTCAGAAACGACCCGGATCGTGTACGGGAATTCATCCTCGGAAGGAACGATCGGTGCGAGGGCACGCTCACCGAGTGCGCCATGCCCGATTTCCCTGCGGCCCGGGGAGCGGATCGGGCCAGTCTCCCCTACGCTGAACTGAGGGAAGTTGTAGTGGTGCATGAATCGCTTGGATTCTTCCAGGCCGAGTCCATCGATAATCTGGACGTCCCCAAGTGCACCGAGTGTACAGATGCTGAGCACCTGCGTCTGTCCCCGGGTGAACAGCGCCGAACCGTGAGTCCGGCTGAGGATGCCGGCCTCGGAGGACAGCGGGCGGATTTCATCCGGCTTCCTTCCGTCAGGGCGGATCTTTTCATCGGTGATCAGGCGGCGGACTTCGTCTTTGACGAGTTTATCGAGAATGGCACGGACCTGCCCGAGGTCCGTTTCTTCTTCTCCTTCCGCATACGCTTCGATCACGGAAGCCTTCACTGCAGCGATGGCTTCTTCCCTGGCGTGCTTCTCTTTTGTCTGGATAGCTTCAAGCAGAGAGGCTTCCGCTTTTTCGCGTACTTCCTCTGTAAGCTCCCGGTCCAGTTCGAAGAGGGTGATCTCCCTGTTCTCCTTGCCGGCTTCTCGGGCAATCTCTTCCTGGAAGGCCACAAGGCGCTTGATTTCTTCATGGCCGAACATAATCGCTTCCAGCATGACGGACTCCTCAACCTCGTCTGCGCCGGCCTCCACCATGTTGATGGCGTCTTTTGTTCCGGCTACAATCAGGTCGATGTCGCTTTTCGCTTCCTGATCGACGGTAGGGTTGATGATGAATTTGCCGTCAATGCGGCCGACCTTTACACCCGCAATCGGGCCGCCGAACGGTATGTCCGAAACCATCAGGGCGAGCGAAGAACCGAACATCGCGGCCATCTCGGACGAGCAGTCCTGATCGACCGACATGACCATAGAGATGACCTGCACTTCGTTCCGGAAACCGTCCGGGAACAGCGGTCGGATCGGACGGTCGATGAGTCGGCTGGTCAGGACCGCCTTTTCGGAAGGACGGCCTTCCCGTTTGATAAAGCCGCCGGGAATTTTGCCGACAGCATAGAGGCGTTCCTCATAGTTGACGGTGAGCGGGAAGAAGTCCAGTGGCTTCGGCTCCTTGGATGCCGTTGCGGTGGACAGTACCGCCGTATCTCCATAGCGGATCAGCACGCCTCCGTTCGCCTGCTTCGCAAATTTACCCGTCTCGACGATGAGCGTCCGGCCGGCCCAATCAAATTCGTACGTTTTGTGATTCTCGTTCATCATGGGGCTCCTCTCTTCTGTGCATAACGCTATACCGGGTGCCTGTCCGTCTGCATGCGCAGCCTATGGGAGCGGTGGCAGGCCGTGACAGCCGTCAAACGTATGTACTCACTCCCCATAGTGTACCAAAATTCGCATAGTGATGCGAAAGGATTTGCGGGGGAACGGGTTTATTGTGAATGGATTTCATGGCATTAAAAAAAACGGGCCGCAGCCCGCTTTTGTATGTGCGATCTTATCGGCGAAGGCCAAGCTTCGCGATGAGGTCACGATAACGCTGAACATCGTTTTCACGAAGGTACTTGAGCAGATTCCGGCGACGGCCGACCATTTTGTAAAGGCCGCGGCGGGAGTGGTGGTCTTTCTTGTGTGTGCGCAAGTGTTCGTTCAGGTTGTTGATCTCTTCCGTGAGGATAGCGATCTGGATATCAGGAGATCCCGTATCCGATTCGTGTGTTTGGAACTCTTGGATGAGTTCGTTTTTACGCTCTTTTGTAAGTGCCATCCTGTTCACCTCCAAATCTATTAGTTGAAAATCCCCGATTCCCGAGCAAACGTTGGTGAGTCGATTGCCAAGCAATGGTTAGTGCAACTGCACATGAGTATCATAACACAGCCCGCGGGCCGATTCAACTGTCAGGATGCGCAGAAAGTATCCGAAACGCTTCTTCCTTGTCGCGTGTGATCTGGGCTTTGAGCTCATCAATCCCCGCGAACTTCCGCTCTTCCCG
The DNA here is from genome assembly GCF_001619585.1 of Bhargavaea cecembensis. Taxonomy (GTDB): domain Bacteria; phylum Bacillota; class Bacilli; order Bacillales_A; family Planococcaceae; genus Bhargavaea; species Bhargavaea cecembensis_A. The sequence goes on from NZ_LQNT01000009.1 coordinate 189,491, forward strand.
GATCCGCCTGATCCAGCGCACCCGCACATCTTTTCCGTACAGGTTCCCATCAAAGTCAAGCAGGTGCACCTCGACCGAAAGGAAGGTATCGGACGGGTCTTTGAATGTCGGACGGTAGCCGGCATTGAGAACACCGTCATGAAGCGTTCCGTCAGCTTCAAATGTGGCGGCATACACGCCCGGTGCGGGAAGGCAGGAGCCCGGCACCGGATCTACATTTGCAGTAGGAAATCCGATCAGCCGTCCCCTCTTGTCGCCTTCGATCACCGTACCGTCGGTCATGAGCGGGCGGCCGAGGAGGTGCGCGGCGCCGGATACGTCCCCCTCGCTGAGCATCGACCGGATGCGGGTCGAACTGATCTTGTCGTCCTCTTCTGTTACCTTTCCGATTACGGATACACCGTAGCCCCCTCCCGAAAGTCTTTCGAGATCATCGGGCTTCCCTTTGCCGAACCGTCCGAAGGAAAAATCGTAACCGCAGGTGATGTGGCGGACGCCCAGCTTCCGGATATAGCACTCGATGAACTGTTCGGGAGTCACCGATGCGAATTCCTTGGTGAAATGGATGACGAACACCGTGTCCGCCCCCATCTCTTCAAGCAACTGCATCTTCTGTTTGTAAGGCGTGATGTAAGTGACTTCTTTCCGGCTGCCGAGCACGGCAGAAGGGTGCGGGTCAAACGTCATGACAGCGGGAAGAAGCCCCTTCTCACGGGCCACATCCATGGCATGGCCGATCACTTCCTGATGCCCCCGGTGGATGCCGTCAAAAAATCCGGCTGCCATCGAGTATTCCCAGCCGCCCGTTTCCGGAATTTCGGGATATTCAATGTGTTGGATCTTCAATATGTTCACCTCTTGTCTTCAACCATGCCAAACATTTTCTCCGGCTTCATCAGCCCGGTTTTTTCAGGATGGCGGCGGTATACGGCCACCGCCCGGATGCTATCCATAAAGACGATCCGCTGATGCTCGGCAAGCAGCGGGTGTGCCGGCAGTACTTGGCCGTTCAAGATTTTCTGCAGATGAGCTTCATCTGCATTTACGCAAGGGAATTCGGAGAGCGCCCGTTCAACAGGAAGCAGGGATGCTTCCAGGATACCGCGTTCCCGCTGTTGTTCCACTTCCGCCAGCGTCAGGCAGTCTTTTGCCGTGAAGGGACCGGATGCTGTACGGACAAGGGAGGCCATATGGGCCGGAAAGCCCAGTTTCTCGCCAATCTGTACCGCAAGTGTGCGGATATAGGTTCCCTTGCCGCAGTCAACCCGAATGCGGAAGTCGACCTCGGTTCCTTCAAACAGTTTCCCGCTGGATAGAAGCTCGATCTCCCGGATCATGACTTTTCGGAACGGCCGCTCCACAGACTGTCCCTGTCGCGCATACTCATAAAGCCGCTTGCCGTTCACCTTTACAGCCGAATACATCGGGGGAACCTGGGTGATTTCCCCGGTGAGTGATTGGAGAACGTCCCGAATCTCCGTATCGGAAAAACACTTTTGGGCCAGGTCCTGCTCCACGGTTGCGCCCGAGGCATCCTCTGTCTCGGTCGAGCGGCCGATGCTGACAACGGCTTCGTATGTCTTGCCCATATCCGTAATGTATTCGGCCGCCTTCGTCGCACGGCCGAGGCAGATCGGAAGTACGCCCTCGACATCGGGGTCGAGCGTGCCCGTATGGCCGATGCGCTTCATCCCGAGAATCTTCCTGAGCCGGAAAACACAGTCGTGTGATGTCATGCCCTTTTCTTTCCAGAGCGGCAGGATTCCCTCAAGCATGGCGTTCTCCTCCTTTCCTATGTACGGAAAACAAGCCTGCTGCCGGAACGGCTGCAGGCTTATTCTCAGTCTTCCGGATTCGACTCGTTCACCTCGCGGAGAAGCGACTCGATCCGGTTGCCGTAGTCGACGGATTCATCGAATTCGAAAAGCAGCTCCGGCGTCTTTCGCAGGCGGATCCGATTTCCGATTTCAGAACGGATGAATCCTTTGGCCTTTGTCAGGCCTTTTAGCGTATCTTCCTTCTGGCGGTCATCGCCAAGTACGGAGATAAACACTGTCGCCTGCTGAAGGTCGCCGGTCACCTCGACATCGGTAACGGTGACGAACCCGATTCTCGGGTCCTTCAGCTTCCGGCCGATGATGTCGCCCATTTCTTTTTTCATCTGTTCCGCCACGCGGTTTGCCCTCATTGTCATATAGAACACCTCGGCTTCCGCTATAAATGATACTTCTTGCTGCTTGTCATCTCCCAGCCGGAATGGGACATCAGAAAGTTCAGCACCCGGTCAACTTCACGCTCGGCCACCATACCGGAAGATGCGGCGGCAGCCAGGGTGAAGCCGGCCCTCTGCCAAAGGTCCTGATGGTCCGTTTCGGCGATGGAGACATTGTACTTCTGGCGGGCCCTCGTGAGCATGCGCTGCAGAATCGCCCTTTTTTCTTTCAGCGAATGTGTATCGTACAGGAAGAATTCACATTCGGCGGCAACAATCACTTCCGCTCGACTTCTTCCATTACATACGCTTCAATGACATCGCCTTCTTTGATGTCGTTATAGTTTTTGATTGTCAGGCCGCATTCATACCCGCGGGCGACTTCTTTGACGTCATCTTTGAATCGCTTGAGTGTATCGAGCTCGCCTTCGAAGATGACAACGCCGTCCCGGATCACACGGACACCCGAATCGCGGGTGACTTTGCCGTCGGTTACATAGCCGCCGGCAATCGTACCCACTTTGGAAACCTTGAACGTTTCGCGCACTTCGACCTGGCCGATAATCTTCTCCTCGAACTCCGGATCCAGCATTCCCTTCATCGCGGATTCGATCTCCTCGATCACCTTGTAGATGATCCGGTGGAGACGGACATCGACGCCTTCTTCCTCGGCAGCGCGTTTCGCGTTTACATCCGGACGGACGTTGTATCCGATGACAATGGCATTGGATGCAGCTGCCAGCGTGATATCCGATTCGGTGATGGCACCTACGCCGGTGTGGATGATCTTGACGTTGACACCTTCGACCTCGATCTTCATGAGAGATGATGCAAGCGCCTCGACCGTACCCTGGACGTCCGCCTTGACGATCAGGTTGATGTCTTTCATCTCGCCCTGTTTCATGTGCTCGAACAGATTGTCAAGAGTGACGCGGTTCTTTTCGCCGCGCTGCTCCTGAAGGTCGTCCATCGCACGTGATTCACCGACCTGGCGTGCCGACTTCTCGTCATCAAATACGACGAAGCGGTCACCTGCAAACGGCACATCACTCAGACCCGTGATTTCGACAGGAGCCGACGGAAGGGCTTCCTTGACACGGCGGCCGATGTCATTGACCATCGCCCGGACACGTCCGAATGTGGAGCCGACAACGATCGGATCTCCGACTTTGAGTGTCCCTTCCTGTACAAGGAGGGTAGCCACGGCGCCGCGGCCCTTGTCAAGCTGTGCCTCAATGACGGTTCCGCGGGCATTCTGGTCAGGATTGGCCTTGAGCTCTTCCACTTCGGAAACGAGCACGATCATCTCAAGCAAAGTGTCGATGCCTTCCCCTTTTAGTGCGGACACCGGTACAAAGATCGTGTCTCCGCCCCAGTCTTCAGGCACGAGGCCGTGCTCGGTCAGTTCCTGCATGACACGGTCGGGGTTGGCTGTCGGCTTGTCGACCTTATTGACTGCCACGATAATCGGCACTTCTGCCGCCTTTGCATGGTTGATCGCTTCGACAGTCTGCGGCATGACGCCGTCATCCGCCGCGACGACGAGTATCGTAAGGTCCGTGATTTTCGCACCGCGTGCACGCATGGTTGTAAATGCCGCGTGACCAGGTGTATCCAGGAAAGTGATTTTCTTGCCGTTTGCTTCGACCTGATAGGCACCGATGTGCTGGGTGATGCCCCCAGCCTCTCCTTCGGTGACTTTCGTGTTCCGGATGGAGTCAAGAAGGGTGGTCTTCCCGTGGTCAACGTGACCCATGATGGTAACGACCGGCGGGCGCTCTTCCTTGAGCTCTTCCGCACCTTCCTCTTCCTCGAAGTAGGTTTCAAGGTCGGTCCGGTCGATGCGGATTTCTTCTTCGACTTCCACACCGTAATCTGCACAGATCAGTTCAATCGCGTCTTTATCAAGCTCCTGATTGATCGTCGCCATGACGCCGAGCATGAAGAGTTTCTTGATGATCTCGGATGGTTCCCGGCCGAGTTTTTTAGCGAGTTCCGCTACGCTCAGCGACTCGTAGAAGGTAATTTTCTCCGGCAGCGGCTTTGGTGTGCGCGGTGCCTGCTGCTGGCTGTAATTTTTCTTCTTCCCCTGGTGGGTGCCGCGGATCTTGCGGCCGCCGCCCCGGCGGTTTCCTCCGCCCTGGCCTCCAGGACGGTTATTGCCGCCCTGGCCGCCCTGACGATTGCCGCCGCCTTGGCCTGCCGGACGATTGCTGCCGCCCTGGCCGCCCTGGCGATTGCCGCCGCCCTGGCCTGCCGGACGATTGCCGCCGCCCTGGCCGCCCTGGCGATTGCCTCCGCCTTGGCCTGCCGGACGATTGCTGCCGCCCTGGCCGCCCTGGCGATTGCCGCCGCCTTGGCCCGCCGGACGATTGCTGCCGCCCTGGCCGCCCTGGCGGTTGCCGCCGCCTTGGCCGCCCTGGCGATTGCCGCCCTGACCTGCCGGACGGTTGCCGCCGCCTTGGCCGCCCTGGCGGTTGCCGTTTTGGCCGGACGGACGATTGCCGCCCTGGTTGTTCGGGCGGCTGCCGCCCTGGCCGAACTTGCTGTCAAGTTTTGCCGTTACGTCACTTTCAAGCACCGACATATGGTTTTTGACTTCTACCTTCATTTTGTCCAGCTCGTCAATGACCTCACGGCTCGACTTATTTACCTTTTTCGCATATTCATGAACTCTCATTTTCGTCATTCAGTCAGTCCTCCTCTGGTTCCTCAAGCAGGCCGGACAGCTTTTTTGCAAAGCCGCTGTCCATGATCGCCAGTGTGACGCGCGCCTCCTTTCCGATTGCATGGCCCAGTTCATATCTCGTCCCGAACTCATGCACTGGAATTCCGTAATGGGCACCCTTGTCAGTGATTTTGCCGCGGGTGTTGTCCGAAGCATCTGAAGACAGAATGACCAGCTTCGCCTTTCCCGAACGGATCGCTTCGATGGCGAGGTCTTCGCCGGTTGCGATTTTGCGCGCGCGCGCCGCCAGCCCCAAAAGGCTGTATATCTTCTGTTCGTTCATAGCAGTTTTTCTCTCAGGATGAGGCGCAGTACCTCATCATAGATTTCTTCAGGAACTTTGACGCCCAGCTGGCTGTCCAGCGATTTCCGCTTTTTAGCCTGTTCAACGGCCTTTTCCGATTTGGAGATGTATGTCCCGCGACCTGACTTCTTGCCTGTCGGATCGACGGAAACCTCGCCTTCCTTTGTCCGGACGACGCGGATCATCTCTTTCTTCGGGAACATTTCGCCGGTTGCCGAGCATCTCCGGAGAGGGATTTTCTTGCCGTTCCCCATTGCTCCCATCCTTTCAAGAGTCAGTCTTCTTTCGATTCACCTTCGTCATCGGCCTGCACGTCATCGTAAAGGTCGATGTTTTCAGGATCAGTCTCATCGCCGGTGCCCTGTACATCATAAAGGTCATCGGCGTCTTCGGCCCATTCGCCGTCTTCCCACTCCGGCTCATCAGTCACCGTGCGGGGATAGATGCCGAGTTCCGTAGCATCCGCTTCGCTCTTGATGTCGATCTTCCAGCCGGTCAGCTTTGCCGCAAGACGTGCGTTCTGTCCGCGCTTGCCGATGGCTAGGGAAAGCTGATAATCCGGGACGACGACCGTAGTCGACTTGTCCTCTTCATTGACCAGCACATCAAGCACTTTGGCCGGGCTAAGTGCATTCGCCACAAAGATTTCCGGATTCTCGGACCATTCCACGATATCGATCTTTTCTCCGGACAACTCATCCACGATGGTCTGGACGCGGTTGCCGCGCGCTCCGACGCAGGAGCCGACCGGATCGACATCGTCATCATGGGCATACACCGAGATTTTGGAGCGGTCGCCGGCTTCACGTGCAATCGACTTGATCTCAACGATCCCGTCATAGATTTCCGGCACTTCCATCTCGAACAGGCGGCGAAGCAGGCCGGGATGTGTCCGCGAAACGAACACCTGCGGGCCGCGGGCAGCACGTTCCACTTTTGTGATGTATACCTTGATGCGGTCATGCGGACGATACGTTTCGGAAGGAATCTGCTCGTTCTGCGGAAGGACCGCTTCGACCTTGCCCAGACTCACATAGATGTTCCGCGGATCAAGCCGTTCAACGACGCCGTTTACGATGTCGTCCTGGCGGTCCACATACTCATCGTAGATCATGCCGCGCTCTGCCTCGCGAACACGCTGAGTAACAACCTGTTTCGCCGTCTGCGCTGCGATGCGTCCAAAGTTGCGCGGGGTCACTTCCTCTTCGAGCACATCGCCGATCTCGTACAGCGGATTGACCTTGCGCGCCTCCTCAAGCGAGACTTGCAGGCGGTCATCCTCAACCTCCTCGACGACATCCTTGCGGGAAAAGACTTTCATCGTGCCCGCATCCATGTTCAGGTCTACGCGGACGTTCTGCGCCTGGTTGAAATTGCGGCGGTATGCGGTAACGAGGGCGGTTTCAATCGCCTCGACAAGCACATCCCTCGAAATGCCCTTCTGTTTCTCAAGGGCGTTGAGCGCTTCCAGAAGATCGCTGCTCATCTGTATTTCACTCCTATCCGGACATTATGCCGAAAAATCGATGGCCAAACGTGCAAACGCAATTTTGTCCTTCGGTATCAGCACTTTCACTTTGCGTGTTTTCACTTTCATTTCAATTTCCGCACCCTCTTCACCGTAGGAGAGGAGGTAGCCTTCAAACTCTTTTCTCCCGTCGATCTGCTCATACGTCCGGATGTGGACATATTGGCCGACCGCCCGTTCCATGTCCTGCTCTTTTTTGAGCGGACGCTCGGCTCCCGGCGAGGAAACTTCGAGGAAGTAGTTTTGCGGAATCGGGTCCGCCTCATCAAGCCTGATGCTCAGCTGTTCACTGACAGCCGCACACTGCTCGATATCAATGCCTCCTCCGGGTGTGTCGATGAACACCCTCAGGAACCAGTCGCGTCCCTCTTTAACAAATTCGATGTCGACGAGTTCCAGATCCTGCTCTTCGAGGATCGGCGCGACCAACGTTTCAACTTCTTGTGTGATTTTGCTCATAAGGACCTCCTTGTTTACAGGGAATTTCCCCCGACAAACAGAAAAGAGCGGGGGACCCCACTCTTCTGTGCGCGACTATCCGAACTTGTTGAATCCATTTTACCATAGCCGCACGGCTGTTGCAACAAATCAGAAAAGCGAGAGCTGGTTCGCTTCAGGCATGCCCTCAAGGCAGCCGAGCTCATCCAGGTAGTCGATAATGCCCCTCGAGACACGTCCGCGCTGCTGGAGATCTTCCTTGGAGAGAAACTCTCCATTTTCTCTTGCCTCCGCAATTGCGCGGGCCACGTTGTTCCCGAGTCCGGGGACTGCGTTAAATGGGGGGATAAGCGAATCTCCATCAATGACGAACTCAGTCGCCTTCGATTTGTAGAGATCCACCTTTCCAAACTTATACCCGCGCTCGCACATTTCAAGCGCGAGTTCAAGCACGGTCAGGAGACTCTTTTCTTTCGGCGACGCATCCAGGCCCTTGGTCTCAATTTCGTCGATGCGGGCCCTGATCGTCGCAGGTCCCTTATTCATCGCGATCAGATCGAAGTCGGACGCACGCACTGTGAAGTATGCGGCATAGTAGAGCAGCGGTTTGTGGACCTTGAACCATGCGATCCGAACGGCCATGAGGACATAGGCTGCAGCGTGTGCCTTCGGGAACATGTACTTGATCTTTTTGCAGGAATCAATGTACCAGTCCGGCACGCCATTTTTCTTCATCTCCGCTTCAAATTCTGGAGTGAGTCCCCGGCCTTTCCGGACCGACTCCATGATCTTGAATGCGAGCGACGGCTCAAGCCCCTTGTGCATCAGATAGACCATGATATCGTCCCGGCAGCCGATGACTTCGGACAGAACGCAGATTTTGTTGTGGATCAGTTCCTGCGCATTGCCGAGCCAGACGTCTGTGCCGTGGGAAAGGCCGGAAATCTGCACGAGTTCCGAGAACGTGGACGGCCTTGTGTCCTCCAGCATTTGCCGGACGAAGCGGGTGCCGAATTCCGGAATGCCGAGTGTGCCCGTTTTGCAGCGGATCTGCTCCTCGGTAACACCCAGTGATTCGGGCGAGCTGAAGATCTTCATGACCTCCGGATCATCGACCGGAATCTCTTTCGGGTCCAGGCCGGACAGATCCTGAAGCATCCGGATGACGGTCGGATCATCGTGGCCGAGGATATCCAGCTTCAGCAGGTTGTCATGGATGGAATGGAAGTCAAAATGGGTCGTTTTCCATGAAGCATCCTGGTCGTCCGCCGGGAATTGGACCGGGCTGAAGTCATAGATATCCATCGTGTCCGGCACGACAATGATCCCTCCGGGGTGCTGTCCGGTATTCCGCTTGACGCCGCTGCAGCCCTGGACGAGCCGGTCAATTTCCGCATTCCTCATTGTCAGTTCGTTGTCGTTCATGTATCCGCGCACATAACCGTAGGCCGTTTTTTCGGCGACCGTGCCGATGGTTCCCGCGCGGTACACATAGTCTTCACCAAACAGCTCTTTTGTATAATTGTGTGCCCGGGGCTGGTATTCGCCGCTGAAGTTAAGGTCGATATCCGGGACCTTGTCCCCTTTGAAGCCAAGGAACGTTTCGAACGGAATATCGTGCCCGTCTTTGGTCAGTGCGACACCGCAGCTTTCGCAGTCCTTTCTCGGCAGGTCGAACCCGGAGCCGATTGAGCCGTCTGTGATGAATTCCGATTTTTTGCAGGACGGACATACGTAATGCGGCGGCAGCGGGTTAACTTCTGTGATTTCCATCATGGTCGCGACAAGCGACGAGCCGACCGATCCCCGGGACCCAACCAGGTAGCCGTCATCAAGCGACTTTTTCACGAGCTTGTGCGAGATCAGGTAGATGACCCCAAAGCCGTGTCCGATGATGGATGTCAGCTCCTTCTCGATCCTCTCGGTGACAATTTCCGGCAGCTCCTCGCCATAGATCGAACGGGCCATTGTGTATGTCAGGTTCCGGACTTCATCATCCGCACCTTCGATTTCCGGCGTATACAGTTCGTCCCTGATGACTTGCACATCGCCGATCTGGTCTGCGATCTTCTGCGGATTGTCGATCACGATCTGTTCTGCCTTTTCCTCGCCGAGAAATTCAAATTCCTTCAGCATTTCATCCGTCGTGCGGAAATGGACATCCGGAAGATTGTGACGGTTAAGCGGGTTGGCGCCGCCCTGCGAACCGACGAGGATTTTCCGGTAAGCCGCCTGATGCTCGTCGATATAGTGAACATTGCCCGTTGCGACCACCGGTATACCGGTCTTCTTGCCGAGCTTCATCATTTTTCTGATGATGTCCTCAAGATTCCATTCATCCCTGACCAGCTCCAGTTCGATCAGATGCTGATAGACAGGTTTCGGGTGAACTTCCAGATAATCATAAAACTTGGCAATCTGCTCGACTTCATCGAGCGGCTTCTGCATGAGACCTTCAAACACTTCCCCCTTGTCGCAGCCGGAACCGATCAGCAACCCTTCCCGGTGCCGCTGGAGTACCGATCTCGGGATACGCGGCACCCGGTAGAACGTCTCGGTGTGGGAATGGGAAACGAGCTTGAACAGGTTCTTCAGACCGACCGCATCTTTGACGAGGATCGTGCAGTGGGACGGCCGGGCACGCTTGTACGAATCTCCGCCACCAATATGGAGGTTGAATTCATCATGGCGCTTGATGCTGTAATCCTGGTCGGCTTCCTTCAGGAGGTGGATCAGCAGATGTCCGGTTGCTTCACAGTCATAGATCGCCCGGTGGTGCTGGGTGAGTTCGATTCCGAACTTTTTGCAGAGCGTGTTCAGCCTGTGGTTTTTCAGCTCGGGATGAAGGAGCCTGGCGAGTTCCAGTGTATCGATGACCGGGTGCTCGCGCTCTTCCACACCTGCAAGCTTGTAGGCCTCATAGAGGAAACCCATGTCGAATGTGGCGTTATGGGCGACAAGAATGCCGTCTCCCGCAAAGTCACGGAATCGGCGGGCCACCTCTTCAATGGCCGGCGCACCGCTTACCATGTCATCGGTGATGCCGGTAAGCTCAATTGTCGTAGCGGACAGCGGATGGCCGGGGTCGGAAAAGCTTTCGAAGGTATCGATGATTTCTCCGCCCTTCACCTTTACCGCTGCAAGCTCGATAATCTTATCGTAGACCGCGGACAGGCCGGTCGTTTCCACGTCGAAGACGATGAATTCAGCCTGTTCCAAATCCCTGCCGACCTCGTCGTAGGCTATCGGGATGCCATCATCGACGAGGTTGGCCTCGAGCCCGAAGATCACCTTGATGCCATGCTTTTTCCCTGCCGTGTAGGCATCCGGGAAAGCCTGCACATTGGAATGGTCGGTGATTGCAATCGCGGGGTGCCCCCATTTTGCGGCCTGGGCGACAAGCTCTCCTGCAGGCACCATTGCATCCATCTGGCTCATATTGGAATGGGCATGCAGCTCGATCCGCTTTCGCCCTTCCGGAGCTTCGTCTTTCCTGACCCTGGGGGCGATTTCCATAATGTCATTCGCCATCATGACGAGATCGCGTATAAAGGTATCATTCTGGATCGACCCTCTGGCGCGGACCCAGGCCCCTTTCTTCAGGGCGGTCATCATTTCAGCGTCTTCCTTATCACGGGAGAACATCTTCACGAGTATGGAGTCCGTATAATCGGTCACTTTAACTGTCAAGAGAGAACGCCCGCTGCGAAGCTCGCGGACTTCCACATCGAAGACGACACCTTCGATCGTGATTTTCCGTTCTTCATCCTGAATCAGGCGTATGCCCGTAATCGGCTCATCCGGCTTGATCGGAAGGCCAATCGAAAACGGTCCCTCCGGCCCCGTGGATTCCTTTTTCTCCTTCTCCCGCTTTTTCATGTCTTCCAGCGCGCGGTTGGCGAGCGCCTCCTCTTCCAGCCGGCGTTGCTCGAAAAAGGCACGGCGCGCTTCTTCTTCGCCGTTGTCTTCTTCTCCGAGAACAAAATCCACCGACAGCCCGCTAAATCCGAACGAAGCATAGGATTCTGAGATCAGTGTGCCGTACTTGCCTTTCATTGTTTGAAGCTCGAGCTCATTGCCGCATTTCAGGATGAGCGTCTGGCCATTCCATGCCGGGAGCTGGGACGCAAGCCGCTCCCGTACGGGCGGGGACATGTCCGCAATTTCGCCGACCGCAAGCTCGTAGTAATCGCAGACACTCTGCTCATCAAATGCCGGATTCTCTGTCCGAATATCCAGCAAAATACGTGCGATCGGGGAAAATGTGGCATCAATCCGCTTTCTGAACTCCCTGAAGATCGCAGCCGGAAGAATCGATGACACCGTCACCCGGAAACGCCAGACGCGTGATTTCGTATGCACGTCCAGCCGCTCGAGGGTTGCCCCTTCAAAGTGCCGGGCCACCGCATCCTCGGTCATGCCGATATGCTGGAGCAAAATATTGAAGCGCATTCTCGGGTCTTGTTCCACAGGATGTTCCTCCTTCCCTCCCAGAACCGAAAAAAGAAGGGAAAAGCCCGAGGGCTATTTCCCGTTCTTCCGGTTCCGTCTTGTTTATCAGCCGAAGAACGAACGGAGTTTGTCCGTGAGCTCTTCCTTTTTCCATTCAGCTGTTTCACCGGTCGCGCGGAATTTCACTTCCACGATCCCCTCGTCGGCCTTCTTGCCGACCGTCAGGCGGACTGGAAGCCCGATCAGATCCGCATCCGCAAATTTGACACCCGGGCGCTCCGCACGGTCATCAAACAGCACATTGTAACGGTACGAGGACAGAAGGCCGTACATCTCCTCAGCGAGTTCACGCTGGGAATCGTCCTTCATATTCACCGGAATCAGATGGATATCCGCCGGTGCAAGATCCTTCGGCCACTTGAGGCCGTCATCGTCGTTGAACTGCTCCGCCATTGCGGACAGAAGGCGTGATACGCCGATTCCGTAGCAGCCCATGACGTACGGCTGCTGGCGGCCATTGTTGTCAAGGAAGGTCCCTTCCATCGGTTCTGAATAGGTCGTCCCCAGCTTGAAGATGTGACCGACCTCAATCCCCCTTGCAAAGCGGATGGTGCCGGTTCCGTCCGGAGACGGGTCACCTTCCATGATAAATCTCAGGTCTTCGTAGGAATCCACCGAGAAATCACGCTCCGGATTTACGTTCCGGTAGTGGCGGCCGTCATCATTTGCACCCGTCACGGCATTGCGCATATAGCGGACGGCGTGGTCTGCGATGACTTTCAGGCCTGTCGGCAGCTTGACCGGACCAAGGGAACCGATCTCTGTCCCGGTCGCTTCCTTGACCTGTTCCGGCGTGGCCATCTCGACAATCGACGCGTCAAGTGCATGCTTCACCTTGATGTCATTGATTTCGTGATCGCCTCGGGAAAGGACAACGACCGGTTCATCGTCGACGATGAACACGAGTGTCTTGATGCAGTCTTCCGGGCGGACTTCCAGGAAAGCCGCCACATCATCGATTGTCTTCACGTCAGGCGTGTCGACCTTCTCGATCTCGAGTTCTTCGCCTTCGGGTTGCGGATAGTCGACATTCACTTCCGCCATTTCGATGTTCGCTGCAAAGTCGGAAGAATCACTGTAGGCGATCGTATCTTCTCCGACCTCGGACAGCACCATGAACTCATGGGTATCCTTTCCGCCGATTGCGCCGGAATCGGCGATGACCGCGCGGAAATTCAGGCCGAGCCGCGTGAAGATGTTCGTATAGGCCTGTTTCATGTCCTCGTAGGTTTCATCGAGGCTTTCCTTGGAGTCATGGAAGGAATAGGCATCCTTCATAATGAACTCCCGTCCTCGGAGAAGCCCGAAGCGCGGGCGCTTTTCGTCACGGAACTTTGTCTGGATCTGATAGAGGGTGAGCGGCAGTTTCTTGTAGGATTTGATCTCATCGCGAAGGAGCGATGTAATCACTTCTTCATGCGTCGGGCCAAGTGCGAACTCACGGCCATGGCGGTCATTGAGCCTCATCAGCTCGGGGCCGTAGGTGTACCAGCGGCCCGTTTCCTGCCATAGTTCCGCCTGCTGGAGAGAAGGCATCAGCACTTCGGAGCCGCCGATGGCATCCATCTCCTCGCGGACGATCGATTCGATCTTCGTGAGCATTTTCTTGGCCAGCGGCAGGTAGGAGTAGACCCCACTCGTGTTCTGCCTGATATATCCTGCGCGGAGCAGGAGCTGATGGGACTTGAGATCCGCATCAGACGGCGTTTCGCGCAATGTAGGAATGAACGTTTTGCTTTGTCTCATCGGTATAGCACCCCGGATATTCAATATTATGGATCAGAAGAAAAATCTCTGGATATCGTTCCAGGTGACGACGATCATCAGAACCATGAGCAGCATGATGCCCACAAAATGGACCATGCCTTCTTTCTGCTTGTCGATCGGCCGGCCCCTGAGCGCCTCGAAACCGAAGAACAGGAGCCTCCCCCCGTCCAGTGCCGGAAGCGGCAGCAGGTTCATGATGCCGAGGTTGATTGACAGCACGGCAGCCCAGTTCATCAGATTGAAGATTCCCGCCTGTGCAACTGCACCCGTCGCCTGATAAATGCCGACAGGACCCGAAAGCGCCTCGATCGTGAACTGGCCGGTCACCAGCATGCCGAGCAGCTGGAAGATCCGCTTAAACCAGAACCAGGTCTGTTCAGCCCCGTATGCGACCGTTCCGAGTACATTCTTTTCGTACTGCGGTTCATACAGGACACCAATCTGGCCGATCGTCTGGCCTTCGACATCGATGGAGGCAGGCGTGACATTGACCTCTGTCACAGAACCGTCCCGCTCCACTCCGATTGTCAGCTGTTCGCCCGGGCTATCCTGGATGATGGCCGAGAAGGCATTCCAGGTGCTGACTTCACGCCCATTGACGGAGACGATCCTGTCCCCTTTCTCGATTCCGGCGGAGATGGCCGGGCCATCATCTGTCACATCAGCAATGACCGGGTCATCCTTTGGAATCCCCTGGACCAGTCCGAGTATGACAAAGATGAAAAACGCAAGGATGAAGTTAAAGAGCGGACCTGCGATGATGGTTGCCGAACGGGCTCCGAGCGACTTCGACTCAAATTGCCGGTCATAAGGCGCAATCAGTGTTTCGGTGCCTTTTTCGGAGATGATCGCCTTGCGGGATACCGGGTACCGGACTCTCCGCTCTTCTTCATCGTAACCGTCTATATAGAGTTCCTTCTCGAGATCTGCTTTTTCGACTTCCAGATAGAGCATGTCCGGCGTCCTGTCATTCTGATTCAGGATGATGCGCTCGGCACGCCCATCCTGATCCAGGAGGAGTCCGATCCGGTGGCCGGGCTGAAGCTCGACCTTGTCGAAATCTTCTCCTGCCATCCGGACATAGCCTCCGAGCGGCAGGAGCCGGATTGTGTAGAGCGTCTCTCCTTTGCTGATGCCGAGAAGTTTCGGCCCGAACCCGATGGCAAACTCCCTGACCATGATGCCGGACCGTTTGGCAAGAAGGAAGTGGCCCAGCTCATGAAAGAAGACGAGCGAACCGAAAACGACAATAAATGCAAGGATTGTCTGCATGTGCACCCACCTTCACCCGGCTTTTCGCCGGAATTCATATCGACCTATTTTACCATATCGAGGACGGCTTTTCTCGTCTCCGCATCCACGGCAAGCACGGTCTCAAGGTCCGGCTCCGCGATGAGGTCATGCCGTCCGAGTGCCCTTTCGACCAGCGGCTCAATCTCGGTGAAGGTGATGCGGCCTTCCATGAATAGGGCAACCGCCACTTCGTTTGCCGCATTCATGACAGTCGTCGCCGTTCCGCCGGCCTTGCCGCATTCAAAAGCGATGCGGAGCGCCGGAAAGCGGTCAAGGTCGACTTCCTCAAAATGCAGCAGGCCGATTTTCGCCAGATCGAGCCTCTCGGTCCCCTTTCTGGGGAGCCTGTCCGGGTAAGTGAGCGCGTACTGGATCGGCACCCGCATATCCGGAGAGCCAAGCTGCGCAATCACGCTCGTATCCTCAAACTCGACCATGGAGTGGATGATGCTCTCCCTGTGGAGAAGGACATCGATCTTGTCGTAGGGCATGCCGAATAGATGATGCGCTTCGATGACTTCGAGTCCTTTGTTCATCATCGTGGCGGAATCGATTGTCAGCTTGCTGCCCATCGACCAATTGGGATGGGCGAGTGCTTCCTCTACGGTCACACCTTCCAGCTCATCGCGGGACTTGTCCCGGAAGCTGCCGCCGGAGGCTGTCAGAATCAGGCGGTCCACCCGTTTCGGGTCCTCGCCGTTCAGCGCCTGGAACAGGGCGGAGTGTTCGCTGTCAACCGGGAGAAGGCGGACGCCGTGCTTGTCCGCTTCCGCCGTCACAATCGAACCGGCAGCCACCAGTGTCTCCTTGTTCGCAATGGCAATGTCCCGGCCGCTCCGGATTGCTTCAAGCGTCGGCTCAAGCCCGACACTGCCGATCACCGCACCGACCACGATGTCCGCGTCGGTGCCGGCAGCCGCTTCAAGCAGGCCTTCCCTTCCGTAGCCGAACCGGATACCGGGATATTCCGCCCTCAGTGCCGCGGCATCCTTTTCATCCGAAACCGAGACAAACAGCGGTTTTACCCGGCTCAGGATCTCCCGGAGCTTAGAAAGGTTTTTCCCGGCTGCGAGTGCCGTGATTTCAAAGCGCCCCGAATCCGACAGGACAATGTCGACAGTCTGTGTCCCGATGGAACCGGTGGCGCCCAATAAACTGATTTTCTTAACCATGATATGCTACTTCCTTTCCGTTCATCCAACAAAGTGAAGGAGGCTCAGCACCGGGAGGACAAAGAGCAGGCTGTCGAACCGGTCGAGAATCCCGCCGTGGCCCGGCAGAAGATTCCCCGAATCCTTCACACCGTAGTGCCGTTTGAGCGCCGATTCCACGAGGTCGCCGATCTGCCCCGTCACCGAGGCGACAATTGTCACCACAATAAGGAACAGATAGGAATCGGTGACCGGCATGAACATCTGGAAAAGACACGCTGCGATCACCGCAGCCGCGATGCCGCCGAGAAAGCCCTCGACTGTTTTGTTAGGCGAGATTTCAGGCCAAAGTTTCCGTTTGCCGAAGCTGCGGCCTGTGAAATAAGCACCCGTGTCTGTCAGCCAGACGACGATGAGTGCATAGATGATGTATTCAATCCCCGCGTCACGCGTGACGATCAGGTAGTAGAAGCCGATTCCCAGATAAAGCATTGCAAGAACTGTAAAAGCCGCATGCTCGAATGTGAACCGGTTTTTCACGACAACGGTATACACAAGCAGAAGAAGAACGGTCATATAGACGACTTCGATCTTCGTATAACCGGTATATTCCGTAATCGTCGCTGCCCATTCAGGCTTCAGCAAAAAGCTGAACAGGGCAAGAACAGCCAGCAATCCGGGTATGGAGAAGATGGATATCTTCTTCATCCGGAGCAATTCATACATCCCGATTGCCGCCAGCAGGAAGACCGCCAGCGTGAACGGCAGCCCCCCGATAATGACGAGCGGGATGAAGAGTAGGGCGGCCACCACGCCCGTGATGATTCGGGTCTTCAATCCGTGTCCTCCTTGTCAACTCCGCCGTAACGGCGGTTCCTTGCCTGGTAGACTGCAATTGCTTCCTGCAGCCGGTTTTCGTCGAAATCCGGCCAGAGCGTATCGGTAAACCAGAACTCTGTATAGGCGAGTTGCCAGAGCATAAAGTTGCTGAGCCGGACTTCCCCGCTTGTGCGGATCAGAAGGTCCGGTTCAGGCAGTTCGGCCGTCATCAGCGCGCCGGTGATCATCGATTCATCGATTTCATCTGCACCTATACGGTTTTCGGCCACCGCCTTTGCAATCGAGCGGACAGCTTCAGTGATTTCGGCACGGCTTCCGTAATTCATCGCGAAATTCAGTATCAGGCCGTCGTTGTCTGCCGTCGCTTCCATAGCGCGTGTGATAGCACGTCCGGTATGCGGAGGAAGATGCTCATGATCGCCGATCATCCGCACACGGACATTGCGCTCCACGAGTTCCGGCAGGTAGGTCCCGAGAAATTCTTCCGGAAGCCTCATCAAAAATTCCACTTCAGGTTTCGGGCGTTTCCAGTTTTCCGTGGAGAAGGCATAGAGGGTGAGCACTTTTATGCCCAGACGATCCGCTTCCCTGGTGATCTTGCGGACGGTCTTCATCCCTTCGTGATGTCCCGCAATTCTCGGAAGCGACCTCTTTTTTGCCCACCGGCCGTTTCCGTCCATAATGATGGCGACATGACGCGGAATCACGGTCTCGTCCAGAACCGGACGGTCCTCATTTTCCGCCTTTGCTTCGCCGCCCTTTTTGCGGATCAATTTATCCAACATAATCAGATTTCCTCCACTCAACAGCAATTCGGAATCCATGCTTTTACTATCATAGCAGTTTTTCCACAAGTAAAAAAGGCGTCCTTTTAGTTTAGGACGCCCTGCAAAGCTTTTGGTTCTTCGTTATACTTCCATGATTTCGTCTTCTTTTTCTTTGGCAATGACATCGATCTGGCGGATATGGTCATCCGTCATCTTCTGGATGTCATCGCTGTAGCCGCGCTGATCGTCTTCAGTAATCTCGCCGTTTTTCTCCAGCTTTTTAAGGGAATCATTGGCATCGCGGCGGATGTTGCGGATGGAGATCTTGCCCTCTTCCGCTTCTTTTTTGACGACCTTGACCAGCTCTTTGCGCCGCTCCTCGGTCAGTGCCGGGACGGCGATCCGGATTACGTTGCCATCGTTTGCCGGCGTGATTCCAAGGTCCGACTTAAGAATCGCCTTTTCAATATCGCCGATGACCGATTTGTCGTACGGCTGGATGACGAGAAGACGTGCTTCCGGAACGGAAATTCCGGCCAATTGGTTCACCGGTGTCGGCGCACCGTAGTAGTCGACCGAGATCCGGTCGAGAAGCGATGCGTTCGCGCGGCCCGCACGGATCGAAGCCAGCTCGCGGCGGAGCGACTGGAGTGACTTGGCCATGCGGTCTTTTGTTTCTTCAATCAGATTGTTCACCATTATGCATTCCTCCTGACAATCGTACCGATTTCTTCACCGAGGACGGCTTTTTTGATGTTCCCCTGTTCCATGATCGAGAATACAATGAGCGGAATGTCGTTGTCCATGCAGAGCGAGGATGCCGTCGAGTCCATGACCTGAAGACCTTCCTTGATGACATCCAGATAAGTAAGCGTCTCATACTTCACCGCTTCGGCATTGGTCTTCGGATCATCGTTGTAGACACCATCCACATTGTTCTTCGCCATGAGGATGACGTCCGCCTCAATTTCCGCTGCACGGAGAGCGGCAGTCGTGTCGGTCGAGAAGTACGGGTTGCCCGTGCCGGCAGCGAAGATGACGACCCGTTTTTTCTCGAGATGGCGGATCGCCCGTCTTCTTATGTACGGTTCAGCAACCTGCCGCATTTCGATGGATGTGGCCACACGCGTCTCGATGCCCAGTTTTTCGAGGGCATCCTGCATGGCAAGAGAATTCATGACAGTGGCGAGCATCCCCATGTAGTCGGCTGTAGCCCGGTCCATACCCATTTCGCTTCCGACTTTGCCTCGCCAGATGTTCCCCCCGCCGACGACTACGGCGACTTCCACGCCAAGATCGACAACATCCTTCACCTGTTCGGCGACAGATTTGATGATTGCCGGCGAGAGCCCGAAGCCCTGCTCCCCGGCCAGTGCCTCCCCGCTTAACTTCAGGACGACTCTTTTATATTTCGGTACGCTCATGAGGTCTCCTCCATCATCTCTGTTTTTTATCGAAAAAGAGGGAACACCTGGTTCGTGTTCCCCTCCCAAATATGGTATTGGATCAGTTGCCTTTGACCTGGTTCATGACTTCATCGGCAAAGTTGTCTTCACGCTTTTCGATACCTTCGCCAACAGCGTAGCGGACGAACGACTTCAGCTCGCCGCCGGTAGACTTCACGAAGTCACGGACTTTCTGGTCGGAGTCCTTGACGAACGCCTGGTCGAGGACGACGACGTCTTCGAAGAACTTGCCGAGGCGGCCTTCAACCATCTTCGCAACGATGTTTTCCGGCTTGCCTTCGTTGAGTGCCTGTTCCGTGAGGACTTTGCGCTCGCGCTCGACTTCTTCTTCAGGAACTTCGTCGCGGGAGACGTATTTCGGGTTGATTGCTGCGATGTGCATCGCTACGTCTTTTGCAGCTTCTTCGTTTGTTGTGCCTTCGATGAGAAGGAGAACGCCGATGCGGCCGCCCATGTGGAGGTACGCGCCGAATGCATCGTTATCCGTCTTCTCAAGGATTTCGAAACGGCGGAGTGTGATTTTCTCACCGATCTTCGCCACAGCGTTGGAGATGTGGTCCTGTACCTGCAGGCCGTTTTCCATTTCGGAAGCAAGTGCTTCTTCAAGGGATGCCGGCTCTGTTTTAAGAAGATGTGTGCCGATTTCAGAAACCAGCTGCTTGAAAGCGTCGTTTTTGGCAACGAAGTCCGTTTCAGCATTGATTTCAAAGATCACAGCTTTGTTGCCTTCTGTCTCAATGGAAACCGTACCTTCAGCTGCGATGCGGTCTGCTTTCTTCGCTGCGCTCGCGAGGCCTTTCTCGCGAAGGAAGTCTACTGCTGCATCCATGTCGCCGTCAGTTTGAGTGAGGGCCTTTTTGCAGTCCATCATGCCTGCGCCTGTTTTTTCGCGGAGTTCTTTTACCATTTGTGCTGTTACTGCTGCCATTTGTCATTCCTCCCGGTCGATTCAAATTGTTAGAAAAAGCGATAAGGACTGGGGAGCCGCTTATCGCCTGAACATACGGTCTTACTCTGCTGCGACTTCTTCGCCCTGAGCTTCGACTTCCGTTTCTTCTTCGCCTTGTTTCGATTCGACGAGAGCATCCGCCATCTTGCTTGTCAGAAGGCGTACCGCGCGGATCGCGTCATCGTTTGCAGGGATGACGTAGTCGATTTCGTCCGGATCGCAGTTTGTGTCCACGATGCCGACGATCGGGATGTTCAGCTTTTGTGCTTCCGCAACGGCAATGCGCTCTTTGCGCGGGTCGACAACATACATGACATCCGGCAGACCGTTCATGTCACGGATACCGCCGAGGAACTTGACGAGGCGTTCGTGTTCTTTCTTGAGCTGGATAACTTCTTTCTTAGGAAGGACATCGAAAGTGCCTTCTTCTTCCATGCGCTCGATTGCTTTCATGCGGTCAACGCGCTTCTGGATCGTACCGAAGTTCGTCAGAAGGCCGCCGAGCCAGCGTTGGTTGATGTAGTATTGGCCTGCACGTTCCGCTTCTTCACGGATTGCGTCCTGAGCCTGTTTTTTCGTTCCGACGAAGAGCACTTTGCCGCCTTCGGCACCGGTCTGGCGCATGAAGTCGTATGCTTCCTCGAGTTTCTTGACCGTCTTTTGAAGGTCGATGATGTAGATGCCGTTACGCTCCACGAAGATGTATTTCTTCATCTTCGGGTTCCAGCGGCGTGTTTGGTGACCGAAGTGGACACCTGCTTCAAGAAGCTGTTTCATTGTGATTACTGCCATTTTTGTTACCTCCGATTGGTTTTTTGGTCCTCCGCATCCATCAACCGGCGGGCAGCCTTATCGGCACCGGCCCTTCCGTCAGGATACGTGTGTAATCGCACCATTGGTCACTATACCACGTGTTTACCCGTATTGCAACACAAAACTCCCTGATGGCTACGACTGCGGGAAGAGGACCGGAATTGACTTTTCCTTCCTATTAAACAGCCCTGATATCTCTGCTATTGCCCCCGGTGCTTTGTCATAAGGAACCGTTCCAACTTATTAATAATAAAAAGCCGGGAGTCATGCTCCCGGCTCTTCAGGTCCGCCATTTCAAAATTGCCAGGCAGGATTATTTGGATTTGAGTTCGTTGAGCTGTACGAGGAATTTGTCGTTCAGGACTTTGATGTATGTGCCCTTCATGCCAAGGGAACGGGATTCGATGACACCTGCACTCTCCAGTTTGCGGAGTGCATTGACGATCACCGAACGGGTGATGCCCACGCGGTCTGCAATCTTGGAAGCCACGAGGAGGCCTTCTGTGCCATCTAGTTCGTCGAAGATATGCTCGATCGCTTCGAGTTCGCTGTAGGAAAGGGAATTGATCGCCATCTGGACGACCGCTTTTGAGCGGGCCTCTGTTTCGATCTCTTCAGCCTTTTCGCGGAGGATCTCCATACCGACAACCGTCGCGCCATACTCGGCAAGGACGAGATCTTCATCGGTGAATTCATCTTTCACACGTCCGAGGATCAGAGTGCCGAGTCGCTCTCCGCCTCCGATGATCGGAACGATCGTCGTGAGTCCTTCTTCAAAGAGGTCCTTGTTCTCGACAGGGAACACCGTGTGCTCATCATTGATGCCGAGGTTCGGGGAAGTTTCTGTCACGTTGAAGAGGTTCTTTGTATAATCTTCAGGGAAACGCCGCTCCTCCAGCATGTTCTGAATCCGCTCGTTCTGGATTTCCTGGTGAACAGCAGTACCGAGCAGCTTGCCTTTCCGGCTGACGATAAAGACGTTGGCGCCGATCACCTTGGAAAGGGTTTCGGACATTTCCTTGAAGTTTACCGGCTTTCCGGCAGACGCCTGGAGCATGGAGTTGATCTCCCGCGTATTTTGCAATAGTGACATAACACAATTCCTCCTACTGGGTATATGGATTCAAGAATATTCTAAAGGTTCGTACTCGTTTTTGGAAACGATAAGGTGGACCTACAGAATAAATTGTGACAAATCTTTGTTCGTTGCGATCTTCTTGAGCTTTTCGTCGACATATTCCGGTGTGATCTTGATTGAGGCAGGAGAAATATCGGATGCTTCAAAGCTCAGGTCCTCGAGCAGCTTTTCAAGAACCGTGTGCAGCCTGCGGGCACCGATATTTTCCGTTTCCGCGTTGACTTCCGCGGCAATTTCCGCGATGCGCCCGATGGCTTCGTCCGTAAAGTCGATTTCGACGCCTTCCGTCGAAAGCAGCAGCCGGTACTGGTGGATCAGGGAGTTGTCGGGTTCTTTGAGGATTCGGACAAAGTCTTCCTTCGTCAGCTTATCCAGTTCCACCCGGATCGGAAAACGGCCCTGCAGTTCAGGTATGATGTCAGACGGCTTGGAAACGTGAAAGGCCCCCGCCGCGATGAATAGCATGAAGTCTGTCCGGACAGGGCCGTATTTCGTGGTGACGGTCGTCCCCTCGACAATCGGCAGGATATCCCGCTGGACACCTTCCCGTGAGACATCTGCGGAGGATGCATTCCCCTGCTTTGATGCGATTTTATCAATCTCATCAATGAAGATGATCCCTTGCTGCTCTGCCCGTTCAATCGCCACTTGTGCGATTTCCTCTCGGTCGACGAGTTTTTCGGCTTCCTCCATGGCAAGCACCCTGCGCGCATCCTTGACATGCATCTCCCGCTTCTTCTTCTTTTTCGGCATCAGGTTAGAAAGTGCGTCTTGCATATTCATGCCCATCTGCTCCATACCCGAACCCTGCATTCCGTCAAACAATGACGGTAAATTCTCGGTCACTTCGACCATGACCTTCCTGTCTTCAAGACGCCCCGCCTTCAGCTCGGCCCGGATTTCGGAACGCTTCATTCGAACCGAAGCATCCTCTTCCTCTTCGTCAGAGCGGTCCTGCATCTGGCCGAGAAGCATCTCCCACGGGTTTTGCCCGGATTTCTCCTTTTTCATGGAAGGGACAAGCAGCTTTACAAGACGTTCTTCAGCCAATTCACTGGCGCGGTCCGCCACCTCTTCCATCCGTTCGCTGCGGACAAGGCGGAACGATGCTTCCACCAGATCCCGGACCATCGACTCCACGTCCCGGCCTACATAGCCGACTTCAGTGAATTTGGTCGCCTCCACTTTAAGGAACGGGGCTCCGGCGAGCTTGGCGATCCTGCGGGCGATCTCCGTCTTCCCGACTCCGGTCGGCCCGATCATGAGGATGTTTTTCGGAATGATCTCGTTGCGCTCCTCTTCCGGAAGGCGGCTGCGCCGATAACGGTTTCGCATTGCCACCGCAACGGCCCGTTTCGCTTCTTTCTGGCCGACGATGTAGCGGTCCAGCTGCTCGGTCAGAAGGCGCGGTGTCATCTGCTCCATCTTCATTCCCCGATCACCTCCAGGATGATTTGGTGGTTTGTGAACACGCAGATGTCGGCGGCGGTCTCCAGTGCCGCCCGAGCGATCTGCTCGGCATCCATGCCTTCGCCCGCATGCATTTTAAGGGCACGCCCCGCAGCCAGCGCGTAGTTGCCTCCGGATCCGATCGCGAGGATGCCGTCATCCGGTTCGATCACTTCTCCCGAACCGGAAACGAGCAGCATCGTATCTTTGTCCATCACGATCAGCATCGCCTCCAGCTTCTGGAGCATCTTGTCTCCCCGCCATTCCTTTGCAAGTTCCACGGCCGCCCGTGTAAGGTTTCCGTCATATTCGGCAAGCTTGCCTTCAAACAACTCGAACAGTGTGAAGGCATCCGCGACAGAGCCCGCAAAACCTGCGACGACTTTTCCGCCGAACAGCCGGCGGACCTTTTTCGCAGTATACTTCATGACGACCTGGTTCCCGAGAGTCACCTGTCCGTCTCCTGCCATTGCGGCCTTCCCGTTGTGCCGGACCGCGAATATCGTGGTTGCATGAATGTCCATTGCCTCTCCCCCTTAAGCTCTAGGATGTGCGTTCATGTACGTCTTTCTCAGATGTTCTTTCGTCACATGTGTATAAACCTGCGTCGATGACAGGCTGGCATGGCCGAGAAGCTCCTGGACGGAACGCATATCCGCACCGTTATTGAGCAGGTGCGTGGCGAACGTATGGCGGAGCATATGCGGATGGATCGAAATGTGGAGGGCAGCCTTCTTGACCATTTCCTCCAAAATATGCCGGACTCCCCGGTCGGTCAGCGGAGTCCCCCTCATATTGACGAAGAGCCGGTCATGTTTGTTCCCTTTCATGATGGCCGGACGGGCCCCGTTAAGATACCTGCCGATCGCATCAGCTGCAAAATGTCCGAACGGGATGTAGCGCTCACGGCGGCCCTTCCCCATGACCCGGACGATGTCGAGGTCCAGATCGGCATCCTGTACAGTAAGTCCCGTGAGTTCAGACACCCGCATGCCGGTTGCATAGAGCAGCTCCAGCAGAGCGGTGTCCCGGATCTCCTTCGGGGAGCTGCCCGCATTCGCTTCGAAAAGCTGCTCCATCTCTTCTTCATAGAAGAACTGGGGCAGCTTTTCTTCTTTCTTCGGATGATACAGTGAGCGGAATGCCTGGTCATCGATGCCGAACCGGGTGTTGGCGAATTTGAAGAAGGAACGGAGAGAAGAAATTTTTCTGGAGATCGTCGCCCGCTCAAGCTCCCGCTCGTACAGCCGGGTTACATAGAGACGTGCCTCCGGATACCGGATGTCTTCTTCCTCGCCGATCCCTTCGGACCCCAGGAACGCAAAAAACTCTTGAAGGTCTTTACGGTACCCTTCAACGGTCAAAGGAGAGAAGTTTCGCTCCAGGCGGATGTAGGACTGGAACTCCTCTGCCGCCTGTTTCAGCCTGGCATTCATCCCGTCACCTCCGGAAATATACAAAAGCCTCTAAAGTATAAGGCATTTAGAGGCTTTTGTTCAATCATTGTGCAATTGTATTCTTGAAATTTCGAATTGTATCCAGCGCACGCCCGGCTTGCTTCTCCACGCGCTCCGCTTTTTTCCTGACTTTCTCCCCAAGCGAAGGGAAAAGCCCGAAGTTGACATTCATCGGCTGGAAGTTGCCCGGGTCGGCTTCGCTGATATAGCGCGCCATACTCCCGAGTGCCGTTTCCGCCGGGAAGGTGACAGGTTCTTCGCCCAGTGCGAGGCGTGCTGCATTGACACCTGCAATAAGCCCGCTCCCTGCCGATTCCACGTAGCCCTCGACTCCGGTCATCTGTCCTGCGAAGAACAGGTCTTTGCGCGCCTTCAACTGATAAGTGCGTTCAAGCACACGCGGGGAGTTGATGAACATGTTCCGGTGGATGACGCCGTAGCGCACGATCTCCGCATTCTCGAGCCCGGGAATCAGGCGGAGCACTTCCTTCTGAGGTCCCCATTTCATGTGATTCTGGAAACCGACGATGTTGTATAGGGTCGCAGCTGCGTTATCCTGGCGGAGCTGGACGACAGCATAAGGGGTCTTGCCGGTTCTCGGATCCTCAAGACCGACTGGCTTCATCGGACCGAACCGCAAGGTGTCACGGCCGCGCCGGGCCATTTCCTCGACCGGCATGCAGCCTTCAAAATACTTTTCTTCTTCGAAATCCCTGAGGGCGACCGTCTCGGCCGAGATGAGCGCCTCGTAGAAGCGGTTGTACTCTTCTTCGTTCATCGGACAGTTCAGATAAGCGGCCTCCCCTTTGTCATAGCGGGACTTGAGGTAGGCCTTATCCATGTCGATGGAATCCTTTTCGATGATCGGCGCCGCCGCATCGTAGAAATACAGGTCGTATTCGCCCGTCAGGCTGCTGATCTGTTCAGCAAGGGAGGAAGAAGTGAGCGGACCGGTCGCGATGACCGTGATGCCCTCCGGAATCTCTGTCACTTCACCGTTTACCACTTCCACAAGGGGGTGGTTTTTGACCGTTTCCGTGACGCGCCCGGCAAAGTCGTGGCGGTCGACTGCCAGTGCACCGCCTGCCGGCACCGCGCTGGAGTCGGCGGCCTGCATGATGACGGAATCAAGAATCCGCATCTCCTCCTTGAGTACGCCTACCGCATTGGTGAGATTGTTGGCACGGAGGGAGTTGGTGCAGACAAGCTCGGCAAACTGGCCGGTGTGGTGCGCCGGCGTCTGCCGTACCGGGCGCATTTCGTGCAGGCGGACCCTTACGCCGCGGCTGGCGATCTGCCAGGCGGCCTCGCTGCCCGCAAGGCCCGCTCCGATAACGTTGACGACTGGTGTCATGTTGGATCGTGTCTCCTTTTACTGTTGCGGTTGTTCTTTATAATCGCATTCCGAGCATTGGATCTGCTTGCCCTTTTTAAGCTTTTTCTCTACCAGGAGGCTGCTGCATTTTGGGCATGGCCGGGAAACCGGCTTGTCCCAAGAAATGAAATCACACTCCGGATACTGGTCGCAGCTGTAGAAGATCCGCTTTGTCTTGCTCTTGCGTTCGACGACCTCGCCCTTCTTGCATTTCGGGCAGGTCACGCCGATTTTCTTAAGGATCGGCTTGGTATTCCGGCAGTCAGGGAAGTTCGAGCAGGCCATGAACTTGCCGTAGCGGCCCATCTTGATGACCATCGGTGAGCCGCACTTTTCGCAGTCCTCTCCTGCAGGTTCATCCTTGATGACCACCTTCTCCATTTCCTCTTCCGCGACCTTCAGCCGTTTCTCGAAATCTTTGTAGAATGAGTCGATGACATTGACCCATTCGTTTTTCCCGTCCTCGATGCTGTCGAGGTCTTTCTCCATCTCCGCCGTGAACTCGACATCGATGATTTCCGGGAAAAACTCGCTGACAAGGGAGTGGACAATCTCGCCGAGCTCCGTCGGGACGAAACGCTTGGCGTCAAGAGATACATAGCCCCGCTTCTGGATCGTATCGAGCGTCGGGGCATAGGTCGATGGCCGGCCGATGCCCAGCTCTTCCATCGTCTTGACGAGCCGCGCTTCGGAGTAGCGCGGAGGCGGCTGGGTGAAGTGCTGCTTCGGATCAATCTTGAGACTCTTGACAATATCGCCTTTCTCAAGCGGAGGAAGCATCTTCTGCTTGACATCTTCCTTGTCATCCTCGCCTTCGACATAGACTTTCATGAAGCCCTGGAACTTGACCTGGGAACCGGTCGCCCGGAACACGACATCTCCCTGGCGAAGGTCGGCCGTCACAGTATCCAGTACGGCCGGTGCCATCCGGCTCGCAATGAACCGCTCCCAGATGAGCCGGTAAAGCTTCAGCTGGTCATTCGAAAGAACGGACTTCATGGAGGCAGGTGTTCTGAGGACAGAAGTCGGGCGGATCGCTTCGTGCGCATCCTGGGAATTTTTTTGCTTGGAAGCCCGTTCGCCCGGGGCCAGGTACTCCTGACCGTAGTCGGCCAGGATGAAATCGCCAGCTTCTTTCTTCGCGGTGTCGGAGATCCGCGTCGAGTCGGTACGCATGTAAGTGATGAGACCGACGCTGCCTTCCTTGCCGACGTTGATTCCTTCATAAAGCTGCTGGGCGAGCATCATCGTCTTGCGCGCCCGGAAGTTCAGCTTACGCGCAGCCTCCTGCTGAAGGGAGGACGTCGTGAACGGGGGTGCCGGATTGCGCTTCCGCTCTTTCTTTTCCAGTTCGGCGACTTCAAAGTCACTGCCGTCCAGCTTGGCGAGAATCGCATCGACGGACTGCCGGTCGGGCAGTTTGATTTTCTTTTTGCCGTCACCGTGAAAAGCAGCCGTGAACTCCTTCTTCCCTTTGCCGAACAGCCCGGTGATCGACCAGTACTCTTCCGGCTTGAAGTTCCGGATCTCGTTTTCCCGGTCGATGATCAGACGGAGGGCAACGGATTGAACCCGTCCGGCCGAAAGCCCCTTCTTGACTTTCTTCCAGAGGATCGGGCTGATGTTATAGCCGACCAGCCGGTCGAGGATGCGGCGTGCCTGCTGGGCATCCACACGGTCACGGTTGATCGCCCGGGGATGCTTGAACGCTTCCTTGACGGCATCCTTCGTGATTTCGTTGAACACGACGCGGCATTCGGAATCCTCGTCGATTCCGAGGGAGTGCGCAAGGTGCCAGGCGATCGCTTCCCCCTCGCGGTCGGGGTCAGACGCCAGAAAGATTTTCTTTGCTTTCTTGGCCGCACTCTTCAGTTCCTGCAGTACAGGTCCTTTTCCGCGGATTGTGATGTACTTTGGTTCATAGTTGTTTTCGACATCGATGCCGGTCTGGCTTCTCGGGAGGTCCCGGACATGGCCGACTGATGCTTTTACTTTGTATTTCTTCCCTAAATATTTCTCAATCGTCTTTGCCTTCGCAGGCGACTCGACGATGACCAAATAATCTGGTGCCATTGATGTGCCTCCATTCGAGGTGAACGTTACCTAAAGAAAGTCCTGATGGAAAATGTAAACTATCTTCTATATAATTGCAACCATTTTCGGCTCCGTCCATTTCTCCGGCCGGTAAGCCATCCGCGTATTTATACCGGTTCGCGGGGCAGGCCTCCAAGGATGGTATAGCCGTCCAGTGCTGGAGCTGCGCCTTCCAGGATCAGTCGGTTGGGACCGGCGGAAAGCGGTGAATCGATCGGCCCCGGAACAGCATGAACATCCTTTCCGTGCTCCAGCGCATGGTCGATCGTGCTCATCGTTCCGCTGGGCCGGGCCGCTTCCGTGACGATCACGATGCCGGAAAGTCCGCTTATAATCCGGTTGCGCATCGGGAACTGCCATTTCCGCGGGCCGGCATAAGGCGGGTATTCGGTGATGAGCAGATGACCGGCCTGCATCACTTCATAGAGTCCTATGTTTTGCTTCGGGTATCGGTGGGAAAGCCCGGTTCCGAGAACCCCGATCGTTTTCCCGCCGTGGCGGATGGCCGTCTCATGCGCCATCGCGTCGGCACCCATCGCGAGACCGCTCACGATGGCATAGCCGCTCGCAACAAGCGGCGGAATGATTTTCTCCATGGCAAGACGTGAATAGGCGGTCGCTTTCCTCGATCCGATGATGGCCGCCTTTCTCCGAATGGTGAGCAGGGATGTGTCACCCGCTGCATACAGAACAGCGGGCGGGTCAATGAGCTGGTTGAGTGATTGGGGGTAGAGTTCGTGGTTATACAGGATGGGGGTGATGGAGCTGGCGGCATACACTTGCGTGTATGGGGGGTCCGCGCTGCGGCTGAGCTTCTTCCTGAGAAGCGCCGCCTTGTCCTTGTCAAGATCCAGCAGAAATGAAAGCTCGGCGGTTCCCATACCCGAGAGTGCCTCGAGCCGGGGGTCTGCCGCAAGCAGCCTTTCAAAACGGTTCAGCGGAGCGGGAAAGACATAATGCAGAGCCAGCAGACGGTCTTCGAACCGATCGATGTTCACTACCTCCTGTCCCGGGATTTTCCGGAAATAGTAAAAGTGCGGCGCTTATCGCGCCGCACTTTCATTTTAGTGGGTTTTGCACTGTTCGTACAGACCTTTTTCCTTCAGGACACTGATCATTGTTTCGCCGATGACGGATGGCGTCTCGGCAACTTTGATGCCTGCCGCTTCCATCGCCTTGATCTTTTCGGCTGCAGTTCCTTTGCCGCCGGAAATGATGGCGCCTGCGTGGCCCATGCGCTTTCCTGGAGGTGCAGTCTGGCCGCCGATAAATCCTGTGACCGGCTTCGTCATGTTTGCCTTGACCCATTCGGCCGCTTCTTCTTCAGCTGTTCCGCCGATTTCGCCGATCATGACGACAGCGAGTGTTTCAGGGTCTTCATTGAATTCCTTGAGGACATCGATGAAGTTCGTGCCATTGACCGGGTCTCCGCCGATTCCCACCGCAGTTGTCTGGCCGACACCTGCTTCGGAAAGCTGATGAACCGCTTCGTATGTCAGAGTTCCCGAACGGGAAACAACGCCTACGTGGCCCTTTTTGTGGATATAACCCGGCATGATGCCGATCTTGCATTCGTCCGCCGTGATAACGCCCGGGCAGTTAGGGCCGACGAGACGGGTCTTTTTGCCTTCCATGTAGCGGACGACTTTGACCATATCCAACACCGGAATGTGTTCTGTGATGCAGATTGCCATATCCAGTTCCGCGTCTGTAGCTTCAAGGATTGCATCCGCTGCAAATGGAGCCGGAACGTAGATGACGGAAACATTCGCACCCGTCTCCTTGACAGCCTCTTCGACCGTGTTGAAGACCGGAACGCCTTCAACTTCGGTGCCGCCTTTGCCCGGCGTTACACCTGCAACAATCTTCGTGCCGTATTCGATCATTTGTTTCGTATGGAAAAGGGCAGTGGAGCCCGTGATTCCCTGTACAACTACTTTTGTATCCTTATTGACATAAATGCCCATCGTTTTCCCGCCTTTCTTAGCCTACGAGTTCGACAATTTTTTGTGCACCGTCAGCCATGGAGTCAGCCGAAGTGATGTTCAGACCGGATTCGTTCAGAAGCTTCTTGCCAGCGTCAACGTTCGTTCCTTCGAGGCGGACGACGAGCGGCACTTCAAGGCCGAGCTGCTTCGTTGCCTGGATGACGCCTTCCGCGATGATGTCGCACTTCATGATGCCGCCGAAGATGTTGACGAAGATCCCTTTGACGTTCGAGTCGGAAAGGATGATCTTGAACGCTTCAGTTACTTTTTCCGCAGTCGCGCCGCCCCCAACGTCCAGGAAGTTCGCCGGTTTGCCGCCGTAGAAGTTGATCGTGTCCATCGTGGACATCGCAAGGCCCGCACCGTTTACCATGCAGCCGATGTTGCCGTCGAGGGAAACGTAGCTGAGGTCGAACTTGGATGCTTCGATCTCTTTCGGATCTTCTTCGTCAAAGTCACGGAGCTCAACGATATCCGCGTGACGGTAGAGCGCGTTCGAGTCGAAGTTGAACTTCGCATCAAGTGCCACGACCTGGTCGTCGCCTGTTACGACGAGCGGGTTGATTTCAAGGATGGAAGCATCTTTGCTGATGAATGCTTCGTAGATTCCGAGGAAGAGCTTCGCAGCCTTGTTGACGAGCTTCGCCGGAATGTTCATGTTGAACGCCATGCGGCGCGCCTGGAATCCTGTCAGGCCGACGACCGGGTCGATGACTTCCTTGAAGATCTTTTCAGGTGTTTCTTCCGCCACTTCTTCGATGTCCATGCCGCCTTCTTCGGAGCCCATGAGGACAACGCGGTCAGTCGCACGGTCAACGACGAGGCTGATGTAGTATTCTTTGAGGATGTCGGAGCCTTCTTCGATGTAAAGGCGCTTGACTTCTTTCCCTTCAGGGCCTGTCTGGTGGGTTACCAGGACCTTGCCGAGGAGTTCTTTCGCATATTCGCGTACTTCATCGACCGTCTTTGCAATCTTGACGCCGCCGGCCTTGCCGCGTCCACCCGCGTGGATCTGCGCTTTTACGACATATACGTTGGTGTCGAGTTCCTTGGCCGCCTTGACAGCCTCTTCAGGGGAAAACGCAACGATTCCGTTTGGTACCGCGACTCCGTAGTCGCGAAGAATCTGCTTCCCTTGGTACTCATGGATATTCATCTTACATCCTCCAATCGAACTGCTTGAATAGTTTCTTGCCATCCCCCATTGTAATCAACCCGTCACAGGTTGTCCATAATTGTCTTTTCCTGAGCCGGCTTTTCGCTGGTTCCGACAAGAAAACCGGCCACCGGTGCGAAGGTCTTCCGGTGTTCAGGGCAGGGGCCGTGGGCTTTTAGCGCTTCCAGGTGTGCAGGAGTGCCGTACCCGGCATGGCGGTCGAATCCGAAGGCGGGATATTGTTTGTGCAGATTGTCCATATAGGCATCCCGCTCCGTCTTGGCCAGCACCGATGCCGCCGCCACACACAGACTGAGCGCATCCGCCTTCACGACCGGATGGCACGGGACTTCTGCCTGCAGCGCCATGGCATCGGCAATGACTGCCTCAGGCCTTACGGTAAGCCCCTCCACCGCTCTCTCCATCGACTCGCGGGTAGCCCTGTATATGTTCAGCCGGTCGATTTCCGCCGCCGGCTGAATATGGACCGACCAGGCGACGGCATACCTCCTGATTGCGGCTGCCAGGCGTTCCCGCGCTTCCCGGGTCATCGCCTTCGAATCGTCGAGCCCTGCCAGTTCCGGGCAGGACGGCGGAAGGATGACAGCCGCCGTCACCACCGGGCCGGCAAGCGGCCCCCTCCCCGCTTCGTCGACACCCGCTACGGGCGAATCCTTGGCGCTCCGGAATGTATCATCAAACCGCTCTTTTTCCAGATGCCGCTCGATTTCGAGCCGTTTTTTCTCCTGTCTTCGGTCATGGACAGCAAGCAGTTTGCGGACGCCGGCACGGCTGTCGTTCCTAAGCTCACGGAAAAAAGGATCTCCCGCTTCTGCTGTTTCAAGCCACGCCCTCACTTCACTGATTGTCATTTTTGCCAATGATCATCAGGCCTTTCCCGTCATATGTAATTTCCCGGACCATCCGGAGCCGGGAATGAAAAGAGGCACGCCCGCTGCGGGGGCGTGCCTGTTCACCGGTCTTCAGAAAAATCGAATGTGAGCTTGCCGAGCTGCTGATCGCGAACGTCGCGGACAATCAGTTCGGAAACGCTGTCATAGTCGATGGTACCGCCTTTTTCGTATACCTTGCGGAGCTCGCCGATACGCTCGTAAACCCCCGGTATATCGTCGTCGAGCGACCGGAAGCCATAGCGTTCCTCCAGGCGGTCCGGATAGTGGGCCTCAAGGAATTTGAGCGCATAGACGGCCAACTCCTGCTGGTCCGTGATGGCATCCTTGATCGCCCCGGTCAGCGCCAGTTTGTAACCTGCTTCCGGGTCCTCGAACTTCGGCCATAGAATGCCCGGCGTATCGAGGAGCTCCAGCTCCTTGCCGACCTTGATCCACTGCTGGGCCTTTGTGACACCCGGCGTGTTCCCCGTCTTGGCGATATTCTTTTTGGCAAGCCGGTTGATAAGGGTCGACTTCCCGACGTTCGGGATGCCGACGATCATCGCACGGATGGCCCTCGGACGGATGCCCTTCGCCTTCATGCGATCCCATTTCTCCTTGAGGATCTGCTGGGCCGCCTTCGTCACCTGCTGCAGGCCTTTTCCGTCGAGCGAGTTGATCGCCACCGCTTCGGAGCCGCTTTCCCTGAATCTTTCCAGCCAGCGGGCGGTTTCGGCCTCATCGGCCATGTCTTTCTTATTGAGGATGACAAGCCGGGGCTTCCGGCTGATGATGTCATCGATCATCGGGTTTCTGGAAGACTGCGGAAGCCTGGCATCGACCAGCTCGAAGACGATGTCGACCATCTTCAGCTGTTCGGTGACTTCCCGCCTGGCCTTTGCCATATGTCCCGGGAACCATTGGATTGTCATGAATCACACCTCCGTCACTTGACGAATCCCATATCTTCCATCGGCCAGAAGATCAGGCTCGTGCTGCCGATGATTTCATCGAACGGGATGACGCCGATGTGGCGGGAATCCTTGCTGAACCGCCGGTTATCCCCCATGACGAAAACATGGCCTTCCGGAACGGTTTCCCGCTGGATTTTGTCTTCGAGCGTAAAGTCCTCGGTCAGGGTTCCGTCCGTGACCGCCTCCTTGTACTCATCCAGGTACGGTTCATCATAAGCTTCCCCGTTGATGAACAGCTGATCATCCCGGTACTCGATATGATCGCCCGGAAGCCCGATGACCCGCTTGATGTAGTCTTTCTGTTCCGGTGCATGGAAGACGACGATATCGAACCGTTCCGGCTCGCCGATCGTGTAGCCGATTTTGTTGACGATCATCTTGTCGCCATCCTCGAGCGTCGGCATCATGGACTCCCCGTCTACGACAATGGGCGTAAAGAGGAAATACCGGATGATGGCAGCCAGCCCGAACGCGATGAGAAGGACTTTCGTCCATTCCCACAGCTCATTTTTCTTTGTCTCTTCTGTCATCCCGTTGGCCTCCCTGTTCAATCTGATTCCATTATAGAGTTTATGGAAGACTGAGGCAAAAAGAAAAGGAGCCGGACAGGCCGGCCCCTTTCGATGTCGATTATCGGATTTCTTTGATGCGGGCAGCTTTTCCGCGAAGGTTGCGGAGGTAGTACAGTTTCGCACGGCGTACTTTACCGCGGCGAATCACTTCAAGTTTCGCGATTTTTGGCGTGTGCACAGGGAATGTACGCTCAACTCCTACACCGTAGGAAATCTTGCGGACTGTAAATGTCTCGCTGATGCCGCCGCCGCGACGCTTGATGACAACCCCTTCGTAAACCTGGATCCGCTCACGCGTACCCTCGACGACTTTCACGTGTACACGTACCGTGTCGCCCGGGCGGAATGCCGGAAGGTCTGTACGAAGTTGTTCCTTCGTGATTTCTGCAATGATGTTTTGCATGTTTTCCTCTCCTTACTACAGATGCTCATGCACGGATTGCCTTTGCAGCGGAACACCGTAATCGAGTGCTTCACGCAGAAGCACGGGACTTATCATACCACAGGAGCGGTCTCCGGGCAAGCCCGGGACTTACTCTTTTTCTTGCCAGCCGAGCCTGCGGAGCACTTCCTTCTGACGGCCGGTAAGTTCAGTTTCCCCGAGGAGGTCGGGCCTCCGTTCAAATGTGCGCTTGAGCGACTGCTCCTCGCGCCAGCGCTCGATTTCCGCATGGTTTCCGGACATTAGGACATCGGGCACTTTCATCCCCCTGAAGTCCGCCGGGCGGGTGTAATGGGGATGTTCCAGGAACCCCGTAGAGAACGAATCGAGTGCAGGGGATTCCTCATTTCCGAGCACGCCCGGCAGGAGCCGGACGACACTGTCGATGACCGTCATCGCCGCAAGTTCCCCTCCGGTGAGGACAAAGTCGCCGATGGAGATCTCGTCGGTGATGAGGTGTTCGCGGATGCGTTCGTCATAGCCCTCATAGTGCCCGCACAGGAAGATGAGATCGTCTTCCTTCGCCAGCTCCTCGGCCTTTTTCTGGGTGAACCGTTCTCCCTGCGGGCACATAAGGATGATTCTTGGTGAGCGGCCGTCCGAGAGGTTTTCCACGGCGCGGAAAAGCGGCTCCGGCTTCAGGACCATGCCCGCACCGCCGCCGTATGGATAATCGTCGACCTTATGGTGCTTGTCCGTGGCGAATTCGCGGAAATCCCGAACCGCGAGGCTTACGGCACCACTTTCCTGCGCCCGTTTCAGGATGGATGCATTGAAAACACCGCCGAACATTTCGGGGAAGATGGACAGGACCGAGATCTTCATCAGGACAACAGCCCTTCAATCGGATCAATGACAATCCGTCCGTTTTCGGGATCGATTTCCAGGACGACATCCTCGATGTACGGAATGTAGTGCATTTTGCCTTCCGGCGGCTTGACCGCCCAGACGTCATTCGCGCCCGTCTCCAGAACCTCGGTCACCTTGCCGATTTCACG
Organism: Bhargavaea cecembensis; assembly: GCF_001619585.1. Taxonomy (GTDB): domain Bacteria; phylum Bacillota; class Bacilli; order Bacillales_A; family Planococcaceae; genus Bhargavaea; species Bhargavaea cecembensis_A. Next base: position 224,795 of record NZ_LQNT01000009.1, read on the forward strand.
GCCTTCCTGGTCGACAACCGTGCAGCCGATGATTTCATGGTAGTAGAATTCGCCTTCTTCCAGTTCCCCGAGGTCTTCATCCGACACTTTCAGGATGCCGTCACGATACTTCTCCACATCATTGATGTTCGGATGGCCCTCGAATGTAAGGAGATCGAAGTTCTTATGGACCCGGTGGGAGGCCACGGTCAGCATGACCGGCTCCTTCGCACCCGGCATGAAGAGTGCAAGGCGCGCCCCTTTCGCATAGCGCTCCTCAGGGAAATCCGTACGCGACATCACACGCACTTCCCCGCGGATGCCGTGCGTGTTGACGATTTTTCCGACGTTATACCAGTTCATCCGTCGTCCTCCTTCATCGGTTTTTCGGGGTATGAAAAAGGAAGGAACCTGAATCGTCCCTTCCTTAATCCATGATGTCGACGCGCACCCGTTTCCGGCCTGCGCCTTCAGCTGAATTTACGACAGTCCGGATCGCGGATGCCACCCGGCCCTGTTTGCCGATCACTTTCCCCATGTCTTCCGGGTGGACGGACAGCGAGCAGACGAGCCTGCCCTGCCGTTCTTCCACGCCGATCCGGACCTCATCCGGATGATCAACGAGCGGTTTGACGATCGTTTCAATCAGCTTTTTCATCATGTCGCCTCCGTCAAATTATTTTGCGGTCTTGGCGTTATGGAATTTCTCCATGATGCCCTGCGTAGCGAGCAGGTTGCGTACCGTATCAGAAGGCTTCGCGCCGTTCTGAAGCCATTTGATTGCAAGCTCTTCGTCGATCTTGAGCTCAGCCGGCGTCGTGAGCGGGTTGTATGTGCCGATCGTTTCGATCTGGCGGCCGTCACGAGGGGAACGGGAATCTGCTACTACGATACGATAGAAAGGCGTCTTTTTTGCGCCCATACGCTTAAGTCGAATTTTAACTGCCATGGTTAGCACCTCCGAATAGTTTCACACAAGATAGTATATTACCAAGTCATTATTGCTTTGTAAAGTGTTTTTTCTTAACACCTTAAATCCAGCTGATTTCCGCTACAGGCCCTCCCTTACCGCGGGCGTCGCCTTAGCCGGCGCCAGTACGGAGACTGGCGTCTGTGCGCAGCGCGAAGCGTTGCGCGACATCCTCGGGGACTTCGGCTAACGCTTTTCCCGCAGGTGTCTCGGGCCTTTCGCTTCAATCAGACAGACGGGCATTTTCACATCAAAATTAAGCAACTTACTTAAACAGCGAGTCGAGGCCCGGCATTTTCATTTTGCGTTTGCCTTTGCCCTGCTGCATGTTCGACATCTGTTTCATCATCTTTTTCATCTCGTCGAATTGCTTGAGCAGGCGGTTCACTTCCTGGATGCTCGTGCCGGAGCCGCGCGCAATGCGCTTTTTGCGGCTGGAGTTGATGATTTCGGGTTTGGACTTTTCCTCGGTCGTCATGGATTTGATGACGGCCTCTACCCGCCCCATCTGTTTTTCGTCCACCTTCACGTTGTCGATGCCCTTGATCTTGCCTGCGCCCGGAAGCATTTTGAGGATCTCATCAAGAGGCCCCATCTGCTTCACCTGCTCCAGCTGCTCAAGGAAGTCGTCGAACGTGAACGACTGGTCCCGGAACTTCTGTTCCAGTTCCTTCGCTTTTTGCTCGTCGACATTGGACTGCGCCTTTTCAATCAGCGACATGACATCGCCCATCCCGAGGATCCGGGAAGCCATGCGCTCCGGATGGAACGGCTCGAGTGCGTCGAGTTTTTCTCCCATCCCGGCAAACTTGATCGGCTTTCCGGTGACGGAACGGATCGAAAGCGCCGCGCCGCCCCGGGTGTCGCCGTCCAGCTTTGTCAGGACGACGCCGGTGACCCCGACCTGCTGATCGAAGGTCTCCGCCACATTCGCGGCAACCTGGCCGGTCATCGCATCGACGACGAGGTAGACCTCATCCGGTTTCACCTCATCGTGGATATCCCGGAGTTCCTGCATGAGGTCCTCGTCGATCTGGAGCCGGCCGGCCGTGTCGATGAAGACGACATCGTGGTGGTCTTCCTTCGCCTTGGCGATGGCCTGTTTGGCGATATCAACCGGGTTTGCCTCCGTTCCGAGCTGGAAGACCGGCATGCCGAGCTGCTTGCCGATCGTCTCCAGCTGCTGGATCGCGGCTGGCCGGTAAACGTCGGCAGCGGCCAGGAGCGGTTTCCGGTTGTATTTCTTCCGGATGAGGTTTGCGAGCTTGCCGGTTGTCGTGGTTTTCCCGGCACCCTGCAGTCCGACCATCATAATGACGGTCGGCGGTTTTTTCGCAAATGTGATCGTCTCGGCTTCGCCGCCCATGAGGGCCGCCAGTTCGTCACGGACGATCTTGACGACCTGCTGTCCCGGCGTCAGGCTTTCCATGACGTCCGATCCGACGGCGCGTTCGCTCACTTTCTTGACGAATTCCTTGACGACCTTCAGGTTGACGTCGGCCTCGATCAGCGCGAATCGGACTTCGCGCATCATCTCTTTGACGTCGGCCTCGGTCACTTTCCCCTTGCCCTTGATTTTCTGAAGCGTTTGCTGCAGGCGCTCGCCCAATCCTTCAAATGCCATCGATTGCCCGCCTCCTATCAGTCGAATTCTTTCAGTTCATGCAGACGCCGGATCAGGTCCCCGGCATCCGTCCCGCCGCGTTCCACATCGGCCACAAGTGCATCAACGGCTTCGCGCCGTTGGAGGAACTTGCCGAAAAGCTGGAGCTTCTGCTCGTACTCTTCGAGCATGGCTTCTGTGCGGCGGATATTGTCATAGACCGCCTGGCGGGAGACGTCATACTGTTCCGCAATCTCCCCCAGGGACAGGTCGTTCAGGTAATACAGGTCCATATAGCTCCGTTGCTTCTCGGTCAGGAGTGCCTGATAGAAGTCAAACAGGAAGTTCATCCGGGTCGTTTTTTCAAGCAGCATCAAAGCCCCTCCTTCCCGTCTCCGTCAAGAGCATTCTATACAGGGCTGATCGTCCTGTCAAGTAAATCCCCTTGTCTTTCACTCTTCCCCCGGAGTCTCCCCTCCGAGTGTCTCGGCTTCCTGCTCGAGGCCCTCGGCGAAGAGACCGTAAACATACCGTTCTGCGTCAAACGGCTGGAGATCTTCCACGCCTTCCCCGAGACCGACAAACTTGACCGGAATGCCAAGCTTGTTGCGAATGGCGAGGACTATTCCGCCTTTCGCGGTGCCGTCCAGCTTAGTCAGGACGATGCCAGTGACTTTCGTGGCTTCCTTAAATGTCTCGGCCTGGATGAGGGCGTTCTGTCCGGTCGTCGCATCGAGCGCCAGCAAGGTTTCATGCGGTGCGCCCGGCAGCTCCCGGCCGATTACCCTGTGCACCTTCTCGAGCTCGTTCATCAGGTTGACTTTATTTTGGAGGCGCCCGGCCGTATCGCAGATCAGCACATCCACTTTCCGGTTCTTCGCTGCCCTCACCGCATCATACATGACTGCCGCAGGATCCGAATTCTCCGCCTGGCGGATTACTTCAGCCCCGACCCGGTCTCCCCATACCTGGAGCTGGTCAATCGCTCCGGCACGGAACGTATCCCCGGCAGCGAGCATGACCGTCTTGCCTTCCCCGATGAACCGGTTGGCCAGTTTGCCGATCGTCGTCGTCTTGCCGACGCCATTCACGCCCACGAGAAGGATGACAGTCGGTCCCTCTTCCTGCATATTGAGGCCGCCTTCGCCCTCTTCTCCTTTGCGGTAGATATCGACCAGCTTCTCGGAAATGGCGGTCTGGATTCCTTCCGTATCCTTGACGTTCCGTCGCTGCACTTCGAAACGGAGGTCATCCATCAGCTGCATGACCGTCTCGAATCCGACATCCGCCTGAAGCAGGAGATCCTCCAGCTCCTCGAAAAAGTCCTCATCCACCTTCCGGTAACGGGCGATGAGGTCATTCACCTTAGAAGTAAACGATGTTCTCGTCTTTTCCAGCCCGTCCTTATATTTTTCCGTCGTTTCATCCGGCTTGCCGGTCATTTTCTCTTTCAGCTTCTTGAAAAAACTCATAATCCCGCTCCTTCCGTGCCGGCCCCGACAGACGGGACAGGCTCCTCGTATTCCACTTCGCTGCCTTCCGTCAGCCTCACGGAGACCGGTTTCGAGATGCCGGACTCCTGCATGGTGATGCCGTAAAGCACGTCGGCGCCTTCCATCGTCCCCTTCCGGTGGGTGATGACGATGAACTGCGTCTCGCTGCTGAATTTCTTCAGGTAATCGCTGTAGCGGAGCACATTGGCCTCGTCAAGCGCTGCTTCGACTTCATCAAGCACACAGAACGGCACCGGCCGGACTTTCAGGATGGCAAAAAGCAGTGCGATCGCGGTCAATGCCCGCTCACCGCCCGAAAGCAGGCTCAGGTTCTGCAGTTTCTTGCCCGGCGGACATGCCACGATATCAATGCCGGTCCGGAGCATGTCGTCCGGATCGGTGAGGACCAGCTCTGTCCTGCCCCCGCCAAACAGCTCCTTGAAGACGATGCCGAACTGACGGCTGACCGCATGGAACGTGCTGCTGAACCGTTCGGTTACTTCGGTGTCCATCTCGTCGATGGCGCTCTCAAGCGTCTCTTTGGCCTCGAGCAGATCATTGCGCTGATCCGTAAGGAACGCATGGCGCTCCGATACAGTTTCAAATTCTTCAATTGATGCGGTGTTGACCGGTCCCAGCTCCTCGATAGACTGCTTCAGGAGCCGCACTTTCCTACGGGCTTCCTCCGGGCCGAGATTTTCAGGGAACCGGATCCCTTCAACCGGGAGTTCATCGATCCCGTAGTCATCCTCAAGGGAGCTGCGGAGTGATTCAAGCTCATAGGTGATCCGGCCGGCGATGAGCTCGGATTCCCGGACGGATGCGGAATGTGTTGCTCTCGTTTCGGCTGCACGCCGGAATCTGCCTTCCGCGGACGCGATGGATTGCTGAAGCGATTCCCGCTGATCAAGAGCGGCTGACAGGTCTTTTTCAAGGGCGGCCTTTTTCTCTTTCCATTCACGCAGTTCATTCTCGGCTTCTTCGGGGCTTGAGCCGGCATCCCCTCCGGCTGTCCACTCCATCTCTTCCCGGAGACGCTCTGCCCTGGCAAGGCGCCCGGAAAGCTCTTCCTCGACGGAAGCGGCGGCCGATTCTGCCTGCGCCAGCTGCTCGGCAAGAACTGCGGCTTCCTGCCTCAGCTCACCGAGCCGGTTGTTCATCCGGTCGCGCTCGGTTCGCCCCTCTTCATAAAGGCCCGTCATCTCTTCGATCTCCTTGGATGCCCGGCCAAGTTCTTCCTTGAGGGAAGTCTGCCGTGATTCGGCTTCCAGGATGCGATCCCGGATTCCCGAGGCAAGGACCGTCGTGCCGGATTCCTCGTCGCCGAACAGGGAAAGACGGTCGGCCAGGCGCCTCTCGGCCGCCTTCAGCTCCGCGACCCGGCCGACTGATGCGACTTCCTTCTCCGTCAGTGCTTCACGTTCTTCCCTCACCCGTTCATGGTTCCCCGATTCTTCCGCGAGCTGCTGTTTCAGCAGGGCAATGGCCTTTTCAGCATTGCCGATCGACTTTTCGAGCCGGCCGGCATCTTCGGTGACCTGTTCGAGCTCCGCTTTTCTCATGAAAATCGGATTGCCCCGATCTGTTCCGCCGCCGGTCATGGAACCTCCGGCATTGACAACGTCGCCGTCAAGCGTCACGACACGGTAGCGGTGACCGGTCATTCCTGCAATTTCATTGGCACCTTTCAGGGTTCGGGAGATGAGTACGTTTCCTAGCAGGTTCTGCACGATCGGCATGTACTTTTGCTCCGCCGTCACGACCGTATCCCCCGTTCCTACAAAATCCCCATGCGAAGAAGCGCGGGAAAGGGAGGAAGCATCCACCCGACGCGGCTTCATGACAGAAAGCGGAAGGAATGTCGCCCGGCCCTTCCGGCTGTTTTTCAGGTAGCCGATCGCCCGGCGGGCATCGGCTTCCGTGACGGTGACAATATTCTGTGCAGCTGCGCCGAGGGCCGTTTCTGCGGCACCAGCAAATTCTTTTTTTACGTCGACAAGCGAGGCGACTGCCCCTTCAATGCCGTCCAGGCGATTGCTTTCGGCCGCGCGGAGCACTTCCCGGACACCGGTATGGAATCCGGCGAATTCCGCTTCCATCGAAAGAAGGGCCTCCCGCCGCCCCTTCAGCTTTTCAAGGAGGCTGTATGCCTTGTACAGCTGCTCCTGTTTCCCGTTTAGCTCGGCGGCAGTCTGCTCCCTGGACGATGCCAGATCCGTTTCATCGGACCTTACGGCTGACAGCCGCTCTTTCAGGGCGGTGAGTTCCCGTTCCGCCTCGGCAAGCGCTGCGGAGGCCTCCTCCCATTCTGCACGGGCCTCTCCCGCACGCGTCCGGTTCCGCTCGGCGGATACGGCCTGATACTCGAGCTGCTGCCCGAGATGCTTGAGTTCATTTTTCACGGCTGCTTCTTCGTTGAGCAGCTCGATATAGGCGGATTTCAGCTCGTCGATCTTGCGGGCCGTCTCATCCAGCGGGCGGTCCATGACTTCCTGCAGTCGCCGGATTTCGGATCGGATCTCCCGGAGGGCCTTTTTCCGGATGTTTGCTTCCTGCCCGGCTTGCTCTTTCCGCTGTCTGAGTCTTTCTGCCGCTTCTACTGTTTCTGCCAGGTCTTCCCGCAGTCTTTCCAGCTGCCGCTCTGCATGGGTCTTCCTCTCGGCAAGCACCTGTTTTCGGCCTTCCCATTTCTCAACGTTCGCCGCCGCTTCTGCGAGCGCGGTGTGCAGGCCGTCAATCCTTGCAGCAAGCGTTTCCGCTTCACTGCGGTGACGGCCGAGTTCTGATTCGTGGCGTGCGGCTTCTTCGGCAGTGGCCTGCTCGAGCCCTGTTGCCTCTTCCAGGCGCTTTCGGATTTCCGCCAGCTGCTTTTCATTTTCCCGGATGTCATGTGAAAGCAGAGCAGTGCCGATTTCACTCAGCTCTCCGGACATCGCGAGGTAATCCTTCGCGGCGGATGCCTGTATCCGGAGCGGTTCGAGGCGCCCGTCCAGTTCATGGAGAATGTCGAGGACCCGGTTCAGGTTATCTTCCGTTTCGAAGAGCTTATGTTCAGCCTTGCGGCGGCGCTGCTTATACTTGAGCACGCCCGCCGCTTCCTCGAAGATCGCACGGCGGTCTTCCGGCTTGCTGTTCAGAATTTCATCGACCCGGCCCTGCGAAATAACGGAAAACGCTTCTTTGCCGAGTCCCGAATCCATGAACAGATCGACGATATCCCGGAGCCGGCAGTCCTGCCGGTTGATCTGGTATTCGCTGTCCCCCGAGCGGAACACGCGGCGCGTGACGCTGATTTCACTAAAGTCGAGCGGCACGCGGCCATCCGAGTTGTCAAGAATCAGCGTGACCTCGGCAAAATTCAGCGCCTTCCTCGAGTCACTCCCGGAGAAGATGACGTCTTCCATCTTGCCTCCCCGGAGGGTTTTTGCCGACTGTTCGCCGAGGACCCAGCGGATAGCATCGGTGATGTTGCTTTTTCCGCTTCCATTCGGGCCGACAACCGCGGTCACCCCCGGCACAAAGTCCAGGCCGATTCGTTCACCGAACGACTTGAACCCGATAATTTCGAGTCGCTTCAGATACAAATCATTCCGCCTGCCCTTCAGTTTTGCGCAGTTCGCTGATGGCGTGGCGGGCCGCCAGCTGCTCCGCCTCTTTCTTCGACTTGCCCTCTCCGCGGCCCAGTTCATCGCCGCCGATCGTAACGGCCGATACGAACACGCGATCATGCGCAGGTCCCTTTTCGTCCACAATCCGGTAGTTGAGCTGGCCGCTGGATGACTGCTGCACCATTTCCTGAAGCTGGCTCTTGTAATCCATCACATGGGAAAAAGCACCGACCTTCACTTTCGGGAAGACGATCCGTTCAAGGAACCCGACGACTTTGTCGAATCCGTTGTCCAGATAAAGGGCGCCGATGAATGCTTCAAACACATCGGCCAGAAGGGAGGGACGTGTGCGGCCGCCGGTCTGCTCTTCGCCTTTTCCGAGCAGCACGTAGCGGCCGAAATCCAGCTCGTCCGCAAACTGTACGAGGGACGGTTCGCAGACGATCGCGGCACGCAGCTTGGTCAGTTCGCCTTCGCTCATGGATGGATAAGTTTCAAACAAAAAACGGGAGACGGCAAGTTCCAGGACGGCATCACCCAGAAATTCAAGGCGCTCGTTGTCGTCATGGATCCTCCTCCTGTGCTCGTTCACATACGAGGAGTGTGTGAATGCACGGTACAGGAGGGTCGGGTCACTGAATGTGAAGCCGATGTTCTCCTCAAAATCGGCAAATCGCTTATGGACAGATTCCGGATAGGAACCTTTTTTGATGTGGCGCTCTTTTTTGTTCATAGTCATCAGATCTGCCTTTCCGTTGTGGATATATGCTAAGTTTACCCCTTTCGGCAGGGTAACGCAAAACGGCAAAAGAGGCTGGCGCCCGTCCGTCTCCGGACTGCTCGCCTGCCTCTTCAAAACCGATTACGCGGTCTTTTCTTCAATATAAGAAACTGCGTCTCCGACAGTTCCGATCTTCTCCGCATCTTCGTCGGAGATTTCAAGGTCGAATTCGTCCTCAAGCTCCATGACGAGCTCCACGACGTCAAGAGAGTCCGCACCAAGATCCTCACGGAAGGATGCCTCAGTTTTTACTTCGCTCTCATCAACGCCGAGACGGTCGACGATCACCTTTGTCACACGTTCCAGAACAGTTGCCAATACGTTCACCTCCTCTCACGGGAGAGTCTGTTTATCGGCCCGCTTCGGGCGGATGCCTTCCACTTTTCCGGCCACCCAACCAGTATGACAGGCTGACCGTTCAGGGACAAGGGGTTACATGACCATTCCGCCGTCAACATGAAGTGTCTGGCCGGTGATGTATGCAGAATCCTCCGAAGCAAGGAAGACGACGGCACGGGCCACGTGTTCCGGATCTCCGAGCCTGCCGAGCGGAATCTGGCCCAGCATGGCTGCCTTCACGTCTTCGGGAAGCTTGTCCGTCATATCCGTCGTGATGAATCCGGGTGCTACCGAGTTGACCCGGATTCCGCGTGCAGCCAGTTCCTTGGCCGCCGTCTTCGTCAGTCCGATGACGCCCGCCTTTGCAGCAACGTAGTTGGCCTGGCCGGGATTTCCCGCGACGCCGACGACGGATGCCAGATTGATAATCGTGCCTGACCGTTTCTTCATCATCGGCCGCGCGACGGCCTTTGTGCAGAGAAAGACCCCTTTCAGGTTGGTCGACAGCACGTCGTCCCATTCTTCCTCTTTCATGCGCATGAGGAGGTTATCCTTCGTGATGCCCGCATTGTTGACAAGAATGTCGACGGCGCCGAAGCGCTCCATAGTCCCGTCCACAAGCTGCTTGACGTCTTCCTGGTTGCTGACCGATGCGCGGATGGCAAATGCCTCTCCGCCGGCTTCCTCGATCATCCTGACCGTCTCCGCAGCCTTTTCTTCGCTGCCTGCGAAGTTTACGGCTACCTTTGCGCCTTCTTGTGCAAGGGCGATGGCAATGGCTCGGCCGATGCCGCGGGAAGCCCCCGTCACAATAGCGGATTTACCGGTAAGTTTGCCCATTTCACGACCACCCTTTCGCCGTCTCGACGGCCTTGTTCAATGTTTCTGTATCTTCAACCCTGAGAACAGTGGCGGAACGGTCGATTTTCCGGATGAGTCCGGACAGTACGCCTCCCGGTCCGCACTCGATAAAGAGTGTCACACCGAGATCCATCATGTTCCGGACGGATTCTTCCCAGCGCACAGGTGAATACAGCTGTTCCACAAGAAGCTGCTTTGTCTGTTCGGGATCCTGCACGGGTTCCGCGGTGACATTTGCAATAACAGGAATTTCCGCCTCGGCAAACCCGACGGAATCGAGCTGCTGCTGGAGTTTCTGTGCCGCCGGCTTCATGAGCGAAGAGTGGAACGGCCCGCTCACGTCAAGCGGGATTGCCCGTTTGGCGCCTGCCGCCTTTGCCGCCTCGCAGGCAAGCTCGACACCGCGGCTGCTGCCCGAGATGACAATCTGGCCCGGACAATTCAGATTGGCCGGCTGTACAGGGTGCCCCTCTTTGGTCACGTCGTCGGTGACGCGTTTCAGTTCTTCTGCACCGAGTCCAAGGATGGCTGCCATCGAGCCTTCTCCTGCCGGGACGGCATCGTTCATGTACAGGCCTCTGCGGTGAACCGTTTCCGCAGCATCACCAAATGTCAGGACACCGGCCGAAACAAGCGCTGTGTATTCACCGAGGCTGTGCCCGGCAGCATAGTCCGGACGGATGCCCGCTTCCTTCAGCGCCGCGTCGATCGCCGCGCCTGCCGTCAGCAGCGCAGGCTGCGCATGATAGGTGAGTGTCAGTTCTTCCTGAGGACCTTCCTGCATCAGTCCGCTCAGACCGATGCCCAGGCGGCTGTCCGCTTCATCAGCGAAACTTCTGTAACCGGCGCCGCTGCCGATAAATTCCGAGGCCATGCCGACTTTCTGCGAGCCCTGGCCAGGGAAGACAAATGCGATCTTACTCATGTTTCCCCATCCTTCCGATCGTCTCTCCGATGTGTTCCGTCACGCCTTGGCCGGCCATGGTCCTGGCCTGGCGGATGGCGTTCATGACGGCGTTGGCATTTGAGGAGCCGTGTGCCTTGATCAGCGGTGCATTCAGGCCGAACAGGCCGGCACCGCCGTACTCTGTATAATCCATTTTCGTTTTCAGGTCCTTCAGCCCGTCCTTGGCGAGGAGACCGGCAATCTTCCCTTTTGCATTCGACATGAAGGCGTCTTTGATCATGGACATGAGACCCTGAGCGGTTCCTTCGATCGTCTTCAGCACCATGTTGCCGGTGAAGCCGTCGGTCACGACAACGTCGGCGACTCCTGTCAGCAGATCCCTCGCCTCCACATTTCCGATGAAGTTGACCGGAGATGCGGCAATGAGGGCGTGGGCCTCCTTGGTCAGTTCATTTCCCTTATTTTCTTCGGTGCCGATATTGAGAAGACCGACCCGGGGATTTTGGATCCCGCGTACCTGCTCGGCATAGATACTGCCCATAATCGCGTACTGCACAAGGTGCTGCGGCTTGGCGTCCGCATTTGCCCCCATGTCAAGCATGACAAAACCGTTTCCGTCAAGGGTCGGAAGGGTCGGTGCAAGTGCCGGCCGGTCGACCCCGGCCAGACGGCCGACAACGAAGAGACCGGCAGCCATGAGTGCGCCTGTATTTCCGGCGCTGACGCCCGCATCGGCCTCCCCGTCGCGCACTGCCTGTGCCATGCGAACCATGGATGAGTCCTTTTTCCGCCGGACGGCACGGACCGGTTCGTCTTCCCCTTCGATTTTCTCGGTGCAATGGATGACCTCGAGGCGCTCATGCGCCCCGATCATCTGACCGATTTTGCCGGAATCCCCGTAAAGCCTGATCCGGATGTCCGGGAAAACCTCAAGTGCCTGTCGCACTCCTTCAACCGCCGCACCGGGGGCGTGGTCGCCCCCCATTCCGTCTACTGCTATGATCATGATTGTCCCTCTTTTCCGCTCTCGTGGGTCCGGTACATTTCAAATGTTCCGGTGAAAACAGGCTCGTCGCCCACCGTCGAGATGACTTCCACGATCGACCTGCGGGGCCGTCCGTCCGGCCGGACCGCCGCTTTGGCGACGACACGCTCTCCCGCCCTCACCGGTTTGATGAAGCTCAGCGATGATGCCGCGGTAAGCGCAAGCTCGTCGTCGATGACCGCCACCGCAAGGGAGTTGGCCTGCGCGAACAGATGGTGCCCCCTCGCAATGCCGTTTCGCTGGAAGACGTGGTCCTTCGTGACGTCGAACACGGACACCGCCCGCTTGTCCAGCTCAATATCGATGATGTCGCCGATCACTTCGTCGATCGGCAGCGACTTTACGTCATCAAGCGAGCGGACGGCCACATCTTTCAGGCGTTCCCGCAGTTCAGGTATCCCCTTCTCCATCCGGTCAAGCCGGATGGTCTGGACACTGACTCCGAAGTATTCGGCAAGATCGCCGTCAGTAAGCAGCGGATTCTCCTCCAGCAGTGAAGAGAGGCGTGCCTGACGCTCTCGTTTCTGCAGTTTCATGTTTTCACCACCGGATTTAGCACTTGGTACTAATATGAGTATATAAAACAGGCGGGGCAGATTGCAACCATGCTTGAAAACTTTGCTTTTTGCAGTGTGGCTAATGCTCTTAAATCCTGTAGTCATAGTAGTGTATAACCCCATTGAACTACAGTTCACTCTAAAAAACACACCGGATTTCCACTCCAGTCCCTCGCTTACCGCGGTCGTTGCCTTAGCCGATGCCAATACGCAGATTGGCATCTGCGTGCAAAAGCGCAGCGTTGAGGAGCAGGCAATAAGAGACTGGCGTCAGTGCGCAGCGCGAAGTGTTGCGCGACATCCTCGGGATCTTCGGCTAACGCTTTCCCCACAGGTGTCTCGGACCTTCCGCTCCAATCCTCCATGGGGCTTATTGCATTAAACGGTTTAGGGCTAAACAAATTAAGAGACTAAACAATACCAGTTGAAACCGAATAGAACCATCTCCCTATTCATCCCCTTGGCGCCGTTCATCGTTGCGAACAAAGGCGGATATGTCAATGTCTCAATGAACTATGGCAACGTCTTATTGCATTATGTTAACGTCTCATAGACCTATAGCAACGTTTGCAGTGCAACTAGATCGTCTCGCATTCTATCCTCCGTCAATTGTATTTTTGAAACAAAAAATCCGGCAAACGGATTCGAGTCAATCGATCCGTTCGTCGGACAGGACCCCGGACTGTTCAATCATTGTCCGGAGAGGTTCATATTCAGGATCATTCCAGAAGGACTCGGACGCGATGAGCTGTTCGGCATCCAGTCTGGCTGTATTAAGCGCACGATAGTCATGGACGGGGTCTGCCACTTTGAAGTCCGGCATGCCGCTCTGCTTTTTCCCGAAAAAGTCTCCCGGGCCGCGAAGCTCGAGATCCTTTTCAGCAAGGCGGAAGCCGTCGTTCGTCTCGGTCATCGACTGCATCCGTTCCTTGCCGATTTCCGTTTTCGGGTCTGCAAGGAGCACGCAATAAGACTTGTGCGCGCCGCGTCCGACACGTCCGCGCAGCTGGTGCAGCTGTGCAAGACCGAAACGCTCGGCATCCGAGATGACCATGAACGATGCATTCGGAACGTTCACGCCGACTTCGACGACCGTCGTCGATACGAGCACGTGAAGCCCGCATTCTGAGAATTCCCGCATGACCGCTTCCTTATCGTCGGGATGCAGGCGTCCGTGCATGAGCCCGACGTTGAACCTGCCGCCGAAATACTGCCGGATCTGTTCGTACATGTCAACCGCATTCTGGACGTCGAGCTTGTCGGACTCTTCGATGAGCGGGCAGATGACGTATGCCTGGCGGCCCTGCCCGAGTTCCCTTCCCATCCGCTTGAGGACGGCCGGGAGCGCATCACGCTTTGTCCAGTAGGTTTCGATCGGCTGGCGTCCCGCCGGCATCTCGTCAAGGATGGAAACATCCATCTCACCAAATGCCGTGATGGCGAGCGTCCGGGGAATCGGCGTCGCCGTCATGAACAGCACATCCGGGTCCTCCCCTTTCTCCTTCAGGATCCGGCGCTGCTCCACTCCGAAACGGTGCTGCTCGTCCGTGATGACCAGCCCGAGTTTCCTGAATACCACGTCAGGCTGGATCAGGGCATGCGTACCGATGACCAGATCGATCTCGCCCTCCGCAAGTTTTTCCAGGATGATCCGGCGTGCCTTCGCCTTCGTGGAACCCGAGAGCAGGGCGATGCGGACACCGAAGGGCTCCAGCCAATCCGCCAATGTCTGGGCATGCTGCTCGGCGAGGATTTCCGTCGGAGCCATGAGCGCCCCCTGCGCGCCGGCTGTGATGGCCGCATAAAGGCCGATCGCCGCCACGGCGGTCTTCCCTGATCCCACGTCACCCTGAAGGAGCCGGTTCATGCGCACCGGCTCCTTCAGCTCTGCACAAAGCTCATTGACAACCCTTTTTTGAGCGCCCGTGAGCTCGAATGGCAGTGAGGCGATGAAAACTCTCAGCTTCTCCAGATCATAATGGAGTTCCGTCCCCTTGCCCGTTTCTTTTCTGACCTTTTTGATCGCCTGCATCTTCAGCTGATAGCCGAGGAACTCCTCGTAGACAAACCGGCGGCGGGCATGCTTTACATGTTCCGCATCACGCGGAAAATGCATGCCTTCAAGCGCTTCCGCGATTCCTGGCAGCTTGTATTTCTCCAGGAGTTCGGCAGGCATCGGATCCGGCAGGTCGCCCGCAACCGCATCAAGGGCCGCACGGATGTACCGGCGGATGGTCTTCTGATGCATGCCGCCCTTCAAGCTGTAGACCGGCTCAAAATCCTCCCCGGCCTGCTTCGGGCCTTCCTTGAATGAGCTGACATTAATGACCTGTCGTCCGCGGTCCCACTTTCCGGTGACCGTGATCGTCATCCCCGGTGTCAGCCGATGCTTAAGATAATGCTGGTTAAAGAATACGACCTTTACGAGATGGCGTCCCGCAAGCATACGGATCTGCAGCCTTGACCTGTTTTTTCCCGAAAAGAAAACGGAAGGCTCGCTTTCGACCCTTCCTTCAATGGTGACCCGTTCTTCGTGGGGCGTTTCCGCCAGATCCTTCAGACGGTTGTCCTCGTGGCGGTAAGGAAACATCATGACAAGGTCACCGACTGTCCGGACACCCAGATTCTCAAGGGATGCGGCCGCTTCTTTTCCGACGCCTTTAAGAGCGGTGACCGGTTCAGTCAGCCACACTTTCTGCCGCCTTCTTTCCGAAGATCTCCGCCTCGAGCCGCTTGCCCGTCGGTGTCGCAGCCAAGCCGCCTTTTGCTGTCTCGCGCAAAGCTGACGGCATTGACCGTCCGATCCGGTGCATGGCTTCGATTACTTCGTCGGTCGGGATCACACTTGTAACGCCGGCAAGCGCCATATCCGCTCCGACCAGCGCCTTGGCGGCCCCCATAGCATTACGCTTGACGCACGGCACTTCAACCAGTCCCGCCACCGGGTCGCAGACCAGTCCGAGCATATTCTTCATGACGATGGAAAACGCCTCGGCACTTTGCTGCGGCGTTCCGCCGGCCATTTCTACAATCGCCGCGGCAGCCATCGATGCGGCCGACCCGGTTTCCGCCTGACAGCCGCCCGCGGCCCCGGAAATGGATGCGTTGTTCGCCACGACAAATCCGAATGCACCCGATGTGAACAGGAAGTTGATCATCTGCTCGCGCGTCGGGTTCAGCTTGTCCTTTACGGCAAACAGTGTGCCCGGCACGATACCCGCAGCCCCGGCTGTTGGTGTCGCGCAGATCATGCCCATTGCTGCGTTGACTTCATTGGTCGCGACTGCTTTGCTGACGGCATCCAGAAGAAGATCTCCGGAAAGCGATTTGCCGCTCTTGATGTAGTTCTGGATCAGGACTGCGTCGCCCCCGGTCAGCCCGGACGTCGAACTGACGCCTTTTAGCCCTTTTTCGACCGCCTCTTCCATCACTTCAAGGTTGCGCTCCATCTGTTTGATCACATCTTCGCGCGAACGCTTGGTGATTTGCATCTCCTGCTCGATCATAATTTCAGAAATCGGCCGCCCGGATTCCTCCGCCAGCCCGATCAGTTCTTTAACTGTTGAAAATAGAATATCCAATGGGAATGCCCCCTTATCAGTCTGCAAGTATGGAAACTTGAGTCACATTGTCCAGGTCAGTGATGAGACGGATCATGGAGTCGGTGATAATCTGGTCGACTTCGATGACCATCAGTGCCATCTCGCCTTTTTCTTTCCGCCCGCACTCCATATGTGCGATGTTGATGCCGTCAGCCGCAAGTGCATTTGCAACACTGGCGATGACGCCGGGACGGTCGTGATGGACGATCAGCAGCGCCGGATAGTGGCCGGTCAGCCTCAGCGTGAAACCGTTCAGTTCCGTCACTTCCATCTTTCCGCCGCCGATCGAAATACCCGTCAATTCCATTTCTCCGTCAGCGTCACCGATCCGGATTTTTGCCGTATTCGGATGCTCCGGCTCTTCGGACTCCGTAATGAATTCGAATTTCAGCCCGACCTGTTCCGCTTCATCGAAGGCTGTGCGGATCCGTTCGTCATCCGTATCATAGTCCAGCAGCCCGCCGACGATCGCGACATCGGTGCCGTGGCCCTTGTAAGTTTCCGCAAATGATCCGTACAGGCGGATTTCCGCCCAGTCAGGCTGGCGCCCGAACAGTGTCCTGGCCACACGGCCGATCCGTGCCGCTCCCGCTGTATGCGAAGATGAGGGCCCGACCATGACCGGACCGATAATATCAAAAACCGATCTGAATTTCATAAGCTGCAGTCCTCCTTAGGGCCGTTTTCCCTATTTTACATGATTTCACGACTTTTCTCAAAAACACACGTTCGTGCAAGCGCTTACCACTGCCTCTATAAAACAGCGCACCGGTTTGTCCGGTGCGCCAGTGATTATTCCGAAGAAATAATATACGGGTAGAGCGGCTGCTTTCCTTCGTGGATTTCCACTTCCACATCCGGATACTGTTCCTCAATGTATGCGCCGAGTTCATCCGCTCCCTGACGCGTCGCACCCTCACCGTAGAGGATGGTTACGATTTCTGATTCCTCGTCGACAATCTCCGGGATCAGGGATTCGGTGACGCTTTTGAGCGAAGGGTCGGAGTTGACGATTTTGCCGTCCGCCATTCCCATAAAGGAGCCTTTGCTGATTTTGACGCCGTCGATGGTTGTATCACGTACGGCTGTCGTCACCTGTCCGGTTCGGACATGCGAGAACGCTTCCGTCATGGAAGCCGCGTTGTCGGAAACCGGTGCCTCCGGATTAAAGGCAAGGATGGCCGCCAGCCCCTGGGGTACATTTTTAGTCGGGACAACCGCAGCCTCAATGCCGGATACTTCCGCGGCCTGTTCGGCAGCCATGACGATATTTTTGTTGTTCGGAAGGATCAGTGCACGTTCCGCGCCGACTTCCCTGATCGCCTTGACAATGTCTTCCGTCGAAGGGTTCATCGTCTGGCCGCCCTCAATCACATACGAGGCACCGATGCTGCGGAAAAGCTCGGCGATTCCCGGGCCCATCGAAACCGTGATGATGGCATACGGATGTTTGGCAGTCGACTTTGCCGTGCGTGCAGGCTCGTCCTTCTCCAGGATGGCCGTGTGCTGCTCGCGCATGTTTTCGATTTTGATCTTGATCAGGCTGCCGTACTTCTTGCCGTAGGAAAGTACTTCCCCCGGCTCTTCCGAGTGGATATGTACTTTTGCGATCTCGTCGTCGGAAATGACCAGAAGCGAATCTCCGTAGGCGCTGAGATCATCCCGGAACTTCGATTCATCAAACGGATTACCGGCAGTTTTGTCTTCTTCGAAGCGCACCATGAATTCCGTGCAGTAGCCGAATTCGATTTCGGATGTATCCATGAAGCCCTGGATACTTTTGTGGTGCTCTGCGCTGACGAGATCATCCATGGACGCCTGCACCGTCATTTCGGGCAGTGCCTCTCCCCTGAGCGCGGAAAGGAACCCTTCATAGACGAAAACAAGCCCTTGGCCGCCGCTGTCAACGACACCGACTTCCTTGAGGACCGGCAACAGGTCGGGCGTTCTTTTAAGCGAAGCTTTCGCCTCGTCAGTGAGCGCCTCCATCACCTTGATGATGTCCGATTCAGTTTCAGCGGCCTCAACCGCTTTTTTTGCGGCATCTTTCGCGACAGTGAGGATCGTGCCCTCGACCGGCTTCATGACTGCCTTGTAGGCGGTGTCCACGCCCGCCTGGAATGCGCCTGCGAACTCCTTCGCATCCAGCGCCTCTTTATCCTCGATCGCCTTGCCGAAACCGCGGAAAAGCTGGGAAAGGATCACACCTGAATTCCCGCGCGCGCCCATGAGCAGACCCTTGGAAAGAGCCTGCGCAGTCCTGCCGATATGGTCGTTTGCTGCCTGTTCCGTCTCTTTCGCGCCGGATGTCATGGACAGATTCATGTTCGTCCCCGTATCGCCGTCCGGCACGGGAAAAACGTTGAGCGAATCGACGTAGTCCGCATTATTGGAAAGGTGATGGGAGCCCATCATCACCATTTCCGCAAATCGATGTCCATCTAATTCTTTCATAAACGTTCGCTTCCTCCTTTTACAGGTTCGTCACTCGGACTCCCTGGACAAAAATATTGACGGAGCTGACCGTCATTCCCAATAGTTTGCTCAATGTATATTTCACTTTGGATTGGACCTGGTATGCGACCTCGGAAATCTTCACGCCATAGCCGACGATGACATACATGTCGATATGGAGATCTTCTCCGATAGAACGGACGATCACACCTCTGGTGAAGTTTTCCTTTCGGAGGATGTCGGTCAGGCCGTCCCGGATCTGATGGCGGGATGCCATCCCGACGATTCCGTAGCACTCGACCGCTGCGCCGCCGGCCACCTGTGCGATCACATCATTCGAGATTTCAATTGTACCGAATTCATTTTTGAGTCCGATCGACATGGTAACGCCCCCTGTGAAGTGCATTTTGGCTAACGTCATTGTACACTACTGACCTGGAATAGAAAAGACACACCGAAGGCTCCTGCGATGCCTGTAAAGTGTTTTTTCTTGATGGATGCCGTAAACCTATTGCATCGCCGGCTCATTTATGCTAAATTATTTTAGTATGTGAGATGGCGAACAGACGGGATTCCGTCTTCATCTTCACCGAAGAGGAGGGAAAAACATGCCTAAGAAATGTGTAATCACAGGCCGCAAAGCAAGCGCCGGCAACAACCGCTCCCACGCGATGAACGCAAACCGCCGCACTTGGGGTGCCAACCTTCAAAAAGTGCGCATCATGGTGGACGGCAAGCCGAAGCGCGTATGGGTTTCCGCACGCGCCCTGAAATCCGGTAAAGTCCAGCGCGTCTGACCTGTTAAATATCGCAAAAAGAAATGCCGAGCTGACCTGAGTCAGCTCGGCATTTTGCTTTTTCTCCGTTTCTTCTTCTTTACGTTCGCAACCGGCTTCTGTTCCTCACGCTGGAAAAGCTGCAGGCACTTGCGCGCAAAGCTGCTCACCATTTTGGGCAGCTGGAATGTGTACACTCTCATCTCGTCCGCTCCTTTCAGGCATCGGTGCTTCTTACAACCAAACATATGCCTGTCTCGAATGAGATAGTACATTCCGCGCCGGCGGTTTCATTGCTCGTGAAGAGAGTCGTCCCCGGCCGGATCTCCGCATTTTCCGCTTCATACCTGAATCCCTTGAGCGTCATCCCGGTCACCGGTCCGCCAAATGAAAAGAAAGAAATATACCGGTATGCCCCGTCATCCTGCAGCACATGGCTGCCCGGACGGAGAAAGCAAAGTTCATTATTCGGATCGAGGATCCTGAATCTGATCTCCGGATGATTTTCCTGCAGCCGGTAAACGGCGTGCATGGCCGACTGCGCATGGTCGAGCCGTCCGCCCGTCACCCCTGTGAGCGTGACGGTCCCGGGTTCCAGACGGACCGCACCGGCCAGCGCCAGTTCCGTATCTGTCTCATCCTTCTCCTCGCCGACGCAGATGACCCGATCCGAAGATGAGGAAATTTCCCGGAACTCTTCTTCCATGACGGAGTCGAAGTCGCCGATGGACAGGGCGGGCCGTATGCCGAGTCGCACAAGGCGGAGCGCACCGCGGTCAGCCCCTATAAAAATGGTGCCCGCTCCCGCATCCGTTCTGATCCCTGCAACACCCGGACCTCCCGCCACGACCACAACCTCACGGATCATTGGAGTGCCGATACCCCCGCTTCGCGGATCGCGGCAATTGCTGCCGCCCGGTCGTCCTTATTATATATCGCAGAACCGGCCACGAATACATTTGCTCCCGCCTTGGCGCATTCCGCGATCGTGTCAGCGGTGATGCCGCCGTCCACTTCAATCTCGGTGGAAAGGCCCCGTTCACGGATCATTGCGCATACTTTGGAAATCTTCGGTACCACTTCCCGGATAAACGACTGGCCGCCGAACCCGGGGTTGACTGTCATGAGCAGCACCATATCCAGGTCATCGATTACATACTCGAGAACCTCATGGGGAGTATGGGGGTTCAGGACAACCCCCGCCTTTACTCCGTGCGAACGGATCAGCTGGACGGTCCGGTGGAGGTGGGTGCATGCCTCCGCATGCACGGTGATAATGTCCGCCCCCGCCTCCGCAAAATCGGCGATATAGCGGTCCGGATCCGAAATCATCAGGTGTACGTCAAGCGGAAGGTCCGTTACGGGACGCAGCGCCCTGACAATATTCGGTCCCAGGGTGATGTTCGGCACAAAGTGCCCGTCCATCACATCTACGTGAATGTAGTCGGCTCCCGCCTGTTCGACTTCCCTGACTTCCTCACCGAGTTTCGAAAAATCGGCGGAAAGGATGGATGGTGCAATTTTGATCATGATGGATACCTCGGCTTTCGGTCTATGATTTCCTGCAGGAACTGTACGTAATGGTCATACCTGAATTGTTCGGCTTCCCCGGACTCGACCGCGGCCTTCACCGCGCACTTCGGCTCCTTCAGGTGCAGACAGCCCCTGAACTTGCAGTTCTCGGAAAGCTCCGCGAATTCGGCGAAGCAGCCGGAAAGTTCCTCTTTCTCAACGTGGTCAAAGTCGAGCGAGCTGAAGCCTGGAGTATCGGCGACCAGGCCCCCGGCGAACTCGATGAGTTCCACGTGCCGGGTCGTATGCCTGCCGCGTCCGAGCGAGTCGGATATTTCGTCTGTTTTCAGTTCGAGTTCCGGCATGAGCGTATTAAGCAGGGTCGACTTTCCGACACCCGACTGTCCGGTCAGCACAGTCGTCTTCCCCCTGATGACCGGACCGAGTATTTCGGCGATCGATCCGTCTCCCATACCGGTTTTCATCACTGTATAGCCGATTTCCCGGTAGTATTCCGTGTACCGCCGGATTTCGGCTACACTGCTCTCGTCCAGCAAATCGGTCTTGGTCAGGATAATGATTGGCTCGACTCCATAAGATTCGATGACGGCGAGAAACCGGTCCAGCAGCTTCGGCGAAAAGTTCGGCTCCCTGACCGAGAAAACGAGGAGCGCCTGGTCGACGTTGGCGATCGGCGGCCGGACCAGTTCGTTCTTGCGCTCATGGACGTTCACAATGACCGCGTCATTTTCACCGTCTTTTTCGTAGTCGACAAAGTCTCCGACGAGCGGGGTGACTCCGCGTACCCTGAATACCCCCCGGCCTTTGCTGCGCACCGTCTCGCCATCGTCATACAAATAGTAGAACCCGCTCAGTGCCTTGCGGATGTGGCCCTGTTTCAAACTTTCACCTTCCCTTTTCCGGAATGTCCCTGCTGTTGAGGACAGCGGTGTCTATTCATATTGAATGGTATCTTCATCGATTGTCTCGCCGTCGCGGACGATCTTGTAGGCTCCGGTCTGTCCCTCGCTGATTTCCAGACGGATGCGCCTTGTCTCGTCAGCGGATATTGCAAAAGATTCTGCCGGCTGATCCATTGTCCTGGTGTTGTCCCGGATATAGATTTCCACTGCCTGTTCAACGCCCTCTTCAGCCGGCTCGTACGGAATGGTGATCGCCTGAATGTATGTTTTCACCGGCTTCGCCTCAGGACCTTTTGACAGGACAACTTCTATCGTGCTGCCTTTTTCAAGCTCCGTTCCGGCCTCAGGATCCTGGGAGATCACCCTGCCGGCCTCGACGCTGCCGGATGGCTGTTCCGCTACGATCCTGATATTGAATCCGGAGCGCTTGGCATAATCGTTCAGCTGCTGCTCATCAAATCCGGACAGGTTTTCGGTCCCGATCATCTCGACGCCCTTGCTGACCGTGAGCACCAGGTCAGTCTGTGATGGGGCGATCTCCTCGCCTGCTTCCGGATCCTGGCTGATGATCGTGCCCGGTGCCTCTTCCGAGAACACTTCATTTACTTCTACATTCCTGAAACCGTAATCTTCGATGACATCTGAGACGGACTCATGGTCCCGGCCCGTGAAATCGGTCAGCTCAACTTTCTCCGGACCCATGCTCACCACCAGATCGACGGTTTCCCCTTCGTCACGGACACGCCCGGCCTGAGGACTCGTGCGGATGACCGCCCCTTCCTCGATGTCCGGTGAATGTTCTTCCTTCGATTCACCGGCAAGGAAGCCGGCCTGTTCAAGCTCTTCTGATGCTTCCTCGACACTCATGCCGGAAACATCCGGCACCTCGGCCTGCCGGGTTCCGATCACGCCGGTCATGTATAGGACAACGCCGGTGATCAGGGCGAGCAAAACGATTCCGCCCAATACGAAAGGCCACTTTTGCCGTTTCTTCTTTGGCTTCGGTACATTCGAAGTCTCCGGTGAAGGCGGCGTGACCGGCTTGGGACCGATTGTACTTTCTGATGCGGGTTCATCCGTGATGATCGGGATGGCCTTGGTCGCTTCCTCGTCAATCGGCGGCGGCTCAAAAGGCGCCTCGCCGGACCGTTCGGGCGACAACACGGTATGAAGGTCCCGATGCATTGCATCAGCGGAAGAATACCGGACCGCCGGATCTTTGGCAGTCGCTTTCAGAATGACATTTTCAAGACTCTGCGGAATATCAGGCCTGAGGGCGCGGACCGAAGGGGTCTGTTCCTGCAGATGCTTCAGAGCAATGGATACAGCCGATTCTCCCGAAAACGGCAGTTTTCCGGTCAGCATCTCAAACAGTACGATCCCCAGTGAGTAGATATCGGTCCGCTTCGTCGCGATCCCGCCGCGCGCCTGCTCGGGTGACAGATAGTGGACCGTCCCCATCACCGAATTGGTGCGTGTGAGTGCGGTTGCCGATAAGGCCATCGCAATTCCGAAATCGGTCAGTTTCACCTGTCCGTCGAGGTCCATCAGAATGTTCTGCGGCTTGACGTCCCTGTGGATGATTCCATGTATGTGGGCCGCGGTAATGCCCGAGCATAATTGCTTCATAATTTCCACGGCTTCCGCCGGGTCTAGCGGCGCATGGTCCTTGATGTATTCCTTGAGTGTCTGCCCCTCCACGTACTCCATGACCAGGTACTGAAGATCTCCATCTTCGCCGACGTCATAGATGTTGACGATGTTCGGGTGGACGAGCGAAGTGGCCGACAGCGCTTCCCGCTGGAATCTTTTCCTCAGCTCGTCTTCATCCGAGAAATCTTGTCTGAGGACCTTGATTGCGACCGGCCGGTCCAGAATGATGTCCTGTGCGAGGTAGACGGTGGACATTCCGCCTCCGCCCAGCAGGCCCAGAATTTCATAGCGTCCGCTGATCCGTTGTCCGATCATTCGGCATCAGCCTCCCGGACACCGTTATCTATCAAAATGACGGAGATGTTGTCTTCGCCGCCCCGTTCGTTGGCCAGATCGACAAGGGCATCCGCACGCTCTGTTGCGGTACCTGCCCCGGCGACCGCCTCTGCGATCTCATTTTCCCCAAGCTTGTTGCTCAGGCCGTCGGAACAGAGCAGGAGCGCGCTCCCTTCCGGCAGCCGGATAGGAATAATGTCGGGTTCCACCCTGTCATCCGTGCCCAGTGCCCTCATGATGAAGTTCCGTTTCGGGTGGATGCGGGCTTCCTCTTCGGTGATTTCTCCGGAATCGACAAGCAGGGTTACGAGGGAATGATCCTTCGTCACCTGCTCGAAGCCTTCAGGTCCCAGCCTGTACGTCCTGCTGTCCCCGATATGGCATAAGGTCGCTTCTTTCTCTGCAATCACTGCCGCTTCGAGCGTCGTGCCCATCCCCCGGCATTCTTCATTGGAACGCGCATGTTCGAAAAGGTCCCGGTTCAGCCTCTCTATTACTCCGGCAAGCCATTCCGCCCGGCCATCATCCGAATTAAGAGAGGATATGTCGGCTTTGCCGAACTCTTCGCCGAAACCCTCGACGGCCATCCGGCTCGCCGTATCTCCGCTTTTATGGCCGCCCATTCCGTCTGCGACCACAGCCAGCAGGAACCGGCCGCCTTCTCTTGTGAAGAGGCCGGTCCGGTCTTCATTGATGCGCCTTTTCATCCCGACATGTGTCCGGACTGCAACTTCCACTTTGACTCCCCCGTTTCCATTTGCGGACGGCGTGAAACCGTCCGCCGGCTTATTCCGGTTTCCTGAAGGCAGCGACAAAAAATCCGTCACCGCCGAAATCCTGCGGCAGAACCTGAAGCATGCCATCCTCGTAACGGAGATCTTTCGGCATGGAATCCCGGAGGTCCACACGCTCAAGATCCGGATGGGCTTTCAGGAATGCCTCAGCCGTCGTGCGGTTTTCTTCTCTGTCGACCGTACACGTGCTATAGACAAGCAGGCCGCCGGGCTTCAGGAGATGATAGGCCTCTTCCAGCAGGCTTTTCTGGATGTCCGGCAATTTGCCGATCTCATCTTCCGACTTGGAATACTTGATGTCCGGCTTCCTGCGGATGACGCCGAGCCCGCTGCACGGTGCATCGACGAGGATCCGGTCGAAGGATGCCGGTTCCAGGCTTCCCGCAAGTTCACGGCTGTCCGCAGAACCTGTGCGTATATTTTCCAGTCCCAGACGTGACGCGTTCTCGTCAATGAGCTTCACTTTGTGCGGATGAAGGTCGAATGCCCGCACCTCGCCGGTGTTTTCCATCCGTTCTGCCATATGGGTCGTTTTGCCGCCGGGCGCTGCACACATGTCGAGTACCGACATGCCCGGTCCCGGATCCAGTGCCAAGACGGGAAGCATCGAGCTTTCATCCTGGATGGTGACAAAGCCTTCCCGGAAAGCACGGCTCCTTGCTGCATTGCCTCCGCGGATACGGACCGCATCCTGCACGACCGGACTCGGTTCGGCCATGAAGTTTTCTTCTTGAAGCATGTTCAGTACATCCTCACGAGTGGCCTTCGTCCTATTCACCCGCACTGTCTGGATAGGAGGTTCGTTGTTCGCAAGCGCCATATCGCGGGCCGTCTCTTTACCGTATTGCTCTGCCCAGCGGCGGATCATCCATTCGGGATGGCTCGTTTCGACTGCTGTCTTCTCTTCCCACGTCATGCCGCTCCCGATTTCCCTGGGTCCTTTCCTGAGGAAAGTGCGGAGAATGCCATTTACCAGCGAGGCAATTCCTTTGTGGCCCCTCCGCTTGGCAATCTCCACCGCTTCATTCACCGCAGCATGCGGCGGAATTTTCGTGAGATACACGATTTGGTAAACCGACAGCCTCAGCAGTTCCCTGACCCAGTCCTCCAGTTTCCCGCGGATCAGCGGCTCCAGATGGTAATCGAGCGTCATCCGGTGCTGCAGCGTGCCGTAGGTCAGTTCGGTAAGAAGTGACCGGTCCTTGTCATCGAGGCCATACGTTTCAATGGTGCGATTCAGCAGCAGATTGCTGTACGCCTGGTCACGTTCAACCGAAAGCAGGATGCTCAGTGCGGCATCCCTGACATTGCCGTCCCATCTCTTCAGTTGTTTGCGGCTCATTCGAAACGGTCTCCCGCCTTGATGTGTGATCCGGCCCCGTTCAGGTAGCCCTGGACCTCCATCCGTTTTTTGCCGGAAGGCTGGAGTTCGAGGATCCGGACGGCCGTTCCGTCACCGGCCTGCACGGTAATGGCACCATCATCCGTCGAAATGATTTCGCCGGGAGATGCACCGGTTTTTCCCGGCGCCTTTTCTGAACGCCAGATTTTCACGGTCTTCCCGTCGAGTTCGGTGTAGGCGACCGGCCACGGACTGAGGCCGCGGATCTGGTTATGGACCCCACTGCCAGGCATTGTCCAGTCGATTCGCTCCTGCTCCCGTTTGATGTTTCCTGCAAACGTGGCTTTTTCATGGTCCTGCGGGGTGCGTTCATTCGTTCCGCTGATGACGGAAGGCAGTGTTTCTTTCAGCAGATGCGTGCCTGCTTCCGAAAGACGGTCGAACAGCTCACCGGTATTGTCGTTTTCGCCAATCGGCACACGCACCTGGGAGATGATGTCGCCCGCGTCCAGCTTTTCAGCCATGTACATGATGGTGACACCCGTCTCTTCCCTGCCATCGATCACCGCCTGGTGGATCGGTGCACCGCCCCTGTACTCGGGCAGAAGGGAGGCATGGACATTCAGGCAGCCCAGCGGAGGCGCATCAAGGAGTTCCTTCGGCAGAATCTGGCCAAAAGCGGCCGTAATGATGAGGTCCGGCTCCAACGAAAGGATCTCATCCAGTTCTGCCGACCCTTTCAGTTTGCCCGGCTGGATGACCGGAAGCCCCAGGCGGAGCGCTTCCTCCTTGACCGGAGGCGGCGTAAGGACGCGCTTGCGTCCGACCGGACGGTCCGGCTGGGTAACGGCAGCCAGGAGATCGTAGCCCTCCTCATGAAGCATGCGGAGGACCGGCACTGAAAAGTCAGGAGTCCCCATGAACACGATTCGCGTCATTCCTCTTCCTCCTCTGCCGTTGCTTCCAGTTCTTCCTCCGGAACGACCCGGATGATTTTCGAGTCGAACAGGATTCCATCCAGATGGTCGATCTCATGGAGAATCGCCCTCGCCTCGTAATCTTCCGCCTCCAGCTCATACCATGAGCCGTCGCGGTCCTGGGCATGCACCTTTACATGATAGGGCCGCTCCACTTCGCCGTAGAGGCCCGGAAAGCTCAGGCAGCCTTCCACTTCGGTTTCTTTTCCGCCGGTTGCCACCACTTCCGGATTAATAAGCCAGATCGGATCCTGGCCCTCGCCTAGATCAACGATGGCCGCGCGGATGGATTCTCCGACCTGCGGTGCAGCAATTCCGATGCCGTCCGCATCGATCATCGTCTCGTACATATCGTCCAAAAGTGCCTGCAGCCCGTCACCGAAATCGGTGACCGGCTTGCAGGATTCCGTCAGTATCGGGGACGGATGTTGCACAATTTCAAGGATTGCCATTGATGATTCCCCATTTCCGTTGCCGCGGTCAGCTGATGGTGGAAGGGTTCATATCGATCGACATGAGGGTGCCTTCCTTCATCCAACTGCTTCTGTAGATCTTCACGAGATCCGTCAAAACCGCGGCCAGTTTCGGTTCTTTTTTGTATTTTATCAGACATTGATAGCGATATCTATTGTTCACACGGGCCACCTCAGCGGCAGTCGGGCCGATAATGACGGTGTCCGGTCCAAGCTTGCCGGACAGGTAGCGCACCGCCTTGCCGGAGGTTTCCGACACCTTCATCAGGTCCTCGTGGGAAAACTGGATCAGTGTAACAAAGTAGAAGGGCGGGTAGGAATACCGCTTGCGGTTGCCCATTTCGATCGCATAGAACGGCTCGTATGCCTGGTCCTTTGCAAGCTCGACTGCATAATGTTCCGGAGCGTATGTCTGGACGATGACCTCCCCTTCCTTCTCATGGCGACCAGCGCGGCCGCTTACCTGGGTAAGGAGCTGGAACGTCTTCTCGGCCGCCCTGAAGTCGGACAGGCGAAGCGTCGTGTCTGCAGACAGTACACCGACAAGCGTGATGTTCGGAAAGTCTAGGCCTTTCGCAATCATCTGGGTTCCGAGAAGGATATCCGCTCCGCCGTCGCCAAATTGCCGGAGAAGCCGCTCGTGGGCACCTTTCTGGCGCGTCGTGTCCACATCCATCCGCAGCACGCGCGCTTCCGGAAACAGCCGGTGGAGTTCCTCCTGCACTTTCTGTGTGCCTGTCCCAAAAAAACGGATATGTTCACTTCCGCATTCGGGACAGGTAAGCGGAACCGGTTCCTCATGCCCGCAATAATGACATTGCAGCCGCTCGGTGGCTCTATGGTAGGTCAGCGAAATATCGCAGTTCGGACACTGGACGGACGTTCCGCAGTCGCGGCAAAGCACAAATGAGGAATAGCCCCTACGGTTCAGGAACAGCACAATCTGCTCGCCCTTTTCAAGCCTGTCCCGGATCGCTTCCGCCAGTGCGACCGAGAACATCGAGCGGTTTCCGTTTTTCAGTTCCTCGCGCATGTCGACGACATGAACTTCCGGAAGCGGCTGTTTTTTCGCCCTCTCGGCAAGGGTCAAAAGCGTGTAGACGCCTTTGTGTGCCCGTGCATAGGATTCGAGGGATGGTGTTGCGCTGCCCAGGATGACCGGGCATCCATGCTCCAGAGAGCGCCGGATCGCCACATCCCTTGCATGGTAGCGGGGACTGTCTTCCTGTTTGTAACTGGATTCATGCTCCTCGTCCAGGATGATGACACCCAGATTCCTGAACGGCGCGAAAACGGCGGAACGCGCACCGACGACGACCTTCACTTCACCGCGCTGCACCTTCCGCCATTCATCATATTTTTCACCTGCAGAAAGCCCGCTGTGCATGACGGCGACCAGCGGGCCGAAGCGCCTTTTGAAACGGGAAGTAATCTGCGGTGTGAGCGAAATCTCCGGTACAAGGACGATTGCTTCTTTGCCGAGATCGAGTACATGACGGATGACCTGCATATACACTTCTGTTTTTCCGCTTCCCGTCACACCGTGCAGAAGAAACGTTTCGTCGCGCCCTGCATCGACCGCCTCGCCGATTTTCCCGACGGCTTCTGCCTGCTCTTCCGTAAGCGGTCCTGGCGGCCCTCCGCTTTCCGGCATCAGTCCGGACTCCGGCTTCCGGTATACTTCTTCCTCCGTTTCGCGGGCAGCCCCCTTTTCTACAAGTGCCTTGACAGTCGCCCGTGTCGTGCCGGCGGCCTCCATCACATCTCTTGTGGGTACGGACATGCCAATATGTGTTTCCATCCATTCAATCAGTTCTGCTTGCCGGCTCGCCGACTTCGGAAGCGATTCCCTGATTTCCTTCAGCCGGTCTGCTTCCCCGATATGAAGGACCTTCTCTTTTTTGATGTTCGTGCGTTGCCTGACTTCAGTTTCAATCGATATCGCCCCGTCCGCAGCAAGACGCTTAAGCACGGGCAGAAGCCGTTCGCCGAATTCCTTGACTGCCACGACCCGGCGGTTCCGTGCAATTTCAGCCACTTGTCCGTCCAGCTTTTCCGGCTCCAGGACATGGACGATTTTTTCGTACTTAGCCCGGAGCGCGGATGGGAGCATCGCCTGAAGTGCATCTATTTCAAAGCAGAGTGTAGTCTGCTTCATCCAGTCCGCAAGTTCAAGCATCTCCGCGGCAAGTACCGGCTCGGGATCCAGCAGCTCGTCGACCGGCTTCAGCCGGGAATCCGGCACATCACTTTCTTCTTTCAGCCCGATGACGAAGCCAAGCACTTTGCGGTTGCCGAACGGGACTCTCACACGCGCGCCGGGTTCGATGACTGTTGCCATCCCTTTCGGTACGGCGTAGTCGAATGGCCGGTCAACGGGATGCGCCGAGACATCCGTGATGACTTCAGCGATCATCCCGCTCACCCCCGAAGATCCGGAGAAGGAGCTTCAGCGCGAGTGCCTTTTTCTCCGTAGCGGGGAACGAGACTTCCGAGCCGTCCCGGCCGAACAGCGTGACGACATTCGTGTCGCTTCCGAACACTCCCGTCGGGGCGGTCACATCGTTTGCGATGATGTAATCGAGGTTTTTGCGCTCGAGCTTGCCCCGTGCATACTCCGCAACACGGTCCGTCTCGGCCGCAAAGCCGATCAGGCACTGGCCGTCTTTTCGTTCGCCGAGTGTTTTCAGAATGTCCGTTGTCCTCTCGAGTTCGATGGCGGAGTCACCCTCCTGCTTTTTCATTTTTCCGCTATGGACAGATTTCGGACGGTAATCAGCAACGGCTGCCGCCTTGATGACGACATCGGCCGTCGCATACTCCGCAAGAACCGCTTCAAGCATATCTGCAGCACTTTCCACCCGGACTGCCCGGACGCCATCCGGAACCTTCAGCTCTACCGGGCCCGAGACGAGCACCGTCTCCGCCCCTAACCTGGAAGCGGCTTCGGCCATCGCATATCCCATCTTTCCGCTTGAGAAATTCGACAGATATCGGACAGGGTCGATCCGTTCTCTTGTCGGACCGGCGGTGACCACCACTTTCTTGCCCGCCAGGAGCCCTTGTCCGGAATCACTCTCTTTCGCGAAATGCTGTTCCACCAGCTCAGTGATCCGCTCCGGCTCCTCCAGTCTTCCTTTCCCGACATATCCGCAGGCGAGGAATCCTTCCGACGGTTCGATAAACCGGTAACCGTCCGAATGGAGGCGTTCGATGTTCCGCATGACCGCGGGATGGGCGTACATATGAACATTCATCGCGGGTGCGATCCACACATCGGCTGTTGCCGCAAGCAGTGTCGTCGTCACCATGTCATCCGAAATGCCGTTTGCAAGCTTGCCGATCACGTTTGCAGTTGCCGGGGCGACGATGATGAGATCTGCCCAGTCAGCAAGATCGATATGGGCGATCCCCGAGGAATCCTTCTCGTCGAATGTATCGGTGTACACATCATTGCGGGACATGACCTGGAAGGTGAGCGGCGAAACGAATTCCGTGGCGGATTCCGTCATGATCACTTTGACCTCGGCCCCTGCCTGTGACAGTTTGCTGACAAGTGCCACGGCTTTGTATACAGCGATTCCCCCTGTGACACAGAGAAGGATATGTTTGTTTTTCAGCATCCTTTTTTCTCCCTTTCGAATGAAAACTCCCAGGGAAAAAGATTCTCCGGGAGTTTTCATTGTGCATATCTTACATTTCGTCTTCGTACTGGATGTTGGCGTCTGAAGCCTGCTTCTCAAGTACGCCTTCCGCAACTTCCTCAAGAGCCATGCCGACGAATTTCTCGGCATCATACTTTCCGAGGAGCATATTGTCCTTGGCCTGAATTTCGCGTGCCCGCTTGGCTGCGAGGCTCACCAGGGTGTATTTGGAGTCGATCTGCTTCTTAAGCGAGTCGATGGATGGATAAAGCATCATTGCGGATCATTCCCTTCCAGCATGAGTTTGTATCGTTCTTCAACACGGGTGCGGCGGCAGTGCTCCGCCGTGATGATGGCATTGATGCGGTCGCATGCCCTGCCTACCTCATCGTTCTCGACGACATAGTCATAGAGATGCATCATTTCCAGCTCTTCCTTCGCCTTGCTGATACGGTTGCGGATGACTTCATCCGTTTCCGTTCCGCGGCCGATCAGGCGCTGTTCCAGCTCTGACAGATTGGGTGGCGCCAGGAAAATGAATACACCATCCGGCATCTTTTCCCTGACCTTCGCCGCGCCGACGACCTCGATTTCGAGGAATACATCGCGTCCTGCGTCCAGCGTTTCATTCACGTAATCCAGCGGAGTGCCGTAATAGTTCCCGACATACTCCGCATACTCAAGCAGCCGTCCTTCCCGGATCAGCTGTTCAAATTCCTCGCGTTTCTTGAAAAAGTAGTCTTTCCCGTCCACTTCCCCTTCCCGCGGGCTGCGGGTGGTCATGGAGATGGAATATTCGTAGTTCGTGTCCGGCTGTGAAAACAGCTCTTTGCGCACCGTGCCTTTTCCGACGCCGGATGGCCCCGAAAGGACGATGAGCAGGCCGCGTCCTTTTTTCATAAACGTTGATCCCTCTGCAGTCAGTTTTTCCGCCTACCGGCTTACCCGTAAAGGACGGAACCGTTTTTGGATGATGACGCAATTATACCATATCACTCCGCATGAATGCTAAAATGGAAACAAACGCAATGAAAGAGGCATTCAAATGGCTTTTGACGGATTATTCATGATGGCAATGACACAGGAACTCCGGCAGCTCACCGGCGGAAGGATCTCCAAGATCCAGCAGCCGAACGCACAGGAGCTGCTTTTTACGATACGTGCCGGCAGAACCAACCACCGGCTTCTCATTTCAATCCACCCGTCCTACTCGCGCATCCAACTCACTGATGAGCCGGTGGACACACCGGCACAGCCGCCGACGTTCTGCATGTTTCTCCGCAAGCATCTGGAGGGCGGCATCGTCACCGGCATCCGCCAGGCGGGTGCCGACCGGATTATCACACTGACCGTCAGGGGCAGGGACGAGATTGGTGATGACACCGTGAGGGAACTCCATGTTGAAGTGATGGGCAGGCACTCCAACCTGATCCTGACCGATCCGGAACGGAATCTCATCCTCGACAGCCTGAAGCACCTGCCGCCTTCGGTGAACAGCTACCGGACAGTCCTCCCGGGACAGCCCTACATTCCCGCTCCGCCCCAAGACAAACTTAATCCGGTTGAAGCAATTGAAAGTGAGGTCTTGGAAATTCTTCGTGAGGCGGACACTGCGGGAGCGATTTTCCGGCGGATTGGCGGATTCTCTCCGCTTCATGCCGAAGAGCTGCTGTTCCGGATCAACGGAATGGAACCTGAAGACATGCTCGCTGCCTACCGCTCTTATATAGAAGATTTCAGGTCAGGAGGCGCGCAGCCGACACTGTGCGAGGCGGGCGGCAAGGTCTACTTCTCCGCCAACCCCCTCCTCCATCTCGGCGGTGAAACCAGGGATTTCCCTTCCCTCTCCGCACTGCTCGACAAAGTGTTCCATACAAAAGCGGAGCGGGACCGGGTCAAGCAGCAGGCCGGGGACCTTGAGCGCTGGCTGACGAACGAGGTCCAGAAGCTGAAAAATAAGATGATAAAGCTCCGTGATGAACAGGAACAGGCAGGCAAGCTCGACCGCCACCAGCTGTTCGGGGAACTGGTCACCGCCAAC
Organism: Bhargavaea cecembensis; assembly: GCF_001619585.1. Taxonomy (GTDB): domain Bacteria; phylum Bacillota; class Bacilli; order Bacillales_A; family Planococcaceae; genus Bhargavaea; species Bhargavaea cecembensis_A. The sequence continues at coordinate 257,465 of NZ_LQNT01000009.1, forward strand.
CTGTATCAGATCAAAAAAGGCGACAGCTCCCTTGAAGCAATCAACTACTATGACGAAGACGGCGGGACTGTCACCATTCCGCTTGATCCTAGACTGACGCCGTCAGAAAACGCGCAGCGGTATTACTCCAAGTACAACAAGGCGAAGCACGCGCTCGTAAAAACCGCCGAACAGTTGGATAAGGCCGAAGAAGATATCGGGTACTTTGAATCCCTGCTCCAGCAGGTGACCCAGGGCTCCGCTGCGGACATCGAGGAAATCCGGGATGAGCTTGCCGAACAGGGATTCATGAAGGCACGGCGCCTCAAGAAAAAGAAAAAGGACACCCGTCCCGCCCCCGATGCATTCGTTTCGAGTGCCGGCGTGCCGATTTCGGTCGGCAAGAATAACAAGCAGAACGACTACCTCACCTTCAAGCTTGCCAAGCGCAGCGAGGTCTGGCTCCACACCAAGGATATCCCGGGTTCCCATGTAGTCATTCATTCAGATTCGCCGGATGACGAAACAATCAGGGAGGCGGCCTCCCTTGCAGCCTATTTCAGCAAGGCCCGTGAGTCGGCATCTGTTCCGGTCGACTATACGGAAGTGCGCCATGTAAAGAAGCCGAACGGCTCCAAACCCGGATTTGTCATTTACTTCGAACAGAAGACCATCTTCGCCGATCCGGACGAAGATTTGGTCAAGAAGCTCCGGAAATGATCTGACCCGGCCTCAAGATCACCCACAAAATTACAACCGATATAGGACAAGGGCTCTGCCGCCGGATGCGGGAGCCCTTGTTTTTATTATTCTCCCTTCCCCGGATGATTGTCCATGATTGGGACTTTCTGCATACATACGATGAGATAGCATGCCGGATTCTGCCGGTCCATGCAAATAATAAAAGCAGAAAGGAAGTTCACAATACGATGGGCAAATGCGTCAATCCTTCAGATCCGAACAGCATTCCAAAGTTCATGGATCCATTGCCGAAACCCTCTGTCGCGATGCCGGTTCATCACGACGATTATCCCGACGGCTCCTATCACGAGCTGGAAATGAAAGAGGGGCTGCACCGCTATCACCAGAATTTCCCCGAGACAAAAATCTGGGGATATGACGGGCTCATTCCGGGCCCGACGATCGAGGCAAGAAAAGACAAAACCACCTATGTAAAATACTTGAATAACCTTCCGGAAGAACATTTCCTTCCGCTCGACCGTACCCTTCACTCCAGCATCGACACGGCCGATGTCCGGACAGTCGTTCACCTGCACGGAGCGAAAGTGGACTGGGAAAGTGACGGCCACCCCGAAGCATGGTACACGAAAAATTATGAAATGACCGGTCCGACGTTCAAGCGGCAGGTGCATGCCTATACCAACCATCAGCCCGGTGCCACGCTCTGGTATCATGACCACGCGATGTCTCTCACGCGCCTGAACGTCTACTCCGGTCTTGCGGGTTTCTATCTGCTCCGTGATGCGCTGGAAGAGCGACTGAGGCTTCCTTCAGGCAAGTATGAAATCCCGATGATGATCCAGGACCGTTCGTTCAATGAGGACGGATCGCTCTTCTATCCGGACACACCGCCGTTCCCTGTAACGGTCCACCCTTCAATCACACCGGGTGTGCTTGGAGATACCATTGCGGTCAACGGAAAGCTCTGGCCTTACCTGAACGTTGAGCCGAGAAAATACAGGTTCCGGATTCTGAATGCTTCCAACCGCCGCGGCTACTCCCTGAGTTTATCGAACGGGGGCACCTTCCATCAGATCGGAACCGACGGGGGCCTTCTAGAGGCGCCAGCAGAACTGACGTCCTTTGATCTGCTGCCTGCAGAGAGGACAGATATCATCATCGACTTCTCGACGATGCAGGGACAGACCATCACTCTTCTGAATAATGATCCGGAGTTTCCGCTCAATGAGCATACGAGCGTCGTCATGCAGTTCTCCGTCTGCCTGCCGCTTGACGGTGAAGACGACAGCCAGATTCCGGAAACCCTCTATCCGGATATGGGACTGCACACCGAACATGCGCATATCGTCCGAAACCTGCCGCTTACAGCGACGACAGACGAATACGGCCGCCCGATGCTCATGCTGAATGGTCATATGTATCATGATCCGGCCTCGGAAAAGCCGTCGATTGACAGCATCGAAATCTGGAACTTCATCAATACGACACCGATCCAGCACCCGATCCACCTCCACCTGATCCAGTTTAAAATCCTTGAGCGGCGCCCGTTCGACGTGGATGTCTTCACAGAGACGGGAGAAATCGTATTCACCGGTCCTGCGGAGCCCCCTCGGGAATATGAGCGCGGCTGGAAAGATGTTGTAAAGGCTGATGTTGGTAAGGTTACATCGATTGCCATGCACTGGAAGGACTTCACGGGCAACTATATCTGGCACTGCCACTTCCTGGAGCATGAAGACCATGACATGATGCGTCCGATTACAATCATCGAAGACGCCCATCCGGTCCAGCTGCCGCACGCCGATGACGCCCATACGGATGACCCTGCTCCGGCTGATCCGCCAACTGACACTGTCACTCCCGAGGGACCCCCGGTCACGGATGAGACAGCCGAGGAGACAGTAGACGAAGTGACTGAGGGCACCGATGACACCACCGCCAATACGGATGCCGAAGGCAACGAGGATTCGAATGCCGGTACGGCTGCTGGAGGCAACGATGACTCTGCTGAAGGTACCGCTGCCGAAGGCGCAGATGACTCCGGTGTCAACACCACTGTTGAAGGTGACGATGTTTCCGATGCCGGTACGGCTGTTGGAGGCACCGACTGGAAATCCACTATGGCAATTCAGGGTGACGAAGCAATAGAAACTCAAAATTCCCCTGACCGTGCAAAGAACGGAACGGGCACAACTTACAAACTCAAGCCATGTAACTGCCCGAAGTGCCGTTACGCCAGGAAGAGAAAGAAAAGCAACTAACAGAATGATCTTATTTTGAAGCCGAAGCGGAGTGCAGCGATGCCTTCCTTCGGCTCCTTTTTACGCAAAAAAAGACCGGTCCTTGTGCAGGACCGGTCAGCTGTTTTTATAGTTCACCTTTTCTTAATTTCCCGTGCCATTCGATCAGGCCCGGCAGCGATGATTCCGCAATGGCACCCGAGTCTGCAGCCGCCTTTGCGAGCGTATCAAAGTCGGTGAGGCTGCGGTTTGGAAGCCCGGCCTCTCCGAAATTCTTTTCCGCCTTTTCGAGGCCATATGTAAAGATCGAAACTACCCCCAGGACATCTGCGCCCGCTTCCTTTGCTGCTTCGGCTGCGGTCAGGCTGCTGCCGCCCGTGGAGATCAGGTCCTCAATGATCACAGTACGGCTCCCTTCCTTCAGATCCCCTTCGATCTGATTGCCGCGGCCATGTCCTTTAGGCTTGGACCGGATATAGATCATCGGCTTGTCCATCAGGTCGCTCACCCAGGCGGCATGAGGGATGCCAGCGGTGGCTGTACCTGCGATCACTTCCGCTTCCGGATACTCTGCCCGGATCAGGTCTGCCAGTCCCTGTGCGATTCGTTTCCGAACGTCTGGATGAGACATGGTCAGGCGGTTATCGCAATAGATCGGCGACTTGATGCCGGATGCCCATGTAAACGGCTCTTCCGGGCTGAAGCGAACGGCTCCGATTGAAAGGAGCGCTTCCGCAATTTCTCGTTTCAGTGACATGTCAATCTTCCTCCCATTGCCGTTTCACGGTTTCATATGCAGCGGCCGGGTCGGCTGCCTGGGTAATGGCACGCCCGACAACGATATGCGTCGAGCCCGCCCGCGCAGCATCAGCCGGTGTGGCGATCCGTTTCTGGTCGTGCGTGTCGCCTTCCGCCAGGCGAATGCCCGGGGTCACTTTCAGAAACTCTTCTCCGCAGGCATCCCGGATGGCCGAGGCTTCATGTACCGAACAGACGACACCGTCCAGTCCGGCCTCATCGGCAAGCCGGGCATAGCGGACCACGGAATCCATCAGCGAACCGGTAATTCCCTGTTCAAGATTCATCTGTTCTTCCCCCGTGGAAGTCAGTTGGGTCACCGCAATCAGTACCGGGCGTTTCCGGCCGGAAGGCGTTCCGGCTTCCAGGCCGTCAAGTGCCCGCTCCATCATCTCTCTTCCTCCGGCTGCGTGGACATTCACCATGTCTGCGCCGACACGGGCGAGCCCTTCCATCGCCCGTCCGACGGTGTTCGGGATATCATGCAGCTTGAGATCGAGGAATACCTGATGCCCCCTGTCCTTCACCCTGCCCACGATATCCGGGCCGTTCTGGAGATACAGTTCCATGCCGACTTTCACCCACAGGCCGGACGGCATCTTGTCCAAGAATCCCAGTGCGTCATCCGGTGCCGGAAAGTCCAGCGCAATGATCGGCGAACGGTTCATAATCTGTGGCTCCTTCCGATGAGTTCCGTGATGTTTCCGATACCCAATTCGTCGAGGCGGCCCGGTAGTGCGTCGATCAGGTTCGGGCAGGCAAAATGGTCGACGAAATTCGCTGTCCCGACTGCGACCGCACTGGCACCGGCCGACATGAAGTTGATCACATCATCCACATCGGACACGCCGCCCATCCCGATTACCGGAATCGAGACACTCCGGGTGACTTCGTAGACCATGCGCAGCGCGACCGGTTTCACGGCCGGGCCTGAAAGGCCTCCCGTCCCATTCGCGATAACCGGCCGGCCTGTCCGCGGATCGAACCTCATGCCGACAAGCGTGTTGATGAGTGTCAGCCCGTCCGCGCCCCCCGCTTCAACTGCACGGGCAATCTCGGTGACATCGGTTACGTTCGGGGAGAGCTTGACATAAACGGGTACTGACGAGACCGCCTTTACAGCCCTGGTGAGTTCCCCGGCAATCTCGGGATCCGTGCCGAATGTGATGCCGCCGCATTTGACGTTCGGACATGAGATGTTCAGTTCAAGCGCATGGACATTGGGAGCTTTGGAGATTCGCTCGGCAACCGCGACATAATCTTCCGTCTCCGAGCCGGCGACGTTCGCGATGATCGGGACATCGTACTGCTCCAGCCAAGGAAGTTCCTCCGAGACCACTTTTTCGAGCCCCGGATTCTGGAGGCCGATTGCATTCAGCATTCCCGCGGGCGTTTCCGCGACGCGGGGTGTCGGGTTTCCGAACCTCGGTTCAAGGGTGGTCGCTTTCACCATGATGGCTCCAAGCTTTGACAAGTCATACAGCTGTGCATATTCCTTGCCGAATCCGAAACAGCCGCTTGCCGGCATGATCGGGTTTTTCAGTGTAAGTCCGGGCAGTTCCACCTGTAGCCGGTTCATATCGTCACCACCCCCGCCTTAAATACCGGACCGTCCGAACAGACCTTCACATAACCGCGGTCGTTTGAATCCGTGCGGCAGACACATGCAAAGCATGCGCCGATCCCGCAGCCCATCCGTTCCTCAAAACTCAGATAGCCTTCCGTCCCCGACATCCCGTCTGCAACAGCTTTCAGCATTGGGAGCGGTCCGCAGCTGTAATACACGCTGAATTCATGGCTGAGCGAGGCCATGACATCGGTGACGAATCCCTTCGTCCCATGCGAGCCGTCAACCGTCGCGATATGGGTTTCGCCGAGACGGCTGAATTCCTCTTCGTAAAACACCACATCTTCCGACTGGAAGCCGAGTACGTGGACCGGCTCGACCCCTGCTTCCTTCAGTCGCTTTGACAGACCGTACAGAGGCGGCACACCGATCCCCCCGCCGACAAGCAGCGCCTTCGTCCCGGGAACAGCCGCCTCGACGGGAAACCCGTTCCCGAGCGGACCGAGAACATCGGCCGTCCCGTGGCGCTCCTTTTCCGAAATCAGTCGGGTTCCATGGCCCTCAGCACGGTAAATGAGCGTTATCCTGCCATCGCCGCAGTCGGCAATGCTGATGGGCCGCCGGAGAAGCGGGTCCACCGTTTCCCCGGCCCTCAGATGGACAAACCTGCCGGGTTCCCTGACCTCATCGGCCAGTTCCCCTTCCAGGACGAGTTCATAAATGTTCCGGGCAATCTCTCTCTGTCCCGTCACCTTCATTCGTTCATTTCGGATCATGCATGGACCTCCCGTGCTTTCACCGCTTCACGCGGGAGCATCGCCTCCGCAGAGAAGGTCATCGATTCAATGACTCGGAGCACAGCCTTCGCCGTATCCATCGATGTCATGCACGGAATGCCGTTTTCGACGGATTCGCGTCGGATGCGGAATCCGTCACGTTCAGGCTGCTTACCTTTGGTGAGCGTGTTGATGATGAATTGGGCTTCGCCGGTCTGGATGACGTCGATCAGCGTCTTGCCTTCCCCGCCGATCTTACCGACCGTCCTGACAGGCAGACCCGCTTCGCGGAATGTATCTGCTGTGCCTTCCGTCGCGAGCAACTGATAGCCGATATCCGCGAACCGGGCAGCGATGCCTACAGCTTCTTCCTTGTCCTTGTCGGAGACCGTGAAGAGGACCGTTCCATGGTCGCGGATTTCCATTCCGGAAGCGATAAATCCTTTATAGAGCGCTTTTTCGAATGTATCGTCCTTGCCCATGACCTCTCCCGTCGATTTCATCTCAGGTCCGAGTGTGATATCCACGCGTGCCAGCTTGGCGAAGCTGAACACCGGTACTTTCACGTAAACGCCGCTGACTTGCTCCAGCAGTCCTGTCTGGTAGCCCTGGGCGGTGATCGATTCCCCGAGAATCGCCTTCGTCGCGATATTCGCCATCGGGATACCGGTAATTTTGCTGAGGAACGGTACCGTCCGGCTGGAGCGCGGGTTAACCTCGATCACATACACCTCTCCGTCAGCGATGACGTACTGGATGTTCATGAGGCCGACGATGTTGAGGCCGCGGGCAAGCCGCTCCGTGTAATCCGCCAGTGTGGCGACCTGCTTTTCAGTGAGGCTCTGAGGTGGATAGACCGCAATCGAGTCTCCGGAGTGGACGCCCGCACGCTCGACGTGCTCCATGATGCCCGGGATCAGGACATTTTTGCCGTCACAGATGGCATCGACTTCGATCTCCTTGCCCGTCAGATATCGGTCGATCAAGACCGGATGCTCCGGGCTCGCCTCGACGGCATGCTCCATGTAGTGCGTCAGTTCCTGCTCGTTGTAGACGATTTCCATCGCGCGTCCCCCGAGGACATACGACGGGCGGACAAGTACGGGGTAGCCGATGCCGCGGGCGATTTCCACCGCTTCAGGCGTAGAAACCGCCGTCTTGCCGAGCGGCTGCGGGATGCCGAGTCCGCGTAGTGTCTCTTCGAACTTGTCGCGGCTTTCCGCGCGGTCGAGGTCTTCCAGAGTCGTGCCGAGAATCTTCACTCCGCGGGCCTCGAGGGCATCCGCCAGGTTGATCGCCGTCTGGCCGCCGAACTGGACGATGACGCCTTTAGGCTGCTCGAGGTCGATGATCGCCATGACGTCCTCGATCGTGAGCGGCTCGAAGTAGAGCTTGTCGGAAATGGAGAAATCGGTCGATACCGTCTCCGGGTTGTTGTTGACAATGATAGCCTCATAGCCTGCTTCCTGGATGGCCCAGACCGAGTGTACCGTCGCATAGTCAAACTCGACGCCCTGGCCGATCCGGATCGGACCTGAACCGAGCACGAGTACGCTTTCCTTGCCTGATTTGAGCGACTCATTTTCCTCTTCATAGGTGCCGTAGAAATAAGGCGTCTCGGATTCGAACTCTCCGGCACATGTATCGACCATCTTGTAGACCGGCACGAGTCCCTGTTCAGTACGCCACTCGTACACGTCCCGCTCCTTCGTCCCCCAGAGTTCGGCGATGGTGCGGTCGGCGAAGCCCATGCGTTTCGCTTTGCGGGCGACTGTGCGGTCAAACGGGTTTTCCCTGAGGATGTTTTCGTAGGCAACGATCTTCTCCAGCTTATTCAGGAAGAAGAAGTCGATCTTGCTCCATTCGTGGATCTCTTCTACCGTAACACCGCGGCGCAGCGCCTCGCCGATGAAGAACAGGCGCTCATCGCCCGCACGGCGGATGCGCTTTTCGATCCATTCCATCGATAGGTCCTCACCATGTTTCAGGTTCAGGTGGTAAAGGCCCGTCTCAAGGGAACGGACGGCTTTCAGGATCGCTTCCTCGAACGTGCGGCCGATAGACATGACTTCCCCTGTCGCCTTCATCTGCGTTCCGAGGTTGCGCTTTGCACTTTCAAACTTATCGAACGGCCAGCGCGGGATTTTCGCGACGATGTAGTCGATCGTCGGTTCGAAGCAGGCATAGGTCTGGCCGGTCACCGGGTTCATCATCTCATCGAGTGTCAGGCCGACCGCGATTTTCGATGCGAGCTTTGCAATCGGATAGCCCGTAGCCTTCGAGGCAAGGGCGGACGAACGGCTGACACGCGGGTTGACTTCGATTGCATAGAAGTTGAAGCTGTCCGGATCAAGCGCCAGCTGGACGTTGCAGCCCCCCTCAATCCCAAGCGCTCGGATGATGTTGAGAGACACGTTCCGGAGCATCTGTACTTCGCGGTCGGAAAGCGTCTGGACCGGTGCCACGACGATCGAATCGCCAGTATGGATGCCGACCGGGTCGAAGTTTTCCATGCTGCAGACGACGATCGCATTGTCCGCCGAGTCACGCATGACCTCGAATTCGATTTCTTTAAAGCCGGCGATTGACTTTTCAAGAAGGCACTGTGTCACCGGGCTGTACTTCAGACCGCTCGCGACAATCTCCTCGAGTTCCTTGTCGTCATGGCAGATGCCGCCGCCAGTACCGCCAAGCGTAAATGCCGGGCGCACGATGACCGGATAGCCGACCACCGAGACGAACGCCTTTGCTTCCTCCAGGTTATGGATGATCTCGCTTTCCGGCACCGGCACATCCAGTTCGTTCATGAGGGACCTGAACAGCTCGCGGTCCTCGGCCTTGTTGATGGCGTCCAGCTTCGTGCCGAGCACTTCGATGCCGAGCTCATCAAGAATTCCCGACTTATCGAGATCAATCGCCATATTAAGTCCTGTCTGGCCGCCGAGAGTCGGAAGAATGGCATCCGGACGCTCCTTGCGGATGATCCGGGAGACAAACTCAAGGGAAATCGGTTCGATATATACCTTGTCCGCGATCTCCGTGTCGGTCATGATCGTTGCAGGGTTGGAGTTGATGAGGATGACGCGGTACCCTTCCTCTTTCAGCGAGAGGCAGGCCTGTGTTCCTGCATAATCAAACTCTGCGGCCTGGCCGATGACAATCGGGCCGGAACCGATGACGAGGATCGTTTCGATATCTGTGCGTTTAGGCATTGGCGATGATCTCCTTTCCGTTGTGGCGCTCCATGGTGTCGATAAACCGGTCAAACAGGTGATTCGAATCCTCCGGTCCCGGAGAAGCTTCAGGATCGAACTGGACGGAGAATGCCGCATGTGTCTCATGCGCCAGCCCCTCGACCGTGCCATCATTTAGGGCGACATGGGTGACGGTCAGCCCCGTACCTTCGAGCGAATCCAGGTCCACTGCATACTGGTGGTTCTGGGAAGTGATTTCCGTGCGGCCCGTTTGCAGGTCCTTCACGGGATGGTTGCCGCCATGGTGGCCGAAGCCCATCTTGAATGTTTTTGCCCCGCAGCTGATGGCCAGCAGCTCGTGGCCGAGATTGATGCCGAAGATCGGAACTTTTCCGAGCACTTCCCTGATAAAGGCAGGCGCTTCTGCGACATCCTCGGGGTTGCCCGGCCCGTTCGAGAGCAGGATGCCGTCCGGATGCCAGGCGAGCACATCTTCGGCGGAAGTGTCATATGGAACGACGAGGACATCGCAGCCGCGGTTATTCAGCTCGCGCAGGATGCCGTGCTTCATGCCGTAGTCCACGACAGCCACCCGCTTGCCGCGGCCCGGACTCGGGTAGGGACGCTTGGTTGATACAGCTTCGACGAGGCCCGGTGCCATTTCTGATGCCGCAAGCACCTGAAGCGCCGTGTCCAGGTTGACGTCCTTTCCGGCTTCGGTGAGCATTCCTTTCATCGTGCCTTTGCTCCGGATGATTCGGGTAAGTTTACGGGTGTCGATTTCAGAGATGCCGGGAATGCTGCGTTTTTCCATGAAGGAGGAAAGCGTTTCGTCACAGCGGAAATTCGACGGCTGATCCTCAATTGCCCGGACTGCGAGAGCACCGAGATTAAGATCTACCGACTCTGAATCATCCCGGTTCACCCCGTAGTTGCCGATGAGCGGATAGGTCATGACGAGAATCACACCTGTGTTGGACGGGTTCGTCAGTGCTTCCTGGTAACCGCTCATGCTGGTCGTGAAGACGACCTCGCCGACCATGCCGCGGTCTGCACCGAACGCCTCTCCCTCAAATACCGTACCGTCTTCAAGAATCAGATATCGCTTTTTTGTCATTGTTGTCCCTCCTGCCAAACGATGTCGCCGCCGAAGATCGTCATGACCGGCCAGCCTTTGCATGAGCGGCCTCCGAACGGGGTGTTCTTTCCTTTTGATGCGAATGTTTCAGGTTCAATTGTTTTTTCCGTTTCCAAGTCGATCAGGACCAAATCTGCAGGCAGCCCTTCCCCGATGCGGCCGTATCCGAGGCCGAACACATCCGCCGGCTTCTCGGTCAGCCAGTCCGTCAGCTGCTTGAGCGTCCACCTGCCCGTCTCGACGAAGTTCGTGTAGAGCAGCGGGAAAGCCGTCTCAAGTCCCGTGATGCCGAATGGAGCCTTTTCCATTCCGCCCGCTTTTTCTTCCGCGGTATGCGGGGCGTGGTCCGTGGCGATCACATCGATCGTGCCGTCGAGCAGTCCCTCATGGAGCGCCTCCAGATCTTCCTGTGCACGAAGCGGCGGGTTCATCTTCCAGTTCGCGTCATTTCCCGGAATGTCTTCTTCCGTCAGGAGCAGGTGGTGGGGCGTGACTTCCGCCGTCACCCGGATGCCTGCCGCCTTCGCATCCCGGATCGTCCTCACTGATTCCTTTGTGCTCACGTGGCAGACATGGTAGTGCGCACCGGCAGCCTCCGCCAGAAGTACATCCCTTGAGATATGGACGGATTCGGCTATCGACGGGATACCCGGGATGCCTAGCTCCCTGCTTCGCTTGCCGTCATGCATGGCACCGCCGTAGATGAGCGTGTTGTCCTCGCAGTGTGCCACGACCGGCATGCCGATTTCAGCCGCATCCCGCATCGCCTCGTACATCATGCCCGCCGACTGGACGCCGACACCGTCATCTGTGAAGGCGAATGCGCCGTTCCTCTTCAGCTCCGCCATGTCCGTCCGTTCCTTGCCCGCTTCGCGGATGGTGATCGACGCATAAGGCAGCACCCGGACCCGTGCGTTTTCTTCGATAAGCGCGTTGACTTTTCCAATGTTTTCTGCCGAGTCCGGGACTGGCCTTGTGTTCGGCATGGCACAGATTGTCGTGAAGCCGCCGCGGGCTGCCGCTTCAGTGCCCGTGCGGATCGTCTCTTTGTGCTCGCCCCCCGGTTCACGCAGATGGACATGCACATCGATCAGCCCCGGTGCAGCAAATCGGCCGCCTCCGTCCACGATTTCATGGCCCTCCTGAGGCAGGTTCTGCCCAACCTTTTTGAACAGGCCGTCCTCCATCAGGATTTCCGCGTTCACGAGTGTCCCGTTATCATCCAGCATCCGGATGTTTCTGATCAATGTGCCCATCTCAATCTCTCCCCTTCAATATCGTTTCAAGTACTGCCATCCTCACATAGACCCCGTTCTCCACCTGCCGGAAAATTCTTGCCCGGCTGTGTTCGACGAGTTCGCCTGCAATCTCCACGCCCCTGTTGACGGGTGCCGGGTGCAGGATAATGGCGCCCTTTTTCATCCGTGCCGCCCGCTCAGCAGTCAGTCCGTACCGTTCGTGGTAGCTTCCTGCCGAAAAAGATCCTTCGCCGCTGTGCCGCTCGTGCTGGACACGGAGCAGCATCACCGCGTCGCTGTCGGGCAGAACTTCTTCCCAGTCTTCCGCCGAGTCAAAATCGCCCTGCCATTCGGGCGGACAGAGGATCCGGACGTCCGCTCCGAACATTTCAAGCGCATCCCGGCCGGATTTGGCCACCCTGCTGTGCGAAACATCTCCGGCGATGGTTACTTTCAGGTTCTCCAGTGTGCCGAATTCCTCACGGAGTGTGAACAAGTCGAGCAGCGTCTGTGTCGGGTGCTGGCCCGATCCGTCTCCCGCATTGATCATGGCCATGGATGTCCGGCCTTCCAGTTCCTTGTAGAAGCGGTCCTCAGGATGCCGGATGACAAGCGCATCCAGGCCGATCGCTTCTAGTGTCCGGACCGTGTCGTAGAGGGTCTCTCCCTTCAGCGTGCTCGAGAACCCGGCTTCAAACGGAATCACTTCCAGTCCGAGCCTGCGCTCTGCCATTTCGAAGCTTGTCTTGGTGCGTGTGCTCGGTTCGAAGAACAGATTGCTGATATAGTGCGTCCGGCCGAGTTGCGGCACGGCCCCTTCCCTCAGTTCAGAAGCCCTGTCGAGAATGCGGATGATTCCATCCGGCCCGAGGCGTTTCATCGATAACAGGTGGTCCATGATGACAGTCCTCCTTATGTAAAAAGAGCCTTTCCGGTTTTCGGAAAGGCTCTTTGCGCTTTTGCGGGTACACGTATCCCGTCTGCAGCAAAAGGTCCTTTCCGTATCTCCCGGATACAGTTAAAAGGCGGTTATTCGATTTCGCCCGCTTCGTTGCCCTCCGGCTTGCCCGGCAGGAGCAGGTTGAGCAGGACCCCGAGGATGGCGGCGAGTGCCATGCCCTCAATTTTGAACGTTTCGCTGATTTCGATCGCTGCTCCGCCGATCCCCGTCACGAGGATGACCGAAGCGATGACCAGGTTGCGCTGCTTGTCGAAGTCAATGCCGTGCTCAACCAGCATGCGGAGCCCGGAGGAGGCAATGATACCGAACAGCAGAATCGAGATGCCGCCAAGCACCGCCTGCGGGATGGTGGCGATGAGTGCCATCAGCTTCCCGAGGAACGAGAACAGGATGGCCAGTACCGCTGCGCCGAAAATGACATGGATGCTGAACACCTTTGTCAGTGCGAGGACGCCGATGTTTTCTCCGTAGGTCGTCTTTGGCGGACCGCCGACCAGACCGCTGAATAACGTTCCGAGTCCATCACCGAGAAGCGAGCGGTGAAGGCCCGGGTCCCTGATAAAGTTTCTGTCTGTGATCCGTCCCAGCACCAGCTGATGTCCGATATGCTCGGAAATCGTCACGATCGCGATCGGTACCATGACGGCAAGCAGTGTGCCCGTCACCTGAAATTCATAATGCACACCCGGCACGATAAAGTCCGGAAGCGCAAACCAGTCTGCCTTTCTGACAGGTGAAAAATCGATGATCCCGATGACGGCTGAGTACAGGTAGCCGGTGACGATCCCGATCAGGACCGGCATGAGGCTCACGAGGCCTTTAAAGAAGATGATACAGATCACGGCAGCTGCCAGCGTCACAATCGCCGCCGAGAAATGGAGGAAGCTGTATGTACTTTCCCCGTCTACCTGGATCGTGCTTGCCATGCCGACTGCGGTCGGCGCGAGCGCCAGGCCGATGACCATGATGACCGGTCCGACGACGACCGGCGGCAGGATTCGCATGATCCAGCGGTGCCCGGTCTTCCAGATCAGGAGCGAGACAAGGGCATAGACCAGCGAGACAAACAAGCTGCCGATCATGGCGCTGCCGATGCCTCCCGCCTGGGTCGCCACCTGAATCGGGATGATGAATGCGAATGAAGAGCCAAGATACGCCGGAACCTTGAATCCGGTCACCAGGATAAAGACGATTGTTGCAATTCCGCTTGTCAGGAGCGCGATTGCCGGGCTTAGCCCGACCAGCTGAGGGACAAGAATTGTCGCTCCGAACATCGCAAACATATGCTGCAGGCTGAGTGTCAGCAGCTTGCCGTTAGATGGCCTATCCTGGATGTCGAGTACTGCGTTTGCCATGCTTCATGTCCCCATTCTCCAATGTATTGCCGTTAGCGTTTTTCGAGTGTCACGCTGTCTGTCCCGTCCGTCTCCTTCAGTAGGACGGTGACCCGCTCATCTTTGGAAGTCGGAATGTTTTTCCCAACATAGTCCGGCCGGATCGGCAGTTCCCTGTGGCCCCGATCGACCAGTACTGCAAGCTGGATACTTGCAGGACGGCCAGTGTCCATCAGGGCATCCATTGCAGCGCGCACCGTCCTCCCCGTGTACAGCACATCGTCAATCAGGATCACTTTTCTGCCTGTCAGGTCCTGTTCGATGTCGATCTGCTGTACAAGCGGTGCATCCATCTGTTCTTTCTTGCCGATGTCATCCCGGTAAAGCGTAATATCGAGTTCCCCCATGTCAATCGCCGCTCCCTCGATCGCCTCGATCTTGTCTGCAAGCCTTTTGGCAAGGTCGACTCCCCGGGTTTTGATGCCGACCAGGATGCAATTGTCGATTCCCTTGTTCCGCTCGATAATTTCGTGGGCGATCCTGGTGACGGCCCGTCCGATCGCCTTGTCATCCAGAAGATTCACCGTTTCTCCCATCAGGCTTCCTCCTTTTTTTCTCCAAATTAAATACCCTCCAGCCGGCAGGCAGGAGGGCAGATGTGCAGAATTTACCCGTGGAGCCATGCACTCGGCATGGGTCCACGGATTCCCGTACAACCTTCCCGGCCTCTCTGGACCGACTTAAAGGTTCGCTATTTGATTCGTCTGACTCACTATACACCTGCGATTGGAGGGTGTCAATCCCGTCCGCGCAATTTTCCGAGAAGTTCGCTGAAGTCAGCCGGAAGCGGTGCCTCGAATTCCATATACTCCCCCGTCGACGGATGGGTGAACCCAAGTACGCCGGCATGCAGGACCTGTCCGCCGAAGGGCAGCGTTTTTTTTGGACCATATTTCGGATCGCCGGCGAGCGGATGGCCGATGTAGCGCATATGGACCCGGATCTGGTGGGTCCGTCCGGTTTCGAGCCGGCACTCCACAAGCGTAAAGTCCCCAAATCGATCCGTGACAGTGAAATGGGTCACCGCATCCCGTCCGCCGTCGATGACGGTCATCCGCTGGCGGTCTTTCGGATCCCGCCCGATCGGTGCATCAACGGTGCCTTCGTCATGCTCGATGTTGCCGTGCACGAGTGCGGTATATTTCCGCGTGACGGTTTTTTTGGAAAGCTGTTCGGCAAGCGAAGCATGGGCCAGGTCGTTTTTGGCGACTGCGAGCAGGCCGGTTGTGTCTTTATCGATCCGGTGCACGATTCCCGGCCGCATGACGCCATTGATGCCCGACAGGTCAGTGCAGTGGTGCATCAGCCCGTTTACGAGCGTTCCGGTCGCGTGTCCGGCCGCAGGATGGACGACCATTCCGCGCGGTTTGTTGACGACGAGCACATCGGCATCTTCATAAACGATATCAAGTCCGAGATCCTCAGGAACGATTTCAAGCGGCTCCGGTTCCGGCTCTGACACCTCGACCCGGTCGCCCTCCTTCAGCTGATAGTTCGGCTTCACGGTTTTGCCGTTCACAAGGATGAGGCCGTCTTTGACCCACGATTGGACTTTGGAGCGCGTCCATTCGGGGTCGAATGCGGACAGAGCCTTATCGATCCGGCTGCCGCTGTGTTCCGATGTAATTTCTAGAATCTGCTTTTCCATTAGGACTCCTTTTTCTTTCGCTTTTCTCTCAGTTCCTCAAGAAACATGTGCACAATGAGCAGGATGACCCCGATGGTCAGTGCGGCATCGGCCACGTTGAAGATCGGGAAGTCGTAGTCGATGACGGGAATCAGGATATCGACAAAGTCGACGACTTCGCCCATCCGCAATCGGTCGATGAAGTTCCCGAGCGCGCCGCCGAGAAGCATCATGAGGCTCACCCGGAATCCTGCTCCGCCTTCTTTTCCGTGCTTGTGGAAATAATACAGGATTCCCGCGACGACCACCACGGTCACGATGTAGAACAGCCACATCTGGCCCTGCAGCATGCCCCATGCCGCGCCCCGGTTGCGGTGCGACAAAATGGCAAGATATGGATCCAGGACTGAGATGCGCTCCCCGACTTCCATATGTTTCACGACGAGCCACTTGGTCCACTGGTCGATGACGACAAGGGCCGCCGCGATGGCGTAGTAAAATAACACGTCTTTTCCTCCATCCGATTAAATCCTGTTTATTTTACCATACGTTGCCGGAACCGTGCGCCCGGGATGCGGGGTACCGCAAAAATCTCCGACCCGGCGGAATTGCGAAGCATGAATAAAAAACTGCAGACAAGAAAGACGGATCTGTCTTGTCTGCAGTCTTATTCTCTATGATCAGCAGGGCTTGCTTATGCTTCGTAATGGTTGGTAACGACATCGGCGCAGCGTGCGCAGAGTTCCGGATGTTCCGGATTTTCTCCGACGGTGCCCGGAACCGACCAGCAGCGTGCACATTTCTCACCTTCTGCCTTCTCCACAACGACACGGACACGGGAGCCCGTTGCGTCAGCAGGGGAATGTTCCAGATTGCCGCCGATGCGGAAGCCGGAAACGATGAAGAACTGAGCGAAGTCGATGTCTTCCGAAGACAGAAGTACTTTCAGATCCTCCGGTACATAGACAGTCACTGCAGCTTCGAGCGATTTGCCGATGACTTTCCCGTTGCGGGCTTCTTCCAGTGCCTTCAGAACGTCGTCACGGACTTCCATCAGCTCGGAGAAGCGGGCCATGAGTGCGAAGTCTTCATCTGTTTCTTCACGGGCTTCCGGCATATCGGTGAGCTGGACGCTTTCCGCTTCCTCATGTACGAGATAACCCCACATTTCGTCAGCCGTATGCGGGATGATCGGCGACATGAGCTTGAGGAGTGCAGTGAGCGTGTCATACATGACCGTCTGCATCGCACAGCGGTGCGGATGATCGGCGGCCTCGATGTAGACCACATCTTTCGCAATATCCAGATAGAACGAGCTGAGGTCAATGGTGACAAAGTTGTTGACGGACGTGTAGACCGTCATGAAATCGTATCGGTCGTACGCTTCGCGTACCGTACGGATCAGGCGCTGGAGCTTGAGGTCCATGTACTTGTCGACCGGACGCAGGTTTTCCGGAGCAACACGGTCTTTTGCCGGATCAAAGTCCGACAGGTTACCGTGTAGGAAGCGGAGTGTATTCCGGATCTTCCGGTACACTTCGGACACCTGCTTGAAGATGGCATCGGACACGTGGACATCCGCCGTATAGTCTGCGGACGATACCCAAAGCCGGAGAATGTCAGCGCCCATCTGGTCCATGACTTTCGCCGGGACAATGACGTTGCCGAGTGACTTGCTCATCTTGCGTCCCTCGCCGTCAAGCGTGAAGCCATGGCTGAGGATACCCTTATATGGCGCGTGGCCGTTGATTGCTACGGATGTCGTCAGCGACGAGTTGAACCAGCCGCGGTATTGGTCCGACCCTTCAAGGTACAGGTCGGCCGGATAGACGAGGTCGTCGCGTTCAACGAGAACACCCTGGTGAGTCGAGCCCGAGTCGAACCAGACATCCATGATGTCCGTCTCTTTCGTAAACTTGCCATTCGGGCTGCCCGGATGTGTGAAGCCTTCAGGCAGCAGATCTTCTGCTTCGCGTTCGAACCAGACATTCGAGCCGTGCTCCCTGAACAGTTTTTGTACGTGTTCAATCGTCTCGTCGGTGATGACGGGTTCCCCGTTTTCCGCATAGAAGACAGGAATCGGCACGCCCCATGCACGCTGGCGGGAGATGCACCAGTCGCCGCGGTCACGGACCATGTTATAAAGGCGGGTTTCCCCCCATGCCGGCGTGAACGATGTGTCACGGATTGCCTGCAGCAGTTCATCCCTGAATTTATCGATCGATGCGAACCACTGGGAAGTGGCACGGAAGATGACCGGCTTTTTCGAACGCCAGTCGTGCGGGTAGGAGTGCGTGATGAATTCAAGGTGCACGAGAGCGCCCTTTTCATTCAGTGCTTCCGTGATTGGTTTGTTGGCCTGGTCATAGAAGAGGCCTTCAAAGCCCGGTGCTTCGTCGGTCATGTAGCCGCGGTCATCCACCGGGCACAATACGTCAAGGCCGTTCGCCTTTCCGACGCGGAAGTCGTCTTCCCCGTGGCCCGGTGCAGTGTGGACACACCCGGTACCGGCGTCGATCGTGACGTGGTCTCCGAGAAGGATCAGGGAATCCCTTCCGTATAGCGGATGTCCGGCAGTGAGATGCTCAAGTTCGCGGCCCTTCAGTTCGCGCAGTGTCTCGACCTGTTCCCAGCCGACCTTGGAGGAGACGTCCTCCAGGAGATCTTTTGCCAGGATATACTTTTTGCCGTCCGCTTCGACGACGGCATAGTCGAAGTCAGGATGGACGGAGATTCCAAGGTTGGCAGGGATCGTCCAAGGAGTTGTTGTCCAGATCAGGAAATTCACATCTGTATCAAGAACTCCCTTGCCGTCCTTGACCGGGAATGCCACATAGATTGATGGGGACTTTTTGTCCTTGTACTCGATCTCTGCTTCGGCAAGTGCGGACTCGCTTGATGGCGACCAGTAAACCGGTTTCTTGCCCTTATAGATATAGCCCTTCTTCGCCATGTCTCCGAACACACCGATCTGGCGCGCCTCGAACTCAGGCTTCAGGGTGATATACGGATTATTCCAATTCCCGCGGACACCGATCCGCTTGAACTGTGTGCGCTGGCGGTCGATCTGCTCAAGCGCGTATTCCTTGCAGAGCTCACGGAACTCGGCCACCGTCATTTCTTTGCGGTTGACGCCCTTGTTGACGAGTGCCTGCTCGATTGGCAGGCCGTGGGTATCCCAGCCCGGCACGTATGGCGCGTGATAGCCGGTCATCGAACGGTGTCGGACGATGATGTCTTTCAGCACCTTATTGAGTGCGTGGCCCATATGAAGGTCTCCGTTTGCGTACGGCGGTCCGTCATGAAGGACGAAAAACGGACGGCCCTCTGTCCGTTCCTGAACTTTTTCATAGATGTCCATTTCTTCCCATCGTTCCTGCATCTTCGGTTCGTTTTTCGGCAGGTTCCCGCGCATCGGGAAATCTGTTTTCGGCATGAGCAGCGTGCTCTTGTAATCCATCCTGATTCCTCCTCGTATTAAAACCTGCGCAAGCAGGCATCCATCCAAATAAAAAAGCCCCGTCCCCCAAAAGGGACGGAGCTTCTGCCCGCGATACCACCCTAATTGCGGCACGCAAGTGCACCGCCTCTCGGACACCGTAACGGGGTGTGACGGGACCGCGTACTGCATTTCCGCGGTCCGGCTCCGGAGTGATGTTCGCTGGCGGCTTCCGCACCGGGCTCCCACCATCCCCGGCTCGCTTTGGCATCCGCTGCCCCTACTGTCTCCGTCTTCGCCATTTTTTTGGATCGTTCTTTTTACTTGTCGTCATTATAATGAATCAGACCGCTGCGGTCAAGGCAGCTTACTCTTCCTCGGCCTCGATCTTTTCAAGCCCGGCCGTGTCGACTTCGTAGTCCATCAGCAGGTCCCAGTCATCGGTGTTGATCATCTCCAGCTGTGCCTCCGCAAGCATCCGGAACCGGTTCCGGAATACCTTGGACTGCTTTTTCAGCTCTTCGATCTCTCCTGCGATCCTGCGTGCCTTGGTCAGGGCATCGTTGACAATCCGGTCGGCGTTCTTTTCGGCTTCTTTGACGATGAGCTTGGCTTCCTTCTGGGAATTCCGGCGCACTTCTTCTGCCGCCTCCTGGGCGATCAGGATCGAGGACTGCAGCGTGTTTTCAATCGTCGTGAAGTGCGTGACCCGTTCGTTCGTCATTTCCAGCTGTTCTTCCAGCTGTTTGTTTTTCTGGAGAACGGCTTCGTAGTCTTTCATGATCTGTTCGAGGAATTCGTTGACCTCGTCTTCATCGTAGCCCCTGAATGAGCGTCCGAATTCCTTGTTATGTATATCAAGCGGTGTCAATGCCATCGTGTTGCATCTCCCCTTTTTCAAACTCCGTTGTGACCTATTATACATGGACCCGGCATCCGTGGCACGGCAAATCCGAAATTTCCGGCGGGAATTCGGGCGTTCTGCCGATATCTGCGAAGGATTATTTCAGGATGCCGATAATCAGGCGGATCCGTTCTTTTTTTGTCCGGCCTCCGATCTCTTCAATCCGGATACGGCCGTGGCCTCGGACTGAAAGAAGATCCGAGTCGGACAGTTCAAATGAAACTGACTCGCGGACGGCATGGTTGACTTTCACCCGGCCGGATTGGATAAGTGAAGCCGCTTTCTGCCTGGACAGATTCAGCGTCCCTGCAATGACGGTGTCCAGCCTCAAAGAAGAGACGGTGATCGACTCTTCCTCATATCGCTCGGTCAGCGGCAGAAATGATTCTGCCGTGTCCACTTCCGATACGCGCACCTTCGCCTTGCCGACCGCCTGGAGATTGGCGGAGAGGTAATCTGCGAGAGAGCTGTCTGCCGCAAACTGTATGACACCGTCACCGGTCCGGATATCTCCGAACCGTGCCCGGTCGATGCCGAGCCCGGTGAGGGAGCCAAGTACATCCCGGTGACCGATTTCAATGAACTTGGACGGATAGCGGATCTCCATCACTGATACCTCATAATCCTCCGGATGTGCCTCAAAATAGGATGGGGCAATCATCATCCGCTGCCTCTCCGCCTCCGGAAGCCCGCCGGATTCCGTGATCACCAGGTCATCCGACCCGGCCACAGCCCGGACAATATGCCTCTGCCTCGGATCGAGAAAACCGGTCAGCTTCGGCGCATACCGGTCTTCAACCTCTGTCCCCCAGCCGCTTGCCTGCTCGATAAACGGCTGTTCATCCTTCCTGAAGTGCTGAAAGATCTCATTCACTGTCCTGCACCAACTTTCCTATAAATAGCCATGTCCCGGCCACATGGTCAGCATGCCCAATGATTCCCTGCCGTCAGCCATTTAAAAAAGCCTCCTTGAATCCCTCCGCATGGCGGGCGGGGATCCGGGGAGGCTCCCGGGTATCACTGTATCTGAGGAACGGGACAGAAACCGGGAAGCCGGTCACGCAATCCACTGGAAAACAGTGAATAGCCCCCGAACAATCAGGTTTAATGCAATCAGAGCAACAATCGGCGAAATGTCGATCATGCCGATCGGCGGAATGATCTTCCGGAAAATATCCAGATAAGGTTCGCAGATTTTGGCGAGGAGCCGGCCGATGGATGTTTCCCTCGTGCTCGGCACCCATGACATGAGTACGTAAATGACCAGCAGGATTGAATAGATCTGCGCTGCGTTGGCCAGTAAATTAAACAGTGCCCACATAAGACTTTATCTCATCCCATCATTCAAATTCGTCGTACAGATAATCGGAAATTTCTCCGGACAGCTCCACATTTTCCGGAATGCACAGGAAAATGTCATGTCCGATGCGGGTGATGTCTCCTCCGAGCGCATAGACGGTTCCGCTCAGGAAATCAATGATCCTTGTGCCCGAGCCATGATCAATGCGCTGCAGATTGACGACAACTGTACGCTTGTTTTTCAGGTGCTCTGCGATGTCCTGTGCCTCCGCATATACACGGGGCTCTGAAAGAATCATTTTCGAAGATTTCTTGATGCTCTGCAGGCTCACCACATTCGGGCCTTCCTGCGGGCGTGCCGGTGCCGGCTTGCGGCGCTCTTTCTGCCGCCAATCCTGATCTGCCTGGCCAGGCTGTTCCGGTCGCGGCGGCTGTGCGGGAGCCGGTTGTCTTTTTTCCTGCATTTCCTCTTCCTCCTCAAGATAGAAGAAGTTCTTGAACTTGTCCTTGAAGCTCATGAGCGTTCCCCGCTTTCATAGCCGACAATTGCGGTGCCGATCCGGACGAATGTCGCCCCTTCCTCGACCGCTATGCCGAAATCGTTTGACATACCCATCGACAGTTCGGTGCAGGGTGCATGCGGAAGGCCGAGCGATGAGATTTCATCGCGCACTTTCCGGAGTCCGCGGAACGTGCTGCGGATGATTTCATCGTCTTCCGTATTCGGTGCCATCGTCATCAGTCCGACTACCCGGATTTTATCATAGGCACCAAGCATACGGATGAATTCCTCCACTTCACCCGGGCTGATTCCGGATTTGGAAACTTCACCCGACACATTCACCTGGACAAAGCAGTCAACCGGGCGCTCTGCCCGTTTCTGAATTTCCTTTGCCAGGCTTTTGCGGTCCAGCGAATGGAGAAAGTCGATCCGGCCGATGACGTCCCTGACCTTCCGGCTCTGAAGTGAACCGATGAAATGCCAGTTGGCGTCGTCACCGATAGCGGACTGCTTCAAATCGAGTCCCTCATTCCGGTTCTCGCCCAAATGACGGATTCCCGAATCGATCACTTCCCGGGCACGATCCGGCCCGACCGACTTCGTCACAGCAACAATGGTGACTTCTTCCGGGTTTCTCGCTGAACGCCTGCACGCATCCCTGATTTGTTGTTGTATATTGTTCAAACGTTCTGCTACAGTCGACAATTCAATTCCCACTTTTCTATACGTTGCTTTATTCATTGTAACAAGGCGGGGGTGCTTTTTCAATGACTTCCCAATTCCTATTCTTTGGCCGCATCATCGACCAGGACAACGTCCTTGCCGATGACCATCACCCGACGGAGCGGAATTTTCACAGGTGCTTCCGCGTTCCCGAAAAAGCGCATCTTCTCCATTCCGCCCACATGAAAATACTCGATTGTCCCATCTTCCGTGGCGACGGTCGCATCGACGGCATAGCCGAGCTGACGGCCTCTTCCGGCCTCAATGAACTCTTTTTTCTGCAGATCTGAAAATTTCAAGACGGACCCCTCCCGTACATCTTATGCGCATCGCCCCGGGAAAAGAGCCCTCTTTCGCTCCTCTCCGGGGTCCGCTGCCCATTTCCCGGGAAAAGGTGCGTCCCGCAGGTCCAAAAAAATCGTCAATTCAAATTAAATGATAAGTAAAAACGAAAAAAAGACCCGGTTCCGTCCATACTGAACAAAACCGGGATTTTTTTAACTACCGTTTTTTCTTCTCCTTGTCCTTTTCCTGGTCGAGTGTTTCCCGAATGATCCCGATGGCATGCTTCTCAAGCCGTGAAATCTGCGCCTGGGAGATACCGAGTTCCCGTGCGATCTCTGTCTGAGTCTCGCCATAGTAGAAGCGCTTGGACAATATTTTCTGCTGGCGGGCGTCCATCTTCTGGACCGTCTCCTTGACCGAGACATAGGTCAGCCAGCGCTCTTCATTTACAAGTGTATCCTGCAGCTGGTCCATCATCGTCACCGGATCCCCGCCGTCGTGGTGGATCGGCTCATGTAGAGACAGCGGATCCTGAATGGCATCCAGCGCGAAAAGTATATCCTCAGACGGAATGTCTGTCATCTTCGCGAGGTCATCAAGAGTCGGCTCCCTCAGCTGTTCGTGTACAAATTGCTCCTTCGCCTTCATCGCTTTGTAGGCGATGTCTCGGAGGGAACGCGACACCCGTACCGGATGATGGTCCCGGAGATGTCTTCGGATCTCCCCGATGATCATCGGCACCGCATAAGTGGAAAAACGGACATTATGCTTAAGGTCAAAGTTATCAATGGATTTCAGCAGGCCGATGCAGCCTACCTGGAACAGATCATCTGCCTGCTCCCCCCTGTAGGCGAACCGCTGAACGATGCTCAGAACGAGCCGGAGATTACAGATGACCAGTTCATCTTTTGCTGACTCGTCACCCGCCTGCATCCGTTTGAATGTTTCACGCATGTCTTCATGGGACAGGAGAGGGAGCTTCGATGTGTCGATTCCGCAAATCTCCACTTTCATGTTGGACATCTCATCATCCTCCGGACATTTGACTTTTCTCTGTTTCCTACAGTCTGTCCGGAGGCCGGTGTCCTATTCCCGCAGAACCCGCGCCAATTTCATCCATCAGCTTACCGGATGGTTCAGCAGCCCCCTCAAATCGCTGATGATTTTCTTTTCAAGCCTTGAAATATAGGATTGGGAAATCCCCAGGTGGTCCGCCACTTCCTTCTGGGTCATCTCTTCTTTGCCCCCAAGCGCGAATCGGCATTCCATGATATAGCGCTCCCGGTCGTTTAGCCGGGAAATCGCGTCAACGACATGCTGCCGCTCGATTTTCCGCTCGACGTCATCTGTGATGATGTCCTCATCAGTACCTAGAATATCGGACAGGAGCAGCTCATTGCCGTCCGCATCAGAATTCAGCGGCTCGTCAAACGATACTTCCGACTTCATGCGGCTCGTTTTCCTGAGATGCATGAGGATTTCATTCTCGATGCAGCGGGATGCATAAGTTGCGAGCTTGATCTTTTTCTCCGTGTCGAAGGTTTCGATCGCCTTGATCAGACCGATGGCGCCAATGCTGATCAGGTCCTCGATATGTGTGTTCGTATTCTCAAAACGGCGGGCAATGTATACGACGAGCCTCAGGTTCTTTTCAATCAGCCGGTCCCGTGCCTCCCGATCGCCTTCCATGAATCTCCGGAGTGTCTCTTCTTCCTCTTCTTTAGTGAGCGGGACCGGAAGTGATTCGTGGCCCCCGATATAGTATGTCCCGTCTTTCTTGATGGTCTGAAGAAGCACCGCAATCCATTTTTTAAGACCTGTCAGCATCTGTCGATCCCCTTTCCTTGAGATGAATGAGGGAGGAGCGGTGGAGGATGGCGTCTGCGCCGAGCGGATATTCAGCATCGTTCTCGGTAAGGACAACGTATCCGCCGATCCGTGCATCTTCCTTGCCATCTACGGTCCAGTTGCCGGCCCTGAACCCGACAGCCCAGGCGCTCCCGCCGACCGTCCTGAGCCGGATCGGTCGGATCTGGCCCCTGACCTCCGCCGGAAAAGCGGTCAGATCCGGTATGCCATCCTTCGGCAGGTTTTCAAGGGCGTTGCGGATTTCTTTTGGCAGCTGTTCTTTTACTGACCTGTAGGCAATAAAATGAACCGGAGCACCGGACAGGGGTTCCGAGCAGGCATTGCCGGAATCCGCGAATGCCGAAATCGGAATTCTGCTGCCGAACCATTCAAGTTCGGTTTCCACCCGGTAGTCTGCCGCTGCCGAATCTTCTTCCGCTCCCCGCCATCTGACGGCAAGCATATGGAGACCGCCGGAGGCAAACAGACAGGATGTGAAGATGGCCGCAGTGCCGCCCATGCCGAACTCCGACGGATTCACTACAGTCAGAAGGCCCCCGGCGAACAGGGCTGCCGTCAGCGTCGCACCTGCTCCTTTCAGAGCCGCATTTCGGTGCAGTCCGAAGGCAATCACGATCATGGCCAGAAAAGCTGCAGCCGACGGGACGGCAGCACCTCCGAACAACACCACCGGAAGCGCCCCCGCAACTGCGGCAGCCATAAGCCTCCACTTGCCGGCTGGCCGCCGGCAAACCTTGTCCGCGAAAGAAAGAATGAGATAATTGAATGCCGAATTCACCGCAATCGCCACTTCTCCGTACATGGCTCCCCCTCCCTTGTCCATACCGTATCACGGCCTGTCTGCAGGCTCTGTCGGAATTCGGTGCCGGAAGCCCTGAAAATTTGGACAGGACCCGACAGAATAAGGGGGCGGCCTCAGCGGCGGAGTGCAAGGGTCCGGGAATCATGAAAAAGCCCTTTCCGCATTTCTGCGGAAAGGGCTTTTGAAATCTGTCGGATTCCGTATTATCTTCTCCTGCGGTTGCGCAGGAATGTCGGAACATCCAGTGCATCATCCTGATGCTGGTTCTGGCGCTGCGGCGCTTCCTGCTGGAAGTGACCGCCCTGGTCGTCACGGTCACGATCACGATAGTCATTACGGGACGGAGCCGGCTGCTGAGGACGTTCAGGCCGTGCCTGCTGCTGGACGCGTCCGGCACTGAAGCCGCCTGGACGTGTGTTGCGCTGATTCAGCTGCTCCTCCGTAAAGCCGGTAGCGATGACCGTCACGACGATTTCGTCTTTCAGGTTATCATTGATGACGGAACCAAAGATCATATTGACTTCTTCGTCGGAAGCACTGGCCACGATGTCGGCCGCTTCCTGGACTTCAAACAGGCTGAGATTCGATCCGCCTGTGATATTCATCAGGACGCCCTTGGCACCGTCGATCGACGTTTCGAGAAGCGGACTGGAGATTGCCTTTTTGGCAGCCTCCGATGCCCGGTTCTCGCCTGAAGATACACCGATACCCATCAGTGCGGAACCTTTGTTCTGCATGATCGTCTTCACGTCCGCGAAGTCGAGGTTGATGAGTCCCGGAACCGCAATCAGGTCAGAAATGCCCGAGACACCTTGGCGGAGAACATTGTCCGCCTCGCGGAATGCTTCAAGCATCGGCGTGTTTTTATCAACGATTTCGAGAAGGCGGTCGTTCGGAATGACGATCAGGGTATCGACCGATTCCTTCATGGCCGCAATGCCGCCAATCGCCTGGGTCGCACGTTTGCGGCCCTCGAAAGTGAACGGGCGAGTCACGACACCGACCGTCAGGGCGCCGAGGTCTTTGGCGATCTGAGCGATGACAGGCGCCGCACCCGTACCGGTGCCGCCCCCCATCCCTGCTGTGACAAACACCATGTCTGCGCCGCGGAGCGCTTCCTCGATCTGTTCCTTGCTTTCTTCTGCAGCTTTTTTCCCGACTTCAGGGTTTGCACCTGCGCCAAGTCCCCGTGTCAGCTTTTCGCCGATCTGGAGCGTCACTTCGGCCTGTGAAAGCTTAAGTGCCTGGGCATCCGTGTTGACAGCGATGAATTCTACGCCCTGTACGCCGTGTTCAATCATCCGGTTTACTGCATTATTGCCGCCGCCGCCTACGCCGATGACTTTGATGACGGCAAGCGCATCAATATTAGTATCAAATTCCAGCATGGTTTCTCCTCCTATGGATGTACGGGTGACTTCCGGTCAATCAAAGAATTTATCAAATATTTTTTTCATCCGGTTGACGACTTTCTCCTGGCCGTCCTTGCCGCGCGCTTCTTTCTTCTTCGCCGGAGCCGGTGCTGCCGCCTCCATCGCTTCGCCAAACGGGGACTCCCCGCGCTGGCCGAAGAATTCGTCTTCCATGCGGGCATAACGGATGAGGCCGACCGCTGATGAGTACTTCGGTTCACGGACACCGATAAACTCCGGCACATAGGTCCGGACACGGGTCTGGAGAACTTCCCTTGCAAGCTGAGGAAGTCCCTCTAGCTTGGCCGTGCCGCCGGTCAGGACGATCCCGCCCGGCAGGTCCCGGACATCCATCCGGTACAGCTCGTCCAGGACCATCTCGAACAATTCCTCGAGACGGACGCCGATGATTTCGGAAATATATTTCTGGCTGTATTGGTCTTTTGTTTCCATGCCTGCAACCGGCACTTCGAACAGTTCATCCTCGGAAGCATCATCGTAGTAGGCGTGCCCGTACTGGTGCTTGATCTGCTCCGCCTGTTCGGTCGTCGTTTTCAGGACGATTGACAGGTCTTTTGTCACGTGGTCGCCGCCCACAGGAATGACGCCCGCCGAAATGAGGCGGCCGTCACCGAATACGGCAACCGTCGTTGAACCGCCGCCAATATCGATGTAGGCGGTCCCGTGGTTTTTCTCGTCCTCAGACAGGGCGAAGTACCCGGCAGCCAGCGGCTGCAGATAGATCTCCCGGATCTGGAGGCCGGCCCGCTCGACACAGCGTAGGATGTTGTGCAGAAGTGTGCGCGACGTTGTCACGAGCGTCGCGTCCATCTCCAGTCGCACGCCGATCATTCCGCGCGGGTCCTTGATTTCATCGAGGTCATCGACGATGAACTGCTGCGGGATGATGTTGATGAGCTCCCGCTCCGCCGGAATCATCACTTCCGCGGATCTCATGACCCGGTCAAGGTCATCGTCCGTAATTTCGCGGTTTTCGCTGTTCACCGCCACGACGCCCTTCACCTGCTGAAGCATGACCTGATTGGCGGGGATTCCCAGCACAACCTCCCGAATCGACATTCCGATCATCCGTTCGGCCTGTTCAACTGCCTTCCGGATGGACTGGACAGTCGCATCTATATCTACAATGGCACCCTTCCGGATGCCTTCCGATTTTACATTTCCGACTCCGATTACGTGCAGCGAACGATCCGTCATTTCCCCGATCAGCACTTTAACGGAGGAGGAACCGATGTCGAGTGAAACATACATATCGGCCTGACTCACGGATGGCACCTCCTTCTGATCCTCTTAACAATCATTCTATTTCATTCTCAAGACAATGTTAAGTATATTCGTGAATTATGTTGAAAATCCTTTAATTCCCGCTACTACTATACTTTAAACGCAAATGATAGGTTCAAGCAACTTATTGGCAGCGGTGAGGGGGGCCTGTCCGCCTTAGCGGATTCCGGCAGTTTATGGAATCACGATTTCCTGTTCTTCCGGCTCCCCTTCCGCCTCTTCTTCTTCGCCTGCATGACTGCTTTCCCCGTTACCGTATATTTTTTCGTAGCTGGTGAAGTACACCCCTGCTTCCAGATCGATGACGCCTTTCCCCTCTTCCCTCAGTTGCGCGACGATAGACGGATAATACTCCATCTTTTCGGCAAATCCGGAAATGATCCCTCGGACTTCGTACCCATCTGTCATGAACGCCGTAATGGAACCATCACCGGTATGCTTCAGTTCAGAGATAAGAGAAGTGATGGAAGACGGGAGCTTCCCGAGTTCTGCGACCATCTTCTTCATCTGTTCATCTTCATCGAAACCCGCAAGAATCGGGGCGGGCGGAGGCATATCGGATACTTCGCCGAAAACAGATCCGTCAGCCAGTACGGGATGAAAACCCGATTTCCCCTGGATAAGTGCTGCGGTTTCGAACTCGTCCACCCGGATGACGACGTCACGGAAGTCTGTTCTGATCACTTCTGCGCCTTCGACTCCTCCCAGGCCTGTTATCAACTGCTCTGCTTTATCTGCATTAAATCCCCAAAGCGCGTCGCCCGTCTGGATGCCGGATGCCCGTATATATTCCTCTTCGCTTTGAAGGGCTGCGCCTTCTACACGAATTTCCCTCACTTTGCTGAGCGGCGACTGGAAATAGAGCAGGACTGCCAGCAGCAGGAGAAAAAGGACGAGGAGGAAGAGGAAGTTCCGGTTTGTCCTTCGCCTCCTCTTCTCCTTGAGAGATGGGATGCGGTCTTCAATATCGATCACTTTATCCAAACGGAAGGCCTCCTTTCAGCCCTTTCCCCCACCGGATCCGAATCTCAGGATGAGGGCTGCCGCAATCCAGGCGGCAAGCAAAGATGATCCGCCGTAACTGATGAACGGCAGGGTGACGCCCGTTACAGGCAAGAGGCCCGTCACGACCCCGATATTGAGGAAAGACTGGAAACCGAGCATGGCTGCCATCCCCGACACCATCTGAAGCGAGAACGGATCCCGCTGGCGTGCAGCCAGTCCGAATGCCGAAGCAGTCAGCAAAAAGAAGAGAAGGATCACGGCAGCAGAACCAATGTACCCGATTTCCTCGGCAATGATGGCAAAGATGAAATCATTCTGCGGTTCAGGCAGATAGAGATACTTTTGTCTGCTTTGCCCATAACCGTAGCCGAGAAGACCGGCGGGCCCCACCGCAAGAAGGGACTGAATCCCCTGGAAACCGCTGCCCAGAGGATCGCTCCAAGGATCAAGGAAAGCTTTGATCCGGTCCAGCCGGTAAGGGGCTGCAGCAATCAGCGCCGTAATGCCGGCCGCCCCTGCCGCTCCAAGCCCGAAAAAGAACTTGAGCGGATATCCTGCGATAAGAAGGACGCAGAACGCCGAGACGGTCATGATCATCATCGAACCGAAGTCGGGCTGAAGCATGATCAGCCCTGCCGGCAGCAGGATCACTGCCAGATGCGAAAGCCTGAACACCTTGCGGCCCCGCTGTTCTCCCAGCATGGAAGCAAGCTTGCCGATTACGGCGATTTTCGTAAATTCTGCCGGCTGTAGGCTGATCGGCCCCAGGGCAATCCAGCTCTGGGAACCGTTGCGCACCGCTCCGATCCCCGGAATCAGCACGCCTACCAGGAGAATAATAGACAAGATGTAGACGGCACTCCAGAATCTTTTGTTCCCTACCTCTTTAAAACGGAGGATAAATGCAGCCGCTGCCAGTGCAACGGCAAGATAGACCGACTGCTTCAGGGCAAACGGGAGGGAACCTCCATAATGAATCTCCCCCCAGTAGGATCCCGCAGAATGGACAAACATGATTCCCAGAAGACTGAGCGCTGCAGCAGCGGAGGAAAACAGGATCAGGAGCTTCTTTTCCAGTGCATGCATCCTTCCTTGTTATGAATCGGCCGGCCTGCCCGGCTTAAAGCTTCCGGACAGCCTCGATGAAGCGGTCGCCCCGGACCTCAAAGCTTTCGTACTGGTCCCAGCTTGCGCAGGCGGGCGACAGCAAGATGGTATCCCCTTCCTCAGAGACGCGGGCTGCGATTTCAGTTGCCTGTTCGATGTCAGACGCATCATGGATGCCTTCAACCCCGCAAGATTCGGCAAAATCACGGAACCGGCTTGCCGTTTCCCCGAAGACGACAATCTCCCGGACACGGTCCATGAAGGGGCGCAGCTCCTCAAATGAATGCCCGCGGTCCAATCCTCCTGCAAGAAGGACTACAGGGCCGGCAAATGCTTCTAGCGCACTTTTTGTGGCGAGGGTATTGGTGGCTTTCGAGTCATTGTAGAATCTCCGTTTTTTCCATTCCCGGATAAACTGTGTCCTGTGCCGGACCCCAGAGAAGGAGGAGAGGACGTCCTTTACCGCTTCCAGCGGGCAGCCGTATGTAAGGGCTGCAGCGGTCGCCGATAGGATGTTTTCCAGATTGTGGCGCCCCGGCAGCAGAATGGCGGTACGATCCAGCAATTTCTCGCCGTACCAGTACACAGATTCCCCGTCTGCACTGATGCCGTCATCCGAACGGCCGGCCAGCGTGAACGGAATTTTCCTTGCACATGATCTCGAGGCATAATCCGCCACCACTTTCTGGTCGGCATTGTAGATTAGTACATCTTCCGGAAGCTGGTTGCGGGTGATATTGAATTTCGCTTCGCCGTATTCGCCGAACGTCCCATGGTAGTCGATGTGCGCCTCATAGAGATTCGTCCAGATTGCGATTTTCGGACGAAACTGCTCTGTGCCCATCAGCTGAAACGAAGACAGCTCGATGACAACGGCCTGATCGGCCTTCGCTTCTGCCGCAACCAGGCATGAAGGCGTGCCGATATTTCCGGCGATGAGCGGATTCTTGCCGCCGATATTCAGCATGTGGTAAAGGAGTGTTGTGGTTGTCGTCTTTCCGTTGGATCCCGTGACACCGAGCATTGGGGCTTCGCTGATCAGATACGCCAGCTCCACTTCGGTCCAGACCGGAATACCTGCCTCCACTGCCCGTGAGACGACCGGATGGTCATATCGGATGCCCGGATTTTTGACCACATAGTGGAATCCCCTGTCCAGCAGATCCTCCGGATGGCCGCCTAGAATCACCTCGACGCCCAATTCACGCAGGGATGCCGCTTCCGGGTCCTCTTTACGGGCATCATTTACCGTCACGTCCGCACCGAGCCGGCTCATGAGCCGTGCAGCAGCCGAACCGCTTTTGGCAAGCCCAAGTACAAGCACCCTGCTGCCCTCAAATTGGTGTATCGGTTTCATTTCAGATCACCTCCGGCAAAACCGCGATTAGTGCAGCGGCAAGCGCTGCCGTCCAGAAAACGATGACGACTTTCCATTCGGACCATCCCGACAGTTCGAAATGGTGATGGATCGGGCTCATCTTAAAAATTCGTTTACCCGTCGTCTTGAATGAAATCACTTGCAGGATGACGGATAACGTCTCGATGACAAAGACGATTCCCACCAGAAGCAGAAGCAGTTCCTGCTTCATCAGGACAGACAGCATCGCCAATATACCGCCAAGTGCCAGTGAGCCGGTATCCCCCATGAAAATTTTTGCCGGATTCGCATTAAAGAGCAGGAACCCGAGAAGTGCCCCAGTCACGGAGAATGCAACAAGCGACAGATCTTCCTGACCGTAAACGAGCCCCAGGACTCCAAACGCCGCAAAAGCGATCGAAGAAGTTCCTGCTACAAGTCCATCCAGCCCATCGGTCAGGTTGACTGCATTCGAAAACCCGACCAGCCAGAATATGAGGAACAGGACATAAAACGGTCCAAGGTCAATCTCCAGGGAAGTGAAGGGCAGTCCCACTGTCGTCTCAAACGGCCCCAATCGGAGCAGCAAGTAAGAAACGACGGCGATGACGATCTGGCCGATCAGCTTCTGCAGGGATGTCAGCCCGAGATTGCGCTTCAGGACGACCTTGATGAAATCATCCAGGAATCCGATCAGCCCGAACCCCGCAAGAACGAGCAGCAGGACAACCGTCTGTGTGGTCAGCAGCCCGTTCATCCAACCGAGCGCAAGTGCTGTCACGATGATGGAGAGTATAAAGATAATGCCCCCCATCGTCGGTGTTCCTGCTTTTTTCTGGTGTGCCTGCGGGCCTTCCTCGCGGATGCTCTGGCCGAACTTGAGCCGCCTGAGCATCGGGATAAGCGGAAGCGCGAGAAGCGCAGATATGATAAAGGCGATCGCGATGATCGTGATGGTCGTGGCGAGTGTCATGTATTCTCGTTCTCCTTTAAAAACGGCGGTGCCTGTTCCGGCACCTTTCATCGTTAATCTTTTTGGTCAGACCCGGCGTAAAGGTGGAGCGTCCCCGATTCCTCCATGAGTGTTCCCGGCTTCGGCAGCTGCCGGACAACGGTTCCCCCTTCTGATCCGTGCCATTCCAGTTTCACAGTGTACAGCATCTGCCTGATTTCGTCATATGTTTTTCCGGTCAGGTCAGGTACCCGGATCTGTATGGGATCGCCCCAGCGGTATTCCCGCTCCAGCTGGCCTTTTCTCGGTGCGATGCCGCGTACTGCCGCGACATCACCGATGATTCTGCCGACAATCGGCGCCGAGATCGTACCGCCGAACTGTACTTCGTTTTTCGGGCTGTCCACCGCAACATAGACGAGGACATCCGGATCGTCCGCCGGAGCGAAGCCGATAAAGGATACGATGTAGTCACCTTCCTTGTATCGGCCGTCCTCCACCTTTTGGGCGGTACCTGTTTTCCCTGCCACACGCAGGCCGTCGACGAATGCGTTCCGTCCGGACCCCTGGGCAACGACCGACTCCAGCGATTCCCGCACTGTCTTGGACGTTTCTTCGCTGATTACCCGGCGTTTTTCCTCCGGCCCGTATTCTTTGATCGGCTCGCCCGTTTCAGGGTCCAGCACACGGCTGACAACGTACGGCTTCATAATCCGTCCGCCGTTTACGGCAGCCGCAACCGCCTGCACTTGCTGGATCGGCGTAACGGAAATCCCCTGTCCGAAAGAGGTTGTCGCATGTTCCACAGGTCCGAACGCTTCTTTTGAAAACAGGATTCCGGACGCCTCCCCGGCAATTCCGGAACCGGTTGTAGCACCGAAGCCGAAATCCCGGATGTACTGCATGAGCTTATCCTTCCCGACCCGCTGGCCCAGTTCAATGAATCCCGGGTTGCACGAGTTCTCTACGACTTCAAGGAAGGACTGGGAGCCGTGCCCCTCGCGCTTCCAGCATCGGAGGCGGGCCCCTTCCACCATGGAGTACCCCGGGTCATGAAAGTGATCTTTCTCAAGATTCACTTTCCCCTCTTCAAGCGCTGCAGCCAGGGTGATGATCTTGAATGTCGACCCCGGCTCGAACGTCATCCACACAGGCAAATTCCTGTTAAAGACGGACGGTTCGACCGATGCATAGTCAGACGGATCAAAGTTCGGTGAAGAAGCGAGCGCGAGAATCTCCCCGGTGTCCGGATCCATGACGATCGATAAGGCCTGTGCTGCATCGTACTTAAGCATGGCCTGCTCAAGCTCCCGCTCCACGATTTCCTGGATGCGGACATCGATCGTCAGTTCCAGGTCAGCACCTCCGTCACCTTCCACCCAGCCGTCTCCGACATGAGGAAGCGGATTGCCTTTTGCATCGGTAAACAGCCTGACC
The DNA here is from genome assembly GCF_001619585.1 of Bhargavaea cecembensis. GTDB lineage: Bacteria > Bacillota > Bacilli > Bacillales_A > Planococcaceae > Bhargavaea > Bhargavaea cecembensis_A. Next base: position 291,477 of record NZ_LQNT01000009.1, read on the forward strand.
TTTTCTCCCTTACCCGAAAGCATCTTGTCATACGCAAATTCAATGCCGGCCAGCCCCTGGTTGTCATAGCCGGTGAAACCGACAAGGCGGGACAGCATGTCGCCGTATGGATAGTCCCGTACATAATCGACGCCGGTGTATAGGCCGGGGATCCCCATCTTCCCGATCCGGACCGCTGTCTCATACGGGATGTTCTTGCCTTCCGGCGCGAGTTTAATAATAGACGCTCTTTTCGACATTTGCTCTTCCAATTTTTTCGTGTCCGCATCGATCAGCGGGGCAAGCTCCCGGGCCGCGCCGGCGATATCCTGATTCTGGGAGGGCATGAAATAAAGAGTGGGAGCAATCCGGTTTCCGATGATGCGGTTGCCGTTCCGATCAAGGATTTCTCCCCTCTTCCCGGCGAAAGGAAGCTCCCGGTCCCAGTTTTCCATCGCCTTCTCGGTCAATTCGGCATTGCGGACAATCTGTACATGAAACAGTTTTGCGAGCAGAGCAGCAAACAGTATGGCGAGGACGAGAAAGGCCAGACGGAGCCGTTTTCTCATCCGGGCTTCGATGAAGCGTCGCACATTTTCCCCACCTTACGTTTTTCTTACAACGTATGACAGGCCTGCGGGTGCTATTCAGCCGCTTAGTCCAGCGGTAGCTGTTCTTCCTCCGGCACTTCTTCCTGCCCGTTTGTAAAGACACCCTCTTCCGGTGTCTCCAGCTGGATGACCACCGGAGCCGAAGGATCTCCCGGTGATCCCGCTGAGACACTCTGCGACACGGCATACCCTTCACCGCTCAGCTCAATCGTCATTCCGGTCATGGATGCATATGCCAGTATGGTGCGCTTTGGCCACCCGGTAAAGTCAGGAATGACCGGCTCGCCTTCTGTCCGGAGCAGAACGACGCTATCCGGAAGTACCGGAGTTTCCTTTTCAGGGAACTGCCCGGTGACTTCCCCGCCGGTGCCTGTGGCAACGGCTCGGATATCGTTTTTCCCGAGCTCGGCGGATGCCGCCTCTGCAGTTTGCCCGGCAAATTCAGGGAGCCGGTAAGCCGCGTCTGCCGCCTCCTCCACATCCGGACGGATATTCAGGTGTTTAAGGCTATTTTCCATGACCGGCTTAAAAATCTTCGATACCGGGATGGCACCGTATTCTCCCGCAGGGATTTTCGGCCGGTGCACGTTCACATAGACGATCAGCTGAGGGTCATCTGCCGGTGCCATGCCGAGGAATCCATAGAGGAGGTTGTTTGGCCCCCTGAGGTATCCTCCCTTGCCGTCCGGGATTTGGGCAGTGGCTGTTTTGCCTGCGACCGAATAGTCGTTAAGCTTAAAAATCTTTGCTGTTCCTTTCTCGGAAGTAACGGTCGACTCCATCAGCTCCAGCACCGTTTCCGCAGTTTCTTCTGAAATCGGGCTCGATTTTTCTTCCGGCTGGCCTTCACTCAGAATCTTGCCCGTGTTCGGGTCTTTGATCTCCCGGATCATATATGGCTTCATCATTTTTCCGCCATTCGCGATTGCTGTTGCGGCCTGCACCATCTGGATTGGCGTGACGGTCGACCCTTGCCCATATGACGTCGTCAGCCGCTCGACAGGCCCGACGTCGTTCAGGCTGCCGGCAGCTTCTCCCGGAAGGTCGATGCCGGTTTTCTGCCCGAAGCCGAAATTCCGGAAATGGCTCATCATCGCTTCTCCGCCCATCCGCTCCAGGAGATTGGCCATCGAGACGTTGGAGGATCGCTGGAAGCCTTCCCTGAAGGAGATCCAGCCCCATCCCTCTCTTTTGTGGTCATATATCGTCGTGTCGTAGATCGAGTAGCTGCCTGACTTGAAATAGTCGTCCGGCTTCCACACGCCTTCTTCGATTGCGGCTGCAAGAGTAAAGACTTTCATCGTAGACCCAGGCTCGATTGTGTACTGGACAGCCTCGTTCAGCCAGTTGGACGACAGCCCTTCCCTCGTCTCCGGGTCAAATGTCGGCCGCTGGCTCATTGCCAGAATCTCTCCCGATTTCGGATCGGCGACAATTACCGACATCCGCTCCGGTGAATACTCTTGCTCCACCTGTTTCATGGAATCCTCGACAAAGTTCTGGATCGTCTTGTCAAGCGTCAGCTTGATGTCTGCACCGTGCTCCGGAGGGGTCACCTGCTTTTCGGCACCGGGCAGCAGATAGCCCCACGTGTCACTCTCATAGGCCATTTTCCCGTTCTTGCCTGAAAGCAGTTTATCATAGGTTTTTTCAAGCCCCATCTGTCCGACCGTTTCCACAGCCCCGTCTTTCTGCTCCGTTTTCTGTGCAAAGCCGATCAGGTGGGAGGCGAACGGTCCGTTCGGATAAAAGCGTTTCTTGTCCTTCACGAACCGGATGCCCGGCAACTCAAGCGCTTCAATCTTCTTCATCTTGTCATGGCTGAGATCGCGGCCCGCCGGACCGAATTCCACCTGGTAGACATCCGGATTATCCTGGCGGTTCAGCCGGTCCAGAATCTCTTCCTCGCTCATGTCGATATGTTCGGCAAGCGCCCGGGCCGTCTTTTCCCGGTCCACAACATGGAGCCACTCATCATCTTTGACGTCCTTGCTCGCCTCTTCGGAAAGAACAGCGATCAGCTTATAGCTCACGGTATCCTCTGCGATCGGATTTCCCGACCGGTCTACGATTTTGCCCCGGTCGGCGCTCAGCACCTGCTCCCTTTCGTATTTCGACTGGGCCATAGCCCGGAGCGGCTGACCTTCGGCCTCCCCGGTCACCTGAATATACAAGAATCTTGAGAATAAAAGGAAAAAGAGCCCTCCGTAGACGCAAAACATCAGGAAGGCTCCCCATTGGAAACGAAACTTCTTTTTCATTGCCCAGGCACGACCTTCACGTTTTTCTCATTGAGCGACAGGCCGAGCTCGCGGGCTTTGCCCCAGATGCGCTCGTAGGTCGATTTTTCGCTCACTTGTATGGACAAATCATGATTTTGCTTGGCCGTTTCCGTAATATCGGATTGGATCAGCTGGATCTCCTTGTTCACCGCGTTGAGGGACGACTGCGCCTGGAGAAGGATAACCGCGAACATGGCCACAGCGGCAATAAATGCCACGAACAGCGTTTTTTCGCCTTTTGTGAACCACTTATTTCTGCGTTTCGGTTGTTTCTCCGGCTCCTGTGCAGGTGCCGGTACACGGGTGATCTCGGGTTCCTGTATGTACGCGTGGTCAAACTTGCGTGCTTCAAGTGCCATCGAAACTAGTCCCCCTTGAATTGTTTTTTTCTCGTCTTGTTTGTGTTGACGAGTTTTTATATTTGTTTTTCTGCGATTCTGAGTTTGGCCGAGTGGGAACGATTGTTGTTCTCCAGCTCCTCTTCTGAAGGCAGGATCGGTTTGCGTGTGATCAGCTTCAGCTCGGGTTCCATGCCTTCGGGAATCACTGGCAGGTTCGGCGGCAGATCCGGAAGTGAAGAGGCCTCTTTGAACATCGTCTTGACAAGCCGGTCCTCCAGTGAGTGGAATGTGATGACACTGATCCGGCCGCCTTTGTTCAGAAGGCCGATCGCATCCTGCAGCGAATCTTCCGCCGCCCCCAGTTCGTCGTTTACCGCGATCCGGATGGCCTGGAAAATCCGCTTGGCGGGATGTCCGCCCTTCCTTCTTGCTGCTGCCGGGATACCCGCTTTGATCAGTTCTACAAGTTCGAAGGTTGTCCGGATCGGATGTTCCTTCCTCGCTTCTTCGATCTTCCTGGCGACCTGCTTGGAGAATTTCTCCTCGCCATAACGGTAGAAGATGCGGACCAGGTCTCCATATGCCCATTCATTGACAACTTCATAGGCGCTCAGCGGAGCGCTCTGGTCCATTCTCATGTCCAGAGGGGCATCGTAGCGGTAGCTGAATCCCCGCTCCGGAGTATCGAATTGGGGCGAAGAAACGCCCAGGTCATAAAGCACACCGTCCACGCCTGTGATGCTCAATTTTCCGAGCTCTTCCTTCAGATAGCGGAAGTTCGATCTGACGAATGTAATCTTGTCCAGGTGATCGGCAAGGCGCTCACTGGCATGGCGGATGGCGGTTTCATCCTGATCGAAACAGATGAGCCGTCCTCCTTCGCCAAGTTGCTGCACAAGATATTCACTATGGCCGCCGCCGCCGAGTGTGCAGTCGACATAGAGGCCATCCGGCCGGATATTCAGTCCGTCGACTGTCTCTTTCAGCAGCACGGTCACATGATCGAACAAGTCCGTCCCCTTCTTTCCATCGGTAGGTAGGTTTAAATGTCAAAGTCAATGAGGTTTTCGGCAATTTCGTTGAAGGAGTCTTCCGATTCCTCGAAATAGCCTTCCCAGGCTTCCTTTGCCCAGATTTCGATCCGGCTGGAAACCCCGAGTACGACACAATCCTTCTCGACGCCGGCATAACTCAAAAGGTTCGCAGGTAAATTGACGCGTCCCTGCTTATCGAGTTCCACCTCGGTTGCCCCCGAGAAGAAAAAGCGGGTGAAGGCGCGGGCATCTTTCTTGGTGACCGGCAAGGCTTTCAGCTTTTCTTCAAGCCGTTTCCACTCGTCCATGGTATAGGCGAAAAGGCATTTATCCAATCCGCGTGTGACGACGAAACCGCCGTCCAGATCATCGCGGAACTTCGCCGGAATGATCAGCCGGCCTTTTGCATCAACCGTATGCTGATATTCGCCCATGAACATGTGACTTCACCCCACATCGTAAACTTAATGTACCACATCCCCCCACTTTCCTCCACCCGTTTTTGCAAATCTCTTATATTACAATTTGGTAACGGAAAATGTGGATTCCCTGCCCCTTATTTTTGTACCTCTTCCGCCGCCGGCTCCTACAGAGACACGGAACCGGCCCAACATTTGCCGGCATCCCCGGTTCTTCAATTTATAACGTTACGACTCCTGATTACGCCCCCCATTACCGGCAGTCTTTCCGATTAACCCGCGCCCATATACCGGACAAATAAAAACACCGCCTTCATGGGAAGGCGGTGCAAGCTGGTATTTATGATAGTCAGAGGCGGACGAGGTGATGGTCTCCCGGCTGTCCGCCCATATGTGCCGCAAGGTCGGAGATGAAGGACGGGCCATATTCGTTCATAAACTGGAATGGAGAGAACTTCCGCTCCTGGAATCCTCCCTCCGGCAGCAGTTCGGCCTCAAGGCGGCTGTACCGGCGGATGGCCGTCTCATGTTCAAGAAGGACTGATTCACGGATCTTCTCCTTCAGGTAATTGAACTGGCGCTCATGGAAACCGATGTTCTTTTCAATCAGTTCCTGGACATTCCGGCCCCTGGATTTCAGAGTTGAGGAAAGTTCCCGGTAGCCGGCATTCAACTGTTCTTCCATTCGCATGATCTGGTCTGACGCATTGCGGTCGCTCACCCGGTCGATGAACGCCTGTTTTTCTGCTTCCGCTCTGCCTGTCAGCACGTCCGCGGCACTCAGACCGGTCTCTTCAAGGAGTCTCGCAGTCAGGCGGCTGATGAATGTCAGGGACTGCCGGGGAACGACGACCGGCATCCGGATTCCCATTTCACTGAATGCAGGCCGCAACAGCGACCAGTAAGCAATTTCCCCGGGGCCTCCGACAAAAGTCAGAACAGGAATGACCAAGTCCTGCATGACAGGCCTCGTCACGACATTGTTACTGAGACGTTCAGGACTCGTACGGGCAATCTCTGCCAGCTGATCCTCCGAAAATGAGAAACCTCCCTGGCTGTTTACGTATTGCCCGCCCTCCCTGCTAAGCAGGAACCGCTCTCCGGAATCCACATAAAACAGATGGGCATCCTGGTCTTCCGCACCAAGCGGGCGGTCAAAACCGTCACGCTCGAAGCGTCTTTCCGTTTCCGCCACTCCCGAAGCAATGCCGGATGAACGGCGGACCATATTCTCGAAATGCGGCGATTCAAGCTGCCTGAGCGCAGGATCTGCCGCGTCCAGCAGCAGAAGTCCCTCTTCGCTGAACAGATGGGACATAAGCGAAGCAAAGAAAGAGGTAAAGTCCGGGTTGCCTTCCAGACAGCCGATCACCTTTCCCAGCAGGGTTTCGGTGTGTACGGTCTCTCCGTAATCACGGAAAACACCGCGGATATAAGCTTCCATTTGGGCGGGGTCGAATGCAGTCTCGGATGCCATCGTCTTGACTCCGAACGGCACCTGAAACTGCCTTTTCACCGGGCGGTCGTCCGAAATCGCATAGACATGATTGATTTCCAGGAGATCATGGTCCTCTCCCGCAATCCAGAAAACAGGGACTACAGGCGTTCCCAGGCGTTCACGGAGCCGGCGTGCTTCCGCGACAACGGACAGGGCCTTGTTTACTGAGTAAAGCGGACCGGTCAGAAGCCCGGCCTGCTGTCCCCCGACGACTGCAGGAGCCCCTTCCTCAAGTTCGCGCAAATGGGCTTCTGCTTTCTCGGATAACGCGGCCTTCCCCATGAAGCTCCGGATCACCCGGCTGAGCCCTGTACGGTCAAAGGAACGGTTTTCCAGTTCCTTCAGCCTGGCCGAATAGCCGGCAGCATCAGGAGCATAGTCAAAATATGTATGGATAAAATCCGGATCGTTCTGATAAGCGTTCATGACTTTCCCCGCCGGCCGGATGTCCAGTTGTTCAAATTCCATGTCGAAAACCCCATTTGTATTCATTAATCGAATCCGATTATAGCATTCCCTTCCTGCCTAATGAAAAATTCCGCTCAGCCTCCCGTATAATCGGCAATCATGACTCCGGCACCGATGACGAATGCGGCCAGGTAGGCTGCAGTGAGGATCAGAAACAGCAGACGCCAAATCTTCCGAAGCAGCGGTGCGATTTCAAAATCGCGCTCGCTCCTGCGTTCCCGGTAAGTCATATAAAGCGCAAACACAATCACTGCGATGGCCAGGTAGAAACCCATGCTCAAATCGGTGAATGCCGCCAGGACGGCCGGCACGGCCGGCAGAAGCAGAACGGTCGTGAAATCCGCCGCCCTGGTGAATCCCTTTGAAGGATCCTTATATAAGCGGGTGAATACGGTGAACAGAACGATAAAAGCGACAGCAGGGAAGGCGATCAGAAAACCAGCCGCCGCAAAGAAGAAGTCAGCCATGCCGGTTTCCCCTCCTTTCCATTGAACAGATGAGGTCATACAGTGACGCCAATGCCGGAAGGGAGGCGCTGCGTTCCCCGGCAAGCGCGATGACACCGCCCATGATTTCTTCAGCTTCGGTTTTTCTGCCTGCAAGGAGGTCGGCCAGCATCGATGATGTGTTATCCGCTGTATTCCGGCAGAGCGACAATACCTCATCCAGCGTCACCTCATCCGCCGTCTCGGGAAATGCAGCAGCAATTTCAGCGTGCAGTCGCCCGAGAAGCATCCGGAGGTCAGGATCTTCCGCAAGGACCCCGTTCCTTACACCGGCAACTGCCGTCACCGGGTTAATCAGGCAGTTCTTCAATGCCTTATTGAGGAGAAGGCACTCCGGCCCCTTTTCCGCACGGACAACGGGGAAAGAAGGGGAATCGGCTTTCAGCAGGGGAAGGAAGGGGCGGAAATCACCCGAAGCAGGCGAAATCAGGAGTGGCCCGGTTCCTGTGTGTTCGACCGACCGGGGACCAGTTTTTCTGGCTCCGTGCTCGACCGTCCCGTACGCAACCGGCCGGTCCCTGAATCGGGATGCCAGAGACAGATGCGCGACACCATTCTGGATAAACAAAAGCGGTGCGGCCTCCGGTTTCCCGCCAAGCGCCGCGAGAAAGTTCTCCAGGTCATAGGACTTCATGGCAAGAATGGACAGGCTTCCTTCTTCGGCCGCCTCGGCCCTGGGCGTAGCCCCGACCCTGAAGATTTTCTCCTCCCGACCCGCCGAAAGAAGAATCCCTTCGTTAAGGATCGCAGACGCCTGCTCTGCAGTCCTCGTGATCATACAGACATCAAATCCGGCCTCGGCCAGGCGGGCACCAACCAGCATCCCGACCGAACCGGCCCCGGCAACATTGATCCTCATTGCCAATCTCCTTCCCCCAATCAAAAGGCCCGCCGGTAGGGCAGGCCTTGTTGCAGTACTATTATACCGGATTGACCGGGTGCTTGCGAAGAGGGGGTGCGACTTCTTTCGTGGCATAGATGCCGAATCTGGCTGCCAGTTCCGAGCGGAGATGATCCGGAGAAACGATATCATCAATAATCATCTCGGATGCCAGCTTATAGATATCAATCTGTTCCCTGTACTCCTCACGCTTTTCCTGGATGAATTCGATGCGCTCTTTCGGATCCTCGATCGCCTGGATCTTGTTCGAATACACGGCGTTGACCGCTGCCTCCGGACCCATGACCGCAATCTGTGCCGACGGAAGCGCGATACAGGCATCCGGCTCAAAAGCAGGTCCGGCCATCGCGTACAGCCCGGCGCCATACGCCTTACGGACAATGACGGAAATCTTGGGAACCGTCGCAGAACTCATCGCGGAGATGAGCTTGGCACCGTGCCGGATGATGCCCGCCCGCTCAACTTTCGTTCCGATCATGAAGCCCGGTACGTCAGCCAGGAACAGAAGCGGAATCGAGAATGCGTCACACAGCGAAATGAACTTCGCGCCTTTGTCGGCCGAGTCGACAAAGAGCACACCGCCCTTTACTTTCGGCTGGTTGGCAATGATGCCGACCGGCCGGCCTTCGATGCGCGCGAGCCCGGTGATCAGCTCGGGGGCGAACAATTTCTTGATCTCGAAGAAGCTGTCTTCATCGATCAGTCTGTCGATCGCTTCATACATATCGAACGGAGCGTTCTGATTTTTGGGGATGATCTCCCCAAGCGGCCGGCCATCGGATGCCGGAACAGGTGATTTGATTTCCGGTTTTTCCGAGAAGTTGGACGGGAAAAAGTCCAGATAATCTTTCGCGGCCCGGATCGCTTCCTGCTCATCTGCGGCAAGCCAGTCTCCGCATCCGCTTACTGTGCAGTGCATGCGCGCTCCGCCCATTTCCTCGAGCGACACCTTCTCTCCGATCACTTCCGCAGCCATCCTCGGGGATCCGAGATACATCGAAGCATTCCCATCCACCATGATAACGATATCACAGAAAGCAGGTATATAAGCACCGCCCGCCGCAGACGGCCCGAACAGAATGCAGACCTGCGGAATGACACCGGAAAGACGCACCTGGTTGTGGAAGATCCGCCCCGCCCCCCTGCGGTTCGGGAACATGTCCAGCTGGTCGGTGATCCGCGCGCCTGCCGAGTCGACAAGATAAAGCAGCGGGACTTTCAGCTGTTCCGCCGTTTCCTGGATGCGGATGATTTTTTCAACCGTACGCGCTCCCCACGAACCGGCCTTCACCGTAGAGTCGTTGGCCATAACACAGACGGTCTTCCCCCCGACCTTTCCTGTGGCAGTCACGACTCCGTCCGCCGGCAGGTCGCCGGCCTCAATGTTTGCAAACCGGGCATCTTCCGTGTATTCACCGTCGTCAAACAGCAGCTTGAGACGGTCCCTCACAAAGAGTTTTCCCTGCTCCTTCAGCTTCTCATGATACTTCTGGTGCCCCCCTGCGAAAATCTGCTCCAGTGACTTTTCAAGACGTTGATCATCGTTTGTTTTCACTGTCATTCCACTTCCCCCTCCCTTGGCTGCAAGACAGCCGATTATTCAAATGTGAGGATGGTGTCCCCTTCATTGATGAAATCACCGATGTTGACGCGAATTTCCTTGACCTTGCCGCCCTTTTCGGCTTCGACAGGGATTTCCATCTTCATCGATTCGAGCACGACGACGGTCTGTCCCGCCGTCACCTCATCCCCCGCATTCACATCAACGGTAAAAACAGTGCCTGCCATTGTCGATTTCAGTTCATTCATCTTAAACTTCCTCCTTTTTCTTGGCCTGCCATCCGGCAAGCACCTGGGTTGTATAGTTGCCTCCCGCAAATTCACCCGAACCGGCAAAGGCTGCGAAAAGCGGGAGATTCGTCCGTACACCGGCAGCATGTGCCTCGCCGAAAAACTGTTCAGAGCGTCGGATCGCTTCTTCACGTGTGTCACCGCTGATGATCACTTTTGCGATCATCGGATCATAGAACGGCGTGACCGTGTCGCCTTCCCGGTATCCCCGGTCAATCCGGACTCCCTCCTGCTCCGGCAGGACAAGCTGGGTGATTTTTCCGGGAGACGGCAGAAACTTTTCCGGATCTTCCGCATAGACCCGATATTCGATCGCATGGCCGGCCGAAGCAATCCTGTCCTGGTCCTTCACAGGAAGTTCCCTGCCGGCAGCGACCCCGATCTGCCACTCGACCAGGTCGAACCCGGTTACCGCTTCCGTCACCGGATGCTCCACCTGGAGCCGTGTATTCATCTCGAGGAAGTAAAACTCGTGGTCCGGTCCGACGATGAACTCGACCGTTCCGGCATTTGTATAGCCCACTGCTTTCCCCGCTTCCACAGCAGCCCGGAGCATCCGTTCTTTCGCTTCCTCCGGGAATCCGGGTGATGGAGATTCTTCGATCACTTTCTGGTTGCGGCGCTGAACAGAGCAATTGCGTTCAAACAGATGAACGACATTGCCATGGCTGTCCCCAAAAATCTGAACTTCGATATGGCGGGCCTCATCGATAAATTTCTCGATAAACACCCGGTCATCCCCGAAGTAGGACATGGCACGTTTTTTTACCCCTTCAAAATTTCGACTGAGCGCTTGCTCACTTTCACAGCGGACCATGCCGATTCCTCCGCCGCCCGCACTCGCTTTCATCATGACCGGATAGCCAATATCATCGGCTGCACGCAGCGCCTCTTCCAGCGTCGCCACACCTTCCTCCGTACCCGGCACAACCGGGACTCCCGCTTCAATCATGACGCGCCTGGCTTCGATCTTGTCCCCCATCTTTTCGATCACATCAGCCACGGGACCGATAAAGGTCATACCCGCCTCCGTCACTTTGCGTGCAAATGAAGCATTTTCCGAAAGCAGCCCGTATCCCGGATGGATGGCATCCGCGCCTTCCCTCTTGGCGAGTTCGATGATTTCATCACCCTTCAGGTAAGACTGAGGAACGGGACCCGGCCCGATTTCAAACGATTCATCCGCTTCCTGTACGAACGGCAGCCCTGCGTCGGCCTCCGAATGGACAGCAATGGTACGGATGCCGAGCTTCCGGCAGGTCCTGATGATGCGGGATGCAATTTCCCCCCGGTTAGCGATGAGAATCTTTTCCATGCGGATCCCCCCTATTGAATTGACAAACTATTTAAAACCCCTTCATTATCAGTCTATATGAAATCTGAAACCGTTTTCAAGTCTAATCGGAAAAACTGGCAAAAGAAAAGCAGAACCGTCTCGCGGTCCTGCCGTCAGCTGTCCTGTTTTTCTATGAATGACACTCCCTTGGACAGCCAGGCCAGAAGCCTGTGGTGCTCCCGGGCAAGTGCTTCATGCTCCTTTTTCAGTCGCATATAGGACTCGGATAATTCATCGAACCCGCTCATCGCCTGTTTCAGGTGGGACTTCAGATGATGCTCGGGCTTTTTCTGGGCGGCCTCCAGCTCGGCTGAATGGATTTTTCGGAGTGTCTTGTTCCATCTGAATCCGCATGCCTGCTTGGTCCGGCCAAGCTTCTCGGCTGCATCGGCAAATGCGCCAAGCTGGGTTCCGCCATTTTTCACTGATTCGATCACCGTATCGGCGAGGATGCGGTCATCTTCCGGCGTCCAGCGGTCTTTTCTTGTATTTTCCTTCACCTCTACCACCCCCGTTTGGGAAACTATATGCGGCGGAGAGAAAAAATAGACTTCATTTTTTCTTGTTGAGAAAACGGTCGACTGCCTCATGGTGAACATCTGCTTCCCACAGCTTGGCGCATAGGGCGACTTCTTCCCTGACTTGCTCTTGCAGGCCGGCAGCAAGGAAGCGCCGGACGGCTGCCTGCTTATAGGCGCGGTGGACCGACGGATGGACTCGCTCCATCGGTTCCGCAAAACGGTCGAGAGCCTTAAATTTATCCCCCGTGAACAGCTCGGTCGCCCAACCCGACTCGAGAAGTTCCGGGGCTTCCTTCGGCCTGGCTTCCGTCAGCATCCTGAGTGCCGTGTCGTGCCTCCCCGATTTGAGAAGGAGATGGGAGGCACCGCCCCAACCGGTGGTGATGGCCAGTGTTCCCTGGATAAATCCGCACTTCACTCCCTCCCGTACGAGCCTGAAATCACAGGCGGTCGCAATCTCGCAGCCGCCGCCGACGGCATGGCCGTCGATGAGTGCGATGACCGGGACAGGGAGTATAGACATCCGGAGCAGAATATCCGCCATCTTGCCAAGCATCGGCGCCGCATCCTCCTCCGTCCGGAGTTTGTGGAATTCCGACAGGTCCCCGCCCGAGCAGAAGGCGGATTCCCCCTCGCCCGTGATGACGAAATAACGGAGAGATTCATCTTCCCCGGCAGCCTCAACCGCAGCCGAAAGACCGTCCATCACCTCGTCGTTGATCGCATTGCGCTTTTCCGGACGATCAATCGTGAAGACCGCTCCGCTTCCCCTTTTTTCAAACCGGTATACCATTCCCGCATCCTCCTTCAGTTGCTCGCTTTCTCTACCATACCATCCAGTGAATCCATCCGGCATATCTTCTTGCCGATCAAGCAGATTTCCCCTTCAGGCTGCCTTTTCCGCACAAAAAAAGACCGGAATCGGGTTCCGGCCGTCGCGTTCGTCTCTGATTACTCGGAAACGACTTTTTTACCTTTGTATTCACCGCAATTTTTGCAAACACGGTGAGCGAGTTTCATCTCGCCGCAGTTATCGCAAGCGACCATGCCTGGCACTTGGAGCTTGAAGTGTGTGCGGCGTTGGCGCTTTGCAGTTTTGGAAGTTCTTCTCTTAGGTACTGCCATGCGGGGCACCTCCTTACGGTTCTATTCGTCCTTTGAATCCTCGCCCTGCTGGTCGAAAAACTTGGCCAGCCCGGCAAGTCTTGGATCCACTTTCGGCTTTTCTTCTTCACGCTTTGAGGCGAATTCCTCTTCGGATGAGTAGGCCCACCCTTTACCTTCCCGTGAAGGTGCCGCTTCTTCCCCGATCACCTGGATCGGAACTTCGAGCAGGACCAGCTCTTCGAAGACCGGCGTCGGATCCACCACTTCCCCCGTCACCTCGTGAACGGCGTCATCGTCCGGGGCGGCATAGCCTTCCCAGACAAACTGTTCATCCGTTTCGATTGTGAACGGGAACTCGACATCTTCCCATGTCCTTGCTTCGGGGAGCGTCATCGTCCCCTCCAGCCTGAAGCGGCAGGTCATCTGGCCGGTTCCGACGGAGCAGGTGCCCGTCACACGGACCGGTTCGATTCCCCTGATTTCAGGGTTGCGCTTCATGACACCGGACAGGTCCGAAGTGCCGTCGACCGGCATGGAATCCTGCCGGAATTGATTTAATTGCCGGATGGTCCATTTCATCAGGAATCACCTCAAGACAACAGAATTGATTATAGTATGTCCAAATCGTGATGTCAAGATTATTTCTTGTCACCCGTGGATGCGCCCGTCTCCTATATTTTTCATCCCGGCCACGCTATAATGTCGTTAAATTGATTGTATCAGAGGAGTGATCGTGATGAAAGCCGCAGGCGTCGTCGTCGAGTACAACCCGCTGCATAATGGGCATATCCACCACCTGAAGGAGACCCGAAGGATTACGGGGGCCGATGCCGTCATTGCCGTCATGAGCGGCAACTTCCTGCAGAGGGGGGAGCCTGCTTTCATCGACAAGTGGTCCCGGGCGGAACTGGCCCTCCTCTCAGGAGCCGATATCGTGCTGGAGCTTCCATACCGGTTCGCCGTGGCACAGGCTTCCGAGTTTGCGGAAGGCGCAATCAGCATTTTGGCAGCAGCCCGCTGCAGTATGTTCTGTTTCGGATCGGAAGACGGACGGATCGAACCATTCCGAAATGCACTCGCTCTGCTGGAGGCCGAGGAGACAGGCTACGAGGCAGAAGTACGCCGGCTCGTGAAGACGGGCATCAGTTACCCTTCGGCATTAAGCCGGGCCTACCGATCGATTGCAGATACTGCGGCAGACGGGAGCCCGCTTGCCGATCTCACGAAGCCGAACAACATCCTCGGCTTCCACTATATGAAGGCCGCACGATCGATTGACCCTGGAATGACCGCTTTCACCATCGGACGAACCGGAACCGGCTATCATGACCTCGGGGCAGATCCCGACAGCGGCATCATGAGCGCGACGGCGGTCAGGCAGGCCGTCAGGACGGCGGGAATCACCGGTGAGGTCTTGCGCGCAGTTCCTGTCTGCACTGCCCGCGCCATGGACCGGTTCAGGGAAGAGCATGGCGGATTCGGCGGCTGGGATCGCTTCTGGCCGATTCTCCGTCCGCTCATCATCCGTGACGGTGCCATGCGGCTGAGGGACGTTGCAGAGATGACCGAAGGGCTTGAGCACCGGATCCTCAGGGCCGCACTGGATGCTGCTTCATTCACGGAATTCATGGAGGCGGTCAAAACGAAACGGTACACCTGGACCCGCATCCAGCGGATTCTCACCCATGTGCTCTGCGGGATGGACAAAGACGAATTCAGCCGGCTGCGCCATCCCCGTTATCTCAGACTCCTTGGGATGACGCCGACCGGCCGAACATATCTGAACCAGTATAAAGAAGACTTCTGGCTCCCGCTGGTATCCCGGGCCGCCTCATCCGATGACCTGATGCTGCAAGCGGATATCCGGGCTTCCGACCTTTATGCAGTCGGCACCGGGGGCAGGCCCGGGAAGGATTTCCGCACGCCGCCCGTTATGACCGATTAAAAATCATTTCCGCTTCGTGTTCAGCGCCTCCAGATAATCCAATGCATCATCAATGGTCTTGACCGGCACGATTTTCATATCCGTGCCGATTTTTTCTGCCGTTTCTGCGGCGGTTTCGTAGTTGGAGCGGATCCCGGGAATCCGTTCTCGCATCTCGTCGGTGATTTCATCATCCGGCGCAAAAAAGATTTCGATGTCTTCGCGGTCGGCGGCCATCACCTTGAAGTCGATGCCGCCAATCCGGCCCACCGTACCGTCTTCATTCATCTCCCCGGTCCCAGCGACCCGGTATCCCTTCGTGAGGTCCTCATCCATCAGCTGGTTCATAATTTCAAGCGTAAACATCAGCCCGGCAGAAGGACCGCCAATATCCTCTGTCTCAATCTCAACCTCCGGATCGGTTTCAATCATGCGCTTGGCCGCATAGCTTACGCCGAGCCCTTTCCTTCCCCCTGTACCCGGAATAGTGCCGGGGGAAATTTCTTCTTCCATTTCTTCATCGTCCCGGAGTATGGATAGGCGGATCGAATCCCCTGTGGGAACCGAGGCGACCATTTCGGCAAAGCCGTCCGATGAGACCACCGGTTCTCCCTCCACCCCGGTGATCAGATCACCTGCTTTCAGGTTGCCGTCTGCAGCACTGCCTTCCACCACGTCCAGCACGATCACGCCTTCGGTCTCGAGGGTAACAGGCTTCCCGGCGCGGTTATAGGCGACGTAAATTGCATTGATCTGGGAGTCCTCCATCAGCTGCAGCTGCCGGAGGTTATATTCCTCCTCGGACTCCCCGTCCCTGCGGACCTGTCCGGCTTTCATGATCTTCCTGCTGTCCATCAGTCCGGAAACGGCGTAGGTGAGCGGGGTCGCCTTTGAAAGGGCGATTGTCATCAGGCTAAGGGAGCCTTCGTCATCCGAGTCGCCGCCCTTAACCTCCACGAGCGGCGACAGTTCATATGCGCCGCCCGGCTTCTGGATGTACATGTCCAGCGGCAGGAGTGCTGCTGCAGCGAATAACAGCAGTACTGCCGTAAGCGCAATCCTCTTTACATTGTTCAAAACCGATCCCTCCAAAATAGCCCCGTACATCCCGGCATATACATAGTGTAGCACCGGCGATGGGCGCATTCAAAAACGAGGGAGTCGATCATTTTCGTGTATACCGTCATTATCTGGTGCCTCATCGCACTGTTTCTCCTCCAGCCGGGCCTTGCCCGCGAAGGGGCTGTGTTCGGCATTGAGCTGTTTACGGAAGCCTTGCTCCCCTACCTGCTTCCATATCTGATCTTGACCCAGTGGCTGCTCCGCCTGCCCGGCAAAGAGCCGAAGAAACGGACAGGCACCTACTGGAAAACGTATCTGTTGGGAGCGTTTGGCGGATTCCCGGTAGGGGCCGTCTCCGTATCGCACCAGGTCAGGGACGGACGGCTGTCAAAACGGGAAGGCGCACTGCTGACCGCCATCTGCCACGCACCAAGTTCAATGCTGCTGATCGGTTATGTCGGCAATGAGCTGTTCGGACGCGCCTCTGTCGGCTGGCTTCTCATGGCCGTCATCCACGGGCTCAATCTCATCTTTCTCCTTATTCTGTCCATCCGTACGACCCTTCATCCTGAACACCGGCAGGCTTCCGCAGATATTCCGAAAAGAAAAACAGGATCCCCGCTGACCGAAAGCCTGAGGGAAAGTTCTCAGACCATTGTGCTCGTCGCAACGACCGTCGTCTTTTTTTCCGCCGTCGGAACTGTGGCGGCAGACCTGCTGGCCAGACTGAGCCCATTGGATATACAGACGGCAGGCATGGCGGTGTTCCCACTGTTTGAAATGACCGCGGGCCTTCAGACAGCCCATGACTTGTTCTCGGGGATGGACCTGCATGCTGCGCTGACTGCACTCATCTTATCCATGAACGGCCTCAGCATTCATCTCCAGGTTGCGGTCATCGCCCGGGGCGCCGGTATCCGGATGCGGTGGTATGCCGTGGCCCGCCTTGCGCACATGGTGATCGTTCCGCCCGTGTTCATGTTGCTGCTATCCATCTGGAACTGACGGGAAAAGCGCCCAAGTCAGCCTGCTGGCTTTCCGGGCGCTTTTTCGGCATTTATCGTTAGTGCCTAATTTCCTTGATATTGTACTTTTCCCTGAGCGCGTGTTCGACAACAGGAGGAACCAGGTCCGAAGTATCCGCCCCATACTTTGCCACTTCCTTGACGATACTGGAACTGAGAAACGAATACTGGTTGTTCGTCATCATGAAGAAGGTCTCAATCTCTTCCTCGAGCACCCTGTTCATCGAAGTGATCTGCATCTCGTATTCAAAATCCGACACCGCACGGAGGCCGCGGATAATCGCGGTTGCGCCGACTCCTTTTGCATAGTCCACCAGCAGTCCGGAATACGACTCGACCTTTACGTTGGCAATGCCTGCTGTTGCCTCGCGGATGAGCCCGATCCGCTCCTCCACCGTGAACAGCGGATTTTTGGATGAGTTGTTCAGCACACATACGCGGATTTCCCCAAAGACGCGTGAAGCTCGCCTGATGATGTCCAGATGGCCATTGGTCACCGGGTCGAAACTTCCCGGCACTACCCCCATTTTACCCATTTTCCTCCCCCTCGCCGACAGCATGCCGGTAGATCGAAATCACCGTGCTGCCATATACAGATTCTTTGTCTTTACAAAATTCCCCGAAGCTGTCCGGCAGGGTCACCGACCGGTCATGCTCGCAGACGACTGTACCACTGCCGGCAATAAGCCCCGCTCCAGCCAGTTCCCCGGCCAGCTTGTAATATGTATCCCGCGCATATGGCGGATCCAGGAAAACCAGATCAAACGGTTCTCCCTTGGCGATCATCCGGCGGACCGCCTGCCGTGCATCCGCGCGGATCAATTCCACCCGGTCATCATATCGGCATTTCTTCACATTTTCAAGGATAGCCGCCTGGGCCCGCCGGTCTTTCTCGATCAGGACCGCATGATCCATCCCCCTGCTGAGCGCCTCAACCGCCAGTCCCCCGCTTCCCGCGAACAGGTCCAATACGCGGCCGCCTTCAAAATAGGGACCGATCATATTGAACAACGATTCCTTAACCTTATCCGAGGTCGGTCTCGTGCCGGTTCCGGACGCCGATTTCAGCTGCAGGCCCCTGCGTTCTCCGGAAATGATTCTCATTTTCTCACCTTCCTGTTTTGCGCTAAGCCCTGCCCTGCCGGTATGATAGGATGAGCAGAGAAAGGAGGATCCGCATGATCACACAACGATTTATCGAACTGGGTGAAGGGCTGGGCGACGTCTTTGAGCTGTGCGAGCTGATCCGCACAAATTCCGGCCGACTTCACCGCGCCTTCATCTTCACGACAGGCAAAAGCGGCATTCTGTCTCCGGCCGTGGCCTTTAATCCTGCCGGAGAGGGCAGTTTCATGCCGATCTACATCTGCCGGGAAGGCATCCGGGGCGGCAGCAAAGAAAGTGCCCGCATCACCCGCTTCCGGGAAGCCGCTGAAGAAGCCGGCGCCATTCCCGTCACAGTGGAAGTCCGACCATCAACAGACTTTTCCGACCGCGATCAGCACTACAGGCACATCACCGGCATTCTTCGGCTCAATCACCTGATTCCGCCGCTCCGGTGAATCAGATTCCGCCCTTGTAGTCATACTCTTTCGCCTTGTCGGGCTTCGCATTCTCGAATTCCGTTTTGATAAACGGCTTCATCGAGAGCTGGACCGATCGGACATACTGGAGTTTCTCAAGTTTTCTGGCCGTCTCATCCGCATCTTCAAGATTGCAGTACAGTACGGCATACTTCATCCGCTTGGAAATATATTGGACATGCCCATATTTCCTGAGCGCCTTCACCTGTTTCAGATGGTGAAGGTGGACGACGATTCCGCGCCGCTCAATCATGATCATCCCTACTTTCTTACCATACAGAATACCATAAGCCGGAAAAACACGGCAACCGGACAGAGAATGACACGGAAACCGGTTTCTTTTATACTTAAACTAGTTTTCTCGGATACAGGGAGGGGTCTGCATGACAAAGAAGAAAAAAGTCGCCCTGACGGTTGCAGCGGCCGGAGCCGCCGCCTGGGCCGGTTCGAAAATCTTATCGAAGCCCGAGGGCCGGACATCCGTCCCTGCCCTGGATTACGATGTCCCGATCATCCTGGCCCACAGAGGCGGAGCAGGACTTGCACCGGAAAATACGATGGCCGCTTTTGAGCGGGCCGCCGGACTTGGCGTTCACGGATTTGAAATCGATGTTCACCTTACCAAGGACGAGGAAGTGATTGTCTTCCATGATGAGACGCTCGGGCGGACAACCGACCTGGACGGCCGTCCGGGCGACTATACGCTGGCCGAGCTTGAGGAAGCGGATTTCGGATACCATCATGCAGGCGCAGACGGTTCCTACCCGTTCAGGGGAAAAGCCGGCGGAGCCGTTCCGCTCCGGAGACTTCTCGAAGACTTCCCCCATATGCTGGTCAATATTGACATGAAAGATGCGCCGGATACATACGAAGGCGGCCTGCTGCCTTCAAAGCTCTGGCGGGTTATTGAGGAAGCGGATGCACGGCATAGGGTGGTCGTCACCAGCTTTCATGACAGCCAGATTGACAGGTTCAACCTGTATGCCAGAAATCAGATTGCCCTCGGTGCCGGAGAACAGGAAGTCAGGAGGGCATATCTCGCCTTTGCCAGCGGTTTTGGCCACCTATACCAGCCGAACGCCGATGTGTTCCAGATTCCGGTCCGGTCCGGCATGTTCCCGCTCGATCTTCCGCCGTTCATCCGTTTTCTCGGGCGGCTCAATATTCCGGTCCATTACTGGACGATCAATGACCGTCCCACCATGGAGCGGCTGATTGCGGCCGGCGCAAAGGGAATCATTACGGACAGGCCGGATCTTGCCGCAGGACTGGCAGGCGGACCGGAGGAAGAACCCGAAGACTCACAGGACGGCTTGGAGTAAACCCTGGATCATCATATTCCTGAAAAAAAGGAGATGCCGAGGGCTCTCCTTTTTTTTTATTTGCTAGTAAAAAATTAGTTCCAAACAGTTGCTTTAGAATAAAGTGCTGTTGATTACCGTTAGCGGAGGCTTTCCCGCGGGAAAGCGAGGAGTCCCCGCTCTTCACTCCAATCAACCATTCAAGAGACATTGTATGGATTGAAGCGAGGGCCCGCAGGAAATCCGGAGGATTTTCAAGAAAAGAAAAAACTGCAGACAAAGGAGCCACACACTCACTTTGTCTGCAGTATGAAAGGAGACGCCGCCGGCATCTCCTTTTTCTGTATTCAAGCACTGCAGGAACAGCCGCCGCCCGTGCCGCAGCTTCCGCCGCATGCTGAGCCGGTCTCGAAGAACGGGTTGCTTACCGGGACCTTGACGGATTCTGAAACAGTCTTTCCGATCAGCAGGCTCACTTCGTCCAGAAGGTCCTGGAGATCGTTCTCAGCCATTTTGAGGGCGGCCACTTTGTCATTCAGGTCAAGTTCCCGCTTTTTCGTACGGACTTCCCTCATGACGGTACTGTAGTCGGGATGATAGCGGCCGAACCGCTGAACCTCCTCGTACTGTTCCTTCAGTCTTGCAAAATCAGCGATCTCCCGCACAAGGCCGGGATCGGAATAAACTCTATGATGGGCAAGCCGGTAAGCCTCCGCCGTTTCGGAGGAGACGATCATCCGGCTGAGCAGTTCGGATTCCTCGATGACTCGCAGCCATTCGTCGGTCATCATCATGGGCATCACTCCATTCCACTCCCATCATACCAGAATCTGTCGGTTGTTTGTACTCTGTCATCTCCGCCTGATGCGCCATCTTCTGCCTCCCGTTCGCCAAGAAAACGGAGAGCTGTCCGGAAATCCGAGAATGGCCGGGAGGAGGACCCGGAAATTTGGATCTCTTCATGGCCCTTTCCGGCGATGAGCACGATATCCCCGGGTTCCGCCTCATAGATGGCTCCGCGGATCGCATGCTCCCTGTCTGTCTCGGCGCGGACGATGGCTGCCGTATTCTTAAGTCCTTCCATGATATCAGAGATGATCCTTGCCGGTTCCTCGCTTCTCGGGTTATCTGAGGTCACCCAGACGGAACCGGAATACTCTCCGGCGACCCTTCCCATCTGAGGCCGCTTTTCCCCATCCCGGTCTCCGCCGCATCCAAACACCAGTATTAGCCTGCCCTTGCATACAGAGGACAGTGCACCGAGAACTGCCTCGAGGGCATCAGGGGTGTGTGCGTAATCGACAAACACTCTGATGCCCGCCCCTTCGGCTTCCTGCATCCTGCCCTCCGGCAGGGAGAGGCAGGATGCATGTTTGCATAAATCGGCCAGTCCGAACCCGGCGGCCATCAGAGACGCAAAGGCGGCAGCTGCATTTAGCCGGTTATGGCGGCCCTCCACCGGAGCACGGATGACCGAGTGCGACTCACCGGCTGAAATCACCCAACCCCCATTCCGGTCATCAACTATTCTGAGGTGTGAATCCCCTCCTGACCGCTCGCCGAAGGTCATCACCGGCAGCCGGTCTGCGGTAATGCTGCGGACCGCAGGATCTTCAGCATTCAAAACGATCTGACCGGCAAGCCCTGCCAGCCTGCCCTTTGCCCGGAGGTAGGATTCTTCGCCGCCGTGTTCGGCATGATGATCAGTTCCGATATTAAGGAAGACTCCGTAATCGATGCTGCAGTGGTCCAGACGTCTGCCCGATAACCCCAGGGAAGACGCTTCCATCGCGACATGTGTGACCCCTTCGTCCGCACAATACCTGAGAACCCGGTGGAGATGGGCAGGCGGCAGGGTCGTCATCGGCGGGATCTGAAGCGGAGTTTTTCTTCCATCAATCCACACGCCAAGGGTCCCGATGACGGCAGCCCGTATTCCCCCTGCCTTCAGCAGCTGGCCGATAAACCGCGTGGTGGTGGTCTTTCCGTTCGTCCCTGTAACTGCAAACACAGTCAGTTCCCTGGACGGATGGCGGTAGAATGCCGAGCATGCATACGCCAAAAAATCAGCGGCATCCGGCACTGAAATCACCGACACGCCCTGAGGAAGCGCTGGAGGATTGGAGATGTCGGAGACCACCGCAACGGCGCCATTCCGGAGAGCTTCATGGATGTGATCCAGTCCGCTGACTGAACGCCCTTTTCTTGCAACGAACACCGAACCGGGAATGACCTCGGCCGAATGATCCGTTACGCCGCTGACAAGTGCCCGGATGTTCCCGCCCTTCGCCGTGCACGGCCAGTTTTTCAGCAGCTCGCATAATTCGATCATGCCTGACCCCTTCCCGAACATTTTTGTTCAGAGCGAATACATTATGTTGGAGTACCCTCCATCGTATGTAGGACGGTGGTTGAATGACACGAAGAAAGATGGTGGCGTAGTTCGATGATCATCCAGAAATTCGGAGGGGTCGCCATGAGGGACAGCAGCTCGAGAAAAGCATGCATCCGTCATATCAGAAGGGCGATCAGTGAACACGGCAAGGTCGTAATCGTCGTATCTGCCATGGGAAGGGCAGGAGACCCCTACTCGACGGACAGCCTGCTGTCCATCAGCGATTCGCTCGGCATCTCGCCGCATGCCCAGGATGTCGCGGCCGGTTGCGGGGAGCTGCTGGCCTCTGCGATCATGTCTGCAGAGCTTGAAATGGAAGGAATCGAAAATGAGCTGATCTACGGGAGCCGTTCGGGAATCCTGACCGAAGGTCCGTTTGGCAGCGCAGATCTCAAAATGGAACTGGAGCCATTCTTCCGCATCTGGGGAGACCGTAATGTCGCCGTCGTACCCGGTTTCCAGGGGACAGGACGCGACGGGCGGATCCGGACGACAGGCCGCGGCGGCAGCGACCTGACGGCAGTGGTCATGGGCGATATGCTTGGTGCCGAAATCGTTGAATTCTTCAAAGACGTTCCCGGGGTGATGGAAGCGGACCCTTCCCTTAAGCCGGATGCGAAACTGTTTGAATCACTCACTTATGCGGAACTGCTTCCCCTTCTCGAGACCGAGCGTCCCGTTATACAAAAAAAAGCGGCACTGTATGCCGCGATGACATCTGTGCCGCTTCATATCCGCAGTTTCTCCGAAGAATGTCCCGGAACCTTCGTTACCGGATGACCGGCCGCCTCACTCGGATGAGCCGGCTGGTTCTTTCCGGCTTAGAAACAGATGCGAATACACTTTATTGGATACACCGGTTGCCTGCCGGTTGTATTTTCGATCAAAAATCAGCTCACGGTGTTCCGGAGAATTGATCCAGCCGTGGACAGTCGCCGCGGGATCCACGTAATCCGCCGCGATATTCTCTCCTGCCTCGCTGTAGGTAATGCCTGCCAGTTTCAGCTGATCTGACAGCGGACCGATGCCTTCCTTGGAACGGCTTCCCCTGGCAGCATCGGCTGCCCGGTCGCGGGCAATTCCGGCCACGCTTTCATCCGGTTCCAACGGCATCAGTTCATGCCGTTGCCGGAAAACATTTGTCAGCTCCATCACCTGCTGCTCGGCTGCCCGGTCCGCTGCGATCTGTACTGCCGATGACAGTGGCTCCGTTGCGATCAGATGCCCCTCGTACGTCATTTCATATGGCTGGTGCAGGACAAGCACCCGAGGAGAAAGAAACCGTACCGCCATGACCTCTCCCTCTTCCCGGTCGGCGTAGACCTGAGCATATACACCGTCATAAGCCACAAGAAGCCGCTCTTCCAGATCATCGCCGTTCAGGGAGAACAGGTAGCGATTGGTCCCGATTTCGACACTGACCTCGGGCTCGACGATGGTATACCGATAAATTTCCTCCATCGGCTCACCGATGCTGAACGGGCTTACATCAAGATCCAAGCCGGCAGCATAAATCTGATTGACCGTCCCGTTCTGTACACCGGCCATCATATATGTATCCGCGGTTTGGCTATACACCCACCATTCGTAGCCGTAGATGGAAGGTTCGATCCGCTCCGGCCTGCCGAATTCATCGGTAAGCTTTTCTGTCGTTTCACCGACAAAAACGGAAAGGCCGCTTTCCGGCCGGCTGACCGTTTCCCTCCCCGGCAGGGGCGCCCCCTCCCCCGGCATGGCCGTATTCGGCACCGGCGAAATGAGCGGATCATTCTCTTTTGTGCCCTGCGTCGTGAAGAGGATCACCGCCGTGATGGCGACAAGGACCGCAATTAGCCTGAGTGCAAATTTCAATCAAAAAACTCCTCGATCTCTGTTTATTGGGACCATTATAACAGTGCGGAGACTTTGGACACAATCTTGTCATTGCAACTGTTTTCCCGTTGTTCTATCATAGATGGGGTATGATATGCAGACAGACCGCACCAAAGGAGGCGTACTGAATATGTACTTTGAAAACACCGGCATCGAAGGCGTTGCCGCCGATCTTCAATTACTCGATGACATTATGAACAAGCATGGCCTCATTCGCGCCGAGCAGTGGGACTACGAACGGGTAAGCTATGACAAAAAGATTGTCATCAAGGAAGGTACTTACTATCTCCGCGTTTTCGGATATACGACAGACGGCGACGTCGGAGCACGGGATGCGGTTATCCATCTGAAAAAGCCTGTAATCGGCAAGCACTACTATCCGCATGGAGTCGAATACGGCGAAGATGAACACTTCCCTGACTACCTTCTCGAAAACTGCACTCAGACTCTTCTTGCAGTGAAAGAAGATCTGAAACCGTACGAACTGCAGGCCTGATGGCATGCCCCGCTTTTTTGAGCGGGGCTTTTTTGATTGTATGCTGTAAAAACCTGAACTTTCGCTTCTATTCAAATATCTTTTTGTTGGCTATAATAAACGTAACAACAATCTGGGAGAGACTCCACTCATGGGAAAATGGCTAAACCGCCGCAACTTCACAATATTCTTCCTCGTCATCATCACCATTCTGATCGCTTTCTTTATCCTGCCGATCTCACTGCCTCTCATCTTCGCCCTATTAACGGCCATTCTTCTCGAGCCGCTTGTCAGGATGACGATGACCCGGTTCAAATGGAAAAGAAAAATGACCGTCATCTCGGTGTACATCTTCTTCCTGCTTCTGCTGGCGCTCCTGATTTACTTTACAGTGACCCAGCTTGTCGGCCGTCTGATCAATTTCACGAAGTCTGCACCGGATACATTCAATGCCATTGCCGGTGCATGGATCGATATGCAAGACAAACTGTTCAACTATACGGAAGGCATGCCGCTTGAGGTCGTGGAATCCATCCAGAATGGCATGAACCAGGTGATCGAATCGGCAAGGGATTTCCTCCTGGCCTTTGTCAACTATGATGTGATCACCGGGCTTCTGACCGGAATTCCGAACTTCCTGGTCAGCCTGCTGTTCTATGCCATTGCGCTGTTCCTCTTCATGCTCGACCTGCCGGGCCTAAAGAAGAAAGTTTTCAACCACCTGACCGACGGTACCAAGAAAAAAGTGATCCTGATGACGGACCGCCTCAACCGGACAGTATTCGGCTTCATTAAGGCGCAGTTTCTTGTCAGTCTGATTATCCTTGCCGCCGCTTTCGTCGGCTTGCTGCTCATCAAGCCCGAATATGCCATATTGATGTCAATCATCATCTGGATCATCGACCTGATTCCGATTCTAGGGTCCATCATTATCCTTGCCCCATGGTCGATTTACCAGTTTGCAGTCGGTGATGTGGCAGAAGCGACAAAGCTTGCTATCCTCGCCGCCATCCTACTCGTCATCCGCCGTACAGTGGAGCCGAAAGTAATGGGTGAGCAGATTGGTCTCTCCCCTCTTGCCACACTGATCTCCATGTTCATTGGCCTGAAGCTTTTCGGTGTCCTCGGCCTGTTTATCGGCCCGCTGATCGTCATCCTGTTCACGACAGCAAGGGAAGCGGGCATCATCAAGCTTGATTTCAAAATATGAGTTTTTGTTTGTCATAGAAATTCCGGACTGCAGGCAGTATGGGATCCTTCCCGGCCTGCAGTCTTTTCATATGGAATTAGATTTTCATAGTGATGCCTGTAAAAAACAGCAGACCATGCAAAATTCCGCATGATCTGCTGTCAGAGACCGCCTCTAAGCGGTCTTTTTTAATGGCCGAAGATGGCCTTGAGCATCGAAGTCGTCTCTCCGCCTTCGTAGAAGACGTACAGAAGAAGGTAAACGGCGACACCTGTGATGGCGGTAAAGAACCAGATGATGCTTGTGACGGGGCCGATCTTGCGGTGCCGCGGAAGAACCTCCTTAAGCCCGGTGTAGATCGACACAAGTCCGAACACGGCACCTGTAGTCGCCAGAATGATATGGAACACGAGGAAGACCGTGTAGAAGATCTTCAGTTCATCCGGACCGCCGAATGACGTATTCCCGACAAACACTGTCCTGGATACATAAATAATGAAGAACAGAAGTGCCGAAACACCTGCGGCCAGCATGGTTTTCTTATGTGCTTCCACTTTCCGCTTTCTGATGAGTGACCACCCGATGGCGACTAAAATCGCACTCAGGACGATGAAGAATGTGCTGATGGTCGGTAAGATCGGCAGTGACATCTGAATGTAATCCCCCTATTGTCGGCGGCTCAGTTATACATGGAGAGCCGCTTGCGTTCAAGCAGTTGTTTTTGTGTAAGTTCATCCGCATTGTCACGTTCATGACGGAACCAGCTCAGGAAGATCTTGCCGAGTACAACTCCGTAAATAATCTCCTGGAGAATCTTCATCATAACCCCGCCCATCTGCTGATCGTAGAGGATCGGCATCGACGTGAACACTTCCGGTCCTGAAAGGCCGGTGCCGGACAGTGCGCTGAGAGTCGAAGCAGGAACACAGAGCGCCATCGACATCAGCCACGCTTCCCCGCTCTGGTAGGTCTCGTACACAGGCGTATCGACAAAGATGATCAGCGCGCACGCAGGAGTGATCAGTATCGCGCTGGAGATGATATAGGCGATCTTGTGCAGGCCCTGCTTCAGTCTTGGTGCAAAGTCATTTTCATTGAGGAGCGGCCACCAGAGACATAGCGCGGAGATAAAGAGCGTAATCGTGAAGACCGCATGCAGCGGGATGCTGAGCTTGATCGTATCCAGAATCACGGGAAGGTGATAAACCGAGAACATTGCGCTGAATAAGATGACGCTGACAAGCGGTTTGGTAAGCACACGGAGAATCGTTCCGAGAACAGGTACAGCGAAGACTTTTCTCCAGATCCACACCGGAATCCCCTTGATGAGGAACGGTGCTGCGACCAGAAGAAGGATCGCCATCTGGACCATGTGCATGCTGAACAGGATATGGCCAAGAAGGTCAACCGGTGATCCCTTGGTGATGTAAACGAGCAGCATTCCTGCAGAAAAATAAATCAGATTGCTGCGCGAGAGCGGTTCGCTGCCTTCAAAGCGGTCACGCCATTTTACAGTGATGGCCAGGTAGAGCAGGAACAGGACGACGAGCGTCAGGAAAAAGTATGGGCTCCAAAGCGCCCTGAAACCGAATATGCTAATTGGCACCATTGCCATCGCTCCTTTTAAAGGTCTCTTCCCATTATAAGCCCGGGAGATAGGCGAATCAATGAACGAACTATGACACCTGCCGTTCCGGACTGCAACAGATGGATATCGCCTTACCCAAGCATGGCCATCAGAAAATGAAAAAAACATCCCGGAAGCAAATTTGCTTCCGGGATGTTACTGCATTACCACCAGATGATGGTGACAAATGTCAGGACGGTCAGGAACGCGACGAGCACCCCGCCGTACATGAAGAAGGCAACCAAGCCATGGCCTTTTTCGCTCATGTGCATGAAGTAATAAAGCTGGAGTCCGACCTGCACTGCTGCAAGAAGGAGTACGACCGGCACGACAAAGTAGGCGGAGAAGCCTGCCTGGACAGCAGCGAAGGAGATCAGCGTCATGAAGATCATGAGCGCGAACATCATCAGCTGGCTGCGCATCAGCCGGTCAGAACGGCGCTTCTTGTAATCGTACTCGGCCGGTGTCTTTTCAACGATCTCGATATCGTGTGCCATCTTAACCGACCACTCCCATCAAGTAGACTACCGTGAAGATGAATACCCAGACGACGTCGATAAAGTGCCAGTACAGTGAGAACGTGTAGTACTTCGTGGCATTGTACAGATTCAGTCCGCGTTTCGCATTTCGCAGGATCAGGAGCGTCAGCCAGACAAGGCCAAGCGCAACGTGGAGACCGTGCGTACCGACAAGCGTGTAGAACGCTGAGCTGAATGCACTGTTGCTGAACGTGAAGCCGAGGTGGATGTAGTGATTGAACTCATATACTTCAAGGGCAAGGAAGCCGAGGCCGAGGAAGCCTGTGATGGCCAGCCAGAGCTGCATCTGCTTGAAGTTGTAGTTCTTCATATGATACATCGCGTATACGCTCGTCAGGGACGATGTCAGAAGAAGCATCGTCATGACAAAGACAAGCGGAAGTTCAAAGAGTGTTTCGGTGCGGAACTCGTTCCCATCCGGAACCGAGTTCTTAAGCGCGAGATAGGTTGCAAAGAGCGTGGCGAACAGGACGGTCTCTCCACCAAGGAAGAGCCAGAAGCCGACGAATTTATTCTTGGCTTCCATCGTGGCCGTCTCGGGATGATCCGGCCAGGACTGAGGTGTGAATTTTGTATTCAGATCCATCAGTCACGCCCCCTTTCCATGCGGCGGATTTGGTCTTTCGTTACGTAGAATCCAAGGTCATCCTTGACCGAGCGGATCGCCATCGTAAGGAATGTGAATGCAAGACCGAAGACCAGGACCGGAAGTCCCCAGCTATGATCGACACGGTACATCGCGCCAAAGCCGGCGATGAAGATTCCGAGTGTCATGAAGAACGGAATGATCGAACCGTTCGGCATATGGATATCCGTTACCGGCTCGGCTGCAGTATAACCGTTATGGCCTTCCTGCTTCTCGATCCAGTATGTGTCCAGACCGCGGACAAGCGGTGTCTGGGCGAAGTTGTAGAACGGCGGCGGCGAAGGAATCGCCCACTCGAGTGTGCGACCGTCTTCCCATGGGTCATTGCCGACACGCACGTTCTTGGCAGTGGTCACGATGATGTTAATAAGCAGCACGATTGTGCCGATTGCCATCAGGACCGCACCGATTGTACTGATCAGGTTGAACAGGTTCCATCCCTGGCCGTCCATGTAAGTCCATACCCGGCGCGGCATCCCCATCAGTCCGAGGAAGTGCTGCAGGAAGAACGTCATATGGAAACCGATGAAGAAGAACCAGAAAGTGATCTTGCCAAGCTTTTCGCTGAGCATCGTACCGAACATCTTCGGCCACCAGTAGTGTGTCGCCGCAAGAATCGCGAGAACGACACCGCCGACGATGACATAGTGGAAGTGCGCAACGATGAAGTACGAGTCATGGAGCTGGTAGTCAAGCGGGGCAGCACCCTGTTGGACACCGGTGACGCCGCCCATGACGAACGACGGGATAAATCCGAGTGCATAAAGCATCGGAGTCGTCATCGTGATGTTTCCGCCCCAAATTGTCAGGAGCCAGTTGAAGATCTTGACCCCTGTCGGAACGGCAATTGCCATTGTTGCTACTGCGAAGATCGCGTTGGCCGTCGGACCGAGACCGACCGTAAACATGTGGTGGGCCCAGACCATGAAGCCGAGGAACCCGATGAGGACGGTCGCGAAGACCATCGCAGAATAACCGAACAGACGCTTCCGGGCAAATACCGAGAAGATCTCCGAGAAGATCCCGAATGCCGGAAGGATCAGGATGTAAACCTCAGGGTGACCGAAAATCCAGAAGATATGCTCCCAGATGATCGTGTTGCCGCCCATTGTGTGGTCAAAGAAGTTACCGCCGAACATCCGGTCGAATGTCAGGAAGAAAATCCCGATTGTGAGCGGCGGGAAAGCGAACAGGATCAGTGCGGATGCCACAAATGTTGTCCATGTGAACAGCGGCATACGCATGTACGTCATACCCGGTGCACGCATGTTGATGATCGTGACGAGGAAGTTGATCCCCGCCATGAGCGTACCCGCACCGGCAATCTGGAGACCGATCGCATAGAAGTCGATCCCGTGGCCCGTCGATGCAATCGACAGGGACGCATAGGATGTCCAGCCAGCATCAGGTGCAGCGTCCAGGAACCAGCTGAGGTTCAGGAATAGGCCCCCGAAGAAGAACATCCAGAAACCAAGGGAGTTGATGAATGGAAACGCAACGTCACGCGCCCCGATCTGTAACGGGACGATGGCGTTCATAAATCCGAACAAAAGCGGCATCGCTGCCAAGAAGATCATCGTCGTACCGTGCATGGTAATCAATTCGTTATAAAAGCCAGCACTTACGAAGTCGTTATTCGGTACTAGAAGCTGCAGACGGATCAGCATGGCTTCAATACCGCCGAGGACGAAGAAGAACCCGCCGCCGATGAGGTAAAGGATACCGATCTTCTTGTGGTCAACTGTGGTCAACCAATCCCACAGTGTCGCGCCGAACCCTTTCTTTTGTCCGACTGAATTCGCAACAGTTGTCACTGTTAGTTACCCTCCTTTACCGGTACCTTATTCTTCTACTTTCAGATCGAGCAGATAATCTGCAATGGCATCAAGGTCTTCTTCCGACAGATCGCCGAAGGCCGGCATCAGGTTGCCTGGCTTGTACTTCTGGGGATCCTTGATCCAGTCGATCGTGTTTTGCTTGTCGTGCTCCAGGAAACCTGCAACACGGTTGCGGTCGCCGAAAGTGGTAAGGTTCGGAGCCGAAGCACCGCTTGTGCCGACACCGGAAACTGCGTGGCAGTAGAGACAGCTATTTGCAAACGCAGCCTCACCCGCATCCGCGGAATCAGGGTTTGCCGTTGCGCCTTCTGTGTCCTTCATGGCTGCAACCCAGCCATCAAACTCATCAGGGCTCAGGGTTTTTACCTTGAAGTCCATGAGAGCGTGGGAAGGACCGCAGAGTTCGGCACATTTCCCGTAGAAGACGCCGTCTTCAAGGTCTTTCGATTCTTTATCGAATGTCAGATAGAACTTGTTGACGTTCTCGACGTTCGTGTCAAGCTTACCGCCGACTGCCGGAATCCAGAAGGAGTGCTTGACGTCGGAAGCGATCAGGTTAAAGTAAACTTTCTCTCCTGTCGGAACGACGAGCTCCTGGGCAGTGACGATTCCGTGTTCGGGATATTCGAACTCCCACCAGTAAAGCTTCGCCGTCACGTTGACAACGAGGTTTTCCGCATTGCCTTCATCGTCTGTGGCTTCCATTGCCGATACGTCACCCAGTTTATAGGTGTAGTAGACAGTCGGAACCGCCATGATAATGACGAGAAGAATCGGGATCGCCGTCCAGATGAATTCGAGCTTGTGGCTTCCCTCCACGTCTTTCGGCATGTGGTCGTCACCCAGCTTCTTGCGGCGGAACTTTGCAAGTGCGATGAAGTAGATGGTGAACACAACTGCCATGACGAGGATCATGATGCCGGTCGTCAGGAGCAGGAGATTAAACTGATCCTGCCCGACTTCCCCTGCCGGAAGAAGCGTCGAGAGGTATTCTTCGCCGCAACCCGACAGGATGATGGTGAGGGCTGCCAGCAGCGTTACAAGGCGCCATTTCTTGAGTCCTTTCATCATCGATTAACCAAACCTCTCTTTCACAGATGTTTTCAGATATGAGGACGGAGTGCCCAATTTATGATGAATTCTTATCAAAGAAAGAATTCCGCAATCAGATGATGACCGCGAAGATGATCATCGAGACGAATAGGATCGTCATGTAGTTCAGCGAGTACACGAACATGCGTGTTGCCCATTTGAGGTCGTCTTCCGCCCTGAAGCCTTTCAGGGCGATAAAGAGCCAGCCTGCGTTAAGCGCCGTTGCCAGAACAATGAATGGCCAGCCAAGCTGAGGCAGCAGGAATGGGAGCGGGAATAAAACGAGGACCCAGGCGAGCATGGATTTTTTCGTCCGGGCAAATCCTTTTACGACCGGGAGCATCGGAATGCCCGCTGCCCGGTATTCTTCCGTCCTTCTCATGGCGATGGCATAGAAGTGAGGCGGCTGCCAGGCAAACATGATCAGGAAGAGCGCCCATGCACCAGGACCGAGCGAGGGCTCTACGGCGGCCCATCCGATCAGCGGAGGTATGGCCCCGGAAATACTGCCGACAATCGTGTTGCTGACATGCTTTCTCTTGGACCACATTGAGTAGAGTACGACATAGCTGAAGACTCCCGCAATTCCCCAAAGTCCCGCCGTCGTGCTTGCGGAGAACAGTAGTATCTCTCCGATCAGCATGAAGGTGACCGACATGGCAAAAACCGCCGGTGCTCTGAAGCGACCCGTGACGGTCGGACGCGATTTGGTCCGCGACATGACAGGGTCGATGTCCCTGTCGATCAGGTTGTTCATCGCAGCCGCTCCGGCGACGATGAGCGCAGACCCGATTACGACATAAAACAGCAAGTCCAACGCGTCCAGAAAGTGCCGGCCGGCGAACTGGATTGCAAGGAAGAAACCGGTAAACGCCGTAATGACATTTGAGTTCACGATGCCGATCTTGATGAGTGCCAAAAAGTCCTTCATGAAGGAAGCGGATTCAGCTTCCGCCGCTGTTGCATGTGCGGTGCGACTGTTTGTCATGAAACCCCTCCTTTCGAACTGCCGGCAAGTTCCGCTACACTTTACTATAGCTGAATTTCGGGCCGAATTCTATACATAACCCGAATTTGTCGAATCATAGCGGACCCCCGTATATTAGAGCGCAGCATCTCTATAGTAATGCATTTAAGAATTTCATTTGTGAAGCCTTTGAGCCTTTTTTATGAACAAATTGTGAAATGGAGTGCGGCCGGGTGTTCCGTCCGCGTGTCGCCGTTGTTTTTGCACTGCTTTTCCGATATCATCAGTTAAGCGACACCGTCACCAAACGGTTTAGAACTTATAAAGAGGTGTCATTCATGCAGCACAATCGAACACTGAAATGGCTCGCCGTTGCTTCGACGATCGGCATGCTCGCCATCCTTTTGGGCGGGGCGCTCGTCACAAAAACGGAAAGCGGGATGGGCTGCGGCAGGCACTGGCCCGGCTGCAACGGAGAACTGATCCCTACCGAGATAAACGCAGAAGTGCTGATCGAATTCTCGCACCGCCTGGTTACCGGTGTGGTCGGAATCCTGATCGTCCTTCTTTCCGTCTGGGCATGGCGAGCCCTAGGACATATACGCGAAACAAAGTTTCTGTCGTTCATGGCCATTTTCTTCCTCGTCCTGCAGGCATTGATCGGTGCGGCGCAGGTGCTCTGGGGACAGGGTGACTTCATCCTCGCCCTCCACTTCGGCATCTCCCTGATCTCCTTTACTGCGGTCTTCCTGCTCACACTCCTCATTTTTGAGGTTGACCGGAAATTCGATGCAGAGAATGTGAGAATCGGCAATAAACTGAAGTGGCATACGATCGGCGTTACACTCTATTCGTATATCGTCGTCTATACGGGTGCACTGGTACGCCACACTGATTCAGGTTTGGTCTGCCGCGACTGGCCGTTCTGCCGGAATGACGACATCGGCCTTCCCACAAACATGCATGAGTGGGTGCAGATGGGCCACAGATTTGCCGCACTGCTCATCATGATCTGGATCGCCTATATCTTCTTTCATGCTTGGAAGCATTACCATAACCAGAAGGCTGTCAGCCGGGGCTGGCTGATCGCGCTGATCCTTGTTCTGGCACAGGCCTCGACAGGCATGCTCGTGGTTCTTACCCGCGCCAACCTGGCTGCGGCACTGATCCACTCACTGATCATTTCTCTATTGTTCGGCCTCCTCTGTTACATGATCCTGCTCGTTTCAAGGAGCCGCAATTTCGGGAAAAAGGCATAAACCGGCGCCAAGCCGCAGACAATTTCCGTTGTCTGCGGCATTTTACTGTTTTCACAAGAAAACAAAAAACTGCAGCGAATGCCGCATACGGCATTCGCTGCAGTTTTTTTATCAGTCTTCGTCCATTTCAATAAGAAGATCTCCGGTGGAGATGGAATCTCCCGCAGAAACATGGATTTCTTTGACCGTTCCGTCGAATGGTGCCTGGACGGTCGTTTCCATCTTCATCGCTTCGGTGATGAGGAGGTGTTCGCCACGCTTGACCCTGCTGCCCCGGTCAATGGCAACTTTCAGAACCGTACCCGGCATGGTTGCGCCGATATGTTTGCTATTGCCCTTCTCCGCCTTTTTCCGCTGGATATGATCGGTCTCCGCGGATGCATCGTCGATGGAGATTTCACGCGGCTGGCCATTGAGTTCAAAGTAAAGGGTACGGGTGCCGTCCGGCTGTACTTCACCGATCGAGACGAGTTTGACAATGAGGGTCTTCCCTTTCTCGATCTCCACTTCCACTTCTTCGCCGAGCTTCAGTCCGTAGAAGAAAGTAGGCGTATCGAGCACCGAGACATCGCCGAACTTTTCCGACTGTGCCGCAAAGTCATCGAACACTTTCGGGTAGAGTGCATGCGCCAGGATATCGTGGGCGGAAACCGGGCGGCTCAGCTTCTCAAACAGCTGATCGCGGGCTCCCTGGAAGTCGAACGGTTCAAGCAGTTCGCCCGGGCGCACGGTAAGCGGCTCCCTCCCCTTCAGGATGACTTTCTGAAGCTCTTCCGGGAAACCGCCATACGGCTGGCCGATCTCACCGCGGAAAAATTCGATGACCGAATCCGGGAAGTCTATTGATCTGCCGCGTTCAATAACAGATTCTTCATCCAGATTGTTCTGGACCATGAAGAGGGCCATATCTCCGACCACTTTCGAAGAAGGCGTCACTTTGACGACGTCGCCGAACAGCATGTTGACGCGGCCATACATCTCCTTCACTTCATCCCAACGCTCACCGAGGCCAACGCCTTTCGCCTGCTGCTGCAGGTTGCTGTACTGGCCACCGGGCATTTCATGGGCATAGATCTCCGAGTGCGGGCTCTTCATGCCGCTCTCGAACCTTCCGTACATTTTCCGTACGTCTTCCCAATAATGGGAAAGCTCTTCAAGCGAACCGATATCTGCCCGGACATTGCGCTCCCTGCCCGAAAGCGCATAGGCCAGAGACGAAGCGCTTGGCTGGGAAGTCAGTCCGGCCATCGAGCCGAGTGCCGTGTCAACGATGTCCACTCCGGCATCGATGGCACGGGCATACATGAAGATCCCGTTTCCGCTCGTGTCATGCGTATGCAGATGAATCGGAAGGGAAACCGTATCCTTCAGTTCGGATACCAGACGGTAAGCCGCCTCGGGCTTCAGGAGCCCCGCCATATCCTTGATGGCAAGAATGTGCGCACCTGCATCTTCCAGTGCCTTCGCCATCTCCTTGTAATAGGAGACCGTATATTTCGCACGGCTGTCGTCCAGAATGTCTCCGGCATAACAGATGGCTGCTTCCGCAACCTTTCCTGACAGCCGGGTCTCATCAATGGCGACTTCCATCTGTTTGATCCAGTTCAGGCTGTCGAAAATACGGAATACATCAATGCCCGCATCCGCGGATTTTCTGACGAATTCGCGGATTACGTTGTCCGGATAGTTTTTGTAGCCAACTGCATTAGACCCCCGGAACAGCATCTGGAACAGTACATTCGGGATTTTCTCACGAAGCTTGATCAGCCTGTCCCACGGGCTCTCGCCGAGGAACCTGTAGCTGACGTCGAACGTCGCGCCGCCCCACATCTCAAGTGAGAACGCATCCTGCATGAGGCGTGCAGTTTCATCCCCGATTTCCAGCAGGTCATGCGTCCGGACCCTTGTGGCAAGCAGCGACTGATGTGCATCCCGGAATGTGGTGTCTGTCAGGAGTACATCATCCTGTTCACTGATCCAACGGGCAAGCCCTTCGGCACCTCGTTCTTCAAGTATCTGCTTTGTCCCTTGCTTCGGAGGAGCCGAAAGGTCGACAGATGGTTTCCGTGCAGGATGGAACACCGGCTTCTGTTCTTTTCCGATTCCCGGGAAGCCGTTGACCGTCACATTGCCGATATAAGTGAGAAGTTTTGTCCCGCGGTCCTTCCTTGTCGGGAAGATGAACAGGTCGGGCGTCTCATCGATGAATGCAGTATTGTACCTGCCGCTGAGAAAATCGGGATGTTTGACTACGTTTTCAAGAAACGGAATATTCGTTTTAATGCCGCGGATCCGGAATTCCTGGAGGTTCCGCTCCATCTTCGCCGCCGCTTCTTTGAACGTCATCCCCCATGTGGATACCTTGACCAGAAGGGAATCATAGTGCGGCGTGATCACTGCGCCCTGGAAGCCGTTGCCCGCATCCAGACGGACGCCGAAACCGCCGCCGGAACGGTAGACCATCAGTTTGCCGGTATCCGGCATGAAGTTGTTGAGCGGGTCTTCTGTCGTCACCCTGGACTGGATTGCAAAACCGAACAGTGGAATGCTTTCCTGTGCAGGGATGCCTGTCTCCGGATCGGAAAGGTTCTTGCCCTCGGCAATGTAGATTTGTGAGTGGACGATATCGATCCCTGTCACCATTTCCGTGATGGTGTGTTCCACCTGGATCCGGGGATTGACTTCGATAAAGTAGAAGTTGTCCCCGTCGACGAGAAATTCAACCGTTCCGGCGTTGATGTATCCAGCATTTTTCATGAGGCGGACTGCCGCTCCGCAAATTTCCTCCCGGAGCTCATCCGAAATTGTGATCGACGGCGCAATTTCCACTACTTTCTGGTGGCGCCGCTGGACTGAGCAGTCGCGCTCATACAGATGGACGACATTGCCGTATGTATCCGCCAGGATCTGGACTTCGATATGCTTCGGTTTATCAAGGAACTTCTCGACATAAACGTCGGATGATCCGAAAGCAGCCTTTGCTTCCGATTTCGCACGCTCGAAAGCTTCCGCTGTCTCATCAGCAGAGCGGACAACCCGCATTCCGCGGCCCCCGCCGCCGAGAGCCGCCTTGATAATAATCGGATAGCCGTTTTGTTCCCCGAATGTTTGGACTTCTTCAAGCGAAGAAACAGGGCCGCCGCTTCCCGGAATTACCGGCAGATCAGCCTTGACCGCCTGTTCGCGTGCCTTGACCTTGTCGCCGAACATATCCAGATGGGAAGAGCGGGGCCCTATGAAGATGATGCCTTCTTCTTCGCAGCGCCTTGCGAATTCAACGTTTTCCGACAGGAAGCCGTATCCCGGATGGATGGCGTCCGCGCCGGAATCTTTCGCTATGGCGATGATCCCCTCAATATCAAGATAGGCATCGATCGGCTTTTTCCCCTTGCCGACCAGATATGCCTCATCCGCTTTGTAGCGGTGGAACGATCCGCTGTCCTCCGCCGAGTAGATGGCGACCGTACGGATCTTCAATTCTGTGCAAGCCCGGAAAATCCGGATTGCAATCTCTCCCCGGTTCGCCACCAGGATCTTCTGGATTTTCCCCATTTCCCCATCTCCTCATCATGATCTTGTTTCGTTCTTGACGAACATGGATACATTCAACAGTATCCCTAAACAAAATGATAACAGGATTAATGACGTTCCGCCATAACTTATAAACGGGAGCGGCACGCCGGTAAGAGGCATGAGACCCGTCATGCCGCCGAGGTTGACGAATGTCTGGAAGCCGATGAGGCTCCCGATGCCGGCTGCAATCATGCGGGCCTGCGGGTTTTTCGTTTTGAGTGCAATACCGATTGCCCGCATCACGATGA
The DNA here is from genome assembly GCF_001619585.1 of Bhargavaea cecembensis. GTDB lineage: Bacteria > Bacillota > Bacilli > Bacillales_A > Planococcaceae > Bhargavaea > Bhargavaea cecembensis_A. The sequence goes on from NZ_LQNT01000009.1 coordinate 328,946, forward strand.
ATCCCAGACCGCCTACGACAATCAGCACTCCGAGGATCCCCAGTTCTTCGGAAATGATCGCCATGATGAAGTCAGTCTGCGGCTCCGGCAGATAGCCCATCTTCTGAACTGATTGGCCGAGGCCGAGCCCTTTGAGCCCCCCCGCACCGATGGCCAGGTAGCCATTGATGATCTGGAACCCGGAGCCGAGCGGATCCTCAAAAGGATCTATGAACGTGGTCAACCTGGCGAGCCGGCCTTCGGTCAGAAGTTGCTTGCCGCTCAGGACAGCGACAAGGACAAAGAGGAACGCTGCTGCGACTGCAAGTCCCGAGAATTTAAAGAATGTTTTGGGCCTCATTCCGCTTGCCGCCATGACTGAGACCGAGGTGACCAAAAGAATCATAGTCGCCCCGATATCGGTTTCCATCATGATCGACAGGACGGCAAATGCGAGCAGGATGACCGGCGGAAACACCGAGTTGTTCAGATCATTGATGGTGTTCTGCTGCAATTTTTTTGCAAAGAAACCGGAGAAGTAAAGGATAAAGGCAATCTTCGCCACTTCGGAAGGCTGGAGATTGATCGGCCCCAGATCGATCCAGCTTCTTGCCCCCGCTTCATCACCGAAGCCGATAAAGTGGACGGCAATAAGCAAACCGAAAGTGACAAACAGCATAAGCGCCATGAAACCTTTGCGCTTATAATGCTTGAACGGGATAAATGCACCAACAGCCAGCGCAGGCAGGGCAACGGCGAAGTTGACCAGCTGCCTTTTGTAGAAATGGTCGGCTTCGAATCCGTAGCGGTTCACCGCCCAGACCATGCTTGCACTGTAAATCATCACAAGCCCGAACAGGCATAGGGCAAGATAGACGAAAAAAAGCGGAAAATCAAAGTTCCGTATATATCGCTTCAAGTATGTTTTCATCGCATTCCCTCAATCTTTCTTCTAAACAAAAAACTCAAACCGGCAAACGAGTTTGAGTTTTTTGCGTTATTTCTTCGTATATGCATCATGCAAAATCGACAGCTCGCGCTCCAGGGAAGCCAGAATCTCTTTTCCCTGTTCACGGTCAATCAGTCCCAATTTTGCGGCGAACTCGATTTCGCGGGAAAGCCCGAACATCTGTGTATCGAGCACTTCTTCATACAGAGGGCACTGCGGCATCGTCAAATGATCCATCTGAACTTTGATCAGCTGGGCGATTTTTTCCGCATCCGCCTGAAGAAGTTCCAATGCCTTTTCATGATACGCCGGTTGAACATTTGTATCCATGAAGCCGCCCCCATCAGCAGGTTTTCTGCTACAGTATATCTATTAGAGTTTATCTTTTGGGAGCAGAAATTGCAAGCACCCTTCATAGTGACGCCTCTCACCGGCAGAGGTTCCCCCTTTTGCCTGAGCTGGCTTTGCTGTAAACTGGACATGCGACAAACTGGAGGAGATACATGATGCTGATCATTCCGATACAAGGAAAATGCAGGTACCGCATCTCGCTGGATCCGACCACCTGGATCTTCGATGACCGGAAACTTGACCTGAACACTTATTTCACGGAAGAAAAAGTGGCCGATGACGCGATGAGCGACTATATCAAGTCGACATCCAAACACTGGTCCCGAGAACTGATGGAAGGCGCGAAAACCCAGGAAGAGCTGGAGAAGCCGGCAAGAAAGTTCAAGAAGCAGGAGCTGCTCAGCGGCACATTCGGCATTGCGCTCGAACCGTTCCTGAAGAATGCGGAAGCGGACGAAGACGCGGAAGCCGTCGTCTTCGCCGACAAAGACGGAGGCGAGCACCGCTTCCCGATTAATGAAGCATACGGGCTGCTGTTCCAATTCAGCCGGGAGGGCAAGCCGCTCGGTGAGGAAGGACCTGCATTCCTTCTCCTTCCGGACGGCTCGAATATGGAGGCCCCGATTAAAGGGATCCGCTCCATCACATTCGTCTGAGGAGGTGGAGTCATGCATGTGCGCTGCGTAATGTGCGAACGTGAAGAAGAAATTCCGGAAGACTCCCCGGAGGCCAAACGCATCCGGAACCGGCCGATCCATACGTACATGTGCAGGGAGTGCCACGACCGCATAGCAGAAAAAACCGCGGAGCGGCTCGCCACCGGAAAATTTATTTTCCGCCGTACGTCCGAATCATCGGAAGAAGAATTTTAGGCTGTGACCAACAGACCTTAAAGCTGCAGACAAAGAGGGATGAATCCTCTTTGTCTGCAGCTTTTTTGAATAAGTCAATTTAAAGTAAATTAAGCAAACGGCACGGACTCTGCAGACCAACGCTTCGCTTTTGGTCGCAAAAGTGGTCGCCTTACCGCAGGCTGGCGCCGAGCTGACGCCAATACGAAGATGGCGTCTGCGTGCAGCGCGAAGCGTTGCGCAGCAGCGCAGAGATCTCGCCAGCCAGGCTTTTCCTGCAGGTGTCTCCCGGCGTCCGTGCCGTTTGCCATATGATGTGCAGAACCGGGTTTGCACCCTTGGGGAAGCAGTGATTATCGGGAGAAGACGGATACCCTGAATTCCACCATTTACAACCAATCCCCTGTGAATCACAACATTCGCCGTCAAGTAGCAACTAAAAGTGTTTCATCTTATATCACATTCAACTAGTTAAAAAGAATTAGTTTAGTTGGAACATCATTCTGTTTAAAATAGAACCGTTTGCCCGGCTAGCTCTATGACGGATTGAAGCGGAGGGTCCGAGACACCTGCGGGAAAAGCGTTAGCCGAAGACCCCGTGGATGTCGCGCAACGCTTCGCGGTGCGCACAGACGCCAGCCTCCGTACTGGCGTCGGCTAAGGCAACACCCGCGGTAAGCGAGGGCCGGGAGCGTAAATCCGAAGGATTTTTTCAGTATAATTCCATCATCCCCGTTCCCCCGTTTCCGTGACCAATAGCAAAAAAAGATTCCACGCTCAAACGGGCGTGGAATCTTTTTGTTCGTCTTTTTTGTCGTTGACCCGGCGGAGCCTGTAGATGATCAGGATCAGTGCCGCGACAATGAGCCCTTCGACAATCGGAAGGAAAAATGCAAGGAATGTGAGGACCAGGCACCCGAGGAACAGGAACAGATAGATGACCACGTTCTGCCAGGGCTTCAGTTTCTTTGCAAATCCAAGATAGTACACGAAGGCCGATAAGGCGAAAATGATGAAGAACAGGACATATCCCGCAGATGTGAAGGATGGCATCGCTTCATAGACATAGCGGGAGATGGCCGACATTCTTCCGAAAACTTGCTCCTCTTGCAAAATGGACATTCCTTTCGGATGGGGTTACGCGTCCTGCTCTGCCAGCTTTTTCTTTTTCGCTGCACGCTCCCGCTCGTTTTTGTCCAGGAGCTTTTTGCGGAGACGGATGGACTTCGGCGTGACCTCGCAATATTCATCGTCACTGAGGTATTCGAGTGCTTCCTCAAGCGACATGATTCGGGGCTTTTTCAGAGTGGTTGTCTGATCTTTCGTCGCAGAGCGCACGTTTGTCGCATGCTTCACTTTTGTGACGTTTACAGTCAGGTCATTATCCCGGCTATGTTCGCCTACGATCATGCCTGCATATACTTCCGTGCCCGGCTCGACGAAGATGGTTCCCCTGTCTTCCACCTGAAGTATACCATATGGCGACGCCGTACCGTTATCCATCGAGACGAGGACACCCTGGTGGCGTCCGCCGATGCGGCCCTTCTGCATCGGCTGATAGCTGTCAAATGTATGGTTCAGGATGCCGTAGCCGTGGGTCATGGTCATGAACTCGGTCGTATAGCCGATCAGGCCGCGGGCCGGCACGTTGAACACGAGGCGGACCTGGCCGTTTCCGTTGTTGACCATGTCGAGCATTTCGCCTTTTCGTTCTCCGAGCGATTCGATGACCGAACCGGTATATTCTTCCGGAGTGTCGATCTGGACACGCTCCACCGGTTCGCACCGGACTCCGTCGATTTCACGGACGATGACCTCAGGCTTGGATACTTGTAGCTCATACCCTTCCCGGCGCATGTTCTCGATCAGGATCGAAAGGTGAAGTTCACCGCGGCCCGAGACAATCCAGGCATCCGGAGAATCTGTCGGATCGACACGGAGCGAAACGTCCGTCTGAAGTTGCTGCTCAAGTCGTTCTTCGATCTTGCGCGCAGTGACCCATTTGCCTTCGCGTCCCGCAAACGGGCTGTTGTTGACGAGGAACGTCATCTGAAGCGTCGGCTCGTCAACATGGAGGGCAGGCAGTGCCTCAGGGTGGTCGACCGGACACACTGTCTCGCCGACATCGATATCTTCAAAACCGGAAATGGCGACGAGGTCCCCCGCGTAGGCTTCCTCGATTTCAATCCGCTTGAGACCCATGAACCCGGACATTTTGGTGATCCGGAAGTTCTTCAGCGTTCCGTCGTTTTTCATGAGGACGACCTGCTGGCCCACATGCATCGTTCCGCGGAACACACGGCCGATTCCGATTCGGCCGACGTAGTCGTTGTAATCCAGCAGCGACACCTGGAACTGAAGGGGCTCCTCCCGGTTGTCGGCAGGGGCAGGAATGTGCTCAAGAATCGATTCGAACAGCACCTGCATATTTTCTCCCTGATCTGCAGGATCCGGCGAGAGGCTTGCAGTTCCGTTGATGCCGGATGCATAGATGACCGGGAACTCCAGCTGTTCGTCGTTTGCATCCAGTTCGATGAAGAGTTCAAGCACTTCATCGACCACTTCTTCGGGGCGGGCAGCGTCTTTGTCGATTTTGTTGACGACGACGATGGGCTTCAGGTTCTGTTCCAGGGCTTTTTTCAGGACAAAACGGGTTTGGGGCATGGTGCCCTCATAGGAGTCAACGACAAGCAGTACGCCGTCGACCATTTTCAGGATCCGCTCGACCTCGCCCCCGAAATCGGCGTGGCCGGGCGTATCCAGAATATTGATCTTGATGTCGTGGTATTGGACAGCGGTGTTTTTAGCGAGAATCGTAATTCCCCGCTCCCGCTCGATGTCATTCGAATCCATCGCGCGCTCATCGACGTGCTCATTCGAACGGAAAATGCCTGACTGCTTAAGCAACTGGTCGACGAGAGTCGTTTTTCCGTGGTCAACGTGGGCAATGATGGCGATATTGCGTAGATCTTGACGAAGGTTTGTCATAGTTTCACTCACTTTTCTGTTGCCGGATTCATAACTGTGCTATTATATCACAGGAAAGCCATTTGTCATCTAATAACTACCAAGAGGCGAAAATAGCTGTTTCGGAGGAATCATTTATGAAAAATGTCCAATGGGTATTCATCTTATATGCCCTCGCCGCGCTGTTCTCGATGATCGCGATCGGCTTTGCCATCGGGGTGAAAAGTGTCCTCGGCATCATCGGCGGCATCATTCTGCTGTTCGTTGTCATGGGGATGGGCTTCAAAACCAAAAAAGCCATGCGGGACAAAGGACTGCTTTAATGCCTGTTTCCCGAATTGATATAAAAGCGGAACCCGATCTCGGGCTCCGCTTTTATTATGTCTGTTTAAGCCGGATATATTGGTCCAATATGCCCTGATGCAATCCCTGCCGGGCGGCTATGAACGTATCATTTGAAATCATATCCAGTTCTTCGCCCCGGAGGTTCGTCGAAACGGCACCGACTTCCCGGATAATGACAGATCCGCCGGCAATGTCCCATGGTGCAAGGCGCATGGACAGATAGGCGTCCAGCCGTCCGGCCGCAACATGTGCGAGCTCGATCGCTGCCGAGCCATAGGAGCGTGTTCCCCGGCAGTCTGAAACGAGCCTTCCGACAGCTGCGTGGTCAATATACCGGTTGGGTGCCACCCAGCTGGCATTGATGCCGATAATGGCCTTTTCGACCGACACGGGTTCCAGGACGGGCAGTCGCTCGTCGTTGCGGTAGGCTCCTTCTCCCCGAAAAGCATGATAAAAATCGTCCGCCATCACATCATAGATATATCCGAGCATACCGACACCGTCGGCGAAGATGCCCAGTGAAATGGCAAAGTTGCGCCTCTGGTGGATAAAGTTCATCGTCCCGTCGATCGGGTCAAGGATCCAGACCACACCCTCGCCCGACCGGACGTCATCGCCGAATCCTTCCTCGCCGAGTATCCGGTGCCCCGGAAAATCACGGCGGATCCTCGAGATGAAGAACTGCTCGATTTCCCGGTCGATGTCTGTCACGAGATCATTGGCATCCGCCTTTGTCTCAATCTGTATCTTACCCGCAAAGCTCACCCTGATCCGGTGCCCTGCTTCTTTGATCAACGATTTGGCATATCGGTCGATTGCTCCCCAGTCCATCGGGCTCCCCCTTCCCGCCTGCGCTGCAGGCCGTTGTTCTATTATAAACCGAAAGGGGATCCGCATCATTCAATGAAGCTTGAATGAATCCGGATCCCCTCGGTCCTGTAGGTCAGGCAGTCAATTTGCCTTAAACGCCTCATATTTCTCCAGTTCTGCGTGAATTTCCTTTAGGCGCTGCTTGCTTTTCTTTTTCTGGTCGGAATCCGATTGGGACATGGCATCATAAAGAGTGGCGAGTTCATAGTCCAGTTCCAGGTTGAGCATGCTGATGTACTGTTTTTCAACTTCGGCTTTCCGGATCACATGGATGACTTGTTTCACGCTTATGCACCCTTTCACGGATATTTTTGGTCATCTCGATCATCATTTCAGGAGTAGTCCGCGCGTTTTGTTGAGATGTCCTGTTGCAAAGATTGTTCCCCGTTTTTTGTTACAATAAACGTGCGGACGAAAAAGGAATCAACCGACCATCCAACCGAAGGAAGTGAGCAAAAATGGAGTTCAGCGGTTTCAAGCAGCAAGACTTCGACACATTCAAAATTGAGGGGCTCGCCGAGCGGATGGAAGCCATTGAAGAACGCATCCGGCCAAAGTTCCGTGAGCTCGGACGCGAGCTCACGGACGACCTTTCAGCAGTACTCGGCCAGGAGATGCATCTTCATATTGCCAAGCATGCACGCCGAACGGTGAACCCGCCGAAGGACACCTGGCTCGCGATTGCCGGCGACAAACGGGGCTATAAAAAACACCCGCATTTTCAGGTCGGACTTTTCGACGACCGGGCGTTCATCTGGCTCGCATTCATCTATGAGCTTCCTGATAAAGCAAACATCGCCCAGCGCTTCCTGGACAGGATCGATACGTTGGAAGCGACCATTCCGGACGGGTACGTCATTTCGCAGGACCATATGAAGAAAGGGGCGGATCCGGTTTCTGACATTGATCTGGCAGGTGTGCTTGAACGATTCCGCACCGTCAAGAAAGCCGAGTTGCTGATCGGCCGCAACATCCCTGCGGGCGACCCTCTCCTGGAAGACGGAGAAGCATTTTACCGGCTCGCCAAAGAGACGTTCGACACGCTCGTCCCACTCTATAAGATGGCTTACAGTTGAAAAAGCAGACAAAAGGAGCGGCGGCTTATCGCCCCGCTCCTTTAATGATGGCTTCATCCGGCAGGTCTTTCAGCTTCTTGATAACGGGATAGGCTGCATAGCCGCTTGCTTCTTCGAACTCGGCAAACAATTTCTTTTCCCCGGACTTTGAAGGCTCAATCTCCTTGAATTTCCGGTATGCATTCATCAGTTCCCCGCGCCGGATTCCGCTTTCGTACGCTTTTTCAACCGCTTCGAAAAACTTGACCGCATCAATGATTTCATCTGTTGTCCAATCCGTCCGGAGCGGATAGGAATATCCTTCACTTGCCATCATTCATTCCTCCCCGTTTTTGCCGGTGCCCCATCTTGCACGGATCTGTCCGGCTTCTTTCGCCATTCGGCCGAACAGCTCCCGCACGGTCGGCACATCTTCGATGAGGCCGGTTACCTGTCCTGCCCAGCCGAACCCTTCATCCTCATGCCCCTCATGGATAAAGCGCCGGTTCGCCTCGCCGCTGATATAGCTTTTCAGCGCTTCGTACGTCGGAGTCTTCTGCTCGATTTCTAGAATCTTCTCGGTCCAGCTGCCCTTCAGAACACGGGCAGGGGCACCGATCGACCGCTTGATGATGCTTGTCCCCGTCTCGGAAGCGGCCAGGAGCGCTTTTCTGTAGGCATCGGAAGCATCCACGCATTCCTTGGTTGCGATGAAGCGGGTTCCCATCTCAATGCCTTCCGCACCCAGTGCATGCGCAGCCATCCAGCCCCTTCCGTCCCCGATTCCTCCGGAAGCGACCACCGGAATCGAGACGCTGTCGACAACACGGGGCACAAGGACCATCGTTCCGATGTCATCCCTGCCAAGATGCCCGCCGCCCTCCTGGCCGACTACCATGACGGCATCCGCTCCCAGGCTCTCCGCCTTCTGTGCCTGGCGTACCGCGGCAACAAGCACCAGTTTCCGGATACCGGTCCCTTCCAGCCGATCAAGCAGGGGCGCCGGATTGCCTCCTGTCATCGTGACCGCAGGGACTCCCTCTTCAATGGCGACATCCAGCATATGTTCGTATGGCCGCCCGTGCTGGCCGATTGCATAGTTGACCCCGAAAGGCTTGTCCGTCATTTCTTTTACCCTCCGGATTTCCCAGCGGAGCTCATCAGGTCCGGGCAGGCTCATGGCGGTAATCTGCCCGAGTCCCCCTGCGTTCGAGACAGCAGCGGCCAGATCAGCATAAGCGAGATAGGCCAGCCCCCCCTGAATGATCGGATACTTGATGCCGAGCAGTTCAGTGATCCTTGTGTTCCATTCCATGTCGATCCCCCCTTGTCTCCATCTTATCTCATGGGGAGGTGAAGTTGAACTGTACCGTGAATTTCGGTGACATTTGATGGCAGTCGGTGCTATAATAGCCCATTGATATCCTGCATCATGAGAACGAGGGGGCTCCAGATTGTCACAGCTCGAAACACCATTATTCGACGCGCTCCTGAAACACCGGAACCGTCATCCGATACAATTCCACATCCCGGGCCACAAAAAGGGGCGCGGGATGGATCCCGCATTCCGGGAATTTGCAGGAGATAACATCCTGTCTGTCGACCTGATCAACATCGCTCCGCTGGATGACCTCCATTCGCCAAAAGGGGCCATCCACAAAGCACAGGAACTGGCCGCCAGAGCATTCGGGGCCGATTACACCTTTTTCTCCGTACAGGGGACGAGCGGTGCGATCATGACGATGATCCTCAGCGTCTGTGAACCCGGGGACAAAATCATCGTCCCGCGAAATGTCCATAAGTCTGTCATGTCCGCAATCGTCTTTGCCGGAGCCGTGCCGGTGTTCATCCATCCGGAAGTTGACCCGGAGCTCGGCATTTCGCACGGAATTTCTGCGGAAGCCGCGGAAACAGCACTTGCGGCCCATCCGGATGCAAAGGGCCTGCTCGTCATCAATCCTACCTACTACGGGGTATGTGCAGACCTGGAGCGGATCGTTGACATCAGCCATGGCTACGGCATACCGGTGCTGGTCGACGAGGCACACGGGGTCCATATCCACTTTAATGACAGCCTGCCCGTATCCGCTATGCAGGCAGGGGCCGACATGGCCGCCACTTCCGTACACAAGCTGGGCGGCGCGATGACGCAAGGCTCTGTCCTGAATGTTCGGGAGGGACTTGTGTCGACCAAGCGTGTCCAGTCCATCCTGTCGATGCTGACGACCACGTCCACCTCCTATCCGATTCTGGCGTCAATCGACTGCGCCCGCAGGCAGCTCGCCATGCACGGAAGCGATCTTCTGGATGAAACGATCCGCCTGGCAAAGGATGCAAGAAAACGGATCAATAAAATCCCGGGCCTATGGTGCCCGGGCCGTGAACTGATCCGGAGTTCCGCCACCTACGATACCGACCCGACAAAGCTCCTGATCAGCGTAAAAGATCTGTCGATCACCGGCAGCCAGGCTGAAGTGTGGCTGCGGGAAAACGCCAATATCGAGGTTGAGCTTTCCGACCTGTACAATATCCTGTGCATACTGACGATCGGGGATACCGGAAAAGAAGTCAGCCTTCTGGTCAATGCGCTCAAGCGGATGGCAGATACGTTCGCGCCGGACGGTTCCGAACAGCCCCCGTTTGTCGCCCTTCCGGAGATTCCGGCACTTGCACTGACCCCGCGGGATGCTTTTTACTCGCAGACGGAGGCCATCCCGCTCGATGAAGCGGAGGGACGCATTTCCGCTGAATTTATCATGGTGTATCCTCCGGGAATCCCGATTGTCATCCCCGGTGAAATCGTGACACGTGATAACATCGACTACATCCGCATGAACATGGAAGCCGGTCTGCCTGTCCAGGGACCCGAAGACGACACGCTGCGGAACCTCCTCGTCATCAAAGAGAGAATGCCGATCATATCGTGAGTGAATATGAAAAAATGGAGAGCCCGGAAAGTTTCCGGTGCTCTCCATTTTTATTGGGCCTTTTCCGGCATTTTGATGGTCGCGGGATCGATCAGCGTGTATCCTTTGTCACGCAGTCCCTGAACAATCTTTGGAAGGGCAGCTGCCGTCCATTCACGGTCATGCATGAGCAGGTTTGCCCCGTTGTTCAGATACTCCGTGTTGACCATGATATCAGCGAGGGCTTCAGCATTCTGGTATGCCGGTTCCCAGTCGAAACCATAGGTCCAGTTCATGAGGAGCATCCCCTCGTCCGCTGCAAGTTGCCGGGTGAAATCCGTATTTACCCCGAACGGGGCGCGGAAGAACTTCGGCTTCTCTCCCGTCACCTGCTCCACAATTTCATTGACACCCAGAATTTCTTCGCGCTGGGCATCTTCTGGAATCTGCTGAAGATTCGGATGTGACATCGTATGATTGCCGATCGGGAATCCCATTTCATGAATCTCCTTCAGCACTGCCTTTTCCTCATCGGTATCGATAAAGTGGCCGTTGACAAAAAAGATGGCCGGCGCATCCAGTTCCTTCAGGGTTTTCGCCATCTCAAGCGCATGCTTGTCCGGTGCATCATCGAATGTCAGCAGGGCTGCCTTCGGTTCAGCGTCACCGATCGGCTGAAACGACCAATTGGCTTCATTCAGCTCATAGAGCGGTTCGGCAGGTTCCGCAGCAGCCGGAACCTGTCCGTCTTCGCTGTCCGCCTCTTTTTCCTCAGCGGCTTCTTCCGCGGAATTTCCCTTTGTGCCTCCGCTGTCCGCCCCTTCTCCGGTTTGTTCATCCGGACGGTCCTGCGATTCTTCCGTACCGCTGTCTGCGGTATCCTCCTGGCCTGCGCAGCCTGCGAGCAGGATGGCAGCGAGCACTGCAGCCGTCAACCATTTGAGTTTAAGCATCATTTTCTGAGTCACGCCCCTTCCCATCTATCAGTCTATCACCGCCGCAGGGCTCGGCACAATCCGACGAAGGGAGTTCATGGAAATAAAAAAAGAGAGCGGAAAGTCCGCTCTCTTACAGTGTGATTATTTCAGGATGTGGATCGGGTTGCCGAGAACCACTTCTGCCGCTTCCATCGAGATCTCTCCGAGTGTCGGGTGAGCATGGATGGTCATGGCAATATCTTCGACTGTCATGCCCGCTTCGATGGCAAGGCCGAGTTCCGCAATCATATCGGACGCACCTGCACCGACAATTTGCGCGCCAAGAAGAAGACCGTCTTCCTTGCGGGAGACCAGCTTGACGAAGCCGTCAGAAGCATCCAGTGCGAGCGCACGGCCGTTTGCACCGAACGGGAATTTGCCCGCTGTCACTTCATAGCCTTCCTCTTTCGCCTGCTCTTCGTTCAGGCCGACTGTTGCCAGTTCCGGATCGGTGAAGCACACAGCCGGGATGGCCATGTAGTCCACTTCCGATTTTTCTCCGGCAATGGCTTCCGCTGCGATTTTCCCTTCATACGACGCCTTGTGGGCGAGTTGAGGGCCCGGCACGATATCACCGATTGCATAAATGTTGGACGCGCTTGTGCGGCCTTGGCGGTCGACTTCGATCAGTCCGCGCTCGCCGAATTTCACGCCGGCTTCTTCAAGACCCATCTCGTCCGTGTTCGGACGGCGGCCGACCGTAACGAGGACATAGTCCGCTTCGATCGACTTTTCCTCGCCTTTGACTTCGTAAGTGACTTTGACGCCATTGTCTGTTTCTTCAGCGCCCTTCGCCATTGCTTGCGTGACGATTTCGACACCTTTTTTCTTGAGTCCTTTTTTGACGATCTGCGTCATCTGCTTTTCGAAGCCGGCGAGGATGTCCTTCGCGCCTTCGAGGATCGTCACTTCAGAACCGAGGTTGGCATAGGCCGATCCGAGCTCAGTGCCGATATAGCCGCCGCCGATGACGACCAGCTTGCCTGGCACTTCTTCAAGGTTAAGTGCGCCTGTCGAATCGATGATGCGCTTCGAGAACTTGAACGAAGGAATCTCTACAGGACGGGATCCTGTTGCGAGAATCGCATTCTTGAATTTATAAGTCTGTGCGGATTTATCATCCATGACACGGACTGTGTTGGCGTCGACAAAGTAAGCTTCGCCCTGTACGATTTCAACTTTGTTGCCTTTCAGGAGGCCTTCGACTCCGCCTGTCAATTTCTTGACGACGCTGTTTTTGAATTCCTGCGCCTTGGAGAAGTCTAGTTTTACATCGGAGGTGCTGATGCCCATGTTGTCTGCCCCTTGTGCTTCGACAAAGCGGTGGCCGACACTGATGAGCGCTTTGGACGGGATGCAGCCTACGTTCAGGCAAACGCCGCCAAGATTTTCACGTTCTACAATCGTCACTTTCTGGCCGGTCTGTGCTGCGCGGATCGCTGCAACATATCCTCCCGGGCCGGACCCGATGACGAGTGTATCTGTTTCAATTGGAAAATCACCTACTACCATTTTTTACGCCTCCATTAGTAAAAGTTCCGGATTCGACAACAGCCGCTTGATATGGTTCAGCGCCTGCTGGGCCGTGACGCCATCGATCATCCGGTGATCATAGCTCAATGACAATGCTAACATAGGAGCCGCCACGATTTCACCATTTTTGACAACAGGTTTTTCTGCAATGCGACCGATTCCGAGGATTGCGACTTCCGGATGGTTGATGACCGGTGTGAACCACTGTCCGCTTGCAGAGCCGAGGTTCGAGATGGACATCGAGCCGCCCTTCATCTCATTTGGAGCCAGCTTTCCGTCACGGGCTTTCGCTGCAAGCTGGTTGATTTCATCAGAGATGGAGAAAACAGACTTGCGGTCTGCATTCTTGATAACCGGAACGAGAAGTCCGCGATCTGTATCTGCTGCAATCCCTACGTTGAAGTAGTGTTTCTGAATCACTTCTTCCGTCGAATCGTCGTAGGACACGTTCAGCTGAGGATACTCACGGAGCGTGCTGACAAGTGCCTTGACGACATATGGCAGATACGTCAGCTTGATGTCCTTTTCAGCAGCAATTTCTTTGAACTTCCTGCGGTGTTCGACAAGAGCCGTCACATCGACTTCATCAAGGTGCGTGACATGCGGAGCGGTGTGCTTCGAGTTGACCATCGCTTTGGCGATCGCCTTGCGGATCGGGGAGATCTTCTCCCGGGTCTCCGGGAATTCCCCTTCCGGCAGCTGTGCAGCTGCAGCCGGACGTGCCTTTTCTTCTCCTGCAGGCGCGGTTTCCTGGGCTGCCGCAGATTCCTGTCCTTCAGCCGGCTGCTGGCCGCCGCTCATGAACGCATCCACATCTTCCTTAAGGATGCGGCCGTTTTTGCCGCTTCCTTCGACCTCGTGGATATCGACGTCATTGTCGCGTGCATACTTCCGGACCGACGGCATGGCGATCACACGGCCGCCCTTTGCCTTGTCCGACTTTTGTGCAGCTGCAGGCGCTGTCCCCTGGTCTTTCTCCGTTTTCGGCGATTCTTCTTTTTGAAGATCCTGTCCGGATTCAAGGGAAGCCTGAACCTGATCATCGGTTTTGTCCGTGCCGGAGTCTTCAGCTTCCTCTTCACCGCCCGGATGGTCAGGAGAATCAATCTTGATGAGGAGATCCCCGACCACTGCAACTTCTCCTTCACCGACCAGGATGTCTTCTACTGTCCCGTCCACCGGGGAAGGAATTTCGACAACCGCTTTGTCGTTCTGCACTTCGCACAGGACGTCATCTTCCTGGATGGTATCGCCTTTATTGACGAACCACTTTACGATTTCTCCCTCATGGATGCCTTCACCGATATCCGGCATACGAAATTCAAATGCCACGCCTCTCACCCTTTCTTTTATAAAAATCGGCTATCAGAATTCGAGAACTTTCTTAGCGGCTTCTACGATATCCTTTGCTGCAGGCAGCCAAGTGTTCTCGCCCTGCGCATATGGATAAATGGTATCCGGAGCCGTCACACGGAGTACAGGTGCCTCCAGGCTCAGGATCGCACGTTCCGTGATTTCTGCAACCACGTTAGCGGCGATGCCCGCCTGGCGCTGTGCTTCCTGGACTACGATCGCCCGGTTGGTTTTCTCGACCGAAGAAATGATGGTTTCTACATCAATCGGCTGGACCGTGCGAAGGTCAATCACTTCAACGGAATGGCCTTCCTTCTCGAGTTCCTCTGCTGCTTTCAGGCTTTCGCGGACCATTGCGCCATATGTGATGATTGACAGATCCGATCCTTCTTTCTTTACTTCCGCCTTGCCAAGAGGAATGGTGTACTCTTCCTCCGGGACTTCTTCGCGGAATGAGCGGTACAGCTTCATATGTTCAAGGAAAATGACAGGATCTTCGTCGCGGATTGAAGAAATCAGCAAACCTTTCGCATCGTAAGGCCCTGATGGGATGACCACTTTTAGGCCCGGCTGTTGTGCCATAAGCCCTTCCAGGCTGTCTGCGTGCATTTCAGGTGTGGCGACCCCGCCGCCAAACGGCGAGCGGATGGTGACCGGTGCGTGGAAATGGCCGGCACTGCGGAAGCTCATCCGTGCCAGCTGGCCGCTGATGGAGTCCATCACTTCATAGACAAACCCGAAAAACTGAATTTCCGGTACAGGACGGAAACCTTGCAGCGATAGACCTACCGCCAGGCCGCCGATGCCGGATTCGGCCAGCGGCGTGTCGAATACGCGGTCTTCTCCAAATTCTTTCTGGAGTCCTTCCGTAGCACGGAAGACGCCTCCGTTAACGCCGACGTCCTCCCCGAAGACGAGGACATTTTCATCGTTTTTCAGCTCAGTACGGAGAGCATCCGTAATCGCCTGGATCATCGTCATTTGTGCCATCGGTTACTTCGACTCCTTCTCTGTATAGATGTCAAGCTGTTCTTTCACGTTCTGAGGCATCTCACCGCGGTACATGATATTGAGGAAGTCGCTCACTTTCTGTTTCGGAGCGGCATCCGCCTTCTTGATGGCGGCTTTGATCTCTTCCTTGGCGCGGTCGATCACTTCGTTTTCCTTTTCCTCGTTCCAGAGGTCTTTGCCTTCCAGATACTTACGGAAGCGGATGAGCGGATCGCGCTTTTCCCATTCCGAATCAGTTTCGGATGTACGGTAGCGGGTCGGATCGTCACCGGCCATCGTATGCGGCCCGTAACGGTAGCACATCGTCTCGATGAGTGTCGGGCCGCCGCCGTTCAGAGCACGCTCCCTGGCCTGCTTTGTGACCGCATAGACGGCCAGCGGGTCCATTCCGTCAACGAGTACGCTAGGAATTCCAGCCGCAATCCCCTTCTGGGCAAGTGTTTTCCCTTTTGTCTGAAGGGAACGCGGCGTCGAGATGGCATACTGGTTGTTCTGGATGATAAAGATCGCCGGCGAGTTGTATGCCCCCGCAAAGTTGATCCCTTCATAGAAGTCACCCTGGGAAGTCCCGCCGTCGCCGGTATAGGTGATGACAACCGACTTTTCTCCGCGCTTCTGCTTGCCGAGCGCAACGCCGGCAGCCTGGATGTACTGGGCACCGATGATGATCTGAGGCAGGAAGATATTGACGCCGTCCGGAACATCGCTTCCATGGAAGTGTCCGCGTGACCACAGGAAGGCCTGCTCAAGCGGAAGACCATGGAAAATGATCTGCGGCACGTCACGATAGCCCGGAAGGATAAAGTCTTCGCTTTCCAATGCGTATTGGGAGGCAAGCTGGGAAGCTTCCTGGCCTGCAGTCGGCGCATAGAAGCCGAGCCGTCCCTGGCGGTTCAGGGAAATGGAGCGCTGATCCAGGATCCTTGTCCAGACCATACGGGTCATCAGTTCGGTCAGTTGCTCATCGCTCAGTCCCGGATCCATCTCTTTATTGATGATTTCCCCTTCTTCATTGAGAACCTGGAGCATTTCGAATTTGTCTTCGATTTCACGGAGGGTTTGTTCCGGATCGAATGCGTTCGCCTTCTTGGCAGCCATTGCGGCAACTCTCCTTTAACTGTATTATCGTTTTACTTTCTAGAATTGGTACACTTCATTCGGATTGAATTATACAAGACAGGAAAATGCTAGTCAATACAAGGGTTTGAAAGCGCTTTTAGTATTAGTACACACTGAAATTAGAAGTCATCTGTATTAACACATAAACTTCTTTTGTTTTAGCGCGCATCCGCCAACATTTCCAGTATTCCCTTTATGAAAACGAAAAAACGCCCGAAAGACGATGCTTCCGGGCTTCAGGACATTCAATTTTCTTCAGTGTCGCCAATTGCGGAATAGGCGGCTTTTTTCTGCTCGTTGACGGCTTCCGTGGCTTCGTTGAACGCATCAGCCGCGGCCGTCACTTCTGCATTTCCATCATTGACGGCTTCAACTTTCTGCTGGATCGCCTGGAAGTCGGCCGCTTCATCCGTCGCCAGGTTATACAGCTCTTTTTGCAAGCCGGTTGTCTTTTCATAAACCTCGGAGAATTCCTCATGCGCGGCATACCGGTCGGACATCGACTGCTTCAGCTTCCCGACAGCCTCCTTCACAGAGGCTTCTTCGTCCTTGCCGATTTCATCGAGCCCGGACAGTTCCTTCTCCGCTTTGTCCAGTGCCTCTTTACCCTCTTCCAGAAGGCTGAGGCGTTCGTCTGCAGATTCGCCCGCCTCTCCTGCCAGTGCAGACAGTTCCTCACGGTCTTCCTGGGTTAGCTCCATCATTTCGTTAAACTTTCCAAACTCTTCTTTTTCCAGCGATGCCATTTTCTCCTGTGCCTCCAGGAACGGCTGCTCCTTTTCCTGGATCGTTCCGATCGCATCAGAAAGCCGGTCTTCGGCTGATGCACCGAAAGAGCAGGCGGAAAGGAGCATCGCCGCAGCAAGCGCTGTGCCCGCGAATCTCTTTTTCATTTCGGTCTCCCCTTCCCTTTCCTGTTTCTACTATATTCGTTGAGCGCGACGTTTTCAATCAGACGGGACATTTTGTTTCATCAACCAGCCGGAGCGTATATAATGAAAAATAAGGTATACCGTACGAAAGGAAGTCAGCTGCCATGATTACGATGGATCAGATTATCCGCGAAGGTCATCCGACCCTCCGGAAAAAAGCGGAGGAAATGAATTTTCCGCTCACACAGGAAGAAAAGACGATTGCTGCCGAGATGCTCGAGTTCCTGAAAAACAGCCAGGATCCGGAGAAGGCTGAAAAATACGGATTGCGCGCGGGAATCGGCATCGCAGCCAACCAGATTGACGTGCCAAAGCGGATGTTCGCCCTGCATATGGTCGATGAGGGGACGGAGCCGCTCAGCATGACCATCATCAACCCGAAAATCGTGAGCCACTCTGCCAAGAGGTCCTATCTTCCGGGAGGAGAGGGCTGCCTGTCGGTAGACAGAGATGTGCCCGGCTTTGTGCCGCGCTACTCCAAGATCACGGTCAAGGGCTTCACTCCGGAGGGAGAACCGATCAAAAAGCGCCTGAAAGGCCTGCAGGCAATCGCCTTCCAGCACGAGCTTGACCATCTGAACGGCGTGATGTTCTACGACCATATCGATCCTGACAAGCCGTTCCGGGAATACCCTGATGCGGAACCGCTGAATGCGGATGAAGAAAAATAAAACCCGGACCGCAACGCGGCTCGGGTCCATTGCAGACAGGCCGGGCCTGTCTGCTTTTTTTGTTCAGATGAGTTTAAGCCGGTCCAGGATCCTCGCGATGCCGTCTTCGGCAACGTCACCTGTGATGTAGTCGGCCCGTTTTTTGGCTTCTTCGTGAGCATTTCCCATAGCCACGCCGACACCCGCAGCCTTGAGCATTTCGATGTCATTCAGACCGTCTCCGAATGCGACGGCATCGTCCATCGTCAGCCCTTCACGTTCAAGAATCCGCTGCATCCCCTCGGCCTTGGAGGTGCCGGCCGGCAGGATATCAGTTGACGTGCGGTGCCAGCGGACAAACTTCATTTCCGGGAAAGCCTCAACATAGGCCAGCTCCTCCTGCTCAGTGCAGAACAGAAGCGCCTGATGGATCGGCCTCTCCCTGTAGAACGTTTCCGATGCCCTCGGATAAGGCATTTTGAGTGAACTCAGGCTGTCTCCGACATGCGGGTGTCCGGTCTCAGTCGCGACCATTTCCCGATCATCCATGAAAATAAGCGGGAAACCGTCCCTGTCCGCTTTCGTCTTGATTCGGGCCAGGATATCCGGTTCGATGACGCCGCCATGAATCAGCTCGCCCCTGTGAACGACATATTGTCCGTTAAAGCAAATGTATGTATCAATGTCCAGGTCTTCAAGCACCGGGCCGATCATGAATGGCGCCCGCCCCGTTGCAATGGCAATGAGATGGCCCTTTTCACGGGCGGCCAGAACCGCTTTTTTGGCTGAATCGGGTAATTTTTTATCATGGTCGTACAGGGTGCCGTCAATGTCGAAAAAGAGGATATTCTTCATCATTTCAATCTCCGCCTTCCTATACAATTCCCTAAAAAAAGCCTTGACAGAACATTCAAAAAGGCCTATAATAGGACACAAGGAGTGATAGCCATGCTGAAACGCCTGAAACGCAAATGGTTGAAGCGGCTCAATGGCATCCTCGGCAAGAAGTCCATTGCATAGCGATCTCATGCCCCCGCGTTTACGGGGGCTTTTCTTTATTTCACCGGGCCCGCATGCTATTATAAACGATATGGCAAGTATTTGAACGTGAAAAAGGAGAGCAGACCATGATCTACAAAGTGTACTATCAAGAAAACATGCATGAAGTACCAGTCCGCGAAAACACAAAAACCTTGTATGTCGAAGCAGAATCTGTCCGTGCCGTGCGCGCTGCGCTGAAAGAGCGCGAACTCTACATCGAACACATCCAAGCATTGGAAGACGGCCATCTGGAATACGAGCAAAAATCGCCTGACTTCCACGTCGAACAGGTGTGACCCGGATGAAATCGGTCAAGAATGATCAGACAGCCGTATTTGCGCTCGGCGGACTGGGCGAAATCGGCAAGAACACGTATGGTGTCCAATTCCAGGATGAAATCATCCTGATCGATGCCGGGATCATGTTCCCGGAAGATGATCTGCTGGGCATCGACTATGTGATTCCCGACTACACGTACATCGAGCGGAATGTCGACAAAGTAAAAGGTCTTTTCATCACACACGGACATGAAGACCATATCGGCGGTATTCCGTACCTGCTCAAGAAAGTCAACATCCCGGTCTACGGCGGCAAGCTGGCGCTGGGCCTCCTGCGAAACAAGCTTGAGGAGCATGGGCTCCTCCGCCGCACGAAGCTGATCGAGGTGGAAGAAGATGACGTGTTCAAGTTCAGAAAGACATCCGTCAGCTTTTTCAGGACGACACACAGTATTCCGGATGCATTCGGGATTGTCGTGAAAACGCCTCCCGGAAATGTCGTCCACACAGGTGACTTCAAGTTTGACTTCACCCCGGTCGGCGAGCCTGCAAACCTGGCGAAAATGGCCCAGATCGGAGAAGAGGGCGTCCTTTGCCTGCTCTCCGACAGTACAAATGCGGAAGTGCCCGACTTCACGATGTCAGAGAAAACCGTCGGTGAAAGCATTGACGAAATTTTTCGGAAGGTGAACGGACGCATCATTTTTGCGACCTTCGCCTCCAACATCTACCGGCTCCAGCAGGCTGTCGAAGCCGCCATCCGTCATGGCAGGAAAATCGCCGTGTTCGGGCGGAGCATGGACAACGCCATCACCATCGGCACGGAACTCGGGTACATCGATGCACCGAAAGAAATGTTTGTGGATACCCAGACACTCAACCGTCTTCCTGCGAACGAGGTCATGATCCTCTGTACGGGAAGCCAGGGTGAACCGATGGCGGCCCTTTCGAGGATTGCAAACGGCACTCACCGCCAGATCCAGATTCAGCCCGGGGATACGGTCATCTTCTCCTCATCCCCGATTCCGGGCAATATCGCCAGCGTCAACCGGACGATCAACCTGCTGTTCCGTGCAGGCGCTGAAGTCATTCACGGGTCACTCAACAATATCCACACATCCGGGCACGGTTCCCAGCAGGAGCAGAAGCTCATGCTCCGCCTGATCAAGCCGAAGTTCTTCATGCCGATCCACGGGGAATACCGGATGCTGAAGACCCACGCCGGTCTTGCCGTCCAGTGCGATGTGCCGGAGGACAATATCTTCATCATGGAGAATGGCGATGTTCTCGCGCTGAGTCCGGATGAGGCTCATCTGGCGGGCCGGATTCCGTCGGGTGACGTCTACATCGACGGCAGCGGAATCGGCGACATCGGCAATGTCGTCCTGCGTGACCGCCGCGTTCTGTCCGAAGACGGCTTGGTCATCGTAGTTGTCACGCTGAACAAGGCCAAAGGCAAAATTGTCGCCGGCCCTGATCTGATCTCCCGCGGATTCGTCTACATGCGTGAATCCGGGCAAATGATCAACGAGGCGCAGTCGATGCTGAACCGCCGGCTCCGCCAGTCGGTCGCCAACTCTGACACGCCGGATACCGAGGCGCTGAAAAGCCAGATCACGGATATCCTCGGCCCGTACCTGTACGAACAGACCAAGCGAAAACCGATGATTCTTCCGGTCGTCATGGAAGTCTGATTGAAAAAAGCTGCACGGATACCCAATCCGTGCAGCTTTTTTATTCTTATCGACCGCAAGAAAGCCCCGGCAAAATACCGCCGGGGCTTTCAGTGCTGCTCAATGCAGCGCTTTCTTCTCAAAACGCAGGATATCCGCATCGGAGCCGATGATAATCAGAATATCCCCTTCATGGATCGGTTCCTCCGCCATCGGGGAGACCACTACGTCTTCCCCCCTCTTGATTGCCACGATGTTGATGCCATACCTGGCCCGGATATCGAGATCCAGGATGGAATGGCCCGCAAGCATTTCATTCGCCTTGATCTCCATGATGGAATGCTCTTCGGATAACTCGAGATAATCGAGGATGTTATTTGAAATCATATTGTTCGCGATCCGGATCCCCATGTCCCGCTCGGGATGGACGACCTGGTCTGCCCCAATTTTCTGGAGCACCTTCGCGTGATAGTCGTTTTGGGCCTTCACTGTGATTTTTTCGACGCCCAGTTCCTTCAGGATCAGGGTGGTCAGGATGCTGGACTGGATATCCTCCCCGATTGCGACAATCACGTGTTCGAAATTCCGGATGCCGAGCGACACAAGCGCCTGCTCGTCGGTCGTATCCGCCACAACAGCCTGTGTGGCAATAGCAGCGAACTCGTCCACCCGCTCAGAATCCTGGTCAATTGCGAGGACGTCCGCCCCCTGCTCGACCAATTCCCGGCAGATGCTTCCGCCGAATCGCCCCAGTCCGACTACGACAAATTCTTTCTTCATCATCCATGCCTCCAGCCGCCGGCCCGCCCGGTGCGGACCGCACGAAAATTACAGCTACAAATCCCGTTTACGCCTACCCCGAAAAAGGAAAGGATGATAGGGAGGCTGTTCAGCCACGATCAAACGGACGCTTTGGCCGGTCCGTGCAGAATTGACATTTCGGATCAGTGCAGGTTTCTTCGCGCCACTCATTGCAACCGGCGCAATACGCGGAATCATAGGTGGCATCGTAGGACAGTGGTTCCAGACAGAATTCACAATAATCATCCAGCTCTTCATATGGAATGATGCGGTCTTTTGTCATCAGAAAAACCCCTTCGATGACGGGCGTTACGCCATTGCGGCTGCGCCCCCGGCCATGGTCCGGACCCGGGAAGAAATTGTTCTTGCCCATTGCCACCCCTCCTTTTTCCAATAGTGTACCACATCATCCCAAAACTACAATGAATCGCGGTGAAAACATGGCTGAGGTTCCTGATACGAAAGACTTCGTCGTAAATGACGGATATCTCTCCTTTATCCTTCCGTTTGCCTATAGGAAAAAACAGATCCGAAAAGCGGCGGATGCCCTAGGTAAAGATGGCTTTCACTTTTTCACACTGGAAGATCCCGGGGGGCGGATCAATGATCTCTATGAAGGATCTGTCGAGATTTCCCAGGAAGAACTGGATCAGTACTTTCTCCCCTACGTGGAACGTAAAATCTTCCCCCCGACTGTTGAAGAATACGGCTTCCATCGTTTCTACAAGGTGGTCGGCGAAGATTTCTCATTGACTGCAGACGGAGAACGGTATCCATTCCGCTTCATGAGCCTGGATGTGACTCTTGGGCCTTTCGGCATCGCATTTCTGACGTCCAGAGTACGTCTGCAGGACAAAGATCTGCCACTGTCCTCCGTCCTCAACTTTATGCAGCATTTCAGGGCGACGGAAAACAGGCTGAAGGAAGAAAAGGGTTCCGTCATCTATTGTGAAGACGGCAAAGAATTCTCAAGTGTCCACGAGTTTCTTCTTGAACGGCTCGCCTCGGCAATCAGGCCGTATATCATCCATGATGAGCGGCTCACAGGGTATTTCGGCAGCCTGCCGTATTTCGAGGATGAGCGGATGTTCGTCACTTCCTTCCTGTTCGCCGAGCCGGGAACGGAAATTACGGATGAGCAGTTGTTCCGGATCGGCAGGGTCGACGGAATCAGCCCTGACGGTAAACCGTTCATCTCATCATCCAACATGACCTACATAAAGGACTATTTGGACGAATATCTGCACGACCGCTGGGCACCGAACCTGTATACGCTGGCCACAGACTTCTCCTATACCAATGTGACCACGAAAAGCCCCGAGGAGATGCAGCGCCCGCTGGCCCACTTTATGGGAACACACTACTACAATTTTCTGTTGCACTACTTTTACAGGATCATGCTCCTCCGTGTATCGTTCGAGTACAGCCGGCTCCAATGGGACAAGGATGAAGAATATCTGAAACGTCTGATTGAGCTGATCACGATTTTCTCGTCCTGGTATTACTTTAAGCATGTCAGTGTCCGCCAGGAAGGGCGGGAACTCGGTCTGCTCTTCAGGCATGCATTCAGCCTTGACGACCTTTTCCAGGAAGTTCGCACCACGCTGGATGAGCTGTACCGGACACAGGAAAACGCGGCCGCAAACAGGATGAATCTTCTCCTCTTCTTCCTTACGGTTTTTACGGTCATCTCAGGCATCTACGGGATGAACCTTGTAATCGAAGATTGGAAAAACGATACAAGCTGGCGTGAGATTACTTCATACGGATTGTTCGGCTGGATCGCGCTGATTACCGCTCTTCTCGGCATCGGCATGTCCATCTACCTGTTCTTCACTTATCTCGGCCGCATTACTTGGCGTAAACTCAAAAGAAAATTCGATGATCTGGACTTCTGATCTTTTGTCCGGCACGCTTCAGCAGCGCGCCGGGCTTTTTGATTTTCCTTTTGTAAATTAGCCATTTTCTCTTGCAATCACAAATGGATTTTGTATAATAAAATCCGCTATTGCTAAACTTAAAGTTTATTATAAGTAAACTCCACAGGAGGCTGCCCATGCAAATCGGGAAAAAAATCAAGCAGCTACGGCTGAAAAAAGGGCTCACACAGGAAGAACTGGGCGAGCGGACGGATTTGAGCAAGGGCTACATCTCCCAGCTTGAACGCGATCATACTTCGCCGTCCATCGAAACCCTGTTTTCTCTTTTGGAAGTACTTGGTTCATCCCCCAAGGAGTTTTTCGACGATGGCCCTGCGGCCAAAGTCGTCTTCAGCAAGGACGAACATATCCTGAACACCGACGAGGACCGGGGTTATTCCGTCCGCTGGCTCGTATCCGGGTCAAATGAGAAGGAAATGGAGCCTGTCCTGCTGGTTCTTGGACCCGGAGGGGTATTTAAGGAGTTTGAACCTTCCCTCTCCCAGACATTCATTTTCGTGCTGAAAGGGCAAATCCTGCTCCGATTGGGTACAGAGAGTTATATGGCCGGTGCGGGCGATGCGCTTTACTACGAGGCATCGCATGAGCATCAGCTGTCAAATGCCGGCCCCGGGGAGGCCAGATGCCTGCTCGTCGCCACTGATTCGTATTTGTGATTATTGATATTGGAGGTAAGACATGACCCAACAGCCTATTATCCGCTTCGACAATGTCTCCAAGCGGTACAACGACGATACGACCGTTCTGAACAACATCAGCTTTGAAATGGAACGCGGCAAGTTTTATACCCTGCTTGGCCCTTCCGGATGCGGGAAGACGACCATTCTCCGCCTGATTGCAGGATTCATCGAGCCCAGCAGCGGCGAAATCCAGTTTAACGGACAGAAAATCAACGACACCCCGCCAAACGAGCGACAGGTCAATACCGTTTTCCAGGACTACGCCCTCTTCCCGCACCTGAATGTGTTCGAGAATGTCGCCTTCGGGCTGCGCATTAAGAAGATTAAACAGGCGGAAGTCAAACGCCGTGTCGAGGAAGCACTTCAGTTTGTCAACCTTCAGGGATACGGAGACCGTGAAATTTCCGAGATGTCCGGCGGCCAGCGCCAGCGGGTCGCCATCGCCCGTGCCATCGTGAACGACCCGGAAATCATCCTCCTTGATGAGCCGCTGTCCGCGCTTGACCTGAAGCTCAGGACCGAAATGCAATACGAGCTCCGCGAATTGCAGCAGCGCCTCGGCAAAACGTTCATCTTCGTCACTCATGACCAGGAAGAAGCACTCGCGATGTCGGATGAGATTTTCGTCATGAATGCGGGAGCAATCGTCCAATCCGGAACGCCGATCGATATTTACGACGAGCCGATCAACCGATTTGTCGCTGACTTTATCGGCGAATCCAATATTGTGGACGGTGTCATGATCCGTGACCATCTCGTCCGGTTCGCAGGCAGAGAATTTGAGTGCGTCGATGCAGGCCTGGACCCTAATGAAAAAATCGAAGTCGTCATCCGTCCGGAAGACCTGGAGATCACTTCCCCGGACCGCGGGAAGCTCGTTGTGAAGGTGGACACCCAGCTGTTCCGGGGCGTTCACTATGAACTGTCGACGTATGACCGGGACGGCAATGAGTGGCTCGTGCATTCCACGAAAAAAGCACAGGTCGGCGACGAGATCGGCCTGGACTTTGACCCTGAGGCAATCCACGTCATGAGGCTGAACGAATCGGAAGAAGATTTCGACCGGAGGCTAGAGTCCTACGAGGTGTCCGACCATGCAGAATAAATCGACACGTGCGCTTTACCTCATTCCTTATGGAGCCTGGATCGCACTGTTTGTCGTCGCGCCGATTGCACTTGTCGTCTACTATTCACTGTTCGATATCCACGGTGACTTTACATTTGCCAACTACAAGGCGTTCTTTTCTTCGATCTATCTGGAGCTGACGCTCAGCTCGTTCTGGTACGCCTTCCTGATCACGCTTTTCTCGCTGCTGATCGCGTATCCGACCGCCTATTTCCTGACGAAAACCAGGCACAAGCAGCTCTGGCTGTTGCTGATCATCATTCCGTCCTGGATCAACCTGCTTCTGAAGACTTATGCCTTCATCGGTATTTTCGGTCAGTACGGTCCGATCAACGCCTTTTTCGCAGCAATAGGAATCGGTTCCACACAGCTGCTGTTCACTGATTTCAGCTTTATTTTCGTGTCGGTCTATATTTTTATTCCGTTCATGATCCTTCCAATATTCAACGCGATTGACCGTCTCAATCCTGCTCTGATTGATGCATCGCGCGATCTTGGGGCAAGTCCATGGACGACATTCCGCAGGGTCATCCTTCCGCTCACGATGAACGGCGTGAAATCCGGCATTCAGGTGACTTTCATCCCGGCGCTTTCACTGTTCATGATCACCCGGCTCATTGCAGGAAACAAGGTCATTACGCTCGGCACGGCCATTGAACAGCAGTTCCTCGTCACCCAGAACTGGGGAATGGGCTCGACGATTGCCGTCTTCCTGATCCTGTTCATGTTCATCATCATGCTGTTCACCGGCCAGAAGGAGAAAGGAGGCGCATCCATTGGGAAAACAAAGTAATGTGCAGAAGCTATTTCTTGCGCTTGTATTCATCATCCTGTATGCGCCGATCTTTTTCCTGATCTTCTACTCGTTCAACTCGAACGGGACGATGTCGTCGTTCGAATCTTTCACATGGGAACATTACGCAGCCGTATTCGAAGACACCCGGCTGATCATGATCGTGTTCAACACGGTCATTGTCGCCCTATTGTCGGCACTGGTATCAACCGCAGTCGGTGTTCTTGGTGCCCTTGCAATTGTCTATCTGAAAAACCGGAAGCTCCGCAGCACACTGCTGTCCCTGAACAACGTGCTGATCGTCAGTCCGGACGTCATCATCGGGGCGTCGTTCCTGATTCTCTTCACCGCAGTTGGTGTGCGCCTCGGATTTGCATCGGTGCTGATTTCGCACATCGCCTTCAGCATACCGATCGTCGTCCTCATGGTGCTCCCGAAACTGCTGGAGATGAGCGATTCGCTGATCGATGCCGCCCGCGACCTTGGCGCATCGGGCAGGGACGTGCTGACGCGCGTCATCATCCCGTACATCAAGCCGGGCATCTTCGCAGGCTTTTTCCTGGCACTCACCTACTCGCTTGATGACTTTGCCGTGACGTTCTTCGTCACCGGCAACGGCTTCAGTACCCTGTCAGTCGAAATCTACTCAATGGCCCGCGCAGGAATTACGCTGACGATCAATGCACTGTCCGGCCTGATCTTTGTCGTCACCGTCGGACTGGTCCTCGTCTACTATGCGCTGAACCGGCGGAACCGCACACCTTTCACGGGGGTGAAAAAATGAAGGAAATTATCCGTGCCGCAGTTGCCGTCATCGTCGTATCTGCACTGCTCCTCTACATCAACAGCCAGCTCGGCAAAACATCGGGCAGCTCGGGCAACGACACCATCACCGTCTACAACTGGGGTGAATACCTGGATCCGGAACTCCTGGATCAGTTCACGGAGGAAACCGGAATCCGCGTCGTCTATGAGACATTCGATTCGAACGAGGCGATGATGACGAAGGTTGAGCAGGGAGGGACGTCCTATGATGTCGCCATGCCGTCCGAGTACATGATCGAGAAGATGAAGGAGGAAGACCTCCTCATCCCGCTTGATCACTCCAAGATACCGAATTTGGACAATATCGACCCTTACTTCCTGGACCTGCCATTCGATCCGGGCAATGAATACTCCGTCCCCTATTTCTGGGGAACGGTCGGCATCGCCTTTAACCCCGATCTGCTCGAGGAGGACTTTGACTTCACGAGCTGGGAGGACCTGTGGAGCCCCGAGCTCCGCCAGCAGGTCATTCTCGTCGACAGTGCGCGTGAGGTGATGGGGATGGGACTGAACAGCCTCGGCTACTCCCTCAACTCGACCGATGAGTCCGAACTGAATGCCGCTTCTGCCAAACTGGATGAGCTCACGCCGAATGTCAAAGCGATCATCGGCGATGAGATTGTTGAAATGATGCGGCGGAGCGAGGCGGCCATCGCCCTTACCTGGTCCGGCCAGGCCCTCGACATGATGTACGTCAACGAATCGATCGACTTCGCCGTCCCGGAGGAAGGTTCCAACCTCTGGTTCGACAACATGATCATTCCGAAAACGGCAGACAACGTCGATGGGGCGCATCAGTTCATCAACTTCATGCTGGATGCGGAAGTTGCGGCCCAAAACGCCGACTGGGTCGGCTACTCCACGCCGAACGCAGCCGGACTTGAACTGATGGACCCGGAAGTGACCGGGGATGAGCGATTCTATCCGGATGAGGAAATCCGCGGACGCCTTGAAGTGTACCGGAACCTCGGACCGGAAATGACCGGTGAATACAACGAACGCTTCCTGCGCTTCAAGATGGGCATGAACTAAATCCGGCAGCCCGGAATCTGCAGATTCCGGGCTGTTTTTTCAATTCTCCGATATTTTTCTCCGAAGACATCACAGGGAAGTGTAACGGGTATTATGGGTATGGTAGAATTGTTTGAGACACGAAATTTCAAAAGGGGGTCCGGGCATGGCGGAGGCAACCAATCGGTCTGCATTGTATATCCTCATGTTCAACATGTTTATCGCGATGTCCGGCATCGGGCTGATCATCCCGATCATGCCTGCTTACCTGGAGACATTCGGTGCGGCGGGCCAGGTGCTGGGCTTCCTCATTTCCGCCTTTGCGCTCGCGCAATTCCTGTTCTCCCCGATTTCCGGCAACCTGTCCGACAGGTATGGCAGGAAAAAACTGATCATCTTCGGGCTGGTCGTCTTCGGACTGTCGCAGCTTGCATTCGGGCTTGCGACAGAGTTGTGGATGCTGTTTGTCGCCCGGTTCATCACGGGCTTCGGTGCGGCTTTCCTGATTCCTCCGATGATGGCCTTCGTGGCGGACATCACGACTTTTGATGACCGGGGAAAAGGGATGGGGTGGCTCGGTGCCTCCATGTCACTCGGCTTCATGATCGGCCCGTCGATCGGGGGATTCCTTTCGAATGTGAGCCTTCAGTTCCCGTTTTATATCGCCTGCAGCGTCGCCCTGATTGCCGCATTGTCATCTGTACTGATTCTTCCTGACCCCCGCCCGGAAAAAGGGCCGGATACACGGGAGGCGCAAAAGCAGGAGAACATCGTGGGTCAACTGAGGCGCTCCATTGCGATGAACTACTTTATCCTGCTGATCATCACGCTCGTCTTCTCGTTCGGCCTCGCAAACTTCCAGGCGACGATTTCCATGTATATGGACAAGAAATATGCGTACTCGCCGTCCGAGATTGCCGTACTCATGACGATCGGCGGATTTATCGGGGTGGTTGTCCAGACATTCGTCGTCGATCCGCTGTTCCGGAAGTACGGGGAGATGCGCGTTATTCTGGTGAACCTGCTGATAGCGGCCCTTGCAATGACCGGCATCCTTCTTGTGGACCGGTTCTGGTCGCTCATGCTCATCTCCACGTTCTTCTTCACGGCGACCGCCCTGCTCCGCCCGGCACTCAATACGCTCATTTCGAAAATGGCCGGAAATGAACAGGGATTTGCAGCAGGACTGATCAACGCCTACATGAGCCTGGGCAATATGTTCGGACCCGCGCTTGCGGGCACGCTGTTCGATATGAACATGGCCCTTCCGTATATTTTCGGAACCGCCGTACTGCTCGTCTGCTTCGGCATCACCGCCTCCTGGGCGAGACTCCACCGGGAGCAGCTCCGGACGCTCCGTTCCAGAAAGGTTCCGGCAACCCGATAAACAGAACAAACCCGCCATGCGTCTGCATGGCGGGTTTTCCCGTGTTCGGCTTTATCTTTCCTTCTTTTTTTCTTTCAGCAGCTTCTCCACGCTCGTTTCTTCGCTGTTCCCGTTTGCTTCTCCCTGCCTTCTTGCAGCCCGGTCCGGTTTCCGGATGTGCGGCATCCCGAATCTCCGCAGCGTGATATCCGCAAAAAAGACCAGCATCGACGCAATGGCGAACCAGTTCCAGGCGGGGAGAATGTCTTTTTTGGACGCTTCCGGAGGCCGAAGAACCTCTTTGGAGGATTCCAGAACTTGGCCT
This sequence comes from Bhargavaea cecembensis, assembly GCF_001619585.1. Taxonomy (GTDB): domain Bacteria; phylum Bacillota; class Bacilli; order Bacillales_A; family Planococcaceae; genus Bhargavaea; species Bhargavaea cecembensis_A. The sequence continues at coordinate 358,653 of NZ_LQNT01000009.1, forward strand.
CCGGACGCTTCTGCGATGGCGGAAAGTCTTTCCTGGTCGGGAGGCCCGGGCCGATATTCATCACCATAAGGAATCGTGATGCCGGCCGTAGAGACGGTTTCCCCGTCCCCTGAAATTCTGAAAAAGACGAGACCCGGACCGGATTTCACGCGTACACGTGCGGTGCCCGGCCGAAGCGGTTCAACTGCCGTCCCGAGCTCGCGGCCCTTTTCATCGGCGACGGCGATGTCGAGGAACGGCATGGACTCCGAACCGGTTACCGTATACGAGCCGTCCATGTTCCTGCGGATATCGAACGGCTCGCTGCGGTATTCAGGAAGGATTCTTGAAACGGCGGTTGTCCACAGTTCCCCCCAGCGGTCCCAGGATGCGAAGCCGCCGCTCCAGGCTCCCGAACCGGACGTGTAGGCAAGTGTCCTGCCAAGACCGTAACGCCCTTCCGCGATAATGGGGTCTTCCTCCGGGCTTTCGAGGATCACATCGGAGCCGGGCTTTGCCGTCGTCGCAATATAAGCGTTCATCTGAGGAAGCCCGTTGCTGAACAGCGCATCCCAGCCTGTCCCCGTGCGCACAGAAGGCGTGAAGCTCTCGTCGACAATATAAGTTCTCGACAGCATCGCCGTCTCCCTCGATAGGATGGACGGCACCGAGTCGGCATCGGTGACTTCGTAATATCGGCCCGAAGCCTGATCCGAGAGCATCCGGAGCAGCTGCCGGTCCGCATCGGCGCCGATCGCCACCGTCGACATTGTCACCCCGTCCGCTTCGCCGGCCTTCGCAAGAGAGGCGTAATCCCCTCCTGGAGCGGATACTCCGTCCGTCAGCAGGATGATATGCTTGCGTTCCAGATCCAAACCCCGGAGACGCTCATAGGCAAGGGCGACCGCCGGGTAGATATCGGTGCCGCCTCCCGGCGTGACCGACATGATTTTCCCCGTGGCTTCCTCAGGATCTCCGAGCGGGGACGTTTCGATTACTTCCCAAGGGCTTTCGTCAAATGTGATGAATCCGAGCGTGTCGTCTTCCCTGAGGAGTGCGGCAGACCGTGCAGCCGCTTCCTTCGCCAGATCCAGCTTGCGCCCGGTCATGCTTCCGGAGCGGTCCAGTACGATGACGAGACCCAGTGTGGGGATGACCTGTTTGCCGGTCACGTCCATATCGACGGGAAGCATCTCTTCAATCGGTGTACGGAAATAACCTCCAAGACCGAAACTATTCTCTCCGCCGACCATCAAGAAACCGAGACCGAATGTCTTGACGGCCTGCTCAATGACTTTCATCCGTTGCTCCCCGACCCGATGCCCGGGGACATTGTCGAAGATGACGGCATCATACTGAAGATAGGACGACAGGTCTTGGGGAAGTTTGTCCGCATGAACCGTTTGGGCAAAGACCCCGCTTTTTCCGATCAGCTCTCCAAGCGGGCTGGGTGCATCGGAAGTGTCTGCTATCAGGACACGGGGCGGGCCTTCAATCTCAGTGACTGCAGTCATCCGGTTGTTTTCCTGGATGTTGTCACCTTCCATGATGACCTGTGCCTCGTATTTCACCAGGCCCTCTTCGGCCTGCACTTCGCTGAAAGTAAAGCGGTTTTCCCCTTCGGCCAGATCAATGTCCCGCTCGGCAATCGGCTCATCATTGCGGAACAGGACCAGGCGGGCGGCTGCGGCGGCGGTCGCCCCGACAGTCACCTCCAGCTGCTGTGATTCACCCTTCCTGCCGCTGGACGGGACGGTGAACGAAGAGACGGATGCATCTTCGGAGTCCGGAGCGGCCATTACGGCTGCATCGACAGTGACCCCGGCCGGCAGCTGACTCCGGATATACCCCAGTGCATCACCTCTCGTTTCCCTTCCGTCCGACAAAACCACGATCCTCGCCGGACTTCCTCCTGCGGCGGCTGCAGCATACCGCAGTGCGCCTTCCAGATCCGTTTCGCCGGCATTAAGGCCGATATCCGCCCCGGCCCCTTCCGGCAGATCATTGGATACTTCCCCTGCAAACGAAAGGACTGTGACATCGCGGTCCGGACGGTGGCTGATGGCCCCGGACAGGAAATCCGAGATCTCATCTTCTGTCCCTTCCATGGAGGCGGAGCGGTCCACGAGAAAGATCAGCCGTTCCTCCTCCGCACGCATCAGCAGATAGGGAGAAGCTGCCGCAAAGATGAGCAAAGCAGAGGCCAGAATCCTCAAGCTCAGAAGCACACCGGCCTTGTGTCCGCTTTTTCCCCGCTCCCGTTTCCATGACCAAAACAGATAGCCGATGACAGGGATCAGGAGAAGGAGATAGTCCGGATGTTCAATACGAAAGTCCATGACGGCGCTGCACCTCCCATTCTGCAAGAATCAGAATCAGGATCAGAACGGTCAGCGGAAGGGCGAGCGGACGGTTGACGGGGGATGCGGCATTGCCGCCGTCCTCCTGCCCACCGGCAGTAAACGATGGTCCGGCCTGCATGGTACGCTCCTCCTCCGGCAGGTCGACGGCCAGATAGCGCTCTTCGTTCCCGGACCGGAGAACGTACAGCCCAGGCTCATCCGGCGCTGTCACCGCCTCTGCTGCGCCAAATTCGGTCATGTATTCCCCTCCTGCGGTAAACAGTTGCCAGCCCCCTTCGCGGGAAGGCGTGACCGAACGTCTTTCCCCAGGGAGAAAAATGCCGGCTCCTGCCTGCTCACGGGAATAACCGTCAATGACGCTCCAGAGAAAGAGCGGGAAGGACGGACGGAGAGGCCAGTCGGTCATGGATGGGTCAGCCAGCACTGCAATTCTTCCGTCGGCTGCCCTCTGGATCAGCGGGCTGTTTTCCGGGCCCGCGACCGCCTCCATTTCCGGGAAAGGCGGATAAAGCGCGGATGCATAGATTTCCTCGCCCGGAGCAAAAGCGAACAGCGTATCCCCGGCCGGTGTGATGAACACCGGATTCTCTTCAGGTTTTCCCTCACGGCCGAACAGCACTGTACGTCCCCGGCGTTCCAGGAACGTCTTTTCCGAACCGGTCACGACAATCGCCTCTTCCGGCAGTTGCCCCTCCTCGTCCCTTGCATATGCGGTCACGTCTGCAGCGGCAGCCAGTAGGGCTTTATGTACCAGCTCATGCAGTCCGGCTTCCACATAAACAGGCAGTTCTTCTCCACCGGAAACGGCATGGGCGATATTGTCCGCCGGATAGCCGTCATCGGTCTCTGCTGTGAGCTGAAGGCCCCGAATGTATGGCAGACCGTCGAACAAGACCCGTTCGGCCTCTCCAGCCCCGATGGTGAGTTCACGGGATTCCCCGACCGGTTTGCCCTGCTCATCTTTCACGGATAGCGCTACTTTCTTGCCGGACGGAGAATCATTTGTCACGACTGCAATCGCAGACTGGCCTTTCGGCCCCCATGTGATGCCGAACTGTCCGACCGAGACATTTTCAGGAAGGGATGTTGCAGCATGAATGCTGTAAACCACACCCGGAATGACAGCCGGAAGATCTTCCGGATCCATCGCGTCGGTGAAAACATGGACATCCGCCTGTTGCCCGCCTGCAGCGGTTCCCGCAAGGGACAGTGCCGCCGGCAGATCCTGATGGGCGTAAGTGAGGCCGAGACGCCGGACAGTCCGGAGTGCTTCCTCCGCCTTCTCGGAAGCCTGCAGCAAAACCTCGGGGTTGCCGCCGGCACGGATTACGGTGAACCGTGCGTCTTCATTGTCCCGGATCAATGATTCCATCCGGCTTTTGTGCCGTTCGATCAGCGGATCGCCGTTTTCTTCGGCCAGCATCGTGGCGGATGTGTCCGCTACGATGATCAAGTGTCCCGAAGCGTCCCCGGAACCTCTGATGCCCGGCTTCATAAGCAGGAGCACGAACAGCAGCAGTGCTCCCATCTGCAGGTAGAACAGGGCATTCCGGTTCAGATGGCTGATAAAAGGAGAGCTTTCTGTGTGCTTCCGTGACTCTTCCCAGAAAAGAACTGACGGTACCGTGCGCTCCACATATTTCTTTCGGAAAAAATAATAAAAGAGGACGATGGCAGGGATGACCAGCGTCCAGATCATGCCGATTGACCCGAATCCCATCCGATCTCCTCCCTGCTCAGCGGGCCCAGCCCGCTCTTCTCATCTTTCCTGACACAAACTCCGCTGCACTTTCCTGCTTCCCCGCCTTCAGACTGGAAACACCGTACTCCCGGCAGAGGGCTGCAAGCTCCGAAAAATGCCGCTCTCTCTGCGCCTGTTGCCTGCTTATCGCGCTTTCCGTCAGTGTTACATCCACCGCCTTGCCGGTCTCTGAATCGACAAAGCGGACATCACCGACCCGAACGGGAACATCCGGGCGGTCATCTGTAAGCAGGATCAGCCGTACCTCACCCGCGCTTTTCCTGAGCTTGCGGAACAGCGGACGGAACGCTGCCGGCGGCTCCAGTCCGTCCGTCACGATATATCGGACTGATGCGGCCGGCATGCTTTCTGAAGCCGCCGCACCTGCAAAGCCGGGCCCTTCAGGGGACGGCAGCTGTTCCAGGTGACTCAGGAAACGGTTCCTGTTCCGGACGCCCTTCGCCGAAAACGGCATTGTTTCACCTGCAGCCGAAAAATGCATGTGATCATCCCCGGCCAGTGCCATCGTACCGAGCACCGCGCAGAGCCTCCGTGCAGCTAGCCAACGGTCACCGCCCATTGACCGGCTGGCATCCAAAATCACCGACACGCGGAGCTCGCGCTCATCCATAAAACGTTTGATGAACAGCTGTTCCGTCCTGGCATAGATGTTCCAGTCAACATTCCGGATGTCATCACCGGGGGCATAGGGCTGGAAATCCGAGAAATCCGGAGAAGTCCCGCTTCTGCCCGATGCATTCCTTCCCTGATGCATCCCTTTCGGAGCGGAACGGGCGAGGTGCCGGAGCCTGCCGGCGGCAACGGCATCAGATGACGGGAAAAACGATTCCGTCATGACAGGTTACCCCCGGCCGACAGATCGGCAAGCCGGGATATCAGTTCATCCGCTGGCATGCCTGCCGCTTCGCCCTCATAGTTGAACAGCAGACGGTGCCTCAATGCAGGAACCGCGGCCCTTTTCAGATCACCAATCGACACATGGAAGCGTCCATCGGCCAGTGCCCGCGCTTTCGCTGCGAGCACAAGGCTTTGCAGCCCGCGCGGACCGCTGCCGAAACGGACCCACCGGCGCACCTCGTCCAATGGAGAATCGGAAGGATGAGTGCCGGTGACAATACGGGCGGCCACGTCCAGCATCTCCTCCGGAAGGATGACCTCACGGACCATTTCGCGCGCACGCCGGACTTCTTCCGGTCCCATCAATTTCTGAAGGGAGGCGGTCCTGTTGCCGGTCGTGCGGCGGATGATTTCCTTGAGCTCCTCCCCGTCCGGATGCGGGACGATCACTTTGCAGAGAAAACGGTCCAGCTGTGCTTCAGGGAGCGGATAGGTTCCCTCGAGTTCAATCGGGTTTTGAGTGGCCAGCACGAAAAAAGGATCCTTCATCGGCCGTGTGCTCCCGAGCACAGTAACTGTCCTTTCCCCCATTGCCTCGAGCAGTGCGCTCTGTGTTTTCGGCGTGGCACGGTTGATCTCATCGGCAAGCACCATTTCGCTGAAGAGCGGACCTTCGCGGAAAACAAAGTCCTTGCGTCCGTCAGGCGACTCTTCGATCACTGTTGTGCCGGTGATGTCAGAAGGCATCAGGTCCGGCGTGAACTGGATGCGGGAAAAGCCCAGGTCCAGCACTTCGGAAAACGTCCGGATCAGCATCGTTTTCCCAAGCCCCGGCAGCCCCTCAAGAAGGGTGTGGCCACCTGCAAGAATGGAATAGAGGATAAAGTCCACCGCCTCTTCCTGACCGACGATGAACTTCCCCACCTCTTCCTTCACCCTGCTGATTTTCACGCTCATCTCCTTGTAATCCTCTTTTGTAAAAGCCACATTCCTCACTCCCTCGTATCGATCGACGAAAAATAATCGGACAAGACTTGTTGAAGGTCTTCCGGCAGTCCAAGGCGGCCGGCATGTTCTACAAATGCATCCCGGTATTCGCCTTTTACCTCCTCATAGGGACGGACTTCCCCTCTTTCTGCAGGAACGAGGCTGTCTGCAGCCGATAAACCTTCTTTCTGCGGACCCGGATCCATAACCTGATCTCCAGGTTCGGGCGGGGACTGCGGCGTGCTGACAAGGTTCCGGTCACCGTCACCCGAACCCTGGCCGGAGCCCCCGCTTCCGGAACCACCGTCATTGTTTCCGGGCCCGGTCCCGGTTCCGCTGATTCCGTCGCCTCCATTGCCGCTTTCCGTTCCGTTCCCGTCACCGTCCTGCGCTTCGCCTCCATTGCTCTCTGATCCACCGCCGCTTTCACTGGAGGAATTCTCTTCACCCTCCGCTCCCGGTTCTCCATCACCGCCGGGGGACGTCCCCTCCTGTCCCTGCGCTGCTCCACGTGAGCCCGCTCCCTCTTCTCCTGAAGAGGCATGGTTTCCGGTCCCTGATGTGCGCCCCATGCGTGCCAGCTGTTCTTCGGCGTCTCCGGACAAAGCGGCCAGCGCCGCTGCCGCCTCGCCGGGTGTCAGGATGCGTTCTCCTGATGTCTGGCCTGGGCCGCTTTCTGGGCGTTCCGAGAAACGTTCTTCAAGGGACAGTTCACGCTGGAGCTTTACCGCCTCACGGACCGCTTCTTCCGGAGAATCGGCGGATCTGATTTCTTCGGCCAGTTCAGCGAGCCGCTTTTCAGTTCCCGGATCATCTGTCCGCTCCTCAAGAGCGCTTACATTGTCGGCAAGTTCATCGATAATCTCCCGCTCTTCATCGGCTTCTTGCGCCTCCAACTGTGCGGAGGATGGAAACAGGGAAAGCACCGCCACGACTGCTGCTGCGCCGCCCGCAATCAGGAGCGGCCGGCGCTCCGTCCACTGTCCCTTCCTTTTCCGGAACCGTGTCAGCGCTGCGGAAGACGCTTCCGCAGCCGCATCCGACAGGGCCTCGGAGAGAGGGCCTTCACGGCTTCCGTCTGTTTCTGCGGCCAGGATGACATTATCCCGGCAAAACGCATCGAGCGTTCTGACCGACTGCAGCCGCGTCGGGGCCCTCCGCCACTCCTGAATGAACACCACAGCCGCAGCTAATATTGCCGTCAATCCGGCAATACCTGCGTAACCCGGCCAGATAAACAGACGGGAGGCAGCAAGCAGCAAAACGGCCGAAACTGCACCTGCAGCCAATCCACGCACAGCCGTTCTCATCAACCATTCCATCATCAGTCTCCGCCGGACGTGTGCAACGGCTCCGTCCAGTTTCCGCCTGCTGCCCATGCCGCACCTCCTTTATTTGCCCCGTGCCATATTGACACGGAGTGATTTTACTGACACGAACACAGCCGCCGCCGTAACAGCCAGATAAAACAATAGATAAATGATCCAGATCGGCCAGCCCAGACCGGTCATTTCGCGCAGGAGATTTCCGGAATCCGCAGCGAGGAGAGAAGCAGTCAGCACCGCCGGGTTGATGGCCGCGAATAAATGGGCGGCCGGAGATGCGCTTCCCTGACTGAGCGAAGCGAAGAAAATACTCAGGAAACCGGTGACTGAAAGCAGTGCGAGAACCGAACCGTAAGTCGCTATCATCGAGATGATCGTCTTCCGGATCAATGTGGAAAACATTACACCGAGACTACCAATCGCAACTGTCGTCAGCAGGAAGTAAAACATGAGAAGAAGAAGCTGTTTCGGCGACACACCGCCATACAGGAAGACAATGCTGTACAGGGGAAGGCTTGAGACCAGCATCAGGACCAGAAAGGCAATCGACGACAGCAGCTTGCCGACAATGATCTGAAAAGAGGTCTGGGATGTCGTAAGCAACATGTTGAGCGTCTGCTTTTCCCGTTCGGAACTGATGGACCCTGCCGTCAGCCCGGGCGTGATGAAGAGGACAAGCACGAGCTGGATATAAGTCAGCATCGTGAACAGCATGTAACTTTGACCGGGATCCAGATACCCCCCGGATGAACCGTCCTGCGTCATGAGGTAGAAGAAGCCGATGACAAACAGGCTCATCGAAGCCAGGTAAAACAGAATACCCACAAAGCTTTTCGGCGAGCGGAACCGGAGCTTGATTTCTTTCATCAGAACCGGATTGGACAGGTCCGCTTTCATCATGCACCGCCTCCTTTCGTCAGTGACAGGAACACGTCTTCAAGGTCGGTTTCCTCTTCGGAAAAAGAGCGGATTCCGAGCGGGCTTGCAGCGGCTGCTGCAAGCAGTTCCTCCTGGTCCTGCTGTGAGCCGCTGAACGAGAATGCTACCTCGCCTGCCTCGTCGTCCCTTATGAGTGCCGAAACAAACGGCCTTTCCTCGAAGAATCCGGCCGCCGCAGCAGCAGGACCGTTCAGCTTCACAACGATCACCCGGTCCCCTTTCATCATAGAGTGGATTTCACGTACGGATTGCCTGGCAAGCAGGCGGCCCCGGTCGATCACGCCGATCTCGTCGCACATCTCCGCCAGTTCCGGGAGGATATGGGAAGAGATGAGGATGGTTTTGTCCATGTCCTTCAGCCGCTTCATAATCTCCCTCATTTCGACCCTCGCCCTCGGATCGAGCCCGGATGCCGGTTCATCGAGAATCAGCACTTTTGGGTCATGGATCAGGCTGCGGGCCAGACAAAGCCGCTGCTTCATCCCGCGTGACAGGGAATCGACATAGGCATCCCGCTTTTCCGAAAGATTCACCAATTCCAGCAGCTGGCCGATCAGCGTCTTGCGGCTTCCGGCCGAAATCCCGTAGCTGGCTGCGTAAAAGTCCAGGTACTCCTCGGTTTTCAGCTGGTCATAAACTCCGAAAAAGTCCGGCATGTAGCCGATGAGCCTGCGCACTTCTGCAGGGGAAGTGCGCACACTGTATCCCCCCACGAAGGCATCGCCCGAAGTCGGCGGGAGCAGGGTCGCCAGTATCGAGAACGTCGTCGACTTCCCGGCGCCGTTTGCACCGACAAAACCGAATACGCTTCCTTCCCCGACTTCCAGATTCAGATCATGCAGGGCACGGAATGACCCGTAAGACTTGGTCAGGTTCCTTGTCTCGATCATGGCGATGCCACTCCTTCCAATTCAATTTCAGGCAGCCTGGCGGCTCTGCCGTCGGGCGGGCTCTCGATGCGGAACCGGAAAGCACCATCATCCTGCCCGAAATAGTCCGGCGCCGGATCCAGTGCATTCATGCCGGCTGTTAGCTCTTCAAATTCGCCGGAAGACCGGTTAAGAATGGAAACTCCGGCCCCTGCGGAGACACGGACACTGAGTGAGGTCCATGCGATTTCCGGTTGTGAATAGGTTTCCGGAACGGATGGCTCATAAAGGAACGTCCCCGGTGACAGGAACAGCTTACCGTCCGGATACTTCTCCGCATACCCGTCCGGATGCTCCGGAGAAATGGGCCCGCTGATGACGGAGGACGGGATGCTGAACGGCCCGGACATCCGGATTTCCGGATCAAACGGCTGCACGATGACCGAAACCGAGCTGTATTCCGGATTCCCTTCCAGACTGACTTGGGCAAGCGGAGAGGAGGTATGTCCGATCAGCACCGGACGCCTTCCATCCAGATAGGATCCGGCCGCCTGCACCATATTTCCGGCCCTCCCATCATCCGGATTTCCATAGCGGGTTCCGGCGGGACCGGATCCCGCTGTTGAAACTGCAGGGTACAGCCCGCTTCCAGGCACTTCCACATCAATCTCCATGGCCTCTCCGGCCTCCAGATCACCGAGTGCGATCAAACCTGTGCCGCTCCAGACAGAGACATCCCGCAGTCGGAACGGAAATCCATTGGTGATTGTACCGGTAAGCCTGCCGCCTGAAACGGTGAGCTCACCAGCCAGACTGCCTGCATCCTCAATCCGGGTTTCGCCATGGACCGTGCGGACCGACCAGAACGGCATGGACCTGAGTGTCAGTAATGTTCCCTGCGTTGTTTGTTCCGCAACTGCATGCCCGAAGCTGCCGGAGCCGCCGGAAAAGGGAGTACTCCTCCCTGCGGCGGAAAGGGTCATCGGAGATGATGCGGCAACCTCCAGATCACCTCCCCGATTTGTCAAAACGGAACCCGTATACACGCCCGACAGTGTTCCGCTGCCGTCGGAAAAGAACAGGGCCGCCTGCCTGAATTGGGGATGGAACAACCGGTCTTTTGCACCGTAGGAGAAAATCCCCGCAGAGATCAGGACAGCAGCTGCCGGGATGATCCACCACGCCTGCTCTCTCCGGTCTCTTCTTCTTAGGACATAGTAAAGGACAGGCCCGATCAGGATAATATAGAGCATCACAATGAGGATGATGGCGGCCGCAGGAATCCTGAAGGTCTCGAAACGCTCCGTTGCGCTTTTGCCCAGCTGGACAAAATCACTTTCGGGGTCTCCGTACATGCCGGAATAAGCGGCAGCGGTTCCCGGCATGCCCGAAAGGATCCCGCCAATGAAGCTGGCGGTGTCCGGGGCGGAAGCCAACGGTTCATCCCCGAATGAAAATGCCGTCTGGACGATTTTTCCCGCCCCATATTCAGAGAACGCAGCAAGTACCCGGCCTTCCCATTCTCCAAGTGATTGTGCCCCGTCTTTTAATGTCACCTTGAATGCCGGTACAGCTGTTTCTGTGCCTGATTCCCGCAGTGCCTCAGGCGGCAATTCTGACCTGCCCTGCTGTTCAAGCGGCAATGCTCCGCTGAACATTCCGGCATCTGCCGGGTCATCGGTCATTCCGATAAGGAGCGTTGCCCCTTCACGGATGCGGCCGGCAATGGCCTCCTGATCGTTTTTTGAGAGCCCCGCCAACATCCCGTCATCTGCGATGATCAGGTCCGCCGCCTCCCAGCCGCCCGCATCAGCCGGAAGGATCGCACTCCTGCCAAGCGGCCCGATGACCTCGGACTCCGGCGTACCGCCGAAGTTCAGGTCCCTGATTCCCAAAAGCCGATCAGCGCTTTCGGCAAGAGCAACCACAAACGAGGTTTCCGTATAGTAAAAGTTCACATTCGGACGTCGGTCGCCTTTATAGGCGACTTTCCGGCCGCTCCTCCAGTCCCCTTCAAAAAAGCGGAATTGCTGTTCCGTAAAGGAGTAGGAATTTACCGAATCCACCGTCACCCGCACCGTTTCTGTTTCACCCGTTCCGATATTCAGAGCGACTGCCCGGGCGGTGCCAGATTCATAGACATCACTGAAATCGACGATCAGGTCCCCTTCGAACGGATCTCCCTCATTCCGGATCTCAACCACGACCGGCATGCCTCTTCCTTCCTTTGCCTTCCCGTCAATGCCGCCTGTGGCCTTGACGGTCAGTTCAGGCGCCGCCGCAGCCGGCCCTGCCCCCAACATCACGGCCACCGCAAACATCAATAAAGCCGTCCCCCATTTTACTGCTCTCAACTGCCCCATCCCCTTTAGCTCAGCTGTTCTTTGTGACGTTTCTTCGCTTGTCCTGGTTCCGGTTTACTTGACCCGCTCCGCGTGCCGGAGCGCTATTTTTTTGAAAGCCTCGACCTGCGGGAGGGCGAGGGCCTGCTCATAGCCGATCAGCCAGGTGTCCCGAGTCAGCTCGAACCGGTCATCTCCGTCAGTTAGCGGGATCTTGTTGACCGGGTCATCTTCACGGAGTGTGATGGAGGGAAGCACGGCATAGCCGATCCCATTCACGGCTAGCTGCCGGCACGTTTCAATCTGATCCACGATGATCTGACGGCCGGGACTGGACTGGAAATGCCGCCGCCACCATTCCCTGATCTCCTCGTAGTAGTCCGAGTCGCTCTTGAACTGCACAAACGGCCTTTCCGTTTCGGGAATTTCATCGACGGAGCGGATCACCTTGTCCACGAGATAAAGATGATCCCTGAACAGATGTACCTTGGCCCCCTTCCAGTCGGAATGTCCGCGGACAATGCCGACATGGGCTTCTCCCTCATGAAGGGCCCTCACGATTTCCGAGCTCCATCCGGTCATCAGGGAAATCTTCGCATCCGGATATTCGGTGACAAACTCCTTCAGCACTGCCGGCAGCCAGGTCTGCCCGACAATTGAGGCGCAGGCAATCTTGAGTGTCCCGTGCACCTTATGCACCATAGCCTGAAGGGTCTCTGTTACTTCCTCATACCGGGCAAGTGTCTCCTTCGCAAACTGGATGACATGCTCACCGGCAGGCGTCGGGATCAGCCCTTTCGATGACCGGATAAACAGCGGTGCGCCCCATTCTTTTTCGATGGACCGGAGCCGCTGGGAAAGTGCAGGCTGCGATATAAATAGCCGATCCGATGCTTTGCGCATATTCCCTTCCTCGGCCAGCGTCTTGATGATATTGAATTCATTCACGTTCATCGCGTTCAACCCTTCCTGTAAACCGGACAAAAACCGGTCTATCCCTTTATTCCCCTTTTTCGGCGGAGCACCTCCGCCTTCCAGGCGGAAAAGGGAATTTCTATTGATTCTGCTCCGGAAAATCCCGGAATATAAAAATCGGTTCCGGACAGATCCGGAACCGACTGATCAACGCGGCATCGTATAGACCGCTTTTTTCAGTTTCTTCATCAGAACCCGGCGTGTCATGATTCCGGCGAACATGCCTTCCTCATCTTCGACGCACAGGAACGGATGGTTGATAAGCAGATCGAACACCCTTCTGAATTCGGTATCGATCCCCACAATCGGAAGATCTGTCTGCATCAATTCATCGACTTTCATATCGGACAGCCGCTCGTATTCAATCCTCTCCAGACCGAGAATCGACTCGGTAATCATCCCCATGCTGAGCAGACCTCTCAGCCGGTATTCATGATCCAGTACCGGGATTGCCGAATAACCAGTCTTCGTCAGTACAAGAAGCGCATGTTCGGCATTGTTCCCGACCTGGACATGGGCGACTTTTTCTGATGAGATGACATGGTCACGGATGGGCTCGTGAAGAAATTCTGTGTTGTTAACGGAAATCATTTAGGATCCGACCCCTTTGTCAACCTTCAATTTTTGGTTTCCCCATCTCCATCATATCATACCCGGCATCCGGCTGACGAGCTTACAAAAAACAGGATGCCCGGGTATCTGCCGCTTCCCGGGCATCCTGTATGAGGTTAATATGTCACGGCATAATAAAAGATGACAAACCCGATAAACACCGCCGAAACCGCGATGACGATCAGAATCGGGTTCAGCGCGTACGGATGGTCCCTGACCTCATCCGCAATTTGGTCTTCGCCATTTTCCGTCTCTGCCACGGTCCGGTCCATTCTCCTGAACGAAGCGAGCCCAATGGCGAGAATCAACAGCGACACCGCTATCGTCGGCCACAACCAGATATCCATTCCATTGCCTCCTTCCCGTTTTCCGTTAACCTGTCCGAATTTCTGCTGATTCATTCTGCTTCTGTGAAATCGTGTCCGGACATGATAGGATGGATGCAAATCATGCAATGAGAACGGAGGAAAACGGGATGGCCAACAGTCTGTATAACCAGGAACAGCTGGCCGGGGCAATCTATATCATCAACAAGCATGCCAAGACCGCACCGGACAATGAATTTCTGTACAAGCTGAAAAGAGCGGCTCTTATGAAGATGATGGCAGACGGTTTTGCAGAAAAGGTCGGGCTCCAATCTGTCCCAAATCCGAAGTTCAGCCGAAGACAGTCGGCGGTCCTCATTACATGCGGTGAATTTCATTTTCACCTGCCGCCGACCCGTGATGAAATAAAAACACTCCCCCATCTCGGTGAGCCGGATCCGGACTACCGGAATCCGAAGGTACGCCTCGGGCTAAAGGCAGCCAAGCACCTTCTTCAGGAATATACCGGACTCACACCCGGGGATTCCGGGCGGACATCGCCCGATAGCCAGTCAGGGAATTCGCCGGCACGGGACCTTTCATCAAGGAATGAATCGAAAAATTTTCCTGTTGCGGGCCGGCGAAACCAGAAACCGGCGCCTCCCCGGCACCGCTCCTGGTTTGACCAATGACATTCTTGTGTTATTGATACACCTTGTAGAGAGCCTGTGTCCCCTCATTTTCCGAGCCGGTCTCGGCAAGTGCCGTGTACATCCGCTCTGCAAGCGCAACACCCGGAAGCTCGAGCCCCATCGCTTTTGATTCATCAAGTGCGATGCGGAGATCCTTCAGGAAATGCTTGATATAGAACCCCGGTTCAAAGTCTCCCTTCAGCATGCGTGGTGCCAGATTGCTGAGCGTCCAGGAGCCCGCCGCACCGGCTGATATTGACTTAAGTACACGCTCCGTGTCAAGCCCTGCCTTTCCTGCATAAGCAAGGGACTCACAGACACCGATCATGCTCGTTGCGATGACAATCTGATTTGACATTTTTACATGCTGTCCGGAACCGGCCGGCCCGTGGTGAACGATGTTTTGTCCGACCGCTTCCAGCAGCGGCAGAATCTCACGGAACGTGTCCTCAGGCCCTCCGCACATGATGGAAAGCGTCGCGTTTCGTGCACCGACATCTCCGCCCGAGACAGGTGCATCGATGGCCGCGCATCCTTTTGCTGCGGCTTCCTCTGCAATCCGTACTGCGAGCTTCGGTGACGAAGTCGTAAAATCGATGAGAATCGCCCCGCTCCGTACCGTACGGAAAATCCCCTGCTCCCCGAAGTAGACTTCCTGCACGTCATGCGGATAGCCGACCATTGTCATGACGACATCTGCCCCGTCAGCCGCTTCTGAAGGACTGGCGACCCATGATGCACCTTTCCCCACGAGACTCTCTGCCTTCTCCCGTGTTCTTGTATAGACTGTCAGGCTGTGGCCGGCTTCCATCAGATGGCCGGCCATCGGGCCGCCCATCACACCTGCACCGATAAAAGCGATTTTTTTCATTTCCACCTTCTATCCCCCCATTCGTTTCCTCCATTGTAGCAAATGGGGATCGGAGAGAGCGCACAAAAAAGGGACGGTCCGCATGGCGGTCCGTCCAAGTAAAGGGGGAAATGAGAATGTTGCTGTGTTCAAAAGTAATATATCCTGAATTTGGTCAGTCTAAACATCAGAAAATCATTTTTTTCATTTTCGCCGAAAGATTCCTTTATTCCGGGTTCTGCAGCATGGTCTGATCCAGGGCATACCGATTCATCAGTTCATCCAGCTGCCGGCTCAGCCCTATTGTTTCCGGATGCCCCCGCCCTTTTTCCCTTGCGCTGACGGCCATCCTCTCCCTCAAATTCTCAATCTGCTCTTCTTTGGACTGCTTCATAGAACCCTCCCTCACCGGGTCAGTATCATCACAAAAACTGCTAAAAATTCTTTACTCATAAGAGAATATAAGGCAAACTGTTAGTTAATCAACAGGAAGGGGCGATATGGATGAAAATTGCCGAAGTGGGAAACATCATCGAGTTTAAAGACGGACTCCAGGGTATAGTTGAGAAGGTCAATGAGAACTCGGTCATCGTCGACCTGACGTTCATGGAAAATTTCAAGCAGCTGGATATGGAAGAAAAAACAGTCGTCAATCATAAACGTTATAAAATATTGTACGGCAGCAACGACTGATCCAATACATACCCGCCAATCATCCGTATAAATTTTCCGGACAGCCGGTTTTCCACAATACAGACAAGGAGGATCTGCAATCATGCAACTCAAATGGAAACACTTATCCCTCTCGGCGGCCGCCGTCCTCATGCTGGCCGCTTGCGGCACAGCCGAGGAAGAAGCAGACAACAATCAGGATACACAGATGGAACAGGAAGAAACAGCGGATCAGAACCAGGGATCTGAGACTGATGAAGGAACCGAAAAAGAAGCCTCGGACGAAAATGCTCCAGATGAAGAGGACACGGAAGTCTCCGAACAGGAGGAAGCACGCGGCCCTGAACGGGAGCTGACCTATCAGTCCGGCACCAGCCAGCAGACAAGTCAGGCGAAGCTGACGAAAAGTGATGAGATGGACTACTCGATCTACGTCCTTGACGGCTATCAGCTTACGTCGGAAGAACCGAACAAAGATGTGCTCTACTGGAACGAGGACGAGCAGGTCTTCATGAGAATCGAAACGTTCGGTTCCGATGCCGACTATACCATGCTCACCGAGCAAATGGTCGGCTCCCTGGAATTTGACGGTGGAGAAGCGGCGGACGTTTCCGGGGAGTACAGCCTTGCAGAATCGGACGGCATAGAAGAACTTGTCATCAGACAGCTTGAAACCGAAGAGGGCGTCACGACGGGTGCCGTCTTCATGAAGGACGGCATGACCGTGCGCCTGACCGTTTTCGACAAGCCCGAAGCCGGCCAGACCGATGCCCTTCTTTCCATGGGTGCAACCATCGGCCAGAAATAAATAGCTAATGAAAAAAGACCGGAAAAAAAACCGGTCTTTTTATATGCGCTTCTGTTCACTTGGAAAGATCCTTAATCGACAGACCGAGCTTTTTCAGCAGCTCAATGGCAGTCGACTTTTCTTCAGTACTCAGTGCCCCCATCAACCCGTGGAGGCTCTCCTCATGGACAGGGAAAATCTTGTCCAAAAGTTCCCTGCCCTCTGCTGTGATGTCAACGAACGTGACACGCCGATCGGTTTCGCAGATTGTCCGCTCAAGGTAGCCCCTTTTCTGGAGCTTGTCGATGACATAGGTCATCGAGCCGCTCGCAAGCAGAATCTTGCTGCCGATCTTCTGAATTGGCTGGCTGCCCCTGTGATAGAGAAGCTCCAGCACTGCAAATTCTGTCGGGTTCAAACCGTATTCCGCGAAAAGCCGGTTGGCCTTTTCAGAGATCACTTTGTGTGCCCTCGAAAGAACCACGAATAGTTTTAATGATTGTTCACTGCCGTTTTCCTGCATGCTTTCATCCCCTGCCGATGTTACTGATCCATTTATTATAGGATGCCTCTCCGGGAAGTGTCAAAACTGATCAGCCGACGCCTATGGAATGAGGACAGCCCCATCGGCATCAGTCTGAACCGAAGTATTTTCATAGACAGGAACAAGCAGTTCGATCCGTGTCCCCTTGCCAAGCTCAGATTTGACGAAGAGATGGCCGCCCATCGACTCCGCCGTCTCAAGGACAAACGGAAGTCCCAGGCCTGTCCCTTCCCGCTTGGTTGTGAAGAAGGGGAGGAAGACCTGCTTGATCTGAAGATCAGTCATCCCGCTGCCTTCATCGCTGAAAGCGACAACGATATGCCCGTCGTCGTAATTCTCGAGGGAGACGATCAGCGTCGTCTCTTCTCCCGAGGCCTCAATCGCATTCTTGATCAGGTTGATGAAGGCCTGTTTCATTCGGTGTTTTTTTCCTTTTACCGGGACAGCTCCCCCTACCTGGTTGTCCATGAAGATGGCAATCCTTCTCATGGTTGCCTGCGGCTCCATGACAGTCACCACGTCACACAGGCATTTATACAGGTCGAATACCTCTTCCTCCTGATCCGTCGGTTTAGACAAAGTCAGGAACTCTGCCATGAGCGATTCCATTCTGTCCATCTCACTGTCAATGACATTTACATACCGGACCGAGTCCCCTTCAGCGGACAGCTTCAGCAGCTCGGTAAATCCCCTGACGGAGGTCATCGCATTTTTCAGCTCGTGCGCGATGCTTGCAGCCAGCTGCCCGATCGCGGACAGGGATCCGCTATGCTCCATCTGGCGCTTCATGAGGACTTTTTCAGTATCGTCACGGACAGAAGCCACGATGAACTCCTCTTGCTGTTCATAGTAGACAAATACGTGATAGAACCGCTCTTCCCCGTCCGAGGTGACAAAACGGTGTTTGAATTCTGCTTGTCCGTTTTTCTCCAGACCATGCCTGACAAGCTGAAACTCTTCTTCGGTTAAGCCAATTTTAAGAAGTTCCGTATGACGGCGGCCTATCAGATCATTCGGGTTCAGACCGTAAAAATGCATAATCCGGTCATTGACATCCCGGATTGTTCCGTCCTTTCCGAATACCAGGTAACAGTTCACTTCATGGCGGAAAATGCTGTGATAAGCTTGCGCTCCGCCGCGTTGGCCGCCTGCCTGTTCCCCAATTTTAATCCGGAGAATGACATCATTGGAATGCCTGAAGACCGTCCCGATCACTTCGATGTCCGAATAGGCCATTCCTGAGGGGTTTGCCAGGCCGAAGCGCGAGGACACCCTCCGGCCGGGATTCACCTGGCTGATGAAAGTCGACCAGCCCGTCTCCTGCCCGGTAAGGAGCACCTTGTCCATCATGCTTCCCGGGAAGAGACCAAGGGTTTTAACAGCCGTTGGATTAGAACGCAGACATTCGTTATTCCGGTTGACCATGACAATTGCGTCATCTGTTTCATCAAACAGGAAGTCGAGTGTTTCCATTATCGAATTGGTTGGCACGCTCCACACCGGCCTTTCTCCGTTTTGGACTAGCATATGAAGGAAAATTAAGGATCATGACTTCAGCAAGCACGATCTCAGTGATTTAATTCTGATTATTCCATATTTTTAAAGCTCCTAATATAAGACTATTTACTCATATTAGGAGGCTGAGGTCAAGTTCATCATCTTAATATTCACTAAAATGAATAAACATCCGTCAAGACGATATGTCCTGACGGATGCATTCACCCGATGATCACACGCTCTTTCGGGTATCGGTAATTTAATTTTTGTGGTTTTCCACCCAATGTGAACAGGAAAGAAATCAGCCCGACCCTTCCCACAAACATGAGAAACATGAGGATCACCTTGCCGAATCCGCTTAGATCTCCCGTGATTCCGAGCGACATGCCGCAGGTTCCGAATGCCGATGTGATTTCAAAAACCAGGGCGGTCAGCGGAACACCACTTTCTGTGATTGACATAATCATCACTGACACGAGCACAAGGAATCCTGCGATGAGGATGACTGCGTAGGACCGGTATACATCTACGAGTTTGATTTCCCTTCCGAAAATCTGAATAATGTCCTTGCCCCTTGCGAAGTTGATGAGAAACAGAACGGCAATCGCAAAAGTGGTCGTCCGGATCCCGCCGCCGACCGAACTCGGGGAAGCCCCGATGAACATCAGAAAACTGATGAACACATCCGTCGCCTCTGAGAACCGGGTGATGTCCATCGTGGTCAGTCCGCCGGACCGGGCAGAAACCGAATGGAACATCGCAGCAAACAGGGCTTCATGCCACTGCATGCCTTTGAACGAGTGAAAAGATTCAATAAGAAGGATGACAAGGGTTCCCGCTGCCAGGAGAATACCGAACGTAGCTGTCGTGATTTTGGCGAACAGAGAAAACCGGAACGAAGCTTCCTTATTCGACAGGAAGCGCTTGACTTCAATCAGGACCGGAAAACCGATTGCGCCCAGTACAATCAGTGCCATCGTCACCAGCTGGACAAAATAATCATTAAAATAAGGGGTCATGGATTCGCTGTTGATCGTGAAGCCCGCGTTGGTCGTCGCAGTGACCGAATGGAACATCCCGTTAAGAAGGGCATCCCGGAAGGACTCGTAGTATTTGGTGAAATAAAGCGTCAGCACACTTCCGCCGACCAGTTCAATGAGAATCATGATTTTCATGATTTCCCGGATCAGCTTGACCGCACCGGCCATGCTGTACTGGTTATGGTCGACCATGATCAGCTGCCTTTCCCGAAGCCCGATCCTTCTTCTGATCAGCAGCCAGAAAAAAGTTCCGATAGACATGACACCGATCCCACCGAAGTGCAGGACAACCATGAACATGATAATGCCGAAGGTTGTGTATGTGGCGCTCAGATCGATTACGGACAGGCCGGTCACACTCACTGCGCTTACAGCCGTGAACAGACCGTCAATGAAGCTGATGTCCACTCCGGGCCGGTGGACGCCCGGCAGGTTGAGAAGTATCGCCGAGATGGAGATTGCAAAAAAGTAATAGATGACAAGAACACGGGCAGGTGTCAGCTTCTGGTTCCTGATTCTGGAAAGCAGCTTCTGCCTCCGTGTCATCTCTTTTAATGGCATAGGGATCCCGTGTCCTTTCCGTCGAGCCTCACATGATGTCTCATTTTATAGAAATCCGCCAAAAAAAGAAAGGTGGATGGCAAACAGCACCGGCTCAATTGCCGCGGCCGTTTCCATTTCCACCATTCCCGTTTCCGCTGTTCTTATTCTGCTGACCATTATTTGACGATTTTGCCTGTCCGGGAGAAACCCGGTCGCCATCCGAATTTTCGCCGGGCCTCACTTTATTCTGCGGGTTTGCATGCGGTGGCGGGCCGGATGGTTTTTTCTGTCCTGCATGGCCTGGAGGCGTGGTCTTCTTGTCCTGTCCGGCGTGTCCAGGGGGCGGGGTTTTCTTGTCTTGCCCTGAATGTGCAGGAGGGTTCCCTTGGTTGTCCCGCTTTTCCGAAGGTTCCTTTTTCGGACTGGCTTGCGCCGGCTTCGCAGATTCCTCCGGTTTCCCTCCATGCCCTCCGTTTTCCTGAAGATCACCGGCAGGTTTACTTTGTTCATCACCTTTAGGCAAAACAGACGGATCAGGATTGACTTCCGCTTTCTCCCGCGGCGCCGGAACAGTCTCTTTCGCTGCGGCGTCCGGACGGTCCGGCTTTACATCCGCTTCCTCATGACCGATGTTCTCTGCAGGCGCAGTTTTTTGCGTCTCCTCGTTTTTCTTTTGAAGGCTGCTGATCGGTACGCCTTCGTTCCAAGCCCGGTCCCGCAAGTCCCCGTCAGCTTCCGAAACACTCAGCAGCATTCCTTCTTCTCCCGCCGCATTCTCGATGAAGTGAACAGTCCGGTCAATGACGTCGGCCAACTTTTCATCTGATGCTTCCACCGATGTGACTGTCAGTTCCCTGTCATCTTCCCCATACTCTGTGAAAATCCGGCCAAGCAGCACAGTCACATCCTTGCCGTCCCAGTCTCCGAACTTTCGGATAAGTACGGACCCATCATCATTGAGCGGTGTCAGTTCCCGGACTTTCCCATCACTGTCAATCCCGATTTCGACGGCTGGGTTCACTTCCAGCTGGATAAAGGCAAGAGCAGGCTCCCTGAATGGCAGGAAGAGTGCGGACAGAAAGATCAGCATAACCGCGGCCAGCAGCACAGCTAACGCAGCCGGTTTCCGTGCTGCCGAAAGCTTTAGGCGACTATTGGTCCCCACAGGTGAAACATGGGTTTCCGATCCGATCTCCCTTCCCTGCGCCTCACCCTTGATAAACCGGCCGTCAGGTGTGAGGATGACCACATCTTCTTTATCTTGATCAACTATGATCCCCTTGATCTTGTTCATTCGGGCATCCATCCTTTTAAATACTCCCGGAGCATCGGCAGGTTGCTGTTATTGAGAACCACCATTGCCAGGATATACTTGCGGTGACGCTCAATCGTTTTTCTCGAGACACCCACCAGCTGTTCGATCTTCCTGATCGGGAGGCGTTTCCTGCGCAGAGTCTCGCTTTTCATATCTTCGGAACTGCAGACGATCACGGCAATGTCCATCGCTGTCTTCCTTGCATCCGCATGCTTCGGAGAGACGTCGGCCAGTTCCCTGAACGACAATCCGAAGCCGGAAAGCAGTTCAGAATAGATCCGGATCTCTTCGCGCCGGGCCTCTGCCTCCTGCTCCTCGGAAAAACGGGTGTAGGAGGCCGCATCTGCCGAAGTTGCGGCTTCCTCTTCCCCTTTGGCAAGGTATCCGGCCAGACCGCTCCTCGATTCCTTCCGCAGATGGTCAATCAGTTTGCGTCGGATGACGAGATGAGCAAATGTCATAAAAGACGCATCCCGGGAGCGGTCGTATTTCATGACTGCTTCATGGAAACCGCCGAGGGCAATACTATATTCATCATCATGTTCGTCAATATACCGGTTGCATGCCAAATAAGCCGCCTTCTTCAGGAATGGCGAGTAGGCCCGGAGCAGCCCGTCCAATTCTTCATCCGAACCATTTTGGGCAAGAAGCACACACTCTTCCACATCCGGGGCTCCGCGGTTTTTCCGGTTCATGAACCCGTTGAACGTCGTTATCAGCACGATTTGACCTCACCTGCCATGAATTCAATAAATTGATTGTATCGGCAATCCCGAGATTAGGAAAGCGGTCAATTCGCGTCTGTTCATATCATACGCCCATTCCTGCCGGTTTGAGGGGGTAGACCCCAAAAGGAAAAGAGACTGCCTGGCGGCAGCCTCTTTTGGTCATGCTTCTTTTTTTCGGTCGTTTTTCAGTCCGATGAGAACACCGACTACAGCGATCAGCAACAGCACCGACCAGAAGATGGTTTTCCAGATTGTCGAGTGCGGGAAGTGCGGATCGATGATCTGGAGTTCCGGATGGCCGAGAGTCAGAACCAGAAGCTTGACCCCGACCCAGCCAACAATGGCGAAGGCCGCTCCCTCGAGCGCCGGATAGCGGTCCAACAGCTTGACAAACCATGTTGCGGCAAACCGCATGATGATCAGACCGACCACGCCCCCGAAGAACATGACTGCGAATTGGCCGCCGTTGATGCCGCCGATGTCGAAATCACCGAGCTCGGGCAATGTAATTGCGATGGCTACGGCAGCCAGCATCGAGTCGATGGCAAACGCAATATCCGCAAGTTCGACTTTCAGGACAGTCATCCAGAAGCCGGATTGTTTTTTTGGCTCTTTCAGTTCGTCCTCTTCTTCTCCGTGTTTTTTCCTCATGTCATAGAGGTTCTTGGCCGAGATGAAGAGCAGGTAGGCAGCACCGAGAGCCTGGATCTGCCACACGTCGACGAGGATGGTGATCATGAAAAGCGCGGCGAACCGGAAAACAAACGCGCCGAGAAGCCCATAGAACAGGGCTTTCTTCCGCTGTTTCTCCGGCAAGTGCTTGACCATGACCGCCATGACGACTGCGTTGTCAGCAGCCAGCAGGCCCTCGAGGGCGATGAGGACGACAAGCACCCATGCGTATTCCAGTAAAATGGCTTCCAAATTCAGTTACCTCCCTTTTTATGGAAAACAAAAAGACCTTTACCCCTAAAAAAGGGCAAAGGTCTTGCTAAGCCCTCATCCAGTAATCCCCGGATGCGGGCTATCATAACCGATGGCATTGCCATGTAATGACGATTATGAAATAGGTTTCCCTATAGCTACTCCCCTTTGACACAAAGTCAAAGATCATTCAGTTTTCCTATAAGTCATTGTATCACATTGTTCGCGCAGATGTCTCCGATTTTCTCATCTTCCTCGTCTCACGGTCAAAGAGGCTGTAAACGACCGGCACAATGTAAAGGGTGAGTGCGGTGGATGTGATCAGCCCGCCGATCACCGCTATGCCCATCGGCTGGTTGATCTCCGTCCCCTCCCCGATTCCAAGTGCAAGTGGCACGAGTCCCAATATTGTGGTGAGTGCTGTCATCAGAATCGGCCTCACCCGGTCTTTAACAGAAACGATAATTGCATCAAAGGACGGCATGCCTTCGCTTTTCCGCTGGTTGATATAGTCGACGAGAACAATTCCGTTATTCACGACGATCCCGACCAGTATCAGAATTCCGATCACGGACGAAACGCTGATCGGCATATTTGTCAGGAACAGGCCGAGTGACACCCCGATAATCATGAGCGGTACAGTGAACATGATGACCAGCGGATACTTGAACGATTCAAACTGGGCGGCCATGACGATATAAACGAGGACCACCGCAAGAATGACAGCCATGATCATGTCGTCAATCGCATCTTCGAACAGTTCGCGGTCTCCGCTGTAGGAGATTTCGGTTTCCTCAGGCAGGTCCGCATTTTTCAAAGAGTCCTCAACATCCGCGGTCACTTCACCGAGTGTTTGGGAAGATGCATAGTGGACGGTGAAGCGCACCGCGTTTGCCTGATCAACCCGCCGGATCGCTGCCGGTCCTTCTGCAATCTCAATATCCGCAAGGCTCTCAAGCGTGACAAAGGTGCCGGACGGAGCACGAAGCTTCAGCTGACCCAGCGCATCAACACTGTCCAGATTTCCGCCTGTCCTGATCTGAACGGCATGTACTTCTCCTTCCTCACCGACGAACTGTGTCGCCGTAACGCCACGGGTCATGTCATTCACGGTTGAAGCGATCTGTGCCGGGGCAAAACCGTTTGCAGATGCCGCCTCGCGGTCAATCCCGACCAGAATCTCTTCCACACCCTCGGTCAGGTCATTGGTCACGTCCGTCACACCTTCAATCTTTGACAGGCGGTCCACTGCCCGTGCCGCGGCTGACTCCAAACGAGATTTATCCGTGTCTGTCATCGTGAAGGTCAGCGTGTTCGGTGAGGATCCGGCTGCCGTCTGCAGGTTGAAGGTGATTTCCGTTTCCTCATCCGCGAACTCCTGGATGTCCGGCTGTATGTCGTCGACAAACTCGAATACGGAACGGTCGCGGTCCGCCAACGGTTTCAGCTTGACGTAAATTTCGCCTCTGTCCGCCTCACCGGTCCCTTGCGCGAGTCCCTGCTGGGTTCCGCCGGTGAGACTGACATAGACTTCCACGTCCTCTTCCTGCTTCAGCCGCTGTTCAATCTTCCGGACGACTTCTCCGGTTGCTGCCGCGGACGCACCGTCCGGCAGATTCACCGCAATACTGACGAATCCTTCATCAGTCGCCGGCAAAAATTCGGTCCCTACTTTGTACAGCCCCAGAGCACTGACCGCCAGAAGAACCGTCGTCAGTCCCAAGACCGTTTTCCGGTGCCGCAGTGACCAGATCACCGAGCGTTCAAAATTCCTATAGGATTTCGAACGTCTGCGCCTCGTCTCCAGATCCCGTTTTGGCTTCTTCAGCATTCGGGAAGCCATCATCGGAATGACGGTCAGCGCCACAAACAGGGAAGCCAGCAGGCTGAATGAAATCGTCATTGCAAATTCCGTAAATATCCGGCCGATCAGACCGGAGATGAAAATGACCGGCAGGAAAACAGCAATTGTTGTAAGTGTAGACGCCGTGATGGCGCCGCCCACTTCTTTTGTGCCGTCAAGCGCTGCCTGTCCCCGTTTTTTGCCCATCGCCAGATGCCGCTCGATGTTCTCGATTACGACAATCGAGTTATCCACAAGCATCCCGATCCCCAGTGCCAAAGCACCGAGCGTCAGGATATTCAGTGCGAAATCCGAAAAATACATCAATACAAACGTAACGATGACGGAATATGGAATGGCCACGCCAATGATAATCGGGCTTCGCACTGACTTCAGAAACAGGAACAGGACAAGCATGGCGAAGATCCCGCCGAGAATCAGGGATTGCCCGATATTGCCGATGGCCAGCTGGATATAATCCCCCTGATCAAAGAGAATATCGGCGGTGACTCCTTCGAATTCCGGCTGTCCGAGGAGATGTTCCAGGGACTCTTTGAAAGACGTGGAGACATCAGCGGTATTTGCGCCGGATTCCTGGAGGACCGACATGATGACAGACGGCTCATCATTGGTTCTCGTCTCCATCCCCCCGTCATCGGCGGACAGGCTGACTTCGCCAATATCGGAAACTTTGACCTCCGTGCCGTCCATCGGATTGACCGTCAGGACAAGGTCCCCGATCTCCCCGGCAGAGGTAAGCGTACTGATGATGCGTGTCGTCAGCCGTTTGCCGTCATCCGTCTCCACCGCCTCGCCCGGCATGGAAATATTGTTGGCCCGGATGGCCTGTACGACATCCTGCTGGGCAAGTCCTTGTTCTTCCAGTTTTTCCGGATCCAGGCCGATCTGAACGTCCTCCACAAGCGAAGAAGAGACGGTAACACTGGCAACCCCTTCTGTCCTTCTCAATTCCGTCTCGAGCCTTTCCGCGATCTCCCGAATATCTCCAGATTCATTCCCCGAGCGAAGCGACAGCTGAATCACAGGGAACTGTGAAGGATCAAACTTCATGAACTGCGGTTTTCCCGAATCGTCCGGAACAGGGGTCTGGTCGATCCGCTGCAAAACATCCATCTGGACATCATCGATCTCCGTCGACCAGTCAAACTGGAGGAAGATCAGATTTGCACCCTCCTGTGACATGGACTGGATCGACTTCAGTCCCGGCAACGTGGACAGGCTGTTCTCGAGCGGTCTGGTGACTTTCTCGCTCACTTCTTCCGGGCCCGCCCCCGGGTAGCTCGTCACGACAACCGCAACGGGCGGATTCAGTTCGGGTATGAGCGTCAGCGGAATCTTTATAAACGAAACAATCCCCAAAATGAGCACGAGGAACATCGTCACGATTGTAAAGACCGGGCGCCTGATCGAAAAACCGCTAATCTTCATCCTTTTTTCCCCTTTTCAAAAAGCTATGTCCATCATACCGGAACAGGGTGCTTGCCTCAATGTTCGGCAATACCGTCCTGTGCCCAAACATCCAAAACAGACGGCAGCTGTACCGGCCCCCTTTTCGGGGATGCCGGTCAGCTGCCGTCCAAATGGGCTCCGGATCGGTCAGAGCAGGCTGTATAGTCTGATATCCGGATGCTTATCCTGGAACCAGCGCAGGGCAAAGTCATTTTCGAAAAGGAAAACAAGGTTGTCGTAGCGGTCCTTGACCAGCATGGCGCGCGGGCCTGTCATGGACTCCTTCACATCTCCCTCATTTTCAATCCATCGGGCGACTTTCTGGCCGATGTGCTGGATGATCACTTCGGAATTATACTCGTTCTTCATACGGTGTTCGAACACTTCGAACTGGAGCTGGCCGACCGCTCCGAGGATGACTTCCTCGGTATGAAGGGTCTTGTAGTATTGGATGGCTCCCTCCTGGACCAGCTGCAGGATTCCTTTATGGAAGTGCTTTGACTTCATGACGTTCTTTGGGGACACTTTGACAAACAGTTCCGGAGTAAATTGAGGGAGCGCTTCGAATGAGAAGTTCCCCTTGCCGCCCGTGATCGTGTCGCCGATCTGATAGTTGCCGGTGTCATAAATACCGATGATGTCACCGGCAACCGCCATGTTTACCGTTTCCCGGTCATCCGCCAGAAATTGTGTGGATTGGCTGACCTTGAAAGTCTTTGGAATCCTCGGGACGGTCACCTGCATTCCACGGTCAAATTCTCCGGAAACGATCCGGACAAATGCGATCCGGTCCCTGTGGGCAGGGTTCATATTCGCCTGGATCTTGAAGATGAAACCGGTGAACTCATCGTCATACGGGCTTACATTGCTGCCGTCGGCTGTATTCCGCGGTTGCGGTGCCGGCGCGAACTGAATGTAGGTCTCCAGGAATGTCTGGACCCCGAAGTTGGTCAGTGCGGATCCGAAGAAGACGGGCGTAAGTTCGCCCCTGCGGACGCGTTCCTCATCAAAGTCGTTTCCTGCCTCATCCAAAAGCAAGACATCTTCTAGTGCCTGCTGGAAGTAGGAAGAATCCTGGATCGGATGCGTTTCCGCCAGGTCGCCGTCCTCTCCGACTTCGAGGAACCGGCCCTCTCCCTCGGCCCTTGCCAGCTCCACACGGCGGTTGTGGCGGTCGTAGATCCCCATGAACTCCTTGCCCATACCGATCGGCCAGTTCATAGCATAAGACTCGATACCCAGCACTTCTTCAAGCTCTTCCATGAGTTCAAGGGGCTCCCTGCCCTGCCTGTCAAGCTTGTTGATGAAGGTGAAGATCGGAATCCCCCGCATCCGGCAGACCTTGAACAGCTTGATGGTCTGAGGTTCGATGCCCTTTGCCGAGTCGATCATCATGACGGCAGAGTCGACCGCCATGAGTGTACGGTAGGTATCTTCACTGAAGTCTTCGTGGCCAGGTGTATCAAGAATGTTGACCCGCTTGCCGTCGAAGTCGAACTGAAGCACAGAGGAAGTGACGGAAATGCCCCGCTGCTTCTCGATTTCCATCCAGTCGGATGTGGCGAACTTGCCTGACTTTTTCCCCTTCACCGTACCCGCATCCCTGATCGCGCCTCCAAAGAACAGCAGCTTCTCGGTCATCGTCGTCTTCCCGGCATCCGGGTGGGAGATGATGGCGAACGTTCTCCGCGATGCGATTTCTTGTTTTAATTGGTCTTCCATTTTTCATTTCTCCTCATCTGTTTCAGCTTTCCCCATCATAGGGACCGGAAAAGAGAATTTCAAGCGATATTGACGAAAGCCGGAAAGGCGAACCTTTCCGGCCGGAGTCTCCACGTTCGATAACCTGCTTCCGGGTCAGTCCCGGGCGCCTGCCTTGCGCCCGAATTTCTTTTCCGCTTCGTCCAATGCGATTTGTGCATCGCTGTGCGGGTATTTGGTGTTCCCGATAATCTGGAAGTCTTCATGGCCCTTTCCTGCGAACAGGATGATGTCGCCTTCGCCGGCGATCTCAACCGCGTGCCGGACTGCCTTTTCCCGGTCACCGATGCATGCATAATTCTCATGCGTCATGCCTGCGGCAAGCTCGGACGTGATGGACTCATAATCCTCATGGCGCGGGTCATCTGTCGTCAGAATGACGTAATCCGCAACGGATGCCTTTTCTGCCATGATTGGCCGCTTTGAACGGTCCCGGTTGCCGCCGGTACCGACAAGGAAAATGAGTTTATTCTTCTTATATGGCAAAACTGAAGCGATTGCTTTTTCGATGGCATCAGGTGTATGCGCATAGTCGATGTAAATGGTGAGCGGCAGGTCCGTCTCCACCCGTTCCATGCGTCCCTTCACGGGAGGCAGTCCGCCGAGTCCGGCAATGATTTCATCGAGTCCGAGCCCGTATGCGTACAGCGCAGCTGCGGATGCCAACGCGTTGTAGACATTAAACCCGCCGATGAGATTCATCGTAACCTGCCGCTCCCCTTCCGGCGTATCCATCAGAAAGACGGTGCGGCCGGCCTCCAGCCGGATATCTCGTGCCCGGAACATCGCCTCTGATTCCACGGCGTACGTGATGACAGGGTGCGGCGTCATCTGCCGGTACCGTACCGACCACTGATCATCGGCATTCAGGACAGCAAACTTCGGCTTGGCTGTATCCTGGCCGAGCTGCGCGAACAGCAGTCCTTTCGCGTATCCGTAATGCTCCATCGTCCCGTGGTAGTCCAGGTGGTCATGGGTCAGGTTTGTGAAAACCGCTATATCGAATTCCGTGCCGGACAGGCGCCCTTCAACAAGGCCATGGGAGGAGACTTCCATCGTCATCGCCTCACAGCCTTCCGCCGACGCCTGCCGGATCATGCGCTGAGTAGTGAGGGCATCTGTCGTCGTGTTGGCCGACTCGTAGAGCACACCGTTCAGGTTAAAGCCGATCGTGCCGGAGGATGCAGACTTCCGGCCGCTGTTTCGGAGAATCCCGTCAATAATGTTGGCAACGCTGGTCTTGCCATTGGTGCCGGTGACGCCGATCATGCGGACCGACTTGGACGGGTGCCCGAAAAAGGCGGATGCGAGCAGGCCTTCCGCGCGTGCCGTGTCGTCCGTGATGACGACAGCCGCCTTGTCCGGGTCGGTCTCAACAGGCCGTTCCGCAATGATGAGCCTGGCACCGGCAGCAAGTGCCTGTGGCACATAGTCATGGCCGTCCACGGTGTATCCGTTAATGCAAATAAAAGCGCCGCCCGGCTGGACTGCCCTGGAGTCAGTTGTGATGTCTGTAATTTCGGCGGGAAGTGTGCCGATCACTGTCCTGAACGGCAGATGTGCCAGCAGTTCTGTTGTTTCCATGTTGTTTCCTCCTCAATCTTCCGCAAGAGGCGAAAGAATGTAAGCCCTCAGCAGGCGGGCCGCCGCCTCAAGGGAATCCGTATGGGTCCTTTCAAGTGCATGGGACGATTCGATCCCGGGACCAAAAAGTGCATGCCGGACATCAAATCCCGCACGGATTGCCGCGGAGGCATCCGAGCCATAATAAGGATAGATATCAAGCTTGTGCGGAATACCTTGCTTTTTGCACAGATCTGCCAGGTGCCGGGTCAGGCCGTAATGGTACGGTCCGCTCGAATCCTTTGCACAGATTGACACGGTATACTCATCTGAAGACTGCCCGTCACCGATTGCGCCCATGTCAAATGCGATGTACTCAACCGTAGTTGCCGGCACCGAGGCGTTGCCTCCGAATCCGATCTCTTCATTGTTGGAGATGTAGAGGTGAAGAGTATGAGGAAGCTTCATGCCGCTCTCCTTCAGCCTGGCCGCAAGCTCAAGTAGAAGTGCGGTGCTTGCCTTGTCGTCGAGATGACGTGACTTGACATAGCCTCCGCTTCTCTCAAAACGCGGATCGAACGATACAAAATCACCCACCTCAATCCCGAGCGCCCTGGTGTCTTCTGCACTACGGGTCCGCTCATCCAGCCGGACCTCAATGTTATCGCTGCTCCGTTCCGCTTTGCCGGAATCCCGATAGACATGAACGGTCGTCTGGTGCATCAGGATCGTCCCACGGATCTTTTTGCCGTCCGCCGTATGGACAGTGCAGTATTCCCCTTCTGCGGCATTCCAATTAAATCCGCCAATCTTATCCAGCTTCAGCCGCCCGGAAGATTTGACCTCCTTGACGATTGCGCCGAGCGTATCGACATGTGCAGTAATCAGACGGCTTCTGCTATCATCTTCACCGCGGAATGTTGCGATGACGGCACCCTTGTTCGTGCGGGTGAGCTCCGCGTCGCTCCCGGCCAGATAGGTTTCGGCCAGCATCATGGCGTCCCTCGTATAGCCGGATGGGCTCGGAGTGTTCACGAGTTCTTCAAGAATCTTGAGTGAGTGTTCAAGGTCAAAAGTTAAGTCCATGTGAATGTGTCCCCCCGACTGAAAAAGTCCAGCTTTCATTATACGCCTACATGGAGTGTCCGTCACGAATCGCCGGCATCATTTCAGAAATCGCCGGATCAGCTTCAGACGGTTGCCGTAAGGCGGAAAGGCGATCCTGACCGGAAGTGCCGTTCCCCGCTTCAGGATTCCCTTTTCATGTGTGAATGCATCAAACCCGTACTTGCCATGGTAGCTGCCGATCCCGGAGGGGCCAGCACCGCCGAATGGCAGTGCCGTATTGCCGACATGCGACAGCGCGTCGTTGATGCATCCGCCGCCGAATGGCAGCTCAGACAGAAAATAATCGATCGCACCCTGGTTTTCCGAAAACAGATAAGCGGCTAGCGGCTTCGGACGCTCACGGATTGAGCGGATGACCGCCGTCAGGCTCGAATAGCCGTAGACCGGGAGAATCGGGCCGAAGATCTCTTCTTCCATCACCCGGCTTCCTTCAGGCGGACTGTCGACCACGGTCGGTTCCATGTATCGGGTATCCCGGTTCATCCGACCGCCTGAGAGGATCCGGGGGCGTTCTTCATCCATCATTTCCCGGAGCCTGTCGAACTGCGGCTCATCCACGATTCTGGCATAATCAGGAGATTTCGCAGGGTCCGTGCCATAGAAGCCCCTGATTGCCTCTTTCATTTCTTCGAGAAATGCATCCTTTATGGTGTGGTGCACGAGACAATAATCCGGCGCAACACAGGTTTGCCCGGCATTCGTGAACTTTGCCCAGGCAATCCGCTCCGCTGCTGCCCGGAGGTCCGCAGTCTGGTCGACAATGGCAGGACTTTTCCCGCCAAGCTCAAGGACCACCGGCACAAGCCGCTCGGCAGCGGCCTTCATGACGATTGACCCGACCTTTGCACTGCCCGTGAAGAACATGAAATCGAACGGCGCATGGATCAGCGCAGACGTCTCTTCCCTGCCCCCTTCCACGACAGTCACATATTCCGGCGGGAATGTGTCCGCAATCATCTCCCGGATCACTGCAGATACGTTCGGGGTCGTCTCGGAAGGTTTCAGTACCGCCGTGTTTCCCCCTGCAATTGCTGCGGCCAGAGGTTCGATGACAAGCTGGAATGGATAGTTGAACGGGCCGATGATGAGCACCGTCCCCCATGGATCCCGGATGACGAAGCTTTTTCCGGGCTGGAAATGAATAGGCGTCTTTTTCGGCTCCGGCTTCATCCATTCTTCAATGCTGGATGCCATTTCCCGGATGCTGGATAAGACAAAACCGATTTCGGTCATGTAAGATTCAAATTCACTTTTGCCCAAGTCCTTTGCCAGCGCATCCGAAATGTCTTTTTCCCTTTTGCGGATGGCTCCGTGCAAATCCATCAGCCGGTCTTTCCTGAATCGGGCAGTTTTTGTAGAGCCAGTCCAATAAAATCTGCGCTGACTGGCAACGATACCGCCGGCCTTTGCCTCCGTAAATCCCATGTTCAACCACTCCTTTCATTCTTTGTTCATCTTATCTCCGGCGGGTACGGATATCAAAACATAAATCGGGGTATGCTATTCCCTTCCGGATGACCTGCCGCATTGTAAATTTTTTTTGAAGCTCATAAACGGCTGACGACTCGGGCAACCTTTGGTTACGGGCAGGTAATTCGTTGCCGGCCCGCCATGCATCCCGGCCCCAGGCGGTGAATATCGCACTTTTTCAGTTTCATACGCTCCTTTTCCCGGCTAGATAGAAAAATAGGTCTTCCGGCTTGTTTTGTTCCTCACTCTGTTTCGGATTCCGATTACGCGGGGTATAGAAGATCAAACAACGAAAAGATCAAGGAGGAAATGACATGATGAAACAAGAACAATGGTGGGATCATATGTTTACGGGAAATCTTGAGATGGGACTTAATCGCGAGCGGGTTACCGAACTGGAAGAAGAAAACTTCCTTTACTTCTCACAAGAAGAAGAAACCGTCCCTCAGGAGCAATAACTTAAGTGACGATGCGATATTTGCCGTCAGCCGGTATAAATGCAGAGCATACATAAGGACTGTCCCAGCGTGCCATCCAGACACGAGGACGGTCCTTATCTTTTTTAGGTTTCCGAGTTGCTGTGAATTCTGAAAAGTTTTATTTCAGTGATTGCGTTGACTTTCCCCCTATCCCCTTGTATTATTGTAAATGTGCTTGAGAGAACAACAAGCAAACATCCCAGATTTGATTCCGTAGCTCAGCTGGGAGAGCGCTACCTTGACAGGGTAGAGGTCGCTGGTTCGAGCCCAGTCGGAATCATCATGAAAACGCCTGATCCTACCAAGGATCAGGCGTTTTTTGTGATATCGCGGCTATCCCCTGCCTGCAGGGTTCCTATCTCTTCAGGATTGATATATCCGATTCGGATTATCTGCCGTTTCTTTCGACATGACCTCCCGTGCCCCAGCCTTATGCAATCTTAGCCGCAGCGGCTATTGATGGCGAACCTGTGATAATTCCGTATAATAGTCATAGATCAATCAACCCCAAAATATATAAACCAGTGAGGAATCCATCATGAATGATCACCTGACCCGGGAAGAAATGCAGCAGACGATCGACCAGCTCAGGCAGCAGGTCGGAGAACTGGAGAGTCTGATCAGCCAGATGATGGTGCCGATCATCCCTTCCATCATGCCGGATACGATCCTGGTTCCGTTTGCCGGCGAACTTACCCCTGAATTTTCACAGAACGTTGTTTCAAAAGTGCTGAACCATGTTGCCGTGACCGGCACGCAAATTGCGATTCTTGATTTTACGGCTCTTTCCATCGAAAACCCGGACAGTCTGTCGGTTTTCGGGAGGGCCGTCGAAGAGCTTTCGGCTTCGCTCAGCCTGATGGGCATCGAAGTGATCACCGTAGGATTCACCCCCCACTTCGCCAGGGAAGTGGCGCTTTCCGGACTGCCATTCGTGAACAAGCTAAAGTCCTTTTCGACGTTCCGCTCCGCACTGCAGCATCTGATGAAGGAACGGGGCATGGAACTGACCGGTGCGAACAAATGAAAAGAATCCCTGCAGACTTTATCTGCAGGGATTCTTTTTATTTCAGGATGTAGCGGAAACGGGTTCCTTGTTGTCTTTATTGCGGGTCATAAATTGGATGGCCAACATGACGACAAACAGGACAAATCCGAATACATCTGTCATGCCCTCAGGAATGATGAGCAGGGCACCGGCCACGAGGGTGATGATCCGCTCAATCCAGCTCAATTTCTTGTACCAGTAGCCGACAAGGCCGGCACTCAATGCATACATTCCCGTCAATGCAGTAAGAGTGACCCAGGCAATTTCAAGCACGGTCGCATCGACCATGAGCATTGCCGGATTGTAGACGAACATGTAAGGGATGATAAACGCCGCGATGGCCAGCTTGGATGCGTTGATTCCGGTCCTGATCGGATCGCCGCCGGAGATTCCGGATGCCGCAAAGGCCGCAAGGGCAACCGGCGGAGTGATATCCGCAATGATCCCGAAGTAGAACACGAACAGATGTGCAGACAGCGCCACGACAACCGGTACTGCGGCGCCGGTCGGTTCATCAATCATCAGCAGGGCGATGACGGCGGGAGCTGCAATCGTCGAAGTAATGACATAGTTGGCAGTGGTCGGAGACCCCATCCCCAGAACAATTGCCGCAAGCATTGTAAAGAAGAGAGTCAGGAACAGGTGGCCGCCTGAAGCGGAGATCAGGCCGTTTGCCAGGCTAAGTCCGAGGCCTGTCTTCACGACGACACCAACAATAATGCCCGCGCAGGCTGTGGCGGCTGCAACGGCTAGTGCAGACCTCGCTCCATCAACTAGTGCATTGATCATATCTTTGAAGTTGATTCTGGTCTTCTTGTCGAACGCACTGACAACAATCGTGAGAACGATTCCCCAGAGTGCAGCCTGCATGGTCGGAATGCCGACAAGCAGGAAGACGATGATCCCAAGGATCGGAAGCAGCAGGTAAATCTTTTTGAAGACTTCTTTCCGATTTGGCATCTGATCGTCCGGCAATCCTTCAAGACCGACGCGCTTCGCTTCGAAATGCGTCATGATCCAGATGCCGGCAAAGTAAAGTAATGCGGGAATTGCAGCAGCCTTGGCGATTTCCCAATAAGTGATTCCGCCGATGAATTCGACCATCAGGAACGCTGCCGCTCCCATGATCGGAGGCATCAGCTGACCGCCGGTCGAAGCTGCAGCTTCAACGCCGCCGGCAAACTCCTTGCGATAGCCCAATTTTTTCATCATCGGAATCGTGTAGGAGCCCGAGGTGACGACGTTCGCGACAGAACTTCCTGAAATGGTTCCCTGCAGGGCACTGGAGAATACAGCGACCTTTGCAGGACCGCCGGTCAGTTTCCCGGCAATTGCCACGGCCAGGTCATTGAAATACTGACCGACTCCTGTTTTGACGAGGAACGCCCCGAACAGGAGGAAGACGAAGATGAATGTGGCCGAAACCCCGAGCGGTGTACCAAGCACTCCATCTGTTGTGTAAAACATCAGCTGTGACAGAGCGGTCAGGTCCTGGCCGCGGTGAGCGAGGAAACCAGGCCAGTAAGGTCCGGTGAATGCATAAATGAGAAAAGCTGAAGCGATGATCGTGATCGGCAGGCCGACAGCACGGCGTGCAGCCTCAAGGGTCAGCAGGACGGCTATGATGGCAACTGCCATATCAAGATCGGTCATTCGGCCGATCCGCAGGACAAGATCCTTGTACATCAATGGCCAATACAGTCCCACGCCGATTGAAAGCAGGGCAAGAATGATGTCATAGAAAGGCACTTTATCTTTCTTCGCCATTTTCCGCCGGAACGGGAACAGCAGGAAAATCAGCGACAGCGCGAATCCAAGGTGGATCGAGCGTTGGATATAAGCCGTGTACTGTCCGAATACCGCTGTGTACAGCTGAAACAGCGAGAATGCCAGCAGCCCGAAAAAGACGATCTTTTTCATGATGCCCTTCACGTCACGCGTGTTCGATTCGGGATCATATTTTTTCAGAAGTTCAAGCTGCTCTTCTTCTGATAATTGGTCATGAAGGTTATCCTTCTTGATTTGATTGTCCGCCATTCATTTTCACTCCCTTCACTAAATCCAATAGCGACAATTGTCTTAACTCGAATCGATAGGATGATCCCCGATCGAGATGTTTCTTCAGGTCATAGCCGCGGTCGCCGTACCGAAATTCGAGATCCGTGTCGATATCCGCAACAAAGAGGACAAACGAGTCAAGCACACGGTTTTCATATTCGAGTGTATAATGGCCGTCCTCGGCGGTGAAGGTCTCTCCTTCCTCCGCGTGGCCGGGCAATCCGATTGCCAGATCTTCATACTCCATCCGGACAAGGCGGATCCGTCGGTCTCCGGTGACCTCGTATGTTTCAACCACGTCAGACAGATGGATTGAATGGGTATACCGGATCACGAACCGGTCGCCTTCCGTCTGCCGTATGTAGTGGATGGCAGGATTTTCTGAACGGGTCTCGGTGAACACGAAGGCATCCGATATCGGTACATTCATCATGCCGGCCACTGCCGTAATGAGTATGGCAGCGATGAATACTTTTCGCATCGCGCGCCTCCTTCCTGCCGGCGACGGCAAAAAGAACAAAGTGAAGCGATGAAGCACGGCTTCATCGCTTCACTGCATGTAGACGGCGAAATCAGTTGCCGTTAACTTCGTCAAAGTATTTTTGTGCACCGGCGTGCACAGGAATACCGATGCCTTCAAGGCCCTTTTCGGCTTTGATCAGCTGGCCCTTGGCATGCGTGATCTTGTCCGTGTTTTCATAGATGGCCTTAGTGATGTCATAGACGACATCATCAGGAATATCGTTCTGGATGACGAGCATCGCACCTACGGATACCGTCGGAACGTCTTCCGTCAGGCCATATGTTCCGGATGGAATTGTATCTTTTGCATAGTAAGGATACTTCTCGATCAGCTCATCCGCTTTGGCATCTTCAACCGGTACAATGTAGACTTGCGTCGTTGCGTTCAAGCCTTCAACAGCGCCTGTCGGCGTACCGGAAGTGATGAATGCTGCATCAACCTGGCCGGACTGGAGGCTTTCTGTGGATTCGCCGAAGTCAAGGTTCTGCGCATCGATGTCATCCATTGTGAGCCCGTGAATTTCAAGCAGCTGCTCCGCGTTCGCATACGTACCGGAACCCGGTGCACCGACAGAGATTTTCTTGCCTTTCAGATCATCATAAGACTTGATGCCGGATTTCTCTGTTGTGACAAGCTGAACGGTCTCCGGATAAAGCGAACCCAGCGCCGAGACGTTGTCGATCGCCTGACCGTCAAACATCAGTTCACCTTTGTTTGCGTAATAGGCGATGTCCGTCTGGACAAAGGCGATTTCTGCCGTATCATCCGCAAGTGCGGTCATATTGGCCGCGGAAGCCTGGGAGCTTTCAGCTGTTGTCTTAATGCCGGTCTCTTCGGAAATGAATTCTGCAAATGATCCGCCGAGCGGGTAATACGTGCCTTGCGTTCCGCCGGTCAGAATACTAAGGAATTTAACGTCGCTGGAACCTTCGTCTCCTCCGTCTTCACTGCTGCCGCTGTCGGCACTGTCGCCGCCCCCACAAGCCGCCAGCATGAATAGAGAAACGATTCCGATAAAAGCCAAGAATCGGAATTTCTTTTTCATAGTTGCTCCTCCCCTTCTCTATTTAATTAGTCATACTATTGCTATTCTACTGAGCCATTATTCACATGTCAACGCTTTCTTGGAAACGCTTTATCGTTTACTTCGCCCCATCCACATCGCTTTCGGGCGCCGTCTCCTCCGGAGGCAATGCCTTGAACGTTTCCCCTTTCTCTTCAAGATCCCGCGTGCGGTGTGCGATTCTGGACGAGGCGCATGCCGCCACGCTTGCGACAAGATCATCCAGGAACGTATGGACACCGATCCCTTTTTTAGTATCCAGGTGGTTGATGACACCGATTTTGTTCTTGTCCAGGTGACCGAATGTCGTTACCGCGATGCTCCCGTACGTATAGACGGCACCAAGTGCAATTGTCTCATCCACTCCGAATAGGCCTTCATCCGAATCGACGATCGACTGGAGGGGCTCGGACAACTGCTTTTTCTCAGCCAGTACATCGAGCTCGATGCCGACCAGAAGCGCATGCTGAACTTCCCTCTTCTCGAGAACGCTTTCGACGGATTCGATGCAGTGTGCAAGCTTCAGGCCATCGTTGTATGGCGCCTGCATCTCATAGACGATTTTGGCAATGGCTTCAATACTGACCCCCCGGCGTGTAAGGGCCTCTTTTGCAGCTTTCGTAACCGTAGCCGACGGGACTTTCCTGTTGTGGTCAAACATGTCAATTTCCCCTTTCTTTGTTGGACGCATGCACATATTATACCTGCAATATTCAGTATGCTACAATTTTATCTATACGTTTCATGAGGA
Source organism: Bhargavaea cecembensis (assembly GCF_001619585.1). GTDB lineage: Bacteria > Bacillota > Bacilli > Bacillales_A > Planococcaceae > Bhargavaea > Bhargavaea cecembensis_A. The sequence continues at coordinate 396,697 of NZ_LQNT01000009.1, forward strand.
GGACACGGTTTGAAAAAAGGACGCATTAACGAACTGACATTACAGAGCGAGGCGCTCGGTGAGGAGATGGAACTGCTTGTCTATCTTCCCGAGAACTATTCCGACCTTTATAAACACTCGGTGCTGATTGCATCAGACGGGAAGGACTACTTCCAGTACGGCCGGATGACGAGGCTTCTGGAAAAATTATATGAAGAAAATGCAATCGAGCGGCTCATCGTCGTCGGTGTTCCCTACAAAAGCGTAAGTGAACGGAGAAGGATGTATCACCCCGACGGCGACAGGAATAGCGACTACATCAGATTTATTGCCCATGAACTCGTTCCGTTCATCGATTCCGAGTTCCCTACTTACCAGATGGGTGCCGGCCGGGGACTGATCGGGGATTCCCTTGCGGCCACGGTATCGCTGATGACCGCCTGCAAATACCCGAACAGTTTCGGCAAGGTCGTCTGCCACTCCCCTTATGTGGATGAACAGGTCATGACAGCTGTCGAATCAGTATCTGATCCCGCAGCTTTCGACATCTATCAGGTCATCGGAACCGGCGAGACGGAAGTCCCGACAACGACTGGTGAAATCGATGATTTTCTGAATCCGAACCGAAAATTAAGGAAGTTAATCGAGAAAAAAGGGTTTTCGTCATTCTATGAAGAATTTGATGGCAAGCACACCTGGAAGTTCTGGCAGCGCGATCTTGAACGCGCCATCCGGTTTGCTTTCGGAAAGTGAAGATTAACCAATCGGCGAACTTTCTGATATCCTTATGGGAGAACATATAAAGGAGGTCTTCGCATGAAATACGGAATTGTTGCATTCCCTTCCAAAAAATTGCAGGACAGGGCCAACACATACCGCAAACGCTATGATGCACACTACGCCCTGATCCCGCCCCATATGACTATCCTGGGGCCTTTCACGCTGGATGGGAAGGAGATGAAGGAGGCGGCTGACGAATTGCTGCAGGTTGCAGCCAAACAAAAGCCGTTCGAACTGAAAGTAATGAGAGCCAGCACGTTCGCTCCAATTACAAACGCAATCTACCTCAAAATCGAGCCGAATGATGAGATCCTCGGACTCCGCGAGGCCCTCAGTCTCGACTTCATCAAGAATATTGAAAACCATCAATACGTGCCCCACATCACGATTGCCCAAAAGATGTCCGACGGTGAGCACGACGACATCATCGGACAGGTTAAGATGGATAACTTCGAGCATACAGAGACGATCGATCGGGTCCATCTCCTCTATCAGCTTGAGGACGGTCCTTGGACAGTCTACGAAACCTTTACACTGTCGGGAGATGAGTGATCGATGGTAAGCCTGAAGCTCGCTTCGACTGAAACAGAACGTGAGGATGCCTTCACCGTCCGCAAAGCGGTCTTTGTTGAGGAGCAGGGCGTGCCGATCCATATCGAGCTGGATGAACTGGATCAGGAAGCTGTCCATTTTATCGCCTATGACGGAGAGCGTCCGATAGCTGCAGGCAGGATCCGGGACATCGGCGACGGTGTCGGCAAAGTCGAGCGGGTCTGCGTCCTCCCTGAATACCGGGGCCGTCGTCTCGGACAGCAGATGATGGTCATGCTGGAGGAACATGCACGAAAAGCCGGTCTCGGCAAAATCCGGCTCAATGCACAAAACCATGCTGTCCCATTCTACGAGAAGATCGGCTACACCGTGACCTCACCGGAATTTATGGATGCAGGTATTCCTCACCGCGTGATGGAAAAACCGATTTAACGCAAAAATCCGCGCAGACCCTGAGTGGTCTGACGCGGATTTTATATTGGAGCTTAGTTGTTTTTTTCAATCATCCGTTGGATATCCCCGACATTCAGGGAATTGCCGTTTTTCAGGATGGATTCTGCTATCTGGTCCTCCAACTGCTTGGATACATCCTTTTTAGCAAGCTTCCCGACCTTCCGGATGATCTTCCTGACTTGTCGCTCATCCTGAAAATTGGCGTGCTGGACTGCATTGGCCAGTGCAAACAATTCATCCATCGAGACGCCCGTCTTGTTCTCGATTTTTCGGAAAAACGACTCGTTCATCCATTCTCCTCCTTAGTAGTTGTAGCTCTTGCCTACAATAATCAGCAGGATGAACAGGATGACGATCAGCACGAACATCTTACCGCCGTAGGACTTACCGCCGTAGCCGCCACCGCCATAGCCGCCGCAGCCCCAGCCACCACCGTAGCCGCCACCGCCGCCGTAACCGTAACCGAACATTGCACTCCCCCCTTTCCTGTTCCTTGTAAGGTATGGCGGTATATCGATTGGTGAGAGGGCGATTGCCCGCTTTTTTTTGAATACAAAAAAGTCCCGCTGCTTTTTCTGGCTCGCATCGGGACTTAATTTGTTATGGGCGGCCTTTGGAACGGAACAGGAGCGAGGCGATGAAGCCGAAAAGTATTGCGGCACTGATGCCGGAACTTGTCACTTCGAACATTCCGGTGATGACCCCGACCAGTCCATGCTTTTCCGCTTCCTGGAGGGCACCATGTGTCAGTGAATTCCCGAAAGACGTGATCGGGATGGTCGCACCCGCCCCCGCAAAGTCAATCAGCGGTTCATATAGCCCGAACCCGTCGAGAACCGCACCTGAGACGACCAGCAGGCAGAGGGTATGGCCGGGGGTAAGCTTGGCGACATCGAACAGCAGTTGCCCGATCACACAGAAAAGCCCGCCAACGACAAATGCAATCAAAAAGGATGCCGTCATCTTCCTTCCCCCTCTCCCATCACCAGCTCGACAGCATGGCAAGTGCAAGGGATGCTTTCTCCCTGCTGGAAGGATAGCGGTGAAAGCAGGGCACCGGTCGCCATCAGGAGTGCACGCCTGTATTCCCCTTCCATCATGCGGCTGTACACGTCTGAAAAATAAACGGCAGCGGAACAGCCAGCTCCGCTTGCACCGGCAAAGAAAGCGGGATCCCCTCCATAAAACTCTTTTCCCGCATCCCTCCAGCGCTCCCCTTCAACTGCATACCCGGCTTCGGATGCCATTTTCCTGAACAGCTGCGTCCCGATGGCTCCGAGGTCGCCGGTGATGATGACATCGTAATCTTCAGGTTCCGTACCGGCCGCTTCCAGATGCCTCCTGAACGTATCAAAGGCTGCCGGCGCCATGGCGGCGCCCATGTTCAGCGGGTCGGTCAGGCCATAGTCGACGACCCGCCCGACAGTGGCCTGACAGATCGACGGATAGCCCGGCTCGTGAGGGGTGACGGCGGCGAATCCTGCAGCTGTCACTGTCCATTGTGCGTTTTGAGGCTTCTGGAATCCGTACTCGACCGGATACCTGAACTGCCGCTCAATGGCACTGTGATGGCTTGCCGCTCCAGCAAGCACGAGTGATGCGGCGCCCACTTCCGTAAGCAAAGCGGCATAGGCAAGAGCGGAAGTCGACGTCGCACATGCCGAAAACAGCCCCACATAGGGCAGGCCTGTTGAAGCGGCCGCGAAATTGGATGGTGTCATCTCATTGACCAGATCCCCGCACACCAGATAATCCGCATCACTGATCGTCTTGCCTGCCTTGTTGAGTGCAAGGTCGCATGCATCTTCGATCAGCTGCCGGTGGGCCTGCTCATTTGTTTTCTGGCCGATCAGATCCGAGTCGTACAGGCGATCGAACTGATGGCTGAATGGGCTGTTCTTCTTTTCCGTCGGACCTGCGGCCACAGCAGCCGCACGGATTGTCGGTCTGTTGCCAAAACGGATCACACCCCTTGCTACCATCCGACCACCCCTAATTTTACTAGGATCGTCTTGATGAGAGCCACTACAAACGCAGAAAAGACGCCAAACACGATGACTGAACCGGCCAGCTTGAACATATTGCCGCCCACCCCAAGCACGTAGCCCTCCGTCCGGTGCTCGATTGCGGCAGAAATCATCGCATTCCCGAAACCTGTCACCGGTACGGCTGACCCCGCTCCGCCGAATTGTGCGATGCGCTTATATTTCCCGAATCCAGTCAGCAGCATGGCGATGAAGATCATCGTGGCGACGGTCGGATTCCCTGCAGTACGCTCCGTGAAATCAAAGAAATACATATAGAAATACATGATTCCCTGCCCGATTGTGCAGATGATTCCGCCTGTCACGAACGCTTTCACTAAGTTCAGGGCTATTGGCGTCTTCGGCGTGATTTGCTGCTCCAGCTGTGAATATGCCTGGCGGTCCATCAGGTTTCTTCCTTCGAGAGAGATTTGATTGTTTCCACTTTTTTATGCAACTTGTCTTCCTCCTCGAGCTCGTCCAGTTTATCTGTTTCCCAAAAGATTTTCAGATCAGTCGACAAGGTGACAGTCTCTTCCGGGAACGCCTTTTCCAATTCTTTAGTGAGCTCTTCTTCAATCTTGGTCTTGGAGAACCGGCTAAACGGTTTGACCTGGACACCGACCAGAAGATCCTCATGTACGAAGACCGCCACCGCAGAGACAATCCTTCCGTCCTTTTCTTTGAGCACTTCCTCCACCTTCTGGTTTTCTTCGGGTTCCCCGCCGGATACACGGATCTCTCCGGCGCCGGCACCGCAGCCCGCAAGCAGCAGGCAGGTTCCTGCAATTGCAATCACCCGTTTCAAGGCGCCACCTCCCATTTATTGCTCAGTATGCCCGCCACTGCGATTGCCTATGCAATCTGTGCGTTCGCCCGGTCACCTGCCCGGGTGGCGCATATTGTAGACAGAGACCAACAGGGAGGAGGTGTTCAGAAATGAGCTGTTGCGGAAAGAAAGATTTTGATTCCTCTTCCTTCGATCACTGCCTCTGCGACGTGGTCAAAGCCGTAAAGCACATCCAGGACGCCGGCACTGATGATTTTTGCGACGACTGCCCGACCAGCTGTTTCACAAAGCCGCTCGGTGGTCTCGGCAGCCCAACTGCTTTCAATACCCGGGTCATCAACCTGCTGACGAAAACTGGCGATCCATTTAAGGTCCATAAACCAAATTGTGAAAAAGACGCTACTACTTATCCTACCTTCACATGCTTCCGGGTTGAGAAAATCATTGGTGACTGCTGTGTAATGCTTCGAGCGGTCTTCAAAGAGGGTTATACCTGGAAAGCAACTGGACTTTGCGTTACTGTCGATATCCGCTGCTTCTGCGGTATCATCTGTGTCGCTGATGCATTTGTTGATTTGTGCCCGTACGACTGATCACCGCCGCATGGAGTGTCCCGCCGCCCGGAACTGTCCGGGCGGTGTTTTTAATTTTATAAAAAGTAATGAGCCGAAAATGAAAAAACTGACGGAAATATTCCGTCAGCTTTCAGGTTGTTCGTTTTTTTAAGATCCATACGGAAACGGTTTGCCTTTCCACCAGATGGCCTCAAGCTCATCGACGTCAAGTTCCCGCTGCTGTTCATCCTCGATCTGTTCTTTAATGAAAAGTCTGCCGTCATCCAGCTGCTCGATTTCTCCAATGATCTCGCTGCCATCCTTTAGCCGGAACTGGATCGGGCGGTACACTTCCCGCTGGAAGGGGCGCGACAGGAAGCGCAATTGTGTAAGCAATCTGGTGGTCTCTTCAGGCCGCTTCGGCAGTTCATAGACCGATGTGCTTTCTTCTTCATCGTCAACCGCTTCCTGGACTTCTTCGTCTGCCGCTTCCCGGCTGTAGACCGGCTCGGAAACAAAATAAGCAGGCGGTGCATCCACGTACAGCAATGGCCCTCCGTCTCGTTCTGCCATGGGCTCACATCCTTTTTCCCCCATCGTATGCCTGCCGGTGCCCATCGGTCACAGTTGGGAGAGAAACACCGTGGCAAGACCCAGATAAATCAGGATACTGATGATATCGTTCAACGTCGTAATAAACGGACCCGATGCGACGGCAGGGTCGATTTTCAGCCGGTGCATCAAAAGAGGGATAAACGAACCTGCGAGGGTCGCCACGAAGATGGAACCGACGATCGCCACGCCTACCAGAAGCCCAAGAACGAGCTCGTGCTTCCAAAAATAGATCAGCCCGACGACGAAGATACCGCAGACCGTTCCGGTGATAAGCCCGGTTCCCGCTTCCCTCATAAGCAGTTTCATTCTGCTTTCTTCCTCGATGTCGCCCGTCGCGATCCCTCTGACAGCAACAGCAAGGGCCTGTGTCCCGCTGTTTCCGGCCATTCCCGCAATAAGCGGGATGAAAACCGCGAGAAGAGCAACCTGATCGAGGGTCTGCTCAAACCGGCCCATCAGATTGGCTGTCACCATCCCGAGGAATGTCAGCAGGATCAGCCAAGGCAGGCGCTTTTTGGCCGCCGCAATCGGATTCCGGTCAACCGTATCCATATCCGATACACCCGCAAGTTTGGAATAGTCATCAGAGGCTTCTTCTTCGAGGACATCGATAATATCATCGACCGTGATGATCCCGAGAAGATGCTGCTGGAAGTCGACGACCGGCATTGCGAGGAAATCATAGTCCTTCATCGTCCGTGCGACTTCCTCTTGGTCGTCGCTGACCAAAACGCTCACAACGCGTTCATTCATAATATCCGACACAATCGCATTTTCATCCGCGATGATCATATCCCTCAGCGACACGACACCCGCCAGGCGGTTTTCGTCATCGGTAACGAAAATATAATAGATCGTCTCCGCTTCCGGGGCTGCATTCCGGAGAATGGTCATTGCAGATCGGACCGTCGAATTTTCGGGAATTGTGACATATTCAGTCGTCATAATTGCGCCGGCCGTATACTCCTCATAATGCAGGAGGTCTTTGATTTCGCCGGCGTCCTCGTCGTCCATCAGGGTCAGGTAGGTCAGGACCTTTGACTTATCGAGCTCATTCAGCACGTCGACCGCATTGTCCGCGTACATTCCCGCGAACATGTCCGCGGCGTACCGGGTATCCATTTCGTTCAGGTAGACATCAAACTCGTCATCCGCAATCTCGGATACTTCGAAAATCTCCGCGAGTTCCTTCGGGGACAGAAATTCATACATTTTCCGGCGAAGCTCGGGCCCGGCTTTCTCATAGTATTTCGCCTGGTCATACGGGTGGCCTGCAAGGAATTCTTCCCTGAATGCCTCGGGGTCACCCTCCTCCAATAATCGGGTGACCAGATCCTCATCTATATAAGTCTCTTCCTGCTCATTCATTGTTTCCGGCATGCCGGGCCCTCCTTTCGGTCAATCCATCCGCAAAACTCCCGCAAACGTGTTGGAGAACGGCCGTAAGGGGTAGAATCAGGTTAAGTCATTTTCTGATCATCAGTGCGGAATGGGGTGTTTTCTTGTTGAAATTGGATATATTCGGCGACCTTCACGGTTGCTATGATGAATTTCTGGAGCTGTTCGGTAAACTGGGATACCGTATGGAAAACGGACGATGTGTCCATCCGGAAGGCCGTCTGCCGGCCTTCGTCGGAGATGCGACGGACCGCGGTCCGAAGTCGGTCGAAATGCTGAAGTTCCTATTTATGCTGCAGGACGCCGGACAGCTAATTTATTCCCCGGGAAATCATTGCAACAAACTATACCGATATATGCTTGGGAACAATGTCCAGCAAAAGCATGGATTGGAGACGACCGTCGCAGAACTCGGAGCCCTCTCAGGCAAGGAGCGGGAGCATATCCGCAAGCGCTACATCCGCTTTTACGAAACGCTCCCGCTCTATCAGATGCTGGATGATGGAAAACTGATCATCGCCCATGCCGGAATTCGCGAGGACCTGATCGGCAGAAAGAACGGCAGCCGCCTGCGCACATTTGTCCTGTACGGGGACATCACCGGTGAAACCCTTCCTGATGGCCGCCCCGTCAGACGGGACTGGGCAAAAAAGTATAAGGGAGAACCGTTTATTGTCTACGGCCACACGCCTGTCCCGGAAAGCCGGTTCATCAGCAACACGGTCAACGTCGATACCGGCTGTGTGTTCGGCGGCAAACTGAGCGCCCTCCGTTATCCCGAAAAAACGGTGGTGAGCGTCCCATCCCTTCAGCCGTTCCAGCCGGAAAAGTTCAGCGACTTCAGCTGACCTTCCCATTCACCTGCGGTATCCGGCAGCTGCAAGCATATCCCCGGGAACCGGGCTATTGATGTCAATAGGCGCACCTGTAAGCGGATGATTGAATGAAAGCCCGGCACAATGGAGCGCCTGGCGCCCAATCCGCTCCGCGCTTCCGCCGTACAGCGTATCCCCTTCAAGCGGGTGGCCGATATGGGCAAGGTGCACACGGATCTGATGGGTCCTTCCCGTATGGAGGATTACCGAGAGTCTGGAAATCTCCTCCCCCGGGAGTCCGGGCGTATCCATCACACGGATTTCCGTGACAGCCTGCTGGCCATCTGCACGCACCATCCGCTCAATGATGCTGCCTTCCTTTCTTCCGATCGGTTCATCAATGAAAAAATGCCGGACGCTGAAACTGCCGCGTGCAATCGCCTCATATCGTTTGAGAACGCCGCCCTCTTTCATCTTCTCTGACATGAGATGATGGATGTGGCGGTTTTTTGCGATACAGACGATGCCGGACGTTTCGCGGTCGAGCCGGGTGACAATATGTACTGTCGCCGGCGTCCCTTCTTTCCGGAACTTTCCTGCGACAGAATTGGCAAGTGTGCCTGACGGGGCACCCTTTGAAGGGATGGTCGGCTGTCCGGCCGGCTTGTCCAGGATGAGCAGCGCCTCGTCCTCATAGAGCACCGAGAGCTCGCCCTCTTCCGGGAACAGTCCCTCAGCAGGTTTTTCCGGAGGGAAAATGACAGTGACCACATCTCCGGCCCGGAGTTCATGCTTCACCGTCTTTTCCTCGCCGTTCACCAAGATCTCGCCGCCCTGGTATTTGACGGCGGTCAGGGTCCTGCGCGAAATGCCGCTCTCCGCCAGAAAGTCCCTTAATCCGACACCATCCGCCTCCGCGGTGAACGAAAGCCGGAATCTGTTGTCAGCGGACATCGCTATCAATGAAGGAGTCATGGACCCGCTTCCAGAACGGGAACGGGCGGAAGCGCGCGAAGCGTACCCGTTCGTCTGCAACCCGGTAGCTGATCGTTTTGACGTCCTTGTGTAGAAGGTGCAGGTGGTCGACTGTCACCATAAAGTCTGGCCCCTTCACCGGCTTCAGCACACAGGTATGGTGGGCCGGCAGGACGAGCGGCGAGCCGACTGTCCGGAACACCCGGTTATTGATCGATGCCATTTCCGTCAGCTGCATGGCCGGCAGCGCAGGGTGGATGATCGCACCGCCCAGCGATTTGTTGTAGGCTGTGCTGCCGGAAGGCGTCGAGACGCAAAGCCCATCCCCCCGGAAACGTTCGAACGGCATGCCATTCAGCTCAACATCCATGACAAGCGTCACGTCCGGAGATTTGACGGTTGACTCGTTCATCGCCAAATAAACGGCATCGTTCATGTCATTCCGGTATTGGATGGACACTTCCAGCAGCGGGTACTCAATCACATCATAATCGTGCTTGGCAATCGAGATGACCAGTTTTTCAATTTCAGGCGGCTGCCAGTCGGCGTAAAAACCGAGATGTCCGGTATGCACCCCTACAAATGCCGTGTCTGCAAGCCGGTCGCGATACCGGTGGAAAGCATGGAGATGCGTTCCGTCTCCCCCGATCGTCAGGACGATGTCCGGCTCTTTTTCGTCGTACACGAGTCCGAAGTCGTTCAGGTATTGTTTTGCCCGTGCCGCAAGATCATTGGACAGATCATCGCCTCTCGACTGGATCGAATACCTCATCACTCGCTGCCTCCTTTGCCGGACTTCCCGAGATTATCCCTCGAGTCACCCTTGTACGTACTGAAGTAACGCTGGGCCTCCTGGATTTCATCGCGGATCTTCGACATCTCTTCATCAAGTGAAAAGGCCGCCTCTGCCGCACTTTGCAGTCGCACTTTGATCTCCTCGGGGAAATCCCCCTTGTATTTATAATTCAGCGAATGCTCGATTGTTGCCCAGAAGTTCATCGCGAGCGTCCGGATCTGAATTTCTACGGGAATCACAATCTCGCCGTGGATTGTCTGGACAGGGTATTCGACAATCATATGGTAGGACCTGTAGCCGCTCGGCTTATTCTTCGAAATGTAGTCACGCTCTTCGGTCACGGTCATGTCCTTGCGCCTGCGGATGCATTCGACGACCGCTCCGATATCATCCACAAACTGGCACATGATCCGCATGCCCGCAATGTCCGGAATCTCTGTTGCCAGCCGCTCCGAAGGTTCAAATGGAATGCCCTTCTCAAGCGCTTTGTCATAGATGCTTGCGAGAGGCTTGACCCGTCCCGTAACAAACTCTATCGGAGCATGCTCGATCTCGGTTGCGAACTGTGCACGCATGCCCTTCAACTTAATCTTCAGTTCATCGACCGCCTGCTTGTACGGCTCCAGAAACCGTTCCCATTGTCCCATTGGTCACTCCCCCGTTCGGTGAGGCGCAGCTCAGGCGCCCAGGATCTGACTGAATGCCTTCTCGACCGCTGTCGAGAAAGCTTCACCATAGTTGTCATTGCCTTCGATATTAAAGACCAGCATCTCCAACTCGTCCGCGAAATTCATTAGCTCAAGCCTGTGTTCCCCGGCGGAGAGAACAGGAGTTTGTCCGCTCTGCATGGCTGTCGCCATCTGCGGCCAGATTTCTTCCGGAAAATGAACATGGACAAACCGTTCCCCGTCGTCCAGCAAATAGACAAACGTTCCGGAATCGGTGTCCGTGATCATTCTTCCGGCGGGCTGCATCCCGGAAATCCCGGCCCCTTCCTGCAGGTGAAATTCGGTTACATTGCCGGATGTTCCGGCGCTCTGAACGATTGGCTGATTCATCACGATGTCTTCTTCCTTTCTCTACATACCATTCATCTCACTTTAGTCTATCACAGCCGGCATCCGCACGCAGTTCCAAATGGGTACAAAAGTCCCCGCTGCTCTCACTGAATCGATTTATTTGTAGAACCGGAATCCGGTTGATAGAATGAGTCTACAATAACAGGCAATGGATTTAGCAAAGGAGCATGCACCATGACCCGGAAACCCATCATTCCTTATGAAGAGATCGGCCCGGAGCTGCTGTCCGATCTCGTCGACACGTTCTACGGGAAAGTCGCCCGGCATCCGATGCTCTATCCCATATTCCCAGATGACCTGACTGAAACCACCAGAAAGCAGAAACAGTTTCTCACCCAGTTCCTGGGGGGTCCCAATCTGTATTCCGAGGAACATGGACACCCGATGCTGCGGGCACGGCACATGCCGTTCCCGATTACCTACGACCGCGCTCAAGCCTGGCTCGAATGCATGGCCGAGGCGATGGACGAGGTGGGATTGGAAGGGAAAATCCGTGAAGACTTCTATAACCGGCTGATCCTTACCGCAAACCACATGGTCAACAGGACCGGGCCGGATGAGGAGGGGTCCGCTTGAGCTTCCTGCCGAATACTTCGAATATGCTGGAAACGGAGAACTCGGTCAAACCGCTTGAACTGTATGTCTTCATCGACCCGACTGATGCGGACTGCTATGGACTGGTCCCGGTACTCCGGCGTCTGCAGGTGGAGTATGAAAAATATTTCACCTACCGAATCATCATGAAGACCTGTCATTCGCAACAGAAAAGCCTCTGCCAGGATCCGCAAGACACACGTGTGCCGCACCCTGCCCTGCCGGCAGTGGCCGTCAAGGCGGCGGAATTCCAGGGGAAGCGGGCGGGTTTCAAATACCTCTCCAGGCTTCTCGACTATCGGTTCCTGAAAGGGCGCGATGTCACGACACCGGAAGTCCTTCTCGAGATTGCCGAACTGATCGGAATCGACACAGCAGAATTCACCCAGGATTTCCGCTCGGTCAATGCCGCCAAATCGTTTCAGTGTGATTTGTACATCTCCCGGGAGATGGAAGTCCACCAGGCACCGAGCTTCGTCTTCTTCAACAACAATTTTGAAGATGAGGGTCTGATGGTGGAAGGCATCCATGATTATGAGATCTACGTAAAAGTCCTGGAGGAGCTGCTCGGGGAACAGATGGAGAAGTCGGTTCCCCCTTCTCTCGATGAGCTCTTCAGAAGATATGACTCGCTGACAACCGGCGAAATCGCCGCGATCTACAAGGTGAATATCCGGACGGCGGAACGTGAACTGAAAAAACGCCTGCTGCAGCGCCGTGTCGAATGCATGCCTGTCCGGGGAGCCACCCTTTGGAGAAGAAAAATGGATTTATAACGAAATCAGCCGGGATCCTGTTCAGGATCCCGGCTTTATTTTGCATATATGTATAATTGGGCCAGGGGCTCTTCCGCCCAGTCCCCTTTATATTCAAACTTATCACCTGTACATCATATTCATTTAGACAAAAAGAGCACCCGCTCCGGGGGAGGAGCGGGTGCCTTTTTCGTATTACACGAAGGGGATGGGGGAAATGTTCACGTTCAAACAAAAGGGGTGTTTGTTTTCGTGAAATATTTCACGCTCTTAATTTATCACGAAATAATTGTTTGCGCAAGATTTCACATGAGAATTCACAGGGTTGTCATATTGTGAACGTTTTCACAGTAAATATTACTATTACAGCAAAAGGTTTCTGAAAGATGAGAATTGGAACTCCCTTGTCACCTTCAATTTCTCATAAGGTCAGACTGTAGACAAAGTAAGGTATAGAAATCCTCCGGATTTCCGCTGCGGACCCTCGCTTACCGCGGGCGTTGCCTTAGCCTCCTCGAGCTGCACTCTGCGGGGTCTTCGGCTAACGCTTTTCCCGCAGGTGTCTCGGGCCCTCCGCTTCAATCCGCCATACGGCTTATTGAGGCTATCGGTATCTGTTTATATAATCGAGTTAACAGACTCCAAAACGGGTGATGAATATGCGCTCGAAATCCAATGGAACCAATTGCTATCAGTTGGAAACGGTTTTCGCTTGATGAGATTGTCCCGGAGGACCATCTGGTCAGAAAACTTGAGAAGGCCATTGACTTTTCATTCATTTACGATCTTGTAGAGGATCTGTATTCGGACCGCGGCCGCCAGTATCGATCCGGTTGTCCTCATCAAGCTACCATTTCTGTAATACACCTTTAGCATCCATCGGTCGTACTTTCCTTAATCTCCTTCTCCTATTCACGGTCTACTTTTCCGCAGGGAACGGCTTCTTTCCATTCTCCTCCCGGTCGGCGTTGATCTTCATCTTTGTGATCTTCTACCGTACCCTAAAAGGTAGCGGATCGTGGGCTGCTCCGGGCGGAGCATGTGTTTATCGACTCCACCCATTTTAAGGTCAGCGCAAATCGAAATATGCACGAAGAGAAGACAAAACGGACCCAGAAAGATTTCTTCTGGGTCCGTTTTGTCTACAGTCTGACACCAGAACTGATCCGGTGCCTTTATCTATGCCTGATCAGCCAAGCAGTTTTTCCAGTTCGTCGAGTTTTTCGCCGAATGCGCGGCAGGCTTCCTCGATCGGTTGGCTGGACGTCATGTCCACCCCGGCCTGTTTCAGGACTTCAATCGGGTAATCAGAAGAGCCCGCTTTCAGGAAGGAGTTGATGTAGCGTTCGACCGCCGGCTCTCCCTCCTCCAGGATCTTGTTGCTGAGTGCGACAGCGGCACTGTAGCCGGTCGCGTACTGATAAACATAGTAGTTATAGTAGAAATGCGGAATGCGTGCCCACTCGAGGCCGATTTCCTCGTCTACGATGATGTCATCGCCGAAGTATTTCTTATTGAGTTCATAGTATACTTCCGTCAGCTTATCAGCGGTCAGTGCGACTCCCTGCTGATCCAACTGATGAATCGCATGCTCGAACTCGGCAAACATCGTCTGACGGAACACCGTGCCCCTGAAGCCTTCCAGCCAGTGGTTCAGGAGATAGATTTTCTTCTGCTCATCGTCCAGCGTTTTCAGCAGATGGTCATTCAGAAGGGCTTCATTGCAGGTCGATGCAACCTCCGCAACAAAGATCGTGTAGTCCCCGTATACAAACGGCTGATTCTTGCGCGTGTAGTAGCTGTGGACACTATGGCCGAACTCATGGGCCAGTGTGAACAGGTTGTTCACATTGTCCTGCCAGTTCATCAGGATGTACGGATTTGTTCCATAGGATCCGGAGGAATAGGCACCCGAGCGCTTGCCCTTGTTTTCGCGGACGTCCACCCAGCGGTTCTCCAGTCCTTCCTTCAGAATCTCCGCATAATCATCTCCGAGCGGAGCCAGGCCTTCGAGCATCATCTTTTTGGCTTTTTCATACGGCACTTTCATGTCGACATCCTTGACGAGCGGCGTGTACAAATCCCATATATGCAGTTCACTGAGGCCGAGGACCTTCTTTCTCAGCGATACATATTTGTGCAGCAAATGAAGGTTGTCATTGATGGTCGAAACGAGATTGTCGTAAACGGCTTCCGGGATATGGTTGTTTGAAAGCGCCGCTTCCCGGGCCGAATTATAATTCCGGATTCGCGCATTGACATTGTTGGACTTGATTTCGCCGGACAATGTAGAAGAGAAGGTGTTGCGGAACTTGCCATAGGTTCCATGCATTGCGAGGAAAGCCGCTTCTCTGACAGATGGGTCGCTGCTCTCCAGGAATGTGGTGTAGCGGCCATGGGTAAGCTTGACCTCATTGCCTTTATCATCTTTGATCATCGGGAACTCGAGGTCGGCATTATTGAGCATGCCGAACGTCTCTGAGGATGCGTTTGTCACTTCTGAAAACTGTGCGAGCAGCGCCTCCTGCTCTGCAGGCAGGACATGGGGGCGCTGGCGGTTCACTTCCTCAAGGGCATGCCGGTAAACCTTCAGCCCTTCCTCTTTTTCGATAAAGCGTTTTATTTCCTGTTCATCAATGGAAAGCAGTTCAGGGACAAGATAGGACAGGCTCGTCGACACTTTCACGTAAAGCGACTTTGCACGGCTGTCCATCGCCTGGTACGTGCTGTTCGCGGTGTCCTGGTCATACCGCATATGGGAATAGGTGTAGAGACGCTGAAGCCTCTCGGAAATCTCGTCACGGTATTGCAGTGCCGATAGCAGCTCTTCGGGGCCGTTCCCGAGTGTCCCGCGAAATGTATCCGCTTTCTCTGCAAGCACTTGAATCGCTTTATATTCCTGATCCCACAGTTCATCAGACGCAAAGATGTCTTCAAGGCGCCATGTTTCTTCAACCGGGACCTGGTCTCTTGTCAGCACATCGGTTTTCGGGTCGGTCGTCATTGGGATTGCTCCTTCCTTCGATAGCCAAAGTAAACTCATGAACATTTTCTCAATATTCACTATGGCTTGCAAGGAACTCTTTCCAAAGAAGTCGGACGGAGTTTTCGGGCAGTTTGTCGCAATCAAGGATGTCCTTAAGCTCCCTGACACCTGACTCCTCAAGAAAATGCAGATAGGCGGATACGGCAGCGAATCCGTCCCCTCTTTCGGCCGGTACGCGCCTCATGAATTCACCGATTACGTCAGAACTTGCCAGGCCCCTCATCTCCGCACCAAAAGCAAAAAAGACGAACCGCGCCTGCCATTCTGCGGCGTGCTGCTTGAAGGCGGACGCGCCTGAAGTCGGAACGCCGATCAGGGGCGGCAACCGGTCGGCATGGATACGGTTTTCGTAGCAGGCCCTCAGAAACGGGTCGTGGATTCCGTTCCGGTTGGACAGGACCCGCCGCTTCAGATAGGATTTGCGCCTTGATGAGTATATCCTCATATATCCGTTGAAAGTGTCTTCATCAATGGGAGATGGGACGGCAAACGGAAATCCCTGCATGGTATAGGGGATGGCGACCATCTTGCCCAGGAATGTGTTGCCGTTGATGTGCATGGGCTGGATAAAGTAATAGAAATGCCTTGTCACCGGGTCATAGGTCATCAGGTAATCCCCGTTTTTCGCATCCCGGCGGATGAACAACTGTAAAAACTCCGGGATCGACAGCGTCCTGACCGGTTGTCCCGTCGAATTCCAGCTTTCAGGCGCAGACGGAATCCAATGAGGAATGATCCCTGCCCCCTCGTACCCCTTCGTCCGTTTGCGGATAACCGCCGGAGGAATCCGGCTGCATTGAAATTCGATGGCATGCGCCCTGCCTCCATATTCGACGAGCAGGTCGGGCCGCTGACCGATCTGTGTCAGCGCCGTCTCCATACCGGTCCTGAGTCCGAGGCCGGTGAACATCTCGTAAAGCTGCTGTTTACCCGCCAGATGGGCAGGCGTCTCCCCTTCCGAAAACATGCGCCTGCAATCGCTTCTCGCCGCATGGGCAAAATGAGGAACCCTGACATCCCCGATTTTCAGCCACATCTTTCCGCGGCATTGCGGACAGCGGAAATGATGTGTGTGTTTCAGCCTTTGGAGCGAATCCCTGGTCATATCCTGGGTGATGATGATCTGAACCTCGTTTTCCATAATGGCCGCCAACATACTGTGCCCGATCCCCCTTTCTTCCTGTCATTGTAAGCGCACCCATGTTGTCGAGCAACCCAGTCACAATTCTCACAGAATGGCATTTTCAAAACTTGGCACAGGAAATGGCTTCAAGTTGGAATTTTGCCGACAAATAAAGTCCCAAAATAAAAAGATGCGAATTTGATCAATCCGCATCTTTTTGCCGTTTGTTTGCTGATTTTGACCAAAACAAAAAGCTGCACGGTGGGTTCCGTACAGCTAATGAATCAGAAGTGTTCTGCGATTGTGCCGAATACATCTTCGGCGATAATCGTTTTTCCGTACTCCTCAATCCGATGAATGGTGACATGGGTTCGCTGCAGATACTCGGTCAGCACGCTGACCACGTCGTCGAGGTCCTCTTCATCGCCAAGCAGGTCGTCAAAGCCCACGTGGAGATAGTAGCTGTCCTCAAACACGTGCAGCGAGGTCCGGAGTGCTTCTTCCTTCAGAATCTGCGATAAAGGAATCAGGTCATCAAATTCACCGACGAGGAAAGTCGCGTCCTCCCAGTCGTCCTCTTCCTGGCGGAAACCCGGGACATACTGGTCCAGGTTCTGGAGGTCGGCGTAAGAGGATTCATCCTCCTGGAACATCCGCTTTCCCTCCTGGCCAAATGGCGGCTCCAGCTGTTTCCCGTCTCGGGTCACCTGGGCACGGGTCACGGTCACTTCGAGCCCCTTATCCATTGCATGGACTTGGATCCAAAGCGGCCCCTCGATGGTGAAGTCGGCTTCCTCATCGACTTCCTCCATCATCTCCCAGAACAACTCTTCGCTGCGGTCGCGATTGTACCAGATTTCGTCGCGGGTAAACCCGCGCTCTTCGATATCAATATACGAAATGAAAAACTTTACAGTATTTTCATTGATGCGTTCGATTTCCATGTTTACACCTCTCCCTTCCGACGGTATTCTCCGTAAACAGGGTGTGACAATGCAATCCGCCGATGGCAAGTGTCCTGATGTCAGTATATGCCGTCACCGTCAAATCTGGAAAGGCGCGTCCAGGCGGAGCGGCTACTTGTAGTATTAGCATTGTATGGGACAGGATGCAGGAAAGCAAGCGAAAAAAACGAAAAAGACTGACAGGTCATTCGGAACATCCCCGTCAGTCAAATTTTTCCTCAGTTGACCATCCGCTGCGCTTCGAGGAGCTGATATGCCCTCACCTTACGCGGAAGGAATCGCCTGATTTCATCCTCGTTATAACCGACCTGCAGTCGCTTGTCGTCCAGGATAATCGGTCTTCTGAGAAGGCCAGGGTGTTCCTGGATCAGTTCGTAAAGCTCATGGAGAGGAAGGCTTTCCAGATCGACATCAAGCTTCTGGAAGATTTTCGAACGGGTCGAGATGATTTCATCCGTCCCGTCCTCCGTCATGCGGAGGATTTGTTTGATTTCATCGATAGTCAGGGACTCGGAAAAAATATTCCGTTCCGTATATGGAATCTCATGTTCTTCCAGCCAGGCTTTCGCTTTCCGGCAAGAAGTACAGCTAGGGGATGTAAAGAGGGTCACGCTCATCCACAACACGTCCTTTCAATGGTAGGAAGTTGGAATCTGTTTAGTTTATCTGATTAAAATCATTCTAATTATGAATTTGATAACTTTATTATACACCATTTTTGACCATAGCGATACACCGTTTTGAAAAAAGTTTTCAATTAGCCGCCAACCTTCACATCTTCGCTACATTTAACGGATGAATCGAGCAGACGTTTGCTTCAGAGCTGTTATACCCATTCCGGATTAAGTACAAACACAGCTGAACAGTCCATTCTCAATTATTCCTTTTTGATTGAAAATAAGCTTCTTAGCGGGACCTGCCCGCTCTTCCCACCTATTAGTACGTCCCGGGCGGGAATAAGTTCCGCTTTATTTGTACTATTTCCCATATTAATTGAGAATAAACGAAAAAAGGCACACACCTGAAAATAAATCGGTGTGTGCCCCTAAAGGTCATGGCGTGTAGTCAACGCCTTCCGTATAGTTGTTTCCTGCGTTCCAAAGAAGGAACTCATCAATCCCAGCATCATTGAGCGCCTTGATCTGCGCCTCCACTTCTTCCTTTCCGTATCGCTTATAATTCCCGCTGCCCAGATAGCTGGCAGTGAAGTCCTGCAGCCAAGGGCGTGATACCGGCGGATTTTCGAGGGCTGCCAGCTTTTCGTTTTCGACCTTTGCGTATTCGGAAACCAGACGGTATGGCTCGAGGTCAGGCTTTGCAATCCCAAAATAAGAGGTCCAGTGGCTCGGATAGATCATCGAGGAGATGACATCCACGTTCTCCGAAATCTTGGAGAAGTTCTGGCCGATCCCCGGAGCTTCGGGCAAAGTGGCCGAGTAACCGAAGATATCGACTGAAACGTCCACATCATATGGCTGAAGCTGCTCCCTCGCGTAGGCGACAAAATCCGTGACCGCCTGGACCCTGCGCTGGACCGGATCCAGCTCCGAGTTCTCATACTCCCCGAAGCTGTATTGGAGAGTGTCCGCCCTTGTCTCAAAGCCTTCCGGGAAGCGGACATAGTCGAACTGGATTTCCTTGAATCCCAGCTTGGCCGCTTCGATGGCTATTTCGACATTGTAATCCCAGACTTCCTTCATGAACGGGCTCACAAACGCCTCTTTCCGGCCGTTTTTCCACACTTGCCCCCCGTTTGTATAGGAGAGGTCCGGCCGGTTCTCGGCAAGTACGGTGTCCTTGAAGACAACTACCCTGGCAATCGGATAAATCTGTTTTTCCTCAAGTTGCTCCAGCATGGCCCTCGGATCTTTTATGTATGGCTGGCCGATTTCAAGTTCACGGAGCGGCGAGTCTTCTGACGGTTCGTAGGTCAGGTATCCAAAGTCATCTTTAATGTCGATTACCATGGCGTTCAGGTCTGTGTTCTCAATCAGGTTGACGAGCCTGCCGAACTTTTCCCCTCCGGCGGAGTGCCCGGTTACATAAACGCCTCTCACCGCATCGGGATATTCAAAGTCAAGACCCGAATCAAACCCGAACAGCTTGGATGAAGCCACGACGTCGGAACTGATCTCCCCGTATTCATAAGAAAGACCTTTGAAATCTTCGGCAGGACCTTCCGCAGCCGCTGCCGGGGCTGCTGCCACTGAGAATGCCATAGCCAGTGCCCCTACCCATTTTAGTTTCATGAAAAAAACTCCCTTTTTTCTTATGTATCTCTTATTCTATCAGCTCTGTCACAAGGAAGGAAGGAATTACAAGAACATTCATGACAGGCAGTTGCATCTTAACCGGACCGGCTATATAATAGTGGGAAATCGATGATCAGCTTTGATGGAGAAGAGTACGCGGGGGATCCGCCGCACAGAGAGCCTGTGCCCGGTGAGAACAGGACGGCGCCCCCCGCTGAATGGACTCCTGAGCCGGACCGGCGAACTGATGTAGCCGGTCCCGTGTGCCCGCGTTATGGGCTAGAGCGGCCTTCGGGCAATGCGGGTGGTACCGCGGCTGATTAAACATCATCCGTCCCTATTTATCGGGATGGCATGGTGATTTTTTTATTTTTGGGAGGTTTTACGAATGAAACGGATTTTCTCAGGGGTGCAGCCGACGGGTACCGTCACACTCGGGAATTACATCGGCGCATTCCGCCAGTTCACAGAACTTCAGTATGAGTATGACTGCATCTTCAGCATCGTCGATCAGCATGCAATCACGATGCCCCAGGAACCGGATGAACTCAGCGAGGCAATCCGCCGGCTGGCGGCAACCTATATCGCTGCCGGCATCGACCCTGAAAAGGCGACGCTGTTCATCCAGTCGGAAGTGCCGGCACACGCACAGGCAGGCTGGATCATGCAGTGCATCTCCTATATCGGGGAACTGGAGCGCATGACTCAGTTCAAAGACAAATCCGAAGGGCGGGAAGCGGTCTCATCCGGCCTCCTCACTTACCCTCCGCTGATGGCAGCCGACATCCTGCTCTACGATTCGGATATCGTCCCTGTCGGTGATGACCAGAAGCAGCACGTGGAACTGACACGCGACCTTGCGGAGCGCTTCAACAAGCGTTTTGGTGATTCGCTGACCGTGCCGGACATCCGGCTTCCAGAACACGGGGCGCGAATCAAGTCCCTCCAGGATCCTCTCAAGAAGATGAGCAAGTCCGACACGAACAAAAAAGCGGTCATCTCCCTTCTCGACGAGCCGAAACAGATCGAGAAGAAGATCAAGAGTGCCGTGACCGATTCCGACGGATTTGTCGCCTATGACGTCGAGAATAAGCCTGGCGTGAGCAACCTGCTGAATATCGAAGCTTCGCTGACAGGCCATTCTGTAGAAGAGCTTGTCCGGAAATATGAAGGCAGCGGCTATGGCGCATTCAAGGCCGGTGTAGCTGAGGCCGTCATCGGTCACCTTGCGCCGATCCAGGAGCGCTACAATGAGCTGATCGGTTCAAATGAACTCGACCGGATCCTTGATGAAGGCGCCGAAAAAGCCAATGCGATTGCCTCGGCTACTCTTTCCCGGATGGAATCCGCGATGGGGCTCGGCCGGAAACGGAG
The DNA here is from genome assembly GCF_001619585.1 of Bhargavaea cecembensis. Lineage (GTDB taxonomy): Bacteria > Bacillota > Bacilli > Bacillales_A > Planococcaceae > Bhargavaea > Bhargavaea cecembensis_A. Next base: position 417,616 of record NZ_LQNT01000009.1, read on the forward strand.
AAAATAAGCACAATCAGTGACAGCACCATGAGCTTGAAATCGGGTGTCGATAAAATATAGCGGAACACGGTTTCCCATGAATGGCCCAATGCCCGGTAATTCAGAAACAGCACAAGATGTGTCATCGTGATGACGCAGAGTCCGTACGATACGAGAAACAGGAAGATACGGTTCATCGGATGCGTCCTTTCCGTTTAGGGTTTGTACACCATATGAAAAAGCGGATCCCTTCTTTCGGAGGGATCCGCTTTTTGTATGCGATCAGATCAAATATCAGCGTTGCGATTTCGGGTTGAGGGCGTCTTTCAGGCCTTCCCCGATAAAGTTGATGGACAGGATGGTCGCGGTGATGATGAGTGCCGGCGGCATCCAGATCCAAGGCTTGCCCTGGAGGACATCCGGTTCGTTCGCGAAGGCGAGCATGTTCCCCCAGCTTGGTGTTTCCTGAGGGACACCGAACCCAAGATAACTCAGGCCGGTTTCTGCCACAATCAGGCTGGCAAACAGAAGTGTCGACTGGACGATGATCGTGGAAAGAACGTTCGGCAGCAGGTGCTTGATGATGACCTTTGCCGGCGGCGTGCCAATCGAGATGGCTGCAAGGACGTATTCGTTCTCTTTCTCCGCAAGCACCTTAGAACGGACGATCCGCGCGACACCGCCCCAGCTCAGGAGCCCGATGACGAGGATCAGAACCCAGAGACCGTCCACGATGCCGAAGAGAATCGTGTTCAGAACGATGACGAATACGAGGAACGGGAAGTTCAGGACAAAGTCAGTGAAGCGCATGAGCAGGCTGTCGACCGCGCCGCCGAAGAAACCGGCAACGGAACCGACAATCGTTCCGAGGACGACGACAATTGCCGTCGCGCTTGCGCCTACCAGCAGTGAGATCCGGCCGCCGTACAGCAGTCTTGTCATGACATCACGGCCGCTCTTGTCTGTCCCGAGCAAGTGATCACCATTTGGCGGAATGCTCATCTTACTGATATTGACTTTCGTAATGTCCGGTATCGGCGACAGATGCGGCGCCAGGAACGGTGCCATCAAAGTGAGGATGATCACCAGGATCAGGAACACCGTGCTGGCCATCGCCAGTTTGTTTCTAAGGAATTTTCTCCTGGCAATCGCCCAGGGAGATGCGCTCTTTTCGGTGCGTTTGACCGCCCCCGTTGCTGCATTGGTTGTCATGATGTAGCTTCCTCCTTAACCTAAGCGAATCCGCGGATCGACGATTCCGTAGAGAATATCGGCGATCAGGTTGCCGATCAGGACCATCGCGGAAAGCATCATCGTGATGGCCATAACAGTCGGATAATCACGGTTGTTTACGGAATCCAGGAACAGAAGTCCGATTCCCGGATAAGTGAAGATCTTCTCCGTGATGATTGCACCGCCGACAAGTGCGGCGATATCGAATCCGAGGAACGTGACGAGCGGGATGATCGAGTTCCGCAGGATGTGTACATTATAGATCTTGCCCATCGGCGTTCCTTTGGCAAGTGCCGTGCGGACAAAGTCCTTTCTTGAGTTCTCGATCAGGTCGTTCCGCAGGAACTGGGTGTAGGAAGCCGTACTGAACATCCCAAGGACAAATGCCGGGAGCATGACGTGGTGAATGCGGCTGATCCAGTAGTCGATTGTTCCCTTGTCGATTTCGATATCAACCGACCCGGCAAACGGGAACCAGTTCAGCTTGAATGCGAAGAAATAAACGGCGAATACACCGGCGACAAAAGAAGGGATCGCGATGCCCGCATAGTTAAACCCGGCAATGAGATTATCTCCCAGCGTATACGGTTTCCTTCCTGAATACATCCCCATCGCAAATGCCAACACATATGTAATCAGCAGTGATGTCAATGCCAGGAAGATGGTGTTCGGCAACTTCTCTCCGATCAGGTCGGCAACCGGCATTTTATACCGGGTAGATTTGCCGAAATCTCCTGACATGAAATCCGTCACCCAGCGGTAGTACTGCATGTATACCGGGTCGTTGTAGCCCAGTTTTTCACGCATCTCCTCTTGGTACTCCGGGTTGGTGTTGGTCGGGTCGATTTCGCCGCTCAGTGAATCCCCGGGCATGGCCTTCGCAAGGAAGAACACCACGACGGATACGAGAAATAACATCGGAATCATGCCGAGAACGCGGCGCAGCGTATATTTAAGCATACGGTACTCTCCTTCTTGTCTGTCTCTCTTCGTTGTGACTCTCAAACACGGTAAGAGATATTTCCAAACAAATATGTCTTACCGTGTTTAAGAGCAAAAAAAGAACAGTGGCGGACGGGCATGCCGCCCGCCACTGACAGGTCAAATCAGTGTCATTATTTTATTTTTCCAGATACCATTCAGCAGGGTTGTTGTAACCCGAAACGTCCATCGAGAAGCCGCCGACATTCTCGCCGACTCCCATGATTTCATCAAGTTCAGCGATGAAGATCATCGGAACGTCTTCAGTTACAGTCTTCTGCCATTCAGCATAAACTTGTGCACGCTTCTCCTGATCGTCGCCGACTTCTTCGACACTCAGAGCCTGCTCGAGGAGGGCATCTGCATCAGGATTGTTGTAGCGCGGGTAGTTCCAAAGCTGATCGGCTTTCCAAAGAGCGGACGGGTCAGGGTCAGTGCCTGTGCCCCAGCCGCCGAAGAAAGTCTCGATCGACGGATCGTCTTTTTCAACCATGTCGTAGTAGAGGTTGACTTCAACCATTTCGACTTCCGATTTCAGGCCGACTTCTTCCCAATACTGGGCAATCGCCTGGGAACGGGATTCGAACGTAGGGTTGCCTGTTGCATAGTGGGAGAACTTCACGACGAATTCATCGCCGTTCGGATCTTCACGGAAGCCGTCATCGTTTGTATCAACGAAGCCTGCTTCGTCAAGGAGTTGTTTCGCTTTTTCAGGGTCGTATTCATAAACGTTGACTTCGCTGTCATCGGCTGCGATCCAGTGAGCAGTCGGAACCGGCTTGTTGACCGGCTTGCCGTAGCCGAAGAAGAATGCGTCGATCCACTCTTCGCGGTTGATGGCATGAGCCATTGCCTTGCGGAGATTCAGATCCTGGTACTTAGGAAGTTCTTCTACAATTTCTTTTTTGTCGTTGTCGAATTTGCCGAGCTTGAAGCCGACATAGTAATACGACAGGCCAGGAGCCGTGACAACTTCAACGTTGTCAAGCTTCTCGACGTCAGGTGCGGATACCGGCTGGAGCGAGATCATGTCGATGTCGCCGTTTTGGAGAGCGCCGACAGTCGCCGTGTTGTCGATGACGCGGATGATGATCTTGTCGAGGTTAACTTCGCCATTCCAGTAATCTTCGTTTTTCACGAGTTCAAGCGACTCGCCAGGGACGACGTTTTCAACTTTGAACGGACCGAGGCCGACCGGCTTGGTGCGGACCTGCTCGGAACCGGACATGTCAGCAACTTCGATACCTTCAAATTCTTTCTGGGACATCGGGTACGACCAGATGTTTGTCAGGTTGTTCAGGCGCGGCTCATCGAAAGTAACTTCGATTGTGTAGTCATCAACGACCTTCAGGCCAGAGATGCTGTCAGCTTCGCCTGCGCGGAATGCAGGAGCCCCTTCGATTGTTTCAACGTTTGCATAACGGGGACCGTCGTAGTCCGGGTGCGCGATGGTTTCAAGGGCGAATACCCAGTCATTTACAGTGAGTTCTTCACCGTTGTGCCATTTGACGCCTTCCTTGAACTTGAATGTGAAGTGCTGGTTGTCTTCAGTTTCCCATTCAGCAAGGTTCGGGATCGGCTGGAGGTTCTCATCGTACTCGATCAGACCTTCATCGAAGAACTCGATGATTTCGGCGTCAGTAGCGATACCGTAGAATGCCCAGTTGTAAAGGCCTTCCGGTGTAGCATCGAGACCGTATGTGAGCGTTCCGCCCTGTTGGGGCTCGCCGGATTGTTCTTCGGTTGCTTTTTCTCCGTCTTTGCTGTCGCCCGAATCAGAATCGGACGCGTCGTCGCTGCCGCCGCCGCCACAAGCCGCTAAGAATGCGGAAAGGACGAGGATCATGGCGAACAGCCAGAGCATGGATTTGCGTTTCATGCTTCATTCCCCCCCATTTTCATGGATATTTTGTGATCAATACAGTACGCACGCAACGTGATGCCCCGGTCTCACCTCCTTCAATGGAGGCTTTTCCTGCGAACAGATTTCCTGTGCCATCGGGCAGCGCGTATGGAACGGGCAGCCTGTCGGCGGGTTCGCAGGACTCGGCACATCCCCCTGCAGCACAATCCGCTCTTTCCGCAGTTTCGGATCGGGTTCCGGAATTGCGGAGATGAGCGCCTGCGTGTAAGGGTGCAGCGGCTCACTGTAAAGATCTTTATTTGAAGCAACCTCGACGAGATTGCCCAAATACATAACACCGATCGTATCGCTCATGTGCTTGACGACACTGAGGTCGTGGGCGATGAACAGATACGTAAGATCGAACTCTTCCTGAAGATCTTTCAGGAGGTTCAGGACTTGGGACTGGACGGAAACGTCCAGCGCGGAAACCGGCTCATCGGCAATGATGAGTTTCGGGTTTAGTGCCAGTGCCCGGGCGATGCCGATCCTCTGGCGCTGGCCGCCGGAGAATTCATGTGCATATTTGTAGTAGGCGGTCTCCGGCAGGCCGACCCGCACGAGAAGGGACTTGACGAATTCTTCAAGCTCTTTTTTGTCGCGGCGCTCAAAATTTTTGATCGGTTCAGAAATGATGTCCCCGACCATCTGCATCGGGTTGAGCGATGCGTATGGATCCTGGAACACCATCTGAAAATCCTGTCGGGCCTTGCGGAGCCTGGTTCCGCTGATCTTGGTAATGTCTTCGCCGTCGAAGATGATCTGTCCTCCGGTCGGCTTGATCAGGCGGAGAATTGTCCGCCCCGTCGTGGATTTGCCGCAGCCGGACTCTCCGACAAGGCCCATTGTTTCGCCTTTTTTGATGGTGAAAGAAATATCATCCACGGCTTTGACGTTGCCGACGACTCTTTTGAAAAAGCCGCCGTGGATCGGATAATAGGTTTTAAGGTTTTTGACCTCAAGGAGGTTTTCGCGCTCTTGCCCCGGTTTCCCTTTTTCTGCAAGTTCTTTTGTTGTCATCGTGCACCTACTCTTTCTTCTCTCGGCCAGCTTTCTTCATACAGCAGGCAGGCCACTTCATGTCCGCCCTTTGTATCTTCAAGTTGAGGAGTGATCTGCATGCATTCCGGCATCGCTTTCGGGCAGCGGTTCGCAAACCGACATCCCACTTCAGGCATGTCCTTGACAGACGGGACGAGACCCTCGATCGTTGCCAGACGCTCCTTTTCTTCCTCCATCTTCGGGATGGCCTCCATAAGAAGTTGCGTATACGGATGCTGAGGATATTCGAACAGATCCTCGACAGTCGCCCGTTCCACGATCTTGCCCGCATACATGACGAGTACGACATCACAGATTTCTGCGACGACACCTAAATCGTGGGTGATGAGCATGATGGACATGTCATTCACTTCCTGGATATTTTTAAGCAAGTCCAGGATTTGCGCCTGTACCGTCACATCCAGTGCCGTCGTCGGTTCATCTGCGATCAGCAGCTTTGGCTGGCAGGCAATCGCCATGGCGATCATGACACGCTGCCGCATTCCGCCGGACAGCTGGTGCGGGTATTCGTTAACAATCTGGTCAGCTCGAGGAATGCCCACATTCTTCAGTAATGTAACCGCTTTCGCCCGTGCTTCGCTCTTGGTGATGTCCTGGTGATTCAGCAGCACCTCGGCAATCTGGAAGCCGATTGTGAAAACCGGGTTCAGGGAAGTCATCGGCTCCTGGAAGATCATCGAAATGTCTTTCCCGCGGATGTTGTTCATCTTTTTTTCGTTATATCCGACGATATCCGTACCCTCGAACAGAATCTCCCCGCCACGGACCTTGCCGATCCCTTTCGGAAGCAGGTGCATGATGGACAGGGACATGACGCTCTTGCCGCAGCCGGATTCCCCGACGATGCCGACAATCTGTTTGCGGTCAATAGTGAAGGAGACGCCTTCGACAGCGTTATAGTATTGTTTGTCAATCTTGAAGCCGGTCTGGAGGTTGCGTACCTCTAGGAGAGGTGTCTGCGCAGGTGTTTTTGATTTGGATGTCATGGGTACACCTCAAGTTTTCAATTTTTCTGTTATTTTTGCTCTTGCTAAATTTTATTACAAATAGATTACATCCGCAAGATGTTTTTTGAATTTCCTGTCACCACTATACAATTCATACAGTTTGTCTTGCCTGAAAACTCAGTGATATCAACGGTTCAGATGAATCTATCAGAATAATTATATTTAGATAATTTAGTGACTCACTACTATTAGCCTATTATATTCATATTCTATTTATCGCCAAAAAGCCCCAATTTCCATTTTCGGAAATCAGGGCTTTTCATCTATTTCGTCATTCAGATTTTTTGAAAAGGAGCGAAACGTTGTGTCCTCCGAAGCCGAGAGAGTTGCTCATGGCATATCGGATGTCCTGTTTTCTTGCACCGTCCGTGACGTAGTCCAGGTCGCATTCCGGGTCTGCCGTTTTATAGTTGGTTGTCGGCGGGAGGATCCCTTCATGAAGAGCGAGGGTGGTGAACACCGCTTCCACCCCTCCGGCTGCGCCGAGCAGGTGGCCCGTCATGGATTTTGTGGAGCTCATCGCCAGATTGTAGGCATGTTCCCCGAATACCGCCTTGACGGCCTGGGTCTCAAACTGGTCATTGTAAGGCGTACTTGTGCCGTGGGCATTGATGTAGCCGACTTCCTCGGGATTGACACCGGCTTTTGAGATGGCCTGGTTCATCGCACGGGCCGCGCCTTCTCCTTCCGGAGCAGGAGCTGTGATATGGTGGGCATCTCCCGTCGATCCATACCCCACAATCTCGGCATAAATCTTTGCTCCGCGCGCCTTCGCACGTTCATATTCCTCGAGTATGAGGATGCCGGCGCCCTCACCGATGACAAAACCATCACGGTCCGCGTCAAACGGACGGGAAGCCGTCTCTGGATCCGGATTTGTCGAGAGTGCGGTGTTTGCACAGAATCCCGCCACAGCCATTGTCGTAATCGGCGCCTCTGCTCCTCCGGTGATCATCATGTCCGCATCACCGCGGAGAATAGCCTCAAAAGCGTCACCGATCGAGTTGGCTCCCGATGCGCAGGCCGTAACCGTGCAGGAGTTGATGCCCTTCGCATTCGTATAGATGGAAACCTGGCCGGCAGCCATGTCCGGGATCATCATCGGGACGAAGAACGGACTTACCCGGCGGTAGCCCCGCTCCTGGAACGTTTTAAACTGCTGTTCATGGGTCTCCATGCCGCCAATTCCCGAACCGATCCATACACCGGTCCGGAGCGCATCTTCATCTTCGAGCCTGCGCGGAAGGCCCGCGTCCTCCAGGGCCTCAAATGCCGCTGCAAGGGCGTAGTGAGTGAATCGGTCCATTTTCCGGGCTTCTTTTTTGGCAACGTACTGTTCAATGTCGAAATCCTTCACTTCCGCTGCTACCTTGGCAGGGAACTGCTCCCGGTCCAGGCGGGTCATCATGCCGATGCCTGACTTTCCTTCCTTGATCCCCTGCCAGGTCGTCTTCGCGTCATTGCCGAGCGGGCTGACTGCTCCGACTCCTGTTACTACGACTCGTCGCTCGTTCATCTCTGTTTCCCTTCCTTCTGTATAGTGAATTCGGTATAAGTGAAGTCCTGTCTGTCAGGACTGAAGCGTTTCTTCTCAGCGCCCCCAGCGGATAGCCAGCGCGCCCCACGTGAGGCCGCCGCCAAATCCGACAAGGACGATCACATCATCGTCTTTGACGTTCCCTGCACCAATCTCATCACTGAGGGCAATCGGGATGGATGCAGAGGAAGTGTTGCCGTAATTATGGATCCGCTTCGACATTTTCTCCGGCGGGAGGCCGAGGCGTTCCCTTGCCGCTTCCATGATCCGGATGTTGGCCTGGTGCGGAATCAGGTAATCGGCATCTTCCTTCGACAGGCCCGCCTTCTCCAAAACAGAGACAGCGGAATCCCCCATCTGCCGGACGGCGAACTTAAATACTTCCCTGCCGTTCATCTTGATATACTCGTCCTGATAGAGGTGCTTGCCGCCTGAGCCGTCTGCGCCAAGTTCAAATGACAGGATCCCGCGGCCTTCGCCGACCTTTCCGATGACTGCAGCACCTGCGCCATCACCGAACAGAACTGCGGTGTTCCGGTCTTCCCAATCAGTGATTTTCGAAAGCTTCTCCACACCGACGACCAAAACATAATCATAGCAGCCGTTCTCGACAAACTGCTGTGCGGTCACGACACTGTACATAAAGCCCGCACATGCGGCAGACTGATCCATTGCACCTGCGTTTTTTGCACCGAGACGATCCTGGATCTGTGTCGCAACGCTCGGGAACGGGCGGTCCGGCGTGACAGTCGCCACGATGATGAGTCCCAGCTGCTCAGCCGTGATGCCGGCATCCTTCATTGCCGCTTCCGCTGCACGGAAGGCAAGCTCCGAGGTATCCTCCCCTGCAGGAGCGATTCTCCGTTCCTCGATGCCTGTCCTTGTGCGGATCCATTCATCGGACGTATCCAGGCGTTTCTCCAGATCTCCATTTGTGACCACCTGTTCCGGGACATATTTCCCGATTCCGATCATCCCAACGCCCATATTGAAACCCCTTTTCTTATCATCTTCTATTAGTACCTGGTATTAATTTAACATACTTGAACGTTCTTTGACAACTTGCCTATTGCGTCTCCTTTTGGCGAAAAATGTGGCAACGTCCGCTTTTATAATGTGGGTACGCTATGGTATGATGGATTCGGATATTTCCGCTTAGAGGTGAAACCTTATGCAATTTATCATCACATTTTTCTGGTCGTTCCTGCTTATTTCGCTCCTGAATTATGTTGTCAGTTCCGTCAATGCGGTTCCATTCGATTTTGGGCTTGGAGCCATCGTTTCGGTCATCGTCGCGATCATGCTCTTCATCATGTCAGCGATTCTTCCGGAAGAGCAGCTGCCGGACTACGAGTAATCAAAAAACCGTTCCCTGTATTGGGGAACGGTTTTTTTCGTGGACCGGGTTCATTACGCTTTTTCAATACGGACCTTGCCATCATCCAGCACAGCACGGATCGTGTCGCCTTCCCGGAAACCACCCTGGATCAGACCGTGTGCGACTGCCGTCTCGACATGGCGCTGGATAAAACGCTTGAGCGGACGTGCGCCGAATTCGGGGTCTGTTCCTTCTTCCACGATCCATTCGGCAATCCCATTGCCGAATTCGAGCCGGATTCCCTGTGTGGCAACCCGCCCGGCCAGATCTGTCATCATCTTCCTGGCGATTTCCAGAAAATCATCACTCTTCAGGGAGTTGAAGATCACAATGTCATCCATCCGGTTGATCAGTTCAGGCTTAAAGTGTTTTTTCAGCTCCGCCATCACGACGTCTTCGATTGCATGGTCCTCAATTCCCTCCATCTGGAGAAGCAGTGAAGAGCCGATATTCGATGTCATGATGATGATCGTGTTCGTGAAGTCGACGTTCCTTCCCTGGCTGTCCGTAATGCGCCCGTCATCAAGCGCCTGGAGCAGGATGTTCGAGACATCCGGGTGTGCTTTTTCGATTTCATCAAGCAGCACGACGGAATACGGATTGCGCCTGACGGCTTCCGTCAGCTGCCCGCCTTCCTCGAAGCCGACATATCCGGGAGGCGCGCCGACAAGCCTGGAAACGGAGTGCTTCTCCATGTACTCCGACATATCGATTCGGATAAAGTGTTCTTCCGAATCAAACAATGTCGCCGCAATCGTCTTGGCAAGCTCTGTTTTCCCGACGCCGGTCGGACCGAGGAATAGGAAGGAGCCGATCGGCCGGTGCGGATCCTTAATGCCCGCCCTGGCACGCCAGATGGCTTCTGTGACAAGCCGGACCGCGTCATCCTGCCCGATCACACGCTTTTCAAGTGTTTCGTGCAGTCTGAGCAGTTTCTCCCGCTCCCCTTCCACAAGTTTCGAGACCGGGATGCCCGTCCACCGCGCTACGATGTCGGCAATTTCCTCCTCGGTCACTTCTTCTCTGAGGAGGCGGTTCTCGGAAGCGGTCAGCGGAGCCTCCAGCTCTTGCAGTTCCTTTTCGGCCTGTGGGATGCGGCCATGGCGCAACTCGGCAGCCCGGTTCAGATCATAGCGGTTTTCCGCGTCTTCCAGCTCGCGCCGGTAGCGGTCCAGCTCTTCCCGTTTTGCCTGGACGGTACGGATGGCCTCTTTTTCGTTTTCCCACTGCTCCCGCATGTCTTCAGTCGAAGTCCTCAGTTCGTGCAATTCCGTACGGATATCCTCGAGGCGTGCCTTGCTCCGGTCATCTTTCTCCATCATAAGCGCCTGCTCTTCGATCTCCAGCTGCATGATGCGCCGGGTCACTTCGTCCAGTTCCTGCGGCATGGAATCAATCTCGGTACGGATCAGTGCACTCGCCTCATCGACCAGGTCGATCGCCTTGTCGGGCAGAAACCGCTCCGTGATATACCGGTCGGACAATGAAGCGGCGGCGACCAGTGCACGGTCATGGATCCGCACGCCATGATGAAGTTCAAAGCGCTCCTTCAGACCCCGAAGGATCGAGATGGTATCTTCGACATCCGGCTCCTGGACGAGCACCTGCTGGAACCGCCGCTCCAATGCTGCATCCTTCTCGATATAAAGGCGGTATTCATCCAGCGTCGTCGCACCGATCAGGTGAAGTTCTCCCCGTGCAAGCATCGGCTTCAGCATATTGCCTGCATCCATCGAGCCTTCCGTCCGGCCTGCGCCCACAATCGTATGAAGCTCGTCAATGAAAAGGATGATCTGCCCCTCACTGTCCTTGACCTGTTTCAGGACGGCCTTCATCCGCTCCTCAAATTCACCGCGGTACTTGGCGCCTGCGATCAGTGAACTCATGTCCAGCTCATAAAGTTCGCGGTCCTTGAGTCCTTCCGGTACGTCCTTCTTCACGATGCGCTGGGCAAGTCCTTCGACGATCGCCGTCTTCCCGACACCCGGCTCTCCGATGAGGACCGGGTTATTTTTGGTTTTCCTGGACAGGATCCTGACCACATCCCGGATTTCCTGGTCCCGGCCGATGATCGGATCCATTTTCCCTGCTTTTACATCATCGATCAGATTCCGTCCATACTTTTCAAGAGGACTGCGCTGATCTTCCTCCTGCATGTTCATCTGCATATTTGATTCACCCCATGTATATTTGACCTTGTTTCACTTTGACCTTTTTTGACTATATCCATTATAATGTTTTCCCTTCATGCGGTAAAGTGAAACGGCCGGGCTGGAACAGAAAAAGCCGCACGGCCATTGCTGGCCCGTGCGGCGGGTTGCTGCATCTATTGGATTATCGTACACCGAGCGCGATTTTCGCGTAGCGTGACATCATATCCTTCGACCATGGCGGGCTCCAGATGATGTTGACTTCCGTTTCCTTGACCTCAGGCAGTTCGGCCAATTCGCGTTTGACGTTATCCACGATCATCGGGCCCATTGGGCAACCCAGCGACGTCAGCGTCATCGTCACATCCACTTTGCCGGCTTCGTCCATGTCCACGTCATAGACGAGGCCCAGGTTCACGATATCAATGCCGAGCTCAGGGTCGATGACGTTCTCGAGCGCACCCATGATGCTGTCTTTCATCTCCTGATCCATCATGATTCCCCTTCCGTTCTTTGCTGCCTCCATCATATCAGACCGCAGCGTCATCATTCAAATAGGTTGCAAGCCAGTCGGTACACTCCAGCATTCCTGTCCGGGACACAGCATGTCCGGCCTGGCGTTCGAAGCGGTATTTCAGTTTTTCAGGCTCTTCCTGATAGTCTTCCCGGATCGCCTCGACAAAATTCCTTGTCGGCTTGAACGGAACCGTTTCATCCTGCTCACCGTGCCAGAAGTATACCGGCCTTCCGGCTAGTGCTTTCCGATCCTTTGTCAGGTCAAATCTGGCGAGCGTATCAAGAAGTTTGCGCCGTTCTGCCGCAGTCAGCGGAATTTCAAATCCTTTCGACTCGTATTGAGCCATCTGGGCTTTGGCCAGATTTTCATAACCCGGCGTGCCCATCATGACTGCCGCGCAGTCAATCCAGCTATAGGCCATCAGGCAGCCAAGCGTCTCGATTCCGCCCATCGAAGTTCCTGCAAGTCCGATTTTCCCGGCATCCGGGAAGCGGCGTCCGATCTCTTCCTTAAGAGTGCCGACTTCTTCGATGCTTGTCAGCACAATCTCCCAAAACCGGAGGCTCAGCTGCACCTCATCGAGCCCTTCCTCTCTCTCTCCGTGCAGATGGGCTTCAGGAAGGATCACACGGAGTCCGCGCTTGGCCATATTGTATGCATAATGCAGATTGTGTTCCTTGGCACTAGTGAAACCGTGGAGGAATATGGCAATCGGGGAGGATTCCCCGCCTGTTTCGGGGTATATATGCAGGAGCGGGATGCCCGCCCATTGTTCTTCTCTGATCTCCATGTAGAGCACTTCCTATTTTTTCTTTTCATCGTATCAGACAGATCGGGAAAACAAAAACAGAACGGCTACATGCCCGATTCATGGGCTATTTTTGACTTAACCTCCATGTGGAGTCTAAACTCAGTCTTAAGGGGGAGATAACATGAAACAGCACCTGATCGTACTGGACCTTGACGGTACCCTGCTGACCGATGAAAAAGTCATTTCCAAAAAGACCGAACAGACATTGAAGGCCGCCAGAGAAGCCGGCCACCAGGTCATGATTGCAACGGGACGCCCGTATCGTGCCAGCGAGCCCTACTACCGTCAGCTGAACCTGGATGTTCCCATCGTCAACTTCAACGGGGCATTTGTCCATCACCCGGATGACCGGAGCTGGAAAACATTCCATGAGCCGATCAGCCTTCCGGTCGTCGGCGAGGTGGTCGAAGCGCTTCAGGACTTTAATGTCCATAATGTTGTGGCGGAAGTGATGGATGACGTCTACGTCCACCGGCATGACGAGAAACTGCTGAACATATTCACGATGGGCGACCCATCAGTGACTGTCGGTGACCTCCGCTCCTATCTGACTGACAACCCGACAAGTCTCCTGATTCATCCTGAACTTGAAGACCAGGAAAAGATCCGACGCCATCTCGCTGAAGTCCATGCGGAAGTCATCGACCACCGCCGGTGGGGGGCACCCTGGCATGTCATAGAGGTGATCCGTCATGGCCTCAACAAAGCGGTCGGCATCTCGAAAGTTTCCGAGTGGCTGAACATCCCGCAGGATCGGATCATCGCTTTCGGGGATGAGGACAATGACTATGAAATGATTGAGTATGCCGGTACGGGTGTTGCAATGGGCAATGCCATCAGCGGGCTGAAGTCCATCGCCGATGAAGTGGCCGGCACGAACAACGAGGATGGCATCGCCACTGTCCTCGAAGAACGCCTGGGTCTTAAAGTGGAAAGCAAGATTTGAGGAGGAAGAATGTTGAAACTGTTCACAGACAGCGGATCCGATCTGCCGCTTTCATTCTTTGAGGAACATGATGTGACCCTCCTTCCCCTCCGTGTGGAGATTGGCGGAGACGTATTTGATGACATATCGGAAATTGATTCTTCCACGATTTTCAGAAGGATCCGGAACGGGGAACGTCCAAAAACTTCCCAGGTGTCGCCGGAGCTGTTCACAAGAAGATGGGAAGAACTGGCGGAATCCGGTGAAGAAGGCCTCTATATCGCCTTCTCCTCCGAGCTTTCCGGTACATATAGCACAAGTGTCGTCATCCGGGACCAAGTAATGGAAGAGAACCCGGGACTTGACCTTGTCATCATCGATACGAAAGGTGCATCGCTCGGACAGGGGCTGCTTGTCCGGGAAGCGGTGCGGATGAGGGATGCCGGCAAATCCCGAGATGAAATTACGGAAGCGATCCGCACCTTGGCAAACCGTGTCGTCCACCTGTTCACTGTGGAAGACCTCGACTATCTGGCAAAGGGCGGCAGACTGTCCAAGGCAAGTGCCTTTATCGGCGGGTTGCTGAACATCAAACCGCTCCTCCATGTCGAGGAAGGAAAGCTTGTTCCGATTGAAAAATACCGCGGGCGCAAAAAAGTGTTCCAGCGGATGATCAGCCTCATGGAAGAAAGGGGCGGCAACTTTTCCGGCCAGCATGTCGCCATCAGCCACGGGGATGACGAGGAAGCTGCGCTCACCCTGAAGGGGATGATCGAGGATGCCCACCGTCCAGAATCGGTCGGCATTTATCAGATCGGCTCCGCGATCGGTGCCCATGCCGGCCCGGGTACCATCGCCCTTTTCTTCCTTGGTCCCGATACGGTATAAAAGCCAGAAAGGATGATTGTATGAAGATTGTCGTCATCGGAGCGGTCGCCGGAGGGGCGACCGTTTCTTCTCAGATCCGGCGGTTTCTGCCGAATGCCCAAATCACGCTGATCGGAAAGGATTCTGAGCTCGGGTTTGGCACCTGCGGCATGCCGTACGTGCTGGGCGGAGTGATTGAAAGCGCAGATGACCTTGTCCATGCTACACCGGAGGGCTTCGGAAAAGAGAAATCCATTGACGTGCGCCTTCTCCACGAAGCCACAAAAATCGACAGGGCCGCAAAGGAAGTTCACATCTGCAATATACAAACGGGCAAAACGGAATTTCTTTCATACGACAAGCTTGTTCTTTCTCCCGGCGGCCGCGCCCGCAAACCGGCCGTGCCCGGAAAACCCGGCATTCCCCTGTTCACACTTCGCCACTTCGGTGATCTGGAGCAGTTCGGGTCCTTCCTTGACGAACAGCAGCCTGCTTCCTGTGTGGTTGTCGGCGGCGGGTTCATTGGAGTGGAACTTGCGGAGAATTTCCGGCACCGGGGAATCGAGACAGCCCTGGTCGAACACAATGACCATGTCATGCCGATCGGGGATGAGGATATGTCGGAGCTGCTCGCTAAAGAGATGGAGCAAAACGGCGTCACCCTCCACCTCGGCCGGGAACTCAAGATGATCGAGGGCAGGACCGTCACACTCGATGACGGAACAGAAATAGAGACTGACTTTATCGCCACCGCCGTCGGCCTCGAGCCGAATACCCTGCTGGCCAAAGAAGCCGGTCTCGAGATCGGGCCGACCGGAGGAATCGCGACCGACCCGTTCATGAGGACGAATGACCCGGACATCTATGCAATCGGTGACGCGGCGGAAGGCCGGGACTGGTTTACCGGCAAGCCAAAACGTGTTCCGCTTTCCTGGCCTGCACACAGGGCTTCTTTCGTCGTCGCGAACCACCTGGCAGGCGGGGATACGGAAATGGACGGGCTTCTCGGCACATCCATCACGAAATTGTTTTCCCTCACCGCGGGAATGACCGGCATGACCGAAAAGATGCTCAAAGAAGAAGGCTTTAACTATGAGACCGTCATCCACAAAAGCCGTTCGAATGCGGGCTACTATCCGGACAGCGGCAAGCTGGTCCTGAAAGTCCACTATGATCCGGACACCAGAGCCATCTACGGTGCTCAGGCAGTCGGCGAAAAAGGCGCCGACAAGCGCATCGATGTGATCGCAACCGCTATTCGGGGCGGTCTCACCGTAGACGAACTGTCCGCCATCGAAACGGCATATGCCCCGCCGTACGGGTCACCAAAAGATCCCATTAATATGCTCGGTTACAGGGCGATGAAATCCGCCCGGTCGGATTGAAATACAAGACCGCCGTCCCATCCGGACGGCGGTCTTGTTTTAGTATTATGCCTTTGCTTTTTCGTCCTTGGCTCGCTGCTTTCCTTTTTTCCACACCATGTAGATGAATCCGATAAATGTGGTATAGACGATAATGGCGGCAATGATATACGGGATGTTGAGGCCGGTGTCTTCCTCGACGATGAACAGGTCGGCAGCCTCCCTGTCAAGGACGATGCGGTATTCACCGCTGTCGGCCTGGCTGACCAGGTTATTGTCAATCAGGGCACGCAGCCTTTTCCCTTCCCCGATCTGCTCTGCGGTCAAATCGACGCGCTGTGTTTCACTTGTGTTGTTCAGAACAATGATCCAAGACTCTTTGTCACTGGATCGCTCGTATACAATCAGACCGTCCTCATTGTGAAGGAGTTCGAAATCTCCTGTCCGAAGCGTCTCCGACTGGTTCCGGACACCGTTCACATCGGTTATATGGTCCTTCAATTCTTCATCCGTCTTGAAATTGTGCAGCGGATGCGTACCAGGGGCTTCCGTTCCCGTAACCGCTATTTCAGATCCGTACGTCATCACCGGCACACCGGGCAGCGTAAAGAGCGCAGTGGCGGCCACGTTCCAGCGGGTCGGCGGGAACATCTTCCGGTCCACCATCTCTGTGGTGAACCGTATCGTGTTCAGGTCATCAAAGAACATCAGCGACGGCGGGTCCGTCATTCCGATCTCGCTCATGCCTGAAGAGTCCGGATCCATCTCGACGAACGCGGACCGGAGAGCTTCCATAACCGCCGGATCGTACTTCAGATCGAAATCTGCTTCGGAAGGCGCATCGGAAAAAACAGTCAGCGAAGGTGTTGCTTCCTTCAGCGCACCGATCATCCTGTCAAGAAACGCAGGATCGGCATCACCGAAGCTCGTCAGCCGGACACCGTCAATCCCTGTCTCAGCCACAAACGTAACGGCTGCATCGATCAGCGCGTCCTGTACCTCCTGATTTCCGAGATCCCAGTCGACAGTCTCGCCATCTTCAGAAGGGACTGCCCAGTTCTCCCGGCCGGATGCCCACTCATGATCCGGACTGACACCGCCCAGCGGGAAGTCCGCATAGACTTTCATGTCTGCTTCGTGATAAGCAGAAAGCATATCCTTCAGCTCATTTTCCGTGCCGAAACGATCTTCAATTTCCCCGTAGGAAAGGACAGCACGGCCGTCATAGGTCGCCGTCTCGAAAATCGGTCCGATCGACACGACAGTGAATCCCATGTCCTGGATATACTCCAATTTTTCCTGAAGTCCGGCAAAGTCACCGCCGTTGAAACCGTAGTTGTCGGTCGGATCGGCCCCCTGATCATTTTCCGTCGTACCATTGAAGAACCGGTCTACGAGGGTATCATAAATGCTCTCATCCAGGACTGTCCGCTCTTCCGCAGAAACAGCCGGCAGCGCGGCAGTACCAATAAGCAAAGCCGCACCGATTGCGGCAAATGTTTTCTTGAACACGTCTATCGTCACTCCTTGCTCCATCACCCGTTATTTTATCACTCCATACCGGACCGGGCGACCCGTTTGGAAAGCCGGCAGATGAAAACTCGATGAAATGGGGCGAAAATGTGAAATTGCCCGGCCGGGATGATTCGTCAGCCCGAATCGTCAACGTTTCACCGCACATAATCAAAGTTTAAAAAGTTCATCAACGTCTCAGCTCATCTTCAGTGTTGCCCGAACAAATAGAAAAAGCCGGAAACCGGTCCGAAGACCCGTTTCCGGCTTAATCCGCTCAGAAGAAATCCATGCCGACCGGCAGGCTGAAGCCGATAAACATCGTCGCAAGGAGGCTGATAAAGAACAGCGCCCAGAAGACGGTGGTCGGCTTGTCTTTGTTCTGGCGGACAAGCACCATCTCCATGAATCCGATCGTCACGACACCAAGAAGGAACTTGACCCCGTACATGGCCGCATCGGCGCTGGACCAGGCAAAGAACAGGAAAGCCCCGCTCAAAATGACAAGGATGTAAAAGAGACGGAGGATCATATGAACAATCTTGCGTCCCTTGCTCCCTTTTGCCATGACCGCCGCAACCAGGAAAAGAATGACTGCAACGACCCAGGTGAAGATGTGCAGATGTGTTGTATCCGTAAAGACGCCCAACTATTCCACCTCATTTTCTATGATTGCCCTCTTATCCTACCACAAGCCGGCACCGGCAATCACGCGGGATGGTCAGGCGAATGTGTTCGAAAGCGTACCGATTCCCTCGATCGAAACTTTCACCGTGTCACCGGTCCTGATGAAGGACGGCGGGTTCATCCCTTTCCCCACACCCGACGGCGTTCCTGTGAGAATAACATCGCCAGGCTCAAGCGTGACATAAAGGGAGACCTGTGAGATCAGTTCGTCGATCGGGAAGATCATGTCTTTTGTATTGCCGTTCTGGCGCACATCCCCGTTGACTTTGGTCACGAGAGACAGGTTCTGCGGATCCGGAATCTCATCTTTAGTTACGAGGTAAGGTCCCATCGGGCACGACTTGTCCAGGCTTTTTCCGAGGAAGAATTGCACGTGGGAAGCCTGAACGTCACGAGCGGTGATGTCATTGGCGATCGTGTACCCGAAAATGTGGTCGTAGGCAAGCGCCTTCCGGATATTCCGGCCGCCTTTCCCGATGACGATTGCCAGTTCACCTTCATAATCCAGGCTTTCCGTAACGCCGGCATGAGCCGGCAATTCCTCTTCGTCTGCCGCGATGGAAGTCGGCGCCTTCGTGAAGACGACCAGCTTTTCAGGCGGGCGGTCTCCCCCCATCTCGGTTACATGGTCAGCATAGTTTTTCCCGATGCAGATGACGTTTTTCGGTGTTCTCGGAATCGGCGCGGTCCACTCGATTTCATCAAACCCGTGTTTATAGGACTCCGGTTCGCCGGAAGTTTCCGCACGCTCGACCAGCCGGCGGATTCCCTCCACAAATTCATGGCCTTCCGCGATGCCGTCGATGATATGCGCCGGGAACGGTTCCCCTTCCCCGAGTGCTTCATGGATGGCCGCAAGATCCCATACGGCCTCCTCCTTTTTCACCTTGGGGCCGAAACGCTGTTTCCCTTTATACCGGAACGATAACAATTTCATCTTGACGCCATCCTTTCCATTCTGGTTGGTTGTGCTTGTTTAGAAGATACGACAGATAGTCGGAGATTCCTCTAAATTTCGTCATTTCCCGTAAGTGAGCCTGCGCCAGATGCGCTCGAACGGCCCCTGCCTGAACTTCTGGAAATACAGGTCGGCGAGGATGCACTGGATGGCAAAGATGGCCACCGCAAGCCAGGTTCCGAGCGATACCGACACCTTGCCGTAATAGCCAAGGCCATACGAGTAGAAGATGAGGGTCGCAATGATCGACTGGGTCAGATATACAGTCAGTGACATCCGTCCCGCGGATGCGATCGGATGGAACACTTTCCGGCCGAGACCCGATTGCAGGAGCAGGAGGACGAGTCCGACATAGCCGACGGTCAAAAGCGGCCCGCCGAGTAAATCCTGCACCATTTGTGAAGTGTAGCGCAGTTCGGTGAAATACGGCAGCGCTTTTAGAGACAGTCCGGCAGCCGTGAACAGCACGGCGGGGAGGATCCACTTTTTCCAGCTGTCTGAGGCCTTTTCAATCAGACGGAGCTTCCCTGCCGCGGCTCCGAACATGAAGAGCGGCAGGATCATGAAGATCGCCATCGGAATCGATGCCGTATTCATGAACAGCCAGTCTGCGGCACGCTGTGCGGTCACTTCACCGAACGACCCGCCGGCATAGGCCTCGATTGAGCGGTTGATGTTGGTGATGTCGACATACGCACCCAACATGCCATCGGGATCCAGCTTTTCCGCGAAGAAGGTCAGAATTGTCAGCAGCGCCATCGGCACGATATAGACAACCGCCCCGATAGCCGTCAGTACAGTTGCCGGAAGCCGGAGCATCCACATGAAGATCAGGCCCATCAGCGCATAGGTGATCAGGATATCTCCCGGCCAGATAAGGAAGGCATGGATGATTCCGAAAAGCAGGAGGACACCCATCCTTTTTGCGGCCGTCGGAACAAACGGCCGCCCCAGACGGACGGACTTCTCATACTGCATATTCATTCCGTAACCGAATAGCATGGCAAACAGCGGATAGAAGCTGCTCTGGAACAGGATGTCCACCCACATATGGGAGACCTCATCGCTGAGCGACCGGAACCATGTGAACGGATCGATATAGACGTATGGTGTATGGAAGAACAGCATGTTCGCGACGAAGATGCCGAGCAGGGCAACCCCCCTCAGATAATCCAGCGCCGCGATCCGTTCATTTGATGCGGTCGGTTTCAGTGTCGGCAAAATGATCCCCCCGGATGGTCAATACTCGCTCCCCGTCAAACAGGTACAGGAGCTTCTCTTTGATGTTGATGTCAAGAATGTCACCGATCGCCCGGGCGTAGAGTGACAGCTGGACGCCATAGCGCTCGGCCATCGCGGCCTCGAGCGATGCCTCCGATCGGAACATGCCCGTCCGGTCGGTTTTATAATCAAGCAGAACCCAGCCGTCCTTTTCGCGGAAGAGGCAGTCGGCGATTCCCTGCAGGATCTGACGGTCTCCGTCTCCCGCATCAAGTCCGTAGGTGAACGGCAGTTCCCGGCGGACATCAGAGGATTTCCGGATGCGTTCGTAGAGCGGCGTCCCGAAGAAACGGGCGATTGCCGCCGCATCCACTTCCCTTGCCTCCTCATTCGTGATCAGTTCCCGGCGGGTGAGTTCTGTGATCAGGTTCTGTACATCACGCACGGTCTGCTGGCGCGAAAGGTCGATATGCTGCATGATCGTGTGCATCGCCGTCCCGATTTCCGCCGCGGTAAGCGTCCGCTCCTGCATGAATTCAGGCCGGTCGTGCATATACATCGGCCGGACCTCATCCGAATGGGTCATGAACGGATCCGGCTCTTCCGCGTTTTCCAGCAGCCACATCCTCTTTACATCGCTTACGGATTGCTTCGAGCGTTTCCGGACCGACGCACTGTGGGGATAGGAGGCAGTGAAGCGTCTGAGCACCTCTTCTGCCGCACGGCTGTCCGGCATTTGCTCGGGCCGGTCCTCTTCCGCAGCAATTTCAGCAGCCGGCCCGATTTCGGCCGAAAGTTCGGACGGTGACAGAAACTCAATGTTCCAGGCGGAACGGTCATCAATCAGTTGGCCGCCCGGGACCACACCGTAAGGAGCAAATGCCCGGTGTCGCGCCACTGCGGGCCCGATCCAGTCCAGATAACCTGCGGCGCGCGATCGGATGTACTCCGGCAGCCGCTCGCCCGGGGAAAGCTGGCCTTCCTGCCACTTCATGACCGCCGCCTCCGGGTCCTTCACCGAACCGATCAGGTGAAGGGCCTCTTTGGCACGCGTCATGGCGACATAAAGGACCCGCATCTCCTCTGCCCGCATCTCGAGCTCCTTCTTTTCCCGGATTGCAAGGAACGGCAGCGACGTGTACTGGATACGGTTGTCCGGGTCCACCGCCTTGACCGCAAGGCCGAAGTGCTGGTCAAAGAGATAGGGCTGGTTAAAGTCCATCTTGTTGAATTGCCGCCCTGCCCCCGCGACGAACACATGCGGAAACTCCAGTCCCTTGGATGAGTGGATCGTCATGATCCGGACGACATCGTCCTGCTCCCCGACAGCTTTTGCGGTTCCCATATCATCACCGCGGCGTCTCATCCTGTCGATGAACCGCAGGAAACGGAACAGCCCCCTGAAGGACGTCCTCTCGTACTGAATCGCCCGGTCGTGCAGGGCGCGGAGGTTCGCCTGGCGCTGCTTGCCATTCGGCATGGCGCCTGCCATCTCATAGTAATGGGTATCCAGGTACACCTGCCAGATCAGGTCTGCAAGCGATCCGCGGCGCGCAAGGTCCCTCCACTCTTCGAAGTGGACATAAAACCGGCGGATCTTCTCTTCCGTCTCCGCCGGAATGCCGGCGGAGATCCCGTTCCGGACGTATTGCCTGAGCGCCTCATAGTACGGTTCATCCGGCGCTGCCAGGCGGATCTTAGCCAGCTCGTTTTCACCGAGCCCAATGAACGGTGCCCGGAGCACGGAGGCGAACGGGATGTCCTGGTACGGATTGTCGATGACACGGAGCGTATTCAGCATGATCATCACTTCGATGGCGTCAAAATAGCCCCCGGACGTTTCGGCATAAACCGGTATACCCGCAAGCTTCAGCTCTTCCGCAATTTCGCCCGACCATGTCATCGAACGCATAAGGATGACAATATCCCGGTAACGGAGCGGGCGGGTGCCGCCCGTCCAAGGATCGGTCACCTCTGCGCCGGACTCCATGAGCCGCCGGATCTCCCGGATGATTGCCCTCGCTTCCATCTGCGGCTTCTTAAGTTCCTCGTCTGTTTCTGAGGCCTCTTCTCCGTCATCTTCCTGTTCCTCATGGATGATGGTCAGCGTGGCCGGCCTCCCCGTTCCCGGGTATGGAGCACCGGGCTTGAGGGCCGCGGCTTCGTCATAGTCGATTTCACCGACCCGTGCGCCCATTATCTGGCGGAACACATAGTTCGTCGCATCGAGCACTTCCCTCCGGCTCCGGAAGTTCGCATTCAAGTCGATTTTCATGCCAGTGCCGCCCGCGTCCCCGTTGAAATTGAGATACTTCCCGAGGAACAGCATCGGCTCGGCCAGGCGGAAACGGTAGATCGACTGTTTCACATCACCGACCATGAACAGATTGCCGTCCGCGTTTTCCCCGCTTTTGACGAGCGAGACGATTGTCTCCTGCAGGCGGTTCGTATCCTGGTATTCGTCGACCAGCACTTCTCTGAAGCGGTCCCGGAAGTCGTGGGCAATCTCCGACGGCACAAGCGTGCCGTCCCGCTCATCGGACAGGATGGCGAGCGCAAGGTGCTCAAGGTCGGAAAAGTCGACGATGCCCCGGTTCTTTTTCACTTCGGCATACCGCTCGCCGAACCGGATCGTCAGGCTGACAAGTGTATCCATCATCGGTGCCATGAGCCTCATTTCTTCCAGGAGACGGGCAGGCGTCCGGACAAAGTAGGATTCCTTCAGTCCGTTAACGAGCTTTTTGATGTCATTCCGCTTTTTCTTGGCCCGCTCCGCAAGCTCTTCATCACAGCTGTCCTTACGGATCGTGGCGGCCTTGGCCCACTTGATGGCGGAAAAGGCATGGTATGCCTCTTCCCACGTGCCGCCTTCCATGATCCTGAGAAGGGAGCCGACCAGGGTGCCGTCTTCTTCAGCGGTCGCAGCAAGAGGCGCCGGGCCGTCCGGCAGGCGGGCGATGCGGCCCACTTCAGCTGCCATCGATACAGCCTCTTCCAGCTGGTGGCGGATTGCCTCCTTGAGCGGCCCGATAAACGGCAGGCTGTCGATGTCCGCATCAGGCGGGAGGTGATACTGCCTCGGGATGCTCCGCAGCCATTCCTCCGGTTTCGGATGAACGCGGGAGTAGTCGTAAAGCTTATCGATCAGCACTTCGATCGCCTGGTCGTCACGGTCGGATGTGAAGCTGTCCGCGAGCCTGTATACCGGTTCCGGATTTTCCGAGCCGTATGCTTCTTCAAGAACACGGCTGACTACGTCATCCCGGAGCAGCGCCGCCTCCGCGGTGTCCGCAATCCGGAATCCCGGGTCGAGGTCCAGCACATAGGCATACTGCCGTACGATGTTCATGCAGAACGAGTGGAGCGTCGAAATCTGCGCTTTGTTAAGGAGGCTGAGCTGGCGCCGGAGACGCGTGGAAGACGGGTTCATTTCAATCGCCTCTTCAAGTGCCGTCGCCATCCGGTGACGCATTTCAGCCGCAGCCGCATTCGTGAATGTCACGACTAGCAGTTCATCGACGTCAATCGGATCCTCCGGGTCGGTCACCTTGCCGATCAGGCGGTTGATCAGGACAGCCGTCTTTCCTGAACCGGCTGCGGCCGAGACGAGCAGGTCGCTGCCTGATGCATGGATCGCCCTCCATTGGGCATCCGTCCACGTTGCATCAGCGGGTTTCGCCGGTATCTTCATCTCCAAGCACCTCCTTCTTCATCATTTTTATCGACTCTTCGGGAGTCAGCTGGCGCAGGGCCTGATAGCGCTGTGCCGGGTCAGCCGGGTCAAACTGGCAGACGGACCGGTACGCACACGTCTGGCAGGGCATCCGATCTTTCATCCTGTAAGGCAGCACCCGGGTGTCGCCTTCAATCATGGAATCGCCGGCCTGCCTGTGCTTGCGGCGCACATACTCTCTCATGAGCGAGAGGCTTTCCGGACCGAGCACCTTGGACGTTTTCGAGAATGTGCCGTTTTTGTTCATCCGGACAGGAATCGTATCGGAAGAGCCATCGAGGCTTTTGTCCATTTCAAGGACGACGTCTGGGTTGTCGAGGACATAACCATTCATCCGGTAGGACTTCATTGCCTCCGCCTCGATTTCTGCCTCGTCCATCACGCCTGACTCGGCACGGAGCATCGGGTTATGCACGTGCATATACAGAACCCCTGCAGGGAGCGCTTCACTGCCAAACCACTCATCGGAATTGAGGAGTGCGACATCCAGATAAGTCAGCATTTGGAGCGACAGGCCGTAGTACACCTCCGCAAGGTCCAGTGCCCTGGCCGAAGACTTATAGTCGACGACACGGATAAACGGCTTCCCGTCAACCTCCGCAGCATCCACCCGGTCAATCCGCCCCCTCAGCTGCATCGTCCCGCCCCTCTTCAGAGGTACACGTAAAGGAGGGAATTTCTCTCCGGGGCCGAATGCCGCCTCAATGGCCACGGGGCTGAACCCGGAGTGCTTGGCCTGTTTCGAGAGGCCCAGAAGCGTCCGCTGGATAATTCTTGTGATTTTTCTCTTAATATAAGTGTATCTGCTGGAACTCAGCAGGATCTGATTAAAGAAATAAGGACTGATCGCTTCCACGGCATCCCTGGCGAGCGTCAGGCATTCTGTTTGGCTAAGGGAGCCCCATGGCAGATTCCGCCGTCCGGTCTCATCGGAGATCCATTTCAGCGCGGCATGGAACAGATCACCAAGTGCCGGCGGATCAAGCGTGAACTCGCCGCGCTCGCGCAGTTTCAGCCCAAAGCTTGCATAATGCTGGAATGGGCAGCTGAAATACGATTCGACCCGTGAAACGCTAGAGCCGATCTCTTTGCCGTATAGTGCGGACGTGACACCCGGCTCGAGCCGCTCCGTCCCGCGCCTGCGTGACGGACGGAACACCTTGCCGAAGATCATCGACCAGTACGGATCGTTCCGGTAAAAGTCGATGGCCGAACGCCAGGGTACAGATAGTTCCCCTTCGCTTTCCTCGTGCCGCAGCCGGGCGGATGCGTACCGGAGCGTCGCTCTCGGATGGCTGATATATTCCTTCCAGCTTTCCTCCTCCGGGAGGTCCGCCGGATCATTGAGCACATCTGATTCGGCCGCATCCGGCAGGATCTGTCTGATGCGCTTCAGATATAGGGATGGAATCAGCGCCTTTCCTTCGGCGTCAGAAGCCGGATAGGAGATGAACAGTTTCGAGGAAGCCGTCGTGAATGCGCGGTATGCCATGTACATTTCGTCCATGAGCCGCATTTTCGTCGTCGGCGCCAGTTCGAATCCGATTTCCATGAACCATTCCCGCTCCCGGTCGGACAGGAGTCCTTCCTGGTCGATGCGCTTCGGAAACACGCCGTCATTGACGCCGATGATAAAGACAGCCTCCATATCCATCAGCCTCGAGATGTCGGCGGTCGTCACCGTAACCTGGTCAATCGACGGGGGAATGCGGGCAAACTCGAGCGTATCGAACCCTTCATCAAGAATTTGGATGAATTCACCGAGTGGACGCTCCCGGTCGCCAAACATGAGAACGAACTGGTCCAGCACTCCGATCCAGGAATTCCAGGCCTGGTCGTGTTCCGCCGCTTCGAATAACCGTCCTGCCTCTTCTTCGTGCTTTCTCAGGTCGACGATCTTGTCAAACACCTGAAGCTCCTCCATGAACGTAAAGAGGGTCGTGGCGATGTCACGTCCCGTCCTTCCCCTGCGAAGGCGGGCCTCGAGGTTGGCGAGCGGTTCACGGACGGCATCCCGGATCAGATGAATGTCTTCCTGCATCGCCAGCTCCTCATCGGTCTGCACGTTGCGGTGGAACTCCAGGCCGCGGTAGCGTTTTACCTGCCAGCGCTTTTCGTCGAACCAGCGCTCCCCCCGGATACCGTTTGCCAGCACGAAATTTTCGAGACGGTCCGCGCGGTCGCGCCACTCCGACGGATCTGCCCCGTGCGGGAAAAACAAGTCGGTCTTGACTGCGCGGAAGATGTCTTCATACTCCCACCCTTCCGCCACCGCCTCGAGCACCGAACGGCTGAACTCGATCAGGGGGTGATGGAGCATCGGCTTTTTCCGGCTGATGAAGACAGGGACGTCATAAAGCGGAAACACCGTCTCGATCAGCTCGTCATAGACTTCGGGCTGACGGTAAAGGATGGCCATGTCCCGGTAGCGCATTCCGGACATCATGAGATTCCGGATCCTCCTTGCCACGGCATGGACTTCGGCCCTCGCATCCGCCGCGCGGATCAGCTCCACATCCCCTTCCGCTGATGCAGTCGGCGCCGGGTATTGATCAAACACCGATTCCAGATGGGCGAGTGCCCTGCTCTTGAAACGGCGGGGAATTCCCAGGTGGATACTGTCTTCGGTATCCACCCCGTTCCGCTTGGCGGAATCCATCAGCCGGGCCGCACTTCCCTGAGCATTAAAAAATAATTGGGACCCTGTCGGTGCCCCGTATGGATCTTCCATCGGCAGGACGACCGTCACGCGCCTGGCGTGCTTCATAAGCTCCTCGACAATTTCCAGCTCCCGTGTCGTGAAGGTAACAAAGCCGTCCACATATACTTCCGCATCCTTTACCAGATCGGAATTCCGGATCTGGGAGGCGAGGAGCGCCAGATATCCTTCGCTGTCCACATAGGCGGTGCCGAGCCGTTCCTCGATCTTGCTCATGAGCAGCTCCAGATCGTCAGCCTTGTCCAGCAGCGCCCGCGGAGCACCGGCCTGCTCAAGCTCGCCGTGCATATCGGTCATCGTCGCGCAATCGAGGCAGTAGCGGCTGAACTCCTTCAGCAGATCTTCCAGCTGTTCGGTAAACCCCCGCTTATCGGCCGCCTGACGGAACAGCTTGAACTCTTCCCGATTTTCCGCAAGCAGGCTCCGGATCAGCATCCGATAGCCGAAGCCGTTCACTTCCGTCCGGGTAATCCCGCCCGTCTCCTGGAGAATGCGCCAGGCCAGACGCTTGAACGTCGCCACCTGCGCGCGGATCGTTCCGCCAAGCCCGAACTCTGTCGACAGGCTCTTCTCCATGGAAAACGACATCTGGTCCGGAACAACGACAAAAATCGGCGAACCGAGGGGGGCTTCCTTCAGCTTGCCGGCAATTTCTTTGCGGATCATCGTGGTCTTGCCAGAACCGGCCCGGCCGGTAATCAGCCTGAATGACATCGGCAGCCACTCCTTTCTGTTGGTGTTACCATTATAATAGAAGAAACAAAGTCGAACAAACGTTCTGCATTATGTAATCGGATAGTTACTTCGGTTAAGGTGACGTCCGATCAGTTCTCCTTTTCCCGTCGCTCTTCTTCCGCTGCGGTCTGCTCTTCCCGGATCGAACTGATGTCATTTTCCACTCTCTTGTCGAGCCATTTCTCCAATTGTTTTCCGCCGAGCCAAAGAAGGAAAATCACGATTGCCACCACTGCTGTACGTCCCGGCTGCGTAATCAGCGAACGGAGATCATGGCCAATAAAGCTTGCAATGCCGATCATCACAAACTTGCCGGCCATGAGTGTGAACAGATACACTTTTTTCTTCAGATTGGATAGGCCCGCCACGAGATTCACCAGTGCGGATGGCGTGAACGGGAAGCAGAGCAGCACGAATAGCGGCCCGAAACTGTTCCGTTCCACCCATTGGATCAGTTTCCTGACGCGCTCACTTTTCGTGAGGAACCGGAACACCTTTGCATCCCCGTATTTCCTGATGAGGAGAAACACCGTATAGGACCCCGCGACTGTTCCGCCCCAACTGATCAGGAAACCGAACAGGAAGCCATACGCATTGGCATTTGCAATGACGAACACAAACAGAGGCAGAAACGGAAGAAACGCCTCGATAAACGGCAGCAGAAAGCCCAAGAGAGGTCCAAGCGCCCGGTATTGTGATGTCAGTTCATACAAGGTGTCAAGATCCAGCCAGTTCTCCATGTCCTACCTCCGACCCGGTTTCAAGTGTCATTTCCCTTATTTTACGCTATTCATGCAACTCTACAAAATCAGGCGTCCGCAAGGAATTGTTTGTAGTATAATTCTAATTATAATCATGCAAGAAAGATGGGATATTATGCAAAGAGAAGGCCTTGCAGCCGGCCTGAAGGCGGGGCTTACCATTGCGATCGGCTACTTCCCGGTGGCGCTTACGTTCGGTCTGCTCGCCAAGACAACCGGGCTTTCCCTGACCGAGACGGTTGCCATGAGCATGTTTGTCTTTGCCGGCGCCGCACAGTACATATCCCTCAGCCTGATTGCGGCCAAAGTGGACCCCGTTCTGATTGTGCTGAATACATTCATTGTGAACATCCGCCACTTTCTTATGACGGCTTCGCTCAATGAAAAGATGCAGCCCGACGCCAGATGGAAAAAAGCGGTCTACGCATTCGGCATCACGGACGAGACATTTTCTGTGATCTCCACTACCGGCGAGGGACGTGTCCGGACATCTTATGCAGCCGGTGTCATCATCCTGTCCTATGCAAGCTGGGTCATCTTCAGCGGTGTCGGGCATATCATCGGGGCCAACCTGCCGCTTTTCCTGCAGGCTGCGATGTCGATCGCGCTTTACGCCATGTTTGTCGCGCTCCTCGTCCCTTCCCTGAAAGGCAACCGGAAGATTGTCCTGCTCGCCCTGACCGCTGCCGCCATGAACGGATTTTTCTTCTGGACGGGGCTGCTGTCCACCGGCTGGGCGATCATGGTGTCAACACTCGCCTCTGCCGTGATTGTCGAAGTGCTCTACGCCCGCCGCGGAAAAGTGCTCCGACGCGCGGTTGAACGAAAGGAGGGTGCCTGATGGGTAGCTGGTACTGGTGGATGCTGCTCGGCATGGCGGTCGTGACCTACCTGCCTCGTGCCATCCCGCTGACCTTTCTGGAAGGGAAAGAACTGCCGCCCGCAGTGTCCGGTGTACTGCGGAATATTCCGTTTGCCGTCCTCGGTGCGCTGATCTTTCCTGCAATCCTGTACGCCCAGCCGGATGACCTGCTGTTTGGAGTGATCGGTTTTGCATCGGCCGCGCTAATCGCCTGGATGGGCGGCGGTGTCATGGGGACCGTCCTCGGAACAATTGCCATCCTTGCAGTGTACAGCCTGCTGGCCGGCTGAAATTGCCTCAACAGATAAAACGACCTGGCGCATTTGCGCCAGGTCTTATTTGTTATTCCGGATTCTGCTTTTGTTCCTGCTTTGTCCGTTCCCTCATCCTGCCTGCAAGGTAAAACCCTGCGGTAAGTGACAACGCATCGATTGTATACAGCAGCCAAGTGTGCGTGTATCCGGCATAGACGGACGCCGCGATCAATGCAACAGTCAGGACAAGCCCGACAACATGATGGTAGGTCACCCGGGTGAACAGGACGACCAGTGCCGCCGGCAGGAAAAGTGCCAGGATGATTTTGAGTGCGTATGATTCCACAGGCCGATCCCCCTCCCCTGCGAATACCGGTCAACGTACGACGAGAAGACCCATCCGGTGGTGATCGTGACGGAAGATGACATGCTGGCAGAGCCGCAGCTCCCCTTCCCTATTGAGCACCTCGACGCGGCAGTGGGCCGCGTTGACCTGGATGGCCTCGTACAGTTCCCGTTCGTCCGTCACAGTGATACCGTTAACCTTCCGGATAGTCTCGCCCGGAAGGATCCCCATCTTGTCGGCAGGAGATTCAGGAAGGACTGCGGCCACGACCACGCCGTCACTTCTCGGGGAGACCGCAAAATTCCCTTTATTTTCCTGCACGACTGCCTTAATGGCGATGACCATCCGTACGATCAGTCCGATGGCAAGGACGGCCCAACCGGCCAGCGGCTCCCAGAGTCCGAGCAGAGCGCCTGCCGCGACACCAAGGCCGGTTGCGAAGACCGCCCGGCCATACCCGCCATAAACCTGTTCCGGCAGAATATGCTTTGCCGTATGCTCAAAGCCGATCACCGCCGGGATGAAGATCAGGTAATAGGACGTTCCGCCAAGCGTGAACTGCGGCCAATACGGAAGCATTTCTCCAATCGGGCCGCCCGGAATCGCAAAAAGAAGCGGCAGCATCCACAGGCGCTTGGTCCGGTATGCGGCTCCCTGCAGTCCCCTGGCAGTCTCCAGCAGGAACGGAGAAGCATCCCGGGCACCATACTTGCGGATCAGAAGTCCTTCGGCCGCCGTGAGCAGGCCGGCAATCACCGTGATGGTGACTGCCTCCTCGCCAGTGATCCCGGCATAGGTCCACCCGATCACCGGCCAGTCGGTCGCGACATCATACCGGCCGAGCAGCCAGTAGGCAAGTGCGGCAAGTCCGGCAGTATAGATCGGGGCTCCCGCCTGGTATCGGAAGAGGAGTACGGCTGCCAGCATAAAGCCGCAGAACAACACGAGCCATCCCTTCGGCACGACAAGCCCTGCCCCTGCAATAATCAGCGACAGGACGAGTGCAGCCAGCCACGACTGTTTTAGCAGACCGCGGAACTCGGCAAGACCTTCATCCACCCTTACCCGGAAATGCCTCCGCTCCCGCTTGACCCTCGTATAGCCCAGAAGAACAGAGAATAACAAAATGATATAAAGCAGCGGGTTCATAAAAAACTTTCCCGCGCCATGCAGCAATTCAATCATAATTTCCTGGAACATCCGACTGTCACCATCCCCGGTTCTAAACAACAAATCTACTTCATTACTTCATTCTATCAAACCCGGGGTAGGATGAGAATGGTTTTAGTTGCCGGACTTCAATACATGTTTCATATATCCGACGGCGAGTTGCAGCTGATCATCATTTTTCTCGTCCGCCTTATACTCGATCACTTTGGCTCGGAGGGCCCGGAAGAAGGCATCGTCCATGGCTCCGCCGGGATCGAGCTTCTCATTATCCCTGAACCGCTCGACTGCCTTCAGTGTCGTTTCGTCATAGTAGCCGTCCTCGCGCGTCACGTCATAGCCCAGTGCCGCCATCACCCGCTGTGCATAACCCACGTCTTCCCCGTAGTCACCGGGCTGGAAACTGCCCTCGACCGGCATGACGGGCAAACCGTAAAGCGCCTGCTGCTTGGATTCAAGGTCCGGCTTGATGCCCTTGCCGTGGATCCATTCTCCGGAAGGGGTCAGCCACTTATGAGTTGAAAGCTTCATCTCACCGCCATTTGAGAGCGGCCACGTTTCCTGAACTGTCCCTTTGCCGAAGCTGACGGTGCCGATGATAAACGCCCGTCCGTTGTCCCTGAGCGCGCCGCTCAGCACTTCGCTTGCAGAAGCGCTGCCCTTGTCCTGGAGGAGCACTGTTTTCATCCGGCGCATCGCCTTTCCGTATTCCTCATCTTCCGGCTGTTCGGAGCGGACCGGCTCTTTAACCCCTTCGGCGTTCTGCATGAAGGCGAAGACCGTACCTTCCCGGAGCAGGCTGCCCGCAATCTTGGACACGCTGAAAAGGTAACCGCCGGGATTCCCGCGTACGTCGATGATGAACCCGTCCGCACCCTGACTGATCAGTTTCTTCGTATGGGTTTCCCATTCACCGGCCGTTTCCTCGCCGAACATCGAAATGGTCACAACTCCAACCTGATAGCCCTCTTTTTCGATCATCCGGCTGTTCACCGTTTTAACCGGGATCGCGCTTCTCTTCATCGCCACTTCCAGATGCCTGTCCTCATCCGGCCGGAATATGGTAAGCGTCACATCCGTCCCTTCCGCGCCTTTGATCAGGGAAAGCAGTTCTTTCATCGTCTTCCCGTCCACACGTTCTCCATCAACACGGACAATTTCATCGTACGGGAGTATACCCGCTTTTTCTGCGGGCGAGTTGCGGACAGGAGCCACGATGATGAAGCGCCCCCTCGATTCCGTAATTTCCGCACCAATCCCGACACGCTCGTCCGACAGTGATTCCTCATGGGCAGCCGCTTCCTCTTCCGTCATGTATGTACTGTACGGATCGTTCAGCACATCGGCCATCCCCCTGACGGCTCCTTCTACCAGCTCGTCCCCTCCTACACGGTGGACAGCCTTTTCCAAGATCAGGTCATACGCCTCATCGATCGGCTTCTTGCCGCTGACGGGCTCCGCCGATTCACCTTTCCCGTTCTGGACAAAGTAGAAAATTCCGCCCGCAGCCGCGCAGACCGCCACAAACATCAAAAATCGGCTCATGCGCATCTGACATCCCTCCTCCGTCCAAGTGTATGAACAGAGCAGGAAGCGTACGACACGCATGGCCGATTTTTATATTCCGGAGGGCCGGAACTGATGATCTTTACTTAACAGTCGAGGGTTCTTTCTTAACACTCACGGCTGTAATCTTAACACTCTGGGCATTAATCATAACACTCGCCGATATTTTGCCAGCTATCCCTCGCCATTCAGTCGATATTTGCAGTCAGGCTCCTCATCATCTCAGCATCCATCGGTCCCCGGACCACATGGCGGATGACGCCGGATGTATCGATGATGTAGGTGGTCGGGATAGTGATGACCCGATAGACATCCATCTGCTCCCCTTCCACATCAAGCGGAATGGGGAATGTCAGGCCGAATTCATCTACAAACGACTGAATGTTTTCCATCACCTTTTCCTTATCGCCGCGCTCGGATGTCGAGAGGTTAACGGCGATCACCCGGACACCGGCCTCCTCGGCTTCCTCCTCGTGGAACTCCTGCATATGCGGCATCTCCGCACGGCACGGTCCGCACCAGGATGCCCAGAAATTCAAAATCACTTTCTCGCCGCGGAGATCCGAGAGTGTCAGCTCTCCCCCGTCAAGCGTTTCCAGTGTGAAATCGGGTGCCGCCTCCCCTTTGGCAATCCCCTCACCGGGTTCCTCGGCAGTTTCGGTGTCTGCTTCTTTCTGCATTTCAGACTGGGTCAATTCCCGTTCCAGTTGCTTTTTCTGCCCGCTGAGGCCATCATTCGCAGTATCTTTCAGCATAATGCCGATCATTACTGCGATCATGGCCAGTGCGATGATCGATCCGAACCACTTTTTATTCATTTGTTATGCCTCCTGCCTGCCGATAAAAAACTGAGTTGATAAAGACCAATAATAACGGTCGAGACAAACGGCAACCCGCCGAAACCGTCAGGCTGAAAAGCTGCCGCAATCAAGTGGACCGCCAGAAACAACACGGTCAGCTGCCGTTGCCAGAGGTTCGAGACATCCGCCCGTAAAACGGTCAGAATGAACAGCATGCTGAACATAACCACGGTCACGGTCTCCGGCAGCGGACCGTTCTCGTTCAGAATCGCCATCATGATCTGATAGACACTTTGGACAGCCACAGCCGACATCAGGACGGCCGGTGATCCGGCCGCACCCTTTCTCCAAAGAAAGAAGAGGGCCGCCAGAATGCCGGCCAATGCTCCTGTCAGGCCGCCGTTGTAGTAAAGGAGGGACATGGGTGCTTTCAGGAAATTGCCGAAGTCGGTCAGCACGTAGCTGCCTTTCCAGATGACAACAAAATAAAACGCTGCATCCCCATACAGCCCGGCCTGCCGGCTGCCGAACCTGAACCGGAGGAGAATATAGGCTGCAATCAGTGCAGCCAGTGCTGACAGATGGGAAGTCGGCACAGATAATTTAAAGATGGTGATGGCTTCCGTCACTTGCATGGCTGTGCCTCCGGCAGGATGTTTTCATCTTCAAGAGTAGAGGATGGAGCTCCTGTCCGTCCACCTTCGGGCACGGGCCCAAAGAAAATCTTGTCCATTCTATGACACGGCGCTGAACAAATAGAAGGAGCCGGCGAGTTTACAGTTCCGATGCAGATTTCTGCTGCAGGCCTTCGAAGAGAAGCCTTTTTAGCACAACGGTAATCATTCCCTGCTCTGACTTTCAGACAAAGAAAAATCCCGCCTTTTAAAGGCGGGATGGATCATCCTGTTTATAGCGGTACGTAGGAATTTGGGTTGACCGGATTGCCGTACGAACCGATATGGAGTTCAAAATGGAGGTGAGGTCCGCTTGAACGTCCTGTTGATCCCATCTTTCCGATCAGCTGACCTTTCCCTACCTTTTGGCCTTTGCTCGTGTTAATGGAGGAAAGGTGTGCATAAAGGGTCGTATAAGTTTTGCCGTCAAAGTAGTGGGTCACCATGATGACATTTCCATATGTTCCGAATTGGCCCGTAAATGAGACAACGCCGTTGCCCGCCGAGACCACAGGTGTTCCTGTTGAATTCGCGATATCTACACCTGCGTGATTAGACGATGCCCAGCTCAGATTCCGGTAGCCGTAATTCGATGATAACCTTCCTGATGCAGGCCGCGTCCAATTGCCTCCGGATACTGATGGAGCCGGTGCACTGGTCTGGCTAACTGAGCCGGATGAAGAAGAAGTGCCGGACGAGGAAGAAGTAGCGGATGGGGTAGAAGTGCCCTTCCGGTTATTTTCTACCTGCTGTGCCGCTGCGGCCTCTGCAGCCTTTTGGCGTGCTTCGGCTTCCTTGCGTTTTCGCTCTTCTTCGGCTTTTCGGGCAATCTCAGCCAGACGTTCCTGTTCAGCGACAATCTGCTGGGTAAGCTCTTGGCTGACTTCATGGGCTTCCTCATACTCGGCTTCCAGGTTGGACTGCTCTTTTTGCAGACGCGCCTGTTCCTTTTCAAGTTGAGTCACAAGCCCATCGAGCTCGGCTTTCTGGTCATCAAGCTCTGCTTTTGCAGCCTCGAGTTTTTTCTTGTTTTCTTCCTGGGCGGCGAGCTTGTCCTCGACCTGCTTTTTCTGGTCTTCGAGGGTTGCCTTGTCCGCTTTTTGTTCTGCGATGATCTGACGGTCGGCTTCTCTCAGCGTATTGACAGCTGAAACCCGATCAATGAAATCGGAGAAGCTGCTGGCACCAAGCAGCACATCGATATAGCCCGTAGACCCGCCGGTGACCTGCATGGCACGGACACGGTCACGAAGCAATGCATCCCGATCAGCAATTTTCTGTTCAAGATCTTTGATGGAGGCACGGAGCGCTTCGATTTCAGCTTTTGTCTCCTGTATCTCTTGCTCGATCTCGGAAATTTCATTTTGCTTCTTCTCGATCTTTCCGTGGAGATCTTTGATCTGCGCAGAAAGCTTGTCCATCTTCTCGGAGTTAGCTTTTATGTTGGTGGCCTTTTCCTGGATTCCCTCGTTCAGCTCATTTTTCTTTTTTTCCATCTGATGCTGTTCGTTCTGGAGATCACTGAGCTTGCTTGCCGACACGCCGGTCGTGCCAAGCCCAAAGCTCAGAGCCATCGTGGCGGCCACGGCGGCGATCAGTGGCTTCGACTGCTTCAACTTGTCATTTCCCCTTTCAGGACATTGCGTTTCTATCTGTTTCATCTGCGATGTTTGTGCATTTGTGCGTGTATTATACTTTCAGGAACTTGCGGACCGACATGAAGCTGCCCCATATACCGATGAAGACCCCCATCGCAAACAGGATGCCTGTTACGATATAGAGGAACGGGACAGGCGCAAGGATCTGGATCATCTCTCCCCGGAGCCGCGGTTCCGCATAGTCATAGAATTCTAGATAGCCGAATATAACGGCCAGAATCGGGACGATGGATCCGAGAATCCCCATCCAGATCCCTTCAAGAACAAATGGGATTCTGACAAAGCTATTCGTAGCCCCGACAAGCTTCATGATTCCGATTTCAGTCTTTCTCGCCACGATAGTGATGCGGATCGTATTGGAAATGAGGAACATGGCAGTGAAGAGAAGCGCGAGGATCAGGATCAGGCCCGCATTTCTTCCGAAGTTCAGGAAGTCAAATAGTTTTTCAATCTTCCCTTCCCCGTAGACCACCTCATAGGTGTTCGGATACTCATCAATCGTCTGTGCGACTTTCACCGTCTGCTGCGGGTCTGTCGCCTTCACGTAAAAGGCTTCACGGAGCGGATTGCTCTGTTCATAGAGCTTCAGGTCCTCACCAAAGTCCTGGACCATCCTTTCCAGTTCCTGATCACGTGTCGAATAGATGACTTCTTCTACGCCCGGGGTCTCTCTGATCTGTTCCTCAAGAGCGGTTGTCGATGCTTCATCTGCCGCGAGCTCAACATAGACTTTCATTTCAACGTCATGTTCGAGGTCGTCTGCAATTTTGTTCAGGTTCAGCATAATAGCCAGGAACACGCCTACAAGAAGCAGCGTGACCGTAACTGCACTGACAGATGCAAAGGTCATCCATCCGTTCCGGCCGAGTGTTTTGAAGCTTTCACGGAAGTGGCGGCGGAGTGTCCTAAATTTCATAGCCGTAGACTCCTTCCGCTTCATCCCGAACAATCAGCCCGCCCTCGATGGCGATGACTCTGTGTCTGATGCGGTTGACGATGTTTTTGTTATGGGTTGCCATGACGATTGTCGTTCCGAGCTGTTCATTGATGTCTCCGAACACATTCATGATGCCCCATGAACTCTCCGGGTCCAGGTTGCCTGTCGGCTCATCCGCGATGACTACCTTTGGGCGGTTGACGATCGAGCGTGCAATGGATACCCGTTGTTGCTCGCCCCCTGACAGTTCTGTCGGGAGCATCCGGGCTTTTGACTTCAGCCCTACCAGATCGAGCACTTCCGTAACGCGGTCGCGTATTGAATCGGATGGTGCCTCGATGACTTCCATCGCGAATGCGACATTTTCATACACTGTCAGTTTGGGGAGTAATTTAAAGTCCTGGAAAACAACACCGATTTTTCTCCGGACGAACGGGACCTCCCTGTTTTTAAGTGTGGCCAGGTTGGTCCCGTCGACTACTATTTCTCCTGAAGTCGGTTTTTCCTCACGATACATCATTTTGATGAATGTCGATTTTCCTGCACCGCTAGGCCCGACGACATAAACAAACTCACCAGGCGCGATTTTGACATTTAGTCCGTTTGCAGCTACGACACCATTCGCATATTTCTTATAAACGTCTTTCATTTTAATCATAAAAAAATATCACCTAACACCCTATTACATGGGCAAAAATTTTCCGGCACGCTCATTATAACACTATAAATCTCGTGTTTTATTACAAGTATATTTCATTTTGACTACAGAAATCGTTGATATTGCTGGATTCTTGTAGATTGGCAAGGAAAGAGAGGGGCATTTGGAGGATTGTGTCAAAGTCGGAGTTTTTATAAAAGAATACACAATAGGCAATAATAAAATTTATGACCATTAAAAAGACCGTTCCCCCGGGTTTGGCCGGGAAAACGGCAGCATGATTATTTCTTTTCGGAAAGCCATTGCACGACCGCATCCAGCTCTTCGCCCTCAACGAGTCCGCCAGGCATGGCGCCTTTACCATTTGCGACGATATCATGAATCTCATCTTTCGACAGGCGGGAGCCGACATCATTCA
Source organism: Bhargavaea cecembensis (assembly GCF_001619585.1). Taxonomy (GTDB): domain Bacteria; phylum Bacillota; class Bacilli; order Bacillales_A; family Planococcaceae; genus Bhargavaea; species Bhargavaea cecembensis_A. Next base: position 454,996 of record NZ_LQNT01000009.1, read on the forward strand.
GTGCAGGGAAATTGCCCTGGCCTTCAAGGTTTTCCCCATGGCAGGAAATGCACTTCTGCTGGACGACCTTTTCAGGATCCACACCGGCTGCGTTCTCACCTGCAGACTCTTCTGTGGCTGTGTTGTCATTGCCTTTCTCGGCCTCATCCTCGGCTGTATCATTTCCACCGCCGCAGGCACCCAGAATGAGTGCGGAGCCGAACAGCATTGCCAAGAGTTTCTTTTTCATTCTCTGATCCCTCCAGTTTCGACATGTGTTCCCCATTAGTATACCAAACCGTCCTGATTTCAAACATGAAACGCTGGGTCAGCTGGGGCTTTCGTGACAAAGGGATGAATTCAGAGGAAATAATTGTATTTTTATAAATCAGACCGGCTGACAGCAATACAAAGATTTGTGCGGAAATCAGCCCATAAGCACACGATAGACCTATGCAAAACAGACGGGAGCGGCATCCATGAGGTGCCGTTCCCGTCTGTCTGTTTACTTATTGCCTGCCATCTCAGGAAATCCTGGATCGCAGGTAGGCGTTGATAAACAGGTCAATGTCGCCGTCCATGACGTTCTGGACGCTGCCTGTTTCCGTATCTGTCCTATGATCTTTCACCATCGAGTACGGGTGGAATACATAGGAGCGGATTTGGCTTCCCCATCCGATTTCTTTTTGTTCACCGCGGATTTCGAGGAGTTCTTTTTCCTGTTCCTCGATTTTCAGCTGATAAAGTTTAGCCTTCAGGAGTTTCATCGCCTGTTCGCGGTTTTTAATCTGGGAGCGCTCGGACTGGCAGGTGACAACCGTATTGGTCGGTAGGTGTGTAATCCGGACCGCGGAATCGGTTGTGTTGACGTGCTGCCCGCCTGCGCCGCTCGAACGGTATGTGTCAATCTTGAGATCTTCCGATCGGATGTCGAGCTCGATTTCGTTGTCAAACTCCGGCATCACTTCACACGAAACAAATGAAGTATGACGGCGGCCCGACGAGTCGAACGGCGAGATCCGGACAAGCCGGTGCACGCCTTTCTCGGCTTTCAGATAGCCGTAGGCGTTATGGCCCTTGATGCTGATTGTGACCGATTTGACGCCCGCTTCATCCCCGCCGAGGTAGTCAAGCGTCTCCACCTTATAGCCGCGCTTCTCACCCCAGCGGGTGTACATGCGGAGGAGCATCGAGGCCCAATCCTGGGACTCCGTGCCGCCCGCACCTGCATGAAGCTCGAGAATGGCATTGTTTTTGTCGTACTCCTCGCTCAATAGCATCCCAAGTTCGAATGACTCCAGATCTTCACTGAAGGATTGGAGTTCATCCGAAAGTTCCGCGTGGAGATCCGGGTCGTCTTCCTCCCGGAGCAGTTCCAGAGTCATCTCAAGGTTTTCCTGGGTGTCTTCTAGACGGCGATACTCGTTCACGACGTCCTTCAGGCCATTCGCCTCGGAGATGACTTTCTGGGCTTCATCCTGATTGTCCCAGAAACCCGGTTCGAGCATGCGCTCGTCAAGTTCCTGAATCCTTGCCTCTTTGTTTTCTAAGTCAAAGAGACCCCCTGAAGCCCGCCAGTTTCCCGGCTGTAGTATCGAGCTGATTTCTTGCGTCTGCAAGTTCCATCATCATGAATTCCTCCTAAATATGTCGCACTGTACACAGATCATGCGTAACGGCGGTCAGCCGTCCGGGCCATCATGCCGTGGTGCCGTGACAATTCTTGAACTTCTTGCCGCTGCCGCAAGGGCATGGATCGTTTCTTCCAACGATCACTTTTTTGCGGATCGGCTTTTTCTTCACTTCGCCGCCACCCTCTTTGGGATTGACAGCTTCTCCCTTGGCGACTTCCTCGCGCTGCAGGTTCTGGCGGATTTCCGCCTTCATCGCATACTTGGCAACATCGTCACGGATTGCATCGACCATCTCTTCGAACATCCGGAACCCTTCGTTCTGGTATTCGCGAAGCGGATCGTTCTGGCCGTAAGCCCGGAGATGGATCCCCTGGCGAAGCTGATCCATCGCGTCGATGTGGTCGATCCACTTGCTGTCGATGGACCGGAGCAGGACGACTTTCTCAAATTCCCGCATCCGATCCGGAGTCATTTCCGCTTCCTTTTCGTCATAGCGCTTCCCGACCTCTTCCTTCACCAACTCAATGATGTCGGTCTGCGTTTTGCCTTCCAGTTCGGAAACGGTCAGTACGCCTTCCGGAAGCAGGTTGGCTGCAAGATAATCTTCCAGGCCTTTCAGGTTCCAGTTTCCGCTGTTCTCTTCCGCTGTATACACGGGGATCATGCGCTGGATCACATCATCAATCATCGACTCTACGAGTTCTCGCATATTGTCGGTCTCGAGCACGTCATTACGCTCTTTGTAGATGATCTCGCGCTGCTGGCGCAAAACATCGTCATACTGAAGCAGGCGCTTCCGCGCGTCGAAGTTATTGCCCTCTACCCGTTTCTGGGCAGATTCAACCGCTCGTGAAACCATCTTCGACTGGATCGGCTGGTTATCATCCATGCCGAGCCGGGACATCATGTTCTTCATGTTGTCGGAACCGAAGCGGCGCATCAGGTCATCTTCCAGGGACAGATAGAACTGCGTGATACCCGGATCTCCCTGACGGCCGGAACGCCCGCGGAGCTGATTGTCGATCCGTCTGGATTCATGCCGTTCCGTACCGATGACGGCAAGGCCACCTGCATCGCGGACGCCTTCACCGAGCTTGATGTCGGTCCCGCGGCCCGCCATGTTCGTGGCAATCGTGACTGCGCCCCGCTTACCGGCTTCCGTGATGATTTCGGCTTCCCGCTCGTGGTTTTTCGCGTTCAGCACATTATGCGGAATACCGTATTTGCGGAGATAGGCGGAGATAATCTCCGATGTCTCGATCGCAACGGTGCCGACCAGGACCGGCTGGCCCTTTTCGTGTCGCTGCTTGATCTCTTCCGCGACCGCTTTATATTTCCCCTCGGTCGTAGCGTAGATCAGATCAGGCCGGTCGTCACGGACAATCGGCTTGTTTGTCGGGATGACAATGACGTTCATGTTGTAGATATTCCGAAGTTCCTCTTCTTCGGTTTTGGCCGTACCGGTCATCCCGGACAGTTTGTCATACATCCGGAACAAGTTCTGGAACGTGATTGTCGCCATTGTCATGGACTCATTTTGGATTTCGAGTGCTTCCTTTGCCTCGATTGCCTGGTGCAGCCCGTCGCTGTAGCGGCGGCCCTTCATCAGACGTCCGGTGAACGAGTCGACGATAACGACCTTGCCATCTTCAACAACATAGTCGACATCTTTGTGCATGCTCGCATGCGCCTTGAGCGACTGGTTGATTGCATGGTTCAGCCGTACGTGGCTCAAGTCGAACAGGTTATCGATCTGGAACGCCTTCTCGGCCTTCTCGATCCCCGTCTCGGTGAGCGTGACACCCTTCGTCTGCTCATCATAGGAGTAGTCCTCATCTTTCTTGAGTGTCCGGACGAACGCATTCGTCTGGATATAGAGCCTCGCGTTTTTCTCGGCCTGGCCGGAGATGATCAGCGGGGTTCTCGCCTCATCGATCAGGATGGAGTCGACTTCGTCAATGACCGCGTAATGGAGCGGCCGCTGGACGCGCTCTTCTTTATAGAGCACCATGTTATCGCGCAGGTAGTCGAAGCCCAGTTCGTTATTCGTGCTGTACGTGACATCTGCCTGGTAGGCCTCCCGCTTCTCATCCTTATCCATGCTGTTCAGGTTCAGGCCGACTGTAAGGCCGAGGAATTCATAGATCTGACCCATCTCGGATGCGTCACGGCTTGCGAGGTATTCGTTTACCGTCACGACGTGGACACCCTTGCCTTCCAATGCGTTCAGGTAGACGGCCATTGTCGAAGTGAGGGTCTTCCCTTCACCGGTCTTCATTTCTGCGATATTCCCGTCATGCAGTGCAGCGGCTCCCATGATCTGGACGCGGAACGGGAACATGCCGGCTACCCGCCGTGCAGCCTCTCGGACAACGGCGAACGCTTCCGGCTGGATCTTATCAAGCGACTCGCCTGCAGCGATCCTGCTTCTGAATTCTAATGTCTTTGACTGAAGTTCGGCATCTGACAGCAGTTCCATTTCTGTAGCATGGGATTCAACAGCATCAGCAATCTTTTCAAGTTTCTTGACATCCCGTTTATTCGGGTCGAACATTTTATTTAAAACGCCTAGCATGTCGTCACTTCCTAACTAGTCTCAAAGTCCATTTTAACACCCGCCATGCACCCGTTGCAAACTTCCTAAAGCGGTATGGCCGCTTGGCAGGAGTCGAAATTTGAAAGATTCCGAAGTCTGTTGTGATGTTATGCCCTATGCGGCAATGTTTTTGGTCCGCTCCGAAATCCATCATCCGGCAGCAGGACGAAAAAAAGCCCGCCGGAAAGGGGCGGGCCTTGGAATGGAGGGCAGGTTATTCAACCTCGGTTTCAATGAGGCCGTATTTCCCGTCCTTTCGTTTATACACGATGTTCGTTCCATTCGATTCGGCATCGGTGAAAATGTAGAAAGAGTGTCCCAGCATGTTCATCTGGAGGATGGCCTCTTCCTGGTCCATCGGCTTCAGACTGAACTGTTTGGTGCGCACGACATTAAATTCGTTATCGCTTTCCTCCTGGGCAGCCGCCGTCTCGTTCTCTTCAGTCACGGCTGCGAAATAGGACGCCACACCTTCCCGCTCACGGAATTTGCGGTTCACCCTTGTCTTGTACTTCCGGATCTGGCGTTCGAGCTTTTCATTAATCAGATCGATTGCCGCATACATATCGGAGTTCCGTTCTTCCGCCCGGAGGGTCAGGTTCTTCATCGGGATCGTTACTTCGACCTTTGTCTGTCGGTCGTTGTACACCTTCAGGTTGACATGTGCCGTTGCGTTCACCTCATCCGTGAAGTAACGCTCGAGTTTTTGGATTTTTTTCTCCGTATACTCGCGGATGGCAGGCGTGACCTCGATGTTTTCCCCGCGGATATTGAAATTCAGCATATGAACTCCTCCTTTGTCAGGCTATATATGTTCTATTCTTCATCTTCCCTCGATATCCCTCTAAAAAACAAAGCCGGACTTGTCGAATTCGTGATATTCATGCGCGAATCAGCGTCAGAGCGGCGACCGAGCGGGCCCCGGAATTTTTCAGCACATGGGCTGCATGATGCAATGTCGTCCCGGTCGTGTACAAGTCATCGACAAGTACATAGTCGGCCTGCCGGACTTCTGCATTTTCTGCCAGGCAAAATAGCGGTTCTGACGCCCTCCTTTCCTCACGGCCCATTTTGCCCAGGTTACGGGCCGTCGTCTTTTCGAGAAGCGGGACAAACGGGATGCCGGCGAATGCAAGCATTTCCTCGACCTGTGGAAATGTACGCTCAGAAAGACGCTCCGGATGCATCGGCACCGGTACCGCCTTGCGCCTCTTCAGGATAGGGGCCTGCCGGATTGCATCCGAAAAAACGCCGGCCAGTGCCGCATCTTTCAAGAATTTATACTGACGGAGGTAGTTTTTCATCGCATCGTTATAAACATAAAGCGAAACAGCGGCATCCAGCGCTCCCTCATACGGCGTCCCGTCCCAGTCTCCAAGAAGGGGCGATCCCTCAGCAGGAACAAAACCTTCTTCACACCGCGGACAAAGGCGGCTCTTCCCCCGATCGGTGAACAGCCCCTTCCATGTCGGCGGCCGGGAAACCGGGCTGTCACAAAGCAGGCATTCCAAATGTCTTCCTCCCTTCCAAGTTCAGCCGGCGAATTTCGCGGACTGCCGCATCCATCTCGGGTGTGATGCCGTGATGGAACAGGATAACCTCCCCGTCCGGATGTTCCGGTGACCTGCCTGCCCGCCCGCTGATCTGGATGATGGCCGAGCGGTCAAATACTGTTTTTTCCGAGCCGACCACGGCAATCTGGAGCCGTGGAATCGTAATTCCCCTTTCCAGGATGGTCGTCGTCAGAAGCCCGGGAACCCGGCCCTCTCGAAGGGCCATGACGAGACTCCGTCTTTCAGGATGAGATGCATGCACCGCGCCGATCCCGGCATCAAGACTTGAGAAAAGCGGCAGACATTGCTCCATGAGCGGAATGGAAGGAAAGAAAATGAGGAAAGGCTCTTCCTTTCTCAGCCGCTCCAAAGTCCAGGTTTTCAGCCGCTCCGGTATTTTCCCCTCAGATATCTTCTTCCGGTAACCGAAAAGCGGGGCCGCGCGGGGCACCGGAAGCGGATGGCCGTGGAACCGCACCGGGATCACCGATCTGCGGCCCTCCCTGCCAATCTCCGACAGGATTGAAGGCGAAGGGGTTGCTGTGACGACAGCCAGCACCCCGTCGGATTTCAATGCCTTTCTGACCGCCAGCCGCAGAGTCCTGTCGAACGAATAGGGAAATGCATCGGCCTCGTCGACAATTACGGCATCAAACGCTTCCCTGAACCGGAAAAGCTGATGCGTGGTGGCGATGACCAGTCCGGCAAGACCATCCCCATGACCCGAACCCCCGTACAGTCCGTGGATGACTGTTTCGCCGATCGCCTTCTCGAATCTCGGCAGGAGTTCCAGAACCACATCAGTTCGCGGTGTCGCGATGCAAACCCGCTTCCCCTCCGACAACAGGCGGTGGACCGGTCCGAAGAGAATCTCAGTCTTCCCGGCACCGCAGACAGCGTGAAGCAGGTGCGTCCTGCGCGCCAGCAGGCTCTCTTCCAGTTCTCCCGCCGCCCTCTCCTGCAGAGGGGTGAGCCGGCCCTTCCATGCCAAGACCGCATTCCCTGCCGGCGGGAGGTCGGGTCCGCTCCAATAGAGCAGTTCATCGCACTGGGCGACGCGCCCCATGTTCAGGCAATGACGGCAATACCTGCAGATCTTTCCGCACTTTCTGCAGTTGAATGCGTGAAAGTGACGGGCATCTTCAGACAGGCACCGGTTACAGCGGGAGGCGGTCCCGCCATGCCATTTCCGTACTGTTGTGATGCCCGGAACGGTCCCGATCAGCCCGTCCCTGATCAGCCCGTCCACCGCCTCTTGGCCAAATGGCAAGAGTTCCCGAAGCCAGATCCGGCCCTGAAGAAATTCCTGCAATTCACTCTGAATGCCTATGCACCTCCCCCTTTTTTGGACAGAATTTTCTGAACAAAAAATTTACAAAAAATGACCGCCGGAAACGGTCACTTCTTCACCCAGCCGAGCCCCATCGCCCCTTCCCCGAGATGGGTGCCGATTACAGGTCCGAAATGGCTGATCGTAATATCAACATCAGGAAACTTCCCGCTCAGTTCCGCTCTCCATGCTTCCGCGTCTTCCCTTCGGTTTGCATGGATAATGGCTGCTTCCAGCGGACCTTCCTCAGTGTCCCGCGCCAGCAGGTCTGCAATGCGGTTCATGGCTTTTTTCCGGGTACGGATCTTCTCGAACGGAACGATCACCCTGTCCTCGAAGTGCAGCAGCGGCTTTACCTGCAACAATCCGCCGATCAGCGCCTGCGCTCCGGACAGACGGCCGCCGCGCTGCAGATGGGACAGGTCATCCACCATGAAATATGCACTGAGGTTTTTCTTCATCCGATTCAGTTCCGCCATGATTGACTCCGGTGAAGCACCTTCGATTGCCATTCCTGCCGCTCTCGTTACGTAAAACCCCTGCGGCATGCAGGCAATCTCAGAGTCAAACACGCGGACATCCAAATCGTCCACCAAATCTCCGGCCTGGACCGCGGAATTGAATGTACCGCTTATGCCGCTTGAAAGCGTGACGACGACAACTGCATCAAATCCTTCTTCTCTAAGGCTCTCAAAGCACTTTGTGAACTTTCCGATCGGAGGCTGTGAGGTTTTGGGGAGTTCTCCCTCTTTGACAAGATCATAGAACCGATCTGTTTCGAGGTCGACTTCTTCCTCATAGGTTTTCCCGTCAATGGTGACGCTGAGCGGAACCATCCGGATGCCCAGCCGGTCCCGCTCCGGTCCGGGCAGATAAGCGGTGCTGTCGGTCACGATGGCCGTTTTCATACTATCTACCTCCGTTGTCCTCATTCTACTAAATCCTGATGGAAAACGGAATCAATATAAAGCCCGGGCGGATATCCGCCCGGGCTTCAGGATTCAGCTACCCGGCATATTGCCGACGTAATAGACTTCCTTTACTTTCCATTCTCCATCCTGCTTTGTGAGCACGGTAACCTGCCGTCCTTTTTCGGTTACGGACTCACCAGTCTCCTTATCAACGAGTGTCGTCTCGAGGTTTGCAAACAGTTGCGCTTCCGATTCTTCGTAGGAGACGACCGTCATGTCCGACGGTGTCCGCTCAACCTTGTCAAACTGGGCGGACATCTGTTCGAAAGCAGCCCGCTCCTGTTCCGGGTCGTAGGCGTCTTCGCCCGTCGCGAGGACTTCCAGATAGCCGTCTATGTCTCCGCTGTTGAATGTATCGATGTATCGGTCAAACGTATCAAGGATGGCATTTTTCTCTTCCTCGGGAACGCCGGACGCTTCCTCGATCGAGCCGTCGTCCGTCATTTCAAAGCCGATCGCCCCGTCCTCCGTTCCGTGTCCGATGGCCGATTGTTTCCCGGCCGGCGCATTTCCTTCATCAGTGGAATTGGTATTTCCTTCATCGCTTCCGCCGCAGCCTGCCATCAGCAGAAGAGCTGCAGCCGGAGCCAGTAGCCATTTCATTTTTTTCATGTCGATTCCCTCCTCGGATAGTTTGGCACAGGAACGGATTCCGATGCAACGGATTAACTATCCGATACCTTGACGAAGCGGTGAACAAAAAGGTTCGGCAGTGGTGTTTCCATTTATTTGCAGAAAAAAGCCCGGACAAGGCCGGGCAATCTTTTAAATCGGTCAGCGAACTTCCACCCATCCGTTTTTGATGGCTGTCACGACAGCCTGGGTCCGGTCGTTGACGTTCATTTTCTGCAAGATGCTGGAGACATGGTTTTTGACTGTTTTCTCGGAGATGTAGAGAGATTCTCCAATCGCACGGTTGCTTTGACCGTCTGTCAATAACTGGAGCACTTCGCATTCCCGTTTTGTGAGCAAGTGGTACGGACGGCGGATTTCCGCCTGATGGAACGAGCCGAGATGCTCCTTTGCACTGAGCCGACGGAATTCGGCCACCAGGTTCTTAGTAACTTTCGGGTGGAGATACGAGCCGCCTGCCGCCACCACTTTGATGGCCTGGACAATTGCATCCGCGTCCATTTCTTTCAGCATGTAGCCGAGCGCGCCTGTCTTCATCGCATGGGTTACATATGATTCGTCGTCGTGGATCGAGAGGATGATGATCTTTGCTTCCGGATGGGCGGCCATCAGCTCTCCGGTCGCTTCGATCCCGCTTTTGCCAGGCATATTGATGTCCATCAGGACGACATCCGGATGGTGCTGCTCATACAGTCGGATGACTTCGTCCCCGTCGGAGCCTTCCGCCACTACATTGAATGTTTCTTCAAAGTCCAGGATTCGCTTCACGCCTTCGCGGAAGAGCTGGTGATCGTCGATAATAATGATGTTCGTCAACCTGATTTCCCCCCTGCGTCTTTATCTGTTGCATGCTGATCGTGCGGAAGGGTCAGGAGAACTTCGGTCCCGTTCCCTTCCTCTGTCCTGATTTCAAATTCGCCTTTCAGCAGTGCGACACGCTCTGTCATCCCCTGCAGACCGAAAGAAGAATCGCCGGTCTTTGAGGGATCGAAGCCGCGCCCATCGTCAGTGACCGATGCCCGGATCCAGTTTTCACAAATCTCAATCCGGATATCGATCACAGTTGCTCCGCTGTGCTTGATGGCATTTGTGACGGCCTCCTGTACCAGACGGAAAACCGCAACTTCGGTTCCCTGCGGAATCCGGGCCACGACACCTTTTGATTCGAACGTGAAACGGATATCCGGATGGTATTCCTGGATCTTTTCCACATACTTGCTGAGTGCGGGCACAAGCCCGAAATCATCAAGCACCATCGGCCGGAGATCGTAGATGATCCGCCGAATTTCGGACAGCGTGCTCCTGGCGAGTTCTTTCGTGAAACCGAGCTGGGCCAGCCCGGCATCCATGCCCTTGTCGTTAAATACACGCTCGACAAGTCCAAGCTGCATCACGAGATTCGCCATCATCTGGGCAGGACCGTCATGAATTTCCCGGGAAAGGCGCTTCCGCTCTTCCTCCTGGGCCTCAAGCACTTTCATGCTGAAGTGTTTGCGCATCTTGGCCGACTCGAGTGCCGGGCCGACATCCTTCAGATCGGAGGTGAGATACTTGGTCACGACGTTTACATGGCCGGCCAGATGATCTGCCCGTGCCATCGAGTCCTCGTATGTCCGGATCCGGTTTTGGAGATGTAGCTTCAGATCATTCAACTGGCGGATCTTCGTGCTGTTCAGCATGAACTCCAGCTGTACTTCATGTGCGGAGTCATAGGCCTCACGCACTTCATCCTTCGTGTAATCAGAGAAATGGACCGAGACGTGCTGAAGTTTCTCCCTGGCCGCAAAGGAAGCTGCCGACAATTTCTCCCCTTCGGTTATTGCCCGGGAAATTTCTTCTTCTGTCCGTCTCAGATCCTCCCGCAGTTCTTCAATCTGGCGGCGGCTTTCCTCATTAATGATGAAAATATCGCTTTTGGACTGGTCAAGCGACCGGACCATCGAGCTGAAAATGGCATCAAGTGCATGTATGTCTACTTTATCTACAGGCATTTCTTCTATCCCCTCATCGTCCGGAACCGGTAATTTCCGGCATTTGAGTTTAGACTGTGTATATTATAGCATTACAGCGATTGAAATATATTAAAATTACATTACAGCAAGGAGGCTGATGGCATGAGAGACGACTACCGCACCGTGAAAGCCAACGGCGAGAGCGAAATCACCATCAAAAAGTCCCGTTTCATCGGCCATGTTGCGCGTGCCGAAACGGAAGATGAAGCGATGGCGTTCGTCGCAAAAATTAAGCAGGCCCACCATTCTGCCACTCACAACTGCTCCGCCTATCTGATCGGCGAACATGACCAGATCCAGAAAGCCAATGATGACGGCGAACCGAGTGGCACAGCTGGTGTTCCCATGCTTGAAGTACTAAAAAAGCAGAACCTGAAGGACACCGTTGTCGTTGTGACGCGTTATTTCGGCGGCATCAAACTGGGTGGTGGCGGACTGATCCGGGCATACGGCAGTGCAGTCTCCGATGTGCTGAACAACACGGGAATTGTCGAACGGAGGCTCCACCACCTCATGAAAGTGACAATCGACTACACATGGCTCGGTAAAGTCGAAAATGAGCTGCATATGTCGCCTTACCCCCTGGACCGGCTGGATTATGCCGAAGCGGTCTCGGCTTTTGTCTATGTGCCTGCCGCAGAAGAAAACAAATTTCGCGACTGGATCGCCAATCTGACAAACGGCCAGGCAGTTGTCGAAATGGAGCACAAAGAATTTCTCGAGTTCGACGCATAAAGCACTAACCGTTTTACGTAAGGTTATAGGAGTAGTATAATATAGGGGATTGGCAATTTTACCAGAGTGTTAACTTATATAATAAGTACATGCACCCTGGCTTTCCCGGAGGAAAATAAATGAAAAGAAAAGAATACAGAAAAAGAAAGCATGCTTCGAAGAAAAAAACAATTTATAAAATAATCGGCATGCTCACTGTAACTGTTTTGCTTCTCGCCGGCTCCTATACTGTTCATCTTTACAAAAAAGCACAACATGCCGCCGATAATGCATATCATGCCCGGGATGGCTCGGCTCTACGGGAAGAAAAGATCGAGCCTTATAAGGACAATGTTTCCATATTGTTCATCGGTGTTGACGATAGCGAATCACGAAACGATTCGAACAGCCGGTCAGACGCATTGATGCTGGCCACTTTAAACAATGACGACAAGAGTATCAAACTTTTGAGTATTCCAAGGGACTCACTTGTATACATTCCTGAAGTTGGCTACCAGGATAAAATCACTCATGCACATGCCTTTGGCGGTGTGGATGCTTCTATCGAAACGGTTGAGGAATTACTTGATATTCCTGTTGACTACTTCGTCAAGATGAATTTCAATGCTTTTATTGATGTAGTTGACGCTCTTGGCGGAATTACAGTGGATGTTCCTTATGAACGCATAGAATTGGATGAGAACGACAAAAAAACTATTCACCTTAAACCGGGTCTGCAAAATCTTGATGGACGCCACGCGCTTGCTTTGGCAAGAACCCGAAAAGCAGACAGCGATATCGAAAGAGGTAAGCGTCAGCAGGTTATCCTTAAATCAATGATCGAAAAAGCAGGTTCCGTTTCATCCGTAGGAAAATACGGAGAGGTGATCGACGCCTTGGGCAATAACATGACTACAGATTTATCATTTGATGATATGAAAGCGATGATTGCCTACTTGAATAATGGATCGCCCCTGATTGAGACCTATACACTTCAAGGGTATGATGATAGTTCAACTGGAGTATATTATTGGAGAATTGATGAAGAGAATCTTCAGAGCCTTTCTTCCGATTTGCGGAGCCATCTCGAATTAGAAACACCCCTCGGCATGAGCGAGTAATTTTAGACTTGATCCATGCTTAACTGCATTAAATGACCCCGAGTTGCGGACATTGCAAAAATGTCCCGGCTCGGTTTTTTTATCGTTAAATACCAGACACAAAGACTCAAGTCCCTTTTGCGAAACGAACTCTCTGACGTTGAAAAATGATTATAACATCGGCTTATCGTCCAGATTGGCGCATCCGGAGACCTTCTCAACAGGCGATACACAGGCGAACTCAGTTTATCATTATAGAATTCAGAGACCGGCAAAGCCTCCTGCCTTTATCCAAAAAAAAAAAACTCCGGCAATTAACCGGAGTTATCTGTTCGCCCAATAGGCCGAATATTATATTCGATGTGTAGACCCACATGTTGCGGCTGTTGCCATCTCTTATTTATTTCCTTTGCCTGACCAAGCCCAGTATAGGACGATAATTTCTGCCGGCCAAACCTAAGACTTCAACAATGAGTTCCATTGCCAAGAGTATGATGACCGTGATTACCAAAGCCCCCCATACCGTTGCCTGGGAGAATAAAATGGCTGCGCCTCCAAGCAATATCGATCCGACATAGATCAAAAGCACAGATTGTCGATGTGAGAACCCGGTGTTGATCAGGCAATGGTGGAGATGCAGCATATCCGGTGCTGATATCGGCTGCTTATTTTTCACTCTGCGAATGATAGCGAAAAGTGTATCGAGAATGGGAATTCCGAGAATCAGAATCGGAATGACCAACGAGATGATTGTTACATTTTTAAATCCAAGCAATGCCAATACTGAAATCATAAATCCTAAGAACAGTGAACCGGAATCCCCCATAAAGATCTTGGCAGGATAGAAATTATAAAACAAAAAACCGGCACAAGATACAGCTAACAAAACTGACATCACGATAACAAATGAATCCTGCATAATGACGGCCATAACTGCCAATGTACAGGAAGCGATCATTGAAACACCGGCGGCCAAACCATCAAGCCCGTCAATAAGATTAATGGCATTTGTAATTCCGATAATCCAGACAATCGTCAGCGGGATACTCAAATAACCAAAATCCAACTGCCCGCCAAAAGGCAGATTAATGAATTCGATATGAAGTCCGCCAAATACAACAACAACGCCGGCTGCTATGAATTGAAAGAAAAGCTTAGCTTTTGCCGTGATATCGAGCAGGTCATCCATTACACCTGCAATGGTAATAATGAGCGCACCAATCAGTATTGGCATGAGATCCTCATTATTTGGTCTTGCTACAATCAGACCTGTCAAAAAGGCAGCGACAATCGCAAGTCCTCCAAGTCTGGGAATGTTTCGTGTATTGATTCTTCTATAATTCGGTTTATCGATAGCTCCCAGGTAAATTGCCAACCGTTTAACTAGCGGAGTGTAAAGCAATACCGCGATCAGCGTTACCAGTACTGCTATTATCATTTTTACCTGCCTCCCGCGAATCGCTATAACATTCAAATTAATTATACCACGTTCTTTGAAATGTTAACCCATTGTTAACTCGGTGTAAATAGACGATTGAGCAAGCGAAAAGTTTCATTTACCGTTTCGATTTAGCAAATCGGGGGAAATATCATGGTAACTACATCGTCAAGGAGGCATTTCGGATGGGACAAGACAATCAAGAGTTCATCAACAAAGCGAAAGATTCCCTTGAAGAACTGGCCGGCAAGACAAAGGAGATTTTTGGTGACGTGAAAAATCGCAACGAAGCGCGGATGGAGGGTAACCCAAGTCAGGACGATAATAACGACTGGAGCAACCGGGACCGGAAACATGCAGCCGGGGAATTCGAATTCCAGACCCGCAACCAATACCAGAACGGCGCCCAGCTTGATGCCGTTCCTGATTTCGGCAACAAGTCTGCCGGTGGGGACTCCCGCTATACGGAACAGGAGCCGGTCACAGACTTCACGGAACTGGGAGTCGCAGGAGGAGAGGCTGCAGTTGAAGACGCTGTTGAAGGCAGCCGCGCCGACTACGGGACAGAAGCGGTTTATGGTGACCCGACAGGGCGTTATGACGGCAATGAGGCGAACATGCTAGGTGATGCGGAGCGCCGGAAACGATATGACGAACAGGATTCGCTCGACAATTACCTTGATGAAGCAGAAGGACCGGAACATCCAGGGCACTGATACTGATCATTAAAAAGGATCCCGCAAGCAGACATCTGCTTGCGGGATCCTTTTTGATTATGGCTTACTTGATACCATTAAGGTCGGTAATGATGGTCACATCCGGATGGCCTAACAATGCAGTGATCGGATACTCAGTGGTCTCCTCGCCTTTTACGAGCTGTTCCAGGGCAAATCGTTTCTTTTCCCCGAAGGCGATCAAAATGATCTTCTTGGCCGAAAGGATCGAGGCAATTCCCATCGTCAGCGCAGTTTCAGGAATTGCGGACCGGTCTTCGAAATACTGGCTGTTTACACCAAGGGTCGATTCCGCAAGTTGTGTCACATGCGTATTCGACGTGAAGGGCGTCCCGGGTTCATTAAATGCGATGTGGCCGTTTTCCCCGACACCCAAGAACTGCAGATCGATGCCTGCATCACGGAGGCGGGCCTCATATTCCTCGCATTCTTCTTTAAGATTGTCAGCGGTACCGTCCGGAATATTCGTCTCCATGAACGGCTTCTTGCTGAACAGATGATGGTTCATGAACCAGGCATAACTGTTCGGATTATCCGCACCCAGACCGACATATTCGTCCAGGTTGAACGAAGTGACACCCGAGAAGTCAAGATCCGAATCGGCCCATGCCGCATAAATCGGTTCCATCGTGCTGCCTGTCGCCAGGCCGAGTACTTCCAGACCGCCTGCCAATTCCTCCCGCATGCGTTCAAGTACGACGTCTGCGCCTTCTTTTTTGTCCGCCACTTTCACATACCGAATGTTATTTGCCAACTATTTCACGTCCTTTTTTTATGGTTCATGCCTGTTAAGCCGCTATTGAAGCTTTCCTGTGTTTGCTGCCCGCTCAACTGCTTCGGTCACAGCGACGTGCACGTTCGGGTCGAGCGGATGCGGTACAAGATCTCCCTCGCGGGTGCTGTCCACAATCGCCTGTGCAGCTGCGATCAGCATCGGATAAGTGATTTCCTTTGTCCGGGCATTGAGTGCGCCTCTAAAGATGCCAGGGAATCCGAGCACGTTATTCACGAGGCGGCCATCCGCCGCGAATGCCGCCCCTGCCGCAAGCGCATCATCCGGTTTGATTTCCGGATGGGGATTGGACAGTGCCAGGATGATCTGGCCTTCCCTGACCTGCTCTTTCTTGATCAGGCCCTGTACGCCTGTGGTAGCGACGACGATATCACTTTTCTCCATGATTTCATCCACAGAGGATACGACGGTCCCGCCGCTTTTTTCAAGCCGGTCCTTCGCATCATCGCTCAGGTCACTGCCGTACATTTCCTCCACGCCATAGGCCATCAGCATCCGGCAGATGGCAAGCCCCGCTGCACCCAGTCCGATCTGGCCGACCTTCGCCTTTGCCAGGTCGACTCCCGCTGTCCGGCAAGCGGACAGGATGGCCGCAAGCGTCACGACGGCCGTACCGTGCTGATCGTCATGCATGACCGGGATATCGAGCTCTGCCTTCAGCCGATCTTCGATTTCAAAGCAGTGCGGCGATCCGATATCTTCCAGAAGGATTCCGCCGTACCCTTTATGGATATGCTTGATTGTCTCGACAACTTCGTCCGGATCGCTCGTATCCAAAAGGATCGGGACACCGCTGATGCCGACAAACTGATCGAACAGGACGGCCTTACCTTCCATGACCGGCATACCGGCAACCGGTCCGATATCACCGAGGCCGAGAATTGCCGTACCATCCGTCACGATGGCGACGCTGTTGCCGATGCTTGTGAAGTAGTTGGCCTGCTCGGGATCCTTCTCAATCGCCTTGCAGACGTTTGCCACTCCTGGCGTGTAGACACGTCGCAGGTCACCGAGAGAACGGATTTCCCTTCTGCTGCCCATGTGGATCTTCCCACCTTCATGCGCCTTCAGCACATCGTCCGATACGGCATGGATCGTGATGCCTCCGCCAAGCTGGCTGATTTTTTCGACGACGCGCTCGATGTGTGCTTCGTCTTCAAACTGGACAGAAATGTCCCGGATTGTTGAATGGGTTCCAATTTTCAGTGTTTCAATGTCTCCTAGATCTGCCTGTTCAGATCCGATCACAGAGACGACTTTTGCGAAATTCCCCGGCACTTGCGGAATTTCAACGATGAGATTTCTGATGATGCTATATTCCATTGATGAGTTTCCCTCCTGCTGTCAACAGTGCCTACTCATTTTACTATTGTGTTTACGTAACGTAAACTGGAAACCATTCCTCTCTGATTAACCCCGTTCCCTGTCTTCCCAGCATTCAGCGCCTTTGAGACCAGATATGGTTGATGCATGAAAGTCAGGATTCATGCCTCGCCGTCTCTGTACGATGAAGTCTTCCAGCACGCTATAGGCCACTTTTCCGAGGAGTAGAATGGCAACCAGGTTAATGATGGCCATCGTCCCCATAAAGAGGTCTGCCATGTTCCAGACCAGCTGGACCTGTGTCAGCGAGCCGAACATCACCATTGCCAGGACACCGATTTCCCTTCCCGACAATCCATTCAAGCACTTCCTGAAACATGTGCGTTCCCCTCTCACTATGTATTGATATTCCAAGCCAAACGGCCCGCTTTCTGTAAATGAAAAGATGCCGGCTGCCTGTTCTGCAGCCGCCATCTCCCCTATCTGTTTATAGGAAACGCTCCCGGTGGCGGTCATCAATCCGGTCACGGGTCACATTGGACTCGTAGTGATCGATGGCCGGCTCCACTTCCTCTCCGAACGGCGCAGGTCCAAGGTTCGGGTCGGCACCCGGGGACGGCACCCCGCCATCATAATAGTTTTCATCAACCATTTCGGCCGGAATCCTGCCTTCCGAGGCAGCGTTGCTTCTGCTGCGGTTCAACTGTTCTTCCTTGAACTCCCTGGCATCCGGCCCGATGCTGACGGAACCCTCATCAGGCGCACGGTCCACTGCCGGGGAATTCACGCTGCCGTCCTCAACTCCGATGACCTCGCTGTCCCCGTTATCCGGGTTACGGAACGTATCATAGACATCCCGGTCCCCTCCGGTTACTGCGACCCCATCTTCAGCCTGTGCTTCCCCGATACGGCCGTCTTCTTCAAGCCGGCCATTTCTGATTGCCTCTTCACGGTCCTCCGCATTGTAGAAGCCGCGCTGTTCGGACGGATGCAGGTTATCTTCCAGCAACGCATCTGAAGGCATCGTCGCACTCGTCAGATCCCCATCCAGCTCCGGCGACGGCGGGTCGGTACGCCCTGTTTCCATAAAAGGCCCGGCTGCTTCCGGCAATCCGGAATAATGCGCGTCTTCCATTGGACGCTCGTTTTGTTTCGGATCGTATTCTCGGTTCATATCGTTTCCCTCCTGTCGGGTCGTACCTTAAAAGTACCCGATATCAGGAATTCCAAAACGAGGAAACATACAAAACGCCCGACCGGCTCTCGCACGGTCGGGCTCACAATTACTTATGGTGATTTATATTTCCGGCTTTCGTCATACAATCAAGGTTTACCCGGCTTATCCGGTTTACCCGGCTTATCCGGTTTACCTGGCTTATCTGGTTTACCCGGCTTATCCGGCTTTCCGTTTCCAGGTGTTTCACCTTTTGCCGGCTTGCGCTCGATTGTGACGGTCTCAGTGGTTTCGTGTCCGCCAAGGTCAACGACTTTGAATGTGTAGTCGAACTTGCCTTCAACAAGCGGCACATCCACTTCGATTGTCTGATCGAAGATCTTGCTGCCGTAAGGTTCGCTCAGCTCATTTGCAAATACTTCGCTGTCGTTTACATAGAGCCGGATCTCATCGAAGCGATCCTTCACCTGTACCTCTACGGTGACAAATTCTTCTTCTGTCTTTTTAGGAAGCTTCGACTTGATGGAAAGTTCGGCAGCTGCCGCATCGACGAAGAATCTGCGGGCGATGGACATCTCATTGCCGTGTTCATCTGTCGCGCCCACTTTCACCGTCTGGAAACCGTCTTCCAGTGTGATCGTGTGGGAGAAGTTTGTGCCGTCGAATTCAGATACCGCTTCCCCGTTCACTGTAACAGAAGCGATTGAGGATTCATCTTCCACATAGCCGCTTACCGTGACTTTATTTGTATCGTAAACGGAGAAGTTGGTCGGCTCATCGATATAGATGACCGGCGGGTTCTGTTCTGCCGGTTTCACAGAAATATCGTACTCAGTAACGTTCTTTGCAGCGTCATAGACACGCGCTTTCAGCTCATCATCCTCATCCGCTGCAATTTCGAATGTGGTTTCGGTGACCGGCAGTGTTTTGACTGTCTTTCCGTTCAGGATGACTTCCCAGACATCCGCGCCTGTTCCCTCATCGGAGAAGCCGCCTGCAGTGACGACATCGGTTTCCGGGTTGTATGAGAATTCGGCTTCAGGAGCCACCGTATCCACCTTCACAGGGAACTTGATCGACTGCCATTCAGCATCTTCAAAGTCGATGACTGCCTTGAGTTCGATGAAGTACTGGCCGTCTTCCGCAGGCTTGCCGTTGATCTTGCCGTCCCATGCATAGTTCATGCTGTACGTATACGGCAAGGCGGTCGCGGAAGCGATATAGTGTTTGCGGAGATCCACAGCCGTCCGGATCGTGCGTACTTTCTTGCCTTCCGCATCAAGGACATTCACTTCCATCTGCTTGGCATTCCGGAACAGTGAGTAGACTGGTGTCACCTTGTCACGGAGACCGTCACCGTTCGGGGAGAAGCCGAAACGGTCTGTATCCCAGTTTCCGCCGCCTTTGATCAAGTAGCCCTGTTCATCCGCAAGGGCAGTGGAACCCCAGTACGTACGCTCGTCCCATGCAAAGTAATCGAAGATCGGAGCGTCATCCCAGCCGCCATTAAAGCCGAAGAACGGCACGGAAAGCGGGACATTGCCCGTGATCTCTTCATTCGGATCCTCCAAGAAGACGAAGCCGTCCACGAAGTAGCCGTTCGTGAAGACCGTCTTCAGATCGTCGACATCCGAAAGGTCGATCGAGACTTCGATGGTTGCTGTGCCGCCGGCCGGAACCGTTACGGTTTCAGGCGCATCAATGTCGACGTGATCGGTCAGTACCATAGAACCAAGGAGGTTGGAAGCCGTAACGAGGACGCCTGCATTTGCGTACTGGTCCGCCTGGACTGCAGTGGACACATTGTACGTCTTCTCCTCGTCAGAGAAGTTTTCCGCTGTCAGTGACAGTTTGACCGTATTGTTCTTGATTTCCTTCAGCGCCACTTTGGCTTCGTCTGTTGCCGAGTCAGTGACCACAACATCCGTATGGAGCGCGTTGGCCAGCTGCATCAGGCCTGAGCCCTGACGGCGTGGAGAAACATAGTCGCCGTTTTCTTCATCAAATACGACCGGCTTGGCCGTGTTCATGAGGAGTTTCTTGGCGAACTTAGAGCGCTCGCGGCCTGTGAGACCGAATTCTTCATCGACCCGTTCAAACATGAGCGCTGCTCCGCCTGCTACGTGAGGCGCCGCCATCGACGTCCCGCTCATGATGCCGTACTGGTTGTTCTCCAGTGTCGAGAAGATGTTGCCGCCCGGGGCGGTGATTTCCGGCTTGAAGTCCAGGTTCGGAGTCGGACCCCAAGATGTGAAGTCGCTCATCTGTCCTGCATTGGCGTTTGGAGTATTGACATACTCACCGTCGAATGTGACCGTGACGGTCTCGCCCGCCTTGGCCGCATCCGACATTGCCTTCCCGTCGCTCTGGAGGATCGACATGTACGGAATCCGGATGGCCGGATCGGATGCCATGTTGATCGTGCCAGCTGTGTTGTTATAAATGATGACCCCTGCAGCACCGGCTGCCTGTGCATTCAATCCTTTCTCAACGAATGGAAGATCGCCACGAGAGATCAGGGCATATTTGCCCGTCATGTCTTTTCCTTCGAAGTCTTTTGGATGGCCGAAGCCGGCATCCACGATTTCAAACGCCTTCTGTTCTTGAGCCACTGGATCGACGTCGTTGGCAAGAAGATAGCCGCTCCGCTGCTCTTCACCGCCGCCGATTGTGTAGCCGAAGCTCATCGTACGGACCATGTCATTCTCAAAGGATGCCACACCAAGCGAATCCTTCGAGACGCTCGGGGACCCGGTCACGCCGTAATCCTGGTTTTCCGTATAATTATAGAAGGTACCATCTCCGTAGAGAGCGGAGTTTCCTGCAGAGATGGAAACCAGAATACCATTATCGACAGCGCGGGAAACCGCCTGCTGTTCAGGGCTTGTCTCATCCACATAACCCGCCGTCGAACCAAGGCTCAGGTTCAGGACGTCAGCGCCAAGCTGGATGGCGTCATCCATTGCCTTGACGTACACATCCCCATAAGTGGACGGATAAAGCGGGTCGTTCCCGAACACTTTCAGCGCGAGGATCTGGGCTTCCGGTGCGACCCCTTTTACTCCACCGTTTTCTTCATCGCCGTTTGCCCCTACTGTGCCGGC
The DNA here is from genome assembly GCF_001619585.1 of Bhargavaea cecembensis. Lineage (GTDB taxonomy): Bacteria > Bacillota > Bacilli > Bacillales_A > Planococcaceae > Bhargavaea > Bhargavaea cecembensis_A. The sequence continues at coordinate 476,084 of NZ_LQNT01000009.1, forward strand.
TACGTGCATGCCGTGCATGGAAGCATCCGGTGCGATGTCGCCGATGATGTCGTTTTCATCCATATAGTTGTAGCCGAACGGAACTTTTGGCGTGTAGTATTTCCCGCCATGCAGGGTACCCGCAGCCAGTTCCTTCTGAACTTCGGCCTTTGTCAGTTCGCCAGTAGACGGATCGGTCAATACCATGTCCCGATGTTTCGGGTCCATCCCCGTATCGATGACCCCAACAATCATACCTTCACCCTTGAACCCGTACTCTTCCCAGAAGCGCTGGGCCTGTACGAGATCTTTGGACGAAATCATTTCCGGCTTCTCTGCCGGACGTTCATATTCGGCCGCTTCATAAACAGCCTTGACGCCGCTCACGGATGAAAGCGCCTTCACTTCTTTGGCTTTTACGTTGGCCGAGAATCCATTGAAGACGGTTGTGAAATGGTTTTTCACCTTCATGCTGGGCGCTTTGGCCTTCGCATTTTTCAGCACATTTTGCTGTGCAGTCTTCAGTTTCTGTTGAGTGGTTTCTTTCTGGAACTTGGAGAGATCCTTATACAGAATCCCTCTGTTCGTCGCTTCCTCAATCGCCGGCTTTTCGTTCAGCTCGACGATGACCCGCACCTCTGCTTCCGGCTTTTCCGGATCTGCCAGCCGCTCAGGCAGCTTCGGCGCAGGCTTTTCCAGCGCCAGTTTGCCCGAAGACGGCACATTGCCGGCCGACGGTATTGCCGCGAAGGCCGCCGTGCTGAATGAAAGGACGAACGCGAGTGCCAAAAGCAATGCCCGCTTCATCGTTTTCAAGCCAATTTCCCCCTTATAATTACATAATTTCACTCTGAAATAGAGTGGCAATTATGAATTTATCATTATATTCTAAAAACAGGAATATGCCATTAGAATCTATTAGAATAAAATGGATTAGGTATATTGACTCAAACAAAAAAAGCCTGACAGTCTTTCGCTCTACGAAGGACTGTCAGGGCATGTTTACAGTTATTTTCTTATCGAATTACGTTGCCGTTTCTTAAACCTGATTTGTAAAATGGCTACGAGATAAGCAGGCAGTAGCATGGACCTCTTCCACCTTGCAGGTTGAGTCAGAATCCGATAAAGCCACTCAAGATTGAGCTTTCTCCAAACCTTTGGCGCCCGTTTTACCGTACCCGAGAGCACATCAAAACTTCCTCCAACTCCGATAAAAATCCCCTTGCTGAAATTCTTATAATGATTATAAATCCATGTTTCCTGCCTCGGTGCCCCCATGGCCACAAAAACCAAATCCGGCACCGTCATTGCTATCTGTTTTGCGACATCTTCAGCAGAACTGGAATACCCATCACTCGAACCGACAATCTTCAGGCCGGGATAATCTTGTTTGATCACCGTATTCAGCTTTTGCAAAACTTCTTGCTTTGCACCATAAAAATATACACTCAAATTGTTTTCGTCTGCCATAACCAAGAGGTCTTGCATTAATTCTACACCCGGTATCCGTTCCTTCAGCGGATTTCCGATAATTTTGGATCCTATAATCAAACCGATCCCGTCCGCGACTACGTAATCAGCTGCCTGAATCACCTTTGCAAAGCCCGAATCCTTATTTGCCATCATAATAATTTCGGGATTGGCAGTAACCAGGAATCGACGCCGGTTAGACTTGATGGAATCAAAGAGCTCATTTAGTAGTTCCTGTTTTGTACAATTGTCTAATTCAATATTTAATACGTCTACTTTCTTCAAAGGTCCTCCACCGTCCGAACAAATTTAATCCCGCAGATCATTAGTTTATCATACCACTAAGCCGATCATTCTTTGAACAACGTGTCCGGGACGGTCGTGGGTGTATCCCCCCGCAGCTTCCTGACGAACCTGCCTAGCCGCTCCATTCCCTTTTCCAATTGCTCCCTGCTGGCGGCATAGGATATTCGGACATGGCCCTCCCCGTACATGGTGAACGCACTTCCGTGAACGACTGCCACTCCTTCCTCTTCGAGCGCCCTGATTGCAAATTCTTTTGATGTAATCGGGAATTCTTCGATGGAAGGGAATGCATAAAATGCGCCGGTCGGGCGAACGATCGATAAATTCATCTCTTTCAGTGCCTCCAATAGGAATGCCCTTCTCTTGATGTAGGCCCGGTTCATCTTTTCCGGTGCATCAGTGGTTCCTGTATACGCCTCAATCGCCGCGTATTGTGATGGGGTCGGCGCACAGATGGCGTTGTATGCATGTACCTTCACGATATGCTTCATGACCGCTGCCGGCCCGAACAGTACCCCAATCCGCCACCCCGTCATGGAATGGGACTTCGAGAGGCCGTGGATCAGGAACAGCCGGTCGCGGAGCGCCGGGTAGGCACCAAATGACTGATGCGGTGCGTCGAACGTATTCTCGGAATAGATGTCGTCGGACAGGATATAGACCTGGTGGCGGGCGAGCACCTCAGCCAGACGGTCCATCTGGTCTTTCGGGATTGCGACGCCGGTCGGATTGGACGGATTATTGAAGATGACCACCTTCGTCTTGGGCGTGATCAGCTTTTCAAGGGCATCTGCATCCGGGATAAAACGGGTACGCCGGGTATCCTGATAGACCGGGATTGCCCCTGCCAGCCTGATCAGCGGCTCGTAGCCCGCATAGATCGGCACCGGTATGATCGCCTCATCCCCCGGTTCGAGAATGGTCCGGAGCACCGCATCCATCGACCCGCTCCCGCCTGCAGTAATCACCGTCTCGGTCGCCGGATCATAGCGGAAACCGTACTTTTTTCCGTAGTACGCGGCAGCAGCCTCCCTCAGCTCCTGCAGCCCGGCATTCATCGAATACCCCGTCATCCGCTGCCCGATCGCCTGCCGTGCCGCTTCCTTTACGTCGTCCGGCGGCGGAAAATCCGGCTGACCCACCGTCAGATTCACCGCCCCCGGATGCGCAGGCAGCCTGTTGGACATCTGCCGGATCCCTGACAGCGGTGTCCCCTCCACCAGCGGATTGATCCTAAGCGCCATTGTGATCACCCTTTCCTTATGTCAGTTTATGTGCGGGAAGTAGGAGTATGAAGTGGAGAAACTTTGCCAAATTAGAGATTGATTATGTTCCTCTCTTTTCCGCTTCATATCATAATCCATAATCCGACGCCTGCTGGCTCTACTTGCAGTCATCCGCTCGAGTTGATGAAATCTCCTGGGACGAAACTTGAGGGAATAGATTAACTACAACTTCTATTCCGCAGGTGGGGGAAGCATAAAAAAGCGCTCGGCATTGTTTTCCTAACCATAGGACAAACAACTTCCGAGCGCAATAACTTTTTTGAATATTCAATATGAATAAATTTCGGGGTCTAGCCATAAAGCAACCTTTCAACCCCACCTCATCAACTTAACGTTCTCACCCCGCACCGGCATCAACGTTCCGCAGTCCCCGCTCCCTTCCCGGTGCGCCGCTTCCTCCACAGATCTTCCGCCGCTCCGGATCCGAAGAGGACACCGGTGACAATCAGGATGAGGCCGAGCAGGTGGCGGAGGGTAAGGACTTCGCCGAGGAACATGGCGGAGCCGAGAAGTGCGACAAGGGTGTTCAGGTTCATGAAGATGGCCGCTTTGGTCGGTCCGGCCTGACCGACGGAGTAGTTGTAGAGCATATGGCTGATGGCGGTGCCGAACAGTGCGCTGAGGCCGAAAATCAGCCAGAATGTCGGCGGGACTTCACCGAACGCGGCAATTTCACCCGGTTCAGCGAACAGGCCGATGACGAACAGTGTAGAGCCTCCGATCAGGAGCATGTAGGCGGTCAGCAGCCTTGGGTCGAGTGTAGCAGCTGCTTTCGCGACAATCAGGAAGCTGAGCACCTGGACGGCAATGGACAGGAAGATGAAGATATCCCCCTGTGAGATGTCCGACAGCCCGCCACCTGCCAGGACGACGGAGCTGACTCCGATGAGGCCGAGCAGGACACCGAGCCACTGCAGTTTTGACGGGAACATCCGGATCAGCAGTGAGGAGAATACCGCGGTCAGAAACGGTCCTGTTCCGAGGATGAGCGCGGCGTTTGTGCCGGAGGTCATCGTCAGACCGGCATTCAAAAAGTAGTGATGGGCAACGACGTTTAGCAACATGCCTGGGATGATGTAGATCCATTCCGAACGTCGAGGCAGGCGGATGAGTTTCATGGCGGATAGGATGATGAAAACGGCGATGCCCGCAGAAAATATTCGGAGGGAGGTCATCGTGACCGGCCCCACAAACTCAAGCAGATACTTCAGCATCGGCAGGTTCAGCCCCCACATGAACATCACGAGCGTCAGCATCAGATAAATCTTCCACATAGGCCTGTCTTCCTTTCCTCCGGCTGCAAGGCATGGACTGTCATGGATGTAAGTATATCAGACCCGAAGGATGTCTCCGCAAAAAAAAACCTGCCTCGGCGGCAGGCCATTCAGCCGATGACGCTGAGGCAGTGCTGATAGAGTTTGGCCGTGACCAGGCAGTCTCCTATGGCATCATGCGCATCGTGTTCCAGTCTCAGGTATCGGCTCAGTGTCGTGAGCTTGTGGTCGGGCGTTTCGGTAATGACTTTCCTCGAAAGCTGTACCGTATCGATGACTGTGTATTCCGGGATCGGGATGTCGTACAGGTCTTCGATGGCATAGAGGAAGCTCATATCAAATGCCGCGTTATGGGCAACGAGAGGAAGGTCGCCGATAAAGTCGATCAGGCCGCCGATGATTTCATCAACCGTCGGCGCATTCTTGACAGATTCATTCGTGATGCCGGTCAGCTGTGTGATTCTGGGGGGGATATGCCGCTTCGGATTGACGAGCGTCTCGAATGTTCCGGTTTTCTCATGTTCCTTATATTTCACTGCACCGATTTGGATGATCCGGTCCGCTCCGGAGCGGAATCCGGTTGTTTCAAAATCCAGGACGACATAGCTGGCGGCTTTCCTCACTGAGGTTTTGTATCGTCTTGGCCGCCTCGGCGGCCGTGCCTGCTTTCGTTGCTTGCGGATCTTTTCTTCAAGCAGAGTCTCCACTTCCCGCCTCGGGTTCACCATAGGTATCCACCGCCTTCTGTCTAGTATTCTTCTATTTCCGTTTTTTCGATGATGTAATCATATTGTAATATTTATTTTCCCGAAAAAAAACCGTTCCGGTAAATTTCCCGGAACAGATTTTTTCTTTATCAACCTTTGCCGCGGAGGCGCAGTACTGGCACTTTCAACATTCCAATAATAAAAAACCTTCGGACCCACCTATCACATTCAGGTCCAAAGGTTCATTTTTTCAGTTTAGGCTGTTTCAGTGTGACATCCAGCGTCTTGTCCTCCAGCAGTTGGGCAAAAAATACTTGGTCTGACCGAGAAACGCCGTGTTTGCTGATTTCTTCAAGGAGCCATTCTTCGCTCAATCCATATAACCGGAGATTTTTCCGGTTGACCCTTCCGTCCGCGATGATTTCCGAAGGCATGTACTGTGGAGTGCCCCCTCCAGCCTTGACGTCTTTTTTGGTGGCAGGCAACTGCGGTACTTTCTGCAGGACACTCAGGGCACCGTTTGTTTCCAGTACGGCATACTGAACATCCTTAATGGTAAAAATCCCGGTTTCCCGAAGCATCATGTTCAAGTCATCCAGATGCAGCTGCACGGACTTCATCGCCTGTTCGTCAATCCGCCCATCCCTGATCACAATGGTCGGCTGATTGTCGAGAATCATCCTGGTACTGCCCCATTTCAGTGTGATGAAACTCAGCAGAACGACAAACAGTACCCAGACCACAAGAGATACGAGCCCATTCCAAAACGGTGTCTCGCTCTCCCCCGCAATGTTGGCTGCAATTGAACCGATCGTAATCCCCGTGATGTAATGGAAAAACGTCAGCTGACTCATCTGCTTTTTGCCTAGCAGCCGTGTCAGAAGCAACAGTGCCGCGAACGACACCGATGTCCGGAAGACCATTTCCCAAAAGTGGACTTCACCCCATCCTTCTCCCCATCCATCAAACATAGGACGCACCCTTTCCTTCGTTCTCCTCCTCCATCCTGCCACTCAAGCTAAATCTTTATTCACAAAAAAACCGCTGCACTGATGTGCAGCGGTCCGTGCGCTAAACCTTCAAATTATAGAGGGTCGTTGAAACGGTCCCGGCTTGCAGGGTCAACCGTGTCATCCATCCGTGTGCGGTCAGTTGTGGCGGCAGTTTCTCCTACCCGATCACGGTCCATCGTGAAGTAAGTGTCTTCTACGCTGGCATTGCGGTCAACAAGGACGAGAATCTTTCCTTCGTTAAAGTACGTCTCGTAGCGCTCAGCTTCGTCTTCCGGCACGCCCATACCGATCAGCGCACCCGCCAGTCCGCCGACGCCCGCGCCTGCTGCTGCTCCGGTGAGTCCGGCAACGACCGGGCCTGCAGCGACGATCGGCCCGATTCCCGGAATCGCCAATGCCCCAAGACCTGCAAGCACACCGCCCAGGCCGCCCAGTACGCCGCCGGTCGCAGCGCCGGTCGCGGCGCCTTCTGCAGCCTGTGTGCCGGTCTCATCCTGGATCGCTTCCACATCGTCATTGTTCTTCGAAATGACAGAAATGTCTTCCGTTGTGTATCCCTGGCGTTTCAGATCCTCGATTGCATCAATCGCTTGCTGTTCGTTGTCGTAATAGCCTACTACTCTACGTTCAGTCATGTTTCCTAACGCCTCCTTTATAAGTCTAGTCTGAGAATACCCGCTGAACAGTAGGCTAAACACGGAAGGCCGCCCGCAAATGCGGACGGCCTTCCCAAAAATCGTTTATCGGAATAACATAAAACGGAGATAATCCCGCCAGTCATGGGCTTTCCATTCTTCTCTGGACGGCCACTCAAGCGGCATCGGAAGAATGATGGCAGGCGGCGCAATATATCGGTCATAGATCGGCCCGGTTATCACCAAGTCACCCTCATACAGGTTATCCGTGATGATGCTCTGACCTTTCCAGTCAAACGGGGTTATGACCGGGACGCTCACCGCATGCCCGTCCCCGTTGATGACTGTGGCGGTCGCTTCATCCATGTACCTGTCGGTGAGGGCTTCCGCTTTAACGGCGACGGCATCAAACGCCTCCTTGGTGTAGATGACGGCATTGACATTGTTCGCAAACGGAAGCGTGCTGACGTCTTCATTCGGCACGATCCGCACCTCGTAGTATGCCAGCGGATTGCTGACATCACGCTTTTCGAGCTTGCGGTAAGTATCGAGCCACTTTGACTCCGGCGCCTCGACCTCCGAAACCGAATCAACACTGCCTTCGATTGCGGCTTCAAGACCGGGAGCCTGGATATAAGCCCGGTCTCCCTGCTGAATATCCTGCCACTCTTCGCCGGCCGCATATGTCAGGATCGTCCGCTCCAGTGCGTACACATCCACTGCCAGTTGCTCACCCTGACGATGGACATTGGCCACCGTCCCTTCAACCGGGCTGACCAATGAAGGGGATTCCCCGGTTTGTTCCAGCTGGGCCTCGACAACCGTCAGCTGGCGCCTGATGTCAGATAGCTGGTTTTCTACAGCGGTGATTGCATGGGCATAGGCACCTTCCTGCGGAACATCAACAGTGACATCGACGCTCAGATCGACGATCGGGCTGTCGTTGTCGCCGCTGCTGTTTCCGAACCGTTCATTGGTGTTGGAGTCAGAGCCTGACTGTGCAGAACTGCGTTCCCGTTCCAACTGGCTGAGTGTGGACTCCAGCTCACTTTCCTGAGCTTCAAGCGCGCTCTGTTCCGACTGCCAGATCGAGCGCTGGCCTTCCATCCGCCCGGCGTCCAGCTTTGCGATCGGCTGGCCGGCCGTGACCGATTCCCCTTCCCTGACAAGCCATTCCTCTACAGTGGCATCACTGTCGACATACGCCGTATAGACCGTATCCGGCACGACCAACGCCTCCTTGGGCAGTTTCTCTGCGTAGTCTGCGGCGGCCATTCGCTCGGTTTCAGGCGCGTAGACGTACTTTGGAATCAGGCTCTTCTGTCCGTACAGCAATATGAGGTTCGTTGCAATAAAAGTGGTGACCGCAATCGCCACGGCAATATTCCCAAGCTTATTCAACTGTCGCACCTCCCCCGATTAGCTCAGTGAACAGCTGTTCAGTAGGAATCATTCCATACAGGCCAACGGCAAGTGCCATCAGCACCTGTATGCCGAGGATGATCCAGAGAAGGCTCCGGCCGGCATTCGGCAGAATCTGGCGGATAAATCGGAACTGGAACGCCACGACGAGCGCAGTCCCGACACTGAGCTGGTTCAGGAAGTAGATCATGAACGGATAGGTCAGGAATGTCGATGCAAGCGGCCCGAAAGACAGCGGCGAAACAGGCGTCGCGGCACCGCTCAGCAGAAAGAAGGCAAAGACGACGGCTTTTTCAAACAGCAGGATTGCAGTCACGAACAGCTGGAGGACGATGAGCTTCCCGTATTCGGCATTTGTCAGCTTATGTAGGATGAACGCGACACCATACAAATGGAACGCCGTATAAAAGACAGACCAGAGAATGGCGGCTGCGAGCGAGAGGATCCGCCTCAAGGCGAACGTTTCCTCCGCTCCGCTAACGGCGATCGGCGTGAGGGCCCGTGAACCTACCCCCCACATGTCCATCAGGGCATACAGGACAACGGCGGATAGGAACAATCCGGCCACACGCCACCGGAAGCCCTTCATCGAGCTCCCATTCATCCGGTCCGTCAGTTCCCGCTGATTCAGCAGGAAGCGCCAGAATTTGAATTCAAAGAACATACACCCATATCCCTTCGAGCCGATAGGTTAATAGTTTCTTCTTAACTTTACCAAATAAAAGCCGTTTTGTATTCGTTCAAACGACACAGGTCCAGAGGATTATCCAAAAATTGCGGCACCAGGCAGTACTTTTATAAATTGTTTCAAACTATGCACCATTTCCCCATTCCTGCGGGTTCTGCGCCAAATGCCAAGAACCCGCCGTTGTCCTCGAGGCGGGTTCTTTAAAATTCATCTATTTTTATAAAGTACCATTCAACTGTCCGGTCAGGTGGTGGAAGAGGTCCCGGTCTCCTTGTTCTAGTGCGCGATCGATCAGATTCAGCAGGTTCATCCGCTCAAGTTCTTCGATCAGGTTTTCCGCTTCACCGGGTTCGAGCAGCAGCGGGTCATTTTCCATAATGTCCGCCCCCTGCAGGATTTCTTTAAGATGAGTATGAATGTCTGATATGAGCAGCAACTGATAGAGCGGGAGGCGGATGAAGCGGCTGCCTTTCTGGAAAACGAAAATGTCACCAAGGTTTTCGACTTGAAGGTTCTGGAGGTTAATATGGATCTCTTTCCCCTCCGACGGAATGAAATGAAATAGCTCTTCGCCTTTTTTGATCGTGAAGTACTGATACTCAAATACCAACTTCACTTTCGCCTGTTCCTGCGTAACGTAAAATGGCTTCATTCGTTGAATGTGCAGCATGGGGCTCCCTCCTTTTCTAAATATTCCGTTATCAACAGTTTACCATAATTATATGAAAGCGCATACAAAATAATCCGGGCTTGAGGCCCGGTAACTTTTTTATTCGCCGGGACTCTTTCTTTCCCGGCCTTTTTTCCGGGGGCGCTGGCTCCCGTCTACAAAAAAGCCGAAACCGTCTTCCCCGAATTCCATGATATAGGATGACATGAACTCGTTCCCGGTCTCGCGAAAAAGCTGACGATCCTCGGGTGGCTTGTGAAAGACGATTACCTGCTCGGCAAAATCCATGCTGACGTTGCTCAGCCTGAATGGACCGTAATTCATTCCGGGAAGCCGGATGTAATCCCCGTCTCCTTCCATGACCACCTTGTAGCCTGTTTCTCCTCCACCCTTCCTCTCAATCAGCCTCCACTTCCCCGGTCTGATTCCACTCCTTTTCCCCTTCAGCCTGATTTCATACCGCGTCATCCTATACACTCCCTTCTGCCTATTTCGTTATTATCATCATATTTACAATATCCGTTAATTTATTGACCTAAATCGACAAAATGATGATTATCAATCAACATTTTGTTGATTATGCCGGGCGCTTCCTTTCCAACCGTTAATTTGGGTCCATGAACGTCCCAAAAGGGGGTATGGGATCGTGGCGATCCAGGATAAATTTAGGGAATACCGTGAAGATGTGCTCGGCATCAAGCAGAAAGAAATGGCATACAGATTAGGCGTGGATCCGGCTGTGCTGTCCAACTATGAACTCGGGAAGCGGGACTTCCCGAATGATTTGCTCGTCAAGGCAAAAGAAGTGTTCGGGATGACCGACGAGCATTTCCTGGCGATGATGCTCGGCAGACCTTACGGCGGGGGCGGACGGAACACGGCCCGTCTCCTTGAAGAGACCCGGGAAGCCCAGGCCCGCTATTACGCCTCTTTTGCAGAAGCATTTGGGGGAGCCATCGAGCAGTCGGGAGAGCTGCGCGAACTGATCGCTTTTGTCTCTGGACAGGATCCAAAAACGCGAAAAGAGATGCTGTCGGTCACAAAGCGCATGCTGGATATTTTTAAAGACATGAACAGAGGCGAACACGCTTAAGAGAATCGGCAGTCCCTCCGTTTACGATTGTTTCAGGGCATCGTATAATGGAGGGACAGCCTTTTTTAGTTTGATGGCTGTTTCCGCCATACGGCTTACCGGAATGGACGGAACTCAGCCCATAGAAAGCGGTGTTTTCATTGATCGATCAGCTTACGGAAGTCGCCGATATATATAGAACAGAAATAATTGATGCGATGGAGCAGCAAAAGAGGCTTCCCGTCACACATGAAGTGAGGGAACGGCAGTTCCGCCAGGCAGCAATGATGGTCCGCAACGACTGGCTGCGGCTTCTCCAGTCCGATCAGACCGGAACTGTCCGTTTTGCCTTCCCCGGCTATCCGCAGCCGGAAGCGGAAATCCGCCTGTTTAATCCGCGGGCGGTATGCAGCGTCCACGGGGACAAGGGATGTGAGCATACGACGGCCGCCTATTTCGCGCTTTATCAGCGCTTTGCCTCCCTGTCAGATTGGCTTGCAGAGTGGCGTCATTCGGCAAGCCACATCCCCGCTCCGTCCCGGGCGGCGGAAAAGACGCCGGAAGCGTGGCGTGATGTGTTCGATCAGCTGACCGGCACCTTTCCTTCGATCGGGGAGAATCCCCCGTTCCATATGATTTCGTCTGCAGTCACACTGTACCGCCAGCAGGTGCGGGAGGCGGAGCCTCTGGAGCAGGAATGGAAACCGATCTTCCGGCTTTATGCAGGGCTGTTCGGTTTTCGCGCCGTCACTTCCGGTGCGCCGGCGGGCGGGTTCTCGATCGGTTATGACCGGTGGCAGTACGGCCGCCTTCTCGACTCGATCACGGACGGCATCAGGGACGAGCTGAAACTTCTTTCCACCACCCGCCGATTGTTTGCAGCCGATCCTTTTTATCAGGACCTTGAGGAACTGATCCGGACACTTACTCTGGTTGCCGAAAATGCCCAGGGTCTCTGGCTGTCCATTTACCGCGAGATGTGGGAATCCCTTTTCAGCGGCAACGATGCACGGCAGCGTGAACTCGGGACGCTCCGCCAGATGAAAGCCGAGGGCGAAGATGCGCCTGCTCTCCGGCTCATGACCGCATATCTGGAAGTGCTGTCAGGCGTTCCAGCCACAGACCTGGATGCCCCGCTTGCCCAAAGCGATCTGCCGCTTTTCCCTTCCTATCTGGATATGGCATCCAGCCTTGCGGAAAATGGGCATGCCGATGAAGCACGAAATCTTCTCATGTCGCTCGTTCCTCAGATCAGAAACTATATGGAATCCGTGTCGTTCCTTGACCAGCGCACCGCGGCAGGCAGACTGGCAGACCTGTGCCGTGAAACGGACGTGCCAGATGAGACGGCGGCCGATATCTTGTTCCGATGCGGGAGCGCCGCGGAAGCCGAGTATGCAGAATTTCTGCTAAGCCGCGGGCGCTACCTGGAATGGGCTGCGTACCATCATCTGAACCGCTCCAGTCTCGAAAGGATTGAACGGACCGGACTGAAGACGATGATGGATCAAGCACCGATGGAAGCCGTCTTCCTGATGAACGTCCATGTGGAGGAACAAATTGCCCAGAAAAGCAGGCAAAACTACCGGGAGGCCGTCCGGATACTAAAAAAGATGAAGCGAGCCGCGAAAAAGGCCGGGCGTACAGACTGGTGGTCCGGTTACGTCGCGGCACTGCGGCGGCGTCACCAGCGGCTCCGCGCACTCATGGAGGAACTTGAGAAAGGGGGCCTTCTGTCATGAAGCCTCTCACACTGAATCGCGATATCCGTCTATCCATCAGCGAATCGCCGGACGGCGGGTTTCTGTTTGCGGGGTTTGACGGATCCGGTGACTTTATCGGGAGCCGGGCCCTGAAGGAACTGTTGTTTTTCAGCCATTTGCGCTCTTTTATGGGCCTCCTCATCGAGGACATGGACGGCGCCGTCCGGGCAGGAAGCCGTGAAGTCATCGAATCATTCGGCAGCCCTCATCCGTTTGTCCGTTTTATCGGTAAGACGGATGCCGACGAGCAGTGGATCAGCATAATTAAGGAAGCCGCCTCCATTTACCGGGAACCTGGGCTGCCCCGGATCATCGGTGCTCCGGGCGGTTCGCTGCAGGTCGCCGAAGGCGTCTCTGAAGAAGCCGCCCGTCTGCTCGGACGGGTCTTTTCCGAAATCCTGGCGGAGGGCGGCATCGGGCAGGAACGCCTGGAAGACGTGATCCGCTTCCGCCGGTCTGAAGTTGCTGAAGCACCGGATGTTCCCCTTCCTTTCAGAATGGCCCTCCGTCTTTCGGAGCCCGAAGATGAAGAAGGAGGTTGGATGCTGGAGAGCATCCTCGTGAATCCTAAAACCGGCACACACTGGTCACCCGCAGCAGGCAAAGTTTCAAAGTCTCCGTCTGAATCTCTCCCGAAAAAATGGAAGCCGCATGCGGGTCCCGTTTCCCGGATGCAGTCCAGGATCCGTACTGTCCTCTCGGGAGACCACGGCGGCGGGGACGACTCGTTTATCGCCCTCTCCCTGGAGGACCATGAAGTTCGGGAATTCCTGAAGGACGATCTGCCTCTCCTGCAGGCGCTGGATATCGATGTCATCCTTCCCGGCTGGCTCCGGGAAGCCGCGGAACGCCGTGTGCGCGTGCGTGCTTCCGCCTCCGCCTCCTCATCCGGCAATGCCCGGCTTGAAGATGCACTCAGCTTCAACTGGACGTTTTCCCTCGGCGGTGCCGATATTCCCGCCGAACAATTTAAGCGGCTCGTTGAGGAAAAGCGGGAATTTATCCGGGCAGGCGACGAATGGTTCCGGCTGGATGCCGCCTGGCTTGCCCGCATCCGCGAGATGATGGAGACGGCGGAGAAAAGCGGCTGGACTGTAAAGGACCTCCTGTTCCGGGACCTCGAAGAGGAAATTGGGGCAGGCCGTGCCGAGCGGGAAGAAGAGGACGAAGACGATCCTCTGTTTGATTTCCTCCTTCAGCATTCACTGAAAGACGCGGTCGAGCGGATCCGCAGCAAGGAAGGCATACCGGAAACCCCTGTGCCCGCGGGACTGCAGGCAGAACTCCGGCCTTATCAGCAGAAAGGGTTTGACTGGCTTGTGTTTATGCGGGAGCACGGCTTCGGGGCTGTTCTTGCTGACGACATGGGACTCGGCAAAACGGTCCAGCTGATCGCCTACCTGCTCCATGTCCGGAAATCGGGAACAGCGGAAGCCCCTTCTCTCATCATCTGCCCGACATCTGTCATAGGCAACTGGCAAAAAGAGCTCCAGCGGTTTGCCCCCGACCACCCGGTCCTTGTCCACTATGGCACTTCCCGCCTGAAGGGCAGTGAACTCGAAGCGTCGCTGGAATCACTCGGCAACGGGCTTGTCCTGACGACCTACGGCACATTCATGCAGGACCATGAGGTAATGACCTCGATGGAATGGGACGCCGTCTCGCTGGATGAGGCGCAGAACATCAAGAACATGCAGACCAAGCAGTCCAGGGCGGTCCGCAAGCTCCGGGGCCGGCACCACATCGCACTGACCGGCACGCCGATCGAAAACCGTCTCGCTGAACTGTGGGCAATCTTTGACTTTATCCACCGGGGCTACCTCGGCCGCTTCTCGGAGTTCCAGGAAGCATTTATCGGACCGATCGAGCGTGACGGATCGGAAAAGCAGATGCAGCGGTTACGCACGAAGATCTCTCCATTCCTTCTCCGGCGTACCAAATCCGATCCGGCGCTCAAGCTGAATCTTCCCGACAAGCTAGAGGAAAACGAATTCGTGCCGCTCACAGAGGAGCAGGCCGCGCTTTATGAGGGCTATATCAGTGAGACGAAGGCAAGCCTAATGGAAGCGGAGGGCTTCCGCAGGCGCGGCATCATCCTGAAGATGCTCAGCCGCCTGAAACAGCTTTGCAACCACCCAGCGCTTTTCCTGAAGGAGCCATTCACAGAGCCGGACGACATGCTTGCCCGCTCCAAGAAGCTTGAGCGGATCATGACGCTCACTGCGGATATTGTCGATCGCGGCGAGCAGGTGCTCATCTTCACCCAGTACATCGGCATGGGTGAGCTGATCCGCCACTGCCTGTCCAGCCTCTATGATATCGAAGCGCCTTTCCTGACCGGGAGCATGCCAAAGGGCCGCCGTGACCGGCTCGTCGAGGAATTCCAGGAAGGCGGCTTCCCGGTGTTCATCCTGTCGCTGAAGGCTGGAGGCACCGGACTGAACCTAACGGCTGCCAACCACGTGCTCCACGCCGACCGATGGTGGAATCCCGCCGTCGAAAATCAGGCGACTGACCGTGCCTACCGGATCGGCCAGGACCGCTTTGTGCACGTGCGCAAATTTGTGACGATCGGAACAATCGAAGAAAAGATCGATAAGATGATCGCCGAGAAAGCCGCCCTCTCCGCCGACCTGATCCAGTCCGGCGCCTGGATCACGGAACTCACCGACGAAGAACTGAACGACTTGTTCTCCATCGGGTGAATGACGGGACAGCATCGGAATGTTGATCAAACTATCTTGTCAATTCAAACCGTACTGCCATATGTAGCAGACGGCCCGGCCACCCCCATGGCCGGGCCGTCTTTTATCCTGTATCTTCCACCAAATTCACTCATTCATCGCTTCATGACGAATTTCATAATGTCCGATTCTTGCCAATGACGGTCGTTCAGCTTTTTCTCCAGATAAATGACACGCTCGTTGAGGTGGGCGACAATCCGTATCAGCTGCTCGATCTGCTGCTCGGTCCGGCCGAGCTGTTTTTCAATGTGCTCCATGCCATAAAATCCTTTCTGAAGAGTGTGGTGCGGGATGGTTCCGGCTCAGTGCCGATCATTTTCCGGCGTTGCGGTCCCGCCGGAAGCCGTGATCATGGCCGGATCGGTTCTTCTTGTTCGTCTTCTTCCCGGTTTTCGAATACCAGGCCGGGTGGAAGGGTCTGCCCCCTGCCGGCCTGGCTCCCGTGGCGTTCGTGATGGGAGTCCTGCGTGACCCCGGCTTCCGGTCCCGTGTCCTGATACGGACCGGATCCGTTGCCACTTAATCGTTCCTGACTGTCCTCTTGCGGAATCTCGGCCACTGCAGTCGAGCGGGCAGGCGGTTTGGTGGCAAGGAAACGGACTTCCTCGCTCACCACCTCCGTGACATATACACGGTTTCCGCCTTTTTCATAGGACCTGGACTGGAGGCGGCCTCCTATACTGACAAGTGATCCCTTGCCACAGTACTTCACCGTATTGACTGCAGCCTTTCCCCAGGCCGTGCACAAAACGAAATCCGCGTCATTGTCCCGGTCATTCCTGAACCTCCGGTTG
Source organism: Bhargavaea cecembensis (assembly GCF_001619585.1). GTDB lineage: Bacteria > Bacillota > Bacilli > Bacillales_A > Planococcaceae > Bhargavaea > Bhargavaea cecembensis_A. Next base: position 491,907 of record NZ_LQNT01000009.1, read on the forward strand.
ACGGCCAGCACAAAGCTGGTCTGGACCCTCCCTTCCGAGAGTTTCTTCAGTTCGGGATCTTTCGTGAGACGCCCGACCAATGCCACCTGATTCAATGGTTCACCTCCTTCACTGTGGTTGAGCCAATCATACCTGACCCGGGACAACTGCAGCAAAACACCATTTTTGAAGTATGAGCCCGTTTTTTGCCGCAAAATTGATTTTTCAGCACCCTAAATCCGTTTAGGAAAATAGCCGGCCCCTTGTACCACCTGCGTTTCCAGGCAACTTCAGGGACACTCCAATATTCAATTCCGGCAATTTCCGAAAGAATTTTCGGGCAGATGCGGGTATGGTATACTTGGCGTACGAAAATACTGGGGGGCGAAGGTCTTTGAAGTCGTTTAAACTGCTGTCAGTCGATTTTGATAAGGATGGAGAATTTTTCTCGTGTCCCCTTGTCGACGGGATCATCATCAATGAAGAAAACAGCCGCCGCTCCTGGATCCTGGAAATGTTCATTGATAAGGAGCACAAGACAGTGTTTGATGAATGGCTTGAATCGGGTGAAATCCTGAACGCCAAGGCGGTCATATCCTATCCGGAGAACGAGCCGGCCGGTTTCAGGCTCGCAGTCTATGCCGTGAAGGAAATCGGCGACCACATCTCGGTCCTTCTGAAAGGACCGCTGAAGCGGGTCCGCTCCCAATACGCTGAACACCTACTCGAGGAACTGATCGCCGAAGGGCTGCAGGGCGATGACATGCTCGACCGCTTCCGGGAGGACATGAAAAACCGGCCGCAGCTTAAGCGCGACCGGGACAAACATCATTCTTGATGGACCGTCTCAACCCGCGGTCCTTTCCATGAAAAAACCCGGCCGGGCGATTGCCCGGGCCGGGTTTTTTCTCATTAGCCTCCGCCCATACCGCCGCCGTTGCGGTTGCCGTTGCGGTTAAGATCATCTTCGATGATATCTTCCCGATTTTCGACATCCGTTCCGCCGCCGTTGCCATTGCCGAACTCACCGAATCCCGGACCTGTACCGTCAGGATCGACCGTGTGGTTCCTGTCTCTGTCCATGCCGTTACCGTTGTCGTTCCGGTTACCGTTTCCGTTGAACATCTCATTCGTGTCTTCCCGGACGTCCTCCATCGGTGTCTCGTTGTTATTCGGGAGCGCGTTGTTGTCGTTCCCGTTGCACCCCGCAAGCATGACAGCGGTGGCAAACAGTGCAGGTACCGCTTTTTTCATTTAAAAATCCTCCCCTCCGGCTGTTGTGTGAGGTTTCCGCACGACCGTCCGGACGGCCACTTCGCCTCGGTCATCACGCAGGCCTGCGCGATAACCTTAGCTTGGCCGTTTGGGGAGGAACGATGATAAAATTCGCATTTCCTATTTCAGCCTTTGCTTCCCGCATGAAGCGAAGTTTCCTGCACATGCTAAGTGTACAGGTCAGGCTTTTGTGTCCTCCGTTTTTGTGTCTTCCGCTTTCGGGCCAATTGCGAACAGGATATCCGCTTCACAGGCAATTTCGCCGTCGACACGGGCGATGGCATGGCCCTTGCCCATCGTGCCCCGAAGTCGAGTAAGCTCGACTTCCAGATCCAGCCGGTCGCCCGGCTTTACCTGACGTTTAAACCGGCAATTATCGATGCCGGTGAAAAACGCCAGCCTGCCTGCATTGTCTTTTATGGAAAGTACTGCAGTCGCACCGACCTGTGCGAGCGCCTCGACGATCAGGACGCCCGGCATGACGGGATAGCCGGGAAAATGTCCATTAAAAAAATCTTCATTAATGGTTACGTTCTTGTAGCCCGCCGCCCGCTTGCCCTCTTCCAGTTCCGTGATTCGGTCGACCAGAAGAAACGGATAGCGGTGCGGCAGGATTGCCTGGATCTGTTCTGTCGTTAACATGTGTGCTCCTCCTTCAATATGGCCTGCCTGACGGGGGTCATACATCGCCTTTAATCATTTTCCAAATGTGCTGCCAGGTCTCCGGCTTCAGGGCATCTAACGCCTTGCCATCACCGATAATACCATAGCCGAACATCACGCCCAGTACCGCCGCAGCCACTACGCCAAGCAGGAACAGCAGCACGCGCAGCCAGATCGGGATAAGCCGGATCTGGACCCAGCGTACGGCCTCCTGCCGGCTTCCGTCGCCTTCAGCCTGTTTTGATGCAAGTTTCTTTCGGGCTGCAGTACGGGCTTTTTCCCGCTCCGCTGTCCGGTTCGTCGCCTTGAACACTTTGCCTTGCGGGCGTTCCTTGGAAGGAACGCCGGTCTGAACAGCTGTCCCTGCTCTGCTCTGTGCGGCGTTTTTCTGACGCTCGGCGGTCCGGTTTGTAGCGCGGAACGTTCGTCCGTCGCCGGATTGGCTGATTTTCCCTCGGTCTTGCCGATTGCTGGTTTTCTGTTCGAGCTTTTCTTTTCCAGTCATTGCAATCTCCCTAATCCATGCACTGATTTAGCTTTTGACGAATACCGGCCGCTGGCGGTCCAGCATAATGCCTGTTCCGGCCACGACGCATCCAAGCGGATCGTCCGCCAGGTAGACCGGAACCTTCACCTGCTCGGACAGAAGGCTGTCGATTCCATTTAATAGCGCACCGCCGCCCGTCAGGATGATACCGCGGTCGATGATGTCTGCCGATAGTTCCGGAGGGGTCTTCTCCAGGACGTTCCTAGCACCCTGAACGATGGTCAGGACCGATTCCCGGATGGCCCCTGCAATTTTGTCCGAATCCACTGTGACGGCTCGTGGAAGGCCGCTGACGAGGTCCCGGCCGCGAATGTCGATCGTTTTCTTTTCCGAACCCGGAAGAGCCGTCCCGATCTCCTTTTTGATCAGCTCCGCGGTCGGCTCCCCGATCAGCAGCTGTTCGTGCTTCTTGATATACTGCAGAATGTCCGCATCAAACGTAGTGCCGCCGATTTTCACGGACTGGCTTGTAACGATCCCGCCCATCGACAGAACTGCGATGTCGGTCGTACCGCCTCCGATATCGATGATCATGTTGCCGCTCGGCTGGAAGATATCCATACCGGCTCCAATCGCAGCCACCTTTGGCTCTTCTTCTATGTATACACGGCGTGCACCCGCCTTGAGTGCGGCATCCTGAATCGCTTTCTGCTCAACTGTGGTCACTTCGACCGGACAGCAGATCAGGATTCTCGGTTTGCGGAGAAAGCCTTTAACGCCCAGACGGTCGATAAATTTGGTCAGCATGGCTTCAGTCATATCAAAATCTGCAATGACGCCGTCTTTCAGCGGACGGATGGTCTGGATGGTTTCCGGCGCACGTCCGAGCATCCGGTATGCCTCATCCCCGACTGCCAGAACCTGTTTCGTTTTCGGATCGATCGCGACCACAGACGGCTCGTTCAGCACGACACCGCTTCCCTTCACGTGGATCAGCGTGTTCGACGTGCCGAGATCGATTCCGATATCTTTGTAGAACATATCCGTGCTCCTTCCATCAGGCTACCGTACGTTTATCTGTCTTGTCCCATTTTATCATAGCGGCAAGACAATGAACATATGGGAATCCTGGCGTCCGGCCCATGAAAAAAGCGCCCCGTCGGTCCGGCTGAATGCCGGACGCGGACCGCTTTTTCAGGATTTTGGGGCCGCCGGTTCCTTGCACTCTTCCGATCCGGTGCGGGTGCGCCGCCATTTATCGCGCGTCGCCTCGCCTCCGCGCAGATGCCGGATCGCCTTGTGATAGGCGAGCACCTCCGCGACTTCACGTGCGAGCTCCCCATCCACGTTCGGGAGCCGCTCCGTCAGATCCTTGTGGACGGTGCTTTTGGAATATCCCGTCGATCGGGCAAGCGCCCGGACGGTCGCCCTCGTCTCCAGCAGCAATTCCCCCAACTTCAGGCATCGGCGCCGGATATGCTCGTGCACGTTCTCTTCCTTTCCTCATGTAGGAACGCTTTTCACAACATATGCCGCCGCGCCCGGATTCAGACCGGATGGAGGAAAAACGTCTTTGGGAAGAAAGGCGTAGACGGCCATCTTCCGGTGAACCTTGCACCCGGGAACAGGAAAAACCGGACAGTCCGACTCTCGGTCGGCTGTCCGGCTCCGTTCAGAAGGCCAGGAAATTGCCCGGGTTGACGGCGACGCCGTCTTTCTTGACTTCAAAGAGCAGGTGATTGCCTGCTGTCGGGTTCCACTCGTTGGCTGCAGTGGTGGCGATTGTCTCGCCCTGTGCGACCTGGTCGCCCTTTTCTACTTGAATGCCTGTCACCGAGCCGTAGGTCGTCTCCAGGCCGTCGGCATGCTTGATGGTCACTTTGTTGCCCATGAATTCATCAACCACTACGTCTTCCACCGTTCCGCTCAGCGCAGCCTTTACCTCGAAAGGCTCGTCACCGTTCGAGAGCGTCACGCCACTGTTCGTCACATACGTCTGATTGAAGACAAGAAGGGCTTTCTCGCGCTGCTCTGAATCTGCTTCCATGTCATAGTATTCCTGGAGCACGGATACGCCGTCAAGAAGAGCTTCATCAAACGGGAACTTCATTGTTTCGTTTGAAGCATTGGTTTCTACCGTGACGTTTCCGCCGCCTGCCGGATTCCCGGACTGCGACAATTCAGCATTTTCACCTGCATCGTCATTCGTTACTGCCTGATAAGTCCAGACCATCCCTACGAATAAGACCGCGAATCCTGAATAGATGGCAGGCCACAACCAGCTTTTGCGATTCTTGTTCTTCTGAGAAGGATTATTCGGTTTCTCTTCTCTCATTATCATCACCTCAACCGCATTGTTGGCAGGTTAAGGGGATTTTAAACACTCCGAATCGTCCGCTTCCAATTTTTTTATTGTCGTTCCCTCATAATAGTGGAATAAAATCTTTTCTGCGGGCCATCCTTCGCGCGCGTAGGCCTCTGCTCCATACTGGCTCATGCCGACGCCATGTCCATAGCCTTTTGTAAATACATGAACGATTTTCTTGGCGGGATCGTAGGCAATATCAAAGTCCGTGGAGCGGAGACCCAGTTTCTCACGCATTTCCCGGCCTTCCATCGTGAAGTCGTTTGCTTCCGCCTGCTGAACACGTCCCGTCTCGTTCCTTTTCAGTCGGAGCGTCCCGAATTGGGCTGCGTTCCAATCTCCATCCAACCGTTTGTTCCACTGGCTGAGTGTAAATGTCTCAGAATCCTCGAATCTCGGAGACACATCGGCATCCTCGGGGCTTTCGACGCTGCGCAGGTACGGAATATCCGTGCCTCCGTAATTCTTTGCTGTTTCAGTCCTTCCGTTGCTTGTGGAATGGAACATGGCAGAGATGAGCTCTCCTTCATGGACCAGAACTTTGCCTTCCGTTTCGGTCACCGCTTCCCTCACTTTCCGCTCGTTTTCCGGATAGTCCTTGTCCCACTCCTTCTTGCGCTCGGCCTCAGGCTTGTACACCTGGTGCGAGGTATCCCTGCGGATTGGTTCCTTCCCGCCGGACGTAATACGGAGCGCGTATGTGCGGGCGGCAATCGCCTGTGCCTTCAGAGCTTCCTTGCTGAAACCGATCGGCATCTCGCCCGAGACGACACCAATGACATATTCCTCGAGCGGCACCGGTTCAGGCTCGGCCTCGACGGTCAGGAAGATCTGGCACGCAGCCCCTTCTTCCGTGGCCTGGGCGTCTTCCGGCGCAGTTGCTGGGGGGAGCTTGTCCACGGATGTGCCTTGAGTTTTCTTGAGCATGATCGGCATGCAAAACAGAATGATGATCAGTCCGAGCGTAATCAGCTTTTTCATACCAGATTCTATGTGCCCGGCAGAGGAGATATGAAAAAGCGGACCGGCTCAAGGCCGGTCCGCCCTCTATAGATAGATAAGGATAAAATAATTATTGCATGATTGTGCGGGAGTGTGTGGAGCCGGCATAGCCGGCTTTCCACGGCCCGCGGAAGGGCAATTGCCGCCCTCCCGAAGGATCATACCAATTCCTTTTCCTTTTCATCTGCTGTTTCGTCGTCGTTCACCCGGACGATATCCGCTCCGAGCCGTGCAAGCTTTCCATGGAAATCGACATATCCGCGGTCAAGGTGAATGAGTTCGGTCACGCGTGTGATGCCTTCAGCGGCAAGTCCGGCCAGAATCAGCGCAGCCGCGGCACGCAAGTCAGTGGCTCCCACTTCGGCTCCCTGCAGGCTGGACGGGCCGTTCATGATGACGGAACGACCTTCGATCTTGACGTTTGCGTTCATGCGGCGGAACTCTTCGACATGCATAAAGCGATTTTCGAACACGGTTTCCGTGAGGACTCCGGTCCCTTCTGCAGTCAGCATGAGTGCCATCACCTGGGACTGCATGTCTGTCGGGAAGCCTGGATACGGCATCGTCTTGATGTCCACAGAACGCAGCGGCCGTTCAGCACGGATGCGCAGGCCGGCGTCGGTGTCTTCGATTTCGATGTTCATTTCCTTCAGCTTGGCGATCAGTGCGGCATTATGTTCCGGCACCGCATTCTCGATGATGACATCACCTTTCGTGATCGCTGCGGCGACCATGAACGTGCCTGTTTCAATCCGGTCAGGGATGATATGGTGGGTTGCGGCGTGAAGCGACCGGACGCCCTCAATGCGGATTGTATCCGTGCCGGCTCCGATGATGCGGCCGCCCATTTCGTTAATGTAGTTCGCCAGGTCAACGATTTCCGGTTCCTTCGCTGCGTTCTCGAGAATCGTCGTTCCTTCGGCAAGTGCTGCCGCCGACATGATGTTCTCTGTTGCGCCGACACTCGGGAAGTCCAGGTAAATGCGGGCACCCTTCAGGCGTCCGTCCACTTTTGCTTCAACATATCCGTTGCCCGTCTTGATTTCGGCACCCATCGCCTCGAAGCCCTTCAGGTGCTGTTCAATCGGACGGGAGCCGATTGCGCAGCCGCCAGGCTGTGCAACACGCGCATAGCCGTTACGTGCAAGCAGCGGTCCCATGACGAGGATCGATGCCCGCATCTTGCGGACATATTCGAACTGCGCCTCGCTGGACAGCGGGGCGGATGCGTCTATCCGAACTTCGTTGCGTTCCGCATCAAATTCGACCGTCGCGTTCAAACTCCTCAATACCTCATTAATCGTGTATACATCCGTCAGAATCGGGACATCCTTGATGATGTTCGTCCCTTCCGTTGAAAGGAGTGCCGCGGCAAGAACCGGGAGAACCGCGTTCTTTGCTCCTTCGACACGAACCGACCCTTTCAGCGGCCTGCCACCCTTAACAATAATTTTTTCCAATATAAGTCCCTCCGGCTTCTCTCTCGTATCCATGTGATCCATAATCTGATTTTCAGTCTTTTCGTCAGGTGCGGCCCGCTCTTGAGGCCATGAAAAAAGGCATTTCTGCGGGTCCGCCAAAAACCACAAACCATTAACATTTTACAATGCTTTAAGCAACGTTTCAAGATTTGAGCAAGCCTATCGGCCATGTCAATCAAAAATTGTACACACAATCACCATACTATACGTCGAAACTTTGGTTTTTGTGTCGGTAGACGCCCACCGGCCGGTACGGGGCTAATCGACTAATTTCTACATTCCCTATGAAAATCGTGTCAAACAGCTTTAAGCCTTTTTTATTAGCTGTCCCTCATGGACCGGGGCAGGAACTGGCATCCCGGTTGCTCCGCGCGCCCGTCCATGAAGGACAGAACTCAGCCGATGAGGCCGGGTAGCTGTCTTGACCAATAGGATATGTCCAGGAAGAAATTCGATACAGACGAACCGATGGCGATACTTAACAGAATATACAGGAGCTGTGCCTGAAACACTTTGTTTTTCCGGATCCAGCTTTCGGGCATAATCGCCTGCAGCGCGTAAAACGAGATGGCGATAAAGAAAATATGGGATATGAGCCCGGTGACGGACTGGAACGCAAAATATTGGTCCATCTCCTCATTCCGCCTTTCTGTATGGTTTCTATTCAGGATTCAGCACTTTTGGTCCTTCATGTTGTTCAATGTTTCAACATTTAAAAAATGAAAAGAAAGCGGGCAGATCATTTCTGCCCGCTTTTCTTTGTGATGATATCGTTAGATTTTGCCTTTCGCGACGTCCAAACGGTTCATCGCGCGTCTGAGTGCCAATTCTGCACGTTTGGCATCCAGGTCCCCCTGCTTTTGCTGAAGACGTTCCTCGGCACGCTTTTTTGCCTCAATGGCGCGGGCAGTGTCGATGTCTTCCGCAAGCTCAGCGGACTGGGCGAGGATCGTGACCTGATCCGGACGGACTTCCAGGAATCCGCCGCTGACCGCCACACGCTCGGTGGACGATTCTTTGTTCAGGCGGACTGCGCCGATTTCAAGCGGCGCCACCATCGGAATGTGGCCGGGGAGAATCCCAAGCTCACCAGTCGTAGTGACTGCGATGACCATGTTCGCATCCGAATCATATACCGGACCGTCGGGAGTGACGATATTCACTTTGATTGTGCTCATGCTTTCCCCTCCTGGTCAGGATAATCAGACTTCTACGCCCATTTCCTTCGCTTTCTCGATGACTTCCTCGATGCGGCCGACAAGACGGAACGCATCTTCAGGAAGGTGGTCGTAGCGGCCTTCAAGGATTTCCTTGAAGCCTTTGACCGTTTCCGCTACAGGCACGTAGGAGCCTTTCTGGCCCGTAAACTGCTCTGCCACGTGGAAGTTCTGGGAAAGGAAGAACTGGATACGGCGTGCGCGGTCGACGACAAGTTTGTCTTCGTCGCCGAGCTCGTCCATACCGAGGATCGCGATGATGTCCTGAAGCTCACGGTAACGCTGGAGCGTCTGCTGGACCTGAGTCGCCACCTCGTAGTGCTCTTCCCCGACGATTTCAGGGGAAAGCGCGCGGGAAGAGGAAGCCAGCGGGTCAACCGCAGGGTAGATCCCCATCTCCGAGAGCTTACGCTCAAGGTTTGTCGTCGCGTCAAGGTGGGCGAACGTTGTTGCAGGAGCCGGGTCGGTGTAGTCATCGGCAGGGACATAGATGGCCTGGATCGATGTGACGGACCCTTTGTTCGTGGAAGTGATCCGCTCCTGGAGTTTACCCATCTCGGTTGCCAGTGTCGGCTGGTAACCAACCGCGGAAGGCATGCGGCCGAGAAGGGCCGATACTTCGGAACCGGCCTGTGTGAACCGGAAGATGTTGTCGATGAAGAGAAGCACGTCCGCGCCTTTTTCATCACGGAAGTATTCCGCCATTGTCAGACCCGTAAGAGCAACACGCATACGTGCGCCCGGCGGCTCGTTCATCTGGCCGAAGACCATTGCCGTCTTCTTGATAACGCCGGAGTCGGACATCTCAAAGTAGAGGTCGTTCCCTTCACGGGTACGTTCACCGACACCCGCGAAGACGGAAATCCCGCCGTGCTCCTGTGCGATGTTGTTGATAAGTTCCTGGATGAGGACCGTCTTGCCGACGCCCGCACCGCCGAACAGGCCGATCTTACCGCCCTTGATGTAAGGAGCGAGCAGGTCGACAACCTTGATGCCCGTTTCAAGGATTTCGACGTCTGTCGTCAGTTCCTCGAATTTCGGAGCATCGCGGTGGATCGCGTCACGGCGTTCGGATGCAGGAATTTCCTCGTTCAGGTCGATCGTGTCTCCAAGAACGTTGAAGACACGGCCGAGTGTAATATCTCCGACAGGAACCGAAATCGGTGAGCCTGTGTCGGTGACAGCCGCTCCGCGCTGAAGGCCGTCCGTGGAGGACATGGCGATCGTGCGGACGGAGTCGTCGCCCAAGTGAAGGGCAACTTCAAGCGTCAGTGTTTGCGCCTCTTCGTTCGGGCGCGCAATCTGGACTGTAAGGGCATTGTAGATCTCAGGCATGTTGTCGCCGTCGAATTTTACGTCGACGACCGGACCCATGACCTGGAGGACATGTCCTTGGTTCATGCTGTTCCCTCCTGTCTGTATGCTGCGGGAGCCATGCATGGACAGGGCCGGCGCTTATTCGAGCGCTGCGACCCCGCCGACGATCTCCGTAATTTCCTGGGTGATCGCTGCCTGGCGCGCACGGTTGAATGAAAGTGTCAAATCGTCGATCAGTTCCTTCGCGTTATCGGTCGCCGCCTTCATAGCGGTCATCGACGAAGCGTGCTCGGAAGCCTTGCCGTCAAGCAGAGCACCGTACATCAGGCTTTCCGCGTATTGCGGGAGGAGCACTTCGAGGATCGCTTCAGCTGAAGGTTCGAACTCGTAGGAAGCGGTCGAATTCATCGAAGAGAGGTCAGTCAGCGGAAGGACCTTTTTCTCGGTCACTTCCTGGCTGATCGCACTCACAAAGTGGTTGTAGTACATGTACAGCTCATCGTACTCACCGTCGATGAATTTGCCGACCGCTTCACGCGTGACGTCTTTGATTTCGGCAAAGGTCGGGTGATCCGAAACGCCGATGACGCTCTGGATCACGTTATATCCGAGCTTGTTAAAGAAATCAACGCCGTTGCGTCCGATGGAAATGATGACGACTTCATCTTTGGATGTGTGCCGTTCACGGATTTTGCCGAGAGCCGCCTTCAGGACGTGGGAGTTATAGGCTCCGACAAGTCCGCGGTCGGAAGTGATGACGAGATAGGCGGTCTTCTTGACCGGCCTGCTCTCGAGCATCGGATGCGTCGCGTCCGGTGCGCCGGCTGCAATCGCCCCGATCACTTCCTGGATCTTCTCCATATACGGGTTGAACGACTTTGCGTTCAGTTCCGCCTTGCTCAGTTTGGAAGCCGATACCATGTGCATCGCCTTCGTGATCTGGCTCGTCTTTTTCGTGGAGTTGATCCGGCTCTGGATTTCGCGTAATGATGCCATCGGTTGTTCACCACCTTCTCGTTATTGGATCTGCCGGAACTCAGTCTTCGGAGCGGACGAATGTCTTCTTGAATGCGTCAAGAGCTGCTGTCATGTCTTCATCAGCCGGAAGAGCCTTAGTTGTGCGGATATGATCCAGAACGTTCGTGTGGTTGCTGTCGAGCCAGCTCAGGAACTCCGCTTCGAAGCGGCGGATATCCTGGACAGGGATGTCATCAAGATGGCCGCGGGTCAGCGCGTAAAGGATCGCGACCTGCTTTTCGACTTTAATCGGCTTGTTGAGGTCCTGCTTCAGGACTTCAACTGTGCGCGCACCGCGGTCGAGTTTCGCTTTCGTTACGGCATCGAGGTCCGAGCCGAACTGTGCGAACGCTTCGAGTTCACGGTAGGCAGCCAGGTCAAGACGGAGCGTACCGGCAACCTTCTTCATCGCCTTGATCTGCGCGGAACCGCCGACACGCGATACGGAAAGACCCGCGTTGATCGCCGGACGTACACCCGAGAAGAACAGGTCGGACTGAAGGAAGATCTGTCCGTCAGTGATCGAGATGACGTTCGTCGGGATGTAGGCGGAGATGTCCCCTGCCTGTGTCTCAACGAATGGCAGTGCCGTAATGGAACCGCCGCCGAGGTCGTCGTTCAGCTTCGCTGCACGCTCAAGAAGGCGCGAGTGGAGGTAGAAGACGTCACCCGGGTAAGCTTCGCGGCCCGGAGGACGGCGGAGCAAGAGGGAAAGTTCACGGTAGGCAGCAGCCTGCTTGGACAGGTCATCGTAGACGATGAGGGCGTGCTTGCCCTGGAACATAAATTCTTCAGCCATCGTTACCCCTGCATAAGGCGCGAGGTAAAGAAGCGGTGCAGGATCGGATGCGCCTGCGGAGACGACGATCGAGTAGTCGAGGGCGCCGTTTTTGCGGAGAGTTTCCACAAGGGCACGGACCGTCGATTCTTTTTGTCCGATTGCGACGTAGACACAGATCATGTTCTGGTCAGCCTGGTTGATGATCGTATCGACCGCAACCGTCGTTTTACCGGTCTGGCGGTCACCGATGATCAGTTCCCGCTGTCCGCGGCCGATCGGAACAAGTGCGTCGATCGCCTTGATTCCGGTCTGGAGCGGCTCGTCAACCGATTTACGTGCCATGACGCCTTGCGCCGGGCTTTCAATCGGGCGGGTTTTGGTTGTGTTGATCGGACCGAGTCCGTCGATCGGCATTCCGAGCGGATTGACGACGCGGCCGATCAGTTCTTCACCGACCGGAACTTCCATGATCCGGCCTGTGCGGCGGACTTCGTCGCCTTCCTTGATGTCCGTGAACGGTCCAAGGATGACGATACCGACGTTGTTTTCCTCGAGGTTCTGCGCCATGCCCATGACACCATTGGAGAACTCCAGGAGTTCACCGGCCATGACGTTATCGAGGCCATGCGCGCGTGCGATTCCGTCACCGATGGTGATAACGGTACCGACATCGCTGACTTCCAACTCAGATTGGTAGTCCGCAATCTGCTGTTTGATGAGAGCGCTGATTTCTTCAGCTTTGATGCTCATGCATGTCACCCCTTCATTTCAAAAGATTATGCATTCACGAGATCACGCTTAAGGTGATCCAGTTTAGTTCTGAGGCTGTTGTCGTAGATCCGGTTACCGATACGGATACGCAGTCCGCCGATCAGCGACGGATCCACGATGTTCACGATGCGGAGCGACTGCTTGCCGACCTTGCCGGCAAATGCAGCGGATAGCTCCTGCTGTTCCGTATCGGAGAGCGGCCGGGTGGAGTACACTTTGGCTTCGGCGATGCCTGCTGCCTCGTCCACGAGGGAAATGAAGTCATTTGCGACATTCACCGTCTCGCTGAGGCGGCCTGCATCGGAAAGCACATACAATGTATTGAGCGTCAGCTGGTCCGCGCCATTGAACAGCTTGGCCAGAAGCGCTTTTTTCTCCCGGTTCGAAAGTTTGGGGGAAGTCAGGAGCGTACGGAGGTCACGCGTCTCGGCGAAAACCTTGCGGACCTCACCCATTTCGGCGCTGATGACTTCCGTCTTCCCTTTTTCGCGGGCCACTTCAAACAGCGCGAGCGCATAGCGCTTGGCTACAGTGGACTCGCTCATCGGCTTTCCCCTGCCTTCTGGATCGTCTCCTCGATGAGGGCACGGTTGTCCTCTTCAGAGACTTCCTTGCCAAGAACCTTCTCTGCAGCCAAGATGGACATCGAGACGAATTCTTCGCGTACGGCCAGGATGGCCTTTTCTTTTTCGTTTGCGATTTCTGCCGCTGCATTTTCTTTCAGGCGGGCTGCTTCCGCACGTGCAGTTTCCATGATGTCTGCACGCTGGGCGTCACCCTGCTGCTTTGCGTTCTCCACAATCGCCTGTGCTTCAGTACGCGCTTCTTTGAGGAGCGCGCGCTGCTCTTCCAGCAGCTTGGCGGATTCGGCGCGGCTCTTTTCCGCTTCGTCGATTTCGGAAGCGATCAGTTCGGCGCGCTGGTCCATGATGCCCATGAGCGGGCCCCATGCGAATTTCTTGAGAAGAAGCATGAGCAACGTGAAGAAGAAGAGCGTGGCGAGGATATCACCGGTGTTCAGTTTATCCAAAATTCCATCGCCGGCTGATGCCGCCAATACGAACTGGTCCAAAGACACGATTGTCTCACTCCCTTCGGAAACTAGGGAAGCCGGCGGACCGGCTTCCGTCAGATGGTATTGCCTTCAATATCCGTACATAAAGGAATGGCGAAGGGATTCAATAGATGCTCTTCGCCATTTTTGCATTGCCCTATGATTATCTGTTCATTACGATGAACGCGATAACGACAGCGATGATCGGAAGGGCCTCGACGAGTGCGACCCCGATGAACATGGTCGTCTGGAGGACGCCGCGCGCCTCTGGCTGACGTGCAATACCTTCTACTGTCTTGGAAACGATGAGACCGTTACCGATACCGGCGCCAAGTGCGCCCAATCCTACTGCGAGTGCTGCTGCAAGAAGACCCATTTTATAATTTCCTCCTAAATAGTTGTTTTTGTTTTGTCGCCCGCTAAGCGGGAATTATATGATCAATGATCTGTCGACACTTTGTGGGACATGTAGACCATCGACAACATAACGAAGATAAACGCCTGGATCGTCCCGATGAAGATCGAGAAGCCCTGCCAGGCCATTGCCGGGAGAATTGCGCCCAGGAACCCGCCTACGCCTGCAGTTGCAAGGCCGGCGAGGAGTCCGATGAGGATCTCACCCGCATAGATGTTTCCGTAAAGACGGAGACCGAGTGTCAGCGTGTTGGCAAATTCCTCGATGATCTTAAGCGGCGTCATGAAAGCGAGCGGCTTCGTGAATCCGAGGAGATAATTCTTCACGCCTGTCATCTTGACGCCATAGTAATGCGTCAGGACGAGCACCATGACCGCAAGGGTCATCGTGATGGTTGGATCCGCGGTCGGAGATTTCCACCAGAGCACGTGGTCGTACGCGATGGCGAATGGAAGACCGAGCATGTTCGCGACAAAGATGAACATGATGAGTGTCAGGGCAAGCAGGTGGAACCGGCCGCCTGTTTTCCAGTCCATGTTGCTCTTGATGATCCCCTTGACGAAATCCATGACCCATTCCATGAAGTTCTGCATGCCTGTCGGCTTCAGTGTCATGTTACGGGTCGAGATGAACGCAATGAGGAAGACTACGAGGCATGTCACCGCCAACATGAGGATGTTCGACGGGTTGAACGTCAGCCCAAGAAATTCCCACTTGGGGTTTACGTGGTTCATTAAATGTTCACCTCTCTTTCCCCCCAGGATCCGGGTGTTTCAGTTGCGAGATGATCCGCTCTGCCAAAAGGAACAGATAGGGAATCATCAGGCCGATCACCGTAGCGATCAGATCGAATGTCTCCGGCAGCGAGACCGCAATGGCCGCGGCTGCGATGCCCGAAGCGAAGCGGAGTCCGGAGCCCAGTGAGGGTGCCTTCTTCCCCTCCGCCATGGCGCGGTCGAACCGTTCCATCCTCCTCGTGAGGATCCAGAAGTTATACAGACCGAAAAGGACCCCGAGGATCAACCCGGCAAATACAGTCGGCCAAGGGGAAAATCCCCATCCGAGGGCAAGCATTGCAAGCAAAAAAAAGAGAGCCCTCTTCTGCCTATTATGGATTTGCCGTAAATTCTCCATTTTTCGAGGTCCTCCGCATCATGTTTTCCGGACGGTTTCCGACTGTCGGAGCGAGTATGATAGAATGCAGTAAAAGCAAGTGCGCAAGCGCAAGAAACGCCTGAAACCCTTGTCATTCTTACCCTTAAAAAGCATACAATAGGGGTATTTTGATGTCAATTGATTCCCGTGAAATTATTCACAAGCGACCACCTTTGTCAAAGATTCGACAAATTCAAGCCAGGCACCCGAGTATGGCCCATTGAGCCTTTTTTGGGTGTCTTTTTTAGCGGTTTCGCGCAAGGTATTCCTTGAGTGCGGAGACGATCCGCTGCGAGGCATGGCCGTCTCCGTAAGGATTGGATGCGCGGGCCATGCGTTCGTAGGCTTCCCTGTCGCAGAGGAGTTCATCCGCCAGCCCGAAAATCGTCTCCTCGTCCGTGCCGGCCAGCTTAAGCGTACCCGCTTCGATTCCCTCGGGACGCTCCGTCGTATCACGGAGGACAAGAACCGGCTTGCCGAGAGATGGCGCTTCTTCCTGTATGCCGCCGGAATCGGTCAGGATGAGGTGCGACCTGGCTGCGAAATTGTGGAAGTCGACCACCTCGAGCGGTTCGATCAGCCGGACACGAGGGTGGCCCGCAAGAATTTCATCAGCCACTTCCCTGACTGCCGGGTTCAGGTGGACCGGATAAATGACCCGGGTGTCTTCGTGCTTGTCCAGCAGCCGGCGGATCGCCCGGAACATGTGGCGCATCGGCTCTCCGAGATTTTCCCTGCGGTGTGCAGTCATAAGGATGAGCCGGCCTTCTGATGCCCACTCGAGAAGAGGGTGCTCATAATCATCGCGCACCGTCGTCTGCAGTGCATCAATGGCCGTGTTCCCCGTGATGACGATACTTTCTTCCGGCTTCCCTTCAGCAACGAGGTTCCCTGCCGACTTTTCGGTCGGCGCGAAATGAAGATCGGCCAGAACACCCGTCAGCTGCCTGTTCATCTCTTCCGGATATGGAGAATATTTGTTCCAAGTCCGGAGGCCGGCCTCCACGTGACCGACCGCGATGTGGTTGTAGAACGCGGCAAGACTCGCGATGAAGGTCGTAGACGTATCCCCGTGGACGAGCACGATGTCAGGTTCCGCTTCCTTCATGACGCGGTCGAGGCCTTCCAGGCCCCGTGCTGCGACATCTGTAAGCGTCTGGCGTGCTTTCATGATGTTCAGGTCATGGTCCGGCATGATACCGAACACCTCCAGGACCTGGTCCAGCATTTCGCGGTGCTGTGCCGTCACGGTGACGATCGACTCAATCGTATCAGGATGCTTTTCCAGTTCAAGGACGAGCGGCGCCATCTTAATGGCCTCCGGCCGCGTTCCGAAGATCGTCATCACTTTCCACCGTTTTGTCAATTCAGTCATCCACCTTACTTCGTTCCGAACAGACGGTCTCCGGCATCTCCAAGGCCCGGTACGATATAGCCGTGTTCGTTGAGCTTTTCATCAAGCGCAGCGATGTAGATGTCCACGTCCGGATGGGCCTCAGCCAGCACCTCGACCCCTTCCGGCGCTGCGATGAGGCACATGAACTTGATGTTCGTCGCGCCGCGTGACTTCAGAGAGCCGATGGCGGCAACGGCCGAGCCGCCGGTTGCAAGCATAGGATCGACGACGATGAACTCCCGCTCACCAACGTCGGACGGCAGTTTGGCATAATACTCTACCGGCTGGAGCGTATTCGGGTCACGGTACAGCCCGATATGCCCGACTTTTGCAGTGGGGATCAGTTCCAGAATCCCTTCCACCATCCCGAGTCCTGCCCGGAGAATCGGTACGATTCCGATTTTTTTGCCGGCAAGGACAAAAGATTCCGCCTTCATGACCGGCGTATCGACTTCCGTCTTCCGGAGCGGCATGTCCCTCGTGATTTCGTAAGCCATCAATGTGGCGACCTCATCGACCAGCTCCCGGAACTCCTTGGTTCCCGTCTTGACGTCGCGGATGAACGTCAGCTTATGCTGGATGAGCGGGTGGTCGAACACATGCACTTTTCCCATCGTTTCACTCTCCTGTTCAGTGCCGGCGGGGCCGGCCTGTTTATCCGGCCGGGCAAAAGCCCGGCATCAATTTCAACCTCGTCCATTATACCAGTCGCACGGGCACATGGACAGTGCAGGAGGTAACTCGCCGCAAGGAAGAGAATGAGCCGATACACATTATTAAGACATTGATTTACTTCATCGTGTCGTGGACAGATCATCTTCTCCCTATAAAAAAGAGCCATCCCCCTACATACGGGGAATGGCTTTTCGCCTGATCAGCGCTCTGCTGCAGCGGCTTCTTCTTTAGTTTCGTAAAGCGGGAATTTCGAAGTGAGGGCGGCGACGCGCTCTTTGGCTTCCTGTTTCACGGATTCGTCTTCGTGGTTTTTCAGGAGTTTGGCCATGATGGCACCGATTTCCTTCATTTCTTCTTCCTTGAAGCCGCGGGATGTTACGGCCGGCGTGCCGATGCGGATGCCGGATGTGACAAACGGCTTTTCAGTATCGAACGGAATCGTGTTTTTGTTGACGGTGATACCGGCTTCATCAAGCACATGCTCTGCAATCTTTCCGGTGATGCCTACGGAACGGAGGTTCAGGAGAAGCAGGTGGTTGTCAGTGCCGCCGGACACGAGGTCGATGCGTTCGGCAGTCAGTGATTCGCCGAGCGCTTTTGCGTTCTTGACGACCTGTCCGATGTATTCCTTGAATTCCGGCTTCAGGGCTTCGCCGAATGCGACCGCTTTTGCGGAAATGACGTGCATGAGCGGGCCGCCCTGAAGTCCAGGGAAGATGGATTTGTCGATCTTCTTCGCGAACTCTTCAGTCGTCAGGATGATGCCGCCGCGCGGTCCGCGGAGTGTCTTGTGCGTCGTGGACGTAACGAAGTGTGCGTATGGAACCGGGTTCGGGTGAAGGCCAGCAGCGACGAGTCCCGCGATGTGTGCCATGTCGACCATGAAGTATGCGCCGACTTCATCAGCGATTTCACGGAACTTCTTGAAGTCGATCTCGCGGGGGTATGCACTTGCTCCTGCTACAATCAGCTTGGGCTTATGCTCCAGCGCTTTCTGGCGGACGTCCTCATAGTCGATCATCTCATCGCTTTCGCTGACACCGTATTCAACGAAGTTATATTGAACACCGGAGAAGTTGACCGGGCTGCCGTGCGTGAGGTGGCCGCCGTGGCTCAGGTTCATGCCGAGGACTGTGTCGCCATGCTCGAGCACCGTGAAGTAAACAGCCATATTCGCCTGTGCGCCGGAGTGCGGCTGGACGTTCGCGTGCTCTGCGCCGAAGATTTCCTTCAGGCGGTCACGTGCGATATTTTCCACGACATCGACGTGTTCGCAGCCGCCGTAGTAGCGCTTGCCCGGATACCCTTCCGCGTACTTGTTGGTCAGGACGGATCCCTGTGCTTCCATAACTGCTTCGGATACAAAGTTTTCGGAAGCGATCAGTTCGATGTTGTCCTGCTGGCGCTTTTTCTCTGCCATGATGGCTTCATATACTGCCTGGTCCTGGGACTTCACGTGTTCGAGTTTCATTCTTCATTCCCCTTCCATTTCATCTGTTTGTGATGATTCAAATTCGAAAACATCCATCTCTTCCTCTTCGGGCACGTACACGGCGCGGGCGCCGCCGATCAGCTTCGGCCTGGTGGTTGCGGCAGTGACAACCGCGCTCCCGATCTTTTCCACCGTTGTCCGGAGCGGGACTGCTACCGGGCGCAGCTGCATCCCGATCAGCGTCTGGCCGATATCGATGCCCGCGTGCGCACTTACGCCTTCCACGACGACAGGGTCGTCCAATTGGCGGTAGGCATGGGCCGCCATCGAGCCGCCCGCCCTCTGGACCGGAACTACCGATACCTCATCCAGCCCGTACTTTTCTGCCGCTTCACGCTCTAGCGTTACAGCGCGATTAATATGCTCGCATCCCTGGAAAGCAAGCCAGAGGCCGTTCCGGTCTGCAAATTCACGGAGCGGGCCGTAGAGGATTTCCGCGATATCCATCGCACCGGACGTGCCGATCCGGCTCCCCGCCACTTCTGACGTGGAGCAGCCGACGACAAACATCCGGCCCGGGCGGAACTCTGCCTGCTCCTCCAGCTGGCCCAAGATCTCCTCCAGCTGCAGCTTCCACAATTGACGCGCATCCAAGAAGACCACTCCTTTCAGACCGAAGTTACTGCTCCAGCTCCTTCAGCTTTTCGATGCGGCGCTCGTGACGTCCGCCCTCGAACTCGCCTTCCAGCCAGGTGCGGGCAATTTCCCTTGCCAGACCGGGACCGACAACACGCTCGCCCATTGCAAGAACATTGGAATCATTATGGCCGCGGGTCGCCTTCGCGCTGAACACGTCATGGCAGAGCGCACAGCGGATGCCCTTAACCTTGTTTGCTGCAATCGACATGCCGATGCCTGTCCCGCAGATCACGATGCCGCGGTCGAATTCACCGTCCGCTACGCGTTGCGCAACCGGCTTTGCAAAGTCGGGATAGTCAACGGACCCGTCATCTTTCGGTCCGAAGTCTTCATATTCAATGCCCATCTCACTCATCAGATTGATGATCTCGGCACGCAGCCGGTTGCCGCCGTGATCGGAAGAAATCGCTACTTTCATTCGCTTCCCTCGTTTCCGATATATTTCATCACCATCATATCATTATTTGACAAATAAAAATACAGCCCATTATGTCAATGGGCTGTATCACATATTGCGCCTCAGCGAATCCGCCAATATCGAGATCGCTTTCCGCAATTCTTCAAATGTCTGACTGTAGTCTTTTCTGCTTCCCCCGAATGGATCCGCAATATCCCGGTCCCCTATGCCCGTATAGGCATTGAGAGTGAACGTCTTGCCCGCCGCTTCGCGGACCGACCGCTCGAGCATGCGCTTGTGGGCATCCGTCATCGTGAGGATAAGATCCGCCCACTCGACTGCATCCCGGTCCGCCGCAGAGGAAAGCCCGGGCTCTTCGAATCCCGCCTCCCGGATCAGCGCTGCCGAGTGGCCGGAGACCGGTGACCCCGGAAAGGCGGAAATGCCTGCAGACCGGACGGAAACGCCCGAAATCTGTTCCGCTTTCAGTATCGCTTCTGCCATCGGGCTCCTGCATGTGTTGCCTGTGCATACAAAAAGTATATTCAATCCCATCACCGCCATTGCCGCCCGTCCATCCCCTGCTCAGCCGACAAGGGGAATAATCCCCATCACGACCAGACCAATGCCGCCCGCAACACGGAGTTTTCTTCCCCCGAGAAGGGCTACTGACCCGCGGACGTAAAGCGCTGCACAGGACAGGAGGAATGCACTGATCCCTGCACTGAGGATGAACCGGACCATATCTAATTGAAGCATACCAAACGACACGCTGACCGAAAAGGAATCGACACTGAGCAGTGCTGCAAGCAGATAGGGTGGCATTTTCACATCCGCTCCTTCCTCACTCAGCATCATGTGTATTCCGAGAAGGATCAGCATCAGTGCCGACAGATAGACTCCCAGGCCTGCCATGAGGTCCGCCGCCGCTCCGCCCGCCACGAATCCGGCCACCGGGAAAGCCATGTGGAGCAGCCCCGTCCAGACAGCTAGCAACAGTCGCTTGCGACGGAGCGGCAGGACCGTATAGACTGCCGCCACGTCCATCGCCGTCAAAAGACCCGCAACCGGTTCCTGCCACATCCGTTTGTTCCCCCCGTTCCGACTCTGTCCAGCTTATGCGGAGCAAAAGGGGTGTATGTACGGGCTCAGCTGCGGATCGTGCGTCCGCCGGCCGCCTTGTTGAGCCGGTTCATGACGGCACCCCCGATCCCGGCATCATCGACCGTCGCCGCCAAGATGATGTCGGCATCCGTACCGTCGCAGGCGCGGAGAGAGGCGTACAGTTTTCCCGAAACGGAAGCCGGGTCATTCAGCCGGCCTGTCGGGAAGTACCAGTCTGATCCGGTTTCTCCGAAGCCTTCCGGAGCGATAAGGGCAACCCTCTTGCCCTCTCCTCTAAGCCGGGTGACGGCATTCCGGATTTGCCCAAGATCCGGTTCGATCAGCCAGACCGGTGCATCCGGGGAGTAATGGGTGTACTTCATGCCGGGTGCACGCGGCGCCTCTTCACCGGCATCGGCTGCTTCTGCCGAATGGTTGACCTCACCGATGACCGGCCTGAGCATATCTGCCGTGACGGCGCCCGGGCGCAGGATCGCCGGCGGCTCGGACGTGAGATCAAGGACAGTCGACTCAATGCCGATGCCGGTAGGGCCGCCGTCCAGTATGTAGGGGATTTTGCCTTCCATATCGGCCGCAACATGTTCTGCACAGGTCGGGCTCGGTTTGCCGCTCGTGTTCGCACTAGGTGCGGCGACCGGCAAACCGGACGTTTTGAGCAGTTCAAGTGCCACAGGATGTGCGGGCATCCTCAGGCCAACCGTATCCAGTCCTGCAGTCACGGAAGGCGCGAATACGCCGGGCTTTGCATGGACGATGAGCGTAAGCGGCCCCGGCCAGAATGCCTCTGCGCATTTCCAAGCAGATTCGGGCACTTCTTCGGCATAACGTTCGATTTCTGCAGCCGTGCCGATGTGAACAATCAGCGGATTGTCGGAAGGGCGTCCCTTGGCACGGTATATATCAGCGACCGCCTCTTCGTTTGTTGCATCCGCCCCGAGGCCATATACGGTCTCCGTCGGAAATGCGACGAGTCCTCCATTTTTAAGGATTTTTGCGGCGTCTCTGAACCGTGTTTCGTCGCCTTCTCCCTTGAGCTGTGACATGACCGTATCCATTCGGCATCTCTTCCTTTCCGCCGGTCTTTAACCGAACAGCGACTTCAGCCATTCGACGATGAAAAAGGTGACCGGCTCATCTTCTGTGTCCTCTTCCTCCATGGCAACTTCTCCCGGTTCGCAAACATCCGAAAAAAGTGCACACCACCAGTTGTCCCCGCGGCCGTTTCCGACCGTCACAACGAGGGAATCCGTTCTTGCCTGAGGAATCATTCCTCCATTCACCACTTTTGGCGGGAAGAAAGCAGCCCCAACCATCACGCGGACAGGCTCGCCGTCTGAAACCTCTTCTGCCGCCAGCGTCATCTCCGGAATCAATGCTTCGATGCCGGACAGATCCGTGAGTTCGGCCTGGCTGAGCACACGGCTGACCTCGCCTGCCACGCCCGCTTTCACCTGTTGGGCTTCCGCCGTATTGCTGTCTGCGATGACCCGGACACGGAACGATTCCCTTGCCTCTTCCCCCGCCGTTCCCGACAGCAGGATCAGGGCACACTGCAGTGCAATCAGAAGGAGCATGAATTGTATGAACGGAAGGATGGCAAGCCACTTATCCCGCCGGCTGCCTTTCCTCTTAATATTGTAATCTGTCAGCATTTTGAACGACCTCCCTGACCGCATTGTGGACAGGAGGCCGGGAATCTATTCAACTAAACTAGAATTTTTCAATCAGAATGGTTTCCGGGAATCTCGCAGAACACCATCCGGTCCTTGCCGTTGATGTCCCGGATGATATCGACCGCTGCATGCGGGAAAGCGGCCCGGAACATCTCCCGGACTGCCGGTCCCTGGTCATGACCGATTTCAACTCCGATCAGTCCCGGCGACGCCATCAAATCCGGGAGTGAAGCGGCGAGAGTCCGGTAATGGGCAAGCCCCTGTTCCTCCGCAAAAAGCGCACTGTGCGGTTCATGGCCCGTCACCGTATCGGACATTTCCAATTCATCCCCCGGATCGATATACGGAGGATTGGAAAGGACGATGTCCCAAACCCAGCCTGCAAGCGGTGCTGCCATATTCCCTTCAAGGAAAGTCACATCTGCGCTCAACCGCTCTGCATTCTCCGCGGCGACACGAAGTGCTGCAGGAGAAATATCCGTCGCCATGACCTCTGTTCCCTGACGCTCCAGCTTGAACGTCACGGCGATTGCGCCGCTCCCCGTGCCGATGTCGGCCAGGCGGAGACCGGACCTGCTGGGCCAGATCCGACTGGCGCGTACCAAAGCATTGGATACGAGCTCTTCCGTCTCCGGACGGGGAATGAGGACATCCCGGTTGACCGTAAAAAAGCGTCCATAAAACATTTCCCTTCCGGTCACGTATTGGAGCGGCATGCCCGAAGCCATCTCGGCAATCCCGAAAAAGAAGCGTTGCCGGTCCTCTTTCCCGACTTCATCGCGCAGACGGATCAGGAGCTCCGTTCGGCTGAGACCGAGTATATCCATAAGAAGCAGTTCCGCAGCATTTGATTCACGTCCGGCTTCCGATAGAAGCTTTTTTCCTTCCGCGAGGACCGCGGCGGCCGTATCACTCTGCCGCATCAAGCGACTCCAGGCGTGCGGCCTGCTCTTCCATGATGAGGGCATCAACCACTTCGTCAAGCTTCCCGCTGATGATCTGGTCAAGCTTCTGGATCGTCAGGCCGATGCGGTGGTCAGTCACACGGTTCTGAGGGAAATTGTAGGTCCGGATCCGTTCGGAACGGTCCCCCGAACCGACCGCGGATTTCCGTATCGCGTCATACTGCGCCTGTGCTTCCCGGTGGAACTTATCATAGACTCGTGCACGAAGGACCTTCATCGCCTTTTCCTTGTTCTTGATCTGCGATTTTTCGTCCTGACAGGAGACGACGATACCTGTCGGCACGTGTGTCAGACGCACCGCCGACATCGTCGTGTTGACCGACTGGCCGCCCGGTCCGCTGGAAGCGAATGTGTCTACACGGATGTCCTTCTCATGAATGTCGATCTCGACTTCCTCTGCCTCGGGCAGGCAAGCTACAGTCGCGGTCGACGTATGGATACGGCCCCCGGACTCCGTCTCGGGCACGCGCTGAACGCGATGTGCCCCGTTCTCGAATTTAAGCCTGGAATAGGCGCCGTTTCCGCTGATCATGAAAATGATCTCCTTGAAGCCGCCGAGACCGGTCGGCGATGCGTCGATGACCTCGGTCTTCCAGCTCTTGGATTCGGCGTAGCGGCTGTACATGCGGAAAAGATCTCCTGCAAACAGTGCGGCCTCGTCTCCTCCGGCAGCCCCCCGGACTTCCATGATGACGTTTTTTGAATCGTTCGGGTCTTTCGGAAGAAGCAGCAATTTCAGCGATTCTTCCATTTTTCCGATATCGGATTCAAGTTCTGCAACCTCTTCTTTCACGAGCTCTTTCATCTCAGGATCCAGCTTATCCTCGAGCATTTCCTTTGCACCCGAAAGCTCATCAGACGCTTTTTTATAGGCACGGTACACCTCTACAGTCTCAGCAATCTCTGACTGCTCCTTTGAGTACTTCCTCAGCAGATCGGTGTCCTTGACGACTTCCGGATCGCTCAGCAGTTCATTCAGTTTTTCATAGCGGTCTTCCACCGCCTGAAGGCGTTCATACATAAGCGAATCCTTCCTCCCGCAATATCAGATTATCAGCAGGGGCCTGTACGGCCCCCCGACATTTTTCCGGTTCATTCATCCCATCATTATAACCCAAAAAGCACCCGGCCGTCATCGGCCGGGTGTATCGGTCTAGCATGTTGGATTCAGTTCTCTGCGTCGGAGCCGCTCTTTACAGAAACTCCGTTCGGGACTTCATGGTGCAGGCGGCAACGCGGCTCATAAGCTTCCTCCGCTCCAACAAGGATGACCGGGTCATCGTAATGCGCCGGCTTGCCGTCGATCAGCCTCTGTGTCCGGCTTGCCGGTGATCCGCAGACCGCACAAACTGCCTGGAGCTTCGTGACAAGTTCCGCTGTGGCCATCAGTTTTGGCATCGGTCCGAACGGCTCTCCGCGGAAATCCTGATCAAGTCCCGCGATGATGACACGGTAGCCGTGGTTTGCAAGGTCTGCCACCGTGTCTACGATTCCCTCATCGAAAAATTGGGCTTCATCGATACCGACGACGTCTACATTATCATCGATATGGCGCCATATATCAGCCGCCTTGCCGACCGGAAGTGCGACGATCTCGTTCCCGTTATGGCTGACGACTGCCGTCTCACTGTATCGGTTATCTATCGCCGGTTTAAATACCGCTATTGATTGTTTGGCAAACCGGGCACGGCGTACACGGCGGATCAGCTCCTCGGATTTCCCCGAGAACATGCTGCCGCAGATCACCTCGGCCCAGCCTCCCTGCATTGAAACGAACATCCGGTTTTCCCCTTTCAACCTCAGGGGCAATCCCCCGATCCTGGCATTCCAGTTTTTTATCTTAACGGATTTCGAGAAGTATTTCCCGTCTTTATTTTTGGCGTTTGATGTGTTATAGCATGTCTCGTCAAATGAGTTTCAGACATGCAAAAACCCGCCCGCCGCAGAAGCGGTGGACGGGGTTTTATGCAGAAATTACTCCTGGCCTTCTTCTTTGAGGCCATACTTTTTGTTGAAGCGGTCGATACGGCCGTCGGCTGCAGCGAACTTCTGGCGACCCGTGTAGAATGGGTGGCACTCGGAGCAGACTTCAACTTTGATGTCT
This sequence comes from Bhargavaea cecembensis, assembly GCF_001619585.1. Taxonomy (GTDB): domain Bacteria; phylum Bacillota; class Bacilli; order Bacillales_A; family Planococcaceae; genus Bhargavaea; species Bhargavaea cecembensis_A. Next base: position 517,352 of record NZ_LQNT01000009.1, read on the forward strand.
TCTTTTACGGAACCAGTTTCGAAGGAGTTGCCGCAAGAGCAAGTCACTTTCGCTGTTTTGTATTCCGGATGAATGGCTGTTTTCATGAAATTCTTCTCCTCTCGCCCTGAACCATCTGGAACAGAGTTAAATTATCGTACTGCAGCCTTACACGACCATACAGGCGAGCCGTATATGCTGTCAGATAGTCACAAACTTACATTTCACAGTATAGCACCGAATCCGGCTTTATGCAAATGATAAATTTGGGTCCTTTGAACAGGACCTCCCTATCTTAAGAGGTCTTGCAACTGATGTCAATCAGAAAATCTTCAATGTCACCGCACATCAGAGCAGCCCCTTGCCGCCCCGCTTTTCTTTCATTTCCCTGTTCAGGAGTTCGAAAAATTCTTCGTTACTCTTGGTGTTGCGCAGCTTCTTCAGGAAGCGCTCTGCAAAGTCGGGAGTGTCGGAGAATGTCCGGCGGATCGCCCACAGCTTGTCAAGGCGCCCTTTCGGCAGGAGGAGCTCCTCTTTCCGGGTGCCGGAACGGCGGATGTCCAGCGCCGGGAAAATCCGGCGTTCGGCCAGATGCCGGTCAAGGTGAAGTTCCATATTGCCCGTTCCCTTGAATTCCTCGTAGATTACATCATCCATCCTTGAGCCTGTCTCCACAAGCGCCGTCGCAAGGATTGTCAGGCTTCCGCCTTCCTCGAGGTTGCGTGCGGCGCCGAAGAACCGCTTCGGCCGGTGAAGCGCGGCCGGGTCGATTCCGCCGGACAGTGTCCTGCCGCTCGGCGGAATGACAAGGTTATAGGCGCGTGCGAGCCGTGTAATCGAGTCCATCAGGATAATGACGTCCCGTTTATGCTCAACCAGACGCATCGCCCGCTCAAGGACAAGCTCGGCGACTCTTACATGGTGGTCAGGAAGCTCGTCAAACGTCGAGCTGACGACATCCGCATCGACAGAACGTTCAATGTCGGTGACTTCTTCCGGACGCTCATCGACGAGGAGAACGATCAGCTCCGCCTCCGGATGGTTTTCCGTGATGGCATTGGCAATCTCTTTCAGGAGCTGCGTTTTCCCCGCCTTCGGCTGAGCGACGATGAGGCCGCGCTGTCCGAATCCTACCGGGGAGACGATGTCCATGATCCGGGTCGACAGCTTGTCCGGAGTTGTCTCGAGTTTGATCTGCCTTTCCGGATAAAGCGGTGTCAGCGCCGGGAAGTGGACCCGCTCCTTTGCGACTTCCGGGTCTTCCCCGTTGACCGCTCCGACCTGCAGGAGGCCGTAGTAACGCTCATTCTCCTTTGGCGGGCGTACCTTGCCGCTGACCCGGTCGCCGTTTCTCAGGTCAAACCGGCGGATCTGGGATGCCGAAATATAGATATCTTCCATGCTCGGTGAATAGTTGATCGGCCGGAGAAAGCCATAGCCCTCCGTAGGAATAATTTCGAGCACGCCTTCCATGAAGAAGTAGCCTTCCTGCTCGGCGCGGGACTTCAGGATTGCAAATATGAGTTCTTTTTTCGTCAGTTTGCTGTAGTAGGAGATGTTCAATTTACGGGCAAGCCCGTAAAGTTCCTTGAGGGTCTTTTCCTGCATGCCAGCCAGTGTGAGTTCTTCCGCCATCGGGCGGTCACCTCTTTTCGTTCAGTTGGGGGATGGCAGCCGCCCGGAGGCGTTGCGAAGTGATGAAGAAGGAGATGCCCGGCGATTTCGCCGGGCACAGACTGATCAGTATTCCATGACGTAGTGCGGCTTTTTCTGAAGGCTGTGACGCCCTTCAACAAAACGCACCGTGCCTGACTTGGCACGCATGACAAGGGAATGGGTCGAGCCGTAGGCACCTTTGAACTGGACGCCTTTCAGGAGCTCGCCGTCCGTCACGCCGGTTGCGGCAAAGATGGCATCGTCTCCTTTGACAAGGTCTTCCATCCGAAGTACTTTGTCAATTTCAAGGCCCATCTTATTGCAGCGCTCGATTTCCGCATCATTGGACGGGACGAGGCGGCCCTGAATCTCCCCGCCGAGGCATTTCAGGCCGACTGCGGAGATGACCCCTTCCGGCGCGCCGCCGGAACCGAACAGGATGTCCACCCCTGTGTCGTCAAACGCGGTGTTGATTGCACCTGCAACATCGCCGTCATTGATCAGCTTGATGCGGGCACCGGCATCCCGGATTTCCTGGATGATCCTGGCGTGGCGGTCACGGTGCAGAACCGTTGCGACGACGTCCTCGATGTCTTTGTTTTTCGCCTTGGCAACGGCACGCAAGTTGTCAATGATCGGTGCATCGATATCGACCTGACCGACGGCTTCAGGACCGACTGCGATTTTTTCCATGTACATGTCCGGCGCGTGGAGAAGGTTCCCGCGGTCTGCGACAGCAAGGACCGCTAGTGCATTCCAGCCGCCGGATGCAACGATGTTCGTTCCTTCAAGCGGATCGACCGCCACATCAACCGCAGGGCCGGTGCCGGTGCCGAGTTCTTCTCCTATGTAGAGCATTGGTGCTTCATCCATTTCGCCTTCGCCAATCACGACGACACCCTGCATCGGGATCGTGTCGAATACGGTGCGCATCGCACTGGTCGCTGCATCGTCCGCTTCGTTCTTGAGTCCCCGTCCCATCCAGCGCGCGGAATTGAGTGCCGCCGCCTCTGTGACACGGACGAGTTCCATCGATAAGCTGCGTTCCATCGTGCACTTCCTTTCTCCCCGTCTGGCGGGGAAAGCAAAATCAGTGTTACGGCCCGCCCTGCAGGAAAACCTGCCGCAGGCCGCTGTTTCTTCTCTTCAGGGTCAGGTCAGTAGTTGCCGCCATCCTTGCCGGATGCGGCACCTTCCGGCACGCTCACTTTCCGGATGTCCGCTCCCAGTCCGGCCAGTTTGGCGATCAAGTTGGAGTAACCTCGTTCAATATGGTGGATTGCATGCACTTCGGTTTCGCCTTCCGCGATCAGTCCGGCAAGCACGAGCGCGGCGCCAGCTCTCAGGTCAGTCGCCCTTACGGATGCACCCTGGAGCTGCAGTGGCCCCGTGATGATAGCCGAACTTCCCTCGACACGGGCATTTGCATTCATGCGGCGCAATTCGTCGATATGTTTGAAGCGGGCTGAGTAAATCGTATCGGTCACAACCGAAGTCCCCGTCGCCTGTGTAAGCAGGACCGTCATCGGCTGCTGGAGATCGGTCGCAAATCCCGGATATACCAGCGTCTTCACGTCAACCGCCTTGAGCGGACGTTCAGGCTTCGGTATGATGATCCGCTCTTCCTCTTCGATGACACCCACGCCCATTTCGCGGAGTTTCGCTGTCAGGGCCTCTACGTGAAACGGGATGACATTATCGACCGTGACTCCTGCACCAACCGCCGCTGCCATGATCATGAAAGTACCCGCCTCGATCCGGTCGGGAATGATTGTATGGGCAGTGCCGGACAGTGATTCAACGCCTTCGATCCGAATGATGTTCGTCCCGGCTCCTTTGATGTTGGCCCCCATATTCGACAGCAGGGTCGCGACATCAATAATTTCCGGCTCTTTTGCAGCATTTTCAATGGTCGTGCGGCCTTCTGCAAGAACGGCTGCAAGCATGATGTTGATGGTCGCGCCGACACTTGCCACGTCCAGATAAATCTTCGCACCCCGTAACTTTTCGGCACGGAGGTAGATCGACCCGTGTTCATTCGTCACTTTGGCGCCAAGGGCCTCGAACCCCTTGATGTGCTGGTCAATCGGGCGCGGGCCGAGATGGCAGCCGCCCGGCAGACCGATGACAGCCTTGCCGAAACGGCCGAGCATCGCTCCCATCAGGTAATAGGAGGCGCGCAGTTTCTTGACATGGCCATTCGGAAGCGGCATGGCGATCATTTCCGAGGGGTCGATCGTCATCGTCCCTTCCCTGAACGTGACCGCACCGCCGATTTCCTCAAGCAATGCCTTCAGCGTGAATACATCGGCAATTTCCGGCAGACCTTCGATTGATACTTCCGAGCCGGCCAGGATGGAGGCAGGGATGAGGGCGACCGCGCTGTTTTTGGCGCCGCTCACCTTGATGGTGCCTTTCAGATCCCGTCCGCCGTTGATTTTGTAAACGTCCATATCATTTCCCTCGTTCCGAAAGAGTTCCGTCACTCGGCAGTCCGCTTGTTCCAGTCCGCAAGGAACGCTTCAAGGCCCTTGTCTGTCAGCGGGTGGTTGAACATCTGCTTGAGCACCTTGAGCGGAGTCGTGGAGATATGCGCTCCGTTCAGCGCAGCATCCGTGATGTGCTGCGGGTGGCGGATTGAAGCCGCGATAATTTCCGTTTCGATGCCGTGCTGGATAAAGATTTCAGAGATCGTTGCGATCAGGTCCATCCCGTTGTGGCCGATATCATCCAGGCGGCCGAGGAACGGCGAGACATAAGTTGCACCCGCGCGAGCGGCAAGAAGCGCCTGGTTGGCGCTGAAGATAAGGGTGACGTTTGTCTTGATGCCCTCTTTGGCGAACGTGGAGCACGCCTTAAGTCCTTCCGGCGTCATCGGGAGCTTGACCGTGATGTTCGGGGCAATCGCCGCGAGTTCGCGTCCTTCCCGGATCATCTCTTCTGCTTCTGTGGCGATGACTTCTGCGCTGACCGATCCCGGAACAAGCTCCGCAATCTCTTTCAGGCGGTCATGGAATGGGACGTTTTCCTTGGCGACGAGCGATGGGTTCGTCGTCACGCCGGACAAAATGCCCCATGCGTGTGCTTCTTTAATCTCGTCAAAGTTGGCTGTATCGATGAAGAATTTCATTACTGGTTCCTCCCCGGAAGTTTCTCTGATGAATGGAAAGAAGGAGATGATGCCTTGCACCTCTCCCGCTTCTTCCCTGTTTTTAAGCTTTCCCGGAACTGCCGAATTCACGCATCTTGCCTTGTACTGTTTCTTTGATGGCATCGCGTGCAGGACCGAGGTACTTGCGAGGGTCATAGACCTCTTTGTCATTGTTCAGGATTTCACGGATCACGTTGGTCGACGCAATCTGGTTTTCGGTGTTCACGTTGATTTTCGCCGTGCCGAGAGAAATGGCGCGCTGGATGTCTTTTGTCGGAATACCCGTGCCGCCGTGCAGGACAAGCGGAAGGTCCGACTGCTTCGAAATCTCTTCCATCTCCTTGAAACCAAGGTTGGGTTCACCTTTGTACGGACCATGGACCGAACCGAGCGCAGGCGCGAGGCAGTCGATGTCCGTCTGCTTCACAAGCTCTTCACATTCTTTCGGATCTGCATAAATCACGCCTTCCGCGATGACATCGTCCTCCTGGCCGCCGACGACACCAAGCTCCGCTTCCACGGATGCACCATGTTTATGGGCATATTCAACGACTTCAGCCGTAATTTTAATATTTTCCTCAAGCGGTTTCGACGACGCATCGATCATCACTGATGTGAAGCCTGCGTCCACCGCTTCTTTGCATTTTTCAAAGGAAGAGCCATGATCCAGATGGATGGCTACCGGAACGGTTGTTCCATAAGATTCCATCAGGCCTTTCACCATCGGCACGACTGCCTTGAAGCCGCCCATGTACTTGCCTGCGCCTTCGGAAACTCCCAGGATTACCGGGGACTGCTCTTCTTCGGCCGCCTGCAGGATCGCCTGTGTGAATTCCAGGTTGTTGATATTGAACTGGCCGACCGCGTAGCCTTCTTTTCTTGCTTTATTCAGCATGTCCGTCATGGAGACAAGTGCCATACTCGATTCCTCCTTCGAAAATGGGAAGTCAACATTACATTTTTACACCCTTCCATCATAACAAAAACAGGCAGTGTCTGCCACTGCCCGCCAGTCATGCCAGGATTCCGCCGATCTCGCTTCGGAGCTCATGGATGTCAAATGGTTTTGTAAAATACTTCTCGGCCCCAAGAGCCTTTGCAGCGTCGATCTGCTCCTGCTCTCCGTATGCAGTCATCATGAATACCGGAATGTCAGGCCTTTGGGACTTGAACTCCCTCAGTACTTCAATGCCGTCCATTCCCGGCATTTTCATATCGAGCAGCACGCAGTCCGGCGGCGTGTCTTTGAACCGTTCAATCGCTTCGTATCCGTTTTTTGCGACGGCCGTTTCGAATCCGTCACGCTTGAACACTTCTTCCAGCAGAAGGCGGATGCCGTTCTGGTCGTCAACGATTAAAATCCGTTTCATAGGACAGTCCCACTTTCATAAGATTCTATATTTTCTTTTATTCTAGACAATTCTAACATTTCCTTTTTGTAACGGGAATACTTTTGCTCTGGCAAAAAAGTTCTCTTCGGACGTTCACCTTTTTGGACGCCGCAGAAGTCTCCTCTTATAATAAAGCCGGAGGGATTCTCAAAATGAAAATGTTGACTACACAAATGTCCGGGCTGCTCCAGCGCATCGCCGGCCGCGAAGAAGAAATGATCGGCATGACGGCCCGTCTTCTCGCCCAGGCGACCGCCGGAGAAGGCCGGGTGTTCATCGCGGCGTTTGGAGAGCTCGATGCCGTTAGCGCAAACGCCACCCTCGGTCAGGAGGCATTCAGGGGAGCCCGGCGTTATCGGGGAGAAGAAATCGACAGCACTGACCGGGTTTGGATTTTGACGCGCAGTGCTTCCGATGAGGAAGCACTGAAGCTTGCACGGGAACTGTCTGAGCAGTTCATTCCGTTTGCGGCGGTGGCGGACGAACCGGAGGACGCCGAGGACAATGAACTCGCCGACCTTGCAACGGCGTATGTATCACTCGGAGTGAAGCGGGGTCTGCTTCCGTCAGATGATGGCGGACGAACCGTCTTTCCCCATGCCCTTGCTGCGCTATTTGTCTACGAAGCCGTCCGGATGGACTATGAGGAATTGCTGGCCGAATACAGCTGAACCGCCCGCCCTGTAATTGTACACAGGGCGTTTTTTTATGTATAAGCTGTTATGTTACCTATCATAAAACAAAAGAGATATTATGAATACCTCTTTTGCCAACATTTGGTGATTCTGATAGAAGTCGGACATCGGAAGTCATTCCGGATATAAATTAAAAGCCAGGCGGCCGCGAATACGCGGAGCCTGGCTTGTCCTTTGTTCAGTTTTCTCCGATAGAGGCACGGACGAATTCGCGGAAGAGCGGCTGCGGGCGGTTCGGCCGGGATATGAATTCAGGGTGGAACTGGCATGCGACGAACCATTTGTGTTCCGGCAGCTCGACGATTTCGACCAGGCGGCCATCCGGGCTGAGGCCGGAGAAGACGAAGCCTGCTTTTTCGAAAGTCTCGCGGAATTCGTTGTTGAATTCAAAGCGGTGGCGGTGGCGCTCGTAGACAAGGTCTTCACCATATGCTTCGCGGGCCTTCGTGCCCGGCTTCAGCTTGCACGGATAAATGCCAAGGCGCAGCGTGCCGCCGAGGTCTTCGAGGTCCTTCTTGTCCGGCATAATATCGATGATCGGGAAGGCTGTCGACGGATCGAGTTCCGAAGAGTGCGCGCCTTCCATCTTCATGACATGCTGGGCGTATTCCACCGAAGCAAGCTGCATGCCAAGGCAGATACCGAAGAACGGGACGTTATTTTCACGTGCATACTCTACGGCCGCAATCTTGCCGTCAATGCCGCGGTCTCCGAAGCCGCCCGGCACTAGCACGCCGTCTACATCGGACAGAAGCTCCTCTGCGTTTTCACGGGAGATGTCCTCCGCATTGATCCACTTCACGTCGATGTCTGCATCGTAAGTAAATCCTGCATGCCGGAGGGCTTCGACGACCGAGATATAGGCATCCTGAAGCTCGACATATTTTCCGACAAGACCGATTTTAACGGTTTTCGATAGCGATTTGACTTGCTGGACAAGAGCTTTCCAATCTTCAAGTTCCGGCTTCTGTGCTTCCAGCCGGAGATGGTCAAGGACAAGGTCATCCATGCCTTGCGCATGAAGCCTGAGCGGGATTTCATAAAGCGTCTCGGCGTCGCGTGATTCAATGACTTCTTCCGGACGGATGTCGCAGAAGAGGGCAATCTTGTCCTTCATGTCCTGAGGAACCGGCTGCTCAGTACGGACGACGATGAGGTTCGGCTGAATGCCGAGGCCGCGCAGTTCCTTTACGCTGTGCTGGGTCGGCTTTGTCTTCATCTCACCTGCCGCGTGGATAAACGGAATGAGTGTGCAGTGGATATACATGACTTCATTGCGGCCGAGGTCGGAGCGCAACTGCCGGATTGCTTCCAGATATGGCAGGGACTCAATGTCACCCACTGTACCTCCGATTTCCGTGATGACGACATCTGCATTCGTTTCCTTGCCGGCGCGGAGTACGCGCTGCTTGATTTCGTTCGTAATGTGCGGAATGACCTGGACGGTTGCACCGTTGTAGTCGCCGCGGCGCTCTTTCTTCAGGACGGTGGAATAAACCTTCCCTGTTGTCACCGCAGAATATTTCGTCAGATTGATGTCGATGAATCTTTCGTAGTGGCCGAGGTCGAGGTCGGTTTCAGCGCCGTCTTCCGTAACGAACACTTCACCATGCTGGTACGGGCTCATCGTCCCCGGGTCCACGTTGATGTACGGATCGAACTTCTGGATGGTTACTTCAAGGCCGCGGTTCTTCAGAAGGCGGCCGAGGGACGCTGCGACAATCCCTTTTCCGAGTGAAGATACGACGCCGCCTGTTACAAAGATATACTTGGTCACTTCAAAATCTCCTCCTGTCATTCCAAAAAACAAAAAAGCCCCCCTGCAAACCGTTCTGCAGGGGAGCGCATACGCACATTTAATCTCCTCAGTCTGAGGAGCCCGAACTAAATCATAAACCGGTGAAGATGATTCGTCAAGGTTAAACTTCTTCTTCCTCTTCTTCATCCTCATCATCGACTTCGTCAGCCAGGTCGATCTCGCCGTCGAGGAGTTCGTCTTCCTCATCGTCTTCGAGTTCTTCGACGTCCTCTTCTTCCTCGTCATCGATTTCGAAGTCTTCATCATCGTCATCTGCGAATTCATCGAAGTCCTCATCAAAGTCGACATCCTCGTCGTCCTCGATGATCTCTTCATCCTCGTCCTCCACGGCTTTCGCCTTGGCCTTCCGTTTGCGCGGCTTGACCGACGGTGCGGTCTCTTCCTCGATTTTGTCTACCGGATACCACTCACGGAGCGCCCAGCGCCCGTCACCGAGCGCGAGGAACCGCCCGTCAATGTTCATATCTGTATAGAAGCGGACGAGGCGTTCCTTGGTCTCTTCCTCGGAAAGACCGATCATCCGCCCGAGTTCTGCCATGAGGGCCGGGAACTCCATCGGCTCCCTGCGCTCCTCCAATAAGGCAAAGGCGAGGTCGATCAGGGCTTCTTCTTTTAGCTGTTCCTGTGTTAGTTCTTGAAGGTTCATATCAGGAGCACGTCCTTTCTGCATGCGTTGGCATAATCACCATTATATACAATCCGGTTCTCGCTATGCCACCGTCAACTTTTGTTTTTAAGGGTCCTCCATCCGCTGAAGAACAGATAAAACAACTGTGCGGACAGAAGGATGAGCGGCACGGAGGCCAGACCACGGTTATACAGGGCGATGGACAGGACGATCAGAATCACCATTATGACTGCGTGATAGGACGTTTTCAACGGGAGGCCCTCCTCTGCACTTCTTCCTACATTATACAACAGAAGAAAAAATAGATGTCCCGCAGAGGCGGGACATCTAAAGTTTTTTTCTTAATCGGGGACGTATCTGCCGCTTACATGTTCCTGCGGTATTGTCCGCCGACTTCATAGAGGGCTGCCGTGATCTGGCCAAGGCTTGCGACCCTGACCGTGTCAATGAGGGCTTCGAAGATATTGCCTCCTGTGACGGCCGCTTTCTTCAGACGGTCCAGAGCTTCCTGCGAACGGTCGCCGTGCCGCTCCTGGAAAGTCTTCAGATTGCGGATCTGGGTCTCCTTTTCTTCCTTGGTGGCACGGGCAAGTTCCATGTTGTCGATGTCTTCCTCGGACGGCGGGTTCGGGTTCAGATAGGTATTGACCCCGACAATCGGCAGTTCACCCGAATGCTTGAGGTGTTCGTAGTACATCGACTCTTCCTGGATTTTCCCGCGCTGATACTGGGTCTCCATTGCCCCAAGTACGCCGCCCCGATCGTTCAGGCGGTCGAATTCGGCGAGAACGGCCTGTTCGACCAGGTCGGTAAGCTCCTCAATGATAAACGAACCCTGCAGCGGGTTTTCGTTTTTCGAGAGGCCGTGCTCTTTCGTGATGATCATCTGGATCGCCATCGCCCGGCGCACCGACTCCTCGGTGGGCGTCGTGATCGCCTCATCATAGGCGTTTGTATGGAGCGAGTTGCAGTTATCCTGCAGCGCCATCAGCGCCTGCAGCGTCGTCCGGATATCGTTGAAGTCGATTTCCTGCGCGTGAAGACTGCGGCCCGATGTCTGGACATGATACTTCAGCTTTTGGCTCCGCTCGTTTGCACCGTACTTCTCGCGCATCGCAATTGCCCAGATTCGGCGGGCGACGCGGCCGATGACCGTGTATTCCGGATCAAGACCGTTCGAGAAGAAGAATGACAGGTTCGGTGCAAAGTCGTCGATGTCCATGCCGCGGCTCAGGTAATACTCAACGTAGGTGAAGCCGTTCGCCAGCGTGAAGGCAAGCTGGGAAATCGGATTCGCCCCCGCCTCCGCAATGTGGTAGCCGGATATGGACACCGAGTAGTAGTTTCGGACATGATGGTCGATAAAGTATTGCTGGATATCTCCCATCATGCGGAGCGCGAACTCGGTTGAGAAGATGCACGTGTTCTGTCCCTGGTCTTCTTTGAGGATATCCGCCTGGACGGTGCCGCGGACGGTCTGGAGCGTCGTTTCGTGCACTTCCGTGAATTCCTCCACGTTCAGGGTGCGGCCCAGCTCCTCTTCCTTCTTTTTGACTTGCTGGTCAATCGCGGTGTTCATGAACATCGCAAGAATGATCGGCGCCGGTCCGTTGATCGTCATCGAGACCGAAGTTGACGGTGCGCACAGGTCAAATCCGTCATACAGCTTCTTCATGTCATCGAGCGTGCACACCGACACGCCAGACTCGCCGACCTTCCCGTAGATGTCCGGACGGTATGCCGGATCTTCGCCGTACAGCGTGACTGAGTCGAATGCCGTGGAGAGGCGCTTCGCATCGTCGTCCTTCGAGAGATAGTGGAACCGGCGATTGGTCCGCTCCGGCGTCCCTTCTCCCGCAAACTGGCGTTTCGGGTCCTCCCCCTGGCGTTTGAACGGGAACACGCCCGCCGTATAAGGGAAAGAGCCTGGCACGTTTTCCGCATACACCCAGCGGAGGATTTCCCCGTAGTCCTTGAACTTCGGAAGTGCGACCTTAGGAATCTTCAGTCCCGCCAGGCTTTCCGTACGAAGGATCGTACGGATCTCCTTGTCCCGGATCTTCGTAACGAACTCTTCGCCGGAGTAGGCTTCCTTCAGGCTTTCCCAATTCTCAAGAATGCGCTTTGACTCCGTTGAAAGCTCATTGTTCACCCCGTCGATCAGTGACCGGATGGATGCCTCAAGCGCCTCATCCTTGCCCTTTTCACGGATCATGGCGAGCGTGCCTTCCAACTGGAACAGCCGGCGGCCCAGCTCGGCCTGCTGCTCCGCGCGTTTGTGGTAGTCCCGGATCGTATCGGTGATTTCCCGCAGGTAATAACGGCGGTCATTCGGGATGATGACGTTCTGCTTCTGTGTCTTGACCGACTGCTTGTAGGATGTTTCCCAGCCGAGGCTGAATTTGTCGTTCAGAACATCAACGATCGCAGCGAACAGCGAGTTCGTTCCTTTGTCATTGAACTGACTCGCAATGGTACCGTAAACCGGCATGTCGTCAAGCTGGCGGTCCCACAGCTGGCGGCTCCGCTGGTACTGCTTCTGTACTTGGCGGAGGGCATCTTCGGACCCTTTGCGCTCGAACTTGTTGATCGCGATCAAGTCTGCAAAGTCGATCATGTCGATCTTCTCGAGCTGCGTCGGTGCGCCGAACTCGCTCGTCATGACATACATCGAGGCATCTGCGATCTCTGCAACCTCGGCGTCACCCTGTCCGATCCCGCTTGTCTCGACGATGATCAGGTCAAAGCCCGCTGCGCGGGCCACATCCAGCACATCCCGGATGGCACCGGACAATTCGGAACGGGAACCGCGAGTTGCGAGGCTGCGCATATAGACCCGGTCACTGAAGATCGCGTTCATGCGGATCCGGTCGCCGAGAAGCGCACCGCCCGTTTTCTGCTTGGTCGGATCAATTGACAGGATGGCGACCTTCCTCTCCGGCAGTTCGTGGAGGAAACGGCGGATCAGCTCGTCGGTGAGCGAGCTTTTCCCGGCGCCGCCCGTGCCCGTGATGCCGAAAACCGGTGTGTTTTTCGACTTCCGCCTGATGACTTCCAGCATCTTTTTCGCTTCTTCTGTCTGGTTCAGATGAGCATCTTCGGCAAGCGTGATCAGGCCGGACAGGAGCGGCACATTGTCCGTGGTCAGCTCTTCCGGATGGCCGAGATCTTTTTTCTCGGACGTCTTGAAATCGCACTGCTTCAACATTTCGTTGATCATGCCCTGAAGGCCGAGCCGGCGCCCGTCTTCCGGCGAGAAGATGCCCGAGATGCCGTAATCATGAAGCTCCTTGATCTCTCTCGGGATGATGACGCCTCCCCCGCCGCCATAAACCCGGATATGCGGCGCGCCCTTTTCCTTCAGCAGATCATGCATGTACTTGAAATATTCCACATGGCCGCCCTGATAGGAAGAAATCGCAATCCCCTGAACGTCTTCCTGGATGGCCGCATTGACGACTTCCTCGACCGAACGGTTATGTCCGAGATGGATCACTTCCGCCCCGCTCGACTGCAGGATGCGGCGCATAATGTTGATCGAGGCATCGTGTCCGTCAAACAGGCTGGATGCCGTCACGAACCGGACATGGTTGACCGGCTTGTATATTTCGACTGGTGCCGTTGTCATTTTGCTTCCCCCTTCCGCTGACGGCCGGCCACTCCATAAAGAAGCTGGTCCGTCTGCATATCGATGAATTCCCCTAATGTGAACTGCTTTCGGAGCGTCCAGCGGCGAAATGCCCACATCTGGCCCTGAACGATGATATGATGCGCGCCGAGCCGTGCTTCCTTGTCGGACAGTGTGATCTCCCCCGAGTCCGAGCATCCGGCGAGCATCCGTTCGAACAGACCCACCATTTCAAGCTCCTTTTCCAGAACATAACTGAGCGCCGTCTTTGGCAGGGATTTCGTCTCCTGGTACATGACCGTGAATTCGTCATCCATCTCATCGATCGTTTCGATATAGAGCCGGAAAGCGTCCTTCAGTCCGGAGACCGTGCCCTGCTTTTCGGCAAGCGCAGACAGGCGGTGATTGACTTCCTCATAGATTCGGTCGCACACCAGATACAGAACGTCTTCCTTAGTCCGAATATATTCATAGAGCGTGCCGATGCTGAAGCCCGCTTCCTTTGCGATTTCCCGCGTGGTCGTGCGGTGGAACCCTTTCTCCCTGAACAGCTTCACCGCTCCGCGGATCATCTGGTCGCGGCGCTTCTCGATCAGTGACTCGTCCTTGACCGACGACTTCACCTCGTGGCGCACCGACGTCTTTTTTTCGGTCATTTCGTCAGCATGCGGGAGATGACGAGGCGCTGGATCTCCTGCGTGCCCTCGTAGATCTGCGTGATTTTCGCGTCACGCATGAAGCGTTCGACCGGATAATCCTTCGTGTAGCCATATCCGCCATACACCTGGACCGCCTCTGTCGTCACCTTCATCGCAGTGTCGCCCGCCATGAGCTTCGCCATGGCGGATTCCTTCCCGTACGGGTGTCCGTTTGATTCGAGCCAGGCTGCCTGGTAAGTGAGCAGACGGGATGCCTCAATCGATGTCGCCATGTCGGCGAGTTTGAAGCCGATTCCCTGGTTCGCCGCGATCGGCTTTCCGAACTGCTCCCGTTCCTTCGCGTAGGAAACCGAGTGGTCAAGTGCGCCCTGTGCGATGCCGACAGCCTGCGCGGCGATCCCGTTGCGGCCGCCGTCCAGCGTCTTCATCGCGATGATGAAGCCCTGGCCTTCTTCACCGAGAAGGTTTTCCGCAGGGACCCTGCAGTTGTCGAAGATGACTTCCGTCGTCGGGGATGATCGGATGCCGAGCTTTTTCTCTTTTTTCCCGACCGAGAAGCCTTCGAAATCCTTCTCGACGATGAATGCGCTCGTGCCCTTGTGCTTCGAAGAAGGGTCGGTGACCGCAAACACGATGTACGTATCGGCGATGCCGCCGTTCGTGATGAACATCTTCGAACCGTTCAGGATGTAATGGTCGCCGTCCTTCTTCGCAGTCGTCTTCATGCCGCCCGCGTCAGATCCGGACCCCGCTTCCGTCAGGCAGTAAGCACCGATTTTCGATCCTTCCGCCATCGGACGGAGATACTTCTGCTTCTGCTCTTCCGTGCCGTATTTGTAGACCGGCCAGCCGGCAAGCGATGTGTGCGCGGAAAGGACGACGCCGGCAGATGCATCCACACGGGACAGCTCCTCGACCGCAATGACGTAAGCGAGGAAGTCGGAGCCGATGCCGCCGTACTCTTCCGGCCACGGAATGCCCGTCAGGCCGAGTTCGGCCATCTTGTGGAAAAGCTCCACGTCGAAGCGCTCTTCCTCATCGCGCTCGGCTGCAGTCGGTGCAACCTCCTTCTCTGCAAAGTCGCGCACCATTTTCCGGATCATTTCATGTTCTTCAGAAAGTTTAAAGTTCATTATGTCTTCCACCTTTCGGTCAATCGGCCGGGCCGTCATTTTGGAGTCCTTTACTTTCAACGCTTCGCTTTTGCGCAGAACACCTCACTTCGTGAGGTGTTTGCTTATGACTATCCTCTGGATTTCGCTTGTGCCCTCGTAGATCTGTGTCACTTTTGCATCACGGAAGTAGCGCTCCACAGGGTAGTCTTCGGTGTAGCCGTAGCCGCCGAACACCTGCACGCCCTCAATTGCGCAGTCCATGGCCGCCTGGGAGGCAAACAGCTTCGCCATTGAAGCTTCTTTGCCCGCAGGCAGGCCGCGGCCGTAAAGGTCGGCTGCCTGGTAGACGAGGAGACGTGCCGCTTCCACGGCTGTCGCCATGTCGGCGAGTTTGAAGCCGATTCCCTGATTCGCCGCAATCGGCTTGCCGAACTGCACCCGTTCCTTTGCATAGCCGACAGCCGCTTCGGTCGCGGCTTCCGCGATGCCGAGTGACTGTGCGGCAATGCCGATCCGGCCGGCATCGAGGTTGGCCAGAGCGATCTTGAACCCTTCTCCATCCTGGCCGAGCACATTCTCCTCCGGCACATTCATGTCCTCGAACGTCAGCTGGACGGTGCGGGAGCCGTGGAGTCCCATCTTCTCCTCATCCTTGCCGATGACGAGGCCAGGGGTGCCCTTCTCGACGATAAACGCCGTGACGCCGCGGCTTCCTGCTCCCGGATTCGAGTTGGCGAAGACGATGTAGACATCCGCCTCTCCGCCGTTCGTGATAAACACTTTTGAGCCGTTCAGGACGTAGTGGCCGTCTTTTTTGGCAGCTCTCGTCTTCATCGCTCCGGCATCGGATCCGGAGGAAGGTTCGGTGAGACAGAATGCGCCGAGATACTCGCCCGAAGCCATTTTCGGGATATACTTCTTTTTCTGCTCTTCCGTACCGAACTTCAGGATCGGGTTGATGCCGACCGATGTGTGGACGCTCAGAATCACGCCCATGACCGCGCTCACTTTCGACAGCTCATGGATGGCAATGATGTAGCTTGTGTAGTCCATTCCGGAGCCGCCGTACTCCTCGGGCACTGTGATACCCATAAGACCGAGCTCACCCATCTTTTCAAGGAGCGGACGCGGAAACTCTCCCGCCTCCATCCTCGGAATAAAGGGCTCCACTTCATTTCTCGCAAAGTCGCGCACCATCCGGCGCATCATTTTTTGTTCTTCGGTGAATGTGAAATCCATGGTGTGCACCTCTTTTAATAAAAGCCGTACGGACGGACCGGCTTATTCATAGACATAGAATCCGCGGCCGGACTTTTTGCCGAGCCAGCCCGCGTTGACATATTTTCGGAGAAGCGGGCACGGACGGTATTTCGGATCGCCGAAACCTTCATGCAGCACTTCCATGATGTACAGACAGGTGTCCAGACCGATAAAGTCCGCGAGCTGGAGTGGTCCCATCGGATGGTTCATGCCGAGTTTCATCACTTCGTCAATTGCTTCCTTTGTTGCGACGCCCTCGTAAAGCGTGAAAATTGCTTCGTTGATCATCGGCATGAGCACCCGGTTCGAGACGAAACCGGGGTAGTCATTGACCTCAACCGGCGTCTTGGACAGCTTTCTGGTCATGTCCTCGACCGCCTGATACGTTTCGTCGGACGTGGCGAGGCCACGGATGATTTCGACGAGTTTCATGACCGGTACCGGGTTCATAAAGTGCATCCCGATCACCTGGCCCGGCCGCTTCGTTACAGCGGCGATTTCCGTGATGGGCAGTGCAGAGGTGTTCGTCGACAAAATCGCATGCTCGTGCGCATGATCATCCAGCTGTCTGAAGATCGACTGCTTGATCTCCATCTTCTCTACCGCTGCCTCGATGATCAGATCGGCATCCTTGGCATCGGACAGATCCGTCGACTTCCGGATGCGGCCGAGCGCTGCGTTTTTTTCTTCTTCAGTCATCCGGCCCTTATCCACTCCGCGGGAAAGGTTTTTCGTGATGACTCCAAGCCCCTTTTCGTATGCTTCTTCGCTGATATCGTTCAGGGTCACGTCGAATCCGGCCTGGGCGCATACCTGTGCGATGCCTCCGCCCATCTGTCCGGCTCCAATGACCATTACGTGTTTGATGTCCATGTTTACTCCCCCTGTCCCTGCTTCGGTACTTCAATCATGACGGCATCCCCCTGGCCGCCGCCCGAACAGATCGCCGCAATGCCGATGCCGCCGCCACGACGTTTGAGTTCATGAGCGAGTGTGAGAATGATCCGTGCACCGCTTGCGCCGATCGGGTGGCCGAGTGCGACCGCACCGCCGTTGACGTTGACTTTCTCCGGATCGAGCCCGGCAATTTTCGCGCTGGCAAGCGAGACGGCGGCGAATGCTTCGTTGATTTCGAACAGGTCAATCTCTTCAAGCGACTTGCCGGTCTTTTCAAGAATTTCGTTAATGACAAGTCCCGGTGTCTGAGGGAAATTCTCCGGTTCGACGGCGACTTCTGCGTGTGCGATGATCTCCGCCAGGACGTCTTTTCCTTCCTGCTTTGCACGGTCCGCTTGCATGAGGACAAGCGCGCAGGCTCCGTCGTTGACACCCGGTGCGTTTCCGGCCGTAATGGTGCCTTCCTTGCCAAATGCCGGCTTCAGCTTCGCCAGCGACTCGGAAGATGTATCGCGGCGCGGCGCCTCGTCTTCCCCGACGGTGATCGTCTTCCCTTTCCGTGCCGGCACCTCGACCGGTACGATTTCTTCGACAAACAGAGCTTTGTCGATTGCCTTCAAGGCACGTTCATGGCTCCGGAGTGCCCATTCGTCCTGGGCTTCTCGCGTGAGTTCCATCTTGTCAGCGGTGCTGTTCCCATATGTGCCCATGTGAACCCGGTCAGGGTGGAACGAACAGGACAGCCCGTCATGGATCATGCCGTCGATCAGCGGTGCGTCCCCCATCTTCAGGCCGAAGCGTCCCTTCGGCATGTAATACGGTGCATTTGACATCGATTCCATGCCGCCTGCCACGATCACCTGCTCCTCACCAAGACGGATCAATTGGTCGCCGAGCGTCACCGCGCGCATTCCGGATGCGCATACTTTATTGATCGTCTCGGTCTTCACCTTCCATGGGATCTCTGCCTTGTTAGCAGCCTGCCGGGACGGGATTTGCCCCTGGCCGCCCTGCAGGACGGTTCCCATGATGACTTCGTCCACGTCCTCAGGTGATGTTCCGGTCCGCTCAAGTGCCGCACGGATTGCCGCCCCTCCGAGATCACTTGCCGTCTGAGACGCGAGCAGTCCGCCAAATTTGCCGAATGGTGTGCGTGCCCCGCCAAGAATCGCCGTTCTTGCCATGATCGATTTCCCCCTTTTGATTGTGAGAGCGTTTTCATATAAGTTTCATTAAATGCCGGGCGGCATCGGTCCACATAAGTGACTGAACGCTCGCTCGGCAAAAGTCCCGAGAAAAAGGGAGTGACCGGCACTCCCTCTTCCATTTGTTTCATTGTATCGAATTTTCAAAGAATCTGCAACGGCTTACTGGAGAATCGGTTCTTCCTCTTCCTCGACAGTCGGCTCCAGGTTGTCCCCGAAGATGGAGCGCTCGAGCAGCTCCGCAACGTCGTACGTGCCGACCTTATCCTCCACTTCGACCGCTTTCGTACCGTCCGAGATCATCGTCAGGCAGAACGGGCAGGCGGATGAAATCACGGAAGGATTGACTTCCAGCGCCTGTTCGGTCCGTGCGACGTTGACCCGATGGCCCTTGTCTTCCTCCATCCACATAAGGCCTCCGCCGGCGCCGCAGCACATGGCATCCTGGCGGTTCCGGACCATTTCCACAAGTTCGACGCCCGGGATGGACTTCAGGATTTCACGCGGTGCGTCGTACACATCGTTGTAACGTCCGAGGTAGCACGAGTCGTGGAAAGTGATTTTCTCATTGACTGCGTATTTCGGCTTCAGCCTGCCTTCCATCAGAAGCTTATAAAGGAACTCGGTATGGTGATATACGATGGCCTGATAACCGAAGTCCGGATACTCGTTTTTGAAAATGTTGTAGGCGTGCGGGTCGATCGTGATGATCTTCTTCACACCGTTTTTCTCAAACTCCTTGATATTCGCTTCGGCCAGCTCCTGGAACAGGAATTCGTTCCCGAGACGGCGGGGCGTGTCACCGGAGTTTTTCTCTTTGTTCCCGAGGATGGCGAATTTGACGCCTGCTTCGTTCAAAAGATGCGCAAACGACAGCGAGATCTTCTGGGAACGGTTGTCGAACGCACCCATCGAGCCAACCCAGAGCAGGTACTCGAAGTCTTCGCCCGATTTCTTGGCTTCCTTGACAGTCGGGATATGGAGGTCCGGACGAGCGTCGCGCCAGTTCTCCTTTTCCTTGCGGTTGAGGCCCCAAGGGTTGCCCTGGCGTTCGATGTTCGTCATTGCCCGCTGGGCGTCCGCGTCCATGCGGCCTTCTGTCATCACGAGGTAGCGGCGGAGGTCAATAATCTTGTCGACGTGTTCGTTCATGACCGGACACTGGTCTTCGCAGTTCCGGCATGTCGTGCACGCCCAGATTTCTTCTTCCGTGATGACATCCCCGATCAGGGACGGGCTGTAGATATCACCGATTACCGCGCCCTCGGCCCCTGCTGCCATCGCGAGCTGGTTGCCGCGCGTATCATTGAACATAAATTGCGGCACCCATGGTTTCTGCTTCGTCGTGACCGCTCCCGTATTGGTCAGGTGGTCGCGCAGTTTTGTGATCAGGTCCATCGGCGACAGCATCTTGCCCGTGCCGGTTGCCGGGCACATATTCGTGCATCGGCCGCACTCCACGCATGCATAGAAGTCAAGCATCTGGAGTTGCGTGAAATCCTGGATCTTCCCGACACCGATCGACGGCATCTCCTCTTCGTCGCTTTCCTCCGAATCGTCTTCCTCAAGTGCGGTGAAATCGATCGGCGCCAGTTTGCCGCGGCGGTCGAAGCGCATCAGGTACGTGTTTGCCGGGCCCGCAATCAGGTGGGCGTGCTTCGACTGAGGCACATACACGAGGAACGCGAGAAGCGTCAGCAGATGGACCCACCATGCGACAAAGAACACTGCGGCAGCGGCAGTCGGAGACATCCAGCTGAATGCTGAAGCGATCGCCGAGGCCATCGGCTCCGTCCAGGTCGTCTGATGGCCTTGCCAGATCATGTTCATACCGTTTGCGACGAGTGTCGAAAGCATGAGTGTTCCGATAAAGATCAGGACGAGGCCGGCTTTCCAGCCGCGGCGCAACCGTACGAGCTTCTCGACATAGCGGCGGTAGAACGCCCAGATGACCGCAACCAGGATCATGAACACGACGATTTCCTGGAAGAACGTGAAGAACGGGTACACCGGCCCAAACGGCAGGTGGGAACCAGGCTTCAGCCCTTTCCAGATCAGGTCGATCGCACCAAATTGGACGAGCAGGAATCCGTAGAAGAACATGACGTGGATGGCCCCGCTCTTCTTGTCCTTCAGTAGTTTTTTCTGTCCGAAGACGTTTGTCCACACGGCACGCAGCCGCTCATCAATCTTTGCATCAAACTCCTCTTTCTTTCCGAGTCTGATGAAGTCAATGCGTGTTTTGACCACGTATGTGAACAACCCGAGCGCGTATGCTGTGACGGCCAGGAACAGAATCCAGTTGGCGATAAGCAATGGGTTCACATTGGTCCCTCCCTTTCCGGTACCGGCCGCCATTGAATCCGCTTTCACTGAACGTGATTACAGGTCGGCTCCGGCATCTCTTATTGACTCCAGTGTAATAATGAATGAGCATTCAGTCAACAATATTTTTGAATTTTGTCCCGAGTGACAAAAGTGAGGCATCCGTGTTCCCGATTGTACGGGAAAGCGGATGCCTCTGCAATGTCATTTTTTATTGGTATTCCGATGGTTTTATGTAATTTTCCCCGGTGTGGGCATGTTCCTGAAGCTTCATCCGCACATTCACCGCGTGCCTGTCCGATCGGGGACCCTGGCTCCGAGGGCAGACATGCGTACCGGCTCCGGACCGGACTGGGCCACTGCGATGAGCAGACTGCCGGTTGTCTTCCGGCTTGTTTCAGCCCATTTCATGGAAGAATTCACCGAAATGTGCCCGGGCATCGGGTTCCTTTCCCGGTACAGTGCGGACGAAAACAGCAGTGGCCGGGCCGGCGGAAGCTACGGGATCCACTTCGGACGGCAGCCGTGCAGGGACCTGTCCGGTAAGCCGCTCCCATTCCGCTCCGATTCCCCCTGACCCCGCCGGCCAGACGGAGTTGATGATTCCCTCATTAAGTGCGGCCTTCACCTTTCCGAGTTCCGCACACTTTTCCGTCTCCCGGATGACGGCTTCACCGACAAGAGGACGGCCATAAAGGAACCATTTTCCATCTGACTCCCCAATATTCCGAGACTTTCTCCCGATCATCGTCACACTCATCGCGGATTGCAGCATGTCCATGTTCGTCTCTGTGCTTCCTGATATCGGCGGAGGCGTCAGTGAACTTTCCGTGAACGCCCGACGGATTCCGGAAGAGTACTTATCCCAACTCGTATTCCCGCTGAAGTTGTGAAGGATGACGGCGGTCGGCTCTGCTCCTGCCGCCCACTGCTCAAGAAGAGTGACCCGTGCAGAAAAGTAGCCTACCAGTTCATCCGGCGCATGAACGGCATCTGCCGCCTTCTTGCCGATGCCGCCCGAGTTATCAGTTGTGACGACCCATCCTCCGCCCAGCTCCAGAGCATTTCTCACCGGGCCACCTCTTTCCGGACCGCAGCTTTTCGCACAATGGGCAGGGTCGCCCCAGCTACAACAGCATTAACAAGAGTCGCTGCCGGAATCGCGATGATCGCCGTCCAAAAGAATGCAGGTGAAATGAGCCAGTAAAAAGGCAGAACGGCAACCACACCGTTACCGACCAGGAAGACCCCCCATTTGAGGAGGTTCCGTCCCTGACGGTGCAGCAAGGCAAAACCGCCGATCACAAAAAACATTTCAACAGCAATCAGCAGATGAAGCGGTCCGAGCGGTGTTCCTCCAGTTATGGCGGAAATCAGATGTCCGATCATCGCTGCCGCTCCGGCTGCTGCAGGCGGAAGGACAGCCGCGGCCAACAGTGCCGGAGCGGAATCCAGCGCCGCAGAACCGATGCCCATCGGAATCTTCACAAGTGCTCCGATCGCGCACATGGCCGATACCATCGCCGTCAGCACAATCAGACGCGTGCTGTTCAATCGGTCTCACCCTTCTTTTCTTTTCTCTTCGTATTCCGGAACACCTTGGCGCTCCTTGCATATTCGACATCCGTCCGTCCCAGCCGGAAATTGGCGATCCGTGCAGCTGCAAACAGATAATCAGAAAGCCGATTAATATACTGCAGCGAAGTCTCCGGAACCGGTTCTTCGTCATTCATCAGCCGGACCACCTGACGCTCTGCCCTTCTCGCCACCGTTCTGGCAATGTGAAGCGTCGCAGCAGGATCCGTTCCGCCCGGAAGGATGAACCGCTCAAGTTCAGGCGCTTCCTCAGTAAGTTCATCAATCCTCTTCTCGAGCCGTTCAATCGAAATCGGGCTGAGCTTGTTTTCCCGTTTTTCGGTGACATTTGCCAGATCGCCCCCGCAGTCAAACAACTCATGCTGGATCTCCTCGAGATCTTCAAGCAAGTCACCGAATAATTGTTCCGGGAGTTCAGACATCGCCTTGCCGATAAATGAATTGAGTTCATCCGTCGTGCCGTAAGCTTCAACACGGAGGTGGTCCTTGGATACTCTCGCACCGATGAGCCCTGTCATCCCTTTGTCTCCCGTTCGTGTGTAAATCCCCATCCTTCTTCCTCCTATCTGCAGATTCACTTCAGTTCTTTCGCAAGTCCGTACCAGATCCGTGTGACTCGGCCGGCTTCCCTGAACAGCCGCTGATTCAGACGGCCGCATACGTCGCGGAGCCAGCGGCTATGGGGATCGGAGGGAACGATTCCCCTGCCGATATCCGTCAAGATGATGACCAGCCGGTCGGGGTCCGCAGCTTCAATAAAGCGGAACACGTCTTTCATGGCGGACTCCTCGTCTTCATGGTTGGATGATATGTAGGTTTCCAGTCCGGCAAGAACCACCCGGCCGGACTCAGGTTCCGGCAGCCGGGAAAGATCTCCCGCCTCGATCCATTGCAATGTTTCACCGGAAAGCGCCGTTCTTACGTACTCGCGCTTCCCGTTATGGGCTCCTCCGATATAAATGTGCATCGCTTTCCCTCCTCCCATGACCTGCGGCTGGACCATTCCAACCTGTACAAACCTCCTGCCGGCATGGTCCATCCGAAAAAAGGCCGGCGCTCCGGAGCAAGATGATTCAGCAGGATCCTTGCCGGGCCTCCATGCGTGACAATGGCCGCCGACCGGAACCTCCGTTTCCTGAGTTGCTCAAGCCCCCGCAGCACACGGTCTTCCAGGCGGTCAAACCGCTCACCGCCGGGCGGATGCTCAGTTGCCGGGTCGTCAATCCAACGGCGATAGCGAACGTCTTCTTTCAGGTCGTCATACGTTTTCATTTCCCAGGCGCCAAAATCAACCTCCCTGAATTCAGGGAGGGGTTCGTACGGCAGCCCGGGAAATAAAAAACCGGCAGTCTGTCTGCACCGAAGGAGATCGCTCCCCGTCAGGCAATCCGGAAAGAATCCGGCCGGACCGGCATCTGTGCATACAGGGACATCGCTCCACCCGACATACCGGCGTTCCCGATTCGCAGCTGTTTCAAGATGCCTGATCACATACAGAACAAAAGAATCGTCCATAAAAGCAGCTCACATCCTTCGACAAATGCACCGGCCAGATCACCGGTGGCACCCCCGAAATTCCGGACCGTCCAGTTTCTGAAGATCAGAACCGCCACGAAAACCGCCGCAACCCCGACCGCCGGAAATAGCAGGCTCTCCGACCAGGCTGCCGCAGCAGCCCCGCCCAGAGCGAGCATGGCCGCGGCAGGAATGCCAATGCGGAACCCTTCCAGTTTCCCGATGAAAAACACAAGCACACCCGAACGTTTCGCCTGTGCAGTAATCGACAGATAAATGGAAAGCCCTGCCCGTGCAGCAAACGGCACGAATACCGCAAATGCGGGTACCAGTCCTTCCCTGCCAATCAATTCTGACAGGACCGCGAGCTTTCCGAGAAGCAGAAACAACAGTGCCATCGTGCCGAATGCCCCAATCCGCGGATCTCCCAGAATCTCCAGACGCTTGTTTTTCTCGCGGTAGGAAAAGTACGCATCCCCCATATCCGCCCAGCCGTCCAGATGGAGCCCGCCTGATAAGACTGCAAGCATCAGTACCAAAACAAAGGCCGTAAGGAACGGTTCCGTTCCTCCGGGCCCGGCAGCCAATGCAGCTGCTGACCATGATACGGCGCCGATCAGTGCGCCGACCACCGGATTGAGTGTGAACATCCAGATTGCCTCTTTCCTGCCGATTGGCAGGTTTTTGCGCACAGGCACCGCCGTGAAAAACTGAATGGCGAGAAGTAAGCCGCGGATCATCGGCCTTCTTCTCCGAAAATCAGACCCCGGATGCGCGGCCAGTCCGCATAGTTGCGGAAATGGGCTGCCCACTCATCATACAGGGGCCGATAGGGTTCCCCTTCCTTGCCCAGTGAATCTTCTTCCTGAATCCCGTGGCCATCCATATAGGGCAACACGCCCAGGACCGGAAGCCCGGTATGATTCTCCAAAAAATCGATGCCGCTTTGGAATAGCCTGATATCGCCCCGGAACTTGTTGATGAGAATGCCCTTGACCCGATTTCTGTCCTGCATATCCAGCAGTGCAAGCGTGCCGATGACCGATGCGAACACCCCGCCCCGCTCAATGTCTGCAACGAGCAAAACCGGAACATCTGCCTCCCTGGCGACCCGCATGTTCACCATTTCCCGGTCGTTCAGGTTGACTTCTGCCGGACTCCCCGCACCTTCAATGACTACGGCATCATAACGGTCACCAAGAACCCTCAGCGACTTCCGGATCGCTTCCATGCCAATCCGAAAAAAGCGTTCCCTGTATTCCATTCCGTCCATCTCGCCGAACGGCCTGCCCAGAAGGAGGATATCCGCAGTCCTGTCATCTGCAGGTTTCAGCACAATCGGGTTCATCTCGGGCACCGGCGGGATTTTCGCCGCTTCCGCCTGCACACTCTGTGCCCGGCTGATATGGAGACCGTCACCAATATCAGTCGTGAAGGCCGACATATTCTGTGATTTGAAAGGCGCCGTCCGAATCCCCTCATCAGCGAGCAACCGGCAGATTGCCGTGCATATCATGCTTTTTCCGACATGCGACGCGGTTCCCTGGATCATGATCCCGTTCATACAATCCCTCGTTTCCCGTTTTCCGGTTTCCACCGGAGCGGTATGCCCGCATCCATTTCAAATGCGACGTCCGCCATTGAAACGAGCTGTTGGTGGATGCGCCCTAGCATTTCCGAATAAGCCCGGATATCCGCTGTGGCCGGATACGGCTCGTCCAGCACTTCATTGGACACCACCACGACAGCAGATGCCTTTTCTGTCATTTCAGATAGCGCACCGAGCATAGCATCTATTTTTTTCTCGAGGCATCCTTGCCGGCGGTGGCAAGGCAAGCCGCTTTCAAAGCCTTCATACATTTCATTGGCCAGCCATGTGGTGATGCAGTCGATCAGAAGCCCATCCCCTTCACGGATCATCGGCAGGACGCCCGGAAGATCTGCGGGACGCTCGATCGTCTCCCATGACTCCTGCCTGTCGGCACGGTCCTGCCGGTGATGCCGGATCCGGTCGTTCATTTCTTCATCGACCGGACGTCCCGTTGCGACATAAACGAGACGGCCTGCTGTATGGGTACCGAGCCAGTTTTCTGCGAATGCGGTCTTTCCGCTTCTGACGCCTCCACTTATGAAATCGAGTCTTCCCCGAACCATCCGGCAAGCGCCTCCTTCAGAACCTTCATCTTTTCCCGTTCCTTGATGCCCACCCGGAACCACGCCCCGTCCATGCCCAGAAAATTTTCCGAATGGCGGAGGACGATGCCCTGCCCGAGAAGCCCTCTGTAAAGCCCGGGGGATCCATTGGGGCGAAAGCTGATGTAGTTCGTTTCGCTATCGGTCACGGTGCATCCTGCCGCCTCCAGAAAGCCGGCAAGTTGCTGTCGTTCTTCCCTGCAGTACCGGACTGCCCGCTGACGGAATTCTTCCTCGCCAAAGCAGAGACTCCCGATCCTGGCGGCGATCCCGTTGACATTCCAGTGCGGAACAGCATTTCGGTGGCCGGCGATCCGATTTGGTGAACCGATCATATATCCGAGCCGGATGCCGGGAATGCCGTACATTTTCGTCATCGAACGGATGACGACGGTATTGGGAAATTCCTCAAGACGGGGGATAAACGAGTATTCCTCACCAGCGAAATCCATGAACGCTTCATCAATCACCAGCTCGCAGCCGGTCCGGAGCCCATGTTCTGCCAGCCGACGGATGGTCTCTTCAGGGATCCGCACACCGGTCGGATTGTTCGGATTGCATACATACAGCACATCCGCATCCTTCATTCTCTCCAGAACCCGGTCCTCAGGAAATTTCGGGTCGGCCGGGTCCGTAACAAGATCGGTACACTTGGCACCTTTTGAGAGCAGTGTGGCCCTGTATTCGGAAAACGTCGGATGGATGAGGAGAGCCGACCGGCCGCGGTACCTGTCCGCAATGACCGAGAACAGTTCCGCAGCGCCGTTTCCCGCCAGCACCCGTTTTCGGGGCACACCATGATAGGAAGCGGCTGCCGAGAGGAACGGTTCACCTTCCGGATCCGGATAATGCGGCAGCGCCTCCAGCAAAGATGGCCAACTTTTCCGGATCTCCTCCGGAATTCCGAGCGGATTGACATTTTCACTAAAGTCGAGCACCTGTTCCGGCACTTCCATGCCGAGCCGGTCATACAGGCGCAGGGGATTCGCCCCGTGTTCAGGCAACTGCAACAGCAATTCCTCCGATCAATAACCATAGTATGACAAACGCCCACGATGCAGCGTGCATCGCGTGCACCGATTCCGGAATATCCGCGGCCTCAAGAGGACGGTCCGGATGCCCCATCCTCGCCCGGTCGGACGGCACCCCCTGATAAGTGTTCAACCCGCCGAGTTCTGCGCCAAGCTGCCAGGCGGTAGCCGCCTCAAGCCAGCCGCTGTTCGGACTCGGATGCTTACCGGCATCACGCCGCCATCCGGCCAGCCGTTCCCGTAGCGGCAGCCCGCTCCGGTTCGGGGCGACTAGCAAGATGAGCAGCCCCGTCAGACGGGAGGGGATCAGGTTCAGCACATCGTCGGCCTTGGCCGAGAAATAACCGAACGATTCGTATCGTTCATTCCGGTAACCCACCATCGAGTCAAGCGTATTGACCGCCTTGTAGATCCAGATGCCTGGCGCCCCGAGCAGAATGGCCCAGAAAAGTGGCGCTGTCACGCCATCAGATGTGTTTTCCGATACGGTCTCCACAACCCCGCGCACAATCTCTGATTCGGGCAGCGACTCCGTATCCCGCCCGACAATCCAGCCGAGCTTTTCCCGTGCTTCCGGCAGATTTCCTGCCGCGAGTGGCCTGTACACCTCCACTGCTGCGTCCGCCAGGCTTTTCCGGGCAAGGCCTGCTGCAATCAGCAGGGACTCCGCTGCAACGCCCGCCGCCCGGTGGATACCGTAGAAAATACAGACGACTGCAGCAGCCAAGAGGCCGGAAGTCCCCGCGGTAATTATAAGCAACAGGAGCCCTTTTTTCCGGCGGTTCTGACCTTTATTCAGCCGGGTGTCCATAAAGGTGATCAGACGGCCGATCCAGCGGACGGGATGGGGCCATCCGGGCGGATCCCCAATCAACCTGTCAATCAGGAACCCGACCATACAGGCGATCAGATGATTCAGGATCATCGGCTTCCCCTTTCCAGGTCCGCCTTCCGCTTCCGGTACCGGCGGATGGCTTCGGCAGTGCACTCAAATACGCCCCGCCCTATTGCCTTCCCAAGTTCGGTGACGGTCCCGGCATACGGATAGCGGACCCCCCTCTGGGTGGCCGCGATCAGCAGGCTATCGGTCGAAGTGCCGGTCGCAACTGTACCGGTGAGCGGGTCAAGTACGTGCTCAGTCTGCATCGCTTTTGCCTTTGCTTCCGTTGCAGTGATCATTCCCTGTATAAGGGCTTCTTCCGAAAGATGCCCGTTCACGATGACCCAAGTATTGATGGTCCCTGCATATACATCACGATCAGTTCCGAGTGAGGCATCCACCGCATTGCCGACCCCTGCCGTGACACAAACGACAATGGGAGCATCCGGTGGCCCGTATTCGCCGATGACGGCATCTTCAGTCATCGCCGCTGTCATCATCGCCACCGTCTGGGTGAGCGGAAACCCGGTTTCATCCAGCCAGTTCCTCATCTCCGCTCCGGCGTCATCCGTGAAATAGTCGGCATCGACTTTACGGTTGACGAAGTGGCGGTACCAGCCGGCGCCGGCCCCGAACACTGCAGAAGATACCGTCATCAGAGGGATCCGGCTGGTGAGGTGGACATGTTCCCGGGACACCGAAAAATAGGCTTTCCGGATGATTTCCCGCCTGTCTTCCGGTTCCTTGGCGGGAAGAAGTGTGATTTGCGGCTTGGGGACTTCCGGGTGCATCCCTGCCCTGATCCGCGCCGAATAAACCCTCTCCATCTTCCGTTCGTCGACCACTTCGTCCGGTGTTCCGATCGCAGCCACTTCTCCACGGTCCATGAGAAGCAGCCGGTCGCAGTAAAGCGAGGCCAGGTTGATGTCGTGGAACACCGAGACGACGGTCAGACCGCTTTCCGTCGCCTGGCGCCGAACTGTATCCAACAGCTGCTGCTGATGCGCGATATCCAGATGATTGGTCGGCTCATCCAGGAGCAGCACAGGTGCTTCCTGGGCAAGCGCCTGGGCAACGAACACCCGCTGGCGCTCACCGCCGGACATGAATTCAATCTCAGTATCGTGATAATCCATGACCCCCATCTTATTCATCGCGCTCCGGACCGCACGCTCGTCCTTCTCGGACCATCCGGCAAACAGACCGGTCTGGTGAGGGTAACGGCCGAGTGCAACAGTCTGATACACAGTGTGGGAAAAGGTATCCGCCTGAAGCTGCGGAAGTACGGCAACCTGCCGGGCAAATGCCTTCCGAGAGTACTCGGATATCGGCTGCCCACCAATCTCTACAGTCCCGGAGTCAGCCGGAAGAAGCCCGCTCAGCATTTTCAGAAGGGTCGACTTCCCGCTCCCGTTCGGGCCGAGAATCCCGAGCATGGTACCGGTATCCACCTCAAACGAAACGGATCGGACCACCGGCGTTCCGCCATATCCGCCTGTTAATTCCTTTACACTAAGCATGACGGACCTTCCCCTTTCTCCTCTGCCGATAGAAAATAAATGCAAACACCGGCGCCCCGATAAATGATGTGATGACTCCGACAGGCAGCTCTGTGGGCGAAATGATGGTCCGGGCCACAAGGTCGCACAGAACGAGCAGCGTAGCCCCGTTCATAAAGGAAAGCGGAAGCAGGTGCCGGTGGTCGCTGCCCCACAATATCCGGGTCATATGGGGAACGACAAGCCCGACAAATCCGATTGTCCCCGATACGGCAACCGCTGAGCCTGTCAGGATCGAGCCTCCGCCGAGTATCATCCATTTGCGTTTCCGTACGTCCACACCGAGATGGTGGGCCCGTTCCTCACCGAACAGCATGGCATTCAGCTCTCGCCGGCAAAGCCAGAGCAGCAGGCCGCCGATCAGGAGGAACGGAAGGATCATCCAAACGTACTTCCAACCTCTCATCGATACGCTGCCGAGGAGCCAGCTGATAATCTGCCTAAGCTCTTCTCCTGTAAGTGCTATCATGAGCGATAGTACAGACCCGAGAAACGATCCGAAAATAACTCCCGTGAGGATGATGGTTTCCATTTTCAGTGACCGGTCGACCGCCCTCGCAAATCCGATCACCAATAGGAGCACCGCCATTGCGCCCGCCATGCTGAACAGCGGAAGGGTGTAGGTGCCGAACAGTCCGATGCCGAAAAAGAGTGTCGCCACGGCGCCGACTGAGGCACCGGACGACACTCCGAGGGTGTACGGATCGGCAAGCGGGTTTTTCAGGAGACCCTGAAAGGCTGCACCCGCCAAGGCCAGCGCTCCCCCGACAAGGCCTGCCAGCACAACCCTTGGCATCCGGATCTTCCAGAGGATGTTGGCGGCGATCTCATCCGCTTCCGGATTCCAGAGAACCCGGAAAGGAATGTTCACCGATCCGACGGAAACACCGAGCCAGAGTGCCAGCAGGAGCATGGCTGCCGATACCATGTATGCGGCGGCCGGACTCTTCTTATGCCGCCTGATCTTCTTCATCCTGTTCTGCTTCCCCGAAGATTTCCGGATAAACAGCCTTTGCCACTGCCTCCAGGCCGTCTGCGAGACGCGGACCGGTACGGCTTGTCATGCTTTCATCCAGCTGGATAACGGCCTCTTCCTTTATGGCGGTTACACCTTCAAAGGCCTCACGGGCGTAAACATCTTCTACTGCGGTATCGATATAATCATACATGACCAGGAGCACATCGGGATTTCGGCTGACAATTTCCTCCGGATCCATCATGACCCAGCCTTCCTGATCACCCGCAATATTTTCCGCATTGATGATGTCGAGGAACTGCTGCATGAATGTGCCGGATCCCGGCGTGTAGATTTCAGGTGCCGGGGAAGTTTCGACAAACACTTTCTTCTTGTCGGTAACTTCAGTCGCTTTTTCCTTGATCTCTTCCACTTTGGACTGCATTCCGCTGACGATTTCTTCAGCTTCGGCGGAATGGCCGGTCAGCTGGCCGATCTGTTCGATTGTTGCATAGGTTTCATCAAAATCCATAGCGTTCTTTACGACAAATACGGTGAGGCCTGCATCACGCAATTGCTGAAGTCCCTCTTCCCCGACGCCGAGTGCAGACTCGTGTGCGAACACGACGTCCGGCTGCATGCCGATGATTTTTTCGACGTTGAATTCCTGGCCGCCGATCTTTTCGACTTCCTGGGCTTCTTTCGGATAGTCGTCAAAGTCACTGACCCCGACTACTGCTTCTCCTGCGCCAACCGCAAAAAGGATCTCCGTGTTGCTCGGGATCATCGAGACGATCGCATCCGGTTCTTCCTCAATTGTAATTTCATTGCCGGCCGCATCGGTCATCGTGACCGGGAATTCCGCCTGTCCGGCTGATTCCTGAGCCGGTGCTTCTTCCTGTTCCTCCGCGGGCTTGTCTGCCGCTTCCTCTCCGTTGCCGCACGCGGCAAGCATCAGGGCAGCTGCGGGTACCGCAAGCCATCTAAGCCATTTCTTGTCCAAATCTGATTCCCCCTAATCTTTATGTATGGAACAGAAAAACCCCCCCGCGCGATGCGGGGGGCAGAAAACCGGCAGGACGGACACGCGGAAAAACGACCGCTGCCTGCACATGCAGGCGCCGTTCCACACCGGCCTGTCCTCGCAGGCGCATTCGGGTGTTATCCGCTGAGGCAGGTTTCCTGACTTGCGGCTATGAAGCCGCTCACAGTGGCGGGACCGTACCGGATTCTCACCGGATTCCCTTTTACCCCCGAAGGGCACCTCAGCGTCATCCGGCACATATTCATACCGGATATTCAATTCCTATTCAATTTAATCAGATGGCGCGAGATTTGTCGAGGGCCTCAAGGAAAAGCCGGAACTGCCGGATGTGTAAATGTATCAGCTGTATATAGCAACGTCTGAATGTATAGATCAACATCTCGCCCGAATATAGCAACGTCTCATGAACATTGGCCACAACCTGAAAACCGGCCCCTTCAGCCGAAGCTGAAAGAGGCCGGTCAAGATGATCTTACATCCGCTCCGGAGCGGCGACGCCGATCAGGCGGAGTGCGTTTGCAACAGTCGTGCGTGTTGCAGTAACGAGCGCGAGACGCGCTTCCGACAGTTCTTTGTTGTCCGGGTCGACGACTTTATCGGTCGAGTAGAATGTGTGGAACGCCGATGCCAGCTCCTGGATATAGGTTGCAATCCGGTGAGGCGCGCGGAGCTTCGCCGCGTCAGCGACAACCTGAGGGAAGTCCCCGATCTTCTTCATGAGATCGATCGCCTTCTCGCTTTCCTGGAGCAGCCCGACATGCTCATCCGAGCGGAACAGGCCGGCATCATCAGCCTGTCGCAGAATCGAACAGATACGTGCGTGGGCGTACTGTGCGTAGTAAACCGGGTTCTCATTGGACTGGGACACCGCGAGGTCAAGATCGAAGTCCATCTGCGAATCGCCGGAGCGCATAATGAAGAAGTACCGGACCGCATCAAGGCCGACCATATCGACAAGCTCGCGCAGCGTGACCGCCTTGCCGGTCCGTTTGCTCATCTTGAACTTCTCGCCGTCTTTATACAGCTGGACCATCTGCGACACGATCACTTCGAGCGTGTCTTTGTCGTAGCCGAGCGCCTCGATTGCCGCCTTCATGCGCGGAATGTAGCCGTGGTGATCGGCCCCCCAGATGTTGATCAGCTTGTCAAAGCCCCGCTGAAGCTTGTCCTCGTGATAGGCGATGTCCGGCGTAAGATACGTATAGGAACCATCCTGCTTGATGAGGACGCGGTCCTTGTCGTCACCGAATGTCGTTGAGCGGAACCAGGTGGCGCCGTCTTCCTCGTAGACATGGCCATTCTGTTTCAATTTGTCTAGGGCCGTGTCGATCTTGCCGGACCCGTAGAGCGACGATTCAGAGAACCAGTTGTCAAACGACACACGGAAGTCGGCCAAGTCCTGCTTGATCTTATCCAGTTCGATGCCGAGCCCATGTTTCCGGAACCACTGGAAGCGCTCCTCTTCTGGCATCTTGGCGAACTTGTCGCCGTGCTCCTGCGCTAGCGCATTGGCGATCTCGATGACATCCTTGCCGTGGTAGCCGTCCTCCGGCATTTCGCGCTCCTCGCCGAGTGCCTGGAAATAACGGGCCTCGATTGAATAGGCCAGGTTGTTGATCTGGTTGCCGGCATCGTTGATGTAGTATTCACGGGAAACGTCATAGCCTGCAAAATCGAGCACATTGCTGAGTGCGTCACCGATCGATGCGCCTCGGCCGTGGCCCAGGTGCAGGTCGCCTGTCGGGTTTGCGGAAACGAACTCGACCTGGATCTTCTCACCGCCGCCCGAATCGCTTCGGCCGAAGCCCTCTCCCTTCTCGAGAACGTCTTTCACAACGTCGCCGAGGTAGTCGGTCTTAATGGTGATGTTGATGAAGCCGGGGCCCGCGATGTCGACTGATTTGATCGGAGTGCCGTCGGTATCCAGGTTGCCGACGATCGCTTCCGCGATGGCCCGCGGCGGCTTTTTCGCGATTTTCGTCAGCTGCATCGCAATATTGGTCGCGTAATCGCCGTTATCCTTATTTTTAGGTGTCTCGAGCATCACGTCCGGCATATCTGCGCTTTCCGCGAGACCTGCCTTGTCCACTGCGCTGCCGAGCGCGTCCTTTAGCTGCTGTTTAATCTGTTCCACTGTGCTCATGCTTTTCCCTCCGAATAAGTAAATTCCACATCATAGGTGCCGACAGTCTCGCTGCCCGACAGCAAATCATATGCCGCTGAAAACCGTCCTGCGGATCCCGGTTCGTAGCGGACCGAATCGGTTTTCACCGTGAGCGGAAGGTCCACGCCTCCGTTGCCGTAGCGGCCTTCCCGCTGCTCGCCCGGGACGAGAGGAAGCCGCATCGAAACGGTTCCGTTTCTCATGATGAGCCCCTCTTCATGCCCCATGCGGACCATTGTGCGGATTTCCTGTCCGTCTCCGTTTTCCTCGAAGCTCAGATAGGTTCTGCCCGCTTTCTCGATCAGAAGGCCCTCCGCCCGGATGAAGTTCCGGAACGGCTTCTCGCCCGGCTGGCGGACCGTCGTGACGAGGCGGATGCTGACCGCCCTTCCTTCCTCGGGTATATTCATCTGGATGCCCCCGTTCATAGTCATTTCCCTATTATATCCCGCCCGCTATGCGGATTTCAATGAATGCCGGCTCCTCGTCCGACTGAGGTTAAGTTTTTCCGGTCGTCAGCCACGGATATCTGCCAAATTGGTATAATCGTTCCCATGGAGGGATGTCCATGTTCTACCAGCTCGCAATCAACTTCTGTATTCTGTTCACCTTTTCGGTGCTCAGCTATTGGCCGTTCCAGGACAGGGACCGCTTCCGGATTCCCCGGCAAAAATTTCATCCCTATCTGATCGGCACAATGGCCGGTATTACCGGACTGTTCCTCCTCCGTGCAGCCGTGCCTGTTGCTGAAGGGGTGATCGTCGATGCCCGTCTGCCCGTCATCATCCTCTCGGGTGTTTTCGGGGGACCCATTGCACCGATGGTATCGTCCGTTATTATCGGTCTCGCCAGAATCTGGACCGGTAATTTTGCGGAAGGCGCAATGACCGCCGGAATCAATACCATGGTAATCGGGCTGATCGCCGCCACCGTATTCTTCAGGTGGTCTCCGACATTCAGGAGTGCGAGATTCGTCTTTCATTTTACTGTCTTCCAGACCGCTGCCGTAATTGTATATATACAGCCGCCCGGAACCGGTGCCTGGCTGAACATTGTCCTATTTCTTTGTTATTCATATTTGTCTTTCTTCACGGTCGCTTTCATCCTTCGGGAGTTAAATACTCATTTCCGCAAGCTGGAGGGAGTCGAACAGCTTTCCAAAACCGACTACCTGACCGGTCTAAGCAACAACAGGACCTTCGGCGAGCAGGTGCAGACCTTTACGGACCGTCAGGAGGAACCGGTCTCCCTAATCCTGCTCGATATTGACCGGTTCAAAGCCGTCAATGACACGTATGGCCATCCGGCGGGCGATGAAGTTCTTCGTGAACTGGCAAAACGCATGAAACGGATCTCCCTCCCGGATAGAGCGGTCCTTTCCAGAAACGGCGGCGAAGAATTCTCCATCCTGCTTCCTGGCGTGGCAAAGGAAAAAGGAACTGCCATTGCCGAACAGGTCAGGTGCACCATCGCCGACAATCCGTTTATCGTGGACGGCGGGTTGTCCCTTCCAATCACGATTTCTCTTGGCGTCTGCACCTTCCCGGACGATGCTTCAGATGCAAAAGAGCTTTATGAACGGGCGGATCAGGCACTCTACCGAGCAAAGGAATCAGGACGGAACCTTGTTGTTGGCTACGGCCCGCAGCCAGTGCCATGAAAAATGACAGGCTATACACAAAAAGCGATGGACGGCTGCTACCTGGCCGATCCATCGCCTTTTTATTTAACAAATCCGAGCAGCATCTCCCGGAACAGCTTGCTTGCCGTATTGACCGTCTGTTCGGACGGATCGTAGACAGGCGCGACTTCGACAAGGTCAAAGCCGGCGACCCGGACATCTGAGCGTGCAATTTGATGGATCGACGCGAGCAGTTCGCGGGACGTGATGCCGCCGCAGTCAACCGTGCCCGTGCCCGGCGCGTGCGCGGGATCCAGGACGTCGATGTCAATTGTT
The DNA here is from genome assembly GCF_001619585.1 of Bhargavaea cecembensis. Lineage (GTDB taxonomy): Bacteria > Bacillota > Bacilli > Bacillales_A > Planococcaceae > Bhargavaea > Bhargavaea cecembensis_A. The sequence goes on from NZ_LQNT01000009.1 coordinate 552,655, forward strand.
ACATAGACGGGGCGTCCGGCGAGCGCGGGAAGCACTTCTTTGAGTGGCTCGAGCACATCGAACTTTGAGATGTGCATGCTGTTTTCACGCGCCCACTCAAATTCCTCCTTCATTCCGGAACGGATTCCGAAAGAATAAACATTGCGGGGGCCGATGATATCAGCAATCTTGCGGATCGGCGTCGAGTGGGAATGTTCTTCCCCCTCATACTCGGTCCGGAGATCGGTATGCGCGTCGATGTGGATGATGGCAAGATCCTGATACTTTGCCGCCATTTCCTTCATAACCGGGAGCGAGACGAGGTGCTCGCCGCCCATCCCCGCCGGAACCTTGCCGTCTGCCAGAAGCTGTCGGATGAAACCGGCAATCAGATCAAGGGATTTTCCGGCGTTGCCGAACGGAAGCGGGATATCCCCTGCATCATAGTAGCGGATGTCGTCCAGTTCCCGGTCCAGATACGGGCTGTACTCCTCGAGACCTACCGATGCTTCCCGGATGCGCGCGGGGCCGAACCGGGAGCCCGGACGCCAGCTGACCGTCCAGTCCATCGGCATACCGTAGATGACTGTATCCGCCTCATCGTAGCTGCCGCCGCTTTTGATGAACACATTTCCGGAGTAGGCTTCGTCGAACTTCATTCGCCTTCTCCCTCCGCCAGGTCACGGACGAACTTCGGCAGCACGAAAGCCGCTCTATGCAGCTCTTCCGTGTAATACTTCGTGTCGATGTCATGGAACCGCTCTTCCTTCACTTCGAGGGGGTCGTGTTTTTTGGAGCCGAGTGTGAAGCACCAGAGCCCGCTCGGATAGGTCGGGATATTGGCGGTGTACATGCGGGTGACTGGGAAAATTTCCCGGACATCTTTCTGGACCTGGCGAATGAGGTCCGCCTTGAACCACGGGTTGTCGCTTTGTGCAACAAACAGCCCGTCCTCTTTCAGCGCCTTCGAGATGCCTGCGTAGAAGCCTTTTGTAAAGAGGTTGACCGCTGGGCCGACAGGCTCCGTCGAATCGACCATGATGACATCATATTCGTTTTCAGACTCTGCGATATGCATGAAGCCGTCGCCGACACGGACATCCACCCGCGGGTCTCCGAGCTTGTCCGCGATCGACGGCAGGTACTTTTTCGAGTACTCGATGACCTTGCCGTCAATATCGACAAGGACAGCCTGTTCGACCTGCGGATGCTTCAGTACTTCACGGATCACGCCGCCATCACCCCCGCCTACGACCAACACTTTTTTCGGGTCAGGGTGGGTAAAGAGCGGCACATGGGCAACCATTTCGTGATATACAAATTCGTCACGTTCAGAGGTCATCACCATTCCGTCGAGGAACAGCATGTTCCCCCACTCTTCCGTCTCTGCCATCTCCAGCAGCTGGAAATCTGTTTGTTCAACGTGCAGTGTCTGTTTGATCTTCATTGTGATTCCAAAGTTGTCCGTCTGTTTTTCTGTATACCATAACCCTGCCATGGGCTGCATTCCTCCTTTTATTAAAGGGAACCGTCCCGTACTGCCTGTATTCCCGGCCTCCACGAAACTAAGCTTCATTATACGGCCACAGGTCTTCGGTGCAACTGTTTTTTTAATAGATAGGACTTCTCGGAATCCACCGTCAGACGTGAACCGGAACTCGTATAAAATCCGCCGGATGAAACGCCGCCTGTCTGCACATACTTGCGGAAAAGCGCACGAAAGGCGGGAATGCGGTGAAACGGGCACATCTCAAACGGCAGCGAAAACGGCGGACGCTCGTGAAGCGGCTGCTGCTCCTTTCCCTGAGCCTCGGCGTGGCAGGGCTGGTCATGTACGGGGCGTTCCTTATCTATATTCATTCGGCCGGGCCCCCTTCCCTGAAGGTGCCGAACGCGACCGTCTTCCTCGACCGCAATGGCGACCCGATCGGCGACAGGCATTCAGGTGAGCGCCGCTATTGGGCTTCCCTTGATGATATGTCCCCGTTTCTGGCCGATGCGTTTGTGGCCGTCGAGGACAAGGACTTCTATGAACATAAGGGTTTCGACTATTCCCGTATCGCCTCCGCCGTGCTGAAGGATGTCAAATCGTTCCGCAAAGCGGAAGGCGCAAGTACCATTACCCAGCAGTATGCCCGCAATCTGTTCCTCACCCACCAGAAAACATGGACGCGGAAAATCAATGAAGCCGTCTACGCCAGAAGGATCGAAACGTTTTACGACAAGGACACGATTCTTGAAGGCTACCTGAATACCGTCTATTTTGGACATGGCATGTACGGTGCCGAGGCCGCAAGCAAGTTTTTCTTCGGCAAGGAAGCGAAGGATCTGACGCTGGCGGAAGCGACACTCATGGCGGCCGTGCCGAAGGGGCCGTCCGTCTATTCTCCGGTCGACCATCCTGAGGCAGCGTCGGACCGCCAGAAAATCATCCTCAATGCCATGATTCGGGAGGGGTATGTGACGCGCGAACAGGCTGATCATGCCCTTAATCAGCAGATTGCGCTGAAGCATGACCAGTGGGACGCTGGTGAAAAGGTGGCCCCGTACTTCCTGGATGAGGTGTGGCGCGAGGCCGAGAAACGTCTGGATGAAGCCGGACGCGACATCGCGGAAGGCGGCTGGACGATACGGACGACTCTCGACCCGTTCCACCAGAAGTCGGCTGAAGCCGCAGCGGATAAATGGATGCCCGACAACGGACTCCAGTTCGGCTTTATCACAATGAAGCCGGATAGCGGGCAGATCACTTCTCTGATCGGCGGCCGGGATTATGCCGCAAGCCCCTTTAACCGGGTCACCCAGGCGGAGCGGCAGTCCGGCTCTGCGATGAAGCCGGTTCTGTATGCAGCAGCGCTCGAGCAGGGATTCACGCCGCTCACGTTCCTGAAAAGCGAGCCGACCGTCTTCACCTTCGACGATGGACGCCAGGAGTACGAACCCAAGAACGTCAACGGCAAGTTTGCCGAGCGGCCGATTTCTCTCGCCCAGGCGCTTGCCATCTCGGACAATATCTATGCCGTCAAGACACTCGAGGAAATCGGTTACAAACCATTTAAAGACATGGCGGCACGCCTCGGCATCACCGGGAACTTTGTTGATGCGCCGGCGACCGCCCTCGGTACGACCGAGGTCACCCTCTATGAAATGACAGGTGCCTACAACCGCATCGCGTCAGGCGGAATGAGGGTCGTCCCGACGACGATTCAGTCAATCACGGATGCATCCGGCGAAACCGTCTACCGGAGCGGAGATGAGGACAAGGAGCAGCGGGAAGTGCTTGACCCGGCGGATGCCTTTGTCCTGACGCAGATGATGACCGGCATGTTTGACCCGGTCTTCAGCGACTACACCCCATCGACCGGCCTGTCGATGCGCCCGAGCCAGACACGTCCGTATGCGGCGAAGTCCGGCACAACGCTGTCCGACCAATATCTGATCGGTTTCTCCACTTCTCTGACAGCCGGTATCTGGGCAGGCTTCGACGAAGGACGCCGGCTCACCGAGAACAGCGACAAAATGGCAGCGAAGAAGATGTGGATTGAATTTATGGAAGATGCACATGCAGGCCTGCCTCCCGAGCCGTTCGCCCAGCCCGAGGGCGTCACAGGGGTCATCGTCGACGTTGATACCGGCGGGCTCGCCGTCGAAGGATGCGGCAAGCAGCGCCTCGTCTACGTCAAGGAGCGGAATGTGCCGCGGAAGCTCTGTACGGATCCCGCCCTCCGGCAAGAACGCTCCAAAGACACAAAAGACGGCGGGCCGATCCGGCTGTTCCCATTCTCATTTTTTGACTGAAGATGCGGGATGCATCCGTAAATCATCCCGAATCACGCAACCAAAAAACCCGCCCCGCCTCCAAATTTCGGAGGCGGGGCGGGTTATGTGCGGCGTTAGCTAGACGGCGCACTGTCCTAGCTTGTATTCAGCAAGCGTTAATCCAAGTTTACTCCCTTTTCGGGAGCGGTTCAACCGGCTGCAACCCTGCCGGTGAAACTGTCAAAGATCGTTCATAATTGCGTGATCATCCGGTGACGCCAAGCGCCTCCTGAAGTTCAGGGCTCCGTTCCCACAATTCCGGGTTCTGTTCCTCCAGGAATTCCGCAAGCACCTTTTTCGAGCGGTCATCCATTTTTTCGACGATAACATGGCGCTTCAGTGCTTTGTCCAGCAGGTTCACATGCTCCGGCAGGTTCTTATAGCCGCGCCGCTTTTCGCGGTTGACTACCATCTCCGCTGCCGTAACGCCGGCAAAGTAAGGACCGTCCTCTTTATAGTCGATCGCGACCCATACCAGCCAGTATGGCTTGCCGCCAGCAGAATCCTCGCGGTTCGGGGTGAACTTGACCCCCCGCTCCGTTTTGCTGCGGGCATGCAGCGCGCCGATCTCCACCTGCGCAAGTTCCTCTTCCACGTCGATGATGACCGGCGATACGTTTTCCAGCGAAATTGAACCGATGCCGTAGCCCTTATGCCCGGCGGTCGGATTGTCTCGGATGATCGTGAATTCCATTTTCGGTTTCGGTTTTTCTCCATTGGCCATGATCATACCCCCTTCCCTGCATTATAGCCAATCAGCCTCCAGCGTTAAAAGGACGGCGGCTCACTGGCGGATACAGGAGGAGAGTTCGCCAATGAAAGCAAAGGCCTCATCCATCTCCGCATCCGTATAGTTCAGCTTGTTTTTGACGATATGTACTTTTGCGATCTGTTCATCCCTCGGCAGATAGTCAAAATACAGCAGTGTGGAGACCAGTTCCAGGAAGCGGGAACTTTTCTCCTTCATCCGCCCGATGCACACGCCGAGTGTGTCCGGAACATCGCCCGCATCGCCGATAAAGTCCCGACCTTCTCCGGTCACCCGGTAGCTGTATTGCACATAAGATCCCTTGTCTTCGCAATTTTCCGCTAGGAAGCCCATTTCGCAAAGCTCCTCGATGCGGAGAGTCAGTTCCTCCGAGTAGGGGCCGTAAATGTGAAGCTCATATTTTTCCTGGAACGGGAAGTCCATCTTCTTGGCGATGTAGATCATCTTCTGCAGCTTCTTCCGCCCGGTCACCCCATCAGCCAGTGAAATGAACTGCACGACTTTTGCATGTTCCTGAAGCATCAAAAATGCCCTCCCTATTCTATGTGTTCAAGATGCTTAGGATTTGTTGCCTGAGCACTTTTTTCTTTTTGCCTTCCCTGAGCATGTCCTCAGGGAAATAGAGTTTGTGGTCCGTTCGCCTCTTGCCGGAAATGGCATCGACGATGTCGGACTCTCGGGACAGTTCCCGCAGTTCGCCGTCCCTCATCAGCAAGTGGATCGGCAGCCGCTCCTCTTCCTCGCCCGGACGGTAGAAGTCGTACGGCAGGTCCGATGAGGAGTCGACGACAAGATAATATTCCGGGTCGATCCCGGCTTTCCGGAACAATGTATCCAGTTCGCCGAGCTTCCGGTATTCCTTTGCCGGATTGAAATCAATGTACTGGAACAGCCGGCGGTTCACGAACCGGTCGCACAGGTCGGACAGGATTTCATCGTCCTCACGGATCCAGGTTTCAAAATAAGTCATCAGGATGTATTCATCCAGCGCGATATAATCAGTGAGATCGTACGTCTTGTCGAAGAACGACTTAAAATGGACGGGCTCCTGCTTGAACGTATACCCTTCTTCGCTCAAAACTTTCGCCCTCTGCAAGATTTTTACGAGGATCACTTCTGCAGAGCGTGACACCGGATGGAAGTATACCTGCCAGTACATCTGGTACCGGCTCATGATATAGTCTTCCACCGCATGCATGCCGCTCTGCTTGATGACAGCCTGTTCCTCGGATGGGCGCATGACCCGAAGGATCCTTTCCATATCGAAATGGCCGTAGCTGACCCCCGTGAAATAAGCGTCCCGCTGAAGATAATCCATCCGGTCGGCGTCAATCTGGCTTGAAATCAGGCTCACGACGAGCTTGTCCGGATAGGTCTTCCCGATGACGTCTGCCACTTTCTGAGGAAACTCTTCACTGACACGCCGGAGAACTGCATTCACCTCAGTATCCCCGAGCAGGATTTTCTGGGTGAACAGTTCATGGTCCAGATCGAATACCTTCTCGAAGGCATGGGAAAACGGCCCATGGCCGAGGTCATGGAGCAGCGCCGCGCACAGCGTCACGAGCCTCTCCGAATCATTCCACTGCGACCGTCCGCTGAAACTGTCGTCGATGATGCGGCGTACAATCTCATAGACGCCGAGCGAATGATTAAAGCGGCTGTGCTCCGCACCGTGGAACACGAGGTAGGTCGTGCCGAGCTGATGGATGCGGCGAAGCCGCTGAAATTCTCTGGTTGCAATCAGATCCCAGATCACCTGGTCTTTCACATGGATGTACCGGTGAACCGGGTCTTTGAACACTTTTTCTTCACTCAGTTTTTGTGTGGCATAGTCCATCATCTGGCACCTCCCGGAAACAGTGGGTCCTTCCAGTATACCTTGTCCGGCCCTTGTTTGGAACGGTCGGCGGCCACCTTCCCCTCCTAAAATCAAATCCGAAAAGATGCGCATTCTCCGACATTTCCAAATGGAACGGTATAAAACGCGGAACGGCTGTGCAAACTGACACCAGGCAAACATTCTATGAAGATGGCAGGAGGTACACAAATGGTGAAAGTCAGACAGGATGCCTGGGTAGAAGAAAACGACCGGCTGCTCGCGGATACGGTGCTGCGCCATGTACGTGAAGGAAGCACACAGCTTAACGCGTTTGAGGAAGCCGGTGACGCGATGAACAGGACGGCTGCGGCATGCGGGTTCAGATGGAACGCGGTCGTCAGGAAAGAATACGAAAAAGAGCTGGCCGAAGCGAAAAAAGAACGCAAAGCGAACCTCAAGGCGATGGGCAAAGATTTCCGCCGCAAAAACTCGGGACTCTATGTGGTTCCGGACGGAGCGGAGGGCGAAGGCAGGGCGGCGATCCGGCTGTCAAACCTCTCGCTTGATGTGGTGATCGCCTATCTGATGCGTCTTCAGCATACGAATCTCGCGGATCAGGAAACGATGAAGTGGAAGCATACTGCCGAAGCGGCGGAACGCCGGGTCGGAGAGCTTGAGTCGGAAGTCGCACGCCTCGCCAGGGAAAATGATGAAATCCGGGATGATTATGAGCAGTTCGTCCAGATTATGAACCGCGCGCGCAAATTGGTCGCCTTCGAAGAGGACGAGAACTCATCGGCCGTCTTCCGGATGGAGCAGAACGGAAACCTGGTAAACAATGATGAGCAGCAGGCACACTGATGCCGCGGCTCGTGCATAAACAAACGGCAAGGATACCATCGCCTGCGGAATCAGGCGGCGGAGTCCTTGCCGTTTGTTCGGTTGATGGAACTGGCTCAAATACCTTCGAGCAGCTTGGCGTTCCGTTCGACGACACGCTTCAGGTAGGTCGTGTACAGGTCTATTTCATCCCCTCCGATAAAGCTGTCACGGACATTACCCGACGACAGTACGTGCAGCAAGCGGCGGACCCGGCTGTTCAGGTCTGTGACGGTTACCTCCGCGCCAAGCAGTTCGGATAGCGAGGCCATCACTCCAGGCCGGATTGACGGATATTCAAACTTCGTCTCCTCTCCTTTCAGCCCTGCCGCGTACATATCGCCGATGAGCCGCGCACGCTCAGAACCGCTTCCTTCAACACACAGGTAGATCTGGACGGCGATTCCGCCGCGGAGCCTGCGCTGTGATATGCCGGCGAATTTCCTGCCGCCGATGCTCAGGTCGTACGAACCCGGGCAGTATGAGCCGACAATCTCATAGGCTTCGATCCGGCCGGCTGCTTCAGGCAAAAGCATGCGGACAAATTCGAGCATGACTTCATAACCCGCCGGGATGTCGATTGCCCTGCCTTTCTCGGACAGTGCGATCGTGATATTCAGAATGCCTTCATCGAGGACGACGGCGAGCCCGCCGGAATTCCGGACGATCGGCCGCCATCCGTTCAGCCGGAGCAGCTCTGTCGCGTCTTCTATATACGGCAGCCGGTGGTCCTGGATGCCGAGGACGATGGTACGGTCATGCACCCATGTGCGCACGGACGGCATACTTTTCCGCTGGCCGACGACATGGCAGAGCGTATCGTCCATGGCGAACGATTCCAGGGCGGACCGGCCGAGCCCGCTCACCGACTGGTCGATAAATCGCCAGGCCGGCTGCCGGAGAAGATTAAGCGTTTGTTCCATAGTTTTGTCTCCCATATATCTGATCCGCCCGCCCGGCGAGTGCCGGACGCGGTACGTTTTTTCATTCCAGAGTCAAGCATACACAAAAACCGACAAAACGGAAAACCGGGACTTTTTCACAAAACGGTGACACTGGGGCTTGCGCGCGGACCGTGCCTGCCTTCTGTGATAGACTGAAGCCATATGATCCCAAAGGAGTGTATCCACATGAACGAAGCTGCAATCACACTGGACGGCTGGTATGTCCTCCATGACTTCCGCACGATGGACTGGGCATCGTGGAAAGCTGTTCCTGAAGAAGAACGGAAAGCGGCAACCGATGAATTCATCGCTTACCTCGATAAGCTCCAGAAAGCCGACGACGAAAAGACAGGCAGCCATGCATTTTATACAGTGGTCGGCCAGAAGGCGGACTTCATGCTCATGACTCTGCGTCCGACTATGGACGAGCTCCAGCAGCTGGAGGCCGAGTTCAACAAACTCGCCATTGCGGACTACACGACTCCGACATATTCCTATGTTTCTGTTGTCGAGCTGTCCAACTACCTGGCGAAGGAGTCCGACGAAGACCCTTACCAGAATCCTTACGTCCGCGGGCGGCTATATCCGGAACTTCCTCGTTCGCAATATGTCTGCTTCTATCCGATGGACAAGAAGCGCGAAGGCGAAGACAACTGGTACATGCTCGATATGGACCGCCGTCGCGAACTGATGAGGAGCCATGGGCTGATCGGCCGCAGCTACGCGGGCAAGGTCAAGCAGATTATTTCCGGTTCCGTCGGCTTTGACGACTACGAATGGGGCGTGACACTCTTCTCCGACGACGTGCTCCAGTTCAAGAAACTCGTCTATGAAATGCGCTTTGACGAAGTAAGTGCGCGCTACGGTGTCTTCGGCTCATTCTTCGTCGGCACGATCCTCCAGGGAGATGACCGTACCTCCTTCTTTAATGTCCAGTAAATGAAATAATGCCCGGCGGCCTCTTTGGCTGCGGGGCATTTTTTGCTGCTATATACAGGCGGGGAAAACAGCCACCTTCTCCTATTTGTACAGTTTCAGCCTCTCAGATAATCCATGAATTCCTCTTCCAGCGTCATCGGATCCCAGTCAGTGAGAGCGGCGTCCATTCCGCGGAGTTCCGCGCGGTGCTCGATAAAACCATCTGCGATGTAATAGCCGAGGCGAGAGAAACTGTGCCGGGTTCCGCCGGACAGGCGGAACCATTCCTTATCCTTTTCGTTATTCCACCCGGTCTTCATATCGTCCAGGAACGATTCATGGAGCTTTTTCCTGTTTGCCATGTAGAACCCGTACCCTTCCTCGCCAAGCGCACCGAATGAGATATAGTCCGGCCGGCCTCTGGCCGGTACGGCCAGCTTGGACAGATAGATTGCACCGCCTTCAGACAAGAGGGTGACGAGCGGATGACTCCAGTCGACCTTCCGCCACCAATTTTGTCCCGATGCTTCTGCACACATTCGGTGATGGACGACATGACCCGTCTCGTGAGCCGCGACAAGGCGCAAGTTGTCGGTGTCCGGAGTCAGCATTTCAAGCGCATAGAACACTTCATCCTTTTTGGGGCCCGCGACAAATGCGTTCGAGCCGAAAGCACCGACAAACAGATGCTGATCATTGTCTGCGTCGATTCCGGTCGTTCCTCGGTATAGGTCGCGCACATTTTCGATTTCCTCGGGGAGCAGCTGGCCGGCACGCGAGATGTCATCCGCCTTTGCCGGATACTGCTCGATCGCACGGATGAGACGCTCGTCCGTCTGCGGGCAGTAATCCGGGAAGTAAACCCCGAAAATTTCAGGGTACCGGGCAAAATAATCCAGTAGTCCGTTCTTTGTCTTCAGTTCCCCGCTGTCCAGTCTCTCCATGAACTCATAGACCGTATTGTTGATCGCCAAATCAAATTCTCCTCCCGTCCAAATCCGGATATATGGAATGTACCCCCCTCCCTCCTCATATAGTCATTAGCGAGGGGGTCACACGATGGCGGTTGTACGAGCAAATGAAAAAGAAGTGCAACTGCTGGCGCGCTGATGCGCGCCGAAGCAGAAGGAGAAGGCGAACTCGGGATGCTCATGGTCGGCAACGTCGACGTCAACCGGGTCCGCGGCGACTGTTTGGATTTCGGGGACATCCGGACCATACAGCAGATGGTCTTCCAGAGTCCCGGCGGTTTCGAGGCGACAACGAAAGGCTACTTCTATCAGTGCCCGCGCACAGGACATCCGCCTGGCCCGCCGGGTCATCAACGGGGAGCGGTTCCACCCGGCAACCCGATCGCTCTGGTTTTTCATGCCGGAGGGTGAATGCCCGGCACAGTGGTATAACCAGTGGAATACTGGCCGCTTCAAGTCGCACTGCTTCTATTCGCCGTCCGAAAGTGATTGCCCGTCAGTATAAGTGAGAGAAAGGTGGAACAACATGGTCCAATACTATTGGAATCCGAACATGCGGCCGATGCCGATGCAGCCGATGCAGCAGCCACAGCAACAAATGGTCCCTCCGCAGGTGACACTGCCGACAGCTCCCCCGCGTCGAAATGAAGAATCCTACATTGAGAACATCCTTCGGCTGAACCGCGGACAGCCCGGCACGTTCCATTTCTCGTTCGAGCACGGGGAGCGACAAACGACAACGAAGACGGTACGCGGAGTGGTCGAACAGGCCGGACGAGATCATGTCATTTTGAGGGAAGCACGCACCGATCACCGCTTCCTGTTCCCGATGATCTACTTTGACTATGCGGAGTTCGACGAAGAGATCAACTATTTCGACTCGGCACCACGATAACAGGAAAGAGCCATCCGCCCCGGATGGCTCTTTTTCGTGTACGGGCTGAAGAAAATAAAATATGGGAGTCAATTTGGAATAATAGCTCCCGAATTGGAGCCCTGTTCACCGGACAATATCAAAACCGGCCGCCAGATGAAACGGCGGCCGGCTTCTGCGGCTTATCCGACATGCTTGACTGCTGCGATGATCACCATGATCCAGCCGGCGATAAAGGCAACGCCGCCGATCGGGGTGATTGCGCCGAGAATGCCGATCTGTGTCAGGGCGAGTACATAAAGGCTTCCGGAGAAAATAATGATTCCAGCCAGCATCAGCCAGCCCGCCCAGTTCAGCTGGGAAGCCGCACCGAGCAGTGCCTGGCTTTGCAGGATGCCGATCAGGATCAGGCCGAGCGCATGGTACATCTGGTATTTGGCCGCCGTCTCCCAGATGGCGATATAATGGTCCGATACCTTGCCCTCGAGACCGTGTGCGCCAAATGCGCCCATTCCAACCGAAATCATTGCATTCACCGCACCTGCTATCAAAAAGATTTTCACTTTATTCCCCTTCTTTCCGGCTTAAAAGTCGAAGATGGAATCACCGTTGGCCCCGTCCTCTTCGCGCCTCGGCGCGGCGGGACGAATGCCCTGCGGATCTGCCGGTGCGGCAAGAGGCACAGGCTTCACTTCCGGCATCCGGTTCTGCGGACTGCTGCCGAGCGCCGCTTCCGACAACGCACGAATGGCGGCGAGGGACTCCCGCTGTGAGGCCGGGTCGCCCGCGATTCTGGCCGCACGAAGATGGCGTTCCATTTCTTCGAGGATCCGTTCAATCGGAATCATCCGATCCCCTCCATTCCGTTAAGAGTGTATCATATCAAATTCCGCGTACTATCTGCGGTTCCGCACAATCCCGTGACAATTCACCGGGCATCCGTCCGGCACCAATCGATCTCGTTTTCGCCCCACTCCTTCAGGAAAGCGTTCGTACGGCTGAATGGCCTGCTGCCGAAAAATCCGCGGTTTGCGCTGAGGGGGCTTGGATGCGGTGACTCAATGACCGCATGACGCGCCGTGTCGATCAGCTTTTTCTTTTCCTGTGCGGGGCGGCCCCAGAGGATGAACACAAGCGGCGCCTCCCTCGCAGATAGTTTCCGGATCACTTCATCAGTGAGTGTTTCCCACCCTTTTCCGCGGTGGGAATGTGCCTCTCCGGAGCGGACCGTGAGCACGGTGTTCAGCATCATGACACCCTGTTCCGCCCATCCGGTGAGCGTCCCGTCATCGGGAACATCGCAGCCGATGTCCTTCTGCAATTCCTTGAACACATTTCGAAGGCTTGGCGGTTTCCGGATGCCCTTTTTCACGGAAAAACTCAGCCCGTGCGCCTGGCCGGGCCCGTGGTACGGGTCCTGGCCGAGGATGACTACCCTGACCGATTCGTACGGCGTCAGCTCAAACGCTGTCCAGATATCGTTCATCGGGGGATAGATTTCCCTCCCTGCATATTCCTCTTTCAGAAATTCACGCAGCTCCAGATAGTAGGGCTTGGAAAACTCTTCCCCGATCACGTCCTGCCAGCTATTGTCCAAAATCTCCTTTGCCATATTGGTCACTCCTTGAACTCGACTTGTACGTCATAGCCCGATAATGAGTACATTTGCTGCAGAGTCTTTTCCGCATTCTCTCTTGCCTGGATGAGGACCCCTTGCTCAGTCGCCTCCTCAATGATCATCTTCTGTGCATCTTCGGCAAGCTCATAGCCTTCTTGGATGTCCGGCCGCTCGCGGAAGAGGCCTTCCTGGGAATACACTTCCGCTTCATCAAAGCGGATCACCGGCTCACCAAGGAACGTTGGTTCCGGTACGGTGAGCGTGACCGTCTTGGCATTCTCATCAATTGTAATATCCTCCTCCCTCACATTGCCAAAGTCGATGCCCGCCTTGATGGAACCCGGTATGATCACGAGGAGGTTGCGCTTCGTCCCCGGAATATCAATTCCGATACTCTTGCCAAATAGTTCATTATCCGTACGTTCGACGATGACTTTTGTAAAGGCCTCCGCTGTCGCAAGTTCGCTCAGCTCCTGCACGCTTTGGACGACTGCCCCCTTCTGTTCGGTGAATGTGCTGCCGCCCGTCAGCATACGCAGCGCAACCACCGGGAGGATGACCGCAAGCAGGAGAAGCGGAATTGCAATCCACAAAAATCCCTTTAACGCCCGGCCACGGCGTTTTCCGCCGCTTCTCCCCCCCGACGTGTCCCATACTTCCTCGACCGTGACCGCACTTTCTTCTTCGGCCCGGCCCTTTTTCCCATTTCGTCCAGCCATGTACTCTCTCCCTCCTCCCGCCAATCGGGTGAATCTCTCATTCTTCTACAATACCCGATGTCACCCGGTTCACGCACGCACCGCGCGGCGAAAAGCTTTATAACTGCACCCCCTTAAGGCGAAATTAATTTTTCGTAAGATGTGCTATTTATTTGTTACAATAAGAACATTCAAATTAACCAACCAAAAAGGAGTCCTCGGATATGACACTGAAAAAGACACTTACAATTGCAGGATCCGATACATCGGGCGGCGCAGGAATCCAGGCTGACCTGAAAACTTTCCAGGAGCACGGCACATACGGCATGACTGCGCTCACTGTCGTTGCGACAATGGACCCGGACAATAACTGGAGCCACGGCGTATATACGCTTCCCAACGACGTTCTGAAAGCCCAGCTGAAGACGGCTCTTTCCGTAGGCATCGATGCGGTGAAGACCGGCATGCTAAGCACCGAAGACGTCATCCGAACAGCAGGCGAAGGGATCCGCGGAACCGGTACCGACCATGTTGTCATCGACCCGGTCATGGTGTGCAAGGGCGAAGACGAAGTGCTGAACCCGGGCACCGTTGACGCAATGATCGAATTCCTTCTTCCGCTTGCGGAAGTCGTCACGCCGAACCTGTTCGAAGCCGGCCAGCTTTCCGGCCTCGGCAAGCTGACCACCATTGAGGACATGAAAAAAGCCGCGGAGAAAATCCACGACCTCGGATCGAAACATGTCGTCATCAAAGGCGGCAAGCAGCTTCAGCACGACAAGGCTGCTGACCTTTACTATGATGGCTCCAGATTCCTCCTTCTTGAATCCGAAAAGCAGGACACCATCTACACACACGGCGCCGGCTGCACATTCGCGGCTGCCATCACTGCAAACCTTGCGAACGGCCTCGGCGTGGAAGAAGCCGTCGTCGAAGCGAAAAAGTTCGTCGCTGCTGCGATCGCCCACGGCTGGAAGCTGAACCAGTACGTCGGTCCGGTCCTCCACGGCGCAAAAAACCAGCACGGTCCGGCTGAGGTCACCGTGACAGAAATCTGATTTTAGCCGATCGGCCGGGAATCCCCGGCCGTTTTTTAGTGGGTTAAGCAGGGAAAGCACAACCCTGCTTCCCAGCGGAGCACCCCTTTCGCATTCCCGGCTGATGTTCTTTATACTGAATACGATATAGGTACTGGAGGAGGCCTGAAATATGGAAAAAGTAAACCGCGAAGAACTTCAGCGCCTCATCGATTCGTTCGCCGGCAAAGAGCTCTACATCCATCTGGAAACGACGAACGGGTCGTATGCGGCCCATTTCAACGAAGGATTTTTCAACGCCGGCGCCTTCATCAGAAATGCCCAGATCCGTTTTGAGCTGGGAAAGGTCGCCGGCGAATCCCCGCACCGCGTCGGGCTGAAATTGCCCTACGGCTGGGTGTATGCACAGGGCATCACCCACTATGAACTTGATGAACACGGACGGCTTCTCATGGCCGGTCTCGACGGCAGCGGAAAACTCGCCGTTGCTCTTGAACTGAGCGAGACGCCGTTCGCATACTAAGGAGGGAAACGATATGGCTGTTACGATCGAAAAAGAACGCAGTGTCCTCGTCGTCTTCCCTCACCCGGACGACGAGGCGTTCGGCACATCCGGGACGCTCTCCAAATATGTGGACATGGGTGTGCCGGTCACATACGCTTGCCTGACACTCGGCGAGATGGGCCGCAATCTCGGCATTCCACCATTTGCCACCAGAGAGACGCTTCCGGAAGTCCGCAAAAAGGAGCTCCAGGCTGCTGCGGACGCCATCGGAATCAAGGATCTGCGCATGATGGGTTTCCGGGACAAGACGGTCGAATTCGAGGACGATGAAAAAATGGTGCAGCTGATCAGCGGCTTCATCGACGAACTGGACCCCTCGCTCATCATTTCTTTTTATCCGGGATACTCGGTTCACCCTGACCATGAAGCAACCGCACGCGCAGTTGTCCGGGCGGTGCGCAGGCTGCCTGATGAAAAGCGGCCGAAGCTCTACCTCGTCGCGTTCGCGAACGATACGGAAGAAGGCCTGGGGCAGCATGACGTCGAACACGAAGTGGCAGATATGCTCGACAGAAAGATCAAGACACTGAAAGCCCATTCTTCACAGACAGGCTACATGATGAAAGACCTCGAGGCGGCGCTAGCCGCCGGAGAAGCCGAAGCAATTGAACGTTTCTCCAAGGAACGCTTCTATTACTATCGCTGGCATGAAGATTTTGAAGATTCCTTTTGACGGTATACCCCCTCCCTGCTATTGTTGGGAGGGGGATTTTTTGTGCCGGAATTGGCTGAATTCACTTTCATTCGCAAGGGGATTTACTTATTCAACACAGTGAATTATTATGTAAAAAAGTGAATGTCAAAACCGGTAAATTTAATATTGGGGGATAATAAAAAATGCAGAAAACTAGCGCATCGACCTGGGCATGGTTCCTGATTCCGTCGATCATCGGGGTCATGCTGTTCATGGTTCCAGTCAAATATAACGGTGACTGGATCATTCCGATTGCCATACTTGCCAATTGGCTTGCAGGTATCGTCACTCCAGTTATCCTATGGGTTGCCGTCGCGGTTCTTGTCACCGCTGCACTCGGCTCTCTCATCATGCTGTTTACACCCAAAAAAGACGCGTCCGAACGCGGATTCTGGCATAATCTGTTCGGTGTCTCGCTCTTCTGGACAATCACCCGCATCGTCGGAGCCGTATTCGCGGTCATGACCGCATTCAAGCTGGGGCCGGAGGCGATCTGGAGCGATGGCACAGGCGGCCTCCTTCTGGATCCTGCCGAAGGGCTTGTCACGTTCCTTTTCACAATCTTCATTTTTGCAGGACTGCTGCTCCCGCTTCTCATGAACTTTGGACTTCTCGAGTTTTTCGGCACCATGATGGTGAAAATCATGCGCCCGCTTTTCAAGCTGCCGGGCCGTTCATCGATTGACGCGCTGGCTTCCTGGGTCGGAGACGGTACAATCGGTGTTCTTCTCACTGACAAACAGTACCAGGAGGGGCACTATACGAAAAGAGAGTCCGCAATCATCGCCACGACGTTCTCCGTCGTATCGATCACCTTCTCTATTGTCATCATCGGTACAGTCGGCCTGTCCGAATACTTCCTTCCGTTTTACGGCACAGTCATCCTGACCGGACTCATCCTCGCATTCATCATGCCTCGCATTTATCCGCTTTCCCGCAAAAAGCAGGAATATGCTGATGGGCGGCCGTTCACGGGCGAAGAGGAGAAAGTGCCGCCAGGTTATAACTCCTTCACCCATGGCATCGAACACGCCCTGGCAAAGGCGCATGCCAACCGGGATATCGGCAAGTCGGTCAAGGATGGCCTGAAAAACGTAATTGATATGTGGATTGGCGTCATCCCTGTCGTCATGGCATTCGGGACGCTGGCATTGATCATAGCCGAATACACCAGCTTCTTCCAGGTTGTCGGAAAACCGTTCGAGCCTTACCTGGCACTTCTGCAGATTCCGGAAGCGGCAAAGGCCGCTCCGCTCATGATCGTCGGGTTTGCGGACATGTTCCTGCCATCAATCCTGGCCGCCGGTACAGTGACTTCCGAAGTGACCCTTTTCACTGTGGCCGTCATCTCCGTCGTCCAGCTGATCTATATGTCCGAAGTCGGGGGTCTGATCCTCGGCTCCAAGATTCCGGTCAACTTCTTCGAATTGCTTGTCATTTTCCTGCTTCGGACGGTGATCGCCCTGCCGATGGTGGCACTGATCGCGCATATGCTTTTTTGAATGAGAATATGAAACCGCCCTTCCTAAGGAAGCGGCGGTTTTTTGATACTGTGATTCAGCTGTCGTGATGTTTTAACTGCAGTGCAAATGCCAGGTAACGAAATGATATGCAAAAGTACGATGCCGTCCGAAAATCCCAATAGCCGGTCAGTCCCGTTCCAGCCGGTAAGCATTCATTCGGTGAAGCTGCTCAAATCCTGCTGCTTTATAAAGGCCGATAGCCGTCAAGTTCTCCGCTCCCACAGTGAGACGCACTTCTTTGATCTCCTCATGGCGGAACAGTTCGCCCAGCCCCGCCCGAAGAAGTTTCGTGGCAAGTCCCTGCCGTCTGTGATTTTCTCCGACTGCGAGAAACTCGATGCTCCCCTCTCCGTGGAGCGTGTCGGCCTCAGTGTAAACATATCCCTTCACACCTGTTTCCCCTTCCGGAATGACCAGGAGCCGGTGGTGATCATCCATCAGGTCGTGAATCTCCTCTGCAGACAGATAGGTTTCCGGGAATGCCCGGTCATGGAGGACACTGAATGCCTCCAAATGCCGGTCCTCAGCAGGGATTGCCGGTTGGTTACCGCCGGGCACTGCTCCTGTCTGTGCCCTAAGGATCAGATGCTGCCCGGAATGCACCCCGCCAAGCCGTTCGGCCATTGCTGAGGCATCAGTATTATCCTCATTCACGAAGAACAGGAATGTCCTGACGCTATCCAAGCCTTGTACTGCACCACTCCATAGCGGCATCGCCACTTCTTTGTAAGGCAGATGATCACTGACAAACGGTCCCCATACTTCCGCGATTCCATCATCACTGTCAATGTCAAATCCGATTGCCCCTACGATGCTTCCCTCATTTTCAGCCATAAAAAACGACTGTCCGAATCCCGAATCGGAAAAATCATTTTCCAGCGTATGACGGATTTCCTTTTCCTCTTCTCCACAGAAACCGATATGGTTCGTACGGTGGCTGTTCAGTGCCGCGATGAACTTTGCCGCCTCCCCGGCATCCCGTGCCGGCCTTACCCGAATGTCCATGATTTACGCCCCCTTTTCCCCTACTCTACACATTGTGGGCAAGGCATTCATCCCCCAATCACAGAAAAGCCGCCGGATACCCGGCGGCTCATTTCACTTGGACTTTATTTTATCGTTCAGCTTCTCAATCATGTCGGCAGTCATCGATTCGAGGTCATACTTGGCTTCGAATCCCCATTCCGCGACTGCAGCGGACGGGTCAATCGCGTCCGGCCAGCTCTCGGCGATTGCCTGGCGGACCGGGTCAACATTGTAGGTTAGATGGAAATCAGGTATGTGCTTTTGGATCGCCTTCTCGAAATCTGCCGGCTCGACGCTCATCGCTGTCACGTTGAACGCGTTGCGGTGGATCAGTTTCGAAGGATCCGCCTCCATCAGGTCGATGATGGACTGCAGGGCGTCCGGCATGTACATCATATCCATATAAGTTCCTTCAGCGATGAACGAGGCATACTTGCCCTGTTCGATCGCCTTATAGTAGATGTCGACGGCATAATCGGTTGTTCCTCCACCGGGAGGAGTTACATACGAAATGAGCCCCGGGAACCGGACGCCGCGGGTGTCGACGCCAAATTTCTCAAAATAGTAGTCGCAGAGCAATTCTCCGGATACTTTGTTGACGCCATACATCGTCGTCGGGCGCTGGATCGTATCCTGCGGCGTGTTGTTTTTCGGTGTGCTCGGGCCGAATGCACCGATCGAGCTTGGTGTGAAGAACTGAAGGTCCAGTTCACGCGCGGTCTCAAGGGCGTTGACGAGTCCGCCCATATTCAAGTTCCAGGCGAACAGCGGATTTTTTTCGGCTGTTGCAGACAGGAGAGCGGCCATATGGATGATCGTATCGGCGCCGAACGATTGGGCAAGCTCATGCATGCGGCTGCCATCCGTTACGTCCAGTTGCTCGAACGGCCCGTCAAGTGCAGGACCGGACTCCGGCATCCGGATATCCGTAGCGAGAACCTGATCCGTCCCGTACAGACTCCTCAGTCTTTCCGTCAGTTCGGAGCCGATCTGCCCCAGCGCCCCGGTCACGATGATCTTCTTCATTTCCGTCACTCCCATTCATCCATTTGTATTTACAGTGTGGACATTCTATTAATATAAAACATTGATTTCACTGCAATTCGATGTTCACTATTATAATTTGTATTCACTGTAAGTACAACCACGGATTACTTTCCCTGAAAGCTCCGTATTGATATAATAGTCAAAAAATAGAGGAAGTGCGTTTTTGATTGCTGTCGTCCAATTTCTGATGCTGCTGGCCATCCTGGTGCTGGCTGCACTGCTGCTGATCTGGCTCGGTGCACCGTTCTGGCTGACGGTGCTCGTACTCGCCGCCCTGTACATGACACTGACCACCGTACCGACGCTGATGCTATCGTACAAATCAAAGAACCTGCGGGCGATCGACCGGTTTCTGCTTCGGAATTCCCGCAAGCCGATCTACAAATACGCCTATTCTGTGGCCCACGGGACTGATGAGGAAATCCGGGCAGCTCTCAGGGAGATCATGGATCGGTACAAGCAGCCGGACATCCATCACGTGTACGGCGCTTTGTACGCCGTGACGGAAAAGGATGGTGATGGTGTCCTGTCCCATGCGAAGAAGATCGGCAGCGAGCCGATGCAGTCGTATTATGACGCGTACGGCCATGCTCTTAACGGGAAATATGAGTTGGCTGAAGAAGCCCTTTCGCGCATCCCGGAAGGCCATACATGGATGAAGCACGCCATACGGGCGGTCATGGCGAACCGCAAAGGCGACCGTGATGCGTTCCGCAAAGAAGTTGACGCCGCGAAGGCAGACGCCGGGGGCATCCAGTATTACCTACTGCACCACAATTTCAGGAAGATGGAGGAACCGGCTGCTCATTAAAAAACATACAGGAGGAGATTGCCATGCTGCTTGTCGAGAACACAGCCGTTGAACTGAAGGACGGTCGCCGCGGGCTGATTGTGGACGTTCGGGACAATGGGGAATCCATCCAGTATGACGTTGAGATGGGAGACGGGGAGATTGTCACTGTCTTTGCCGAAGAAGTAAACCGTCCGGTCTGATCCGGATACGGAAAAACCGCCAGGACACCGGGTGATGCCGGTATCCTGGCGGTTTTCATATTCGTCTGATATGCTGCCTGCCGCTCCGCTCAAAACTCTCCAGTTCACCCCTCGCCTCCAAGTCAAGCTTGACGGCGGTGATATACCATGTTGTTTTGCCGTCAAAATGAGAGAGTCGCTTCGGAGCGCGTTCGGTGAGATCCATGAATGTGATTTCTCCGGAAGCTTCCACCTCATCCAGGATGACTTTGCGGATGGCATCGTAACGGCGCTTCAGGATTTTCGCGCCCTGCTTTCCTTCAGGATGAAGCAGCTGAATCTGTTCTTCGTCCCGCTTGTTCAAGGAATCCCTCCTCAGCTGATGACGCCCAGTTCCTTGCCGACTTTCTCATAGACGGCGAGTGCTTCGTCAAGCATCTCTTTGGTATGGGCAGCCGTCGGCATGTTACGGACACGGCCGGTTCCTTTCGGGACAGTCGGGAAGACGATTGACTTCGCATAGACGCCCTCTTCCATCAGACGCTTGGAGAACTGCTGGGTCAGCTTTTCTTCGCCGATGATGCACGGCGTGATCGGCGTATCGGAGTGGCCGATGTCAAAGCCAAGCTTCTTCAGGCCGGCTTTCAGGTAGTCGCCGTTCTCCCACAGCTTGTCCACGAGCTCGTCGGACGCAAGCAGTTTGTCAACCGCGCCGATAACTGCCGCGACGTCTCCCGGTGTCATTGCAGTCGAGAACAGGAACGGGCGGGAGCGGACTTTCAGCCAGTCGATCAGCTGCTGCTTTCCGGCCACATATCCGCCGACGACACCGATTGCCTTGGAGAGTGTGCCGATCTGGAAGTCGATTTCCTTTTCCAGTCCGAAGTGCTTGACGGTGCCCTTGCCGCCGCCCATGACGCCGGATCCGTGCGCGTCATCCACATAAGTGATGAGGTCGAATTCCTTTGCAATCTGGACAGCATCCGGCAGATTGGCGACATCGCCGTCCATCGAGAACACGCCGTCCGTGATATACATGACTTTGTTGTATTGGCCGGACTCTGTCGCTTCCTTGGCCTTTTTGCGGAGATCGTCCATGTCCTGGTGGTTGACGCGGATGATTTTCGCC
Organism: Bhargavaea cecembensis; assembly: GCF_001619585.1. Classification (GTDB taxonomy): domain Bacteria; phylum Bacillota; class Bacilli; order Bacillales_A; family Planococcaceae; genus Bhargavaea; species Bhargavaea cecembensis_A. The sequence goes on from NZ_LQNT01000009.1 coordinate 573,939, forward strand.
CGGGACAGTCGGCACCCGTCGATGATGGAGGCATGGTTCAGCTCATCGGAGAGGATGGCATCGTTTTTGTCCATCACCGCAGAGATGGCCGCCATATTGCAGTTAAAACCGGACTGATAGGCAATGGCCGCTTCGGTCCCCTTGAACTCGGCAAGCTTTTCCTCCAGTCTTACATGGATATCGAGCGTACCATTGATGGTCCGGACGGCGCCGGCGCCGACGCCGTATTTGTCGATGGCGTCCTTTGCCAGCTTTTTCAGGCCATCGTCTGTTGCCAGTCCAAGGTAGTTGTTTGAGCTCAGGTTGACAAGGTCCTGTCCGCCAACCTTGATCCTCGGCCCGTTCGGTCCTTCAACCGGGTCGATTTCATTATAGAGCCCTGCACCTCGCAGCTCATGCAGGTTTTCTTCGAGAAATTGGTCCAAAATTTTCGCCAAAGGAATCTTCCTTTCCGACACGTGATTGACTTCATTTTAACACAGCAGCCTCAGCTGAACAGCTTCAGGCCGGCCGCTCCCGTAATGATGAACGAGATGAACAGGAGCCGCTGCCATCCGGCCGGCTCCCTGAAAAACAGGATGCCCATCAGCACGGCCCCCGCAGCTCCCAAGCCTGTCCAGATGGCATAGGCTGTTCCCATCGGAATCTCCTGCATGGCGAGAGACAGAAGGACGAATCCGAGACCGAAAGACAGGACGAGCGGGATGAGCCGCCACCATTTCTTGTCGTTCAGATAGAGATTGATAAATATGACACCGAAAATCTCCCCGAAGCTGGCGAGTGCAAGGAATACCCAAGCCATCACGGCTCACTCCTTTCCGGTTCCTTCTTGCCTTCACCGTCTGTCAGCTTGATGCCGACCACGCCGGCAAGGATCAGGGCGATGAAAAACAGCTTGACGATTGAAAATGGCTCGCCGAAAACGATCATATCCACAAGGACAATCGCAGCTGCCCCTGAACCGGTGAATACTGCATATACCGTACCGGAAGGAAGCTTCTCACATGCCTTGATGATGAAATAAAAGCTGAAGATGATGGCAATTGCCGTCCCGGTCCATTCGAGGGCGCTGTCAGAGTATGATAGACCGACCACCCAGAACACCTCGACGACGGCAGCGAAGAACACATATAGCCATGCCACCGGCCGTCACCTCTTTCTATACTGCTATTGTTTTCACTTTAACAGAATGGAGGCCTCACACATAACAAAACCGCCCGGAGATCTTCCCCCGGGCGGCCCTTTATAATTGTTCCCTGATACTATCGATTTTCTTTTCCCACTGCTCCTGGTCGATGGCACTGTCCATCCTCGCCCGGATGGCGTGGATGTCGCGCACATGGGCGTTCATATAGGCTCTGGCGTCCAGCATGGCTTCCCGGTAAACCGCCTCGATCTCCGCGGCCTTTCCTTCCAGCTCCTCGTCGTCACGGCACATCCCGAGCATATCGACAATCTCATCACCTTCGCGTTCAGGACCGTATTCGTGCGGCTTGGTCGCATCGAACACGCAGACCGACAGTTCAGGGAGCACGATCAGGTCAACGCTTCCGGGATCTAGTGCGCACCATCCATAGATGACATCAAGGCCGCGGGCCTCCGCCTGCTTGCCGAGCTTTTTCATCATCGTTGACTTGCCCGTGCCCGGATGGGCCTTGATCAGGAGCCGTCGCTTCAGGCCTTTCGTAACCGAGTTGAAAAAGTCCTGCGCCCCTTCCGCGGTGAGCGTGCCGATGTACCGGTTGACGACAGCCGATTCCTTATTGAGCGACAGGTCGCCGAACAGTGACTCCCCAAGACTGGACGACAGTTTGTCCGCAAGCGCCCAGGACATCCTTGCCCGGTTCACTTCTTCCCACCTGTCATGCAGTTCCTTCGCACGCCGGAGAGATGCGAATGTTTTTCCCAGTGCCTCTTCTGCCCGAACCGCCGTCTCTCGGATAAAGCCATGCTGAAGACGCAGCCGGTCTTCGTCGTACCCCTCGTAGAAGGTCACCACACGGTGTGCCCCTCCGAGATGCAGCGGCTCGAGCGAAACGGGGTGGGAGGCCTGGACGAAAAGAATTCCCGGCTTTACTACATGGACGGCATCCAGTCCGTCAGGCGTAAGCGGATCATGGAAAAGCTCCACATCCCACCCCCGCTTCACATAATGCTGTGCGATTTCCCTCAGCAGCACGGACAGGGCCCCTGTCGGCGGCGCCTTCAGAAGGAATGCCTTTGACGCTTCTGAAAGCAGCTCCCTGTAGCTATGCCGAATTCCCTCTGATGTATAAGCCGTACTCATATAGGATGTGATGGTCCCGTTCAAGCGATCACCCTTTCCTCTTGACGGGACAGTATATGCATGCGGGACACGAAAAAGCACGGAAGGGATATTCCCTGCCGTGCCTTTCACCTTTATCCTGCGGTCGCTTCCTTCCTTGCTCCCGACAGACGTTCAAGCAGGTCCCTGAAATAAGGAAGGGTGAACTGCAACAATTGTCCGAAGAACAGAGCAATAATAACCGTCCCGATGCCGATCGGCCCGCCGATCAGCCAGCCGGCCAGTGCAACGGTGGCTTCCAGCACGGTCCGGACAGTCTTCACGCTCCACCCCGTCTTTTCCATCAGAACAAGCATAAGCGTATCCCTTGGTCCCGCACCGATACCGGGCGACACATACATCCCAAGCCCGATTGCCTGCACCGTGATGCCTGCCAGGAACACCGACGTCTGTCCGGCAAGAGAATGGACATCCGGCAGAATCCAATTGAAGAAGTCAATGAACGTTCCGATCAGGAGCATGTTGATCCATGTCCCGATCTGAGGCATCCTGCGCAGATAGATGGACGTCGAGACAATGATAAAGAACCCCGTCAGGATCGACCATGTACCGATTGTCAGTCCAAGCTGCAGGAACAGGCCGACATGAAGAACATCCCATGGGCTGATTCCAAGCATGGCCCCTTTGATCGTCAATGTGATTCCGAGGGCCAAAAGCAGCTGGCCAACCAAAAAGAATGTCCATCTTAAAGCCTGAACGTGTTGCATGCAGGCACCTCCCCGTCTATTCACGTTTATGGTCATTTGCGGAGCGGTGCAAAGACCGCATTGGCGGCCATCGCGAGCGCATCCGGCTCTAGTTTCATCTGGAGCCCGCGCTTGCCTGCGCTGACAATCATCCTCCCGAGTGCCTGTGCGGATTCATCGATGAATGTAGGGAAGTCCTTTTTCATGCCCACCGGCGAACATCCTCCCCGCACATATCCCGTGACGTCGGTCAGGTCACGCAGATGGAGCATTTCGATCTTTTTCTCCCCTGCCGCCTTTGCCGCCTTTTTCAGGTCCAATTCTTCGGCGACCGGAATGATAAACACGAAGTACTTTCCCGTCCCGGCAGTAGCGACAAGTGTCTTGTAGACGGTCTCTTCCGCCTGGCCGGTCTTTTCCGCGACCGAAACGCCGTCAAGCTGGCCATCATCCGTATCATATTCGATCAATTCATATTCGGCCTTTTGACGGTCCAGGATGCGGACGGCATTCGTTTTCTGGACTTTGTCCTTTTTTCCCAAACCGGACACCTCCGTCAGTCTTGGTCGCCGAGCAGCTTTTTCAGCTGATCGGCCAGCGCCGTGTTCACCGGCTCTTCATCCTGCTTTTTCATGTACTTCTGAACGTCGCGCTTGGACACTTTTCCCTTGTTCGTCTTCGCCTTGCGCTTCTCGAATGCGGAAAGCTTCTCACGGTATCCGCAGCGGCAGGTGAAGATCCGCCCTTCTCCCTCACCCCGCAGTTCAAGCTTTTTGTGGCAGTTCGGGCAGCGGGCGTTCGTCAGCTGGGAAACTTTCTGGCGATGGCCGCATTCGCGATCCTGGCAGACGAGCATCTTGCCGCGCTTGCCGTTCACCTCGAGCATCGGCTTGCCGCAGTCCGGGCACATCTTGCCGGTGACGTTATCATGCTTGAATTTTTTTTCGGAAGCTTTGACTTCCGAGACGGCCTGCTTGGCGAACCTAGTCATTTCCTTCATGAAGTCTTTCTTCGAGAGGCGGCCTTTTGCAATCTCGGTGAGCTTCTGCTCCCATTCGCCGGTAAGCGCAGGGGACTTGAGGTCTTCCGGGACGAGTTCCAGCAGTTGGCGGCCCTTGGACGTCGTAAAGATGTCATGGCCTTTCTTTTCGATGACGAACGAGTTGAACAGTTTATCGATGATGTCTGCACGTGTCGCGACCGTTCCGAGTCCGCCCGTCTCACCAAGCGTCCGGATCAATTCCTTGGATTCGCCTGCCATGAACTGTGCCGGGTTTTCCATCGCGGCGAGGAGCGTCCCCTCGTTGAAACGCGCCGGCGGCTTTGTCTGTCCTTCCGTCATCGAGAACGCGCGGATGCCGAGCGTCTCTCCTTTTTCAAACGGAGGAAGTGTCTTGTCGTCTTCCTCCTCGGCATCAAGGCCGTAGACGGCGCGCCAGCCTTCGTCGGTGATTGTCCTGCCCTTTGCGTGGAATCGTTCGCCGCCCGCCCCGAGGACCGCGGTGACCGCTTCGTACTTGTACGGGCCAGAGAAGACGGCGATGAACCGCTTCACGATCAGGTCGAATAGCCTCTTCTCGCTGTCTGACATGCGCTCCAGGATCGCCGGTTCTTCTGTCGGGATGATGGCGTGGTGGTCACTGACCTTTGCATCGTCGATGACCCCTTTCTGCGGCTTCGGGCTGCCCTTTTTCAGGATGGCCGCGATGTCCTTCCGGTATGGGGCGAGGCGCACGGCCTCCAGCCGGTCCTTCAGAGTAGACGCCATGTCGGATGTGAGGTGCTTGGAGTCGGTCCGCGGATACGTGACCGCCTTGTGGGACTCATACAGCCCCTGCAGGATATTCAGCGTTTCCTTCGCCGACCAGCCAAAGCGCTTATGCGCTTCTTTCTGCAGCTCGGTCAGATCAAACAGCGGCGGTGCCGGCTGGCTTTTCGGCGTGCGCTTCACTTCCTCGATGGCGCCTTCACGAATGTTCTCCAGCTTGCCGAGGAGCGCCTCCGCTTCCCCTTTGTCGAACGTGCGACCGTCTCCTGACTTGGCAGTCCACTTGAATCTGCCGGAATCGGTGAGCGCTTCGATCCCGTAGAACGACTTAGGACGGAACTCGCGGATCTGCCGCTCCCGTTCCGCGATCATCGCGAGCGTCGGCGTCTGCACACGGCCCGTCGACAGCTGGGCATTGTGCTTGACGGTCAGTGCCCGCGTGGCGTTGATGCCCACGACCCAGTCCGCTTCCGCCCGTGCTTCCGCCGCCTCGAACAGATTTTCATATTCGCGCCCGTCCTTCAGGTTGCGGAAACCGTCTTTGATTGCCTTGTCGGTGACGGACGAGATCCAGAGCCGCTTGACCGGCTTGTTTGCCTTCGCCTTTTCCAGGATCCACCGTGCCACCAGTTCCCCTTCCCGGCCTGCGTCGGTCGCGATGATGACTTCCCGGATGTCTCCGCGTCTTAGCAGCGCCTTTACGGCATTGAACTGCTTGGTTGTCTGCCGGATCGGCACGAGCTTGAACGGCTCGGGCAAGATCGGCAGGTCTTCCATCTTCCAGTCCTTGTACTTCGGATCATATTGCTCCGGATCGGCCTGTGTCACGAGATGGCCGAGGGCCCACGTGACGACGTAGTCCTTCCCTTCCAGTGCGCCGTTCCGTTTATCGTTGCATCCGAGCACGCGGGCAAGATCCCGCGCGACGGACGGTTTTTCTGCCAATACCAATGATTTGGACAATGTGCGTCCACTCCTCTCATACGTACTGATTATACAAGACCGGCAAAGGGATTTCATCGCTCTTGGCTAGCCGAAGGATGGATTCGAGGGTGTCAGGGAACCTGTAAGTCCGGGTTTGGGGGCTTAGTCCGGGTTTCGTGCTGTAAGTCCGAATTTCGTTCTCCAAGTCCGAGTCCCGACCGCTAAGTCCGAACTCCATCCGCCAAGTCCGCTTTCTGAAGGCCGGAAACTCAGCCGGACAAAAAGAAAAGCCGGGAGCAAGCTTGCTCCCGGCTCTGATTTTTATTTAAGTGCCGAGTCTGGTGCGGGACCCGGGAGCGGCGGTTTTCCGCCATTGCCGTCCCCGCCAGCCGGATCGTTGCCGTTCAGCCGATGTTCGATCTGCTCCTTGGTCGCGGATACCCTGCCTTCCGTCTTGACCTCAAGCTTCTCCTTCACCTTCTCGACCGTCTTGTCCGGCGGGCTCAGGGATACCACAAGGTCCCCCGGTTCGGCTGCAAGTTCTGCACCCGGTGAGTAGAAGTCGACCCTGCCGTCCTTTCTCAGAATATAGAGAAGGACCGGACTCTCATCCCGCTCGCGGAGGTATTGGGTGTACTTGTAGCGTTCCGTGATCGGGGTCTTCCGGATCACATGGCCGTTTCTGATTCGTGAATCCAGCACGCCCACCGGGACCGCCGGTTCAAAGAGGAACCTGCCCGGCGAGCGGACGAGCCGCACGCTGTCCACCCCGTAGCGTTTCGGATCTCCTTTCAGGCCGGACCGATAGACGTAAGACGGGCCGAAGTCATGAACGAAGTCGCTGCAGATATGGGCATTGTACATGTCCATATGCGTCATCGACAGCAAGTTCTGGTAAGGCGCCAGGTCATATCTGTAATCGACCTGTTCGGACAGGATGTCACCCGAAAGCACTTTGATGCCTGCCTTGCGGGCCTCAAACACATCATTCCAGGCATCAGTCATAATGGCGACCGGTTTTCCATCTTCTTTGATTGAGGCGGCAAGCTTCGCGATGAACGGCCCTCCGCCGACAATCAGTGCACCCGAGTTATCCGCCGCAACAAGGTTCAGTTTCTTGGCGAGGGGCCCGAGCGTGAAGCCATGCACAACAACCGTTCCAAATACGAGTGCGAACGTCAGAGCCGTCAGAAGCTCTGCGTCCTCATAGCCCTGTTCAAGCAGGATCGAGGCAAAATAGCCGGAAACCGTGAGCGCGACAATGCCGCGCGGCGCAATCCATCCGACGAGCGTGCGCTCCTGCCTGGTCAGATCTGTGCCGATTGTCGACAGCCAGATCGACAGCGGCCGGACAACGAACAGCGTCGCAAGGACAAAAGCGATGATCCGCGGTTCGAAGATGGCGCGCAGCGTATCCACCGAAAGTGACGCCGTCAGCATCACGAAAATGGCGGAAACGAGCAGAACCGTGATGTTTTCCTTGAAATGCCGGATGTCCTCAATGGAAGACAGATGCATATTCGCCATTGCGACCCCCATCACGGTGACCGCGAGCAGTCCGGTCTCATGCATGATCTCATCAGACACGACAAAGACCAGCAGAACGGCCGCAAACAGCACCGGGGACTTCAGGAACTCCGGCACTTTATCTGCCTCAAACATCTTCCCAAGCGCCCATGCGACGAACCAGCCGAGCACGCCTGCAAAAGCCGAGGCTGCAAAGAAGATCAGGATGCCTGTGCCGGACAGGTCCCCTTTCAGGAAACGGATGATCTCGAATGCAAACAGCGCAAGCAGCGCGCCGAACGGATCAACAATGATTCCTTCCCACTTTAGAATGGCCCCGACACGAGGCTTTAGCTTAGCCTGGCGCAGGAGAGGCAGGATGACCGTCGGACCAGTGACAATAAACAGCCCCCCGATGACGAATGCCACTTCCCAGCTCAGGCCGGCGATATAGTGTGCGGTAAGCGAGCCAAAGATCCATGCAAGGAATGCACCGAGTGTCACAATCCGGCCGACCGGACGGAAAAATCCGCGGATTTCCCGCACGTCAAGATTCAGGCTCCCCTCAAACAGGATGATGGCCACCGCAATCGAGATGAGCGGCGCAAACAGGTCCCCTAACTGTTGCTCAGGATTCAGCAGACCTAGCAGCGGTCCGAGCAAAAGGCCCGCAATGGACATGACGACAATAGCGGGCAGCCGGAGCCGCCAGGCCAGCCACTGTGATCCGATTCCGATCGCTGCAATCGCCATAAAGGAGAACAGAAACGAATCGAACATGGGAAATCCCCCCTTTTTGTTCCTCAAAAATAATACCCAGTGTACCATATCCCGCCGAGACTTCCAGCCGGAACTCTCATATTCCGGAGGCCGGTCCCATATGTTGGACAGGAACCGATATTGCAGCCAGAAAGGGTGAAGGCCTTGACCGGAAAACCGAAAAAGAAAGCGGTCTTTTACTGCACGGCAATCGACATCCCCTCCGCCTACCGGACACGGCGCGCGTTGCGCATCGCGCAGTCGCTTACCGATATTGAAGTGATCTTCCTTTCGGAGCGCCCGCTCTCCCACGTTGAGGAGGCGGGCTTCCGGGTTGTCCGGATCCGCGGAAAAGACGGACTCAGGAGAGCCGCCGCCGAACTGCGCCCGGATATCCTCCTCCGGGACGGACGCTCCGAACCTGGAGAAATTGATGCGCTCAGGGAAGTCATTCCCGCAATCATCCATTTTGATGACAACGGGGAAGGCGGAACTGCGGCCGACCTTGTCTTCCGGACGTTCGGAGGCGAGACAAGGGGGCCCGTCCCGACCAATGTCGTCACGGGCCAGGCGGGATTCATCGCGGACCCGAGCCTAATCCGGCACCGGCACATCGGGCTCGGCAAACGTCCGCCCGGCGATCTGCCCCATATTGTCGTCACCCACGGCCCTTCCGACCCGGCCAACCTCTCACACCGGACACTCCGGCATCTGACTCAGCTCCACATTCCGCTGAAGATTACCGTGCTTCTGGGGGAAGCTTACTCCCATCCGGACGATCCGCTCACAATGATGGCACTCGGCCGCCGGAACGTGACAGTCCGGAAGATGCCATATGACTACGGCAAGGAACTTGCCTCCGCCGATATTGTGATCTGTTCGTCTGGATACATCCCTTATGATGTCGCTTTCCTGAGCATCCCTTGCATCGTCCTTGCACAAAATGAAGAAGAATTGGGACATGCGCTGCCAAATGAGGAAAATGGATTCATCCCGCTCGGACTCGGGCGTAAAGTCAAACAGTCGATGCTGCTGAATGCGGTGATGGAGCTTCTCCTGCATGAGCAGCGGAGAAAACGCGCGGTGGAGAGACAGGCGGCACTCAATGTCGAGGATGGTCTTGGCATGGTGAGCGAAGCTGTTCACTACTACTTGGAGTACCCGCCACGCAGACAGGCCGGAAGACACTGATCCCCTCCGGCGGGACAAGGACGCACCCTCACATGCAAGGATACGCCAGCCGCATGGTTATGGTACAATGTCCGCGACAAGGAGGCGTTCACGATGGACAAACGTTCCCTCGAAGCGGAAATCGCGGAACTGAAAATGGATTACATCAGCCTGCAGGGCGACATCGAGAAACTGGAGTCAACCGGCCACGAGGCACAGGTCCAAAAAGCGGAACAGCGGCTTGCGGACATGGAAGCCCGCCTGTCGGAACTGAACCGGCAGCTGGATGAGCTTGAGTAAGCATACGAAGCCGGCCTCCGCACCATTGAACAGGTGCGGAGGCCGGCTTTCATTTTCGTATCAGTAAGTGGTGAGTTTTAATAGTTTCTGCAGGCCGTAGACGACCCGCTGCGCCTGGGAGAAACCGTTCAGCTTTTCCTCAGCGTCCAGCGTATAAAGGGCATCTTCATTGTCCCAGAGCCGGTTGAAATAAGTATCCAGCTCATCTGCAAGCGGGCTGTCCGCAGGTGCCTTAATGCGCAGATTGGCCTCGAGGTTGTAATCATCCAGGGCACGCTCCGTCATATTGGCTGCGCCGCTCGAGATGTACGCCTCCTCCCCGTCCTTCACATAAACCAGCTTGGTATGGTACTGCCCGATGACTGCATTGTAGAAGCGGATCTCGATGCGGCCGTCCGAGTCCTCAATCAGCTCTTCCGCGACCGGCATGTTCGGCAGGCCGGTCTTCTTGTTTCCGAAAGCATTCTCGTTCGGATCCAGGATGATACGAACCCGCGCGCCCCGTTCAGCCGCTTCGACAAGCGCCGAGATTACATCACGTTTAGCGAGATAGAACATGCCGAGCCATACCTCGTCCCCTTCATCTGCTTTTCCGATGTCTTCAAGCAGGTGATCAAGGATTCGCCTCTCCGTTACGTACTGCACGCCGTATTGCCCGTCCGGGTTTTCCTCCGTCTCCGTCCTCGGAAACTTTTCCGGACCGCCGGAATAGCGAGATACCGCTTCCTCAGCTGTGAGCACATCGTTGATTACTGGACCGTCCGTCTTAAATGCGACATTCCCGTGCCATCCGCTCGCATCATGCGGGTTGCCGGAGCTCACAAGGACTCCTTCTTCCGTGGCGATTACTTTCCGGTGATTCGCCTTGACATTGAGCAGCTTCAGGTAGGAACGGACCGTCAATTCCGGAGCTTCCTCGGCCATCGGGTTCGGCAGCCATCCCTCACCTTCCTCTCCCCACCACTGGAAGAGGATCCGGTAGACGCCTGAATAGATGGGTGTGGAGTCCCTGAGCGGGTCAAGAGCAGTCACCACGACCTCGACGCCAGCTTGCTCAAGACGCCTGAATTCCTCGGATTCATACGAACCGTACCCGTTGTTGACGGGGTCTGTGATGAGGATGACCGGCATGTCGGGGTTCTCTTTTTTCTTCCTGGCCAGCCGGTCGGTCAGCGTGCGGGCAATCTCCGGAAAGTCTTCTTTTTCATCGTAGTAGCTGTTATAGAGGAAAAAGTCTGCCACGACGAATTCCTCCGCCCGATCGATCATCGAAAACACTTCGTCAAAAATCTGCAGTTCGTGGACCATACCATCCTTTGACCGGTCCTGCGAGTAGGTCAGGTCAGTGAGCATTTCCACATTGTCTGTCCGGTAAAGCGTCCCGTCATGGGAAATGCCCTCCGGGAGCGGCTTATATGTATGATAGAGAACGATTCCGATATAGATGAGAACGAACAGGCAGGCGATGATCGTCAGCACTCTGCGCCTCATGCTCCATTCCCTGATTTTCTTCTTTTCCATGCGTGTCCCCCCTCTGGTCCCCCTTCCATTCCCCTTTCCTATCAGAGGGAAAACGCCGGATGAAAAAAACTAGTTCCAAGCGGGAACTGTGCCGCAAAAAAATAAAAAAGCGGACCGGGCAACTTTCTGCCTGGTCCGCCGTCCTTATGAATATCTTATCCGGCTGTAACATAGCCTTCGGCCTGCTCATCGAGAAGCATCATTTCCTTCAGGCGCTGCTTCGCGCGGAAGAGGCGGGATTTGACGGTCCCGATTGATACTTTCATGAGCTCGGCGATTTCATTGAGCGAATATTGGTTGACGTAGAAATAAAGTACGGTCTTGCGGTAGATGCCGTCCAGTTCATCAAGCTTCGACTGGACGATGGCACGGATGTCCTCGCGCTCCAGCAGGTCGTCCGCAGTCGGCTCCACACATGGCACAAGGTCAAGGATCGGCACGTCGAGCGTTTCCGGCTGCTCCATGACATGCTGGCTCCGGCGGACCGTCTTACGGTAGCGGTCACGGAACGTGTTCATGCAAATCGTCGTGAGCCATGCCTTGACGTGGTCGACGCCCTCGAGCGATTTCTCGTTGCGGACGACTTTTAGCCAGACGTCCTGCATGAGGTCTTCCGCCTCGTCCTTGTTCCGAGTGAGTTTCAGGCACAGATGATAGATAAAGCGTTCATATTCTTCGTAGATGGTTTCGATGTTACGACCGGCCATGGCCGATCCCTCCCGTTCGTACTGTTCTTTGTTGACCTTATTGTCCTATAGAGAAACCTTGCCCTCCATCGGATTCTCTTTCAGGTCCATTACAAAGATGTAAGAAACGGAGAAAGGTTGAACATTCAATGCCCTTTTACTGAATATACTTCGGGTTTTCGCTGCGGGCCTTCGCTTACCGCGGGCGTTGCCTTAGCCGGCGCCAGTACGGAGATTGGCGTCTGTGCGCAACGCAAAGCGTTGTGCAACATCCTCGGGGTCTTCGGCTAACGCTTTTCCCGCAGGTGTCTCAGGCCCTCCGCTTCAATCCGACTATAGTATGCTAAACCCCGGTACTCTTGCTAAAGCAGAATAAAAAAACATTTACCTAAAAGCCAAAAAAACGCTTCCCTGGAAGGAAGCGCACGACGCAGGTTTAGGCCTGCGTTTTTTTGCTGTTTTCTTCTCATTCTTCTTCTGATGTTGCCGCTTGTTCCGCTTCTTCATGTTCCCGCTTGGTGATCAGCATCCGGGTGATGCGATTGCGGTCCATCTCCTCGATGATGACATCCAGGTTGCCATAGGTGAACTGATCTCCCGGCACCGGTACATGACCAAGCTGCTGGAGTACAAATCCGCCGACTGTCTCATGCTCGTCAGGCATTTCGGAGCGGAAGGATTCCTTCAGGTCATCCATCTCCAGACGTCCCGAACACTCCAGGCGGGTATCCGTCATTTCATAGACGAGCACCTCGTCTTCCTGGTCGGTTTCGTCCTCGATGTCCTGGCCGATCATCTCTTCGATGATATCTTCGTGCGTGACAATGCCGAGTGTGCCGCCGTATTCGTCCAGGACGATCGCGATATGCTTCTTTTTCGCGAGCATCATCTTAAATACCCGTTCGACACTGAGCGATTCGACGACAAACAGCGGTTCACGGTCCATGTAATCCTCAATTGTTGAATCAGTGGCCATCGACCATTCAATCAGCTGTTTGGAATAGAACACACCAACGATGGTATCCATGTTGTCCTCATACACCGGATAACGCGTGTACCAATGTTCCAGAATCGTATCCCGGACATATTCATAGGTGGCATCAAGAGGCACACCGACGATTTCCGTCCGGTGGGCCGACATCACGTCGGACACATCTTTTTCGGGAAAGTCCATGACGCCTTTTAGGCGGATGGATTCCTCTTCCTCAAAAGTCCCTTCCGTAGAAGCGATATCCACCATCGACCGGAGATCTTCCTTCGTCAGCGTCGCTTCCGTCACCGTACCCCGCGAAATAATGCGGATAAAGATATTTGTGAACAGAGACAGCAGGTACGTGAGCGGAGAGAGAATGATGACCAGAAATCGGATGATCGGAAAGACTAAATAAGCGACCCTCTCAGAGAAAGTTGCAGCGATTGTCTTCGGCAGCACTTCGCCAAAGATGATGAGGGTAATCGTCAGGATCGTCGTCGCCAGCCCGACCTGCCAGCCCTTGTCGATCGCAATCGCCGTAAGGAGAGTCGGCATGAGGATGTTCACAATATTATTCCCGATCAGGATCGATGTGATCATCCTGTCAGGCTTGCTGATGAGTTTCAGCAGTTTCTCAGATTTTCTGTCTCCCTGGTCAGCCCGGAGCTGCACCTTCATCCTGTTCGTGGCGGTCAGCGCCGTTTCACTGCCCGAGAAGAAGAAGGACAGGAAGAGCAGGATTCCCAAGACGATAAACAAAAGCCATTCCCCCTGAGTTTACACGGAATTCAAACACCTTATTGCCCATCATACCATAAACTATTCCCCCGATACTCCGATTTGAATCCGCTTTCTCTGTTTCTGGTATACTTGGCACGTAAACCAACCTGGAAAGAGGGATCAATGATGGATCATCTGAACGAACTGGACCGCTATTTCACCGAGCACCGCGAAGCGCATCTCTCCGAGCTGAACGACTTCCTGGGCATCCCGAGCATCAGCTCACTTTCCGAGCACAAAGGCGATATGAAAAAAGCTGCAGAATGGCTTGCGGAATCACTCAATGATGCGGGACTCGAGAACATTTCGATCGATGACACGCAGGGACATCCGGTCGTCTACGCAGACTGGCTGCACGCGGAAGGCCAGCCGACCCTCCTCATCTACGGACACTACGATGTCCAGCCGGTCGATCCGCTGGAACTCTGGGAAAGCGCGCCATTCGAACCCGAAGTCCGCAACAACAAACTGTATGCACGCGGAGCCAGCGATGACAAAGGCCAGGTGTTCATGCACGTGAAGGCTGTCGAGGCCCTTTTCAAGACGTACGGCAAGCTTCCCGTCAATGTAAAGTTCTGCATCGAGGGCGAGGAAGAGATCGGCAGCCCGAATCTCCCCGCTTACGTCGAAGCCAATAAGGAGAAGTTGGCAGCTGATGTAATCGTCATTTCCGATACAGGCATGCAGGGACCGGGACAGCCGGCCGTCTGCTACGGACTGCGCGGTTTGGCAGGAGTCCAGATCGACGTGAAGGGAGCCAAGGGCGACCTTCACTCCGGCTTGTATGGCGGCGGCGTCCAGAACGCCATCCATGCTCTTGTCGAACTGCTCGCCTCCTTCCGGGACGAAGAAGGCACAATCAGTGTTGAAGGCTTCTATGATGATGTGCGCCCCGCAACCGATGAGGAGCGCGAAGAGTACCAAAAGCTGGGCTTCGACGAGGAAGCATTGAAAAAAGAGCTCGGCGTGAGCGAGCTCTTCGGTGAACCGGGTTATTCGCATCTCGAGCGCACATGGACACGTCCGACACTCGAGATTAATGGCGTATTCGGCGGTTTCTCCGGTGAAGGAATCAAGACCGTACTTCCGGCCGAAGCAGGAGCAAAAATCACATGCCGCCTGGTACCTGACCAGGACCCGGACGACATTGTACAAAAACTGCGCAGCCATATCGAGAAAAACAAGCCCGCAGGCGTCACGGTGAACGTCACCGAATTCGACAAGGGCAAGCCGTTCCTAACCCCATACGACCACCCTGCCATCCAGGCTGCAGGCAAATCGTATGAGCGCGTGTACAATGTCCCGACTGCCTATACACGAGGCGGCGGCTCGATTCCGATCGTTGCGGCATTTGATGAGATTCTTGGCCTTCCGGTCGTCCTGATGGGCTTCGGGCTGTCGTCCGAGAACTTCCATGCGCCGAACGAGCACTTCCATCTGGAGAATTTCGACAAGGGGCTACGCGTCATCGGAGATTATTACTTTGAAGTGTCTTCCGCGCTTTCCGGAGCGGAGTAAAACGTAACCTTTTCTTCTATCGGAGTGTGGTCCCACTCCTTTGGCACTGTATCTGAATATCCGAAGTGCAGCATGGAGATTACACGCTCCCCGTCCAAGGCGCCCAGCGCCTTGCGGAAGTTGGGCTGATCCAGCCAGGCAGGTGTCTTAATGCATGTGCCGATCCCCTTGTCCCACGCGAGGAGCTGGGCGTTCTGAAGGAAAGCGGCAATCGCCATATGATCTTCAATTCGCTGCTTCTGCCGAATGTCTTCGCGGACAATGGCAAAAACGATGGCCCCCGCGCTCGTGAACTTGGCGGACTGGCGCTCAAGCGCTTCTTCCGTCAGTTCGCGCCAGTTCGGGATGGCAAATTCCCTGATCAGGTGCTGGACGTCAGGTAGGTTGTCCCCTGCCCCGACGACAAATCTCCACGGTTCACGCTTGCCGTGGTTCGGCGCAAATCGGGATTCGGACAGGACCTCCATGACGTCGTCACGGGAGACCGGGGTTCCATTGAAATTTTTGATGGAGCGGCGCTCGATCACCGCTTGCCTGACACTCATTTGCTGTTGGCTCATATGGATTCTCCTTTGCTACCAGTAGTCACCCTGATTATAGCAGACCCGGGGAGGGATGCCGATGAACGCCATAAGCCCTGAAGCCGTCCTTTACCTTGCTATATGCTGGGTCCTTGGTTCTTTACTTTGGGCTCGGGTTCTTGGAAGTGCGCTCGGTGCGGACCCGACTTCTGAGGGCAGCGGGAATCCGGGTGCCAGAAATGCCGGAAGACTGTTCGGTGCCTCTGCATTTTTCATAGTATTCGCGGGAGATGCCCTGAAAGGCGCTGCAGCTGTTGTGGCCGGCCGGTATTTGGGGCATCCGGAATGGCTAGTTGCGGCCGGAGGGGCCATTGCGGTTTTAGGCCATGTCTTTCCCCTGTCCGGAAAAGGCGGAAAGGGCGTCTCCGCCTTTGTCGGTGCCGCCCTGGCCTTTTCCCCCGTCGCCTTCATCGGATACGCAGTCGGGACGGCCGCCGCCCTGCTGCCTCTTCGCAGCGCGACGCTTGCCATGCCGGGCGGATTCGCCGCATGGACCGCCGCACTCTGGTTTTCCGGGCTCCTTCCCGCCTCATGGCCGCTTTTGTTGGCAGGCTCGCTCGTGCTCATCCGACACCATTCCGACTTCGCTGATGCAATCCGACGGCGCCAGACATTATTCGATTGATAACAATAGAATATAAAAGGCTCATATTATATCGCTATAATATGAGCCTTTTTTCATTTCTCTGCCCTCTTTATTGCACAGTGTGGTATAGTATTCAAAAAACGACAGCGCTTTCAGGGGGTTGAAAGATGAAGAAAAAACCGCTCGCCTATATTGTGGACAGCACCGCCCATATTTCAAAGGAACTCGCAAATCATCCGGACTTGTATGTCGTGCCGCTCAATGTCCATTTCGGTGATCAGGAATATTCGGACGGCGTGGGCATCCGGCCGGAAGAATTGTATGAAAAGATCCGGACCTCCAGCGAGTTGCCGAAGACCTCACAGCCGTCCGCCGGCCGTTTTGCCGAATTGTTTGACCGGCTACAAGACGAATACGAGCAGGGGCTCGCGATCATGCTGACGTCGGAACTGAGCGGAACCTATGCCTCCGCTGTTTCGGGGGCAGAGCTGAGCGGATTCGATGTCCGCATCCTCGACGGCAAATCGCTGTCCTACGGAACGACCGGCCTGGTCCGCCTTGCCATGGAGCTGGAGCAGCAAGGAAAAAGCCGCGATGAGATCGCTGATGACATCAGCGAACATATCGGGAAGACACGCTCCTATATCTATATCGGACAGCTGAACCAGCTGCACAAAGGCGGACGGATGGGAAGCGTCCAATTCTACCTGGGCAGTATGCTCCAGATCAAGCCGATCATCCAGATTACCCCTGAGGGCACGCTTGATGTCATCGACAAAGTCCGCTCGGAGAAGAAGGCGTTCCGCTACCTTGTGGACAAGGTGAAGGCGGCTTATGATAATGGCCGGCGCACCATCCACCTGATGCATGCAAATAGCCCAAAGGAAGCGGCCAGGCTCAAGGAACAGATGCTCGAGGCCATGCCCGGACTTGAAGTCAGGACGGGCGATATCGGTTCAGTCCTTGCCGTCCATGCCGGTGAGGGCACGATGGCCGTCATCTGGTATGACTTTGATTAAGGTCATGTGCGAACCGAAACCATTAAATCTCTATATGCAAAGGACGGTCCGGGCCACTGTGTCCCGGACCGTCCTGCCGTTTAGTCGAACCGGTCATTAATCTTCCAGAAGACATACGTCGCATCCGGCCTCCAGGCATAGGAATCCTTATAATCCCAAAGACGGTCACGGACATTATACGTATGAGCATTCACATAAGGCACGCCGTCCCTTATCGATGTCACGATCGTCGTGTGGTTGAATACTCCGTCGCCTTCAAAGTCATAGGAGATGATGTCCCCCGGTTCCAGTTCCTCGGCAGACTGGACCCGCCTTGCTGTAAGGCCGCGCTGGGAACCGGCCAGGTACCATCTGAGCGAATGGGACACACTCCAGCTAAAACTCCAGCTGCCTCCCCCGATCCACCAGCCCCGTCCCCGATTCGGCGAGCCCCACATCGGGGCACCGCCTGCCCTGAGGCACTGTGAGGTATAGTTCGTGCAGTCTACCGCGAATTTCGGATACGCGGGATTGTAGTCATTCCACCACCGGTTTGCATAGGCGACCGCCGCCTCCCGGTCATAGACCGCCAATTTCCGCACCCCCTCTCCTGCAACGTATGCGGAGGGCAGTGAGTATTATGCGGCCATTTGAGGGCAAATCATCTTGTCCGAATCCCATACGTGCTTCGAAATCACAGGCAAGGCCAAATCTCAACCATGTGCATTAAGGGCGGTTTCTTGGATATGTGTATCTTGGAGGAGGTTAATGAGGCTTAAAAAGTGAAAAGGCTGATTTACGTTCCAGGCCCTCGCTTACCGCGGGCATTGCCTTAGCCTCCTCGGACTGTGTCCTGCGGGGTCTTCGGCTAATGCTATTCCCGCAGGTGTCTCGGGCCTTTCACTTCAATCAGCTGTTACGATGGTTTTCTAAGTGGTCTCGATGGAATTAGTGATTCAACACAAGTTTCCTCACACGGATTTTTTGGCAACTCGGAGCGAGTAATTATCATGGCTTGCCGAGTGGTTACCCACCCTCCCACATCAGGCCTATTGGCATTTTCCTGACTCTCCCCGTAACTTTACAAGTATTTGCAATCATTTTTGTGTCTGCTAAATAAAAATTTCAGCTCACCCTATCCGCAATTAGATATAACTGAAAACCGAACTGTAAAATTCGATAAGAGGAAAATGTTTAAACCTCTCTACTCAATTCATTTATCTTTTATCATTTTGTTAATTGCAAGTAACATATCGTTATTTTGTTTTTGAAGTTTAATCTCTTTATCCGAGAGTTCTTCTACAACTTGGTATTCACTTTGCAAGAGATGAGCCAATTCGCCTTGATCATCTTTAATAAGCACCTGATTATCATTCACTACTCTGTACACAGAGTAGACCTTTTTCAAGGATACATTTTTAAATGCATTTGCCCTATTCGGTCTGGAGGATGTTAGAGGAATGTACAGCACTCTGATTGAATCATTCACCTTGGGCTTAGTATTAAAGCCTTTATAAAATTTCAACTCACCCTCTGAATTCATTAATTGAAGCATACTCATCAAACATTCCTCCCTTATAGACATATATTGAGCAAGCATACATAAACTACAGCTTTCTTTAAGAGGGACTATTCTATTGCATTGAATAATTTAAGGCTCCCAATAATCAGTTTAACGTAAAAACTTTTCCCTAACAAAGTTTTCCACCTAGTGAATCTCATACTTCGCTATGAGTTATAGCAATTACAGTTTTCTAATGAGTAGCAGAAACCGATGATTTCTGTATGGCATGTGTTTTCAGGTTTCAAATCCTCATAATAAAAAACAGCCGGGATTCCACAAAGGAATCCCGGCTGTTTCGTATGATGGAGCATAGGGGGCTCGAACCCCTGACCTCTGCGCTGCCAGCGCAACGCTCTCCCAATTGAGCTAATGCCCCGTATCTCTGGTACAATGAAGAGTATATCAGCAAAACGAAAATTTGACAATAGCCGTTTTCGAGGTGATCGCATGCAGCACAAAGAGCGTGAATTAACGGAGCCCGTCCGGTTGTCCAATCCGGACGGGACGCTTAATCCGGAAGCGATCGGGTTCGCCCGGAACCCCATCATCACCGGCAATCTGGCCAAAAACTATATGCGCAAGAAGCGATGGAACTACTGGTGCGTATTCGCGGAAGACGTCCTGTTTTCCGTGACGGTATCCCACCTCGACTATGCCGCGTCCTGTTTCGTGTACGTCTTCCACTATGAAACACAGAGGTTTTTCGAGAAAACGGTTACTGTGCCGATGGGCCGTAACGTCCGGATGGGCGATGAGGTGCTCGGCACCGTGTCTTTCACCCATCCTGATATGAATATCCAGATGATTCATATCAAGGGCGAGACGCATCTGCTTGTCACTGTGCCGGACTTTGACGGCGAACTTCTTCACGCAGATCTGCATATCGGGCACCCGGAAGGAGAAGAGTCGCTCAATGTCGTTGTTCCGTGGAACCGCAATCAATACCAGTTCACGGCAAAGCACCATCTCCTGCCAGCCGAGGGATTCGTCACGATTGACGACCGCCGCTTCCGGATCGGCAGGGAGGAATCATTCGCAGTCCTCGATTTCGGCAGGGGAATCTGGCCCCGGAAGGCCACATGGAACTGGGCAATGGCTTCCCAGCGATACGGGCGCCGCCGCATTGGGCTGAACTTCGGCGGACAGTGGACTGACGGAACCGGCATGACTGAAAACGCGGTGTTTGTAGACGGCAAGATGTACAAGATCAGCGAAGATGTGCTGTTTGATTACGATCCTGCCGACTATATGAAAACCTGGAAAATCCGGACCAAATTCACGGATACGGTCGACCTGACATTCACGCCGTTTTTTGAGCGGACTGCCGCTACTGATGCCAAACTCGTCAAATCGGATGTCCACCAGATGGTGGGCTACTTCAGGGGGCGCATCCGTCTCGGGGATGCCGGTGTCAACCTCCATCTCGTCAAATTGCTCGGCTGCAGCGAGGAACACCGGGCCATCTGGTGATGACCAAACACAGGAACCGCACTGGCGGCTCCTGTGTTTTTATTTCAATAAATTGAGCATCCTATCCGGGTAATCGGTGAAAATCGCCCGTGCGCCCGCTTCACGGACCATGAGCGCGTGCTTCGCTTCATTCACGGTATACACCCGCAGCACTGCTCCTTTTGCCGCTGCCAGGCGGCCGGGTTCCCGAACAGCGAATGGCATTGCAGGATGAAGGGCATCAGCTCTGATACGGGCTGCCGATGCCGGGGCATCGGCCAGGATTTCAACGAACAGCATACCTGTCTCGATGTCAGGTGCTTCGCGCTTCGCAGCTTCCAGTGTCACGTGGTCAAATGACGACAAAATGACCCGGTCCGCGATTCCGAATTCCCGAACCATCGCAATCACTTTCTCGCGCATGCCGGGATAAGGGAACACATCCGATTTCAGCTCGATATTCAGCCTGTGGGGCTTGTCCCGGAACAACTCCAGCACTTCCCTCAAGGTCGGGATTCGTTCATCTGAGTATTCATCAGCGAACCGGCAGCCGGCGCTCAGCCGCTTTAGCTCATTTAATGTCAGGTCTTTGACATATCCGCTCCCGTCCGTTGTCCGGTCGACTGTCTCGTCATGGATCACGACCGGCACACCGTCACTCGACAGATGGATATCGAACTCCACGCCGTCAATCGGCAATTCGGCAGCTTTCCTGAATGCGGCCATTGTATTTTCCGGCCGGCTTCCGGAAGCTCCACGATGCGCAAAAATTTCCAAAGGCGATCCTTCCTCTCCGTCCATTCCTTGTTTTCTCGATTATGGCATATCCAAATAACTCCTGTAACGCAGATGCTGTTTAAATTTCTCCTGAACAGGAAAGATAAAGGACAAACAGAGAATCCGAAAGGACGTGCACCCATGAAAAACAAACTGCTCGGAATGACGGCGCTCGCCGCCGTCCTCGCACTCGGTGCCTGCGGAAACAACAATGACGCCATGGACGATGCAGCAGGCGGCGACCACGATGATCATGCGCCGACCACTGAAGAAACCGGCGATCAGACCGAAACGGCAATTGAGAATGATGAAGCCGGTGATAACCCTGCCGGCGGCAAGAAAGATGGTATGCAGGAAACCACACAGGGCTATGGCTTTAAGGACTTTGATCTAGAGATCGACGTAGACGGCAAAGATGCCGTTGATGCCGACTACGAGACAAGAGAAGATGGCACATACGAAGCAGAGTATAAAAACACTCTCGCAGGTGTCGACTATGGCGAAGACAATCAGCAGGATAAAGCGATGAATGCGCTGGACACCCTTTTCAAGGAAATCGTGCTTGACCAGCAGGTAACCGAAGAAGAAGCCAAGAAGAAAATCCTCAATGCTCTTGAAATTCAGGACTACACAAAATTCGAGCTTGAAGTGAATTTCGAAGACGGTACGAACCTGAACATCCAAGAAAATAAATGACCCACAGCGGCGGCCGATCCCGGTACAGGGAGCGGCCGCCATATTTTGTGGGGTTTTCAAACTGAGGCAACGGGTGTAAAATGCCCGTATTCCCCGGGCAGGTTTGGAATCTGCAGAAACGGGGCAATTAATCCGGAGACAGAACTCAAGACTGATATACTCACGGAGGTCCTCACCATGGCAAAACAAAGACTGACCTGGGTCGATGTCACTAAAGGGTTTCTGATGATTCTCGTAGTCATCGGACATTACCCGGGAGAACTTGAATTCCCCCTATCCAAATACATTTACTGGTTCCATATGCCGGCCTTCTTCCTGTTGAGCGGACTCTTTTTCAAAGAAGCAAAAACACGTGCAGAAGCCGGCGAGTCGATTTGGAAACGTTTTATGCAGCTGATCGTCCCCTATCTGTTCTTCCTTGTACTCATCACGGCGATGCGCTACGGGATGGAGTTGGGGTACGGCAACACGGATCTGCAATGGTATCTCAATGATCTGTGGACGCTTGTCGTCGGCGGCCGGTTCGTCCGCGGAGCCTACGGAGTATTCTGGTTCGTGACTTCGCTGTTCGCAGTGTTCGTACTGTTCACGTTCTTGACGAGATACTTCAGCCGGAAAGTACAAATCGGGCTTGTCACCCTATCCTATCTGGTCGCCCATATGGAGAGCCTGTTCGCCCAGCGTGTACTGGACGGCGGGGTCGTGGAGTCGGCCCAGCAGATTCCCCTTCCATGGAACGTTGATGTCGCGCTCATGGCGCTTGTGTATTTCGCGATCGGCTACTACATGAAGACGTTCTGGATGGAGATCAGCGGCAAGTGGCTCGCTGCGGGAGCGGTAACGGTCGCCATCTGCCTCGCCCTGGATGCGTCGGGACTGTTCGACTATCATCTCAGTATGAAGTTCCTGCGGTACGACCACTTCTTCCTGGACCTGATCATTCCGATCTCCTGCACGGTCGTCGTCATCGGGCTGTTCCAGCGTGCAGCGCGTAAGATGCCGCTGAACTGGCTGCAGTTTGTCGAGAAGCATTCGATTTCGATCATGTACCTCCATATTTTTGCGGACATCGTACTGAACGATTTCTTCAACTACGGCCTGATTGGCTTTACCGCAATCGGACTTGTCCTGCCGATTCTGGTGTCGGTTGCACTCGAGAAATTTGTTCCGTACGGCAAGATCTTCCTCGGCGGTTTCCGCCCGAGAAAGAAACCCGGCTCCGCTGCAATGGTCAGATAAAGAGAAACCGGAGAGGCTCTGCCTCTCCGCTTTTTTATGCATAGCTTCTTTGTGCACGAGTTACATGAAAGACCATGGAGCTTAAGTGTCCGGGCAACGATAACGAAAGACCAGGCAACCCGCCGCATAGCAACCGGGGCCGCGCTGGCCCCGGGTTTCATTTATAATTCCGCACCTTTCAGCATCTGGTCGTAAAGACCTCCGCTGCCGATCAGTTCTTCCCGTCTTCCGGATTCGGCAAGGCGGCCGTCCTGCATGACAAAAATGAGGTCGGCTTTTCTCACCGTATTCAGACGATGGGCGATGATAAAGCTGGTCCGGCCCTCCATCAGCCGTTCGAGCGCTTCCTGGATTTTCATCTCGGTGACGGTGTCAATCGAGGAAGTCGCCTCATCGAGCAAAAGCAGTACCGGATCCGCGACGAGAGCGCGCGCGATGGAAAGCAGCTGCTTCTGTCCTTGGCTGATCTCGCCGCCGTCCGCAGACAGGACGGTTTCATATCCGTCCTCCAGCTTCATGATGAAGTCGTGAGCATTGGCTTCCTTCGCTGCGTCAATCACTTCCTCCCCGGTGGCGTCCAGTCTGCCATAACGGATGTTCTCCATGACGCTTGCCTCGAACAAAAACGGATCCTGAAGCACAAATGCCGTCTGGCTTCTTAGGGTCTTTCTCGGCAGCTCGGTAATCGGGATTCCGTCGATCAGGATCTGCCCTTCGTTCGCGTCATAGAACCGGGCCAGCAATTGCATGACTGTTGTCTTCCCGGCACCGGTCGCTCCGACAAATGCAGCGGCCTCACCCGGACGCACCCGGAAGCTGACCCCTTCGACGGTATAGTCGTCCCCGTAACCGAAAGCAACATTACGGAATTCCACGTCTCCCTTGAGCACCGTGTCCGCATGCCGTGTCGCGTTGTCCCGCTCGGGCTCCTCGTCCATGATGGCAAACACGCGCTCCGCCCCCGCGATAGCGGAAAGGACGGTGTTGAACTGGTTGGCCAGATCGTTAAGCGGACGGGTGAACTGGCGGGCATACTCGGTGAAGATAACGATAGTCCCGATTGTGACGAGCCCGTCACCTGTAAGCGCCAGGATTCCGCCGATACCGGCGACCACTGCGAATGCCCCGTTGTTCAGGAAGTTCATCACTTTCGGGATAAATCCGGCATAGGTGAGCGCCCAGAAGCCCGTGTGGCGGAGACGTTCGCTTTTTTCGGCGAATTCCTCCATCACGCGGTCCTCCTGCGAGAAGGCCTTGACGATCCGCTGCCCGGATATCGATTCCTCGATCATGCCGTTCAGCTCGCCAACGGCCCGCTGCTGGGCTTTGTATAGCCGCCCGGTCCGTTTCGTGATCCAGCGCACCGCTGCAAACATAAGCGGGATGATCGTCATCGTGAGCACGGTGAGAAGCGGGCTCAGGGAGATCATGACAGCAACCGTTCCGACAAGTGTCAGGACACTTGAGAACACCTGGATAAACGAGTTGTTCAGCGTCTGGCTGACATTTTCGATGTCATTTGTCATCCGGCTCATTAGTTCGCCGTGCTGCCTCCGGTCGAAAAACTTCACCGGGAGCTGCTGGAAGTGGCTGAACAGGCCCGTGCGCATCTTATAGATCGCACGCTGGGAAATGCCGATCATCCAGAAGCTCTGCAGGTACATCGCGACAGACAGGCCGGCATAGACGGCGATCAGCAGGATGACCATCCGGCCGAATCCGTCGAACCGCCCGGCAACGATGTATTCATCAACGATATGGCCGACAAGATAGGGCCCGAGAATCGACAGTGCGGAGCTCAGGGCGACGAGGACGAGCACCGTGATGAGGAGCGCTCGTTGCTCATCGACAAGCCGCCAGATGCGCAAAAGCACATCCTTCCAGTAGTTTGGGCGCTCCCCTTTCTTTTCCTTCGTTTTTTTCAAATCTTCCTTCGAAAGAATCGGCTCATAACCGAACGGCTTTCTGATGAAGTCAAACATCCCCGTTCACCTCCCCGGCATGCGCACTCTGGGATTCGACGATCTGCCGGTACAGTTCTGACCGCGTCAGAAGTTCCTCATGCGTTCCATAGCCGGACACCCGGCCCTCGTCAAGAAGGAGGATGCGGTCGGCCCCGGCGGCGGTTCCGACTTTCTGCGTGACGACCAGCATCGTCGCCCTCTCGCCCTCAAGTGCCTCCCACAGGGCGGTTTCCGTTTTTACATCAAGCGCGGACGTGCTGTCATCCAGAATCAGGATTGACGGATGGCGCACAAGCGCACGGGCGATGGAGAGTCGCTGCTTCTGTCCTCCCGACAGGTTGACCCCCTTCTGGCCGACCCGTGTCCCGTACTTGTCGGGGAAACGCTCGACGGAATCATGGATCTGGGCCTTGCGGGCGGCTTCTTCCAGCTCATCCAGTCCTGCTTCCGAGTCGCCCCAGCCAAGATTCTCATGAATCGAGCCGGTAAAAAGCATGGACTGCTGCGGCACATATCCGATCGAATCGCGGAGATCCTTCAGCGGCCAATCCTGGATGTCCCTTCCGTCCAGCAGCACCCTGCCCGATGTCGGCTCGAAAAATCTTGGAATGAGATTCAGGAGAGTCGATTTTCCGGACCCGGTGGCTCCCATAATGGCCAGCTTTTCCCCCGGCTTTACCTGAAAGCTGATATTGTGGAGGACGTCTTTGTCCGCTCCATCATAATTAAAGGAAACATTCTCGAAGCGCAGGTCCCCGGCCGGCTGCCTGCCGCTTCCCCGCTCCGCCTCTTCAGTGCCGCCGTCCGCCAGAAGCACTTCTTCCATCCTCTCTGCCGACGCCTTGGCCCGTGAGTACGCCACGATAATGAACGAGAACATCGAGAATGAACCGGTCATCCGCAGCGCGTAGTTGACGATGGCGACTACTTCCCCAACTTCCGCTCCGCCTCCCCGGACTTGCTCCGCCCCAAACCAGAGCACGGCCAGCAGGCTGACGTTCATGACGAACAGAAGCACCGGCAGAATCAGCTCCATCAGGCGGACTGCCGAAACCGTGTCCGAACGGAGCGCGCCTGCCACTTTCGAGAATCGGGACGATTCATAGGCCCCCCGGAGATACGCCTTCACCAGTCGCACGGCCTGAAGGTTCTCCTGTACGACCCGGTTTACCCGGTCCAAGCGGCGCTGGACAAGACCGAACATCGCTACCCCTTTCCTCACCATGAAAACGAGGAAGATGACGAGGAACGGCACGCCGATCATCAGGAACACCGCCAGTTTCGGATTGACGATAAACGCCATAATCAGACTGCCGGCCGCAGCGAGCGGAGCACGCAGCATGATCCGGAGACTCATATAGAGGACGTTCGAAGTCATCGTGATGTCGCTTGTCATCCGCGTAAGGAGCCCCGACTGCGGAAAGCGCAGGAATGTGGACATCGTGAACGACTGGATTTTCCGGAACATCGCAGTCCGGAGGTCAAATGCGAAACTATGGGCCGCATGCGCCGCGAAAAACGAATTCGTAACCCCTGACAAAAACGCGGCAAGTGCGAGACCCATCATGACAGCACCCCAGGTCCAGACCGTTCCTGCATCGCCCGGGATAATGCCGTCGTCAATGATTTTTCCGATGACGAGCGGCTGGATCAGCTCGACCGCCAGTTCCACAAGCATGAGCAAAAGCGCGATGATGATCGGCCATTTATACGTCTTGGCATAGGAGAATACAGTTTTCAAAATTTCACACCCCAAATTCCTTCGCATATCGAACCAACTGTTTCTTTATTATGCCATATTCCTCCTCCACCGGATAGACAGAGAGAGAATTTTCAGTCGATGGATATTGACCGCCTGACTCCCGCATAGTATAGTGCATTACAACAGTAATGTACCTAACCATCTGGAGGTGAGCCCGTGCCGATCAATCCGGACAGCGGCATCCCGATTTATCTGCAGATTGCGGATTGGATCGAGGATGGCATTCTGACCGGCCTGTTCAGGGAAGACGAAAAGGTTTATTCCCAGTATCAGCTGGCGGAACAATACAGCATCAACCCCGCAACCGCAGCGAAAGGCCTGTCGCTGCTGTCGGACCGGGGCGTCCTTTACAAAAAACGGGGCCTCGGCATGTTCGTGTCTCAGGATGCCAGGCGGATCATTTTTTCCAGGCGGAAGAGCAGTGTCCTGCAGAAGAAGATCCGGGACACTGTTGTTGAGGCGAGGCTGCTCGGACTAACGGAAGATGAGCTGGTTGACTTGCTCCGCAAAGAAATGGGGGGAGATCATTGACGGAAGTGGAATTTAAGAACGTGACTAAGAAATACGGCAGGACCAAAGCGCTCAGCGGCCTCACGCTGAACCTGTCCGGAAACAAAATTATCGGCATCCTCGGGCGGAACGGAGCAGGAAAATCCACCGCACTGCAGATTGCTGCCGGCCTCCTGAAACCTTCCGGAGGAACAGTTGCCGTATTCGGTGAGAATCCTTTCAACTCGCTCCGTATCTCGGCCAATGCCATCCTGATCCATGAAGGGATGGCCTTTCCGCCATCACTCCGTCTCGGCGCCATCCTCGACGAGATGAAGCGGGCATACCCACGATTTGACATAAAGCTCGCATTGAGTCTTCTCGAGCATTTCGGCATCCCTGACCATGCATTTCATGTCCAGCTGTCAAAGGGGATGAAAAACACCTTCAATATGATAACGGGTCTGGCCGCAAGGACACCGCTCCTGATGTTCGACGAACCGCTGAATGGGATGGATGCGGGTGTCCGGAGCGACATTCTCCGGGTGCTCCTGAAAGAATTTATCGCCCAACCGAGAATGATTCTCCTGTCCGGCCACCAGCTGGAGGGCGTGGAAGACCTGTTTGAGGAAGTGGCCATCATCCATGAAGGCCGCCTCCTCCACCACGGAAATGCCGACGAATTCAAGGAGCGGTTCGTCCGAATCAGCGGCCCCGGAACCGAAGTCCGAAGGGTAGTCTCCCGTGTTCGTGCACTGGAGCTGCGCGATACACTGCCCGGCATGGCGGAGGCTCTGATCGAGCTGCCGGACGGACAGACGCTGCCTGAGTCCGCCGGCGGACTCAGCGTCTCAGCCGTCCCTCTGAATGATGCCTACATTGCCCTCACACGGCGAAAAGGAGGAATCGATCGTGTCTATGCTGACGCAACCGACGGCAGGTGAAGCCGTCAGGAACCAGTTTGCGCGTAATCTGTACGGCCGTTCCGGCATTCTCGGGTCGCTGTTGGCCCTGCAGGTAATTGGTGTCGCAATCGCTTTTTTCGGAAGCAATGGCTTTGGGACCGCTGACGGACAGGTGAGCATTAATGTGGTCGACTACTCTGCCAACCCCGTGATCGGATTGACGCTCCTCTGGGCACTGATTGCTCCCCTCTACCTGAGCGGGCGTGACTCGCTCCGATCGGATTTCATCTTCCCTGGCAGCCGGGCGACCCGCCATATCGGCAATTCGCTCTATTTTGCGGCACTGGTTCTTGCAGGCTCGCTCACCACGACGCTTGCCTTCATGGCTTCTGTCCTGTTCGCTGCCATACCGGGGGAACCGCTGATCCTGCCGGGCGGAGGTGTCGGATATTACGTTTCCTTGTTTGTGGTGCTCTCCGGTTGCTGTCTTTTAGTTGCTTCAGGCAGCTACTTTGCAGGGACACTTTTCAGCGTTTCACGTTTTGCTGCTTTCGCCCTGTTTGCGCTCGTCCTTGTCTTTTTCCGTTTGCTGGCGAATGTTGATCCGCCGGCCATCCTCGTCGGAATTTTCAAGGGCCCCGCAGCCCTGTTTTTCCTTAAAACCCTGCTCGGCGCAGTCCTCTTCTTTATTGGTGCAATCATTGCAGGCAGCCGGCAGGAGGTGAAAGAATGACCGCACTGACAGTACTGCCCGTTGTCATTCTCATCCTTTTCCTGATTCTGGCGTTTCGCTGGCGCCATCCGGTTGCAGGAGGTCGGACCATAATCCGGCTGTTCCTGATCTTTGTTTCCGTACTTGCCGTCCTTGCAATAGCCGCCCAATTTGTGCGGCCTTCCGCCCATACCTTTCCCTTTGTTGGAGAAAATGTTGCTGATGAAATTGACCGGGTTTACCACCAGGTCATGATTGAACAAGACCCGGATGCGGTTCCGGAAAATCAGATTCTCTCCAAGGAGACATTCGCGTTCTCAGGCAACGAACTGACGGTTCGCTCAGACGAGACTGCCGATGAATATTTTCCGATCCAACTATCCATTCGAACCGGACCGCCTGGCGAGGCCACTGTTACGGTATTCCGGCCGGTAATGCTTGTCGGCGGCTATGACGTTTCCGAAGCACTGCTCCAGCCCGAAACTGAAATTTTGGAGGCGCGTCAGACGGTCACTATCGGCTTCCCCCCACAGGAGCTGAACTTCCGGAAGATCGGTGAACCTGATCTTCCGCTGTTCAACGACGATGGCATCTACTCCACCTACCACCGGCTGCCGATTTTCCTGATCACCGTTCCCGAAGGTGTTGAAGTAAAAACTGAAGGCCATGTGAACTCTCTTGGGGCCTAATTCCAAAAACCTCCCCCGTGCTGCCCGGCACGGGGGAGGTTTGTTCATTTGTTTACATCGTCTTCGGTGGCTCGGCCTCTATTTTGGATGCCTTGCTTCCGGCGACCGAAAGCCAGACGACGCCGATCAGCATGATCGCGGTGCCCGCAAACTGCCATTGGCCGAGAAGCTGGCCGAACCAGAAAATCGATACCACCATCGCTGTGAGCGGCTCGAAACTTGATAGGATACTTGTCTCGACCGGCGAGATAAACTGCGTGCTGCCGAGCAGCAAGATGAATCCCGCCGTCGCAAACACAATGATCAACAGCAGCATGACCAGCGCAGTCGGATCGAAAAGCATCGGGATCATCCTGAACACGGCAAGCGGCTGTGTGATAAACAATACCGTCCCCCCGATCACCATTGCCCAGGCGACGGTCTGGATCACTCCGTATTCGTGCATGAGCCGTGCCGGATAAAGTGTATAAAATGCGAACGTAAACCCGAGGGTCACGCCCCAGGAAAGCGCTGACTTCGACACTTCGAGTGAAGACAAAGAACCGTTTGTCAGCAGCAGCACGAGACCGGCGAGCGTCACTGCAATGCCGAGAAGCTGATAGACCGGCGGCCATCTTCTCTGGCTGAATGTGACGAAGCCGATGACAAAAATCGGCGCAAGAAACTGCAGGAGCGTTGCGATGACTGCGTTGCTTTCTTCAATGGTTTTTAGAAATGTGAACTGGACACCCAGCATCCCGACAATCCCGAAAAGGACCAGCTGGCGTGCCCACGCCTTCTGCCGCCAGATGAGGCCGACCCGCTTCCCCTGCGAGCGCAGAATCAGGAGGAGCACCGCTCCGGCGATCAGCAGGCGCAGTACGATAAACGGCGCGACCTCGATCGGCCTTTCTTCGAGCAGCCACTCCATCATCGGTCCCGTTGCGCCCCATAGCATCGCACCGAAAATAATCATGACAATCCCTTTCAACCGTGCCATCCGGCCCCCTCCTTTCAGCCATGAATCGTTTTCAACTTTGTCTATCTTACACAAATTCCCCCCGGATGGTTGTCCTTTTTTCTCCTCTTCCCTCTCAGGTCGCATTCCACCCGCGAATACCCGTTACTTTTGCAGGAAAATGCCGGAAAAAGGATGCCACTTCGGGTGGTATCCTGTATATTGGATGAATATAACCTGCTATTCAGGAGGTCGGAGTGCGTTGAAGGACAATCGAGGGCTCGAAAAGAGCGCAGTCACGTTGCAGCAGGAAACAGCCTATGAAAGCCTGCTCGCCGGACTGGACAAGAAATTCATGATCTACAAGATCGATGCCGAAGGACTCATTCTGGAAGCCAACCCCAGATTTCTTGAAAAAAGCGGCTGGACACCGAAGCGCGTACTCGGAAAGCCGTTCCGCGTGATGTTCCCCGATACGCGGGAGGGCAAGGCGCATGCCTTGAAAATATGGCGTCGCATCCGGGCCGGACGGCCGTGGCAGGGCGATGTGGACCAGGTCACTAAAGATGGCGCGCCCTATCACGTCATGCTGACTACGATACCCGTCTTCTCGAATGGAGGCCTCCTGTATACGCTCATGCTGGGGACGGACCGTACAGAAGAACGGGAACTGCAGAGAAAGCTTGAAGAGATTGCCTATGTAGATCCCGATACCGGTCTGATGAACCGTCATAAGCTGTCGGATGAGGCTGAGTTCCTAATCTCCGAAGACCGCCACTTCACCTTTGTCTACCTTTCCATCGAAAATTTCCATACACTCATGGAACCCGGCGACCAGGATGCGGAAAAGCGGATTCTACAGGAATTTGTCCGGAGCATGAAAATCTATTTCCGTAATAGCCTGTTTGCACGGATCGGCATGAACGAATTCGCCGTCCTCACTCCCCTGGGCAGCTGGTTTGCCGAAGGGTTCCTCAGCTTCCTGGACGAGCATCCTATCCGGTCGGAGCTTACCGGCCTTCAGATCCGCGTAAGCGGCGGCATCGCAAAATATCCTGATGATCAGCAATCGTTCAAACACCTGCTGAGCGCCTCATCCATGGCGCGTCACCGGGTCCGGATGGAAGGCGGGAACCTTATTGCCTCCCTGCCGAAGTCCGAGCAGCGTGCCGTTGCACGTAAACTGCGGATCGAACAGAAGTTGCCTCAGGCCCTCAAGGATGGGGCCATCCAGCCCGTCTTCCAGCCGCAGGTCGACATGAAGACCGGCAAAATCATCGCCGCCGAAGCCTTGGTCCGCTGGGAGGATCGGGACCTTGGCGCGGTCAGCCCCGCTGAAATGATCCCTGTCGCGGAAGACTGCGGTTTGATCGGTGCGCTCGGAGAAGTCATGATCGAAGCTGCCTGCCGGCAAGCCGTCTCTTGGCAGCAGCAGGGAGTCGGTATCCGGGTGAGCTGCAACTCATCTGTACGGGAATTCCGAAACGGGGAGATGACTTCAAGGGTCCGTGACATCCTTTCGAGAACCGGCTGCCCGGCCTCCCTGCTCGAACTGGAGATTACCGAACGCTTCGCCTTCGAAGCGGAAGCCGAAGAAGCAATCATGCACCAGCTGAAGGCCCTTCAGGAAGAAGGCGTGTCACTCGCGCTTGATGATTTCGGCACCGGTTCCGCTTCTTTCCGGTATATGCAGACCGTTCCCCTATCCAAAATCAAGATCGGCGAGGAGTTCATCGCTTCCTTCCCGACAAACAGCAAAGTCGGCAAGATCGTCGACGGTCTTGTCCGTTTCGGGCATTCCCTTGACCTGACCGTCGTAGCGGAAGGAGTCGAGGACGAGGCGGTATGGAAGGCGCTTGAAGAGAGCGGCTGCGATGCCGTTCAGGGCTACTACACCGGCCGGCCGATGACCGCCTCCCAGCTGACCGAGCGCCTCCAGGCCCAGCATTGACCACAATTCCAAAAACCGCTCCCCGGTTCATAACCGGGGGGCGGTTTTACTTTGCCGCTGTCCGTTTCTTGAAAATCAGCTGGATGATGACCTCGGCGAACACCAGGCCCATTGCGATCGATCCGGAAATCATGAGCACTTCCATCGCGTAAATCGTAGCTTCATCATAGTGTTTCTCCATGACGTTGCGCATCGTATTGTATGCCTTTCCACCCGGTACGAGCGGAATGATGCCGGCAACGCTAAAGATGATCATCGGGGTCCGGTACCTCTTGGAGAACAGATGGGCGACAATCGCAACAGCAAATGCTCCCAGAAACGAAGCTTTCACCGCATCACCGTCTAGCAGCAGGTCACGTGATGCCAGATACACAAGCCAGCCGACCGCACCGACAAAGCCGCAGTGCAGCAGCCGGTTTCTCGGTGAATTGAAGATGATGCCGAACATCGTGGAGGCCAGGAAGCTGAAGAAGCCATGGATCACAAACGTCACATCCCCACCCCCTGGAACGACAGGATCAGCGCAATGCCGGAACCGATGGCAAAGGCCGTGAGAAAGGCCTCTGCCCCCTTGGATATTCCGGCCATGAAGTGGCCGGACATCAGGTCACGGATCGCATTCGTGATCAGGAGGCCTGGAACAAGCGGCATGACGGAAGCGATGATGATGATGTCCAGCTGGCTCCCGAGCCCGGCACGGACCGAAGCCAGCGAGAGCAGGCCGATTACCGCGGATCCGGTAAATTCGGAGAAGAACTTCACCCGTGTCTTCTCATGGAACTTCTCCGAGACGACAAAGCCGATGCCGCCCACGAAGAAGGCAAAGAGCATGTTCTGCCAGTCTCCGCCAAACAAGACGAGGAAGCTGGCGCTTGCAACTGCTGCTGCCAGCACCTGAAGGGGGAACGGAAACATGAAATTGCCTCGCTCAACCTTCCGCAATTCCCCGTATGCTTCCTCCAGTGTCATGTCTCCTGAGGAGAGCAGCCTGGAAATGGCGTTGACACGTGCGATTTTCTCGAGGTTGGTCGCCCGCTTCCGGATACTGGTCAGCTTCACCCTCCGCTGGCCTCCCGGAGAGAAGATGATTCCGGTCGATGTGGTGAACGAGTCGGCCCCGTCCATATCCAGAGAAGCGGCCATCCTCGTCATCGTGTCGTCAACACGATAAGTTTCAGCCCCTGCTTCCATCATCAGCCTGCCCGCAAGCAGGCAGGCATCAATCCCCATCTCTTCCCTTGCATCGTTCATGCGCTCACCGCCGTCCGTCCGTTTCGTTGAATTTCATCGTAGCGGAAACGGGGCGAAAACTCAACGAATGATTCACTCGGATGAAGTCCCGAGCGGCCGGAATCCATCAATTGAGTACGCTGCCACTTCTCCGGGCGACACGGTGTAGACCGTTGTGCCTGAGTAAACGATTCTGAGGATCCTCTTCTCGTAATCCGGATATCCTTGGGCGGCTCCTTTGTCGGAAATGAGATCCTTCAGCAGGCGGATGCCTTTATCGGGAGTGATTTCGTAAATCATTGCGCCGCTCCCGCTATAGTGGACCTCTTCGTTTTCGGAAGTCCCCTCGTAGAGATCCACCGGGAATCCGTACAGACCGAGTTCCCCGTGTTCAAAAAGTGCCTTGTGGTCGTATTGCAATTCAGAATAGGTTCCTCTTCCTCCGATCACTTCCACGGCGACTTCCTTCGGCGAGGTCATATCCGACACATCGAACAGCGAAATTTTCATTCCTGCCGTGAGCACCTGAGGCTCCGGCCCTTCCCCTTTTACAGTGACCGTTTCCTGGCCGAATCCAATCAGATGGTTATCGCCGAGCGGGTGAAGATAGTTGCTGAAGCCCGGTATTTTCAGTTCGCCAAGTACGGCCGGCGCAGCAGGGTCAGACAGGTCGATGGCAAAGAGGGGATCGGTTTCACGGAACGTGACCACATAGGCGCGGTCCCCCATAAACCTTGCGGAATAGATCCGTTCCCCCTTTGCCAGTCCCGTCACAGAACCTGTTTCATTAAGTTCAGTATCCAGCACATAAACTGCCGACTCGGATGGTTGCCGATCATCCCACATGTTTCCGTCGGTGACGGCAATGCGGAAGTGGCCGTCATGCTCATCCATCGAAAACTGGTTGAGAGGCGTACCCGGCACTTCTCCGGATGCAGCGTATGTCACGTCTGTACCGTCCAGCGCATATTTGAAGATCTTCGTGTACGATCCGCCTTTTGCTCCGTCAGGACCGTCTTCTGCAAACAGTTCTGCCTGATGCTCCGAGGAAGCAAGATACAGATTTTCCTGCGACATATACACCCCGCCGCCGCTGCCGACAAACCCTTCCGTCTTTATGGAAGCATCTGCTCCGCCTGCGAGGTCGATGGCAGAGATGATCGTGTAGGAATCACCGGCCGGTCCGGGCAGGATTGTGATCGAGTCAGTTTCCATCGGTTCTGCCCCGTCTGAGCGTGCACTGTCGTACTGATACGGCCGTACGTCCCCCTCTTTCTCCATGATCCGGTAAACCGGCGTCATCGATGAGATAAGGTAAAGAATGTTTCCGCTCATCCTGGACGAGACATGCCAGCCTTCATTTCCGGCTTCCCGGACGAGCTTGGGATCGGCAGGATTCCTGACGTCATAGAGCCGGACCCCGACTGCGCTGCTTTCCACCGGCATGATGTCAGCCGGACCGCCTTGTTTCCCTCCCGCTCCCTGATACTGATGGCCGATCACCGCCAAGATATCTCCGTACAGATACATTTCGAGCGGCGAAAACCCGTCTTCCCCTTCAAGTGTGGCGATGTGATCAGGCTTTCCGGCATTCCGGATATCGTAGATTTTCACCAGTGTGCCGTCAGATGTCACATACAGAAAATCGCCGTCTGTCTTGACGATGTCCCCTTCGTCAATTCCTGAAACCTGATTGTTGGTCACGGAGTGCCCGGCACCACCGTCTGCGCCCGCCGCGCGGTCCTCCGATGTCATGGATTTCTCTACCGCAACCTCTCCTCTGTACAGCTCATGCTCCCTTTCCTGCCGCTCGGCGATCAGCCTGAAATGCTCCTCGAGTTCCTCGAGCGAACCGACAGGCTCTATGTCTTCCCTTACCGTG
Organism: Bhargavaea cecembensis; assembly: GCF_001619585.1. GTDB lineage: Bacteria > Bacillota > Bacilli > Bacillales_A > Planococcaceae > Bhargavaea > Bhargavaea cecembensis_A. The sequence continues at coordinate 609,267 of NZ_LQNT01000009.1, forward strand.
AATGAAATGGTCTCTTCCCGGCCGTGTGACTGTTTTCCGAATGCTTCCTTGGAAAGGTGAAGAATATATCTTCCTGGGCCTAGCCCGTTTACTTCCAGCCGGCCGCCGGAAAGCTGCATGTCCGCTTCCGCCGGATTTCCATCTTCATCCGTGACTGTTAGTGCACCTCTATCAACCGCATCCCCGGCAAGCTTGGCATTAAATGACGCACGCCATGTCTCCCCGTTGACTACGCTTGCGTCCGCCCAAACCGCCGCCTCCTGCCGGTCCGCTGCACGGATGCCGGCAATCCCGGCAATGACGAGCAGCACGATTAGGCCGAACCATACCGCCTTCTTTTCTTTCTGCATCGGGACCCCTCCTTTTCCCATTAGTCTGAAAACAGGTCTGAATGGTTACATCTGCTCTCATGCAAAGAGTTGGTATCACATACTATAAAAAATAGTCTGGAAATTAGGGTCATCTTCGTCTACATTGGAATGGGGGATGTTCTACAACATTCGACAAGGGGGAAAAACTTTGAAAACACTAACGAGATTCTCGAACACGCTGATGGAGCGCTTCCTGCCGGATCCGTATATCTTTGTTGCGGTCCTGACACTGGTCGTGTTTCTTCTCGGACTCGGACTGACGGATACCGGTCCGATCGAGATGGTGGACCACTGGGGCAACGGTTTTTGGGGACTGCTGGCCTTCACCATGCAGATGGTGATCGTCCTGGTCGCCGGTCACGTACTGGCCAATAGTCCACTGTTCAAGCGTATCCTCAGTACGCTTGCGGGTACTGCCAAGTCGCCGGGTGCCGCCATCATCCTGGTATCGGTCGTCTCGATTATTGCCAGCTGGATCAACTGGGGCTTCGGCCTGGTCATCGGCGCCTTGTTCGCAAAGGAAATCGCGAAGAAAGTGACGAACGTCGACTACCGGCTGCTTGTCGCGAGTGCCTATGCAGGCTTCGTCGTCTGGCACGGCGGCCTTGGCGGCTCAATTCCGCTTTCGGTTGCTACACCTGATCATCCATTTGAACCGATCATGGGAGTCATACCCACGACTGACACGATTTTCACGACCTATAACCTATTCATCGTCCTCGTCCTGCTGATCACCATTCCACTCCTGAACCGCTGGATGATGCCGAAACCGGAAGATACGGTGACCGTTGATCCCGCTAGTCTGGAAGAACCGCTCGAGGTGGAAGCGCCGGACGAAAAGACTCCTGCGTCACGGATGGAGGACAGCGTGATTTTGTCGATGCTGATCGGCGCGCTCGGACTTATTTATCTGCTCCATCATTTTGTACGAAACGGATTCGACCTGAACCTGAACATCGTCAACCTCATTTTCCTGATTCTCGGCATCATCCTTCACGGGACACCGCGCCGATTCCTCGCCGCGGTCGCGAATGCCGTCAAGACCGCAGGCGGAATCATCATCCAGTTTCCGTTCTATGCGGGAATTATGGGAATGATGACGGACTCCGGCCTTGCCGGCGTCATCTCGGATGCCTTCGTCTCCATTTCCAATGAACACACTTTCCATCTCTTCACGTTTTATGCTGCCGGCATTGTCAACTTTTTCGTACCATCCGGCGGCGGACAATGGGCTGTGCAGGCGCCGATCATGCTGGATGCCGCGCAGACGCTTGGCGCAGATTACGCCAAGACGGCCATGAGTATTGCCTGGGGGGATGCCTGGACGAACCTGATCCAGCCGTTCTGGGCACTTCCGGCACTTGCCATTGCCGGCCTGAAGGCCAAGGACATCATGGGGTACTGTGTGTTTGTCCTTATCCTGTCCGGAATTGTCATCTCCATCGGGCTTTATTTCTTCTAACGTGATGCACTTTTATGACGCCTGCCGGCCAGTCCGGAAAGGCGTCATTTATGTTTCCGTCACCCCTTGCTCCCGCGAAGTGTGCACGCTAAGCCGGACACACTTAATGCTACATACTTCAATGTCGCACACAAAGAAGCCCCGCCGTCTCCGGCGGGGCTCTCTCCTGTTATTCTCCCGGCTCCCAAGCGGGCAGCATCTTGTTGAGCGGTTTGTCCTGGCGGTAGCCGAGCACGTAATCCGCCTGCATGATCGTGTGGATTTCTCGGGTGCCCTCGTAGATGACAGGTGCCTTGGAGTTCCGGAGGTACCGGGCGACCGGGTAGTCGTCCGAATAGCCGTAGGCGCCATGGATCTGGAAGGCGTCGTCCGCGGCTTTGTTTGCCAGGTCACATGCCTGCCACTTGGCAAGCGAGGTTTCTCTTGTGTTCCGCACGCCGCGGTTTTTCAGCTCTCCTGCCCGGTACACAAGAAGCCTGCTCATCTGGTAGCCTGCCTCCATGTTGGCAATCATCTGCTGGACCAGCTGATGCTTTCCGATCGGCTTGCCGAAGGTTTCCCGTTCATGGCAATACTTCACGCTCGCCTCGAGACAGGCTTTTATTAGTCCCACAGCACCCGCCGCGACGGTAAAGCGCCCATTGTCGAGTGAAGCCATGGCGATCTTGAAACCTTCTCCCTCTTCACCGAGCCGGTTCTCCGCCGGCACACGGACATTCTCGAAAAACAGTTCACCCGTGTTCCCCGCACGGATGCCGTATTTGTTCTTGATCGCCTTTGAAGAAAATCCGGGCATCGTCCGCTCGACAATGAAGGCGGTAATGCCATGGTGCTTTTTCGCCTTGTCAGTATAGGCAAAGACGAGGAAATTGTCCGCCTGGTCGCATAAGGAGATCCACGTCTTTTGCCCATTCAGCACATAGTGGTCACCGTCCCGAACGGCCGTCGACGACATGGCCGCGACATCCGATCCGGCACCGGGCTCGGTCAGGCCGAATGCGCCGATCTTCTCCCCCTTTGCCTGGGGGACGAGATATTTCTGCTTCTGCTCCTCGGTGCCCCACTGCAGAAGTGACATCGAGTTCAGCCCGGTATGGACGGACACGGCGGTGCGGAATGCGGTATCTCCGCGCTCCAGCTCCTCGCACAGAATAGCAAGGGCATTGTAGTCCATCCCGCTGCCCCCGTAATTTTCCGGGATGCAGACACCCATGAATCCGAGTTCCGCCAGCCGTTTCCAGATTGCCGGGTCGAACCCGCCTTCCGAATCCCACCTGGCGATGTTCGGCATGATTTCATCATCCGTGAACTTCCTTGCGGTCTTCCGGAGCAGATCCTGCTCATCCGTGAACCGGAAATCCATGATCCTCTCTCCTTCCCGTCCCGGTTTAAACCGTTGCCGCCGTCTCGGACGACGTCTCGATAATGTTTACACCGCGCTTTTTCATTTCGGAAATATAAGCATCACCCGGCACAATCTTCTCCGGCGGATGGACCCCCCGCTTTGTGATTGTCCCGTTGCCGATCATCTGGGCGACGACGGAAATCGTATTGGCGGTTGCACGGGCCATTGCTGTGACGTTCGTGTCCGGATCCTTCTCGGTGATCATATCGTATTCGTAATATGCCTGTTCCCCGTCTTTTGTCCCTTTCACAATGACCCGGAGGAGAACGGCATCTTTCTTGTCACCCAGCCTGAGTCCCGGCGTCAGATGCTCCCTCATCACATCACGGACTTTTACAGCATGGCCGCCGACTGTCACTTCGGCGTCACGGGACAGCAGCCCGAGGTCAACGAGAAGCTGAAATTTTTCGGCATGTCCCTTATACCGGATTGTCTTGTATTCCAGCGTGTCCAGATCCGGGAATGATTTGGACAATGTCGATGTGCCGCCGGACGTATGGAATGCCTCTAGCTCACCGTAGCCGTCAAAGCGGATCGTTTCAATCTCGCTCAGGGATGGCACTTCTTTTAGCTTGCCTTTGCGGATGACGAGCGATGGATCCGTGTAATGGTCGAATACGCCTTCCAGCGAAAAGACAAGATTGTAATTCAGCGGCGGTTCCGGTTTGACCGGGATCCCGCCGACATACAGACGAATCGACTCTGCCCTGTCCAACTTGCCCGCTCCGTAGCCGGACAGGATATTGATCATGCCCGGTGCTACGCCGAGGTCGGGGATGAGCGTGACGCCTTTCTTTTCCGCCGCTTCTGAAAGCCCGAGGACTGCATCAGTTGCGCCGCCGATGTGGCCTCCGAGGTCGACGCTGTGTACTCCGGCCTCAACCGCGGTGCGGGCGACCTTTTCGTTGAACGTGTAAAACAGCGCATTGATGACAACATCGCCGAGAGACATGACTTCCTTCAGCCGGACATCATCAGTCGCATCCAATCTGAGGATATCAAGCTTGTCCGACATCAGATTTGAAGCAAAATCTTCTGCCTGCCGAACGTCCAGATCGGCCAGCCAGACCTTTTCCACACCGTCGCTTTTCACCAGGTCCCTTGCCGCTTCTTTTCCCATCAGACCTGCTCCCAGGACAACTACTTTCATGCCGATCTCCCCTTTCGCTGTTTACTCTGTGTCGATCTGTGCCCGCTGCAGCTTGCCGCTGTAATCCACGTAAATACTCTTCCATTCGGTGAAGACGTCGAGCGCTGCGACACCCGAGTCGCGGTGGCCGTTGCCGGTGCCTTTTGTCCCGCCGAACGGCAGATGGATTTCCGCCCCTGTCGTGCCCGCATTCACATAGACGATCCCTGTATCCAGATCACGCTGGGCACGGAATGCCTGGTTCACATCACGGGTGAAAATCGAGCTCGACAAACCGTAGGTGACACTGTTATTTACCTCGATTGCTTCATCCAGGCTGTCCACTTCAATAAGTGAGATGACCGGGCCGAAGATTTCCTCCTGGGCGATCCGGCTGTCCCATTTCACATCCGTGAAGAGCGTCGGCTCATAATAGTAGCCGCCTTTCAGGCTGCCGTCTTCGAGGATTCTGCCGCCGGCCAGAAGCTTTGCACCTTCTTTTTTACCGATTTCCACATAGCTGTGAATCTTCTCGAGTGCGGGGGCATTAATGACCGGGCCGATCTTTACCGACTCATCCAGCCCGTCGCCGATGGTAAGGCCTTCCATCTGTTTCAGAAGGCGCTGTTCCAGCTCCTCCTTCACATCCCGGTGCACAATGACCCGGCTGCAGGCTGTGCATCTCTGGCCGGCTGTGCCGAAAGCGCTCCAGAGGATGCCTTCCACGGCAAGATCAAGATCCGCGTCATCCATGACGATGACAGCGTTTTTCCCGCCCATCTCGAGCGACACTTTCTTCAGATGACGGCCTCCGAGTTCCGCAACACTTCGGCCGGTTTCCGTCGATCCCGTAAACGAGATGACGCGGATATCCGGATGCTCGATCATCGCCGTACCGACTTCGCCGCCGCTTCCGAATACGACGTTCGCAACGCCCGCCGGAAGTCCGACTTCATCGAAAATCCTGGCCATTTCGTAGGCCATCATCGGTGTCTCGGTTGCCGGCTTCCAGATGAATGTGTTGCCCGCGACAATTGCCGGGAACGACTTCCATGTCGCGATGGCGACCGGGAAGTTCCAGGGCGTGATCAGTCCGACGACACCAATCGGGGCCCGCACGCTCATCGCAAACTTGTCCTGAAGTTCGGACGGGACGGTCTCCCCGAACAGGCGTCGGCCCTCTCCGGCCATGTAAAACGCCATATCGATTCCTTCCTGAACCTCGCCGCGCCCCTCTTCGATCACTTTGCCCATCTCTTTTGTGAGGACCTGCGCAAGATGTTCTTTCCGCTCTTTCATGAGCCTGCCGATCTCATATAGATAATCCGCCCGTTTCGGCGCGGGGACGAGTGCCCACTCCTTTTGTGCCCGCTTTGCGGCCTTTACCGCCTCATCCACATCTTGCTTGCCTGAAAGCTTTACCTCACACAGCGTCTCCCCGTTTGCAGGGTTCACGACGGCAGCGTAATCGGCCCCGCCGCCTTCCTGCCAGGATCCATTGATGTAATTATTCAGCTTCATGCCCAATTCCCCTTTCCATGAACTTTATTGAAACCGCTTTCATTGTCCCATTTCGACAAATCCGGCCGGATTCCTTCCCAATTTTTTGAACTCTTCTTCCAAGCCGTTGCATTTTTTCCTGCCTGTCCATGAAAAACAAAAAACCCGCAGGCAATTGCCTGCGGATTCATCTTATTCATTCGGGCTGGGGAGTATGTTCCGGCTTTCCGGCTTTGATCGGATTTCCGCCTGCCGCCTTCATGGCTTCCTTCTTTTCCTTGGGCGGGATGACCCGCTTGACGAAGAACGTCAGGATGAGAGCGATGACAACAATGATGGTACAAACGAAATAAGAGAAGTTAACACCGTGAAGAAGCGCTTCCTGGGTGACCTGTGCCTTCATGGCTGCAACTTCAGCAGGTGACATGCTGCCTGCCGCCTGCTTCATGGCATCCTCGGCAAGCGCTGCAGCTTCTGATTCCGTCCGCTTGTTCATGAGCGTCATCAGGAACGCCGAACCGATGGCACCCGACACTTGCTGAAGCGTATTGTTCATGGCCGTTCCGTGCGGATTCATCTGCATCGGCAATTGGTTCAGGCCGTTTGTCATGATCGGCATGTTGACCATCGACATCCCGAACATCCTGATCGTGTAGACCGTCATAATGTAAAAGTAGCCGGAATCAAGCTCCAGCTGGCTCAGCATGAACGTAGTGACTGTCGTGATCAGGAGACCTGAGATGGCCAGGAGCCTCGGGCCGTATTTATCGAACAGTCGGCCCGTGATCGGGGACATGATTCCCATGACGACAGCACCCGGCAGCATCAGAAGCCCTGAATGGAACGGCGAGATGCCACGCACATTCTGCACATAAATAGGTGTCAGGAGCATACCGGAAAACATCGCGATGGACAGTACGACGGCGATGGCGGATGACAGCGCGAACATCGGGTGCTTGTAGATCCTGAATTCCAGCATCGGGACCGGCATGCTCAGCTGCCGCCGGATAAATGCCGTCAGGGAGACGGCACCTACGATGATGGTCAGATATACTTGCGGATCAGTCCATCCCTTGTCTCCGGCCATGCTGAAGCCGTACAGCAAGCCGCCAAAGCCGAAGCTCGACAGGATGAGCGACAGAATATCCAGGCGGACATCGCGGGTCTCCATGATGTTGCGGAGCTTAAAGACAGCAACCAGTATGACCATCACGGCGAACGGAAGGACCATCCAGAACAGGATGCGCCACGAATAATGCTCGACAATCCAGCCGGACAGGGTCGGGCCGATTGCCGGGGCGGTGATCATCACCAGTCCCAAGTACCCCATTGCGGTACCACGCTTTTCAACCGGAAAAGCGACAAGCATGACGTTCATCAGGAGCGGCATCATCATTGCGGAACCGGCGGCCTGGATCATCCGTGCGGCGACAAGAATGAGGAAACTCGGAGCCAGCGCGGCTGTAAGTGTCCCGATTGTAAAGAGCGTCATCGCTGTGAGGAACAGGCTCCGGTTTGTAAACCGCTGGATAAAGAAAGCACTCGCGGGGATGAGAATCCCGCTTACAAGCATATAGCCGGTCGTGAGCCACTGCACCTGGGCTGGATTCACCTGGAATTCCACCATGATGACCGGAAGCGCGACGTTCAGCAGAGTATTGTTCAGAAACGCAACAAACGCCCCGAAAAAGAGGACGGCAATCATCGCATACGGGGGTTTGGCGTGGAGTTGTTGCTCATTCAATGGTTATTCCTCCGTTCAGGGCGATCCAATTATTCCGTGCTTCGAATAAAATCGCATGCAAACTATTTTATACCGGTAGTCCAACCTTTTCAACAAAAAAATCTCAGTCAGTTATAATAAATTGAGAAACCTTGCGGTGTCAACTATAATGAGACCTATACCACCGGTATAAAAACGTTTACAACCGATAACAAACAGAAAGGTGAATATTTTTGAACGAACGGAAACAGCACGTCCTGAATGCTGCCAAGCGGCTGTTCCTTGAAAACGGCTTCGCCAATACTTCCATACAAAACATCCTGGATGAAGCCGGAATCTCGAAAGGAACGTTTTATAACTACTTCAATTCCAAAAACGAGTGCCTGATTTCCATCATCGAAGAATCGGTGGAAATTGCGGCCGTACGACGCGACGAAATCGCCGCAGACGGGCAGGACGGTCCGGAACTGCTGGTCGAACAGATTCTGGTCCGCCTTCAGATGAACCGTGAACAAAAGCTGATCCGCCTATACGAGGCCATCCTTCACTCCGGAGATCATGAGCTCAGAGACTATATGAAGTCGGTCCATCTGTCCGAACTGGCCTGGCTGGAACAGCGCCTTTCAGAAGTGTACGGGGAACAGATACGTCCCTATGCGGCTGACGCAGCGCTCATGCAGTTCGGTATGCTCGGCCAATACCTGCAGTTTGCACCGGATATCACTTCCTCAGAGGAACTCTCCAAACGGATCCGATTCGTCATCAGAAGAACCGAAGCTCTGCTCCGGGATATGACAGAGAATGATGAACATCTGCTCGAAGCCGGAAAGTTCGACATCAGAGCCGATTCTCCCCCACTTCCCTCGCCCGTCCGGGTCGCAGAGGAGATATTGCGGCTTGCAGACACACTGCCGCCCGAAAGCAGGGATTCCGGGCTTGAATTCGCCGGCTTCCTCTCCGCAGAGCTGGAGGAGGAAAAACCGCGCTCCGGCCTTCTGAAAACCGTTGCTGTTCCATTCCGCAAACTGTTTGACGGACGGCCAAATGAACCGGAAGCCCGGACCGTCATGTCCGCACTCTGGCGGATTCTTAAATCCTCCGATTTATGAGTGAAACCAATCACTGCCCTCTGCCGTATTCTTTACTATCAAACCGGAAGCGGGGATGAAGAGATGAACAATCATGAAATCGATTATGTGCTGCACGGGGATGACATGCAGTTTGTTGAAGTCGAATTGGATCCTTCCGAGACGGTCATCGCAGAAGCGGGAAGCCTGATGATGATGGAAGACGGCATTGATATGGAGACAATCTTCGGAGACGGCTCGGGTGGTGGCGGCGGGCTGTTCGGCAAAATCAAAGGTGCCGGCAAACGCCTGCTTACCGGCGAGAGCCTGTTCATGACGACTTTCACGAATACCGGCGCAGGCAAGAAGCATGTTTCATTCGCCTCCCCTTATCCCGGGAAAATCATCCCGATTGACCTCAGCGAGGAAGGCGGACAGATCATCTGCCAGAAAGACGCCTTTCTTGCAGCCGCCAAAGGCGTCTCCGTTGGGATTGAATTTCAGCGCCGGCTCGGCACCGGGTTCTTCGGCGGCGAAGGCTTCATCATGCAAAAGCTTGAAGGTGATGGCATGGCGTTCATCCATGCCGGCGGCACCATCCATGAAAAAACACTTGGGCCCGGAGAAGTCCTCAGGGTCGACACCGGCTGTCTCGTGGCGATGACAAAAGGCGTCGACTACAACATCGAGACCGTAAAGGGCGTCAAGACAGCCCTGTTCGGCGGAGAGGGACTGTTTTTCGCGACACTCCGGGGACCGGGCAAAGTCTGGGTCCAGTCCCTTCCATTCTCGCGCCTTGCAAGCCGGGTGTTTGCGGCAGCTCCGTACACACCTGGCCAGTCAAAAGGCGAAGGCAGTGTCGCAGGCGGACTGTTCGACCTTCTCGGCGGTAAATAATCACGCCTCAACTCATACTAAACCGGCCTCCCCTGATGCGGGGAGGCCGGTTTTTTAAAGAGTCTCTATTTACGGGTCCTGACGTTTCCTCATGTTACGGAAAGACTCCTCGTAGTTGTCCATAAGGAGCCGGTATCCGTCATTTCCGTCCGCCGGCCCCGAAGTCTCCTCATGTTTGTCGAGAGCTACCCGTCCGTCATTTCCAATTTGAAAACGAACTTCGTCACCCGGGCCGAGATCGAGGTGATCCATGACTTTTGAGGGCAGCGTCACTCCATGGCTGTTCCCAATCTTCGTAACTTTCCTCCTGATGTATTCTGATGCCATCGCGTTGCCGTACACCCTTTCTTACCATTCCTTTGCAGGGGACCTCATTATAACAGACTTACCCTGATTTCAAACAAATATCCCTGACGGCATCGATGCCTGGGCCAGATATGATGGAAAAGAACACCAGCTGCTAAACTTAAAAACGGACCTGTACCTAATGACAGGTCCGTTTTTTCGCCGATTATTTCAGACGGCCGGAGAAAGCTGCTGCATATTTCTGTGCAGTGCCTTCCGATACTCCGAAGCGCTTGGCCATTTCTTTTGAGGTGAACGGTTTTCCCGGAAGAAGATTCTTTTCCTGAGCGGCCAGATAAATGCCGGCAACAATTCCTCCTGGTTTCCGGACGATGGGATTCTCCTCCCGGAAATATCGGATCATCACATTTTTCAAATTCTCTGCATTGGTCCGGTCAAGCCTGTCGGACTCCATCTCCGATATCAGCATGTCAATCGTGCCGCGTTGCCCGTCCGTCAGGTCTTCGATCTCATCGCCTTTACCGGATTGAGGTTCGTCATCTACCGGAACTTCTGTACCGGCAGCGGCTTCCCGCGCTGCCTGATCCGCCTCAGACGAATGTTCCGCCTGTTCCTCCAACATTCCGTCATCCTGCTGTTTTGCTGCCTCTTCTGCAGGGGTGTGCAGAATTGCGAAGATTTCAAGCAGGTTGGACTCGAGGAAAGCTTCATCCGCCTTATCGCCCAGAGAAGCTGCAAACTCCCGAATCCGGTCTGCGACAGCAGCATTTTCGGAAGAAATCGAATAAAGCGTAGACACCGGCTGGATGGCATCTTCACGCACACGAGGGTCCGACAGTACGGTGCCGAAGAGGAGCGTTCCTTCAGGAGCGGCGATTCGTTCGTTTTCAGTCATCGCCCACTCACCGTCCCCGAACACATCCTTCAGGATCAGGTAGCCTTCCTCCTTACCGGTCAGTTCCGCGAACATGACGAATGGCTCATTCCATGATTTCAGCACCCGCTTCACTTCATCCCGCACATTTGCGGAAGACCGTTCCAAATGCTGCTGCCACAGGTCACGGCGGATATTGAACGCGAAATGTTCGTATGCCGCACCTTCGATCGCTCCTGCCTTCATGAGCCCGCCCAGCCGGGACATCCATGTTTTCACGAGCAACGATAATTCGGCACGGTCGGGACCGGGGGCCGGCGTGCTGCCGATGTACTCTCCCATAATCCGCTTCAGTTCCTGTTCCGCAAGCAAGTGGGTGCCGCTTTCCGTACGGCCGTGGCATTTCTTATATTTCTTTCCGCTGCCGCATGGGCACGGATCGTTGCGTTTAACCAAGGTCATCATTCCTTTTCGTTCGTCTGCATATTCCATCTCCTCATTGTACCACCCTTTCCCCCTTCTTTGTACCCATACCGGCACGGCGGTTTATCCCCGTGCGGTAGCAGGGTATACGAAAATAGAAGTCAGGAAAGGAAGGGATCGGCGGATGGAGCACAATCGCATCGCATACCGCGACCTGTATGAAGCTGCCCATGATGAAAAACCTTCCTGGTATGACCGGGAAACCGGACAGGTCATCCAGCATGAGACCGATCATGATCAGCCGCGCTATATCGAGCTTCCCCGTTTTGATGACGCAGCCGAACAGCAGATGAGGGTGGCATTCACCCATACGCTGCAGGATAGACCGTCCCTGCAGGAGAAGATCGGCGAAATCTTTGCCTATAACAGGCCAACCGAAGAGTTTGAGGAGATCCTGAAAAAAGAAGAACTGCTGCATGAGTGGAAAAATCATCGGGAGATGTCCCGACAGAAACTTCTGAATGACTGGTGCAGCCGAAACGGCATCCGTTTTGACATGGACGGAATCTGAACCCTTAGATTTATCAAGGAGGCGATTTGCATGACGAACAATCAGAGCAACGGACACGAATACGAAAAAGCGGACCAGCAGGTAACCCCGCAATCACAGCAAAACCAGCCAGGCGTTGAGTCGGAGATGAAGCCGGAGCCGATCTATGACGATCCGGAGTATAAAGGATCCGGAAAGCTTGAGGGCAAGGTCGCCCTCATCACAGGGGGCGACTCCGGCATTGGCCGCGCGGTGGCAGTCGCGTATGCCAAGGAAGGCGCAGATGTCGCCATCGCATATCTGGACGGTGCCGAGAACGCGGACGCGGCACAGACCGTCCGCGATATCGAAAAATACGGCGGACGCGCGATGATGATCAAGACGGATATCCGCGACGAGGACAGCTGCCGCAGTCTCCTGAAACAGGTTGCGGACGAGCTTGGCGGATTGAACATTCTCGTCAACAACGCGGGCGTGCAGTATCCGCAAAAGGACATCGAAGCAATCACTTCCGACCAGCTGAAGAAAACCTTCGAAACAAACTTTTACGGACTGTTCTACCTGACCCGTGAGTCGATGGCTTACCTGAAGGATGGCGACTGCATCATCAACACGTCTTCGGTCACCGCCTACAACGGTTCGCCGGGACTGCTTGACTATTCCGCCACCAAAGGTGCCATTACTGCGTTTACTCGCTCGTTCGCACAGAACATCGCCCAGAAGGGCATCCGTGTCAATGCGGTGGCCCCGGGACCGATCTGGACACCGCTCATCCCGGCGACTTTCGATGCGGGGAAGGTTGAGGAGCACGGTTCCACCACTCCGATGAAGCGTCGCGGCCAGCCTGCGGAACTCGCCCCCGCCTATGTGCTGCTCGCTTCCAAGGACGGCAGCTACATGACCGGGCAGACGATCCACATCGACGGCGGCGATTTCATCACGAGCTGATAATTCTGACAGTAATCCGGAAAGCCACCATCTGCTTTCCGGATTTCGCTTTGTCTCCGCCCCTGCTTCCGGTGGTATAATCATTCCCGGAAGGAGTTGCCTGACATGAACCTAAACAAGATCGTCCAGAAAATTGAGGAATCTCTCGATGAAATGATTCAAATCCGGCGCCATCTCCACATGAACCCGGAGCTGAGTTTTGAAGAAGAGAAAACGCCCGAATACATCGCCAACTACCTGGAAGCGCACGGAATCGAGGTGCGCCGCAACGTCGGCGGACGGGGTGTCGTCGGCACGATCCGCGGCGGCAAGCCCGGCAAGACAATCGCTTTTCGCGCGGACTTTGACGCGCTCCCGATCCATGAAACAACCGATGTCCCATACAAGTCGACAGTCCCGGGTGTCATGCACGCCTGCGGCCATGACGGACATACCGCTTCCCTGCTCGTATTTGCCAAGGTGATGAATGAATTCAGGGAAGAGCTTGAAGGCAATATTGTCCTCATCCACCAACATGCCGAGGAAGTGAACCCGGGTGGCGCTCTTGGCATGATTCAGGACGGATGCCTGGATGGTGTTGACCTGGTATTCGGCGCACACCTGCAGTCTCTGATGCCAGCAGGCCATGTCTACAGCCGTGACGGCTACCTTCAGGCAGCCGAAAATACGATCCGCATCGCCGTCACCGGGAAAGGCACGCATGGTGCCGAGCCGCACAACGGACATGATCCGATCCTTGCCGCAGCCCATATCATGACCGCCCTCCAGTCAGTCGTCAGCCGAAATACGGATCCTCTGAAACAGCTGGTCATCTCGATCGGGCAGTTCCACTCCGGTTCTGCCGGGAACATCATCCCGCAGACAGCCGAGATGGAAGGGACGATGCGCGTCTTTGACGAGGACCTGCGCCGGCTGGGAGCCCAAAGAATCCGGGAGATTGCGGAATTCACCGCGAAAGCTCTCGGCTGTTCGGCAGAAGCGGACGTGGAGTTCGGCTATGATGCGGTCAAAAACCATACGGAAGGTGTTCGTCTCATCGAGCAGGCGGTTGCCAGCGTCTACGGGAGCAGTGTGTACCGGGAAATCGATCCGGTCATGCCTGCCGAAGACTTCGCCTACTACCTCCAGCATCGTCCGGGTGCCTATTTCTTCGTAGGTGCAAAGGTCGAGGACGGACGGACCGCCTACCCGCACCACCACGAGAAGTTTGACTTCCATGAACCGGCACTTGCCATGACCGCACGGACCTTCGCAGGGATTTTCGTTGAAGCGCAGAAACAGAACTGATTGCACACAAAAAGGTTGAGCCCCGTTTTACCGGAGCTCAACCTTTTCCGATGCAGACACATCTTCATCTGAGCATCTGAATTCTATTCCACTGTCTCTTTTTTGACTGTCAGCTTATCGAGCTGCGCTTCATCCACAGTGATGCCGAGGCCAGGCTTGCCGGACAGGAGGACCTGCGGCAGCTCATAGTTCAGGTCGCCGATTTCTTCGCTGAAAAGAAGCGGCCCGGTCAGTTCCGCGGACTGGATGTTTGCCCGGCTCATGACGACGTGATACCCTGCCGCCGATCCGACGGACGACTCCACCATCGATCCGACCTGGCACGGCATTCCCGCAGCCTCCGCCGCCTTGGCGATCTGAACTGCGGGATAAATCCCCCCGCACTTCATAAGTTTGATGTTCAATACATCAGCCGCCTCAAGACGTACGATCTCAAGAAACTCTTCCATGCCATGCAGGCTTTCGTCCGCCATGACCGGTACGGTCACTTTTCTCCGTACATCCGCCAGCCCACGGATGTCCCCCATTCGGATCGGCTGTTCGATCCATTTCAGGTTCTCCCCTTCAAGCTTACGGATGGCCGCGGCAGCCGTTCCCGGTGTTTTCCATCCCTGATTGACATCAACTCGGATCGGGACGTTCGGCCCCACAGCCTTCCGTACAGCTTTGATGCGGGCGACATCTTCCATCGGATCCCCTTTTCCGACTTTCAGCTTAAGCGAGGAATACCCGTCCTCCATCGCGCGGACAGCTTTCTCTGCCATGATTTCAGGATCCTCGATGCTGAGGACGCGCGGATACTCGATCCGGTCATGGGCACGCCCGCCGACCAGATTGTACACCGGCTGTCCGGCGGCCTTCCCCATCAGGTCATAACAGGCGATGTCGACTGCGGCCTTGGCGGCCGGATTCTCCGAGACTGCCGTGTTCATCTTGCCGTGAATGCGCTCGATATCAAACGGGTTCTCTCCGATGACCGCCGGGACGAGAAGGTGCTTCAATATCTCATAGGCCGACAGAAAGTATTCTCCGGTCACATGCTCGTCCGTCACCGCCTCACCGTACCCGACAAGCCCGTTGTCCGTTTCCAGTCTCAAGATAACTGCCGGCATATCCGGATACGTCGCATAGGAGACGATGAACGGCTCCCGGAGCGGAAACCGGACCGCGTGAACCGTTGCTTTGATAATTTTCATGCTGCCCCCTCCTTTATATCTTATTCAGTCTATCGGGAACGCCCATGCAAATCAATCTCAGACCGGGCCTTTAGCCGTGCCGGCCATTCGCCCGCCGCATAGCCTGTCACGAGGGAGGTGCGGTAATGAAGAAACCATCGTCCGAAGGCAGCGGCGACGGACAACAGCAGCCCTGCCCCATTTGCGGGCGGCATCACCGCAAGAAGGGCTCTAAAGCGACTGGCAAGCCTATACCTGTCGCACTCGCCGAACTGCATGAGCAGGATGCGGAACTTCTCCGAGGCAAACGGGGGCCCAGAGGCTTCACGGGCATGAGTGGGGAACCCGGACCGCCGGGACCGCAAGGCGTTCAGGGAACTGAGGGGCCGGTGGGTCCGCAGGGCATCCAGGGACCTAAGGGACCGGCGGGTCCGCAGGGTATTCAGGGACTTGAGGGACCGATGGGTCCCCCAGGCGAACTGGGTCCTCAGGGCGAACCTGGACCTGAAGGAAAACAGGGGCCAAAGGGAGAGAAAGGTGAACCTGGCCCGCAGGGGCCACAAGGTGTTCAGGGACCCAGAGGTAATTGTGGCGAAGCCGGACCGGCGGGACCGCCCGGCCCTGCCGGAGAAGCCGGTGCACAGGGACCGCAGGGAGAACCAGGCCCGGAAGGACCGCAGGGCGTAAGAGGACCTGCCGGGAAACGTGGCGAAAGAGGACCACAGGGACCAGCTGGAGGAATTGCGGAATACGCGTTTCTTTCTACTCTGTCGGGCCAGCAGGTCAGCCAGGGAACCATGGTCAAGTTTAACGGGGAATCCGTCCTCTCACCGGGCTTTTCCGTCAAAGGAAGAAAAACTTCGATTAAAGTCAGCCAAAGCGGCCTTTATGAGATCATCCTCATCCTTTCGGCCGGAGAAGCCAGCCTCTGGGCCGTCCATGTAAACGGCGAGAAGATACAGGATTCGGAGTGCCGGATTCGGACGGAACAGCAGGAAGTGTTCAGGATGGCAGTTCTGTCGCTAAAAGCAGGAGACCTCGTCACACTCAAGAACTGTGTCCCCGAAGAAGGGGAAAGAGGGCAATCAACGGCAGAGGTCACGGCGACTTTGTCTCTGAAACTGCTCTCTCCCATTCAGGCTGGAGACGGAGAATGACCGGACTGAATTTGACCGATGAGCAACCGGAAGCGTGCAAAACCCGGCACCTTTCGGTTTTTTCTTATCACCGGGACCATTGTCTCTCCTTATCGTTCCCCTGACCCCTCCCGGCCGCTTCTGTGTTCCTTTATAATAGTGGGAACAATAGGAGGTGCCGCATGGATACCACATTGATCAAACCGGAAGACACATGGCTGCTCTGGGCGTTTCTTGCCGGCTGGGCAGCCGTGAGCATCTATCTTGAGCAAACATACAAATGGGCATCAAAAGTGACAGGAGCCATCATTGCGCTAGCCGGCGCACTCATCCTTTCCAACCTGAAGATTATTCCGACCGATGCCCCTGCTTACGACGCCGTGTGGACCTACGTCATTCCGCTCGCCATCCCCCTTCTTCTCTACCAGGCAAACCTGAAACGGGTCTGGAACGAAAGTGGACGGCTGCTGATCTTGTTCCTCATCAGTTCGGTCGGAACGGTGGCAGGCGCTTACATCGCCTTTTTTGCATTAAGCGAGTTTATCCCTGAACTGGCCCTGATCGCTGCGGTCATGACCGGATCCTATATCGGCGGCAGCGTGAACCTGGCCGCACTTTCAGCGAAGTTTAATGTGAGCGAGGGAATGCTGTCTTCGACTATTGTCGCGGACAACCTCATGATGGCGCTTTACTTTTTCGTCCTGATTGCCATTCCCGCGGTGGGCTTTTTCCGGCGGAATTTCCCTACTCCTCATATAGACCGGGTCGAACAGTCCGCCGCTGACGAAGACGGAACACTGGCCGCTTCCTACTGGCAGCGCAAGGAAATTTCCCTGAAAGATATTGCCCTCTCTGCCGGCAGCGCATTCGTCATCGTTGCGGTCTCATTCAAGATCGCTGAAATTTTCGGCTCAATCATTCCCGATGAAGGAGCCGGCTGGCTGCTTCTCGGAGGTCTGCTCGGAGACAAGTACCTGATGCTGACGACGATCACCGTTGCTGCGGTCACCCTTATGCCCAAATTCTTTGACAGTCTGAACGGTGCCCAGGAAATCGGGACATACCTGATTTACATCTTCTTTGTCGTCATCGGTGTTCCGGCTTCCCTGCCGCTCCTTATTCAGAACGCACCGCTTCTGCTTGTCTTCGTCTTCCTGATGGTGCTGGCCAACATGGTGGTCACGTTCGGCGTGGGCAGGCTGTTCAAGTTCAGCCTGGAAGAAATGATCGTCGCCAGCAACGCCAACATCGGCGGACCGACCACGGCTGCTGCCATGGCAATTGCCAAGGGCTGGAAAGACCTGATCGTTCCCGTCATGCTCGTCGGCACGATGGGATATATTATCGGGAACTACATCGGTACAATCGTCGGAAACACACTGAGCGGCTTCTGAGGGATTGCCAAGATGGTCCGGATTTCCTAAGATGGAAGAGTACCTACTACTAAGATGGGGGCATGAACATGGGCAATCCGCTAAATGCCCTCTCGCTTGACGAGATCTGGGCCAAGATCGGACAGGAACTGGAGGCCAAACCTGAGCCTATTCAGGACGAACATATCCGGTATGAGTTCATCATTGATGAAAAAGGCGAAGTCACCCGTTGGCAGCTGTTGCTCGACAAAGGCCGGGCGGAGATTTTTCCGGGAATCGCAGGGGAGCCGGCCTGCACCCTTGAACTGAGCGGCAAGCACTTCCGAAAGCTGCTGACAGGCGACCTGAACAGCATGGCCGCGTTCATGACCGGCAAGCTGAAGGTCTTCGGCAATGTCGGCTTCGCGCTGAAGCTCGAGAATTTGCTCAAAGAATATCAGTTCACCGGATAAGCGGGTCTCGCCCGCCGGAAAAGGAAAGGACGGTCCGAACCATGCGCGTCGCAATCTTCGACTTTGACGGGACACTTTATCAGAACGAGACATTTGACTTTATGATGACCCATCTCAAGCAGCATCCCGAATACGGAAGGCTCTACGGCAAGTTTTTCAGGCGCATCCTCCCGGTGTATACAGGCTACAAGATGAAGCTCGTTGCCTCTCCCGTGATGAGGGAAAAGTCGATGCAGGCTTACCTCGCCCCCTTCTCGGGCATTTCCGAAGAAAAGCTGACCCGCTACTTTGGCGAGATGGCAGCAGCGATGCGGAGCGGATTCAATCCGGATGTTGTCCGACGGGTTCGTGAACACGCAAAATCCGGTGACCGGGTCATGCTCGTATCCGGTGCCTTCACTCCGCTCCTGCTTGAGGCCGTGAAGGATCTTCCGTTTGATGACGTCATCGGCACCGACATCCCTTATTCCGGAGATACATATGACGGACGGACGGCCATCTACCATATCCGGAGTGAACGGAAAAACGAGCGCATCCTGGCCGCTCTCGGTGACTCAACGGTTGCCTGGGAAGAAAGCTCTGCATTTGGCGACACGCTGTCCGACATGACTGTTCTTGAACTTGTAGGAAAACCGGTCGCTGTCCGGCCAGAAGAAGGCCTCCGCAACATCGCAGCCGAAAGGGACTGGGAGATTATCAGTTGAGTTCGGACAACGGAAAAAGGCACCCCTGCAGATTGCGGGCGGTGCCTTTTCTATCGCTAATTATTTTCTTCATCCATCAAATCGAACAGTTTGGACCAGTCGTTGATCCGCGGGATGTCCAAATGACGGTTGTAGGACTGGTTTCTTGCGAACACTTTTAAAGGACGGTCCCTCAACGTTTCCAGTACCGCAGGCTTGTCATCGAAATAATAGTCAAGCTCCAGGTCTTTGATGATATGAACTTTATCCTCATCATTCATGCCGTAAAAGAACCTGTCTTTCGAGACCGGAAAACCGTTCTGGATCATCCATTCCATCGTTCGCTCGCCGTGTTCCTTTGGCCTGGCCGTTATATAGTAGATTTCATGCCCTTCTCGTTCCAGCTTCCGGAGTGTTTCCGCAGCATCAGGATACGGAGGGCAGTTTGTATAATAGATTTCTTCCAGCAAACTGTTCCACATCTTCCCGCCTTCCTCGGCGGTCATGTCGAACAGTTCATGGATTTCCACTTTGTCCAGTTCGTGAAATTGGGAGATATCCACGTTCCGGTTTAACTTCCGATTGTAGAGATGAAAGGCATGTTCTCTTAGGTTAATCAATGTATCGTCAATATCAAAACCAAGTTTCAAATCAGATTCCCTCATTTTGTTCCGTGTTGTAGTTCGGATATCCCGTAAACTTGAAATCCTTCCCGACCTTTGTGATCTGAAGATCGTCCAGTTCCACGGCATCGCGCATCAGCCCGAT
The DNA here is from genome assembly GCF_001619585.1 of Bhargavaea cecembensis. Classification (GTDB taxonomy): domain Bacteria; phylum Bacillota; class Bacilli; order Bacillales_A; family Planococcaceae; genus Bhargavaea; species Bhargavaea cecembensis_A. The sequence goes on from NZ_LQNT01000009.1 coordinate 628,796, forward strand.
GCCGGTTCCTTCGAGAAATGTGGGTGCCTGTGCGCCGCCGATCAATTTCGGCGCCAGATAGATCTCCACTTTATCCACAAGCTTGTTTTCGAGGAAAGCCGCATGGATCGAGCCTCCCCCTTCGACCAGGACAGAGGAGACAAGCCGTTCTCCAAGTAAGCGGAGGACGTCCTCCAGATCCACCTGTTCGGCCCCTGAAGTGGGATAAACCGAAACTCCCCTCTCTTCCAGCACTTTCCTCGCATCCTGGTCATAATGTTGTGCAGTGAAGATCCAAGTCTCCGCCTGCCCGTCGGTCACCACCTTGGATTCCAGAGGAATTCGCAGTGTTGAATCCAGAATGACGCGAATCGGGTTCCGTCCATTCGGAATCCTTGTCGTCAGTTCCGGATCATCCTCGATCACCGTATTGACGCCGACCAGGATTGCCACATGTTCATTTCGGAGCTTGTGGACATCCCGGCGCGCCTCTGCAGAAGTGATCCACTTGCTGTCGGCTGTATGGGTGGCAATTTTCCCGTCCAGCGTGCTGCCCGCTTTCATCGTGATGAACGGCTTTTGCGTCACGATGAATTTATTGAACACTTCATTCATCCTGCGGGATTCCTCTTCCATGACACCGACTGTCACTTCAATTCCCGCTTCCTCCAGGATTCGGACGCCGTTGCCGGCGACAACCGGATTGGGATCGAGAGTGGCGACGACAGCTTTACGGATTCCCGCTTCTGCTATCGCTACTGCGCAGGGCCCGGTCCGTCCATGGTGCGAACAGGGCTCAAGCGTGACGTAAATCGTCCCGCCTTTTGCCTTGTCCCCTGCCATCCGGAGAGCATGGACTTCCGCATGCGGTTCTCCTGCCTTCAGGTGTGTCCCGAGGCCTACGATCCGGTTGTCATTGACCACGACTGAACCGACAAGCGGATTCGGATCTGTCTGCCCTTTCATCGCCCGGGCATTTTCAAGTGCCAGATTCATATAAAATTCATGGTTGGTCATCTGGATCTAGCGAACCTCCCTCCAAATGTCCGGATCGCTGGACCTTGGTCTGCAGATACTTTTCATTGAACTCTGAGCGATCCCCCCATAATGGCTGACGTCCGGAAATCGGAAGACCTGCCTTTTGCAGGGCATCCAATTTCCGCGGGTTGTTGGTCATGAGGGTCACCGGCTTTTCCCGAAGTGTTTTCAGGACGCGGATCGCATCGTCGTAGTTCCTGGAGTCATCGACGAAGCCGAGGCTTTCATTTGCTTCCACGGTATCGTACCCGTGCTCCTGCAGCACGTAAGCCATCGCTTTGGAGAACAGGCCAATTCCGCGGCCTTCATGATTCGCCAGATAAAACAGGGCACCCGTCCCGTGTTCCACAATATTCTTCATGGACTGCTTGAGCTGATAGCCACAATCACACCGTTTGCTGCCGAAGATATCCCCGGTATGGCAGATGGAATGCAGGCGGATTAGGGCATCATCCGCGTTTTCAAAATCACCGTAGACAAGTACGCTCGACTGCTGGTATTCTGCCAGATTGGCAGATGACAGCCGGTCGATGATTTCCTGATAATCGTCCGTCACCTGGCACTGGTTCAGCCAGCAATACCATTGGAACACCACAGTCTCACCGTACAGGTTCACCGGCAGCCGGATCGGTCCCACGAGGTAAATGGCACCTTCACCGGTATTGATCATTTGGATCTTATCTTTCAGGACATTCAGAACTTTGGTTTCCAGCTTTGCTTGGACCATAAAAAATCATTCCTTCATATCGATAAATTTATCTTAGATTGGTCATTCTAATGGGATGTATACTTGGGCTAAGTATTCTTACATGAATATTTGTTTTCTATAAAATAACACCTTATTGTGGATAACGTCAATTTATCCGTGTTAGGATAATGGGCAAATCCATGATTTTTAGGAGCTTTGAATATGGAGATCGGTTCTAAGATACGGGCAATCCGCAAACGAAAAGGTTTAACAATTGCACAGATGAGTGAGCAGACGGGGCTGTCCAGAGGATTTATCAGCAACATCGAGAACGACCATACATCACCCTCCCTCAATACGCTTCAGGCCATCGCTGCTTTTCTGGATGTTCCTCTTCCCTATCTGCTTCTGGAGAAAAAGGAGCACATGAAAGTAGTGAGGAAAGCCGAGCGGGTGTACACGTCGTTCAATGACATTAAAATTGAACACCTCACTTCCCAGAGCGGCGGCCTCCGGATGATGCACGTTCAATTGCCGCCCGGCTCCTCTACCAGAGAAGCAATCGCCCATGAAGGCGAAGAGGCCCATATTGTACTGAAAGGCACCATCCTTGCTGAACAGGGAGAGGACTCGGTCATCGCGGAAGAAGGCGATTCATTCAGCTGGAACGCCAGTGTGCCTCACTTTGTAAAAAACATCGGAGAGACCGAGGCAATCCTGCTCATTTCAGTCTATTCCGAGAAGGGCCGGCTATAACAGTGGTACTACCCAAAAAAGCCGCGAAAATATTCTTCAATGAAACCAGCCACTGACGATCAGCTGAATAAAGAAAAGACTGCAGTTACCGGTACTCTCCGGTTACCTGCAGTTCTTTTTCTTCTCCGGACGTCACTCCGCCCGGTCATATGTAAAATATTCTATCTCCCCGACCTGATTGCTTTCTGTCATCCTGCCGAACAGTGTCTCCTGTTCCGGTGAAAGGTCAACCAGGAGCGGTATGGCACAGTCCGGCATGATCACGCCCATTTGGTCCTCCGACAGATGGAGGCGGACCCGGTTCCAGATCCATTCTCCGCTCTTTAGTCCGAGCGAGTAGACAAATGAGACATTCTTTACGGGGATCCCGAGCCGGTTAATCGCAACAAACAGCATGGAAGAATTGGCCGTCACACCGAGCACCTGGAGGCTGAAATCCTGTTCGATTCCGCCATCCGGATTCTCGGCAGCCCATTCCTCAAGCTCGGAATAAAGCTGCTCCACTCCCGGCTCCGTGATTCCGCCCTCGTCGTATTTCTGAAGCTGGATCTTTAGAGGTTCCGTGTACATCCTGACCATCCTTTCACCGTACAGCACCGACACTCATTTCCACATAAGTCCCACCCCGAGGAGATTGCTTATACTCCACGAACACCGGAGTAGTCTGATGGAGTCCGCTCTCATCCACATTTTTCGCCAGCTCCCAATAGGCGATCTGAGACTGTGCGTCAATATCCTCCATGATACGAATCGTATGGAGATTGCGGACTTCAAAATAGCTCCGGAACATCACTTCCTCATCGGCTGGAGGCGTGAAGTCGTCCTCCCCGATGCCCATGAACAGTTCTGCAGTCATCACTTCGGCTGTCGGTTCACTCAGCATGGCGAAGAACAGCCTGCCATCCGGCGTCACGCCGTGCCGTTCCAGGATTCCCCTGAAATCTTCAAGGGCGATCCCGATTTCTGCCGGAACAAAGCTGTACAGCTTGGATACGATATTGCGGTGGGTGATGGACCGGTTCTCAGCAACACTCATTCCGGACGACCGCCTTCCAGCGGCACGACAAGGTCGATCATGATATCCCCATAGACATCGAGCAGGACACAGTAGTATGTTTCGCCGAGAACAAGCCCTTCCTGAGCAGCAACGTCCTGAACCTTCACATATGCCGCATCAAAATCCGCTTCCTGCTCCGCCTGGCGCATGACCAGCGCATCTCCGGAATGAAAACGCGCCTCGTATCCGAAGCCGTTGTCTCCCCCGGTATCAAGCGGGCCGTTGATCGGCTGATAATAAGTGAAGGTGCCTGAGGATTTGTCCTCCGAGTCCGGTACGAATGTAAAGAAAGCCGGACCATTCTTGTAGACCCCTTTATCGAGCACAAAGGACTCAAGCAGACTAAGAGGGTCTTGCCAATCTGCCTTCCGCTGTTCCGTCTGAAACGTCAGCACGTGATCAAAGACGAGCGGGCGCCGTTCAATCGCCATGTCTCCACTTCCCTTTCTCTCTTGAATGGTCTCAAAACAGATTGCGTAATGCTGTTAATCTGCAATTACTTTACTCAAAACCGTCCCTCAGTCATGCGGGATCCTGAACCGCCGTTGTAGTTGAAGCACCTGAACCGGAATTTGCAGTACAGGATGACCAGTTGCTCCGGCAAAACAAACAGCATCGCATAGAATAGCCCAAATCCGATAAGGGCAAATAACAGACTGCCGAAATCCGTCCACCCGTTCTGCCTGATCACATATTGCAGGACAAAGAAAATCCCCAGCCCCGCCATAGTAGCAGCAGGAATATAACTTTTGTACTCGAACTGCTCGCGCATCTCTTCTTGGCGGGATCCCTCCCGGTAATCTCCCCGGCGGATTTTCCGTATCAGCCTTACAAATACCAACAGGAACACCAGCAGCCCAATCAGGAGACTGATCCATGTAAAGTTCACCATTGATTCCGCTGAAGCTTCGGTCCCCCTGGTCGCAACGAACATCGCACAAATATAAAACGTGATGCCAAACAGGTTTTGGGAAACCAGAATACTGATCAGGTACTGCAGCTTCTCGCTTCTCCTGTAGACAGCAGGAAACGAGTATAGCAGTGACAGGGCGATCAGAATGGCGGTAAACCAGAAGTGGCCCGTCAGGACCTGCTCCTTCCATGGATGGCCGGACGAATATCCGACGATATAATACTCCGCCGCAAACAGACCGGCCTGGAGAAACGAGGCCAACAGCATATTGCCTGCGAGGTTCTGAGGACTCTGCCTGCCGGATTCAATCGGCAACCGGAGCACTGCATAATTTCGAAATTCTTCGTTAGCCAAAGACTCTTTCATTTAGCTGAACCATCCTTTGATATGGTCCATGGCCGATTTACCGGAATCACCGATTTCCATATTAAGCAGCAAGTTCGCCCCGATTCCGGCAGCCATGCCGACAGCCGTTCCGACACCCGGAATCGGAATCAGTGCGGTACCGGCGGCAGTGAACCCTGCCTGGACAGCACCCCCGACAGCCGTATCGATTGCCGTATCTTTTGCAGCCTTTGCATGCGCATCTGTTCCGCTTAGACCGGTCGCTGTAGCACTCTGCAAGTTCGTGTTGTAGCTGAAAGCCGCGCCGACAGGGCCGAGAACCTTTCCTGCCCCGCGGATGATCCCACTGGTAGCATTTACCTTGCCGCCCTGTGGAACTCGCTTGAATTCGTCCCGGACCCCCTTGACGTCCACCAGGTCTTTGAAAGCGTCTGTCGTTCCCTTAATGGTTGCTGTACCCACTACCTTTGCTTTCTGACCAGGTGTTGTCTGTGTTCCGGCAAACTTATCAAGGGACGGATGAGCTGTCTTGGCACGCTCCCCTGCGGAAGACCAGCCGCTTTGTCCCGGCTTGGTCGTCGCATACTTCAACATAACCGTACCGTCACGCACATCTCTCGAGCTATATGGGATATTAAGTCGTTGCATCGCCTGAGGCGTCGCATTAATACGGTATCCTGTCCCTCCTCTTGAAAGACGATGTTGCGATGTCGTGATGCCCCCGTTCCTTCCTGCCCTGAACAGAGCCCAAGCAGAACCGAAGCTGTCAGCCGTACCCAAATCACTTACTACACCGGCAGCTGACTGAACCGCTTTTGAAAGACTCGCCATATTTACAGTTGTGCCGGCAACATCCCCGGACTCTCCGGACTCTTCCTTTTCCTCGACCGTCTCCGTCTCCATCGGCACATGATTCTGCCCGGTATTCAGCGGATGGACGTCGGCAAATGCCGCCCAATCTGCCGCAGGGAAGTCCACCGGAGACAGCCCGTCCTGCATGGCGCCTTCCAGATCCAGCACCCAGAGTTCCATCCGCAGTATGTCATTTTCGATGGAAGTCAGCGAATTGGTCTGTGTGGAATCGAATTCATTCAGGTCGGTGACCGTGTCGTTCTTCTTCTTCCTGGCATCCCGGACGCCTTCCTGGACTTCGCTGTCGTCCAAGTGAGGAAGCGCGACGATGTCAGCAACGGAGTCCATGATGCCATTTGCGTCTGAAGTAAGGTTCGAGGTGGTCGTAGAGACGGTCGTCAATCCGGTTTCGACTTCTCCTTCAAGAAAGCTCTCCATGATGTAGCCGGCGGGTGCCGGCTCGAGCGCTTCTTGTGCGGATTTGATGCGGTTCATGGTCGTCTCAAACGTACTTTTGAAATCTGCAAATGTCTCAAGCAGTGGCAGATGGCATTCCCGGTAGAATGCTTTAATCGCTTCTCCTCCCCCTCCGGTCAGGGAGTTTCCGAGATCTGAGAGCTGCTGGGCAGCAGTCCGGATGGCATCCATCTCATTCTGCAGCCGGGTCAGTGTCTCCTGATTTCGGGCAAGCCCTTCCTGGAGCGGTGTAACGTCCAATATCTTCATCGGATTTTCCTCCCCTCCTTATCGGATCGGCACAGGACCGTTTCTGTGCGGCGCGGGGCCGCCGGAGGACCCGCCGCTTCCGTCGATGGCGGTTGCCACCTGGTTGTCGGTCTCTTCCATGAACTCTACGGATTTCTTTGTGGTCTCAATATTTGTCTGAAGGACGGTCCTGTACTTGACAAGCATCTGCTCAAGATGGGTCATCAGGTCGTTCAGCTTATCGGCCACATCCAATGTGTTCCCCGAGATCGGTTCGGGGGCCGACGGTTCCAGTGCATTCGCTTTTCCCGACAGCTCATCGATCACAGGATGGATTTCCTCATAGACCATTTTGATTTCTGTCATCGGTGATCCTCCTTATCGCGAATTAGCCGCTCTTTCCGCGGCCTCCGCAGCGCGCAATTGGGCGACGATGGATTCGAGCGAGGCGATCTCTGCTTCAAGCTCACCAATTTTCACGGAGATGGCCGTATAAGCGGCATCAAATTGAGGGCCGGACACATCCTGGTAGGGTGTCTTGATGCCGGTTTCCCTGATTTCATCAAAGGCCGAGGCAAGATTTCCATGCCATGTCTTCGGCGTCAGCTCGGGCTCCATGCACTTCAGCTCATTCTGCTGAAATTCGCCCTGTTTCCCCTGCAGTTCCCCCCTGCAGCTGTTCAGCCGCCTGATCTGTTGCCGCTTTTCCTCCATAAGCATCTGATAATACGAGATCATGCATGCTTCCCCTCCGTTTCTTCCTTGTGCCTTGCTCTTGGTACTTCCTTGGTGCCGCTCTTCAGCAGCGCGGGGATCATAAGGCCGAAGAGACCTAGCATCGCCGCACCGATCAGGCTGATAAAGATATAAGTACGGATACTGCTGCTATCCGCAGATCCATCCGGTACCTCCACCGACTGACTAGGCCGCGCCGGCGATTTTTCTGCCGGCGAACTAAACAGGCCTAATTCCTTAGCCTTCGCGGCCGCCGTCCCCGTTTCGGGACGCCCCGCTTCGAGGAACAGGTCCTCCACTTCTATCGGGGATCTGAACCGGACCGGTTCGGAAAAATCAAGGTTGATCCGTGACTCAGTCAGCGTGTTCTTCATCTCTACCTTCCTGCTGTCGTGCAGATATTCGGTCTTCTTCCTAAAGGGAAGTGACTTGTATTCGAGCGATTCAAGCGAATCAGCCGGATCATCCTCTGTATTTGCGTATGCCGGAACAGCCGCCGCAGATAAGGTGATTGCGAGAAGAATGGCTCCGGCTAGCTTAACTTTCATACGATTCTTCCTGAATGACGGTTTCACCGGTGCGCCATCTTTTTACAAGCCATGCCGCAATAAGCAGCACCGCTGCAGCAATCCCGGCGATTGCTGCACCAGAATCAAACAGCGTGACCGGATCATACTTGATGGACATGTAGACCGGCGAAAGAATATCCGGAATATCGGCTTCCGGCACGCCTAATTTCAGCAACGGGGCGATATAGAGACAGATGAGCGCAATTGCCGCGATCCACCCTGCTGTCTCAGCCGAATCCAGTGCCGTGCTGATTAGTGCAGATCCCGCAATGACGATCAGGATAGTGAAAAGCGTCCATTCGACTGCACGCTGATCATTGAGAGCGTACATATTCACACTGTACAAGCTAATGATCAGCCCTGTGATTCCTCCCAGAAGCGCCAGCATCCCTGTCCTGAGCAGCGGGGTACCTTCTCGCATTTTATGGCTGAAGAAGCCAATGGCCAGACTGCTGATCAGCAGGATGACATATAGAATGGCCGGCGGTACCTTCTTCATCTCTTCCCCTGCGATCGCTTCTCCGCGGACGCTGAGCGGATTGGTTAGATGATCAAACACGTATCCGTTCTCCTGCCCGTCCACATAAGTATTATCGAGGAAACTGGATACATCATCACTGAATGCTGTAATTGCCTCTAAGTTCTGACGCCATTTTCCACTGTACGAATCAGTCGCGCTTTCGAAACCTTCCGCCTTGCCCTGCAATTCTCGTGCGTAGTTGACAATGCTGTCCTGACGCTCGGAAACCGCACTTACTGTAGAACTCAGGCTGACGAGTTGCATGCCGATGTTTTGCTGGTTAGATACGAGGTCATTTTCATTTGATGGGATTTCCGGTTCACTGCCCGGAAGTCGGGTTCCTGGTTCGCGAAGTTGCGTTAAAAGGGAATCTGCCTGATCGCCGATTGACTGCAGGTTCTCGAGAAGTTTCATATGCTGCATGCCAACGGACTCCTCATAGCCGGAGACGATTGCGGTAAACGAGGAATTCCATTCTTCAACACGGGCTCCGGTCTCAGGAAGCCCTTCGCTGACCTTTGCCCATTGGAGCTTTTCCTCTTCCTTGAGTGCTGCTATGTTCTTTGTCAGAGTCCGGATGATTTCATCCTTCAGCACTTCCTCTTTCCTCTGTTGGCGTCCGTCCTTGCGGTCATCCAACGTAAACGCCATCTGCTCCAAGGTCGCATAGTAGGCAAGGAGTGAATCGAGATCTTTGGCTGCCGGCGCCTGCTTGAACAGCCCTTTCAGTTCCTTCTTCCGTTCCGGGGAGAGGGTGTCCAACTCAAGCAGTCCCGCTTCCTTCCGTTCAATCTCCCTGACAATGGCAACCGTGTTTTCCGGATATTCCTCAAGGTAGAGTTTCGTCTCCGAATAGATCGCCAACAGACTTTCATAGGCGGCGTAAAGATCACTGTAATAGCCGGCTGCAACCTTCACCGCGTTATCCTTACCTTCTCCTTCACTGTTACCGTTACCATTGCCATTGCCATTGCCATTGCCATTGCCATTGCCGTTGCCGTTACCATTGCCGTCGCCATTTTCTTCCGATCCGGCTTCTTCTTCCTTTTCCCCGATTGATTCGTTTACATCTGTTAGTTTGCCGGACAATTCATCAAGTTGGGCAGGGATATCCGATTCAGGCTGTTCTTCCACGATCTGCTGTTTCAGGCCATCAATTGACGCCGCCAGAGCAGTGATCGTTTCCTTTTCTTCCTCCAGGGAAGGCAGGCCTCCGCCTTCCTCCGGTGCTTCCGGTTCAGGTTGTTCCGGAGGTGCCGGTTCTTCCTTTTCCTGCGCATTTGCAAGCCGTTCCAGTTCTGCCTTGATGTCTTCGAAAACTGTAATATCAGGCAGGCCATCAACTTTAGGAGCCGCAGGGATCTTGGAGCCCGCTCCGTCTTTTAGATTCTTCTGGAGGGTGCCGATCAATGTGTCGTTATACTCATCAATCGCCGTTCCCTGGAGTGCAAGAATTTCTTCGGCCTGCCGTTCTGCCTGTTTGAGGCGGACTTGCTCAAGATCACTGAACTTCTCCTGATTGAGGGCAATCTGTTTGTTCACTTTTTCCAATTCCGCAGCCAATTGACCGTTGTTATCCTTTAGGCGGCGGACGGTTTCCTCATATTCAGCTGCCTGTCCGGCAGCCATCTCTTGGATTTTGGCAATATTATTTGATTGCAGTTCTTCAAGGACTCCGCGCTGTTCAACCTGGAATGCCTGATAGGACTGGACGTTCTGCAGGAAAGTTGAAAGTTCTGTCTTGAACGCTTCTACATGATCGACACGAGCAGCGTGGTCCTGCTCTGATGCACCTTCAATGGTTTCCCTCAATTGTTCCATCTGTTCGCGCTGCTGTTGCATGACATCCGCAAGTTCGGAAGAACCTGGATCGTAGTAAGCAACCATTGCATCGAGGAACTCGCTTTCCTTGTCCAAAATCGATGCGAACTCCTTCTTGATGTGGTCCATTTCGATTGCGACATAGCTCCAGTACATCGTTGAGACCCTGCTGTTTACGCGATCCGTCGCGCGCTCAATCTCCTTTAATGCATTTTTCTTGGAGTCCGCGTTCTTCTGCTGCTGGATGGTGTAATTGAATTCTGCCTTTTGTGGATTCTGTTCATCATAGGACATGATGTTCAACGAAAAGTCGGACGGGATGTACAGGACGGCATCGTACCGGTTTGATTTAAGACCGCTTTCCGCAGCCCCCCTGCCGGTCACTTCCCAGTTGTAATCAGAGTCTTCGGAGAGGATGGATAGTACTTCCTTGCCCATCTCGATTTTCTGCTCTTCCCGTTCACTGCCCAAGTCCTCGTTGACTACTGCGATTGTCCGTTCAGCCGGCTCGGCGAAAGATGTGAAGCTGCCCGACATGAATCCAAAGAACAGGACAGGCAACGCGAGGATGGCGATGATTCCCCCAATGATCGTCGCTGCTTTTTTTACATTGCTTTTCATCGTACGTTCTCCTTCTCCAGTATGCATAACGGGATCATGATCTTCGTGCTGTTCCCGTTCAGGATGTAGTGTGCAAAGCCGGCTGGGAGCTCGGCTTCCTTCCGTTCATATGGAACGTTGAAGAGTGTCTGCTCAGACTTCTTCATGAATACAAGTGCCTGGCGAACGAGTTTCAATTCATTAGTAAATGCATCGTAGCCTTTCGTGAACTCGGCATTGTTTCCTGACACGGCCACGTTGAAGCCGAGGTGCCCATAGTTTTTCATCAGTTTTACCAGCCGATCCTGAATGCGGGCATCCGCGGTCTGCATGAACCTCGAGTAACCGTCGATAAACAGGTACACAGGAATCGGGCTGAAAGGAAGACCGGTCTGAACGGCTGCGACATAGGCCGTTTCTGCCTCCTGCAGATAACCTTCCGCCTCGGTAATCCATTCTTCCAGCTGCTCTTTGGTTTCTGCATACATGATTTCCGGATGCTGCGCGAATTCCGATAATCCTCGCTCGAATGAGTCGAATACAGCGACCGGGCCTGTCCCCTGTTTCGCGGCCGTCCGGATCAACAGTTTCATCGCATTGGTTTTGCCCTTGCCAGGCAGGCCGACCATCAGAAGATGACGATGCTTTCTGAAGTCCACGGACACCGGCAGGACAGACTCTTCGTCCAGACCAATCGGAATAATTCCCGCTGCAGCCGGTTGCCCGACAAGTACGTCAAAGCGGTCGACCGAGAGTTCTGACGGCAACATCGGAATCGGATCGGGGCCGTTTTGTTCCGCATACCTCATCCGGAGATTCCGGACCCGTTCCTTGACCCCGTTCAAGACGCCAAAATCATCCGGCCCGTCTGCCGGAAGGAACATCTGGCCGAACATCGCTGATTCCGTTTTGATGATCGCCCGGCCCGGGAAAGGCTCCGGCGTAAACGGCGGGCGCCCGATCATGCCATACATTTCAGATGAATCCATCAGGTAATGGACAATTTTCATCTTCAGATTATTCATCAGATGATGGCGAACTGACTGAGGGCGTGTCGCCGTCAGCAGGAGGTGGATCCCCAAAGCCGAGCCGTCACGGCTGAACTGGCTCATCTGCAGCTCCAGTTCCTCCAGCTCATCGCGGATGATGTCGTAGTTATCGATTGCAAGATAGATGAGCGGGAGAGGCTGCTCCGAAATCCGATTGTACATTTGGATGGAGCTGACCTCGGCCTGCTGGAACAAGATCTTTCTCTTGCCGATTTCCGCCCGGATCATCCGGATCAATTTCTCCCGCTTCAATTCCTCATCAAGAGTCAGATAATCTGCAGTATGTGGAAGCTGCCGGAGAGGAAGCAGTGTGCCGTTGCCATAGTCGAGAAGATAAAGATGAACCTCTTCCGGCGTCATGCTTTGTGCAATCCCCAACAGTAGGGACTGAAGTGTGTAGGACTTCCCATAACCCGCAGAACCGAAAATCCCTACGTTTCCGTCTTCCATCGGGTTATAGCCGACTGCCCGCTGGCTCTGCTTTTCCGGCTCGTCGATGATGGCGATTGCGAATCCGGCGCCATCATATTGGCGGGTGCCAGGATTCGCAAGCCGGTCAGGCAGCGGCGGCAGCCAAGGGCTCCGGAGCTTCCGGATGCCAAGCTCATCTGCTGTCGATGCAATCGAAGCTGTCACGGCATCGATTTCCGTCAACCCGTTCCGCCTTCCCTTCACGACAGCCGACAGGCCGGTCAGTGGTTCCAATCCCAGGTCGGTGACAATCGCCACTTCATCTTCTCCGTCGTGCGTTTCATTCTGGTATGGCGCCCCGCTCCAGGCAGACTGGAACAGTTCATACACTTCATTGTTCCCGACCTGGAGATAGCCGCGGCCGGTCTCCGTGATATTCGCCGCATCCCCATTTTTGAGGATTTCTTTGCTATCGGAGGCATCCTGTACTTTAAGGGCGATCCTGAATCTTGCGTTACTCCAGATTTGGTCGTCGATGATGCCGCCCGGCTTCTGAGTCGCAAGAATCAGGTGAACTCCCAGACTTCGGCCGATTCGGGCCGCACTGACAAGTTCACGGATGAATTCCGGCTCCTCTGTCTTCAGCTCGGCAAATTCATCCGAAATGAGAAACAGGTGCGGCATTGGTTCCTGGGCCTCGCCATTTTTGTAGAGTTCAGTGTACTCATCGATATGAGTGACGGTGTGCCGGTCAAAAAGGCGCTGCCGCCGCTTTAATTCACTCTTGATCGAGGCAAGCGCCCGATCACTGAAGTTCCTGCTTCCTTCGATGTTGGTGATGGTTCCCAGCAGATGGGGAATGTTCCGGAATGGCTGTGCCATCCCTCCGCCTTTGTAGTCGATGAGCAGGAACGCGACTTCATGCGGATGGAACTTCACCGCAAGCGAAAGAATATACGTCTGCAGAAACTCTGACTTACCTGAACCCGTCGTCCCCGCCAAAAGTCCGTGCGGTCCGTGGGCCTTCTCATGGAGGTTCAGTTCAATCAGATCCTCGCGGCCCTTGTATCCGACCGGAGCTGCCAGAGAGCGTGCCGACTCGTTTGTATTCCAATTTTCTGCAATCTTCAGATCATCCGCGTCCGTCACGCCGTACATGTCGAGGAAACTGACCATTGAAGGCAAGGAGTTTGTGACACCGGTCTGATGATCCAGCGTCTTCAGCATTCTCGCGAAATGCTCATTTCCGGCTGTATCCTGCACATCCAGTCTAAATCTGGTGTCAGCGGCGATGCCATCCCGGATGAGAATGTCACCTTCGCGGTCGTTAACGTACCGGACAAGCATATGTACATTTTCCGTGATCCGTTCCTTTGCATTGGCCGTGAAGATGACGGAAATGCCCAATGCTTCATGGTCCTTCCCTTCAAGAAACTCCATGATGATATGTTCGGACAGCAGCTTATAATCGGAAACGATGAATACAAGGTGAGGTGCAAAACGCACCTTGCCTTTGTTTTCGTCGTTGTCACGTTCTCTCAAAATTTCATATAACGACCCCAACAGCTGATCACGCGTCCGTTCATCGTGGATCAGTCCCTTTGCGTTCATATGGGGCAGTTGGAAGTGCGGCAGCCATTTCATCCATTCCATTTCTCCATATCGGCTATTGTCGAATACATAGATGAAGCGGACGTCGTGATAACTGTGGAAAAAGGACAATTGGCCGATAATCTGTCCGATTTCCTTACGGATAACTTCCTCTTTACCGAACATCCCAATGATCCCTTTGGACAGGTCCGCGGTGATCGGAGCGTTCTGAAGCTCCCTGTACACATCCTCCATCCGTTTTGACTGTTCAATGAGATCATCGACTTCCCGGTTGGCAAGATCTCCCGCGGAAAGTGACAAGCTGTAGCTTGCCGGCACTGTACCCGTCCCTAATCTGAAGTGGAGAAAATCCGCATTATCGCGCGTTTTTTCCCATATCCTCCCTGACAATCCTTCCGTTAGCCGCTTCACCTCACTGAACGGTGGGAAGTGATAGTCAAGCATGGTCTGATGCCGCTCACGCAGTTCATGAAGCTCTTCGCGCATATTTTCCAGATAAGCCTTGTAAACTCTCCGGCGCTTTTCTTCCTGTAGCTTCCGGCGCTTTCGTTCTTTGAAGTATTGTACGGTGGAAGTGATGATGGTCACGGTGAACATGGAAATGGAAATGAGGATGAACAATCCCCGCGGAATAAAGATCACAACCAGAGACATGACAATCAGCATGACAAGAGGCGGGAGGATGACGAGCCAGAGCCCCCTGCCCTCATCCGGGTGTTCCTGTACCGGGAAAGATAGTGATACTTTATCGTCAGGCGCCTGATGGATGAGACGCGGGGTACGCCTGTAGGTCGGGTAAGTTTTCTTCACTTCGGACTCGGGCTCTTCAAATACAGGGAGTGAAGTCCGGTATTCATACGGAGAAGATATTCCGATCATGTCATGATCCATGAAACAGATTTCCACCCTTAGCCACTGGATGATATCTCCTGCCCTGAGCTGAACCGTCCCTGACGTTTTCTTCCCATTCAGATAGAACGGGCAGCCAAACTCTACATCAGCACTCCAGCCGTCTGAACCTTTCAGCAGAATAAATTCCTTTCCATCTCCCGGAATATCTGTGCCGGTTACATTAACTGTTGCTTCCTGCTTTCCCGCTCCAAAAATCAGCTGGTTCTCAAAGCCGATATAATAGCACTCGCTTCTGCGCGGGGCCGGAGTAATCGACAAGTTCAGTGATCGGCCTTTCTGCAGAGCAGTCAACTGTTGTCCGATTCTTAAAAAACCGATCTCCCCCTGTTTGTCACTGACACGGTAACCGTCATCTCCGCCCTCAAGTGTGATAGTGCCATTGGCGAACGGGAAATCATTCACTGTCAGTGTGTGATCGGCGGAAGGCCCGATTGACATCCGTTTAACGGTATATTCATCGAAGTCCATTTTTTGATAATACTCCGAGTAATGAATCCACAATTGCTGCATAATTCAATTCACCTCTTTCTTCAAACGGATTATGAACCGCTTTTTTCCCCGGATCCATCGCCCGGTTCTTCGGATTCTTCAGTTGGCTTTTTTTCAGATCTATTTGCTTCTGACTTTTCCTCTGCCTTGTCGGACGATGCTTCGTCATCCGACTGTATGGAATTTTCGGAGTCCCCGGTTTTTCCGGAAGACTTTTCCGTTCCTTCCTCTTCCGTAACCATGCCTTCTCCCGATGTCTGTTTGATTTCATCCATCGCCTTCTGGATTTCTTCGAGCTCCTTGTCGATTTCTGCGATCTGTTCCTGCTTCTCTTGTCCGCTAAGTTCCTTATCCGCCCGGATCTGTTCCTGACGGATGGCAAGACCATACGCCAAGAGAACAGGATCTTCCATCGCACGTGCGATATCTACTGCTTCCTCTGCTTCGTTTCGGCCGATCAACACCCAGTATTTCAAGTAATTTTCATCTGTTTTCAATGTAATATTAGTCCGGATATTCTCCTTCTGCTCCTCTGTCAACCTTTCATTGATGACATAGGAATCTGCCAACTCATAAAGCGAGACATATGGCAGGCTGTCCGGTTTATAATCGGATAACTCGGTCACGGTATTGCTGTAATTCATCGACAGATACGCTTGGTGGGCTGCGTTGATTGCAGCTGCCTTCGGTTTTTCATAGATAAATGTATAAAAGGTGAACGCGAGCGAAGGAACGAGGAGTGCGCCGGAAACAATTCCTAGGATTTTCGCGGTTTTCCACTTTTTCTTTGGAAGCCGGATATTCTCCCTCTCCCGCCTGTTAACATCTTCTATCATTCCATCGATCAGAACCCTGAGTGCATCCGGATCCGCTGCAGACATAACAGCTGCAGCCTGGGGTTTCAGATCGAGTGTATCGTGGTGATGAAGATAATCTTCAAATTTCCGTGTCCCATCTACCACAACAGCAATCACGGCTTTCGTTTCCTGCCATATACGGACCGGATCCGGAGATTCCGGCGGCAGGCTGTCCGTCACGCCAAGATGAAGAAAGTGTGGTGTCATACTGCTGTCTATGACAATATTCTCCGGGCTCACAACTGGATGCAACCGGCCTTTGCTATACTGTTCCGCCAGGTCGACTAGCTTTCCGGCAAACATCCATCTTGTCTTCTCGTCTTCTCCAAGAAGTGTCTCAAAGCGGTTAAAGCGCTCCGGAAAGATTGCGGTGATCATCAGTTCGTCACCGCTCAGGTCGATCTCTTTCCGGATGACCGGATCAGAGGCGGCAAGAAATGAAATTTCTGCTTCTTTGTTCATCCCGATCCGTTCGGTCTGGAAAACGAACGAACTGTAATGGTTCCCATGTTGAATGTCAGCATCCAACAGTTTCTCCATATATGAAAGCGATTGTTTATCGATTGCCATTTCCGTCTGCCCCTTTGCTAAGTTCAAACTGTGTATGTATGATGGGTTGCTCAACGATTATAGAATTTCCAAACGGTCTCCGGTCTGGATTCCGCATTTTGCCATAGACACATGGCCCGGGACTACCCGATTTTTATTAACAATCCTGACCCAATGCCCTTCTCGTTGGTATTTGGTTACGCCCTTTGCCTGGCGGGCGATTTCCACCATTTTCTTCATTGTGTGATAATCCGACAGCCGAAGGTCGAAGACACCGCCATCATAGTTGGTCAGATCCACAGTAATTTCGATATACATATGTTCACCCCATTATAATGAAGGAAGAGCGCCTTCCGGTGAGTTGAAAGGCGCTCCAAAATATAAAAAGTACAGCTGATTACCCGCGGATTTGGCCGGCAATCTGTTCGTCCGCATCACGGAGGGCTTGACCAGTGCGGTTCAATTGCACGCCAATTTCCGACAGAAGGTCACGCATTTCATTGAAGTGAGGCTTAAGGCGCTCGTACTGTTCAGCGAATGCACGGCTGGAAGCGCCTTCCCATACGGAAGTAAGTTCGGAAATCATACCATCGAGGCGGCCAATCTGTGCAGCCATTTCTCCGGATTCGTTATTGTAGCGATTCGACATAGCTTCCAGTTCAGCAGGGGTTACGCGAATAATACCTGACAATTCATCCATCTCCTTTATAATTTGCTTTATTAAAATAACTGCTGTCTGGTGATTTGGCCTTGCCGCCTCTCCACCGCAGGTATTTCCGGGACATCATGGGCAATCCGTCACATTCCAGAGAAAATCCCTGTCATTCTCTAAATCTTTCTCTCTATTGAATACCATTTATACGGGGGAACTGTCAAAGAAGATTCAAAATCAAGATACCCAAAAAACAGGACTTTAGAACCTGCATACACTACTTTCAAGGTATTAAAAACCCCTATTTTTCGACAATACGCCGGAGAATCCTAGATACTTATACCCGATATCATTTAAGAGATAGACCTAAACAACTCTATCCCCTCAGCTCTTAAGAGACTTAAGATTCATTTTGACTTCCTGTTTCTCCCTTTATCTTGAATCAATACTAATAAAAATATAAAAAACCGACGTCTGCCGGCACAAAATGGAACCTATGATTACTGTCTCTCTAAGTCGTTCCTCTTTCTACTTGCTCCCTTAGAATCCCAAGTCATCTATTTCATTTTGCGAAATATCAATCGAGGCTGCGGCGGCCTCTACTGCAGACTTGTATCCTGGAAGAAACAGTTCCTGCAACAATGCCCGGCACGCTGTATATCACAGCAGCCTTCGCTGCATCTATTGCCACAAGGAGATCATGATCAAGATGGGAATGCAAAAGAAGGAGTATTGAAAATTAGGAACAAAGCCCTTCCCTAAACAAGTAATCTAATAGTTCATCTATTTTCCTGTTTATGTATTACATATACGAATTGTTCAGAATTCATTGTGTATATAGACAAAAAAAGCTATTATAATCTCTAATCTACTATAGTTCTGGGTCTTGATTAACGATTGGTCGGACTAATGAGCTAAAAAACCGAGGGGGAAGTCAATGGATATCATATTAGAAAAGATCGTGGGATGGCTATGGGGGTTGCCGCTCATCTTCACTGTCCTGTTCGTGGCGCTGTATTTTACTGTCGGAAGCAAGGTCTTCCAGCTCTTTCATCTTCCGCATATTTTCAAAGCGACATTCGGCAAAGTCTTTTCGAAAGAGGAACGTGACCGCTCCAAATCCGAAAAAGGGATTCTGACACCGTTCCAGGCTGTAAGCACCGCAATCGGCGGCAGCGTGGGTGTCGGAAACATCGGAGGCGTCGCAACGGCAATTGCGGTCGGGGGGCCCGGTGCGGTCTTCTGGATGTGGCTGACCGCCCTCTTCAGCATGATGACGAAGATGGTCGAAGTCACCCTCGCCGTCCACTATCGGAGCACCGATGAAAAAGGCGACCCCTATGGCGGACCGACCTACTATATGCAGAAAGGACTCGGAGAAGAAAAGAACTTTAAGTTCTGGTGGATCCCGGCGTTCCTGTTCGGGTTCGGCATCTTCTCGACGTTCTTCATCACACTTCAGAACTATACGGTCGCAGAGGCGATTGATTCATCGTTCGGACTCGGCCTGATTCCGTCTTCCCTTATCTACGTGTTCGGAATCTATCTGATCATCCTTGGCGGAATCAAGCGGATCGGGGAAACGGCTTCCAAACTCATTCCCGCAATGTGCCTGTTCTATCTGGTTGCCGGCCTATATATCATTTTCTCCAACGCCGGAGAGATCCTGCCGGTCTTCAGCCTGATCTTCGACAGCGCCTTCAACGGCATGGCGGCTGTCGGCGGGTTCACCGGTGCGGCCGTTGCACAGGTCATCCAGATGGGTGTCGCCCGGGCAGTCTACTCCAACGAAGCCGGCTGGGGAACATCCCCGATGATCCACTCTACTGCAAAGACCGACCATCCGGTTAAACAGGGCATGTGGGGCGCTGCCGAAGTCTTTATTGACACGATTGTCATCTGTACCGTCACCGCGCTTACCATCATCATTACCGGCATGTGGTCAAGCGGCCTGGACGGTGCCTCTCTTACTCTGGCCGCTTTCGAGGAAGGCATCGGTGAAGCCGGACGCTACATCATCACCATTTCTGTATTCCTGTTCGGCCTGACGACGACAACCGGCTGGTACACCTATTATGAGATTTTGTTGCGCCAAGTTTTCGGGAAGCCGGAGCAGGCATCTCTGAAAGGCAAAGTACTGAAGTTTTTCCAACTCGTTTACCCGCTGCCCGGACTTCTGCTTGTCATTTATGCGGTATACTACGAGCTCCCGGGCAAATACGTATGGTACTTTGCCGACATCACGACTGCCATCCCGACATTCATCAACCTGGTGGTCCTCCTGTTCCTGAGCAAACGGTTCTTCGAGCTGCTCCGTGATTATAAGGCCCGTGAATTGGGCGTCGGCATTCCGGATCCGGATTTCAAGGTGTTCTACGAAGACCGCAAAAAGTGATCTTCCTGCCGTCTCCTCACCGTTTATTTAGAATCCCTCAGGGAATAGTAAAAAGGGAATTCCAAATACGGGAGGGATCCGGATGGATACAAAAGCAGCTGCACAGAAAATACTTGACGAAAGCATGGTCGGCACAATGGCCACCGTCCAGGGCGGCAAGCCGTTCACCCGATACATGACATTCTTCAACGATGGCTTCACTTTATACACGGCGACCTCGAAACAGACCGACAAAGTGGATGAGCTCGAGGCCAATCCGCACACACATATCCTGATCGGCTATGAAGGCGAAGGCTTCGGCGATGATTATCTGGAGATCATGGGCACTGCCGAGGTTACGGACGACGAAGGACTGATCGACAAAGTCTGGAATGACGCGCTCAAAGGTTATTTTGACGGCCCGGACGATCCAAATCTTGTCATTCTTAAAGTCCGGCCCGATGCAATGCGTGTCATGAACAAAAAAGGACAGTCACCCCAAGACGTGTCTTTGTAAGGACGGCATTCAGGCCCTCCGGCAACCTTGCCGGAGGGTCTTTTCTTACCCCGATGTCTGATTCCGGTAATCAAGGGTATACAATAGAAACCGCAGCGCTCCAAGGAAGGAGAAAACGACGTGAACTCCAAGTTCGAGGAAATGCAGAAACGCCTGCACCATATCGGGAACCTGAACAATTACATAGAACAGCTGATTGACAAAGTCCCGGGGAACCTGATCTCGGAAAAACAGCGGAGGAAGCTGGTCGATGCCATCACAGATGATGAGGATTTGAACGACCTGCTTGAAGGGCTCAAAAACCCACGCCCGCCCCGTTTCGTACTTGTCGGAAGGACCGGCGTCGGAAAAAGCAGCCTCATCAATGCAATGAGCGGCAAATACCTGGCTGAAGTGAGCGATGTGGAAATCGGCACGAAAGAAGCCCGGCGGTTCACCTATGAGGCGGACGGCCAGGTGTATTTTGAAGTGATCGACACGCGCGGAATCGGAGAATCGGAAACATTCGATACAAAAGCGGAGGATGAACTTGCCGGGGTGATCCGCGAGTTCCGGCCGGATGCGCTCCTCTTCCTGCAGAAAGCGACGGAACGGGCGCATATCGACAAGGATGTCCTCGTGACCAAACAGCTGATGGAAAAGGCTGGCGGCGACCTCCCGCTTATAGCAATCCTGACGCATATCGATGAACTCAACCCGTCCCGCATCAAGGAACCCGACCGGTATCCGGAGGACAAGCTTAAACTGATTGCGGAGAAAGCCCATCAGCTGGAACGAATCTTCAGCGAATACGGGCTGACGGCAACCGCGATTCTCCCCGTCTCCTCGTACATCGAATGGGGTACCGACTCGGATGGTGAACATCAGAATCCGGAAATCTCATTTGACGGGCGGAAAGGAATCGAGGAGCTGCTGGATTTTTTGGAGGACAGCCTGGATGTCCGGGCAGCCATCCACCTCGGCCTGACCGTACGGCTGAACCGGGTAGCAGCCCGAATTGCTGAGCGCTTTATCCGGATTTTCTCCGCTCTTAGTGCCACCGTCGCCCTAAGTCCGATCATCGCCTCGGATATCGCAGTCCTCCTCACGCTCCAGTCAATGTTGATGATGATCATCGCCTATCTGTCCGGACGTGAATTGGAATTTAAGACTGCAAGAGACTTGCTGATTTCACTCGGAGGGATCGGCGCCACCGGCTTCACCCTGCGGATGGTCGCCCAGCAGGGCACCAAGTTTGCAAATCTTGTCTTCCCCGGCGCCGGCTCGGCCCTCAGCGCAACGATCGCCAGCGGAGGCACATACGCCATCGGCAAAGCTGCCGTTGCCTATTACCTGCGGGGTGTTCCGCGAAATCAGCTGGAGCAGGTAGTCAAAGACGCCCAAGATGAATTCCGGGAAGAAAAGAAAAGCCATTGAGGTGCATGTCAGCAAAATAAAGCAGTGGTCCTGGTCGCCTTCCGCAACCAGAACCACTGCTTCTTATAGTTATCGTTCAAACTTGGCTATTCAACACAAGTCAATGCGCTGCGGTCTCCGGCTTTCCGCTCGACTTGCTGCGCTTTGCCAGCACGGATTCCCTGTACCGGTTACGTTCTTTTTTGGACATTTTTTGATAGTCCTTCATGAACTCATCGTAATGCTTCAGGACTTCTTCGGTTTCTCCGGTTTCCCGTATCGTTCCGAACTCAAGCCAGACGATCCGGTCGCAGAACTTGCGCATCTGACCTAAGGAGTGGCTGACAAAGAACATCGTCTTTCCCCGTTCTTTAAACTCCATCATCTTGGCAAGACTCTTTTCCGAAAAAGCTTTGTCTCCGACAGATAGGGCTTCATCGACAATTAGAATATCCGGATTGACCCGGACTGAGATTGAAAATCCAAGCCGCGATTTCATTCCGCTCGAATAGGATTTCACCGGCTGGTCGATGAATTTCTCAATCTCCGCAAACTCGATGATTTCTTCTTCCATCTCATCAATTTCAGCTTTGCTGAATCCGAGCATCAGCAATTTAAGCTCGATATTCTGCCGTCCGGTAAGGTTATTATCAAGGCCTGCATTAACCGCAATAAGAGAGATGCTGCCATTTGCAATCACTTCACCGGAAGTTGGCGGAATGATCCCCGCAATGATATTGGAAAGAGTCGACTTGCCGGAACCGTTAATGCCGATAAATCCGACAATCTCTCCGTGATCCACTTCGAGAGAAACACCATTCAGAGCAAAAAAGTCCTCTCCGTACTCCTTCCACGGCATGACCAGATCGAGGATACGTTCAGAGCTTTTCTTATACAATTTGTAGCGCTTGCTCACATCTTTTACAATGACTGCTTTGGACATTGTTTTCCCAACTTTCATTACAGGAAGTCAATAAATTGACTCCGGAATTTCACATGAAGTGCAGAACCGAATATGAACAGAATCAATACCACACCCACCATGTATGCCGTGTAGACCGGGTTCTCAAGGAAATACCAACCTTCTCCCAGCAGCGAATAACGATAACCTTCCACAATATAATAGAACGGATTGATCTTGACTGCTGTCTGCCAAGACTCCGGCAGCAGTGAAGGCGGCCAAAGAATTGGGGACAGATAAAGCAGCATTCTCATAATGGATTGAAGAAGCATTTGGACATCCCGGACAATCGTTGCCAGTGTCGACGTGATTAATGTCATTCCCAAAAGAAGGACCAGCAGGATGGCAGTATAGATCGGCAGCTGCAGATAATACACCGAAACCGGATATCCGGTGAACTGGAGCACCAGCATTCCCAAACCCAATAGAATCAGGTGCGGATAAAACTGAGCCAGAATCACATAGCTCGGGATGACACTCATGGGGAAGTTCATCTTTGAGAGCATCTTTATTTTCGAATAAACTGATTTGGTTCCCCTCAGAATCCCCTGGTTGATGAAGAACCAGACAAGGATTCCTGAAAACATCCATTGGAAGTACGGGATATCACCGATCGGCTCCCGCTGGCGGATACCAAAACCAAATACAAACCAGTAAATCAGAATTTGGATAGCGGGATTGATAACCTCCCATGCAGCCCCCAAATAACTGCCCGTGGCTGCACTCCTAAATTCATAAAGCGACAACCGCCGTGCCAGGATGAAGTTTCTGATCTGTTCGTTTAAGACTGTCAATGCAGATTTCATAGTGGTTGCTCCTACAAGATTAATGTCACTTCCTGAGAAAAGCGTTGACTACCCGCTTTGTTGCATGACCATCCTCAAGGGAAGTGAACGTTTTCCGGAATTTACGGTAAACTTCGCTTTTCTCCGTCTGCAACTGTTCAGTATTCCGGATCACATCGAATAATTCCTCTTCAGTACGGACAATGGGACCCGGTGCTTCTTTCTCGATAGGGAAATAAAAACCCCTCAACTGGTCCCGATACTGATCCAAGTCATACATATAAAACACGATCGGCCTATTCAGAACTGAGTAATCGAAAAACACCGAAGAATAATCCGTAATCAGCAAATCTGATGTGATATAAAGATCCCGGATATCCGGATAGGCCGATACATCAATGACCGCTCCGTTATATTCCTCAAAATTAAAGTTTTCGGCGATCAGGTAATGCATTCTCGTCAAGAGAACCCATTCCTCCGAAAACTCTTTTTCCCATTGTTTCAGATCAAATTGAAAATCAAATTTGTACTTCCCTTTTTCATAAAACTCATGATCTCTCCAGGTTGGCGCATACAGCATCACTTTCTTTCCATCCGGAATTCCAAGCGACTCTCTTACCGACCGGACATCTGGTTCAGTAAAGTTTGTCAGCAGGTCATTACGGGGATAACCGGATTCAATTACATTTCCCTTATACCCAAAAGCCCGTTTGAATATCTTCGTCGAGTAGGGATTGGGAGAAACGAGAAAGTCCCATTTCGAAGACTCGCTGAGGAAATTCCGGCGGTATCTTTCGGTGTCGGTCCCTGGCATATGAACCGTTTCAATATCGAGGCCCAATTTCTTTAGCGGCGTTCCATGCCAGGTCTGCACATAAATCGTGCCCGGCGGCTTCGGCATCCAGCCGGGAAGACGGACATTGTTCACCCAGTATTTCGCTCGCGGGAATTCAAGAAACCATTTGGGAGTGAACCTCTTCACATACGGAACGCCATGCGACTCAAAAAGATCCACGGCGCGCTTATCGATACTCCAAACCAACCTGAATTCAGGGTGATGCTTCTTCATATATTCATAAATGGCCCGCGGGCTGTCGCTATATTGCCTGGCATGGAAGCTCTCAAAGAACACCGTATGCTTTTTCCTGGGCAAGAGGCCCATCAGCCGGAAAGCGACTCGAAAGATCCGTTTTGGAATAGAACTCTTCTTTAACTTTTCAATTAAGGCCATGGCGCTGATCACCTTCCGAAATTTGTTTGCATTCTGTTTTGAAGAATAGCTTTCATAAGAGCGCGCTTCAAGTTCTTCGCTATTTTTTTCGGAACATGTTGTATATAATAACATACGATTCAACATTATATTATTATCAGGAGTATGGTCCTGTCCTACATTGAGGAGATGCATTTTAATGAAACGTGTGATTACATACGGAACCTTTGACCTCATTCACCATGGTCATATCAATATTCTTCGCAGAGCGAAAGAATACGGTGACTATTTGATTGTCGGAGTGTCCACTGATGAATTCAATGCCATTAAAGGAAAAAATGCATACTACCCTTATGAAGAACGGAAACTCATCCTCGAAGCGATCCGGTATGTCGATGAAGTGATTCCAGAGTCCGACTGGGGCCAAAAAGTTAAGGATATCAAGGATTACAACGTTGATATTTTCGTTATGGGCTCTGACTGGGAAGGCAAGTTTGATGAACTCGCTGAACATTGTGAAGTCGTATACCTCCCACGCACGGAGGGAATCTCCTCCTCAAAAATCAAAGAGGACTTAAAGGACAACGAATAATGAGAGACATTGCAATCTCAGTGTACTCCCGGCTTTTCTCTTTCGTATTCTCCATGTTCAAACTGCTTCCGCTTCGCAGAAAAACTGTTTTTTTATCGTCTTTCGGCAATAATGCCTGGTATGTTGCGAATGAGCTGGGGAGCACTGACAATCAGCCGGTCATCTTCCTAAATGACTCAAGGTGCCGGATTGATTTCAGCAATACCACGCCGGCTCGGAAGAAAGTCTACACTTTTGAAACCGCCAATATACGGGATATGATCATGTCCATTTACCATTTGGCGACGGCCAGGTATGTATTTATCGACAATTATGTCGGAGTCTTTGCCGGACTCCGCTTTCGTAAAGAGGTAGAGCCGGTCCAGTTATGGCATGCAGCCGGAGCCATCAAGCGGTTTGGCTGGACAGACCCTGAGACATCAAAAAGAAGCAGAAGGTCCCAAGAACGCTTTCAGGCTGTGTATGACCGTTTTTACTGGCTTCCAGTCGGCTCTGAAAAAATGAAATCAATTTTTATGGAATCATTTAAAATCGATGCCGCACACTTCCTGCCAACTGGTGTGCCGATGACAGACTTTTATTTCGACACTGCTGCGGTTGCCGGGGGGGCAGAAAACGTTCTGCATCAATATCCGGCAGCACGGGGGAAGAAAATCATTCTTTACGCTCCGACTTTCAGGAAAGATCAACTTAACCGACAGAATATATCCCTGAATTTCGAGGAACTGCTAAACGGTATTTCCGAGGACTTCATTATAATGGTCAGGCTTCATCCTGCGGTCAGGGAGAATTCCGAGTTACCCGAACATCCGCGGCTGATTGACGCCGGAACATACCCTAACGTAAATGAGCTGCTGGCCGCAACAGATATCCTCGTGACCGACTATTCCTCACTACCATTCGAGTATGGACTATTGCGACGTAAGATGATTTTCTTTCTTCATGACCTGGAGGAGTATTCGAAAAAAACGGGGATATGGGCAGAATCCGCTGATTTCTTCCCGGGTCCCGTAGCAGCAACCACGCAAGAAATCATTGGGCATATTAATGACCCTGCCATCGATTATAATCAGATCGATGATTTTAATGCAGTCTGGAATGAATATTCGGACGGGTGCTCCAGCAGGAAGTTAATCAACCGGATTTATAAATGAAACAGGCTTCCCGACACTGCGGAAGCCTGTTTTTATTACCATTCATACATTTCATCCTTACTTACCCTTCATCCTGGTGAGATCGGCTCACTTCTTCTTTCCCATCTGCCTGACCGGGTACATGAGGATGTCGCCGGCGAGTTCGGCTGCCCGTGCCCAGAGCGCCCCATTTCCTTCAACGAGGCGCTGTACGGTCTGTTCGGCTTGGCGCTGGCGCTCCTGCAGTTTCAGAAGCGTATCAAACCCGCTCCGAACAAGCCCTCGCAGCCGCTCCTGCATGCATTCGGCGACCTCCGGGAAAAATTCGTTAAAATGGTCTTCCCCGATCCACTTTTGCGCCTGAGCCGCCTTGTCGACCTCTTGTTTGTAATATCCGGACTGCGCCTCCATCAGGTAATACAGGTCGAGCGCATCATGGATCCGGCTGAGCTTCCCGTAACCGACATTTTTAGCCCTGTACAGCTTTACCGCCTCACGAACGTCCTCACCGCGGCTGTGGCGCCGGGGCTTTCCCTGGTGAAGGACCGAATAGCCTGAGTCAGGCAGGGCCGGGTACCATCGCCGGAATTTTTCTTCAAATTCAGCGAGCACGGACGACATTTCGCGCCGCGCCTCTTTTTCATATTGTCCTTTTGGATAATAATAGTTCAGAAGTTCCGCCCGTTTTTTGCGCCGTGCAAGCCAGCCTCCCGCCTCCGGCCAGTCCGGGTATGGGCCTGTCGCATGCTTGTCCCGCTCCTCCATGATGCTCCCCCCTTCACTGTTGCTTTTCTACTATTATACGGCTTTTTCGCTTTCTCTTCACCTTTACGCTCCAATAGAAAAGCTTCCGCTGCATGCGGAAGCCTGATGCACAATTATTTGACCCATTTATGCAGCATCGGACTTTGGTCATCATCGCCAAAAACCGGATCCTGTTTCGGGATCCCTACGTTACCGATCGTATTTTTTGCCTGAGCGGCCTTGGCCGGGTCGCGATCAGTCAGATTCGGCTCTGCTCCTTCGGGATAAGCGCCGACCACTTCGAAGTCGTCGGTGGATTCAACTTTCATATGACCCGTTCCGGCTGGAAGCAGGACCACATCCCCCTGCTTGACGTCGAGGCGCTGGCCGGAATCCCCGCCTGCAAGAATGGTTCCGGTGCCCCGCCGGACGCCTAGAACTTCGTGTGTATTGGAATGATAGTGGAGATAATCGTAGACGTCGCCTGTCCAGCTGTTTGTCCAGCCGTGGCTGTTAAACGCCGCCTCGATCTCTTCCGGGCTTCGTCCCCCGTCCTCACCGTCAAATGCGTTCTGGTAGAAAATGACCGGCAGAGTCGGGTTATTCGGTATCTGTCCGTCCTCTTTCAGGAAAAACGATTGCACTTGAATATCCATCTGATCCGTCCTTTCTTCCATATTCATTCTATTTTTCATTTACCCGTCTGCCGCTCCGCTAACCATTCCCTTTTTTTCGGAATGCCGAATTTCAATTTTGAACGTCATCCAACCCCTTAAATAGGTCTTTTCCCGCGAAAGAATGTCCTATTTCAGTGTTCGGGTGCCGCGAAATTCAAATTTAAGGTAAGCAAAATTGGATTTTGCGCATTTGACATTCGGATTTGCCTGTTCGACCGGAGTTCCCCTCTTCAGTAGGCTGAGCATACCCGGGAAAATGCTGCGCCGTGCACGGCCTGAAAGGCCGACCAATGACGATAAACCCGAACTTTGAAGACCTTCTGCTTCAGTATGAACCAATGATTTCCGCCATGCTCCGTCAGCTGAATATCCGCCGCGACCATGATAACTTCCGGCAGGCGGCCCGTCTCGCGCTGTGCCAGGCATTGGCAAGATACGACAGCGGACGGGGCCATTTCGCACCGTTCGCATACCGGACAATCCGGGGAGCGATGCTTGATGAACTGAAAAAAGAAAGCCGGCATGCAGAAGCCGCTTCAGCTGTCGGTCCCGAAATTGTTGAAGCACTGTCCGGCCGGCAGTCCTGCGACGCCGACATCGAATTTCCCGATGACCGTCTTCCGCTGCTGCGGCAAGCACTCACAAGCCTGCCGGAAGATGACCGGCTCCTGCTGAACCGGCTCTTTGCACAGCGTATGCCTTATGCTGAATGTGCACGGCTGGTAGGGATCTCGGTTCCCGGCATCAAAAAACGCCGTGAGCGAATTCTTTTCAGACTCAGGAAACTGATGACCACAATGATGGAAGATGAGTCTTCTGTTTAAGCACAAGTTGTGTGGGTAAACATGATTATGAATGGTTGATTTAAATACAGGAGGGATTCTAAATGGCCAAAGTACTTACAGTGGAAAACGGCGTGCAGGCACGCGAAGAAATCGACAAACTCATCACGCAGGGATACGATAAAGAACATATTTATCTGTTTGCACACTCCGATGACCGTGAGAAAGACATTGCGGATGCCCTCGACGTTGAAACTGCGGGCATGAGCGATACCGGCTTCTTCAAAGGCATGAAGAACCTTGTCGCCAAGCGCGGTGACGAGCTGCGTTCCGAGTTCGAGGGCGTCGGACTTTCTCAGCAGGAAGCGGACGAATACGAGAAAGTATTGGACGAAGGACGCCTCGTCCTCGTCGCTCAGGACTCAACTGACAAATAAAACAGCAAAAAACGCCGTCCGGACCGGGCGGCGTTTTTAGCTACCGGAAATCGGCAAGAATAAACTAGATGAAACAAAACTGAGAAAGGAGGAAGCAGTATGGGCATCCATAATTTTTTCACCAGCATGAATGACTTGGAACGGATTATCCGCGCACCCGGCAAGTTTAAATTCGAGGAGCACAATGTGGCCGCGCATTCATGGAAAGTCGCCCAGTACGCCATGTTTTTCGGCACGCTGGAGGAAATGGGAGGCGCAGACGTCGACTGGAAGGCACTTTATGAGAAGACGATCAACCATGACTTTGCAGAAGTCTTTATCGGAGACATCAAGACGCCCGTCAAGCATTCCTCCCCCGAGCTGAAGCAGATGCTGGCAACGGTCGAAGAGAAGATGATGGAGAAATTCATCTCCCGTGAGATCCCCGAAGAGTTTCAGGGCGTCTTCTTCCACCGCATGAAAGAAGGCAAGGACGGTACACTGGAAGGGCGTCTGCTTGAACTGGCAGACAAACTGGACCAGTTCTATGAGGCTTATGCCGAACTCAAGCGCGGAAATACAGAGCCCGACTTTATCCAGATGTATGAGATTGCACTCACCAAAATCCTTGAGATGCCTTTAAAGAAGAGCGTGGCCTATTTCCGGGACGTGATCCTGGAAGATGTAGTCAGCGAAAAAACCGCAGTGGACGTGAAAAGCCTGACCATGCGCATCCTGAACAAGCAAAAGGATTAGGCGCCAAGATTGTGAATATTGTTTGAACAATTCCTATTTACTGCCAAAATCCGAAAATTCGGTATTGAAAACGGTTGATTGTATATGTATAATTATGAAATCAGGCCCATAGCTTTTTCTGAGAAAACATAGTCGGAAAGGAACAAGGAATCCCTGTCGGTTCCTTTTTTCGGTTCCAGGAAAGGAATGATGCAATATGCAGATGGTCAGAGACGTTAAGGAAGAGGCGCGGCGCAACGCAAATGATTATGTCCACCAGGTCTTCGAACTCGTCAAACGCCGCAATCCTGGACAGAAGGAATTCCTCCAGGCGGTCCGTGAAATTTTCGACTCCCTCCGCCCCGTCTTCGCACAGCATCCGGAATATATCCGGGACGGTATTCTGGAAAGGATTGTGGAGCCCGAACGAATCATTTCATTCCGGGTGACGTGGGAAGACGACAACGGTAAGGTCCATGTGAACCGCGGTTACCGTGTCCAGTACAACAGCACGCTCGGGCCGTACAAAGGCGGGTTGCGGTTCCACCCTTCAGTCAACGACAGCATCATTAAGTTCCTGGGCTTTGAACAGATTTTCAAAAATGCCCTGACAGGCCTTCCAATCGGCGGAGGCAAAGGCGGCTCCGATTTCGATCCGAAAGGAAAGACGGACCGTGAAATCATGCGTTTTTGCCAGAGCTTCATCACCGAATTAAGTAAGCATGTCGGCCCGGACACAGACGTTCCTGCCGGCGACATCGGTGTCGGAAAGCGCGAAATCGGCTATATGTTTGGCCATTATAAGCGTCTGAGAAACGCTTATGAAGCAGGCGTCTTCACCGGGAAAGATCCGGAAAGCGGCGGCAGCCTCGGGCGGAAAGAAGCGACAGGCTACGGTCTCGTCTACTTTACTGATGAAATGCTGAAGCACCACGGACTGGACTTGAAAGATAAAACTACGATCGTATCGGGTTCAGGAAATGTTTCGATCTACGCCATGGAAAAGGCGATGGAATACGGCGCCAAGGTCATTGCCTGCAGTGACTCGAACGGCTATATCCATGACCCGGACGGCATCAATCTTGAAACCGTCAAGCAGCTGAAGGAAGTTGAACGCCGCCGTATCAAGGACTACATCTTATTCCACCCTGATGCCACCTATACGGAAGGCTGTGCGGCCATCTGGTCGATTCCTTGTGAAATTGCCCTCCCTTGTGCCACGCAGAATGAACTTGATGAGGCATCGGCAGCCAAGCTGATCGAGAACGGACTGATTGCTATCGCAGAGGGCGCGAACATGCCGTGCGACCAGGAAGCAATCGACCTGTTTATCGAAAACGGCATCCTTTACGGACCTGCCAAAGCTGCCAATGCCGGCGGCGTAGCGGTATCCGCAATGGAGATGTCCCAGAACAGCATGCGCTACTCATGGACTGAGGACGAAGTGAATGAAAAACTTCACCGTGTCATGATCGACATTCATAAAAATTGTGTCGAAACGGCTGAGCAATATGGGTTCCAGAACAACCTGATGGTCGGCGCAAACATTGCAGGATTCAAAAAGGTCGCTGATGCCATGGTTGCACACGGGCTGCACTGATCCCACAGACCTGCTGGCGCAAAAAATACTTTCACTTACTCCCCATATTTGGGGAGTTTTTTCATGTTAGAGCAAATTTTTTCTCCCATGAAAGCCCGTACAAGGCAAAATAATGGTATAATTATGTCGAATCAATTATTTATGGCAAGGAGCCGTTGACATGCTTAAAGAATTCTTTATCGGTCTTTCCCAGAATCAGTTCCTGAACGCAGCCGCACAGAAATACGGACTTCAGCTCGGCGCACAGAGCGTTGTTGCCGGTACGGACATTCATGAAGCCATTGAGACAATAAAAGAATTAAATAAAAGCGGAATTTCCGCCACTGTAGATAACCTTGGGGAATTCGTCCATGACCGCAATGAAGCGACCGCAGCCAAAAATCAGATTCTTAACGTCGTAGATGCCATCCATGAGGCTGGCGTCGATGCCCATGTCTCGCTTAAAGCCTCACAGCTCGGCCTGGACATCGACTATGAATTCGCCCTTTCCAACCTGCGCGAGATCGTGGCGGCAGCCGCGAAATATGATATGTTCGTCAACATCGACATGGAAGACTACGCCCGACTTCAGCCATCGTTCGATATTCTGGACGAGCTCTCCAAAGACTACGGGAATGTCGGCACTGTCATCCAGGCATATTTCCACCGTGCAGAAGACGATATCCGGGACCATAAGGATTACCGCCTCCGCATCGTGAAAGGCGCTTACAAGGAGCCTGCAAACGTCGCCTATACGGAAAAGGAAGAAATCGACCGTAATTTCATTAAACTTATTGAATACCATCTTCTTCACGGCAAATTCACATCGGTCGCCACCCATGACCACCACATCATTGACCATGTCAAGAAGTTTGCGGAAGAAAACAATATTTCTCGGGATAAGTTCGAGTTCCAGATGCTGTATGGGTTCCGTCGCGACATGCAACACGACCTCGCAGCCGAAGGCTACAACTTCACGACATATGTACCGTTCGGCAAGGATTGGTATGGATACTTTATGCGCCGGCTTGCCGAGCGCCCGCAGAACCTTAATCTCGTTGCCAAGCAGGTGTTTACGCCGAAGACCAACGGCGTCATCGCCCTCGCTGCCGGTGCTTTCCTGCTTGGCCGAATAACCAAGCGCCGCCGCTGATTATATGAAAAAAGACCGCACTCCGGATTTCCTCGGCAGTGCGGTCTTTTTTATAGTGTTACGGTTTCTCCGATAAGCGTGCAATGGTTTCGGCAAGCAGGATGCAGCGGGGAATGAACGAGTCGACTTCCATGTATTCGTCGTCGCGGTGGGCATTTCCGCCGACGGGTCCCATCCCGTCAATGGTCGGAATTCCGGCAGCGGAAGTATACGATGCATCCCCTCCTCCTCCTGTGGAGGTGTCGGTCACTTCAATCCCAAGGCCAGAGCCAATCTCCTTGATCAGTTCGATCAGGCCTGCCGTCCCTTCTGTCCGTTCCATGGGAGGACGATCGATGGTACCCTCGACGGTGATCTTTGTACCTTCCACATCAGGCACTGCACAGATTTCACGGATTTTCTGGTCAAGTGGTTCCGCCTGGGACAACTTCGTTGTACGGATATCCACATAGCCGACTGCTTCCGGGGTGACGACGTTCACGGCATCTCCCCCCTGGATGATGCCGACATTTACGGTGATGCCCTCATTGTAGTCCGTGAGCTCATGGAGTTTGATGATCTTGTGGGCGAGTTCTTCCGTTGCGCTCCGCCCTTTTTCCGGTTCGATGCCGGAGTGCGCGGCCACGCCGTGCACACGGATCGTGTAGTCTCCTCCTCCTTTACGGGCACTGACGAGCGAGCCATCCTTGCGTGCAGGCTCCATGATAAGGGCGGCCTTTTTTCCTGCAGCATGGGCCTCAATCATCGGACGGCTCGTGATTGAACCGATCTCCTCGTCACTTGTGAGTAGAATCTCTATATTGTCCAGGCCCGGGCGGCCGCTGTCAGAAATGGCCCGGACAGCATAAAGAAGCGACACGAGGCTTGCCTTCATGTCGATGACACCCGGCCCGAATGCACGGCCATCTCTCACAGAAAATGGCCGCTCCTTCGCCGTCCCGTCGCGGAAGACCGTGTCCATATGGGCAACAATCAAGATTTCGGGGTGCTTCGCTTCGTTGTGGCGGATGATCAAGTGGTCGCCCTGGACGTCCTGTCTGACGGTCTGGACATCAAATCCGAGATTTATATACGCTTCTTTCAGGATGCTTCCGACTTTGTCGATTCCCGCTTTATTTCGCGAGCCGGAGTCAATATTGACGAGCTGCTCCAGCAGTCCAAGCATCTCGTCCTGCCGGCTGTTCAGGAATTGTTCCATGATCATTCACTCCATTCGCTGCCTCAGATGATTACCTTTCTATTATACCGTTTTGCAGCATACAGATGAACCTGCCATTCTATGTAACCGAATGCAGTAAAATGATGCGAATAGCAGAAAACTTTTCGACAAAATCCGACTTATCCAGAATCTGTGGATAACTCTATACACATCATCCACACTGCCGAACGCTGAATGAAGCACTATTCACACACACTATCAACAGGTTATCCACCAGTTTTTGTGGATAACGGAACAGTTGTTCCCGAATTGCTTCTTTGGTACATTGTGAATGTGGGAAATGCGCTCTGCATCCACAAGCTGTGATTATCCACCGGAGGTGAACGAGTTGGACAGACTAACAGACGATCAGCTTATTGACACCTATCTCACGGCGATTGCACACGGGCTCAACCAATGCTTCATCATGCTTCTTGAAAGAGAAATCATGCGGCGCACTTTCGAACGGGAAAAAGAATTATTGTGTCCGGCCTGAATGCTCAAGCAGACGGCACCGGTGGAAAGCAGCATCTGCTAACCGGACTGCCTTCTGCTATTTATTTTTCAAAAAAAAAACCGGGAAGATTCCCGGCTGTTCAGATGACTTTTTCTCCTCTTTTCCAGACTGCGCCGACATGGTTGACGCCGAACAGGTATTGGAGCTCCTGGTAGTTTTCCACGTTCCACATGACAAGATCGGCCTGTTTTCCGGGTTCGATCGAACCTGCCTTGTCCTGTATTCCGATGGCACAGGCTGCATTGATGGTTGACGCTGTGAGCGCTTCTGCGGGAGTCATCCGCAAGGAGATGCACGCCAGGTTCATGACAAGCGGCATTGAAGTCGTCGGGGATGAGCCGGGATTGCAGTCGGTCGAGATGGCAACCGGGACGCCCGCATCAATCATCTCCCTGCCCCGTGCCGCCTCTTCCCTCAGATACAGGGCCGTCGCCGGCAGCAGGCAGGCGATCACGCCTGCTTCCGCCATCCGCCGAATCCCTCCGCCCGATGCCTTGAGCAGGTGCTCTGCGGAGATGGCACCGACTTCGGCGGCAAGTTCCGCTCCCCCGTAAGGTTCAATCTCATCCGCATGGATCTTCGGAACCAGTCCATGTTTCTTGCCGGCTTCCAGGATGCGGCGGGATTGTTCCGGTGTATAGACTCCTACTTCGCAGAAGACATCATTATAAACGGCCAGTTTTTCCGACGCGACTGCAGGGATCATTTCATTGATGACCAGGCTGACGAATTCATCTTCCCTGCCTTTGTATTCCGGCGGGACGGCATGGGCACCCATGAATGTCGGTACGATATCTACCGGATGCTGCTCGTTCAGATGTTTCATGACATAAAGCTGCTTGAGCTCCGTTTCAAGATCCATCCCGTATCCGCTCTTTCCCTCGACCGTTGTTACCCCATGCCTGAGGAACGAATCAAGCCGGCGTTCCGCCTGCCGGTACAATTCTTCCTCCGTCGCTTCCCTCGTCATCCGGGCTGTCGCATGGATTCCGCCGCCGGCATTCATGATGTCCATATATGCCACGCCTTCAAGACGCATCTCGAATTCCTTTTCCCTGCTGCCGCCGTAAACAAAGTGGGTATGCGGGTCGATGAGTCCCGGCGTCACGAGATGGCCGGTTGCCTCGAAAACATCCGCGTCCTCCTCCCACTCTCCAAACTCCGCCTCCAGCCCGGCGGTCGTGCCGACAGCTTTAATTTCTCCGTTCTCAATCCAAACGCTTCCGTCCTCGATCAGGCCCAGCTCTGACATGCCTGTGCCCGTCCTCGGTAACTTGCCGCCGGCAACGGTTACGAGTTGTGCCGCGTGTTTAATCCAGAGGGGTCTTCTCATAATGGATCCCCCTTTCCCAGCATCGGGATGTCGATGCCCTTTTCTCTCGCTGTCCGAATGGCTAGATCATACCCTGCATCCGCATGACGGGCGACCCCCATTCCCGGATCAGTCGTCAGCACCCGTTCCAGGCGGGCTTCCGCTTCCTTCGTGCCATCGGCGACAATCACCATCCCCGCATGCTGGGAGTAACCCATGCCCACGCCCCCGCCGTGATGGACGGATATCCAGGTCGCCCCTCCGACAGCATTGATAAGCGCATTCAGAATCGGCCAGTCGGACACCGCATCGGAACCATCCTTCATCGCTTCAGTCTCCCGGTTGGGAGATGCAACGGACCCGGAGTCCAGATGGTCCCGGCCAATCACGATCGGCGCCTTCAGCTCGCCGGACGCGACCATGTCGTTGATGATTTTCCCAAAGCGGGCCCGCTCCCCGAATCCGAGCCAGCAGATGCGGGAAGGGAGGCCCTGGAACCCGATCTTTTCCCGTGCCATGCGGATCCAGTTGCAGAGGTGGGCGTTATCGCTGAACTCCCGGAGAATCACATCATCCGTTTTCCGGATATCTTCCGGATCACCGGACAGCGCCACCCAGCGGAACGGTCCCCTTCCTTCGCAGAACTGCGGCCGGATATAGGCAGGGACGAAACCGGGAAAGTCGAATGCCCGCTCGACGCCCTCATCTTTTGCCACCTGCCGGATGTTGTTTCCATAGTCGAACGTCACTGCGCCCTTGTCCATCAGCCCCAGCATGGCACGGACATGCCGGGCCATCGATGCTTTAGCCAATTTCACAACCCGGCCGGGGTCGGACACGCGCAGTGCTTCCGCTTCTTCCACATTCATTCCGGACGGAACATAGCCGTTCAGCGGGTCATGCGCCGATGTTTGGTCAGTAAGGACATCCGGAATGAACCCCCGTTCAAGCAGCGCCGGAAGGACATCGGAAACATTTCCGAGCAGGCCGATGGAAAGTGCCTTCCCTTCATTTTTTGCTTCCACCGCCAGGCGGATGGCCTCATCTGCTGAGTCGGTCTTCATGTCAAGATAGCGGGTCCGGAGACGCTTGTCGATCCTGCTTTCATCCACTTCGACTGCGATGCAGACCCCGCCTGTCATCGTGACGGCAAGAGGCTGGGCGCCGCCCATGCCGCCGAGTCCCGCCGTGAGCGTAATCGTGCCTTTCAGGGAGCCCCCGAAATGCTGCCGGGCAAGCTCCGCGAATGTCTCATATGTTCCCTGTACAATGCCCTGGGAGCCGATATAGATCCAGCTTCCCGCAGTCATCTGCCCGTACATCATGAGTCCCCTGCGGTCAAGTTCATGGAACGTTTCCCAATTCGCGTGTGCCGGTACCAGGTTTGAATTTGCGATCAGGACTCTCGGCGCATCCCTTTGTGTGCGGAACACGGCCACAGGCTTCCCGGACTGGATGAGGAGTGTCTCATCATCTTCAAGCCGCTTGAGCGCGGCGACGATTGCATCGAATGCTTCCCAGTTCCGTGCCGCCTTGCCGATTCCCCCGTAAACGACCAGCCGGTCCGGTTGCTCCGCCACATCCGGGTGGAGATTGTTCATCAGCATCCGCAGTGCCGCCTCCTGCAACCAGCCCTTTGTATGCAATTCCGTCCCAGTGTAGGCAATGACTTTTTCCGCCCATGGATTTGTATGCGCTTTCAATTCCATCCCCTCCCTTTTCCCCATTGTACAATGAATCAGGGAAGGGCGGCATCCGGATTACAGAATGTTCAGTGCTTCAGTAAGTGAGAAGACTAAAACAAATAGCCCCAAAATCCGATTCGCCGGTCAGGCGAGACGGATTCGGGGATTGGTCTGCATCGCACTTCAAATACGGTCAGGCTGTTGCAGGGCTGCTTTCCCGCCGCTCTTTCAGGAAGTTCACCGCGAAAATCACACCTACAATCAAGATTCCAATGATATCGGAATACATTTCCGGGATAATCATCCCGATGGCCCCCGCTCCCAGCAGGATCCGGAAAATGAGACTCATGTTAGTCCGGAAATAGCCTTCGATTGCCGAACTCAGGGCGATGATGCCGATGACAGCGGTGACCGTGATCAGAAGGATGTCAACCGGTGCGGCCATTCCGAATTCCCTCGCATTCATGGCAATGCCTTCCGTGTCGAGCATCAGCATGGCCGGATTATAGACAAACAGGTAAGGGATGAGGAATCCTGCCGTAGAGAGTTTAAGAGCATGGAAGCCCGTTTTCATCGGATCTCCGCCTGATATCCCGGCTCCTGCAAAGGCAGCCAATGCAACAGGCGGCGTGATATTGGCAAAGATTCCAAAATAGAAGACGAACATATGCGCAACGATGATTGGAATGTCGAAT
Source organism: Bhargavaea cecembensis (assembly GCF_001619585.1). GTDB lineage: Bacteria > Bacillota > Bacilli > Bacillales_A > Planococcaceae > Bhargavaea > Bhargavaea cecembensis_A. The sequence continues at coordinate 666,364 of NZ_LQNT01000009.1, forward strand.
TCAGCCAGAGCAGGTGCAGCCATCGTCGCTGTGATAATATAAGCCGGAATCGACGGAAGCCCCATTCCGAGAACCATTGAAGCCAGCATGGTAAAGAACAGGGTCAGGAACAAGGAACCTGCTCCAAGGCTTGCGATGGAGGACGTCATGACATTCCCGAAGCTCGTCAGGCTGACCACTCCAATAATGATTCCAACCACCGCACAGGCGACCATGACAGATAGCGATTGCCTTGCGCCGCTGTCGAGTGCGGCCAGAATATCACGGAAGCCCATGCGGGTCTCTTTGCGGATGGCCGCGATAATGACCGTCGAAATAATCGTGTAGATTGCAGTCTGGCCGACCGGCACTCCCTGGTAAAGGAAGAAGACGAGCAGCAGGATCGGCAACAGAAGGTGCCCTCTTTCCTTCATCACTTCCTTCACGCGGGGCAGGTCCGCCTTTGGGATTCCCTTCAGTCCCCTGCGTCCTGCACGGAAGTGGACCTGCATGATGACTCCGAGAAAGTAAAGGAGAGCGGGAATCAGTGCCGCGAGGGCGATGGTTCCATATTCGACCCCGGTCGTTTCCGCCATGATAAATGCACTCGCTCCCATAATCGGAGGCAGAATCTGTCCGCCGACAGACGCACTGGCTTCAACCGCTCCGGCAAAGTTCTTTGAGTAGCCGATTTTCTTCATCATCGGAATGGTGAAGGCGCCTGTACCGACGACGTTCGCAACGGCCGCCCCATTGATGCTGCCCATGAAGCCGCTGGAGATGACGGCGACTTTCGCCGGCCCGCCCTGTTTATGGCCCGCAAGCGCGAGCGCCAAATCATTGAACAGCTGACCCATCCCGGATTTGGCCAGGAAGGCGCCGAACAGGATGAACAGGAAGATGAAATTCACGGAAGCACCGATGGCAGTCGAGAAAAGCCCTTCCGTCTTCAGATACAATTGCCCGAAAATGTCGCCCAGGTCAAACGGCCGGGTCGCCATGCTGATCGGCACCCACGGCATATGGCTGAAGAATGGATACGCCAGAAAAACCAGTGCGAGCACAGGCAGAATCCAGCCCGTCACACGGCGAGCCGCCTCCAGTACGAGTACTACCGTCACTATCGCCATCACGATATCAGCCGTGTTCGGGATCCCGCCTCTTGTTGTAACGATGGCCGTGTATTGTGAAATCAGATAGCCGGCTGTCGCGATGGATCCGATGAACAATAGCCAATCCAGCCAGGGGATACGGTTCCGATCCTGCTTTTTGGTCATCGGATAAAGCAGGAAGATCAGTCCGATGCCAACAGCCACGTGTACCGCACGCTGTTGCAGCGCCGGAATCGGATTAAACGTCGTGTACAGATGAAAGACCGAATATAAAACGGCGACAACGGCGATGAAAAGCGCAACAGTACGTTTGCTGATTTTTCGTGTCCTTGAGTCGGCATCGAACTTTTCCAGCAACTCCTCCTGCTTTTGTTCGTCCAGAAATTCCGTTTCAGCGGCCAGTCCTTTTTTCTCAATTTCGCTCATGATGGGCACCTCCGATCAGCCGCCAAAGCGGCACTTCTTCATGTGTAATGCTGACTGACCACCTTTCCCCGCCGGGATCGTAGAGAGGCAGCTCCCCTCTATCCGTATACAGGGTCGTCCTGACATCGGCGGATGCAAAGATGTTCAGTTCCGGGACTTCCCGATTCAATGCCATATGGACGAACCCGTCTTCTGAAGGAACGATTTCCCCTTCGGAAGGGACGCCTGCCCCATATGTTTTAAACCTCGTCCCTGTCAGATAAAGCGTTTCGTCCCGAACCTCATACATTTCGAACCACGGTTCCTTTTCAACAGAATGGATCCAGCCGATTTCAAAATGTTCCACAGGGATATGTTCCTGCCAGCCTGCAGTTGTGACACGTATGGCGGACACACGTATGGAAAGAGAAAGAAGGAGCATAACGACCGCTATGCCCCCCAAGATCAACCACCTGAATTTCATTGCTCGTCATAATACTTTTGCGCGCCCGGGTGAACGGGTGCGACCATGCCTTCCTGGGCCCCTTCAAGAGAAATGTCGGAAGCCGCCTGGTGGGAGTTCTCTAGCGACTCCAGGCTGTCAAAGAACTCTTGTGTCAGCTTATAGACATCTTCTTCCGACAGCTCGGAAGACACGACAAGCGCATTCATGATGGCTGCAGTCGGTACGGCTTCTTCATTGCCGTATGTGTCTGCAGGAATCTCCATCGAAATGAAATATGGCTGCTCCTCCGCGATTTCCTCCACTTTGGCCGGATCAACGGAAACCAGGCTCAAATCCAGGCTCTTTGACAGTTCAAGAACCGAGGAGTTCGGGAGGCCGCTTGTCAGGAATGCCGCGTCGATCTGGCCTGAACGCAGTCCGTCGGCCGCTTCGGCATAGCCGAGGTAGTCGACCTCAATATCGTCGTAGGTGATCCCGTGCCCTTCCAGCAAGTTGCGGGCATTGACTTCGACGCCCGAGTTCTGATCACCAACCGCAACCCGCTTGCCCTTCAGGTCATCAACCGTTTCGATGCCCGAGTCAGCTGTTGTCACAACCTGTACAAAGTTCGGGTACAGTGCGGCTACCTGCTGTACCTGGTCGACCGGCTCGCTAAAGTTCCCGGTGCCATCCACAGCTTCGGTAAGAACATCACTCATCACAAATGCCATTTCGACCTTGCCTTCCTTAATCAGGTTGATATTTTCAACGGAAGCGCCCGTCGTCTGCGGCTTGGAGTTCACACCAAATGCATCCGAATACTCGCTGGCAAGGGTCGTACCGATGATGTTGTAAGGTCCGGATGCACCTCCGGTTGCAATGGTGACAATCCGGGTTTCCAGACCTTCAGAGCTTTCGCCGCCTTCTCCCCCTGCAGAACTTCCTCCGTCATCTCCTCCGCAAGCGGCAAGAACCAACGCACTAAGAAGTGTCCCTGCAGCAAGTGAACTCCATTTCTTCTTTGACATCTCCAATCTCCCCCTTCGTCAGACGTTCTTTGGAACTATTGATTGTCGACTATTATAGCAATAGGTCGAAAGAACAAACAAGTCGGATAGTTCAAATAGTTATAAATCATATAATATTCTTCAATTACAGCCGGTTCTTATGCTGCCCCTGTCACTTTATGAAACCGAATGGCAGCTTGTACCGTATAAATGGTCAACAGACATCGGAAAGGAGAGGCCGTGATGAAAAGCTTGATCAGAATTGCATGGATCTTGCTATTCCTGCTCCTCCTCTTCCCCACTGCTTCTTTTGCCGTAGAGTTCGAAATCACGGACAGCCGCATCGATGCCAGAGCCGATCACTCCGGCAACGTCAGTGTCACAGAATTTCATACATACGAATTTAAAGGGGACTTCAACGGGGTAACTCGGACGCTTATTCCGAAAGATCACACCAAGATCACCGGATTCAGCGCTTTTGAAGACGGTCAGCCACTCAAGACCGAGATGGACGGTGACCTGTACAAAATCTTCCGAGGGGGCGAGGACGAGAGGGTGACCGTCGAACTCCACTACCAAATTGAAGGGGCGATTACGCGGTACGAAGACGGAGCGGAGTTTTACTGGCCGTTTTTTGACGACCGCAATGAAGCGGACTATGGCAACATGACGATTAATGTCGCACCTCCGGAACCAGCTTCCGGAACGGAAGTGATCGGTTATGACGAGGCTGCAGATACCGGTAGAGTCGAACAGGACGGAACCGCTAAATTCATCCTGGGACATGTCGGCTCAGGGGAAAACGGTGATATCCGTGTGGTCTTCGATGGCTCCCTGTTCCCTTCGCTAAATGCCGTTCCGGGAACAATCCGTGACAAGATTGCCACAGAACAGAACCGGCTGACCGAGGAGTTGGCAGCGGCAGAAGAACGCCACCGGAATGCTGTGCTGATCGGTAACATAGTGCTTCCTGCAGCCTTCCTGCTCCTCCTTGGTGTCTTCCTGAAAGAACGGAACCTATCGCGAAGAAAATTGGCGGAAGCACGACGTCAAGCCGAAGCATTGGGTTTCAGGACGCCCGACGAAATCGTCAGCATGCCCGCAGCCATACAGTTTATGTCCCCTGCCATCGGCACCGGACCCGAGCGCCTTTCCGCTGCGCTTCTTGACCTGATCCGGAAAGGCCAAGTCGTACAAGAATCGGCAACCCGATTCGAGGAAACAGACAAGACTCCGGAGCACAAGCAAGAAGAGATCCTCCGATCTTTCCTGTTTGACAGCTTTGGTGACGGCACCGGTGGCTTCGATCTGGAACAACTCAAAAGTCGGACCGAAGACGACGAGCAGGCAGGAGAGTACAGCAACCGAGTTGCGGAATGGAGCGGTACCGTTTCACTGGAGCTCAAAGAAGCAGGGCTCAAAGAAGCCCATCCCGGCACCTCCGTCATTCTCGCCCTCATCGGCAGTATTCTCGCCGGCATAGCCATCTACTTTGGCATGGGAGAGGCATGGATCCATCTGGGCATTGCCATTCCGCCCGCACTTGCTGCGCTGATCGGAGCTGCATTTTACCGGCCGCTCAGCGACAAAGGCCATTTGCTTCGGGAGCAATGGCAGTTCTTTTCAGGACAATTCAAGATTTCGGGGGCCGAAGAATGGACATCCATGCCGCGTGAAGACCGGCTGAGGGGGTACATCTATGCCATCGGGACAAAAAACAAAGACATCGACCTGCCGTTCGCTAAATTTGCAGATACCCGGCAGTCTTCATCTGATATTCCGCCTGCCGTAATCGTCTATGACCCGCTGGTCATGAACCGCTCCTTTGCCGTGGCGGGTGAACATGCCGCCTATTCGAGCTCTGCATCCTCGTCCAGCTCGGGTGGTGGAGTCGGAGGCGGTGGGGGCGGATCGGGGGCGTTCTGATTATCAGCTAGATGTATGCAAATACAAAAGCGCCATTCCGATATGCCGGAATGGCGCTCTTAATCATCATTCATCTCGTAGGCTGTTCCAAAATTTTAATTTTTCCGGTAAACGGCTTTGTAAGTCGCGACTCATAGAAGAGCATTGCCCAACCAATTGAGGTTGCCACACCCAGGAAAGTCAGTATGACAACATGAGTCCAGAAATTATTGGCTACAGTTTGTGTAAGATGGCTCAAATAAGGAAGCGTTAGTTGATGTGTCAAGTAGATAAAGAAAGAAAAGTGGCTTAACTTAACCAATGTTTGGTTAGGTGCCTTGATCATTCTTAATAAGACTAATGCAATCAGGAAGACGCACAAAGCGAATATGAGTATGTCATATCGGTCACTTTTAACAGATGAAAAAGTCTTATCCATTACCCTGTTCATCATAAGTAAGTATGAAGCAATCACTCCGATAAGCGGGATATAGACATGTTTCGTGAAGAAATCCATTACTTTTTCATAGTTCTGTCCGATATAAAAAGCAACTACAAAGTAGAAAAGCCATCCGATAAAGAACGTGCGGTCCCAGAAAGGATACACTTGTTCAATCAGCACACGATATTCTTTATGATGAGCGTGTACGTATAAATGTCCAAAAGAAAGGATAAAGGAGATCAAAATCGGTGGAAGAGGATGCGACTTCTTCAGTAGATTTCCCAATAAGATATGCAGAACATAAAATTGGAAGATAACTATAACAAAGAAACCATACCACTTTCCAAGCACGATCGTTTCCCAAGCTCGTGTCAAAAAGACGGACAACTCACCTTCTGAATGCATGTAGCTCCTGATTAATCCAATCAGGATATAGGGGATCAAAATATATTTGACCCTTTTTAAAAGGAATCCCTTTTTTACTCCGTCAGGGTAATTTTTAGCAATAAGCAATTCCGATATCATAATGAATACTGGTGTTGCCCAAAGAAGAGCGAAACGAAGATAGGTTATGAATTTGTCCTGATCAAAAAGAGCAGGGTCGTATGTTCGGACATAATTAGTGATTGAATGAGTGAGTACTACTGCTACACACGCAATTGCACGCAACATATTAATTTCGTTCAGTTGCCTGTTCAAATTTATCCACCTCGAACACTCAAGATAATACAATAAATATAACATCAATATATTTACTTTTGATTTACAATTTCTATCAAATTATCCACCTTTCTTCTGATTTCTCAACTGAAGAAGAGTGTACAGACAACTGTAATCAGAATAGCGGTCAGAATATAGGCAACCGTGCTTACTGATCCTTCCCTGTCGCTTGTCTCAAATAGTTTCGCGGTACCGAATCCGTGTGACGCGATGCCAACGCTGAGACCGCGTGCGACCGGATGGCGGATACCCATTTTATCCAGAATCGGGATGCCAAGGACCGCCCCGCCTATTCCGGCAATCATGACATAAACGACGGTAAGCGAAGGGATACCACCAACCATCTCGGACAGTTCAATCGCAATCGGCGTCGTGGCATTTTTGGGGATGGTTGATGTGGAAACGTCTGCATCCGCCCCGAGCCACTTTGTCAGCAGATAGCCGCTGAAAAGCCCAAACAATCCTCCGCCCAAAACGCCGAGAAGGATCGGCCCGAAGTACTTCCTTACCATATGCAGGTTAAAGTACAGCGGATAGGCAAGTGCGACGACCGCTGGACCCAGCAGCCAGTTCCACAGATTGGCGCCTTTCATATAGGTCTCGTATGGAATGTTCGTCAGAACCAGCAGCGCCCCGATAAGGACAGTCGCGACGATCAGCGGCTGCATCCAGGTCTTTTTGTACCGTTTGTAAAGATAGATTCCGATTGCATATGTACCGAGGGTCAGCAGTGCGCCGAACAAATAGGTGATGATCGTGTTCATCTTGCCTCCTCCTTGCCGACCGACCGTTCAACCCCCCAGGCAGTCAGGGCGATTGTCAGGAGCGTGCTCACGAGCACCGTCACAAAGGATATCGCATTCCATGTCCTGAACAGGTCCAGGTACAGGATGATGGCGACCGTGGTCGGGATGAAGAATAGCGTGAAGTTGCGAATCAGGATCGACGCCCCGTCGGCATGAGTATTCACAGGCAGGTTCTTGAACAGGATGATGAATACCAGGAGCAGGAGAAGCCCGATAATGCTGCCGGGAATCGGCAAACCGAGCCATCCCTTGACCTGCACCCCGAAGAAATAAAACAGGAAGATCAGCGCGAGCTGAACGATTTTTTTCATGGACACCGGTCACCCCGCCTTTGTTCGAAAGTCAGCCACACTTCCTTTTATCTTACTCCTCCTCCCCGCACCACTCAAGACAGTCATGACGAAATGGAACGAATTCTGCCCGAAACGGTCGCTTTCCGGTACAATCGGATTATCAGGGGAAAAGGAGGAATTTTCATGGATTTGAAACTTAAGGACAAGAATGTGCTGGTCATGGCTTCCAGCAAGGGACTGGGCCGGGCCATCGCACTGGAGTTTGCAAAGGAGGGGGCAGCCGTCTTCCTGACGAGCAGGAACACTGAAGCTCTTGAACAAACTGCTGATGAGCTGAAGCGGGAATCCGGGAATGACAATATCCGCTTCCACCCGTGCGACATGTCCCGTGAAGAGAATATTTCGGGCCTTTTCCGCAAAGTCCGCGAAACATTCGGCGGGGTGGATGTTCTCATCAACAATACAGGAGGGCCGAAGCCCGGACGTTTTGCCGACGTGGAAGATGCGGACTGGTTCCGGGCATTCGAGCAGAACCTTCTGAGTTATACGCGTACCATCCGCGAGGTCCTGCCGGGCATGCAGGAGAACAACTGGGGCCGCATCATCAATATCTCATCTTCCTCTACGAAGGAAGTGATTGACGGGCTGATTCTTTCCAATACATTCCGTGCCGGCATGGTCGGGCTGTCGAAATCTCTTGCCCGGGAATATGCCTCATCTGACATACTTGTGAATACAGTCGGCCCCGGCAGGATCGAAACCGACCGGATCGTTGAACTGGACACCGAGCGGGCGCGGAACATTGGCGTATCACCGAAAGAAGTCACTGAAAAAGCCAAGCAGAGCATCCCGATCGGCCGCTATGGTCAGCCGGATGAATTTGCCCGTGCCGTCGTCTTCCTGGCCTCAGGCGCCAATACGTACCTCACCGGCCAGTCCATCGTGATTGACGGCGGCGTACTGAAGGCACTTTAATTCAATCTGATCGATAACACGGCAAGGGAATTCCTCCCTTGCCGTGTTCTGATTTAGGACAGCTTGCCGATATGCAAAATATTTGTTATGCTGGACGAGTTGCTAATTGTGAAATCCATCACATGGGAGAGTGGTTCATACCTATACTTACAATCAAATAGAACAAGGAGTGATTGAATGACTTCAGTGTCCGTAGACAATCAGACAACGGCACAAGAAGCACAGACAGACGACTATTCATTGGACCGCGTCCCCCGTTCCGAACGGAAAATGGGATGGCTGAGCATCACAAACATCACATTCGGAATCGCCACTGCGATTTTCTACTTTCAGATGGGCAGTGTCATGGCTCTGCAGTTCGGCGCCATCAACGCCCTGATCTCCTCGGCTTATGCGATTATCGTCGCCGGCATCCTCGGTTCGTTCATCGCCTATTTCTCTGCGAAATCCGGCATGAACGTCAACCTGATGTCCAGGGGCGGCGGATTCGGATATATCGGCGCCTCGCTCACGTCTCTCATTTACGCATCAAACTTTATCCTCTACGTTGCGTTTGAAGGACTGATCCTGGTCGCCGCCGTCCACACTTTCTTCCCTTCCATCCCCGAATGGTTGCTCATCGTTGTCTTTGGATCTATTGTCATCCCGCTGAACTGGTTCGGCATCAAGCAGCTGGACAAGCTTCAGAAGTGGTCGCTGCCAATTTTCTTCATCTTCCTGATCGCGGCGATCGTCTTCTCCTTCCTCACCCCGTCCGTTTATGAAGGCTCATTCTGGACCTTCATGCCGGAAGGCGTCGAGGTCGGCGGCACCGCGCTTCTTGCGTGTATCGGGATGCATCACGGCATCATGGGGCTCACTGCCCTGCTGGCTTCCGACTACTCCCGGTTCCTAAAGCCTGAGGACATCAAAAAGGGATCCGTCATCATCGGATTCGTCCCGCAAATTTTCTGTTTCGGCGTAATGGGCGGCCTTGGAATCTGGTTCGGCGTCCGCCTCGGCGAAGCCAACCCTGGTGTCTATATCGTGACGCTCCTCGGACTCGGCGGTGCACTGTTTACGCTGCTGACACAGCTCCGCATCAACGTGACCAACATCTACAGCGCCTCGCTGTCTCTTTCGAACTTCTTCGAAAACATGTTCCGCTTCACGCCTGGCCGCCGTTTCTGGGTGGTCGTAGCGGGCGTTATCGGGATCATGCTGATGCTCGGCGGGATTGTTGACCACCTGGGTGCTGTCATGACGTTCCAGGGCGTCTTCCTGCTCGCCTGGGCCGCAGTGCTTGTCGCTGATGCGCTCATCGTGAAAAAGATGCTAAAAATCGGACCGCTCTACTACGAGGCCCGTCAGCAATACCTGTATAAGTGGAATCCGGTCGGAACCGTTTCCCTGATTGTAGCAAGCGTTCTCGGCACCATCGCCGCGCTTGGCTTCATGGGAGAATTTCTTGCCAGTACCGCAGCGTTCTTCGCGGCCATCCTCGCTGCGATCCTGACCGTCGTGCTCGCAATTGCGACCAAGGGCCGCTATTACATGAAAAAGCAACCAGCAGATATGCCGGAGGAAGATTTCATTGCCTGACCACCTCCGGTCCGATCCACTCCCTGAATTCACAATTGCACAGATAAAAGCCGCACCTGCCGGAAATTCCGGCGGGTGCGGCTTTTACATATGGCTTATTCCCGGTATCCGGTGTTCGCGCGTACCGATACCTCTGCAAAACGCCGGGCATCGGACTCTTTTGAGAGAACTGTGCCTAGCCAGCCGCCGAGGAAACCGAGCGGCACGGAGACAATCGCAGGGTTCGTGAGCGGGAAGAGCGGCTCGCCTACGAGTATTGCAGCTCCGGCTTCAGGCGACAGTACGTTGGGGCTCACTGCAACGAGCACAAGTGCCGAGATGAGACCGAACAGCATCGCCATGATGGCACCCGTTGTATTGAATCGCTTCCAGTAGATCGTGTACAGAATGACCGGCAGGTTCGCGCTTGCCGCCACACAGAAGGCAAGCGACACGAGAAATGCCACGTTCAGCGACTGAGCACCGAGCGCCAGGAGAATCGAGAAGACAGAAACCCAGAGAGATGCCTGACGGGCCGCCTTCATCTCCTGTTGCTGGGTGGCTTGTCCTTTCTTGATGATCTGACCGTAGATATCATGAGCAAATGCCGAGGCACCCGTCAGGACAAGTCCGGCCACGACCGCAAGAATTGTAGCGAATGCCACAGCAGAGACAAACGACATGAGCAGATCCCCGCCGAGCGCTTCGGCAAGCAGCGGAGCAGCCATGTTTCCGGCAGGGTTTGCCGCCACGATGGCTTCATGCCCGACAAACGCCGCGGCTCCGAAGCCAAGGAAGATGGTCAGTACATAGAAGATACCGACAATCCAAGTAGCCGTAACAACAGAACTGCGCGCCGTTTTGGCATCCTTTACCGTGAAGAAGCGCATCAGGATATGCGGCAGGCCTGCAGTACCCAGAACCAGCGCAAGCATAAGGGAAATCGTATCAAGCGGGACCGTATACTTCAGCCCCGGCTGCAGGAAAGCTTCACCGTGTGCGGTTGCTGTCTTGACCTCGCTGAACATCGTCATGATGCTGAAGTCGAATCGTGCAAAGACAAGTACAGCAATAACGACAGTTCCGAGCATAAGCAGGACCGCCTTGACGATCTGCACCCAGCTCGTTGCGGTCATGCCGCCGAACAGTACATAGATTGTCATCATGACACCGACGATGAGGACTGCGATCCAGTAAGGTATTCCGAAAAGAAGCTGGATCAGCGCGCCAGCGCCGACAAGCTGTGCAATCATATAAAAAATGACGATGGTGATCGTACTGAAGGCAGCCGCCGCACGCACCTTCTTTGCATCAAAACGCGAATTAATCATGTCGGCAAGCGTATACTTGCCGAGGTTCCGGAGCGGTTCCGCAACCAGGAACATCACAACCAGATAAGCAATCAGAAAACCGATAGAATAGAAGAATCCATCAAACCCGAAAAGTGCGATCATCCCCGCAATTCCGAGGAACGACGCGGCAGACAGATAATCGCCCGCGATGGCAAGGCCATTCTGCCAGCCGGTCAGGCCTCCGCCCGCCGTATAGAATTCACCCGCTGTTGTCGTTCGCTTTGCAGCCCACCAGGTTATGTACAGCGTCAGCAGCACAATGCTCAAAAACAGGACAATGACTGTAGTGCTCAAGCCGATCCCCCCTTGATCTCTTTCTCGATAATCTCATCCGCTTCCACGTCGAACTTCAGGAATTTCCTGACGTACACCGTGCACAGGACCCACGTCATGATGAATTGGGCAGATGCATAAATCCAAGCCCAGGAAATGTCGCCAATCGCCGGTCTTTCCAGGACATTGGTGTACGACGTCAGGATCGGCAAGGAGAAGTAGAACACCAGGAAGAAAATTGTAAGCGGCAGGATGAACTTTTTCTTCTTCTCCAATAACTCCCTGAACCTGCTGCTTTCCGCGACTTGTACATAATCTACATTGGCTTTTCGCTGTTTCCCCCGTTGCTCCACTTTCGGAGTTGTCCGCTCCTCCGTGTAAACGCTTCCAGCTTTCATGTATAATTACCCCCTTCACAATTGTTCCGGATAATAGACTCATTGTAAAAGATAAGGAATAAATATTCAAAAGTTTTTTTACTTTCTGTTAAAAATAGTATTTAAGTCTTATTGTGTATTTAAACAAAAAGTTCCAAAACGGGGCCGCAGGACCCTCAGTGACAGAAATAAGGCACAGAACAGAATAAAGAAGACCTGACTGAGGGCCAGGTTTTATGGGCATCATCGCACCTTCGCCTCTTTTTTACGTTTCCTATTCCAATCTTTAGGTGAAGGATCTGGTTTCATCCGGTCACTCGGGGGAAATATTGTAGATAAACAGAATCTGAAAGGAGCCCAATCATGGACCAATTCAAGGACCAGCTTGAAAACAAGATGCAGGACTACAATAGTGAGGAAAAAGACCAGATTCTTGAGAACTTCAACCGCTTCAAGCAATTTCTCTCGCATAAGGTGGATAAAGGCGAAAAGATGGGCCTGAGCGAGGAGCAGCTCGCAAAGGGTGCCGAACTGGTTGCAAACTACCTCATGAAACATGAGGAGCCCCGTAACCGTGAGGAGCATCTGCTTCAGCAACTATGGAAAGTCGCAGATAAAGAACAGCAACACACACTCGCCCATCTTCTTGTCCGGCTGGTTCAACAATAATGATCTCCGCTTCAGGAATATCTGAAATCCTCACTTGAATTTAAAGCGGCATTCCCCAGATAAGGAGAATGCCGCTTTTTGCTATTTAAACAATTGAATTTTAGGGTCTTTGCCCAGTCTGACCAGCATTGAATGAAGCTGTCCCCTGTGATGCGCCATGTGTTCAAGGATCTGGACAAGCCAGCCGAACCGGGTGTCCGTCGTCCCCCACCAGGACGTAGTAACCATGCTCAATTCCATTTCGGAATACCAATCGTACCGTTTTTTGAGATTTGCCAGGCCGCTGCAGAGTGCGGAGTAAATTTCATCCTGTGAGCGCGGCTCTGCCGATAGATAGAAATCTTCCATTTCAAATCTCGATGCTTCATCGGAGATCCGGGCATCCGCTTCGCAGATCAGGGCGATATGCGAGAGCAGTTCTCCGAGTGACCGTTTCCCCGGATCGGGCCGGTAATCCAACTCTTCATCGGTCAGGCCGGCAGTCAGCTCAGTGACCGTCCCGGCGATCCACTCAAGATGATGAAAAATGCGTATGCAGGCTTCATTCATCCGCAGATTTGCCTGCGATGGTCTCCAGGCAGACCCTGACTCCCCGAAGAAGGTCTTCGTGGCTCCAACTTGGAATTTTCCCGTGCCGGATCGCCAGCTCATGTGATGCAGGAATATGGATAAAGCCGGACTTCATTTCCGGATTCTCCGTCCTGGCGTAGTTCAGGCCGGCATACATGACATTGTTGCAGAGATACGTGCCGGCTGTGTTGGAGATTTCCGCGGGCAGTCCGGATTCCAGAAGTGCGTCGACCATGGCCCGCACCGGAAGGGTAGAGAAATAGGCATCCGGTGCCTCTTCCTCAATCGGTTCATCCACCGGGCGGTGCCCTTCATTGTCGGCATCTCCATCTTTTACGTTTACTGCAATCCGTTCAGGCGTGATTTTGTAACGGCCTGCTGCCAGTCCAAGAGAAACCGTGACATCCGGCTCCACTTCGCGGATGACTCCAATCAGTCTGGCGGACGCCTTTCCGAAATCAACAGGCAGGATCCGTGTGCAGACCTGATAGTCTCCAATGATTGTTTCGTCCAGTTCCTCCGCGATCCGCATCGTCGGATTCACAGGGTAGTCCAGGAATGGTTCAAAGCCTGTCAGCAAAATGGTTTTCAAACAGAATCACTTCCTTGTTGTAGATACTTTAAATGTGGCAGTAGCGTAGCCGATCAGTTCCGCTGCCTGATTATACAGTTTCCCTTCCATCAGGACGGTGCTCCTGTTTTGGTTGATGAGCGCTGCACGAGCGGTCATCGGTTCCCCGATCAGCGGCTTGAGGAACTGTGTCTGCATCTGGATCGTAACCGGTGCCTCAAAGCCCAGCTGGCGGATTTTCAGTCCCATCATCGTATCCAGGACGCTCATATAAACGCCGCCATGCACCGTACTCTGGACATTGTCCAGCTCCTGTTTATATGGAAGGTACAGCTCGACATCGTCCTCGTCAAGCTTGGTGATCCGGAGGCCGAGATGTTGAAAAAACTCGCTTGTTTCAAAATCCGCCCGGATGCGGTCAAAGTCGGTTGCAATCATCATTAAAACTCCCTTTTAAGTGAATACATAAGTAATCACATTATAACATGGGAAAGAATTTAGACGGTGGTGAACTGAAGTGCATATCTAAGGAAGGGATACGACAATAAAAGTAACTTCTCTTCGGTCTCATTCTGAATCCGTTTGATGGCATTACATAGGTCTGTCCTATCCTGAAAACGGGTAGGTTATGTAAAGAAATCTTTATTGTCTAATGAGTAGTCAAGAAAGCGTGGTGTCTGCCTTGGAATCTGCTGTATTTATTAGGTCTGTCTGGCCATTGTTCAAGGGAGCGAAAACAGAAAAAATTCTTCTTTTCTATATGGACGAAGGATCCTTAAACCATATCGACATTACTGAAGAAGGTACTGCTTTTCAATCTGACATCTCATTGAAGAAAGTACGTGATGCTCTAACAATATTGGCAGGTCGGGATGTAATCCTAGCTCATAATCATCCATTCAATCTTCCGCAACCATCGAAAAAGGATATTGAAGCAACAGGGTTTTTAGGATCCCTTTTAGCATTGTGCGGTATTCGGCTTACAGATCATTTAATTGTCTCTCCATACGGCCATTTCAGTTTTAGGAATAACGAGATCATGGAGTCATTTATTCCTATTCAAACTACGGAAACTGCTGCAGAAGCTACTCGAACAATTCATTTCCGCCAGATAGCCCGGAATGATTCCACAATTTTACCCGGTCTGATGAAACAGTACGGAGAGTTACTGATCGGAAGACGTCGCATTATTTGTGCTCGCTCCTTTTCAGGTTTGTCATTACTCAACTTGATGCTTGATGAGCCTCACGGCACAAAAGATGAAAACGGCTGTATCTATATTATAAATTCCAGCAACTCTCGCCATGCAGATTATGTACGCAGAATCATCAATCCCCGCGCAGCTTTTGTATTTCATCCAACTACCCGAAACCTCGTTCCCATACCGCAGCATAAACGTAGAGAAGTACCTAAAATTTCAACAGGCAAAAGTCTGATCAACAAACTAAAATTTTATTTCCCTGCCCCATACCGCGCTTTCCATGGAACAAATATTATGGGTCACTAAAATAAGAAGCAGCCGGCCATAGCCTGCTGCTTCTTATCCCGTTATACGAGTTCTTCAACCAGTGTATCGTCCCGAAGCAGATACTGTGCCAGAGCTTCCATTTCTACCGAGATATCGCGATCGCCGTCAAGCGGCGGACAGATTTCTCGAATTTTCTTTAAGTACGTTCTTGTCGCTGGAGCAAGCTGGTTCTCTACCTGTTCCAGATAGATTGCTTGCGAAGCGCAGATCATTTCAATGGCGATTACTCTAGCACTATTGTGAATGATTTCACGGACCTGACGTGATCCAATTGTGCCCATGCTGACATGATCTTCCTGGTTTGCGGATGTCGGAATCGAGTCCACACTCGCCGGATGTGCCAACACCTTATTTTCCGAGACAAGAGCGGCCGCTGCATATTGTGCAACCATCAATCCGGTCTCAAGTCCCGGATCTTTCGCAAGGAACGGTGATAATCCACTCAGTTGTGGGTTGATTAGACGTTCAATACGCCGTTCAGAAATATTCGCCCATTCCGCGGCCCCGACTTTCATAAAGTCCATTGCCAACGCAATCGGTTGACCGTGGAAATGCCCACCTGAAATAACTTCCCCATTCTCAAGGATGATTGGATTGTCCGTTGCCGAATTCATTTCCACGTTCAATCGGTCTTCAACATACTGAAGTGATTGCCACGATGCACCGTGCACCTGAGGGATACAACGGATGGAATATGCATCTTGCATCCGGATCTGTCCTTGGCTTGTAATCCTCTTGCTCCCGTCTAGCCAGCCACGGATCCGGGACGCCACGAATTCTAGTTC
This sequence comes from Bhargavaea cecembensis, assembly GCF_001619585.1. Classification (GTDB taxonomy): domain Bacteria; phylum Bacillota; class Bacilli; order Bacillales_A; family Planococcaceae; genus Bhargavaea; species Bhargavaea cecembensis_A. The sequence goes on from NZ_LQNT01000009.1 coordinate 682,138, forward strand.
CTTATGTGGACGCACTGCCAAAAGTTCGTTGTCAAATGCTGTGATAATTCCCTGCAAAGCTTCCATTGTCAGACTTGCTGCCATGTCTGCCGCCAGCCCCAGGCGCTCTGCTTCATTTAGCCCTATAACGCCATTCGCTGTCATCGCTTGTGTCCCATTAATGAGAGCAAGGCCTTCTTTTGCTTGCAGTGTGACAGGCTCGAGACCAGCCCGCTTCAGAGCCTCACCACCAGGCAGGACTTCCCCGTTATACTCCGCACGCCCTTCACCCAACAGGACAATAGCGATATGCGCGAGCGGAGCGAGATCCCCACTCGCGCCGACCGATCCCTTGCAGGGTACGACTGGATGCACTTCCCGGTTTATCATATCAACGAGAAGCTGCAGTGTATCTTCTTTAATGCCGGAAAATCCTTTTGCCAGTGCATTTGCCCTCAAAACCATCATTGCCCGGACGATTTGCTTCGAAAACGGTTCGCCAACCCCAACAACATCTGCACGAATCAGGTTCAGCTGAAGCTGGGCGATATCATCCTCAGGAATTTCAACGTCGCTAAGTTTCCCGAACCCTGTATTAACCCCATAAATCACCCTTCCGTCCTTCAGTTGTTTTTCAATCCGTTTACGGCTTGCCCGGACTCGTTCCATTGCATGATTCGAGATTTTTACTTCTACACCCTCATAGGCAATCCGTTCAATCTGGCGACGGTTAAGCGTCTCCCCATCCAATTCAACGACTTTTTGTATCAATGTGCTTTTAATCATTCCAGCACCCCTTTTCTACTTATATTTCTATCATAATACGAGTGCCGCAACGATTCCGAAAATAAATAGCGGGATATTATAATGCAGGAAGGTTGGCACACACGTATCCCAGATGTGATTGTGCTTACCGTCTGCATTTAATCCTGCAGTCGGGCCAAGTGTACTGTCAGAGGCAGGAGAACCAGCGTCACCTAGGGCACCTGCTGTACCGATCAGGGCAATCGTTGCCAGCACGCTGAAGTCCATCATGATGCAGATCGGTACGAAAATTGCCGCGAGTATCGGAACAGTTCCAAATGAAGTTCCGATTCCCATTGTGACAATCAATCCGATTAAAAGCAGAAGCGCGGCTCCGGCAAACTTTCCGTAACTGAAGTAACCTTCAACAGATTCCACCAGTTCAGTTACGGCTCCTGTGTCCTTCAATACCGTGGCATAGCCAGAGGCCAATAGCATGACGAAAGCTATCGCCCCCATTAGCTTGATTCCTTCCTGAACAACTTCCTCCCCTTCTTTAATTGTCACAATTCTACCGGCGAACATGATAACAATACCGACCATCGCACCGATTACAAGCGATTGGCTGATGATTTGAGATGCCAGTGCTGTGACAATTGCAAACAGTGTGATGTAATCACGAATTTGTAAACGCTGTTTTTCTGTTTCGGAAGCCATTTGCGTGGAAGGCTTAAACATGCCGAATGGTTTTTCCTCAAGTTCATCCGGTGTATAATCGCGAGGTTTCCGGTATGAGATAAAAATTGCGATGAATAGGCCCACAAACATACCTACGGCAGGAATCGCCATCGCTATCGGAACCTGGGACATTGTCACCGCCATGCCGCTGGCACTTATCTCTGAAACAAGGATTCCGTGGAAAATCAGGCCATATCCCGCCGGAATAAGGATGTATGGCATCTTCAGTCCAAACGTCAATGCACTTGCCACTGCCCTGCGGTCGATCCGGAGATGATTAAAAAACAGCAGAAGCGGCGGGATAAGTATTGGAATGAACGCGATATGGACGGGGATCAGATTCCCAGAAAGGCACGTCAACCCTGCGATCATTAGGAGTAGCATGAATTTGTTCATCTTTTTAACACTCAAAAGTTTGTTGATTAGCATAGTCGTGATATTCGAATGGCCAATCATAGCCGCAAAGACACCCAAAAGGATGTAGCTTAGGGCAGTTTCCGCCATCCCGCCCATTCCTCCCAAGAATATTGAGAGTGTCTCAGACAGTGATAAACTGGCCATCATGCCAGCAACCGCAGCAGCGACAATAAGCGCAAAAATGACATGTACCCTTGCAAGACTCAATACGGTCAGTACAATCACTGAAATAAACACGGGGTTCGTCAGCATATCTTTCCTCCTGTTTTGTCGGATTGGAAAAGATGGAGTGTACTTGTAACTTTCAATCCGTTCCCGCTGTTAATTTTTGTGGTCGTCATGCCATTGCTGGATCAGCGCTGCCGTCAGACGGCCGGTGTTATACAAGTTTTCTTCGCTAATGTACTCACGGAACGAGTGGATATTCTGGAAGCCCAATCCCAATGTCAGGCAGGTTAAGCCGTTTTCATTCAGTACATTCGTATCCGCCCCGCCTAGAGTTTCGGTCAGATATGGATTGATATTGATGTTGGCTGCCGCTTTGAGTACGTTCTTAGTTAGTGCATGGTCTTCTGCTACCGAGAAGCCACTGTATTTCTTTTCAATGGATACATCGACAGTGCCTTCACTATTTTTCGCAGCATTTTTCATCGTTTCCTCCATATGCAGCAACTGCCGATCGAGCTTCTCTTTTGAAAAACTCCTGACCTCACCCGCGACCATAACTTCACCAGGAATAATTGATGTAAGCTCACCGCCCTGGATGATCCCGATGTTTGCAACCGTCTCCTCGTCGATCTCACCTAGTTTCATGTCAAGCAGCCCTGCCGCAGCGATAAGGAAAGCACTGTTCCCGTCCTCAGAATTTAGGGCAATATGCGCTGTATTGCCTTTTACCTTCATCCAAATCCGACTGCTGTATGGCCCTTTCAAAATGGTCTGTCCGACATCCCCGCTGCTATCGAAGATATAACCGACTTTGGATTTTGGTTTCGTATAATCCAAGTGCTGTGCTCCGACAAGGCCCGGCTGCTCATTGACCGTCAATACTAATTCAATAGGGCCATGCGGGATGCCACTTTCAATGATTGCGCGGACCGCTTCAATATAGGCGGCAAGGGCCGCACGGTCATCCGCACCCAGAATGGTAGTTCCATCCGAGTAAATGATGCCATCCTTGATAACCGGCTTAAGATTCTTTGTCGTCAGCACTGTATCCATATGAGTTGAAAAGAATAAAGGAGGAACTGTTTCGTCTGTCCCTTCCTTGTAAGCAATAAGATTCCCTACCTCTCCGCCGAATTCCTTGTGTGCCTCGTCAAATTCAAGTTTGAATCCAAGCTCCGGCAAAACTTTCTTAAGATAATCAGCCACTTTCTGTTCTTTTCCGCTTGGCCCGTCTATTTTGGCCATTTCTATAAATAAATTTAATAACCGTTGCTCGTCCACATAGTCTGCTGCATTAATGATTACTTGTTTATTTGTCATATCAATACGCTCCTTGTGTTTGTATTCATATTAAAATTGATGAATCGCAGTGCGTTCTCCCGCGAGCTTGGAATGATCGATGACGATTTCTCCATCCTTCAGCACTGTCTCGACGATATTGGTGCCAAGTTCATACGCGATATGCACATAGGACGGAATCCCCCAAATCTGAAGGTCAGCAATCTTCCCTTCCGAGATAACTCCACGGTCATCCAGTCCTAAGGCGCACGCACCACCATATGTTGCTGCCTTAATTGCCTCTTCCACACTAAATTTGTACAGCCGACATGCAAGATTGATCACGAACTGCATTGATTCCGTATAGCAAGCCGGGCAAAGATCCGTTGCGAGCGCAATTGTCATTCCCTTGTTGAGCATCTTTCGTGCATCAAAAGGTTTCTTGTGCCCGACCGCGAAGTCAAGCGCAGGCATGAGTACACCAGTAACTCCAGATTTCGCCAGCTGGTCCATCACTTCTTCCGGCGTGTAGTTCAGATGGTCGACGGAAACCATATTCATTTCAGCTGCGAGATCAGAGCCGCCGATGTAGGAATATGCATCGGCATGAAGCTTTGGCTTCATGCCATACTTGAGCCCCGCCTCCAAGATTTGCCGGGATTCCTCGGCAGTGAAATAACCATCATCGCACCAGGCATCAGCAAATTCAGCAAGGTTTCTCTTCCCGACTTCAGGAATCATCTCGTCAATAATTACACGGAGGTATTCATCCTTGGTCATCCCGTCCGGAATGCCGTGGGCACCAAGAAACGTATTGAACACATCGACCGGTGTCTCCATACCGAGCCGTCGCCCGACTTCAAGAATCTTGATTTCGCTTTGCGTCGTAAGTCCGTAACCGCTCTTGCTCTCAATTGTTGTCATGCCGTACTCCAGCATTTTCATCATTCGCTTCTTGGACTGTTCGAACAGTTCCTCTTCAGACGCATGCCGGGTAAGCTCGATTGTCCTGTTCGGGCCGGCTGTAATGCCCAGTTCCTCGAGACGTTTTCTTTCATCGCCCGTGAGCTTGGCGGCGTACTCCTCAACACGCGTTCCGTTAAAAACGAGATGGGTATGGCTGTCAACAAAACCCGGGGCTACTACTTTGCCTGCAGCATCAATCTGGCGGCCGCTGCTTAGGTCGAACAACTCACTTCCCTCAGCTTCCGCACCGACTTCCACGATCTGCCCGCCATTTACGGCGATAAAGGCATCTCTTAGAACACCGATATCGGACATGCCATCACCTATACAGGTGACCACTTCGGCGGCATTACGAATTACGAGATCAACCGGACGTTCCACTGTTTTCTTCATGACATTCCCTCCAAACTGTTAACATTCAAGTAAAGCGCTTTCAAAGTAGCAGTAGAGCAATCGGTGTAACGATCATTAGGGATAGCACGGTTCTGATAAACCAAATTGCAAGGATTTCCCGGATCTTGATCGGAATGTCCGTTGACAGGATGCACGGTACAAGGGCCGAGAAAAAAATGATTGTTGAAATAGAGATGGTTCCCACGATAAAACGGGTTTCAAGGCTAGCCTCCAAAACCATCAGGGAAGGCAGGAACATGTCGACCAGATTAATCATGGCCGCTTTCGCCGCCAGGAACGGTTCCGGAATCTGTAAAATCCATGTTAGCGGCAGGAAAAGGTATGCCAGATAGTCAAAAATCAGGGTCTCCGTTGCAAGGAACATACCGATTAACTCCACAGCCACGATAATTGGTAAAATGCTCATTGCCATGAGCACTCCGTCCTTTACATTGGATATAACATTGTCAATCAGGCGCGGGGCATTTTGGACAGTATTCATCGATTGTTCAAATGCAAACTTAATCCGGTTTGCGTGAACGACCTCTTCCGGGTATCCCTTGCCTGTGTAATAGTCATCTTTCATCTGGCGAATCGGCCACAATCTTACTGTTATTGCCGTAACGAGAAACGTGACCAGGAATGTGACCCAGAAGTACAGGTTCCAAATTTCCATCAGTTTGAGCGTATTTGCCACGACAATCATGAAAGTCGCAGAAACTGTTGAGAAGCCGGTCGCGATAATAGCTGCTTCCTTTTTGGAGTACTTACCTTCCTTGTAGATCCGGTTCGTGATCAGAAGACCGATTGAATAACTTCCAACAAAGGATGCCACTGCGTCAATTGCCGAGCGTCCGGGAGTGCGCCAGATTGGCCGCATGACCGGCTGCATCAGAATTCCGATAAACTCCAGAAGCCCGTAACCTACTAAGAGTGCCAGGAACACAGCTCCTATCGGGACAAGAACACCGATCGGGGTAATAACTACGTGATACCAGTAAGGCCCCATATCCTCTTGCAAAAGCCAGGCTGGACCTATATCAAATACGATAAGAACTGCAGCGACTGCGCCGAACACTTTAAGTCCCGATAGGACCAATTCTATTCTGTTTTTCTTCCAAGTCCCTGAAAAGAAGGGGTAAGCCGCACCTGCAAGGATGACTAATAGAATGTAAAACGTAATGGCAGTCGGAGAAAGGGAACGGATCCAGGTCACGAAATGGTCCAACGGTATACTTTTCTTACCGTTGAGATTGATAGGAATAAAAAACATGAAAATTCCTATGAAGCTGTAAAAGAAGAAGCTGAGAACGTGTTTAAGGGAATAGCTCTTTTTCTCCCCCCCGGCTGGGGTCGCTTGTATCTGCGTCATCTTTTTCACCTGCCCGCACAATTTGTTCCGTGATAGACAATGGTCCTTATAAATAGGAACAGAGGTGTCAAACAGAAGCTTGACCCCTCCGTTACAACTTCTCCGTGCTCAGTTATGCATCCGTTTTTTAAAGGTCCTTCGGCCCGAAAGTTGCTTTCGGCTCCCACCAGAGCGGAATCTGGATACTTTCTTCAGTCAGCTTACCTTGGCCATTGGCCACATCGCGCGCTGTTTCATATCCCGCCTGAGCATGCCGCACAACGCCGATTCCGGAGTCCACTGTCATTGCAACTTCAAGGCGCATATCTGCTTCCGCAGTTCCGTCAGCGACCATCGTAACGCCTGTGTGGACAGCTTCTCCCATCGAGTAGTTCGCCTGGATGGCGATGAGGTCACACATGCCAACCGCGTTTAGTAGACCGTTCAGCATTGGCCAATCGGAAATAAGGTCTGAGCCATCTTTCATGTTTTCAGATTCGAATGTCGGGTTGACAATCGATCCGGAATCAAGGTTGTCACGGGAGAATGCAACCGGTCCTGACAATTCTCCACGTTTAATCATGTCATTCACTTCAAGCGCAAATTTTTTGCGTTGTCCAAAGCCCATATAGCAAATCCGTGCAGGAAGTGCCTCAATCGGGATGTGTTCTTTTGCAAGCTTGATCCAACGGGTCACAAGGTAGTCGTCAGCAAATTTTTCGAGAATCATATCGTCGATTTTTCTCAGGTCTTCCGGATCTCCGGATAGGCATACCCAGCGGAACGGCCCGCGGCCTTCACAGAAGAGTGGACGAAGGTATTCTGCCACGAATCCCGGCAGACGTTTCGCTTCCTTCTCTTCGTATCCGGCATCAATGCATTCTTTCCGGTGGCTTGTGCCATATTCAAATGCATGGACACCCTCGTCCATGAATTGAATAAGCGCCTTCAGCTCACGTTTCATCGTCTCACGTGCTTCTTTCAGATACTTTGACCGATCCTTATCGCGGAGTTCCTCTGCTTCTTGTGGTGTGTAGCCTGCCGGGAGGTAAGAAATCGGATCGTGACCCGGCGTCATCGATGTAGCAATGTCCGGACGGAATTCGCTCCTAAGTACCTGTTCATAGATATCGGCTGCATTACCGACCACGGCAATACCAAGGGGCTTTCCGGCTGCAGCATATTCTTTGGCCTTCTTGATCGCCGCCTCAAGGGATGGTGCAAGCTCATCAATAAATCCTTTTTCAATACGACGGTTAATGATACGCTCATCAGAATCTGCCAGGATGCAAACCCCTCCATGCATAGTCATTGCACGTGTCTGGTTGCCGCCCATGCCCCCGGCTCCTGCCGTTAGCAGAATCTTACCTACAAGGGAGTCATTGTAATGGAGACGAGCAATCGCTGATAGCGTCTCAAAGGTGCCCTGGATGACTCCCTGAGTCCCGATATATTCCCAAGGGGCAGCTGTGTAGTTTGCATAAATTGTTAGGTTCTTATCCTGTAGATCATAGAATGTCGGCCAGTCGGCTTTCATAATATTCGTAGTTGCCATGACTACAGTAGGAGCGTATTTATGAGTCTTGAATACCGCGACCGGCATCCCAGACTGCACAACCAACGTTTCATCATCTTCCAGATTTTTCAATGAGTCTACTATGGCGTGGTAAGACTCCCAGTTCCTCGCTGCCTTCCCGATGCCTCCGTAAATTACAAGCTCTTCAGGCTTCTCCGCATTTTCCATGTTGTTCTCGAGCATTCGGAGAATCGACTCTTGCCTCCAGCCTTTACAACGGAGCTCCGGCCCCCGTTGTGCCTTAACTGAGTACAGAATTTCTGGTTTTTGCATTTCTGGTTTTGTCGTCATCCTGATTTCTCCCCATTCTTCTGAAATGTTTTGTTCTACACCCTCTTATATTGCAAGAGCCGTGCCAAGTTATAAGAATCGGGTAAAAAATCCTTTCTATTTTGAGAGAAACGTTGTTGTAGCAAGGGAAATTTTTTTTTTGCGGAAGTACAGAAACTCAATAAGAGCTGCAATGGGGCTGGTTTCTGGCGCAGAGAAACCAACCCTTTTTGCACTCTCCCATACATCTAAGATCAGAAACCCTATACTACATCAGCATTTTTTATGCTGCAGAGAAAATCTGCATGCAAATGCAGACTTTTCTGAAATTGATATGTATAATATCTTTGGAGTAATGAAGGGGGGATCAGTGGTGTTCGCACAAGCAATTGGATCATTAATTAGGAGTCTTGCAGATGGGGTTATTATCTTTGACAGTAGCCATTCCCTGTTATGGCATGATCTTTCTGAGCGGATACTAGTCAATGATGAAGCAGAAGAAGTGATATTGGATTTACTTTCGAATAGATCTGTTGCTTTTACCGACGGTGAGGAGTTTCTGTGGGAATTAAATGAAAGAAAGATTCTCGTTAGTATCAGAGAGTTGCCCGAACCCGAACCCTTGCTCCTTTTTTGCTTAAAATGTTGTCCTCTATCTTCAAAGGATGACAAATTGTACTGTCTGGAAAAGATTATTGAAACGATTGACGAAGGTGTAATGATGAGCAACGAAGAAGGACAAATCGTTCTATATAACGAAGCGCAAGAAAAAATGGAAGGCCTGCAGGCTAATGAAATATTAGGCAAACCATTATGGGAGGCATACAATTATAATCCCCAGTATTCCGAACACCGCCATGTATTCAATACTGGGAAGCCCATCTTTTCCCGCTATCGGGCCCATTCCAGAGTTGCGGGGGTGCCAAAATATGTGAGCTACTCCACCTTCCCAATTCAAAGGGACGGTAAGACAATTGGAGTTTTTTCAGTCAGTACAAACGAATCTAAGCTGAAGAATCAGTTATACGAAACCATTGAACTAAAGCGAAGTCTCACCCGACCAGAAGAAGAAAAGACTTTCGGGAAAAATGGCACCATATATACATTCTCAGACATTAAAGGACAGAGCACTTTGATCAAGGAGTTGCTCAAAGAGGCTCAGGCTGTTTCCGTCCACAACACGGATACTCTTATCGTAGGAGAAACAGGAACCGGCAAGGAACTTTTCGCGCAGAGCATGCACAATCACAGCTCCCGAAAAGACAAGCCATTTGTAGCAATCAATTGCGCGGCAATTCCTGAAAACCTGCTTGAAAGCACTCTATTCGGTACAGTCAAAGGAGCATATACAGGTGCTACAGATCAGATTGGGCTATTCGAATACGCACAAGCCGGGACATTGTTCCTGGATGAAATAAACTCGATGCCAATAGCCCTCCAAGCCAAACTGATGCGTGTCCTTCAGGAGCGGCTTGTCCGTAGGGTCGGCTCAAATGAAGTTACACCAGTCCGATGCACCGTAATCAGCGCTTCCAATGAAGATCCGGAGAAATTGATTAGAGAAGACAGAATGCGCCTCGACCTTTTCTATCGGATTGCAAATACAAGCCTTATCATTCCCCCTCTTCGGGATAGGCCAGATGATGTACTATACTTTATTGACCATTTTTTGGATTACTTCCAGGGAAGATTGGGAAAAGTGGTACCCCCTCTCTCTGCAACATTACGTGAGGCATTGCTTGCATATCAGTGGCCGGGAAATATTAGGGAATTGGAACATCTTATTCAGAATATCGTCATACGAGTTTCGGAAGATACCAATGAAATCACAGCAGATCATCTGCCTTCCTATATCAAAGGAAAACTACAAGTAGGCGTGTTCCAAGAACTCGATCATTCTAGGAGACGACCTCTAAAAAAAATGTTGAATCAATCTAAAAAGCATTTAATTGAATCAACTTTGGATAAAACAGACTGGAATATCTCGGCTGCCGCGAGGAAGCTAGGTATTACACGTCAGAGCTTGCAGTACCATATCAAAAAAAACGGGTTGTCTAGAACCTAATAACCTGTAAAAAATAGAAAGACAGACGGAGGTAGAATCACATCTCCATCTGTCTTTCTTTTTGCTTATCATTTTAGCAGTCAGATAACCCAGTCCTTATAAATGCATGAACTATACCTGCCCTCAGTAAATAAGGACCTCTCCCTAAAACAGGAAAGGTCCTTATTGTGCTATTTACTTGTCTAATTCGGCATTAATCCCAGCGAAAATTAAATTCGAAGTAAGTGCCTGCTCAAGATCTTCAATCAGATCCAGCGGGTCTTCCAGGCCTACAGAGATCCTGACAAGCCCGTCCTCGATGCCAAGCTCATGGCGGCGCTTCTCCGGAATCGAAGCATGCGTCATCAGGGCCGGGATGGATATCAGGCTTTCGACCGCACCCAGGCTTTCTGCAAGGGTGAAGTAACGGACTTTTTCGAGCAGTGACAGCGCCTTTTCCTGGTTCTTGACCGTGAACGAGACCATGCCGCCGAATCCGCCTGCCTGCTTTTGATGCACATCATGTCCCGGATGGTCCGCCAGCCCCGGATAGTACACTTTCCCGACGGCCTCATGTTCTGTCAGGAAACGGACAACCTGAGCTGTGTTCTGTTCGATTTCCTCCATTCGGATGCCAAGCGTTTTGATACCCCGGATGAGCAGCCAGCTGTCATTGGGTGCCAGCACCCCGCCCGTGGAGTTTTGGACAAAGTGCAGCTCTTCGCCAAGCTGCTCGTCTTTCGCTACGACCAGTCCTGCTACGACATCGCTGTGTCCGCCGAGATACTTGGTCGCGCTGTGCAGGACGATGTCTGCGCCGTGCGAGATTGGATTTTGCCAATATGGTGTGCTGAACGTGTTATCGACGATCAGCTTCAGCCCATGTTCTTTCGCGATTCCGGATACTGTCTCCAGATCGGTGACTTTCAGAAGCGGGTTGGTCGGCGTTTCTACAAAGATCGCCCTCGTTTCAGGACGAATCTCCTTCCGGATCGCTTCCGGATTGCTTGTATCAACGAACGATACCCCGATTCCGAACCGGCTGAAGATCTTGTCCATCACCCGGAATGTCCCGCCGTATACATCATCCGTCACAAGCAAGTGGTCCCCTGACTTAAACAGCTGGACTGTTGCCGTGATGGCGGCCATTCCCGATGCGAAAGCAAACCCACGTGCGCCGCCCTCGAGGTCCGCGATCAGCTGTTCCAGTGCTTCCCTTGTCGGATTACCCGTTCTTGCGTATTCGTATTTAAAGTTGCCGACTCCGTCCTGCTTGAACGTGCTGGCCTGATAAATCGGGATCGAGACTGCTCCGGTATACGGGTCACGGCTAACTCCGCCATGAATTAACTGTGTTTTCTTCCTCATGTTTAATCACCTCATCATAAATTCCGCTGCTGATATAGCGTTCGCTGCTGTCCGGGAAAATGGTGACGATATTCGTTCCGGGGCGGGCTATGGCCGCCTCTTTCAGGCTGGCGGCAAGAGCTGCGCCGGATGAACTGCCGACGAGAAGGCCTTCGTTTCTTGCGGCTTCCCTCAGACGGGCAAAAGCCTCGTCGTCCGAGATCGTATGGATGGCGTCAAACAGCCGTCTGTCGATGAACGGCGGAAGGAAATCCATCCCAATCCCTTCCGTCTTATGTGAATGCGACGGCCCCCCATTCAGAATGGAGCCTTCCGGTTCGACGATGACACATTTAACATCTTTCAGGCGGTCTTTCAGATACCGTGACGTGCCGGTGAACGTACCGCCGGATCCGGCACCCGCGACAAAAACATCGATTTTTCCGTCCAGGTCTTCCACCAGTTCCGGTCCGAGACTTTCGTAATACGTCTCAGGATTGGAGGCGTTTTGGAATTGTCCCGGACAATAGGATCCGGGAATTTCCCTCAGCAGTTCTTCGGTCTTGGCAATGGCTCCCTCCATCCCGAGCTCGGTGGGGGTATTGACCACTTCCGCCCCGAGTGCACGCATCAGCGTCTGCTTTTCCAGGCTGAACTTCTCGGGCACGACGAAGATGGCACGGACACCATACCGGATTGCGGCAATCGCGAGACCGATTCCGGTGTTTCCCGCGGTCGGTTCAATGACCGTTCCGCCCTTTTCCAGCTTTCCATCCCTGAAGGCCTGATGGAGCAGGAACTGTCCGAGGCGATCTTTGACGCTGCCGCCAGGATTCATGAATTCAAGCTTGGCAAACAGTCTCACCCCCTCCGGCAACGGGAACGAATTGATTTCTACCAGCGGGGTGTTCCCGATCAGATCATGAACATTTTTTGCAACGTTCATTGGAATCCTCCTTTCTCCAATGGCTCCTGCACATTATTTCGGACCCTTTAGCCCTTCTTTACCGCCTCAATCAGCCAGACAAAGTCATTTTTCCTGGTGAATTCAGCCTCAAAGCCAATTTCCTCGAAGAATTCCGTCAGGACCGGAATGGTCGTGTAGTATTCGGTCTTCAGGTCTTCGGCCAGGCGGTCGTAGTTCTTCTCCAGAGCATCTTGTATCATCTTTTCTTTAGCCTCTTTATTGGCAAATACCGTATCTGCAAACACAATCTTCCCCTGCGGACTCAGCAGTCCGTGATAGCGGGAGATTGCAACTTTCTTGTCCTCATCGGTCAGGTGATGGAATGCATAAGTGCTTACGATCGTATCGGGCGACCGTTCGGGAACCGGGAATTCAAGGAAGTCTCCATGGAAGAGTGTCAGTCCGGGCAGCTTCTTCGCTGCGATTTTCCGCATCTCCCCCGACGGCTCATAGCCGATCAGTTCCTTGCCCTGCCGGAGAATACGTTCCGTCAGATTGCCGGTCCCCACCCCGAATTCCAGGATCAGACCCTCTGCTTTATCCGCTACTGACTGCAGGATCTCTTCATAGTGGGCAAACACCTCCCGGTACTCCGGATCGGTGCCCGCCACTGTATCGTCATAGGTCTTGGACCAGTCATCAAACAGTTTGGTGAATTCGGATGCCATCCCCAAACCTCCTTTTCTGATTGTTTTACTCAGAATTATTGTATGGCAACAATTTAACCTTTGTTCCTGAAAATAGCAAGAGGTTGGAAAGATTTATTTGTTTGGACAATATCATCAGAGATGAAATTAATAGTCTGAATCGTGTATATTATTCGATAAAAGGAGGCTGTTCCAAATGACCAACGGCGGTACAACCATTGAAATTGCCGATCTGCTGCAGGAAGCCAGGGAACGCCAAGTACAGATTCCGTTTATCCGCCATGACCATGCCATCGACGAGGCTGCCGCCTATGCGGTGCAGGATGAACTCATCAGGCGGGCGGTGAACGCCGGTGAATGTTTTGCCGGCTACAAAGTGAGCATGACCAGTGCCGAAACCCAGGCAATTGCGGGCACGGATGAGCCGGCATATGGCACACTTCTCACTTCCCATCTGAAAAACTCCGGAACAGCGATTCCGCTGTCTACACTGTTCTCCCCGCTGATTGAGCCGGAAATCCTGTTCATCCTGGATGATGACCTATCACCCCGTGCGGATGCGGAGGAGATTCTCTCCAATAGCCGTATTGCGGCCGGCATCGAGATACCCGATGCCCGCTACAGGGACTGGTTTCCGAATTTCTCGCTGACCGACCTGATTTCGGACAACACTGCAACCGGCCTGGTTGTAACATCAGCCCCCGTCAAAGCCCCATCCTCGGATGAACTTGACAGGATTGAAATGGAACTTTTCCTGGACGGCCGGAAAGTCGGCATGGGCCTTTCCTCAGCTGTTCTCGGCAACCCGTTGAACGCCGTTGAATGGCTGTCCGATAAGCTCGCTCGCCGGAACCGGATTCTGAAGAAAGGCATGACGATTTCCTCCGGAACCTTTATTTCTCCGCTAGCTGCAAAGGAAGGACTTTGGGAAGCCCGTTTCATGGGCATCGGCAGTGTGAACGTGACATTGACCAAATGAAGGATCGAAGTGTGGAGGGAGAATTCGGGAACCGGAGCACAAAAAGCGGAGGCCGTTATTGGCCTCCGCTTTTGATAGATTTACGATTGGGAGTCTGGATGAGGCAACTCAGATCTTTGTCTCTCCGATCAGCCCTTCATCAGTGGAAATGATTTTTAGGAGTCCTTTGTTCTTGATCAGTACGGTTTTGTAGGCCGGCTGATCCCCGTCCATGAAGAGCAGCACCCGGTTCCCGGAATTGTCATTGGCGACCCGGACTTCATAATCATTCGGGATGAAGTGCTTCTTCGTATGCTCCAGTTCCTCATAGCCCGACGGATCGCTGACCGGTTGGGCATGCTCAACTTCCTGGGCATAGATTTTGTGTTTTCCCGGAACTTTGTCCTGATTCTCCGTGTTCTCCGTGCTGTCATCTGTTAGGCTCCTGACTTCGCCGTCTGCCGCCTTCTCTTCTGTGTAGTCCTGTACCGCAGCCTCTTCCGGGTTCTCCTGCCCGGTGCATCCCGAGAGCAACAAAGCCGCAGCACCGATGAGGAACAGATTCTTCTTCATCTTCAGGCATCCCCCTTTCACTAACTTATTTCCTTTACCCGGTTATGCCGTTGACAACACCATCAGTATCCGTTAACTTTATCGTAGTAAATCACTAAAGTGACAGGGAGCGATCGGTATGAGCAGATTCTGGAGTGAAATGGCTCGACGGACGGAACCTTATGTTCCCGGCGAGCAGTTGAACCGGATGGAAATCATTAAGCTGAATACAAATGAAAACCCCTACCCGCCGGCGCCGGGTGTCACGGAAGCAATCCGGGATGCGGCGGAGAACCTTCGCCTTTATCCGTCCCCCACTGCCGATTCTTTGAGGGAGGCTATCGCCGAAACAGAAAATTTAGTTCCGGACCAGGTCTTTGCGGCAAACGGTTCCGACGAAGTCCTGGCGTTTTCCTTTATGGCCTTTTTCAATCCCGGAAAAGTGATCCGCTTCCCCGACGTGTCCTACAGTTTCTACCCGGTCTATTCAAATCTGTTCGGCGTGCCGTTTGAAGAAGTGCCTCTCCGCGCGGATTTCACTTTGGATACGGAAGCTTTCTCGGAAGCCGAAGGCGGTGTTATCCTGCCGAACCCGAATGCCCCTACAGGCATTTACGAACCGCTTGACGGCATCCGCAGTATACTCGAAGGAAATCCCGACCGCGTCGTGATCATCGATGAAGCGTATATCGATTTTGCAGGCCCGTCGGCAGCCAAGCTGATCAGCGAATTCGATAATCTCCTCGTTATCAGGACGACCTCCAAATCACGGTCGCTCGCCGGCCTTCGTGTCGGCTACGCGCTCGGTCAGCCGGAACTGATCGAGGGGCTCGTCCGGATCAAGGACTCTTTTAATTCCTACACGACCGACCGGCTTGCACAAGCAGGCGCGGAAGCGGCTTTCAGGAATGTAGACTACTTTGAAGAGACAACCGGGAAAATCATCGCTGCGCGAGACCGCTCCGCGACGCACCTCGCAGAGCTTGGATTCACCGTTCTTCCTTCATCGGCGAACTTTCTTTTCTGCACACATCCGGAAGCGGACGCCGAACGGCTGTATACCGAGCTTAAGTCCCGCAACATTCTCGTCCGCCACTTCGGCAAGCCGAGGATCAAGGACTATCTCCGGATTACCGTCGGGACCGAAGAACAGATGGCCAAGCTGTTCGGGGCGCTGGAAGACATTCTGAATCAGAATTGACAAAAACGGCAAGGCCAGCTGGCCTTGCCGTTTTTCCATGTCATTCTGGTATAAATCCGCTGCCTACATCCTCCGGCGAATGGGCATCCGAGCCGGTCTGCAGCTTGAGCCCGAGCCGCTGCGCCTCCTCCACCATCCACGGTTCCGGATACGTCTCCCGGTATTCCGGCTTCCGGATACCGGCATGGTTAAAGTCGAGCACGTATCCGCTTTGTGCCGCCTTTTCCAGGATTGACGCCCAGTTGACCGGATCTGTCTCCGGCCGGATACGCCTCCTGAATTTGTGGATCAGATTGATGTGGCCGAGCACCGGCGGGTTCACCTCGCCAAACGGCTTTTCCGCAGCCTTCTCCATGGCCATGCCGTAGGCTTTGTACAGCTGATCCACACCGACTTCCCTTGCCTTTTCCTCGAAAGAATCAGCACTGTAATCGAGACAGAACCAGCTTCCTCCGGCCTTCACAAAATGCACGCTCAGGATGGAATGGGCGGCTGCCTCCCTGTGTTCCTCGAGAAAACGCCGTGTATCGTTTTCGAACCCTTCTATATAATCCACTTCAAATCCGCAGCGCACGTCCACCCGGCCGGCATACTTCTCCCGCAGCCTGGCGCCTTCATCCAGATAGGCCCTGACGTCTTCCCGCCTCATCGCACTGTCTTTTTCAGGCACCGGGTCTGTAAATCCCTCCGGCAGCGGCGCATGCTCTGTGAAGACAAGAGTGTTAATTCCCTTCCTCTCCGCTTCTTTTACATATTCCTCCATCGCCGCTCCCGTACCATGCGGGCAGTAAGGCGTATGGACATGTCCGTCGATGATTGTCATGCTCATCCCCCTATTGCAATTCTGAATTCTCTATGCTATTATTTCATCTATCTACTACTTTATCATGATAAAGCATTGAAGTGAAGAGGTGTTCAGGAATGACTTCATTCATCTATAATCCCGCATTGATCCGCCAAAAGCAGCTGGAAGTCGAGTTCCTGTCGTTTTTCCACGGACACGGCTTCGACATCATCGATCTGCCCGTTGTGGAAACGTTCGATTGGCAGGCCATGACGGAAGATGATCTCAAGCTCATGCCCCAGCGCGAATCCTGGGTGCAGAACGGCACCGTCCATGCACTACGCCATGATTGGACCAATGCGATTGTGCGCTATCTCCATAAATATAAGATTGACGCGGAGCGGGCAGTTTACTCCGGACCGGTGTTCCATTCCGGCTCAGAAACCCGCCAGCTCGGCATGGAAGTGTTTTCGGAAAGCACCGACCGGCAGCAGGAAGGCCTGTCACTCATGATCGGATTCATGAATGAGCGCATAGAGATGCCAAAGACCGCCGTCATCAGTCACTATGCACTTCTCCCGATGATCCTCGGGGAAGAAAAAGTTGCGGATCCTGCCATCCGCAGAGCGCTGTCCCAACGGAGCACATCAGCACTCCGGCAACTGCTCGGTGACCATCCTCTGCTTGACCTGATCGGCGATCAGCCGGAATCGCAGGTCCACAAGCTCCGTTCCGCCTTCCCGGAGATCCGGGAGGTACTGGGCGAACTGACCGGCTGGGAGGAAACCCTTCGCGAAGCCGGCATCGAGGCGGTCTATCCCGACATCACCGCCCTTCCGTCGCAGTCCTACTATGACGGCGTGTTCATCCGGCTCTATGGCTCGGGACGCACGACACCGGTCGCATCGGGCGGCCAGTACACCGCCCGCTCGAAAGCATTCGGAATGGGGATTTTCTATTAACTTCAAGGCTCGATCCGCAGAATCCTGCAGGAAGAAGCCGATCAGACAAAGGATGATTCCATGATTACAATCGCACTTTCAAAAGGCCGCCAATTAAAGGATTTTCTCGCTTACCTTGATGAAAATGGCCATCCCCGCTGGCACGGCGCACTAAAAGCGGCACAACGCGAACTGCTCGTCGAGACCAACGGCATCCGTTTCCTTCTTGTGAAGGGAGATGACGTGCCGATCTACGTTGAAGAAGGCATCGCAGACCTGGGTATCACGGGGAGCGATATCCTGGCCGAGTATGATGCAGACGTGAACGAGCTGCTGGAGCTGCCCTTCGGCTACTGTCACTTCGCGATTGCTTCAAAAGAAGAACTCCCGGAATACGGGACGATCGCCACAAAATACGTCAACTACTCGCGCTCCGTCTTTGAACGGTCCGAAAAACCCGTGAAGATCATCAAACTGAACGGATCGGTCGAACTCGCGGCCGTGATAGGCATGGCCGATGCAATCGTCGACATCGTCCAGTCCGGTGAAACCCTACGGATGAACGGCCTCAAAGAGCGAATCCGGCTCGATGAGATCAGTGCAAGACTGATTGCAAATAAGCACGCGTTCTTTACGAAATCAGCTGAGATCCGATCATTTATGAATGAATTGAAGGTGAACTGAGATGCAGACTGCACAGCAATTCAAACAATCCTACCGCCCCGCCGGCCAGGAAGACTATGACATTTCCGGCCGTGTCCTGGACATCATCCGGGACATCCGGAAAAACGGTGACGAGGCACTTTCCCGCTACACCAAGCAATTTGACGGTGAAGAGGCAGAAGTCCGGGAAATTCCGGCGCAGGAACTGAAAGCGGCATTTGAGTCCATCCCGGAAGAGCTCCGGAATGCCCTCATTGCCGCCAAGGAAAATATTGAAGCGTATCAGACCAAAATCAAATGGCAGCCGGCGGAACCCGAGGGCTTCTATCCCGTGCTTCACCCGATCGGCCGCGTCGGCATTTACGTGCCGGGCGGCAAGGCGAACTACCCGTCGACCGTCCTGATGACTGCGGTACCTGCCAGAGTCGCGGGCGTCCGGAGCATCACTGTCGTCACCCCCCCTCCGGGCAACCCGGCAACACTGGCCGCTTGCCACCTGTGCGGCATCAACCATGTCTACACGGTGGGGGGTGTCCAGGGCATTGCCGCTCTTGCCTACGGCACGGAAACGATCGAACGGGTCGACAAGATCTGCGGACCCGGGAATGCTTACGTCGCGATGGCCAAAAAGCTCGTATACGGTGACGTCGGCATTGATTCTGTCGCAGGACCGAGTGAACTCGCAATCGTCGTGGACAAAACGTCTAACGCTGAATGGGCGGCCCTCGACCTTCTCGCACAGGCCGAGCACGATGAACAGGCACGCACCTATCTGATTTCGCTGGACCGGGATAAGCTCGAAGAAGTCGGGCAGCTTGCCGCCCGCTTCGCCGAAGAGGCTCCCCGGAGCGGGATCATCAAAAAGAGCCTTGCGGACAACCACTGGGCAATCCTTGCGGAAAACCGGTCCGAATCGGTGGATCTTCTGAACTTTATCGCACCGGAGCATGCAGCCGTGCAGACCGAAGATGCCGAGAGCTATGCAGAAGACGTGACCAATGCCGGCGCCCTCTTTGTCGGCGGGTATTCCCCCGAGGCGGTCGGCGACTATTCCGCCGGGCCGAGCCACGTGCTCCCGACAGGCGGCAACGCCCGCTTCCAGTCTGGCCTGTCCGTGAACGATTTCCTGACGGCAAATGCAGTCATCCGTGTTGACCGGGAGGACTACCGCCATTATGCAGAAGCCGGCATCCCGATTGCCAAGGCCGAGGAACTGTATGCACATGCGGCTTCGATGGAAGCCCGACTGAACGGAGGAAATGATGACTGATGGCTAGTTATGAACGCAAGACCAAAGAAACCGAAATCCGCATGGAACTCAATAAAGGCACCGGTGATTCCAGCATCGCAACCGGCGTCGGGTTTCTCGACCATATGCTGACGCTGTTCGCTTTCCACTCCGGCCTTGAACTTGACGTAGAAGTAAACGGAGATATCCAGGTCGACGACCACCACACGACGGAAGACACGGGCATCGTGCTCGGTCAGCTGCTCCGGGAAGTGATGGGCGACAAAGCCGACATCCGCCGGTACGGCACGGCCTTTGTCCCAATGGACGAGACGCTCACCCGTACCGTCATCGATATCAGCGGACGCCCCTACCTGAGCTTTAATGCGGAAATCAGCCGTGAAAAAGTCGGCACATTCGATACCGAGCTGGCCGAAGAATTCTTCCGGGCACTCGTCATGAATGCCGGGCTCACCGTCCACATGGATCTGATCCGCGGCGGCAACGCCCACCACGAAATTGAGTCGTTCTTTAAATCGTTTGCCCGTGCACTCCGCGAAGCGATGCAGCCGGGCGACGGACGGCTCGCTTCGACGAAGGGACTCCTCGCATGAATACGCGGGAAACGGCGACTGCCGGCCTGACCGACGGACGGCGCATCGCCATCGTCGACTACGGCCTGGGCAATGTCGCAAACGTCCGCCGGGCACTGGAGTTTCTCGGCCACCGGGTGGAACTGACAAAGGATCCGCAGGTGCTTCGGAGAGCGGATGTCCTGATCCTTCCGGGTGTCGGCCACTTTGCCGATGCAATGAAGCGGCTGGAAGCAGACGGACTTGTCCCGCTGCTGAATGAACTCAAAGAAGAAAAGCCGCTTGTCGGCATTTGTCTCGGCATGCAGCTTTTGTTCGAGCACAGTGAGGAAGGCGATGCGGACGGACTAGGTTTCATCCCCGGTGCCATCACCCGGATTGAAACCCGCCTTCCCGTCCCCCACCTCGGCTGGAACGCCCTTGTAAGCGACAAGCCTGAGCTGGACGGCAAGGACATGTATTTTATCCATACCTATAAAGCGGCTCCCGGGCCGCACACAGTTGCAACCGCCGACTACGGCGGCGAGACCGTCACGGCGATTGTACAGCGCGGACAGCTGATCGGCATCCAGTTCCACCCCGAAAAAAGCGGGGATGCGGGACTCGTGCTGCTGCAGCAGGCCGTAACGAAAGGATTTTTGAATAACGAGGAGGCATCCGAATGATCGAAATCTGGCCGGCGATCGACATTATCGATTCACAGAACGTCCGCCTGACAGAAGGCGACTATGATACAAAAGCGGCAATGGGCCGCACCCCGCTTGAAGCGGTGGCCTTTTATTCCGAACAGCCGCATGTCGGACGCATCCATACAGTCGACCTGATCGGCGCAAAGGAGAAAAAGCCCGCAGAGATGAATCTGTTCCGGGACATCATCCAGGCAACGGAACTCCCCGTCGAAATCGGAGGCGGCATTCGTTCTGAAGAAACAATCCGCGATTATCTCGACATGGGCGCGGGTTATCTAATTATCGGCACCAAAGGTCTCACCGAACCGGACTGGCTGATGGAAATGAGCCGCAAATACCCGGGCAAACTGATGCTCGGACTGGACGCCCGCGGAGATAAAGTCGCCCTGAACGGCTGGCTTGAGACCGCCGAGACGACTGTCTTTGAAATGCTTGAACGCCTGGATGGCGCAGAGCTCGGCGGCGTCATCTATACTGACATTGCCCGGGATGGCCGCATGGAAGGACCAAATGTGGAAATGACCGGCAAGCTCGCGAAAGCCTCGAAATGGCCGGTCACCGCATCCGGCGGCGTCCGGAACGGCAGCGACCTTGCCGCGCTCGAAGCGGAAGGCGTCGCCGCGGCAATAGTCGGGAAAGCGGCGAATACCGATGAGTTCTGGGAAAGCATCCGGTGAATCCGGCCGGGCGAATGATGGAACCGGCTTCGAATCATTAAGGTATGTTCCAAAACACAGCTGAAAGGAGTGTCATACATGATCAAAAAGCGCATTATCCCCTGCCTGGACGTCAAAGACGGCCGGGTGGTGAAGGGAATCAACTTTAAGGGGCTCCGCGACATCGGCGATCCGGTGGAGCTTGCGGCACGATATAACGCAGCAGGCGCCGACGAACTCGTCTTCCTGGATGTCTCCGCAACAGACGAGGGCCACGACCTGATGCTCGACGTCATCAAGCGCACGGCGGAAGTACTGTTCATCCCACTAGCCATCGGCGGCGGCATCCGCACGGCGGACGATATCGGACGCCTGCTTAAGGCAGGCGCCGATAAAGTCAGCATCAACTCCGCGGCACTTGCCCGGCCGGAGCTGATCCGGGAAGCTGCAGAACGCTTCGGCAGCCAGTGCGTCTGCCTGTCCGTAGACGCCGGCTGGGACGAGGAAGCACAGGACTGGTTCTGCTTTACGCACGGCGGCAAGAAAAAGACAGATATCCGTGTCCTGGACTGGGTCACCGAAGGAGAAGAGCTCGGCGCCGGCGAAATTCTCCTGACGAGCATGGAAGCCGACGGCACAAAGGACGGTTTCGACTTCCCCCTTCTGAAAGCGGTGGAAAAAGCTGTTACTGTCCCGGTCATTGCGTCCGGCGGCGCCGGCAATGCAGATGACTTTGTCGAGCTGTTCCGTGAAACAGACGTTTCTGCAGGACTTGCCGCTTCCATCTTCCACAATGAAGAAACGACCGTCGGCGAGGTCAAAACCCTTCTCTCGGATGCCGGCATTCCGGTCCGCCTGACGGCCGGGGGTGTGCAGAATGAAGCCTGACTTTTCCAAGGGGCTCGTCCCGGCGGTGCTTCAGCACTGGACGGATCACACTGTCCTCATGCTCGGCTACATGAACGAGGAAGCCTATGAGAAAACACTTGAAGACGGCGTTGTCTGGTTCTACTCCCGCAGCAAAGAACGCCTTTGGAAAAAGGGCGAATCCAGCGGGCATGTCCAGCGCGTGAAAGGCCTTGCACTCGATTGCGACGAGGACACCCTCCTGATCCAAGTGGAGCCGGCGGGTCCTACCTGCCACACCGGGACGAAGAGCTGCTTCGGCGACGAATCCGCTTCCCCGCTTCTTTCGCTCGAAGCCATGATCCGCGACCGCCAGGCGGATGCCGATGAAGGATCGTATACCAACTATCTTCTCGGCAAGGGACTCGACAAGATAACGAAGAAATTCGGCGAAGAAAGCTTCGAAGTCGTCATCGCGGCGATGAAACGCGACCGCGAAGAGCTGAAAAACGAGACCGCCGACCTGCTCTATCACCTGTTCGTCCTGCTGCATGAACAGGGCATCGACTTCCGTGAAGTCGAGGAGGTTCTCCACGAACGCCACTCCAAGAAAAACAACTTCAAGGGAGAGCGGCAGGACGTGGAGAACTGGTGAGACGCTGACAAAATGCGATCCCATACCGATTAAAAAGGACCGGCAGCCGCCGGTCTTTTTCTTTGCGTCCCGGATGCCACCGGGTACCCCATATGGTAAAATAAATGAGTTACTTTTATTGTGGAAAGAAGGTCAGAAATGGCTTTGTTTTTATTAAAACGGGTGGCTGAATCGGTCCTAATGCTTGTCCTCGGAAGCCTGCTTTGCTTTGCATTTATCCGGCTGATCCCTGGCGATCCGGCGGCAGCCATGTACGGGGATCAGCTGCAGAAGCTGACCGAGGCCGACCGGCTGAGGATTTCCGAGAACCTTGGACTGGATGAGCAGCTGCCCGTTCAATATATCCATTGGGCTTCCCAGGTGCTTCAGGGCAACTGGGGAGCTTCCTATCTGACGGGGGAGCCTGCAGATGAAATCATTGTCCGCACTCTCATTCCCACCGCCGTTCTGCTTATGGCCTCCCAAGTCATCATGATCGGGCTGGCCCTGTTCTTCGGCCTGACATCAGCACTCCGGCGTAATGGCCTGTATGACCGGATTGTCCTTGCCGCTAGCGTCATGCTCATGGCAATCCCCCCTTTCTGGCTGGGGCTCATGATGATGCTGTTCTTCTCAATCCGACTGGGTGTCCTGCCGTCCTCCGGGATGGGTGAGGGACCTTTCTCCATCCCTCACCTTATCCTGCCTGCCCTTGTCATCGCACTGTCCCATGCCGGCTACTATATCCGGCTCTTCCGGAATCATTTCGCCGCTTCCTCTTCGGGTGGCCATCTTCTTGCACTACGCGCCCGCGGTGTCCCCCACCGCCGGATCATACTCGCCCATATCCTGCCCAACGCCGCTGCTCCGCTGATCGTTTATACCGGTGCATCGCTCGCCGTATCGCTGGCGGGCTCCGTTGTAGTGGAATCGATTTTCTCCTGGCCCGGACTGGGACGGCTCGCGCTGAAATCTGCACTTGCCCATGACTATCCGGTTCTGCTCGGAGTCATCCTTTTGAGCATGGCCTTTGTCATTCTGATCAACCTGCTTGCAAGCCTCCTGGCTGCTTGGACGGATCCGAGGCTTCGCGGATCCGGTGCAGAAGGGAGGGCCGGACGATGAAGATCAGACATGTGATTTTTTCTCCTGCTGCCTTGGGCCTATTCTTACTTGCCCTCCTTTCATCTGCCGCGCCGCTGCTTGCAGGTTCGGACCCGGCTGAAGTGAGGATGGATCAGATTCTCCAGCCTCCCGGCAGCGGACATCTGCTCGGCACGGACGAGCTCGGCCGGGATGTATGGTCGAGACTTCTCTACGGGGGCCGGGTCTCGCTTGCAGTCGGCTTCCTTGCAATGGTCCTTTCCATATCGGTCGGCGTAATCCTCGGCACAGTGAGCGCCCTCACCGGAGGGTTCGTCGACAGGCTAATCATGCGGACATCCGATATGCTGCTCAGTATCCCTTCGCTTCTCCTGATGATCGGACTGCAGGCCATCGCACCTGCCGGACTCTTGTCCGTGATCCTTGTTATCGGCCTTACCGGGTGGATGCTGATTGCCCGGGTCATCCGTACGGAAATGATGGCCACCCGCAATGAGACTTACGTACTTGCCGCGCAAAAGCTCGGGGCTGGTCCCGTGCGGCGTTTCATCAGCCACCTTCTCCCCCGCTGCATGCCGTCAATCATCGTGCTTGCCGCAGGCAGTGCAGGACATGCCATCCTTGCAGAAGCAACACTCAGCTTCCTCGGTCTCGGCATTCCACAGACCATCCCTTCATGGGGCAATATGCTGACCGGTGCGCAGGGTTACCTCATGTCAGGAGCATGGTGGCTCGCAGTTTTCCCTGGACTGTGCATCGCGCTGACCATCTACTTCATCCATGTTCTGGGAGACCGGCTTCAGGCTGCTCCCCGGCACCCATCGGCATGAAAGGAGCGTAATATGAATGGCCATTCTGGAACTTGACCGGCTCACGGTTGCCTGTAATCGGGGTGATATCCTCTCCGGCCTGACATTCAGCATCGAGGAAGGAGAAACCGCCGTCATAATCGGTGAGAGCGGATCAGGCAAAAGCATGACCGCACGAGCCGTGCTCGGCATTCTGCCCGATGGAATGCAGGCATCAGGAGCTGTCCGTTTTCGCGGAGAATCAGTCTTTCATATGCCGGCATCGCGGCGTCGGTCCTATCTCGGCCGCGATGCCGGAATTGTTTTCCAGGATTCATCCGGGACGTTCAATCCGATCCGGACGATCGGGCAGCATTTCACCGAACTGTTTTCCGTCCATTTCGGCCTCAAAGGAAAAGAGGCACACAGGCGTGCTCTGTACTGGATTGGCCGGGCAGGCATCACGGATCCGGCAAGGGTGGTCTCAGCTTTTCCGCACGAACTGTCTGGCGGAATGCGCCAACGGATCCAGATTGCGCTCGCAGCTTCACTGGAGCCTGAGCTGCTCATTGCAGATGAACCCACAACTGCGCTGGACCTGAACATTCAGGCAGCCATCCTCGGACTTCTGAAGGATTGGAAAAATGAAACTGGTGGCACGCTGCTCCTGATCACGCATGACCTCGGAGTGGCCAGAGAGATGGCGGACCGCATTCTCGTCATGGACAGCGGCAGGCTGGCGGAAGAAGGGCCTGCGCGCCAAATATTCACCGTCCCCCGCTCACGTGCGGCCATGCGGCTTGCGGATGACTGGCGGACGGTCGGATTAGCCCCGCCAGCCGAAAAACCGGGTACGCCACTCCCCCTGCTGGATGCATCCGGCCTGTCCATGTCCTACCGGACAGGCGGTCTGTTCAGAAAAAGAGAGGTTCAGGCACTGGATAAGGTGTCTCTCTCCATTGGTTCTGGGGAAATTGTCGGGCTGATCGGTGAGAGCGGTGGCGGGAAAAGCACGCTTGCCAGGCTGTTGACCGGCATCGAATCTCCACAGACCGGAACGATATCATGGCACGGTGCCAGCAATTTTCCAGAAGCAGTCCAATGGGTCCACCAGGATTCGGCCGCCTCTTTCAATCCTGGCTGGACGGCCGGTCGCCTGGTCGCAGAAGGACTGGAATATCGGGGAACCGGACGAACAGAACGGGAGCGGACGGCACGCCGTCTCTTATCAGAGGTTGGGCTCCCGCCCGAAGCCGCACATCAATATCCGGCCGAACTGTCCGGCGGCATGAACCAGCGGCTGGCACTGGCCAGGACCATCGCCGTCTCCGCTGAACTTGTTGTCCTCGACGAACCGTTTGCCAGCCTCGACATGAGCACCCAGGCTAAGATGATCCGCCTGCTCAGGTCACTCTGCGACCGGGAAGGCACTGCCTTCCTGTTCATCACCCATGATATCCGGGCCGCATTTGCGCTCTGCAGCAGAATTTATGTGATCCGGCAAGGGCGTATTGAGGACAGCGGATCACCTGAAGAACTGGCGGCATCCGAAAACTCCTACACGAAACGTCTACTCGAGCATGTACCGGGACGGGGAGTGGACTTGTGCAGCCATCAAGGAGGAGCACTATGAAGAAATACAAAATATCGTTCATCACCATGGCAGCCGTCATCATCGCCGGCCTGGCAGGCGCATGCAGTGCGGAAACTGCCGATTATGCCGCAGGTGGCAAGAAGCAGCTCATTTACGGTATGGAAGCCGAAATCGACCGGGTGAATCCGGTCCTTGATGAAAGCCAGGAAATCGATGCCCTGCTGTTCCGTGGCCTGACTAAGCCCGACGAACAAAACGAAGTGACCCCAGACCTCGCCGAGAGCTGGACAATCAGTGAAGACTTGCTCACCTATTCGTTCAAGCTGAGGGAAGATGCCGTCTGGCAGGACGGTGAACCGGTAACAGCCGATGATGTCGTCTTCACGCTTGATAAAATTCTGGACCCCAAGACCAACACCCCGATTACCGGGGAATTCCGCGAAATTGCGGATGTCCGGGCCGACGGCGATTATCAAGTCGAAATCAGGCTGCACCGCCCATATCCCCCGCTTCTCGACAAGCTGAAAGTCGGCATCGTGCCGGAACATATTCTCGATGGAGAAAATCTTGCGGAATCGGACTTCAACCGTAACCCTGTCGGAAATGGGCCGTTCCGCATGAAGGAATGGAAAGGCGACGGTACAATCGTGCTTCAACGGAATGAACAGTACTACGGAAAAAAACCGAAGTTGGATGAAGTCGTGTTCAAACCGGTGCCGGATGCCAACACCCGCCTCGTACAACTGAAGGCAGGCGAGATTGACCTGGCCCGTCTCACCCCGTCCCAGGTGAAGGCAGTGAACAAATCGGACCCCGTCAAAGTTCATGAGATGGACACGGCCGATTACCGCGCCATCATGTACAACTTTGACCATGAGATTTTCCGGGATCCGAAAGTCCGGCAGGCCATCAGCCTCGCTGTCGACCGTAAGGCAATGGTCGACGGGATTCTCGCGGGTAAAGGCGAACCGGCTTTCGGGCCGCTTCAGAAGTCATGGGCAGCGAACCCTGATGCAGGCCGCACAGAAAGTCCGGATTCCGGTCGCGCAGCGGAGCTGCTCGCAGTGGCCGGATGGGAGAAAAACGGCGACGGCATTCTTGAGAAGAACGGGAAACTTCTGAGCTTCGAGCTCGTCGCCCCTGCCCAGGACACGGTCCGTGTCGCACTCGCCAATGTAGTCTCCCAGCAGCTCAAACCCCTGGGCATTATTGCCGAGCCGAAGCCGGTCGACCAGAACGCGGTTAAATACGATGGTGAAGAAGCGCTCGTCATCGGCTGGGGAAGCGAGTTCGATCCCGACGACCATACGTACCGCCTGTTCCACAGCAGCGAAATCGGAGGCGGTCAATACAATTTCGGCAAGTACCGGAATGACGAGGTCGACCGCCTGCTGACCGAAGCCCGGACCGCAACGGTTCCGGATAAGCGGAAAGCGGCTTATGGCCGCTTCCAGGAAGTGCTGGCCGAAGACCCGCCTTATACCTTCCTTGTCTATCTGGACGCCTTGTACGGGGTGAATGAAAATGTCACCGGCATCAGTGACCGTACGCTCGGCCACCACGGATTCGGCATCCTCTGGAACATTGAGGACTGGGATAAGCAGGCGGACTGAACTTTGCCGTATTTGAGGCAGTTTGCCTTGGATAACAAAGATCTGACGAAACCTGGATAGAGTGAAAAACGGAAAACGGCATGACCGATCGCCAAAAAGGCGATGGCCATGCCGTTTTATTTATTTCTGCTGTAAATCCGTACTAGTGGCCTTCAGGCGTTGTCTCCGATTTCCGCTTGCGGTGTGCCGATTTCTTCATGCACGCGGTTTTCGAGTTCTTCCACATGCCCTTCTTCAAGCTTCTGATGGGGTTGCGGGTGGAACCACTGGATCTCCCCTTCATGAACCAGTCCCTTGAATTCTTCACCCTGCACCGTCAGGGCGAACTGGCGACGCTCATGCGGGCGGTCCTCAAAGGCAGGCTTAACCTCGATTTTCTCAATGTCACCGGCGGTATGACCGGCTTTGCTCATCAGCCTATGAATGACAATTTCAATCTCTGTCGCGGTTTCCTCACCGATGAGCTGCTTTGGATGGGGATGCATCCACTGAATTTCTTCCTTGTGGAAATGACCCTTGTACTCGTCCCCTTCTACCTTGAACGTGAACGCGAGACGTTCGTGCGGCCGGTCTTCAAACAGCGGCTCGACGGCGAATGTATCGACAACCTGTTCCTTTTGAGTTTTTCCCCGGTTATTCTCCTGCATGTCAGTCTCCTCCTTATGTTGGAGTTTCCCCCCACGATAACGAAATCAGCCCTCTTTTTCAACCCGCAAAAAAATCCGGAGCTGCAGAGGCTCCGGATTTCATCAACTTAATATTTTCTCAAGGAGGCAGGCGTCAGGCCAAGCCATTCTTCACTGATCCGTTTATGGCATGCATTCAGCATCTTCTCGATTTTTCCCGTAGAACGGGCCAGGATCCGGATGCTGAATCCCGGGACAGCCAACCGGGAAATCCCGAACTTCACTTGATCCCCCTCCGATGTTTCGGCAAGCAGGCCATGGAGGGCATCAACCAGGTTGTCGGTTGTCTGTTCACCGATGGCAATCATTGAACCAAGGTGTGTGTAACCTTCCATAAATCCGAGACCGCCGACACGCTGATCGGCCGGGGACAACCGGATATTGTCAAAGACCGCCGGTTCCCCGTCCACGTAAATCTCATTGATGAGCCTGACCGAATCAAAGGCGAATTGTCCGCCATCCGGTGACCAGCCCGGGGTCAGAATATCCGTATAGAGGAATGTGGCTCCTCTTTCCATGCGGACGATGTTTTTCTGGCGGTATGTCGCGTTCTTGTACGCGATCAGCGGGTCGGGCAGATACTCAAGGTAGCTGCCTGACTTCAGTGACATCGTCGTCTCCTGATAAGCATGGTCTTTTGGCGTCTTATAGACTTTCGTTGCGCCCTGTGTCGTCAGTGTGACTTGTGCGCCGGGTTCCGCTGTGATTTCCATGCGGTAACGGTCTCCGTCCAGATAACCCCCGCCCGGATTCAGGAGGTAGTAACAGACCTTGCCGGAGTCATCATGATAGATCGGGCGCATTACTTTGAAAGCACCCTGGAAATAGACGTTCCGGGCAACTGTCTTGCCCGCGCGGTCCTCGAGGGAGAGAATCAGCTCCCCCGTCCATTTCGTCATGGTCAAGCCAATCCTTTAAGAAGGACCTGCTTGTTGATCCAGTCGATCACTTGATCAAGTCCCTCTTCAGTTTTCAGGTTTGTAAAAACGAATGGCTTGTCTCCGCGGAATTTCTTCGTATCCTCCGCCATAACCTCCAGGCTTGCCCCGACATGAGGCGCAAGGTCTGTTTTGTTGATGATGAACAAGT
Source organism: Bhargavaea cecembensis (assembly GCF_001619585.1). GTDB lineage: Bacteria > Bacillota > Bacilli > Bacillales_A > Planococcaceae > Bhargavaea > Bhargavaea cecembensis_A. The sequence continues at coordinate 711,642 of NZ_LQNT01000009.1, forward strand.
CGGACTTGATCATTCCCTGCCCGCCCTTGCGCGGAATTTTTTCCCCCTGGGCCACATCTATGATGTAGATCGAGAAGTCCACGAGCTCCGGGCTGAAAGTGGCAGCTAGATTATCACCGCCGCTTTCGACAAAGATCAGCTCGACATCAGGGTGGCGTGACACGAGTTCATCGATTGCGGCAAAGTTCATGGAGGCGTCTTCACGGATAGCGGTGTGCGGGCACCCGCCCGTTTCCACACCGATGATCCGGTCATCCTCAAGTACACCGTGTGCAATAAGGAATTTGGCATCTTCCTTCGTATAGATGTCATTCGTTACAACAGCCATATCGACGTCGTCTTTCATGTGGCGCGTCAGCTTTTCGACGAGCATGGTTTTTCCCGCGCCTACCGGGCCGCCTATTCCAATTTTAATGGGTTCCATCTGACCAGTTCCTTTCTGTTTATTACTCTCTAAATTAAGGGTACAGCTGCCCTCGGGCAGCTTGGGGTACGCCTGTCTATCAGGACATGAAAATCCGGACGTTGACCCGCTCATGCTGCATCTGCGACAGTTCAAGTCCCGGTGCGACAAGACCGAAATCCTCGTCAGGCAGTGTGAGGGCCTTTTCCGCTGTCTGGCGGAGCAGCGGCCGGATACGATTGAGGAGCATCTGGCCGGCCGTCTGCCCCAGCGGTATTGCCCTTACGGCATTCTGGATCAGTCCCGAAACGGTGCCGTAGAAATGATACAGAACAGCTTCTTCGCGGCTGCACCCGAGTCCGTGGGCCGTGATGGCGAAAACAATGGCCGGATGCGGGACTGTCCGCTTTTCCTTTACCAGCCGGCCGTAGTCAGTCAGGAAGGGGAAATCATACAACCGGCTGAACAGTTTCAGCATGCCTTCCCCGATCATCCGGGTTCCCTGCCGCGTCTCCCTCGGAAGGTTCTGGACGTGAAGCTTGGCGCCGATTGCAGAGACCGCATCCAGATCACCGGCTTCCAGCGCATCATAAACCATCCGGCAGGCGATTCCGTCCGTATAAGCGAGCTGCTCTTCCAGGTAGCAGGACAGCCATTCCTCAAACGATTCACTGTCGGTTACGGTGTTGTCCTGGATATAGGTCTCCAGCCCAAACGAGTGACTGAACGATCCCGTCGGCAAGTTCGAGTCACAGAGCTGGAAGAGGGCCAGCAGCCGTTCAGTCATGGCTGTGCCCGATATGCCGGAAAGCTTCTTTTACTTTCCTGTCCTCTCGCACATATGGAATGCCCAGCTCTTTCAGAAGATCCTCAACGAGATAATCGTATTGAACGAGCATCTCATCCCCTTCGAATTGCGCGGGAAGATGCCGGTTGCCCAGCTGGTGCGCAATCGTCCCCATCTCCTGGATCGAGCGCGGGCGGATCACCAGCAGATCATCTGTCATGACATCGACGATAATCATATTGCGTTCATCCATATACAGGACATCGCCCGCCCGGAGGTCACGCGGCTCCTTCAGGCGGATTCCGATTTCTGTCCCGTGATCGGTTGTGACCCGCTGGATGCGCTTGACAAGTGCATCGCTTTCGAGGAGGATCTTCTCCTTATGGCGGTTACCAATCTCAACCGGATCCATTTCACCAAGATTGCCCAAGATCCGTTCAACAATCATGTCTATTCACCTCAGAATAAGAAATATCGTTGCCCCATCGGTACTCGCTCAACCGGTTCGCATGTCAGATGCTCTCCGTTTACATGAACCTCATAGGTTTGAGGGTCGACTTCGATTTCCGGTGTTTCAGCATTTAGCTTCATGTCCTTTTTCGTGAGGGTGCGGATGCCGCCTACCGGAAGAACCCGCTTCTGCAACCCCAGTTTCTCATGTACACCGTCTTCATAGGCGGCCTTCGAGATAAACGTTATTGAGCTTTCATGCAACGCTTTTCCGTACTGGGCATACATCGGCCGCATGATATACGGCTGCGGGGTAGGGATCGAAGCGTTCGCATCTCCCATCAGACCGCTCACAGCAAGACCCGTCTTCAGAACCATCTCCGGTTTTACCCCAAAGAAAGCCGGATCCCATAGGACAAGATCCGCAATTTTGCCGACCTCGACAGACCCTACATACTCTGAAATACCGTGGGTGATCGCCGGGTTGATCGTGTATTTCGCAATATAGCGTTTGGCACGGTTGTTATCGGCGTATTCGGAATCCCCCTTCAGGAGTCCCCGCTGCATCTTCATCTTGTCCGCAACCTGCCATGTACGGATCGCCACCTCTCCGACACGGCCCATCGCCTGGGAATCCGAGCTCACCATACTGAAGACGCCCATGTCCTGGAGTATATCCTCCGCGGCAATCGTTTCCCGGCGGATCCGGGAGTCCGCAAATGCGATATCCTCCGGCACGGACGGGTTCAGGTGATGGCAGACCATGACCATGTCCAGATGTTCGTCAATCGTATTGACCGTATACGGAAGCGTCGGGTTAGTGGATGAAGGAAGGATATTCATATAGCCGGCCGACTTAATCAAGTCCGGCGCGTGTCCCCCTCCTGCCCCTTCAGTGTGGTACATGTGGAGGACCCGGTCCCGGACAGCCGCCATCGTCTCTTCCATAAATCCACTTTCGTTCAGGGTATCGGCATGCAGCGCCACCTGGACGTCATACTCGTCCGCCACCGACAGCGCCATGTCCAGTGAGGAGCCAGTTGCCCCCCAGTCTTCGTGCACCTTCAGGCCGATGACACCCGCCCGCACTTGCTCGGCAAGCGGCTCTTTCGCTGCGGCATGCCCCTTTCCGGTAAAGCCGACGTTAATCGGAAGCCCTTCTGCCGCCATCAGCATTCGGTGAATATTCCATTCACCCGGTGTGACCGTGGTTGCCTTGGATCCCGTTGCAGGACCTGTCCCCCCGCCGATCAGTGTCGTGGTACCGGAAGAGAGGGCAACCTGCACTTGTCTCGGATTCATAAAGTGGACGTGAGTGTCGATCGCCCCGGCCGTCACGATACGCCCCTCACCCGCGATGATTTCCGTGGATGCACCAATGATAATGTCAACGTTATCCATGACGAGCGGGTTTCCGGCCTTTCCGATACCCGCGATGCGGCCGTCCTTGATGGCGATGTCCGCTTTCACGATGCCCGTATAGTCCAGGATGATGGCATTCGTAATCACGACATCGGCGGCGCCGTCAGCCCTTGTTGCGAGCGGGTGCTGGCCCATCCCGTCACGGATAACCTTGCCGCCGCCAAATACCACCTCATCGCCGTATGATGTATAGTCCTTCTCAATCCGGATAAACAAATTCGTATCAGCTAGGCGGATGGAATCTCCCGTAGTCGGGCCAAACATTTCCGCGTACTGTTTTCTTGTCATTCGGAACGTCATGATTCTGCCTCCCCATCAAGCGGGCCGTCTACTTCATTATGGAATCCATAGACGCGTCGCTCACCCGCAAAGTCAATCAGTTCAATCTCCTTCTCATCACCCGGCTCAAAGCGTACGGCGGCACCCGCCGGCACATTCAGCCGTTTCCCGTAAGCCCGCTTCCGGTCGAATTTCATCGCAGGATTCACTTCATAGAAATGATAATGCGAACCAACCTGTACGGGCCGGTCTCCCGTGTTTGTCACGGTGATGGTCATGATCTCCCTTCCCTCGTTACAGATGATGTCTCCTTCTTGAAGAACGTATTGTCCAGGATGCATGATCAGTTTCCTCCTGTCTTGATTATCGGATCGGGTTGTGGACAGTGACGAGCTTTGTCCCGTCCGGGAAAGTTGCTTCCACCTGGATGTCCGGAATCATCTCCGGCACGCCCTCCATGACATCCTCGCGGGAGAGGATATTCGCTCCATACTCCATCAGCTCGGCAACACTCTTTCCGTCACGAGCCCCCTCCAGCACCTCGTAGGTGATCAGCGAAACCGCTTCAGGATGGTTCAGCTTCAGTCCGCGATCTTTCCTGCGGCGGGCCAGATCGGCCGCCACAACGATTAATAGCTTATCCACTTCACGGGGCAGCAAATGCATCTCCTATTCCCTCCTTTACTCATTCCGTCCGAACTAAAAAAAGCCCGCAACGAGACTTTTTTAAGGGTTCTGAATATTTCGCCCGAATCTTCTTCAGCTTTCCCTTCGGAGCCGGACAGTAAACTACTTTCTAAACTATATTAGCAAAATCAATTCAGGAAGTAAATTTGGACACATTGGCCTTTAGCTGCTTTCTCAAACCCCTTTGAATTAGGTTTTTTCCATATAAAGACCAAACAAAAAATGAGGCAACTTATTATTATACTAATAGTAAAAACAAAGTTAAAGAACATACGTAACGCTACCCGATTTCATTGTTTTACGCTGTTGCAGACGTTCGTTTTTTAATAAGGAAGCTCTTCAAGCTGACCAGCTAAGTAAATTGGGGTTCCCGGAAGGATAAAGGCGGGCACCATAGCCGGGAGAAATGGTGAAACGTTGACAAAGAAATGCTCCACTTCAAATTAAAAAAGGACCGGCAGCCGCCGGTCCTTTTCATCATTCATCATGCTTTCGCTTCTTCCGCCTTCGGACGGAGGGTATGCTTCAGCACCTTGCCCGAAGCATTCCGTGGGAGCACATCCAGGAACTCCACTTCCGCCGGCAACTTGAACTTAGCAATATGCTGTGCGCAGTATTCAATAATCTGATCCTCAGAAAGAGTCTTTCCTTCCTTGACTACAACAAACGCTTTCGGCACCTCGCCGTAAACCGGATGCGGAATGCCGACTACAGCGGCTTCAAGCACTTCAGGAATCTGGAACAGCACCTCTTCCACTTCCAGCGGATAGATGTTTTCCCCGCCGCGGATAATCATATCCTTCTTGCGGTCGACGATATACAGCAGTCCGTCCTCGTCGGTGCGTCCGAGGTCACCCGAGTACATCCAGCCGTCCCGGATCGTGCGGGCGGTCTCTTCTTCGTTCTTCAGATAGCCCTTCATGACCTGCGGGCCCTTTACGACGATTTCCCCGACCTGGCCCGGCGGGAGTGTGCGCCCCTGTTCATCGACGACCCGCACTTCCGTCCTCGGAAGCGGCTCGCCGACCGATCCGATCTTATCGAGGGCATAATGGTCTTTCAGGGTTGTGGCGGCCGGCGTATTCTCCGTCTGGCCGTACAGGTTCTGGACCTTCACACCCGGGAAAATCTCCTTCAGCTTTTTAACGAGCTCGTACGGCATCGGTGCAGCGCCATAGCAGAACAACCGCAGATCCGGGACATTCAGCTCTCCGATGTCCGGCCGGTTCAGGAGGATTGCGAACATCGCCGGCACGCCGAAGAACATTGTTGCCCGGCTTTCCTCCAGTGTCCTGACCGTCCTTTCCGGTGAAAATGCCGTCTCAATCACGAGCGTGCCGCCGCTGACCGACACGGCGTTCATGAACACATGGCTTGCCGCGCAGTGGAACAGCGGTGTCGTGATCTGCATCCGGTCGTCTGAAGTGACGTCCATCGCCTCCGCCCAGATCTCCGCCGTCTCCAGGAGGTTCCGGTGTGTCAGCATGACGCCCTTCGGCTTGCCGGTCGTGCCGGAGGTGTACATGATAACCGCCGTATCATCCGATTTCAGTTTCACCGGATCGGGGACGAGCACCGTATCTTCCAGAATGGCATCGAACTCTCCGGTGCCGCCAATCTCAAGCACTTCATGGAAAACAGCACCCGTCTCATCCGCCGTCTTCCGGAGCGCTTCATCGACGATCAGCGACTTGGCTTCAGAGTGTTCGAAGATATATCCGATCTCCCGGGCTGTCAGCTTTGTATTGACCGGCATGAGGATGAATCCGCCGAGCTGCACGCCAAAATAAGCAGCAACAAACGAGTCAGAATTCCCGGCGAGGAGGGCGATCACATCACCCGGCTGGTAGCCCTGCTGTTGGAAATAAGCGGCGACCCGCTCCGCCTTCTCCCTAAATTCCCCGTACGTCCATTGTCTCCCCTCGAACGACGTATACATTTTCTCCGGTTGGGTCTTCCCGTACTCGACGACCACTTCGGGCATGAACATGGCACTCGCTCCCTTTATACTATTAGATAATTAAAACTATTCGATGTGTTCTCGTCAGATTCCTGCCTTTCATACCACACGTCAGGCAGTTCAGCCTTCTTTTCACTAGAACAAACAAAATAGGACTGTCCCGTTTACACGGAACAGCCCTTCTTCAACGATACTCCATTTCATTCATAGCCGGGGATGATCCTGCAGGGGTTGCACTGTACTGCAGAACGACCGGATCTCCGGCGGACAGACGGCCGGCAAGGCCCGTGACCAGGTCAACCGTTTGCTGGCCAACATCGATCGTATAATGGATCTCCCTTCCCAGATAAAGCACATTTCGCACCGTTCCTCTGATGCCTTCGCCGGTGCCGAATGCCAGCTGTTCCGGACGGAGCGGGCACAGTCCTGCGTCACGGAAGGCCGGTGCGACACCCGGAACGGCCCAGGCGATTTGCGGACTGCCGAACGGGTGGAAGCAGCCGTCCCTCCAGTTGCCGGGAATCAGGTTCGCCTTCCCGATGAATGTCGCTACAAACGGAGTTTCCGGCCGCAAATAGATCTCTTCCGGAGGCCCAGCCTGTTCGATCCTGCCGCTGTTCATGACGACGATCCGGTCTGCCATCGCCAGTGCCTCATCCTGGTCGTGCGTGACATAGACGATGGAGGTGCCTGTCTGGCGGTGGATCGTCTGGATCTCATTTCGCAGTTCGAGCCGGAGCCGGGCATCGAGGCTCGAGAGCGGCTCATCCATCAGCAAGAGTGACGGGTTCGGCGCCAGCGCGCGGGCGATGGCGACCCGCTGTTTCTGGCCGCCGGACAGTTCCGAGGGCATACGGCTGCCGTATTGGGCGAGGCCGACCATCGAAAGCATCTGCCGGACCCGTCCGGCCGCATCGTGTTTCAACGCGGGATCAATGAACCGGTGATGGCGGAGCGGGAAAGCAACCTGCTCGCTGACCGTCATATGCGGCCAGAGCGCGAACGACTGGAACACCATTCCGAGATCTCGCTTTTCGGGCGGAACGGCAATACCAACGCCGGCGACCGTGCGTCCGCCCATCCGGATCTCGCCCTCGGACGGGATCTCGAATCCGGCAATCAGCCGAAGGAGAGTCGTCTTGCCGCAGCCCGATGGCCCGACAATGGCAACAAACTCCCCTTCGCCGATTTCCAGGTCGATCCCTTTTAGTGCATCCGTCTCCCCGAATGTCTTCAGGATACCGGTCAGTTCTGTTTTCATGGTGTATGGAGCCTCCTCTTCCAAATCCCGAGCATCAGATAGGCCAGTCCCGCAATCGCTCCCATCAGGAAGAGCACGACGGCCGAGTAGGCGGTCGAATGGGTTGTGTAGCCTGCCTGCTCAAAGTTGAAGATGACGATGCCGATCGTCTCGGATCCGCTCGACCAGAGCAGAGACGAGACGGTCAATTCGGTCAGTGACGTAAGCAAAACCAGCAGTGCCCCGCTCAGGATGCCGCCCGACAAAAGCGGAAGCAGGATATTCCGCCACCTTGAAATTGTACCGGCGCCCGAGATGCGGGCCGCTTCCTCCATGTCCGGCGATACTTGGGCCATCGCTGTCATGCTGCCGCGGACCTGCAGCACCATGAACCGCGTGACATAGGCAATCAGCAGGATCCAGGCGGTACCGTAAATGCCCGGGTTCCACCCGGGAACTGGCTCCATCCAGGCGAAAATCATTGCCAGTCCGAGCACGATGCCCGGCAGCGCATACGGCAGGCCCACTGAAAGCTCGATATAGCGCATGACCCCACCCGGCCGCCGTGTCCGGAAATAGGCGATTACTGTCCCGAAAACCAGGCAGATCAGAGAAGCGCACACCGCAAGCTTCAGGCTGGTGCCGATGGCTTCAAATGATTTGCCGTAGTCGAACAGGACATAACGGTAATGGTCAAACGTCAGGTTGTCAGGCATGAACGGCAAGCCGTACGCCCGAATGACCGACGTCTTCAGCATGGACAAGAGCGGCACGATTCCGGTGCCGAGCACGAACAGCCAGAGCACCGTCTCTGCAAACGGCCGCTTTCGTCCGAGCCGGATCCTCGGCTCGGTGTCTGGAGCCGCCGTCCCGTCCGTTGCCGATTTCCTGAGAAGCAGCCATTGAAATAGCGTCCCGGCGAGCGCGACAATCGCCAGGATGACAGACAGTGCCGCTGCCCGAGAAAATGCTCCGGGACCGAACCCGATGACCTCCTGGTAGATTGCAGTGCTCAGGACAGTGATGTTCGCCGGGATTCCGAGAAATGCCGGAATGCCAAAGTTGTCGAGGTTCGACAGGAACGCGATCATCGCACCGCCGACGATTCCCGGAAGCGCGAGAGGCAGTGTTACGCGGCGGAGCACGGTGAGGCGGCCGCCCCCTCCCGCCCGGGCCGCCCATTCCTGTTCTTTCGGGATGCGCCGGAGAACATTCGCCGTGAACAGGTGAACGAGCGGATAATGGGTAATGCCGAGGACGAATATAATGCCGCCCATGCTGTACAGGTTGATATCCGCGAACGGGATATCCGATGCCAGCTGCGTCCAGGCAATCGTGACGATATAGCTCGGAATGATAAACGGCAGCAAAATAAACACCTGCAGCGCCTTTTTCATCCGGATGTCCGTGTAGGCGGTGAGCCACGCCGTTGTCACGCCCAGCACAAGAGAAAGTACAGTCGATCCCGCCGTGACAATCAGGGTATTCATAAGCATCGTCCACGTGCCGGATTCGCTCAGCAGCGTGCGGTAATGCGCAAGTGACATTCCTCCGTCTTCTAAGAAGCTCATATAAAACAGGCGGAGGACCGGGAGGACGAAAAGCAGCGTGACGAGCATCACCGAAAGCCATACCGGAACGCCCCGCAACAGAGAAGAGCGGCGTCCGGCACCAGCCGCCTGCCGCCCTCCATCATTCAGGGTGATCTGTATCATCGGACCGCCCCCATTATTCCCCGAACAGTTCCTTGAACTCGCGCTTATCGTCTTCACGGCCGCTGCTCAGCTCGTCAAGCGGTGCGGACAGGACGTTCATCTCATCGATGGATTTGAGTCCCTCTGGTGCTTCGACACCTGTGCGGATCGGCGTGTAGCCCAGGTCCGAGGCAAGTTTTTGTCCCTCTTCCGACAGGACGAAATCGATGAATGCCTTCGCCGCTTCTTCGTTATCCGTGTCCTTGATCATGCCGATCGGCTCCGTGATGACCGGGACGCCCTCTTCCGGATAAACGAGATCCACCGGTGATCCTTCGGCTTTGGCATTGGCGACAATGTAGTCAACAACCATCCCGTATGTCTTTTCACCGGCCTGGACGGCCTTCAGGGCCGCGCCGTTCCCCTGAACGACAGATGTGCCGTTATCCTTCAGCAATTGATAGAAATCCCATCCGAAGCTGTCCTGGCGGGTAAACACCCCGGCGTTGTAGGCAGCTGCCCCGCTGTATAGAGGACTCGGCATAATCGCCTCATCTTTCGAATCGGCGTCCGTCAGTGCATTCCAGGAATCCGGCAGCTGTTCCGCTTTGTCCGTATTGACGGCAAGGACGGTTGCCATCACTTTTGTTCCCGCGTATGTATGGTCCGGATCAATGAAATCTTCAGGAATTGCATCGAGTTCTTCCGATTCGTACGGTTCCAGAAGATCCTGCTCCTTCAGGCCCTCGAAAGTGACGCTGTCGGCGACAAGGAGGACATCTGCCTGCACATCGCCCGCCTGCTCCTCTGCCAGAACCTTGCCGATGACTTCTTCCGTACCGGACCGGAAGACGTTCACTTCCACTTTCGGATGCTGCTCATTAAATGCATTCACCAGCGCCGTCGCATCGGTATCCGGCTGGGAAGTGTAAAAGTCGAGCGTGCCGCTTAGGCCGCCTTCTTCCCCTGAGCTACCCGCCTCTGATTCCGCATCCGTTCCCGAGCACGCAGCCAGCATCAGGCTCGCCGCAACCCCCATCGTCAGCATCGTCTTTTTCATCTTCATCTTTGTTTTCCCCCTATCGCTGTGATCTGATTTTCATATTGGCCGGCGATTAGACCGATCTTCGATACCGTGATGTATCCTTCCCGGAGCAGGTGATAATCACCGTCCGGCCGTGATGATTCAAGCCATGCCTGCCGGTCGCGCAGCCAATAGAGAACCCCGCCCTCGGGCTGGTCTGCCGTCATATGGCGGTACCGGTCGAGTGAAAAGTCCGGTACCGCCTCCACGATTCCGGGACAGGCCGATTCCGGGATCGCCGGAAGGTTAATGTTCAGGATGCCCTCGAGCGCTTCCTCTTTTCTGAGGCTCGACAGTGCCGTATAGAACAAGCCTTTCGCCGCACCAAAGTCAGGCTCCGCCGCATCCGTGCGATCCAGTGAAACCGCCACACCCGGGATGCCGGACAGATTGCCTTCCCTCGCCCCACCGATCGTTCCGGAGTAATGAATGTCCCTGCCGATGTTCGCCCCTGCATTGATGCCCGAAACCACACAGTCCGGCTTTTCTTCAAACAGGACATCCAGCGCCAGCTTCACGCAGTCCGCCGGCGTTCCGCCGATTATTGCGTAGGCCGGGACATTGCCTCCGAAAATCGTCAGCCTTTCCGCCTTCAGCGGTTTCCGGAGCGTAATGGAATGACTTGCCGCACTCCGTTCACCATCCGGGGCGACGACCGCGACTTTTCCGAAATGCTGAAGCACGTCAACGGCAGCGGCCAGGCCGGGAGCAAAGATTCCGTCGTCATTCGTCACGAGAAATCTCATAGGTGATTTCCTCCATTCCGAACAACCCGTTCTTTTTCAGGTACCTCATGTTTTCTTCGAGCATTTTAGTTTCACCAAGGTAATCAAATCCTTCGATCACCCGAATGATTCCTCGTTCGGCCGCTGCCCGTATGGCCGGCTTGGTGTCCACCTTCCCCTTGCCGAGCGGGACATGGAACCGGTTGGCCGTCGCATCGCTGACATGGAGCTTGCCGACGCGGCAGAGCGCGTTCATCTCGATAAATGGGGAGCGTGAGAACGGCACATGTGCGGTGTCGACTGTCACCGTGATAAACGGCGAGCGATGACGGACGAGACGGTTCATCGTCTCCGGGCCTGTGACCAGTTCCCCGTCCCTGTCTTCCATCATCTCGACAGACAGAGGGATGCCTTCCCGGATCGCAATCCGCTCCAGCCGGTCAAGCGACTGCTGCATCTTCTCGAGATGCCATTCCGTCCAGCGTTCATTCACCGTAATCCGTCCCGGATGAATGGTCACATCCTCCGCACCGAGATCGGCGGCGAGTGCGACCGAGCGCTCGATCTCAGACAAGGACTGCTCTCGGATCCCCTCATTCAAGGAGCACATATTCAGATCCCAGCTTGGCGCATGAAGCGTCAGCCCGAGACCGGCATCACCGAGCACTTCCTTCACCGCGCTCACCCTGAATCCGGAAAATCTGAACTGCTCCGCCCACAGCTCGACACCCCCGAGACCCGCAGCGCTGAACTTATCCGCGATCTGGCGGATGGTCCCGCCCCAGAATAGAGTGGAGGAACCGTACCATTTTTTGCTCATCGGGCCACCTCCTCACCATGCAAAATTTGCATCAGCCAGCCGTGTACGTCCTCATGATCGTAATCGACGGAACCCGGCAACTGCGGACTTCTCGAGGATTCTCCGTGAAAATCACTGCCGACACTCTTCAAAAGGCCCAGCCGCTCCGACTCCGCCCACCACTGGACCGTCTCCAGTTCGGAGTGGCCGGGATAATACACTTCGATGCCGTCAAGACCCTCATCCGATACGCGGTCGATGCTGAAACCGAACCGGTAGGCCCCCGGATGCGCGAGGAAGGTGAAACCGCCGCAATCATGAATCAGAGCGATCGCCTCTTCGGATGAAAACGTTTCGCGCTCGACATAGCCGGGGCTTCCGGATGAAAGGAGCCGGTCGAATGCTTCTTCCACGTCGTGGAAATACCGGTGTTCGACGAGGACTTTTGCAATATGTGTCCGGACGATCACGCCGCCTTCCGCTTTTGCGCGGCAGTCTTCCCAAGGAATCTCGTAGCCCATCCTGTTCAACCGGCGGACGATCTTTCGGCTCCAAGACTCCCGCTCCTGTCGGCGCCACTCGCAGTGTGCCTTCATCAGCGGATGATCCGGATCAAAACCGTAACCCAGGATGTGCAACTCCCCGTTGGGTCCGTACGTGTTCAGTTCGATTCCGGGGATTACCCGGACGCCGGTCCGCCCTTCATGGGCCTTTGCTTCCGCATAGGCGCCAACCGAGTCATGGTCTGTAATCGCAATGCAGGAGAGCCCCCTTATCGCCGCCAGATCCATCAGTCCGCGCGGCGTCCGTTCCCCGTCCGAAAACACCGAGTGCATATGCAGGTCCACTTTCATCCGAAGCACCTCCTGTGATTGAAACTCCGCTTTCATCGTAACGCCCAAATGTTTCCGGAATGTTAAGCTGTTGTTGAAGTTCGTAAAGGCATGGTTAAGATGAAAACCGGATCGGGCATCACCTTTTTCGGATTGACTTGTGAGTTTGAAGATTAGCTACCTGAGTTTGAAGAATAGCCACCTGAGTTTGAAATTTAGGACGCCGAGATTGAAGATTAAAGGCGCGAGTGTGAAGAATAGCCAGCCGACCAATATTCACACATCAAAAACCCGGGTCATCCGCTTTGACCCGGGTGCTGCATCTCTTCTTTTTTTAAATCCTCCGCCATCGCGGCAAGTTTCTTTTTGTCGATCTTGCCGATATCGGTCTTCGGCAGCTCCTGAATGAAAAAGAAGTCTTTCGGAACTTTATAGCTGCCGAGCGTCCGGGAGCAATGCCGCAGCAGGTCCTCAGTTTTCGGCACGTTCCCCGGTTTTGCGGCGACAAAGGCCACGACGCGCTCTCCCCATTTACGGTCGGGAATACCGATGACCGCGATCTCCTTGACTCCATCATGGCCGACCAGGCACTGCTCGACTTCTTGCGGATAGATGTTCTCCCCGCCGGAAATGATCATCTCCTTTTTCCTGCCGACGATAAAATGATCTCCGTCTTCATCCCGGCTGGCAAGGTCGCCTGTACTGAACCAGCCGTCCTTCAGCGCTTCACGGGTCGCCTCTTCGTTGTTCCAGTAATGGGAGAACAGGTGTCGGCCCCGGAGATGGAGCTCTCCCACCTCTCCGGCCCTGCATGGCCGCCCCTTTGCATCCACGATTCGGACTTCGTTGAACTGCATGCTTTTTCCTACTGCGCCCCGCTTTTTCATCGCCGTATCCGGGTCGATGACAAAGTTATTCGGCCCCGCTTCTGTCATGCCGTATCCTTCCTTGAAGCGTACCCCTTTTCGCCGGTAGGCGTCATACACTGTCTGCGGGCATGGTGCGCCCCCGGACAGGAAAACGTCCACGGAGGAAAACTCGGTATCCCAGAACAGATCGGTGTCGAGCATCGCCTGGTGCATCGTCGGTACAAAGAGGGAGATCGTCGTGTTGTAGTCATTCAGGGCATGGATCGCCTCTTCCGGATGAAACTTCCGGCCGATGACGACAGTGCCCCCTGCCATGAGGATCGGAAGACTGAGCGCATTCAGACCGCCGGTGTGAAACAGTGGCATGTAGTTCAGCGTGCAGTCGCGTCCCGACAGGTTCCAGCTGATGATCGTGTTGATGGCGTTCCAGTTAACAGATTCAAAGGTCAGGACGACACCTTTAGGACGACCGGTCGTCCCTCCCGTATAAATCATCATCCACGGATCGTCCGGGTCGCTCGCAACCTGCTCTGTACGGGGGTTCACGGATGCCGGAACGGGATCAATAGGTGATGCCGGAACGCCCAGACCGGCTGCCCGGCCGGCGTGCTCGTCATCATGCAGCAATAGGGACGGGCCGCTGTCATCAACGATATACCGGAGCTCGCTTTCGCTGAGCCGCCAGTTCATCGGGACATAGATCAGCCCCCTGCCTGCACAGGCAAACAGGACAGCGAACAGATCAATCCGGTTATGCGATAGTACAGCGACCCGCTCTCCTTTTTGGAGTCCGGCTAAACGGAACCGCTCCGCATAGGCAGCTGTTCGGCCTGCCAGTTCCCCGTATGACCAGCGCTGCCCGGTATGTACATCGATCAGTGCCGTGTTGCCCGGCGTAATTTCAGCCCGCTTCATGATCCATCCGTGATCCGTGTACATTCTGCTCTCCTCCTTTTGTTACATCATGATGCCGCCATCCACCTGAAGAACATGGCCGTGCACATACGCAGATTCGTCCGATGCGAGGAACAGGTAAGCATTGGCGATATCCTCCGGCTGGCCGAGACGCCTGAGCGAAATGCCGCCTTTCATCTGCTCGATCACCTTTTCCGGCATTTTTGCCACCATTGCCGTCATCGTGAATCCCGGGGCAACGGCATTGACATTGATGCCCTTTCTGCCGAGCTCTTTTGCCCATGTCTTCGTCATGCCGACAACTGCTGCCTTGGCTGCGGCATAGTTTGTCTGCCCGAAGTTGCCGTAGACACCGCTCACCGAAGAAGTATTAATGATTTTGCCGCTTCCCCGCTCCGTCATATGCGCAGCGACTGCCTGGGTGCAGTTGAAGACCCCGGTCAGGTTGACATCGAGCACCTGCTGCCACTGTTCTGCCGTCATCTTCATGAGTGTCGCGTCCCTTGTGATGCCCGCGTTGTTGACGAGCACATCAATCCGGCCGGAGTCGTTCAGCGCCTCCTCCACCATCCGGTCGACGCTTTCCCTGTCCGCGACATTCACACGGATAAACCGGATGTCCAAGCTGTCCGCCTTCAGTTGTTCTTCCGCTTTACGGCCCGCCTGTTCATCAAAGTCGGCCAGGATGACCCTGGCCCCTTCTTCCGCAAATCGCCTGCCGGCAGCGAGCCCGATTCCGTTTGCGCCGCCCGTGATAATGGCCGTCTTTCCCTCAAGCCTCATGCTGCTTCACCTTCTCCGTCAAAAAAGTTTCGATTGATTCCTTCAGTCCATCCAGATCATCAATCAGCGGGGAGTGCCCGTTGTCTTCCAGGGAGACGAACACCGCGTTGTTCCCGAGGTCCGCTATTATTTCATCTGTCATTTCCCTGGTGACGACCAGGTCGCGGTCACCGCGCAGGACCAGAACCGGCACCCGGATATCCTTCGCCTGATCCGTCCCTTGCGTCACACCGTTATGGACAGCGCTGATGTTGAATGTGTTCAGCGCATGGTAGACGTCCGCCAGGTTCTGCTGCGTGAGCATGTCATCGACATAGGCTTCATAGCGTTCCGGATCCGGCTGCCGCTTTGTATAGATTGCCGCATTCCATACGGCTTTCAGCCCTTCCCGGTTGCCCGAATCATACAGCCCCTGCATCGGCTTTGTCTTGCCCGCATCCTGCTCAATTTCACCGATGGTCCGGAGACGATTTTCCGGATCCGGGGTTCCGTCCGCTTTCAAGCCATAAAACGGATATCCTCTTGTCGAGGCAGAAGCCAAAAGGACCAGTTTTCGGACCGGTTCCGGATGGTCTGCCGTAAACTGCATCGCCACCGCCCCGCCCGTAGACCACCCGACCAGACTAAACGAATCGAGGCCGAGCTGCTCAGTGAAGTCATGCAGATCCTCGGAGAAATCCCGGATCGACGTGATTCTCTTGTTGTAGGTGGATCCGCCGAACCCCCTCAGGTCCGGTGCAATGATTGTATAGTCCTGGTCGAGCGTATCCATCATGATGTCCCAGTGCTTTGAGGAAGTCATGTTGCCGTGGACCAGCACAATGACTTGTTCACCGCCCGGACGTTCTCTGTACGTGATCGTCTCCCCGTTTTTGAGCTTCACTTCTTTTAACGCCATCTTATTTTCTCCTCCTCATCTTTCCGGTCCCCACCTGACCGTCATGGCGCCCCAGGCATAACCGATTCCGGCACTGACCAGGACAGCGACATCCCCATCCTTGAGCCTGCCCTGCTGCTCGGCGAGTTCAAGAGACAGGATCTGGTCAAACTGTCCGATATGGCCGTAGTCATCCAGATAGACCGATTGCTCCTCGCTCAGCCCGAGCTGCCCGAGGACATAGTCGTGGGCGGACCGTTTCATATGGAGGATGCCGAGATAGTCGATATCGGCATCCGTATAGCCGCTCTTCGCCAGCGACCCCCGGATCACCTTCAGGAAGTTCTCCATCGACCGTTGTTCAAGCCGCATCTTCATTCCTTCCGGATCCAGTACGTCAAGGCGGTACAGACCGTCACGGAGCGATTCTTCCGTCAGTGGCTGCATCGTTCCCCCGACCGGCACGACGACATCCTCTGAAAATGAGCCGTCAGTGATGATTTCCCCCTGCAGAACGGTGTTGCGCCCCAGGTCCTTCCTCAGGATCATCGCCCCGCCGCCCGCAGCGAGATTGAACATGAACCGTGTCCGCTCATTGCGATAGTCGATAAAATCACCGTTGCGGTACCCTCCGGCAAGCAAAACCGTCCGGATATCGGGATCCGTCTCCATGAGCGCGGTTGCCACCTTCATCGCCATGATGGTCGTCCCGCAGCGCATCGCCGCGTCAAACCCCCACGCGTGATGGGCCCCGAGCTCTTCCTGCATCTTGATTGCTGCGGTCCAGAGCGGGTATTCCTTATGTTCTTCGCCGATATAGATGATGAGGTCAATCTCCTTCGGGTCGATCCCCGCTTTGCGGATCGCCTCCCGTGCCGCCCGGATGCCCATGGCCGCCGTATGGTCGTCCCTTCCCGGAACCGGGATCCGGTTGATGCCGAGTTTGGTCCGGACCACCTCTACAGGGAGCCCCGTCATTTCCGCCAACTGTTCCGCATCAAAGTAGGTATCCGGGATATACATGCCCGTGCTTAAGATTCCGACTGCCATGGCTCTGCTCCTTTATCCATTCTCTTCCGTTTTCGCCTTCAGGACCGGCTGCTTTGCCTTCAGTGCAGCAGCCCGCCTCCCGCTGCGCTTCGCCCGGACCTGACGGAACCAGCCGACGATTCCCTGCGGGAAGAAGACCACCGCCAGGATGTAGACGATTCCAAAGAAGATGATCCAGCGCTCAAATATCGGATAATCCCGTGCAAGTCCGGACAGATAATGCTGGGCAAACTCGATAACTGTGGCCCCGAGAATCGGACCGATCAGGGTGCCCACTCCTCCGATGATTGTCATGAGAAGCGCATCCAGCGTGATGTCCATCGTCATCACACTCGTATTGACGAAGCGGAGGGAAACCGCGTAAAGAGAGCCGGCAAGACTTGCAAAGACACCAGCTACAACAGATGCCGTCACTTTATAATGAAGGGTCTTGTAACCGAGCGAAGCGGTCCGCTGCTCATTCTCCCTTACCGCGATGAGCACGCGGCCCATCGGTGAGGCGACAAAGCGGGACAAAAGCAGATAGACAATGATCAGGCAGCCTAGCGCCGCCAGATAAAACATCGTCCTGTCCTGGAAAAACTCAGGAGCCCGGAACGTGAATCCGTCATTGCCGTTCGTGATCGCCCGCCATTTCTCGGCAGCGACCAGGAACAGGCCTGAAAGCGCCAACGTGAACATGGCGTAGAAATGACTTTTCAGCCTGAGTGTGAGCAGCCCCGCAATGAAGCTGATGACACCCGCAATCACCATGCCTGCCATAATCGACAGGAAGAACATGCCGAGCGTCGGCTCCATCCGGTCGAGAATAACGGCGGTCGTATAGGCGCCTACCCCGAAGAACATCGCGTGCCCGAATGACACGATTCCCGTGTAGCCGAGTAGAATGTCATAGCTCATCGCAAGAATGGCGAAGATGAAGATCTGTGTCAGCAGGATCGTCATCGTCCTGGAATCCGAGAAAAACGGGAAAGCGGCAAGCACCGCGGCAATGACGATCAGCCAGAAGTTCTTTCCTTGAAGTTTGGATATCATCGGTCATGCCTCCTTTGCCGTAAAGAGTCCCTGTGGTCTGAAAATGAGCACGACCGCCATCAGGATCATGTTCACCGCGAGAGACAGCGACGGGACGAAGTAAGCCATATAACTACCGGCCAATCCGACGAGGATAGCCGCGAGAAGCGAGCCCGGGAAGCTTCCCATCCCGCCGATCACAACGACGATAAAGGCGAGTATTGCGAATTCAAGTCCCATTTCCGCGTACACAACCCCTGAATACGGAGCCATCAGCGCGCCGGCCAGTGCCGCAAGTCCTGCGCCGGCCATGAACACATAAAGAAAGACTTTATTGATGTCGATGCCGAGTGCCTGCACCATTTCCTTATTCAGAACGCCCGCCCTGACGATCAGCCCGATTTTCGTCCGCTTCAGGATAAACTGGACGACGGCGAAAACGAGAATTCCGACGAGAATGATGAACAGGCGATATTTGATCAGGATGACACCGCCCGCCTCCCAGCTTCCGGCAAGGTAATCAGGCGTTTTTGCCGCGATCTGGTTCGGTCCGAAAACAACTTTCAGCATTTCGGACAACACCAGCATGAAGCCGAGCGTGATCAGGATCTGCTGCACATGGTTACCGTACACCGGCTTGATGATCAGCTTTTCCGTGATAAAGCCGAGGACGATACCCGTCAGCACCGCTCCAATGACGGAGATGAGGAAGCTTCCTGTCACGCCGTAGAAGAATACGCCGCTGAAGGCCCCCCAGGCGAACAGCCCGCCGTGGGCAAAGTTCAGGACGCTCATCAGACCGAAAATCAGTGTCAGGCCCGCTGCAAGCAGGAAGATGAGCATGCCCGTGGCCAGCCCGTTGACTGTAAGATTCAATAATAGATCCATTTACATGGCCTCCCTTCAGGCGATTCCCAGATAGGTCCGCTTCAGTTCTTCGTCGCGCATCAGGTCTTCCATCCGCCCGCTCTGGACGGTCTCCCCGTCATCGATCAATGTGTAGGTGTCCCCGACTCCCGCAGCCATCGAGAAGTTCTGTTCGACCAGGATGATCGTCGTCTGCTTTTTCATCTCCCGGATCGCCTCCATCACAGATTCGATCACGATCGGGGCAAGCCCCTTGGACGGTTCGTCGATCAGCATGAGCCTGTTGTCATTTACAAATGCCCTTGCCATCGCAAGCATCTGCTTCTGGCCGCCGGACAGGTGTCCGCCTTCCTTCTTCCAGAACTTCTTCAGGTCCGGAAAAAGCGTCAGCACATAATCCTGGCGCGCCATCGCAGCCTCGTCTTCTTTGCGCATGGCGACTTTCAGGTTCTCCTCGACGGTGAGTGTCGTGAAGACCGCCTGGTCCTCGGGCACGTAGCCGATGCCGCCGTTGGCAATGGAGAAGGTCGGAAGTTTCGTGATGTCTTGTCCGTCATAGTGGATCGTACCGGACGTAGCCGGCGACAACCCCATGATCGTGCGGAGTGTCGTCGTTTTTCCGGCGCCGTTGCGGCCGAGGAGTACGGTCACTTCCCCTTCTTCCGCCTCCAGCGAGACACCCTGAAGGATGTGATACTGGCCGATATGGGTGTGGACGTTCTCAAGCGTGAGCAGTCTGCTCATGGGGCATCCCTCCCAGGTACGCATTTTGTACGGTCTCGTTCTGCATGATCTCCTCGGGTGTCCCGTCCGCAAGGAGCTTTCCGTTGAACAGCACCATGATCGAATCGGACAGATCGAGGATCATGTCCATTTTGTGCTCGATCAGCAGGACGGTCTTATTCCCGCCTTCCTTGATTTTCCTGATGACATTCAGGATGGATGGCACCTCTTCCAGTGACATTCCGGCGGTCGGTTCATCCAGAAGAAGCACTTCGGTATCAAGCGCCAGCAGCATGGCGATTTCAAGCTTCCGCTTCTCCCCGTGGGAAATCTGGCTCGCAATGGCGTCCGCCTTGCCGTCAAGCAGGACGGTCGACAAAATCTCCACCGACTCCTCCGTGAACTTCTTATAGGAGCTGAAGTGCCGGATCGGGTTGTACCGAACCCCTTCCCTCGACTGCACGGCGAGACGGACGTTCTCCAGAACGGTCAGATTCGGGAAGACGTTCGTAATCTGGAAGGACCGCCCGAGGCCGAGCCGTGTCCTTTCCACCGGCGACAAGCCGTCGAGCAACTGCCCCTTGAAATAGACACTGCCTTCTGTCGGCTTGAGTTCGCCGCTGATCAGATTAAAGAAAGTGGTCTTGCCCGCGCCATTCGGACCGATCACCGACTTGAATTCATTCGGCGGCAGGGTGAAGTTCACATGGTCCACAGCGGTATGTCCGCCAAATCGGATCGTCAGGTTTTCCGTCTTTAAGATTGGTTCCATATCGGGATCCTCCCCTCATTTTTTCCGCCCTTCCGGATGCACGCCCGGCTGGTGTGCATCCGGAAAGGCGGGACGGCATTGCCGTCTGTCTTTCCGTCTTGCTTTTCATCCGATCAGTTCATGATTGGAGGCTCAGTCTCCTCAGGCGACAGTTCCCGGATCAGCACCGGCACCGGATACGGAACGCCTTCCTGCTCTTCCAGTTTGATTGCATAGAGTGATTGCATCGCCTGGTGATCTTCTTCACGGAACGTCATCGTGCCCTTAGGCGTCTCGAAGGACATGCCTTCCATGACCTCAATCAGCTGGTCTGCATCCGCCTCGCCTTCGGTCTGCTTCAGCGCTTCGACGATGGCGATCGCAGCCGACATGCCGCCCGGCGTGAACAGGTCCGGAACTTCTCCGTCAAACCGGTCCGTATGTTCCTTTACGAGCCAGTCGTTTACTTCATTGTCAGGCAGGGTGTGGTAGTAGACCGAGAACCCTTCCATGCCGACAAGCGGTTCCATGACAGACAGTGCGGGGATATCCGGAGCACCTGTAGAAATCTTGATTCCTTTTTCCTGAAGCTTCATATCCGCAATCTGGTTCCACGGGGAGTTGGCTCCCGCCCAGACGACGAACAGGTAGTCCGGATCCGACTCGATGATCTTCTGGAGGTTCGCCGTGAAATCGGTTGCTGCAGGATCTGCATATTCTTCAAGAACGATCTCCGCGCCGAGGTCTTCGGCAGCGTTCTTGAATGCCTCCACCCCGTCCCATCCGAATGAATAGTCCGGTGCGAATGTCGCGATTTTCACACCTTCACCAGCGATCGAAGCCGCTCCGGCCACCGCATCCTGCGAAGAATTCCGTGCGGTACGGAACAGGTACTTGTTGAATTCGGAACCGGTGATGCTGTCAGCGACCGCCGGTTCGACGATCATGATTTTCTCGTATTCTTCTGCAAGCGGCAGAACCGCCAGCGTGTCACCGGAGCTGGATGAGCCGACAAGGAAGTCCACGCCGTCTTCTTCAAGAAGCTTGGTTGCCTTCTGGACCGCCACTTCCGGTTTTGTTTCCGTATCTTCGTAGACCACTTCAATTTTCTTGCCATTCACTTCCATCGATCCGTCGGTCGCATATTCCAGACCAAGGTCAAACCCCCGCTGTGTCTGCTTGCCGTACGATTCGAGTGCACCGGTCAATGAGGCCAGGACACCCACCTTGATTGTTTCATCGCTGCCGCTTCCTTCCACTTCATCGGCCCCGCTGTCCGAACAGGCCGCTGAAAACACCAGGACAAAAGCGAGACTGAGCAAACCTGTAACTCTCTTCAACTTGCACTCCTCCTCTGCTGTTTTGTAAACGCTTTCTGAACTGTCTCTATCATAGTTCGGAAGAGTTGCAAATGAGTTGCAACTCCAGTACGGAGACTGGCGTCTGCGAGCAAAAGCGTAGCGTTGCGGAGCACCAGCCAATACAAAGATTGGCTGCTGCTGCTGCGCTCAAAAGCGAAGCGGACGATCTTCTGCGAGCATAAGCGCCAGCGTTGCGGAGCATTGAGCAGCACCTCCGCCAGTACGAAGTCTGGCGTCTGTGCTCAAAACATTCACCCTTCCGGTTTCGTCATTCATGGGCTCAATTTCGTCATTCACACTTCCGATTTCGTCATTCACACTTCCGATTTCGTCATTCGCGGCCGGAATTTCAGCGAATGACGAAACTGCAAGAGTCACCCACGCACTACTAGGCCAAAATATAAATTCCATAGAAAGAGCCGTCACTCACATATTTGTGAGTGACGGCTCTTTCCAGCAATTTAATACTCCTCAGGCTTTCGATAGTCTCGTTGATGACCTTCAGCTTTCCTGTATAAATTCCTCTGCCGCCTCGGTTGCTTCAAGGACCATTTCGTACATTCGGATGGTCGATTCCATCGGTTCAATGCCGAGTTCACGGTCGAAGATGTCGCGGCACGTTTCGTACCATCGGATGGCCCGGAAGCGCCTTCCCAGCCGGTAGTTGGCGTAAATCAGCAGGCGATAGGCCTCTTCTCGCGTTTCGTCGGCTTCCAGAAGTTTTTCGGCCCATTTGATCACCTCATCATATTCCTCGAGCCGGGTGCATGTCTGCGCCATCCGTTCCATCACGTTCATCTGAAGACGGGCATGAGCTTCCCGTTCTGTGCGGATCCAGTCTGTCGCCGGTTTTTCCGCGAACAAGGTACCGCCGTACCGGTTTAGCGCTTTTTGCAGTTTTTCTTTGGCGTCTTCCGCCCGCCTCTCCCGGATGCCCGATTCTGCATATTTCCTGAACAGCTCGGCGTCCGTCACCAGCCTGCTTTCGGGGTTGAGCCGGTACATCGTCTTGCGGCGGCTGATGAAGAAAGGCTCCTCCCGCGCATTCCGTTCCGGTTCCAATACTTTCAGAAGGGCATTCAGCGCGACCTTAAAGTCCCGGTCCGCCGACTTCTCATCCGCTTCCGGCCAAAGCGCCTGGAGAAGTTCCTCCTTCGGGATATACCGGTCCCGGTTCAGGCACAGATAAGCCAGAAGTTCCTTCGATTTATCCCTTTTCCACTCCCTGTCCGGCACTTCCCTGCCATCCCTATAAAGGATGAATGGACCTGAGAGCCGGACAAACAGACTGTAGGCAGGGTACCTGACACCGGTCTCGGCCCCGATGATTTCCGCAAGCCGTACCGCACTCTCCGAAACTCCCGATTCCCGGGCATGGACAATCATCGCCCGGACGGCTTCCATTCCGATCGGAGCCATCAGCGTCCTGCTCCGGATGAAAAAGTCGTAGCCATGACCGGTCAGCAGACTTCCAAACTCCTCAAATGCCGGGAGGAACCGTACATCATCCCCGGCATGGTATGCCGCGTGCGCCAGCCAGAATGCCGTTGCCATCCTGCCGAACGAATCCCCGCTCCTCATAAACAGCGAACGGGCCTTTTCTGCCGCCTCCCGGGACTTTTCCCACGCTTCCATGCGGGCACGGATCACTGAGATGCCCGTTAGGATGACAGCCGAAAGCCACTGGTCATCGACCGATCCGGTTTCCGCAAGCCCCTTTTCTGCACAGGAAAGCGCCTCGTCAAACCGTCCTTCCGCAGCTCTGAGGATTGCCAGCCCCAGATAGGCTTCGGCTGTTCCGCGGGTGACGTTCAGCTCTTCCATGATTCCAATTGCATCGAGATACAGCCGCTCCGGGGTGCGGAGGTCGTACGGATCCTCCAAAAATTCTGCATGCCCTTTCCGGATCCGGGCCACCGCACCGACAAATGCCGACTGCCCGCCCCGTATTCCCTTGCCGGCGGCCTCCTTCGCCCGTGTCGCCTCTCCATTCAGTGAGTAGATGAAGGAAAGGAGCAGATCAGTTTCCCGGTGGGAGTCCGGAAGATGAATGGTATTGCCTGAGCGGCGCTCCAGAAGTTGGAGCGCTTCATCGAGAAGCCCCCGCCGGAGGAAAATCCGGACATCCAGATTCCCTTCCGACAGTACCTCTGCATCGAGCCGCGCTTCGGCCGCCCAGCGATCTGCTTCAGCCGCTCTGCCGAGGTTGACGAGGTTCTCCGCATATTGCCTCTTCAGCCGGGACATCACCTTCTGGTCCGTCCCTTCCCCGCTCTCTGCTTCCACGATGGCTTTGCGGAGATATGGTTCAGCACGGCCCGGTTGAATGGTGTCCAGATAAATATGCGCGATTCCCGCGTGGGCCCGGCTCACCATGAGACGGTCACCTTCTTGGTCAGCCAGCGCGGCGCAGCGCATATACGACTGCTTTGCCTTTTCGTAAAACGCGCGGTACCGGAAGCATTCCCCCTCATGGTAATAAAGGCCGTACCACGCCTCCTTCACCTGGCCGGGCAGGTTTTTTAGCCTGTCCAGCAGCCAATCGAATTTTCCTTCCTTCACCACTTCGTGGGCATGAGCGTCAAGAAAGCGCGCGAAGAAAATCGGATCTCCCGACTTTTCAGCATGGTTCAGCGCCTGTGTCGTTTCACCGCGATCCGCACAGAAATGGGCCGCTTTTTTCTGCAGTTCTTCAAACCTGCCCGGCCGGATATCATCCCATTTCTCCTCCAGGAACTGCTGGAACAGTGCGTGGAACCGATACGAACCGGAACCGAGCGGCTGGATGAAAACATGACGGCCTGACAGCTGTTCCAACTTCTCCGCCCGCGCCTTTCCGTAAAACGCCCGGACGAGTGAATCCGAAAATGCGGGGAAGATACTGAATTCCAGGAGAGCCTCCTGATCATCGGCCGGCATCCAATTGAAAACATCCTCGGACAGATAGGAAAACAGATCGGCCAGAGCCGGTTTCAGGACAGGCTCCTCCCGCTCCTGCCCGTCCCTGATCTGATCCGCCATGAGCCGGACGGCAATTGCCCACCCTTCCGTAAGCGTCAGGATTTGGTCCGCCACCGCTGCATCGAGCCTGCGACCGAAGTAATCTTCAAAATATACTTCGATCTCATCCCGCGAGAAACGGAATATCTCCTCTCCCACTTCGTAAAGACGTCCGGACAGCTTGAGCCTCGGCAGAACCGACCATTTTGGTTTCATCCGGGAGGCAACGACAATCCGGATCTGTGGAGGGAGAAACTCCAGCACTTTCTCCATGAAGAAGTCAATTTCAAACACATGGTCGACATGGTGGAAGTCATCGATGACGATAGCGAACGGTTCCCGGATCTTCATCAGCTCATTGACGAACGCTCCCGGAATGCCGGCCACAGCCCTGCCCGGCGCAGGCTCGTTGCCGCCAAATGCCGCTTCAGGGTCAAATGCCGGGTTGGCCAGCTGGATGCTTCGGAACAGATGCCGCAGGAAAGGAAGCAGATCATCGTCCTCGGCAGAGACCGTGTACCAGGAATACCGGATCGGATGGTCCGCAAAAAACCTGGCCAGCCCCGAGCTTTTCCCGTATCCCGCCCCGCTGTGGACAATCATCGTTTGCGCATCCAGTCCCCGCCGGAATGCGCGGTTCAGCCCGGCCCGCGGCATATAGGATGACGGTGGCACCGGAGCAAACAGCTTGGTCATGATCAGTTCCTGCTCCGACATTCCGCTCCTCCCCCTTTCGTCTTGGTCCCTTCATCGTACCACAAGAATTATTTGAATTAAATGACATCTTTACCGATTGACCAATGATGAGACAGCCCTTTAGAGGGAACCGCCTGAATCGGATGTCCCGAAATGTAAAGCTCTCCTTCTTTTTCTCTTGCCATTTTATTTCTTGTTCCTTGGTTCATTGTCCCCCTGCCGGCAGGGACGAAAGCTTCAGAAAGGCATACCGGCCGCATGACGGATGATTCAATTTTCTGATATCTAATTGCAGGTCCCTTCTCCCTTTTCTATAGTGGATGAGAACGACCAATTTTAGTTTAGGGGGAGGGGTTAGTAGTGCTGAAGAAGAAATGGCCGGCATTTGTTCTGGGGATGACCCTGATCGCCGGGAGTTTCCCGGTGACGGCCAGTGCAAAGCCGCAGGGGGAAATCGATTACGACAGCTTTCCGGAAGTCGCGGAAGCGAACGGCGGGATGGTGGCGACCGCCCACCCGCTGGCAACCGAGATCGGCCGGGATGTACTGAAAAAGGGCGGTAACGCGATTGATGCCGCAGTGGCCATCCAATTCGCATTGAATGTCACCGAGCCAATGATGTCCGGCATCGGGGGCGGCGGATTCATGATGGTCCATGACGGGGCGACCGGCGATACGACAATCGTGAACAGCCGCGAACGTGCGCCGGGCGGTGCAACACCGGATATGTTCCTGGATGAGAACGGTAAGCCGGTCCCGTTTTCCGAACGGGTGATGCACGGAACATCCGTCGGTGTGCCGGGCACGCTGAAAGGTCTTGAGGAAGCACTTGACCGGTGGGGTTCCCGTCCGCTTGAGACGCTGATCGGTCCGGCAATCAAACTCGCCGATCACGGCTTCGCAATCGATCCGGTCCTGGCAGATGCAATCGAGGACAATGAAGAGAAACTGAAGCGCTCCGCAGCACAGGAAGTGTTCTTCGATGAAAACGGCGAACCGCTTGGTGAGGGTGAACTGCTCGTGCAGGATGACCTCGCCAACACACTGAAAATCATCCGCGCCAAGGGAACGGATGCCTTCTATGAAGGGCCGATTGCCGATGCCATCGCCGAAACCGTGCAGGAATTCGGTGGCTCGATGACACGGGATGACCTCGCCCGATACGACGTAACGATCGATGAGCCGATTTGGGGCAAGTACAAAGGCTACGACATCGCCAGCATGCCGCCGCCAAGCTCCGGCGGGGTGTTCCTGCTCCAGATGCTCGGCATCCTGGATGGCTTTGACCTTTCTCAGTATGACGTGAAGGCTTGGGAGAAGTACCACCTCCTTGCTGAGACGATGCACCTGGCCTATGCCGACCGGGCAGTTTATGCCGGTGATCCGGAGTTCGTGGATGTTCCGGTGAACGGCCTGCTGGACCCCCGCTATATTGAAGAGCGGCGTGCACTGATCTCATTGGATAAGGTGAATCAGTCACCTGCTGCAGGCGACCCTTGGAAATATGAAACCGGCGGCACGGCGACCGCTGCAGTCTCCCAGCCGGAGAACACACAATACGGCGAGACGACCCACTTTACCGTCGCAGACAAGTACGGCAATGTTGTTTCTTACACGACAACAATCGAGCAGCTTTTCGGCTCGGGAATCATGGTGCCGGGCTACGGCATCGTCCTGAACAACGAACTCACCGACTTTGATGCGGTTCCGGGCGGAGCCAACGAAGTCCAGCCGTACAAGCGCCCGCTCAGCTCGATGACCCCGACAATCGTCTACGAGGACGGCAAACCGGTCCTCACCGTCGGCTCGCCGGGCGGCCCGACCATCATCACTTCGGTGCTCCAGACAATTCTGTATGCCATCGAGTATGACATGGACCTGAAAACGGCCGTCGAGGAGCCGCGCATCTACACGAACAGCCTCACTTCGTACCGCTATGAAGATGGCGTCCCTGCGGATGTACGGGCTCATCTCAACGGCATGGGCCACCGATTCGGACAAGCTCCGGTCACAATCGGCAATGTCCAGAGCATCCAGATCGACCATGAGACTGGCAGCTTCCTCGGCGTCGCGGACTCCAGCCGCAGCGGATCCGCCGCAGGGATTGAGCTAAAAGGGAAAAAGAAAGGCCAGCACTAAAAGATAAAGCCGGACCGCCTGATGAGGCGGTCCGGCTTTGATGTTCTTTCCTGCTATTCAGATTGGCCCCCAGTTCATGAGGACAGCTCCACTGAGCATGACAACGGCAATCAGAACCCAGATGCCGAACAGCGGTAACATCCATTTAAACCACTTGACCCAGGCGACACCCGCGACAGCCAGACTGGCCATGAGCGGTCCGGAAGTCGGGAAGATACTGTTGGTAAACCCATCTCCGAACTGAAATGCCTGGACCGCGACCTGGCGGGTGATGCCCAGCATGTCGGCAAGCGGTGTCAGGATCGGCATGGCAATCATGGCCTGTCCGCTTCCGGAGGGCACGAGGAAATTCAGGGCCCCATTCGCTGCGAACATCCCGAGCGCGGCCATGACCGGAGGCAGTGTTTCCAGCGGAACCGACAGTGCATGGACAAGGGTGTCCAGTATGTATGCATTCTCCATGACGATCAGGATCGCCCTGGCCACCCCGATGATCAGGGCACCGTACACAAGGTTTTTGCAGCCTTCCATAAATGCCATGGTCAACTGATTATAGTTCATCCCGGCAATGATTCCTGAAACCAGTCCGATGAAGATAAAGAATGCGGCCATATGATTGATCGTCCAGCCCATCTTGATCGTCGCAAAGACGAAGAACGCCATCGCGACTCCTGCGAACGACAGGATCAATTTATGTCTAGATGTGAAAGGTGCATCCAATGCCCCATCCTGCTTCTGATCCTCCAGGACGCCGATCAGGCTTTTCGACGGGTCATCCAAAACGCGTTTTGCATACCGCCATGTATACCAGATTGTCACCCCGACGATCAGGACAAATGCCACGATCCTCAACCCCATCCCCGAAAACAGCGGGACATCGGCAATCGTCTGTGCCACCCCGACTGTATAGGGGTTCAGGAAGCCGACGTTGAATCCGGCGAACGTCGCACCGAACGTGATTGCAACGGCGACCAGCGCATCCAGCTTCAGAGCGCGTGCGATAATCAGTCCGATTGCGACAAACGGAATGACCGAGTTTGCGACTGCGCCGACTGCCCCGCCAAGTGCGAACAAGATGGAAATGATGGCAATGAGCCAGAACTCCTTCCCTCTCGTCACGTTGACCGCGCGTAGGATTCCTCCTCGGATGGCTCCGCTCCGTTCAATGACTTCAAAGGCCCCGCCCGCAAACAGCACCAGGAAGATCAGGTCACCCGACTCGACCATCCCCTGCTGCAGGGCCAGGAAAAGATCCATAAAGCCCGCAGGGTTCCCTTCCGTCTGGCTGTAAGTTCCCGAAACGACCCGCTCAACGCCTTCCACAGTCTCCCGCTCGAATGAACCGGCCGGTACGATATAAGTCAAAACCACTGCCAACAATAAAACTGCGAACAGAATTACATATGTATCAGGCATTTCCCAACGTTTTTTCTTATTACCCTCTTCCATTTCCCCTTTTGTCTCCTCTCCGATGTTAACAAATGAATATTTATGAGTATAAACTTATTCCTTATTCATTTCAAACTAGTTTCTAAATTTGTGCTTCAAAACGAATAAGCCGTTCCGCATGGTGGTTGCGGTCCGGCTTTGTTGGATATGTTCTTTTACACCACCCGTATGGACGCCCTGCCCGGACCGGATGTCTGACGCCAGGTTTTGAGAAACAGCCGTGTCCTGTCCCTTCCCCGTTCCATCAGAATCTCCATCTGTTCACGGTCCATGTCAAAGTCGGTCGCCTTCACATCGTCCATCGGGATGAATACGACATCACGCGCAAGTTCCTTCGAGATGTACCGCTCATCATGCGCGTTTTTCATCGTCGAGAAGAGCGCTTCAAACAGGTCAAGGGAATTATGAATCTGATGCGGCCGCCGCTCCTCCTGACTGCGGCTCAGTTTCAATCCGATGACCGGACGTTCACGCTTTCCTTTTTCATCGTCAAAAATCCACATCGGGAAGTTGCTCAGAACTCCGCCGTCGACGACAATCGCCTCGCCGCCGGAAGTAAACAGCCTGACCGGCTCGAAAAAGTACGGAATCCCGCAGCTCATCCGCAACGCACGGCCAATAGGAAACGTCTCTGCCGGTATCCCATACTTCTCCAGATCGTCCGGCAGCACGAGCATCTTGCCATTTGTCAGATCCGAGGCAACCAGCTTCAGCCTGCCCGGTTCCAGGTCACCGAACGTATACACCTGCTTCTCAAGGAGCTTCTCCGTGAACCAATCCTCAAGCGCCTTCCCCTGGTAAAGCCCCATACGCCAGTACAGATTCAGCCACTTCATCAAACGCGTCGGCACAAGCGAAGCCCGTTTATCAAGCAGTTCACTGAAATCCTGTTCGGCAAGCAGCTCCGCGATTTCACGTGATGTAAATCCGGCCGCAATGAACGCGGCAAGGATTGATCCCGCGCTCGTACCTGCAATTCTCCGGAACGTCAGACCTTGCTTCTCAAGCTCCTCATATGCGCCAACCAGCGCGAGCCCCTTTAGCCCGCCTCCCGAGAACACGCCATCCACCCTCACTTCTCCCGCCCCTTTCCCGGAAGTCTTTCTTATAAGGTAAGTATGCGGAGGCGGGATTAGAACTGAACCGGAAACCGCCTTGCATGTTGGCGAAGAAGGAGATAGATTGGAAACACGACGAGGAAAATGAGGGATGAACCAATGAATATCCGCGAAATCAAAGAAAAGGACAACCCGGCCATTGAGCAGATCATCAAGCGCTCGCTCGAGTCATTCAAGCTGGATATACCCGGCACCGCCTACTTCGATCCTCAACTGAGCAGTTTGTCGGATTATTACCGGCAGTTGCCGAATGCGAAGTACTGGGTAGTTGCAGATGAACGGGATGAAGTCGTGGGCGGCGTCGGAATCGCACCGTTTGAGAATCATGATGGCGTCTGTGAGCTGCAGAAACTATATGTTAAACCGGAAGCACAGGGACTGGGATTGTCTAAACAACTGATGGAGGCTGCACTCAGCTTTGCCAAGGAACATTATGCGAACTGCTACCTGGAAACGATGGCAAAACTCAGGGTGGCCAACCGGCTCTATGAACGGCTCGGCTTCCGGAAGCTGGACAGGCCGCTGGACGGATCCGAGCACGGAACGATGGATACCTGGTATATAAAAGAGCTTTAAACACAGCAAAGAGGCTGCGCAGGAATGATCCTGTGCAGCCTCTTTTGGGTTTACGACTCCCCATTTAAAATTTACTTAATGACCTTCACATATGAAGTGCCTTGCGGTCCGCCGCTAACCCATGCCAACTTGCCGTTGTAATACACCTGATACCATTCATTGCTACGGATCATTGCGCCTCCCTCTTCAAGGGCGACAGCGATCTGGGTACCGGCTGCAAATTGACCGATTCTCGGCTGTGCCGTATTTGAATCCGGTCGGACGTTCAAGGTCACCGTTGCTTCAATCAGATTGAGAAGCTCGACGTAATCAGAGGTCATCCATCCCGTGTCGGAACCTGCCTTCACTTTGTACCAGCCGCCGGTTGTTTCAAGAACGCTGACGCGTGTGCCCGCACTGACGGTCCGGATCACACTGGCAGACCCTTTTTCAGTGCTTGGCTCCGTCCTGATATTCACATTGGCTGTTGTCTTTCCTTCGGTGTTTGCAGGGAAAGCTGATGACTTCACTGTCAATTCTTTCGGATCACCGGGGCGTGTTGAGTCGCCAGGCTGATTTTGATATTTAGGGATTTCAAACTCAAGGATGAAATTACTCATCTCCTGATAGATTTGAGCGATTTTGTTGGCCTGGATTTCAGCCCATCTGACATGGGTTGCATACTGGTGCGTCGCCGGTGCATCAGGATTCCAACGCATTTTATAGAGTGTATCCTGTCCCCTGGCAATGTAATTCACACCGACTTGTTGCGCTCCGCCTATAATTGCAGCGGATGGGGTAAACCAATTTTGGTCAAATGCGTATTTCGCTCCGCAATCAATTGGGCATTCATCCCTCGCACCATAGCCGTACATATTATAAACTTTACCAATCGTCGCTGCAGTTTCAGTAATCTTACCGGCCGCATCCCTCGTAATATTCCCTTTGTTGTCTACCGGGATCCCGTTGGCCAGCACAGAGGTGCCGTTTCCGGTCTCGTGAAGAGTATGGGCAATCAGATAGGCTTCGTTTAGGCCGGCGGATATGCTGGCATCTACGAACGCCTGTCCTTCCCCTTCCAGAATCCCCTTACCCGAAAGCAGCTTTGCATTGATTTCTCTTGCGCTCAGACCGGCAGGAGACTTCAGGTTGAGGAATTGATAGTAGGCAGCGGTGCCTGCCGGGAAGTTGGAAGGGTTCGAATAATAGGCAACTTGTTCACGCGTAGCCGGAACTTTTCCGGCACCGTCACTCTTCGGGTCCACCTTCACTTGTTTATCCACAAAACTATCGAACGTGTATGAGTAAGATTTTGTTTTCACCACGTCCTTTGTCGTGATCTGTTCAGCGCGAATGAAGCCGCTATAGGTCCTTCCATTCAGGTTGACAGTTGCCTGGAACCAGTTTTTCGTATATGTCTTCAACTTAACAGGATAGCCTTTGGGCACCGTCACCATTACACTGGATTTGTCAGAAGCGAGCTTATATAATCTGGAGTCGCTGAGGGTTCGGCCGTCCGCACTCTGTGTGTGGTCCAGCAACTGTTCCGTCTGATCCGTCTTAATATAACCGGTTCTCGCACGGCCATCCACGTATACAGTCGCCTGATACCAGCCGCTAGTGAACGTACGGTAAGTGAGTTTTTTTCCTGCAGGATAAGTCTTTAATGGGGTCGTAGAAGTTGATGCCTTCGGATAGACTCCCGTCGGGCTGGCTGTTCCGATTCCGGAAAGCGTCACTTGATCCTTCACGGCATTCTCAACGTCACTGATATGTATGAAGCCCCTTCTTTTAACGCCTCCCACATATACATACGCCTCATGCCAGTTTGGAGAAAACGTATCATAGACGAGGATGGAACCCTCAGAATACGATTTCCAGACAGAACCCCGGGAACCATATCGGTAGACATTCGTCGGTCCCTTAAGGGCGACACCTTTCATCCGTTCCTGAGTCTCGAATGCTGTTTCGACATCATCCTTATGGATATACCCTTTCCGCTGTTTGCCATTCAGCCATACAGTAGCCTCATACCAATTGGCGGAGAAAGTACGATAAAGCAAGACTCGGCCCTGCCCGTAAGATTTCAGGGTTGAACTGCCCCGATAGGCGGAAGAATAGACACGGGTAGGATCTGCGACCGAAAGTCCTTTAAGTGCTGATTGTTCATTTGTAATTTCTTCAACATCCGCAGAGTGAATATACCCCGCCCGTGCTTTCCCGCCAACATAGACTGTTGCTTTGTGCCAACCGGTTGCAGACGGTTCATAGATGAGGACGCGCCCGGCGGAATAAGACTTCCAGATCGAAGATTCCCTTGATGTATCCGAGTACACATTCGTGGGATTTTTGAGTGCCACCCCGCGTACATTCCCGGAAGCTGCAACCTCGTCAGCCGGCATCATCATCGGCAAGATTAAAACTAAACATAAAAACATAAGAAGCCACGACCGTCGGCCGGATGGATACCCGGGCTGAACCGCATAATCCATATGAAACTAGTAACCTCCTTTATCGTGATTAACAAGAATAGTATCACACGAAAAGAAGAAAAAACTAAATTTCTGAAAATTTGTTTTTATGACCTATACAACTCACGGTCCCAGTTTGACAATTCTTTTAGTGAACCCTGATATGTTATGATATTCCTCATAAAACATTGATTTAAATCAAACCAATATAGGAGAAATAAATATGTCACCCATCCGAAAAAGAATACGAAAACAGCTAAGGAACATCAAGAAACGTTTTGTCAAAAAAGTTACTGTATCGGACGTTAAACAAAAAGGAGACGGGCTCGTTTTCCATCTTGATTTGAAAAACTTCTGGACACCTTTAAAAAACATCTCTGTGACAGTAACGGAAGGTGAGCTGGAGAAGCCGGTTCCATATAAGCTGATCGACAAGCATCACCTCACCATTCATGTGCCCGAGTCCGCCCTCCAGGAACTCGACAACCGGTTAAAGGTGCAGCTATTTATCAATGGGCAGCGAATGTGGATCACCGTCTCAGACGATTTCTCGATGAATGCCGCTTCCGGTATTCTGCTGGGCGGAAAATACATCATCACCCGAGTAGACCGTTCAATCCTGCTTTACAGGAAATTCGCCGAGCTGGAATTCCATGCCGAACCCCTTTCTGTGACAGAACAGTCCTCCGGTTACAGCCGGCTTGTCCTGCAAAGCAGCAAGCCCCTATCTTCGCGCTTACCGGACAATTCCATTGAATTATACGCATTCCAGAATCATAAGCTCAGGATTCTTGATTGCCGCCTGATCGGTGATGATTGCATTGAAATCAATGACTTTACCGCCCTCTCACTTGGAACGTGGAGATTGTTTATACAATGGGACGGTCGGCTTCAGCCGCTTGAGACAGATGGTACCAAGCAGGCAAAGCTTGAATCGTTCAACCATGCGATCACCCTCATGAATCAGAACGGCTATGCCTGTTTATCCATGTCCGCCCATTCATTTAAGCCAGATACGATTCTGTTCAAGCAGGACGAAGAGTCCATCCACATCAATATCTCAGCTGACCAAACGGAGGATGGCCTGATCCTGCAAATGGAAGATACACTTACACAAGAAACTTCGGCCTATCCATTAAGAAAGAACAGTGATCAAAACTTTGCAGTTCTTCCTATAAAAGAGCTTGCGGACAACTTCTCCATCAAGCGCTTTTTTGTAGTATCCGACGGAGAGAAGCCCGTCAAAAAACAGTTCATCCTGGATCCCAAAATACTGGCCGGTGAATTTAGTTTTGAGCATATTATTGATTCACAGCTAATTCGTTTCAGATTCTACGTCCGGAAAGATGGATCTCTGGGGTTGAGGGTCAAGCGTCCCGGAATCCGAAAGCAGATTACGTCAATCTCGGATTTCAAGTTATCCGGATATGTCGGCAACTTGTCTGAATTCGTCAACTGCAGGGCCAATCTTCTATTTGAGGAACGGGAGTCACTTGAATCGACGCGGGTACCGGTTGAGGGTACTTTTGATATTGATCTCAAGAAATTGGATCTCACGTCTCTGAAAAGCAAGGATAAGACCATCATCGACCTGTACATTGAAATCACGGACATTGACGGACACACAGTCCGAAAAGAGAAAATCCGTTACAGCGGTTCCGACTACCATAAAGACAATTATTACGATTCCCACGTTGTTCAGGATTCTGAAGGAAACCTGCACTATTACCTGATTACGACGACACCATTCAACAACACAAAAATTGAGACATTCGCCGTCCCTTCTCACATTGAGCTGAAAGATGAAGGTGCAGTGAAGGACCGGCATATATGGCTGATCGGTGAGCGCTATGACACTGCACAGGACAACGGGATCGTCCTGTATCAATGGCTTCGGGACAATACAGATATTGAGGCGTACTATGTCATTGAAAAGGATTCAAAGGACTATAAGAACGTCTCTGACGATCCGCATGTTCTGGAGTTCGGTTCACAGGAACATTACGACATTTCTCTAAAGGCCGGAGTCCTGCTCGGAACCCATGACCTGGAGAATATTCTGCCGTTTAAAACAGCCAGGGGATTCTTCCATTACGAGGATACGTACAAAGTATTTCTCCAGCATGGTGTCCTGGGCCGTAAGAACGTCGAGTATCATAAGAAGTTTTATGATGTTCCATTCGATTTGTTTATCGTGAGCAGTGACGAGGAGAAGGAAGAGATTGTCATGGAGGAAATGGGATATGAATCTGACGAGGTAGCAGTCACCGGCCTTGCCCGATTTGATCGCCTCATACAGAACGAGCCGCCAAAGGACATTCTCCTCATGCCGACATGGCGTGACTGGATCAATACCGACCAGCAATTCCTCGAGAGCGAATACTTCAGTACGTACGTCAATCTCATCAACAACCAGGAGTTGAATAACCTCCTCCGTGAACATAACGTCCGGCTCAACTTCTATCCACATTACCGGGCGCAGGATTTCTTCGAGAGGAATATTGACCTCGAAGACAGCCAAGTGAACTTCATCCCCTTCGGTTCCCGGAAGGTGCAGGACCTGCTTATCGAACATGCTTTGCTCATCACTGACTACAGCACAGTGAGTTTTGATTTTATCAAGATGAAAAAACCGGTAATCCACTATCATTTCGATGTCGAACGCTTTTTCCGGAGAGGGATTCTTCGCCCGGTTGAAGACACCTTCATTGGCCGGATCGCCCAATCTGAACAGGAGATTGTCGATCTGATTAAGGATCGGGTTCTCCACGATTTCGAGAACTATGAGGTGGATATCACGGGTGTAATTAAATATCCTGACTACCGGAACTGTGAACGGATCTATCAGGCTGTACTTAAGGGCCTGGAACAGAAACCAGCCACTGCTATCCAACAATATTAATAAACCAAAACCCGAACCATGGACTGTTAAACAGTCCCGGTTCGGGTTTTTTGTGTTGATATTCAGTCAAAACGAAGAAGACTTAAATCATTTAACCTTCTTGGTAACAGTCTTTGTGTTTTTCGCTTTATCTGAAGCTGATATCGTTATAGTTGTGTTTTTCTTTTGAGCCTTAATTTTAATTGTAAACTCACCCTTGCTATTCGCGGTTCCGGAGCCCAACGATTTCTTGCCGACCTTCACCGTTACCTTTGCTCCTGCTTCCGTTTTTCCGGAAACCGATTTGCTGTTGGAATAGATGTCTTTCACGCTCAAAGACGGGGCAGTTTTATCCAATACTGTCACAGAAGTGGCTTTGCTGACATTGCCTGCAGAGTCCTTTGCGGTAAAGGTTAACTTCGTACCTGCTTTGACAGGTTTAATGCTGAGCTTAAAATTCCCTGACTTGTCGGCCTTAGGTGTGCCCAGGGTCGTTTTGCCGTTTTTGACAGTGACCGTGGCATTGGCTTCCGTCTTGCCCGATACGGATTTATCATTGTCATCGACAGCATTGACCTTCGGAGCCGCCGGAGCCGTTTTATCTGCTACTGTGACGGTCGTCGGTTTGCTTTCATAGCCATCCTGATCGGTCGCCGTTGCCTTTATTTTTGTACCGGCTTTTATTGGCTTGATGTTGATCTTGAAGTTACCCTTACTATCCACTTTTTGAGACCCCAGCGTTGTTTTTCCGTTATAAATTTTGACGGTGGAACCTTTTTCCGATTTACCCGTGATCACTTTGTCATTGTCATCAATGGCATCGACCTTAGGGGCATCGATAACATCCAACATCCCGGCCATCATAAAGTAGTACTCTCCCCAGCGCTCCCCGTAATAGTCGAAAGCAAGTATATAATAATCGCCTTTCTTCACGGGGACAGCCTGATAGGAGAGACCATCCTCATATGCATAAAACTCCGGTTCAATGAAATTATAGTTGCTGTCGACAACCCCATAAATCAACTCATTGACGGGAAACTCAAACTCATCGGTCATCCCCAGAACGAGCAGGTACTCCTCAGCAGTGGTCACTTTTACCTTGTATATATCAATGTCTAAGTAGTCCATATTCGCAACCATTAATGATAATAGCGGAAGGTTGTCTGCCAAGTAAAAGTCATCATTGGGTTCGACTTCGTAGTAGACATCATC
The DNA here is from genome assembly GCF_001619585.1 of Bhargavaea cecembensis. Taxonomy (GTDB): domain Bacteria; phylum Bacillota; class Bacilli; order Bacillales_A; family Planococcaceae; genus Bhargavaea; species Bhargavaea cecembensis_A. The sequence continues at coordinate 748,736 of NZ_LQNT01000009.1, forward strand.
TTCGGCGGCCTTTTCAATTACGGGACGGCCAGATTCCTGGCTAAATCGGCCTTTGGTGTTGAATTGGTTTAGATTAAATGGCTTTAAATTGATCTTATCCAGCAACTCCTGGTTGGGGTCCACTTCTCCCGGCAACTTAATCTTTTCTTTTAGATCCTGTGGTGCATCCGCATACACACTTCCCCCAAACATACTCGTCATCAATAACGCGGCTGCCATGACACTGACCATTCTCTTCCTCACCATTTCAACTCCCTCTCCAATTTGGTTGCTTGCAATGTAAACAATTACATTCCCTTCATGGGAAATCCTCCCCAGACTTAAACTATATTTCTGGTCCTTTGTTATCATGCCATGCTGTTGTAAAAACAAAAAAATCCCCCCTTCCAAAGACATCGGGTCTTTGGAAGAGGGGGTTAATGCAACAAAATCGGACTGAAGTCAGGAAAAATGTCACAGTTCGACGTTTGCGCCTCCTAAAATTATTTTGCTTTTTGCAATCTCTTCAACGTTTCCCCCCGCTTCGGCATGCCGCCCTGGGCGCCGAACTGTTCGACGGACAGTGACGCCGCAGCGTTGGCGAACCGGATGGCGTCTTCCAACGGCATTTTTTCCGCCAGGGCAACGGCTAGAGCGCCATTAAACGTGTCGCCGGCACCGGTCGTGTCGACCGCCTTCACCCGGATACCCGGCACCCGGACATGCTGCTTCCCGTCATAGTAGCGTGCTCCGTCCCGGCCGAGTGTCACAATCAGCCGGTTCGGATGTGCTTCAAGTGCCCGTTCCCAGTTCTCGCCGAAGATTATCGCTGCTTCGCTCTCGTTGGGTGTCAAAATTGGCTCATATTGCAGAAACTCATCGATGAATCCGTCAGCCGGCGCTGGATTCAGGATGACCGGAATCCGGTTCCTGCGGGCGATTTCAAGTGTACGGAGAACGGCCGGGATGGGAATCTCCAGCTGCAGGACGACAAGGTCGCTCGATGCAATAATCGATTCGCCTTTGTCGATATCTTCCGGCGCCAATTCATGATTGGCACCCGGAACGACGATAATCCGGTTGTCACCTTCCGAGAGCAGGATATTCGCAATGCCGCTCGGACCTTCCACGCGCTTTACACCGCTGACATCAATGCCCTCGTTCTCCAGATTTGCAGCGAGTTCATCCCCGAACGGATCGGTGCCGACCGCCCCGATCATGCCGACCTTGCTGCCAAGGCGCACGGCCGCCACCGCCTGATTAGCCCCCTTGCCGCCGGGAACCGTCGTATGCAGATTCCCGAGGACAGTCTCCCCCTGTTTCGGAAACCTTTCTGCCCCCACCACAAGATCCATATTGATGCTGCCGACAACTGTAATCATGTTGACACCTTCTTTTATACGCTTTTTCTAAGCGTACCAGACCGGCATCGAGGTTGAAATAGTTGGCTGGGGTGCCGTGAATTTATCAGGTGCGGATACGAAATGGACTGATGCGGTCGCGAAATTGAACGATGCTGACGCGAAATTGAACAGTGCCGACGCGAATCGGACTGGTGCAGTCGCGAAACCGAACGATGCCGACGCGAATCGGCCTGGTGCGGTCGCGAAATTCAACGATGCCGGCGCGAATCGTGCTGTGGCGGTCGCGAATTCATCCGTTGCCGGCGCGAACTGCCCCAAAACAAAAAGCGGCTGCATAGACTGCAGCCGCTCCACCCTCATTGTTCCTCTCCCAGCCATTCCCACGCTGCTTCATACTCACCCGGATTGAAATGCCTCGTCTTAAGCCTGGCGATTCCTCCCATTCCAAGTCCCTCGGCAAACTGGAGCCAGTTCTGCTCGCTCATGAGGGCAACCTTATCGAAAGCCATCAGGCGTTCCATGTCGAATTGGCCCCCCCTGAGGGCATCGGGGATGGAGGCGAGGTCAACCGTGCCGACTTCGGCGAAGATATTAAACGAGCCGTCCTCTTCGTATTTTCTTGAAATCGCTTCGTTCAATTTTAACGCATCTTCCTTTGTAAGGGTCCCATCAAACTTCAGCGCGATGGTCCGTTCATCCTGGCTCGGTGTGAATGTCAGCACTTGATCTCCTCCTGATTGGTCCGTTTCCCCTGTTCTTCCCTTCCTTCCTTTTCACTAATCCATTATAGAAAATGTTGTGGCCTTATCCTTTTGGCCCCAATAGAAAACGCCGGCGGGTAGCCGGCGTTCACTTCAATGTTCAATTACCAGACGGCAATGGAGCCATCGGTCCGGGATTCCGTTCCTGCTTCGAGCACGCCGGTTTCCGGGTTTCGCCATATGATCTGGCCGCGGCCGAAGCCGCCTGAGTCTGTCGCAATCTGGATGTCGTGTCCTTTCCGCTGGAGGGCTTGCGCAAGATGGAGCGGGAAGTCGGGTTCCACCTGGACGGTCTTGCCGCCAACCCACTGCCAGCGCGGCTGGTCCAGTGCGGCCTGCGGGTTCAGTCCGAAGTCGACCGTGTTGGAGACCACCTGGAAATGGCCCTGCGGCTGCATATAGCCGCCCATGACGCCAAATGGCCCGACTGCCTCCCCATCTTTCGTTAGGAATCCAGGGATGATTGTATGATATGTCTTCTTGCCTGGCTTCAGGTAGTTCGGATGTTCCGGATCAAGAGAGAAATCGGCACCACGGTTCTGGAGCGCGATTCCTGCACCCGGCACAACAATTCCGGAACCGAAGCCCATGTAGTTGGACTGGATAAAGGAAACCATATTGCCTTCCCCGTCTGCTACTGCTAGATAAACTGTCCCGCCCTTCACCAGTTCTAATGGCTTGGGATCAATCGCCCGTTCACCGATGACGGCAGCACGCTTTTCCGCATATTCAGTCGACAGAAGATGTGCCGCTTCGACCGGCATCTCGTCAGGCTGGGTGATGAACGCCTTGCCGTCGGTGAATGCCAGTTTCATCGCTTCGATCTGGCGGTGGATTGTCTCGGCGTCTCCATAGGCCGGCTGCTGGCCGACTGCCGAGTGGATATTCATCGCCATAAGGGCGACCATGCCCTGGCCGTTCGGCGGAATCTCCCAGACGTCGTAGCCGCGATAGTTTGCGGACACCGGCTCCACCCATTCAGGCTGATAAGCCGCCAGGTCTTCTTTGCTCAGGAATCCGCCGTGTTCCTGTACCGCATCGGCAATCTGCCCCGCGAGCGCTCCTTCATAAAATGCCCGCCCTTCTGTCTCGCCGATCTGGCGAAGCGTATCGGCATGTCCCGGGGAACGCCACATTTCACCGGTCTTCGGCGGACGGCCGTCCGGGGCGAATGTGTCAAACCAGGCCTCGAAGGCTTTCCGCTCTTCTTCACTGCCTTCGGAAAGGTTCTTGAATTTGTTATAAGCGACTTCCCAGTACTTTCCGAGAATCGGCGTTAGCGGGAAGCCTTCCTCCGCCAGTCTTACCGCAGGCTCGAGCGTTTCCGAAAGGCTCAGCTTCCCGAACCGGCGGGAAACTTCCGCCCATGCGGCAGGAGCGCCGGGGACGGTCACCGGAACCGCGCCGAACACCGGCATCTTCTCGTGTCCGAGCCCCTTCACTTTATCGGCAGTTGCGTCCTTTGACGCCGGGCCGGATGCGTTGAGTCCATGGAGATTGCCTTCCGTCCAGATGAGGGCGAATGCATCCCCGCCGATGCCGTTGCTGGTCGGCTCGACGACGGTCAGTGCCGCAGCCGTGGCAATGGCGGCGTCGATCGCATTGCCCCCACGTCGCATGATCTCAATGCCTGCCTGTGCCGCGAGCGGCTGGCTTGTCGCCACCACACCATTTTTTGCGAATACCGTATGCCGCTGCGAGCGGAACGGATGATACAAGTAATCCATGAATCATTTCCCCCTTCTTTAAATGTGCAGATGGCTTAGCCGCCGAGAAAGATCGCGCCGTAGATGAGCGCCCCTAGAACGACCCACGTCGGGCTCACTTTGCGTACTTCAAGCAGGATGTAACCTGCGACAATCAGGATGAGCGTGTGGATCCAGCCCGACCCGGTGAACGAATCGAAGAAGAAATCATAGGTCATCACGCCGAGAAGAACGGCGATCGTCGGACGGACAACCTTTGTCAGCCGCTTTACCTGCGGGGCATCCTTGTGCCGCATGAGGATGCCGAGCAGGACGACCATCAGGATCAGTGACGGGGCGACGGTTGCGAAAGTAGCGATGACAGCCCCCGGAATGCCGGCGACGTCATAGCCGATATACGCGGCCATCTTTGTCGCGATCGGGCCGGGCAGCCCGTTTCCGAGCGCCACGATTTCACTGAATTCTCCATTCGACATCCAGCCATACCGGTCGACCACCTCATGCTGCAGGAGCGGAATGGTTGCCGGACCGCCGCCGTACCCGAGAAGGTTGGACGTGAAATGCGCCCAGAACACCTGCCAGTAGAGCATCATGACGCATCCCCCTTCCTCTTCCATGGGATGAATGCAGACACGATCAGGACCGCGATGATAATTGCCGGATGGACACCCGCAAACTCAGTAAGCGCCAAGCTTGCCACGACAAGGACCACAGTCAGCGGCCAGCCGAGGCCGAGTCCTGCTTTTTTCAGGAAGTCGATTGCGAGTACCCCGATCATGACGCCTGCAATCGGGATGACCCCTCTTGCCATTCCCTGTACCCAAGGTTTGTCCTTGAACGCATTAAGGAGCGACAGGAGGATGACCATCAGGAAAGCCGTCGGAAGGACCGTGGCGGCCAGGCTTGACAGCATCCCCGTCCAGCGGTTCAGCCGCCAGCCGATATATCCGGACAGCTTCGTGTTGATCGGACCCGGGAGCGTGTTGGCCAAGGCCAGGACGTCTGAGAATTCATCATCGTCCATCCACTTGTACCTATCCACGACTTCCCTCTTCATGAGTGGGATGGCTGAAAGGCCGCCTCCGTATCCGAGCATCCCTGCCCGGAAAAAAGCGATGAACAGATCTTTATTCATGTGCAGCATCAACTCATTTCTCCAAACTAGTATTTAGTATAACGAAAAATCAGAGCAATCGGAACATAGGATTGTCGATTTATGCGGACATGTCCTTCCGCTCCGCTTCATAAGATGTCCAATAGCCTGAAGTAAAGGAGCAATCGACGTGACCACCGGCCTCCTGATCATTCTCCTGCTTGTCCTCGTCCTGCCGTTTGCCGTGAAACCGGTCGAGCGGCAGCTGGAACTGTTCCTTCTCGTTATGGGGATCGCTGCGGCCATCACCGGCGGTGTGATGAATCGCGGACTGCTCGGACAGGCATTTTCTGACCCGCTGCCAATCACGCTGACCGTGCTTGTCGCCGGCATCATCTTCCGCCTGTTTTACCGGCAGCTTACGGGAGGGATCCGCCGGCTCCGGACTGTCATGCCCGACCGGCTTCTTTATGCGATGCTTGTCATCCTGCTCGGGCTCATCTCGAGCATCATCACTGCCATCATCGCGGCACTCGTACTCGTTACGGTGACCGGCACGCTCGGTCTCGCCCGGCGCTCCGAGATCCGGCTCGTCATCCTTGCATGCTATTCGATCGGACTCGGCGCCGCACTCACCCCGATTGGTGAACCCCTCTCCACTATTACGGTGCAGAAACTGGATGCCGAGTTTTCGTTTCTATTTAACCTGATCGGACTGGATGTCCTCACTGCCATCCTGATGTTTGGAATGCTCGCGGCTGTCTGGGTCGACCCGCCGGGAAAAGAGGCGGGCGGAACCCCTCCGCCGCCCGAGCCTGTCTCCTCAATCTTCACCCGCTCGTTCAAGGTCTACCTTTTCATCATGGCGCTCACGATGCTCGGTGCCGGATTTGAACCGCTCATCCGAGAGCACCTCACAGATATTGCACCGGGCACACTCTACTGGATGAATATGCTGTCCGCAGTCCTCGACAACGCCACGCTGGCCGCAGCCGAAATCAGCCCGCTGATGCAATTTGACGCCATCCGGGCGATTCTTCTGGGCCTCCTGATCAGCGGCGGGATGCTGATTCCCGGAAACATTCCAAACATCATCTCTGCCGGCAAGCTCCGGATCACAAGCGGAGAATGGGCCAGGTTCGGGGTCCCCGTCGGACTGGTGGCTCTGGTGGTTTACTATATCATCGGGATCTGGTGACCATAAAATGAAACGGATGCCCCAAGCCTGGGGGCATCCGTTTCATCGTTTCTTCTTCTGTTTTTGTGCACGGCGCACAGCTTTGGTCAGGTCCTTGCGCTGCTTTGCGCTGGCCATCCTGGCACGGGCATCGGATTTCTGCTCAATGTAGGCGATTTCCCGCTGAAGCTTGAAGTAGCTTGCGAGCCGATCCTCCGGGAGCCGGCCCTCTTCGACCGCCTCCCGGACCGCGCAGCCCGGCTCCTGTCCGTGGCCGCAGTCGCGGTAGCGGCAGAATTCCGCCAGTTCATCAATATCACTGAAACCGGAATCGAGTCCCTCACTCTGGTCCATCAGCTGAAGTTCCCTCATCCCCGGTGTATCGATCAGGCAGGCGCCTCCCGGCAGCGTAATGAGTTCGCGATGGGTCGTCGTATGTCGTCCCTTTGCGTCATCTTCCCGGATATCCTGCACGGCCATCCTCTCCTTGCCAGCCAACGCATTCGTCAGGGTCGATTTGCCTGCGCCGGATGAACCGAGAAGCGCTGCCGTCAGCCCTTCGCGGAGCAAGGCGCTGACTTCGTCCAACCCTTCCCCGGTCACGGCACTCACGAGCACCGTATCCACGCCAAATGCGATACCTTCCAATTCTTCCAGGTAGCCGGCCGTATTTTCGCACAGATCCTTTTTCGTCAGCACGATCACCGGCTTCGCTCCGGAATCCCAAGCCGCGACCAGATAACGCTCCAGCCGGCGGGCATTGAAGTCCGCATTCAGGCTCATAACGAGAAAGACAATATCCACATTCGCCGCGACAATCTGTTCCTCTGTACGCATCCCTGCTTCCTTGCGCGTAAAGACCGAAATACGGTCAAGCAGCGCATGGATGATGCCTTTCTCCTCTCCGGGCATCTGCTCCACGAGCACCCAGTCCCCGACCGACGGGAAATCCATCCGCCCCGCAGAATGGAACGCATAGCTTCCCGAAACGGTCGAGAGCCATTCCCCCTGCTCTGTCACCACGCGGTACATCCGCTTGTGTTCAAGGATTACCCGGCCCGGGATACACCGGGAAAAATCAGGGGTTGCCATCAGGCTTTCCGCCTGCGCCTTGAACGGATCTTTAAAACCATATTGGGTCATATTCAAATTCGTTTCCTCCTGTTATGTCCGTGACCATAAGAAAAACCTCCGACAGCATACCGGCAATCCGGCGGCTGTGGAGGTTCTCAGGCACGCAAAACAGGAGTACGCGTCAAAACGCGCCCCGCAGGCGTGTGAGTCCAGGCCGACCGGATTGTTTCATTGCAATCTCTACTTTCGCCATCTCACATCACCTGCTTTCCGTTGTTTGGTAAAAACAGAATACCAAGACGAGGCATGTCCCGTCAATCGCTTTTGGAATTTTAATTACTTAAACAATTGAGGGATTCCATTGATCAGGGAATACCCGCCCATTAAGGCCATTGCGATAACCGTGATCACGCCGACAACAGTCAGCCACATCGGGTGTTTGTAATCCCCGACAATCCGTGCTTTATAGGCTGCAACTAGCATGACGCCAAGTGCGAGCGGCAGAATGAGACCATTCAGCGAGCCGACGAGGACCAGGATTTTGACAGGTTGTCCGACAATGACAAAGACGAGTGTCGAAATCAGAATGAATCCGATGATAAACTTCTTCGCATGCCGGTCGATCCACGGGCTAAACGAGCGGATAAAGGAAACGGATGTGTAGGCCGCTCCGACGACGGATGTCACTGCGGCGGACCACATGACGACACCAAAGATCTTATATCCGACGTTTCCTGCCGCATGCTGGAAGACGGATGCCGGCGGATTGCCGGGATCCAGCTTCAGCCCCTGTGAGACGACACCCAGGACGGCAAGAAACAGTAGGACCCGCATCAGCGAGGCGACCCCGATCGCGGTGACCGCACTTCTGGTAACGACGGGCAGGTATTCTTTCCCCTTGATGCCGGCGTCAATCAGCCGGTGGCCGCCCGCGAAGGTAATGTAACCGCCGACGGTTCCTCCGACAAGCGTGACGATGGCCAAAATGTCCAACTCAAGTGGTGCCACGGTCCGCAGCGCCGCTTCTCCATAGGGGGGCTGCGCCGTGAACATCACATAAAGTGTCAGGGCAATCATGACAAAGCCCAGAATTTGTGTAAACCGGTCCATGGCACGGCCCGCTTCCTTGACGACAAAAATGCCGACAGCCAGAATACAGCTGATGATGGCGCCGGTTTTTGGATCAATGCCGAACAGCACATTCGCGCCGAGGCCCGCACCACCGATATTGCCGATGTTAAAGGCGAGGCCACCCATCACGACAAGCAACGCCAGCACATAGCCGAGGCCCGGGAGTACATCGTTTGCGATATCCTGGGCCCGCTTGCCGGAGACGGCTATAATTCGCCAAATGTTCAGCTGCGCGGCAATGTCGATCAGAACGGAAATGAGGATGACGAATGCGAAACTTGCCATGAGCTGCTCGGTGAAGACGGTCGTCTGCGTGAGAAAGCCGGGTCCGATGGCCGAGGTGGCCATCAGGAACGCGGCACCGAGCATCACGCTCCGTAATTGTTTTTTCTCCATTGTCTGATTCATTTATGTCCCCCTGAATGATGTATGATTCTTTCTTCCTCTTGGACGTTCCTGTTCCTATTCATGAAAACCTGTTTCCGATCTTCTCCACCCGGACCCCTTCTTCCGGCAACAGGCCCTTAAGCCGCCGGGCAAACTCGAGTGCGGTCACACCGTCGCCGTGGATGCAGACTGTTTCCGCACGCAGGGCGAAGTCCATATCATCCACCGTTCTCACCTTGCCTTCCGTCACCATGCGGACCACCTGTGCGGCTGCTGTATCGGGGTCTGTGATGAGAGCGTTTGTTTCACGGCGGTTCGTGAGAGATCCGTCGGGCTGATAAGTGCGGTCCGAGAAAACTTCGCTTGCGGTCCGGAGCCCAATTTTTTCCCCCGCCCTGACCAGTTCGCTGCCTGACAGGCCGAACAGGATGAGTTCCGGATTGACGGCATACACCGCTTCAGCGATCGCCTCAGACAGCGAAGCATCCTTCGACGCCATGTTATACAGGGCTCCGTGCGGCTTAACGTGCTGCATCTCGCCGCCCTCCGCCCGGATAAAGGCATCAAGAGCACCGATCTGGTACATTGTCAGGTCATACGCCTCTTCCGCTGAAATGGCCATTGCGCGCCTGCCGAAACCGGCAAGGTCCGGCGTTCCCGGATGGGCACCGATGCCTACTCCTTTTTCCAGTGCCATCCGGACCGTCTTCTTCATCACGGAAGGGTCGCCCGCATGGAAGCCGCAGGCAACGTTCGCGCTTGTGATGAGATCGAGGATTTCCTCGTCATTCCCCATCTTATAGGCACCATATGATTCTCCCATATCGCAGTTCAAGTCCACTTGGTAATCCATTATTTATACCCCTTTCAATTTCAGCTCTATGGACAGTTTTAACTCTGAAAGTTGTTTCTTTTGTTGGGTGAGCTGTTGCTGCGCTTCTTCAACAGATACTTCTTTGAAACGGAGTTTGGCACCCGGCTGCATCTGAGCGACGATCGGGAGGTCGACGGCTGCAGCCTGTCCGATTTTTGGATAGCCCCCGGTGGTCTGGCGGTCGGCCATGAGCAGGATCGGGCTCCCGCCGGAAGGCACCTGGACCGCTCCGGCCACGACCCCTTCCGAAAGAAGCTCGCGAGGCTCTGATAAACGGAGCGTGTCTCCTTTTAAACGGTAGCCCATCCGGTCCGATTCCGAAGATACGGTGAAGATTCCACCGAAGAATGCGGCCAGGCTTTCTTCGTCAAACCAGTGATGCTGCGGCCCCCTCATCATCCTGATTTCTGCTTCCTTTCCGTAAAGGGGGATCAGGTCGTCCGAGACCGACCAGTCCGCAGCACAGAATTGCTTGTCGCCGGCTTGGGATAAGACTGTCGCTGTCCACTGCTTGGCATGAACCGACGGGTTGCCGACCGGCAGGCGGTCACCCTTCTCCAGACACCTTCCATCCAGGCCGCCGATGCGGGCTTTTGTGTAAGTCGACCGGCTACCCATCACTTCCGGCACATCAATTCCTCCGGCGACCGCCACATACACCCGGCAGCCCGAGACCGCCATTCCAAATGCAAGAACTGCACCTGCCTTTACGGCAACCGGCCGCCACATCGGGACTGGCTTGCCATCAATGTTGGGAGACAGGTCACCGCCTGCCAGCGCGATCAGACTGTCTGTCTCAAAGCGGATGGTTGGCCCGGCAAGTGCCGCTTCGATTGTGGCACAGTTTTGGCTGTTGCCGACCAGCAGATTTGCCACCCGGTGTGCATATGGATCCATCGCGCCGCCCGCGACCACCCCATACTGCTGAAATCCCGGGCGGCCCAAATCCTGTACGGACGTCTGGAGGCCCGGCTTGTCAATAATAAGCATGGCGGTCCGCCTCCATCTTTTCGTATTCCTCGGTTGAGATCGGCTTGAACCTGACTTGATCCCCCGGCCGAAGAAGGCTCGGAATCTCTTCTTGAGGCAAAAACAGTTCGACCGGCGTCCTTCCGATCAGTTGCCAGCCTCCGGGCGTTCCGATCGGATAAACGCCGGTCTGCGCACCTGCGATTCCGACAGTCCTTGCGGGAATCTCCAGCCGGGGAGACGACCTCCTCGGGGCAGCGATCCGTTCATCCATCCCTCCAAGGAAAGGGAACCCGGGGGCAAACCCGATCATTTTTACGTCATATGTATTTCCGGAGTGGATCCGGATAACTTCCTCCTCGGTCAGCCCGTTGTGTTCTGCGACAAACGAAAGGTCAGGCCCGAAATCACCGCCGTAGCACACGGGAATCTCTACAATACGCCCTTCTTCTTTTCCGGCCGGACTGATATCCGAGAGAATCTCCCGCAGTTTCTTCTCCATTTCTTTGTACGTGATCCCGGCTTCCGCTTCATAGCAGACCGTGACGGTGACATAGGCCTGGATGATGTCAGTCACGCCGCGGATTTTTTCATGATTGATTCTCTCGGCAATCGCTCGTACAAACGCGGTAGATTCCTCACTGATTGAATCTCCTGCCGTCACTACGATTGCTCCATCCCCGAGCGGGTGAAATTTCAACTCCATAGACATCCCTTCTTTCTACCCTGACTCTTTTGACAATTCGTGTCGAAATTCCTCCCTAAAAACCGAATCCTTTGCATTCCATTTTTAAACAACAAAAACGCCCCGCCGGAGCGGAGCGTTTCAGGTCAGTTACTTTTCTGCTGGTGAAGCGGCGGCGTCATCAGCCAGCCCTTCTGCTTCGTAAGGCGGAGCAGCCTCGCGCCTGTAGTGGCGCGGTCAGCGTGGAATCGTGCAAAATGAGCGGCCACATCTTCCCGGCTGCATTGTCCCATTACCTGGCTGCAGGACACGAGGCCCTGGCCGGCATTGACACCGAGAATTGCAGCAATTTCCTGATCGGAAAACTTGGCACCTGTAGGAATATCCTCGGAAGAGGCTTTCCCGCGTGATGGCAGTGCCGGTGGCGGTGTAACGCCATTTTCCTTAAGAATCTTCTCGATAGGCGTGTTTTCTGCCTTCATCATCTTGATGGTGTCCTCGATCAGGCCGATCAGTTCTTTGTCCCCTGCATGATTCACAAACGCTTCGTACATGCTAATCAGACCATTGTTCGCAGCGACGTAAGCCCAGAGACCGACGACTTCACCGTAATGCAGCGGTTCATTTTTCGGATTGTCACTCATGACACCCATTGGCGAATCCCCCATCCTTTTCGTAATCACAATCAGTATGGGGAGAATCGGCCGCCTTTATGCACACGGAAATCAATCATCCATATTTTTTCTGATGTTCCTTTTTGCGCCCCAGATAGTCCTGGTCTTCACGGATCCGGTCCCAGTATTCCTTGAAGATCGCGGCAGACTCCGCCTTCACCGGGTCTTCGATCCGCTCATGGGTTGTCCCGTCTTCCCTGTATTTCCTGCCGCCCTTATAGTTCGTATAGCGCCGCGCCCTTGTATAGCCCATCTGAATGAATTTGCGCGCCATGTCCATGCCGACAAAGTCATCGTCCTTCCGGTAGTCCTCGAACATTTCATAAAGCGTTTCGGCAGATTTTTTGGCAATATCCGGTGTCCGGAAACGCCAGTGCGGAAGCAGTTCGCTTTTGTAGGGTTCGACGAGGAGCACTCCCTGTTCACCTTTTCCGACCCGGTACAGTTCCGGCCGTTCCCTGAAATCGATGTGGTCGTAATCCAGATCATAGTCAAATGCCATCTTCATTCCCGCCTTTCTCCAGGAAGTCAGTACGGCTTTCTCCAAGCCGTTCTGAACCGCCTTCACCTTGCAAGTGAAGGACACCATCGACCATCTTGTACACTTTATCCACGTAGTCGGTCAGCCGGTTGTCATGGGTGACGACGATTGTTGCGGCATTTTTTGTGACCGCTGCGCTTTTCAGAAGTTTCATCACCTCGAATGCCCGGTCCGAGTCGAGCGAGGCGGTCGGCTCATCGGCCAGAAGGAGGGACGGATTGCTGTAGAGCGCCTTTGCGATGGCCACCCGCTGCCGTTCACCGCCTGACAGATCATTCGGATACTTGCCCGTCAGCTTGGTGATTCCGAGCTCCTCCAGGAGACCGTCCCGCTCGTCTTTGGGCATGTTGCCCTTCTTGACTTGATCCAGCAGTTTCAGCTGATCTGAAACCGTCAGGAACGGGACGAGGTTTGAGGACTGGAGGATGAAGCCGACATGTTCGAGCCTTACCTTTGAGCGGTCCTTTTCCCCGAGTTCAGTGATCCGCTCGCCGGCAATTTGCACTTCTCCCTCGGTCGGTCCCTGCAGGCCGCCCGCAATCGTCAGGAGCGTCGACTTGCCTGAACCCGAAGGTCCGATGATCGCGATCACCTCACCACGGCTTACCTCAAGAGAGGTTTTCTTTAGCGCCCGGACCTCTGTCCTGCCTGAACCGAATGTTTTCGTTACATCTTCCATCTGCAATACATGTTCCGTCATCCCGAGATCGCCTCCAGCGGGTCAATTTTTACAATCGTCCAGACCGAAATCAGCGCCCCCAGAATCGCGACAACAATCAGCACGGCACCATAGATGGCCATCATTCCGTAGTCGAAGGACACCGGCACAGCCGCAGGAAGAAACTGTCCGGTCAGCACCGTCGCGCCAAATCCGATCAGCACGCCGATCACTGCGAGAATGAACGTCTGTGCGATAACTGATCTCGAAAGGTACGCGCTCGAGATGCCCTGCGCCTTCATGACTCCGAACATGCTGATTTTCTGGACCGTCAGCACATAAAGGAAAATCGCCACGACCGCCGCCGAGATGGCAAACAGGAAGTAGATCATGAATGTCAGTGTCAGATTCTGCTCGGTGTAGCCGGGAAGGCTTTCGATGAACGTTTCAGACTCCAGATACTCGAGGTCATCCGGAACACTGTCCGGCTGGGAGCCTTTGACGACGATTGCATTCACCATTTCGGGTCGCTCCGCCGATTCCCCGGATTGTTCCCGGCTGCCCTCTGCAGGCTGCCCGTCAGGATTTTCCGTGCTCCCTTCCTGTCGGGCCGGTGCCGCAGCCCCCGGACGTACTTTCTCATAATCGTCCAGATTCATATATAAAACCGGTGCCGCGTTAAATCGGGCCTCGTCCGTGAACCCCTTGATCGTGAGCGTCTCTTCGGAACCGGAAAGATCCAGCTCATCCCCGATGGAGAATCCTTCCTCCTTGAGACTGTCCGAGGCGATCACCTCGAATTCCTTCGAGAACTCTTCACCTTCCGTCGGCTCCGGCATGATGAACTCATCCGGACGGATGCCAAACAAGGCGACACCGCTCTTTACATCTCCGTTGTCAGCGATCAGATTCATCTGTGCAAGCACCGCTGTCTCCTCCGCCTCTACTTCGCCGGCCAGATCCGCCTCCAACATTGACTGTGTGAGACTCTTATCCGACTCTTCGGTCAGGTAGATGCCGTCCGCCTGCCACTTGTCGACCGCCTCCCGGTTCAGACCGGCAAGGCCTGATGCAAGTCCCGAAAGGAAAAATACGAGATACGACACCAGCAGCAACACGGCAGTCACAAGCGCAAACCGGAGCTTATTTTGTCTGATTTCCCTCCACGCCAAAAACATGTCCCCACTCCTCTGGAAAAACTTTCAACTCAGTACTCCTTATTTCTACCCCTGCCCGCGAAACGGAAACCGGAAAAGATGGAGACTTTGTGTCGGAAGATGCCGGCAATGCTTTGGACTCAGGCCGGAACCTGATAAAATCAGGGCATCCCCATAAACTGTACGGAAAAGAAGGTGCTCACATGTCAAAACGGACAGACGGAGCAAGGCGGGCATCCAATATTGTCCATGCGCTGAAATGCCCGGTCTGCGGAAATCCGGTCCGGGTCGAAGAAGGCGGACGTCTCCAATGCCGGGAAAGCCATTCATTTGACTTTGCAAAACAGGGTTATGTAAATGTACTGACCCGGCCAGCGGCAGGCCACTATAATAAGGAACTGTTTGAGGCAAGACGACGGATTATGAGGGACAGCGGCTTGTATGCTCCGTTCCATGAGGCAGCGGCTGATCTGATCCGGGAATTCCACGTTCCTGCATCCGCGCCATCTGTCATCGCCGACATTGGCTGTGGCGAAGGTACACATCTTCACCGCGTTCTGGAGGAGCTCAGCGGGCTGAATGTGGCCGGAGCGGGTCTCGACATTGCCAAGGAAGGCGTGCAGCTGGCAGCAAGAGATTTTCAGAATGCTGTATGGCTCGTCGGTGACCTGGCCCAGTCTCCGTTTGCGGACGGCTCCATCAACACCATCCTAAACATCCTCTCCCCTTCCAACTATGAAGAATTCACCAGGATGCTCGCACCCGGAGGAAGGCTCATCAAAGTTGTTCCGGGTGCAGGCTACCTGAAAGAACTGCGGGAAACCCTCTATTCAGATGAAAGACGGACCTATTCCAATGAAGAAACAACCGGGCTGTTCGACCGGAATTTTCGCCGCACGGAGACCATTCCCCTCCGCTACTCCGTCCGGCTCGGACGCGCGCAGCTTGAAGATCTGGTGCGCATGACTCCGCTTTCCTGGTCGCCGGACCCCGAAGCGGTCAGAAATTTTCTTGCCCGTGAGTCCGCAGAGATTACCGTTGAGCTGGATCTCCTGGTCGGAGAACCGAACGACTAGGACATTAGAAACGGCACTACGGTATTAATCATTGTTTCACCTAAGATCATCAATAACGACACTCAACGTCTCACCCTTCTCTGCAGACTAAAACCGATTTCTCATATGAAATCGGTTTTTTGCATGAATTTGCACTTTACAGAGTGGGTCTAACAGTCTATAATCATCTCAACGAATAATTATACAAACTACGGAGGTTTTATACATGTTTAAAAAAGCACTCTTTGCATCGGTCGCATCCGCGACACTGTTCCTCGCAGCATGCGGCTCTGGCGGCGATTCGACATCCGGCGACACAGCGGATACATCAGCAGACAGCACAGAAACAAAAGTCCTGAAGATGGGCACTTCCGCCGACTTCCCGCCATTTGAATACCGTGATGAAGCCGGCAAGGAAATCGGATTCGACATCGATCTTGCCAACCATATTGCAGACGAACTCGGATATGAGCTGGAGATTAACGACATGAAATTCGATGGTCTGATCGGCGCCCTCAACACGGGCCGCGTCGACATGGTCCTCTCCGGCATGAGCGCGACTGATGAGCGAAAGAAAAACGTCGACTTCTCGACCGAGTACAACCGCTCCGGTGAATTCTTCGTCACCACTCCGGATTCCGACATCAAGTCCATCGAAGACCTCGAAGGCAAAACGGTCGGCGTCCAGCTGGGAACAATCCAGGAAGACGGTGCAAAGCGTCTGAAGGAGAACGAAGGGATCAACTTCGAACTCAAGTCACTCGATAACTCCCTCCTTCTCATCCAGGAACTGAAGACAGGACGTATCGATGCCGCCTATATGGATAAATCCGTTGCGGTCGGCCACGTGGAAGAACAGGGTCTCGGCGGATTCGACGACCCCACGACAAGCTCTCCGGGCATGGCGGTCGCCTTCCCTAAAGACAGTGACCTTGTCGAGGACGTAAATAAGGTTCTTGCCGAAATGGAAGAAGACGGCACACTCCAGGAACTGAAGGACAAGTGGCTGACCGACCAGGAATAAGCCTTACGGCAGGGGTTGCCCGAACATCCGGCAGCCCCTTTTCCTATCCAAACTTCCCGCCAGAACGGGATGACAGAAAAGAGTTGAATCCATCATGAATCTTGATTTCACACAGATGACCCCCTATATTCCATACATGCTCGAAGGCATCTGGGTCACGCTGAAATTCGTTGCAGTCGCCCTTGTGATCGGTGCACTGATCGGGACACTGCTCGCCCTGTTCAAAATCAGCGGTCCCGCTCCGCTGCGGGCATTCGCAGTGGCCTATACATCCATCTTCCGAGGGACGCCGCTTATCCTCCAGCTGATGCTGATTTATTTCGCGGTCCCTCAGCTCACGGGCTATGACATCACTCCGTTCCTGTCGGCAATCACGGCATTCGGCCTGAACTCCGCAGCTTATATATCTGAGATCATCCGTGCCGGCATTCAGGCAGTCGACAAAGGACAGATTGAGGCTGCACAGGCCCTCGGCGTTCCATACCGCGCAATGATGAAGGACATTATCCTGCCGCAGGCATTTAAAAATATCCTGCCTGCGCTCATGAACGAAGTCATCACCCTCACGAAGGAATCCGCACTCGTCTCGACAATCGGCTACCTTGATCTCATGCGCCGGGCACAGGTCGTCGGAGCCAGCATGTACCGCCAGTTCGAGCCGTTGCTGTTTGTCGGGCTCATCTACTGGGTTCTCGTCATGATTCTCACGCTCATCGGGCGCAAGATCGAAAGGAGGCTGAAGGCAAGTGATATCCGTTAAGGGACTCGTTAAATCATTTGGTGACCTGAAGGTCCTGAAAGGCATCTCCACAGAAGTTGACACCGGCCAGGTGATCGCCGTCATCGGCCCTTCCGGATCCGGCAAGTCGACGTTCCTCCGCTGCCTGAACAAACTGGAGGAACCGACCGGCGGAACAGTCGAGATCGCCGGCTTTAACATCACCGACAAGAAATCCGATATCCGGGCCGCTCGCCAGGAAATCGGCATGGTGTTTCAGCACTTCCATCTGTTCCCCCACCTCACCGTCCTCGGCAACCTGACGTATGCCCCCATGAAAGTGAAGGGGCTCAGCAAAGCTAGTGCAGAGGAAAAGGCACGCACCCTCCTCAAGCGGGTCGGCCTTTCCGACAAGGCGGATTCTTATCCGGCCAGTTTGTCCGGCGGCCAAAAACAGCGTGTTGCGATTGCCCGGGCACTCGCGATGGAACCGAAGCTGATGCTGTTTGATGAACCGACGTCCGCGCTCGACCCGGAGATGGTCAAGGAAGTGCTCGATGTCATGAAGGATCTCGCAAAAAGCGGGATGACAATGATTGTCGTCACTCACGAAATGGGCTTTGCCCGCGAAGTTGCTGATCGCGTCCTGTTCCTTGACCAGGGCAAACTGGTCGAGGAAGGCACACCAGACGAATTCTTCAGCAATCCGAAGACTGACCGCGCGAGGGACTTTCTCGAGAAAGTGCTCTAATAGTGAAGGCGATGCCCGCGAGGCATCGCTTTTTCCTATAATGGCCTGTTGAGGAGGCCACTGTCCCAATATTAGCTCCGGCCAGGTGATGGTTTCGTCATTCATGAGCTCAATTTCATCATTCGTGAAATCAATTTCGTCGTTCACGCCTCCAGTTTCGTCATTCGCCGACGAAATCTAAGCCAATGACGAAACCGGGCTGCCGAATGACGAAACTTTAGGAGCGAAAGAAGAAACCGCTACAGCAACCACATGCCGCGCCACTGAAATCATAAAAAAAAACAACATTCAAAAGCTGTCACTCAAATTTTTGAGCTACAGCTTTTTTGATCGTGTCTGCGATAAATAACCACGCAGCAAAAAAAGACCGGCAGCGATGCCGGCCTTCCGAACACTTACACCTCAACCTGTACGCCATGTCCCCCGGCTTCCGCCTTCCGGTAAACACCCTTGGCCACCGCAAGGTCGTAGTAGGCAGCACCGACACATTTGAAGAAAGTGATTTCTTCATCTTTCTCCCGGCCGCGCACTTGACAGGTCACAAGGTGGACCAGTTCTCCGTGCAGGTCATTAAATGACCAGGCTCCGGAGCGCTCGGCATGGATCAGTTCCCCTGCCTCCTCTTTTACGCCATGGAGGTCATCCGCAATGATCTTTGAACAGCGGCGGATGAACGTTTCGTCCACTTCCCGCATATGGGGCAAGTAGGAGCCGACTCCGTTCACATGCGTGCCCGGACGGGTGGCTTCACCATCGAATACCGGTTTCTCGGACCGTGTCGCGCAGTTGATGATATCCGCGCGCTTTACCGCCTCATTGACATCATCAATGATCTTGACCTTCGCCTCTGCAGAAATCCTTCCTTCTCTGCGAAGCCGCTCGCCGAATGCTTCGGCCTTCGAGCGTGTCGGATTAACCAGCAGGATTTCCCGGATATTCCGGACGGCCAGCACACCGAGCACCTGCTCGAAGGCCATTCCTCCTGTCCCGATCACACAGAGGACCGACGAATCTTTTCTTGCGAGGCGGTCTGTTGCCAGCCCGCTCATCGCCCCGGTCCTGAGCCTCGTCAGATAAGACGCGTTCAGCATCGCCAGGTGTCGGCCGTCAGTTGCATCGGTCACAAGCACAACGCCCTGCGTTGTCGGCAGTCCGTTTGTCTTTGGATTCTCAGGAAAAATGGTCACCGTCTTGTTTGCCGCAATTCCTTCCTCCAGATCTGCACACGGCATGTAGAGGACTGAAGCACTCCGCTCCGGGAAACCGATGACTGTACGGAGCGGGTTGTCGATCTTCCCGCCTGCAAGTGATCTGAGCGTCGCTTCCACATCGGGAATCGCATCGTCCATCCCGTACATGTCCATAATCTGCTGTTCGTTCATGATGATCAATTCTATTCACCCTTTTATGGCAGCCGCATCAGACCAGCTGCTTTTCTGTGATGTTCGCCTTGCTTCCGGCGGCAGGAACTTCCTCATCCAGCTGCTGGTTGCTTCGGTCACGTACGGCCCAGATGGCGACAAGCGAAACGACCGCCGTGAAGATAATGTATAGCGCGACAGGCACGTAGGAGTTATTGAACTGGAGCAGAAGCGCTGTCGCGATGAGCGGAGCCGTCCCCCCTGCAACCGCTGCACCGATCTGATAACCGAGTGTGATGCCTGTGTACCGCACTTCAGCCGAGAAGATTTCAGAGAACATGGTTCCGAGTACAGCCGTGATCGGTGCCCAAATAATCCCGAGCCCGATGATGGTCGCGAGGAACATCATGATATTAGACCCTTCATGGAGCATCCAGAAGTACGGGAATGCAAATAGGATCATGCCGACTGCTCCCCAGATGTACAGCGGCTTGCGGCCGACTCTGTCGGACAGCTTGCCCATAATCGGGATGAGGATGGTCGTGATAATGGTAGCAACCATGACGGCATTCAGCACTTCATTATTCGTGTGGCCGACATTGCTCGTTGCGTACGACACGACGAATGTTCCGAAGATGTAGAACGGTGCGGTCTCAACGACTTTAGCCCCGACCGCGATCAGCACTTCACGCCAGTGATGCTTAAGTGTATGGACGAGCGGAACTTTCGGGGCGGAACCTTCCGCCTGGACTTTCTTGAACGACGGCGTTTCTTCAATCCCTTTCCGGATCCAGAGACCGAAAATGACAAGCAGCGCACTCAACAGGAACGGCACGCGCCAGCCCCAGCTCATGAACGCGTCTTCCGGCAGGAGCGTCATGACCGACAGTGCCAGTGTTCCGAGAACCATGCCGATCGTGACCCCCATCTGCGGCACGGATCCAAAAAAGCCCCGCTGATCCTTTGGTGCATACTCCACCGCAAGCAGCATGGCGCCACCCCATTCTCCGCCGATGCCCAGCCCCTGGATCAGGCGGAGCGTAATGAGAAGAATCGGAGCCCAGATCCCGATTGCATAGTACGTCGGCAGAAGCCCCATGGCGAATGTCGCAATCCCCATCAGGCTGAGCGTCAGGACGAGTGTCTTCTTCCGCCCGATCCGATCACCGATATGGCTGAAGATCACCCCGCCAAGCGGACGGATAAAGAACGACAGTGCAAATGAAGCATAAGCCAGGATCAATCCGATCGACGGATCTTCCGCCACGAAGAACATCGTATTAAAGACGAGCGCAGCAACCGTTCCATACAGGAAGTAGTCGAACCACTCAATGGAGCTTCCGACGAGGCTTGCAATCAGCACTCTCCTCATGTCCTTGTCTTTCAAATGAATTCCCCCTAATCCCCTTATAAAAGTTGAAGCTCCCCTTCAATTGAAGTGCCACTTCAATTATGCTACCATCATAAGTGAGCATGAAAACGTTGTCAATATAGTTATTAGAATATTAGGAGACCTTACATTGGACCATACACTGGGACAGAAAATCAAATCCATCCGCAAGGACAAACAGAAAACCCTAAAGCAGGTAGCGGAACAAACAGGATACTCCATCAGTTTCCTTTCGCAGCTGGAACGCGGCAAATCCTCTGCGACACTTGAATCCCTGAAGAAAATTTCGATAGCGCTGGGCGTCAGTCCCGGACATTTCTTCGAAGAGGAAGACGGAAACCCGGAACCGGACGGTACAAATATGGAAGAACGCATTTCCGCGTACGGCGTACACTACCGTAACCTGGCGCCCCGCTTCAGTGGGTCGGACTTCATACCGATGCAGGTAACGCTCGAACCAGGCCAGAACGGCGGTCGGCCAATCACCCATGCGGGACACGAGTTCGTCTTTGTCCTGGAAGGCACACTGACTGTGGAAATTGGAGAAGAGCTCACAGAACTGACCTCCGGCCAATCACTTTTCTATGACGCCCGTCAACCTCACTACTGGTACAACAGAAGTGTTGATCGTACTGTGTTCCTCTGTATCTCTTCAGATACAGGCAGATAAACTTGCCTAATTCCAGATACTGCTGCTATCCGGAAACAAAAATCTAATGGCTTTAAAAACGAGAAAAGCGATGCCCCGCCGGCATCGCTTCTGTCTGTTTCCCTGCTAGTTCAAGAATTGGAGTACATTCTGTCAGGCCACTGCCTGCTTCCCGCGCCCTCTCAGCGACCAGATCACGACGGGGATCAGCAACAGTGACAGGATACCGCCGCCGAGCGCCATGGCACCAAATCCTGTATAAGCTGCGATGACACCCGAGAGCATCCCGCCAGTAGCGCCGGACAGGGCGATCAGGACATCGACCGAGCCTTGGGTCTTGGCCCTAACCGAAGGAGCGGTCGCATCGACGATCATCGCAGTGCCGCTGATCAGACCGAAGTTCCAGCCCAACCCAAGAAGCCCCAAAGCTGCATACAGACCGAAAAGTGAATCCGGCGGTGAGTAAGCGGCTGCGGCACCAGCCGCAAGCAGCGTGACTCCTGCTGCCGCAGCCATGATGTTTCGGCCGATTCTGTCGACCAGGATGCCCGTCATGAGTGACGGAAGATACATCAGTGCGATGTGAACACCGATCACAGAACCCACTGCGGACAGGGCGTGCCCGTGCTGTTCCATATGCACGGGCGTCATCGTCATGACCCCTGTCATGATCAGCTGGGTGACCACCATGACCGTCGCCCCAGCGATGACCCCTCTCCGGTCTGATTCACCGACCGTTGAAGAATCCCCATTTTCCGCAGTTGCTGCCTGCCGGCTGGCTTCAAGGGCATTGGCAACAAGCAGTGGGTCTGGCCGGAGAAGGGTCAGGAGAACCAGCCCTGCAGCCAGGTAGGCAGCTGCCGCAAGAATGAACGGTCCTGCCAGCGGCGGTATCCCGATTGACGAGGCAAACTCCCCCATGACTCCGACCATGTTGGGTCCGGCAACTGCTCCAACCGTTGTCGAGACAAGGGCAATGCTGACAGCAGTTGCCCGTTGCTTCGGACCGGCGAGGTCAGTCCCCGCGTAGCGGACCTGCAGGTTAGTCGCCGAGCCCGCTCCGTAAATAAACAGTGCTGCAAATAACAGCCAGATGTTTTCCATCATAGTCGCCGTGATCACACCGACAGCACCCAAAGAGCCTGCAAGAAAACCTCCGGCAAGGCCGAACCGTCGACCCGACCTCTGGGAAAGGCGTCCGACGATCAGCGCTGAGAGCGCGGCTCCTAATGTAAACAGCGCAGTCGGCAGGCCGGCCATGCTGTCTGTCCCAAGCATATCCCGGGCGATCAGCGCACCGACCGTAATGCCTGCAGCGAGCCCCGCTCCGCCGAATATCTGGGAGAGGACGACAATAGACAGCGTACGCTTATACAGCCTGCTGACTTGCTCCGGGGACTGTGTGTATTCTTGGTACAGATTTAATCCCTGTCCCTCCGGCTTTCTTTTCCCCTTACCCATTTAAGCCCCTCTTTTCCTTTTACATTTCCCTCACTTTAACGATACGAATGCTTTCTGTCTATGCCATTTAATCATAAGAGGACCGGCAGATGCCGGTCCTCTCTGATCATGCAGTCGTGCCCTGGTGCTTCTTGACCGCTTCGTCTATTCTCTTGAGCGCTTCCTCAAGCGTCTGCCTCGTGCAGGCCAGGTTCACGCGGACGAACCCTTCTCCGCCCGGGCCGAAGATATGCCCCTGGTTCAGGCCGACTTTGGCTTCTTTGGCCATAAATGTTTCGAGTTCTTTATTACTCAGGCCGAGCGCACGTGCGTCCACCCATGCGAGATAGGTCGATTCAAGCGGGTAGACCCTGAGTTCGGAGATATTCGTCTCCGTATAGTCTTTCAAATAGTTGTAGTTGTCCCGGATGTAGTCGAGCAGCCCTTCCAGCCATTCTTCTCCTTGGCGGTATGCCGCAATTGTCGCCGCAGCCCCGATCGGCGATGAGCCGCCGATCGCGTACTTTTGCATCTCCGTGTTGAACGTTTTACGAAGCTGCTCATTCGGAATGATAATGTTGGACGTATGCAGGCCTGCAAGGTTAAACGTCTTGCTCGGCGCCGTGCACGTCACACTGATTGCAGCAAGCTTGTCCGAAATGCTCGCAAACGGTGTATGGGGCTGGTCGCCGAGAATCAGATCCCCGTGGATTTCATCGGAAATGACGGTGAGGCCATGGCGTAAACAGATGTCTCCAAGGCGTTGCAACTCCTCAGGCGTCCAGACCCGTCCTGACGGATTCTGCGGGTTGCACAGGAACAGGAGTTTCGCACCGCTTTCTTCAATTTTCGTCTCCAGGTCGTCAAAGTCCATTTCATAGCGTCCATCCCGGTCAATGAGCGGGTTATGCACGACTTTCCGGCCGTGGTTTTCTGCCGCCTTCATGAATGGGTAATAGACCGGCGGCTGCACGATCACCGAATCGCCCTGCTCCGTGTAGCTGAGCACGGCCATGTTCAGGGCGTTGACGATGCCAGGCGTTTGGGTGATCCATTCCCCATCGATTTCCCAGCCATGGCGCTTCTTCATCCAGCCACTGACCGCATTCTTATACTCTTCAGAGCGGAGTGTGTAACCGAAAATCCCATGGTCCGCGGTCTTTTTGATCGCTTTAACGACCTCGTCCGGTACGCGGAAATCCATATCCGCCACCCAAAGAGGAAGAACATCATCGGAGCCGAAAAGATCCTTCACGGCGTCCCATTTCGCGCTCGCTGTCCCGCGGCGCTCGACAGTCTCATCAAAGTTATAAGTCATCTTTGCTGCCCCCTAATCTAAGTAAAGGAACCGGCCACAGGTCTTCCGGTAACCGGTTCCGCTTACTATACACTTTACCTCTTTTCAGCGCTCAATAGCCACTTCCCACTTCTTCTGAATAAGCCGAAATGGTCAGCCCCTTACAGGGGTCTGACCATTTGTTAATTCCCAAATACTTTCTCCGCCTTTTCCCTGCCGTCCGCAACGCAAAGACCGATGCCGACTCCGTGGAACGATGCCCCGGCGATCTGGACATTCGGATAGGATGCTGAAAGGAACTGTTCCAGTTCTTCCACCGCCGCCCGGTGACCGAGGCCATACTTCGGCATGAGGCCGAGCCATGGCGTGATTTCAACTACTGAAGGCTCCGCGTCCAGACCCAGGCTTTCCTTCAGGTCACGGCGTGCGAGGGCAATCAGGTCCTCCCTGTCCATTGCAGAGATTTCTTCGAATTTCGGATTGGAGTTTTTGTAGAAGAGCCTGACAAGAAGACGGCCCTCAGGCGATGTATGTGTCCATTTCCTGCTTGTCCATGTGCAGGCATCGCAGACGACATGACCGTTTCCGGCATTGATAAATCCGGTGCCGTCGGCCGGGAGCTCAGAATCCGGAAGATCGTAGCCCAGGTACATCGTCAGGATCGAGGCGTTGCTGAAGGTGTCGAATACCTCCTCCGGCGCGGCCTGGCCGAGAAGCCCCCGTACCTGGGAATCCGGCAGTGCAAGAATGACCCCGTCGGCTAAGAGTTCCCCATGGCCTTCAACCGATACGGCATAGCTGTTCCCATCTTTTTCAAGGCGCTCCGCCCTGGCCCCTTTCAAAATCCGGACGCCGGACATTTCCTCTTCCATCCGGTCAATCAGAACAGATAATCCCCCGTCGAACGACAGGAATTTCTTGTTCGCCTGTGACTGGAACTTTTCACGGTTCGCACCGAGCCCGCGGATGATGCTGCCGTACTTGTTTTTGTAGTCCAGCAGGTATGGCAAGGTCGATCCAAGTGTCAGCGAATCAAGAGAACCCGAGTAGACTCCGGAAAGCACGGGTGCCACCTGGCGCTCAACCAGCTCATCGCCGAGGAACGCTCTCAGAAACGCGCCGATGGGGCTGTCCTTTGTGAATTCATGCTCGGTCTTTTCGAAATCCTTAAGCGCCGCCCGCTTCCCTTCCTCGGAAACGAGTGTCGATGCCATGAGAGATTTCTCATCCATCGGGATGCCGAACACCGTATCCGCCGGGATGGCATGCAGTTCCCCGTCCCGGTAAAGATAAGAAATTCCCGTCGCATTATGGACAACACGATCCATGAGACCAAGTTCCTCCACCAGTTTCCCGACCGCTTCGTGGCGTGACACGATCGAATCCGCACCTGCCTCCATGATGAATCCGTCTTCCTGAAGCGTCCACAATTTGCCGCCAAGCCGCTCCTCCGCTTCGATAAGTGTAATTTGGATGTCTTGTTCGGATTCTCCGGCCAGTTTGTTCAGCCTGTGCGCAGCGGACAGTCCGGTGATGCCTCCGCCGATCACGATAAAACGTTTCAAAATCATCCGCTCCTTTAAACGACTCTCTACCAGCAAGTTTACACCGTTTTGCTCAAGCGATGCGACTTGCACACAGACAGTTTTGTGACAGAGACCCGCCATAAAGGGGTAAACTGTAGGTGAACCCAATCTTCAATCCGAAACCCGAAAGGAAGGACTTCATGCGGAATACGTACAAATTAACCATCGGAACCGTCACCCGCGAACTGCCGCTTGTCTGGGTTTCCGAAGAACTCCGGATCGCCAGCTTCGTCATCCTCGGTGACAGCCAAATCGTGGCGGAAGCCGGATCCCTCATCGCAGACAAACTGCCTGAAGTGGATTTCCTCGTGACCGCCGAAGCCAAAGGCATCCCCCTCGCCCATGAAGTCGCCAAGCTCAAGGGAATGCCCCGTTACATCGTGGCCAGAAAAAGTGTGAAAGCGTATATGGAAGAGCCGTTTGTTGCGACCGTGACCTCAATCACAACCCACAAACAGCAGAAGCTCGTCCTGGATGGTCAGGATGCCGCTTTAATCAGAGGAAAACGAGTCGCTCTGATTGATGACGTCATCAGCACCGGCGACTCCCTGCGTGCGCTTGAAGCCCTCGTCACAGAAGCCGGCGCCGAAGTCGTTGCCCGTGCCGCTATCTTGGCCGAAGGAGATTCGGCTGATCGCGAAGACATCATCTATCTCGAAAAGTTGCCGCTGTTTCCGGCTGAATGAATATGCGAAAAAAGGCGGTTCCGACTTTGCGGAACCGTCTCTTTTATTGAATCGTTGATGATTACAAAGTTCAGCCCTGCTCCATCTCGCTGCCCAGATAGCGCCACAGATAAAACGTCGCATAAGCGCGCCAGCCCTTCCACGGTTCAGCGAATGTCTCAACTTCCGGGAGGGTCGGTTTCCGGTCAAGACCTGCGACAAGCTTCAGGGCGTTATGAAGCCCGACATCGGCCGCCGGATAGGCATCGGGAGAGCGCAGGCAACGCATGAGGACATAGTTGGCCGTCCATGGGCCAATGCCCCGGATGGCGGTAAGCCGTTGCTCAATTGCCCGGTCATCACCAAGCGCCAGAAGCCCTTCCTTCGTGAGCTCTCCATCCGCAATCATCCTGGCGACGCCAATGATGTATTCACTCTTCCTGGCAGTGATCTTCAGTTCACGCAGTGCTTCCGGTTCAAGCCCCGCCACTGTCTCCACAGAAGGAAACAGGTAATGGGTCACGCCACCCGCTTCGATGGCTTGTCCGAATGTCTCGACAAACCTCCGCTTCAGCACATAGGCGAATGCAACCGTGATCTGCTGTCCGAGGATCGCCCAGACAAACGTCTCGAATAAATCGGGAATGCCGACGACACGTAGACCCTGATGCCGATGGACAGCATCCCGGAGTAGTGGGTCCCTCTCGCTCAGCTCATAAAACGGTACGAGGTCCCGAGCTAGGTCGAGCCAGTCGCGGATAAACCGCTCCACACCGGCTGCCGCCCCCTCCACTTCCCCGTCAATGTTGACCAGAATACCATCCGGATGCTGCTCCATCCCGAACAGGACCGGATTTCCTCCGACCTCAATAGCACGCGTCACCCTACCATCTCTGATATGGAACATGCACTCATCCGCGGAGCGCGACAGGTACTCCAGGCTTTCGGTAAAACTGAAGTCGTCAGGTGTGTCAATAAGCAAGCAAATGTCTGCCATCCGGCTTCCCCCCTTTTGGCTCATTGTACAGCAAAAGCGGCACTCCGGAGAGCACCGCCTTTCCATCTGCTTATTCCGCTTGAAACGCCACTTCTCCCCGGCAGATTGTAAGCATGACATTCAAGTCATCATCGACAAGAATCAGGTCAGCATCCTTCCCTTCACGGATACTGCCTTTCCGGTCATCGACGCCCAGCTGGCGGGCCGGGTTCCGCGATGCCATCGCCACAACGTCTTCCATTGTGACACCTTCAAACCCGAGCATGCGGCGGGCGCCTTCGTTCATCTTCAGGATACTGCCGGCAAGGGTTCCGTCCGCCAGTTCCGCGCGGTCTTCGGTCACCCTGACAGGCTGTCCGCCGAGTTCGTAATCCCCTGGCGGAAGGCCCTTTGCCCGCATGGAGTCCGTGATGAGGATGAGCCGCTCCGGCCCGATGTTCCTCCAGATCAGGCGAAGCATTTCCTTTTCCACATGAATGCCGTCCGCGATCAGTTCCGCTTTCAGCGCATCGAGAAGGAAAGCCGCTCCAACCACTCCGACATCTCGGTGATGGATGCCAGGCATCGCGTTGCACAGATGGGTCACCTGGCTGACGCCGTGCGCCGCGGCCTCTTCCATTCCGGCAAATCCCGTATCGGTATGTCCGGCTGAGACCACAACTCCCGAATTCGAAAGTTCCCGGATGAATGCGCCGTCCGGGTCATGTTCGGGGGCCATCGTGATGACTTTGATCCGCCCTCCGGCCATCTGCTGCCACTTCCCGAACAGTTCCGGGTCCGGTTCTGTTATGTAGGCTTCCGGCTGCGCACCGGCCCGCTTCTTCTCCACAAACGGACCTTCAAGGTGAACGCCGAGCACTTCCGCCTGTCCCGGCCGGTTCGGGTATTCCGCAACGTTCGTAAGTGCGTTGCCGATAGTTTCATGGGACTGGGTGATGGTCGTGGCGAGGAATGATGTCGTTCCTTCCGCGGGCAGGAAACGGGCCATCGAATCCAGAGCCTCTTCCGTCGCGTCCATAACGTCCGCTCCGTCCGCCCCGTGGATATGGCTGTCGATGAACCCAGGCAGCACGTTCATGGAAGAGCCGTCAATCTCCCTCACCTCTTTCGGAAGCCCCTCCGGGCGCTCGCCGGACACGCTGATGATCTTGCCGTCCCGGACGAGCACATAGCCATCCTCCAGAACACCTTCCTCAGCATAGACACTGGCTCCACTGATCAAAATCGGTTGCATTTCGCTCATCCTTCCCATGTCAGTACAGTTTCCCTGAGATACTGTCGGATACTTCCCGCTTTACCCGTTCAGCTTCTTCATAATTGTTCATCGTGAGGCCGGTGCAGATCAGGTCAACCAAGTACAGCTGCGCCACTTTCGAAACGAGAGATCCGCTGTCCAGCGGGCTTTCTTTCGCGGACGTCACCAGGATATGATCAGCATACCTGGTAAGCGGGGATTTTACATAGTTTGTCAGTGCGATCACCGTCGCCTTTTTCTCCTTGGCGACACTTACGGCATCGACAATATCCTTTGTTCCGCCTGTCAGGCTGATCGCGATCACGACGGATTTCTCGTTAAGAGAGGCTGCGCGCATCATCTGGAAGTGCGAATCCGTCACCACAGTTGTGTGCTTTCCGATCCTCATCAGGCGGTGCTGCATATCCAGACCGGCAATTCCGGATGAACCGATACCGAAGATCACGACATCGGCCGACCGGTCGATCGCTTCGATGCTCGCGGACAGTTCGTCATGGTCGACCACGTCATGAGTGTCCCGGATGGCCTGGACCATATTTTCCCGGATCCGTTCAAGATACGTTTCACCCTGGTCCGTACTGGCCTCTGCAATCTCCCTCGCGAACAGAAACTTAAAGTCCTGGAACCCTTTGTACCCGAGCTTTCTGAGAAAGCGGAGTGCCGTCGCCTCGGCCACCCCACTGGCTTCCGAGAACTCCGTCAGGGAATGATAGATCACCTGCTCAGGATGTTTGAGAATATAGGCATAAATCTTTTGTTCGGACTTGGTAAATTGATGTTTGTGCTGTTCCATGACAACAGACGGCCTTACGTTGCTGAGCGGACTGTTCATCCCCGTACCCCTTTCAGTTTATCCGGTTATCCATGAAATGACGGGCCGCTCCAAGCAGATTTGCCCGGTTGCCCTGTTCCGCCAGGCGGACTTCAAGCGATTCCCGGTGGTTTGGCATGACTTTCTTCCGGAGAGATTCCTCGATCGCACTTCTCAGAATCTCTCCCTGTTCGGAAACACCGCCTCCGATGATGATGCATTCGGGATTAAAAGTATGGACGAGGGACTGGAGGCCTGTCGCAATGTCATCCACCCAGCGTCCGAAAATCTTCAGTGCCCTGTCTTCCCCGTCCTTTACCAGTTCGAAGAAAGTCTGCAGATCCGGCTTATCCTCATACGCTTCACGGATCAGTGCGATCAGGGCAGATGCGGATGCGTATTGTTCGTAGCAGCCGCTGTTGCCACAAGTGCACGGTTTCCCGTTTGGGTAGAGCGAGATGTGTCCGATCTCACCTGCGGAAAAGGCAGCCCCGGTGAAAAGCCGGCCGTCCAAAAACAGCGCTCCACCAATCCCGGTCCCGATTGTCAGGCAGACAAAGTTCTGTACGCCGCGCCCTGCCCCTTTCCAATGCTCTCCGAGTGCGGTGCAGTTCACGTCATTCTCGACTGTCACCGTCAGCCCCGTATGCCGGCTGACCCGATCCGCAACAGGCGTACCCGTATAGCCCGGGATATTGTCCGTGGCGAACACGACTGAGCCGTTCCGGTTGTCGATCTGCCCCGCGGAGCTGATTGCGATTCCTTCTATATTAAATCGTTCCCGGATCCCGTCTGAGATGCTGCACACTTTCTCAACGACCGCCTCTCCTCCCAACCATGCCTCAGTCGGTGCGGAACCATGGTGGATCAGTTCACCAGCCCCGTTGAGAACTCCGTATTTAATGGATGTCCCGCCGATATCGATGACGCCAAGCATCATGATCTTCCCTCTTTTCCACTACTATTGTTATTCGCAATTCTTCCGTTGTCCATTGAAAAAGAGAAAAACCCGTGACAGGTTTTTCCCTTTGTCTGCCTTTCGGCTGTCATTCATTCAGGAATTCAAGATGCGGCTGCCCCTTCGGATCGGCCGAGACAAAGAGCCGGCGATTATACGCCTGGTCTTCATCCGGATAATCTTCACGGTAATGGGCGCCCCTGCTTTCTTTGCGCTCCAGCATCGCCAGCAGCAGGACACGGGAAAGCATCAGGAAATTCCGGGCTTTGAACGCCAGCTGGCGTTTATCCGGCCGGCTGAAGAGCAGCGGCAGGTCCACAGCCTGCTCCAGCTTACGGATTTCATCCAGCGCAGCTGTCAGCCCGCTTTCAGACCGTACGACGTTTGCGTGGTACCAAAGGATTTCCCGTATCTTCTCGGTCGCTTCCCTGGCGCGGTCCGCTGCGGCATCTGCATCCGACTCGGCATCCATGGCCGGATTGCCGAACATCGCGGATAGGCGTTCGGACGCCTGTTGCTCACCGGCAGTTCCGTGGCCGATACCGCCGATGTACCCGGCGCAGTGTTCGGCAGCCCGTTTCCCAAATACCATGCAGGCACCTGTGGAATTGCCGCCGAGACGGTTCGCTCCCTCGATGTTGCAGGAAAGTTCGCCGATGACGTAAAGTCCGTCAACGCCCGTACGTCCGTGCGGGTCAATGAACACTCCGCCATTGCTTGCATGGGCAAATGGGGCAATACGGATTTGATCTTCCGCCAAGTTAACGTTGCGTTCCTTCAGCCAATCCAGATAGACGGTATAAAACTCTTCCTTATTCTCATAGATGGCCGGGTCGAACAGCAGCCGGAACCCTTCCTCGTTACCGGTTTCGGTAATCCGCCTCATCATGGCGATATCGAAATACTTGGATTCCAGAGAATGGGTGAACGGTCCGTGGGTGCTCCGGATCTCGAGGCATTTCCTCAGGCTGAGCCCTTCCGGAAGCATCAGCCGAAGAAGGCTTTCCCCGTCCGCATCTACGATGTCCTTACAATACATCAGGGTGTGCTCGCCGAACAGCGTCTTATATTTAGGTGACGTGATGCCCGGGATGAATTGGATAAATTCCATGTTCACAAGGCGTGCCCCCGCCTCAAGCGCAAGGATATGTCCGGAGCCATCCACGTCATTCGGATTCAGGTTGTGCTTGTAAATCGATCCGAACCCGCCGGTCGCAAGAATGGCCGCTTTGCACCGGACAAGCACCAGATCATTATTTGCGTCAAGCAGCACGGCGCCAGTTACCCGGCCGTCTTCCTTGATCAGTGTCAGGATGACCGTCTTTTCCATTACGGAAAGCGTGTCATAGCGCGCGAAAATCTCGCCGACTTTCCTGCGGATGCGGTCCCAGTCGCTCAGCAGGTAGATATTGCGGGCATTCGGGGCGAAGCAGGCCTTCCGCTCTCCCTCCAGCTTCTTCGCGTCGACTCCGATCTCGGGATATTCTTTGACCCGCTCCGGAATTTCGCGGACGTACACTTCCGCAAGATCTTCCCTGTGCATGCCACGGCTCATCTCTTCAATGTCTTCAAGAAACGTCTGCTCGTCTTCTGCATCCTTCGTTACCTGGGTGCCGAGGGAGGCTTTCAGCGGATAGAAACTGGATCCGGACGCGATTTTCATCTTCGTCACCAAGTGCACCCGGTGCCCGAGATCAGAAAGTTCCTTGGCTGCCTTGATCCCGGCCAGGCCGCTGCCCGCGACAAGCACATCCGTTTCGACCGTTTTCTTGATCTCCACCCTGTTCACCATCCCTTCAGCATTGAATTTAAAATCAGTTGACCGCTTTGTCGTAATACGTCATATCTCCGTCTTCGGCTTTGCTTTTCTCTTTAAACAGCAGGCTGAA
Source organism: Bhargavaea cecembensis (assembly GCF_001619585.1). Taxonomy (GTDB): domain Bacteria; phylum Bacillota; class Bacilli; order Bacillales_A; family Planococcaceae; genus Bhargavaea; species Bhargavaea cecembensis_A. The sequence continues at coordinate 780,812 of NZ_LQNT01000009.1, forward strand.
TCCGTAACCGAAGATCAGAGAAGCGATCAGGTTGATGATCGAATATGCCCACAGAGTAATGTCTGTGAAGTAAGAAATGTAAATGGCAAGTACCGTTGTTGCGATAAATCCAAGAAGTGCGCCTTTGGCATTTGCCTTTTTCGTCATGACGCCGAGCGTGAACGTACCGCCGATGATGCCGAGCGCAAGCCCCATCAGTCCGTTGAACCATTCGTATGCCGAGCTGACATCGGAGTAGGCAAGCACGATGGCGAACGCAATCGAGAAGACCCCGACAAGCGCCGATACGACACGTGCAATCTTCGTGCTTTTCTCATCGCTCATGCCCGGCTTGAAAACATTCTGGATATCAAGTGTCCAGCTGGTTGCGACACTGTTAAGGCCAGTGGAAAGCGTAGACTGCCCGGCTGCGAACAGGCCGGCGATCAGGAGGCCGGAAATCCCGACAGGCAGTTCACTGACGATGTAGTTCGCGAAGATCAAGTCGCCCTTGCCCTCAGGCATGGAGCCGCCCTGCTGCGTATAGAACGTAAAGAGCGCAGTCCCGATAAAGAAGAACAGAGTCGCTGTTCCGAGGGACAGAATCCCGTTCATATACGTCATCTTGCTCATTTCCTTTGGATTATCCGTCGTCAGGTAGCGCTGGACCATATCCTGGCTAGAAATGTACGAGAATGCCGTCGAGAGGCCTGCACCGAAAATCAGGAGCAGGATACTGTTGTTGACGAAGTTCGGGTCAAATAGCGGCATGTCCGTGAAGAACTTCTCGTTTTCCGTGCCGGTCCTGAACACTTCGCCGATACCGCCATCAATCGAGAACAGCAGGAAGATCAGGGCGAAGATGCCGCCGCCGATCAGGACGACGCCCTGGATAAAGTCCGTCCAGAGCACGGATTTGATGCCGCCGAATGCGGAGTAAATCGTCGCGATGACACCCATGAAGAGGATGATCAGGACGGTATTGATCCCGGTGACCGCGCTCAGCGCGATTGCCGGCAGGTACATGATAATCGACATCCGGCCGATCTGGTAAACAATGAAGAGCACACTGCCGATCATCCTCATCTTTACGTCAAAGCGCCGCTCCAGATATTCATAGGCCGTGTCCAGATTCAGCTTCCGGTAGACCGGCAGGAAGAAGTAGATTGCAATCGGAACCGCGATGAACAGGCCGAGCTGCGCAAACCAAAGTTCCCAGGATCCGAGATAGGAGTTCCCTGCAAGAGACAGGAACGAAATCGGGCTGAGCAGCGTGGCAAACAAACTGACGGATGTGACCCACCATGGGATCGATCCATCCCCCTTGAAGAACTCTTTCCCCTGCATCTCCTTTTTCGCGACTGCAATCCCCACGTAAAGGATGAACAGCAGGTAAGCGAACAGAATCACGTAGTCAATGACTGCAAATGTACCACCCATACGATTTCCCCCTTAGCCGATCAGCAATATTTCGCTGCCATCGCTTTCGCGGTTTCGACTTTGTCTTCTGTCAGGCGCTTCATCGGCTTTCTGCAGTAGCCGGCGTCTACGCCCTTTGCCTTCAGGATTTCTTTGATTGTCTGGTAGAGGCCGTTTGCCAGGATTTCCGCGATCAGGTCGTTCGTCACTTTCTGGACTTCGCGGGCTTCATCGATACGGTTTTCCTTGGCAAGCGAGTAGATTTGCTTGGCGCGCTGTCCGTTGACGTTGAATGTACTGCCGATTGCGCCGTCCACGTTGAGGACCGCTGCCGAAAGCAGCATTTCGTCGAATCCGGAATAGATCAGCTTGTCCGGGAACGCATGGCGGATGCGCTCCAGAAGGAAGAAGTCCGGTGCCGTGAACTTCACGCCGATGACTTTCTCGTTCTCGAACAGTTCCGCGAATTGCTCAAGGTTCATGCTGACGCCTGTCAGTGCAGGAATCGAGTAGATGATCATCTTGTTGTCGACGTTCTCAAGGATCGTATTGTAGTAATCTTTGACTTCTTCAAAGTCAAAACGGTAATAAAACGGTGTGACAGCGGAGAGTGCATCGTATCCGAGGTCCGTAGCAAATTGGGCCAGTTCTACCGCTTCGTCGATGTCCAGCGCGCCGACCTGGGCGATCAGTTTGACCTCGTCCTTCACTTCATCCTTGACGATTTCAAACACTTTCTTTTTCTGGTCCGCAGACATCAGGAAGTTCTCCCCGGAGCTTCCGTTCACATAAAGGCCGTCCACTTTCTGCACATCGATATTGTGGCGCACGATTTCCCGCAGCCCTTTTTCATTTACCTTGCCGTTTTCATCAAACGAACAGATCAGTGCTGTATAAATTCCGTTCATTATACTCACCTTCCGATTATGTATTGGACTTGCCTTCATGCTTGGATGTCCATGGCATCCGCAAACTTTTTCGTGATCAGCTGAGGCCGGGTGATGGCTCCGCCCACCACGACTGCATGGGCGCCGATCTCAATCGCCTTCCGTGCTTTTTCCGGTGTGTCGATATTACCCTCCGCGATGACAGGAACAGTCACACGTGAGACGACTTCCTTCAATGCCTCAAGGGGCACATGACCTTCCGTGTAAGGTGTGTAGCCGACAAGGGTTGTGGCGACAATGTCGACGCCCGCCCGCTCTGCTTCAACCGCTTCATCAGCGCTCGAGCAGTCTGCCATAAACAGCTGGTCAGGGAATGCTGCCTTCACTTCCCTGAAAAATTCTCCGAATGTCTTTCCGTCGGGACGTGTCCTGCCGGTTGCATCGAACGCGATGACCCCGACGCCTTCTTCGTGAAGTTCAGCGATTTCCTTCATGGTCGGTGTGATAAAGACAGGGTGGTCACCGTAATTTTTCTTGATGATGCCGATCAGCGGCAGATCCACTTCCTTCTTGATCGCCCGGATATCCTTGACCGTATTGGCCCGGATGCCCGCAGCACCGCCAATTTCGGCCGCCAATGCCATCTTGCCCATGATATAGGAATCATGGAGCGGCTCATCCTCGAGCGCCTGGCAAGAGACGATCAGCCGGCCCTCAAGCCTTTCCAAAATGTCCATCCTGACTCTCCTACCTTCATCTTTAAAAACATTGAGGCCGCCTCATTGCGAAAAAAGCGACCAATAGTAAACGATTTCACGAGAAAAATATATCACTTTTGATAATTGGTTGTCAAAATTAATTATTAACATGACAGTTAATAGTCACATACTAAGCAGGATCGATTATCCCGCGCATGAAAAAAGGACTCTCCGAAGAGAGCCCTTTTAAGACGGTGAATCACAACCAGACAATCGCGCTGAAAAGGATCAGCAATGTTCAGACCAGATAGACGGAAGCCCGATTTTCACGCTCGGAGAATCCCGGCAGGAATAGTAATGGGATGCAATCATTGGATTTTCAGTTCATCTATCTGAGTTGGTCTTTTAAGCTCCTCCTTTCAATTACGAAGTAGGTTCGGCTTTGCGGCGTTGGAACGCCTTCACGATCAGAGGATAGCAAAGCGAAAGTATGATCAGGACAAACAGCGCGATTGATACTCCCGAGCCGAAGAAGATTCCAAGACTGCCGTTCGAAGATGCAAGGGCCATCCGGAAATTCTGTTCCATGTCGCCTCCGACAATTGCCGCCAAAATCAGCGGCGCCAGCGGGAAGTCAAGAATCTTCATGACCAGACCAAAGTAGCCGAACAGGATCAGCAGGAAGAAGTCGAATGCCGTGTAGCTCAGCGTATATGTACCGATAAATGCCAGCATGACGATGAGCGGATAAAGAATCTTCGCCGGTGTATCAAGAATCTTGACCAACAATCCGACAAGCACAATGTTGATGATGACGAGTGCAACGTTGCCGATGAACATACTGTTGACGAGTGTCCAGACCGTTTCCGGCTGATTTTCAAACAGCAGCGGACCCGGGCGGATGCCGAGCATGATCAGCGCTCCGAGCATGACTGCGGTCGTACCGGAACCCGGAATTCCCATCGTAAGAAGCGGAATCATCGCGCCCACCGAGGCGGCGTTGTTGGCTGACTCCGGAGCAGCAAGCCCTTCCGGAGCGCCCTTCCCGAACTCTTCCGGCTTTTTGGATATCTGCTTTTCTGACGAGTAGCTGAGCATCGACGCGATGGTGCCACCGGCTCCCGGCAGTACCCCGATAATAAATCCGAGCGGTCCGCTTCGGAGCATCGGCATCAGGGACCGTTTCCACTGATCTTTCGTAAACCAGATCTTGCCGACCTTTTTCCTCTCTTTTTTACTGTCTTCATCAATGGTCAGGAAGTTGAAAAGCACTTCCCCCAAGGCGTAAATCCCGATGATCACAATAAGAAAATCGAGTCCTTCACTCAGTTCGGTGATTCCGAAAGTGAAGCGGTAAACGCCCGATTGGGTATCAATTCCGATTGTGCCGATCAGAAGCCCCAGACTCATGGCAATGAACCCCTTGACCATCTTGCCCATCGAAAGCGAGACGATCGCGGATAATGTCAGCAGCATGAGCAGGAAATACTCGGCCGGGCCGAACCTGAGCGCAAAGTTTGCCAGCGGCTGGGCAAGGAGTATGAAACCGAATACTGCCATAATGCCGCCTACGAACGAAGCCACTGCGGAAAGCGCCATCGCTTCCCCGGCCTTGCCCTGCCTCGCCATCGGATATCCGTCGAAAGTGGCCGCAATGGCCGATCCGTCACCCGGTGTGTTAAGCAGGATCGAACTTCTTGAACCGCCGTACATGGCACCATAGTAGATGGCCGCCATCAGAATGAGGGCACTGACCGGATCCATCCCGAATGTGACAGGAATCAGGACGGCGACAGCTGTTGCAGGACCCAATCCCGGGAGCATCCCGACAACCGTCCCCAGGAACCCGCCAATCACAATCCACATAATATTGATCGGTTGGAGGGACGTTGTAAGTCCTTCAATAAATGCATCCATGTTGTTTCCCCCTCCTTAAGGCAGACTGACGCCCAGCAATTCGCCGAACGCATACCAGGTCATGAATGAGAATGCGAGTGTCACAATAATATTGGAGACCCATTTCCTCGGACCGTTGACGACGAACAGCAGTGCCCCGAGGAACAGAATCGTCGAAACGAGAAAGCCCAGCGTTTCAAATATCAGTGCATACACGACACCCAGTACAATCGTACTGATGATCAGCACAGGCGTCCGCCCGCTGAACAATTCTCTGATATGATCATTGGACTCACGGGCTTTCCGGAGTTCCTGGATCAGATAAATCACAGAGAGCACAATCAGCAGGATGCTGATGCCGACCGGAAAATAAAGCGGGCCGTTCGGATTCCCCAGGTTTGCTTTCGGCAGATTAATCGCAGAGATCAGGAATCCCAGCCCCACAACCATCAGGAAGATCGGCATCCCGAGTTTAAACCATTTCATATCCGTCCCTCCTTAATCGAAAGGAAAAGCAGGTAAGGGTCATTGACCCATGCCTGCATCCTCTACAAGGCCTTTATACATCGCTGTCTGTTCCTTGAGAAACGCTGAAGTTTCTTCGCTGTTCATGTAATAGCTTTCCCAGTCATTGTTCTCGACGATTTCCTGCCACAGCTCTGTTTCCGCCATGGCTGCCAGTTGCTCATCCCAGTAAGCAATTTCTTCTTCCGTCATACCCGGAGGGCCCATGATTCCACGCCAGTGAGGAAAGACCATGTCAACCCCTTGCTCCTGGTATGTCGGAACATCTTCCAGATCTTCTTCACGCTCCTCGGCGGAAATCCCAAGAATTTTCAGTTTTCCGGCGAGGTGCTGTTCCTTAACTTCGGACATGGAAGTGGTCACAAAATCGACGTGGCCGCCGAGCAGTGCCGTGACGACATCGCCGCCGCCCTCATAGACAAGGAAGTTCAAGTCCTTGGCATCAATGCCGTATTCACCCGCCAATTGAACAAGTGACAGATGGTCGTTATTGCCCAATGCCGGACCTACACCAATTTTGATTGATTTGGGGTCTTCCTTAATTGCATTCATCAGCTCTTCAATGTTTGAGTATGGCGAATCCGGTGCAACTGCGATGGAAAGCCATTCCGTGGAGAGTATTGCCAGAGGGGTGAATTGTTCATGAGTCAATTCACTGGTGCCCAGCAAGTTGTTGGTGATCACCAGACTTGAGTTGACGGCCAAAGTGTGGGCATCTTTCTTTTCAAGATACTTCCATCCCACTTCTCCCCCGCCCCCAGGCTTATTCTGAACGTTAATATTTTCGGTGACGAGGTCATTGTCCTGCAGTGCTTTCTGGACCGAGCGCGCCGTCAGATCCCAACCGCCTCCCGGTGATGCAGGTGCAACAATTTCAATATTCTTATTAGGAAAATCCGATCCATCTTCGGCATTGCTGTTTCCGCAACCGGCCAATACAAGCGTTGCGCCTGCGATAAGCAACCATTTCTTCATATCTGTCATTCCTCCTAATCGCATTCCGATGACTTTCAGAATTGAATAACTAAATCTTAATAGTGCGGTTCACAAGTGTAAACGTTTACAAATTATTGTGTTTTATTAACGTTCTGTAAATAAAGTTCATTAAGTTCAAGGAAATAAAAGAACGGCGGAATCATCCGCCGTTTGGAAAATATCGTCTTTCGGGCCTTCCCACGATGCCATATACACTCTCTGAACGCACCCTGCCGACCCCTGTCAGGTACTCCAGATAGCGCCTGGCTGTCGTCCGGGATGCCCCAAGCAAACTCCCGGCCTGTTCGGAAGACAGCCCTTCCGGATGGGTTTCAATTAATTCGATGACTTTTTTCAAAGTCACGGAATCAACGCCCGAAGGAAGGTCTTCAGCGGGGCTGGACCCGATTCCGAACAACCGGTTCAACACAGCAGGTTCAACCCGCTCGCCTTTAAGCAACGTCCGCTTTTTCTTGACCTCATTCAGGGCTTCCTTGAATTCTCCTATATCCACGGGCTTGATCAGATAACGGAAAACCCCGTAATCCAATGCTTTCTGGATAAAGGCTGTTTCGTCAGCAGCCGTAATCATGATGACATCGACTCCAGGATGGTATCCCCTTATTTCAGACAGCAAGTCAGACCCGAGTTGGTCCGGCATATATACATCGAGCAGCACAACATCTATTCCGCCGTTTTCCAAGAACTTCAGAGCCTCTCCTGCATCGCGTGCCTTTCCTGCCAGGCTGAATCCGGGAACCTGTTCCAGAAAACCTTCATGAATCTGTGCAACCCGGAAATCATCCTCGACAATCAGAACATTAAACATTTCCAGTCCTCCTATCTGATTTTCGGAAGAAATACTGAAAAGGTCGTTCCTCTGGGATCTGATTGGACTTCAATCTCTCCTCCAAGCAACTTCACTTCCATTTGTACATTTGCCAGTCCGTATCCTCTTCCCGGCCCTTTTCCTGAAACCCCTCGTTCGAATAATTTAGGAAAGCATTCGTCCGGGATGCCTGGCCCATTATCCGACACTTCAAAAAGGATATCCGTTCCCAAGTCGCTTACGAATAGGACAACCTCTCCATGATCCAGCTGCTTCACTGCTTCCATTGCATTGTCAATCAAGTTTCCGAGTATCGTGACCAACCCGTTTAAATCAACAGATTCGGGAAGCCTTTCCAGTGAAGAGCCGGGGTCCACCATAAACGAAACATGCTGTTCAGACGCCTTCGCCATTTTGCCGAGGATAATCGCTTGCAGCTTTTCATCCCGGACCGATGATGAAACAAATTTAGCGTAGTTTTCCTGACTTTGTGTTTCGTCACGAATAAATAAAATGGCCTCTTCATTTTTATTGAGCTGTATCAGCCCCATGATGACATACAGTTTGTTCTTGAATTCATGCGTTTGGGCACGAAGATCTTCTGAAACACGGCGAATTTCGGAAAGTGAGGCAGACATCTTTCTGAGATCTGTTTTATCTCTGAACGTAAAGATGGTTCCCGATCTCCGGCCATCGGTCCGGAGATCCTGCCTACTGGCAATAATCGCCTGCTCTCTAATCTCAAGTTCCTCATCTCCCCGAAAATCATCCTTGAGAAATGGGTATCCCGGTTCACCGATCACTTCCTTCAGAGACTGTCCTCTAACGCTGCCTGTGACATGGAAAAGGCTTTTCGCTGCCGGGTTCATCATGCGTACACGCCCCTCCGCGTCCGTCACAATCATTCCGTCTTTAAAAGAAGAGAAAACGGTCTTCCGTTCTTTGTATAAGAATGCAATCTCTTTTGGCTCGAGGCCTAATGTATCCTTCTTGATATTTTTTGCGAGCAGGAGACTTCCGGCCAAGCCGACGACCAGCGCGATTGCTGAAACGGTAAGAATAGGGATGGAATCTCTGATCACGCTTCTGATGATCAGTGCCCTGTCATAGATGACCATAATCGTGCCGTCGACCTTCTTGTAATCCCCGTAATCGACCAAAAGGGGCGACACGCCCACGAGTGCCATCTCTTCTGCCTTCCCAACCCTCTCTGTGTAAGAACTGCCGAAAATAAGCGCTTTTTCTATCGGGGGGTGATCGAAAACTTTTAAAATCATGTCTTCATCTCCCATGGTGACAAAGAGCCGCTCTCCTTCGGTCATGACCACTGCAGAAGCATCTGTATCACGGAGCAGGTTATCCATCATGTTTCTGAGTTCCGGTATGACATCCTGGTCTTGCAGGGCTTCCCGCGCTGTCGGCATATAAGACAGCGTTTTTGCTGTCTGATAAGCCATCTTTTCCGCATCCGCCACGTCTTCCCTATATTCAAATAATATGTAAATACCAGTGATCGCCACAACGATGAACAAGATCAGGGCAGTTACCAAACCCAAGATCTTCAACTGGATTGTCATGACATTTCGGTTTGGGTTCGATATTTTTTTCATTAAAAATTCAACCAATTCTTTTTTCTAATCATATCATATTTGCCCAAAAAGAAAGGTCGGACTATTGAGCGGCATTACAAGTGCCCCCCCTCCAAAAGACCCCATTCAGAGGGTCTATTGGCCTGTTTTTCTTTGCGACCTCTCCTTTTACTGATCCAAATCGAATAGTTTAATAGAATCAAAAATCTGAACTTTAGCAAAAGGCATTGTCACATCTTTTTGCCCACGCCATGATAAGCAGGAAGGGAGGTAAACTGACTGAATCATAAGGCCCGTGTAAAGTTTCTGTAAGCTTTGCTAAGTTTCCATTGATTCTATTGAATTGCCCCTGATTCTCCTCCACGATTCTATTGGATCTCACACAAAAAGGAGCGAACATTACATGAACCAAAAGCGTTGGCGCAGACCGCTGAACGGCCTGCTGTCCGCAAGCCTGATACTGAGCCTGATGGTTCCGGCGATTCCGGCAGCCGCAAATGCTGAAACTGCGGCAGAAGACCTGCTGATCTCGGAATACATCGAAGGAAGCAGCTTCAACAAGGCACTCGAACTCTACAACGGCACCGGAGCGGAAGTGGACCTCGGGGCCTACTCCCTCGAACTGTATGCAAACGGCTCCACATCACCGACCAACTCCCTTAAACTCTCAGGGACACTTCCGGCAGGCGAGACCTATGTCCTGGCCCATAACCAGGCGGCCTCCGATATTACTGGTAAAGCCGACCTTTTGAACCAGACCGTCATCAACTTCAACGGTGACGATGCGGTCGTCCTGAAAAAGGACGGGCAGGCAGTCGATTCATTTGGCCAGGTCGGAACCCGCGCAAATTTCGGAACGGACCTTACCCTTATCCGAAAAGCGGCCGTGACATCCGGCGACAAAGTCATCAATGATCCGTTCGACCGGACAACCGAATGGGACGCGCTCGGAAAAGATGATTCCTCGAATCTCGGAATCCACCTTCAGGAAGGCGGACCGTCCGATCCCGAAGAACCGATTGACACCATCTCCATCGCAGATGCCCGCGCTCTCCCTCTCGGTGAGACCGTCACCATCAAAGGCGTGGTCGCAGCCAACCTGAAGAATACGATTTCTGTCCAGGACGGGACCGGCGGCATTGCCGTCCGTCCGACTTCCCTCGGCCTTGAAGTCGGAGAAGAAGTGACACTGACCGGAACACTTGCCGATTACCGCGGTCTCCTGCAGCTGGATGGCGCGACCGTCGTCAGCCGTGCGGACTCGGATGTCCCCTCTCCGCGAACAGTCACGGGCGACCAGATCGGCGAAGCCCTTGAGTCGCAGCTGGTCACTGTCAGCGGCGTGACGCTCGGCGACATGTCCGGCGGCGGATCATGGGCGAACTTCACGGCGACCGACGGCAATGGTGAATTTATCGTCCGTGATGAAACCAACCAGCTCGGCCTCGAGAAAGGCATGGCCTACGAATCGGTCACCGGCATCGTCCAGCAGTTTGATCATGGCTACCAGATCATCCCGCGCGGCGCCGAAGACATCATTGCCGACAGCACCATTCTTCGTCCGGCATCTGCAACTCCGGGGTCCGGCACATACGTGGGCCCTCAGGAAGTGACACTGACGACGACCACAAAAGATGCTGATATCCTCTATACCATTGACGGATCCGACCCGGTCGAAAACGGTACGGTCTATGAAGGACCTATCACAGTCGACGAAGACACCGTTCTGAAAACGGTTGTCCGTAATGCAGACGGCGAATCCAGCGAAGTGTCCTCTTTCGAATACACGATCACTGAAGCGCTCCAGATCCATGACATCCAGGGCGCCGATCACTTCTCTTCGTTCGACGGCCAGCGTGTCGAAGGCGTGGAAGGAATCGTCACGTACCACTACGAGCTGAACGGCTCGCATTATTATCACATCCAGACGCCGGATGAGCTTGCGGATGAAGACCCGCACACCTCAGAAGCAATTACCCTATATGCAGGGCGCAACGGCTGGCCGGTCCAGGTCGGCGATCTCGTTTCTGTCTCGGGCGAGGTAAGCGAATATGCCATCGACGGCTACTCCGACCGCCAGGAAACCGATCTCCCGATCACCCAGATCAACGTGCGCGATGACCGCGGCGGACAGGTAGCCGTGCTCGAACGCGGCCTCGAACTTCCGGAACCGGTCGTGATCGACGAGTCGAACCTCCCGACCGAGACGGTTGACGATGACCAGCTCACCGTCTTCGATCCGGAATCGGATGCCATCGACTTCTGGGAAAGCCTTGAAGGCATGCGCGTGACAGTCGGCGATGTGCGCGCGGTCGGCCCTCAGGAACACGGCGATCTTGTCACCGTACTTGAGAACTGGCCGGAGGAAACGATCCACGGAGGCATCCTCTATAAGGAAGGCGATCAGAACGCGGAGCGCATCCAGTTCCGCCTCGAGCCAAACGGACCTGCGCGTGACTTCGAAGTCGCAACTGGCGACCGCTTCGAAGGCCCGAACACCGGCGTCGTCGGCTACTCTTACCAGAACTACAAGATCTTCGCTTCCCTTGATGACATGAGGGCGAACCACGTGGGAGGCGATACGGAGCCGGAACAGACCACTCTCGTCAAGGACGAGGACAAGCTGACGATCGCCTCCTACAACCTCGAGAACTTCTCGAACAACAAGAAGACCACAACCGATGATAAGGCCCGGAAGCTTGCCCGTGCATTTGCAGTGGACATGCAGAGCCCGGACATTGTCGGCGTGACAGAAGTCCAGGACAATAACGGTCCGGACGCAGGTGACTCCGATGCATCCGAGTCATACGAGCGCCTGATCGACGCCATCGTCGAGGCCGGCGGTGTCCGCTATGAATACGCGAACATCAACCCGGTCAACAACGAAGATGGCGGGCAGCCGGGCGCGAACATCCGCGTCGGCTTCCTCTACAATCCCGAACGCGTCTCACTGACTGACGGCATCCCTCACGGTGACGCAACAACTGCTGTCGGCTATGAAGACGGAAAACTGACGCTGAACCCGGGCCGCATCGCGCCGAACGACCCGGCGTTTGAGGACAGCCGCAAGCCGCTCGCTGCCCAGTTCGACTTCCAGGGCGAAAGCGTCGTCGTCATTGCGAACCACTGGAACTCCAAAGGCGGCGACACACCAATCTTCGGCAAGATCCAGCCGCCGGTCCTCGGCAGCGAAGCGCAGCGCATCGAGATCGCCAAGCTCGTCAATGGTTTCGTTGAAGACGTCAAGGCGGACAATCCGGATGCGAATGTCGTCGCGGTCGGCGACTTCAACGACTACCAGTTCGCAGAGCCGCTCAAGATTCTGGAAGGCGACATCATGACGAACATGATCAACCACGTCGAAGCGCCTGACCGCTACACCTACATTTATCAAGGGAACTCGCAAGTGCTCGATCATATCGTCGTCTCGAATAACCTCGTAGAAGATACGGAGATTGATATCCTGCACATCAACGCGGACTTCACCGACATGGCGGGCCGCGCGAGCGACCATGACCCGCTCATGGTTCAGCTCGACCTTGTCAAAGGCATGGAATTCGAACCAATTGTGCCGGAAGACCAATATGTCTTCGACAAGCCCGACAAAAAGAAAGTAACGATCGGCAAACAGAGCGTTTCCGTTACGATCAATGAACGCGGTGTCATCCCTGACGGCCTTCACCTGAACGGCCGCTACGCAGAGCTTCACGGTGAAGGCTTCAAGAACCAGACCGTTTATGTAAAGCCAAAACAAGACGGCACAATCATCGATGCCAAGGGCACCGAAGTGAAAGAACTGATCATCGAAGGCGCGAAGCTGCTTGAAATCCGCGGTGCTGAAAACATTCAATCGATCAAATTTGAAAAGAAAGCCTCTCCGGAATTTCTGACCCTATATGATTCCAAAGGCCGGCTGATCGGCCTTCCTGGTGAAGAGGAGCAGGCACCGGAAACAAACCGGGCGCCTGAAGTGTCCACTTCGATTGAAGACAAGGCTGTATCCGAAGGCGAAACAGTTTCTATCGATCTGTTAAAACACTTCACAGATCCCGATGGGGACTCCCTCACCTATTCGACGACAAAAGGTACCGTCTCCGGAAGCACTCTGACGCTTGATCTTGAGGCCGGCACGCATCTTGTAGCGGTGACGGCGACAGACGGAAAAGCCAGCGTGACCGCCCGTTTCGCGGTGTCAGTGGAAACAGCAGAGCAACCTGGAAATCCTGAAGAACCGGTTGGTCCTGAAGGCTACTATAGCGGCGCGGAAGGCCTTGAAGGCGAAGCCCTGAAGGCTGCCCTCCACGACATCATTTCGGAACAGGAAGTCCTTTCCTATTCCGAAGTCTGGGAAGCGCTGCGTCTGACGGATGAGGACCCTGATAATCCGAACAACGTCATTCTGTTCTACTCCCAGCAGTCCCGTTCCAAAAACCTGAACGGCGGCATGGTCGGAGATTGGAACCGTGAGCATGTCTGGGCAAAATCCCACGGTGACTTCGGTACTTCCCGGGGACCCGGTACGGATATCCATCACCTCCGTCCGACAGACGTTCAGGTGAACAGCTCCCGCGGCAACCTTGACTTCGATTACGGCGGCAACCCGGTCAACAACTGCAGCGGATGCCTGCGCGACGGCGATTCATTTGAAGCGCCTGATGAAGTGAAAGGTGACGTTGCACGGATGCTCTTCTACATGGCGACCCGCTATGAGGAAGGCGACCGCGTTGACCTCGAACTGAACGAACAGGTGAATAACGGCAAAGCCCCGTTCCATGGCAAGCTGTCCGTGCTGCTCGAATGGCATGAGATGGACCCGGTCAGCGAATTCGAACAGCACCGAAACGAAGTCATCTTTGACATCCAGGGCAACCGCAACCCGTTCATCGACAATCCGGAATGGGCGGAATCAATCTTCGGTAACAGTACCGCTGAGAATAAACTTGATGAGGCTTCATAAACAGCGCAATCTAGTAAACTAACGAGAGAGAGGGATATCTACCTTGAAATCCAAGTGGATCAAATCATCTGCCGCCGCTGTACTATTGGCACTCGGTTTCTCCAGTGTTCCAGGGAACACGTTCGCCGCTGAAGGCGATTTCGACCTTACCGTCATGCACACAAACGATACACATTCACATGTAGACACGATTCCAAAACGGGCAACGATTGTCGAACAGATCAGAAGCGAGCATCCGAACAACCTTCTGTTGGATGCAGGAGATGTCTTTACCGGCACCCTTTATTTCAACGAGTTTAAGGGCGAAGCGAGCCTGAAACTGATGAATATGCTTGGCTATGATGCCATGACCTTCGGCAACCACGAATTCGACCTGGGTTCCAGCCCTGAAGGCCATCAAAAACTAAGTGAATTCGTCTCCGGCGCGCAGTTCCCATTTGTTTCGGCGAATACCGACTTTTCCGGAGATGGCCTCTTCGACGGGCTACAACATGATGTCTACACGTCCGATTTCAGTGGAGGAGGCATCTACAAGGGCATCATCAAGGAAATCGACGGTGAACAGGTCGGCATCTTCGGACTGACAACGGAAGAAACACCGGACATCTCGAGCGTAGGTTCGGTCACATTCAGCAACTATATCTCGGCGGCACAAGAAGCCGTCGACGCTTTCCGGAACCAGGGTGTCGACAAAATTATCGCCCTCACCCATATCGGCTTTAACGATTCACCCGTGTATGACAACGACCAGCTTCTGGCGAAAAACGTGGAAGGCATCGATGTCATTGTAGGCGGACACACCCATGTGGAACTCAGCGAGCCAGCGGTCTATCAGGATGGACGAAACGAGCCGACGGTCATCGTCCAGGCCTCTGAATACGGCAAATTCCTCGGTCAGCTCGATGTCACATTCGACGATCGCGGCGCCATCACATCCTACTCCGGACAGCTTCATGACACATCTGCTGCTGAAGCAGACGAGGAGTATGCTGCAATTCTCCAGCCATACACAGACCGGGTCAAAGAGATTGAACAGGAGTCGACCGGTGTTACAGCCCTCACTACTCTTGATGGCGAGCGGCCAGATGTACGCACAAGGGAAACGAACCTGGGCAACCTGATCACGGACGGCATGCTCGCAAAAGCCAAGACAATTGATAGCGCGACTACAATTGCCCTGACGAACGGCGGAGGCATCCGTGCTTCCATCGACGAAGGGGATATCACCGTCGGCGAGGTCATGAAAGTCATGCCTTTCGGAAACTCCCTGGCCATCATGGAACTGAGCGGAGCCGAAATCCTGTCCGCTCTTGAGCACAGCGTTTCCGCCTATCCGACGGCTTCAGGCGGATTCCTCCACGTAGCCGGCATGAAATTCAAGTTTGACCCTGAACAGCCGTCCGGCGAACGGGTATTTGACGCAAGCGTGGTCGGTGAGGATGGCAAGACAACTGAAATCGACCCTGCAGCCATGTATAAGGTGGCAACCAACATTTTCACCGCAAAAGGCGGAGACGGCTATGACATGTTCGGACAGGCCTATGCAGAAGGCCGGGTCAGCGAGCCGGGCTTTGCCGACTGGGAAATGTTCATCGACTATATCCAGTCCCTTGGTACTGTGGATCCACAGGTTGAAGGCCGGATCACTGTAGATCCGGGCGGCCTTGAACCGATCGGCTGGACGGTTCAGAAGAACGGCAAACTGTCCTACCTGGACTACAAAGGAAATGAAGTGACCGGCTGGCTGGAAGCGGATGGGGAAACCTTCTACTTCCACAAAAACGGCGACCTCCGCACAGGGTGGACGAAGGTCGATGGAGACTGGTATTTCTTTGACGCAAAAACAGGAGCCATGAAAACAGGCTGGCTTGAAGACCCGAAAAACGGCAAGACCTATTATCTCCATGAGGACGGCAAGCGCCAGAGTGGAGGCCAGCTGGAAATCGGCGGAACGGTCTACCACTTTAAAAACAATGGTGAGCTAAAGAATTAATCGCGGAATCAAACAAATCGGCATCAGCCCTGTCAGGGGCTGATGCCGATTTTGTTTTAGTAGTAATCGCTGATTCCGAGGAAAACGGCTTCAGCCGCCCGTTGCCGATAGATGGCCTGTGCCAGCTTTGCGGAATCCTGAGGGTGATCGAGGAATCCGATTTCAATCAAAGAACTCGGGATTTTTGTTTCCCGGATCACGTGGAAATTCCCTTCCGCCACCCGCCTGTATGACATCCCCATCTTGGCAACCAATTGGTTCTGCAGGGCGTGTGCGAGGTTTATGCTTCTTTGTTTTTCAAATTTTCCATACCAGAACGTTTCCACACCTTTTGCTTCGCCGTTAAACTTGTTGGCGTGAATACTGACAAATAAGTCCGCACCTGATGTGTTCGCGATTGCCGCGCGCTCTGAGAGTTCGAGGAAAACATCTGTCCTTCTCGTCATGATCACGCTGGCACCGGCATTCTTCAGAAGACGCTCTGCACGCAGAGCCGTATCAAGGACGATTTCCTTTTCAACTAAACCAAGGGCCACGGCACCCGGGTCATGTCCCCCATGCCCTGCGTCCAGTACAACCTTTTTGCCTTGCAGACTTACGACGTCGGATTCGTGTATGTAACCTTTCCGCGCTTTGCCATTCACATAAACGGTCGCCTCGTACCAGCCGGGAATGAACGAGTGGTAAATGAGCCGGTGGCCGAACGAATAGTTTTTCAGACTCGCACTATCGCGGGAAGCTCTTGAATAGACATGTACCCTGGATTTCGCAGCTGCACCCTGGATTCTTGTTTGCGGGGTAGCGACATTGGTCACATGGGATCGGTGAATATACCCGGTACGCGCCTTGCCGCTTACATATACCTTTGCCTTATACCAGTCCCCTGCAAATGTTTCATACTTTAGGACGGTCCCCTCGGAATAGGTTTTAAGGGAAGATGCACTCAGGGAAGCTGTTGAGTACACCGGAGTCGGCTGCTTTTTCGCAACGCCTGTTAACGGACTCGGCCGGTCCGTAATATTGGCAACATGGCTTTTGTGGATAAAACCGGACATTGCCTTGCCATTGACATATACAGTCGCCCGGTACCAATCTCCGTCTGCGGAACGGTAGGACAGGATTCTGCCTTCTCCATAAGACTTCAGTTTTTTGGAGCTCAGATCCTCACTCGAAAACACATGGGTCGGGGACTTAAGTGCGATTCCCTTGAGAGGCAGCCCCTCAACTTTTTGATCGGATACATCGCCTTTGCGGATATATCCTTTTTTCTTTTGACCTCCTACATAGACATTGGCGGAGTGCCAGTTCTCCGAAAGGGTACGGTAAGAAAGCCGATGATTTAGCGGGTAGCTCTTAAGTATGGCAGAACCGGAATCCGGACCTAAATAGACATGGACCGTCTGCTTGGCCGCATATCCGGACCCTGACGAATCCCCGACCAGCAGATCGACATCTTTTTTGGCGATCAGGCCTTCTTTGGCCTGACCGGCTATGTAGACAGTAGCGGTGTACCATTCCCCATCAGCTTGGGTAAATTTCAAAACCTTCCCCTGGCGATAACTTTTCAACACTTCTGATGGATTCTGCCGATCATAGACACGGGTCGGAGACTTCAATGCCAAGCCTTGCAGTGTGGCATTGCTTGCCGTTGCCGTGCTCTGCAAGCTCATCATTAAAGATGCCGGCTCCGGCTCCTGATTGGCCGTTTCTCCGCTTTGCTCCTGAGTTTCATCAACCTCAGCAGGTTCACCCTTTCTGTCGGTCGACTCTGGAGCTGCCTGCTCTTCAACAGGCTCCGCTTCCTCTTCTGCCCCGGCAAGGTCAACCTCTTCCGCTTCTGCAGTTTCCACTCCGTCTGCTGCTGAATTCAGGTTCTCTGCCGGATCTTTAACAGTATCCTCTTCTGTTTCAGGGAGATTCTCTTCTGAAATCATTTCAAGAAATTCATTATCAACAAATCGTTTGATAGGCTCGGAAAGGTCTTCCCCATTAGATCCGACTTCCTCCAAAACCTGAACTTCAGAGCGCCGGTCCCCTATTTCCAAAACAGCGACTTTCTCCCCGACTTCCACCTCACCAACTGCTTCTTGGCTGTCGGTATCAGAATAATACGGCACAAGCTGCTCCTCTGTCTCAGCAGAAGTGATGAGGGCATATAATTCGACTATTTCCGGATCAGATCCATCCATGGTTTCTGCGCCTGCTGCCGGCATACGGAAATTCATAGCCAGCATCAATACGATTACGATAAAAACAATTCTTCTTTTCATGTTACCCCTCTTTATCTATTATTCCTTCAAAGTCGGTCATCTTTATTTTGAGATAAACCTGAATAGATGTCCATGGTACTTTTAATGCAAAAAAAGGAATGCACCTATTCAATCGGGCATCCCTTTTTCGACTTTATGCGGTTTCGCTGCTACTGACCTTGGCGCCGACTATGACTTTGCGGAACCAGTAGATAACCACTGCACCGATGAGAGCGAATCCGAGGTAGCCTGTGATCGGATAAAGCGTGCCGACCAGGCTGACAAATCCTACAAAGCTGAGAGCGAATCCGCCGATTCCAAACAGGACAACATATGCCCTGAAACGCTTCGTGCCCGCCTCCGACACACGCGCAGTGAAGGAATACAGCATACCAACGGCAGTATTATAGATCATACAGAGCAGCACGACCGCCATGATATTGGCGAGCATCGGCGAGATTTCAGCAGCAAGTGCCAGTGTCGGCATGGCCGCTCCGCCAACCGCATCCAGTTTGGTCAGCATGGCCACGTTCACAAGCAGGATGAGTACACCGAGAAGCCCCCCGCCGATTGCGCCCCCGAGCGCAGCCGTCTTTCGGTCTTTAACCGTCCCGCCCATGACTGCAAGCATCGAGGCGCTGCATGCGATATTAAAGGATACATACAGGAGGGCACTAAGCAGCCAGTGAGGCGCTGCCGCATCCTGCTCCTGTGCCAAGCGTGCAATCTCGGCACCTGACACATCAGCCGTAAGGACCGAATAGCCCGCCAAGATGATGATCATGGCAACCAGGAACGGTGTGACGGCCCCGATCACCGTGATGATTTTCTGGACATTCAGCAGAACGGTCACCATTGTCGCCACTACCATGAACAAACTTCCGACAACCGCAGGAATCCCGAACTGCTCCTCAAAAAGCGAACCTGCACCGGCATACATGATGACCGCCACGCCAAAAAGGAAGAACGTAATGACGGCATCCACGAACATGCCGATCGGCTTTCCGCAGATTTTATAAATGATTTCTTTATGAGACTTCGATTTGAGTGAACTTCCGATACTCGCCAAATTCATTCCGATAAAAGCAAATATGGCCATGGCGGCTATTCCGCCGGCAATCCCCCACAAACCGAAACTTGTGAAAAACTGAAGTATCTCCTGGCCCGAGGCAAAGCCTGCCCCTACCACTACCCCTGCAAATGCTGCGCCTAACCGGATACTCTCTTTCAACTTGCATTCCCCTCCGTTTTCGGGAAGGTTTACCTGTCCGTAAAAC
Source organism: Bhargavaea cecembensis (assembly GCF_001619585.1). Lineage (GTDB taxonomy): Bacteria > Bacillota > Bacilli > Bacillales_A > Planococcaceae > Bhargavaea > Bhargavaea cecembensis_A. The sequence continues at coordinate 800,085 of NZ_LQNT01000009.1, forward strand.
AGTCCATTCCCCGGTTGTTTTTCTGTGTTGTGAATGAATCCGCGAATAAGAAAGCGTTTTCTTGGATGTAAACACAATACACCGAAAACTCTCAACATTCAAGTCTATCGGGAAATTTGAACCATATCAGTTCAAATTACCTACAATATTTATTCTCTGCTTCTTCCAACTATGGTTGTGTCTTGACGGAATATTCAGTTGAGTATTGCGAGAGAAAAGCGGTGCCTGAAAGCACCGCCGATTTGCTCGGACCGCTCGCCCCCCTCAGCGGGCAGTCTCTGCACCCTCGGCCCGGAATACTTCTTCGCCGATTGTGTACTTATTCATTTTTTCCAGATCCGGCTCATAGCCGATTCCATAACCGGAAGGAACAGTGATCTCACCGTCCACAGCCTCAACAGCTGGTGTGATGATGTCTTCTTCCCAGTACCGGTCGGAACCTGCCGTATCCCCCGGATGCGTGAAGCCCGGAAGCGTCGTCAGTGCCACATTATGTGCGCGTCCGATGCCTGCTTCCAGCATTCCCCCGCACCAGAGGTCGATGCCTTTACCGACGCAGTAGTCGTGGATCTTTTTTGCTTCGGTCAGACCGCCGACCCGGCCGATTTTCACGTTGATGATCCGGCAGCTGCCAAGTTCAACCGCCTTGCGGGCATCCTCCAGTGAGTGGATGCTTTCGTCGAGGCAAACCGGCGTCTCGAGCTCTTCCTGCAGCTTTGCATGATCGATGATGTCATCATGCGCAAGCGGCTGCTCGACCATCATGAGATCAAAGTCATCAAGCATCTTCAGGAGCTCGATATCAGCCAGTGTATAGGCGGAGTTGGCATCAGCCATAAGCGGGACGTCAGGGAAGGCTTGCCGCACCGCCTTGATAATCTCAATATCGGCACCCGGCTTGATTTTCATCTTGATCCGTTTATAACCCTGTTCGATAAAGTCGCGGACCGACTCGACCATCTGCTCCTTGCTGTCCTGGATACCGATCGAGATGCCGACATCAATCTTCTCCTTATTACCGCCAAGCGCTTCCGCGAGCGACAGTTTGTTGCGTTTTGCATACAAGTCCCAGACGGCACCCTCGACCGCTGATTTCGCCATATTGTTCCTGCGGATCGGCGCGAAGATTTCACTTACCTCGTCGGGATGGCTGATTTCTTTGCCGAACAGAAGCGGAACGAGGATGTCACGGATCACGTGTGCATTCGTTTCGACCGTCTCTTCCGCATACCACGGGTAAGAAAACGCGACCGATTCCCCCCAGCCGGAATTCCCTTCCTCATCAATCGCTTCAATCAGAAGGAACGGCTTATCCTGCATCGTCCCGAAGCTCGTCGTAAATGGATGCTTCATGCGCATCTCCATGCGGCGCATGCGAATTTCACTGATCTTCAATATTCCCATCTCCCTTTCAGCTGTCAGAGCGGAACATGCTCTTTTTTGACCAGAACGTACTCATTCAGGCGCCCGTCTTTTCTCCGGACGTCCGCCAGCACATAGCCGGTGCGGAAGGCCTGTGTGAAAACCTTCCTCGTCTTCTCCCGCCAGTCAATGGCAAGTGCCATGTCTTCCTTGCGCAATCCTTGGAAATCGGCCGGAACCGGGATGGCGAAGGCCGCTGTATCCGGCACCTCCCCGGGCGGTTCCAGGACAGGCTGCCCCGATGCGCTGAACGACAGCCTGTACGGTTTCTCCTCGTCCAACCCCGGCTGGCGGACGCCGTCTGTCACGCGCGGGCTTTCGATCCACCAGTCCAGCCGGAAGCGGTCCGACGGCAGGCCTGCGTTCAGCGGGTCCTTCATCTCTCCGTAGCAGTTTTCCCAGTAGGTACTGACCACGCCGCCAAGCTTCCGGATGTTCAGGTAGGCATTGCGGCTCTCAAGCGGGTCGAATGTCCACTGTATCCAGTCATAGCCGATTTCCCTTGCCAGTTCCGCCTGGTGCCGCTTCATCGCCGCACCCAGCCCCAAATGCCGGTATTCCGGAAGGAGCGCTAGCATATGTGAGCACAGGTAAGGACGCTTGCCGTCAAAGCCTGCAAAGCTATACTGGAAGCCCACCGCACGGTCCCCGATAAACGCGCCGATCAGGAGGCCTCCGTTTTTCATTGCGGTCATAAACTGCTGGGGCGGCGTGGCACTTCCCCAGACGGCTCTCTCCAGTTCCGATGCCTGGTGGGTTTCTTCTTTTTCAAACGACCGGATCACCGGTTGCTCCATGCTTATTCCCCTCCCCCGCGTGTATCAGATACCTTCCACATAATAGAACCCATTTTCAATCTCCCGAGCCGCTTCCTGCTTCTTTTTCACCGCTGCCGGATTCTTTACGCAGGCGTCCGCCACGAGCGCATTCAGGAATGAAAAGAGAGGCGCCGCCTTGTCGACCGTAGAGGTGCCTGACTCGATGGAAAACAGCACGTCACAGTACGCCGATATTGGCGCCGACAGTGAATCGGTGATGCCGATGACAAATGCGCCCCTCTTTTTCGCAACGCCAGTAATCTCAAGTGTTTCTTTCAGATACCGGTGGAAGCTGAAGACGATCAGCACGGAGCGGCTGTCCGTCCGGGCCATTGAAAGAGCCGGATCTTCCGCCTGAGGGTGCATCACATGGACGCCATCGTGCACGTACCTGAGCATAAGTGACAGCCATGATGCAGCAGGGTAAGAAGCACGGAGGCCGAGCACAGATACGTTCTCGGCAGTGAGGATCTCACGGACAGCCCTGTCGAACTGAACGGGGTCAATGCCTTTGGCCGTCTCGGCAATCGCCCGCTGATCCCGCTCCATGACCTTCTCATAAACAAGGCTTTCTTCTCCGATCATCAGCTTGTCATCCTGATAATCAGAAAAACTGCTTTCAGGTGTATACAGCTCTTCCCGGATCGCCTTTTGCAGCGCCGGGTAACCGGTGAATCCCATATTGTAGCTGAAGCGGATGACCGTCGACTCGCTCGTCCCGGTCCGCTCCCCCAGCTCCGAACCTGAACAGACTGCCACCTCATGGGGCCGCTCCATCACATATTCCGCCACTTTCCGCTGTCCCCTGGGGAGCTTGAGAATCTCCCGGTGGACCAATCCCTTCAACATCATCCCGTACACCCCATTCGACTTTATGTAATGACCGAAACATCAAGAAGCCCGCAAGCGGGCGGGACAAGTTTGATTCGGACGTGCAATGGCCGTCCGAACTGCTATGAAGGAATTCCTGCATAACTTTTCCATTTTTGAAGGGAATCCTTCAACCTAATTTTTACACTATCATGATTAATAGAGGTCTGCAATATATTTCTGAATATTTATACCCTGCCTATATGAAATATATGGCGAGTTGTGTTCTCAACACATCCAAAAACCGGACAGGCGGTGCAGATTCCTGCAAAGCCTGTCCGGTTGGAGTATCGGTGAATGTGTAACTTCCCTGGTTCAACCTGTCATGACTGGGGCGGAAGCAATCATCAACGGCGCCTGTCATCCACCGCTCTTTACTTCATCCGCCAGCTGCCTGAGGAGGGTTCGGTTCCGCTCTTTAAAGCGTTCGTTGTGCGAAGAAACCATGCCGCGGTCATGGGCATCGGGTTCAATGTAGGTTTTGGCACGGTTGGCGGCATTAACTGCATCATTGAACGCACCGACCAGAAGGTTCACCTTGCCGGAATAAGACAGGCAGTCACCTGCCGCAAAAATGCCCGGAACAGAAGTTGCGGCATCCGCACTTCCTTCGAAGAAATGCCCGTCTTTCCGGAGCGGTTCCGATCCGGCACCAAACTCAAGTGCCGCATCCCGCTCATATCCATGGCTGACGACGACATCATCCACTTCGACGCGGGTAAGGGCGCCTGTTTCCGTATCCTTCAGTTCCACCATCTCGATCCGGGTTTTCGCGCCATCGGCAAGCAACCGGTGAATCGCCACATGCAGCAGGATGTCCGTGCCGCTCCGCTTCACCTTCTCCACCTGCGCCTCATGCGCACAGAAATTGTCCCTGCGGTGGACAAGGATTACTTTTGCCGCGATGCCGGACAGCTCGTCCGCCCAGTCGACCGCTGCGTCCCCTCCTCCCGAAATCAGCACGGTTTTGCCGGTGAATGTTGCAAGCGACGGCATCGTGTAATGAAGGTTGTCCATCTCCGCCACGGCAGCTCCCTGAAGTCGGAGCTTCTGGGGCGAGACAATGCCGCCTCCGTTAGCCATGATGATGGTCCTCGACAAATGGACCTGCCCAAGGTGGTCCTCCACCTCAAACAGTCCATGGCCGTTTTTCCGGATTGCAGTGATCTTCGTACCTGTCAGAACTTCAGGATTGAACGTCTTCCCCTGTTCAATCAGCTGTCTCCGGAACGTCTCTCCCTGAAGCGGAGGCTGGCCGCCCGCATCCCATATCATCTTCTCCCGGAACAGGCATACCTTGCCGCCCAGTTCTTCCCTAGCCTCGATCAGCCGCACGTCCATACCGCGGAGCCCGGCGTAAAACGCCGAGTACAGCCCGGCCGGTCCCCCGCCGATAATCGTCACGTCCCGGATTGGTTCTGCCATGTCATTTTCCTCCCTCTCCTGCTTCAGAAAACAGTTGACACCTTCATGCTTTGGCTATATCATCTGAAATTGAAAATCATTCTCATTGATAATCATTTTCATCGAGAATAACACGATTCACTCCAAAAAGAAAGGAGAAACCAGATATGCAACTGCTCGCCGAACAAATCCGGGTCGGCTACGGAGAAACCCCCATCGTCCACGGGATGGACATTACGTTCCCGCAGGGCAAGATTACGACCATCATCGGTGCGAACGGATGCGGCAAATCGACGCTCCTAAAGGCGCTCACCCGCATCATCCCCCACCAGGGCGGTGCCGTCCTGCTCGACGGTACCAATATCCGATCGATGGATACAAAGGCGCTCGCGAGGAAGATGGCGATCCTTCCCCAGACTCAGGACAGTGCAAACGGACTCATGGTGGGGGAACTCGTCGCCTACGGCCGATTCCCCTATCAGAAAGGTTTCGGACGACTGAGCGCAGAAGACCGCCGCATGGTCGACTGGGCGCTGGAGGCGACCCGCATGGACGAATTCCGTGACCGGCCGGTGGATGCACTTTCCGGCGGGCAGCGGCAGCGGGCATGGATTGCAATGGCCCTCGCCCAGGATACCGGGATCATTTTCCTGGACGAGCCGACTACTTATCTGGACATGGCCCACCAGCTCGAGGTCCTGGAGCTTCTTCAGAAGCTGAACCGGGAAGAAGGCCGAACGATCGTCATGGTGCTCCATGATCTTAACCAGGCCGCCCGCTTCTCCGACCATCTGATCGCCCTATCGTCCGGGCGTCTCATCAAAAGCGGACCGCCGGAAGATGTGCTCGTCCCTGACGTGCTAAAAGACGTGTTCCGGATCGATGCCGTCATCGGAAAGGACCCGAGGACAGGGACCCCCTTCTGCATGACCTACGATCTGATCAAATAATTGACCCATCCGAAGGAGAATCCATATGAACAAGAAACTGCTCCTGATCCTCACCCTTTTCATTACACTGGCACTTGCCGCATGCGCGTCCGGCTCCCCGGACAACAGCAAGGAGGAAGCAGAAGAAAAGACTTCCTCTGACACCATCGTCTACGAATCCGAAACGGGTCCGGTCGAAGTCCCGGCCGACCCTCAGCGCGTCGTTGTCCTGTCCTCCTACGCAGGCGATCTGATCAAGCTCGGCGTGCCGATTGTCGGCGTAGACTCCTGGTCGGCAGCCAATCCGAGCTTCGATGAAGCGCTGAAAGACGCTGAAGTTGTCTCCAATGAAGACATCGAGAAAATCATCGAACTGGAGCCCGACCTCATCATCGGCCTGAACAACATCCAGAACGCCGACAAGCTGGAGAAGATCGCACCGACCGTTCTCTTCACCTATGGAAAGAACGACTATCTCCAGCAGCACATCGAAATTGCCAAAGTCGTCAACAAAGAAAAAGAAGCCACTGATTGGGCCGAAGACTTCAAGAAGCGCTCCGAAGAGCTTGGAACACGCATCAAAGAAAAGATCGGTGAAGACGCTACCGTTACCGTCGCAGAGAACTTTGAGAAGCAGCTGTACCTGTTCGGGGACAACTGGGGACGCGGCACCGAAATCCTCTATCAGGCAATGGGCCTGAAGATGCCGGAGAAGGTCGAGGACGTCGCACTTGAGCCCGGCTACTTCGCCATCTCCCAGGAAGTGCTCGGGGACTACACCGGCGATTACCTGGTCTTGAGCCTGACGGAAGAGCAGGACACCTCATTCATGGATACTGCCTGGTTCAAGGAGATCCCGGCTGTGAAAAACGGCAACCTGATCGTGGCTGATGCCCGTTCTGCCTACTTCAATGATGCCCTGACGCTTGATGACCAGCTGGACTTCTTTGAACAGGAATTTCTCGGAAACGAATAACGTAGAAAGGCGGTCCGTCCGGCCGGGTATGGCCCGGTCTGCGGACCGTTTTTCCGATGATTGAGGATAGTGACGATTGATATGAAGACCAAACGACTGATTCCATTTCCGATACAGCTTATGCTCGGCGTCCTGCTTGTGGCCGGTTCATTTGTTGCGGCGCTGACGCTCGGAGCCGCGGATACCGGCATCCGCGATGTCTGGCAGGCGGTGTTTTCAGAGACCGGCGAACATGCCGCCATTCTACGGGAACTGCGCATCCCGCGTGTGATTGCAGCCATCTTCACCGGAGCGGCACTCGGCGTTGCCGGTGCCATCATGCAGGGGGTGACCCGCAACCCGCTCGCGGATCCCGGCCTTCTCGGGCTCACCTCCGGGGCGAATGCCGCACTCGCCCTTTCGCTGGCGCTGATACCGGGCATCCCCTACCTCGGGATCCTTGCGGCCTGCTTTATCGGCGCTGCTGCCGGCATGATCCTCGTATTCGGCATCGGGGCCTCCAGCCGCGGAGGCATGTCCGCGATGCGACTCGTTGTCGCGGGCGCTACGGTATCGGCTTTCCTGCAGGCGGTCGCGGACGGAACGGGAATCGTATTCCAGATCTCCAAGGATGTCTCGCTCTGGACAGCGGGCGGTCTGATGGGCACGACCCCCAAGGCGCTCATCATCGTCCCGTTTATCGCAATCGGACTGATCGGCGCAATTGCCGTCAGCCGCCAGCTGACCATTCTCAGCCTCCAGGAAGACGTGGCGGCCGGTCTTGGCCAGCGCGTCTTCCTGATGAAGGCCATCATGATGGGCATCACCGCCCTTCTCGCAGGCGCTGCGGTCGCCCTCGTCGGCAACCTGGCATTTGTCGGCCTTATCATTCCGCATATCGTGCGGACCTTCAGCGGGTCAGACTATACACGGATCATCCCGATGAGCGCCATTCTCGGCGCCGCGTTCATGATTTTGGCCGACCTTGCGGGCCGGACCCTGAATGCGCCGTTCGAAACGCCTGTCGTTGCAATCACGGCACTGATCGGACTGCCATTCTTCCTCATGATCGTACGGAAGGGAGGGCTCCGTGATGCATGAAGTAAAAAGACGCAATCCGCTCATCCGGACACTTTTGCTTGCAGGACTGTTCCTTGCCGTGCTCATTGTCGCCCTTTCATCCGGAGCATCCGGTGTAGCGGTCGACCGGCTCATTCCCGTCCTATCAGGCAATGGCACATTCAAGGAATCGTTCATCCTGCTTGAAGTGCGGCTTCCAAGGCTGACGGTGCTCGTGCTTGCCGGAGTGGCGCTTGCGGTTTCCGGGTCGATCCTGCAGACGGTCACGAGAAATGACCTGGCGGACCCCGGCATCATCGGAATCCATTCCGGAGCAGGTTTTGCGATCACCGTGTTTTATCTGTTTGCCGGAGGCGGCATTCCATATTACGCCTATGTGCTTCCGCTGGTTGGATTTGCCGGAGCCATTTTGACTGCGGGATTGATTTACCTGTTCTCGACCGAGAAGGGGCGGGGCCTCCGCCCGATGCGCCTCCTTCTGGTCGGAATCGGATTTGCTTCCGCTCTATCCGGCGGAATGATGCTCCTCATCTCCGGCGCCGAGCGGCAGGAGGCCGCCTTTGTCGCGGAGTGGCTGGCAGGAAGCCTCTGGGGCGCCGACTGGCCGTTTGTGCTCGCTCTCCTGCCGTGGGTTATTCTGCTGGTCCCATTCGTCCTGTACCGGTCGAACACACTCAATATCCTGGCGCTCAGTGAACCTTCAGCGATCGGGCTGGGCCTGCGACTGTCCCGAAGCCGGATGATTCTAATTGCGATTGCCGTCGCACTTGCCGCGGCTGCCGTTTCCGTCACCGGCTACATCGCCTTCATTGGTCTGATGGCCCCGCATATCGCACGGGCCATCGCCGGTCCGCGCCACCAGCATTACCTGCCCGCGGCGATGCTGATCGGTGCAGGGCTCCTTGTCGCTTCGGACACGATCGGCCACTCTCTCCCGGCCTTCAGCATCCCCGCGGGTATTATCGCGGCACTCATAGGCGCGCCGTACTTCCTTTATCTGATGAGGAAAAGCGGATAACCTGGGAGCGAAAACAAATAAAAACAGCAGCCGTCCGCCGGCTGCTGTTTTTTCTGACTTACACGAAAGTCCCGATCCATTCTTTGATTTCGATCCCGCGTGCACCTTTTTCGACGTACGGGTCTTGCATGGCGATCTTCTCCGCGGCTTCCAGTGACTCGGCCTGATAGATCACCATGCCGCCGGAACCGTCGGCAAACTTTCCTTTTGCCTTTACATTGCCCTTTTCAATCTGTTCGTCCACGAACGCCAGATGATCCGGACGGTAGGTTTGACTCAGTTCCTCATCCTTCATCGGCAGATAGACCACATAATAAGACATACCGTTTCCCCCATTTCAACTAGTTATCCAATTCATTATATAGCTTTCCTGATAAGGGGGAAATGGGTCAGCGGGTCAGGACTTTACCGGCGCCTTACGGGCGACGCCCGTGCGGACCGCAGCTTCCGCGACCGCTCTCGCTACTGCATCCGCAACCCGTACGTCAAACGGATCCGGGATGATGCGGTCATCGGTAAGGGCAGTCCTACCGATCAGATCCGCAATGGCATTGGCAGCGGCACGCTTCATTTCCTCGTTCACTTCGCTTGCCCTTACACTGAGCGCCCCGCGGAAAATACCGGGGAATGCAAGGATATTATTGACCTGGTTCGGGAAGTCGGAACGTCCGGTGCCAACGATGCGGGCACCCGCAGCTTTCGCCTCATCCGGCATGATTTCCGGGACCGGGTTGGCCATCGCAAAGATGATCGGTTCCTCGGCCATCGAACGGACCATATCCTGGGTGAGCGCTCCTGCCGCGGAAACCCCGATAAAGACATCCGCGCCGATGATGACGTCAGCCAGGCTGCCGCTCCTGCGCTCGGGATTCGTCGCCTGTGCGATAGTTTCCTTCATTGCGTTCATGCGCTCCGGACGGCCTTCGTAGATGGCACCAGCCGTATCGCACATGATGATCTGCTCCACACCGAAACCGATCAGAAGCTTTGCAATCGCCACACCGGCGGCCCCCGCCCCGTTCATGACGACCTTCAGGTCACGGAGCTCGCGGCCCGTCAGCCGGGATGCGTTCAGAAGGCCCGCCGCTACAACGATTGCGGTCCCGTGCTGGTCATCATGGAACACCGGGATGTCCAGTTCTTCTTTAAGACGGTCTTCGATCTCGAAGCATGCAGGTGCCGCGATGTCCTCAAGGTTGATGCCCCCGAACACACCCGCCATCAGCTTGACCGCATTCACAAATTCGTCCGGGTCTTCCGTGTCCAGAACGATAGGGAACGCATCCACTCCGCCAAACCTCTTGAACAGAGCTGCCTTCCCTTCCATTACAGGAATTGAAGCCTCAGCGCCGATATTTCCGAGGCCAAGCACTGCCGTGCCGTTGCTGATCACACCGACCGTGTGGCCCTTGATTGTATAGTCGTAGATTGTATCCGGATCCTGCTCGATTTCCAGGCAGGGACCGGCGACGCCCGGCGAATATACCAGGCTCAGGTCACGCTTCGACTCGATCGGGGACTTCACCGTCACTTCCAATTTTCCTTCCAGCTCCCGATGCAAATCCAGCGCCTCTTCATACTTTTTCACCGGTCTCCACTCCTTTAGCTTGTTACCAAGCAAAAATTTTTAAAAATATACGTTCCATTGTATAGCCAGAATAATTTAGAATCAACTGAATCAGAATAAATTCAGATAAAAGGCCGAAAATCAACGATGAATCGACAATTGATTGATTTTCAGGACATCTGGAAGCTTGCATATTCCTTAGTGTGCGCCCCATCATCAAAAGGATACCAACTCAGCTCCGGATGACGGAGCCTCCCGATTCTGCTAGCATGGAACCAAGACTGGGAGGCGGAGCCCATGGATACAACCAACCTCGAATCCATCACACAGCAGCTGATTGAAACAATCATCGAATCGGTCCCCACGGATTGGGACAAAGTGATGTTTTACGGAGAAAACCGCGGTGATCATGCCGAATACTTCTATTACTTTTTCCGGAAAGACAGCCCGGAATTTCTTCCGGATGCGGAGATGCACTACATCCTAGACATGGACCCGGCCGATTACCACGACCAGACGGATGAGATTAATCTCCTGATTTTAAAGCTTGCCGCCGAGTTCAAATCACTCGGACGGGAGCCGTTCACGACGATGACTCTCATGATCGATGATGCCGGCGGTCTGAGCCTCAATTACGGGTATGATGGATTGCAGTATGAACGCGCAGAAGAATACGAGATGAAGTTCACAAAAAAATATGTGCTGCCGGAATGGAAAGCCCGCGGAGGACGTCCCGAAAAAAGCGCCATGAAAAGGATGTTCGAACTCTTTTTCAAATGACCGAAAAGCCAAAAGCCCGCGATGCCTGATTGGCATCGCGGGCTTTTCCGATTAGCGGACCATACTTTGAATCAGATAGCGGATGAACCGATCTCCCTCGACTCCGAGACAGACGTCCATATTCGGTTCATGGCCAGTCACCCGGTTGAAATCACACACAGTCTGGCCGTCGCACAGTGAACTGTCTGCCTCCACATCGACATAAAGCCGCTCCGTCCGGACAAACGACCGATCGAGCGCCACCCCGACCGCCAGCGGGTCATGCATCGAGCACGCACGGCTGCCGGTCATCTCCTCATAGCGGTTCATGTACTGGACGGTTGCTTCACGGATAAACTCACCTTCCGTGTTCCCGGCCATCTCCCGGACATGCGGCTCATCAAGAAGCGTCTTTTCCGTGACGTCCAGCCCGACGAGCGTGATCGGAAGTCCTGACTGGAAGACGACCTTCGCCGCCTCCGGATCGACAAAGATGTTGAACTCGGCCTTCGGCGTGATGTTCCCCGGTGTATCCACCGCGCCGCCCATGATGATGACTTCCTTCAGCCACTCCTTTAGCCGGGGCTCTTTCCGAACGGCGAGCGCCATGTTCGTGAGCGGGGCGAGCAGGACAAGCGTCAGCTCCCCCTTGTGCTTTTCCGCCTGTTCGATGATGAAGTCCGGGGCAAACCCTTCTGCTGGCATCCCAGGTTCCATGTCTCCGAGCGCACCGCCAATTCCGTCATCCCCATGCACCCTCGCCTCAAAATGCGGTTCACGCAGAAGGGGGCGGTCCGCACCGCGGACGACCGGGATGTCTTCCCGTCCGATCAGCTTAAGGACTTTGAGCGTATTGGCCGTCGCATTGTCCAGTGATGTATTGCCGTTCACTGTCGTCACTCCGACCAGTTCGGATTCCTTGGCAGCAAGCAAAAGCGCGATTGCGTCGTCGATTCCCGTGTCTACGTCCAGCAATAGTTTCTTCATATAATATTCCGCCTTTCTCCATTCCCCTTTTCATTATAGCAATCCGGAAGTGACCCAAACGAATAAACCCGTGACTCCACATACGGAATCACGGGCCTAAACGATGTTCTCCTTCCCAGCTGCGGCGCATCCTGCGCGTCTCAATGTCCGCTTCCCGCACCGGTACGGGCAGTCTGCTTTCGGTCCCGGTAAGTGACAGCACGAGTTCCGTCGAAGAATCCAGGTCAATCCCATTACCCGGCGAAACGAACACCGGTTTTACGCCGGCTGAAGTCCGGACAGCGCGCCCCAACGTCTCACCGCCCACTATGATGTCCGTGTAGCTGCCCTTCTCCCGCTCCGGCACCTCGTACTCCGTCTCTGCTATCTTGAAATAGGTTTTGGCGACACCAACAGCCGGTTTCCCGAGGAAGAACGATGCGTGCGCGGCAATCCCCATCCTGCGGGGATGGAGGATGCCGTTTCCGTCGAACAGGAACAGGTCCGGCACTGTTTCCAGCTTTTCAGCAGCCGCAATGATCAGCGTCAGCTCCCGGAACGTCAGGAACCCGGGGATGTACGGCACGTCTATTTTCCCGACCGCCTCGGCCCGTTCCACCACCTGCATCGTGACTGCATCAAAGACAGCGATATGACAGAAACCGATCTCGGGTTCGCCTTCGCCGGCATAAGCCAGGTCCACACCGGCAACCGCGCGGATGTTTTCACGCAGGAGCGGCCGGCTCACGTCGATCTGTTTGGCCAACTGCTCCTGGATATGGATAAACTCGTCCGGATCCGGCCGGAGGGGATGGATGTCATTTACCTTCACACTTGCCACTTCCTTTGCTCATTCACGGTTCTCATAGTATGTGCGCTGGGACTGCGATCAGCCCGAGCATATCTGGGTCCGGCTCGGTTTGTTTCCCGATGAGGTTGCCGCACGCATCCCATTGTTTATACCGGACAAGGACCCCGTAGACATACTCTCCCTGAAAGACGAGTTGTCCTTCGGGGTCCCATCTCCGGTCTTCCCCATTGATTGCACCATGAAAGATCCGGCAAACCCGTTCCGGTTTCCCATTCCGGTGAAAGTCCACAGAAATCCCATGCGGAAGACCCTGTTCATACTCCCCGTAATAGAGCAGTGTCCCGTCCTCTTCATCCAAATCATAGACCAGACCGGTGATCGGATTGCCTTCCCCGGAGCCTTTAGCCGGAACAAGCAGCCGGTCGCTTGGCGGCTCTTCCATCTCAAGTTCTCCGTAATCAAAGCCCATTTTGACCAGCTCTTCTGCTGAAAGCAGCGCCCCATTCATAACGAACACCTCATTCCTCCGGCCAACCCTTATTTTCAAGGAAATCATAGGACAGCCCGGCCGATTCTTCCGGCCAATGCTGCTTATACATCCGGATTCTTTGGTCGATGATCGCTTTTTCCATGTTACTCGGCTCCATTTTCTCATCGGTCAGCTGTCTCGATTCGTCCCATTCACGGAAACGGGCGGAAATGCCATGAATGTATTCCCCGAGAAAAATCAGGTTGCCCTGTTCATCCCACCTGCGTGACCAGCCATGGCCAGTGCCGTGAAAGATGGTGTCCTTGCTTTTGTAATTCCCGTTTGGATGATAGAAAACGGAGATTCCGTGGGGCAGGCCTTCCAAGTACTCACCATGGTAGAGTAGGCTCTTTCCATCGCCACTCAGCTCGTAGGCCAGGCCGGTAAAAGGTGCATCCCCGTCGGGCCGCAAGACTACATCTTCCATATACTCTTCAACAAGCTCATCATAGGGAACTCCCTGCTGCAGTACTTCTTCAAAAGTTCTTATCATGATTCTTCTCCATAATGCTTCTCATAAAATTCGCGGCTTTGGCCGATCAATGTCAATTGGGCTTCATGCGGCTCTGTTTTCTCCTCAACCAGGTTCCCGGACTCGTCCCATCTTTTATATCTCAACTCATGTCCGTACTCGTATTCTCCCCAGAAAACAAGCCGACCTTCTATGTCCCATTGACGCTGTTCGCCGTGGATCGGCCCGTGAAAATGGGCGTGGATCCGCTTCACTTCTCCGTTTAGGTGGAAGTCCACTGAGATGCCATGAGGAAGTCAGTACGCATACTCTCCGTAGTTCAGGAGCGATCCGTCCTGCTCACTCAGCTCATAAACCAGCCCATTGACCGGAACGAGGTCGTCCCCTTCCTCACCGGTCCGTACAAACAGCTGGCCGCTCGGCTGCTCCATCTCCAGATCTTCGTAGTCATATCCTTTTTCAAGCAGCTCTTCTTTAGTCAGCAGCTCATCGTCCATTCTAAATCACCTCAGGGAAGTTTTCTGTGTGTTAAACGGAACTTTTTCCAATAGTTTACCACAGCCCGTTCCAGAAGAACCTGTGCCGGAAGATTGGGTTGTAGCCGTTCAAAAAAGCAGACCTGCCGATGCAGGTCTGCTGAATTCATCTTTAGTTTACGAAACGTCCGGAAGTGGATGCTCCCTTGTGGGATTCCCAGTAGTCGTTCCGCAGATGGACCTTCTGGATCTTGCCGGAAGCTGTTTTCGGAAGTTCATCGACGAAGGTCACGCTGGTGACGGCCTTGAAGTGTGCGAGCTTAGAGCGTGAGAAGTCGATGACGTCCTGCTCATTCAAGCTTATGCCATCCCGGAGGACGACATAGGCGTGCGGTGTTTCTCCCCATTTCTCGTGAGGGACTGCGATGACAGCAGCTTCCACGATGTCCGGGTGATCATAGAGTACACCTTCCACTTCAATAGAAGAGATGTTTTCTCCCCCGGAGATGATGATGTCCTTTTTCCGGTCGGTGATGTCGATATGTCCGAATTCGTCGATGGTCCCCATGTCCCCGGTATGGAGCCATCCGTCGCGCAGGGCTTCCGCCGTCGCTTCTTCGTTTTTCCAGTAGCCTTTCATGACGCCGTGGCTGCGGACGACGACTTCGCCGACCGACTTGCCGTCATGCGGCACTTCCTCGCCGAAGTCGTTGACGACCCGGACGTCGTTTCCGACCATCGGGTATCCGGCCTTCGCCTTCAGGCGCACTTTCTTTTCATCGGAAAGGTGAGCTTCCGTCGAACGGCTGGAAGAGGTCAGGCTTAGCGGCGATGACTCTGTCATGCCGTACACCTGGATAAACTCCCAGCCGAGCTCGTCCTCGACGCGGCGGATAAAGGCCGGAGGCGGAGCAGATCCCGCAATGACGATGCGGAGGTCGGCTCTTCCGGTCTGCGGTTTCTCGGAATCATAGTACTGCAGCAGCGAGTTGAGGACAGTTGGTGCCATATGCACGGATGTCACTCCGTGGGAATTGATCGCGTCATAGATCGTTTCCGGCCGTGCTTTGCGGAGACAGACATGGGTTGCCCCGTTCGCCGTATAGTAAAACGGTGCCCCCCAGCCATTGACATGGAACATCGGCAGGACGTGCAGATACGTGTCCGTGTCATACACACGGAGATGGTGCATAAGCGATAATGTGTGCAGATAGTTGTTCCGGTGAGTCAGCATGACGCCCTTCGGATTTCCCGTCGTTCCGCTTGTATAAAGCAGGCTTGCGACATCATTCTCGTCTAGCCCTGCCCGGTCAAACGGCTCTTCCGGGAACTGCGCCAGCCACTCGTCATAAGCCGCTTCCTCTGTCCCGCCGTCATGATAGTGAACGATGATCCGTTCGATTGTTTCTAACTTGTCCTTCACCGGTTCGATCAGATGCAGCAGGTCCTGGTCGGCAAACAGCACCTTGGATTCACTATGGTTGAGGATGAACAGATAATCCTCCGGCTTAAGCCGGATGTTAAGCGGCACCATGACGGCCCCTGTCTGATAGATTCCGTAGAACCCTTCCAGCATCTCCAGTGTATTCGGAGCGAGGTAAGCGACACGGTCGCCTTTCTCCACACCGAGTGAGCGGAGTCCGTGGGACAGACGGTTAACCCGCCCGCCCAACTCATGGTAGGTCAGCCTGCGTCCCTCGTCATAGTCGATCACAGCCGTCTTTTCCCCGTACAGACGGACAGCGCGGTCCAGGAATTCAGTCAATATCAGCGGTACATTCATGTCTGCTCACCTCTTGTGGAATAGTGAAGTTTCTGATAAGTAAGATTATATCATCTGTTGTAGATCAAACTTCCTTTAGTTGTCAAGATAGCGTTTTCTTGATTAAGTGACAGCGGGAACTGTATGAATACAGTTTTTCCTTGAAATTCATACTATCCGCCGAAAATTCTACTCTAAAATTAAATATCCGCACTATTTCCCGGGAAATATGTCGGCATGTGCAGTATGAGGCAATAAAAATAGACTTCCCGTAATGGGAAGCCCCTGATGAACCCTACCTTAATAATAGCCATCAAACATGAAGCCGCTGAATATCGCGACACCGAAGAGCACGAGCATGAGGACTGTAATCCCTACACCCACGGCAAACATGATGAATGTGACGAGAAGATATAGGCCGTAGTTATGGAACAGGTCGCTCAGTGCACGGGTATCCCCGCCGTCACGAATCTGCGCCGCAGCCGTACCGGTTTTGTAGATCAGGTACCCCATGAAAAACGTGATGGCTCCCGGGATGGCCCCTACAATAAAGTTGAACAGGCCGAGCACCCCGGTGATCCCGCCGGTGATCATCATGGCAATGCCGGCTACCTTGCCCCATAGCGCTATGCGCTGAAGGCCCTTCTGCGCAACCGCTTCTTCAAATGATTGTGCTTGCATTTCCATTCTCTCCTTCTCCTTTACTCATCTTTATTCTGACTGAAGAAACTGAGCGTGTCACCAGATATTTGCAAAACTTGCGAGGATTCGACTACCCTTTAGGAAAAGGGGGAATTGACTTGAACATGATGGATGCGATCCTCTCAATCCGGGAACGGAAGTCCCCTCCGGCAGAACTGGTCACCGAGACACTCGAAACCATCCGGAAAAAGAATCCTGAACTGAATGCCTTTATCACGGTATGCGAGGAAGAGGCTGTCCGAGAAGCGGAGCAGCTTACAAGTGAGTGGGAGTCGGGTACCCTGCGCGGCCCTCTCCACGGCATTCCAGTGGCGGTGAAGGACCTGGTCTACACAGAGGGGATCCGGACAACGATGGGTTCCGTAATTTATCAGGATTTCATCCCACCTGAAGACGCGACGGTCATCGAGAAACTGAAGGACGCCGGTGCCGTCATCATCGGGAAGACGAATACCCATGAGTTCGCCTACGGGCCGACGGGCGATGTGTCTCATTACGGTCCGGTGCGCAACCCCTATGACCCATCCAGGATTTCCGGTGGGTCGAGCAGCGGTTCGGCAGCTGCGGTGGCGAGTGGCATGGCCTATGCAGGCATTGGGACGGACACCGGCGGATCAGTCCGTATTCCGGCCAGTGCCTGCAACCTTGTCGGGATGAAGCCGACATTTGGACGCATCAGCAAAAACAACATTTTCCCGCTCGCCTATACGCTGGACCATCCGGGGCCCATTACGGCAGGCGTCGAAGAAAACGCAATTCTGCTCAATATTCTCGCAGGCCCGGACCCGGCCGACCGCTATTCCCTTCTGGAGTCCCCGCCTGACTTCACCGCGGAACTCAAGAACAGCATAAAAGGAAAGGTCATCGGACTGCCTGCCCACTATTTCCGGTTGCTCGACCCCGAAGTCCGTACCACGGTGGAACGGGCTGCCCGCAAATTCGAGTCGCTTGGTGCAAAAGTGATTGAAGTCGACATCCCGGTCATGCCTGAAATCAATGACGCACAGATTGTGACCATCCAGTGCGAAGCCGCCGCCATCCACAGGGAGACAATGGACAAGCAGCCAGGCGACTATGCGCCGGAAGTGCTTGCCCGTCTGGAAGCAAGCATCAAGCGGACCGGATGGGAATATGTTCGTGCCCAGCAGGAACGTCCCCGTCTGATTGAAGGATTCAACGAGGTATTTTCAAAGGTCGATGTTCTGCTTACGCCGACGCTTCCGATTCTCCCTACACCAATCGGTGAACGGAAAACCATTGTGGACGGCAATGAAATCGACGTGATTCCGGCCCTTCTCAGCCTCACTTCTCCGACCAATTTCACCGGCAACCCGAGTCTGAGCGTTCCTGCCGGGCTGTCATCAGGCGGCCTTCCTGTCGGGATCCAGCTGATCGGAAACCATGGAGAAGAAGCAAAGTTGTATCGTTTCGGCTATGCGTTCGAGCAGGCCCGACCATAGCGAAGGGTAGGCCATAACGAATATCCAATCAAATTGGGGGCTTCCGGTTTTCCACCGGAAGCCCCCATTCTTTTTTCAGTTGCGCTCGTCCAAGTGGTCGGGATAAATACCCCTTGCGTGTTCCATTTCCCGTTCCTGGTTCTCGATTTTGGCCGAGACCAGGCCGAGGGCACCGCCGAAGATGGCACCGGCCAGAACCTCAAGCGGCTGGTGACCGAGCAATTCCTTCAGCTCATTCTCCCTTTCCTCGTACTTGAGGCTCGGGAATTCACCCGACAGTTTGACGAAGTTGTCTTCAAGGTCATTTACGAGCTTGGCGATTTCGCCTGTATGCCGGCGGATGCCCTGGGCATCATACATGACGATTGTGGCGAGCACAACGGCTACTGCAGTTTCGGTATGGCGGGCGCCCCGGTTTGAAGCCACGTAGGTCGCCAGTGCAGAAACGCCTGCGGAGTGAGAACTCGGCATTCCGCCTGTCGTGAAGAGCGGCCGCCAGTCCCATTTGCCCGTCACCGCCTTATGGGTAAAGATCTTGAGTGCCTGAGCAATTCCGATCGCGCCGAATGCCGTCACGATGCCCCTGTTCATCTTCCTCATCTGTTTCACGGCTGTCGAATCCGCTATCGGCGGCATCCGTTTTTCTGCCATTGGCCGCATGGCCCGGACCGGCATGGCCGGGTTCATTGGGATTACAGAATGTCTGTCCATGATCGCCCTCCTATGTATCATCGTCTTTATCCATACCCAAAGAGCCCGTTAATCATGTCTCAATAAGTGGAACAAAATACCGAAAACAAGAAGGCTTGCTTCCAGACGCGCAAGCCTTCAAGTAAATCGCCTATTCGTTTATGCTTCCATCGCAGTAGGACAGCACGACCGCCGCCATCGACTTTGCACTGATGATCAGGCTTTTCTCATCAATGTTGAACTTTGGATGGTGGTGCGGATAGGCTTCTCCCGACTCCGGTGCGGCTCCGACATAGAAGAAGCACCCCGGCGTCTTTTCGAGATAATAAGCAAAGTCTTCCGAAGGGGGCTGCGGGGGGTTTTCCAGAACCGCCTCCACTTCCGGGATTTGGGCGTCTTCCACCGCCTGCCGGACCTGCTTGGTGACCTCCGGATCGTTATAGAGGACCGGATAGTCGTTTTTGTATTCAAGGTTGCAGGTGACGCCAAATGACCGCTCCAACCCTTCCGTAAACGCACGGACCTGATTTTCAACGGTTTCCCTGGCCTCATTGGACATCGTCCGGACGTCTCCTTCAATCGTTACGGTATCCTTGATGACGTTAAACGTCCCTTTTCCGTCCAGGTTCCCGATGGTGACCGAAGCGACATCAAACGGGCTGATCCGGCGACTCACGATTGTCTGCACATTCATCACGAATGAGCTGGCCGCGACGACTGCATCGTTCGCCAAATGCGGCGAAGACCCGTGCCCGCCTTTGCCCTGTACAACCAATTTGAAATAGGACCGTCCGGTTTGGGTATTCCCGCCCCGGCAGTACACCTTGCCTGTTTCCATATTGGTCATGACATGGATTCCAAGGATGGCATCCACGCCTTCAAGGACACCTGCTTTGATCATGCCGAGGGCACCGCCCGGCGGCATTTCCTCGGCGGGCTGATGAACGACCCGTATCGTTCCCTTCAGCTGATCCTTGAATTCTGCCAGCGTCTCAGCAAGCACAAGCATATAGGCCGTATGGCCATCATGTCCGCAGGCATGCATGACACCCTCGTTTTTTGAGGCAAACGGAAGTCCCGTCTCCTCCTTGATCGGCAGGGCATCAAAATCAGCGCGGATCGCAATGGTTTTCCCGGGCTTCGCACCTTTAATCGTCACCACGATGCCCCGCTCCCCGCCAAAGTTCGTCTCAACATTGTCCACGGGTACATCAGTGTAAAAATCACTTATATACTTGGCCGTTTCATCTTCCTGGAAGGACAGCTCCGGATGTTCGTGCAGATAGCGGCGGATTTCAATAATCCGCTCCTTTTTTTCATCCAGCTTTTTCATCAGTTCATCCAAAAGCATTTGATCGCCTCCGTGCTGTAGGTGTTTTCTTCTTAAGGTGCCGGGCGCTATATTGTCCGGGTTATACCCTAACATCTATCTTCCCCATAAATGTCAGGAAAAAAACGCTGGGCCAGCCATTCCAGACTGATGATCAATTAGTCCAGACCCACTCTGTAAACGATTTGAAATTCCGTTTCCTAAACCATAAATAAAAATAAAGACGCCACCTAAAAGGCGCACGTCTTTCATTCCAGTTATTCTCTGACTTTGATTTCCGGATTCACTTCCCGAAGTGCCTGGATCAGTTCATCCCGGTCTTCCGGTCCTACCGAAACGACGCCATGGGTGCCAAACTGGATCTCCAGCTTTCGGATGGTGAGTGAGGGGGAACTGAACGGGTTCGCCGTCTTGCGGACCGAGGTGATCCGGTCAATCGGAATCGATTTGTAATACGGGCCTGAGGTGATGAACAGGCGCCCATCTTTGATTTCGTAGTAGGTCCGAAACCAGATGGAAAGCAGGAGGAGAGCGATGCCCGAAATGATGATTGCGCCAACCGGGTCCCCATCCGCGATCATCCGGGTGATGCTCCAGACCATCAGGGCGATACTTCCCCAGATCACACCGCCGAGCCACACGTCCCGCCCGGCACGGAATCTCAAAGCTTCTCCACCAGCCCGGGCAGTTCGGCGAGAGCACCGATCCGGTAATCCGGATTCTCCGGCTTTCCGAATCCGTAAGCTGCCCAGATAAATGGCACGCCTGCACCCCTTGCAGCGTCCTCATCGCCCTTCGTATCTCCGACGTAAACGGCGTTCTCCAGGTTATTTCGCTCCATGACCAGCTTAATGTTGCCGCTTTTCGGCAGTCCCGTGCGTCCCGGATTTTCGTAGTCTTTAAAGTAGCTGCCAAGCCCATGGGCTTCGAAAAACGCCTCAATGTAGCCATCCTGGCAGTTGCTGACGATATAAAGCGGATAGGTTTGGGAAAGTTGCTTCAGTACCTCTTCAACCCCCGGGTACAGCACACCGCCTTTTTCAGCTACATAGTCGTTCTCATACACACAACATTCGTCCATCAGTTCTTTCCGCTCGTCCGGATCGAGCTCCGGGAAAAGCCGGTCACCGATTTCGGGAAGCTGCAGCCCCATCAGGCCCGTCAATTCCTCTGCGGTCACCTCGCGCCTCGCGTCATGCCTGTCCTGCACAACTTTTGTCCACGAATCCGCGACTGCCTTGCGTGAATCCCACAGCGTACCGTCCAGGTCGAAAATAATTCCATCCAATGCCATCTCGCTCACTCCTCAGAAATTGCCTTGATTTCTCTCCATTTCCCATACCGGTAGTAAAGAAACGCAAACACACTGCTGATGATGAAGCTCATCCCCATGCCGATCGCAATCCCTTCGCGGCCGAACCAACCGGAAAACAGCCAGACGAGCGGATACCTGAGCACCCAGAACGAAATAATGTTCAGGACCAGGACCTGGAACATGGCACCCGCCGCGCGCACCGTTCCGTTCAGGATGAAGTTGATCCCGAGAAACGGATAAAAG
Source organism: Bhargavaea cecembensis (assembly GCF_001619585.1). Classification (GTDB taxonomy): domain Bacteria; phylum Bacillota; class Bacilli; order Bacillales_A; family Planococcaceae; genus Bhargavaea; species Bhargavaea cecembensis_A. Next base: position 821,663 of record NZ_LQNT01000009.1, read on the forward strand.
AACGCGATCGTCCTCAGATAATTGGTGCCGAATTCAACCGCCTCCGGCTCCCGGATAAACAGTCTGACTGCCGGTTCGGCAAGCAGGAACAGGACCGCCGCCATCAAGAGCATCGCGCCAAGATTAAATAAGAAACCATACTTCGTGATGCGCCCGACGCGTTCCCATTTGGCCGCTCCGATATTTTGTCCGGCCATCGAGTTCACGGCCGTCCCGAGCGCCTGCGCCGGCAGCATGATCAGGCTGTCAAGCCGCCACGCCGCTCCGTACCCGGCAACGACCGCCGGACCGAACGACGCCACAACACTCATGATCGCCATGACTCCCGCCGAGATGACGCTCATCTGAAGGCCGGCCGGAATGCCGAGCTTCAGGATGTCTTTGACTTCGCGCGACTTGGGCATTGACGGCTTTGTAAACGGCACAAGCCGTTTGCGGAGTATGTAGATGAGCCCCGCCACAAATGACAGCCCCTGCGACAGCACTGTCGCATACGCCGCCCCTTCGATTCCCCACCCAAAGCCCGAAATGAACAGCGGGTCCAGCACCGCGTTCAGCACGACTGCAGCGGCGACGAAATATAGCGGCGTCTTGGAGTCCCCGACCGACCGCAGAACAGTCGTATTGAAGTTATAGCCGAACAAAAACAGGAGCCCAGTGAAGTTGACCTGCAGATAAGCCGTCGCCATCGGAAGCATCACTTCCGGTGTGCCGAGCAGCCGCAGCACCGGTTCGGCGATGAAGATCCCGATGATTCCGAGAGCAACAGACATGATCGACATCAAAACGACAAACGCATTAAGGTAACGCTTCAGGCCCTCCTCGCTTTTTCGGCCCTTTTGCTGGGAGAGGATGGTAAGCGCCGCATTGTTCAGCCCGAGTACGAACGACAGCACCGTGAACAGCACTGTGGACGAGATCGACACCGCACCGAGTGCATCCGCGCCGATCAGGTTCCCCACCCACAAAGTATCAATCAGCTGGTACGACACCTGAAGCAGGTTTGCCAGCAGGATCGGCCAGGCAAAGGCAAACATCTGCCGGGCAAGCGGCCCTTGTGTGAAGTCCTGTTGAGTCGTTGCCATCCCGCAGCCCCCTTTTCTCATGTGGTGATGCTTACCATTATAGCGGAGTCGGAGGAGTGGAGTCAGCGGCCGGACCGAGAGTACACAATGGCCGGTGAAAGTTCATTTTAAACTTGGGAAATTACACTTTCCGGCTGCGCCGGTCCTCCCTGCCGGAGCCCTTTCCGCTTTTCTTCAAAAGCCGGAACAGGGTTTCGATCACCAGCAGCATCACCGCCAGCCCGGCCGCGACCGGAAGCGCAGTCTGTTCCTGCGCACCCACTAGCAGGCCGATTCCGTAAAAGGCGAGCACCCTGGTAAACAGCAGCACCAGTTTTCCCGTCAATGACTTGCCCATCACGGATTTCAGGAACAGTTCGACCAGGCTGTCGATCGTGAACAGGTATACGAGCACGGCGATGACAAAAACACCAACTTTTCCCGGGCTCATCTCCAGATTAAACAGCCAGCCGACCACCTGCACCGAGCCGGCCAGAGCGAACAGGATCCCGCCCATCATCCCCGCGACCGGGAGCGCAAGCAGCACTGAAGTGATGGCGATGATGCCCGCGCCCTTCCCCTGCCCTTCCGGTTCTTGCCTCTCGCTTCCCCGGATAAAGGAGAAGATGGCAAGGGTTGCGATGATCCAGATGCCGAGTGTGGCGAAGATGATATTCATAAGTTCACGTCCAATTCTGATGGGTCTCTAGTGATTTTTACGGAAGAGGGGTGGATGAAGTTTCAATTCAGGCTGAAGGCCTTTCTAATGTGCCGTAGCAAGCTTGTATATACCGTTCTACCCCAAAAAGCCCGCCGCACCAGGCGGCAGGCCTCTTCTTCCTTTATAGCTTATACTCCCCCGGTTCCATCGCCGTCAGCCTGTTCGTCAGTTCAATGAATGTTGCAATCCCGTACAGGAATGCATCCTCATCGACGTCGAAGCGGTTGTTGTGGTTGGCGTAGGCAGTTCGGTCGTCTTCCCCATGGGTTCCGAGGCGGAAAAATACGGATGGGACCTGTTCCGAGAAGAAGGAAAAGTCTTCGCCGCCCATTGCCGGTATGACTTTCTTCAGCGCTTCAGGGCCAAATAGAGAATCCACCGTTTCCTCAAACACCCTCGCCGGCACAGCTGCGTTCTTCACCGAAGGGACGCCGTAATGGTAGGTGAGCGTACAGGTGCCGCCAAGCCCGCCGGCGACGCCTTCCGCGATGGCCCGCATGCGCTCCTCCATCCGGTAGCGTGTTTCCGGCAGCACGGTGCGGACGGTCCCTTCCACCCGGACCGAATCCGGGATGATGTTGTTTTTCGTGCCGCCCTCAATCTTGCCGAAGCTGAGGACGACAGAATCAAGCGGATCAGTCTGTCGGCTGACGATCTGCTGCATGGTGACGAGCGTTTGCGCAGCAATCATAATCGGATCCACCGTTTGATGCGGATAAGCCGCATGACCGCCTTCCCCCTTGAATTCCAGCTCGAAAAAGTCTCCTGCAGCCGTCGCAAATCCGGTCGTGGACAGAGAGAACTCGCCTGTCCGGACACTCGGGTGGACGTGGAGCCCCGCCATGACAACCACTTTCGGATTGTCCAGTGCGCCGTCGCGGACCATCGCTTCCGCGCCCTTCCCGATTTCCTCAGCCGGCTGGAAGACCAGCTTGAGCGTGCCCCGCTGGAGGCCGGTTTCAGAAAACGCCCTGGCAACGCCTAGTAGGATTGCGGTATGCGCATCATGCCCGCAAGTGTGCGCCTTGCCGTCCCGTGTGCTCCGGTACGGCTGATCGATTTCGTCCTGCATCGGCAGGGCGTCCATGTCCGCACGGAGTCCGACGACAGGGCCTGGTTCTGCTCCTTTAAGGACACCGATCACCCCTGTTCCGCCTATACCTTCCCGGACGTCATAGCCCCAAGAACGGAGCTTCCCAGCGACAAATTTTGCCGTTTCCGTTTCTTCGAACGATAGCTCGGGGTGCGCATGAAGATGGCGGCGAGTCGCCACCGCCTCTTCAAACACCCCTCTGACCGTCGCGTACAACTCGGGCCGGCTTTCCTTCAATGCTTCAAAACGTTCGATTCCACCTAAAATCTGTTCCATGTCTACATCTCCTGTCTGTCAAATCACACCAAGCTGTTCACTTTTCAGATCCGTCACGAACATATGGCCCGGCGCATGCGTAATCATGAGCGAGGGTTTTGCATGCATCGCGACGGACTGAGGGGTGACGCCGCACGCCCAGAACACCGGCGTTTCCCCTTCCCGGACTGTGACCGCATCACCAAAGTCCGGGCTGGCAAGATTCCGTATTCCCATTTCCTCCGGATTGCCGATATGTACCGGTGCCCCGTGGACCGATGGGAATCGGCTCGTTACCTGGACGGCACGGACTACGTCGCCCGCCCCCATCGGCCGCATCGACACCACCATTGGGCCCGAGAACTTCCCGGCAGGAACCGTATCCACCGAGGTCCGGTACATCGGGACATTCACGCCTTCCTCATGATGGCGCATCGGGATTCCGTTCCTGATCAGCGCTTCCTCGAATGTAAAGCTGCAGCCGATGAGAAACGCCACCATGTCATTTGTCCAATACTCGTTCAAATCGGTCGGCTCATCCGTCAGTTCCCCATTCCGGTACACCCGGTATTTCGGCAGGTCCGTCCGGAGATCCGCGCCAGGCGCCGCCGCTGCCGGCACCGGTGAACCGATGTCGGTCACGTCGATCAGCGGGCACGACTTCGGATTTCGCTGGCAGAACAGAAGAAATTCGAATGCGTCCTCCTTCGGCAAGATTGCCAGATTCGCCTGCACGAACCCGTCGCTCACCCCCGCGGTCGGCCCCGTATAGGCCCCTCTCCGCACTTGTTCCCGAAACTGTTCCGGTGTCAGATTCCTCATGGGTTCACCCTCTTTCTATTTATTCGATCCATCAAAAGATACACAGCGGTCACGCATAGGGCCGAGATGCCGAGACGTACCCATATGGCCATCTCAAGCGTATTGCCGCCGGGCACATAGGCGGCCGTAAGCAGCAGGCCGTGGATCCATTCAGCCGCAAGAAGCGCGGCGGCCATTCCAACGAAGATCATCAAAAAACGCTTCAACGCCATTCCTCCCCGAGACCCGACTCATACAATTCCCGCTCGAACATCACCATGTCAATCGCCCGGATTCCGTTTTCCCAAATCGGTTCCGGATAGGACAAAAATAAACCCCTTCTGATGCCGTACATGCGGAATCCGCATTTCTGATAGAAGACGAGATTCCCGATGCTAGAGTTGGCCGTGCCGATAATCATTCTTCTGAAGCCCATCTCCGTGTACCGGGATATACCGTCCTCGATTATTGCGCGTCCGATTCCTTTGCCACGTGATACTTCATGAAGAGCGATGTTCTTCAGCTCCACCGTGTCGCGATCGACAGGCACATACAGCGCTGCTCCGAGACTGTCAGCCCCCGACTTCGCCGCGAAGAGCCGGCCGTCATGAAGATATTTCCGGACAGCCGCCTCCCCTTCATCCGCCAGCATCAGCAATGGCAGATAGGCTTCACGCGGACCGGTGACTTCCTCAATCCTCATGGGCGGCCATCTTCTCCATCCGCTGTTCCGCAAACCGCTTCAGCAGGTGGACAGCAGCGATGCAATCTTCGAGATCGGACCATTCCGCCGGGTTGTGGCTGATACCGCCAATACTTTTCACAAAAATCATCGCCATCGGGACATGCCTTCCGAGGATCATGGCGTCGTGACCCGCGCCGCTCATGAATTCCATCGGCCGGACACCCGCTTCTTCGAAGACCTCGCCAAGTTCTTCCCGTACTTCGTCCGTCACGGGAACCGGATCTATTGAAGAAGCAAGCTCAAGCAGGACTTCCACTCCACTGTCTGCCGCGCAGCGTTCCGCGGTCTCACGCACCTTCTGAAGCAAACCGTCACGCGCAGTCTTGTCGAGATCACGGATGTCAACGGTGAGGGCAACCTGTTCGGGGATGACATTGGCGCCGTTCGGCGAGACGTTCAGCTTGCCGACAGTGGCGACCGCAGTGTCGCTGAATCGGGCTGGAAGCGAACTCACTTCATGCACAAAGCGGCCCGCAGCAACGAGCGGATCCCTCCGTCCGGCCATCGGTGTGTTGCCGGCATGTCCTGCGGTACCGCGGAAGACGGCATTTAGCCAGGCAGGTCCTGCAATGCCCTTGACGATGCCTGCCGGAAGACCCGCCTGTTCGAGCAGTTTCCCCTGCTCGATATGGATCTCCGCATAAAATCCGATCTCCTTTGGGTCCCTCGCGGCTTCCAGGAATGCATCCACAGATGTCCCATAGGCGCCGATGACCTCTTCAAACGAGTTGCCGTTTGCATCCGATAGCATCGTCAACGCTTCGCGACTGAGGTCACCCGTCATCGCCTGGCTGCCCATGATTCCCGCGCCAAACCGTGATCCTTCCTCCTCAGAAAAGATAATCACTTCCACCGGTACCGGCGGCTCGTAACCTGTTTCCTTCCATGCCTCGACCACTTCGAGCGCCGACAGCACTCCGAGTGGCCCGTCGAAGTTGCCGCCGTTCGGAACGGAGTCGACATGGGAACCCGCTGCGAACGCGAGCCCGTCCGCCTTTCCTTCAAGTCGCCCGATCACGTTCCCGGCACCGTCCATCCTGACATCCAGCCCCGCTTCACGCATCCATTCGATAACCTGTTCCTTTGCCCGTTTTTCTTCCGCCGAAAAGCCCGGTCGGTTGACGCCGCCGTCCTCCGTCTCTCCGATCGAAGCAAGCGTCGCCAGTCTTTCGGCGAGCCTTTCTCCGCTCACGCCGTCACGGTCTGCCGCCCCATCATATCCGGCGAGCAGCCGGTCCCTCACCGATTCTCTCATCTGCACTTCTCCTTTCCATCTGTCCGAAAAGGCGGACAACCTAGAATTTTACGTCATCCGTCCGCTTCTTCTATGATAAACTCTTGAATATATGAAAGAAAGGGGACGACATCATGAGTGACATCCGGACATCGGCGCTGATCGGCCTCGGGGCCATCGGGGCGGCCTACGCCGAGCAACTGCAGACACATTTGAAAGAGAATTTTCATGTACTGGCCGATGAAGGCCGCATCACGCGATACAAGGACCACGGCATCCGCATCAACGGTCGCGAGACTCGATTCCGCTACAAATCGCTGACCGGGGATGCAGAACCTGTCGGGCTGATTGTGTTCGGCGTGAAAAACGATCAGCTGGATGAAGCGATTGACTGCGTCCGCCCGTTTGTCGGACCGGAAACGATTCTTCTTCCGCTCCTGAACGGCATCTCGAGCGAGGAAGACCTGAAGACGGCATTCCCGGACAATCCGGTCCTCTACGCCATGTGCGTCGGAATCGACGCACAGCGAAAAGACCGAGATATCCGCTACTCCAGCCTCGGCCAGATCACATTCGGTACACGTGCCGGAGAGTATCCGGAAGCGGAAGCCGCAGTCGAACAGCTCTTCCTTGAGGCAGACGTTCCCTACGAGATCCCGGATGATATCTGGCGTGAGATGTGGTGGAAGTTCATGATCAATGTCGGGGTCAACCAGACCTCCTCGGTGCTCCGTGCCCCGTACGGAATTTTCCAGACCATCCACAGCGCAAGAGGTTGGATGGAAGAGGTCATGAAAGAAGTTGTCTTGGTGTCCCAGGCGGCTGGCGTGGGCCTGAACGACCGCGACATCGCCCGTTTCCGTCCAATTTTGGACAAACTTTCTCCGGAAGGCAGGACGAGTATGCTGCAGGACATTGAAAACGGCCGCAAGACCGAAGTTGAATACCTGGCCGGCAAGATGGTCGAACTCGGGAAAAAGTACGGCGTGTCCGTTCCGGAGAACGAGCATCTACTGAAAGTCATCCGGATTATGGAGAAGATGTAACATGACCAAACCGGGACCAGTCCAATCCTCGTCACCTCCAAAACACATCGTCTCCGCTGCCGCCATCGTTGTGAATGACCGGAATGAACTGCTCCTGATCCGGGGGCCGCGCCGAGGGTGGGAAATGCCCGGCGGCCAGGTGGAGGAAGGTGAATCGATCCGGGATGCCGCTATCCGGGAAACCCTCGAGGAATCCGGCATCGAGATTGAGATTACCGGCTTTTGCGGCATCTACCAGAATGTGTCCCGCGGCATCTGCAACACGCTCTTTACCGGTAAACCGATCGGCGGTACGCCCACTCCGTGCGAGGAAGCACTCGAAGTCGGCTTTTACCCGCTGCCGGATGCGCTCGACATGGTCACCAAAGGGAACTTCCGGGAACGGATCGAGAAGTGTCTGGATCCGGATGCGCAGCCGTTTTATGTGGAGTTTAATACGTGATAAAGCAAAGACGCGCTCCGTATGGGGCGCGTCTTTCCAAATTCTTAACTGTAATTCCATTTCACCGTGACATTGTCTACTTTTTCAGCTCCTGCCGGTAATTCAAAGAACAATTCGTAATCATCTTTGCTGTACCAGAGATAGTCAAAATCCATCCCTTCTTCCACCTCAGCAGATCCCATATACTGACGGACTTCCTCTACCGTCGGCTTTTCTTTAAAATGATAGGTCACTGTTGTTACAGGTTTTTCTTCCTGTTCATCTGCCACGTATGGAACACCATAGTGATATTTCCCGTAGACATGCCGGATGCCGCCTTCAAAGTCAAACTCGGCTTCAGGTTCCCCTGCTCTTGCTTTCAGTTCGGACAGGTCGGAACCGATCTGAACCGCAGCGCCCTGAACCTTACCCTGTTGCAGATCCGAATAGAAAGAGGCCGGCATGACAGACTCTTTCTTATTCACATTTTGATCCGCCTTGTCGAGGGATGACTCAGGCTGATGATCATGCTTTATGGCAAGCATATTGTAAGACTCGCTAAACATCTCATCCTCTTGCCCTATTATGCCAAGTTCATGTACCTCGTTGAGTTCATTGAGTTTAAGCTCGTCTAACTCTGTATCAGAACCGTCGGCCGCTGAAGCCGGTATGGCAACTCCAAAGATAATTCCCAATGCTGCGGCTGACAGGGGCAGCTTCCTGAATCGCTTTTGCTTCATCATGCAAACCTCCTTTAAGGACTTTACCGGGATGAGCCTATGTCGTTTTTACATGAAAAGTCTTGATGAAGCGTATCCGTTTGATAGGATTAAATTTTATAAAACCCAAAGGATTGTAGCTGCTTCATTATTACGTGCATTCCTCTTTATAAAGAAAATAAACTCACTAATGGTTTGGTGAAATCCACTTCCACCCCTTTACTTTTCTCCATTCTTCATCTATAAATAGTCTTGGAATATTTACCAAGAGAGAAGGAACACCTCTATGAATTTATGCATCAAGAAGGTCAAAGCCACTCCGGCCATTCTCCTCATCGTCCTCTTCCTCTTCCTCACCGGTTGTGGAACGGCCGTGGACGAGGAAACTGTGGAAGAAGATACGGAACAGGTCCAACCGGAAAAACCGTCTGAACCGGAGAAGAATACTGAAGACTCTACTCCTGAAAAACCTGTTGAAGAAAAGGCGGAAAACAAACCGGAAGAGCCCAAACAAAATCAGGCTGAGCAACCTGCGGCCAAGGAAACCAAGCCCGCCAAGAAACCGACCGAAACCGGCGGCACCACCGCCCATATCCCGGTCGAACTCGTCAAGACGATCGACGGCGACACGATCAAGGTCCTCTACAACGGGCAGGAAGAAAATGTACGCTATCTCCTGATTGATACGCCAGAAACGAACCACCCGCGACTCGGAAAGCAGCCGTTCGGCGATCAAGCCAAAGAGCGCAACCGCGAACTCGTAAACAGCGGCGAGCTGTCGATTGAATTTGACATCGGCGGCCGGACCGACAAGTACGGCCGGCTGCTTGCCTATGTGTATGTAGACGGCAAGAGCGTGCAGGAAACGCTGCTCCGGGAAGGCCTCGCCCGCGTCGGCTACGTCTACCCGCCGAGCACCCGTCACCTCACACCGTTTGAGGCCGCCGAAGCAGAAGCCAAGGCGAAGAAAATCGGCATCTGGTCGATCGAAGACTACGCGACCGACTCCGGTTTTGATACGGAAGCCTCCGGACAGCAAAGTGCAGCTGCAAGTGCGCCCGCCTCATCAGGCGGATCCTCTTCCGGCGGAGGCGGCACATCTGGCACGAAATACGACGGTGACCCGAACGCTCAAAGCGGCACCACCACTGAGTGGTTCAAAAACTGCACCGAGCTTCGCACGAAATACCCGGATGGCGTCCCCGCCGGCCACCCTGCCTACCAGTCGAAGATGGACAGGGACAAAGACAATTATGCTTGTGAATAAGGCAATTCAAAATCCCCCGGCAGCGCATGCCGGGGGATTTTCTGTGAATACCGCGAATGATTAAATTAAGCGGTCGAGTGACGAATTTACGCCTGTGAATGACGAAACTGGATGCATGAATGACGAGATTGTTTCCTATCCTCACTCATTTCCCGCAGCACTTCTTATATTTCTTCCCGCTCCCGCATGGACACGGGTCGTTCCGTCCGGCCTTCTCCGTGACAGCCTGCTGTCCGGCGCCAGCTGTGCCTGACGCTCCGCCCGACAGTACCTTCAGCTCCCCGCTTCCTCTTAGCTCGTTCGGCGTGTGGCCACGGTTTTCCCACATCCGGGTCGCGTTCACCATGTCGAAGTACAGGCCGATGAGTTCGTTCGCCTGCTGATCATCATCAAATACGATACCTTCGTCATCCAGCAGCAGACCCATCGCCTGTGCCGGCGTCGTATTGGAAGCGGCGAGATATTGTGCGTAGTCGACCCAGTTGATGGCACGAGCCTCCTCGCCCCTAAACAGCTTCCGTTCAGCAAACTTGCGGAATGCAGTAAGCTCAGCTGTTACCTCGTAGTGGTCCGCATCGACATACAGCATCAGTTTTTCTTTATCCGGCACGTAATACGGCTTGCCGTTCGCCTGCTTTGAGTAATAATCGAACTGCTCTGGGTCCAACAGCTCTTCGTGGATAAACCGGTCGCCCTTCACGTGGACGAATCCGCGGTCCAGCCACTCCGCCGCGGACGGATCTTTCAGCACCGCAGCGAAGTCAGAGTCCGCATGTGCGGTGCCGTTTTGCTGATTGTAGATCTCCCGGACCTTCGTGACCGGAGCAATTCCCCAAAGGTGGGTCAGTGCCAGGATGTAGTCGACTTTTTCCTGCACATCCTCCTCCAGCTCCGGCCGCGGCATTCCGAGAAGAATTTCTTCTCCCATCTCATACGGCGTGTGGCCACGGTGTGCCCAGCTCCGGATGTGATTGTACATATGGGCGGCATAGCGCATCAGGTTTTCGAAGTCGTCCGGATCCAGCTTCTCTGTATCATTCCCGGTCCTCAGTGCGGCGATCAGGTTCTGGAACGCATCTCCTGCAGGTTCATTTGCGGCAGACCGAATCCATCCAAGAAGATCCGAGACTTCCCCTTTACTATATCCAAGCCGATCCTTCGCGAATTTCCCCAGCGCCTGAGACTGTGCCGTCATCTCTACATAGTTGCCATCCCGGTACTGCAGCAGTTCCTCCGCCTCCGGCACATAAAACGCCTTTCCTTTCGTCACTCCAAAATACAGATCAGCTTCGTTGTCCTGCATGACCGTATCGTGTGCCAGGAACTCGGATTCCGCACGAACGAGACCCATTTCTTCTTCAGAATCCCGAGCAAGCATCCGCACCTGTTCCGCGCTTACCCTGTCGCCCGTCTGTTCCGTATAGATTTCGGCCACTTTTTCGTAAGGTACCACGCCATATAAATTAGTTGCCGATACGATATAGTCCATCAACAGTTGCCTGTCCATCCGGCACACCCCTTCCGTCCATTCCAAGTCTCTTCATTATAACGTGAATAACCCGGGCGACTTCAATCATTCACTCTGCGCTGCTTCTATGAGAAAATGGAAGAAACCCTGTACGAAAGGAGAGGCCCCATGGACAAGCTTAAGAAAACCAACTCCCGCGGGTTTTTCCTCGGTGCCCTGATCGGCCTCGTGATCGGCACCGCTTTGGATAGCTTCGCCGTCGGTCTCGGAGTCGCGATCATTTTTGCCATCGTATTCGGGAGTAATGGAGACGAACAGGACGAAGACGATTGAATCGCGGCGCCCCCTTTCATTGTCCACGCCGAGTAGGAACGCAGCCTTCTTCCTATTACGAATCACTGACAGTTCATAGGAACTCCTTCACGCCTCGGCAACTCACTCGCCATCACATTTTACATCGTCCCCAGCGTCTCCTTTTACACGCTAAAATGTGAATCAATCAGAAAAGCCGGCCCTCCTGGCCGGCTTCCTGTTTGTTCTCAAAATCCCCACCCTTACAGCGACCACACCTCGAGCCCGATCTTCCTGAATGCCTCCTTGGGATAGAGAGTCTTCAGGTCAAAGACCATCCTGCGTCCGTCCTTCAGCATCGAGCGGATCTCCGGTACAAATCCTGTTCCGCGGAAAGCGTCGTGACCGACGGCGATGACCACGGCATCCAGGTTCCGCAGGGAATCTTTCTCGGCAAGTTCAAAACCATACTCCCGCCTGACCGCTTCCGGATCGGCGATCGGATCATGAATGACCACCTCAAACCCGTATCGCTTGAGCTCCCGGACGAGGTCGGCGACTTTCGTGTTGCGGCTGTCCGGACTGTTCTCCTTGAATGTAAATCCCAATATGCCGACCCGTGTATCCGTACCGATGCTGCCGTGCACGCGGAGAAGTTCCCGAACCATCTGGTCCGCCACGAACTTGGCAACCCCCTCATTAACCGCCCGGCCGGCAGGAACGACTAGCGGTGCAAGGCCGAGCAGCTCAGCTTTATAGATGAGGTAATGCGGGTCGACGCCGATGCAGTGTCCGCCGACAAGTCCGGGACTAAAGTGGAGAAAATTCCACTTTGTACCGGCAGCCTTCAGCACCTCGGCTGTGTCGATCCCCATCCGGTTGAAGATCACCGAAAGCTCGTTCATGAACGCGATGTTCACGTCACGCTGTGCATTTTCAATTACCTTGGCGGCTTCGGCCACCCTGATAGACGGTGCTTCGTAAACGCCCGCTTTGACAACCGAACGGTATACATCGCCCACTCTCTTCAGTCCTGCCTTATCGGAAGCAGAAACGATCTTTATGATAGTGGATAACGTATGGACCTTGTCACCCGGGTTGATCCGTTCCGGGGAATAGCCGACTTTAAAGCCGTCTCCAAGGGTGAGCCCGGAGGTCTCTTCCAGTATCGGAACACCGATTTCCTCCGTCGTCCCTGGATAGACCGTCGACTCCAGGACTACGATCGCCCCTTTGGACAGATGTTTTCCCACCGTCCGGAAGGCGGATTTGACCGGCTCCAGATTGGGGGTACGATCCGGATGCAGGGGCGTCGGAACGGTCACGATAAAGAAATTGCATCCCTTCAGTGCTTTTTCATCAGATGTGAGTCGTGCACGGGTTTCCTTTAATGCAGTTCCGCCTACTTCTCCAGTGACATCGATCCCGTCCCGGTATGCTTTGATTTTTTCCTGGTTCAAATCGAAACCGACAACCTCATAGTGTTTGGCCAATTCAACCGCAAGCGGAAGGCCGACATAACCCAGCCCGATTACCGCAATCTTGTTTTCTTCCATTTATCCCCCCTCCTTTCAAAACCGGTCCGTCAGGGAATCAATTATGTGACTGAACCATTCGGTCACTTTGTCTTTCATCTTGTCAAATCCCGAGGGAGCATCCGAATAAAGGACACTGTCACCGCTTGTAATCAGGAGATTCGTGAAGACCGCATCCACGATCGTCATTTCCTCATCTTCCGGGACAGGCCCCTCGGGTACTCCTGCCAACTGCAGCCGGTAGCCTTTCTCGAGATCCAGGTCCTTTGTTTGAATCGTGAAGTCCATCCCTTCATTGACCCGGACATGCAGCACGTTCTCACGTACCTCAAGCCGGACCCGGATGACGTCTTTACCTGACAACTGATGCTTGGAAATGAATTTTTCTTCCTGCCTGGCGACAAGTTGCCCCTCTTCAACTGTCAGTTGGACCGTCTCTCCTGTTCTGTCCGCGACACCCAGGGCAGCGCCTTTGCCCAATGTAGCCTGCACAATGGCATCCGCCGGGAGCGGTTCCTTCAAAAGTGCAGTGACTTCCGCTCCGGGCTCAGACGTCAGGACGGCCTGCTCCCCGCGAAATTCCGCGACACCACCCCGGATCGTCCACCGGTCCGCTTTCCCCGGATCACCCGTTTCGAACGACACCGGCACCCCGGCTTCCTCCCTGATTGTCATCAGCAAGTGGTTTACCGGCCAGTCCGATCCGACTCGGAGCCGGGTAAGGTCCGTGACACTGTCGTCCGAACCGTTAAATAATTCTCCGCTCCTGTTGAAATGGAGCTTGAAGTAGGTCCGGATCATCTGGTCATTCACCTCTTCGACTGCAGGGTGCATACCATGATACAGAGCGTCCGGGCGCGAGATTGCATACACATCCGGCAACTCTCCGAACTCCCGGGTATACATCGCCTTCATATGCGCATATTCACCGCTGATCCGTTCCTTCATCTGATCAGCATTTTCCTTCGGAATCCCGTTTTCATCCCGCTGAAAATCCATCAGCGAATGGTTGGACCTTACAATGTCCATGTCAGCCGACACATCCTCGGCATTCAGTTCACCGATGTAGCCCCCTTCACTGTTGAACACATTGATATAGGCAAGGCGGTACCCGTTTGTCCCCATCTCCCAGTAACCGCTATTGATCATTGTTTTTAAATGGCTTGGCTTTAGATAGCTCCGGTCATCAGAGACCAGATGATTGGCATAGGTGAACAGGGTAGCCTTGTAATTAAGGGCCTCAAGAGCCGGCTGGGCATAGACCACAGTGTCTCTCTGGCCGTCCTCGAATGACAGGTACAATGCTTTTTCCGGCAAAGGAGAGCCGGACCTGTAAAACTCCTGAACTTGCCTCTGAGATACCGTTTCGAACCCGAGGCGTTTGAGGGCTGACAGATGGGTGCTCAGCTCATCTTTTGAGACGCTGCTCTCATCGCCTTTCCGGGAGGCTCCCGGATAGCTGATTGCGATAAACCCTTCATCATTGACCATAGGTGCGTTCGGCTGCTCGTAAGTCTTCATGAGGAACACTTCCTGCACGAGGACATAGGAGAGCAGGGCGATGATGGCTGCCTGGATCACCGAACGGATTTTCTTCCTCCGGTTTTCCCGGTCGGGATCGAGCACGGCGAACCTGTGGTTCTTACTCATCTCCATCCCCTGCCTTCCCGTTCCGCGGCCATCGTTTCCCGCGCTTTTTCCCGGCGGCAACATCCTGCGGCGTATCTCTCGTCCCCCACGTCGACTTATAGAACGTCACCCAGGCGACTGGCATCTGCCAGAGCAGGATAAACGTGTAGTAGAGGACGAAGACGAATCCGTAGGCCCAGAGCCTGCTTTTCCTGAAGAATAAGTAAGCGAAGCTCATCAGCATCGCCATCAGAGCGAGGCCGACAATGAAAGTGGACGGGAAGAACCCGTGGAAGATTGGAATGTAAACGAAGTTGTAGAGCACAACGATTGGAGCCGCAATCGGAACGATGAGCCCGACCAGGAAGAACAGGAACATCAGCGGCTCTTTTTTCCACATGAACGTCAGTGCCCGGAGCGATTCCCTGAGCCATGATCGTTTCCAACGCATCTGCTGGCGAAGGAACATCTTCCCCGTTGACGGCACTATGGTCGAGCAGACCGCACTGTCCTGGTAACCGGTCCGATGCGTCTTCAGAATATAGTTCGTCATACTCCTGTCGTCTCCAAATGTTGCCGGATGCCCGAGGAAACGCTGATTCAGCCATGCGTCGGCATACTGGAGGACCAGGTCCTTCCGGTAGCATGACAGCGGTCCTGACAGGCAAGTCACCGCGTCGAAGTATGCTTCTGCCGCTTTCATGATCCGGAATGCAATGTAGTAGCGGACCGTCTGCAGCTTTGACAGGTAGTTGGTGAACTTATTGGCCACTTCGGTACGGCCGGCCACTCCGCCCATATCAGGGTCCTGGAACGGCTGGACAAGGTTTCGGATGGCATTCGGCTCCAGGAAGCTGTCGGAGTCGACGAACACAACGAGGTCATGCTTTGCATGTCTCACGCCGCGGATCAGCGCCTCACGTTTACCCGAGTTCTTCTTTAAAGACATGAAGGTGACCCGATTCCTCGTCCCGAACCGCTCGCCGTACCGGTGGATCTCGCGAAGTGTCTTTCGGATCTCCGCTGCCGTTCCGTCCGTCGAGCAGTCGTCGACGATGATAAGCTCCAATTTCCCAGCCGGATACGACTGGTCCAGACAGCTTGCAATGGTCCGGCTTATCCACTGTTCCTCATTAAACACCGGGATGATGATTGAAACTCCCGGCTCATACCTGGGATTCAGCGGGACATTCCGATACAGGCTGCCGAACAAATACCTGCTCAAAAGGAATGTTGCGGCGATGATACTATACAAGTATAGGAACTGATGGAACCTGAAATAGACGAAGCTCTCGGTACGCATCAGAACAACGAGTGACACAACCAGCATCAGGAGGAATCCGGCTGCAGGCACGGCGAACCGCCAGCGGTGCCGATCATGATGTTTTTTCAGCGGCCGTTCAAACCGGATGGCGACGTAGAAATCCTCTCCGCCTTCCCCCCTCTTCCTGAATGTCCTTGCAACTTCCGCTCCGATGTTCACTCTGGACTCGCAGCCTTCCGGCATGACCCCTCCCGGCACTGAAAACCTGAACTTTCCTTTTGTCAGTTTGGCGAGGTCCCTGCCTTGATCACGGGGAATTCTCATGAGCATCCCCGTATTTGATATTTCCACACATCTAGCATTCATGAACCGGTCCTGATGATCATCTGTGCTGAACCTGGCCCGAACCGGAAAGTCCGCCTCATAGCGCTGTCCGCTGTCCTTCCATTCCTGAACGGCATTCGGGTGGAGCTCCGCCGGCATTTCCTCCCCCATAGGGAATCCCCGCCTGTCCACAGCAATCAGGTTCCCGGGCGGTTCCGGGACATTGGGCAGGAGACTCCTGTCCTCCCTCGGGCGGGCCAGTATTTCTTGGCCGGTAGCCATTTCTATCTCCCCACATTTCTTTTTGGTCCCTTAAAGCCCGGTCTCGGAGAGAAGCTCTCCGATTGTCTTGAATTCATAACCCCTTTCCTTCAACTCCTCCAGTATCTTTGGAAGTACCGAAATCGTGTGCGACTCATCCTGGATATGCATCGTAATGATGCTGCCGGGCTGCACATGGTCCACGACCCGGTGGTAAACCTCCTGTTCCTTGAGGTTCATGTTCCAGTCAAATGACGTGACATCATACAGCAGGATATAATCCACGCCGGTGGCAGTGATTTTCATGGCAGCTTCGTCGTCGAGTTTTCCCTGTGCCGGACGCATATAGTTGGACGGCGTCTCCCGGATCGCTTCCGCAATCACTTCATCTGCCCTGATCAGGTCTTCCTGCAGATCCCGCAGCGGCATTTCCGTGACCAATTGGTGCGAATATGTGTGACTCGCAATCTCATGCCCTTCCTCCAAGATCAGCCTGGCAAGCTGCGGATTCGCCTCCACGCCCCTGCCGATCAGGAAGAACGTTGATTTGATGTCGTTCTCCTTCAAAATTTCAAGCACCTTGGAGATTGTCCGGTCACTCGCCCAGTCATCAAATGTCAGTGCTACGACTTTCTCATCAACAGGGAAGCTTCGGATCACTTTTGGTTTAGACCCTTCGAAGTTTTTGTTGAAAACCAGCCCGTTTGATTTGTAGTAATCTTCTCTGTAAGAAGTCTCCGCCAGCTCTCCCAGGGCCGTCAGACCGTAACCTTCCTCCTCTGCCATCCGGGCAATCATCGGAACGGCATCAACTACTGCAGGGTTTGCCGCATTCAGTTGGATGATTGCGCCCCTCACCATGAACCTGTCGATATAGCCGGTGATTTCCACCGCTGTTTTCATCTCACTGTCCTTAGGGCCGATTGTGTTCATCACCAATTCCAATCCCGCTTCGGCAGCCGCCTGTTCAAAGGTGTCGGAGGTGTCACCGTTCCGCGTCCTCACATATTTCGGAGTAATTCCCAAGCGTTCGTTGAAAACCTGATTCGCCAATTCCACTTCCCTGTAGGCCTCTTCAAAGTCAAGCCCATTCGGCAGGACATTGTTCAGGGTGCCGTTTTCAACCTCATGTCCCCGTTCAAGGATTTCCTTTGCCAATTCGGGATCTTCTGCAACCCTAACTGCCGGAACGAAAAAGGTGGCCTTCGCGCTTTCCAAATCCAGCGCATCAAGCAACCGCTCCATTGTCTCCCGGTCCGCCATTCCGTTGAAGGTTAGCGCCATCGACTTTTCCGTCGTCAGGATGATGCGGAGCGGAGGCTTTGTCTCTGCGCTCGGCTCGGGGACTACAACGGCCGGCGGCAAATTCTCTTCTTCCGGCTGCTCCACATCAGCCGGCTTTTCCTGGCAGCCGGCGAACACCAAGACTGCAAGGAGGCTGATTACAGTACCCACTCTCCATCTCATGTTTTCGTCACCTCCCAAAATTTGATCATTTAATTGGCGGTTACCTTCCATAGTCCAATGCCTATAAACCCGTCTCCGAAATCATTTCCCCGACCGTGCTGAACTCATATCCCTGGCCAATCAGCCAATCCAAGATGCCCGGCAAGACCCTGACGGTATGAGCATTGTCCAGGATATGCATCGTAATGATGCTGCCCGGTTGAACGCCGTCCATCACCCGTTCGCATACTTCCTGGTCAGTCAATGCCGGATTCCAGTCATCTGAAGAGACGCCGACCTGGATGATATAATCCACTCCGGCTGCAGTGACTTTCTGTGCCGTTTCGTGGTCCAGCTTCCCCCGCGGCGGCCTGACATAGTTGGCTGGCGCCTCACCGATTGCCTCTGTAAGCACCTCATCCGTCCTGATTACCTGCTCTTGAATCTCCCGCAGCGAAAGCCCTGGAAGCTCAGGATGGGAATACGAATGATTGGCAATCTCGTGCCCGTCTTCCAGAATGGTCCTGGCCAACCCTGGATTTCGTTCAACACCCTCCCCAATCAGAAAGAAAGTGCAACGGATCCCATGCTCCCTGAGAATGGACAGCACCTCGTTCACCGTCTCATCGCTCGCCCAGTCATCAAAGGTAAGCACAACCTTTTTGTCTTCAATCGGGAACCTATCAATAATCTTCGGTTCCGCTTCCTGAAAGTCATCGTTGAATGCCAACTGATTGAATTCGACGGCAATTGGTTCATCGTGCTCGACCACGACCTCAGGTTCTGCCTGGTCAGGACTGTCTTTGTGGCAGCATGCCACCAGCAGAACTCCGGAGATGGCGGTGACCCAAATGAGCTTACGTATACCATCACAACCTTTCTCTCTCGGATGCAGAAGCACCACTGTCTTATCTATATTCGGGACCATCTTCCCAGGCATGGACCAACGCATAGACCGGGACTGGTTCCTTCGCGGAGTAAAACCTCCTGAATGGACAAGCGCCCACCAAAATGAGGCCGCCCGAAGGCAGCCTCATTTACCGGAATTGCGGTTAACTACGTCATTATTCTGGCATCTTGGTCTGCTATGACTTTCTGAAAGAAAAAAAACGGCCCGCCGGCCGGTTTTCTTCTATCTTATTCTTCTTTAAACGCATTTTTCATGATCTCATAAGACTGCTTGAGTCGTTCCTCCGCCTCCGGGAGATCCCAGTTATCCCAGGTGTATCCCTTGAGCGGTCCCATTTTTCCTTCCTCGGCCTCCGGCAGGGAATCAATAACCTTGCCGTCTTCTCCGACCACCAGTACCCCGAGGCCAATCTGTTCGATGATGACACTGGCCGATTCCCCGTCTTCCGCGAGATTTCCCATGAACTCTTTCATGCTCGGGTCCTTCGACTGAAGAAGAAGCCATGGAAGACGCAATTCAATCACGCCCTCCCCTGCATAGTAGTCAGCCAGGGAATCGTAGTCCTTCGATTCCGGGTTGCCGTTCCCTTCACGCAGTTCCCCTGTTTCATAAGCTGCGAACGGTATCGTCCGATCCTCGTTAGCAACATGATATTCCTTATTGAGGGTATATTCGATCGGAATGAATCGGCCGCTGTCATTCACCCGTTCGACGTCCGGAATCAGGCCGAGCTTCTTTCCATACAGATAATGGTGTAAATCATAGTACGGATCGATCAGGAGACGTGATTTTTCGCCGTTTAGTTGCGCGATAAACTCCAGGCCATCCGAAAGTGCCGGGCCGCCCTTTATCCCCTCGATCGTCGTATTGCCCTGACCGGGCACCGTATCCAAGAGAACAACCGGATGCCCTTCCGCTTCGGATTCCATATCCAGCCGCACATACAGATACCGCTCATCATGATCGGCATACACGGCCCGGATCGGTCCGTCCTCTTTTCGATACAACGGTTCCAGGCTCCAGTCGGATACATCCCCGTCAACCTTCACTTTCAGCCGGTCAAAACTCAGGAGGCCGAACTGTTGCTCATTTGTCTGGGCATTTGACCAGAACGGCCGTCTGTCAGGATTATCGTAGTCCGTCGTGTTCCATGTCCGTTTGAACCATTCGTCCTGCCAGGTAAAGACAAGGCCGCCGAGCATCCCCTCATACAGGATATCTTCATACAATCGCTTCAAAACTTCTCCCTGCTCCTGTTCGGACATGAAGCCCTGATTCCAGCCGAACGGGTTTTCGTGAGTCTTCCCGCGGGAGGCCGGAATCCCGAACTCCGCAATCAGGACCGGCATCCGGTGCGCCTCGTGCAATTCCTTCAGGTAGGCGGCATAGTTGTTCGGCTCACCGCGATGGTCACGGAATTCCAGGTAGCGGCGCTCGTAGTTCAGGAAGTCCGGATAGTACGGATAAACGTGGTAGGACGCGAATATGCCGGCCCGATCCATCTCTCCCTTCGGATAAATCAGGTTCGGATCGACCGGGACCAGGTCTTCCTGCTCGGCGGATTCGGCCGGGTGATCCAGAAGATCGGTCGTCACCCAGTTTGTGAAGCTCATCGCACGGAGCGTTCCATATTCTCCGTGTTCATAGGCCGTCAGCCATTCCATCTGCTCCGCGAGCCAGTATTCAAACGGCCGGGCACCTTCCGTCCGGTAAAACTTCCCGTCAAAGTCACCGATTCCGGCGTGTTTCTCGTTTGTCCCCTGCACCGTATACGGGTACCATTCGATTCCGAGCATCCATGCACTCACCCACTGTGAAATGTCGGCATCATAATAGCCCGATGCGTGGCCCGGACGCTTTGGAAGATCCGCGTTTCCATGGACGACATCCACAATCCGAAGCATCTCCTCACGGAAATCCTGAAGATTCTCCTCCTCGAACGCATCCAGGGACTCTTCAAGCTTTTCCTCGTTGATCCAGACGCCATGCATGACATATAAGGGATCATCGTGCGATTCGTTATATGCCTTTAGTGCCCGGTAAAAGCCCGGCGGATGGAGTGTGTAGACCCGGATGGTATTGGCATTCATTTCCCCGATCATCTCGAACCAGCGTGCGTACTCTTCCTCGGTGATGGCCGCCTCGCCCGGGAAGTGGCCCGGATTGCCCATACCGATATTTACACCCTTCACCGTAATCGGCTTCCATTCCCCGTCTTCAAACACTTCCAGCCGGTCATCAGTTATTCTTGAATACACCCCGCCGTCCCCCTCCGCTTTCGCGCCGTGCACGGCTCCCGTTTCCTCTTTTCCGAATTCGTCCAGCAACCCACGGATCATCGGCACATAGGCCGACCAATAAAATGATTGGTCGGAGAAGGTATTCAGCACACGGTAAACTTGAGGAAGTCCTTGCATCTGGTAAAACTTCGGAACCGATGGCACATCATTATAGTCCCCGGCAAAATAAATGCTTTCAGTTGCTCCCGACCTTTTCGAGACGACTGCAGCGAACTCCGTGGGGATTCCATTTTCACCGAGAAGGCGGCGCCCCTCGTCAGTCAGCCCCCAGTCATATCCCGCAAGTACCTGACCGCCATCGGCAGGCGTTACAATATCAAACCAATAGTCATACCGCGGGTTGCCGCCGATGCCAAACCGATCCTCTCCCTGTTCAGTGAAAGACAGCCGGATACCTTCTCCCGTAAGGTGCAAGTCACGTTCCAGGACCACCACCTCACCGGTCAGATCATTGACCAGCAGGAAGCCCGGCCCTTCATATGACCAATCCTCCCCGAACTGCTCCACCAGCCATAATGGGATTTCGTTGTTCTCCCGAAAGTCCAGTTCCTCAAAAAAGCGGCCTGTCCAGCCATCCCAATCAACGCCGAGACGTGACATCACCTGGTCCCGCACTTCTTTTCCGGTCGGCGAGGCGAATGTGTTGTATTCGGCGATCAGAAGCAGCGGATCACCGGACTGAATCCTCTGTTCCACTGCATCCCACTCCTCAAGGGAAAGGCCGCCATCAATCTTCTCTGACCGGGCACCTGACCGTTCCGATTCCTCCCAAGGGAGGTCTTCCCGGTAAACGCCATAGGTATCCGCTATGTAAAGAACATCCGTATCCTTGTAATCCGCGGCGGGAGTCCGCACCTCATAAGTCTGGCTCTCCTCGTCCGGGACGAAGCCTGCATAATCCCGGGCCGCTTTATACGGCTTGCCATCCGGCCTTACAACTTTCAAATGGTTCATCGCCCACATCAGGCCAAGATGCTCCCGGTACGTTTCATCAGGTACCGTCTTGTCGATCACGGTGACCGAAAGCGTCCGGCTGTCTTTTGCAAACCAGAGGATGACCGGCAGGATCAGGACAATCAGTGCCAAAGCGACAATCAGATAGAACTTTTTCATTCAGACATCCCCTTTGTTGCACCGACCCGCTCCATGTCCCCCCAGGAACGGATGCGGAACATGGACCGGACAAGCCCTTCGACCCGCCAAAACAGGGTCAGCGGCTTGTACCAGACAACCTCCGTGAGCGACAGTGCCATCATGCGCAGCACATCGCGCCTTTTCGGAAAGGCATTCAGGCTCCAGGACTCCAGCAGCACCGATCCAATGGAAAATACGGTTCCATACAAGATGAATAGCAGCATGAGCAGCACGGCGTATTCATAATAAATGCCGCCCATGAAGAATGCGGCGATCACATACAGATAACCGCCCAACTCGATCAGCGGCCCGAGGCATTCGACCAGCCAAAAATAAGGGATCGACAGCATTCCGACCGTGCCGTACTTCGGATTTAGGGTCATAGCCCTGTGCCGCCAAAGGCTCTCAAGCAGCCCCTGATGCCACCGCCTCCTCTGTCTTCGCAGAACGGCGAGTGACTGCGGTGCTTCTGTCCAGCAGACCGGATCAGGCACAAACTCCACCCTCGCATCCATTTTCTTATCCTTGATGAGCCGCTGGATCTTTACGACCATTTCCATGTCTTCGCCGATCGTTTCCGTGTTATAGCCGCCGGCTTCAAAGGCATATTTCTTCGAAAACACGCTGAAAGCACCCGATATGATCAGCACCATATTCAGCCTGCTCAGGGCGATCCGCCCCATAAGAAAGGCCCTCAGGTATTCGACGACCTGCATCACGACGAGCGGCCGTCCCGAAAGCCGGATGTCCGACACGACACCATGGTCGACGGCCATTCCATTGACAATCCGGACATTTCCTCCTGCAGCAACGACTTTACCGCCCGAAGTCATAATCGGCTTCATGACCCGCAGAAGTGAATTCCCGTCCAGGATCGAGTCCCCGTCTATCGTACAGAAATACGGATAACGCGCAAAATTGATCCCTACATTGAGCGCGTCCCCTTTGCCTCCGTTTTCCTTTTTGATCAGCCAAAGATTCGGATGGATACGGGATCGGTACACATCCAATACCCGCCTCGTATCCAGCCTGGATTCGGACGGCTTATCCGCACGCACCATGTCGAACCGCCGGATGACCATCTCAGCCGTTCTGTCGGTGGAGCCGTCATCGATCACGAGCAACTCAGTTTGGGGGTAGTTCAGATTGAGGAGCGAATGAATGCTCCCCACCACGCCTGCTTCCTCGTTATAGGCCGGCACCAGAATCGTGACCGGCTTGGAATAGAAGGCATCGATGAAACGGTCATCGAGTTCACGGCGGTCAAGGCGGCGCTGGCGCTTCAGGTCAAGAAAAGCGAACAGGAACATTCCGCTGTAGGCCAGGATGACAACGGCCATATAAATGAAAATGACCCCTCCAAAAAACTTCATCAACCACTCTATTGTGTTCTCCATCCTGTCCTCTCCCTCTCACCGGCTGTTCATTTGTTCCATCCATATGCGGCACCCTTAACGCAGGACCGCCGATTTCTCCTCCGGGGAACGCTGCCTGACCAACACTGCGCGGATTTCTTCCCGGACCAGCCAAGACGGATCATTGCGCAGGCGAGAGGCATATCGGGCGGCCTCATCCGCGGGAACCCTCCGGAGCATCCGTGCCACGAGGAACCGCTCCTCCCAGACGGGTGAATCGAATGCACGCTCAAGGATCTGATCTGGCGTCCGGATGCCGAATGCATCGATTGCCCTGAGCGCACGGATCCTGATCTCCGGATCCGGACTGTCCAGCAGCCCCTCAAGGAACGGCAGCCTCATAAGATCCTGCTGCATTCCCAGCACTTCAATCAGTCCGAATTTCAGGACGGGATCGAGTTCGCCGAACTGTGCGGCAGCCTCTTCAAACACATTTTCCGGCATCAGAAAAAACAGCTGGCGGGACTCATATTCAGAAAGATATCCGAGACGACCGGCAGTCCGATCCATGAAGCCGTCCGGACGGAATTGCAGTTCGATCAAATACAGTTGAAACCGCTCTTCCTCAGACAGCTTCTTGCGATCGAGCTTGCGAACATCGCCCAGGAGGCTCTCCATTCCAAAGTCCTCAATCCGGTAAAGGGCATTCATCCGTTCACTCCAGTTGCGGCTCTTCAGCTTCTTCCGGTAAAACGGCGCCAGGTGAACATCCGCAAATGCCCGGACCCGCTCTCTTATTCCGTTGCCCGTGACGTTCGTCAGGTAAGCACGGAAAATCTCTTCCACAGCGGCAAGTTCCGCTTCATCATTCGGCACCAGTTCTTGCGGGGCCGGCTCAAATCCACGAAGAACGCGATACCAGATTTCACCGTTTCGGGACAGATAGGCTTCCGCCCTTTTCGATTTTCTATCTTGCAAAGCACGGGCGGCGAACAGGTAGACAGTCAGTACCGCCAGCACCAGGAACAGCAGCAGAACCCCAATGAATATGGCGGTAACCGGTACCCCAATCATGACCATAACCTCGTCAGCAGCCGCTTGACCTGCGCCTCAAACAACCTCAAGTTGAACGGTTTGATCAGATAGCCGTCTGCACCGCTCTCATAGGCATAGGTCATGTCTTCTTCAGAGTTCCTGCGGGTCATCATCAGAATCGTGAACTTCCCGTCATTCGGAAGGGAACGGAGCGCATGCAGCACATCGAGTCCGTTCTGCCTCGGCAGCAGGTCATTCATGACAATCAGATGGGGATGGGCTGACGCTGTCCAGCCCGATTCGAGAAACGACCGGCCGTCTCCGAAAGTCTTGACCACGAGCCGTGCACCTGGTGTATCCAGATGGCTGAGCGCCTTGCCGAGTACATCCCGGAACAGCGGATCAGGATCGAGGACGCTTACTTTTACTTCTTCATCCGGACGCTGACCAAAGGGGTCCAAAACCGTAACCTGTTCCTCTTCACTATCGATTGCCGATTGCATTCGCATCAGTGAAGTCGAAAGTTCCGTATCAGGGTGGATGATTTCGAGGACAGCCGCCTTCATTTCCCCAGCTTCCCGGAACAGACGGTTCAGAAAGCCTCTTGCTTCATCCGTTCCGCTCATCGGCAACAGCACCCCACGCTCGTCGGGACGGTCCGTTTCAAATAGCACGTCAGTCGAGCGGACCAGGCTCTGGAGACGGGAAGCCGTTTCGGCAGCCGTTTCACTTTCCGCGCGGATCAGGACCATCACCATGACACGGCGGCCCCGCAGGGCATTTGCTTTTAGCAGGTCAAAGACATATTGGATGTGAGGCTCTTTCAGAACTGCCTGTGTCCCCGTTTTGTTCGGCACCATCCGTCACCCTCCCTTTCCCTATTACTCCACTACCCTGCCGGGCAGGAAATCTATCTTTCATACGGAATAAAATTCCTGTTCATTCCCAATATCATATAAAAGCATGTCGACAATGGGCAAGTTTTTTCGACAAGTATCATTTCATCCCGGGCACTTCCCTCTCTAAAGTGTGTCAGGCCAAAAAAAAACAGGCCGGTTGTCCGGCCATCATAATCATGATTCACTTATTATCCTTTCCGGTCAGGACACGACCGTTACCCGGTTTCTGCCCTCCCGCTTCGACCGGTACAGCGCTTCGTCTGCGCGCTTAAGAAGCACAGTTGTGTTCTCTCCATTCAGTCTGAGGGCGACGCCCGCGGACAGGGTCACCGGCACCGGCTCCCCGGCACCGGCGGTTCGTTTCCGGATGGATTCGGCCACTGATTCCGCAGTCTTCTCTGAAGCGGTCTCTGCAATGATTGAAAATTCTTCGCCGCCGATTCTCGCTGGAAACAGACGGATGCCTTCCGTACTTCCCGTCTCAACCATGACATCCTCAAGCACGGCCGCAACACGTCTGAGCACTTGATCCCCGATATCATGCCCAAATGTATCATTGACCTGTTTAAAATGGTCTATATCCAGTGCGATTACTGCAAACGTGATGTCATTTAAGGCTTCCATATGCTTCTCGAACGCACGACGGTTTGCAAGACCCGTGAGCGGGTCAGTTGAGGCCATCTCACGAAACTGTTCCGTCAGTTCAATGAGTTCAGCCTGCTTATTCTCGATTTTCTGCACCAAGCCCACAAGGTGAGTATTCGCCTGTTCTGTTTCGAGCCGAACGCGTTCGGCTTCACGTTTTGCCTGCAAAATCTCCTCTTCGTATTGCCCCCGGACAGGCATCGGCAGGATTGCACATTCATAACAGCCGCCCGCTTCCGCAGCACTGAGGAGAGCCGGCATTCTTCCATCTGAAGAGCGCATAGAAATTTCCATCTCCTTCACTCGGCCGTGAAGCTCAATGGCCGGCATGAAAAAGGTCTGGAAATAGACCCAGCCCGACACCGTCAGCATTTCCCTCACTTTCCCCGGAGGTGATCTGAAACCCGTCATTTCCAGGAAAGTCCGGTTAACCTCGAGAACATTCCATTCTTTATCCAAGACGACATAGCCGACCGGTGCCCGGTCCAACTGAGCATCCATCGAAACAGCCCCTGCCTTTCCGGCTGTTCCCAGCCATCTTTCCGATCATCTTACCAACTGGCGCCGCGGTTCCGGCCGGATACGCTTGTCCCGATTTCAGATTCTTGATTGAGGTATCGCTGTATTTCACTGATGGTCTCCTCCGGATCACTGATATGAGGATTGTGCCCTTTAGCCGACAGCACTCTGAACGTACTGCCCGGAATCTGTTCATGCACAAACTTCCCGACTTCGATCGGGGCCACAGAATCTTCCTGTGCCTGAAGAATCAGTGTCGGTATGCTTATCTCAGCCAGCTTATCCCTCACATCCGACATAAAAGTCACTTCCGCAAACTGGCGGATGATGACCGGGTCATTTGAAATGAACCGTTCTTCCAGTTCATCTGCAAGAAATGGCCGGTCTGTGTTCTTCATTGAAGCAGGCGCCATATATTTCGCCCACTCCTTGTAGTTCCGCTCCATCAGCTCAAGCAGCTCCTCAACATCTTCCCGCTCATAGCCGCCGGGATATCCGGGTGCATTGAGGTAGCGCGGCGACGGACCGATCATAATGAGCTTGCCGATCGCTTCAGGCCGTTTGATTGATGCCAGTGTGCCGATCATGGCACTGACGGAATGGCCTATAAACACCGCATCTTTGAGATCAAGTGCATCAATGATCTCGATCACGTCGCGTGCGTAGCCTTCAAGAGAGTTGTAATCGGAGGGACGGTACTGTGAACGGTCACTCCTGCCGGATCCTACATAATCAAACAGCACGACCCGCCAACCATTTTCAAAAGCCGGAGCCACCCGCTCCCAAACCGTCTGATCACAGCCCAGCCCATGGCCAAATACAAGAGTCCGTTCCCCGGAGCCGCTAATTGTCACGTGGTTCCGCTCCATCACTTTGTTTTTCATGTTCTCACCTACTTAAATGATTGTTCATCAACTCTACCTAACAGTATCACTGGCCTTAGTCTTCTTGAAAGTGTCTTTCGGGGTCCGGGTTACGAACTCCTGCGCTTTTTACTTATTTTTTGACAGCCTCGCACTCGGAATCTCATTTCTTGCGGCATTTCCCGTCATCTCCGGCTCGGAAAATGACGATTAAAAAATGAGGAAAGCCGGGCCCTTCCGCCGGCTTTCCTCATTATTGAACCCCGTTCAGATAATCCATGGCAAATCCGCTCATGGCGATGATTCCTGTCGGAATGGCCCGCTCATCGAAGACGATACCCGGATTGTGAAGTGAGAGATGCGTGCGGCTGTCTTCATCATTTCTTGTGCCAAGCCGGAACAGCATGCCGGGAATCTGCTCAAGATAATAGGCAAAGTCCTCGCTGCCCGTCGACGGTTCTTTGAGAAAGTCAATATTCTCCTTGCCTAGATGCTTTTTAAGCGATTGCTCAAGTTGGCCGGTCAAGTGGGGATCATTGATCACCGGCGGACAGCCCGCCCCCTTAAATTCAACCTCGGCTTCAGCATTCGAGGCAGCTGCGACATGGTGGGCGATTTCCTTCATCCGCTTTTTGATGTAGTCCCTGGTCACGTGGCTCAATGTGCGCACGGTACCCGACACCTTTACATCCGTTGCAATGACATTATTGGCCGTGCCCCCGTCGATCTGTCCTGCCGTGATGACGGCAGGATCGAACGGCGACAGATTCCGAGAGATGATGCGCTGGAACAGGTCCACGACATCACCCGCGACTGGGACGGGGTCGACGGCTTTCTCCGGATGAGCGCCGTGGCCGCCCGTGCCTTTCACCTTCACCTCGAATGTATCGTTTGCCGCAGTCATCGGACCTGGCCGAATCCCAATTTTTCCGGCATCGGTCGATGGCCAGGTATGCAGGCACACCGCATGATCCGGCTTCGGATTCTCAAGTACCCCCGCCTCGATCAGTTCCGTTGCGCCTCCGGCTTTTTCTTCGGAAGGCTGGAAGACGAACTTGATCGTTCCTTTCCATTCGTCCCGTGTCCGCTCGAGCACCTTTGCCGCTCCGATCAGCACGGTCGTGTGGATGTCATGGCCGCATGCGTGCATGACATTCGGCTTCTCAGATGCAAAATCGACACCGGATTCTTCCATGAGCGGCAGCGCGTCCAGGTCCGCCCTCAGCATCAGGACCGGTCCTTCACCAGCCTTTCCATGCATCAATCCGATCGCCCCTGTATCAAGACCAAGCTCCTGCCATTCGATCGACGTATCTTTCAGCTGTTCCTTCACGAATTTGGTGGTCTCGTATTCCTCATGGCTCAGCTCCGGATGCGTGTGGATATGCCTCCGGATTCCGATCATTTCCTCTTGGATCTCTTCAACGATTGCCTGGATCTCCATCAAATCCTCCGTTCTTTTTGAGTTTGGATTTTATCTCCCGATATCTTTCCATTACCCCAACCTCCCGGAGATATGTATGAGTTCCCACTCTCCGCTCCTGCCTTTGAATTCTTCCGCCCATTTCAGCACCGTCTCACCCGACCTCCGCTCAGAAGTGGTCGGTTGGGCCAACCCGCTCCCCAAAGATCTTTTCCATTTAAAAAGGTCCCTTAGGGCTGAATGCGACAGATACGAATAAAAATAGCCCCTGCTCTCCGTTGAGCAGGGGCATGGTTCAGTTGTCTTCGAAGTTTCGCTGTCCTTCCCGCTTGACGAGATGGTAACGTTTTTTCGGCTCCCGGACGAGCAACATCCGGGCCAGCCGCCGTTCAACAAGCTGGTATTTGAACCGGAGGGCTTTTTGGAACTGATTGTGGAAGCTAAACTTGCTGATGGGCAGCGTGACGGTATGGCCGTTTGTCAGCGTCACGCAAATCTTCCCCTTCTCCACCGCTTCATAGCGATCGATATGGTGCAGGGCGAACCAGGTACAGTCTTCTCGCGAAGGTGAAGTGGTCGGGAAGAGTATGATTGTCTCCTCCCCCTCGATACGGACGGGCGTGTTATGTGTTCTCGACAGGATGTAATTGGCGCCGTCCCGCGCACCGCGGAAACTGGTTCCCTGAGTCCGTAGTGTGCGGTCAATCAGTTGCGTCGGGCTTTCCCCGACCGTGACATACTCATCCAGCAGCAGCACCTTGGCGTGCAGGTCCCCAAAAGCATCATACTCCGGAACAATTCCCATCGTCTCCTGTCCAATGATGAACATGGCATTACTCATGCCCCCATCCCCTTTGATCTGTTTTTTCCCCACTTTCTGTTCTGAAAATGTTCATTCGCCATTGGTGCAAAAGAACAATATACAGACCGCGGTTCCCCGCTTCATCCCCCTCACCTCACACTCCTCGACTAAGAAAAAGGAACCGGACTGACAAGGAAGCGAACGACCTACAAAAATCCAAATCATTGGAATAAATGAGTGATGATTCCTTTTCTGATTTCATTATAGATAAATCGAATGATAAAAGTCTATCTATTTTGACAATTAAAGTTGATAATTGCTAAATTTTGCCGCCGGAAAATTAAAAAGCAAACGCCAGGAATCTGGTCGCTTGCCTCAGGCTGGTGTCTCTGGTGTCTCTGGTGTCTCCGGCGTCTTGGCCGTTTGCCGTCCAAGTTATGTCATTACTGCATCAGCGGAAAGCCCCTTAAATTCTCAGCTGTATCCTTTGAGACTGTCCGCCCGCTTTGTCCAAGGAACAGGTTCCAATCTTCCCGCGTGCACGCCGCCAACCAGCAGGTTATTGTACAGTCCGCTGTATCCAAACAAGTGGAGAAGCGCGAGTTCGAGATATTGAATCCCGAGCTGAAGGATGGCTTCCTTGTCCCGCTCGCTGAGGGCCTGGAGGTTGCGCTGATTTGCATGGATGGTTTCCCTGTAGTAGGCGGCAATCAGCTGCGGTCCGTCCACGTAGCCTCCGACCCTGATGGTGTGCCGTGGGATGGCGGCCGGGATGGAACAAAACTGAAGAAGCCGGCGGATCTGCATATCGACCGTGTAGCTTTCGAACTCCTGGGCCGATATGGCCTGCTCTTCTTCGACAAGCACTTTCCATGCGAGTTTCACTAACGCGGCGTGTACAGATACGAGACGATTCTCCGTGAAGCCGGACGATTTGGAGCTGAGGTACCACTGCAACAGCCGGGGCAACGTCTGCTGCCAATGTGGAATCATGAATTTATCCATCACGCTTTCCACCAGGCGGCCCAGCTTGTCCTCAGGATCATTTTCCACGCCAGGACACCAGTTGGCCTGGTTCCTCCAGCTGTCAACAGCCGGTACCCGATACTGCTTGAAAATACCTCCGGATGCATCACTGCCGTGGATGCTGCAGATGCCGACAGACCGTCCCGCATTAAAGGACAAAGCCCAATTCAGTGCGTCAATCAGCAAGTTGATTGTCTTCGGATCAGCCGGTTGCCTGTCAGTCCGTTCGATCAGACCCGCATGCGTCACCCCGTACCCGCCCAATTCGTCGAGGCTGCGATACGTCTCATCGTAGTTATGAACCTGGTCGAATGTGAGCCGGTATATCCCGTGGCGGACCCGCATTCTTCCCCTGTAGATCAGGTTCAGGTGGCGGATCGGTTCACCGGCTGTCCCATAAAAGTTCACGACCGAGAAATGGACGCGTTCAGCCGGCCTGAGCGGCTGGCTGAACGCATTCTTGACCGAGCCGGCCAATTCGGCTCTCTCCATGTTAAACCGATTGATGAACGCCTCTCCCCGGAAACCGGTAGGCGTCTTGAGCCGATACGTACGGAAAACGGATTCTTCCAACAGGTTTTCCGCTTTCTCCGCGGGGATTCCGAGACCGGTGATGGTACCGACCCACTCAATCTTTAATTCCGGATACCACTTAAGCGTGACCTGGCCATTCAGCTGAAAGACCTCTCCCCCGTCTTCCAGCGAAAACTCGCCTGAATACAGATGCACTGCCTGATTGACAAAATTCATCCTTAAAGGGGAGACCAATGCTTCCTCCACACCCGCCGGATTCCTTCCCTCTTCCCCGGATGACCGAAACGCCTGCTTCCGACGAGCCGATTCCACATTCATTACCGGTTGTCTCCTCTCCATTCCCATTCCTGTGATCAACGTTTTATGACTCGGTGCAGCAATCAAGAAAACTTTGCAGGCATTGTCGAAATGACCTTGTTCCCGACGGCTCTGGTCCTTCGGAAAATCCCATCTTGTGACTCCGTCCGACCTTCTCGGGCAATCCCTTTCCTGTCTCCTATTCCCCATGAGAAAACTCCTGATATTTTTCTATCATAACATTCGAATAACGTTGAAAATATAGAACAATAGACCGAACATTTCGTATTTTTTCTACATGAAATTCAGCGAATCGACAGCTTGCCCCTTATCTCGCAAGAGTGGACCGATTTCTATAAAAAATGCCATCAGTCAACCGTCCTTCCAGGAAGTTAAAATCCATCTGGACAAGCATCCAAATTACTCTTCATCCCAAAGTTTAAAACTATATTGAACTATATAAAACCGTCACCTTCCTCCAAGAGCCCATATGAGAAATAACTGTGCGCTTAACCTATCCCCCCTTTAAACCTAAATGACGGCCTATTTCCAGG
The DNA here is from genome assembly GCF_001619585.1 of Bhargavaea cecembensis. Taxonomy (GTDB): domain Bacteria; phylum Bacillota; class Bacilli; order Bacillales_A; family Planococcaceae; genus Bhargavaea; species Bhargavaea cecembensis_A. Next base: position 853,543 of record NZ_LQNT01000009.1, read on the forward strand.
CTCACCCAGCTGAATACAATGGGGTTGGAAAGGGGGGAAAACCAATGAGCAGAAATTTCAATGATGATCGAATCCGGCACAGGAAAAAAAGGTGCAAGTGCAAAAACCGGGAATGCTCCTGCTTTAAGGATGACAAACGAAACCGGGAAAGTTCGAGCTTTGAACAGGATCAGGACCGTAAAAAACGCTGTAAATGCGATAATGATAAAAACAGGGAAAGCTCCAGCTTCAACGATAACCATCGGAACCGGGAAAGCTCCTGTTTTGAACAGGATCAGGACCGGCGCAGAAAGCGTCGCAAAAAACGCGACGATGATAAAAACAGAGAAAGCTCCAGCTTCAACGATAACCATCGGAACCGGGAAAGCTCCTGTTTTGAACAGAATCAGGACCGGCGCAGAAAGCGTCGCAAAAAACGCAAGGATGATAAGAACAGAGAGAGCTCCAGCTTCAACGATAACCATCGGAACCGGGAAAGCTCGTTCTTCGAGGATCGGGACCGGCGCCGTAATCGTTTTAACAGAAACAACAATGATGTAGACGTTGACATCGACTTCGACAACAACGCGCGCTCCCGTTCCCGGGCAGATGCGGACAATGATACCGATGTCCGTCTGAGCGACCGGAACACCAGCGTCACAAGGGCTCGTGTCACGAACAGCGGCAATTCCAGAATCGATGTCGATCTTGATGTCGACACCGACTCGAGGTCAAGGGTACGTTCCCGTGCCAATTCTGATGCCGACGTCGATTCCGACCTGGATCAGCGCATCGATTTCTAATAGCAAGCCTGCCGGTACTACTGATCTTAGTACCCCAGAAAGAATAAACGAAGGAGGACGCCCTGGCGGCGTCCTCCTTTACGTCTTATATCATTCGCCATTGGCAGACTAGCCGATGCGTTGCCCAAGTACAGAAAGCGCTCCTGATTCCGTTAGAATTTATTAGAAAATACGATGTTTTAAGAAGTCTTTTGTGGTAGATTCCATTAGTTCCCCCCTATACGATGAGATTACATTAGTTGAAGTGTTTTTTGTAAGCGCTTCAAATAGGAGGGGGATATTGGATTGAAAACAAAATGGCTATCGATTGTGGGATGTTTCATGCTGCTGACGCTTACGGCGTGCGGCCAGGGAGAGAGTGCAGACGGAGAAGCGGAAGCTTCAGGTGAAACAGCAGAGCTCCGCTTTGGCCATGCGGCGCCGGCCACTGACCCTGGCGGCCTGTTTGCAGACAAGATTGCCGCAGATGCAAAGGAACAGACCGATGGAGCTCTGACCATCAATGTATTCCCTGGAAGTCAGCTTGGCGGTGAGGTGGAAATGGTCGAGCAGGTCCGTGCGGGTACAATTGATATCGCACTTGTTACCTCCGGTGCACTATCCAACTTTGTGAGTGACCTTGCCGTACTGGACTTGCCCTTCCTGTTTGATGACCTCGACCATGCACAAGCCGTACTGAACGGCGAAGTCGGCGAGGAGTTCAAGAAGCAGGCAGGCGAACAGGGACTCAAGATTCTCACCTTCTTCGACTACGGGGTGGCCAATATCGCCAACAACAAAGTCGATGTCACTTCCGCAGCCGACATGGATGGATTAAAAATGCGGACACTCGAGAACGAGATTTTCATCGACACGTTTAAAGCACTTGGCTCCGACGCAGTTCCGATTCCTTATCCTGAGTTATACACGTCCATCCAGCAGGGTGTCGTCAACGGAACGGATGCACTCAATGTCACGATGACGGGCGGCAAGCTTTATGAAGTTACGAAACACTTTTCCAAAGTCAACCTAAGCTACCGTGCCGGTGTCATTGTCATGAACCAGTCGAAATACGACAGCCTGCCTGATGATGTCAAAGAAAAGCTAGATCAGGCAGTAGCAGACGGTACAGCTCACTATCACGAAACCATTTACCCTGAATATGAAGCTTCTGCTGATAAGCTCATGGAAGATAACGGAGTCAAGATCATTGAGAAAGAGGACATCGATGTTGAATCCTTCAAGAAAGCCGTGGAACCGGTCTACGAAAAGCATGAATCTGAGTTCGGCGATATCGTGGAACGGATCCGGAACGCGCAATAAAATCAGAAAGGCGTTCGGTTAAGGAGGAGATCAACATGTATTCCAACGTCATCCGTGTCCTCAATAGAATCACGGAATATCTGACCATGGGGTTTCTGTCCCTCATGGTCATCATTATCTTTATACAGATCATCTCAAGGGAGCTTCTCGGCTCCTCCTTCCCCTGGGTGGAGGAAGCCGCCAGGTATCTGATGGTATGGACCGCCTTCCTGGCGGCGGGGTTCACCTACCAATATGCGGCTCACATGAGTATCGACGTCATTGCAAAGCGGCTGACCGGAACAGCCGATCGAATCATCAAGACCATTGTATTCCTGCTCTGTCTCGCGTTTCTCTGGATTCTTTTCACGAAAGGGATGGATCTGGTGAACAGCTCGGCAGGCATCAGGTCGACTGCACTGGAGCTGCCGATGTCCTTCGTGTATGCGGCACTGCCGATCAGCGCGATTCTGCAGGCCCTCAATCTGTTTGATCTTTACTTTTTCAAAAGGGAACCGGTGAAGACTGCAGAGGTGATGGAATGAGCATCTTGCTTCTTATCATTCTCTCCGTCCTGTTCTTCCTGAACGTCCCGATTGCCATCGCGCTTGGGCTGTCCACGACATTGATTGTGCTGATGACGGGTACGCTCGATCTCAGTACGCTGCCCCACAGGATGTTCACGACACTCGATTCCTTTCCGCTTTTGGCTGCACCGTTCTTTATCCTGGCGGGTAAAATCATGGAGCACGGTGGCATCTCGGAAAAGATTGTAAATTTCGCAAACAGCCTGGTCGGGCATTTCCGGGGCGGTCTTGGACATGTCTCGGTCGTCGCGTGCATGTTCTTTGCCGCCCTATCCGGATCGGCGGTTGCGACAACAGCGGCTGTCGGGGGGCTTCTCGTCCCTGCAATGGTCAAGGCTGGCTATGACCGCGGATTTTCTGCTTCTGTGCAGGCTGCGGGCGGCACGACCGGAGTCATGATCCCTCCGAGCGTTCCGATGGTCATGTTCGCAGTCAGTGCCGGTGTCTCTGTCGGTGACTTGTTTATTGCCGGAATCGTTCCCGGGATTTTTGTCGGGCTTACGCTCATGATCTGGACATATATCTATTCGGTTCGTGCCAAAATAGAGATCAAACAGCGGGCCAGTATGAAAGAAATCTTTACTGCGCTTGGCCAGTCGGTTCTGGCCATCCTTATGCCGATTATCATCTTGGGCGGCATCTACGGCGGTTATTTCACGCCCACAGAAGCATCCGTCATTGCTGTTGTCTACGGGCTTCTGGTCGGAGCACTTGTCTACCGCCAGATCACTTGGAAAGTGTTGAAAAAAATCCTTCTGGAAACTGTCACTGTCGTCTCTGCCCTTTCATTCATTATTGCTACCGCATCATTTTTTGGGTTTTACCTGACGATCGAACAGGTCCCGCAGCAAATCGGCGGAATGATCACAAATGCTGACATCGCACCAATTGTAGTCGTGTTGCTGATTGTGGCGCTTCTCCTGGTCGTCGGCATGTTCATGGATGAGATCTCGGCCATCATTATTTTGACCCCTATTCTCCTTCCGGTGGTCGTTGCCATCGGCATGGATCCGATTCACTTTGGAGTCATCATGGTCATTAATCTGGCCATCGGACTGCTCACCCCACCTGTTGGCCTCAGCATGTTTGTTGCTGCGAAAGTGGCGAATATTGAGCACGATAAACTGATCAAACCGCTCCTGCCGTTCATCTTCATCCTCGTGATCGACGTGCTGATTTTGTACCTGATCCCGGAGATTTCACTTGGGCTGCTGGAATTGCAAAAAGACTGACGCTCTTCCCCGTTCCGGGCCTTAAATCATTTCAAAGCATTAAAAAGATGACTCCGTATTGGCGGGGTCATCTTTTTTAATGGATTATTTAACGAAGGATTTCAGATTCTGCTTACCCCAGTCGTACATCATAAACACCACCGGCATCAAGCTTTCGCCTAGTTCCGTTAATGAATATTCCACTCTCGGGGGGACCTCCGGATAGACTTCGCGATGTACAATGCCATCTTCCTCCAACTCTCTGACCTGTGTGGTCAATACCTTATGGGAGATCTTTGGAAATAACCGTTTGATTTCACTAAATCGCAGTGTTCCATTCGTCCCTAAATAATAGATAATGGTAATCTTCCACTTCCCGCTGATGATGGAAAGGGTCAGTTCCTTTTCGCAGTTGAATTCCCCATTCTCAATTTTCTTTCTGACTTCGCTCCGTAAATCATCCATATACCCTTTTCCCCCTGTCTCATCAGATTCACCTCGGCGAATTCAATTCCGGATGATCCGCCGGATACGCTCGCTCAATGAATGGATTCCAGACTTAGCCGGAAAGGTCATGTTTTTCACCTTATCAAATTGCGTTTCGTGCATGCTGCAACTTTTCTTATTAATAAAAGTATCCTTTTGGTAACCTTCTCACAAAAAAGTGCGTTCTTCCAAAGAAAAGGATTATTTTTTAGAATTGATCAAAGATAGAGAATGTTAATTCGAGGCATTGCAGACAATTGGGTACATCCAAGATCTCTATCAGAAATTTAGGGAATGGAGGAAGAGAATTGGCAGAAAACAGAGCCGTTGTCTACAAAGGACCAGGGCACGTGGCGATTGAGGATATTCGGTACCCGGACCTGATCCTCCGGGACGGACCGGGCGTAAATCCATTGAATGTCGGCCGTAAATGCGAGCATGGCGTCATTCTGAAGGTCATCACGACCAATATTTGCGGAAGTGATCAGCATATGGTCAGGGGCCGGACGACCGCTCCGTCCGGACTCGTTCTCGGCCATGAAATTACAGGTGAAGTCATTGAAGTAGGCAGAGACGTTGAATTTATCAAAAAGGGAGATCTTGTCTCCGTCCCATTCAACATTGCATGTGGCCGTTGCCGCAGCTGTAAGGAGCAGAACACCCACATTTGCGAAAATGTGAACCCGGATCGTCCCGGTTCCGCATACGGTTATGTCGACATGGGCGGCTGGGTTGGCGGACAATCCGATTACGTCATGGTCCCTTATGCCGATTTCCAGTTGCTGAAATTCCCCGACAAAGATCAGGCGATGGATAAAATTCTTGACCTGACAATGCTTTCCGACATTTTCCCGACCGGTTATCACGGCGCGGTCAGTGCCGGCGTAAAGCCAGGTTCCACTGTTTATGTTGCCGGAGCAGGCCCTGTCGGTTTGGCTGCGGCCCACTCTGCCCAACTCCTGGGCGCATCAGTTGTCATTGTGGGTGACCTGATTGAAGAGCGGCTTGCCCAAGCCCGGAGCTTTGGCTGTGAAACAGTGAACCTGAAAGATCATGACGATCTTGGAGAGCAGATCGAACAGATTCTGGGCGTTCCGGAAGTGGATTGCGCCATTGACTGTGTCGGTTTCGAGGCCCACGGACATGGCGCCGGGGCCGGTGAAGCACCGGCTGCGGTATTGAATGCCATTATGGACGTAACCCGTGCAGGTGGCCGTCTGGGCATTCCTGGTCTCTATGTGACCGGTGACCCGGGTGCCGTTGATGAGGATGCGAAAATCGGGACTTTGAAGGTTCGCCTGGGACTCGGATGGGCCAAAGCCCATACCTTCGTAACAGGCCAGACGCCGGCCATGAAATATCACCGTGATCTGATGATGGCGATCCTGAGCGGCAAAGCACAAATTGCAAAAGCCGTAAATGCGACCCTGATCTCCCTGGATCAGGCTCCGGAAGCCTATGCCGAATTCGACCAGGGCGCTTCGAAGAAATTCGTCATCGACCCGCATGGGCTTGTCAGTAAATAAAGCAAACCAACAATAAGGAGGCTCATTAACATGACTAAACTTACATTGGACGTAGCGAAGAAACTGATTGCGGGTGCTGAAGAAGAAGCAAATAAGATTGGTGTTGCCATGGTCATCTCGGTGGTGGATGAAGGCGGAAACCTGATCGCCACCCATCGGATGGATGATGCTTGGCTCGCAAGCATCGATATTGCCCAAAACAAGGCCTGGACATCTGTTGCATTGAAAATGCCATCTGCAAACCTGGCCGATGCGACAGTTCCTGCTTCCGAACTGTATGGCCTGAATACGACAAACAATGGACGTCTTGTCGTTTTCGGCGGCGGAATCCCTCTGATCAGTGAAGGGAAAGTCATCGGAGCGGTAGGCGTGAGCGGCAGTACGGTCCCTCACGACGTTCAAGTTGCAGAGGCTGCTGTGAACACATTTGAACAGTTGCATCAATACTCAAAGTAAAATCAGCAACGTCCCAATATAAAGGTGACCCCGATAAAAATCGGGGTCACCTTTTTACTTCACGATACCGTCTCCCACAAGTCAATCATGGTCAATTTGCAGCGTGGAGCGATCATTTCTATCGCTGCACAATCAGAGGATCTTTAATGACATTCTTAATCTCTGATACAGGCAGATCGTTCTCGATCAGCTGGACCATGACTTTCATATAGCGCTGGCGGCAAATGTATCTTCCTCGATGCTCCCTTTCATCAAATTATTTCTGGATCTGATACACAACCTTTTTGATTTCACCGGAGAACGAGAATTCATCTGTTCCCTCGTAATCCTTACTCACCGGATAGTTGGAATCATGTCCCACGTCGAGACCCTCGAACGAGACTTTAAATCGGTGCGTCTGTTCGATATCAACCGATCCCGACGGCTTGCCGTCGATCAGCAAGTTTGCAGTACCACTGTTTTCTCCCGTCAGCTCAAAGTCCAGCTTCACTTCCGCTTTGCCGTCCGGGAGCGGCTGTGAGGATTCGATCCGGTAAACGGAATCTCCCCTGTTGTATTCATACACGGCCTTGTCGTCTCTTACGTAGAGCGTATAGCCGCTTTCGGTGCTGCCGAGTGCCAGAAGCACGCCTTCTTCGTCCCCGGCCGGGCGGTCGATCGGCACTGTGATGGAATACGACTTATTCAGGATAAACGGCGTCGCCCCTTCAGGCAGACGGGACATGCCATCATAGAAGACAAACTTGGACTTTGCCCGAAGCGAATCCTCCGGCGTGAACAAAAAGCCATCCCCGGCGATGTCCGTCATCGGATAAACGCCGTATTCTTTCGCCTCTTTCTCGAACAGCTTCTGCAGCTTTTTCAGCTGTTTTGGATTTTCCTCTGCCAGATTCACCTGTTCGGTCGGGTCCTCGGTGATATGATACAGCTCCCATACGTCTTCTTCATACGGCGTTTTCGGCACATGACGGGCAATAGCCTTCCAGCCATCATGGTAGATCGCACGCTGGCCATTATTCTCGAAGTACTGTGTTTTGCGGACTTCCGCTGCAGCGTCACTGAATGTCGGGATCAAGCTCTTCCCGTGGAGCTTCATCTGCTTGACACCGTCGATTTCCTTCGGCAAGTCGATGCCCATCAGTTCGTAGACAGTCGGTGTAATGTCGGAGACATGGACATACTGGTCGCGGATTTCTCCCTTGGCTTGGATTCCTTTCGGATATGAAATGATGAGAGGTGTCCGGATTCCGGCCTCATACATCGTGGACTTGTACAGCTTGAACGGCGTGTTGCTCGCCTGAGCCCACCCTTGCGGGAATTCCGATTTCGTCTGGTCGGATCCGATCAGGTCTTTACTTTCGTAAATTGTGCCGAACGGTTCTGCGATGTCGTTATACGCCAGCGTGTGGTTAATGGACCCCGTCGCCTTGCCCATCGGACTTGCTCCGTTGTCGGACAGGAAGACAAACATCGTGTCCTCCAGCTCGCCGGTTCGCTCGAGTGTATGAATAAGCTTTCCAATCTGTTCATCCGTATGGGTCAGAAAGCCCGCATACGCCTGCTGGAACTGGGCGAAGGCCTCCTTCTCCTCTGCCGACAGGCTCTCCCATCCCGGAACACCTGGATTCCGCGGCGCGAGCTTTGCATCTTCTTGGATGATTCCCATCTCTTTCTGTTTCTCGAACCGCTCTTTGCGGATCTGATCCCAGCCTTTGTCATACACCCCATCATACTGGTCAATGTATTTCTGAGGGACCTGGACGGGCTGATGCTGGGCACCAAACGCCAGATAAAGGAAGAACGGCGTATCCGGGTCGAAAGAAGCCTGGTCGGTGACGTACTGGCTAGCCTGCCTGACGATATCCTCAGAGAAATGGTAGTCCGGATCATCCGGCGTCCCGATAAACGAATTGTCTTGGACCAGCTCGGGTTTATACTGATCAGTAGAGTCTTCCAGGAAACCATAGAAGCGGTCGAATCCTTTCTGGAGCGGCCAGTTCTCATACGGGCCGGCGGCGGTCGCCTGATGCGAAGGGGCAAGGTGCCATTTCCCAAGTGCGTAGGTGTTATAGTCCTGCTTCTTCAATACTTCGGCAATCGTACCAGCCGACGGATCAATCCGTCCCCGCTTGTTCGGGTTATCCGGCCCCATATCGAAGTTGGCCACGGTTGCCATGCCGAACGAATGGGAATTTCGTCCCGTCAAAAGTGAAGCCCTTGTCGGAGAACAGACCGGCGCCACATGGGCGTTGCTGTATCTGAGGCCATTGTCGGCCAGTTTGTCCAGGTTCGGCGTCTTGATCTCCGAGCCGTAGGAACCCAGATCGGAAAAGCCGGAGTCGTCAAGCACAATGTAGACAACGTTGGGATCATCCGCAGACTGAGCCGTTTCCTGGCCTTCATCGTTTTTCGGCGATTTTACGGGTGCAGCCCCCTGGTCCGGAGCTGCCGCATTCGTTCCGCAACCCGCCAGCATCAGAGCGAGCGCAGAAGTGAATGCTGCCGCTTTCGCCCACGGCGGCATCCGCAAGACATTATAATGAGACTTCAATAAATCCCCCTCCAATTAAATGAATCGTAATTCGATGAAGACTGGTAAATCAGTTCAATGGGACGCTTTCCGGTTTTTCAAGGGCCGCATCAGGGGCCTGCTCGTCCACTTCGACCAAACGGATATTCTTTGTCTCCGGGAACACCCATGCCCACAGCGCCAGTGCCAGGAACAGCATCGCACCGCCAAGGATGATCGGCTGGTATCCGTAGACCGGGAACACGGCAGCCGTAATCAGAGGGGGGATTGCAGAGAGCCCTCGCCCGATCTGCAGTGCCCATGAAATGCCGGTGACCCGTACATCAGTCGGGAAAATTTCACTGAACAGCGACCCGAATACAGAAGCTCCGTTCGACCCGAAATACAGGAAGAAGATCGGCACGAGAATCCATAGGGAATGAATCAGGCTTGTCCATGTGAAATACAGCGCCAATCCTCCGAGCGCAGCGACGACTCCCAGATAGGACAGGGTGATTCTTCTCCCCCATTTGTCGGTTGTATAGCCGGCAACCACCGAGCCGACCAGCCCTCCAAACGCCGTAAAGAACAGCCACCATCCGGTTGCTCCCATCTCAAAACCTTCGAACTGAACCAGATAAGTCGGCAGGAAGTTCGTGATTCCGTAGTAGGCGAAATATTGGAGGACCGCTGCGATCAGTGCGATGGTGAACGGCTTCCAGAATCGTTTCAGTCCGTATTTTTCAGTCCATTTTACTCTGACGATAGCTTCATTTTCTTTGACCTCTTTTTCCCATACCTCGGATTCTTCAACGTCTTTCCGCAGATATAAAGCAAATAAGATCGGTAGAGCAGACAGAATGAATGTCCAGCGCCAGCCGATGATCGGCAGGATGAATCCGCCCACCGTGGCACCCAGGAAGATTCCGATATAGGCGCCGCTGTAAAGCATGCTGCTCCAGAACCCCCGTTGTCTGGAAGGAACCGTTTCACTGACTAATGCCTGCGCTGCCCCGTATTCCCCGCCAAGACCAAACCCTGCAATGGCAGTCCAGAGAATCAGCCATTCATAATTGAAGGTGAACCCCCGCATCAGCGTAGCGAGCGTGAAGATCACAAGCGTGGCGATCAGGATCTTCTTCCTGCCGACTTTGTCGCCCAAGTATCCGAAGACGACGCCGCCGACCGCAAGGAACGCCAGCTGGACTGAAAACACGGAAGCGACTTGTACGGTCGTAAGGGACAAGGCGGCCGCCATGGGAATGACAAGAAAGCTCAGCAGGAAAATCTCGTAATAGTCGAAGATCCAACCGATATAGGCCCCGAAAAACGCCTTATATTTTGGTTTATCCATTTTCTCCTCTTGCACCGGCAAACTATTGGTCGTCATCAAATCCCCCCTTGTTATTTGGTTGAGCAGGCTATTAACCGGCTCTGCCAAGGCCTCCTTCTGTGGATAAAGAGAAGTCCGGTGGTGTCGATGACGCAGGTTCCCATCGTTTAGGTTTCCTGCGTCCACCATCGGACTGACTCCTATCCTTCCGCCAACCCAGTCTACACCGGCTGACGGATCTTCAATTCTTTGGCGCCCACCGGTTCGATCAGGCCCGGATATTCAGGGTCCTGATCAGGAACCCGAAACCGGCCGGGCTGGATGGTAGCGATCAGTTTTTCTTCCTCGTCTCCATATAGCGTGTGCCAGTTCTCCTCCTGGAGAAGAATAAGGCTGCCCAGATATCGGGTTATCCCGATGACTTCTGTGACGAGAGGCAAATCAAGGCTTTCAGCCAGCCGGAAGGCCAGTTCTTCCCCGTATCCGGCATGGCCGGCAATCACCAGGTCGGGGTTTTCCCGCATAAACTCCGAACGCACGGCCCTGACAAAACGGTTCGGATTCACCGCTTCGTTGTCTTGCAAGGTCACCACACGATCTACCCCATACCGAATCCATTCCTCGGCAACGCGGTCCGGATAAGAACCGCATAGCCCCCCGGTCACTTCTCCGCCTTCCGCAATCTGTACGGCGGCAGCGGTCGCTTCCAGGGCCTCGCCTATGATGGAGCCATCCCGGATCTCCCCGATAATGAATACATCTCTGGCCATTCAGCATCCCTCTTTACCGTTTGGTTCCGGGTCAGGTGATGACAGCCTTTGCCCCTGCCCGTTCATTCGCGTGCTCTGCCGCATTGGCTCCGGCGATCTTTCCGAACACCGAGCCTGCCATCAGTCCCGCTCCGCCCGGATAATTCGAGTAGAACAGGCCGCCGGCCGCCTCTCCTGCCGCATACAGGCCCGGAATGGATTCGTACATCGTATCCTGAACTTCTGATTCTTCATTGATTTTCAGCCCGCCGAATGTGAATGTGATGCCGCAGGTGACGGCATACGCTTCAAACGGCCCTTCCTCGATCGGAGTCGCCCAGTTCGTTTTCGGGACGTCCAGCCCGATTGTGCTGCGGCCGTCTTTTACGTTCGGATTAAACGGTACAGAACGGTCGACCGATTTATTGAAGCGTTTGACTTCTGCGAGGAATCGTTCTTTGTCCACGTCCATTTTGTCCGCCAGTTCCTCGAGCGTGTTAGCCCTCACCTTCGTGACTTTCCTGCCCTTGTATTCCTCGCGGAGCTGGGCTGCCGTCTGGGCGTCGAACACCTGGTAGCCGTAGCCGCCAGGCTGCTTGAGCAGTTCACGGCCGTATTTGGCATACGTGTAGTTCCGGAAATCCGCGCCCTCATCAAGGAAACGCTCGCCGTTGGCATTCACGAGGATCCCGAACGGATAGCTGAGCCGCTGGAAGCCCTCTTCGAAGTCCGGCAGGTAGCGGTCTCCCATGACGGCGTGCGAAAGCGTCCAGTTGCCTTCCGGCAGCGCACCGATATCCAGCGCCATCCTGATGCCGTCGCCGGTGTTGTACCGGGAGCCCCGCACGTGGACGGCATCCCACTGGGTGCCGAGGTACTTGGACCGCATCTCGGTGTTTGCATGGAATCCGCCCGATGCGATGATCACCGCAGCCGCGGAAATCCGCTTCGTCTTTCCGTTCTCTCGGATGACGACGCCGTACACCCCGTCATCATTCCGGAGCAGGCTGACCGCCATCGTCTTGTAGAGGATCCGCACTCCTTGAGAAGCTGCCTCATCATGCAGCGCTTCGACCAGTCCATGGCCTCCGCCGACCGACTCCAGCACCATGCCGCCCCAGAACTTGAACACGCCATCGACCTTGAACGCCTGCCGCCCGTAGATCGGAATCCACTTCACGTTGTGTCGGGTCATCCATTTCATCGTCTCGTAGCTTTCGTCTGTGAGGATCGAGGCCAGCACCGGATCGGTCTTGTAGTCCGTCATCCTGCACATGTCGTCATAAAACTGCTCTTCCGTATAGGTCCCGAAGTCGGTCATCGCCATCTCGGCGTCATCAAGGTCCGGCACCAGTTCCCGGATTTCTTCTGACCCGCTATAGGCAAAACGGATGGACCCGTGGGTATAGGTCGTGTTGCCGCCCTTTTCCGCTTCCGGCGACTTCTCGAGCACCATGACCCGGGCCCCCTGCTCGCGGGCGGATATCGCCGCACACATCGCGGCATTCCCTGCGCCGATGACGACAACATCCGTCTCATAATCGAAATTCAGCTCTTGTTCCTGCACACTGCCACCCCTTCCGGTTACAGACGGTCCCTGAAGAATTCCTGGATGAGGAAGTTGAACTCATCTTTCTTCTCGAGCTGCGTCCAGTGACCACATTGGCCGAAAATATGGAGTTGCGGATTTCCGAGGTGTTCGGCGAGATAATAGCTGGACTCGACCGAACACACTTTATCGTTCAGACCATGGACGAGAAGCACCGGATGCTTGATGCGGTTCAGCGCGACTGTGGGAACCGGAACGGCCGCCGTGGCAAAGATTGAGTTGTTGGAGCGCTTGACTTCAGGACGCATTGCGTTCTCGAAACGGTCATCCGTAACGGCTTCGATTACCGGCCACATCTTCTCGGAATCGTACACGAACCAGCTCATGATCTGCTGCAGCTTTTTCTTCGACGGGTTGTCGTAGAAGCTCTTCGCTCGTGCCAACTCAAAACTCATCTTCGTGTTCGGTGTTCCGCCAGGACCCATGAGGACGACTTTGCCGATACGCTCCGGATGCTCGATAAGAAGCTCAAGCGCAATCGAGCAGCCGAGCGAGTTCCCGACAAGGTTGACTTTGTCGAGCTTGTAATGGTCGATCAGCTCGATCGTCTGCCTGACCCACTCGTCCATCCAGGCCTGCCGGTTTTTCAGCGGCTCATCCGGATGGCTGCTGTTGCTGAAGCCATAAAGATCCGGCGCCAGGCAGTGGAAGTTCTGGCCCGCCTCTTCAAGAGCGGGTTTCCAGTTGGCGATGGCCGTAACCCCCGGCCCTGATCCGTGCAGGAACAGGATTGTCTCCGTGTTTCCTTCGCCGGACCGGTTGACGTACGTCTCAAAGTTCTCCGTCTTCACCACACTGCTCGTCACCTGTGCTTTTGTTTCCTGAGTCGCTTTTACCGTCATGACTTGCCATCCCCTTTCATTATTCAGCGTGCTTCAATTGTCGTTTTGACCAATTCTTTCGCGTTGATGCTGTCGCCCCAATAGGTATTTCCGAAGGCGCGTTCGCTTTCATGCCATCTGACCGGCTCCCAGTCCGGCTCGAAGATCAGGTAGCCTCCGGTGAATAGTTCCACCCGGCACCCGCTGCCCGGGTCCGTGACATAGAGGTACATCGCCTGGGAGATTGAATGCTTGCCCGGCCCCACAAAGTCGAAGCCGTGCTCCTTCAGGATGTCCGCCGCACGCAGGATATCCTGCGAATCATCGGACCAGTAAGAGATGTGATGCACCCGTGCAGGTGTATCCGTTTCCGGCCGCGCAACGAAGGCGACGTCATGAACGAGCTGCGTTACGCTCATCCAGCCCGCCAGGATATCCTGGTTGTCGTTCTCGAGCAGTTCCCTCATCTTGAACCCGAGTACATTCTGCAGGAACTCGAATGTTTCCGGCGCCTGCTGGGACGTGTGCAGGTTGACGTGGTCGAACCTTCGCGGCGAAATCCCTTTAGCCCATGCCTTATAGGTCTGGTTTTTCAGGACGGAGCGGCGGTGTTCTTCCACTTCCGGCTTTTCAACATCGTAGTAAAGCTCGAATGTATGGCCGGATGGAAGAGAAAAGCGAATCGCTTCCCCGATGCCCGGTGTCTCCCATGCCGGGACGGTCCTGACACTGAGGTCCTGTTCTTCGAGCAGTGCCCTGAAGCCCTCTACATCCTCTCTTCTTTTCGTGCGCCAGCCGATATGCTTCACATAGCCGGATTCCCCCTGCTCGACCGACAGCGTATGATGCTGGAAGTCCCCCCACGCACGCAGGTAGTGGACGCCGTCGATCTCCGCCGTTTCCTCAAGCCCGATCACATCCCGGAAGAATGTCAGGGACTTTTCCAAGTCCGAGCTGACAAGAGCCACATAGCCCAGTTTCGCAATTTCTGGTCTTTCCATTTCTCCCCCACCTTTTTTCTGGTCTCAGTAACGGATCGCATTTGACTCGAGCCCGACAAGGACACGGCCGTAGTTTTCCTTCGTGATGATCGGCGACAGCGAACGGTGCGAATGGAGTACGAGGAAGTCGCGAATGATCCGCTGCATCGGGTGACCGTTATACGCAAATCCGGATCCGCTGCCCGCCAGGAGTGCATCGAGGGCTTCCTTCAGAAGTTTGTTCGCATGACCGATGTCGGCAAGCGCCTTCACCCGTGCTTCGCGTTCCATGTATTGTCCGGACTCGGCCCAGCGGTCGATATCGTCCGCCACCTTGAAGAAGAAGTACTCAGCGGATTCGATTTTCAATGCAGCATCCGCGATGATGGCATGTGTGCTGGCGGCATCCTTGATAAAGTCCACACCCATGTGGGCCGCGCGACGCATCGGCAGGCTCTGCTGGAAGAATTCCAGCGCGTACTTGAGCAGTCCGAGTCCCGGCAGGCCGAGTGACAGGATCAGTCCCGGGAACAGTGCCGAATTATATAGCGGGATATGGCGCAAATGGGCAGAATTGAACTCTCCGTCCAGCGCTTTCGAGAACGATACACAGCGGTGGTCCGGCACGAAGACATTGTGCATCTTGACGCTGTTGGAACCCGTGCCCTTCAGGCCCATGACATCCCAGTCATCCATGATTTCCAGTTCGCCGAATGGGAGGGTCATGAGGAGCTGGTCCGTGACATTTCCTTCTTCGTCGCGGATGATTGTGCCGAAGTACCCCCATGTCGCGTGTTGGGAACCCGAGCAGAACATCCAGTGTCCTTCCTCTATTAGATAGCCGCCGTCCACTTTTTTCGCCGTGCAGGAACGCGGTTCGTAAACACCTGCAAAGAGAACGCTTTCAGGATCTTCCCCGAAGATTTCATCGTGCGCTTCTTCAGTGAAGGATTCCGCGACCATGAGCTCACGAATGGCGCACAGTGCCACGATCCACCCGGTGGACGCGCAGCCTTTCGAAATTTCGACGACGGCTTCACTGTACGTCCGCATATTGGTTTCCAGGCCGCCGTACTGCTTTGGACGGAGCATCTTGAACAGCCCTGCTTCTTTGAGTTCCTTCATTGTGCTTTCGGGAATCTTGCGGATTTCCTCCGTCTCCTTCGCGCGTTCGCGGAGCCGCGGAATCATCGCTTTTGCGGATTCCACGACGTCCTTATATTCAACCGTGGATGTCATAGGGAACACTCCTTTTTAATGTGTGGCGTTATATCAAATGTAAAGAAGATTCAGTCGTAAAATAAGACGAAAAAGCATTTGAATGTAAGCGCTTTTCCGTAAATTTTTATCAGATTCCCCTGCGCGCAGCCGATACGGGCATCTCTTTTTAGATGGTTTCTGCGGATAAGGGGGATTTCGTCTCGATAGTGTGCTGTTGATTTCCGTTACGGGCGGACGCTTTCCGCGGGGAAGGCATCGAGCCCCTTCCAGGGTCTCTCCGCGCTTCCTTTTCCGCAGGAGTCGCCTCCCTTCACTCCAATCAACAAACTGAAGACATTCACATATATAAACAGATTTAAATACAAGGAAAACAGCTGAATTCGTCTCACTCCCTGACTAATGGCAAAGTAACGATATACCAAGGTGTTTACTGTTCTATTGCCAGCTCCAGTTAGCGGATTGAAGCGTAGGACCCGAGACACCTGCGGGAAAAGCGTTAGCCGAAGACCCCGCAGAGCGCAGCTCGAGGAGGCTAAGGCAACGCCCGCGGTAAGCGAGGGTCCGCAGCGGAAATCCGGAGGATTTATAGCAAAAGAAAAAACTGCAGACAAAGGAGTTATATACTCACTCTGTCTACAGTCCGAAGCATGTAATGATAAGCTTTCAGGGTAACCACCTTATTCAAATTTAATGTCTCCAAGTATTTTCAGTGAGTCGAGCATGAGCAGGAGTTCATAGGCGGTGATCGGGTTTCGGAGGTCTTTGTCCAGCAATTCTTCCAGTCTGGAGATGCGGTACATCAGTCCGCTCATGGAAAGCGAGAGGTCCGCGGTGGATTGTTGGAGGTTCCCGCCGTTCACCAGGAAGATATAAAGCGTTTTCAAAAGTTCGTCCCGCTTTTGTTCTTTCAGTTCGAAAATCGGCTTCAGCTCTTTTTTGGCCAGCCGGCGGATTGCCGACATGTTTTTGGAGTTGATCAGGGAGCCGACGATGCTCGTTTCCTCAAAAGCCGCTATCGGTCCGTCCCCGATACGCAGGGCGATCTGTGATTCTTCCACACTTTCATCGATTGTGCATACGTCCGTGTTTTCGCTGCTCAGCCCGAGTCTGAATTCCACGAACTGATGATGCAGCCTGAGATGCTTGAGGATATGTTTCAGCTTGTCCCGCATCTCATCGGTTTTCGGCAGCAATAGCAGGATGGCCCCCTCATGGACCGTCGTGAGGATGCGGTAATTCTGCATCTCGAGGAATCTGGCAACCGCTTGGGTAACATTGCCGAGAAATTCGATGCTCTCCGTGTCCTGGCTGTCTGAGGTGCACTTTAGTGTGGCAATATAAAACGGCTCGTTCAGGTCCACGCCCATGTAATAACCGCGGTAGATCACGTCAGATGGCGAATCATACTGCTTCAGCAGCAACTGCTGGAAAAAGTACCCCTTCATATTCTCCAGTGCTTCAAATGAACTCTTCTCATTCAGGAAACAAAGGGCGATTGCTCCGGCAGCCCGCTGGATGAACATCCGCTCCGCACCGATGTCCGCTTCCTCATCCGGGAAAATGAACGAGACATAGCCGATCACCTGGCCCTGGACGCTAATTGGAGAAACAAGCCTACGGTGGTGCTTGCCCTTGATTGAGAAGGTTTTCGTGAAGGAAGCGTACCGCTTCTTCCCGCTTTTCGTCTGCAAAACGGTCTTCCTGAAATCTTCCTGGTATAGCTGATGCTCTTCCTTACTTAACCCGACGACCTTCGTTCCGTAGAAGTTGAGGTCTTCCAAGGTGACCGGCACTTCAAGCGCCTCGTAGATCGTCTGCAGGATCGACTCGAGCGTTGCCCCGTCCGCCACTTTAATTGTCAGGTTATCGTGGAAGCTGGAGACCCGCTCGATATAGTTTTTCTGTTCAAGCAGTTGCTCGTACGTATAGTTCAGTTCATCGATCAGCCGGCTTTCCTTGTACATCGCAATCTCTTCGAGCATCTCGGGATCTTTCCAGTCTTCCTCCATCTTCATTTCAAACGTGCATTCGGCATCCCCCATGCCTCTGCACGTGACTTCCTTCAGATAAACCGGTCGGCCGAGGATGGTGGAGACATAGCCGCTGCTGAACCCGACCAGGGTATGACAGACGGGCTGCGGCGACCGGCCGTGATGCTTGAGGTGCTCGTCCACTTCGAAGGAGCCTTCCCATTTCCCGACGGCGTAGATTTCCTGGATGTTCCCCTCGTCATCGAGCTTGACCGACCGCTCGGAAACGAGTTTTCGGATCTGGCCGGACTGAAGATGCAGGTTGCCCGCCTTTTCCAGCATCTCCTTGACCGGTCCCGGGTTTTTCAGTACTTCCCTTGCATTTTCCGCCCCCGTGTTCCAGCCGTATCGCAGCAGGAAGGCCTTCGCCCGCTTTACGCCAAGGTTTTCAATCAACTCTTTTCGGAGCATTCCAAACGTAGCAGATGTGGTGGACAACTTTTTCTCGGTGTGCGGATGTGCTGTACCGGTTTCCATCATATTCGTTCCCCCTATATCCCCCCGTGCTTAATTAACAGTATAATTGTTTTCGGAAATTTGTATATATTAAAAATATATGTCGATTCTTGTCGCTTATTAAATGCCAAAATAGGGGTGAATCAGCGAAAGAAGACTCATTCTTTCCTGTCACCCCTTGATCATTATGACTGGACGGCGTCTTCCTCCGTCACTGAAATTCCGTAATCCATGTCCGCGTCGAGTTCGCTTTCGTGGTTATAAAACGCCCGAAGTTTCTTTACTGCATCTTCCGGCGGCTTCGCATTGTAGAAACCTTTGCGGGTCACCGTCACACCCGAGTACTCTTTCAGGTCGACGAGTGACTCGGCCATCTTCAGGCCAGCCGCGAACGAGTCGACAACCGGTACATCCCCGATCCGTGAAACGCCGTGCGTGGCAAGGAAGACGTTCAGCGGGCCTTCTCCCGGCACGATGACGTCAGCCCCCTGCCCAATCGCTTCTTCCGCGGAAGCAACAAAGCGGTCGATGACCGGCTGGGGATCCTTGAAACCTTCAAGCACATCGTAGAATCCGATGTCCGCCTGGATGATCGGGCCGAGCTTGCCGCCGAGACCGTATCGCTCGGCATTCGATCGGAGCTGATCCTGGAGCGGTCCAAGGAAGTTCACGATGCCGATCCTGTCACCGAGCATCGATGCGATGTGAAACGATGCCTGGCCGTAGCCGATTACCGGAATATCCACGAGCGTTCGCGCTTCGAGCAGGCCGACGTCGGGTATCGTCCCGATGAACACGGCATCGTATCCCGCCTTCTCCGCGATGATGGCGTTTCGGATAAACTGTTCCCGGTGCAGGTTCTGCAAATAGGAATAAGTAATAAAGTGGCCCGGATACTGCTCGGGATAAGTTTTATTGGACATGCCGTGAAGCACGACCTCAACGCCCGGTCTCGCGACTTTGCGGATATGCGCGGTCACGGCATCACGGTAGGCCGGCACTTCCTCAATAGATGTCAGGCTCTGATGCCAGATTTTCATGGTCCTTCCCCCTTTAAGAGACGACTGCTGATTTTAGGGCCGTTCTGACGGCAATCCGGCCGAAAATGGCCGCCTTGCCGAGCGAGCTGCCCGTCATATAGCCCGCTCCGTGGAATCCGCCGACCATCTCGCCCGCAGCAAAGAGGCCTTCGATCGTTTCGCCGAACGGATTCAGCACCTGTGCCTGCTCATTGACCGCAACACCTGCGTAAGTGGCCAGCATCGCCACCCTGGTGCGCATGGCATAAAAAGGCGCCCTGTCGAGAACGACAGGTTTACCGAAGTGATGGGTCAGCGTCCTGCGGCCGAACACGTCGTTGTCATTCCGGACCGCCGCATTGTAGCCCGAGACGGTCTTTTTCAGAGCATCCGCCGGTAGGTTCATGCGTGCGGCAAGAGCCTCAAGTGACGGTGCCGACTCGATCAGTCCCAGATCCAGCAGCTTGCGGAAGTCATAGAGTGCATCCCCTTCGACCCCGGCATCCATCACGTCCTGATCCCAGATCTGATACGTTTCCCCTTTTTCCTGGCGGAGGGCTTCCGTGCCGATCAGCTTGTAGGAGATGGACTCATTGACGAACCGCTTCGCCTCTTTGTTGACGATGATGGCACCTTTATAAAAGGCGAGTGCCTGGGATTTCCGAGGCCCGTCTGCTGTCGGATGAAAGCCGTATGTCCCTTTCAGGTAAGCGTAGTCCCGTGTCCAGGCCCCCTGTTCGACGGCCATGCGGATTCCGTCTCCGACATTGCCTTTTCCGCCGATCCGGATGGCGCCGTCCAGCTGGGGCGCGACGTCCGAAAGCAGTTGTTGGCTCCGTGAAAATCCACCCGCAGTCAGCAAAATTCCGTGCGTGGCTTCTGCCTCGAATACCGCACCTTCCTGTTCATAAACGACGGTCGTCACACGGCCTTCCGCATTCTTTTTCAGACGCTTTACCGGCGCCTCGGTTAAAACCTCGACTTTACCCGATGCTATAGCGGATTGCTTCAAGGTCTCAATCGCCTGTGCGGGTGTGATCTGGTGGCCACGAGGGATGCTGTGCCCGCTGACCGCCTGAACAGCATGGAACTGGACCCCTTTGGCCTTCAGCCACCGGTAAGTCTCCAGCTGGTGCCTGCCGTAGGCCCCGACCAGGGCGGGTTCGTTTTTCCCTTCGCCCACCGCGAGCATGTCCGCTACCAGGCTTTCCGATGTGTCATCGAAACCGGCCGCCTCCTGAAGATCGGTCCCGGCAAACGCCATGTACCGTCCGCTCAGCAGCGAGCTCCCACCGCATTCGGCTTCTTTTTCAAGCACGAGAACGGAAGCGCCGTGATCCGCCGCTTCCGCTGCCGCACTCAGTCCGGCCATGCCGGCGCCAACGATGATGAGATCCACCCGTTGGACCATGCCGGTCAAGCCTCCGTGACTTTAAGTTCTTCCAGGACGGCAAGGCCCGCTTCGCATACTTTCATGTCGTGCGTATAGTGCCCGCCGCTTACGCCGATTCCGCCGATGCATTCGCCGTCCAGATGAATCGGGTAGCCGCCGCCGAAGATCACGAGGCGCTCCGTGTGGACGATGCCGTGAAGAAGCGGCGGATCATCCTTGAGACGGTCATACCATTCGTGTGTGGCGCGGTTGTAGGCCGCTGCCGAGAACGCCTTGTTCTGTGCGATGTCGATGCTCAGGATCGGTGCCCCGTCCTGCGCCGTGAAGGCTTTCAGGTTGCCAGCTTTGTCGACGATCGCGATGCTGAATGGCATGCCGAGTTCCTTTCCTTTCGCTTCTGCCGCTTCCAGCATTTTTTTCGCCAATGTAATGCTCACGCTCTTGGATTCTACTGCCGTTACAAATTCAGACATGTCTATTCCTCCTGTAATTTATCTTATTTTGTGGTGAGATTTTAACTTACAACCCGACCGGGCTTCCCGCTCCGAATGCATGGACCGAGGATGCCGTTACCGCCCTTGACTTCGGAAGGCACAGGTCCGTGATCACGTGGGCGATATCGATCGGCTGGAGCCACCCTTCCTTGTTCAGATCAGGGCCCAGCTCACTCGTCATCTTCGTGTCGACAGGACCCGGGCAGACCGCATTCACACGGATGCCATGTCCTTTGAGTTCCTCTCCGAGTGCCTTTGAGAATCCGATCACTGCATGCTTGGATGAGATATAGGCACTGCGGTCCGGCCCGCCTTTTGTGCCCCAGATGGAGGAGACGTTGATGATCACGCCATCCTTCCGGGCGATCATGTCGTCGACGAATGCTTTCGTCACATAGAACGGGGCATCCGTATTGACCGCGTGGACCCACCGCCATTCTTCCGACGTCGTCTCCGACAGCGGCTTCTTGAGCATCACGCCGGCATTGTTGATGACGATGTCAATCTTGCCGAGCGCCTCTTTCGCCTTGGCCGCGGCAACTTCCACATCTGCCTCATTGCTCACATCGCACGGTATGGCGATCGCCTTAACTCCGTACAGGCGCTCCGCTTCTTCCGCCACTTCCTGGCATTCGGCCACATTGCGCGCGCTGACCGCGATGTCCGCGCCATGGGAAGCCAGCAGCAGGCAGGTCTCACGGCCGATTCCCCGGCCGCCCCCCGTTACAAACGCCGCTTTTCCTCTCAGCATATCCCCACTCCTCATGTCAGCATTTTAGTTGCCTGTGCAACATATTCGACTGCGTTCTCACCGGCGCGCTTCCCGAACACGAGGCCGCGCAGGACCGAGGTGCCGCCCGGATATTTGCCGTAGTAGAGCCCGGTCATCTCGCCGGCCGCGTACAGCCCCGGGATCGGCTGGTTGTCATTCGAAACGACGCGGCCTTCCGTATCCGTCGCAATACCGCCGTTCGTGAACACGTTGCAGCAAATGACCGGATAGGCGATGAACGGCCCCTGGTCGATCGTGATCGCCCAGTTTGACTTTGGCGGGTTGATGCCGATCGCTTTCTTGCCGTCTTTTTTGTTGTGGATAAACTCGCCCGGCTGGACGGCAGCGTTAAATTCCGCGACGGTCTTCGCTAATGCTTCCGGCCGGATCGAAAGCTTCTCGGCCAATTCTTCGATCGTGTCCGCCGTGATCGGCGGCTGTTCCGTCTGCAGCGCCTCTTCATAGTCGGGAATGTCGTACAGCTTCTGGTCGGTGATCATATACACGATATGGTTCGGGCATTCATAGAAGATCTTCCGCGCGACCGCCTCGTACTGCTCATCGATCGTCGTTTCCCCTTCATCGGTGAAGCGCTCCCCGTTCTGGTTGACGAGGATGGCATACGGATAGGTCATGACGCCCGCCTCTTCGCGGTTGCTCCGTGGATCGACCGGCTCCGCGTGGAAAGAATCCCACTGCCCGCCACCCTTTGCGCCCACACGGAGCATCATGCTGATCGCTTCTCCCTTGTTGTACAGGCCGCCTTCCGCGACAGTCGGGATCTTATGGGCGTCGCGCCCGATGTACTTGGCCATCATCTCGTGGCTGCCCTGGAATCCGCCGGATGCAAAGATGACGGAATTGACGTTGAGCCTGATCGATTCACCGCCCTCGATGCGGACACGGAGATGGTCGACTGCGCCGTCATCGTTCAGGCCGAGATCCCAGACCGTTGCCTCATAGATGATTTCCACACCGAGCGCACGTGCCCGGAGCGACAGCGTATCGATCAGCGCACGGCCGCCCCCGACCGGCAGCAACCGGGGCTTTGAAGCGGTCAGGAACATCGTCGGAAGGTAGTCGAACTCCACGCCTTTCGACTCCACCCAGCGGAGTGTCGGTCCCGCATTTTCATGCAAGGTCTCGATATACGCACGGTCCGCAAAGTTTTCCGAGAACGACAGCATGTCCTCCACGAAATTGGGCGCCGGCGTGTCGATGTCCTCCATTCGCATGTAGGAAGCAGTCCAGCGTGAGTTGCCGCCCCGGTTATCGAAATCGGCGCGCTCCAAAATGACGATTTTCAGGTCCTCGTTTCCTTCTTTCGCTTTCTCGGCTGCTGCGAGTGCTGCTGCCGTCCCGGCAGAACCGCAGCCGACGATGGCAATATCAAAATCCACTTCACGGCTCATGATTGACCGACCTCCTCGAACGTTTCTTCCTGCACGTATTTGTCTTCCAATGCCTTGATCTCTTTCAGCTTCACGAGCTCCTGACGCTCCTGCCACGTGCAGATCAGGGAGTGGACATTCGCCTGAGACTCATCGCGCCGGAGCACTTCCAGGCTGTCACGGACCCCCTTGATGGCAGACCTCAGCACCGTATTGGCGCACAGCATGATGTGGAAGCCCATCGCTTCTGCGTCCTTCAGGGAAACGAGCGGGGTTTTCCCGCCTTCCACCATATTGATCAGATGCGGAACGCCCGGGACCGCTTTCGGGATTTCCTTCAGCGCGTCAAGCGATGTCGGTGCTTCAACGAAGATCACGTCCGCCCCGGCTTCCCGGTACGCGTTCGCGCGGTCAAGCGCATCTTCCAGGCCATTCATGGCCGCCGCATCGGTCCGTGCGATGATCGCAAGATTTTCGTCGCTCCGCGTGTCGACGGCGGCTTTGATCTTGTTGACCATCTCCCCTTTGGAGATGACCGCCTTCCCGCTGAAGTGGCCGCATTTCTTTGGAGACACCTGGTCCTCGAACTGGATCGCCGATGCCCCGGCGCGCTCGAACTGGCGGACCGTCCGCATGAGATTCAGCGCGTTGCCGAATCCGGTATCCCCGTCGACGACGATCGGAATCGTCGTGACATCCGACATCCGGCTGACGACATCCGCAATCTCCGTCGATGTCGTCAGACCGACGTCCGCCCAGCCCAGCTGGGCATTCGAAATGCCCGCGCCTGTCGCGTACACAGCCGGGAAGCCGAACTCTTCCACCAGGCGTGCCGTCATCGCGTCATAAGCCCCCGGCATCAAAAACGCTTCGGGTTGTTCCAACAGCTTTCGGAATTGCTTATTCCGAGTCATTCCATCTCCCCCTATTTAGATGGCCGAGTAGGCCGGTTCTTTCAGTTCATGGTGCCAGGTGATGATTGTCCTGGCGTTTTCCGGCAAGGTCATCCGGCGGAAATCGATCTTCTTCCTGCAAAGCACGTTGATCATTCCCGTTTTCTCCTCGCCTCCGGATGTGATGGTTACCCGGTAAGCACCGGGTGCCGGGAGCGTGTAATACGGCAGCAATCCGTTTTGCGGGCACCATTCCACCCGGTACGGTTCGCCTAGAAGGCGGTTTGCCATGCCGATATCTCCAGCGGAAAGCGCCTCACGGATCCGGGTCGAGCTGACCTTGTCCCCGTACAGATCGACCTTCTCGACGACTGTCACGCTGTACGCCCCTTTGCCGTCGGCTTCAAGGGTCGCGACGTTTCCTGCGCCCATCTTGCCATACGTGTAATCAAACCCGCAGACGACATGGACCGCATTGAGGCCGGCCAAGTAGTCGGCGGCGAACTGCTGCGGCGATAGGCCTGCGAACTCGAGGCTGAATTCGACGATGAGAAAGTAGTCGACGCCGAGCTTTTTCAGTTTCTGTTTCTTCGTTTCAATCGGCATCAGGTAGTCCACCTGTTTTTTTCCGCCCGACAGCACACTTTTCGGATGAGGGAAAAAGCTCATCACGGACAGCGGCAGCCCCCTGCGGTCCGCTTCCCGCTTTGCTGTCCGGATGACTTCCTGATGGCCGGAATGCAGGCCATCGAAGAAACCGAGCGCAATCACATGGTCGGGAAGACTCAGCTGCCAATGATTCAGATTGTCATGGTTGATTTCGATGGTTTTCATTCCGCATCACCTCTTCAGTGTGGTCAGTCCGTGGCTCAGGCCATGATCGTGATGTTGTTGTCTTCCTTGTCGGACACCGAGTCGCCCCAGTACGTGTTACCGAGATCGCGTTCCTCGAGTGTCCATTCGACCGGCTCCCAGTCCGGCTCGAAGATCAGGTAGCCGCCCGTGAACAGCTCCACCCGGCAGCCGCTACCGGGATCCATGACATACAGGTACAGTGCCTGGGAAATTCCGTGTTTGCCCGGCCCGATGAACCGCAGGCCGTTTTCCTTCAGGATGTCCGCCGCCCGCAGAATGTCCTGCGAGTCGTCCGACCAGTAGGAGATATGGTGGAGGCGTGCCGGTGACGGGAGCGACGGTTTCTGGATAAAGGCCAGGTCATGCACCAGCGACGTGACGCTCATCCAGCCCGCCAGAACATTGCCGTCATTGTCACGGACATACTCCCGCATCTTGAATCCGAGCTGCTCCCGGAGGAAATCGTACGTTAGTGCCGCATCCGTATCGGTATGGATGTTGACATGGTCGAACCGGCGCGGGGAGACCCCCTTGGCCCACGCCTTGTATGTCTGGTTCTTCAGCACTGAGCGGCGGTGCTCATCCGCCTTCGGCTTTTCCACATCGTAGTAGAGTTCGAATTGGTGGCCGCTCGGCAGTGGAAAGCGGATCGCTTCCCCGATCCCCGGCGTTGTGCCGGCAGGAACCGCTTCCACTTCGACTCCGTCCTGTTCCAGGAGTTTACGGAACGCCTGCACGTCTTCCGGACGCTTTGTCCTCCAGCCGATATGACGGACCTGGCCGCTTTCTCCCGCCTCAAGTGAGAGCGTATGATGCTGGAAGTCTCCCCACGCCCTGAGGTAGTGGACGCCGTTTCTTGCTTCCGTCTCCTCCAGGCCGATGACTTCCTTAAAGAACCAAAGCGACTTTTCCAGATCTGATGAGACCAGCGCGACATGACCCAGCTTCGCAATTTCCGGATGTGCCATTTTTCATCCCCCCGACGCATGATGTATGCGGTTTCATTTCTGTTGTGTTTATTGTATCTAAGGAAGTTTTACAGTTGTACAACAGAAAACAACGAGATTCCGATGCTTTTCCGGTATTTTTTATTAGTTTTTTCGGAATATTGGCGAGACTGAGCGTACAGCGAGTATAAGTCCGCAATTTAATGCGGTTTCGTCATTCGGGTCGGCAGTTTCGTCATTCACAGCCGATATATCGTCATTCACCGGGAGAATTTCGTCACTCGCCCCGCCCCAAATCAAAAAAGGACCGGCACAATGCCGATCCTCTCTCCTCAATTCATCACTTCTTCAGTTGCAAACGAGACTGAGACTTCACCGAGATCTCCAAAGTCAGCCTTAAATTCATCCCCCGGTTCGAATGGGACGGCTGCTGCCAGCGCGCCGGACAGGATGAATTGTCCCGCTTTCAGTTCGATTCCGTATTCAGCTACGGCATTGGCGAGCCATGCCACCGCGTTTGCCGGGTTACCCATGACGGCCGCTCCGGTTGCTTCATCGAGGAGTTCGCCGTTTTTATAAGCCTTCATTTCAACACCGGCCAGGTCGATGCCATCCGGACCTGTCTGCTTGTCCCCAAGTACCGCTCCAGCCGATGACCCGTTGTCTGCAACGGTATCCTCGAATTTGAACTTCCAGTCCCGGATCCGGCTGTCGATGATTTCAACTGCCGGCACTACGTAATCGGTTGCGGCAAGGACATCCTCCGCCGTCACGTCCGGGCCTTTCAGGTCCTTTTTCAGGAAAAACGCAATCTCGAATTCCACTTTCGGCTGGATGAACGCACCTGCTGCTACAGGTTGATCGCTTCCGTAGACCATGTCATCCAGGATATGTCCGTAGTCCGGTGTGTCGACACCAAACATGTCCTGCATCGGCTTGCTCGTCAAGCCGATCTTGAGCCCCTTCACTTCCGCCCCCTGCGCAATCCGCTCATGGATATTCAGCAGCTGGATCTGGTAGGCATCTTCTACCGTGATTTCCTCTTCGCCTGATGTAAACGGCGGAATCGGCTTTCCGCTCCGTTCCGCTTCTCTCAATCGCTGTGCGGCTTTTACTCTGTCCATCACTTCTCTCCCCCATCCATTAAACATACAGGAGGCGGCCGTACTCCCTGAGGGGCAGCCGCCTTCTGCTATAGGTCCAATCTTCGCTTATACGACGCTGAGTTCCTGCTCTTCAAGGGCGCGATACTTGCCTGAGTAGAAGATGAGCGGGTCTTTTTCTTCCAGCTTGATATCCGTCACTTCTCCGATAAAGAGCGTGTGGTCGCCTTCAACATGCTCGTTGACCACATTGCAGCTGATCTGGGCGACGGCGTCCGGAACGACAGGAAGGCCATCCAGATCTTCGAACTCACATTTTTCACCGTCTTTTAGCTGGCCGGCGAACATCATCGAGAAGTGCTGCTGATCGTCGGCGAGCACGTTGACGGCAAAGCGGCCGGACTCTCTGACCCGCTCAAGGAACTTCGCCCGTTCCCCGATCGAAATGACCACCAGTTTAGGGGTAAGGGACACGGACATGAAGGCATTGGCTGTCATGCCGAACGGCTCATCGCCCACCTTGGTCGTCAGCACATTGACCCCTGTGGCAAACTTGCCCATCGCATTGCGGAATAAACGGTCATCCATTAGGGATTCCTCCTTTAATAGTCATCAGGCCTTGATCGTCGGGTTGTTCTCGGGCTTGTTGTCCATCTGGTCGCCCCAGTAGGTAAAGCCGATATCCATCTCATCGACCGTCCAGACGATCGGCTCCCAGTCCGGCTCGAAGATGAGGTAGCCGTTCGTGAAGATCTCGATGCGGACACCGCTGCCCGGGTCGATGGCGTAAATGTACATCGCCTGAGAGATGCCGTGCTTGCCCGGCCCCTTGAAGTAGATGCCGTTTTCCTTCAGGATGTCCGCCGCGCGGAGAAGATCCTGTGCATTGTCCAGCCAGTACGAGATGTGGTGGACACGGTTCGGAGTCTCTGCATGCGGGTCGAAGCTCAGTGCGATGTCATGCACGAGCGGCGTGACGCTCATCCACGAACCGGCCAGTTCCCCGTCCGGCATCTCGACGCACTCACGCATCTTGAAGCCGAACTTATCCATCATGAACTGGGACAGCTCCTTGACCGAGTAATTCGTCAGCAGGTTCACGTGGTCGATCCGGCGCGGCGATACCCCACGGGACCAGGAGCGGTGTGCCTGGTTTTTCAGGACCGAACGGGTTTCAGGGGAAGCAAGCGTCTTTTCCATCTCGAAGTATATTTCAAAAGTGTGCTCACTTGGCGTCTTGAAGCGGAACGCCTTGCCCTGGCCCGCTTCCGTTCCCTCTTCCACCCATTCCACTTTGATGCCGTCGTTTTCAAGCACTTCCGCGAATGCATCGACGTCTTCCGGTCGCTTTGTGCGCCAGGCGACATGGTCGAGACAGGACTCTTCGCCTGCGCGGATAGAGAGCGTATGATGCTCGAAGTCGCCCCATGCGCGGAGGTAGTGGACACCGTCTTTTTCTTCGGTTTCCTCAAGCCCGATGACTTCCTTGAAGAACCAGAGCGACTTTTCGAGGTCGGTCGACACGAGGCCGAAGTGGCCAAGCTTTGCGATTTCCGGCTGGACTTTGATGCGCTGCTGTTCCTGGACAGTTTCGAGTTTCGTCATGTTGAATTGCCCCCTTATATAAATGAAAGATTTCGTTGATCAGGCGAAGTACGTATTCGGTTCCAGCCCGCAAATCGTGCGCCCGTAGGTCTCGATCAGGCTCGACGGAGTGATGAACCCGTGAAGGTGCATCGCAAGGAAGTCCCGGTACACCAGTTGGAACGTGTTCCGGTTATAGGCAAAGACGGAGCCTGCGCCCGCGACCATCAGATCGATCGCTTCCTTGCAGAGCTGGTTGGCGTAGCCGAAGTCGGCCTTGATTTTGATGCTTTCCGCCTGGGTGAGCTCCTTGCCGTTCTTGGAATACTCATCGAGCATGTCAACTGCGCGATACAAATGCATTTCAGCAGAGTCGATCTTTAATTGTGCAGTCGCGACCTGCTGGTGCGTGATCGGCGCCTCGCTCATCTTGTCATAGAACGTGTTTCCAATGCCTGCTTTCATGACGCGCTCCATATGGAGATCCATCGCGGCTTTTGTAATGCCCAAGGCCGATGCGACAATCGATAGCGTCAGGGACGGCACGAACGGTGTCCGGTAAAGTGGGATGTCCTGGAGCGGCTCGATCATGTAATGGCCCTTGGTTGCCAGCCGGTCGAGGGACACCCGGTGTTCCGGCAGGAAGACATCCTTGACTTCGACGCTGTTGGAGCCGGAGCCGCGGAGGCCGACGACATTCCAGTCATCGAGCACTGTAACGTCTTTTCGCGGAAGGACCATGATCGCCATCTCCATACCGCCGTTTCCGTCATCGACCGGGAAGCCGAAGTAGAACCAGTCCGCATGCGGGCTGCCGGAGACGAACGGCCATTTCGCCTCATGGATCTGATAGCCGCCCTCCACCTTGTCAATCTTGCAGACGATCGGCTTGAAGTTCCCCGCAAGCACCACATCTTCGCCCGGGCCGAAAATATCATCCAGACAATGCTGGCCGAATGCATAGGAGATCATGTAATCCCGGATGTTCGACAGCGCCACGAACCAGCCTGCCGACCCGTTGCCGCGCGCAATTCCGGTGACGACATCGAGATAGGTGCGCATGTCGGTCTGGTGGCCGCCGAAGATTTCCGGGCGGAGAACCTTCAGAAGGCCCGCGTCCTGAAGCTTTTTGACGACTTCATCAGGCAGTGCGCTTTCCTGATCAATTTTCAGGTTCAGTTCGCGCAGTTCCGGGACGAAGCTTTCCGCCCGCTCTTTGAGTTCCGTGCGGATATCCGTTGCTACTTGTGTCATCTATAATCGCTCCTTATCGTGGTTTAGACAGGCTCGGCAACTTTACCGCGGCTGAAGAATTCTTTTGTAAGATCAAGGAAACGGTCTTTCTGCTCAATTTGCGCCCAATGGCCGCAACGCTTGAACACATGCAGTTCCGCGTTTTCCAGGTAATCCATGACATACAGGCTGCTCTGGAGAGGAACCAATCGGTCCTGGTGGCCGTGGATCAGCAGGAATTCCTGCTTCATCCGCTTCAGCGCGGACGGTGGCACCAGCATGTCGGACAAATGGGAATTCGTGAAGTTCTCCCTGTACGAACGGCGGACATCCTCACGGTTGAAGATCTCGAAACGCTCGTCAACAATTGCCTGCAGCTTGTCTTCCATCCCCTCCAGGTCATACAGGAACCAGCTGAGCAGATTGTACATGGACTTTTTCGTAGGATCCTTATGGAAATTCGCCAGCTTTGCGAGTTCCGGTGTCGGCTCGGTGAGGCCGCCGCCTGCTCCCATCAGGACGATCCGGTCGAACCGGTCCGGCGCTTCCATCGCGAGGAATAGGGAAATTACGCCGCCGAGGGAGTTTCCGACAAGGTGCGCCTTGTCGATGTTCAGCGAATCCATCAGATCCAGCACCTGCTTCAGTCGCAGGTTCATCCACTGCACCCCGTTTTCCGGGTATTCCGTCGGGTGGTCGGTGTCGCCGAAGCCGACCAGATCCGGGGCAATGACATGGAACCGGTCTTCGTATTCCGGAAGGATCGCTTTCCAGTTGGCAGCCGCACTCGCTCCCGGGCCGCTTCCGTGGAGGAGGATCACCGTTTCGGAATTTCCGACGCCGCCTTCGTGGATATACGTTTCATAATCGCCTGTTTTAACTTTTCGCTGTTTGATTACCATTTGTATCAAGTCCTTTCTGTTTCTGAAGTTTTATGTGACGTGACTCAGCGTACTTCAACTAGACTGCGCACCGGGTTACGCTGCGTGCCAAGATCAATGGCACCGTCGTCCGTTGCGATCGTCGCTTCGATGACATCACCGTCGTTCAGGTACCGATCCTGTTTGAGCTGCCTATCAATCACCTGTTGCTTTTCCTCCGGCGAGGCGGTGAGGCTCGTCATCGTTGCCAATTCCTCAGGCTTCAGGTTCATCGCGACCCCGCCCGGCGTGCCGGTCATGAGCAATGCGCCCGGCTTGAGGTCCATGACCTGTGCGAGTTCCTGCAGGGTCTCGAGCGGATTGTAGAGCATCTGGCTGACCAGCGCCTGCTGGCGGACTTCACCGTTGACCTTGAGAGTGAGCCTGAGGTCGTCAAGCCGGCCGAACTCTTCTTCAGTGAGGACCGTGAAGTACGGCCCGACCGGACAAAACGTACGGTAGCTCTTGCCCTTATGCCACTGCAGCTGGGTCAGCTGCACATCCCTCGCCGATACGTCGTTCGTGATGACCAGGCCCGCGATGTACTCGTGGAGATTTTCTGCCGTGATGACGGAGTTGGCGTTCACTTCCTTGGCAAGGACCAGCCCGAGTTCAATCTCATAGTCGAGCAGCCGGACATGTTCCGGACGGAGAATGGCATCCTCCGGGCCGCAGACCGAGCTTTCCGCCTTCGTGAAGATCATGTTGAACGCCGGCCGTTTAGGCGCCATCCCTGTTTCAGCGCGGTGCTCGCCATAGTTCACCCCCTGGCAGATGATCTGCTGCGGCGCAACGACCGGGCTGAGCAGTTTCACGTCTTTTATCTCGACCAGTGGACCTTCTTCTTGGAGTCCTTCCTCCAACAGCCCGACAGCATTCGCTGCTGTTGTCTTCAGCGGCGCAATCGCCCCTTCGCGAAGTACACCCCAACGAACTTTCTCTTCCTGTTCATAACGAACAATTTGGATAGCCATGAACCTTTGACCCCCTCATATTCAACACCCGGCAAAACAAGACAATTTTTGATAACGCTTTCATAACTCTTGATGAAATATTACGACAACGGGTAAATAACAATCAATGACTATTGGAAACTCCGTGAGCGCTTCATAGTTTCCTCTATGATTACTGATAAAAACTTACGGAAAACCGGATCCTACGTACAACCAAAAAAAAACAGCCCGCAGGCTGCTTTTGCAATTCTTCTATACGAGGCTCATTGCCTCTAGTGCACGATACTTGCCCCGGTAAAAAATGAGCGGCTCCTTTTCTTCAAGCCTGATATCCGTCACCTCGCCGATAAAGAGCGTGTGATCGCCTTCGATGTGGTCGTTTACCACGTTGCAGCTGATCTGTGCAATTGAGCCCGGGACGACCGGAAGCCCATCCAGGTAGTCGAAGACACATTTCTCTCCGTCATTCAGTTGGCCGGCAAACATCATGGAATAATGCTGCTGTTCATCTGCCAGTACATTCACAGCAAATCTGCCGGATTCTTTGACACGCTCCAGAAACTTGGCGCGTTCACCGATGGAGATGACGATCAGCTTGGGTGATAGAGAGACAGACATGAAGGCATTCGCGGTCATGCCATATGACTCACCGTCCACTTCCGTCGTCAGGACATTGACACCCGTGGCGAACTTCCCCATCGCATCACGGAACATCCGGTCTTCCATGCAGATCCTCCTCTCCTAAAATGGGCATTGCCGTCAGTTCGGATCCTTGACAACCAACTCTTCAAGCGCCCCCGCAAACAAAGTCGATTGGTCGCTATTTGGCCGGTTGGCCTGGTCTCCCCAATAAGTGAAGGCAAAGTCCATTTCATCCATCGTCCATTCGACCGGTTCCCAATCCGGATCAAAAATGAGATAACCGTTGGAGAACAGCTCAACACGCACTCCGCTGCCCGGATCCACTACATACAGATAAAGAGCCTGCGAGATGCCGTGTTTCCCCGGACCCACGAATTTGATATCCGCTTCAGACAAGATATCGGCCGCACGCAGGATATCCTGGGCGTTATCAGACCAGTAGGCGAGATGGTGGAGCTGCTGAGTAGACGCCAATGCCGGATCACCCATTACGGCAATATCGTGGACAAGCGGCGTGACACTCATCCATGCAGCGACAACCGCATCATTGGGTGCTTTAATATATTCTCTGATTTTGAAGCCCAGCTTCTCGGCCAGGAAGTTAATAATGGCTGACGGATCCC
This sequence comes from Bhargavaea cecembensis, assembly GCF_001619585.1. Lineage (GTDB taxonomy): Bacteria > Bacillota > Bacilli > Bacillales_A > Planococcaceae > Bhargavaea > Bhargavaea cecembensis_A. The sequence continues at coordinate 886,402 of NZ_LQNT01000009.1, forward strand.
CATTCGTTCCGATATTGACATGGTCAATCCGACGTGGCGATACCCCCTTCGCCCACGATTTGTATACCTGGTTCTTCAGCTTCGCACGGCGCTTTTCACCAGCGAGAGGCTTTTCGATATTGTAATAGATTTCAAACGGATGGCCCGAAGGCAGCTGGAATCTGATGGCTTCGCCTTGCCCCGCTTCCTCACCAGCGGCAACTCTCTTCACCTTGACACCCGCTTCCTCCAGGAGTACGGCAAAGCTTTCCACGTCTTCTTCCCGCTTAGTCCGCCAGGCGATGTGGTCGATCCGGGATTCTTCTCCGGCAGCAACTGATAGCGTGTGATGCTCAAAGTCGCCCCATGCCCTCAGGTAATGGACCCCGTCAACGACTTCTGTCTCTTCAAGGCCGATCACATCTTTAAAGAACACCAATGATTTTTCCAAGTCCTTTGACGCCAGAGCCACATGGCCCAACTTTGCAATTTCAGGAAGTTGCTCAAATTTCCTCATCTTATTTCCCCCTTATCCCCTTGAGAATGATTCAAAGCCAAACAGATGCTTGCCGTAGGATTCTAGCCCATCTTCATACAGCGATGTGATGTGAGTCGCAATCGCCGTTAGGTCGCGCAGCATGACCTCGAGCGGGTTTCCTTTTGCAAGCGACCCTGCACCAAATGCGAGTGTCGCCCGGACCGCGATGTCCATGCAGTTCTGGATGATCTGTACACGGATTCCGTTGTAGACCGCATGATCATACTGGCCTTCATCGCTGTTCAGCATCTCGATGTATTCCCTCATCATGCCGGATGCCGCCTGGTATTTCAGTGTCATTTCGGCCAGCACGCGCTGCGCGGTTGGCGATTCACTCGCAGCCCTGCCGCCGATCCGGATTCTTTTCTTTGTCCGTTCCCGGTACTCATCAATGATCCGTTCCGCCGCACCAAGCGCCATGGCAGGGAATCCGACAAAGAATGCCGGGAAGAACGGTACATTGTAGTACAGGTAGTCCTCATCCACTTCGAGCGGCTCCGGTTTTCGTCTTTGAATGATCTCATTGAAGTTGAGAACCATATCGTCCGGCACGAAAAGGTCTTCGATGATAATCGTATTGCTGCCCGATCCCCTCAACCCGAGAGAGTCCCATTCCTTGATCAGCTTGAAGTCATTCCTGTGGACACAGAAAGCGATGTGTGCCGGTGGTTCCCCTTCCTTGGAAAAGTACAACGCACCGACGCCTACCCATTCCGAATAGTTGATTCCGCTGACAAACTTCCAGTGGCCGGAGATTCTGAAGCCCCCCTCCACCTTCGTTGCCTTTCCGATCGGCGGGAAGATGTCGGCAATCAGGCCGCCCGTGCCGTAGACCTCGTCCATCCGGTGTTTCGGCAAGTAGGCAACCCAGGAATTGTGCAGAGAATAAAAGTAGGTGAGCCAGGCGGCGGATAAGTTGTAGTACCCGACTTTCCTGATCATATCCGTGTATGTGTTAAACGAAATCTGAGGATGGCCGTACTCCTTTGGCTTAATCAGATGATGGATGCCTTCTGCTTTGATCTGGTCCACCACTGCCTGGGAGATCGTCGAATTCTCTTCCGCCGAACGGTTTTCCGATTCGGCCAGCTTCCCGATCCGTTCGGCGCTTTCCATGAGCTGCGTGTAGATATCAACTTCCTGGATGATTGTTTTCATTGGAACCCTCCTCCGATTCGTCAGACGTTCACTTTTTCACGGGCACCGATAAACTGGTCGACGTACTCGACAAACCGATCTTCCTTTTCAATCTGGAACCAGTGTCCGCACTCCTTGACCATGACCAGCTCCGCCTTCGGGATATGTTCCATCAGGAACAGCGAAGCCTCTTTCGGAACGAATTGGTCCTCGTACCCGTGCAGGATCAGCACATCCTGTTTGATCCGCCTCAGCGCACTGACCGGGATGGCGAGCTCCAGAGGCGACTGCGGGAACAGCTTCGGATAAAGCTCGCGGACCTCAGGCTTCATGATGTTCTGGTAGCGGAGCCGGACGATTTCTTCCAGGCTGTCACCAATCACGCTCTCATCATAAAGGAACCATGTCACCAGATTCCGGAACGCTTCGATGGTCGGATCCTTGAAGAAGTTCGTCATCCGCACAATTTCAATCGGCGGGCTCGTGCTGATCGGGCCCGCACCGCCGCTGCCCATCAGCGTAATCTTGTCGAACCGGTCGCCGGAGTGCATGAGTGCACTGAGGGCAATAAACCCACCCATTGAATTTCCGACAAGATGGGCTTTTTCAATTCCGTGATGATCCATCAACTGAAGGATCTGTTTTACCCGCAATGTCGTCCATTGCCAGAATGTCAGGTTCGTATCCTCAGGCAACTCTGTTTTGCCGAATCCGACGAAATCCGGCGCAATCACCTGATACTTCAAGGAAAATCGCGGGAGGATATACCTCCAGTTGGATTCCCCATTGGCTCCCGGGCCCGAGCCGTGGAGGAAGATAATCGTTTCATCGTGCTCCTCACCGGCGTGGCAATAAGATGTTGTGAACCCTTCTGTCTTCAATTCCTTGATGGAGTATGACAATTCCATCTCCCCTTTCGCTTATCTGCTGCTGTGCAATTACAGATTACTTGTAAACGCTTTCTCAATCTATCTGCCTTTTTATTTATATTTTCTGTTTTTTCAATAAACGATATTGTATAGTTGTCTCAAACTCTTTAATCAGCATGCATAGGGGGAATGAGGGGTGAGCCGGTCATCGACTGTACAACCTTCCGACTTGGTGGTTACTTCCGAAGCTTTCGGCCTTCTGAGAAAAGCGCTTATCGAGAACCTGGGGGCCGAAAAGTCGGGGAAGCTGCTTCTTCAATTCGGGAAAAGACTTGGAGAAAACAAGGCCCTGGAGTTAAGGGACCACAATACGGACATGGCCACACTGATCAAAGAAGCAACAAATGCTCATATCGAGCTTGGACACATATCAGATGTCCTTTATCCGGAGATCGAGCCTGGTCTCGATGGGCATGTCGCATTCACACAGGGGTGCGGTACCTGGAAAGATTCATTTGAAGTCACTCTTCATCTGCAACATTTCGGCCATTCGGATGAGTGCTCCTGTTACACACTGAGTGGTTTTGCGAGCGGGATGATGAGCACAATTTTCAGACGGGAGATTTTCGTAAAAGAGATCACTTGCCGCAGCAAGGGAGATCCGGACTGTTCATTTGATGCGAGAACCCGTGACGATTGGGAAAGCATGGGTGTGAACCTTGAAATATACGACTCCACCACTTTCATTGATGAACTCGAAGCCACCTATGATGAGCTGTTTGAATACCGGAGACTGCTCAATAAAGTCACCGCTTACCATAACCGGCTGACGACCGCACTCACCGAAGGAAAGAGCATCCAGGAAATTGTGAATATCGCACAGGAAATTCTTCAGCAGACCATTATCCTCTACCATCCTTCCGGCAGCGTGGCCCACCGTTCCCGTTCCGCCGGCGCACCAGGCCCGGATTTATCCGAACAGTTACTCTCCGAAGTTGAGAAATCAACCATGATGAAACACGGTTCTTCCTATTACCTCGTCAGTCCGATTTACCTCCAAAACAGGCGGCATGGATATATCTCTTTTCAATATGAAACAAGCGAAATCAGTGAAGAAGATCGGCTTTTCATCGAACGGCTTGTCAGCGTTCTAAGCCTCTCGCTGCTGAACAGCCAAGTGGCATTTGAAGCTGCGGAACGTCTGAAGATCTCACTTCTCGACCAGCTCATCAACGAGCAATGGGAAGAAGACGTGCAATTCATCTCCCGCCTAAAATACAGCCAGCCCGACCTTGAAGGTCCTTTTAAAACTGTCGCAATTCAGTACAAAGGGAACTTCAATGCACAGATCGACCGGATTGAGCTGCTGATGCAGTTCGCCATGCTGATTGACAAATATCGATTGAAGGCTCTGATCACAGCCAAACACGATTACTTGATCGTTGTGGGCTATAGCGTGCAAGATACAGAATTGTTTATGAAAGCGGTTTGTGCAATCATGGATCAATTTCAGAAGAACCAGCCGGAACTCAGTCTGACTGCAGGATTCAGCGTCCCGTTTGATGACTTGACCAGCATCAAACCGTCACTCTCCCAGGCGGTACAGGCGATGAATTTTCCAAATGGCGAACGCTTCACCCACTTCCAGGACCTCGGCTTCCTTGGGATTCTTCTGGAGGACAGCAACCCGGAAAAGATTCTTCAGCTTGCCCGCCAGCAGTTTAAGGAGCTGCTCGATACTCAGGATGATAAAAACAAGGAGCTGCTTCAGACGTTTTATGCTTACTTGAAACACGGCGGGAGATTCGAAAAAGTCGCAAGGGAACTTTCCCTTTCTGTCGGGGGCATCCAATACCGGATGAAAAAGATCGAAGAGACCATGGGGATCAACTTAAAAGATCCTTCTGTTACGGCCTATTGCCTGGTTCTGCTGGAATCGCTGATCTTGATGAATCAAATATCGCTGTTATGACAAAATCAGAGAGTCTCGGGTAAAATCCCGGGACTCTCTTAAATTTTGCCCAATAAAAAAACCTCCCGGCAAAAGCGGGAGGTTAACGTCAACCGTTATTCAACAGATACCTGCGGAGCACCGGTTTTTGCCCGCGGCATTTTCACCGCAACATACCAGACCAGCGCCAATGCAAACAGGCCGACGGTGCTGATCAGGAGCGGGAAGCGCCCGATGTCCTGGTTGAACAACTGCAGGATCGCTCCAAAGGCAAACGGTCCGAGAATACCGCCAAGCCCCTGTGCCACGACGACCAGTCCGACATAGGAAGTGCCGGAATTCGGAGGCGTCGCCTCCGTGACGCGCGCGAATACACCCGGAAGTCCGATGCCCATCCCTGCCCCTCCGATGATGCTTCCTACGAAAATCATTGTCAGGCTATGGGAGAAATAACAGATCATCATGCCAACGCCCGTCATCAGGACGGCGACCGGCAGGTAGGAGACCGGAAGCAGATGCTTGACCTTCCCGAATACGAAACCGGCAAGGAGCGTCCCGAACGTGAAGACGGAAATTGCCGCTCCCGCTTCGGTTGCAGTGCCGAGCTGGTCATTCTGGATGACAACCGAAATGTTGGTCACGTAACCGAAAATCAAAGCGGAATAAACCATCTGTCCGAGGGTGACCGAATAAATGACTTTCGGCGTCTTGATCTTGATCTTTCTGGCTTCCTGTCCAATCTTCTTTTCAGGTTCCGGCAGGTAGAGGAATGTCAGCGCAAGGATGAAGATCGGAAGCAGATACGTAAGGAAGCCGTACTGCCAGCCAAACGCATCGGCAAGCATACCGCCCGCCAGCTGGTAAAAGATCGCCCCGATGCAGGCAACGGTGGATGTGCCGAAGCCGATCATGAAATCCTTCTCGCGTCCTTCGAAGAAGTCGGTGATAATGTCGATCGACAGCGGCATCGTGATACCGACACCAAGTCCGAGCATCCCGCGGAAGGCAATGATGAGCGGCAGGTTATCCGCCAGGAAGAACGGCATTGTACCGCCAATGACGAAGAGCGTCAGACCGGTGAACAGGAGATGCCGCTTGTTGAACCTGGCAGACAGTTTTCCATAAAAGAGTGCGGGAAGAATCTGCAGCAGGCCCGGGAACGTCGCCACCATCATGACGATGGTCGGGTTGTAGTCCGGAAACGCCGCGATGATATCGGCCATGATCGACCCGGCGACCCCCGCCGCCACGTCCTGGAACGCGATCAGCACAATGAGGAACTTCAGGAAATTGCGGTTGATATTTCGCTTCATAGGATCCCCCTTAATGAATTGAACCTCACAACAATCCGACAGGAACCGTATTGATCTATTTTTAATCGGACCAGCAGATCGTCCCCCTTTCTCTCCCCCTGGAGATGCTGTTATTGAATTGAGAAAGCGCAAGACCAGAAATTAAAGCGCTTACATCACTTCGCTCATTCATTGTATTTTAAATTTTCTGTTTCTTAAATACAGGAGGATAAAGTCCATAGCCGGTTGCCGGATTACCTAGAGAATGGTGGTAAATAGTTGCGGAAAGCAGGACGCAGACATGAGAAAAGTCCCGTCCGATTTAATCAGACGGGACTTTTCTGAAGTGGTTTTTTACTTTGAGCCGTAGAGCGGCAGTCCTTCTTTCTTCACCTTGATGCGCCACACTTCGTTCTTGGATGATTCGGTGACATAAAGGTACCCGTCCTTGAACGCAAGGTTTGTGGTGAAAGTTCCGGCGCCTTCCGGCATGCGGATCGTTCCGTATTTAAACCCGCTTGCATCGACAATGGCGATCTCGCCGGCCTGGAAGTGAGCGACGTACAGATTCCCTTCCCGGTCTACAGCCACGCCGTCCGGCCCGATGCCGCCTTCAAACTGCGCAAAGACAAACGGAGTTTCAGGGGAAGCCGCAGCAGCCTTGGACGGAGCGGAAACAATCCGGTTCTTGCCGAACTCGGAAATGTAGACACGGTTGCCGTCCGCGGAAATGGCTACACCGTTCGGATAGGCAATGCCGTCCGCAAACACTTCGACTTCACCCGTTTTCGGGTCGAGGTAATAAACGGTCCCTGTCGGATTCAGGGCATCCGACCCGATCGGATCGGTGAAGTAAAGTCCGCCCTTCTCATCAAATACCAGGTCGTTCAGCCCTTTGTATCCGCTAAGTACGGTTTCCGTCGTCCCCGTTTTCGGGTCATAGGCAAACAGATTGCCTGTGATGCTCGTGATAAACAGGCGTCCGTCCTTATGGAACTTTGCCCCTACGGCGCCCGGAATCTCTTTCACTGCCTTCACCTTGTTCTGCTCCACCTTCAGCAGCTCACTGGACATCGGACTCACCATCCACATCGACCCGCTCCGGTCAAAGTTGATCCCTTCCATGAAGCGGCTTTCCGCCGCTCCGTCGACAACCTTTTCCCACTTCGCGCTCGGATGAATGATTTCGGAGATGCTGTGACGCTCCCCCTTCGGCACCTGCTTCGTTTCGTACAGCGACTTGGCTCCGACAAACGTGACTGTGGCCAGGCAGAGTGCAATCAACACAGCAATCGTAACACCCAACTTCTTCTTCAAATGAACTAGCCCCCTCTTTCCGGATTACGGCTTCCCCTGCAGCACTCATGAAACCGTTATCCTTAACTATAGAAGCTGGAAGAAAGGGCGGACAATATGAAGAATTATCGGAGATTGGGGGATTGTTCGTAGGTAATTGTTGCATTGTAAGTTACGGTAAGCCCGACATCCCCACGAAATGGCAATGCCCTTTACTTTCTCTTCCCCATCCCCTACACTGGGGGCATCGGGGCAACCCGGGACACATCAAACTGCATACCGTCATTTGCACTGGGGGTGCCCGTTTTGGGCTGAGACGGGAGCGATTGCTCCGATCCCTTAGGACTCGATCAGGTTAGGACCTGCGTGAGGAAGTGCGGCGAGTTTCATGGCGCCCTCATCAATTCTGGGCATGTTCTGAAATCACGGCTGCATCTTCACGGGTGCAGCTTTTTTGTGTTCATTTTCAGAAGGGGGTTTTTAGAATGGTAGAATTGAAATGTGGAGTCAGTCCGATTGTGGGGTTCCGGTTTACGTTAAATCCGATGACAGATAACTTCATTGACGTCATCAAGGGAGCGCTTGAGGAGGTCGATACATCTGCAGTGTGGATGCATACGGATGATGTGTCGACGGTCTTCCGCGGCAAGCAGGTACATGTGTTCAACGTGGCGAAGGCACTGGCGCTCCATGCGGCGAAAACCGGCGTGCATGTCGCGCTGAACGGAACGTTTTCCGCAGGCTGCCCGGGAGACACCGCGGGAGATGCGTACCTGGACAAGCCGGACGAAACGCTGAATAACGACCAAACCAAACAATATGTCTCATCGCAGTTTGCGCTGTACCCGATGAACAATCCGGATTATATGTCGGTCATCTACCGCGAAGTGGAGCGCGCGAAGGAGCGCGGCGTGTTCAATGAGTCGATGCATTATGCAAGCGGGATCCACGGGGATATCCACGATGTATTCGACTTCTATGAGGAGACATTCACCCACTCCCGCTCCGAGGAGCACCGCCACCTCGTCATGACCGTCTCGATGAGCATCAACAGCCCGTCCCACGGAGGGAAATAACATGAGACAGCCCTGGAAACTGAAAGAAGTCGTGCTCGCCTCGCTGTTTGGCGTCGTCTTCGGCATCGTGTATCTGGTCGCGATCCACTTCGGCAACATCTGGGCAGGGCTGATCGGGCCGATCGCCTATGAATGGATGTTCGGAATCTGGTTCATCGTCTCCATCCTTGCGATGGCGATCATCCGGAAGCCGGGAGCTGCCGTGCTTCCCGAGACACTTGCCGCAATCATTGAAGTCATGCTCGGCAACGCCGTCGGCCCCCGCCTGATTTTGTCCGGTATGATTCAGGGGCTCGGCGCGGAAGCGGCATTTGCCGCCACCCGCTACCGCCACTTTAATCTGGCGGTCATGATGCTCGCGGGAGCGGGTGCTGCCGTATTCAGCTTCGTGTACGGTTACTTCGTCTCCGGCTATGCGGCACTGGACCCATCGTTCGTGCTCCTCATGTTCACGCTGCGCGTCCTGAGCGGCGCCATCATTGCCGGGATCGGCGGCAAATACCTCGCCGACGGCCTGCTGGCAACAGGTGCGCTCCGCGGTTACGCCATCTCGCGGACGAAACAGGGTGGGGCCAGTGCATGAACCGATTTTCTCTCTTAACGATGTTTCCTTCCGCTTTCCGGATGACCGGGACAACACACTGAACAACCTCACGTTTGAGATCCGCCGCGGCGAGCGGGTCGTCATCAGCGGGCCGAGCGGTTGCGGAAAAAGCACACTGCTTTACCTGCTGAACCGGCTGTATCCGCTCAACTGTGACGGCATCGTGGAAGGCAGCGTCCGGCTGTTCGGAAAAGATGCGGACGATTACCGGCCCGGGGAAATCAACCGGCTGATTGCGACCGTCTTCCAGGACCCTGATTCGCAGTTCTGTATGACAACTGTCGAAGAGGAACTTGCCTTCACGCTGGAGAACCTGAGGGTCCCCCGCTCCGACATGGACCGCCGGATCGTTGACGTTCTCGATCAGACCGGACTCACGGATTTCCGCCATTCGGTCATCCAGTCTCTGTCCGGCGGCCAGAAACAGCGGGTCGCGACCGCCTGCGCATTGGCTGCGGAGCCGGAAGTGCTCCTGCTCGACGAACCGCTTGCCCACCTCGACCCGCTGACCGCACGGAATTTTGTCCTGTGGCTGGACAGGCTCCAGCAGCAGACCGGCCTGACTGTTGTCGCCGTGGAACACCGGCTTGATTTGTGGGAGGGCTTCTTTGAAAGGGAGATCTCGTTCGGAACGGGAGGCTGTATTCTCGAGGACAAGCCGGCTGCTCCGAAGCCCCCTGTCGAATACCCCGGTCGTCCGACCGGCATGACCGGCAAGCCTGCCCTTTCCGTTACGGACCTGTCGGTTGAAACCAGCGGAAAACAGCTTCTCGCTCCTCTTTCATTTGATGTAGATGAAGGCGAAATCTCCGTCATCGCGGGACCGAACGGAGCCGGAAAGTCGACACTCGCCAAGGCGCTCTGCAGCATCTACAAACATTCCGGCACCGTCCAGTCACCCGGCACCGGCTACGTGCCTCAATCACCGGAATTTCTGTTTCTGACGAATTCGATCGGGGACGAACTTGCCTTCTCGGGCCTGGCCACCGCGGAAACGCTGGATGATCTCTCCGGCCGGCTGATGCTCAGGCCGATTTGGGAAGCGCATCCGTTCTCGGTCAGCCACGGCCAAAAGCGCCGCGTTGCAATCGGCGCCATGCTCGCCGACAACCGCCCGGTCATCATTATGGACGAGCCGACTTCGGGCCAGGACGCGGCGGGCCTGCAGGAACTGTTTGCACTCATCGACGAACGCTCCCGGGAAGGCATCACGTTTCTGATCATCACCCATGACATGGAATTCGCCGCAGCCGTTGCCGACTCGGTCCTTCTGGTCAAAGACGGCCGGATGACCGGGAAATTCAGGGCGGAGGATGTATGGGCCAATCCCGTACTGCTGGATGCACACCGCCTCCTCCCGCCGAAAGGAGCGGACCGCCGTGAGACGGCTTTTGCATGACATGAACCCGTCGGTGAAGTTCATCATCGTGACCGTCTCGATGCTCACGATGGCTTTCTTCTTCAATCCATGGACACCGCTTTTGTTCTGGATCGGAATCCTGGCCCTGCAGGTGACGATGAGCCGGATCAACTGGAAGCTATGGGCACTCATGATGCTGCCTTTCACGCTCGGCGCGATCGGCTACCTTTGGACGACACTCGTATTCGGTGCGGACACCGGCGGTGAAGTGATCGGCTCGTTTGCCGGCATCGAGGTCACCGACCAGCAATGGGCCCACGCCTGGTCACTGACGTTCAGGGTCATGGCCTTCTCGACCCTGTCGCTGCTGTTCGCCTTCACCACGAACCCGGTCACCTTCGTCATGAGCCTGATGCAGCAGCTGAAAGTTCCGCCGAAAATCGCCTACGGCACGATGGTCGGCTACCAGTTCCTCCCCGTTCTGAAAGACGAACTCACCCAGATCCGACAGGCCCAGCGTCTGAGGGGCATCAGCCGGGACCGTCACTGGTGGCAGCGGGTCGCCGGCACAAGACGGCTTCTGATCCCGATGCTTGCCGGAGCCGTCCGGAAAGCCGAACGCGCGGCATTCGCGATGGAAGCGAGAGGCTTCACCGGGGAACGGAGAGCCGAATTTTATAAGCCGATCGAAGTCTCAGGACGAGACTACGTTCTTGGAGGCGTGTTCCTGATCGTTTTGACGGTGAGCTGCGTCGGAGGAATTTGGTTGGGAGGATCATAGATATTGGAAAAGCATCCGGCGAGAGCGGCCGGATGCTTTTTGGCTTAGGGGGAGCTGAATGCATTGCAGCAAGCGGCCAGTGCGAGACTGCCGCCATCAACTGATCTCCATCAGCCAAACTCAAGCATTGAAAACGGCCCGGTTCCCTCGTCTAACACGAGGGTCCGGGCCGTTAATTCAGATTGTTAATCAGATTCCATTAATAACCGGAGGGCGAAGGATACTCCGCGTCATCCCCTAGCAGATATTCCACATGCAAGAGTTCTCCCTTAAATTCAAACTCACCCTGGTCGGCATATTCCCGGCTAACCGGATGGGCGGTATCTTTTCCGACATCCAGCCCCTCAAATGCAATTTTATAGGGCTGTGTTCCTTTCAGCTGGGTTTCCCCCACTTTTTTATCATCGATATATAGAGTGCCTGTCCCCTCGTAGGAACCGGTTTTTTCAAATCGGTAACTGATTACAGACTGTCCAACCGGCACCTCAATGTCCGAGGTGATCCGGTTAATTTGGTCACCTACCTTATACTCGTAGAAAAGCCGGTTATTCCGGATATAAAGGGTATACCCGGCTTCGACGCCGCCGTGCGCCAATAGTACGCCGTCATCGTCCCCGGTCTTGCGCTCAATCGGAATGTTCACGTCGTAGGAACGGTCAAGGATCGGCGGGGCTGCCGAGTCGGTTAAAGTACTCATCCCGCTGTAGTAGACAAAATGATCCTTCGCCCTGACCGTGTCATCCGGTATAGACAAGAGACCCTCGACAAAGAAATCCGTTAGCGGATAGACATTATACTTCTCGGCTTCCTCATGCCAAAGCTCTTTTAATTCCGCCAGTTTCTCTGGATATTCCCCGGAGAGGTCCGTTGTTTCAGAGAAATCTTCTTCCACATTAAACAGGATCCACTCGTCCTCTTCAAAAGGAGCCCCTTTTTCATGAAGAGCGACTGCTTTCCAGCCATCATGATAGATGGCTCTCTGCCCGGACACTTCGAAATGCTGTGTTTTTCTTCCTTCAGCGTCAGGATTGCCGAAGGTGTCCATAAAGCTTTCTCCGGAGATCGGCATTTGCCCGATCCCATTGATTTCTTCCGGAGGCGAAATGCCCAAAACCTGAAGAACCGTCGGAGTAATATCATGGACATGCACATACTGGTTTCTGATGGCTCCCGGGTCTTGAATCAGGTCTGGGTAATGAATGAGCATCGGGATGTGACTGCCGCCTTCATAGGCAGTGTTTTTATAGAAGTTGAAGGGGGTATTGCTGACTTGTCCCCAGCCTTTCGGATAATCCGTTCCGGCCTGGTCACTGCCGAAGTGGTCATATCTGCTTCCGATGGATTCAATCGTCTGACTCATCCCGTTATAGGACAATGCCCTGCCGGATGAACCGTGGTCATATCCCCCGGCACTTGCCCCGTTATCCGATAATAAGACAATCATCGTATTGTCGTATCGATCCAAGCGCTTCAGGTTGTCGATCAGTTTCCCGATTTGTTCGTCGGTATGCGTCAGGAATCCGGCATAGGTTTGCTGAAGTCGGACATACGTCTTCTTCTCTTCATCGCTCAGCTCCTCCCAGGGTTTCACCCCTTCGTCTCTGGGCGCCAACTGTGTATTTTCGGGAATGATCCCCAACCTCTTTTGCTTTTCAAAACGCGCCTCCCGGATTGCATCCCATCCCTGATCATAGACACCGTCATAGGCGTCGATATATTCCTTTGGCACCTGATGGGGAGCATGCTGTGCGCCGAACGCCAAGTAAAGGAAGAAGTTTTTGTCCGGATGGATGCTGGCGTGATTGCTGATATATTGATTTGCATTTTCGACGATGGCTTCTGAGAAGTGATAATCTTCATTTTCCGGAGATGGGATATGGGTATTGTCGACGGTCAGCTCAGGCTTGTACTGATCCGAAGAATCCTCAAGGAAGCCGTAATATTGGTCAAAACCCTTTTGGAGCGGCCAATTATTATAAGGGCCTGCGGGATTGGTTTCATCTGTTGGTGCCAGATGCCATTTCCCTGTCGCATAAGTACTGTAATCATTCTCCTTTAGCACTTCCGCAATGGTTCCGGCTTCAGGGTTGATCTCCCCCCGTTTGTTGGGGAATTCCGGACCCATATCAAAGTTGGTCACCGTGCCGACTCCGACTTCATGCGGGTTTCTCCCCGTCAGCAGGGCTGCCCTGGAAGGAGAACAAAGGGGTGATGCGTGTGCGTTATTGAATCTAAGTCCATTTTCGGCGAGTTCATCCATCGCCGGTGTCCGTATTTCCGATCCGAAACTTCCCAAATCCGAAAAGCCGGTATCGTCGAGCATGATATAAATCACGTTAGCCTCTTCTGAGGAAGCAGCGTTGCGGTTTGACGCTTCAATCTCATCGTCCGGAGAACAGGCGCTCAAGGCGAAAGCCGACGCCATCAGGGCGGTTGTTCCAAATACACTTAGCTTGCTTATGGAGCTTGAAAAAAGATTTCCCATGTTCTTTATTCCTCCCCCTTTTGGATATACATTGTTGACAGATGTTGTTTCTCTATTTAGCTGGAACCGTGGTTCTACACCGGAAACCGATGTTTCCCATCGAGCTGTCCGGTGTGTTTGCCGTCCACGCCGCCACCCGGTAACGGTTGAGTAGCAGGAGCTATGACACAGATAAGATCCGCCCTTCACTTTCATCGTTCCGGGTCACTTTTGCGGTGGTTTTTGGACTCATGAGTTGATAAAAGACAAATAACCACCTCAAATTTTTCTGCATCCGCTATGTAACCGGTTTCATCAGTGAACGCCTTAAATGCTCCATTGCTGACGGCTTGCGGATCCATATAAAGAGGTTTAATCAACCGGCTTTTCCTGAAACAGTTCCCGATTTCTCTCCCTTTTGGCCCTTCATGGTCCCGAAGCTGTCATGAAGCTGTCACGAGCAGCAGTACAGCATGGCCGACGCTCTTTTTGGAACAACTCCCCACCCCCCTAAGAAAAATAAACACTTCTACAATATTCTTACATTAATGTACGCAATGCGTACAAATAACGAATATCGTACATGTGTCTATTATTACACCATGTCAGAATGTTTGGTCAATTCTATTTATGGATTTTCCTAATAATTAATCCAAAAATAACAAGCTCACTCGTTATCCCTCAGCCATTAGGCGGGTGACGAGTAAGCAATGTAGGTGATTATACATATTTTTATTTTCCCTGTGCTCAGCCCTAAAATAAATCTAAGTTCCTTCTTTTAAAAATCCTTTATTTACGTTTTTCTTTCGTTACCTTCTTTTTGCCTATGATTTCAATAAATCACCACTTATAGAAAAAGGAAGGCAATCACTTCCTTCCCTTTCCATAGACAAACACCTTCACCTTCCCGCTGCGATCCAATGTCGCCAGCAAGACGTTCTGCAGTTGGATATAGTGCTCCTCTTTGAGCACTGATAGCAGCCACGCTTCGTTCTTTCCTGTCTGCATGAGCCCCTTGCGGTCGATTTTCCCTTCCCTCACAACTACCATCGGCAGATCAAATGGCCCGGGCACCATGTCAAAGTCACTCCGGGTCGGCCCCTGGTATTGCGGACTTTCAAAGAAGGAGATGGTGCCGTCGGGCTCCCAAAGTGCCAGCGAAAGTCTCTGGAGGTCTTCAATCTTCGATTTTCTCGCTTCAGAAAGCAGATAGTCGACCGTGATGCGTGCTTTTTTCAGGTTCGGATAAACGAGCTGCCCCCTGTCCACGAGCGGAAGCGGACGGGGAAGGACAAAGTTCCGGACACGTCCGGATTTCAGCACAGCGAATACACTGGCCGAGTAGAGGACAACTAGCGCGACCATCGTGATCATTGATCCTTTAAGGCCGACCCCTGCATCAGACAGCGGGTGGGCGATGATATTTCCGATTACGATGGCGACAGCAAAATCAAGCAGGTTCAGCTGCGAAATCGACCGCTGCCCCATAGCCTTGACTACGAATAGCAAAAAGATATATGTGACCACTACCCGCAGGATCCACTGTAGGGCGGTCAGTGTTTCCTGGGCATGAAAGAATTCCACCGGCTTCGCCCCTCTTGGCTGTTTTGAGCAAGTGTGCCCAAGAGTGACGGCGGTTTACACCTCCAGACCAACCGCGCATAGGTTCCTATGCGCGGTTTGAGAGCTTCTATGCGCGCTTCCGGAACTTCTATGCGCGCTATTGGCGGATCTATGTGCGCTTCTCGCCTGTCTATGCGGTCTCCCAACAAAAAGAGAAGGCGCTCATACGCCTTCTCCACCAATCAGTTATTAATATACTTCTCAAACACCGCTCCAAAGTCTTTCTCATGATACTTGGTACGTGCCTGTTGCATCCAGTTAAAGCTGAACTCAGTCAGTTTCTCATATTGCTCGGCGAGCTGGATATCGGACGGACGTGCGTTGTGCAGCACCTGGACAGCCCGGTCGAGGCTCTGTGTGGCCATGTCCATTTGGATGCTGTTTTCGTGTGTCACTTCTGCGATATAGCCAAGCGCCTTGTACAGGTCTTTCAGCTGATCCAGCTGCTTTTTGTCGACGTCAATGCTGTACGCCTGATTGCCCAGCGTAAACTTGATTTCAACATCAAGGTCGACTTTCCCGGCAGTTTCAAGCGCCACATCAGAGAACTTGTATTGGGAGTACGCATAGCGCTTCAGCGTCCGCTTGGAAGACACGGCGGTGTCCCCATCCACATGGATGAATGCGATATTCGTGAAGCAGTACTCGTCCGCTTTCGTCTTGATCAGAAAATAGATTTTCTCGTTGTCTTCATGGCGGATATAATCATCGGCATCCGTCTTGTCATAATCCGCAGGTCCGATGATTTTTCCGATATCCGACAGCCCGAGTGCGTCGGAAGCGATTTTCTTAAGCATGATGCAGCCCCTCTTCCTCTATATCAATTCACTTTCAGTATATCATTACAAGGGTTGCACCCCGAGCGAAAAATAGGAGCAACCGGTTTCATCTACCGGCACGCTCCACGAATTCATTATCTATTCACTGTTGCCCCGCGCAACGGATGGTAGACACCAAGATCCATTCCGGTCTCCTCACCCGTCGCGAGACAGGCGGAAAGATAGCCGACGTAAGGTCCCATCGTAAGACCCGACGGCCCCAGCCCCGTCGCGACAGTGACAGATCCGAGTTCCTCCAGCTTTCCTAGCAGCGGAAGTGAATTGTCGCCCATCGGCCGGAAACCGATCCGGACTTCTTTGAGCGTTCCATGCGAGAGTCCCGGTGCAATTCGCAGCGCCTCACCCGCAACTTCATGCACCCCGCCGACCGTCTGCCGATAATCGAATCCGGAGCCGGTCTCCCTGGTGGCACCGGCCACCACCCGTGAATCGTCAAACGCCAGCATGTAGTGAGTGCTCTGCGGCAGGATGACCGGCCAGTCGGAAGTGTCCTCACCCGGCATTTCTATATGAAGAATCTGACCCCGCTGCGGCTGCACGTTTACCTGGACACCGAACGGCTCCAGAAGATCCGGCACCCAGGCGCCTGCGGTCACGATCACTTGGTCAGCATCGTAGGTCTCTTCATCGACCGCAACACCCGTCACCTTTTGCCCGTCCGAGAATAGATTCGCTTCCCCTTCCACAATACGAGCACCGTTTTTCACGGCTGCCCGGACCATCGCCTCGCGCAGAAGCCTGCCATCTATCCTGGCAGCACCCGATACATAGACGGATTCCAGTTCTTCATTTAATGGAGGGAACCTGCGCCGGGTCTCCTCTGCGTCCAGCCTCAGGATTTCGCCCAATTCAGGTGCATCAACCTGCTTGGCCCGCAACGCCTCTTCGATCCGGTCCAGCTCCTCGGCCCGGTCACTGACACAAAGCGCACCGACCTGCTTATAGCTGGTTTCGTGCTCCCCGTCCTCTTGCAGTCGGCCAATCAGATTCGGATAAAACTTTGCCCCTTCTTTCGCCAAGCGGTACCAGTCCGGGTCATCCGCATGGGACACCCAAGGACAGATGATACCCGCTCCGGCCAGTGTCGCTTTCCCCTTCTGTTCCTTATCGATCAGAATCACTTCGACGTCCGCCTGCCTGCTCAGGTGATAGGCGGCACTTGCTCCGACAATGCCCGCTCCGATGACCGCAACTTTCATCGCTTCCCTCCTAATCTATCGTTACAATTTTCAGTATATTTTAGTTGAGCCGGTTCATCAACCATACAGGAGAAATACGCAGTTGCACCCGAGTGATGACCCAGTACCCGAAGCATAATGAAAAGCCACCGCTGTAATAGCGGTGGCTTCCTAACTTAAGCTCTCAGATTTTCCACAATCGTTGCAATGCCCATGCCGCCTGCGATGCAGAGCGTGACGAGGCCGTAGCGGCCGCCGGTACGCTCGAGTTCATGAAGCAGCTTGGTCATGAGGATTGCGCCGGTCGCTCCGATCGGGTGGCCGAGTGCGATGGCGCCCCCGTTCGGGTTGACCTTGTCGATATCCAGGCCGAGTTCATTGATGCAGGCGACCGCCTGGGCGGCGAATGCCTCGTTCAGTTCGATGACGTCAAGATCATTCACCGTGAGCCCTGCCTGGCGGAGCGCTTTTTGCGTCGCGCCGACCGGTCCCATGCCCATGATGTCAGGCGAGCATCCGGAAGATGCCTGCGCTACAATGCGGGCTTTCGGGGTGAGTCCATAGCGCTCGGCTGCTTCTTCGCTCGTGACGAGCAGAGCAGCCGCACCGTCGTTCCGGCCGCTTGCGTTGCCCGCGGTGACCGTGCCGCCTTCCTTGAAGACCGGCTTCAGCTTGGCAAGCTTCTCGAGGCTTGTTTCCCTCGGGTGCTCGTCCGTCTTGAAGTCGATGGTCTGCCGGCGTTCCTGGACGGCATACGGGATGATCTGCTCTTCAAAGCGGCCTTCCCGGATTGCCGCCGCGGTTCGCTCCTGGCTGAGCAGGGCGAACTCGTCCTGCTGTTCCCGGGAGATGCCGTATTTCTCTGCCACGTTTTCGGCAGTCGTGCCCATGTTCAGGTTCCCGAATTCCTCGAAAGGCTGGGAGCCCGGCTGGCTTTCCGTGTTCGGATCCTTCAGCACCGTGTTTCCCGCTTTTACGCCAAAGCGAACGCCGCTCACATAATACGGTGCGGTGCTCATCGACTCCGCACCGCCTGCGATAATGACATCGCTCAGGCCCATGCCGATCTGCTGGGCGGCGGAGTTGACCGCCTGGACGCCCGAACCGCACTGGCGGTGCACCGTATAGCCCGGAACGCTTGACGGAATGCCCGCGCGGAGCAAGGCAAGGCGCGCAAGGTTCGACTCATCTGCGCTCTGTTTGGCCTGCCCAAGAATGACTTCTTCCACAAGATCTTTTTCAATGCCCGTCCGGTCGATCAGCGCCTCCATGACGTGAGCCGCCAGGTAGTTCGCCGGCACGTTGCCGAGCGAGCCGCCCAGTTTGCCGATCGCTGTACGGACCGAATCAATGATGACTGCGTTTTTCATGCAAGCACTCCTTTTTCACGTGAGTAATGCTCCACTTTTTCCTGGTCGACATCGACGCCGAAGCCCGGCCCGTCCGGAACGATCACTTCGAAGTCTTTGAACTCGACCCTGTTTGTCGTGATGGAATCCTTGAACAATAGGGGCCCGAACAGTTCAGTGCCGAACTTCATCGGGGGCATCGTCGAGTACAGCTGGACCGTCATTGCCGTACCGAGGTCCGATTCGATCATGGTGCCGCCGTACAGGCCGAGGCCTGCCGCTTCCGCGATGCCGGCCGCCTGTTTGACCGCCGTAAGCCCGCCTGTCTTTCCGACCTTGAGCGCGATGGAATTTCCAGCGCGGTGCTTGGCGATATGGAAGATTTCCTGGATCGACGTCGCGCCTTCATCGGCGAGGATGGGGACCCGGTAACGGTCGGCAAGACGCGCCATCCCTTCATGGTTCCAGCCCGGGAGCGGCTGCTCGATCATCGAAATGCCGCCGTCCTGGAGAAGCGGGATGCACTGGTTGGCCGTGTCTTCGTCCCACGCCTGGTTCACATCAACCGTAAGCCTCGCCCGGTCGCCGACCGCCTTCTGGATTTCAAGCACATGCTCGACGTTTTTCATCGGGTCGCCCTTGCCGATCTTCAGCTTGAAGATGTTATGCCGCTTCTGATGAAGATACTCTTTGGCTTCCTCGATGTCCTTGCCCGTGTCGCCGCTTGCCAGTGTCCACGCGACCGGCAGGCCGTCATGAATCTTGCCGCCGAACAGCTCGTACGCCGGGATGTTCCGCTGGCGCGCAGCCAGATCGACAATCGCACTTTCTACCAGCGCCTTGGCGTGCAGGTTGCCGCGGACATGTATGGAAATGTCGTGCATGATCTTGCCGAAGCGGATCGGGTCCTGCCCGATCACATGCGGTGTGATGTACGTATCGATGTTCGCCTTGATCGCTTCCGGTGTGGACTCGCCGTATGAAGCCCCGCCGATTGTCGCGATCTCCGACCAGCCTTCACGGCCGTCCTCGTCCCTCACCCGTGCCACGACGACCGCCTGTTCGGTGATCGTATGCATCGCAAGCTGATGGGGCCGGATCGTCGGAAGATCCAGAATGGCCACATGAACGGATTGGATGTTCATCTCAACTGCCCCCTCTTCACTCGATAAATGCTGCTTCCGTCTTTTCGCGTACTTCTTCGATTGTCGCACCCGGCATCAGTTCGACCAGGCGGAGCTGTTTGTCTTCTGTCACTTCAAAGACGGCAAGTTCCGTGAAAATCATGTCTACGCTGCGCGTCGAGGTGATCGGGTACGTGCATTCTTTCAGCAGTTTCGGCGAGCCGTCTTTGGACGTGTGGGTCATCGTGACGTAGACCTTCTTCGCCCCGACGAGGAGGTCCATCGCGCCTCCGACACCCATGATGTTCTTCCCGGGAACCGCCCAGTTGGCGATCACGCCTCGCTCATCCACCTGCAGTGCGCCGAGGATTGCCGCGTCAACATGACCGCCTCGGATCATCGCGAATGATTCGGAGCTGTTGAAGTACGCGGCCCCAACCGCCTCTCCGACCGGCAGCTTGCCTGCATTCACAAGGTTCGGATCGATGTCCTCTTCCTCCACATCGGTGACGCCGAGCAGGCCGTTCTCCGTGTGCAGGTAAATATCATCGTCTTCCATATACTCCGCGACAAGCGTCGGGATGCCGATGCCGAGGTTGACGCTCATTGGCCCTTTCAGTTCCTTGGCTACGCGCTCAGCGATCATATGCTGCATTTCCTGCTTAGTCATGGTCGTCATACGCTCACCACTCCTTCCTTCGTCAGTACTTGCTTCGCCTCGATGATGGCATCGACGAACAGATGGGGTGTGACGACTTCTTCAGGATTCAGTTCGCCCGGTTCGACGATTTCGTCCACTTCCACGATGACCGTTTTGGCAGCCGTCGCCATGAGCGGGTTGAAGTTCCGCGCCGTCTTGTAATAGACGAGGTTGCCGAGCGTGTCTGCCTTGTGAGCGCGGATCAGCGCGACATCTGCGCGGATCGCCTTTTCGAGAATGTACGGCACGCCGTCAATCTCGCGCTCTTCCTTGCCCTCGGCCAGAGCCGTCCCGACTCCGGTCGTCGTATAATAGCCGCCGAGTCCCGCACCGCCTGCACGGATCGATTCGGCAAGCGTTCCCTGCGGCAGCAGCTCCAGCTCGATCTCACCCGCCTGGTACTTGTCGCCGACATCCCGGTTGCTCGTAAAATACGAGCCGATGCCTTTTTTGATCTTGCCCTGATTCAGCAAGATCCCAAGACCCTTGCCGGATTCGCCAAGGTTGTTGGAGACAATCGTCAGACCGGCGACATCCTTTTTCGTCAGTTCATCAATTAGTGTCAGCGGCGCGCCGATCAGGCCAAATCCGCCGACGAGGATCGTATCCCCGGACTTTACCAGTTCAAGCGCTTCTGCCGCGCTCTGTTTTCGTTTCGTCATCGTTTATCCCTCCGACTTCATTTCTGCGGCTGCCTTCAGCGAGTCACTCAACTCAAACCAAGCCGGGATTCCCGCCGTCAGGATGCAGATATAGCCGACGTCCGCGAGCTCGGCCTCCGATGCGCCCGCCTGCCGCGCGAGTTCCATCCAAGGCACCGCGCCTTTTCCGTCCAACTCGACGATATGGTTTCCGACCATGTTGAGGAGCTTCAGCCTTTCCGGCACGAGTCCGCTATCCAGGACCTTCCGCTCAACCGCATCCTGGTCTCCGGACTCCACAAGGGAGAGTACGTCTTCCAGATAAGCCGTGTCTTCCCCGTCCAGCCAGCCGATGATTTCACGAAGAATCTCCGCAGCATCCTTGCCCTTAGCTTCCGGCACGGTATTTCCGTTCAGCTCCAGTGCATAGCGGACCGCTTCCACTGCCGTCTGAAGCGCCGGAACGCCCTTATACAGGTAAGCCGTCAGGAAATACTCCACGATTTCCGGAACCGAGCTGCCGAAATCGACGGCTCCCTTTGTGTGGTACACCATGCTCCGGGCATAGAGCCGCGCCGCATTCATACCTGCAATCAGGACGTCCTTCTCCTTGCGGGAAAGCGCTCCGTCCTGCATAATCTCCCCGCGGATGCCGGTGTATGTATCCAGCACCTCAGGACTGTAGTCGTGCATCTTCTGCACCCAGCCCGGTACGATGTCATAAACTTTTCTGAAATACTCCAGTGCTTCGCTCATTTAATTCCTACACTCCTTTATTACTTAAGGGCTTCCGGGTACTCGTACTGATTGATGCCGAATATAAGCGGAAGAACAAAGTAAACGAATAGAATGATCAGCATAAATGCCAGTACCGTCAGCCATGACCCTTTTTTCAGCATATCGACCATGGTGATTTTTCCGGTGGCAAAGATAATTGCGTTTGAAGGCGTCCCGATCGGAAGCATAAATGCAAAGCCTGCGCCCATCGCCACTGCAGTCATGACAGGAAGCGGGTGGACATCAATGGCAAGAGCCAGGGAGGCAACGATTGGCAGCAAGATTGTGACCGTTGCGGTGTTCGGGGCCACTTGAGTCATCCCAATAGCCAGCAACGTCGGAATCGCCAAAATCAGCAGATAGGAAGCACCCTCGAGTGACAGCAGTTGCCCGCCGATCCAGCCGGCAAGGTCTGTTCCATTAAATCCTGCAGCCAGTGCCAGCCCACCACCAACAAGCAACAGAACGCCCCAAGGCATGTTCTTGAGCGAGTCCGCTTCCAAGATACGTCCTCCGCTTTCTTTGGAAGCCGGAATCGCGTGAAGCATGACCGCACTTACCATCGCAATCATCGTATCGCTCAGGCCGGGAATGATGTCCTGCCAGAGGAATGTCCGGGTAAGCCACATAAACGCCGTAAAAGCGAAAATGGACAGGACGATTTTCTCTTCGTAAGACATTTTCCCAAGTTCCTTTTTGCGCTCTTGGACAAAGGACCGTCCGTTTGTGATTTTCTTGACGTTCATCGGATAAGCGACTTTCGTAATGTAAAACACACCGAAAATCATGAGCAGAACAATTAGCGGGAAGGCAAAAGCGAAGAACATCGCAAACGAAATATCAATGCCCAACAGTTCTTTCGCCAGTCCGGCAAGCACCAGGTTTGTCGGTGTTCCGATCAGCGTGGCACTGCCCCCGATCGTTCCGCCGAATCCGATGGCAAAGATAATCGCCTTCGTGAATTTTGTCTCTTCCTCTTGAGAATACACGTTGTCTTCCTTCATTAGAGTAACGACTTTGGCGATGATCGCTGTTCCGATCGGAATCATGAGCATGACGGTTGCCATATTCGATACCCACATGGAAATGAACCCTGTCGCCAGCATAAAACCAAGAACCAGGCCCGAAGTACTCGTGCCAACCGCACTGATGACTGTCAGGGCAATCCGTTCATGAAGATTCCATTTTTCCAGAGCCAGCGCAAGTGCAAATCCGCCGATAAACAGGAAAATCAGGGAGTCGCCATAGGCCGATGCTGCGGTCCCCCCATCCACAGCCCCCATTAGCGGCAATAAAATCAGCGGCATCAGTGATGCAATTCCGAGCGGGACCGCTTCGCTGATCCACCACGCGGCAATCCATGCCGTGATCGCCAATACTGCGCGACCCTCAGGCGACAGTCCCGGCAGCGGCATCAAGAAGATGATGCTGAAGAAAAGTACGGGGCCTAAAAGAAGACCGATCAGTTGTGTCAGGCTATACGCATCCTGCTGCCCCTTGCCCTCGCTGTTCCCGGTTCTGGCTTTTCCGGCTTTTCTTTGAACCGCCTTTTCTTTCGGCAAATCCGAAACGGCCTCTGCCGCGCTTAATTCGTTTCTTACATTTGCAAAGGTTACCGTATCCTTTGTTCGCTTATGTGAGTTCCACAGCATTCGGCTAATTGCCGCCAATGGATTCCCCATGGGTGTTCCCCCTATCCCCTATTAGATGATCAAGTTTAGATTTTCCCCAAAAACTCTCCGATTGCCTGGTTCACTTCCGGACGGTCTTCAAAAACGAGCGTGTAATGGTTTGCATCAGTCTCGATCACGTCCAGATCGCGGATGGCCGCTTTCGTCTTGTCGTAATGCTCTTCCAGGAATAGCGGCGGCATCTGGCCGATCGCGCCGGAAGCGTAGACAAGCAGCACCGGGCAGCTGACCTTCGAACCGATTTCCTCCGGATTGAATGTGTAGAAGCTGTCAAAATCGGCACGGATGCCGGCTTCGTCGGATTTGTTTTCCCAGTGATCGCCTTTTTCACCGACTTCGTAAGCAGCCGTCTTGGCAATCTCATCCGACCAGGTGATGCCGAGATTTCCGTAGATTCTCTGGATTTCAGACACATACGCTTCCTGCGAATCATACGCCTTGCTGATCCTGCCGAGGGAAGGTTCCACGATGCCCCGCTGGTGTTCGGACATTTCCGCAGCACCATCGAGCAGGATGACACCTTTCACGGAGTCCAGGCGGCTCGCCACGATTGCAGAGATGAATGCCCCCATTGAGTAGCCCATGAGAATCGGGTTCTCAATCTCCAATTCCTTAATCAGCCCAAGAATGTCTTCCGCATGATTAAAGATCGATGGCTCCTGATCCAGCTGAGCGGAGTTGCCGCGTCCCCTGAGGTCGACCGCCACAATGCGGTAGTCCCCTTTGAACTGCTCAATATAATAATGAAGATTTCGGTGGTTACCCGTAAGGCCGTGAATGGCGATGATCGTCCCTTTTTCTCCCGGGTGGTCCGCCACCTGGATGGCATTTCCGTTTACATTGACCTGATAGAATTCCATTCCGTCACTCCTTCTTGGTTGTACGTATATTGTACACTAAATCGCATAGCGTACCACCGAGCCTAAAAAGAAAGAGGGCATCCGGCTGAATGTCCCCCTTCCTATTTTGATTTAGTTATCGAAGCGGAGTACGAAATCAAGCTCGGCTTCTTTGTAATCGCCTTTATCAACGAGTTTCGTCATGAGGGACTGGCGGACGCCTTTGGCGACGTCTGTTTCAAGCCACTCGTCGCCTTCGAAGAAGACTTGCGTGATGAGTGTTTCATATCCTTCTTGCTCGAACTTCATGTGGATGTGCGCCGGGCGGTAAGAATGGTAGCCTGCTGCACGAGTGAACTCACCTGTCGGTCCGTCAGTCGGAATCGAGTAAGGAATCGGCAGGATCGATTCAACTTCGAAGTCGCCGTTTTCATCTGTGTAGAAATGGCTGCGGAGGTTGAAGTCCGGCGCGTCCGAGTCAAAGTTGGAGTAGTAACCGCTTGCATCATCCTGCCACCACTCAACCTTCGTGTTGGCCAATTTCTTGCCGTTTACGTCAGAGACATTCCCCTTAAAGCGAAGCTTTTCGCCCGGCTCGTCTTCGCGCATGTTGATTTTCGCCGGCTTGCCTTCGACCAGCGGCGAACCATCTGTCCAGTAAGGCCCGAGGAGGGAAGGTTCCGTGCCAGGAAGATCTTTGTACTTCGCCTGAAGAACATAGGTCTCAACGAAAACATCCAGGTAGAGCGGAATTTCGCCGGAGCGTCCGAGGCGGTCTGCCCAGTTGACGAAGTTCGTATACTCTTCGTGGTTCAGGTTGGCTTCCGCCAGAAACTCTTGCATGTGCTTTACAAAAAGATCGTATACCTCGACCACACGGTTGTTGACTGCAGTTGTTGTTTCTGTCATTTTCAATCTCTCCTTTGATGTTTACTGGTACGATGCTTATTGACTATAGAAGACTTGCAGAAAATTACCTACCAGGTAATAAAAGCGTTTGCAAGAGCATGCCTGACTTATTACCGGCAAGGTAATAAAAGCGCTTGCAAGAGCAAGCCTAAAGTTGTACGATATTCGTACAATGGAACGTTAAACGTACAACTGTTTTTAGTATAGGAAGGAGTAACTAATTTGTCAACGAAAAATTCAAATTTCAGAGAAAGTAATGATTTCATCCAATCACTTGAGCGTGGGCTAATTGTCATACAGGCCTTCTCCGAGGAGACACCTCAACTGACCGTAAGTGAGGCCTCAAAGAAAACCGGTCTGTCGCGTCCGGCAGTAAGAAGGATTCTCCTGACGCTGGAAGCATTGGGTTTTGCGGAATCGTTGAACGGAATTTATTCTCTGACCGCACGCACGCTAAGCCTGGGCTATGCCTATCTTTCTTCCAAAAGTATTTGGAGCCTGGCCCAGCCGTTTATGCGCAAGTTTGCAGATCAAGCCGGTGAATCTTGTTCCATTTCGGTACTCGACGGAGCCGACATCGTTTATGTTGCCCGGGTCCAGGCAAACCGCATCATGCGACTTAACCTTGATGTTGGTTCCCGGCTGCCGGCCCATGCTACGTCCATGGGCCATATTCTATTGGCACATCTTCCTGAAGAGAAGTTAGAAGCCGTCCTTGAAACAATAGAGTTTAATGATTTCACGTCCCATACAATAACTGATCATTCCGCCCTATTGGCCGAGCTCCGGAATGTCAGAGAACGCGGATGGGCCGGTGTCGATCAGCAACTGGAAGAAGGTCTCCGATCCGTTGCAGTACCGTTAATCGTCAACGGCAGAGTGATTGCTGCCATTAACTGTTCTGCACATGCCGGCCGGGTCACCAAAGAAGAGTTGAGGGGGACATACCTCGACATGCTGCAGAAAACAGCTGAAGACATTGGCAACGCCATTTCCGGTTCGGGGAGAATACTATAAAGAATGTCCGGCATTTCACGTTATGAAATGCCGGACACCTTTTTATGCCTCTAATTACTGATTATTTGTTGGTGTAATAAACTCCTCGTCATCCCCAAGGATATATTCAACCTTCGGGACTTCTCCCATAAATTCAAACTCACCCAGATCTGCATACTCCTCGCTAACCGGATAGGCAGAATCTTTACCGACATCCAGACCTTCGAATGTCACTTTATAAGGCTGCGTTTCCTTCAAATGAACGTCTCCAACCTTTTTATCGTCAATATACAGGGTTCCGGTTCCTTCATGAGAACCTGTCTTGTCGAACTGATACGTGACGACAGACTGACCAACGGGAACATCTTGATCCGAGGCGATTTGATACACTTGGTCTCCCAATTTGTACTCATAATTTAATTTACCATCTTTAATATAGAAGGTATATCCGCCTTCAATGCCTCCGTGAGCCAACAGAACACCGTCTTCACCGCTCTCACGTTCAATAGGGATCTTAATCTCGTAGGACCGGTTAATGATCGGCGCTGCCGCAGAATCGGTCAGTCTGCTCATGCCTCTATAATAAACAAAATGATCTTTTGCCCTGACCGTGTCTTCCGGAACTGACAGGAAGCCTTCGATAAAGAGGTCCGTAAGCGGGAATACATCATATTTCTCCGCTTCCTCATGCCATAATTCCTTCATTTCCTCGAGCTTGTCAGGATGTTTCTCGGCAAGGTCCGTTAATTCCGAGAAATCTTCTTCCACATGGTACAGAGCCCATTCATCATCTTCAAATGGCGCTCCTTTTTCATGAAGTGCAATCGCCTTCCAGCCATCATGATAGATGGCTCTCTGTCCCGAAACTTCAAAATGCTGTGTTTTCCTCCCCGGAGCTTCCGGATCACTAAATGTTGCCATGAAACTTTCTCCGGAAATCGGCATTTGTTCGACTCCGTTTAATTCCTCAGGAGGCGTGATTCCCAGCACCTCAAGAACAGTCGCCGTGATATCGTGGACGTGCACATATTGCGTCCTGACCGCACCTGCATCCTCGATCAGTTCAGGGTAATGGATGATTAACGGAGTACGGCTGCCGCCTTCGTATGCACTGTTCTTATATGATCCGAATGGTGTGTTGCTGACTTGTCCCCATCCCTTCGGATAATCCATTCCGGTCTGATCATTGCCGAAATTATCGTAATGCTGTTCAACCTGATCAATGGTTTCCCCTATGCCATTAAAGGCCAGCGTCCTGCTGGATGAACCATGATCATTCCCGCCGGAACTGGCTCCATTGTCGGATAAGAGGACAATCATCGTATTGTCGAGCTGATCGAGACGTTTCAGATTCTCGACGAGTTTACCGATTTGCTCATCGGTGTGTGTCAGGAACCCTGCGTAGGTTTCCTGGAATCTGATGTAATTCTTTTTTTCCTGATCGGTTAATTCATCCCACGCCCTTACCCCTTCATTTCTGGGTGCCAGTCGTGTGTCTTCGGGAATGGTCCCCAACGGATCTTCATCCCTGGGTGCCAGTTTTGTGTCTTCGGGAATGATGCCCAACTCTTTTTGTTTCTCGAATCGCTCTTTCCTGATTTCGTCCCAGCCTTTATCATAGACGCCATCATACATATCGATATACTCTTCGGGAACCTGGTGAGGAGAATGCTGTGCACCAAAACTCAGGTATAGGAAGAAGTTTTCATCAGGGTGGATACTCGTATGATTGGTGATGTACCGGTTCGCATTTTCAACAATGGCCTCTGAAAAATGGTATTCCTCGTCGATAGGCGAAGGGATTTGAGTATTATCAATGGTTAAATCCGGTCTGTACTGGTCTGATGAATCCTCGATGAACCCATAGTATTGATCAAACCCTTTTTGAAGCGGCCAATTATCATATGGACCGGCAGGAGTTGTTTCATCGGTTGGTGCGAGATGCCATTTACCGACTGCAAAAGTGTTGTAATCATTCTCCTGCAGTACTTCTGCGATTGTACCGGCTTCAGGATTGATCACTCCACGTTTATTTGGAAATTCAGGCCCCATATCAAAGTTCGTGACGGTGCCCACTCCCACTTCGTGCGCGTTTCTCCCGGTCAGCAGCGAGGCTCTGGAAGGAGAGCAAAGCGGAGGTACATGAGCGTTGTTATACCTTAATCCATTTTCGGCAAGTTCATCCATAACCGGTGTTTGGATTTCAGACCCATAACTCCCCAAGTCCGCAAATCCCGTATCATCCAGCATGATATAGATGACATTTGCATCACGTTCTGCCGCTGATTTCTGCTCGGATGCCTCTATCTGTTCCTCTGATGAACAGGCGCTCAATACAAATGAAGATGCCATCAGAGCAGCTGTCCCAAACACGCTCAACTTGCTTATGTAGTTAGAAAAAAATCTTCTTTCCAATTTATATCCCCCTTCTTCTTAGTTCACGCAGATGTGTGGATCTCAGTCTTAAAATCAGCTCACCACCTCTCTCCATAGAGTAAAGTTCCGGGCTTTATGCATCAGCCACACACCGAAACCCTATATTTCCGGTAGAGCTGTCGGGAGTATTTGCCGTGCGGGCTGCCACCCGATATCGGTTGCAATAAGACCGGTGACACAGGTAGGACCCTCCCCGCATCACTTTCGCAGTGCCGGCTTTCGGCCCTTTCGGATTGTTCCGGCCTCCGCGCTGATGAATATTGGTGCTGAACCAGTCCGAACACCATTCCCAGACATTCCCTGCCACGTTGTACAAGCCGTAACCGTTCGGCGGGAATGAGTGTACCGGAGCAGTGCCTGCATAGCCGTCCTCCTTTTTATTGAGACTCGGGAATTTCCCCTGCCAAATATTGCACAGGTGAATTCCTCCAGGAGTTAATTCATCACCCCAGGGATACTTTTTTTGCTCAAGTCCTCCCCGGGCAGCAAATTCCCATTCCGCTTCAGTCGGCAAGCGCTTCCCCGCCCATGTGCAGTAGGCTTGGGCATCATTCCAGGAAACATGGATGACCGGGTGATCCATGCGGTGATCAATCTTGGAATCCGGACCTTCAGGATTTTTCCAGGAAGCTCCCTCGACAACCATCCACCAAGGCGTCTGTTGGACTTGCTGGGTCACCTTGGCGGCCGTCTTTTTGCTTAGGAACTGATAAAAAACAAATGAGTTGCCGAACTTCTCAGCCTCCGTTATGTATCCGGTTTCATCAGTGAAAGCTTTAAATTCCTTATTTGTGACGGCATACGGATCCATGTAAAAGGGATTGACGGTTACTTTCCGGATGGGTCCTTCGCCGTCCGCCGGGAAGCCTTCTTTATCATCCGTGCCCATGAGAAAACTTCCGCCCGGGATATAAACCATCTTCTCTTTTGATAACTCCTGGGCTCCATCCGCGAGTGGCCCTGCGGTGTTTGCTTCAAGGTGATCAGCTTTCTGTTCATTCTCCGGAGCATGAACACTTTCCCGACTTGCTGCACAGCATTCCGACCGTTCGTTTTTCACCATTTGCTACCTCCCCGTATGTAAGTGCTTACAACATTGTACGTAATTCGTACAAATATTCGTACATCGTACATTCAGAGGTAATATTATCGCATGGAATTGAGCCTGTCAATGAAGATTAAAAAATCTATAATTGTATAAAGCAGAAAATAATCGTGATCATTTTTATCTCTTAAAAGGACGCTGGATCCTTATTTTCAGTATCAGTCAGCCGGTCCCAGCTGTATATAAAAAGAACGCACGGCATATTTCGCATGCCGTGCGCTCTTATAATAATGAATGGACATCTTCTGAAGAAGATACTTTTTTCTGCATCGGATTTTTATGACCCGCTGACTCATCAAGAACCGCTTTTTCCGCTTGCAGCGCGATCAGGTCTTTTTTCAAATCTTCCCGGTTCCGGTAAACCCACCGCAGCAGCGGTTCCCTGAAGTGCCGGATCAGGGAGCCAAGAATTTTGCCGATAAAATAAGCCGCGACAACCGTTCCGATGCCGATTGCCCCGAGTGAGCCGATGGAGATGACGCAAACCAGTCCGGCTGCCACTACGTTCAGCAGATCACTTGTGATCTTGGCCTTGCCGACAGACCATTTGGTTTTCTCTGCAATCACAGCCGTCAGCTCATCATAGGGCATGAGCGGAAATTTCACGCTCGTGTATCCAAGCAGCCCGACGGCAACCACAAACAAACTGACAACCAAAAATAGCAGGCTGATCGACATGGTTTCCGGTGCAGGGAAAGCTTGGAGAAGATAAAGGGTGAAGTCCATAAAGAAACCAAATAAAAAGGCAACGATCAGCTGAACGGTGGCTTCCCTCACATTAAACCGTTTGCTGAGCACAACCTGAAGTACAATAAACAACACATTCGCTGCGACAGTCATCATACCGACCGACAGTCCGGACGCCAGTGAAAATGCATAGGCCAGCGACGAGACCGGCGATACCCCGAGATTTGCCTGGATAGAAAAACTGACACCGAGCGAAAGGAAAAACAGGCCGACTACGTATAAAGCCAACCGTTTCATTGTTACATTAAAGTGTTGCATGACATCCCTCACTGTTTTAGAACTCTATTCCTTATGCTAACATGGAGGATGTTATATGAAAAATATATATTATTATTTGTTATGATACTCATTTGCATATATCGGAGTTGTTGAAATGGATATTCGCCAACTGCAATATTATAGAGAAATCGTCAGACAGGGGAACATTTCCAAGGCCGCGGAAGCTTTGAATATTGCCCAGCCCCCGCTTAGCCAGCTGCTGAAAAAGCTTGAGTGCGAACTCGGGGCCGTCCTGATCCACCGCTACCGTCAAAAATGGGAAGTGACGGAGTCCGGCCGGCTGCTCTACGAATATGCGGAACAGATGCTGAGTGAGATGGACGACGTAAAAAGGAAAATTACCGAAATCGAGGGAGGCACTGCCGGAACCATCCGGATTGGGGTCTCCTCTGCCTGTTCCAACCTGCTGATCGGTTACATCGCCGAATTCGGACAAGACTATCCGGACAACAAGCTTGATATCATTACAGGAGACTCGGAAGGACTGCTGAAACAGCTGAAACAGCGGGAAATCGATCTCGCGCTGCTCCTCATGCCCGCCGATACCGAGGGCTATGAAACAAAAAGCCTGAAACCCGAGCCGGCCATTCTGGTCACACCAAAACGTTGGGCCGATGAGCTTTCGGAAAACCCGACATTCCATGAGATTGCCCGTCTGCCGTTCATCATGCTCGGCCCGATGGAAGGCTACTCCTTCCATAGCAAGATCATGAACACCTTCGACGTCCTCGGCCTGGAGCCGGATATTATCGCGGAATGCAAAGACATCCCGCTGATCGTCTCCCTCGTCAATCGTGGGATCGGCATCTCAATTATTCCGAGGATGCACTATACCTCACCATCCTTTGAGAATCTGAACATTTTCGAACTCCCGCAAATCGAATTCCAGGTAAAACCGGTTCTGATGAAAATGAAAGCCGCCCCCATATCCATGGCGGCAGAGCGGTTCTGGGGGATGGTGGAATAGGAATACGCAAAGGTTTCTTCAAGCATGCAGTATTAAAAAAACTCCCCGAATGCGCTTCGTGTCATGAAACACAAAGCATTTTCGAGGAGTTTTTCTCTCTGTAACTCTGTATAGTCATCCAAATGGTCAGGATCTCTAATCAAACCGGATGCAGCGTCTTTGCCGTTCCTGCCTTCATGACTTGCCCAGGGAGTTCATAGCCAAGGATCTCCTGCATGCGTCTGGCAGTTCCGATCAATGACTCCATATCGATGCCCGTCTTCACACCCATCAATTCAAACATATGGGCGACATCGTCAAGCGTGACATTTCCGCTTGCTCCCGGGGCAAACGGGCAGCCGCCTATTCCCCCAAGCGCTGCATCAAAGTGCCGGATTCCTTCCTGATAGCCCGCGATCGCATTGGCCAGGCCCATACCGCGCGTATTGTGGAGATGGAGGGCAAAGCGCTGTTCCGGTAAGTCGGCGGACAGTCTCCGGACAAATTCCGTTACTTGCTTTGGATTGGCCATGCCCGTCGTATCACAAAGCGTGATCTGAGACAGACCCATATCTGCGACATTCCCGATGACCGCGTGAACTTTATCAACGGCATACAGCCCTTCGAACGGACAACCGAAAGTTGTCCCCAGGCTCAGAATGATTTGGTCAGGCGGGAACACTTCAGTGATGTCCCGAAGTTGTTCGAGTGATTCGTCCACTGACCGACGGACATTTTTCCGGTTATGTGTTTCACTGATAGAAAGAACAAAATTGATTTTGTCCGCGCCTGCTTCCCTGGCAAACTCTGCGCCCCTCAGATTGGGGACGAGGGCAATGATTTCCGCATCCTGGCGGTCAATGCGAGCCAATACTTCCTTGGCATCCTTTAGTTGAGGAACTGCCTTCGGTGAAACGAATGAGGTCGCTTCCAGACGCTTGACCCCGGAGGCCAGGATTCCATTCAGGACCTCTGCTTTCCTGTCGGTCGGAATCCATTCCTTTTCCATCTGGAAACCGTCCCTTCCCGTCACATCCGTCAATACCACATCAAGATCTGGCATTTGCCACATCTCCCTTCACTTTCGGCAGTGTATAGAACTCTTTCAGTTCAGCGTACCCTCCCGCAAGCCTCCCAAGCGGGTTCAGCCGTTCCAGATCCACTTTGTAAGGCTCCACATAGTACTCTTCATGGATATGGTAATTCACGACATTCCCCAGAATCAGATGATCGGTCCCGAGTTCGAGGATCCGGTCGAGTTCAAGTTCAAAGGAGATCGGTGCCTCGCCAACCCTGGGCACTCCGGTCACCGTATCAAGCACACCGGTCAGCCCGGCCGTTTCAAATTCATCCACTTCGGATGCATGGTTCAGAGACGTCTCATGCATCGCCTCTCCAAGATCAGCGCGGAGAATATTGATCACATACTTGGACGTGTCCCGGATATTCTGAAGTGTATCCTTCACCGTTCCTTTTCTCTCCCCCACCCCTGGTCCGATTGAAATACAGAGCATCGGCGGTTGCCTTGATGCGACCGTGAAGAAGCTGAAAGGAGCCAGATTCCGGTTCCCGTCCGCATCAATGGTCGAAACCCAGGCGATGGGTCTCGGCACAACTGCACCTGTCATCAGTTTATAAGCGTCTTTTGTCTGAAGCTTTCGCAAATCAATCTGCATGGGCTGCCTCCTTAGGTCTTCGTTGCTTTTCTACTTCAGATGCCAGTTTCAGAGAAACCAGCACCAACATCAACAGAGCGAGCAGGAACCACCAGGCGTACTGAAAAGAGTGACTCACATCAACCATCATGCCGAACAGAGGCGGAACAAAGAGGACGCCACAAGACCCGATGGTCAGCGTAAAACCCGTCGACAATCCGACCCGTTCTTTCGGTACCACTTCTGTGGCACTGTTCATCCAGATCCCGTTATACCCGGCGATACAGAAACCGAGCACTGCGGCAACTGCGGCCAGAACATAGTAAGGTGTTCCCGCCGGCAGGAAGCTGATCAGGGCAATGAATACCGCTGAAATGAGTGTCACCAGAATCAGGACGATGATCCGCCTGGACTTGAACAGGGTGTCACTGATGATGCCCCACCCGATCCGGCCGAGTGATCCTGCCACCTCTGAAATAACGAGCAGACCGGCCGCAGCAGTCAGACTGATCCCGATGAACTCATGACTATAAATAACCAGATACGTGTTGAATGTCATCTGGATACCGGTCAGCCCCATCGCGGCAAGGCTGATCAGGAAAAGAGGGCGATTTTTGGCGACATCCGACAAACCGGAAAAGAGGCTCTTCCAGCCGCGGTCTTTCGCTGCTGTCTTTCCGGCCCCCTCCGGGTCCTTGTAAAAACGCGAAGCCAGCAGGCCTCCGGTGATGAGCAGGACCGCTGAAGTCAGGATGGAAGCTTTCCATCCATATGCCTCGCCGAGCGGCAGGAGGATGATCGCCGCTAGCGCCGAACCGAAAGTAACTCCCATCTGCTTGATTCCCATGGCGATTCCCCGCTTCTCCGGAAACCAGAAGAAAATCCCCTTGTTCGCGGTCGGATGCATGGCCCCGTACCCCAGGCCCGCCACGGTGATGCACAACAGCACAAAACCGAAATATGGTAGAAGAGTCATGGAAACAAACGCACCGGTTACAAAGGTTGCCACAAGGATCAGCATCTGTCTGGAAGAAATCACGTCTGACAGATAGCCAGACGGAATCGCGATCAGCGCCTGCCCCAGAAATAGAGCAGCCGTCAGCATGCCGATCTGTGAATTGGTGAGGTTCAGGTCATATCCGATCAAAATACTGAGGGGCGCAATGCTACGCCCCGCAAATGCCACTAATATCTGCACCATCAGCAACCATAGCAACATTGTCCACGATTGCCTTAAAACAATTGAATGGGATCCCATCCCTTCATCTCCTTAGTTCTGGGTCGGCACCCTCGTGAGTGCCGGAGCCGCCACTTCCTCATCATCCTTTTCTGTTGAAGGGACAAGGATGGAACCGACAACTGCGACCAGGAAGTTCAGCGCAAGCCCGATGACTCCGCCATGGATGCCCATGACCGTTTTATGGCCTGTCCATGTCATGAGTCCGGCGACGACCGCGCCGAGAAGCATCCCCCAGAACACGGGCTTCGCGGACATCTTCTTCCAATAGATGCCGAGAACAAATGCAGGGAAGACCTGTACGAGCAACTCGAACTTCAGAACGAATATTTCATAGAGAGTCCCCGGAGGATTCCAGGCAATCCAGAGAAGGAGCGAGATGACCGCTACCCCTGCGATTTTTCCGGCCATCAGCTTTTTCTTTTCAGGTGCATCCGGGTTTATATACTTTCCATATAAATCATTGGAAACGATGGATGAGAAGCTCAGGAGCACCGAGTCCGCCGTAGAGATAATGGCCGCGACAATCGCACCGAAGAAGATGATCATGACCCAATAGAAGAAACCATTGATTCCGGCAATCTCGTTTGCCAGAAGTCCGACCAACTGTTCAGACCCTGCTGTATCCAGACCAGGAATAACGACGATCCCGATCAGACCGATGAACAAGACGAGACCCGTTGTGATCGGCGGCATCCAGGCCATGCGGGCAAACGACTTCTTCAGTGTCCGCTCGCTCTTCGAAGCGAATATCCTCTGCACCGCATGCGGATAGATCGCCGCTCCAAACCCGACCAGAAGCAACATACTGAACCAGTTGATCGATGTAGTCAGATCCGGCACACCGACGAGCCCCGGATCAACGTCCGCAATGCTTTCAGTGATCGTCCCGATCTTGCCGCCGGCCAGATAAATGGCACCGATCAGGAAGATGACAATCCCGACCATGAGGACAATTCCCTGCATGACGTCGGTAAAGGCCACCGCACGCATGCCGCCCATCCACTCATAGGCCAGCATGACAAGGATGAAACCGACAACCGCCACCTGATAAGGAATCGTGCCGCCTGTCAGGCTGGTGACCGCATGGCCGATCGCGACAAGCTGTTCCAGGAGGTAGTTGCCCAGCCCCCACAGCATAAGGAAAATCGCGAGGATCGTGACCCTTTTGGACTTAAACCGATGGCTCAGCCAGTCGGAAGGCGTGATGAAATTATGCTTCTTGCCCAGTACATACATCCTGGGCGCAAAGAGGAGATAGATCCCGATGATGATGGTCATGAAGGAAATCGACTGCAGCCAGGTCAGCCCGGTCCGGTAAGCCGACGGGGCATAGCCGACAATCGTGTTACCGCTGTACTGCGTGGCATATAAGGTGAAGAACAACGCAACGAATCCGAGATTACGGCCGGCCAGATAGTAGTTGCTGAGACTGTTGTTGACCGTTTTATCCGAGCGTCCGGCTAACCAGCCGATTCCCAGCATAATGACCGCATAGGCAATGAGGATGATGACCCCGTCCAAACCTGCAAATTTGAGATCTGTCATTCTGCGGTCCCCCCTTCCCGCTGCTCCTGCTCTTCTTCCTCTTCAACAAGGTTCCACTGAGTAAGCGTGACCCAGTACAAATAACCGCTCAAGACAAGTGATGAAATTAGGATGATCAATGCCCAATATGGCAATCCGAACACCAACGGATAGATGTCCCCTTCCGGAAAATACCACGGAACATTCGCCAGAACGATCAGCACCAGGCCGATCCAGATCCATTTCTTCCGGATCGGCTCTTTAATAGTTTTGGAATTCATATTCTCTCCCCCATCAAAATTTTCCCCTGTGCATTCGGTCCATTTCATGATGCGGATCTGGCTGAAGATCGACCGATTGTGCGGTCAGATAATATTCTTTTGTTTTAGTTCATCCAGTTTCTCTTCGTCATACTCCAGAAGTTTTCCGTAGACGGCCAGATTGTCTTTGCCGACGGACTCGGCCCCGGCATGCTTGACTCCCCCAGGCGTGCGGCTAAGTTTCGGCACGATGCCAGGCATCGGGAACTCACCCAAGGTCGGGTGCTCGGTCTTGATGATCATCTCCCGCGCCGCGTAATGCGGATCTTCCACGATATCCTTCGCAGAATAAATCAGACCGGACGGAACACCGTGCTCTTCAAGAAGTGACAGGATCTCTTTGGCTTCAAGGCTCTTCGTCCATTCCTCGATCAGAGCATCCAGCTGCTTCTGGTTTTCACCGCGCGCCAAGTGGGTCGCGTATCGCTCGTCTCCCGCCAGCTCAGGCTGCCCCATCGCATCGCACAGACGCCTGAACACTCCATCCGCATTCGCCCCGATCACGACATAGGTCTTGTCTTTGGTGAAATAGATGTTGGACGGAGCCACTCCCGGCAGAACGTTCCCCATCCGCTCCCGGATATAGCCTGCCAGCAGATAATCAGGGATAAGACTTTCCATGACGGCAAATACAGATTCATAGATGGCCGTATCGACAACTTGCCCCTTGCCCGACTGATGACGCTCCTGGAGGGCGACGAGAGTTCCGATTGTGGCGAAAAGCGCTGCCAGCGTATCGCCGATGGAAATCCCGATCCGGGAAGGCGCCCTGTCTTCAAAGCCGGTTACATAACGGATCCCGCCCATCGCTTCCCCGACACTGCCGAAACCGGCTTTTTTGTGGTAGGGTCCCGTCTGCCCAAACCCTGAAGTCCGGGTCATGATCAGCTTCGGGTTGATCTCGGAAAGCGTTTCGTAGGAAAGTCCCCACTTTTCGAATGTCCCCGGCCTGAAGTTCTCGATCAGGATATCGGACTCCGCCACAAGCTCTTTCAAAATCTCCTGCCCTTCAGGCGTCCGGAGATTCAGCGTGATCGACTTTTTATTTCTGGATTGGATCGGCCACCAGAGGCCGACGCCTTCCTTTGACTTGCCCCAATTCCTCAGCGGATCGGAAACATCCGGTGCCTCAATCTTGATCACCTCTGCCCCAAAATCCCCGAGCAAACGCCCTGTAAATGGCCCGGCCAGCAAGGTGCCCAGTTCCAGGACACGGATTCCTTCAAGCGGCAGTTTCTGCTCCTCTGCAGTTGAACTTCCTTCCTGTGCGGAATCCGTGTTAATCGGTTTTTCTTGAAAATGAACCAAAATGCATCCCCCATTCAGATTTATTTAATTTATCAAAAAAATATCATACGGTATACAATAGGTCAATAACATCCGTAAAATTAAACAAATTAATCTGATAATAACTCGTACTGTATACAGTAAGGGGTGAGATCGGTTTTCAGGTCTTATTTCCTTTATGTTGAAGTTCAGCTAAACTGGTGGAAAGACATTCACCAAGAAAACACCATAGAAAGGAACCGCCATGAACCCTTACAAGTACATGAAAAACGCCATCATCGTCGGCCAGTATAAACCGGGAACGCGACTTACTGAAAAAGCGTTGGCAGATGAACTGCAGGTGAGCCGGACCCCGATTCGCGAAGCGATCAAGCAACTGGAAGTTGACGGGCTGATCACGCCATACAAAAAACGCGGGTATGTCGTCAAGTCCTTCTCGATAGAAGATATCCGCCAAATTTACAACGTCCGTGCACTCCTGGAAGGATACGCAACCGGGGAAGCTGCGGTCATGAGAACCGAAGAAGACCTTGAACGGATTGCCGCCAAGAACACGGCTTACCGCCAAGCCATCGAGGCGGTTGACCGTGAAAATATTGAAACCATTCAGTACATCCAACAAATCAACCAGCAATTCCACAGCGAAATTCTGTTCGCCGCGCGAAACGATCATTTAAAGGCTCTCATTGAACGGGTGGTCGTTGTGCCGATCATCTTCCGTTCCTTCTACTGGTATGACGAAAGACAACTGATGCGCTCACTCCAGGTACACGAAACCATACTGCAAGCCATCCGCCACCGGGAAAGCGACAGGGCCCGTGTTGCCATGCAGGAACACATCTACCAGGGACGGGATGATGTCATTGAGGCTCTGCAGAAGCAAAATATCCTTCAGGATGAATAACCGGAATAGAAAATCCCGCCTCTAAAATGAGGCGGGATGATTTTTTAATCCTTATATAGTGTGTGGCCATCTTCCCGGGATCCCTACTCCACGTCTTCCTCATAATCCTTTGGTTCCAGATCGTCAGGATTCGGATCGTATGGGTCGGATGGTTGGGTGTCGTGAGGGTCCTCGACATAGGTGCTCGGCCCGCCGGTCGGGTTAACTTCCTCGTCCGGTGTAATGCAGTCTGCACAGCGATCGGGTTCAGAAGATTGGGCGGGGTCAAACTCTTTTCCGCATTCGACGCAGACCTGATGTGGTTCGGTCATGAACTTCTCGCCTCCATCTTGTCATTCTGGCTTTATTATGCGGATTATTTGTTGTTTCCATCCGGATTTCTAAACAGAAAGCAAACCATTGTTTAACGGCGGAAAATAAAAAAGATCGTTCTAAAACGATCATTGTAAGGCGCTAATAGCGCGTTCCAGCAAGTCGATGTCCTCAGCAATCTGCAGTTGCATGTCTTTCTCCTTGCATTCTATTAAGTCTATGTATAAACGTAAGATCTCGTACGAAAACATTTGGTATTCGGCGGAATTCTCCAATCTTCGCGTTACCTCCATTGCGGTACTTTAACTATTTATTCCCAACTCCATATTAGTCGAAACTATGTTTTTTCCCTAATAACCGCAAAACCTCCAATAAACACAGGATGGAAAACTCCCTCAAAAACAGCGGCTTTCTATGATTTCAGGCTTCTCAAGGAAGAATCCTCCTTTTTTATGGATGACTATTACTGTGACACTAATTTTTATCAATAAAATTATGCTATAATATTCCGGAATTCTCCTCGTTGCAGATAATTCTCTGTTATTCGTCAAAACCCGCAGCAAGGAGAACGGATCGTCCATTATGGCACTGTCTCCAAAATCTATTCAAAGGTGGATGAAATGAAAAAAAACAAACTGTCCAAGAAAATCCTCGCCGTTACCGTTGCCCTCTCCCTGTCTGCTCCATTTGCCGTTCTGGCTGAATCACCTGCCAAGGTTGTCGTTGACCCTGGTCATGGCGGACATGACGCCGGGGCTCTCGGAAATGGGCTGCTGGAAAAGAATCTGAACCTGAAGCTATCACTGATGATTAACCAGAAACTCAATGCTTCTTACATAGTGAACACAAGGATGACCCGTGACTCGGACATTTTCCTCTCCCTTCGGGAAAGAACGGATCTGGCCAATGACTGGGGCGCCGATTTGCTTGTGTCTGTCCACCATAACGCTTCTGGTGGTTCCGGATATGAAGATTATATCCACTCCGGAAATGCCACAGCAAAAGACCGTGAAGTCCAGAATGAGATCAACAAAGAAGTTCAAAAGGTACTGAATCGCTACGGGCTGAATAACCGCGGAAAGAAAAGCGCCAATTTCCATGTACTTAGGGAATCCGGCATGACTTCCATCCTTCTCGAAATCCTGTTTGTCGATAACCCGACAGATGCAGCACATCTCCGGAACAACAACTTCATGAACGACATGGCTTCTGCCATAACACTCGGAATTGCTCAAGCAATGGATCTTCCGCTTAAAGAAAACGCATCTGCCCCTTCGACGGGAAGCGGAGGTGCTGAGCACGCTTCAGGAATCAATGTCCAGCAATTAAACGGCACGTTTGAATCAACGGCGAATAACCTGAATGTCAGAACCGGCAACACGACCCAATACCGGTCACTGGGAAAACTCAATCAAGGGGACAAGATTCAAGTCACCGGCGTAACGTCAAACGGCTGGTACCGATTCAGCTTCAATGGGACAACTGCTTATGTCAGCGGAGATTATCTGAAGCAAATTGCTGCGGCCCCGTCCACCCCGTCTAACGGCATGATTTACGGCAAGACGCTGTCGCTTGGCTCGACCGGTTCAGCCGTTAAAGACTGGCAGCGCGACATGAACACGGTCGGCTTCAAGATGGGCATCGATGGAAGCTTCGGCTATGGATCCCGTACAGCGGCCATCGCTTTCCAAAAAAAGTACGGACTCACGCCGGACGGCTACTTCGGACCGTCTTCCCAGCAGAAAATGGCGAGCCTGCTCAACGGCTCTTCCAAGCCGGCAAAGCCAGCCAAACCGGCTGAACCCGAAAAAACCGAGAAGCCCGCAACGTCAGGCGGCATGATCTACGGCAAGACGCTGTCGCTTGGCGCGACCGGATCAGCCGTTAAAGACTGGCAGCGCGATATGAACACGGTCGGTTTCAAGATGGCGATCGACGGAAGCTTCGGCTACGGCTCCCGTACAGCGGCCATCGCTTTCCAGAAAAAGTACGGACTCACGCCGGACGGCTACTTCGGTCCGTCTTCCCAGCAGAAAATGGCGAGCCTGCTCAACGGTTCTTCCAAGCCGGCAAAGCCAGCCAAACCGGCTGAACCCGAAAAAACTGAGAAACCGGCAACGTCCGGCGGCATGATCTACGGCAAAACGCTGTCGCTCGGCGCGACCGGATCAGCCGTTAAAGAATGGCAGCGCGACATGAACATGGTCGGCTTCAAGATGGCGATCGACGGAAGCTTCGGCTATGGATCCCGCACTGCGGCCATCGCTTTCCAGAAAAAGTATGGACTCACGCCGGACGGCTACTTTGGTCCGTCTTCCCAGCAGAAGATGGCGAGCCTGCTCAACGGTTCTTCCAAGTCGGCCAAACCGGCTGAACCCGAAAAAACCGAGAAGCCGGCAACGTCAGGCGGCATGATTTACGGCAAGACGCTGTCGCTTGGCGCGACCGGATCAGCCGTTAAAGATTGGCAACGCGATATGAACACCGTCGGCTTCAAGATGGCGATCGACGGAAGCTTTGGCTATGGCTCCCGCACAGCGGCCATCGCCTTCCAGAAGAAGCACGGACTCACGCCGGACGGTTATTTCGGACCGGCGTCCCAGCAGAAGATGGCAAGCCTCCTGAGATAATACATGACCCGACCTGTTCGGATAACTAAGCTCCCTCCCATACCACCTGCCTCTGGCGGTGACGGGAGGGAGTTTTGTCATATGCAAACCGCTTCTGTTGTCCAAAAGGTCCGTACTCTGTCTCCTCTCCGGAATCGAGCTTTTTCTCGCAAAAGCAATCTTTTATTAATACGTTTGTAAGATTTGGTAGCAATTATTACAAACGTGAAGCATTTTGTAATCTAACTGTAATCTATTAATCTCTATGACTCTGCTAAAATGAGCAATAGATTATATACACGGGTAGAAATCTCTAAACTTATGATTAATAACAGTGCCATATAAAAACAACTCTAAAACCAGGGGGAAATAACGTTGAAAAAAATCGTATTCTCGG
This sequence comes from Bhargavaea cecembensis, assembly GCF_001619585.1. Classification (GTDB taxonomy): domain Bacteria; phylum Bacillota; class Bacilli; order Bacillales_A; family Planococcaceae; genus Bhargavaea; species Bhargavaea cecembensis_A. The sequence goes on from NZ_LQNT01000009.1 coordinate 928,176, forward strand.
CTTTGACCACTGCAGCACTTGCTACGTTTATCGCCACTGGCGACGCAGAAGCTTCATCTGACACATATCAAGTCAAATCCGGTGACACCCTTTGGAAAATCGCTTCCCAAAACAATGTCAGCGTTTCATCCCTGAAAAGCTATAACAACCTCAGCGGTGACCTAATCCTCCCGGGTCAGGTACTGAAACTTGCCGCTTCGAACAACGCTCAACCAACATCCTCCACCAAGGTTGCTTCCAAGCCCGTCAGCCAATCTTCGGCCTCAACCTACACCGTCAAGCGCGGTGATACACTGAGCAAGATTGCGTCTGTGCATAGGACAAGCGTATCCAATATTAAGTCGCTCAATGGCCTTCGCAGTGACCTGATCCTCGTCGGACAAGTTCTGAAAGTCAGCGGTACTGCAACTACTGCTTCTGCGCCATCGAAGACCACATCCACATCCACAACCAAGACCACGTCAGCTTCGACGACTTCTTCCAATACTTCGTCCTATACCGTTAAGTCGGGAGATACCCTTGGCGGAATCGCCAGAAAGCACGGCACCACTTATCGCAAGATTATGGACCTGAACGGCCTTAAGTCGACTATGATCTATCCGGGACAAAAGCTTAAGGTAAGCGGAACGCCTGTCAAGACAACACAAAAAGTATCCGGATCGTCGGATTCTTCAAAAGTCGTCCAGGCATCTGCTTCCAAAACTGAAGCTTCGACTTCCGCTTCCCCTTCACTCTCCAAGTTTGTTTCGATTGCCCAAGGTCTAAAGGGCATCCCATACAAGTGGGGCGGCACGACAACCGCCGGTTTTGACTGCAGCGGGTACATTTACTATGTACTGAAGCAAGCAGGCGTCAGCCATTCCCGTACATCGGCTGCCGGCTACTACGACCGTTCCTTCGACATCAGCAACCCGCAGCCAGGCGACTTCGTATTCTTCCGCGGTACTTACGGCGGTGCGAATCACGTCTCGCACATGGGCTTCTACCTGGGCAACGGCAAGTTCATCCACGCCAGCTCTTCACAGGGCATTACGGTCAGCAGCGTGAACGACAGCTACTGGGGCAAATTCAAGCGTGAGTACAAGCGTCACTACTCCGCACTATAAAATTTTCTCTAATCGGGTAAAACCCTTGGACTCTTCTTTCCGGAAGGTCCAAGGGTTTTTGTATTCTCTAATAACTTTATTACAGGACTTCCCCCTCCCCTTCTCGAAAAGAAACTGTAACCGGCAAGCGGTACGATCTGTCGCTTCACCATGACCCGCCTCTGCAACCGCGCCGCTCCTACCGGTCATCTCGTAACAAACAGGAGGCACAATCATGTCAGCATATCCGATTGATGAGATCCGAAAGCAGTTTCCGGCCCTTGGGCGCACGTATCACGGAAAGCCGGTCGTGTTCCTGGATGGGCCCGGCGGTTCCCAGGTGGTACAGGGCGCAATCGATGCGATGGTTGCGTATATGTCCAACGGCAATGCCAACCTGCACGGACAGTTCCCGACAAGCCGTGAGACAGAGGCGATGATCCGGGATAGCCGGGAGGCCGTGGCAGACCTGGTGAATGCGCACCCGGACGAGGTGGCTTTCGGGCAGAATGCGACGTCACTGGCCTTTTCAATTGCCCGTGCATTGAGCAGAGACTGGAAGCCAGGCGATGAAATCGTCCTGACCGAAATGGACCATCCGGCGAACATCGATCCGTGGCTATCGGCAGCGGAGGACAAAGGGGTCAAGGTGAACTGGATTCCGGTGGACAGCGGGACACTGACGCTGGATCTGTCCAATCTGGACAGCCTCATCAGCAGCCGTACACGCCTCGTGGCGGTAACACTTGCATCGAACGCCGTCGGAACCATTCCGGATCTCCGGCCAATCATCAGGAAGGCCCGGGAAGCTGGCGCGCTAACCGCGGTCGATGCCGTCCATGCGGTGCCGCACTTTGCGATCGACCGCGAGGAGCTGGACGCCGATTTTCTGCTGTTCTCCGCCTACAAGTTTTTCGGGCCGCATATCGGTATGGCGGTCATCCGCTCCTCTGTTTTCAAGGAGCTGAAGCCGTATAAGGTCGCGCCGTCCGATGCGGACTATCCGGATAATCTCCAGACCGGCACCCAGAACTTCGCCGGCATCGCCGGGGTCAAGGAATCGATCGGGTTTATTGAAAGTCTTGGGAATGGGGAGACCCGCCGCGAGCGCATCCTTGACGGTTATGGCAGAATTGAGGCGCATGAAAATGCTTTGGCCGATAAGATCCGGGCTGAGTTGGGTGCCATTGAGGGCATCCGCCTCTATCAGGCACCCCATACGATCGAAAAAACTCCGACGTTCGCGTTCACGGCAGACGGGCTATCCCCTGCAGAATTCAGCCGGCGGATGGCCGATGAGCATTCCATCTTTGTGGCAGACGGTCACTTTTACGCAACCCGTCTCGCCGAGCGGGCCGGCGTGCATGAGTCCGGTTGCTGGATCCGTGCGGGGCTTGCTCCGTACAACACCGAATTCGAAATCGACCGCTTCCTCGAGGCGACCAGGGAAATCGTCCGCACCCCCGCACTGCAGGCAGGAGGCCGTGTGTGATCGTGACCGGGGACACGAGCGTTTCAAGAGTTGATTGAGTGGCACCGATACCAGAGGGTCATTTGAATGAGAAAAGGGATTGGAGCCTGCGCTCCAATCCCTTTCTATTGGCTGAAATTCATCTCCCATGTTTGCTTCACATTCGGCTAGGCTTGCTTCACATTCGACAATCCGCTGCAGAAGCGCCATTCATTTTAATACAACAGGTAGTTCTCTCTGACTTCCTTAAACGCTTCCAGTTCCTCTTCCCACTGTGCTTTCATCTCTTCGACAGTCATGCCGTTCTCGATGCCCTGACGGATCCAGCCGTTTCCGATCAGGTTGTCGAAGAAGGACGTCAGGGTAACGTTTTCCGGATACAGGTCGTGGATCGTTTTGACGATGTGGAGTCCGGTTTCTACCGGCTGGTAGTCTTCACGGTCCGTGACGTGAACCTGGATGCCGTGGGACAGTTTGCCCGAATGCTTGGAGAACATCGGCGTAAAGGACGCCGCGCGGAAGGTGACGCCCGGGAGTTCCAGGGCGTTCAGTTCAGCCGCGAGTTCTGTGCTGTTGATGAACGGTGCGCCGATCAGTTCGAACGGCTTGGTCGTGCCTCTTCCTTCAGAGACGTTCGTCCCTTCAATGAGCGCGGTGCCCGGATAGACAAGGGCCGTGTCCAGTGTCGGCATATTCGGGGACGGCAGGACGAATGGAAGTCCGGTCTCGTCGAAGTACGATTTGCGTTTCCATTTCTTCATTTCCACGACAGTCAGGTCCGCACCGATGCCGAATTCTGCATTAAAGAGTTTGGCGAGCTCGCCTACGGTCATGCCGTGGCGGAGCGGGATGGCGTACTGTCCGACGAATGAGGCGAATTTCGGATCCAGCACCGGTCCTTCGACTTTCTCCCCGCCAAGCGGATTCGGACGGTCGAGGACGATGAACGGAATGCCCTTTTCTTCTGCCGCTTCCATCGCCAGCGCCATTGTGTAGATGTACGTGTAGAAGCGAGTGCCGACGTCCTGGATGTCAAAGACGAGGACATCGACATTCTCGAGCATCTCCGGTGTCGGCTTGCGCGTCTTGCCGTACAGGCTGTAGACCGGAAGGCCGGTCACTTCATCGATATAGTACTCGACATACTGGCCTGCCTGAGCGTCGCCGCGGACACCGTGCTCAGGGCCATACAGCGCCGTCAGTTCGACTTCCGGATCATTGTGGAGGAGGTCGACGATGCTGCTCAGATCCTTGTCGACGCCGGTCGGGTTCGTGATGAGCCCGACACGCTTGCCTTCAATCAGCTCTTTTTGTTCGTCCAGCAGCACATCCACCCCAAGGGAGATTTCATTCCCTTTCCGGTGTTTGTTATGGTCCTGTGACTTGCCGTTGCCCTTGTCATGGTCGGCGAATGCGACCGTCAGTGTGGACAGAACGAGCAGGGCGGTCAGCAGGGCGATCAGTCGTTTTTTCAATGAACTTCCCTCCTCAGTATGTCAATCCATGGCCGTAATCGTACAGGACACCGCCGTCAGCACCAGGAATGGTGATCGGGAGCTTCCCGGTTGGTGCAACTTCACCGAACAGGATCGAAGCAGTCGCCTTGAAGCTCGCGGTCCGGAAGCTATACTGCGCAAGGTAAGCATCCGTATTCGGGTAAGCCATGATGTCGTAAGGATTACGGATGCCGACACCGATCACCGGCGTTTCGGTTTCCGTGATCAGCTGGTTGACCATCCGCATCTGAGCGCTTGTCGCGGAGCGCTGCGAGACAGTGGAAGTGACTGTTCCCGCGATGACCGCCTTCGCTTCCCTCACCTGATCCAGCTGTGCCTTTGTCAAAGGAGCGCTGGCCTTGATCAGCACTGTATTGGCATGCTTGGCCTTCACTGCATTGTACAGGTCGTCAATATACGTGTTTCCGACGACGACAATCCGGTCATCTGCATTTGGAGCGAGCGGCAGGACATCTTCGTTTTTCACGAGTGTTACGGACCGCTCCGCCACTTCCCGTTCCACTGCCTTATGCTCTTCAGAGCCGACCACCTCAAGGGCGTTGGCGATCTTTTCTTCGACCGGTTGCGGGTTTTCTTCCTTGATGATGCCGCGTTTCAGTTTCAGCGTCAGGATCCGTTTGACGGAAGCTTCGATGCGTTCTTCGGAAATATCTCCGGAGCGGACCGCGCCGTACACCCCTTCCGCGACGGTTTCCAGACCTACCGGCATGAGCACGATGTCAGTGCCTGCCTGGATTGACTTGATGACTGCCTCGACCGGGCCGAAGTGGTCGGCGATCGCCTGCATGTTCAGGGCGTCTGTGAAGATGAGCCCGTCATACCCCATTTCCTCTCTCATGAGACCGGTCAGCACTTTGTGCGAAAGTGTAGCCGGAAGATGGATCTCCGTGCCGTCTTTTCGGGAAATCACTTTCGTGTCATCAATCTTCGGGAAAGTGACGTGAGCCGTCATGATGGCATCGATCCCGTGGTTCATCGCCTGCTGGAACGGATACAGTTCGACTTCCATCAGGCGTTCCTTGTCATATGGTACCTCCGGCAGTCCAAGGTGGGAATCGACCGCCGTGTCCCCGTGGCCCGGGAAATGCTTGGCTGTTGCCGCAGTTCCGGTGTCCTGGAGACCCTGCACATATGCGGTGCCAAGATTCGCGACCAGCTCAGGATCTTCCCCGAATGACCGGACGCCGATCACCGGGTTGTCCGGGTTGTTGTTCACGTCCAGCACCGGTGCCAGGTTGAAATTGATGCCGAGGGAAGCCAGCTCCTCGCCGATCACACGGCCGGTATCATAGGCCAGTTCCTCGGAACCGGTCGCACCGAGTGCCATATTGCCCGGCATGTCGGTTCCCGACTGCAGGCGCGTCACAATGCCGCCTTCCTGGTCGATCGTCAGGAACATCCCGTACTTTTCGGAGGCCGCCTGATAGGCGTCCGCGAGGCGCGTCGTCTGCTCGGTCGTCACGACGTTTTCACGGAACAGGATCACGCCGCCGAGATGATAGTCCTTCACGAGGCGCTCAATCTCCGGAAGCATCTCCGTCACGTTTTTCCCTTTCCAGTTGCGGAAGTCCGGCATGAGCATCTGCCCGACCTTTTCCTCCATCGTCATCTGGCCGATGGCGTTATCCACGATATGGTAGCGGTCGCCTTCTTCCTTCACGACCGTGACCTTTACAGGTGGCTTGCCTTTAGATTCTCTTGCATCCGGATCGGGCTTTGCCTGGATGGCAATTCGGTCGGAATACGTTCCGTCCGTTACGCTGATCCACGTTTTCCCCGGCTTTCCGGTGACGGTCACCTTGCCCGAAGCATCCACTGACGCCACTGTTTTATTGGAAGAAGACCATGTCTGGTCAGCCGTTTTCTTAAAATGTCCGTCCTGATACACATGGAGTGCCGTCAGCTGCAGCTCCCCGTTTTCCGCTTCATGGTCAATCTCCGGGACGTTCTGGAGAATCACCAGATCTTTGACATCCGGCCCCTCCGCAGCGCTTGCCCCCGACATGATTGGTGTCGCAATCAGTACCGCGATCAGAAACGGCAGCAGCAACACCTTCCGCATACTTGGCATTCCTCATTCCTCCCTTTTAATAGTCTCTCAAAGCCCAGCCGTCGGTATCTCCGGCAGGCTCGACAGATTCCCCATCTGCCAGCACGTTCCCTACATACCAGCCCCGGCCGTTCACCGATGCGTCAGTGTCATAGCGGAAGCGGACAAATTCGGTTCCTTCCGGCAGGTCCGCCCTCACCCGCTCCATATCCCCGCCGTTTCCGGTCAGAGCCGCGAGTTCCGTCCAATTCACCCCGTCTGATGAAACCTCCATCCGGCCATAGTCCGATCCGTCTTCCAGGCGGTGCCAGGAATCAAACGACAGCTCTGTTGCCGCTCCGTTCAGCTCAAACGTCATTGTCCGGTCAAGCCGGTCCCCGTAACCCGAGAACCACATCTCTTCATGTTTCGGGAGCGGTGCCGGAATGGCGTCCGCCACATGGCGCGCGACCGTCCGCCTGATTGTGTTCAGCGAAATCGTATTCCTGGAAGGATGGACCCGGTTCGTGAGCAGGATGGCAACCGTATGGTTTTTCTTGCTGACGGCGATGCTTGTACCCGTGTAGCCGGTATGTCCTGCAGTACCCGAGTCAGCCAGTGCATCCATATACCAGCCTTGGTTCAGCTCCCATCCAAGCCCGTGGTCATTGCCCGGGAATCCCGGAATCTGGTTTTCCTCAAGCAGCCGGACCGTTTCCGGCTTCAGGATCCGCTTGCCGCCGTAACGGCCATCGTTCAGGAACATGTGCGCGAACTTGGCGAGATCAGTTGCAGTCGAGAACACGCCCGCATGCCCTGCCACGCCGTCCAGCGACCAGGCATTTTCGTCATGGACACTGCCCCACACGATGCCCCGGCCCAATGCCGGCTGGTATTCAGTTGCGGCAATCCGGTGCTTCAGCTTTGCCGGCGGATTGTACATCGTATCCTTCATGCCGAGCGGCCCCGTGATTTCATCCTGGATGAACTGGTCCAGACGCTTTCCGGAAAGCCGTTCCACCAGGGAACCGAGCGTGATCATGTTCAGGTCGCTGTAGGTATACTTCGTACCCGGAGGATTGGCGAGCGGATAGCGGTGGGCAATGTCCAGACGGTCTTCCCGGCTCTCTCCCCGGCTGTAAAGCGGCACCCACGCAGTGAACCCGGACGTATGCGTCATCAGCTGGCGGATCGTCACGTCTTCCTTGCCGTTGTCGGCGAATTCCGGGATGTACTCGGCCACCGGATCATCCAGCGAGAAAAGCCCTTGCTCATACAGCTTCATCGCAGCGGTCGTCGTGAAGATCTTACTGATGGAAGCCAGGTCGAAAATCGTCTCCTCCGTCATGGCGACGGGCTCGTCCATTTTCGTGAACCGGTCATCGGTGTAAAGCGCCGAATGCCCGTATGCCTCATGCTTCACGACATGGCCGTTCCTCGCCACGAAAACCACGGCACCCGGGAAGGTCCGGTCCGCGATGCTTTGGCGGATTGCCCCATCAATTGAATCCAATGGCGCCTGGACCATTCCGGCCCCCTTCACAGAACCCGGATGCAGCACCGGCGACATCGGCCCCGGCCGGTCCCAATCTTTGTTGACCGCTCCCCCTGCTGCCATAACCGGCATTGCAAAGACGGTTCCGAGTGCCATTGTGCCCGCCAAGGCTGCGGCCACCCCAGCTTTTTTCGTTACTTTCAGCATGCTTTCCCCTTCTCCCCTTCTGAATTGACAGTACTTTCAAACAGTTTATCGGAGATGCCAAAATGTGCCTATCATACAGAAGTACTTGAACGGGAAAACGCTTTCCCGAAATCGGGGCGATAGCACCATTTCTTTTTAATCATTTTGTGGGCGGGAAGAATACGTCGGTAATGCAGGTAATCCCCTCGACATAAAAAATGGACCCCATTCGGTTATCCTTCACGGAGCAGAACGATCATCTATTCAGAAAAACAGAAAGGCCTTCCCCATCCATTTGAACACTCCAAAATTGGAATCTATTGTCACAACAATTCATTGGAAGCGCCTCCATTGAAACATAAGAAAAAGAACAATATTTTCCACAAATGACACCTCCAATTAGTGAATGGCCTTTATTTGCAAGGTTTCTCACTATCCAAAGGAAAAACTGAATATATAGAATCTGATATATTTCTAAAAATTCCATTGACTCTTCTTCTTTATTTTCTGTAGAATCAGTGCATTGCATCAGCTAACTTGGTTGCCGCAATGAATCAGCTTGGAAGGAAGGCCTCTATTATGTCAGAAATCATTCACAATCCTCTTGTTGCCACTGTGCTAGTTTTTGCACTGCTCGCATTCGGGGAATGGTTATCCATTGTGTCACGCGCCCGTGTTCCGATGCTTTTGACCGCCATGGTCGGCTTCATGATCCTTACCTGGACAGGCATCTTCCCGGACAATATTCTGGAAAGCTCGCAGTTCGCAGCGCTCGGGGCCATTCTGATCGGGCCTGCCATTGTCCATATGGGGACACTCATTCCGATGAAGGTGCTCCGGGAGCAGTATCGCGCAGTCATCATCTCGTTGGCCGGCGTTGTTGTAGCAGCCATCTTGATTTTCACGATCATTCCGTTTGTCTTTAATTTCGAAACGGCGGTAGCGGGCATGGGTCCGATCAGCGGCGGCGTGGTGGCGATGATCATCACGACCGAAAAACTGCAGGAATTGGATCTGGGTACGATTGCCCTGATCCCCGCACTGATTGTCGCGTTCCAGGGCCTGATCGGCATGCCGCTCGCCCTGAACTTCATGCGCTCCTATGCCAAGCGGTTGATCAGCAAAATCGATGCCGGCACCTTTACACCGATGAACAGCCAGCTTGCTGAAGAACTGGAGGAAACGAAGAAACTCGGGCCGGTGCGCTCCAGCATGACCATCCGGCTGTTCCTCGTCTTCGTTGTCGGTGCGCTCGGCGTCGTCCTCGGTTCTGTTACACCGATCAACTACAGCATCTGGTGCCTCGTATTCGGGATCATCGGTGCAAAAATCGGCTTCCTCGAGCAGGAATCCCTCGTGAAGGCGAACTCGTTCACACTGACCTTGGTCGGCATCATGTTCGTCGTCATCGGATCCATGGCAGGCGTCTCCCCTCAGGATGTCATGACGCAGCTTCCGGCCGTTGCCGCAATCATCATCCTTGGAACTGCGGGCATCGCGCTCGGCGGATACGTGGGAGCCAAACTCGTCAAATGGGATCCGCTGAAAGGGATGCCGGTCGCGCTCACCGCCCTGTTCGGCTTCCCGGCAGATTACCTGCTATGTGAAGAGGTGGCACGAAGCACGGCCCGTACAAAAGAAGAAGAAAAAACGATCTTCAACGAATTGCTGACTCCGATGCTGATCGGCGGATTTACGACGGTCACCATCGCTTCGGTCTTTATCGCAGGAATACTCGTTTCATTCTTGTAATTGGAGGAATTGCTGATGACCACGACCATCATTGAAAACGGACAGATCATCGACGGCACCGGCAGCGAACCGCGCCAGGGAATTGTCGTTGTAAAGGACAGCAAGATTGAATATATCGGGGACGATCCGGGCTATTCGAGAACCGGTAAAGAAGCCGTGATCGATGCGGGCGGAAACACGGTCCTCCCCGGATTCATCGACACGCATGTCCATATGATGTTTGAATACGCGCCGCTCCAGCAGCGGCTGACGACGCCGTTCAGCTACATGTATTATCAGGCGATGTCTTACATGAAAGCAACGCTTGACGCGGGTGTGACCTCTGTCCGGGACGCACTCGGAACCGACCTTGGCGTCAAGCGGGCCATTGAAGACGGGCTGATCCAGGGGCCGCGCATCCAGCTCAGCATCAATGCCCTCACCATCACCGGCGGCCACGGGGACGGAATGCAGATCAACGGAGATGTGTTCGACATCTCCCCTTCCGGATACCGCGGCATGCCGAACGGAATTGCGGACGGTGTGGATGAAGTCAGGAAGAAAACCCGTGAGATGCTTCGCGCAGGAGCGGAAGTCATCAAAGTCCACGCTACGGGCGGCGTCCTCAGCCCGACCGACCACCCTGAGTTCACCCAGTACTCGTTCGAAGAGCTATCGGCGATCGTGGAAGAAGCCCGTTTCCGCAAGGGCGTCAAAGTAATGGCACACGCCCAGGGCGCGGAAGGCATCAAGAACGCAGTCCGTGCGGGCGTCCACTCGATTGAACACGGCATCTACCTGGATGACGAAGCGATCGAACTGATGAAAGAAAACGGCACGTATCTGGTACCGACCCTCCTTGCGCCTGTTTCCGTCCTGGAAACCGCAGAAGAAGTCGGCATGCCCCAATCGGCTGTCGATAAATCCATCGAAGTCATCGAAGACCACAAAGCCAGCTTCACAAAGGCCTACCGGGCAGGCGTGAACATCGCGATGGGCACCGATGCCGGCGTATTCCGGCACGGCACCAACCTTCGCGAACTCGGCCTCATGGTCGACAGCGGCATGACCCCGATGGATGCGATCGTCGCCTCCACCAAGTCCGCCGCAGCATGCATGGGCTGGGAAGACAAAGTGGGGACGCTGGAACAAGGCAAGCTTGCAGATATCATCATCGTCAAAGGCAACCCGCTCGATGACATCCATTCCCTGGCGAATCCTGACCAGATCCTCACCGTCATCAAGGACGGAGAATTGGTAAAGGGACAGTAAGTTTCTGAATAAGAAATAAGCGCATCTTATGGGAGACGCGCTCCTGGCTGCAGATGAGGCGAAGAAATTCGCTTTGTCTGCGGTTTTTTCGATGTCCCGCTTACAACCACGCGTCCCCCTCCCACTCCTCATCCTCCACTTCCCGGATCACCGTGACTTTCCCCTCGTGCCTGTAATAAGTTGACCAGATGGAGACGGCCTGATCAATGTGGAGGTAAACGGATTCCTGGACGTGGTCGGCATCCGGGTCGCGCTTCCAGGAGATGATGAAGTCATGGCCATTTCTCCGTTTATAAATGTTGATGTAACAGATTCTGTAGAGCCGCTTAGCCTCGTCGCTGTCGACCCAGATCCAGTCTTCTTCCCAGTCATCCCCCTGGTTCACCCATTCGCCCATCTCACCGCGTGTGTACGATTGCTCACGCTTCCTCCGGGAAGACTGTTCAGCCATCAGTCCGATTTGCATCAGGAATCGAAAAACCGGATTGCGCCTCATGGCCGGTCAGCGTGTATATTCAACGAGCGGCGTATCGGATGGCAGGAAGAGCGGGTGGCGAGGCATTCCTTTTATCGTTGTTCCCAGGCAGTACGGTGTTTTTCCGGTTTCCCGGATCATTTCAAGGACCGCCTGATCCCGGCCATCCTTGCCGCCATGCTGCCCCCATGCAACGATGATTTGTTGGGCATTTCCGATTGCGTCGGCCAGGTGCCGGTCATTCGGGAAGTGATGGCGTTCTTCTGAAGCAAAGAGGTCCGTCGGTTTTGTCGCCCTGAAGGAGTAAAGGTTCACGACCTCAAGTGAACCGCAGCCTTGATGCCTGGCGATATTCATGCACTGTTTCAGCGTCGGATCCGGACTTCCGGCATCCGCCGTGCTTGGATTCAGCATCACGAACAGACACTCCGGTTTGCCCGTCTCCCAAGTTACGCTTAGCCGGTAGCGGTGCCTGTCCGTATGATCAAACATCACAAGAACACTCTCATCTTTTGGCCAGAAACCAGACTCGATCCGGACATTCTCTTCTCTCCAGACGACCATATTCATTCCCCTCTCCCCCTGTTCATTCCACCTATCACAATCGATTTTCACCATCTAAAAAAGCAGCCATAATAGCTGCTTTCCTCATTTATATGATGAAGGGTCTTCTCTAATGAGAATTCAATTCTTCCAAAAACGGTATTCTTTCACCCTACCATTCACACAATCGCCGCCCCTTTTGCTTTCTATCATGACTCCGTGAAATGCCGATAAGCGGTTTCGGCAATACGGGCGATGACCGCTTCCCCGCTCTCTGTGGTCGGATTGTCTGCGGAGAAGATACTGACGACCAGCGGGCCTTTACCGCCGGGCAGTCCGATGATGCCGGCATCGTTGATGGCGGAAGCAATCGTTCCAGTCTTATGGGCGACAGGCATTCCTGCGGGAAGTCTTCCAGGAATCCGGTCGTTGAGCTGCTGGCGGTAGAGGATGTCGAGGACAGCACCAGAAACAGCCGGATCGATAAACGCCCCTTCGGCCAACTTCGTCAGGATTGCCGTCATGTCATCCGGAGTACAGAGATTGTTCTCCAAGTCCGTCCTCATCACCAGATTTTCCTTGCCCGACTCCTCGTCCACATCCATCTCAAGCCGCTCGTTCAACTGCTTCCAGGATTCCTCGCTATACGGAACCGGATCCATTCCCACCGCCAGGCTCAGCAGTTCCCAGCAGGAATGTACGATGGAGATATTCTCCGCTCCGATCCTCTTCATCGTTTCCTGTACGTCTTCCTTCCCGAGCATCCCAAGCAGGACATCGGTCGCCATATTGTCGCTGACGATCGTCATGAGGGTGGCAAGGTCCTTGATCGTCACCGGCAGGCCGGGATCAAGCTCCTGCAAAATACCCGAGCCAGGCACCCGCTCCTCCTTCGTGAGTGCAACCCGCGTAGTGAGGTCGATCCTGCCTTCATGGACCTGTTCATACAGCGAAAGCAGAATAGGCACCTTAAATACGCTCGCCATCTGGAACCGTTCATCCGCGCGGATCCGCACTTCCTCACCTGACTGTAAGTGCCTGATGGATACGCCGAATCTGGCGCTGGTTTCCCCTAGTAGTTTCTCAATTTTCCCCTGAAGGCTCATGCCGCTCCCCCTTTCATGTTGGTTTAATTTTCCGATATTTTCTCTCATATTAAAAGAGACTCGGGCAAATTCTGCCGAGTCTCTTGGTTTACTGCATGTCTGCATTAAGTATAGTAGCCCCCAAAAATGACCGGACTCTCTATCAAACCTCAAGGTTCTCAATGATCATGGAAACCCCTTGGCCGCCTCCGCAGCAAAGGCTGGCCAGCCCGTAGCGCTTTCCTTGCTCTCTCAGTTCATAAGCGAGAGTTAGGAGCAGCCTGGCTCCGCTTGCACCGACCGGATGCCCCAGCGCGATGGCTCCGCCATTGACATTCAGCCGCTTCATTTCAAACCCAAGTTCTCTCTGGACGGCCAGCACTTGGGCTGCAAAGGCCTCATTAATCTCGATCAGATCGATATCAGACATTTCCAGCCCGGCGCGTTTCAGTGCCTGCCTGGTTGCGGGAACGGGACCGATCCCCATGATCTTGGGATCCACGCCGCTGATTCCCCAGGAGACGACTTTTGCAAGAGGCTTCTTTCCATGCCGTTCCGCAAGGGCATCATCGCCCATGACGAGCGCTGCCGCTCCGTCATTGATGCCGCTGGATGTGGCTGCCGTTACACTGCCATCCGCTTTGAATGCGGGCCGGAGTTTTTTCATCTTCTCCAGATTGGCTTCGGGTTTAATGTATTCATCTTCAGACAGCGCTACAGCGCCATCCTTTCCCGAAACCGCAATGATTTCTTTTTTGAAGCGTCCTTTACTCCGGGCTTCAGCCGCCCGCTGCTGGCTCATCAGGGCAAACTCTTCCTGTTCTCCTCGGCTGATTTCATATTTCTCTGCCAGGTTTTCAGCAGTGATGCCCATGCCAAGACCGATGTATGGGTCGGAGAGCGTACTGCTCAATACGTCCTCAAAATGCGGAACGCCCATCTTGATCGTTTTAAATCGGAGATCCCTCACGACATGGGGCGTCATCGACATATTCTCTGCGCCCCCGGCAATCACGCCGCTCGCTTCATCCAGGAGGATGGCCTGGGACGCATTGATCGCCGCCTGCAGTCCCGAGCCGCACAGCCTGTTCACCGTCAGCGCCGGCGACTCTTCGGGAACGCCAGACTTGAGTGCCACATGTCGCGCCAGGTACGGGGCGTTCTCGCTTGAGTGGATGACGTTTCCGAAAAAAGCTTGCTCAAGCTCATCCGACGGGATTCCCGAGCGTTCGATCGCGGTTGTTGCGGCGACCGCTCCCAGATCCGAAACTTCCATGTCTTTCAGACTGCCTCCGAATGAACCGAAGGGTGTTCGTGCACCATCCAGAATATAAACGTTTTTCATATTTTCCTCACTTCCTGAACGCAATTCATTCAAATTTTCGGCCTCAGGCCTCAACCTCTGTTGTCTCCAATTTCGTCTCCAGGACCGGCTCTTTCTGACCGAAGCTCTTGATGATCAGAAACAAAATCTCAATGGACAGCAGCAGGAATCCGAGCGGGATAAAATACAGAATCGGATAATAGGTCACTATCCCGCCCTTCATGCTGAAGCCCAGCTGCTCCCGCGTACCGGAAAGGGCATATTGCCATCCGTAAAAAGTCAGCAGGCTGAACAGGACAAGCTCAATGCCCATCATGAGAATGGCGATATTCCGCCGCATAACCGGTTTGAGGCGGTTCGTCAGCATCTCGAGCTTCGGCATGATGCCTGAACCGTACGCATAGGCAAGTGCCGGAAAGAACGCCAGCGGCATCAAAAAATATTGGGTGATTTCATAGCTTCCGAATACACTGGAGCCCATCAGGTTTCTGGTCACCACGTCAATGACGATAAAGGCCATCATGAAGAAGATCGTCGTTCCGCTCAGTAATAGCCCTGCAAATTTCACATAATGAAAGGCACGATACGCCTGGTCGACTGTGCGCATACTCTTCCTCCTCTCTCATTTAGCATCACATCAGGTTAGGCAGCCAGGTCACCAATCCCGGGAACGCAATCATCAGGCTGCACACCACCAGTGCCAGAACAACTGCGAATACCATCGACCTGGCAAAAAGGCGTTCTATTGAAATCCCCGTTACTCCGGAGACTGCGAATACACTCAGCCCGACCGGAGGTGTAAGCAGCCCGATTGTACAAATGACCGATACCAGAATGCCGAACCAGAGAATATCTACATTGATCTCCTGAACAATCGGCAGCAGCACAGGCGTCGCCATAATAATGACCGCTCCGCCCTCAATGAACATAAAGAGGATGAAGTAAATCAGGGACAGCAGAGCCAGGATGAGAACCGGGTATTCAATCAGCGGCCCCAGCGCATTGATCAGCTCTCTCGGCAGCTTGGATACCGTAATGAACCTCCCGAAAATCTGGGCAGTCACCATGATCAGCAAGACCATCGTTGTAATCTTGACAGTTTCCGTGATGGACTCGACATAGAACTTCTTGTTCACCTTACCAAGGAAAAGCGCAGTAAGGAGTCCGAGGAACGCGCCGACTGCCCCTGCCTCTGTTGGCGTAAAGACGCCCGAGTAAATTCCTCCGAAGATGACGGTTACAATAATCGTGCCGACCAAGACCACAAACAACGCACGAAGTGGTGTTAACGGGGCTATTTCCCCGGCTTCGATCTCTTCCTCGATGTCCGGCAACGCCTTTCTCTGATCCGCTTTATGCATATAGAGCATCACCCCGATAATCACGATTGTCATCATGATTCCCGGTACAATCGCTGCGATAAAAAGGGAGCCGATCGGGGTCTCCGTCACGACCCCATACAAGATGAGAATGATGCTCGGCGGGATGATTCCCGAAAGCGATCCGGCGGCTGCAATCGTCGATCCGGCAGTCACGTCCCGGAAGCCGTGTCTGCGAAGCTCCGGTACCGCAACCTGACCGAGCGCTGCCGATGAACCGGTCGTCGAACCGGACACGGCCCCGAGAAATGCGCCGATGATGACGGTCAACGTCCCGAGAAAGCCGGATTTTCCCTTTGAGAACTTATAGACCAGTGCATACATATCCCGGACAATCCCCGACTGAACAATGAACTGAGCCATCAATACAAACAAGGGAATCGTGGTCAGGGTGTAGCTTGCAACCACTTTATACGGGTTGCTCTGCATAAATGAAGTAATATATCCCGGACCTTCCAGCATGATGATTCCCAGGACTCCCATACTCAGCAGCACGGCATGAATATGCATGCCTGCGAACAGAAACACGAGGAAGAGAACCAGCATGATGACATAAAACACCCCAAGGCTCATCTGAACACCTCTTTTCCATTTTATTTAGAAAAAAGGGAGCCCCAGCTCCCCAAACTTCCCCCGGACCATTTTTTATTCCAGATTCATGATGGCTTCCGGAACGGATCCTCCCTGTTCAACGATCAGATCCCTCCAGAGAATCGCCATTTCCTTACCCGGCTGGCCATTCCCCTCCAGCTCTTCAATCCATTCAGTCCAGGTATCTTCGATTCCCTGAACGAGCAATTGCTGTGCTTCTTCATCGACATCATCCATTTTTTCAAACACGGCTCCATTTGCTTCTGCTTCCTCACGGATGACCTCAGCGCGGTCCATCCAGACCTGTGCACCTTTTGTGATCTGCTCATAAGAAGCTTCTTCCATGATCTGCTGGATGTCCTCAGGTATCGTGTTCCAGGTCTCTTCCGTCATCGCCCACATTCCTGAGAAATGCCCCAGGTTCACGCCTTCGAACGTGTAATTAAAGACTTCCTGCATCCCGTATCCTGTCCAGTCCGCAACACTGAAGAAGCTGCCGTGGAACGCTCCCCGGTTGATCGCATCGAACATTTCAGTGGACGGCATCGAGATGGAGCTGATGCCGACATTGTTTGCAAAGATTTCATGCACCCGTGTCGGAGATCGCAGGGAAAGTTTCTTCAAATCATCTGCGGTATCCAGCGTGACATCTTTGGTGGAGATGACATACTCAGCCGTTGTCGGAGTGGCGAACACCTTCAATCCGCGCTTTTTGAACTCCAGGTCAACGAAGGACTGGCCATCAACCAGTTCATGGTCGCCCTTGACCAGTTCGCCGTATGCCTTGGTTGCGATCATCGTATCGGATTCCAGCAGCGGCAGCATCGTCACTTCACTGAGCGGAAAACGCTGAGGGTCATACTGCGTCCAAAGAGGCGCTGCGATATCAATGGCCCCGTTCTCCAGTGCCTGAAGTTCTTCGTTGATCGGAATCAGTTCCTGGTTTGCATAATACTCGAATTCCACACGGCCATCCGTCCGTTCCTCCACTTCCTCCATCCATGGCTTGAAGTATCCTTCCCACCAGCCATTGGCCGTGCTGAGTCCCGATGATAAAGTCAGGACGATTTTTTCATCGCTGTCCGCTGATACGGAATCCGCTGAATCCGCTCCTCCTGACTGTTCCACACAACCGGCAGCTACAAGAGAAAACATGAGGAGAACGCCCCCGAGAGACCACTTTTTCAAATTTTCCACACCCCTTTTTATTAGTTAAGCGCTTACAAAATTTGTCTGACCGCTACTTTTTTTAATTTGGTTTTCATGATTTTTCCTGAGTTTGTTTTCGGAAATTCCTCAATGACCCGGAACTCCGATGGCACCTTGTAGGTAGCCAGGCGTTCCCTGCAAAACGGCTCCAATTCCTCAATCACCGATTCATCATAGCCATCCCGAAGTGTCAGCATGGCGACCACCATTTCTCCCTTTTCAGGATGCGGTGAACCAATAACCGCAGCTTCCAGAATCGCCGGATGCATATACAGCACTTCTTCCACTTCCCGCGGATAAATGTTGAAGCCTGAGCGGATGATCAGATCTTTTTTCCGATCGACGATATAGATGTAGCCCTCGTCATCCTTCATGGCGATATCGCCTGTCTTAAACCAGCCGTCCCGGAACGCTTTCCGGTTTTCCTCTTCACGCTCATAATAGCCCTTCATCACGTTCGGCCCTTTGACGACCAGTTCACCCGGTGTTCCCGGAGGCATTTCTTCAAACGCATCACTCATGATTTTGACTTCTACGTCCTCAATGGGAAGTCCGACACTCCTCAGCTTCTTTTCTCCCTCCACCGGATTCATGCAGACGACAGGCGAAGTTTCCGTGAGTCCGTAGCCTTCGATGATTTCAAACCCGAACAGCTTCGCCCACCGTTGAAAGATTTCTTCAGGCAATGGCGCCGCCCCGGTGTAGGTCAGCCTCAACTTCAGGTCATAATCTGTCAGGTTGGGTTCGTTCAACATATACGTGATCATCGTAGGAGGTCCGAAAAAGTAAGTGATGCGCTGTTCTTCCATTTTCCCGAGTGTTTCGGCAGTCGACTTCCAGCGTTTCATCAAGTAACAAAAACCGCCGCTGATGAGGGTCGTGTTCAGTTGATTGGTCTGGGCAGCGATATGTGTAAGCGGTGCGACGATCAGCGACCGGTCCCGGGCAGTGAGTCCGAGATTCCGGCCGAACACTTCCGCATTGACGTACAGATTGTCATGTGTCAGCACGGCCCCCTTGGGAACACCCGTCGTTCCCGATGTATACAGGATGGTGCACGCTTCCTGATAACGGCTGCCCCCGCCGGCTTCAACTGCCCCCTGATCGATATAGCGGTCGAAATCAGGCCCGGTCACCATCAGTTCCACCGGCCAATCCAGGCCGCTGTTTTTTACACGTTCGGCAATTTTACTTTCCGTAATGATGATCTCCGGCCTGCAGTCGTTCAAGATGATGCCAAACTCCCTGGATGTGAGCGCCGGATTGACTGTTACATTTATGGCGCCGGCCCGCATGCTGGCATAGTAACTGATCACCAATTCAGGGCTGTTCTCCAGGATAATCGCAATTTTGTCCCCGGAACGGATCCCTCGCTCCGTGAACCGGTTGGCCAGCTTCTGGACTTGTTCATTTAATTGCCGATAGGTGAGCTCTCCGGAATCCCATCCGATTGCAGGGTTTTCCGGACGGCTTTCAGCATGTTCCTGCAGTTTCAGATCCAGGTTCATTCTCATCACTCCTTCCGCTGAGCTTTCTTACCGGCCGGCAAAGCTCGGTTTCCGTTTCTCGATAAAGGCCCGGACGCCTTCTTTTGCATCATCGTTTTTGAACACATCCGAGAACAGCTCGATCTCATATCGGAGTCCTTCCGCCAATGGCAGGTTCTGGCCGTGCACCACGGCTTTCTTGATCTTTCCGATTGCGGCCTTCGGCTTTTTCGCGAGTGTTTCCGCCCAGCGGATCGCTTCTTCGTCCGACTCGCCGGCCGGCACCACCCGGTTGACCAATCCTGCCTGCAATGCTTCGTCCGCACCAATGGAATCGCCGAACATCATGATTTCCATCGCCTTCGAACTTCCGACCAGCCTTGGAAGGCGCTGTGTGCCCCCTGCCCCGGGGAAGATGCCCAGGTTGACTTCCGGCAGCCCGAGCTTGGTGTTCTCATCGCAGATTCTGAAGTCACAGGAAAGTGCCAGCTCCAGGCCTCCGCCCAGTACATGCCCTTTCAGAGCGGCAATCACAGGAATCGGAAGCTGGCTCAGCTTCTCGAATGCCTGATGGAAGGCTGCAGTCATCGACAGATCCCTGGAGCCAAGCTTTGAAACAAACTGTTGGATGTCTGCACCTGCAGAGAATGCCTTCTCGCCAGACCCCTTGATCACCAGTGCACGGATATCGTCATTACCGTAGATTTCGTCAAGGTAACCCGACATGGCCTCGATCACTTCCGGATTCAGAGGGTTGTACGGTGGCCGGTTGATCTCCATCACTGCGATATCCTGATGCACTTCAAACAACAACACGTTTTGCATCCTCTTTCACTCCCCCTTCATAGCTGTAGAAGCCTTTTCCGGTTTTCTTTCCGAGGTCCCCGGCTTCGACCATCTTCTTCAGAATCGGGCACGGGCGGTATTTCGGATCACCGAATCCTTCATAGAGTGATTCCATCGCCCAAAGGGTCGTATCGATCCCGGCCATGTCGATCGTTCTGAGCGGCCCCATCTTATGTCCGTATCCGTCGATAAAGCCCTGATCGATTTCCTCTGCCGTCCCGACCCCTTCCATCAGGGCAAAGCAGGCTTCATTGACCATCGGCAGCCAGATCCGGTTCATGAGGAAGCCCGGGTAATCCTTCTCGGCGGTGATCAGCCGTTTGCCGAGCTGTACACCCAGCTGCCTGGCTTTTTCAACAGTCTCTTCCGACGTCTGATAGCCTTTGACCAGTTCCAGCAGGGCCATCATCGGGACGGGGCTGAAAAAGTGCATCCCGATCACTTTCTCCGGGCGTGAAGTGGCGCCGGCAATGGCTGTAATGGAAAGGGTTGACGTATTGGAGGCCAGGAGGCAATCCTCTCCCGCAAGCCGGTCAAGCTTCTCAAACACCTGTTTTTTCAGCTCCAGTTTTTCAGGAACGGCTTCAATCACCGCATCCGCCTCTCCCACCGAAGACCAATCCGTGGAAAACTGGATTCTGTTTAAGACATCTGCAGCACTCTGAACTTTCTTCTTCGATTCAAATTTCTCCAATGAAGCAGCAATGCTCGTTTTCGCTTTGTCGAGTCCCGCTTCCGAAACATCCACGATGGTAACGTCAAGTCCCGCCTGTGCCGCCACCTGCCCGATTCCCGAGCCCATGATGCCTCCGCCGATTACCGTGATTTTCATTTGGTTCTCCCCCATCTATCCTGAATGTCGTTTAATCAGCCAGAATCTGTTTTGCAATGATGATCCGCTGAATCTGGTTGGTGCCTTCATAAATTTGTGTGATTTTCGCATCCCGCATCATCCGTTCCACCGGATAATCCTTGATGAAGCCGTTGCCTCCCAGAAGCTGGACGGCATCCGTCGTGACTTGCATCGCGGTATCCGATGCGAAGCACTTGGCCATGGACGCATAGGCGATGACATCCTCATCATTTTGGTCGAGCATCATAGCCGCCTTTTGGACAAGCAGTCGGGAGGCTTCTATTTTCATCGCCATGTCCGCCAGGGTGGACTGGACCATCTGGAAATGCTGGATCGGCTTTCCGAACTGTTTCCGTTCCTTGACGTACTCGAGGCAATATTCATAAGCCCCTTTCGCAATACCGGTCGCCTGCGCCCCGACAACCGGACGGGTGATGTTGAAGACATTCATCAGGATCTTAAATCCTTCACCTTCACCGCCAAGCAGATTCTCTTCCGGGACGAAGACATCTTCCAGGAACAGTTCACGGGTGACCGAGCCCCGGATGCCCATCTTGTCCTCTTTCTTGCCGAAGGAGAAACCGGGTGTGCCCTTCTCCACAATGAACAGCGAGATTCCTTTTGTCCGCTCCTCGGAGGTCCTGGCAACGATGACATAGATTTCGGAGTCACCGGCATTCGTAATAAAGATTTTGTGTCCATTCAATCGGTAGCCGGTTCCTTCTTTCACGGCTCTGGTCTGGATGCTGGACACGTCCGACCCCGCCCCGGGTTCTGTAATGCCGAACGATCCCAACACTGCACCGGTCGCAAGCGGAACGACGTATTTCTTCTTTTGTTCTTCAGTTCCTGCCAGCAGAAACGGTGTGATGGTCAGTGCCTGTGTCGAAAGCGCTACTGAAGTGGATGCACAAGCCGCAGCAATTTCCTCCACCACAGAAACATGGGCAGCCGAATCGGAACCGACACCGCCATACTCCTCCGGCACGTCGATGCCGAAAAATCCGTTCTCGGCGAGCAGCCTAATATTCTCCCAGGGTGTTTCGCCTTTTTCGTCAACTTCCTGTGCATTCGGGGCGATCCTCTCACGTGAAATTTTTCGGGCGAGATCTTTAATCATTTGTGTTTGTTCGGTCAGCAACATGATCCATTTCCTCCTTTTAAGTGCTTATCTCTCGTCTTTCCTTGAATACCGGTGCTCGCTGTTCCAGAAACGCACCGATTCCTTCGAGGGAGTCGGGGTAATCAAACATCATTGAAAACGCTCTCATTTCCTGGTTGATCAAAGCGCCCTCCTCCGACTCTTTCCGGTTGAACAACTGTTTGACTACCGAAAGGGCCAGGCTGCTTTTATTGATAAATGAACGGGCCAGCAGAAGCGCATCTTCCATTGGCCGGTCACTCACACTTCCTACCAGGCCGATCGACCGGGCCTCCTCGGGCCGAACCAGCTTTCCGGTAAAAATCAGCTCGGCTGCATGTGCCCTGCCTACCATCATCTGAAGTCTGGTGATGGCTCCTCCGCCGGGGATCAGGCCGAGATTGATTTCCGGCATTCCATAAACAGCATCCGGTCCTGAAATCCGAAAGTCACAGGTCAGAATCAGTTCCAGGCCGCTGCCCAGGCAATGTCCGTTGACAACTGCTATATAAGGCTTGCCCGAATGAATGATCAGGTCCTGCAGGGCCTTTGCCTTTTCAGCGAACCCATAAGCCTGAGAAACCGACAGTCCGGTGATTTCCTTCAGATCCGCTCCGGCCAGAAAGGAATGCCCTTCTGCCGTCAGGATCACGGCCCTCACTTCAGGATCCTGATTCAGTGAGCGAAAAGCAGACGATAGCTCAGCGGTCAGGCTTGAATCCAGAACATTGGTATCCGCCGACTGTCTGATTGTCACGATGCCGATCTGCCGGTCCCGTTCAATGACCAGATTTTCAAAAACCTCCATGACTGCACACCTCCCATATCCCGATTACCGCAGATTTGCCCGCTGCCTATTCTTATTGCAAGTCCCATGCCAACTTCATAACGCGCGTCACACCAGCATTCCGCTGTTCATCAGGCCGGCCATGGTGAAAAATTTCACAGAACCCGGTGAAACTTTTCACCAATGGGCCAAAACAAATAAAGACCGGTGAAGTTTTTCACCGGCCTACATTCCATACCTCTTTATTTTCTTCACTAGTGTTGAATGGTCCACACCGAGGTGCCTTGCCGCTTCCCGGATGGTTGTGTACCGGTCCAATGCCAGCCGGATCATTCGCTTTTCGGTCTGCTCCCTCAACTCAGGAAGCGGAATGATTTCGTCCGGGAAGTAATCCTCGACCTGATTTTTGAGAATTTCTCGGGGCAGGTCCTTGCCGCCGATCTCAAAACCCTCCGTCAGAATCACCAACTGCTCCATCGTGTTTTCTAGTTGCCTGACATTGCCCGGCCACGCATATTCCGAAAGCAACCGGTAGGCGCTGTCGGTCAGACGTTTGTCCACGGCATATTTTTTATTGTACTTCTCCAGGAAGTGTGTGCAGAGAACCGGTATGTCTTCCTTGCGGTCACGGAGCGGAGGAATCTTGATCGGGATGACATTCAGCCGGTAATACAGATCCTCTCTGAACTTCCCCTCCTGCACCATTTGTTTCAGGTCCCTGTTGGTGGCGGCCAGAAAGCGAATATCCAGCTTTCTCGGCTTTGTACCGCCTACCCGCGTGACTTCCCGGGTCTGGATCACCCTCAGCAGCTTGACCTGGAGGTGCAATGGAATCTCCCCGATTTCATCCAGAAGAACCGTTCCTTTATCGGCTGCTTCCAGCAAGCCCGGCTTTGCACTCACTGCTCCGGTGAAAGCCCCTTTTTCATGACCGAACAGTTCCGCTTCCATCAGCGTCTCGGGAATCGCTCCGCAGTTAATCTGGATAAAAGGGAACTCGCGCCGGTCGCTGACTTTGTGAATCGTCTTGGAGACGACTTCCTTTCCGACCCCGGACTCCCCGATGATCAGGATATTCGCCTCGGTCTTCGCGACTTTTGCGACTTTCTCTTTCAGTTTCTTTGTCTCGAATGAGGCGCCGATCCACTCATCGGTTTTCAGCATCTGGAGCCTGAGCTGCTGCAGCTCGGTATAATTGATGTCAACCTGGTTGTGGTGCTCCCGGTACAGGTCATCAATCCTTGAGAACCGGTGGTAATTCGCCACATAGCAGATAAACCGACCTTCTTTATCATAAATCGGCTTACTCGTAATGAAGACCTCAATTCCCGTTCGGAGCTTTTGGGAAATTGTCAGCGGGTCCTTCTTCAGGATCTTCATCGACTGGCTGATGATGATCCCGTCTTCCTCCATGTCTTTTGTGGTCTTCCCGACAATTTCAGTCGTGGGCACCCCCGAAATTTCCTCAACCGCTTTGTTTGCGTAAAAGATCCTCCCTCTCAGATCCGACAGCAAAAAGCCATCGAAGCTCTGATCGATTGCCTCCAGAAAAACCTGGTCGATGTCCAATGTGGTTTGGTGACTCATCGTTTCTCCCCCTGTCACTAGCCGGGCCCTGAAATCCATTTTCACCTATCATACCAAATTTTCAGACAACGGGTTGCCTATTGGAAAGCCATCACCCATAATAAATAGAACAAGGTTCTTGCTTAGTGAGGTGAAGCGATATGCAGATCCATTTAACCCAGCGCCAGGAGCAACAGCTGATCATGACAGCTGAGCTGAGGCAGTCCATCGAACTCCTGCAGATGACCCATATGGAGCTGAATGACTTTCTGCAGGAACAGGAGATGGAGAATCCGCTGATAGAACTTGAGTATCCAAATAACCGGAATTCCACTCAAAATCAACCTGCTAGCGCTCAAAGTCCTGAATGGATTGAACAATTTGGCTCGGAACTTCAGCTGGACCGCAGCGAATTGCTGCTTAACCTTCAATTCACATTCCGGAATCCCGATACGATCCGCTTTCTCGCTTACCTGATTGGTCAACTTGACGACAACGGTTACCTGCAGCTTTCCTCCGATGACCAGATTGGAGAAGAAGAACTGAGCCGAGGAATCCGGCTTCTCCAAAAAGTCGGCCCTCCCGGAATCGGTGCACGGAACCTTCAGGAGTGTTTGCTTCTTCAATTGGAAGACGGCGAGGACCACGCCTCCCGGCTGATCCATGACCATTTCGATCTGCTCTCCCAAAGAAAATGGAAGGACATCGCCCGCTCCATGGAGATTTCAATCGACGAGGTGAAAATTGCGGTTGACCGGATCCGATCACTGAACCCGAGACCCTGTGAACTGGATGCTGCTCCGGCTCCCCACTACATCATTCCGGACGTTTGGATCAGCCTGGATCCAAACGGAGCCCTGACTTACAGGCTCAACGACCAGGCCCTGCCCCGGATCAAACTGAACTCAGATTATTTGCCGCTGATGCATCAGTCGAACGAAGTTGGCCATTATCTTCAGGACCGCCATAAACAATACAATTGGCTGATCAAAAGCCTGGAACAGCGGCAACAGACACTGGCAAAAATCACTGCCTTCCTGATGGATCATCAATCCGAATTTCTCCAAAAAGGCGAGCTGTTTTTGAAACCGCTTACGATGGGAATCGTTGCACAAGCCCTGGATATACACGAATCCACCGTCAGCCGAACGGTCAAAAACAAATCCATGCAGACACCGGTCGGCCTCATTAACATGAACGACCTGTTTTCTTCGGCACTGGACGCTTCGGAATCGTCGGCAGCTTC
Source organism: Bhargavaea cecembensis (assembly GCF_001619585.1). Classification (GTDB taxonomy): domain Bacteria; phylum Bacillota; class Bacilli; order Bacillales_A; family Planococcaceae; genus Bhargavaea; species Bhargavaea cecembensis_A. The sequence goes on from NZ_LQNT01000009.1 coordinate 953,494, forward strand.
GAGTACACAAGTGAAATCGCTGCTGAAGGACTATGTGTCAAAAGAAAACAAAGCGAAGCCCCTGTCGGACCAGAAGCTGGCCGATGTCATGAAGCAGGAACACGGCATCTCAGTCTCCAGGAGGACGATTGCAAAGTACCGGGAAGAGTTGAATATCCCGAGTTCGAGCTTGAGGAAAGAGATCGGAAGCTGATAGAAGCTATCATACAAAGAGAGACCTTGCGGACTGCCATGTCCGCAAGGTCTCTTTATTTTAATCCTTAATTTTGTTGCGTTTCTACAGGCTCCCCTGCCTTCACCAGATCCTGATTCCTCCCCATCAGGATCGCCAGTACTACAATCAGTACGCCCGTTCCAAGCAGGAGCCATTCGATCCGAATCACGTCTGCCAGCGGGCCAAATACCAGCATGCCGAGGGGCATCATCGAGGTGGAGATCATGCCGAGGACTCCGAAAACGCGCCCCAGATAGTTTTCCTCAATCTTTTCTTGCAGCAGTGTCATGGCCGGTGTGTTGAAGATCGGCATCACAATGCCGAAGAGGGCCATGAAGCCGAGATAAATCCAGAAGATCGGGACGAGGCCGAGACCAAATGTACAGATGCCCATGATCACACTGGCGAAGCCGAGCGTCTTGATTCGGTTCGGGAATCCGCCCCACGTGGCGATGATGCCCCCACCCGCCATCATGCCTACAGAGAAGGCGATTTCGATGGCCGTGAGTCTCCAGATGTCATCGCCGAAACTTCGCGTGACCTGGAGCGGCGTCAGGAACGCGGCCGGAGCCATCAGGACGAAGAAGACAGCAAAGAAGATGAAGAACTTCTTCAGAAAGGCATGTTGGCCGATGTAGCGAAGCCCTTCCTTGAAATCGCTGAGGTAGGTCGTCTCCTGTTTGGATGCCGCCTTTTCGTGGACGGCCACTTTTACGAAGAACAACAGCGTGAAGATCGCGATCGCCGCCGTCACCACATCGACGAAGAAGATGACTTCGATCGAGGCCATCGCGAGCAGGGCTGCGCTGACCATCGGTGAGACGAACATGATAATCGCCTGGATGCTCCCGTTGACCCCGTTCACCTGTGTCAGCTTCTCTTTCGGGACGATCTGCGGAAGAATCGCACCGACAGCAGGAGTTTGGATACCTGTACCGAATGCCCGTATTGCTGCCATGAGGAACAGCAGCCAGATCGCGTCATAGCCCATCAGGAAGAGAATGGCCAGAATCAGTGTCGACAGTGCAATCAGACCGTCCGCCACAATGATCAGGATCTTTCGGTTATACCGGTCCGCCCATACCCCTGCCACCGGCGACAGAAGGAACGTCGGGATGAACCCGCAAATGATGTACAGTGTCATCATCATCCCTGATTTCGTTTCCAGCGTGATATGCCACATGATCGCATACTGCACGAGCGACGAGCCGAACAGCGAGACCGTCTGGCTGCTTAAAAAGAGGATAATGTTTCTGAGCCAATTTTCCTTGGCATTGTTTGTGACCGAATTCATCGTTTTCCCACTCACTTCTATTCATTTTGTTTGGGAAGTCCGATCTGGCAGGCAACAAAAAAGAGGCGGCTTCGCCCCCTCTCTTTGCTTGAACCTCTATCAGGTTTCCAAAAGACAGACCGATCCCGTTTCCCTGCCAAAAAGCAGGGCTTCCATCATATTCAGTTGAATGGATAACGGAAACGCAATTTCATCGATGCGGTCATCATGGAAACCTCCTGTGTGTGTAGTGTCATAAGAATAACCGATGAGAATGGGATAGGCAATTGGTTTTGAAATAAAAAAGCAGCATCTATAAGTGCTCCTCTCTCACTGTTCTTCCACATGAACGACCAGTTCTCCTCAGCACTGGATGCTTCGGAATCGTCGGCTGCTTCGAGCACACAAGTAAAATCATTACTGAAGGACTACGTGCTAAATGAGAACAAAACGAAGCCCCTGTCGGACCAGAAACTGGCCGATGTCATCAAGAAGGTACACGGCATCTCCGTCTCCAGGAGGACGATTGCAAAGAATCGGGAAGATCTGAACATCCCGAGTTCGAGCAGGAGGAAGGAGATCGGAAGCTGAAACACCGTTTTAGTTTGTATGAAAGAGACCTTGCGGAATGCCGTATCCGCAAGGTCTCTTTGCCCAAATCAATATAGTATCAGCCTAGTTTAACCTGCTCTTTTGGAGCCAGATGCAGGTCACTACACTTTCCTGCTTTCAAAATAAAACTATCCGAGCTCTGAGGGAACTTCTTTTCCAAGTTCTTTCCTAGCTTAATGACACGATCAAGATCTATCCCTGTTTCGATACCCATCTCATGCAATGCATGAATCAAGTCCTCTGAAGAGATATTCCCGCTTGCATTTGGTGCATATGGGCAACCACCTAATCCAGCTACCGAACTATCAAAGTTCACTATGCCTTCTTCAAGGCCAACCAATGCATTGGCAAATGCCATCCCTCTCGTATTGTGGAGGTGCAGTGAGAAATCGAATTCTGGAAACTCTTTTTTTATGGCCCTTATTATCTTTCTGACCCTCACAGGATTCCCCATTCCGGTAGTGTCGGCAAGAGATATATTTGTCACTCCTAAGTCTGCATACTTCTCAGATATTTGGAGTATCCTGCTGACGGGCACATCACCTTCATACGGGCATCCAAAGACCACTGAAATGGATCCCGAAACCGGCATGCCGGCTTCATTTGCTCGATTAATAAGCGGCTTAAAATCTTCCATCGCATCGAATGTCGTTCTATTTGCATTGCTTAAACTATGTGAATCTGTTGCAGACAACATTAATTTCACCTTATCCACTTTAGCCTTAATTGCTCTTTCAAGACCAATTAAGTTTGGCACCAGTGCCCTTAGCTGAACACCATTTCTTCTATCGATTTTTTGCAAAAGTTCATCTGCATCTTTGAGCTGGGGAATGGCTTTCGGGTGAACAAAAGATGTAACTTCAATTTGCTTAAAACCGCAATAGATAATCTCATTAACGATTTCCACTTTTTCTTCTAATGGAATATTAGCGGGGAGACTTTGAAACCCGTCTCGCGGACAAACCTCGGTGACAGTAACCCTTTCAGGGATGACAGACATGCTTAAATCACTCCGCTCTTTTTAAGTTCCTCTAAGTCAGCACTTGTGTAATTTAGCAATTCAGTAAGAATTTCCTGGTTATGTTCTCCCAGGTCCGGTCCGACGTTTCGTATTTTGCCTGGGGTTTCCGAAAACTTTGGAACAACTCCTGGCATTTTGATGGTGCCCAAACGCGGATGCTCGACTTCAACAATATTTTCTCTGGCCCTGTAATGTTCATCTCTAAATATATCTTCAATACTATAAATCGGGCTGATCGGGACCCCGTGTTCATCCAGGTATTTTTGGATTTCATCACGGGTAAACTGCTTCACCCAATCTGCCACAATGCCATTTGTCAGATCGAAGTTTTTCAGCCGGACAGAATTCGTGTAAAACCGATCGTCGGCGAGCATATCTTCACGATCCATCGCCTTTGCAAGACGTTCGAAGGTCCTATCGGAACTGGTCACCAACACCATCCAATGCCCATCTTTAGTCTGGAAAGTACCGGCAGGACTAGAATGTCCGCTCAAGCCCGGAGACCGTTCTTTAATGATGCCATTTTGGTCATAATCAGCCACCAGAAACTCCATCATCCGGAAAACTGATTCATATAGACTGATATCAACGAATTGCCCCTTCTGCTCATCAGCGCGATTCCTGTGGAAAAGCGCCGAGACTGTTGCAAAGGCAACGTACACACCGGTTATATAATCTGTTAAAGAAAATGACGGACTAATGGGAGGCCGATCTGAATAGCCGTGCAGATAAGTGAATCCGCTGTACGCTGTTGCAGGCGTTCCAAAGCCGGCTTTGTGCGAATTTGGCCCAGTTTGTCCATATCCAGTCACTCGGATCATAATTAAGTCGTTGTTAACTTCTTTTAATACCTCGTACCCGACCCCCCATTTCTCCAGGGTTCCGGGACGGAAATTTTCAATCACCACGTCAGAAACTGCTACAAGTTCTTTTAGTATTTTCTTACCTTGTTCTGTATGTAAGTCTAAGGTAAGCGACTTTTTATTTCGAGCCAATGCTGGCCAACGAAGTGGCTCTTCTTCGTGAAACGGCCCCATGTCACGTAAAGAATCTCCCCTTTTTGGAATTTCTACTTTGATGACGTCTGCTCCAAAATCCCCCAGTAGAACTGCTCCATAAGGGGCTGCAATCATCGTCGATAAATCCAATACTCGAATCCCGGTCAATGGACCTTGGCTGCCAACCTTAATTTCCATCTGGCCTCTCCTCCTTTACTCCTCTCCCTGTCAACCTGACGGGAGATTAAGAGAACGAAGTGTCAAGCAGTAACGCTTGAACTACTCCGCATCAAACGATAAATAGCGCCTGCATCTTTTTCTTCTTCCAAATTCAGAATAAAATCTAGAACATGTTGTTGTTGTTCATCGGTAAGCTGATTGGCTGTTAAACGGATAAACTTATTTATAATAGCTTCTTGAGACATTTTTTCCGTCGGGCCACCGCTTGCCTGATCTTTTTCAACTGTAATCGTTTGACCAGAAGCTAATGTCATCACGACTTTTACAGGCATTGATTTAGGGTAATTTCTATCCATTTCTGTATCATGGTGAACAAATACCTTTTGAGTGAAGGCCGAAATTGCTTTATCCTTCAAATAACGATCTATAAAAGCTGATTCATCAGATATTCCGGTTACATACCATGAAGCTAAAGCATACGGAATACTAAACTTCGCAGAAAGTTCATTGATAATCTCCTGCCTGTTGAGAGTAGCGGCACGCTCGTAAGTGTAAACATCTACCCTATTAATTTCTTCGCCTGATTTTTTTAGATGGATTGCTTCTTTAAAAGCTTCCAACGGCGCATGAGAATAGCGACAGAATGCATGGTTTTTAAAATAATTCTTTTTTACATCCCACAAAATTTCTTGAGAAGGAAATTCGGCGCCAACACTGTTCCCAAACAAATTTCCGAAGACATGACTGATATTGTTTACAGGTGCATGGACGCCAGCCTTAACAAGTCTTTGTGCCTGAATACCCGAAGCAAGTGCCTTTCCTACATAAACATTACGTATAAAAGCACCTTCAAGCGCTGCATTCCAAGATGTTGGCAGCGCAAATGTCGCTGCCGTATTAAGTGCTTCATATAATTCATCTGTGGTTGAATTAGCAGCGAACATCGCGGCGGCAGTTGCACCGAGCACTCCCCAAGTACCATGGGCGTGCATCTCAGAGTGAAGGGAAGCATTTCTTCCAAAATAAGAGCAAGATTCATAGCTTTTTACAACATTCAGCAGAAACTCTTTCCCGCTCATTTTGTAGCCATCTTTCTGCGCCAAAATCCATAGAACAGGCAGACAATGTGCTGCAGGGTGCCCTTTGCTGTATTGATTGCCTTCATCCAGCTCAAGTGCAACCACTGCCGCTCCTGTGATTAGTGCCACATCTGCAAGAGTCAGCTTCGATCCATTTAGAAGCAGCTCTTCGTCTCCAGGTTCAGCTACATCTGAAATCAGCCGCCTAATGCCTTCTTTATCAACGGCCCCGACATAAGCCCCAAGTGTATCTAACAAAATGAGCTTCGATGATTTGATCGTATCCTCGTCCAGATCATCCCAATCTAACTGACTCAGCTTTTCAATGAATTGCTTCATACGTACCCCCTTATATCAAACTATTTGAAAGTTCCCCATCTTTTTGTTGATATTTCTGGCGGCGGACATCAATAGGTCTTTATAGAATATTTCTTGGGAGGCTGATAACCTTTGTATCGGCCCTGCGATGGTCAGGCTGGCGATTGATGTCCCTGTATAATCAATGATTGGAACGGCGATTGCGTAACTACCGGGAACACGCTCTCCTTTAGTTATTGCATAGCCATCCTTCCTGATTTGATCCAGATCTTTTGTAAATAGCGTCTTGTTGATGTCATGCTCTGTACCAATCTTATTGACGACATGTTTGCGTTCCTGATCTTCCAAAAACGCAATCAGTACTTTTCCGGAAGCGCCTAGATGGGCTTCCTTTCTTTCCCCTATTCTTACAAAATTCCGGACGTCTAATGGACTGTCGACCTTTTCAATACAAACCCTACTAGTCTCATCCAAGACATTTAGTTCAGCGGTCTCTTTTGTATGCCGGACAATTTCATTCATAAATGGTAGAGCAACTCTACGGACATCCAATTGATTTTGTACTATACTACCAAGCCTGAAGAAGTTGATTCCCAATGAGTATCTGTGATTGTCTTCGTTTCTGACGATATAATCTGCCTTCTCCATTGAATCTAAAATCCTGAAAACAGTACTCTTCGGATAACCGAGTTTTTCTTGTATCTCGGTAATCGACAAACTTGGAGTATCCATCGTAAACAGTTCCAAGATGCTGAACATTTTCTCGAAAGACTTCATTATTTTCCCTCATGTCTAAATTATGATGTAACCCCCAAGTAAGAGGCCTTAAGGTTAGTATCATTACTTAATTCAACTGCCGAACCTTCCATTACAATCTGGCCATTTTCTATGACATATCCACGGTCAGAAAGGTTTAAAGCTTGTGCGGCATTTTGCTCGACTAATAGCACTGTGACTCCTTGTTCCTTAATGGTATTGATGATGCTGAATACTTGTTTTGTAAGCAGGGGAGATAATCCGGTAGATGGCTCATCCAGCAACAGCAATTTTGGCTGTGACATCAGTGCTCGTCCAATTGCCAACATTTGTTGCTGTCCGCCACTCATGCTTCCGGCCAACTGTTTTTCCTTTTCCTTCAATATTGGAAACAGTTCAAAACACATTTCCAGATTATCTTTTGATTTTTTCTTAGCTTCTTTCGTAAAGGCTCCAAGTTCAAGATTTTCATAGACACTCATTGTAGAAAACAGCTTTCTTCCTTCAGGAACTTGGATTAATCCCCTTTTTACAATGTCATCCGGGCCGGCTTTTGAAATATCTTCACCTTGAAACTTGATAGTTCCTGACCAACTCTTTATCAGACCGGATATTGTACGAAGTAAAGTTGTCTTCCCTGCTCCGTTAGTCCCGAGAATACTGACGACTTCCCCTTCATTTACTTCAAAGGATATTTCACGAAGGATTTGGACATTTCCATAACCGGTATTCAGTTTCTCTACTTGTATCATGCGATATCCTCTCCTAGGTAAGCCTCGACAACCAACGGATCCCTCATCACTTCCTGCGGTTCTCCCTCTGCAATTTTCTCTCCCAAGTGCATGACTGCAAGTCGGTCGGAGAGAGCCATGACAGCTGACATAAGGTGCTCGATAAACACAATGGATACTCCTCTGTCTCTGATTGTTTTAACGAGTTCAATAAACTCATTTACTTCGGATGGATTCAAACCTGACATGACCTCATCCAGGAACAAGATTTTGGGTTTTGTTGCCAGTGCCCGTGCAACTTCTACTTTCTTTTGCTCTGGGAAGGTCAAATCTTTCATACGCTGTTGGGACAATTCTTTAAGTCCGAGAAAATCCAACTGCTCCATTGCCAAGGCTTCGGCATCATGAATTTTCTTTTCTCTGCTGAATGCACCCACAACCACATTTTCGAGAACAGTAAGATTTCCGAAGGGTTGTACAATCTGGAAGGTTCTCGCTATTCCTTTTTCACAAATAAATTCAGGTTTCTTCCTGGTAATTTCTTCACCATTTAATAGGACCAAGCCTTCTTCGGGTTTATGGAAACCGCAGATTGAATGAAATAACGTTGTTTTACCTGCTCCGTTTGGACCTATCAAACCGAGGATTTCCCCTTCATTCAGCTCCAGACTTACATTATTGACTGCGGTTAGGCCAGCAAATCTTTTCGTCAAACTATTTACTTCTAGCAGTTTCAACCAAACCAACGCCTTTCTTGTTTTTGAATCCTTTCGACTGCGATCTCGCGGCCTTTACTTTCCTGATTCGATTTTGGAACCAGCCAACAATGCCTTCCGGAAGGTATAGAATCACCAAAACTAAAATGAGTCCATAAACCATAAGGTTTGCCCCTGCCAGGTTCCCAAAGAAATGAGAAGTGATTTCTCCCAGAGGAACAATAATCATTGACCCGACCAATGGCCCTAAGACTGTTCCCGCCCCGCCGATGATGGCTGGCAGAAGAATGTTAATCGACACGTCATTGCCAAACGTTGTTGGCGGTTCAATGAATAAAAGATACTGCGCATAAAAGGTTCCGCCGATTGCTGTAAGACCTGCACTTAATGCAATAGCTATCATTTTGTTTTTGTAAGTGTTGACACCCAATGACTGCGCAGCTTCCTCGTTCTCCCGGATTGCAATCAGATTGTAACCGAGTCGCGAGCGGCTGATCTTATACACCAGCAAAAATACAAGAGCCGTGAGAATTAAGATTGTGTAGTAATAGCCCGTTCTCGATCCAAATTGGAACATCGCCGGATTTGCTTCCAACGGAATCAAAATTCCCATCGTCTTATTGAAGAATTCCGTATTCTGCACGATGATTCTCAGGATTTCTGCAAATGCCAATGTTCCAAGGGCGAAATATGCACCGCGCAGTTTATAACGGAACGCCAAAAATCCGATAAATAATCCCATCAAGGAAGCAATCACAAAGCCGATGACCAATCCAAGCCAAGGGGTTACTTGAAACTGGGTCAGCAAGATCGAGGAGGTGTAAGCACCAATACCAAAGAATGCTGCATGGCCAAATGAAAACTGCCCCGAATACCCACTAAGCAAGTTCCAGGCCTGGCTGACAAGAGCATAGTACAAGATCAGAATCGCAATATGCATCAGATACTGATCATTCGTGACTAATGGAAACAGAGCGAAAATGGATACACCTGCGATTAATAACCAGTGAGATTTCTTCAACTCGATTTCCCTCCAAACAGGCCATTAGGCTTGACAAGCAGGACCAAAATAAAGATTAGATATGTCATAAGCTCTTTAAGGCTTCCTGGCAGGAAAACCCCACCCAGCGATTCGGAAACACCGATAATTAGGCCTCCGACCAACGCACCAATAAAGTTACCCAAACCGCCGAGCACAACTACAACAAACCCTTTAAGAATAAAAGTTGCACCGACATCAGGCGACGTGTAAAAGAACGGAGTGATGAGACTGCCGGCAACCCCTGCCAGTGCCGCTCCAATGCCAAATGCAATGTAATTGATCCGGCTGGTATTGATTCCGACCAGGGAAGCTCCCTGCCGGTCAATTGATGTAGCCCTGATTGCTTTTCCTGTTAGTGTATTTCTCAAAAACCAGAACAAAAGTACAGTCAGACCGATTGCGAATGCAAAGGCGATCAGTTTAGGGGTATTTATACCAATTTCTCCAATGCGAAGAGTTTGGGTGATGCCGCCAAGTTCCACACTTCTGAAATCAGGGCTCCACATGATCAGCGCAAGGTTTTCGATGATTAGCATTATTCCAAGTGTGACCAGCAACTGATTGTGTTCAGGTGCATCCATCATTCTGGAAAGGACCGTCTTTTGTACAAACGCCCCAACCACAAATAGAACTGCAGCACTCAGAAAGATTGACAGATAAGGGTTGATTCCCATTAGCGTAAAAGCCCAGTAGCTTACATACATCCCCAACATGAGAAAAGCACCCTGTGCAAAGTTAATCACTTTCATTACGCCAAAAATCAGTGTCAGGCCTATAGCGACAAGTCCATAGATGCCACCCATCAGGATTCCGTCAATCATTGATTGAATTATTAACATGGGGGTTATTCCTTTCAGGTAAATTTAAAGGGCAGGATCTCTCCTGCCCTTTATGTTGTTATTGAGCTGGCACAGCAAAATCGGCACTCTTGTATTCCTCTGGATAAACGATATGCGACTCTCCATCCATGATTTGATTCAGGACGGCTTGTGCATTAACGTTTTGTCCTTTTTCATTAAATTCAATGGTTCCTTGCGGAAGAATATGTTCTTCCATTTTAGTCTCAGCGAGTGCTTTCCTGATTTCCTCTCGGTCTGTCGAACCCGCCCGCTCAATTGCATCAATCAACACTTTTGTAGCCATATAGGAGTAGGCTCCGTTGGGGCCTAAGTTTTTGTTGAACTTTTCCGAGTAGGCATCTTGTGCTGCTTTTGCAAGGTCACTATTTGTATTAATCGAGTAGTTTACATCTAGTACATACTGGTTCAGGTCAGTTTCTTCGGTTATGAACTTAGCGTTACTGAACGCTCCGTTTGCCACGCCAATGAGCGCTTTTGGTGTAACTCCCGCTTCTTTCAGCCCTTCGGTCAGCAATGTTCCGTCTCTAAGATAAGTCGTTGCGATGATGGCGTCCGGCTTTGAGGATTTAAGCTTATTGATTGTGGATGACAGGTCTGCTGCTGATGCAGCATGAGGAAGAACTGTGGTCACATCCAGATTCTTAGAAGGTGCTTGCTCTTTAATGATTTTCGCGATACTGGAACCGAAAACAGAATCCTCATGTACAAGGGCGATTGTCTGAATTGGTTCGTCAAGCTCACTGTTCAAGAAATCGATATAATCCAAGAAGTTTTCAGCCATGGCAGTGGAAGATGGCTGCAGTCTGAACGTGTACTTGAAATTACGTTCTGTAACTTCATCAGCCGAAGCGATATCTACGACAAATGGAATTCTGGCTTTTTCGGCCTCCTGGGTGGCAGGTAGTGTAACACCACTTGTATAAGCCCCGACTACGCCGGCAACACCCTCACGATCCAGGCGTTGCGTTTCAGAAACACCTTTCTCAGCAATTCCTTCTGAATCAGCCTCAATCAGCTCAACTTTTGCTCCATCCAAAGATTGAATCCCGCCAGCAGCATTCACTTCTTCAACCGCCAGACGAATCGCGTCACGCATTTCCTGCCCCTCGTTAGCCAATCCCCCACTAAGTGGATGTAGAGCCCCAATTTTTACTGCGCCATCTTCTCCCTCGGATGCATTTCCGTTGCTGCAACCTGCTGCAAGCAGGAGTAATGCCAGAGACAGTCCCAGAACTTTTTTCATAATAAGCTCCTTTAATTATCAGATTTTAGATCGAGCGCCGAATATACTTTCCTCTTCCCGACTCTTTTACAGGTTCGCCCTTTTCAACAATGACTTCTCCTCTGCTGATGGTATAAACCGGCCAGCCATAGGCTTCAATTCCTTCATATACGGTAAAATCGGATTCGGCATGCATTCGTTCAGGAGTAATCTCCTCTTTGGCATCGAGGTCTACGATAACCAGATCTGCATCTGCCCCCGCTTCAATGCGGCCTTTCGTCGGTAGATTAAACGACTCAGCCACATTGAATGATGTGATTTCTGCAATGCGTTCAAGGGGAAGGCCTCTTTTCTTATGGCCTTCTGTAAGCATCAGAGGAAGAAGCGATCCGGCTCCCGGAAAACCATATAACACATCAAACGTATGCCCGCTGTTCTGTTTTTTCTCAAGGGATGTAGGAACATGATCAGTCCCTATCGTGCTAATCAGCCCTTTTTCAATACCTTCCCAAAGCAGTTCCTGGTCTTCTTTGGAGTGAATTGGCGGTCCGACCTTGGCTTTCAAATCAACTTCGCTTTCTTCTGTCAGGACAAGGTAGTGTGGGCAGGTTTCCACAACAACCCCAGCCCCCTGCAACCAATCCGTATTTTTCAACACTTCTACACTGGCGCCAGAAGTTAAATGAACAATATAGACATTGCCGCCGGCGATTTTGTTCATATACAGAGTGCTAAGCAGTGATTCTGCTTCTGCATATCCCGGACTTGTCTTCGACCAGGTAACCAGTCCCTCGTCTTCTCCCTTTTCCTTGTATGACTTGATAAGACTACGGTTTATATCCATATTCTCGCAATGGACTGCTAACAGTAATTTCGGTGAGACCGACTTAAACTTCTCCAGAATTCTGAGCAAGTCGTGGGCAGACAAGTCAATTCCATCTTCAATCCTAAATTTGTCATTTAGCTGCCTTTCATAGTTTCTGAAAAACTTGAATGATGTCAGCCCATGCGTTTCCACTAATTCTTCAAGCTCATCCAGATGCTGTTCTTTCAAAATACCAAAGCTATATGAGAAATCGACATAACTATTTTCTTCACCGACTTTTTTTACCTTAGGAAAATACTCAAGATAGCTGACAGGTTGACGATCATAGTTGACGATTGTTGTGACTCCCCCTACCGCATGTTGCTTGGTATCCAAGAAGTCTTGCTCTAGTGGGTTGTAGATTCCAAGGTGCTGATGGGCGTCAATTACACCCGGCAGTATAAACTTGCCCTGAGCATCGATCACTTTTGAAGCTTCGACTGTTTCTCCTTCTTCCAGGATCGCGACTATCTTTTCGTCTTTGACAGCGATATTCGCTTTGCGGACTCCTGTCTTAGGAAAGACAACCTGACCGTTAGAGATTAATAAATCGGCTTTCACGGCCTTCACCCACTTTCTTGATGTATTCTTGAACCTTTTCAGAAGGGAGAACATCACAATATTTCATCCATAGATCAAGCAGCCCTGCTTTATGAGACAGCTCAATCCTGTCATAGACGCCATCTTCCACTACAGCTACGTTAAAATTATGAGTGACCGCATCAACTGCAGTGGCCCTCACACAGCCGCTTGTAGAACCGCCGACAATAATTAGTGAATCTATCCCCATCTTGATCAGGTAACTGATAAATGGTGTTCCAAAAAATGCACTGGCATAACTCTTATCAACAACCAGATCCGTTTCACGAGGGGCCAGCTCGTCTACAATTTGAGTTTCTGGACGACCGTCGATATATTTCGTGTTATCTCTTTTTGCTTTGACGGCGAATGAATCAAAATTAATGGTTTTCTTTTGAACATTTCGTGTATAAATCACAGGAATTTCATTCTCATAAGCCAGTTCCCGAAGCTCTTTAATCTTTTCAATCGCATCCCAGGCCTCTTGTCCGCCTCCACTTGGCCACTCATCCAGTTGGTCAGTGATCGGCTTCTTTGCCCCAACGTAGTTGTGCTGTGTATCAATGATGACAAGTGCAGGAGTATTTCCTAGCCCTCGCTCTGTTCCATATCCTCCCTTTTCAATTACCGTACGATCCGCTTCTGTTAATGCATCTTCCCAGACTCTACTCATTTGCCCCCACCCTTTCAGCCGTTATAGATTCTCTTGCGTGGTCTCCCGCAATCATTCCTAATCCTGTTGCTGCCAATAATCCATTTCCAGACATATATCCGTATGCATGTTTACCGGAAACTCCGACGGCAGCACCGCCACCTGCATAAAGATTTGGAATCACTTCTCCTGCTTTATTCAGCACTTGTGCAGATGAATTGATCAAGACACCGCCTTGTGTGTGGAACAGTGCAGGAGATACCTTTATCCCGTAAAAAGGGGCTTCCAATTGTGCAGCTGTATTTTCTCTGCCAAATCGGTCTTTCTTGCCGTTACTCTGATTAAAATCTCTTAACTCTTCTGTTAAAAGGGTTCCAGAAATCTTCAATGCATCGGCAAGCATTTCAATGGTTTCTTCTTTTTTAAAGGCGTCCATATCCGCAAGGTTTTTGAAGTCTTCAATTGATAGGAGAGCCTGATATATCTTTTCATCAAAAATGATATAGCCGGCTTGCCTAGGCTGGTTTAACACTTGAACCGCAAACTCTGAATATCCTTCCGCCTCATTTCCAAACCGATTGCCTTGCTCATTGACCATGAAGCCGCCCATCATAATAGTGCCCCAGGTGACTAATAATCCTTGTCCATCGGATACTGCAGAATGTCCTTGATAAGCACTCATATTGGATAATGCCGCTCCCAGCTCCTCAGTCATTCTGATGGCATCCCCTGTGTTGGCTTCATACCCAAAGTATTGAGCATTAGAGATTTCCGGTATGTAGCGTTTTACCAAATCTTTGTTGGCTCCGAATCCATTCGTAGCGAGAATGACTTTTTTTGCTTTGATTTTTTGTCTTCCATCAGGAGTGTCCACTTCTACACCGATCACGGCTCTATCATCGTCTGTGATAAGTTGTAGCACCTCTGACTTCTTCATGAGATAGATATTGTCTATCTGATCCACAGCTTTCTTCAAGTTTTTGACGAGTTCAAGGCCAGATCTTGTGGGAGGTGCATGCATTCTTTTAACAGAATGCCCTGGATATTTAAATTCGGTAACCACAGACATGGAGATTTTCAGTTCATCGTTTAACCAGTCAATCAATGGTCCAGAGGCCCGGCAAATTGCCTCTGTAAGCTCTGGTTCACTTTCATATTTGTTCTTTCGCAGGATATCTTCAGCCATCAGTTGGACGGAGTCCTCGATCCCCAACTCTTTCTGTAGCTTTGTTCCGGCTGCTGGTATCATCCCTGCACTTGCCGCGGTATTACCGAGGATGAACTCTGTTTTTTCAAATATGCCGACTTCTAATCCTTCCATGCCGGCCCGTAGTGCTGCTACCAGTCCGCAACCCCCTGCTCCTGCAATGACCACATCCAACTCAGCATCCCACATTTGTTTGCCCCACTCCCATCAAAGGTTCAATTACATTGGAGATGTCGCAGATACTCTCTAAATTCATGAAATGATTAATTACATTCGAAGCAATTTCATCGTCGAAGCTATCGGTAAAGATAACTCGACTTTTTTCTATCATTTTTTCTTTGAGCCGAGGATCATTGGCTTCACCCGAGGCATGATCGGAGTAGCCTTCGTAGCTGACGCCATTCTTGTCATGAAGGACAATCTTAGTCCTCCTGACCTTGGGATATTCCGCAGTAAAGGGCGGATATTCTTTCACTGTTATCGAGGTAGCTGAAATATTGAATCCCGAATTCTGATAGATGTAATCACTAATGGCTCGTGGGATGGAAAACTTTGCAGCAAACGAGTTAGAAGGTTCTTGATTATTTAAGCGTGCGGCTGCCGCATATGTTTTGATTTCAATTGATTCAATATTATCTGGGGCCAAGCGATGTTGTGACATAAGCTGATAGGTACCTTCCATTGGAGCATGGCAGAATCGGCAGTAACTGTGAAACTTGATATAAGACTGATTCAAATAAAAGGTTTCACCCAGTTCCGCAACAAGTTTTCTCTCGTCGAACGACTCTCCAAGAATTGAGGAGTAAATCACTTTTACATTTTCCGGAGAACTGGTTACTCCAGCTTTCGCCATTTTAGCTAGTAGTAATAAGTTCATATTCTGCATGCCGATCATTAGGTTTCTTGACTGATGACCTTCCAGAACCGGGTTCCACAAGGAAACCATCGGAAAAGAACTTGTAAGCGTTATCAAATTTTCGAGTTCTTGAGCATTGAAACCTAGTACTTTGCCTAAAGCAAAGCCTCCGCCAATCATTCCCCAACTGCCGTGAGGATGAATTTCTTTTTTTAATTGAATAGAAGATCCTGCTCTTGCATTAATTTCGTAGCCGACTATAAAGGCTTCCAAAAAGGTTTTGCCGTCTATTTTCTCCTCTATTGCAGTTGCCAATAGAGCCGGAAAGAAGTGGCATGACGGGTGTCCCTTAGCTAAGGCATTTCCTTCGTCTAGCTCTTCACTGACCATCGCCATCCCTTGTAGGACAGTGACAATATACGGATGGTTGACTAGCCCAGTCCCCAGAACACTTTGTCCCATATCTGCTGTAGAAAAGTGATGAATCACTTTCTCTATATCAGAGGTACGATTTCCAGATAAAACAGCTGCTAAGGAATCCAACAACAACATTTTTGCTTTTTCATTGGTCGACGTGTCAACATGATCCAAATTAAAATCCAGGGTGAAATCACTCAATATACCTACGGTAGAAATGTTATCACCTCAGTTGTTCCATAATACGGAACTAGTTTTATATTTGCGTCAATTTTAACACCGGGTTTCCGGGAAGGTCAATAGCGAATAAAGAAACTTCGAAATTATCTAAATCAGACTTATATTCCGACTTGACATCGCTTTCATTTTAATCTATTCTCAATGCACGTTCCGTATTTACTAGCTAATGTCCGTAATGCGGACACCGGAGGAAGAATATGAAAGATAAAGAACGTGTGATGTCCGTCGAAAAGGCCATAAGTCTCCTCTTTACATTTGGGCATGATCAAAGAAAGATGACCATTCAAGATTTCGCAAGACATACAGGATATAGCAGACCAACTTTATACCGATTATTAAATTCGCTGATGGTCACAGGTATGATCAGTAAAGATCATGATGGTTGTTACCATCTTGGCACTCCGATTCTTCAATTAAGCAGCATTATTAACGAAGACCTAGATATCAGAAAATCTGCTAGACCCGACATGGAGGAATTGTTCAACCAAACGGGAGAAACAATAACTTTGAATGTCTTAGAGAATGGAAGTCGCGTATGCATCGAAAAAATTGATAGCAGAAGTTTAATCCGTCAAGAAGTGATTATCGGTAAAGCTTACCCATTAGATAGAGGGGCTACCGGAAAAGTGTTATTGGCCTATACGACAGAGCATGCAGTTATAGATTCAAAGTCAGAAAATGATGGTGACCTAAATACTATTCGAAGGAATGGTTATGCTCACAGTTCAAATGAGCGGATAGATGGAGTTTTTTCCTTTTCAGCTCCTCTTTTTCACTCAGGCAATCATTTAGCCGGCTGCCTTTCGCTTTCCGGCTTGTCTTCAAACTTAACAGAAGAAAAGATGATGGATTATCCACGTCATTTGAAAAAAGCCGCAAATTCGGTGACTGAAAAACTTGGCGGCGGCACTATTCTATAAAAGGAATGGAGGATTATTTTGGGACAGACAATTATTGAAAAAATCATTTCTAAGCATGCTGGGAAGCCTGTTATAAAAAATGAGATTGCCATTGTATCCGTTGATGGCGTTATGGCATCTGATACGACTGCTCCGCTAGCGATCAAGGCTTTCAGGGAAATGGGAGGCAAAAAAGTCTGGGATTCGGATAAGGCTTTTCTGGTCATCGACCATGCATCCCCTGCGCCAAATGAGCGGATTGCAAATCTCCATTCTATGATGCGTGATTTTGCCAATGAACAAGGGATTAAACTTTATGATGTCGGAGAAGGAATTTGTCATCAGTTGATGGTTGAAAATGGCCATGTAAAGCCCGGCCAGCTTTTTCTTGGGGCAGACTCGCACACCTGCACTTATGGAGCTCTAGGGGCTTTTGCTACAGGTGTCGGGTCAACTGATTTAGCCGGAACAATGCTGACCGGAAAAACGTGGCTGAAAGTACCGGCGACAATCAAAATTATTTTTGAAGGCCGTTTCCCGCAAGGTACATCCGCAAAAGATCTAATCCTACATGTCGTGGGAATGGTCGGGATCGAAGGTGCAACATATAAAGCAGTTGAATTTACCGGTCCAGCACTGGAAGACTTATCTTTATCCAGCAGGATGACAATAGCCAACATGACAATCGAGATGGGGGGAAAAGCCGGTTTTGTAGATACGACAGGCTTGGAGCTCCCATATAGTTTTGAAGATATTAAGCCTGATGCCGATGCTGTGTATGAAAAGGTTATTACAGTGGATGTATCTGCTTTACAACCGACAGTCGCAGTCCCCCATTCTCCTGATAATGTCGCTCCAATCCAAGATGTTGTCGGCACCCCAATTCACCAAGCCTTTATAGGAAGTTGTACGAATGGCCGGCTAGAGGATCTACATGCCGCGGCTGAAATTTTAAAAGGAAAGAAAATTCATGAGCAGGTCCGATTTATTATCGGACCTGCCTCTCAAGAAGTCTTTAATGAAGCCCTGTCTGATGGAACTGTTGAGATTCTTTCAAAAGCCGGTGTTAAGTTTATCCCCTCAGGCTGTGGTCCTTGTGTAGGCACCCACCAAGGCATCCCTGGTAAGGGTGAGAATGTTATTTCTGCAACTAACCGCAACTTCCAAGGGCGTATGGGCAATCGGGATTCACAAATCTATTTGGGGTCGCCGGCCACTGTAGCACTTTCAGCCTTACATGGGAAGATAACGGATCCTTCCACACTCCATAAGGAGGAGATTTTAATATGATTGTTAAGGGCAGAACCCATCTATACGGAGATAATATTGATACAGATCGAATCATTCCAGGCAAATACACAAAAACACTGGATATGTCTGATTTGGCAAATCATGTTCTGGAAGATTTGGACCCTGAATTCAGAACTAAAGTGAAACAGGGAGATATTCTTGTAGCCGGTGACAACTTTGGTTGCGGCTCTTCTAGAGAACAGGCCCCCCTGGCTCTACAGGCTGCTGGCATATCAGCTGTTGTCGCACAATCATTTGCAAGGATATTTTTTAGGAATGCTATCAATATTGGTCTGCCTGTAATTGAGGCTCCTGACCACACAATTGCAGACGGAGACGACATTGAGATCGATTTTTCTGAGGGAAATATCACAAACGCCTCTCGGCAAGAACAGTATCAGGGAACTCAAATGCCTGATGTTATGATCAATATTCTTGCCGCTGATGGACTGGTTAATTTTCTTAAAGAGAATGGAAAATATGAGTTATCATAAATAGTACATTTATAGCATCCAATCAACGTAGCCCCTATTCAGCCATTACAGCTGCATAGGGGCATTTGTTTTGGAGTTTATTAATCCAACCCTCAATTTACTATTCAAAAGTACTAAATGGTTTCTCCAACATTCTTCGCTTCTTTCGCACTTCATAGCCCGCTTCACCAAGAGCAAAAAGGGCTGCCCCATGTTTCCTTCCCGGCTTTCCACGTGCATATCAAGCATGCGATTCACATGCTTTAAATCCTCGTTTAAATCAGGATCCGGTGCAACCCTATATAATTCCCTAGCTACTTCAAGGATCTGCAAATTCGACCATACAAAAAAGCAGATCCCGGCATTTGAATATGCACGGAATCCACCTTCCACACTTCTACTGCTGTTCAATTGTTGCATCGGATAGTTTCAGGTATTGGCCATCCTGGACGGTAAACTGGAAACGGCCGGAGAAGATTGCATTGTCGACAATATCACTGTTGCCAACCGGTCCGGACATTCTTCAGGACCGCCATAAACAATACAATTGGCTGATCTAAAGTCTGGAACAGCGGCAACAGACTCTAGCAAAAATTACTGCCTTCCAGATGGAACATCAATCCGAATTTCTCCTAAAAGGCGAGCTGTTCATTCTTTAATGATTTCATCAGGCCAAGTGAGATCTATACTATTTTCTTTGTTACCGCTGGCTCTCCGCTTGTCGATATAGTTGTCATTAAGATTCAGCGAGTATGCACCAATAGGAATTCCGGTTAATTCATTGACCCCTGATGAAAGTGATTTAATTATATCTGGATCCGGTGCCGCTTCTTCTTCCATATACAAGGTAATACCAAATGATACATGCTTCGCATCATAACCTGTTTTTTCTAATACTTGCCGGATTTGCTCTCCAGACACTTGCGGATTTTTCAAATAGAGTTTCAATGCATCTTCAAAAGCTGGCCCAAAGGGGCTGACGAGATAATAAACATTCGAGAAGCCGCTCCCCTTTACCTTTGAAACGGCTTCAGCAGTCAAACCGGTCACAGGATTAGAGTTAACAAACCCTTCAAGAAATTGATTCAGCTTGGTGAATTGTTCCGGGTATGCTTTTGCATAAAGCCAACCATATAGTGCAATTTCCACTTGACCTTCCTGGGTCCATACGTCATCCGTTCTCATTGTCCCGGTTGAAAAGTCATAAGGAACGATGGCATATGTATAGAAATGCGGGTCCGCCACCGATTCTACATAAACAGTTGCAGCATCCCGTGCACCGACAATGTTCATAACGGTTATTTCCGTTTTGTATTTTTTCATAAAGAAAGCGGAAACTGCGTCTTCAATTTCTTCGGATGCAGCCCTTGCCGTCTTTTGAATCTCTTGATTGGCATCCCGTAATTCGTAGCCCTCGCCAGTATAATCCTGTACCCTCACGAAGTTTTCTTTTTCATAGCCATTCTGCTTATCGCTGTTTGTATTTGAAGATGTCAGGTCTTCTTCTTCTCCGCCTGCTTCTAGGCCGGACCTTGAATCTGCATCTTTAACAACTTCGTCTTTTCCAGATGCAAAGTGACTGCACCCGCCAATAATCAAGGCGGCACCAACCAGTCCGGCCAGAAACCTTTTATTAATCCCCATAGTTGAACCTCCTGTCGGACTAACGCAGATACTTCCCTATCGGACAAGTGAAGTAGTCCTTCAACTATATCATCCCAAAGACTGTAATCAGTCAATCTAGTAACCACTCACCCTCCCAAGGTAACTGCTCCTATCCCAAACGCAAAGACCGCCCGGAGAGTCTTCCCTCCAGACGGTCTTCGATTTAGAGACAGATTTTCCTTATCCAAACAGAGTCTCTGTACTGTTCTCCTTCAATTCCCCCGCCAACTCCATAAAGAACGGCAACGAATCTGGGTTACTCATAGAGTCTGGATTGATCACCTTTTCAGGGTCAAACCCAAGCAGAAGCTTCCGGATCGGGACTTCGAGCTTCTTGCCGTTCAGGGTTTTCGGGATGTCTGACACTTCGTAGATCTGATCCGGGATGAATCGTGGCGACAATTCTTCGCGAATCTGTTTCTTGATCTGGCCGGCCAGGTTCTCGTCGAGCTGGGCGCCTTCTTTCAGAACGACAAACAGCAGCAGAGACGCAGTCTTCCCGATCATCTCCAAGTCAATGACCAAGCTGTCGAACACGTCGTCCACACCCGCGATGACCCGGTACAGGTCGCTTGTGCCCATCCGGACGCCGGAACGGTTGATCGTGGAGTCGGAGCGGCCGTAGATGATACACCGGCCCTCTCCGTCGACTTTAATCCAGTCGCCATGTTTCCAGATACCCGGATAAGTGTCAAAGTAGCTTTCGTGGTAGCGCTCGTTGTTTTGGTCGCCCCAGAAGTAGATCGGCATGCTCGGCATCGGTTTGGTGATGACGAGTTCACCCACTTCATCGGTCAGGGCGTTGCCTTGTTCGTCAAACGCTTCGGCAGCCACAGCCAGGCACCGTCCCTGGATTTCCCCGATGCGTACCGGGTCGATTGGAACTCCGCCCACAAAGCCTCCGGCGATATCGGTACCGCCGCTGACCGACACGAGCCAGACATCGGATTTCACATGGTCATATACCCACCGGTAGCCTTCCGCCGTCAGCGGGGCGCCCGTGGAAAAAACGGATTTCAGTTTGCTGAGGTCGTGCTTGTCTTGCGGGCTGACGCCCATTTTCATGGAATTTAAAATAAACGGTGCGCTCGTGCCGAAGAAGGTGATTCCCGTTTCCTCCGCCAGTTCCCAAAGGACATTCATGTCCGGATTGGAGGGGCTGCCGTCATAAAGGACGATTGTCGAGCCGGCCTGCCAGCTGCCGACGAGCAGGTTCCACATGATCCAGCCGGTCGAGGAAAACCAGAAGACAACATCCTCGGGCCCGAGATCATGCTGGATCGTCATCAATTTCTTGGTTTCCAGTACGATTCCGCCGTGGCTGTGGACGATCGGTTTCGGCAGGCCTGTTGTACCGGACGAATAGACGATCCAGAGCGGATGGCTGAATGGGAGCCTATCCGCGGCTAGCGGGACATCCTCACCGAGCAAGTTCTCCCAGGCCGTGCAGTCCTCCGGCACGTCTTCCTGGATATACGGAACGAAGATGGTGTGCCGGACGGTCGGCAGCTGCTTCCGGATGTCCTCCACATCACCGCGCTTGTCAAATTTTTTTCCATTGTAGGAGTAGCCGTCCACTGCGATCAGGACGACGGGTTCAATCTGGCCGAACCGGGTGACCACGCTGTCCGAGCCGAAATCAGGCGCGCAGATCGACCATACGGCACCGATGCTTGCCGTTGCCAGGAAGGCGATCGCCGCTTCCGGAATGTTCGGCAGGTAAGCGGCGACCCGGTCCCCCGGTTTCACGCCCAGATCGCGGAGGTTATTGGCGACGGACGCCACCTGCTTCTCCAGCTCCCCCCAGCTGATGGAACGGGTCGGAATAAACTCGGAACGGGCATGCAGCGCAGGCCTTCCCGCATCCCTGTTCGAGAAGACATTCTCCGTGAAGTTCAGCGACGCCCCCTGGAACCATTTGCATTCCATCATGGAACCGCCTTCCAATACATTCGTATAGGACGGTTCGCCGACCACGCCGGTATACTCCCAAATGCTTTCCCAGAACGCCTCCAGCTCATCCACCGACCATTTCCACAGCTCCGGATAATTCTCGACGTCAACCCCCTTTTCTTTCTTGAGCCAGGCCATGTAATCCCGCATGACCGACTGTTCAACCCTCTGTTCGGAAGGTGTCCAGATAACCTCCCCCTGTGTGGCAGCTGTCATTTCATTTCCCCCTCAATCGCAAGTTCTGTCTCAACTTCTTCAAGCGCATCTTTTTTCGCGATGTTCTTCTGGAGTTTCAGTCTCATCAGGGTAATGATCCCGACTGTGAGCATGCCGGAAAGGATGAACATGCCCTGCTGCAGCGTGACCAGGCCGAGGATCATCGGGCCGACAAACCCGCCCAGTGCGGCAAACGAGTTGACGAGCGCAATGCCGACCGGCGCCGTGTTTTCCGTGAAAAAGAATGTCATGTAGGCAAAGAAGCAGCCTGTGAACCCGTAAAGTCCGAAAGATGTGATGGTCAGCATCAGGACAACCGGGACAACCGAACTGGAAAGTCCGCAGCCGATGAATCCGACAATGGCAACGAGGAAGCAGAGCAGCAGGTGGGTTTTATGGGCCCCAGTGCGGTCCGCGCTCCACCCCATCAGCAGGATGGCCGGAATCCCGACCAGGGACGGGATCATCGCGAGCCAGCCGATCTCCATGTTCGTCGTCGTGCTCACAGATAGCGACTTGATGATCGTCGGCAACCAGAACGACAGGCCGTAGATTGCGCTGTATCCCGTGAAGTAAAGCAGGGACAGCTTCCATACCCGAGAGTCTTTGATCATGTCGAGCTTCGATACTTTATTGATGGAAGACGAGATGTTCCGCTCTTCTTCCAGTTCACTTTCCAGCCAGGTTTTCTCCTCGTCGGTCAGCCACTTAGCATCCTTCGGGCGGTTCGTCATCCAGAACAGGACGGCCACACCAAGCAGGAGAGCCGGGATCCCTTCCAGGATGAACATCCAGCGCCAGCCCTGCATTCCCGCCCACGAAATGTTATCGATGATCCACGTGGATACCGGCGCACCAATGATGCCGCCGATCGGCAACGCCAAAAGCAGCACAGCCGTCGCTCGACCCCGCTCCGAAGCGCGGAACCAGTACGTCAGGTAAAGAATGACCCCCGGGAAAAATCCGGCTTCCGCCACCCCGAGAAGAAAGCGAAGAATATAAAGATGTGTCGCTGACTGGGCAAAACCGGTCAGGACGACGACGATTCCCCAGGTGATCATGATGCGCGCGATCCACAGCTTCGCGCCCACCTTGCTCATGATCATATTGCTCGGTACTTCAAAGAAGAAATAACCGATAAAGAAGATTCCCGATAGAAGCCCAAACACTTCCGCGGACAAAGCAAGATCGGCATTCATCTCCAACGCCGCGTAGCCCAGGTTGACCCGGTCCAGATAAGCGATGACATAAAGGACTAGGATAAATGGCAAGATTCGTTTCATCGTCTTGGAAATGGTGCTTTTCTCAATTCCCCTGATTACTTCCGCCTGGTTCATCTCAATTTCCCCCTCTTTGGATTAAACCTGAATGGCTGCGACAGGTTGCATGTTCGTCTTTTCCGCTCCTCTTTTTGAATGCGCTTTCATAATACTTTACAACCATCCCCCGTTCCGAAATAATGAAGAGACTACGGTCTGTATCTAATAAATTGACAGACTAAAGTCTACTTGTCAATAAGTATTATCAAAATTCTGAAAGGGTTGATTATATGAACGTCAGACAGAAACAGGGCCAGAAAACCAAACAGAAAATCATAGAAGCCGCCATCGCCCTCTTTCACGAACGCGGCTTCAATAATGTTACGGTTGATGAAATCGTGGCCGTGACCAACACCTCGAAAGGCGCCTTCTACAATCACTTCACGAGCAAGCACGAAGTCTTCGCAGAACAATTCAAGCAGATTGACCAGTTCTACGTTGAGCATCTGGTGCCCCAGCTCGACGCCGATCAACCGGTCATGGAGCGGCTCACCCTCTTTCTCGAACTCCAGATGACTTACCTCCAAAACAAAATCGGCTGGGATGTCACCCGAACCATCTACGAACAGGAACTTAGCACAGAGCGTTCCTCGTATTTTCTCGACCCGGACCGGCCGCTCTACGATATTTTGTTCAGCCTGTGCCAGGAAGGCATTGAAAAGAGTGAATTCAAGGAAGGATACAGGGCGCATAACATCGTAACGGTACTGATTCACGGGATGCGCGGGGTGCTGTACAACTGGAGCCTGAACCGCGGGAGGACTTCGCTGGTGGATGAGCAGCGGATGGTGTTCAGGGCGTTGTTGGATGGGTTGAAGACTGGTGATTAACAGACGATGAAATACTAAACAAAAGACGGAGAACGCATTCCTGCGTTCTCCGCTTTTTCATTCACAAAATTATAGCACTAAAGTTTTCTAAAAAGTTAAAATAGTTATTGACGAACTAGTCCTACTTTTCTATTATTGCTGTATACAGTATACATATCTGCAAAGGTGGGTGATCGATTGCGACGAATTGCACCTAGAGAAACACTCGCTCAACAAGCTTATCGTCAATTAAAAGAAGAAATTGTTTCCGGACGACTTGAACCCAATGAAGAGCTGCCGGAAGAAAGATTGTCTGCCCAATTGGGGATCAGCCGTACCCCTCTCCGGGAAGCATTGATGAGGCTTTCAATGGAAGGGTTAGTGATTCTTAAAAAAGGAAGTCCCGCTACCGTTGCAACGTTCACCAAAGAAGAATCCAGGCATCTGATGGAAATTCGGCGAGTTCTGGAAGTCCACAATCTGGAAAAGATTTCAGA
Source organism: Bhargavaea cecembensis (assembly GCF_001619585.1). Classification (GTDB taxonomy): domain Bacteria; phylum Bacillota; class Bacilli; order Bacillales_A; family Planococcaceae; genus Bhargavaea; species Bhargavaea cecembensis_A. Next base: position 978,453 of record NZ_LQNT01000009.1, read on the forward strand.
TGACCTGAATGACAGCGTTTTCGATAAGTTGGATTCCAATCTGGCAAGCCAGGCGGAAGCTGTCGGCAGCGATGACTTTCACAACTTCATCGAATATGACCGGGAGTTCCACCTGATCCTCTCATCCCTGAACGAAAATCCGAAAACGAGAGAACTCCTCAACCAGATGAACACCGGGGTGAACAGGGCATTCCTGATCCTCTCCAACACCCTTCCCATCAGCGCAAAGGATGCTTATGAAGAGCACCGCAAAATCGTCGAGTCGCTGAAAGCCGGGGACATCGACCGCGCCAAGCAATTGATGACAGAACATCTGATGAATGTGGAAAAACGCTTCCTAAAATACTATCAGTAAGGATGATGACGTTGAAAAAACTAGTATTAATGCTTGCGATGGCAGCCTTGGTTGCCTCAGGATGTGGCCGTCCGACAGACAGTTCACCGTCTGCGGAAGGCAGCGAGAACTCCGAACAGTACACAATCCGGATCGCCCACCTCGTATCTGAAGAACAGTCCAGCCACATCGCAGCCGAAAAGTTCAAGGAACGTCTTGAAGAAGAATCAGATGGCCGACTGAAAGTTGAAATCTACCCGAACGGTCAGCTGTACCCTTCCGACCGGGAAGCGATTGAAGCCGTTCAGCTCGGAAACGTCGAGATGACAATCCCGGCACTTGCGCCTATGGCATCATTCAACGACAAATTCCTCGTCTTTGACCTTCCGTTCCTGTTTGAAGATCATGAGTCCGCCTATGCCGCGCTTGACGGCGAACTTGGCCAGGAACTGCTCAAAGAGCTCGAAGCAGATAAGCTGAAAGGTCTGGCATTCGGGGAAAACGGCTTCCGCCACATCTCCAACAATGAAGGCCCGGTTGAATCTCCGGAAGATCTGGCCGGCCAGAAGTTCCGGACGCTTGAAAATCCGCTCCATACCGATACGTTCAAGTCGTTCGGCACAAATGCTTCCCCGTTTGCATTCGGCGAACTCTATACTGCACTCCAGCAGAAAACATATGACGCCATGGAGGCACCGATCTCCCTTTACTACACGAACAAATTCTATGAAGTCCAGGATTACCTGACGATGTCCGGCCACGTCTATGCGGCCACACTCCTTCTCATGAACAACGACTTCTACAACGGCCTGCCTGAAGACCTCCAGGAACTGCTCATGGAAAAAGCCATTGAGTTCCGAGATGAACAGCGTGAACTGGCCCAGAAACAAGACAAAGAATTCCTCGAGAAGCTGAAGGAAAGCGGAATGCAAGTCAACGAACTTTCCGCAGAGCAGAAAAAGGCATTCCGCGAAGCGGCACAACCTGTTTATGACAAGTACGTTCCTCAGATCGGGGAAGACATCGTTGATAAAGCAATGAATGCGAAGAAATAAATAGAACTCACAAAAGATGGGGAATCCGGGCAGTACACGGATTCCCCATTCGCAAAAGGACGTGACCCTATGGCAAAGAAGCTTGCCAGATTCGAAGAAATCATTCTTGTATCCACGCTTGTCCTGATGGTCCTCCTGATCTTTTCACAGGTGGTCGGTCGCTACCTCTTCCAATCCGCTCCAAGCTGGACAGAGGAACTGGCCCGGTATATCCATATTTTCCAGGTATGGATCGGCGCCAGCTATGCAGTGAAGCTAAGGCAGCATATCCGGGTGGAAGCCTTTATCACCCGCCTTAGCGGTACACCACGAAAAATCCTGGAGACCATCAGCACACTGATCTGGTTTTTGCTGGCCCTGTTTCTCGCGGTCATGGGCACCAAGCTCGTGATGATGAGCATTGAATTCGGCCAGGTGAGTCCGGCGATGCAGCTGCCGATCTGGATTCCTTTTCTGGCCATCCCGCTCGGTTCAGCCGGAATGGTCTTCCGCCTGGCACAGCGGTTTATCGAAATCTGGCGAGGAGACTATGAGGATCCCCCAATCGAGGAGACGATGATATGACAGTCGCATTATTGTTCGGAACACTGTTTATCTGCCTGCTGATCGGCGTGCCGATCGCCATCTCTCTAGGGGTTGCCGCACTTGTTGCCATCTATTTCGGATCGACCTTGCCCCTTGAGATTATTTCGCAAAAAGCTTTCACGTCACTGGACTCATTTCCGCTGCTCGCCATTCCATTCTTTATGCTCGCAGGTATCCTGATGGGCAAAGGCGGTGTGTCCAAGCGACTGCTTAACCTGGCGACGACGATCGTCGGGTGGATCACCGGCGGACTCTCGGCCGTGACCATCGTTGCCAGTATGTTCTTTGCTGCCATATCGGGTTCGGGCCCTGCAACGGTGGCGGCAATCGGCGGATTCATGATTCCCGAAATGATCCGGAAACGATACGACAGCGGCTTCGCCGCTGCGGTTTCCGCCTCTGCCGGTTCCATCGGCGTCATCATCCCGCCCAGTATCCCGTTTGTCCTTTTCGGAGTCATCGGAAGCGTCTCCGTCGGCAGCCTTTTCCTCGCCGGAGTGATCCCGGGGCTTCTGATCGGGATTGGCCTGATCATCACTTCCTACATCATTGCCAAGAAAAAGGGGTATGTGGCGCAAGATATCGACGGCTTCTCCATGAAGGATGTCCTGAAAGCCACCTTTGACGCCAAATGGGCGCTTCTCATTCCGGTCATTATTTTGGGAGGCATCTACGGAGGTATCTTCTCCCCTACTGAAGCAGCCGTAGTCGCAGCTGTGTACGCCTTCTTCGTCGGGAAATTTGTCTACAAGGAATTGAGCTGGGAGGACGTCTTTGAAAGCTTCCGCGAATCGGTGGTCATCAATGCCACGACGATGATCATTATCGGATTGTCGGTGTCGTTCGCCTACTTCATGACGCTCGAACAGATTCCGGGCCAGCTAGCCCAGATTCTTACCGACTTGTCGTCGAACCCTCTTGTTATTCTGCTGTTGATCAACATCCTGCTGCTGATTGTCGGAATGTTTATCGACACCATCTCTGCACTCGTCGTGCTGACGCCAATTTTGCTGCCGATCGTTACAGAGGTCGGCGTGGACCCTGTGCATTTTGGCGTCATCCTCGTCGCCAACCTCGCCATCGGGTTTATCACGCCTCCGCTCGGGGTCAACCTGTTTGTTGCTTCCAGCGTCGGCAATGTGAAGTTTGAAAAGATTGTAGTTGGTGTGATTCCGTTCCTGCTTACGATGATCATCTGCCTGCTTCTAATTACGTATGTTCCTGCCCTGTCCACATGGCTCCCAGGATTATTTGGCTGAAACAGTCAAATAATCCTTTCCCAAAAATACAGCTGTATACAGTATACAGAGTGATCGTGAAGGACGTGAAACTGCATGAATTCGTTGATAACGCAGATTAACGAGAATGCCGCAGGAATCTCCATACCGGGCATCCGCGTGTTTGCAAACAAAGTCAACCTGCTTCCCGACGGCATCAATCTGACCATCGGTGAACCTGACTTCCCGACTCCGGAGCCGATCAAACAGGCCGCGGTCGCAGCCATTACGAACAACCTGACCGGCTACTCCCATAATGCTGGCCTGCTCTCTCTCCGAAAAAGTGTTTCCAGGCATTTTCATCAATCATATGGATTCGCTTATGACCCGGAACACGAAATCCTGATCACAAACGGCGCAAGCAGCGGAATCGATGCCGCCCTGCGGACGATTCTGAGAGAAGGAGATGAAGTCATCCTCCCCGCTCCGATCTACTCGGGCTATGATCCGGTCATTAGGCTTGCCGGCGGTGTCCCGGTTTACCTGGATACATCGGACACTGGTTTTAAACCCGACCCTGTACGGCTTGAGGCGCTCGTCACGCTCCGGACAAAAGCGGTGATCCTCAACTATCCGTCCAATCCGACCGGCGCCACTCTTGACCGTGACACGACCGACCGGCTTGCCGATGTGTTGAGCCGGCATGACCTGTTTGTCATTTCAGATGAAATCTACAGCGAGAATGTGTACAGCGGACCACACATTTCCTTGGCTTCCTATCCATCTTTGCGGAATCAGCTCATTCTGATTCACGGGCTGTCCAAGTCCCACTCGATGACGGGCTGGAGAGTCGGGTTTGTTCTCGCTCCGCGATTTCTGACCGAACAGATTCTGAAAGTTCATATGTCCAACTCAATCTGTGCTTCCTTGCCTAGTCAGTACGCGGCGATTGAGGCTCTTGAAACCTGCCGGGACATCCCGAAAGAGATGAACAAGGCGTATATCAGACGGCGTGATTATGCACACCGCAGGCTAACTGAAATGGGGCTGGACGTTGAGCTGCCCACTGGCGCCTTCTACCTGTTCCCTTCGATCACCAGAACCAGGCTTGGATCATGGGAATTTGCAGAAAAGCTTTTGGACAGCCAACATGTCGCAGTTGTTCCGGGTGGCTCGTTCACTTCATACGGTGAAGGCTTTATCCGGATTTCCTACGCCACTTCCATGGACACCTTAGTGAAAGGTCTGGATCGGATGGAGACATTCCTCCATGAACTTCAACCGTGAACATTAACCATGAAAAGCAGCCGACCGGCTGTTTTTTCTTTTGCCAAAAAACTTCAAAGTACCCCCTTGACACCCATGCTCATACTCGTTTATCATTCCATTAAATAATATTTATCTGAAAACATAGTAAATATTATTTTATTCATGAGTGCTCCTTGGAGGCGATATACTGGTACCGACTATTTCAGACTGTAGGTGATTGAAATGCGGGTTAGAAGTCGCAGCGAGGAAGTCGTCAATGCCCTCGGAAGAGACATTGTCAACGGGGTCATCTCCCCTGGAGAGCGTCTTCCCAAGGTGGAGGAACTCAGTGAGAATTATGGTGTGAGCCGGACGGTGATGCGGGAGGCGCTGCAAGGTTTGGCGGCACGGAAAATCATCCGGGCCAACCAGCGCTCCGGCACGGTTGTGCTACCCCGCGAGGAGTGGCAGCTTTGGGATCTGAGTGTCATGTCGTGGCTGAGCGAGTCCGAACAGCGGAAAGACAAGTTCCTCCTGGACCTGACGGAAGTGAGGCTCGGACTCGAACCTGACGCTGCCGCACTGGCAGCCAAACATGCAACGGAAGACGAGAAAGCCAAAATTACCGCCTGCTTTGAACGCCTGGAACAGACATTGGATGATCCGAAGGCATGGGCAGCGGCAGACTTTGACTTCCACTTGAGCATCATCGAGGCGTCCCACAATCAGCTCATGGCCGGCCTGCTGAGACTGCTGCACAAAGGCCTGATCCTAAGCCGTGAAAAAACGGTCTCTTCTTTGAACGAGCACACCGAACTGCAGCAGGAAAAGCCGACGACCGAGATTCTGAACCGGCACCGGAACCTGTATGAAGCGGTGATGTCAGGCGATGCCGACCGGGCAAAAGCCGTGATGACCGACATGATTCTGAGAGTACGGCAACTGATTGAAGCATCACAAAAACAAGACAACTGAAGGGAGTTTTGAAGATGGGGATTCAATTGGTACGTTTTGAAGATCAGGGGACAAACAAATGGGGCGTTGTGGACGGGGAGAACGTGAAGGTTCTAGACAACAGCTCCAAGACGCTGGCTGATTTCCTTGAGACTGGACAAGCAGAAGCAAAAGAGGCCATCGGCAACGATACCCTCCAAACAGTGGCACTTTCGGAGATCACACTCCTGAGCCCGGTCACCAAGCCGGCCAAAATCATCTGCCAGGGGGCCAACTATTCCACGCACCGTGAAGAAGCGGGCATGGAGGCGAAACGGCCGCCGTTCAACATGATCTTCGACAAAGCGAACAGCTCCCTCACCGGTGCGTATTCGACCGTGGTCAGCCCCGAACATGTCAAACTCCTCGATTATGAAATCGAGCTTGGTCTCGTAATCGGCAAAGATATTACTGAAGAAACAGCGGTCACAGACGACAACCTGCATGAATACCTGGCAGGAATCGTCATTGCCAACGATGTTTCCGCGCGGGACGTCCAGCTTATCCAGGGTCAATGGCTAAAAGGCAAAAGCTACCGCACGTTCTGCCCGGTTGGCCCCTACCTTTACCTGCTGGATCAGGAAGACGTTCCGCTCATCCACAACCTGGAACTCAAGCTTTGGGTGAACGACGAGATCCGACAGGAAGCCAACACGGAACAGCTTCTGTTCAAGCCAGCCGAAACGATCGCTGAACTGTCCGGGGTCATGGACTTCGATAAAGGCGACTTGATCTTGTCCGGCACGACCGGCGGCGTGGCGCTGAACCTGACTCCGGATCTGCTCGTGACTGTCTCTAACCCGACCATCGCCGCCGACCACCGGCTTGAAGTGCTCGTTGAAGCCCAAAGCAAAAGCGGCCGCTACCTGAAAGACGGCGACGTCATTCGCGCCAGCATCAAAAGCGCTGACGGTAAAATCGATCTGGGCGAACAGAAAAACAAGGTACAGGCACCCGCTCTCGTCTCTTCCAAGGCATAAATTGACCGGGTGCCCTGCACCCACGGACAAATTGTATGCGCTTACACTAATAAATACTGGAGGTCAGACATGACGAAGACACACGCTTATGACGTGATCGTGATCGGCTACGGCCCTGTCGGCAAGATGGTGTCCGCCCTGCTTGGGCAGAAAGGTTGGAACGTAGGCGTTTTTGAACGGTATGACCGTCCCTACGGACTCCCCCGTGCGGTGAAATATGACCACGAGATCACACGGCTGCTGCAGAAGATCTGTCCTGTCGAAGATATTAAAAGAATTTCAGTGAAGGTTCCCGACAACTATGTCTGGTGCAATGCAGACCGTGTCCCCCTCCTCGAAATAGACTGGTCGCAGGACGGGATCTCCGGATGGCCGGCTGACATGCTGTTCAACCAAGCCGAACTGGAAACGATCATGAATAAAGCCTGTGAAAGTCAGCCTTCAGTGACGATCAACCTCGGCTACAACGCGATTCATCTCAATGAGTATGAAGACCAGGTCAACGTCCTGTTCAAATCCGTCAACGGTGAAGTCATCAACACCGCCGCCAAATATGTCATCGGCTGTGACGGGGCAAACAGCTTTGTCCGGGACAACATGGAGCACACCGTGAACGATCTCGGCTTCTATAATGATTTCCTCATCGTGGACATCATCCCGACAGAGGAAATGGAATTCACGCCGATGAACCTGCAAGTCTGTGATCCAAAGCGGCCGACCACCTGTGTGTCCGGCGGGCCGGGCAGGAGACGCTGGGAGTTCATGCTGCTTCCCGGTGAAACCAAGGAAGAGTTTAAAAGCCAAGAAGTCGCATGGAAGTTTCTTGAGCCATGGGGCATCCATCCTGGAAATGCAAAAATGGAGCGCCATGCGGTCTATACATTCAAAGCCAAATGGGTGGACGAATGGCGCAAAAACCGGCTGATGCTGGCAGGAGACGCTGCGCACTTGACCCCGCCGTTCATGGGACAAGGCATGTCATCCGGCATCCGGGACGCTGCCAGCCTGGCTTGGAAGCTGGATCTGCTGCTGAAAGGCATCACGGATGAATCGATCCTGGACACGTACACAGAAGAACGCAAACCCCATATGGAGAAGCTGATAGAAGCCGCAATTTACCTCGGAAAAATCATCTGCATCACAGACGCGGAACGCGCGAAACAGCGGGACGAACAGTTCCTGAGCGGTAACTTCCCTCCATTCCCTGCTTTCCCGACCCTTACGGAAGGTGTATTCGACCAAGGCGGAAGCGAAAAAGAGGCCGGATTGACCGGGCATCTTTCCCCTCAAGGAATGGTCGAATATAACGGCAAGAGCGGACTGTTCGATAACGTCGTCGGCCAGGGCTGGGTTCTCCTGGGAAGGAACCACGATCCGAGAGAGTTGCTGAATGAACAGCAGATCCAGATCTTAGAGGACATCAGTGCGGTGTTTGCCAAAGTCGTCCCTCCAGGACAGCCTGAATCGGATGCCGTCATCGATACAGAAGGAACGTATGAAGCATTCTTCCGCACAAACAATGTTGAAGTCGCCCTGTTCCGTCCGGATTTCTACATTTACGGTGTCCGCAGCCAAAAGGAAGACCTGCCAACTTTGGTAGAAGGACTCTCCGCTCAGCTTATTGAACAAACCGACATGGCAAATGCACGATAAATCAGGAGGTAGATGACAATGGCAAACGTAAAGGCATTCCGGCTGGTGTATGTGAATTTCGCTTCCCCCAACGCTGAAAAGATGAAGGATTACTATATCCGCACGATGGGATACGTCCTGACGAAGGAAGAAAGCGGCGTCATTTATCTGAGCAACGGCTTCGACCATCACAACATCGTGATCACCCCCGCCCTGGAGAAAAAAGTCCTGAGCTACGGCTACCAGCTGGACGGGAAGCTCACACATGAAGAAGTCCAGGCCAAACTCAAAGATATCGGGATCTCCTCCGTCCTGAAAACAGATGCCATTCCGGGGGTTTCCGAACTTGTCGAACTTCATGATCCGGACGGCAACACTGTCCATATCTTCAACGATATCGAACATACCGCGCCGGGCTTTGCCCAATCCGGCATCGTCCCGCAGAAACTCGGCCACCTCGCCTTCTATGCCAAAGACTTTAAAAACGTCATCAAGTTCTATGAGGAAGCTCTCGGATTCATGTTCAGTGACCAGATCGGCGAAGACTTTGCCAACTTCCTCACCTGCAACACCGATCACCACGTCATCAACATTGTTGCGTCCCCAACCAAAAGCCAGACGCTGCACCACATCGCCTTCCAACTGAAAGACGCCAGCCACCACACCATCAGCAGCGACCTGCTGGCCAAGCACGGCCACCCGGTCATCTGGGGACCGTCCCGTCACACCTCCGGCCATAACATCGCCACCTACCACTATGACCCGGACGGCAACGTCGTCGAACTGTTTACGGATATGGATGTCTACGTCCCGGAACTCGGAATCTACGAACCCCGCCCATGGCACGAATTCCTTCCGCTCAAACCACGCGTGTGGGATGGTCTCAGCGCCTGGGGGACTGAGTTCGAAGTCGACTTGGCGAATGTATGAATGAAGCCGGCACCCACTACTAGGGTTGCCGGCTTTTTTGTTTGGTTAGAACTCAAGTGGCGTTCGTTGTGACTCACGCTTGGATGGTGGGGATTCGGAGGGGGCTTAGTGGGAACTGGTGCGAGATTGATCGCGATTCACTTTCTATTCCCGCTCCGTTCGCCCCCATACCTCCCCATGACCCCATCCATGAACACTTCGATATATTCCCTGCTCTCTTTCTGAAGATCAAACGTCTCTCCGAACGCATGCCAATCATACAATGTGCCGCGCATGCAGCGGGTGATCTGCCAGGTGAGCCGTTGGATGTCGACATCCTTCTGCAGTTCTCCCCGTTCAATCGCTTCCTTGATCATTCCTCTGACAATCCTGTATAGGCTCCGCTCGGAGTTGGCAAAGAAGTTTTCGTCGGTGTCGTTGAGGCCGCTGATGTAGACGGTCCGCATCAGGTCTTTGCCGAGGATGTTTGCAAGGTAGTCCATCTGCCCTTCGAACAGGAGCAGAATCTTTTCATTAAAGGAGGCTTCCTCCGGGATGGTGCGGACGAATTCTTCGTAGAAGGAGTCGATCTCCTTGAATTTCTCGATGAAGATCCCGTACTTGGATTTGAAGTGGCCGTAGAAAGCGCCTTTGGAGCTGTTGCTCTGTTTCACGATTTCATCGACACTGACGTTGTCGAAGCCCTTTTTATTGAACAGTTCCAATGCCGTATCGAACAGCCGCTGCTTGGTCTGTTCTGCCTGGGTTTGCCGGTTTGTAGTGGTCATGATGGTCCCCTTTCAAGACTTTATATTAATTATTCTAAATATTGTTGACATACCAATTCACGATTGCTTATATTATAGACTATAGTCTAAGACCGCGGTCTACGAAAGTTGTAAGCGCTTTAATAAGGGAGGCCACAACATGGATATCATCGGAAACCGGACACTGCGCACGGTGTTGAAGGAAAAGGCAGAGCAGTACGGGGACAAGGAGTTTATTACATTTGAAGACGCGAAGGGCGACCAAACGCGCAAGACTTACAGAGAGTTTCACGAGGAAGTGTATGCATTCAGCCGCTCTCTTCTCCACCTCGGCATCAAAAAAGGGGATCACTTCACCGTCCACCTGCCGAACAACACGGAATTCCTGACCATCTGGTTTGCGGCAGCAGAGATCGGTGCCGTCATGGTGCCGACCAACGTCCTGTCAACCGCAGACGAGATGAACTATCTGATCAATCACTCGGATTCTGTTTTGCTCATCACCGAAGAAGACTACCTTGAGAAGTTTGCCAGCATTAACGACGAGATTCCGAATATCCGGCACACGATCCTGACCCGCTCCGAAGGTCATGAGGGAGCCTATTCCTTCGATCAACTTGTCGAAGTAGGAAAACAACTCGACATCGAACTTCCTGAAGTTCACACGGAAGATGTCGTCGGCATGCTGTACACTTCCGGAACGACGTCCAAGCCTAAAGGCGTCCAGGTGACGAATGCGAACTACATCTTCACCGGCGAGCTGATGTCCAAAACGATTGGGCTCACGCCGGATGACCGGACATTCACGGTACTCCCCCTCTTCCACGGCAACGGACAGTACTACACCTGCATGCCGGCACTGATGGCGGGCGGAAGCATCGCCCTTACCGAGCGGTTCAGTGCTACCCGCTATTTCAAGCAGGCCAAGGCGCTCGGTGGGACGGTCGGTTCCCTGTTCGCCGCTCCGATCCGCATGATTCTTTCAAAGGAGTACGACCCGGCAGACCGGGACAACCCGCTCCGGCTCATCCTGTTCGCCCAGTCGGTGGGACAGCAGGAACTCGACCAGTTCGAAGATCAGTTCGATACCCGCCTTTATCAGCTGTACGGCATGACCGAAACTGTCGGGATTCCGCTAATGAACCAGCCACACGGAACACCCAACAACCTGAGTATCGGACGGCCGACTCTCGGATATGAAGTGAAGCTGATCGATGAGGAAGGCAACGAGGTTCCTGCAGGACAGACCGGGCAGATTGCAGTGAGAGGTGTCCCTGGCAGGACGATCATGAAAGGCTATTTCAAGAACCCCGAAGCCACTGCCGCCACCGTCCAAAACGGCTGGCTGATGACCGGCGACAATGCCAGGCTTGGAGAAGACGGCCGCTTTTACTTTGTCGACCGCCTGAAGGACATGATCAAACGTTCCGGCGAGAACGTTGCGGCCGGTGAAGTGGAAAGCGTGCTGACCGATCATGGAGCCGTATACGAAGCAGCGGTGATCGGCGTCCCTGATCCAATCAAAGATGAAGCGATCAAGGCGTTTGTCATCTTGCACGATGGCGCTCAGGCTTCTTCGGAAGAACTGCTGGCCTACTGCCGGGAACGTCTCGCCAACTTCAAGGTGCCGGATACCATCGATGTGGTTCAAGACTTCCCGAGAACCGCCGTCGGAAAAATCCAGAAGCATCTGATCCGCCGATCCGTCCTCGCATGAGGATACACACTATTAACAGGAAGAAGGCATCCATATGACGAAGAAGAAAAAAGGAAAAGTCCTACTCGCCAGCCTCTCCGGCTCTGTGATTGAATGGTACGATTTCTATCTGTACGGGACGGCGACCGCGCTGGTGTTCTCGACCCTGTTCTTCCCTAACCATGACCCGGCCATCTCCATTCTGATCGCCTTCGCCACATTCGGCGCCGGGTATGCGGCACGGCCGATCGGCAGTATCATCTTCGGGCATATCGGGGACAGGATCGGGCGGAAAGCCTCGCTCATGCTGACCCTGATCGGGATGGGCGGAAGTTCCTTCTTAATTGGGTTGCTCCCCACCTACGCCCAGGTCGGTGTGCTGGCCCCTGTCCTCCTCGTCATCTTGCGCCTGATCCAAGGCATCGCACTCGGCGGTGAATGGGGCGGAGCGGTCCTTCTGGCAACGGAATCCGCGCGTAAAGGGCTTCGCGGCCTGTTCGGTTCCATCCCGCAGCTGGGCGTGCCGATCGGGCTTGTCCTCGGAACGTTCAGCTTCACCGCCATCAGCGCCTTCACGACCGAAGCGCAGTTTATGGCCTGGGGCTGGCGCATCCCGTTCCTGTTCAGTGCGGTACTGATTGTACTTGCCATCTGGATCCGGAGCACGATTGAAGAAACACCGGAATTCCAGAAGAAGAAAGAATCCGGACAGATTGCGAAAATCCCGGTGGCTGACCTGTTCCGCAACAATAAAAAGGACCTGTTCCGTGTCATCGGTCTGAAGCTTGGTGATGGATTCTTCAACGTCTTCCTCATGTCATTCGTCCTTGTCTACGCGACCACCTATGTCGGATATTCGCGTGACCAGGCACTCCTTGCCCTGACACTCAGCTGTGCCACGATGGTCATCACGATTCCAATCGTCGGCTACATCTCCGACTTTATCGGCCGTAAAACGATCTACATCGCTGGACTTGTCGCCATGATTGCCCTGGCCATCCCGTACTTCCTGGCAGTCCCTGCAGGCACCGGCTGGTTCTTCACGATGCAGATCCTTCTGCTCGGCGTCGTATGGGCATCGATCTTCGCCACACAGGGAACGTTCTTCTCCGAACTGTTCCCGGCCAACGTCCGCTACACCGGACTCTCGCTCGGCTACCAGGTGGCCGCTGCCATCGTCGGCTTCGGCCCAATGCTCTGGGCCACCATGGGCGACCGGTTCGGCGCTGCCCCGTACCTGTTCGGCGGCTTCATGATCGGCGGACTTCTGATCTCCCTGATCCTGTCCATCTTCTCGCCGGATACACGCACGTTCACCCAGTACGAAGAGCATGCGGAACTTGGGGATCTTGAAGAACCTGAACTGAAGCTCGCGCCCTCGGGGAGCAATAGTTGAATCATTGAGGAATGAAGAAAAGCAGCCGACTGGCTGCTTTTCTCTTTGCCTTTAAGCACTACTTATCGAGGTGGTGATCCGCTACGAGCGGTCCTATCCGAATGACAGTAAGTGAGGCAAGACGGTAGTTCACCTCTCCGACGATCCCTGTCGGAACAACAGACAAATTATCTCCTGCATGTAAGCCAATCTGAATGGTCTTTCCTGTGTTGAGAACTAAACTAGCATTTCCATTAACGGCAGCTTCGAATGCGACATCAGGAGTAAAGAAAGCGTCATTGACTCTTATGAAGAAAAATGCCTGCTGAGCAGATGGGCTGTCCGGAAATAAAACAGAAAGTGATGCCGTTACTTCATATACCCCGCTATTCTGTACGGTGATTGTATTTGTTGCAGGATCAAAATCGGTATTTAAAAGGGGTCCATGAGCATCAAATTCTATAGGAACCTCGTCTATTGCAGGGCTGCTCTCAGCATTTCCATATAGTGAGCCGAATGCAGGCGCAGTCAGCTTAAACATCAATATCGAAACCGTCAAAATAAGTCCGACCAGTACGGAGACATTCCTGGCCCTTTGCCGGTTGCGTTTATGTGTTTGAGACTCCGCCCCATTCCCCTCTTCAATCTGCAAGTAAAAGCCTCCTACAATCATCTGTTTAACCGTTAGCGTATGCCCGGACAAATAATCGAGGACGGCTTAAGGCTCAGTTTCTCCAGGGTTTTGGAGGGTTACGATCTGTTCACAAGTGTATCTCCAATTAACTCTAAACCAGCTCAATCATCACTTCACCATCTGCCCTCTCAAGGAACTTGATCATATCCTCAACCAATTCTACCGCCACTTCTTTTAAACTTTCCATCCGACCAGATTTCCTTACGTCGAATGCCTTTAACTGCCGGATGGTTAATGGGATGTCCTCAATCGGTTGGGGTTCATCGTACCAGCCCTCCAGATAAAAGTAATCCTTAACGATGCCTTCCTTTTCGATTCCGCTGTCAAAGAGGACATCCATGATCGTGTCGAAATAACCGTCCCATATAATTAGTTGGTCTTCGCCATTAATTAAAGTGATCTGATGCTCGCCTTCAAAGCCATCGTAGTATGTTGTGTTGATCACATCAGTCCCCCTTAGCCTACAACAAGTCACTCGTACTCGATGAATACCTGTCCTTCTGCATTCTCAAGAAATTCGATGAGTTCAGGTAATACTTCCATTAGCGTTTCTGTCCCTTCAGTTTTATCCAAATCAAATGCCCTAAGTTGATTAATGGTTAGCGGGATATCCTCAATAGGCCATGGTTCGTCGTACCAGCCTTCCTGTTTGGAATACACTTCGGGCATTCCTCCCTTTTCAACTTCTGTTTTTAGGATGGAATTAAGGATGATGACGAAATAGCCATTCCATATAATCATTTCTCTGTTTTCGTCTCTAATCAGGAGTTCGGGTTCGCCTTCGAAGCCATCGTAGTATGTTGTATTAATCAAACTCGTGGTCAATCCTTTCACTTTATTCCTTCATTCCCCAATAAGGATCTGAGATGTTGTCTCCCGCCTCCTTAATGGCTTGCTCGATTTCCAGTCTGATTTCTGGAGACATTTGATCCTCGTCCAACGACTTTTTGATCTTTTCAAAACAGTTTTCGAGGCCCAGCATTAAAACAATGGATAAATTCGCATCGACTTCGTCATAGGTTTCGGTGTTCCACAGTTCACAAAGTTCCTTATCGATTTCAGATTTAATTTCAGGGGCTAATATTTCGTAGGTCAGGGCTTGCCTACTCGCCAATTCGAATAAAATCTCTAGGAATTCATGACTCTTATATACTTTTTGTTGATACAACTCAAGAACTTCCTTAAACAGCTTGTTCAACTCAGCGGTGGATATGATATCCGGTAACTTCTCATAGTCAATTAATTTTGAACGCGCGGGTGACATTAAGCCTTCCCCCTTCCAAATGACTTTTCTATTCTCCTCATCTTCTCAAATTTGCAGAGGATCAACACCATTCAAACGGCTTAAATACCCCAGAATGAATGCCCAAACTCCGCTGATTTTCCAATGGGCCATTGAGCGCGACGGCAATCCCCCTTCAGAACGCTTCAGCATATGATGATGGGACCCATCAATAAGGGAGTGATGATCAAGTGACATTTTACATGAACCAGCAACCCCCATCTCCCCCACCGCCATACGCTCCACCTAGACCGTTTCCTTCACACTATCTCGTCGACTGTTTATACAATTACACGTATGTTTGGCTGGTGACCGGGGAGAGCTTCTGGTTTTACCCCACCTACCTCCAATACGGGGAGGTTGCAGGTTATCGGTGGACCGGACGGACCTGGACGTTTGATGGTTTCGATGAGCGATTGGTTGAGACGGTTTCCTGTAATCCGATTCCGACTCTCTATTAATGCCACGTGATTATTCAAGCCTTCTCTTTAACAACTCGTTCCTTCATGCAAAAACCCGACAGGCAGCCGCCAGTCGGGTCTCTTCATTTTTACACTTACTGATTTACACGCTCAACCGCCTGGTAATGATAGACGGTCTGATAAAGCGCAATGATCTCTTCACTTGTCGGCACCTTCGGATTGTTCGCAGGGCTGCCGCTTTCCAGAGCGTCTTTGGCCATTTTTTCTCTGGCATTCATGAATTCCTGCTCGTCGATGCCCCATTCTTTCAGGTTCGGGATGTTCAATGAGTGGCAGAGTTCCTTGACCGATTGGACGGTCCGTTCTGCGGCTTCTTCATCCGACATCTCTTCATCCGGGGAGAAGATCCGGCCGATGTCCGCCAGCCGCTCCACGCAGGCATCTTTGCTGTACTCCAGGACTGCGGGAAGCAGCATGGCATTGGAGAAGCCGTGCGGGACATGGAACAGCGCGCCTATTGGCCGGGACATGCCGTGGACCAGACAGACGGAAGCGTTCGAAAAGGCCATTCCCGCCTGCAACGCCCCGAGTGACATCGCTTCTTTCGCTTCGAGGTCTTCCGCATTGTCATAAGATCGCTGTAGATTGGCCGCGATCAGCCGGATCGCGGAAAGGGCCAGCATGTCCGTCATCGGGTGTGCTTTCCTGGAGATGTACGCCTCAATGGCATGGCTGAGCGCATCGACGCCTGTTGCAGCGGTCACATTCGCCGGCGTGGAGAGCGTCAGCAGCGGATCGACTATCGCGGCCTCCGGCATGAGTGCAGGCTGCTTGATCATCATCTTCACCTGGGTAGTGGTGTTGGTAATGACAGTCGCGTCCGTTGCTTCTGCTCCTGTTCCGGCAGTAGTTGGGACTGCAATATGCGGCACCGGCCGCTGATCGGCCATTTTCCGGCCGCCCATGTAGTCCCCGATATAGCCCCCGTTCGTCGCCAAGATCGACACCGCCTTTGCCGTATCGATGCAGCTCCCGCCCCCCAGCGAGATGATCAGGTCGCAGCGCTCCTCCCCGAAGATGCGGAGTGCCTCAGCCACATAGTCATCGGTCGGCTCCGATGCAACACCCAAATAGACAGCGCTTTCAATTTGTTCGTTTTGAAGCAGTTTCCGGCACTCGTCCACATAGCCAAGCTTATTCATGATGGCATCACTGATGATCAGCGCCTTGCTCCCCTTTAAGTTCAGCACCTGCTTGCTCACCTGCTGAAACGCCCCTTGTAAATAAACGATGGACGGTGGTGTCAGGAACCCCTTACTTGCATTCATGATGTTTCCCCCTTTTGTTTGAACGGTGTTCTGAAAAAAGCGTAGCTTACCAGAAGATAGAATGTCAATATATTGTGCCTTATCTGTCTCTTTTGACTTTATAAGGTTCTCTGGAATCATCTGCCTTACTCGTAAACGCCTTACCAAAATAAAAGCCTCACTTGAATGGTCGTTCAAGTGAGGTGTTTGTTCTATGTTGTCTGATCGTTAATGAATATGCTTCGCTCTTAACCCCTGAATTTTTTTCCTCCAGAAGTCTTCATCCTCCAAGAAGTCAGGTTTGGAGTAATCGGCAGTACGTTTAATGATGACCTGTCCGACTTTCTCATTCCCATCAGATGTAAAAGCGATCACTTGACTGCCATTAACCTTTGGTGAAACGACAGCCTTTTGACCCTTCTTTTTAATCACGACTTTTTTATTCATTGGGCACCTCTCTTAAGACTTCTTCAACGCTTCTGATAAGCTCTGCGTTAGCATCGAGCATTTCTGTCAATTGTTCAGGAGATAGATGGGCCCTGCCTTCAAGGTTTACGGAAATCACATGCTTGCTGATTGGAAAACACGCTAAGTACGTATTTGCAATGGAGCTTTGCAACTTCACTACTTGTTCCTTTGAGGTTAAGTAGCTGTCCACTACAAGAATTTTGTCCTTATCCTTCTTACCGTCATTTATGGAGAACGGGTAAAACCGGTCAATGCCAACGTCACCGGAGAGATACTGCATCCCCTCTTCTGTTGCTTCCCAAACCCCTACGCCAACCACAGAAAAATCGGTCGGGCAATGATAAGAGTCACGGATCGCTTCGTACAAACAATCATATAGAGGGCTCTGGCCCCGCAATAATAACTTGGTGAATCGTAAATAAAAACGACGAATTTTAAGCAATAAAGTTAAATCTTTCTCCATTTCCCTTAGCAGGTCGAATGGATCCGTATAGAGCTTTAAGTCGGCAATACGTCTTTTAATTTGACTGCATGCCCGACTAACCGCAGCTTCATAATTTTGATCGTGCCTGACTTCGTATTCAAGTGCCCCGAGTCCACTAAAGTCAGAAGGTAATGTAAAAACATCATTTTCCGTCACCTGGTTTGGGACCAAAAAGAACACTCTTTCCCTTTTTAGCTTTCCCCAAAACATTCCCATCTCAAACACTGTGTTATCCCTTGCCCTATATGTGCTTTCTCCCCTTGAAATCACAAGATCATCCGGGGCGAATACAAACACAGCAAAGTCATTGCTGGCCAATTGCTCGTCCAGATCTTCCAGAGTGTAACGGCTCGCTCCAAAAACTCCAGCCGTCCAAGGAGTAACTTCTGCTACATAGCTTAGCTGTTCATGGATGGCTTCGACATACACTTGGGCTTCTCTTGATGAACCGATAAAAACCCTTGGCTTTCTGTTATCCATAGGGCCTCCTTAGACTCAGAGTTTATAAAGAGATTGAGAACGTTAGTTCCCTCTATTATACTCCATATTTCTGAATATTCAATTCCATAATGGTTGGTTGTAATTCATTAGGGGCTTGGTAGGAACTCAGATTCCCCTTGGTTGTAACTCGGGGGTACCTTGGTGGGAACTCAGCTGGTGGTCGGTAATCACTCACTCCCCCAAGGAAACCACTCACCCGCAACAAAAAAGCCACCCGGAGAGTCATTCTCTCCAGGCAGCTCCATTCCCCTATCCTGCCATCTGCTGCGGGAGATACAAGGCGATTTCAGGGAAGATATAGATTAGGATGATCAACGTGAGTATCGGAATCATGAACAGGAAGGCACCTTTAAAGATGTCGGTGAGTTCCAGTTCTTTGGTGACGCCCTTCAATACAAAGACGTTCATGCCGATCGGTGGTGAGATCAGGGCCATCTCGACAACCAGCACGATGATGACGCCGAACCAGACCAGGTCAAACTCCAACGCCGCCAAAACGGGCATGAGGATCGGGATGGTGACGACCATCATGGCGAGGGAGTCCATGAGTGCGCCCAGGATGATGAAGAGCAGGACGATCAGGGCAAAGATCATCGCTTCGGACAGGTTCGCGGACAGCAGTGCATCGGCGAGCATGTTCGGGAACCTGGTCAGTACGAGTACATAGTTCAGGATAAAGGCGCCGATGATGATGGCGAAGATGAAGCCGGTGGTCTGCAGGGTGCTGACCATGGCTTCTTTGAATTTCGCCAGGGTCAGTGTCCGCTTAATTAAACCAATCAGCATGGCACCGAGCGCGCCCACACCGGCGGCTTCCGTCGCGGTGAACCAGCCCAGATAAATGCCGCCCATGACGACGATAAACAGTAATGCGACCAATAGATTACTCGGCAGCGAGGCGAACCGCTGTTTCCACGAGGATTTCTCCATCTGTTCGGTCTGCGCGAGTTTCGGGTTGATCAGGACAGCCGCCCAGATGGTGATCATGAAGAACAGCGTGAGCAAAATCCCCGGGATGATGCCGGCGGTGAAGAGCGCCCCGACGGATTGTTCGGTGATCATGGCGTAGACGATGAACGTCGTGCTCGGCGGAATCAGGATTCCCAGGGCGCCGCCTGCGACAATCGTGCCGCCGGTCAGGCTTTTGCTGTAGCCGCCTCTTCGCATTTCGTCGGTCGCGATGACGCCCATCGTTCCGGTCGTCGCGACGCTGGATCCGGCGGCGGTGGCGAACAGCGCGGAGGCGCCGATCGTGGAGATGCCGAGGCCGCCTTTCAGGTGGCCGAACCAGTGCTTGCACGTTTCAAACAGGCTGTTCGTAACGCCTGAGGCAAACAGCAATTGCCCCATCAAAACAAACAACGGAATTGTGCTCAGTGTATAGCTGAAGCTCTGGCTCCAGACAATGCTGTTGACGGCAGCCAATAGCGTATCGATTCCCCGGAGATAGATGATACCGATCGCGGCCGGGACGACCATGGAGATGGCGATCGGAATCCGGAGGAACATGAGGAAGAGGACACCTAGGATGACGATGAGTCCAACGATTTCAGTCGGCAACGGTCTTCTCCCCCTTCAGGTCCGCGACCAGCTTGAGTAGTGCCTCAAGCCCCCAGGAAAGGAAGCCAAAGATGACGAACAGCTTGAACGGGACATATGAGATGCCGAGCAGATCGGATTCCTGGGTTTTCAGGTGGGACAGGAATGCCCAGCAGACGAGCAGGCAGAACGCCAGTGTAAGAAGATGGGCAATAAAGTCCATCACGCGCTGCATTGAGGGCGAAAACTTGTCCACAAAAAGCCCGATCGAGATATGGGTGTTGGTGGCTTCGCTGAGGGACAGCGAGCCCATGATCAGGACGACCATCACGAACTGGACAAGTTCGATATCGCCGATGATCGGGTTGCCCGTCGTCCGTGCGACGGCGAAGACGAACACGGCCGGGAACATCAGGCCGAGTGCGATCAGGCCGATCCATTTATTGATGTTCGTCAGAAGACGGACCGGTTTCTGCAGGAGCTCCATGCTTTCCCCCTCTTTCTTTTCTATCATTCACGATTTAATCTACCGGGTTATCGATGCCCTCTTTTTCTAGGGTTTCTGCGAAGAAGTCCATCATTTCCTGGGCGTTGTCGTAGCCCCGCTTCTCCGCATGCTTCACCCAGTCTTCCCAGATCTGACCGGCAGGGGCGCGGAATTCTGCGAGTGTTTCGCCTTCAGGTACGATGACGCGGCCGCCCTTGTCCGCCACTTCTTTTTCAAACTGGACCAGGGCTTCGGCGGTACCTTCGGAGTACATTTTCGAGTTGAGTTCGCTCAGCTTCGGCCCGAAGTCGTCCTCGAACTGCTTCTGAAGGTCGGCCGGCAGCTTGTCGAATGCCCGCTCGTTCATGAGGAACAGGAGGGTCGTGGCGCCGATATCGACTTTCGTCAGGTACGGCGCCGCTTCGAACAGGCGGAAGCCGTTCGCGCCGATTGCGGTATACGTCGTTTGGTCGACGGTGCCGCGGTCGAGCGCCTGGTAGTTTTCCTCAATCCCGAGAGTGA
Organism: Bhargavaea cecembensis; assembly: GCF_001619585.1. Classification (GTDB taxonomy): domain Bacteria; phylum Bacillota; class Bacilli; order Bacillales_A; family Planococcaceae; genus Bhargavaea; species Bhargavaea cecembensis_A. Next base: position 998,950 of record NZ_LQNT01000009.1, read on the forward strand.
CGGGCACTCCGCCCCACAGGTTGACGAGTTCGATGCGCTCTTTCCCCGAGACAATGACTTTCTTGTTTTTCACGTCATCAACGGTCTCGACCGGTTCCGTCGTGATCAGCTGGTAAGCATCAGTCGCGGAGATGGCGAGCGGGATGCTGTCTTCAAACTCGTCCTGCATGAATTCATCGATAAATGGTTGAAGGACTTTCGGGCTGTCCATCGGATCGAGGATCGCAAATGGCAGGTCGCCGAGCGTCAGCGGATAAGCCGGCGTGCTTGTCGAAGCACTCGGGCTCACGTAGCCGATGTCGTACAGGCCGCCTTCGATGTCCTCATAGGCGCTGGCCAGGTTGCCGAGCGCGCCGCTGTTGTAGATTTCAATCTTGACGCGGCCGTCTGTCTGTTCTTCCACGTATTCCGCCCACGGGGCGACGACATCGGTATGGAACTTGTGAGTCGATGCCGGCTGGATATTAAATGAATATACATATTCCGCCTTGCCGCTCCCGCTTGCCGAAGCACATCCGGAGAGGACGGCAAGCAAGACAAGCAGCATGACGCCGAGGAGGCTTTTTTTCATCTTCCGTTCCCCCTTATTTCTTCGCTTTTTCGAATCCGGCCATCTGGTCGGCGGTACCGCCGGCCGTCATGACGGCTTCCTGAAGTTCCGCGTCATAGTATAAAAGCGGATCAATTGCAGGAACAGCAGCGTTGACGATTTTCTTCGAGATGCGGAGCGGAGCAAACGACTTCGCTGTGAGCTTGCTGACGAGTTCGTCGGTCGCTGTTTCCAGCTCTTCGAGTGGAACGACCTTATTTACAAGTCCCATCTTTTCCGCTTCTTCTGCGGTAAACGTTTCTCCGAGCATGATGAGTTCTTTTGCTTTCAGCGGGCCAACGAGGTTGACCAGACGCGGCGTGCCGCCTCCGGAGAAGAACAGTCCGCGCTCGATTTCCGGCAGCCCGCCGTCCGCTTCTTCCGCCATGATGCGGAAGTCGCACACCATCGCGAGCGCCATGCCGGCGCCGCGCATTGGGCCGTTGATGGCCGCGACAGTGATCTGGTCGAGCGTGTCGAACTTGCGCAGGAACTCATGCCGCTGCAGCTGGTCTTCGCGGATCCAAGTCGTGTCGTTCGGATTGTCTTTCAGGAGCCCGCTCAGTTCTTTCATATCCGCTCCGGCCGAGAACACCCGGCCGTTCCCCGTGAAGACGATGACCCGGTAGTCGTGATTCTGGCGCACGTGGGTGATGACATCGTCGAGTTCACGGTTCATCTGAGCGTTCATGGCATTGGCTTTTTCCGGCCGGTTGAGGTTCACCCGTAGCACCGGCTTTTCGTCGATGACTTGAATGGTTTCGTAGTTGAACATGTTGCAATCCCCCTCTTCTCTGATTAAACGCTGTGGATAGAGCTTGTTGATTTCCACTTCAGGCGGACGCTTTCCGCGGGCATGGCCTTAGCTTCCTCGTCGCTACGCTCCTGCGGGATCTTCGGCTCATGCTATTCCCGCAGGAGTCGCCGCCTTCTGCTTCAATCAACTTCATTACAAACTTAGATTTGCCGTTCTTTCACTTTCCAGAAAGGTTCACGCAATGCTTTTTTGTCGACTTTGCCGTAGTTGGTGAGCGGGAATTCGTCGACGATATGGAAAGCTTTCGGAACTTTGTATTTGGACATGTTGTCTTTTGAGAAGCGGACGAGTTCTTCGTCGGTGATGGAGTCCTTCAGGATGACGAACGCATGGACCGCTTCGCCCCAGTCTTCGTCCGGCACGCCGATGACGGCGACCTGGCGGATGGCCGGGTGCAGCTGGAGGGCGTTTTCGACTTCCGACGAGTAGACGTTCATGCCGCCGCTGATGATCATGTCTTTCTTGCGGTCAAGCAGATAGATGTAGCCGTCCTCGTCCTTCGAGCCGACGTCGCCCGTATGGAGCCAGCCGTCTTCCGTTAGTGCTTCCCGTGTCTTATCAGGCTTGTTCAGATAGCCGGTCATGTTCGTAACCGCCTTGACCAGGATCTCGCCCGGCTCCCCTGCCGGCACTTCGTTCCCCTCGTCATCAACGATCTTCACCGCACTGAAGTACGCGGGCTTTCCGCAGCTCCGGAGCAGCTTGCCGCCTTTTACGTGGTCATCTTTTCGAAGCCATGTCGCGGCGCTCTGCGTTTCGCTCAGCCCGTAGATCTGGGTGAAGACGGGACCGAACCGCTCCAGTCCCTGCTTGAGCCGCTCCGCGGTAATCGGAGCGGTGCCGTACTGGATTGTGCGGATCGAGCTGACGTCAATGTCCTTGCCCTCCAGGTAATCCAGTAGACGGTAGATAATCGTCGGTACCAGGCTCAGGAACGTGATCCGGTTTTCCTCGATATGGCGGACGACCGTTTCCAGGTCGAACTTTTCTTCAATGAAGATCTCCGCGCCCATGATCAGTCCGGAATACGTATAGAGCCAGGCCGCATGCGGAAGCGGTGTCGTGACCAGAATCTTCTCGTCGTGATGCACGTCCGCATCAATAATGATCGATGACAGTGTGAGCAGTGTCCGTTCGCGTGTGTAGATGACGCCCTTCGGCTCACCTGTCGTCCCGCCCGTGTACTGGATGGTCGTCATGTCGTCCGAATCATTGCCCACTTCCGGGAAGATGGAAGACTCGCTGTCCTTAAACGCGTGCCAGTCCACATATTCTTCCGGCTGATTTTCCGGACCGTTCAGGACGACAATCTGGCGCACCGTCGTGAGCTTGTTCTTTACATTTTCGATGATCGGCAAGTACTGGTGGTCCACGACCATGATTTCCGCACTCGAGTCATTCAGGATGTACTCGATATCCGATTCCCTGAGCATCGTGTTGAGCGCAACCTTCGTCCCCCCCGAGAAATAGATGGCGAGTTCCGTGACTACGTATTCGATGCTGTTCGGAATAAGCATCCCGATCCGTGTATTGCGGCGGATTCCCGCACGGATGAACGCATTCGCAAGGCGGCTGGATTCCGCAAGCAAATCCTCATAATTCATTGACTTTCCGTCAGCGTAAAGCGCGGTTCTTTTTCCGTGGGTGGTAAAGCGGTTTTTCAGGAATGTATTAAAATCATTTGCAGGAGCAAACATTGTCCTTCCTCCCTATATAAATATTCCGACATTAAATCTTTTGAAATATACTACCATTCCGATCCCGAGCGGGATAATATGTATTGAAGATGAAATGATATGTACAACCTATCAATCAACCATTAACTTCCACCGGAGGAGTTCGCCATGGAATTGAGACATCTGAGGTACTTTATCGCCGTCGCCGAGCACCTGCATTTCGGGCGCGCCGCCCGGGAACTGAATATGAGCCAGCCGCCCCTCTCCCAGCAGATCGCCCAGTTCGAAGAGGAGATCGGTGCGCAGCTTTTCTACCGGACCAACCGCTCCGTCCGGCTGACCCCCGCTGGTGAACATCTCTTCCGCGAGGCGAAGGCCATCATGGGCAGCCTCGAGCGGGCGACCACCCAGGCCCGGAAGATCCATATCGGCGAAGCCGGCAAGCTTGCCGTCGGCTATACGGGGATGCTGAGCAGCAGCCTGATCCGAATCCTCCGCTCGTTCAAGGACCGGCACCCGGACGTTGAACTCATCCTCCACCGGATGTCGAGCGCCATGCAAAACGAAGCGCTGGCGGAACGCCGGATCGACATCGGATTCCTCTGTCCGCCGATCAATGGGGACACACTCGAATTCTTTCACCTGTACGACTATCCGTTCGTCGTCGCCCTGCCTTCCTCCCATCCGCTAGCAGGCGACGCCTCCCCGATCCGGCTGTCCGAACTGAAAGGCGAACCGTTCATCATGCCGCCGAGGGGCGAGGAAGCCGGCTACTTCGACCAGATCATCGCCCTCTGCAACCGTGCGGGCATCAGCCCCGACATCCGCCAGGAAGCGGAAGGCGTCACGACCATCCTCTCCCTCGTCGCTGCCGGCATCGGCATCTCGATCGTCTCGACTGCCGCGGCGGAGACCCAACGGAAGGAGATCGTCTACCGGGAGATTGAAGGCGCCGATGACGCCATTGGCCTGTACCTGGCGTGGAACCGGCAGGATGCCTCCCCCCTGGCGGAACGGTTCGCCCAGGCGGCGAAAGCATTGATCCAAAACCAGGACAATTAAAAAACGCACTCCATAAGAAGAGTGCGTTACGATTTATCGGCGGACTCTTCTCATCTTCAGGGATCACTCCCTCAGGAATTAGCACCGCTACAAGCATTCGCCTGCCGGTTGCCGGGCATCGTCGGGCCAGTCCCTCCGCCGCTCTGGATAAGAAGTATAAAAGTTTTAAGTTGTTAGTTAGTCGAACTATTTAGTAGTTTAACACCTTGAAGTGGATGGGTCAATGAGGTCCAGGCTGGATCAATTTCTTTATCCTTAAGTCCCAACCCGCCCTTCTGCCCTTAGAACTAGTTCGTTTCCTGTTTTTGTTCAGATTAGATTTTTTAAGTGGGTGTTTCACGCTATCCTTACAGTGAATGCAGCAGTCCCTATATGAATCTTTATTATTGCTCCCATTCTTCCTTCGCGTCCATAAAACTGTTCTCCAAAAATTCTCCGAAGTGATCTGCCCGCTTGCCGCTAAATCCTGCGGCCCGGTCCCAGGCAACTACCGGGCATTCATCATCCACCAGCTCTGTAGTATCCAAGCAGTAGTAAAATTCATCTACATCCTCAACGACCACAAACTTGGTGGGAAGATTATCCGTCTTCCGTAGCCTTTCCGTATTTGTAACTACATTTGGGATCGGCAGTTTTCCCGCACCCAAGATATCCACTCCGTAGATTCCCCCGGAGCCATAGTTTCTTAAAAACCATTTGTAGCTCGTGGGAAGGGTCGCGGCCAGTGCCTTTTCAATTTCACCAATCTTTGATTCAGAGATACCTCCGGTAAAATCAGTAGTATCTGCGTGTTCCTCAATGAGTTCTTGGAGTTCTTGGAGTTCTTCAAGTTTCATTTTTATCCCCTCTTATTATTATTCTTTTGTTTCATTTGTAAACTATAGCCAACAAGATACCGCCCCCTAAGGTCATTGAGCATCAACGCGAAATGGGTGTTTTTGAAGAAACCTGGCCTCTTCAGGACAACTATCTTAAATTAATTTTGATGAGTATTTAACTAACATTTGTCATTAATCCATAACCTTTCGCATATATACAATGCAAGAATAATATATTTTGGGAGGCAACTTGTTTGAAAGGATCAATTTGTTTAATTAGAGTTTCTAACGAAAAAACCGTGCCTGCCATATGCCTGGATGATTCAAGTGAAAAGCTATTATTTGCACAAATAAGATCAGCTAGGGAAGAAGAAATTCCAATTAAAAAAAGGGATAACCCACAAAGCAGACCACTACAGAATAAAAAGTCACAAACAAAGAAGCCAAGGTTATCGAAATCTCTTTATATTGGACAGCCAGAAGGCGTGAAAAGCAAATCGGTAGTTATGGTCACAAAGCAATACCAAATATCGCCTTCTGCAGTGATAAAAATAATCTTCAAAGGTGAATACACAAACGCTGATATGTGTTTGAAGCTTCTAAAAAGAATTGAGCGGGAAAATGAGTTGCACAAGGAATTAAAAATATTAAAGAAAAAACTCAATCTAGCTTCAATAAACAATGAGCGAGGTAGAGATTACGAAGCAAGAATTGATGAAATCCTTAAAGAGCTAGGTTACTTTAAGCCGGGAAGGAAAAAGAAGAACAATAAAGCATTCCGGAATTTCCGAGAAGTACCGAACAAAGGTTACATTAAAGTGTACCTTGGTGGGCGTTAATAACAGTACTATTTATGAAAAGGCGGGTGGGAAAAAACGGTTTCCACCCGGCCTTTTCTGCTAATAAACAAATTAAATACGTGGTCGCATAAAACTGACAGTCATCTTATCAAAAAAGGTGTTCCCGAGCTGTCCGCTCTTTGCAGAACTGACATCTCCGATACTATCGTTTCCTTGTATTAATTGTTCGCATGCACCTGTCTAGGTGTGCAGCTCTTCCTCCTGCAACCGGGTAGGCATCAACCCTGACATCCGCGCCAGGAAGCGGAAGGCGTCACCCCTCGTCGCCGCCGGCAGTGGCATCTCCATCGTGTTGACCGCAGCTGCTGAGTGCCAAAGGGAGGAGATTGTCTACCGGAAGATTGAAGATGCGGATGAAGCCATGGGACTGTACCTGGCATGGAACCGGCAAGATGCCTCTCCCCTCGTAGAACGATTCGCTCGGACGGCGAAAGCATTGTTCAAAAACCGGGACAAATAAAAAAGGCACTACATAAAGAGAGTGCGTTATATGATCAGCGGACACTTCTCATCTTTCTGGAATAACTCCCTCAGTAATTAGCACCGATGCAAGCTTTCGCCTGCCAATTTAATAGGAATAGAATTAAACTAGTTCTTTTTTTCAGTCAAAATCCTCACTATTAGAAGCAAGTTCACGTTCTTTCTAATTTGCTGTTGTACATAATCCTCAAAATAACTTAAGCATTTTTTATTATGATCCTCTGATTTAATTCTTATATCTAAACGTTTTTTGTTAAATTCTTTGTAATAAGTTAGATTTATATCTTCTTTAGAAACATAAAACCTTTGGTTGTTTAACTCTGTAATTAACCAAGGGAACATTGTTTTTTCGATTTTTTTATATTCCTTATATCTCTTTTTCTCTTTTATCCACCTGAATGCCGTCTCTATGACCGGTATCATGAGATAGATCCCTGAAAGCCAATATAACTCTGATTGAATCAGAAACAAAAGAACTAAATTAAAAATGAAAAGTATAGAGGGAGAAAGAAAGATGAGGTAAAAGTGTTTCCATTCGATATTTGAGATAAAGGATTTCGAGGATTTGTTATCGATAAAGTAATAAACGAGAGATAACACCCCTACAAGAAAGATATTCACAATAAACACCCACACCTTCTCTCCTCCTCTCTATTTATTCTTTCCTAATTGTTATCTCTTTTGTTCTAACTACATGATCTTGCTTCACAAATAACGTATGTTTTGGAGCACGCACTTCATTCTAAAGCACTCTCGGTTCTTTAAAGGATTCTTGATTCCCCTCCCTTAACAACAATAGCGAATCTGTTATAAGTTGGTTCACCTTTAGTTTTGCTTGCGCTGAGGGGGTAATGACGAATGTTTCAAAGGCAACGGTTTGTTTCGGTTGATCTTCACCATACTGTTCGATCGTTATGCTGATCTCGCCTTCATCATAAGCTTCAATTACAATTTCGCCTTGTTCTAATCCCTCTCCATTCTCATCAATTAAATACGTCGTGTTATCTAGCGTAAAGATTCTTAGTTCGTTAGCAAGTTCTCCGTCAGGATATTCATAGCTGTCACTAAAGCCATAAATCGGATGTCCATTTTTTAATATCGTTACAACTATTGGACCAGCAATTCTTACGACTTTAGATTTTAATCCGGTTTTTCTTAACTCTTCCTCATTCGATGGGATCGTTTCTGTCTTTATTACTTCAGTTCCCTTTATTAGCTGCTCAATAATTTCGAGAGCACCACTATTTTTCACCAGCTTACCGTGCTTTGCATTTTTAACGTAATACCTCTTATTCGCAAATTCTGATTCGGCGCTAAACACAGGAACGATTCCATCACCACTCTTAAAGTGTGCACTGGCCTCATTTCTATTATTAATATGAATGGAAGACAAAGTGGTGACTCCTACACCGATAATTTCATGATGTTCAATGCGGTTAGTCCGTTGAGCAGGAGAATTAACTACTTCCTTGAAATCCTCTATTAATGACTCATAAGTAACACCCATACGCACAAATTGAGAAGCAATTTCTTCCCTATTAAAAATCTCATTAATCGTCACATCTTTATTGCCTTCATTTAAAATTGGTAAATCATACTCGTTTCGAAGCCTTTCTTCATATTTAGTATCCGGGAATAACTGATAGGTACTCGGGAACTGCTTAGCCAATCTTTTGGATTGTTCTCTTGTCAGTACAATGGAATGCGGGAATGTATCCGGAATACTTTTTCCATACCTTAAGGTTTTATAAGCATCCAGGGATCCACACCAAGGTGTGCCCAAAGTGATTAATTTCTTTATTTTCCCCATGTAAACTTCATCATAATAAACATTCAGTAAAATTCTAGATAATAACCCTCCCATACTATGAGCCACTAGGTAAATTTCATCATAGTTATGATGGATTCTTTCTAACTGTTCATGCAGGCGTTCAACAGTTGAAAGATTATCTTTTCTCCAGTCGTAAGCAAATGATTCAACTTGTACTTCCTCAATTTCGGACAAATAATCATATGCTTTTCTATATGTAAAGCTAAGTAATCCGGCAGGTTGAATATTGTCGTCTTCCCTAATAGGCAAGTATTTATCATACACACCGATATTTGTCGGGAAAAAGCGTGGCCATACCTTATAGGATTTATAGGCTAATTCACTGCCCATGATACCGGGGATTAATACTACTAATTTATTCATAATATTTATCCTCCAAGACAAGCTCATTTATTTTGGATTCTCATCTGTTGCCAGTCGCTTGTGATTTCCCCATTGATACGCTCGATTTTTTAACTACTTCGCTCAAAGTAAGAACTTCTCCTTTCTCCTCATTAGCTGTGTCGATTTAACAATCCTTAATTGAGATTCAACTCATCTGCTTTTTCAATAAAAAAGAGCAACCGTAGGGGCTGCTCAGAAATAGAGGGAGTGTAATACTCCTTCATCTATGTTTTTTATTTATCGGGAAAATCTTAGTTTTCGAGCTGCTGATGCTCGCTTCCGTTGACGTTGCCTCAGCCTCCTCGAACTCCGCTCTGTGGGTTTTTGGCTTACGCTTTTCCCGCAGGTTCATGGCCCCTCCGCTTCAATTGGTAGAGAAGATTTTATAATGCAACACGATAGCTCTCCTCCATTACCATCTTCGGTTCCAGAACATCCTGCAGTTTCTCTGTAAGTGAATCGAATTCCTCAGCACTAAAAACACCCATTACATAAAAATCAGGACGAATTAAAACGAATTTATTCCTGTACATACTCAGGACATTATTGACGTCAGTCAGCGGGGTGCTATCTTCCATTTCCCTCGTCACAAAATGCTCCGGATAGATCGAGATTTTATTTGGATTGATTGCTTTCCAAACAAGTCCGTCCATGTTCGGAAATGAAATTTCATCGGGCGCACCGATTTTCAGCAAGTTAAAGCCACTTTCCATATACCGATCAATAGGCACCATCTCGGCCTCGCTGTTCATATAGGTAGCCTGTTTGAACATCTCACCGACCAATGGCTTTTCGATATCAATAAAGAGGCCTTTTGAGCAGATTGGTTTCGGTTTAAAACGCATCTCTGTGACATAACGCTTTATTGGCGGGACCATCTTCATTACACCAAAGGCCGCGTCACGGAGCAGTTTTCTTTTTTTGCTTGTTGTCAAAATGAAGTTGCCCATCCTCACGGAAAGACGGATCATCGCTTCCACATGTTCTTTGCGTTCCTTTTCATAACTCTCAATAATTGAATGGGCTGCTTTCCCCTCTATCACCAACTTTATCTTCCAAACAATGTTAAATGCATCCCGCACGCCTGAGTTGAGGCCTTGGCCTGCAAATGGAGGGGTTAAATGTGCGGAATCCCCGACGAGGAAAACACGCCCCTCTCCAAACTTTTCTGCTACAAGTGCATTAAAGACGACGACTGCCTTTTTTACTAGATTTTCCGGCTTGTACTGCGTATAAGGAGCGATCAACTCAGCGAGTTTTTCATCCCTCAACATTTCCTCTGGATCTTCCCCATCCAACAACATGAATTCATAACGCCGCTGCCCGAACGCGGTATATGCATGCATGGCAGGCCGTGGCGGATCACAGAAAAATGAGGTGTGTCGAGTTTTCACATCATCGTTTTTCAAATCAACAATGACCCACGGCTCCTCAAAACTTGAGCCGTTCTTCTTGCTTCCCACCTCTTTCAGTTTGATACCCAGTTGCTTGCGCACAGTGCTTCTTCCACCGTCACATCCCAATAGATACAAGGCTTCTAACGTCATTTCCCCGCTGCCATCCTGAATTTTCACCTTAACTTGTTCCTCGTTCTGGTCAAAGCTGATCAGTTCGGTTGTATAACGGATTTCAACATTTGAGTACCGCCGGACTCCTTCTAGTAGCACCTTTTCAAAAATAGGCTGTACAATCTTATTACGCTTCGGGTAGCCAAACGACATTTCAGTCGGCCGTACACTTGCAAACGGTTTCATTTTATTAGAGAAGTAATCGGCTCCCCCTCCCGGTGTAATCACCTGCCTCACTTTCGGATACAGGCCGATTCGGTCAATCACACGGAGTGTTTCGTCATCAACCAGGATGGCCTTTGGAATTTCACTTATTCCAGCATTGCGTTCAATCAATAATGTCTTCATCCCGTAGAGCCCACACAAATTCGCAGCAATGAGTCCAGACGGTCCCGCTCCTACTATGATGACGTCATACATTCCAATCCCCTCCATCTTTCACCGATCACGTTCTGGTCAAGTGATGTCGCTCTTTCTCTTCCAAATACTCCCGAACGTGTTGTGCCGTCGCGGATGCCGCCCCCAATATCGGCACCTCAGACTGAACCAGTTCGGTAATATGTTCAATGCTATATTGAGATAACACGATGACGTCGACACGGCTTTCAATTTTGCGGATCAGTCGGATCACCTTTTGGTCGTGCTCCTCTTTCAGTCCCTCCGAAAGCAGATGAATGGCTCCGTCTTCCACTTCGCTAATTATCTGGACATCCGGGTTTTTCTCTTTCAAATAACTGCTGAGCGCGATTGGTGTTGCAGAAACAGTCGACACAAGGCCAACACGCTCATACTTCAGTGCACGGTCTAACACAGCCTGGTCAGAACGGAAAATCCGGACCTTAGTCAATTCCTGAAGATAGGGTACCAAGCCGTTAAATGCTGAACAGGTCAGTTGGATCAGGTCGGCACCAGACTGTTCAGCCAGCCGGACAAGGTCCACAAAACGATTCCTGATTAAAGAAGTCATTTCTCCCGCACGTTCTAGTTGAAACAGAAGATCCGAGTCAAGCAGATGAACATATTCAACATCAGGGGCATGCCTCCTGAAGGCTTCTTCGATCGGTGCCAATGAATTTGCCGTTGCTGATATCAATACAACTTTCAATTACACCCCTACTTTCACCATATGATAATAACGATTTAAATTACATGATAAATGATTTTTCTAATAAATCAATAATCAAGTATTGATAATTTTAAAGTTTTAGAATACAATGACTTCAATCAATGAACACAAGGGGGTCTTTAAGTTGAAATATGTCAGCTATCAAGTGAACGGTGCAGAGAGTTATGGTGTCCGGGTCGGTGAAGGGATTGTAGACCTAAAATCAAAATACGGGGAAACGTATCCGACATTGAAAGAGTTCCTCTCTTCAAAGGAGTTTTCCGAAGGTTTTCAGGTTGATCATGAAAGCGTTACCTATTCTGCAGATGAAGTTCAGCTCCTCCCTGTAATCAGCAACCCGGACAAAATCTTCTGTATCGGGATCAATTATGAGACGCACCGCATTGAAACCAACCGCGAGAAGGTCGGTTACCCTGTCGTCTTTCACAGATTTGCCGAATCTCAAGTAGGTCATAATGAACCGATTCTCTTGCCGGAAGAGTCCGCACAACTGGACTTTGAAGGAGAACTGGCAGTGGTCATCGGAAAGCCGGGCAGAAGAATTGCCAAGGAAGATGCTTATGACCATATTGCCGGTTATGCCTGCTATAACGATGGCAGCATTCGCGACTGGCAGCGCCATACCCATCAATGGGGACCGGGTAAAAACTTTGATGCAACCGGCGGCTTCGGACCGGATCTTGTCACGCGTGATGAAATCGGGGACGGGGAGGCACTGCGACTGCAAACTCGCTTAAATGGTCAGGTCATGCAGGACACAACAACAGATTTGATGATCTTCTCTATTCCCGAGCTCATCGAATATGTTTCTTCCTATACGACACTACAGACAGGTGACGTCATCGTGTCAGGTACGCCTGGAGGTGTCGGGGCAAAACGCAATCCGCCAGTATTCATGAAAGAGGGCGACGTTGTAGAGATTGAAATCGAGAAAGTAGGCGTGCTCCGAAATCCGATTACCTCCGATGTCAGACAAAAGCAGCAAAGCAAAACGGCAGCCCAATCTGTTTAACCACCGGAAACTAATAAGAGGGGGATTATCATGCTAATCAAGAAAAAAGGGGTTATAGCAGCTGCTGCTCTTCTCGGGGCGTCCGTACTCTTGGGAGCTTGCGGCTCTGCTTCTACTGAAGGGTCCACATCACTGAAGCTTTCTCACTTTTGGCCAAGCCACCATATCGTCCACACTCAAGTATTGGAGAAGTTCGGAAGTGATCTGGAATCCGAAACAAACGGCGCCGTTACACTTGAGCTTTATCCGGGCGGTTCTCTCGGAACGCCTCCAGAACAGTATGACCTTGCAACAACCGGCACCGCTGATATTGCACTAAGTGTTCACGGATATACATCGGGGAAGTTTCCTCTGGTCGAAGTCATGGACCTTCCGTTTGTTGTGACCAGCTCCGAAGAGGGGTCGAAAAAGCTCTGGGAATTGTATAAGGAGTTCCCGGAACTTCAGGAAGAACATGGAGACACTCATCCTCTGGCACTCTTCACCGGTGAACCCAATCAGATCCTGAGCAAGGATAAACCGATTGAGCGTCTGGAAGACCTGCGTGGCCTTAAAGTCCGATCTCCTTCCACGCTTGGCAATGAAATCCTTGAGGCTGTGGGTGCCGTACCGGTTTCCATGCCAGTCAATGATATTTACGAGTCCCTGAACAAGGGCGTCATCGATGCTGCCCTTGCCGGGGTTTCCACAGTCAATGACTTGAACCTTCATGAAGTCGTAGACCATGTCACCATTGCAAATCTTTCTGCTTCTTCTATGTTCATCACGATGAACAAGGATCAGTATGATCAACTACCGGAAGAAGAGAAGGAAAAGTTTGATGCCCTCTCCGATAAGCTTTCCCAACACGCCGGTGCCGCTCTCGACCAAGGTGGACAAGACGGACTGGACAAAGCCGCGGAAGTCGGCATCAACGTTATCGAACTCTCCTCTGAAGAACAGGAAAACTTCGAGAAATCTCTGCAGCCCGTCATCGATAAATGGATCAAAGACAAAGAAGCTGACGGCCTTCCTGGACAATCAATCTATGATGCAGCCACCGCAAAGTGATTGCTGAAAAGAGGTGGATTATATGAAAAAAGGCTCTCTGGTGATGGTCAAGAATGCCTCGTCCCTTGAAAACACTTCAGGGGATGGGTCACTTTTTAACAAATTCTCTTCTAAGCTAAATAAACTCGCAAAAGGCTATAACCGGATATTGCATGGTCTTTCCTGCATTCTTCTATTCGCAATGATGTTTTTGACAGTCTTCGACGTTCTTGGGAGAAACCTGTTCAACAGCCCGATTGTAGGAACATATGAACTGACCGGATTTGCATTGGCAATCACCATCTTCTTCAGCCTTGGTGCGGCCCAGCTTAAAGGGGATCACATCGAAGTTGATTTCTTGTTCAAAAAGCTGCCGGAACGTGCTCAACACATATGTAATGCAGGAATTTATCTAATTCTGACTTTCGTCGTTATGCTGACAAGTTGGCAACTATGGGTATATGCCCAGAGGCTGATGCAAGGTCACAACGTCAGCGGCGACCTTGGCATACCCATTTATGTAATCGCTTTCCTGACAACTTTCGGGGCAATCGGGTTTTTCCTCACCCTCCTGAATAGCTTTGTGCAAAGTCTGATGAAGGCGGTGGAAGCAAAATGACATCAGAAATGATAGGCCTGATTGGCGTCATCGTACTCTTGGCACTGATTTTGGCAAAGTTCTCAGTTGGGTTGTCGCTTTTTTTGGTTGGCGTCCTCGGCGTCACATACCTTTCAGGTGTGGATGTGGGCTTATCACAACTGGGATTATCGGCTTTCAATACCGCAAACAATTATTCGCTGAGTGTCATACCACTTTTCATATTAATGGGGACATTCATCGCCAATACGGGGATCGGCAAAGACTTATTTGACTCTGTCGACAAATGGATGGGCCACTTCCGCGGCGGATTGGCAATTGCCTCCGTCGGGGCAGCCTCCATCTTTTCTGCCATCTCAGGATCAGGTAATGCGACTACGGCTACTCTGGCCAAAATTTGCATTCCGGAGATGCGTAAACATGGCTACTCCCCTTCATTTTCGAGTGCGGCAGTTGCTGCGGGTGGTACACTCGGTGCGCTGATCCCTCCGAGCGTTCTCCTGATTATTTATGGGGCACTCACATCCGAACCAATCGGTCCGCTCCTGATCGCCGGTATTGTTCCCGGAGTTCTAATGACTCTATTTTTCTTTATCATGATCTATCTGCAGGTCCGTAAGAATCCGCAATTAGCCCCACAAAAGACTGAACGCTATACGGTGAAAGATAAAGTAACCTCTTTAAAAAGTATTTGGCCGTTTCTTGTCCTCTTTTTAATGAGTATTGGCGGAATCTATTTCGGTATCTTTACACCAAGTGAAGCCGGCGGAATCGGTGCGGCAGGTGCTTTTTTGATTACGCTCTTCACCAAGAGACTGAACTTCAAAATGCTGAAGGATTCTCTCGACCAAACGCTAAGACTTACTGTAATGATCTTCCTGATTCTAATTGGGGCCACTCTATTCGGGAAGTTCTTGGCGCTTAGCCGGATTCCGACTTACCTGACTTCACTCGTGGGTGGCCTGGACACTTCACCCTATGTGGTCCTGACTTTAATTCTATTGGTGTATTTCGTATTGGGAATGTTCCTTGAAGGGATTGCAATCATGGTCCTCACCCTTCCTATCGTTTACCCGATTATCACTCAATTGGGCTTTGATGGATTATGGTTTGGTGTCATCATGATCATGATTGTAAACTTGGGGGTGTTGACACCTCCGCTGGGTCTCAACATATACATCATCAGTGGGGTCATTAAAGATGTTCCGATTGAGAAGTTGTTCAAGGGGGTCATTCCGGCTATTATCACGATGGTTGTCTTCATCATCGTCCTTGTAATCTTCCCGGACATCGTCACGTTCCTGCCTGAACTGATCAAAACATAAGGGCCCTTACATCAAAGGAGCAAATTCAATGTCCAGCATAAAAAAAGTGTTGCAGATTTTAGATCTGTTTACAGCCGACAAACCGATTTGGACAGCCGATGAAGTCATCCAGTTTTTCGAACTTAGCCAGCCGACCGGTTACCGATATTTAAGAGAACTGACACACGCCGGATTACTGGTGAGCGACAATGGACAGTACTCGGTCGGCCCCAAGATCATCAAGCTTGACTGCCACATCCGACAGACCGATCCGGTGATTTCAGCCGGTATTCCCGTGATGAAACAACTCTGCAATCTGACTCAATGTGAGGTTTTGCTCAGCAATATTTATAACGATGAAGTCCTGATTGCGCACATTGAAACACCTGAAGGCCATCCGTCAAATGTTATCTATGAGCGTGGCCAGCCGCATCCCCTCTTTTATGGTTCCACCTCAAAAGCGATTATCGCCAACCTGCCCCGAGCCCATGTTGCCAAGCTTTATGAATCGTACGCCGAAGAGATTCGTGAAGCAAAAATGGGCGACACTTTCGAAGAATTTAAATCAAGCCTGGCGGCAATCAGAAAGAAGGGGTATTACCTCTCCCACGGGGAACTGGATGATGGCGTGACCGGTATTGCAGTCCCGGTCTTTAAGGACAACACGTTAAAGGGAAGTCTGTCCCTTGTATACAAGACATCGATGCATGAAATCTATAACACGGAAAAGCTCATTGAGCTAACAATCCGCGCGGCACAGGACATTAGTGAATTCTGTTCAACGGAAGAGCAAACGATGAACACCCGAGAACTTGAAAGGATTGGTAATTATGATTAAGCCATTTAAACTGGGTTATGCAGAGTTCAATTGTCTGGATGTCGAAAGAATAGAAAATTACTATTCGAATGTCATGGGGATGACAGTAACGGATAAAACTAAGGACACCGCCTACATCAGCAGCGGAACAGACCACCATACGGTTGTCCTGAAACATTCCAACGAAAGTTCACTGGATGTAATCGGGTACCAAATTGAACGCAATGCGGAGCTGAAAGATGTGGTGAAAATCCTTGGTGAGAAAGGAATCTCTGCTGAAGTAAGGACAGATGCACGTCCAGGTGTTCATCAACTTGTGGAACTCCAAGATCCCGACGGCTTCACACTTCAACTCTTCCACGAGATTGAAACCCCTGCCCCCGGCTACAAAGAAAATGGTATCAGCCCATTCAAACTGGGCCATATCGCAATTGGTTCAATGGATGCCAAGAAATCTACTGATTTCTATATGAATGTCCTGAACTTTAGTTACACCGACACCATTGGAACCCGTGCTTCTTTCCTGACCTGTAACACGGATCACCATGTTTTGAATGTTTCCTCATTCGGTCATAAGATGATGCATCACATCGCATTTGAACTGAAGGATACGAGTCACCATGTACGAGCCGCTGACATTCTTGCAAAAAATGAAATGCCAATCGTCTGGGGCCCTTCTCGCCACACCGCTGGACACAATATGGCAACCTACCATCATGACCCTGAGCTGAACCTCGTCGAACTATACATCGATATGGATCAATACATCAAGCCGCTGGGCCACTTCGACCCGCGCCCATGGCATGAAGAACTCCCTCTAAGACCACGGATTTGGGAAGATAACTGTGCATGGTACACCAAGTATGAAACTACCATTCTGGATGCTGTGCTGAAGAAAACTGAACTTCAACCGATTTAAAAGCTATTTTGAATAAAGTTAAAGCATCCGGCTGAAGTGCCAGATGCTTTTTTGTATTGAGAGTTGCTGGGCATCATCGCAAAATGAACGTGAAGACTTCAGTGAGGACTTCTTCATTGATTGGGCCCCTGCCATTTTGGAACTGATTGGTAACTACTAATTCCTTTGCAACGGATATACTTTCACTCCTAGATTGACCACTGTTTCTTACCTTACTATATTTTCTGCTTCTCTCTTCTGTTGAAATCTAATAAACCGTTTGAGAGCAAGAATATACTCTCTATTAGATTTGGGGTATTCCCTGATAATTACCGTTTCCATTTCAGGAGAAAACTCATCTTATCCCTTGTAAATTTCTCTCTTCAATATGCCATTTATCCGACCGACAGCGTCTTTTGCGGATGTCTCGGCAAGTGAATACTCGTTCATCAAAAACTTAATAAATTGTTCACTCGCTTCCTGATTAAACAAGACATCTGTCTGACGTTTGTCAGGCGAGAATATCTGCGCCAGATTGTTTTGATTAGGCGCCTCTACCTTAACCGTCCCATCTTCCTGAACCCACATGCAAATGAACCCAAGCTTTTCAATCATGCGCCGCACCCGCAAATATTCCTTTCTGATGCGACCGATGTCTGGATTAGCCAGTACGAAGACATTCTCATCCCCTTCGTTTTGGGTGGCGTATTTTAATAAGGCATGAATCTGCATAGCAAGGTGAGTGACGATTTGACTATTATCAAATACTTCATCAGGATCAGCGCCATTCTTCTGCGAACCCTTTGTTTCGACGAAGATGTTAATATCCCCTTTTACCACTAAAACATTAATGCTGGCTGCTTGCCTTTTAGAGGAACATCACATTCAAAACCATTGCTTAAAAAGAAGTTAGCAACCGCCTCATTCAAAGTGTCTTTATCCATTACAAATGGATCAGGATTTTTCATTATGCTGAGCTTAGTAGGCATAAATTACCCTCCATTTAATTAATCTTGCCTTCATTTGGCATTTTAGTGTTAATAATATACTAACAGAAAACTTGAGCGAAATCCTTTAAATTTCAGACTATTCATAGATAGAGAGTCCTCACACTTGATCACTATTTCTCCCCCCAACACGAAAAAAGCAGCCGCTTCGGCTGCTTTTTTCCATTCTCCACTATTCAAAACACAAACAAATGCGCAATGACCACAATGATCGGCAGCGTAATAATCGTTCGCTGGATGAAGATCACGACGAGATCCAGGAAGCTGACCGGGATGTTGGAACGGAGAATCAATATACCAATCTCCGACATGTAGATCAGCTGTGTCAGCGACAGCGTACCGACGACGAATCGTGTCAGTTCGCTTTCAATCCCGCTCCCGATGACGGACGGGAGGAACATGTCGGCGAATCCGACGAGCATGGTCGGGGCAGCTGCTGCGGCTTCCGGGAGGCCCATCCATGTGAGGATCGGAACGAGCGGGTAGGAGATCCAGTTAAAGATCGGTGTGAACTCGGCGATGATCAGTGCCAGTGCGCCGAGGCTCATGACGAGCGGAATCAGCCCTAGCCAGATATCCAGTACCGTGCCGACGCCGTCTTTGACGAGTTGCTTTGGACCTTTTGTAGCTCCAGCTTTGGCGAGCGCCAGTTTCCAGCCCCAGCTCACAGCGGTTTCGCCATCCGGAATCGCTTCATCATTTTCCTGCCGCCCGCTGCCGTCAAAGTATGTGTCAGGTTTCCGCGAGAGCGGCGGAATCCTCGGCATGATGATGGCGGCGGCGATGCTTGCGACGCTGATGGTCAGGTAAAACGGAACAAACAGATGGCCGAGTCCGATGACGTTGGCGACGACGAGAGAAAACGCGACAGAAGCGATCGAGAAGGTCGTCGCGATGACCGCGGCTTCCCGGCCCGTGTAGTTCCCTTCATCGTACTGCTTCATCGTGATGACGACGCCAACCGGTGCCGCGCCCATCCAGGAAGCGAGCGTGTCGATCGAGGAGCGTCCCGGCAGCGTGAAGATCGGACGCATGAACCGCGTCAGCAGCGCCCCGAAGAATTCCATCAGTCCGAACTCGACCAACAAAGGCAACATGACGCCTGCGAACAGGAACCAGGTAAGCAGCACCGGCGCGAGGTCGAATAACACGACCCCTCCTGTCGCGCGCGAAGAAATAAATGCAGGGCCCACTTCAAAGTAGGCCATGACCCCTACGGCAAACCCGAACAGTCGTGTAATGATGCCGAACGTCCCGACGACGAACAGGTTTTTGAGAAACGGCCGGTCCATGACAAAAGCCGGTTTCACCAACACCGCAAAGAGCGTCATAACCGCGGTGAATCCGAGCATCCCGAGAAGGAACGCGGGAATCCAGTCGCTCCCCCACCCAAGCAGGGCGGACGCCATGACTCCGATTCCGATCGTGATTTCCCCGTTCCACTTGATCGGCACGAGGAACAGAAGCACCCCGATCAAAGACGGGATCAGAAACTTCCAGGCAGATCCCCTTGCGAGCGCCTGTTCTCCCTTAATGACTGTCATCGATTTTCCCCCTCTTCCTCTGTCAGTTTCCGCGTTCCTGGAGCGCTTCTTCAAGCACTCCGAGCCCGTCGTCGATTTGTTGTTTCGTCACCGTGAGCGGCGGGATCATCCGGATGACCTCGCCGGCGTTGCCGCACAGATAAAACAGGACGCCTTTCTCCAGGCAGCGGTCCAGCACGTCCATGACCGCCGCTCCGTCCGGCTCACCCGTCTCCGGATCGCAGAGCTCGATGCCGATCATGAGCCCAAGTCCACGAATATCCCGGATCACCGGATAACGGTCCTTCATTTCATTCAAACGCTCCATCGCGTACGCCCCGACTTCACGGGCGTTCTCAAGCAATTTCTCTTCCTTCATGACTTCCAGTGACGCAAGCGCCGCCGAGCAGGCGATCGGATTTCCGCCGAACGTCGTCCCGTGCGACCCGAGCGGCCACTGGTCCATCAGTTCCTTCGACGCAACAGTTGCACTCAAAGGCAAGCCAGCCGCAATTCCCTTCGCGATCGCCATGATGTCCGGCGCCACGCCGAATGTCTGTGCCGCGAACCAGTTCCCCGTCCGGCCGAATCCGGTCTGGACCTCGTCAAAGATCAGGAGAATCCCGTGCCGGTCACAGATCTCGCGGATTTTCCGAAGCCATGCCTTCGGAGGGATGATATAGCCGCCCTCGCCCATCACCGGTTCGATGATCATGCACGCCACTTCTTCCGGATCGACCTGGTGGCTGAACAGCCGGCGGGCATCCTTTTCCAGCTTTTCCGGGAAGAACACTTCCGGGTCTGCCCCTTCCGGCAGATCCTCCGGCAACGCATACGGCAGCTGGTACGTCAGCCAGGACGGCTGCTGGTATTTGCGGTATTTGCTTTTCGATGTCGTCACACTCAATGCACCGATCGAGCGGCCATGGAAACATCCCGTGAACGACACGGCATACGGCCGCTTCGTCACATGCTTCGCAAGTTTCAGTGCCCCCTCGATCGCCTCCGTCCCGCTGTTTGCAAAGAAGAAGTTATCGAGTTTCGGAGGAAGTACCTGCTGGAGTTCATGCGCCAGCTTCAGAATGGACTCATAGATGATCACGCCGGACGGCCCGTGCACGAGATGATCCGCAGTGTCCTTGATCGCCTGCACTACCTTCGGATGCCGGTGCCCCACGTTCTCCACTGCAATCCCGGACGTAAAGTCCAAGTACTTCTTGCCGTCTGTTCCGTAGTAATAGCACCCTTCCGCCTTCACCACCGGAAGGTTCGGATGGTCCTTCGCCATGCTCGGGGCGAGGAAATTGCCGATGTTTGCCACCATCTGTGTCCACTCCGGCTGCTTCGCCTGCTCAAGTTGTTTTGTCATGATGTCGTCCTCCTCGTTCTTTATTGGAAGAAAAGCGGAGCAGGTTTGCTCCCGGCGGGTTCGTTTCCCGTCACTCTCCCTCATACTTCTTCAGCTTCCGGACGACCGACGGCTGGCTGATGCCCAGCCGTTTCGCAATCTCGGTCGTCGTCCCGTATTTTTGCTTGGCTGCCATCAGCACCCGTTTTTCAACACTCTCCAGGATGCTCGGCAACGGTCTGCCGTCCATCTCAATCTCCGACAGGGAATCGCCCGCCGGAACGCGGTACTCCATCGGCAGGTCTTCTGCCGTAAGCACGTTGTTCCTGCCGCCGATGACTAGCCGCTCTATCACATTCGCCAGTTCATCGATATTGCCCGGCCATGGACACTCAAGCAGATAGTCAAACAGCCCTTGAGAAAGCTCCTTCCTGACACCGTGCTTTTCGCAGAACCGATCCAGGAAAAGCGGGATGAGCGAGGACAAGTCCTCTTTCCGATCCATAAGCGGGCGCAGTTCGATCGGCACAAGATGGATCAGATAAAACAGCTCCCGGCTAAATGCCCCGTCCTGTACCGCGCCGGACAGATCGCCCTCCGCGGAAGCCATGATCCGCACATCAAACGGAACTTCTGCCCCTTCCGCCGTCTGGTACTTCCTGTCTTTCAACCAGCCGGCCAGCCGGTTCTGCAGATACGGCGACAGCCGGTCGATGCCCTCAAGATACAGCGTGCCGCCTTCCGCAATCGGCAGCATTCCGATCTTCCCGTCCGAATCGCCTGTCAATTCCCGTTCAAACAGCGCTTCCGGAACCGTCCGGCAATCCAGTGTCAGGAACGCCTTTTCACTGCGGCGGCTGCGGGCATGGATTTCACGCGCAAGGGTCGCCTTTCCGGTCCCGTGTTCCCCGTACAGGAGGATCGGCACATCCATCTCCGCAGCTTCCAGCCCTCCCGCAAACGCTTCTGAAGTCGACCTGGATGCGAGCACCAGACCTTCCGGCACAGTCGCCTCCCGACGAAGCAGGTTCAGCTCCTCTTTCATCTTGGCCATCTCCGACTCAAGTTCGTTCAGGTAATCCTGGATGACGACCAGCTCCGACCACTCGCACGAATAGCTGATGACATGCGCCACCTCACCCGCTTCATCAAACAGCGGAAATCCGATGATCAGTTCTCGGGTTCCATTGGGCGTATCCTGTACCAGCACTACCTTCTTCTTTTCTTTCAGGACAAGCGGCGTAATCGCCGGCACAAACACCTTCTCCCGCTCCAGGTCATACACCGACCGGCCAAGCAGCGACTCCGGCGTCACCCCATAATGTCGCCCGCTGATCCGTGACGCCTGCACAATCACCCCGTCCCGGTTCGTTACGATCAGATCTTCATCAGTCGAATCAATGATTTCAAATTGGGTATCCGGATTGATGGAAAAGATGGACATGCGGCACCTCCTGGTAGATAAGTATTCGTAATTGAATAAGACTATACAGAGTGGTAATGATAAACGCAAGGAATATTTTGATAATTTATAATGATTCACACTGGTACTATATAAAGGTCGATCTTGATTTGCTTGCAGACCCACTATTCATATTTGACTCTTTATTCAATAATGAATATAACTATACAACGAGATGCATAATATTACAATACGGAATTGCAGATTAATTCCGGGTTCTGCACAACAAAAAACGACACCTCAACAGGTGTCGCCAGCAAATGAGTATGAAGGTTCTTCCTTTCGACGCGCCTTCTCGGTATACATCCTACGGTCCGCCGCATTGAGCAACTCGACATAGGTACGGCCGTCTTGCGGGAATCGGGCTGAGCCCATCGAAGCACCCACAGCAACAGACCCGATCCGGACCCGCTTGGCAATGTCCAATTCCCTTCGAAGCGTCACTGCAGCAATGCCTGTCTCCTCCACCGCAGGAACAATCAATGCAAACTCATCCCCGCCCAGGCGATAGGCACGCGCATCGGAAAATGCTTCATTTTCCAGTACAGCGGCCACTTCCCGTAGGACCCGGTCACCCGCCAGGTGGCCAAATGTATCATTTACCTTCTTGAACCGGTCAAGATCCAGATAGAGAATCCCGAACGGCTTTCCAGACTTGATCCGGCTGACCGCCTCTTCCCGAAAGGCCCGCAAATTCCCGACTCCCGTCAGCTCATCCTCATAAGCAAGCCGGCGCAGCCTCTCCCACTCCCTGAACCGTCTGGCGCGCTGCTGTCCTCGCAGATCCAGCAGGCTCTTCATTAATTTCTTCATCCCCACGCCCCCCTTGCATCAAACAACCCAAGACCCTGTCACACCTGTCGCGGCGACAGCACTTGTATTACAAAAGACCGAAGACTCTGCGGTCTTCAGCCGCTTCCCGGTCTGTCCCCAAGCTCCACCGGCCCATCACGAAGCGTCAGGGTGCGCAACCCTCCCACAACTACCAAGGAAACACAAAATAAGACTATGTACCCGATTTCATAGGATTGAAATGACCTTTCAAGAAAAATGAAACGCAAGAGTGGGTCCTATCTTCTATTCCCTCTTTATTTCCTTAAGAATATATTACCAGTGAGTCCCATTATTAACAATGCTTTATTCAAGGAATTGTTCGATAAATGTGAATATAGGATGGAATTTGACGGTCTGCAAGAAAATTGTCGTCACCAGAAGCGGGGTCGTCACACCACTCGCTTACTAGAGAAGAGCAAATGCAAAAAGCCGGAGGGAAACGGTAGCGTCTCCCATCCGGCTCTTCATCGTGCTCTTGCATTTCTTCCGACTTACAAAGGGATTTTCGGCTTCCTCAATTCCATCAAACTCCCGTTTCCTCTGCTATCTCTTCCTTCGCCACTACTTTCAGGTCCCGCACATGGTTCACGAGCGGTTCAAAGCCTTCAATCCGGCATTCCACTACATCACCGTCATTGATGACGACTGCTCCCGGTGTTCCGGTTGAGATGATATCCCCCGGCAGTAGTGTCATGACCTTCGAGTGGAACGACACCAAGTTCAGAGGGTTAAATGTCATATGATCGACGGTGTTCTTCCGGTGGAGTTCACCGTTGATCATTGTGGAAACTTCCAGTTTCATGAGGTCTTCAACTTCGTCCGGAGTGACAAACTGCGGGCCGAAGCTGAAGAACGTGTCAAAGCTCTTTGACCGGGTCAGGTACCGCGGATTTCTCTGGAGGATATCTTCTGCCGTCATGTCGATGATCGTCGTGTAGCCGGCGATATAATTCAATGCATCTGCTTCTTCAACATCTTTGCAGGCCTTACCGATGATGACCCCGAGTTCTGCTTCAGCGGTCGTCCGCTCGGACTGGTGGGGAATGCGGATGGTCTCACCCGCTCCGATGATGGACGTCGTCGGTTTCATGAAACTTGCCGGCTCTGTATTCGGAGCAATTTCACCCAGATCCGAAGCGTGGTCCACATAGTTCAATCCAATCCCCCAGATTTTCGATGGATTGCGGTAAAGCGGCTTGTAGTCAAGAGTAGCTGCGTCTATTCCTGGAATCGTCCCATCCAGGATTTTCTCTTTCCCCTCCCGGTTGTACCAGTCGGTCATTTCATTAAGCTGGCCGGAATCAATGATCTCAAACAGTGCGGTGGCCCACTTCTTCCCCTCAGCCTTGTTCACCTCTTCAACCGTCACTGCTTTCTCTCCCGCAATGACGACCGCTGTTTCATTCCCCTCAAGTTTCACTGTTGCCAGTCGCATGTTTATTCCCCCTTTTGATATCTCTTTAACTAGTTCTCTACAGATAGGACTTCTCCTTTCTCTAAGTTCATCCAATCTGGTGTGATCATTCCCCTTAACTCCACTTCGTTATCATTCAGCACCACTTAGTAGGAACTCAGGTACCCCTTGGTAGGGATTCAGGTACCTGTAGGTGGGGACTCGCACCACTTGCTTTCACACCAAAAAGAAAAAGCAGCCGCGTGGGCTGCTTCAATTCAAATAATCACTTATCCAATTCCAACGTCTCATTTATATTCGCCGACTCCGCATCCTTCTCGGTCATCCGCTTGTACATGAACGCAATGTTCTTGACGAGGCTGCCACTCTCCCAGTATTCTGCGGCCTCGGCTTTGACTTTGATCAGGATGACGTCGGGGTCATCGTAGGTGGTCTGCATGATTTTCTCGTAGGATTTGCTCCAGAGTTCTTTTTTCTTGGACATGTCCTCGACGATTTCGGCTCGTCCACGGACGGAGACGTAGGATTTGCCGGCGTAGGCGACGTTGACTTCTTTGTCGTGGAGGATTTCTTGATATTTGTTGGTTTCTTTCTTGGTGAAGAACCAGAGGTCGCCGTCGAATTCGACTTCCTGCGTTTTCATCGGGCGGGAGACGAGTCCTTCGTCTGATACGGTCGTCAGCATCGCGGTGTCGACGCCTTTGATCAGGTCTCTGAGTGTTTCCATTTCTTCTTGTTTCATCGGATCACCTCGTTTGGGATATACAGGTATTTTACCCTTTCAGCGCGAGGGTAACCCTTTACGGCCCTGAACTGACTTTTATCCGGACATAGGCCGTCCACCTATTGAATACAATGCATAAGGCTGTGCCATAACCGGGAAGGAAGGAGTCAGGTAAATGGGGTATACGGATCGTTACGAAAGGGATGCCTACGGGATCATCGCCTTTTGGCTGCAGAATGATTATGATCACGGCAGGTTTTTTGACCGAGAGATCAGCCATTATGAAACGGAGCTGGCCCGTGCAAACCTGAACAATATCCAGCGTTTGGGGAAGGTGTATGAAAAGGCGGTTAAGAAGCAGGGCGATGTTGGGAAACTGATTGAAGAGGCAAACCATGCGACGAAGGAATTCCATAGTCTGCTTGCGTACACGATGGATAAGTCGCTGCATTGTGAGGTCATCATTTCCACGCCGGTATCTCTCCTGGACCATATGGTCAGGGAATCTGAGGAGTCCCAGAGGGTTTATAAATTGATTCAAAGCGGCGCCGAGATTTCCCCGTCAGATGCCATCGTCCATGAATGTGTCTTTTGGTTAAGGCAGATGGCCGATCACCTGGGCTACATCCGCCATTATTTAGATGTATCGAATTACGAGTTGAATTATCGGGTCACTGAAATGATGCAGAAGTTTGAGCGGCTGATGATGCAGGCAAATGCCTTGCAGACCATGATCCGGACACCGAGAAATGAAACCCTGCCGGTCCTGACACAATTCAAGAATATGATTATTAAAGAGGCCAAAAGCTTAGAGGAGTTCAAATTGGAGCTGGATGATTTGGTCAAACAATGCGCAGCCGTGACCACGTCGCCTCCTGATTTGCTGGAACACATCGCCCGGGAAGCCCACCATCTGTGGAGAAACCTCGAGGAAGAGATCATCACGTGAATTTGGTGAAAGCGGCTGCCGACAAACCAGCGTGGATTCAACCTTCTTCTCAACTTGCCAAGCCCATACAAGACAAAGACCATCCCGAACCTCTACGGGATTGCAGTCAATGCCCTGCGGCAGACCTGTGTCCTGCAGCCAAAGTCAATCAGGATAACTAGAAAAAACCCACCTTGCCGAAAGGTGGGTTTCATGTTGCTGTTCAATTAGTACTGGAACCCTTGCCACGGGGAATAGCCACAGTGCGAACAACAGGGCATCGGCATTTGAGGATAATGCCCGTATTGGTGCCCTTGTCCGCTCCCTGCCCCGTAACTGTCCCCCTGTTGCCATGGGAAATGCGGTACGGCGTAGACTGGACCCATGTGACCTTGATTGTATAGGGCCGGGTGTTCATCACTCCACTGCTGTTGCCACCCACTTTCCTCTGAACCTGGTCCATGCTGCGGAAAAGGCGGCACGGCATAAACCGGACCCATGTGATCCCTCAATTGATTCTCACCAAAAAGACCCGGTTGTTCTTCATACATCGAGCTTTGACCACGTTCAAAACGTCCGGATTCATACGGAATGGAATTATCCGGTCCCACGTGCCACTTAACATCGTCGTACTCCCCCAACCACTGACCGTAATTACTGGTCACCTTCATTCCCCCTTCCTAAACCTCCCCTCATCTTATTCATCTGAGGGGCGTTCGGTTATCGGATCACGGGGGCCGCTGCTTCGCGAACGTTCCAATGCCTCATCCGATGTCCTTTGACTATTTATATAGGTGCATATTAGATAAGCCGTAATAATGCCCAGCAGATCAATGCCGACATCAAAAAGCCGGCCACTGCGATGGAAGAACAGTTGTAGGATCTCTGTAAACAATGCGAATAACACACACAGAACAAACGCCTTATGTGGTCGTTTCATCCATGCAACGAGTAGATAATACAAAAACCCAAACGATAAGAAGTGTCCTATCTTTTGGAGCAAGTAAAAGCTACTGTTTAGGTCGATATCACTCATAATGAGAAGGTTATAAAAGTTTGGCGCGAATTCAATATGATAACTCAACTTGCCTTCATATAAAAACGCTCGCGGGTCGCTTGTGCACATCACAAAGATCATGACAGCACCCCACAACAAAGCAATTATAGGTAAGCCGTTCTTTCTTTCCTCATTCATAAATCTCCGGATTTTAAACACCCCATATTAAACGGTATCGCCACGCACGTTTATTCTATCCTCCACAACCGTACGTCAACCCACTTACAGAACAACAACAACTGGCGGCTATAGAGAGGTAACCACTCAACCGGCCCACTCCCTATAAATCCAAAAAGCCTGTCACAGATCTCTGTGACAGGCTTTAATCATGAATGATTTGGCAAGTGTGTTTGTAACTTTATGCCCGTCCGGCTTTTTGTTCTGCTCGGCTAAAGCAGAACATCCGCTGGTACGGGAACTTCCCGTTTCCTGATTCCACTTGTTCAGCAGTCACCGGAATGCCATGACGTCTGCGGCCTGCCACCATGCGTGCATAGTTGTGCGCATCGCTGCTCTCCAGAAGAGCACGCCCCTCAGCTCCCAAGATCACAACAAACAGTCCGTCTGTCCTCCAACCGGTATCAATGATTTCATATTGTCCCACTGGCTTCACGTCATCATCTTCTACATGGATGAGATTCGTCACGGCTCTTCCCCTTCCGATACTTAATTCTCTCTCTATCTAGGCTGCATATCGGTCTTTCCAACCAGTTTCGTCTTGCGAATAACGTTTAACATAACGCGAAACCAGTATTAATGACCTGTCTTTCGATGATTGATAAGTATATTTTACCTGCTCTGAGCTTGATTAACAAGCCTTACTTCGAGGTAAACACCATGTTATTACCAATTTTTGTGTCGAATTTAGTCGATTGGTTCTAGTTTCAAGGAAAATTAATGATTGATCACGGCTTCAGGCTAGACTTTCTTCCTTCACTCGTTAAAGCACCTGAATGACAATTCAGGCAAAATGCTGAGCTCGGCATTTTGAGAGGTTACCGACCACCCAGAAAAACGAGATATTTCCATGCTAATGGAAATGCTATACTCTATAAATAGAGAAAAATTCGATTTCAAGACACCACACCCTGAACATTGGAGTGATCGAATGAAAAAGAAGGCTATTATCGGTTCCGCACTGGCACTCCTGGCCATTGCCGCATATATCATCTACCAGAACCAGTTTGCCTACTCCGAGCCGGATGAAGTGCTGACGCAGGATGAGTTTGTGGAGACCTTCGAGGAAACCGAGGCATTGGAGGAAGTCGACGGTCTAGACCGTGTGGGCGTTAACGGCAACTCCCCCGAAGAGAAGATCCTGGATGTCATGCACCAGATGACTCACCAGAAAATCGTGGCCAATCAGAAATGGGGGGCAATACCGATGACCACCCGAAACATCGAACAAATCGACTTGATCGTCTCCAGTTCCCCCAACATCCGGACACCCGAAGTGAAAAAACAGCTGCTCCAGATCATCGCCAAATGGGAACGAGGAGACTTCAGCGAAGCCGACAAGGACCACAACTACATCTGGGATCTACAGAACGGGACACTCGGAAAAGCGAGAGGCCTCCTAAGCAAAGAGGAAGAGTTGTATTTTATTGATGAATGGTTCATTGAGGGGAAAGCTGAAGAAGAAAAATGAACAAGCGGGATGGGAAACGGTATTGTTTTCCATCCCGCTTGTCTGGTATATGAGTAATTACTCACTTCCATGAGGTACCAAGCCCACAGCTGAATATGACACTTCTAAAGCCTTAGGGATGCATCTAAAATAATTAGAATTGTTATCTTTACTAAAAGAGGCAAATCGGGCTTAGCGGATTCTGTTTTAAAAGACGGGCGGATAAAGGAGCAAGCTTAAGAGACTGTTCATAAGGTGGCCCTCCCCGGAATTTGGAGTAATAAGCTCAGGGAATTCTTATTAATCTTCGGTGTGGCCATCGGATTCGCCCTTTCCGCCATTTCCCTGGGCTGGGCGTGAAGGATACTGTGATGAAGTAGATGAGCGGCCACGGAGCGGAACAGATCATGGTCATGCCCGGGCGTGTGCTAAAGGACGGCGGCGGGGTTCCTAACTTCCTGAACGGTGTGTCCAGCCTACCGGTCCATGGAAACAGTCGGCCGCATCCAATATACTAATGAGAATGAAGAACCCACCAGCGTAGAGGGCATGCTGGTGGGTTCGAGCGCATTCCTATCAGGGAGTATTCCATATGACCCTAAAAGAAGGTCGGTTCTTTACAGAGGAAGAAGAAACAAACAAAAACACAGTGTTGTGCTAGGGAGCGGAATTTATGCATCACCTTTATCAATTGCACCTGATTGGCCAGTATCAAATGAAAGAAGCGGACCGAAATCATTGCTGATTCGGGGTCTAATTCCACTGTTATTTCTTGTTTTGCACCACTCAACTGAACGGGTTAGAGTGATCCAACCGCTCTTTTCTTATGACGTTATGGATTACCAATAATTTGAGTTAATTATTAATTACGTGAGGCGACTGCATATCCATCGATAATGCTCACGGTAGGATAATCTTTTATAATTTTTGCCGGTACACCAGCAACAGTAACATTGTCAGGAACATCTTTGTTTACTACTGAATTAGCTCCTATTGTCACATTATCACCAATAATAACATCACCAAAAATCTTTACACCAGGACCAATATAAACATTGTCCCCAATTCTTGCAGAACCAGCAATATTCACCGCCGAATGAATTCTGCAATTTTTTCCAACTTTCGCATTACCGTTAACAACTATGCTACCGTAGTGGGCGATACTCAACCCTGCATCAAAAACGTTTGGTGGTATGGTAAACCCTAAATGTACAGATTCTTTTATGAATCTTAACTTTAAAATCTTTAAATACAACTGGCTCGTCACATCCTTCCTGCAATTTTGATAATATTCAATTCTCCGCAAGTTTCTTTGAAATTGTAAAATTGGGTGGCTGTATTTGTGATGCCTTTCAAACTTCTTTTTGTTGAGTGAGGCTAAGTCAGCACAAAGAAAAAATCTATAATCCTCTTTGTTTTTAATCAAACGTAATTACTCCTTTGTATCCTCCAAAAGGAGGCTTTTTATTTTTCATTTATAAATTACCCTACTCACCGATATTTTTTTGGGGGTTCTATTGACGTGCAAACCCATCCACTTAGTAGAGTCACTTGTCGAATAATTCAGGCAAGTCTATCAAAATTAGATATAATTCTGTTGTTGGCGGTACAGTTCCATCTATGGTTAGTATTACATTGTCTAACTTGTAACGGGGTTACACACTCAGGAATACAAGAATAAGAACTCTAAATTGGAAGAGCGACAGGGCAAAATTGTCGTCGTTAAGCAGAAAATAGCCCAGGTTAAACGAATTGCACGGGAGCGGATCATCAAAGATTTCTACCTCAAATTGTGTCTTAAGGTTAATGTCAGAGTAGGGGCACCGGTGACGAACAGGTCTGACTCACTAATGTGCACTAAACAAACACACCGTGCCGTCTTGCTTATCAAGAACCTCAATGCGGAAAAGCTAGCCATGTGATGGGTAATATCTACCAGGTGCTCACATCAGAATTGACAAAATAAGTGTAAACAGAATTATGAAGCGTAAAATCACCCGTCGGCAAATTAGGCAACGGGTGATTTTCTCACTGCTTATTCCATATTATTTTTTTCAAATCGCCATGCATCCCTGCACATAGTTACTATATCTCGTTTAGCTGACCAACCAAGTTCTCTCTTTGCTTTTGATGTCTCGGCATAGCATGAAGCGATATCACCAGGTCTCCGATCTACAATTTCAAAAGGAACTTCAATATCGTTAGCTTCTTCAAAAGCTTTTACTAATTCTAATACACTAGTACCTTTCCCTGTTCCTAAGTTATAAACATGAACACCTTCTGTTTGATTTTCCAGTGCAGCAACATGGCCCTCAGCTAGATCTAATACATGAATATAATCTCGAATACCAGTACCATCGATTGTAGGATAATCATTTCCGAATACTCTCAAATTATGAAGTTTACCTTTTGCCACTTGGGTAACATAAGGCATTAGGTTATTAGGGATACCATTAGGCGATTCCCCTATTAACCCACTCTCATGAGCACCAACTGGGTTAAAATATCGAAGTAGTGATACTGAAAAACTTGGATTTACATTCGCAAAATCGGTTAAAATTCGTTCACTCATTGCCTTTGTTTCACCATAAGGATTTGTTGTAGGTAGTAGACTCATCGTCTCTACAAATGGCACTGTATTATCTCCATATACTGTGGCTGATGAACTAAAGACAAATCTATTAACACCATATGTTTGACATGCTTTGGTTAATACCATTGTACTCACGACATTATTATAATAGTACTCAAGCGGTTTTTCTACAGATTCACCCACTGCCTTTAGACCGGCAAAATGAATAACTCCATCAATTTCATGATTTCTGAAAATATGATCTACAGCTTCTTCATCCGTTACATCAATTTCAAAAAAAGTCACTTCTTTTTTAGATATATCAATAATTTTTTTAATAGACTCGCTCTTACTGTTAGAAAGATTATCAGCAATGATGACTGAATGTCCTGATTCCAGAAGAGCTATACAAGTATGTGATCCAATATATCCAGTCCCGCCAGTGACTAGAATGTTCATAATGGTACACCTCTCTTTATAAAGAAATTGCTGGCATATAAGAATTAACTCCCCATCTAAATTAAATGGTGACGGCTTATTTATGAACCACTTAGCATTTTATAGTTCAAAATTGTATCTTCAGCAATGTCTTCAATGGCTATTTTACCAATAATGCATTCTATTTCTGCTGGTGAAATACCAGTTCCCGGTCTCTTAAATGTTAACATTTCTCTAGTTATTTCTTCCCCTTTCTTTATATCACAACTCGTAACCAATGACCTTCTAGCATTCTGTCTAGAGGTAATTTCAGATTCTAAGAATTTAATGTCATAAGAACCTCTTATAGAATCAATGAACTTAATGCCATCAACAATCTTTTTTGCATCTTCAGGATCCATTGCATGGTAATGGTCATTTCCTGGTAAAGATTTGTCTAATGTGAAGTGCTTTTCAATAACCAAAGCCCCAAGATTATACGCCGTCTTTACAACATCAACATGATAGTCTGGTTTCGTATGATCTGAATATCCAATAATTAAGTCAGGATACTTTTCCTTCAATGAAACAATTCTATTAAGATTAGCATGATCAAATGGGGTTGGGTATTCAAGTACACAATGTAATAACACTATAGGCTGGTTATTATTTTTCTTTATTACATCAATTGTTCTATTAATTTCTTGTTCACTAGATGCACCAATTGAAAGCAGAATAGACTTCCCTTTTTTTGCCTGGTACTCTACAAAAGGAAGATTGGTAAGGTCAGATGAAGATATCTTATATACGTCCATTAATTCATATAAATAATCAGCTGATTCTAAGTCAAAAGCAGTTGATAAAAACTCAATGCCCAGTTCATTCGAGAAATTAGCCAATTCTTTATACTCATTGAAAGAGAAACTATCGAACTTCTTGAACAGCTCGAATTGAGATCTAGTGGCCTCTTCATTAGTATCCCAATAAGACGGAGAATCCTTTGCTGCCAGTGTATCAGCTTTATAAGATTGAAACTTAACTGCATGAATACCGGAATCGTGCGCCTCTTTAATCATCAATTTAGCTGCTTCCATAGGGGTAATCTCATATTTATTTGCAATATCATAGTAGTTAACGCCAATTTCAGCAATTAATACAAATTCTCCTGATAAAGCTCTTTCGATAACTCTACTTTTCATAATAAGTACCCTCCATTAAATATGTTTATTAAGAATAATGTTTTTAACACGTTCAATGCCTAGCCTTAGATCTTTTTTCTCCATTTGTTCTTTCATTTGTTTTCTAATTTGAGGACTATTTATAAGCCATAGTAGAGTTTCTCGTATTGTATTGTTATCCACATTTTTTCCCAGTCCTAAATTAATAAACCCATTTTTCAAGTAACCAAACTCATGATGCTGCTCCCGTTCATTCTGTGCTAATAAAATTGTCGGTACAGACATTGAAGCTAATTCTAGCATTGTACGTCCTTGCGATGAAATCGCAATGTCTGCATTAGCCATATATTCACTCATCAACTTTACATCTTTTACAAAATCAACATTAAGATTATCTTTTTGAGCGCTATTTATGAGTTCATCGGCTTTTGCATATCCCATTCCTAAGATAAATGTATAATGAATATCACTCTTATTTATTGACTCAACAATATTTAGTACTCTTTGAGTTAGATTAGAAGGATCTGTTCCTCCAAATATCACCAAAACTTCCTTTACTTCTTCCTTGAATTTTGATGGTTCTGCTATAAGGAATTCATCCCTTATACAATAATAATCGCTACCCCAATAATGATTATTTCTATCATTCTTTTTATCGTACAAATCATTAATGACTGCATCAGCTAACGCTGCCCCTGCTCCCAAATCTTCAAAATTAACAACGCGGCCGCACATTTCTTTGCATTTTTTAATATATTCACTATTAGTATCAAGCATGTCATTGACTAAAATGTCATAATTGCCCAACTTCAGTAATTCGTATAACTCATTATTATTGTCAATAACCTTATACTGAAAATGACTTTGCTTTATTTTTTCTATCCCTAAGTCTGACTGCGATGATAATACAAAGCAAACATTGTGATCAATAAAATTATAGGCTAACAATAAACCCCTATAGATATGTCCTAAGCCAATTTCTGCATAACCCTCAACTCTTATTAAAATCTTCTTTTTAGATAGTTCCTTTTCTGCCACCCACCAATCTTGTGAGCTGTCTATATCAATTGATTCATTTTCCGGAACGTCAAATACAGAAATTTCCGGACCAAATCTATTGTTTTTATCTATAAATTTTCTTTTAGAAATGAAAAACGCTCCAGTTTCCAATAAGTTCTTTGGTAAGTACTGTCTGTTAAGTCTTTTCTGATATAACGGTATAACCTTCCCGTCTTTTTCAGTCCAAGCTAAATGCGGCTTATTAACACCACTTAAAACTGTATCAAAATCATTTTTAATAAAGTATTCAATTGCAGAATCTAAAGTTTTCGTTGTCAATAATGGAGAAGTTGGCTGCATTGTAATTACAATATCGTAAGTCTTATTTCTTTTTTGTTCAAACGTTTTTACCGCATGATATATAACTGGATCAAGTGTCACATCATCACTTGCTAGGTCAGTCGGTCGAATTAACACCGAGGCACCATATTGATTCGAAATCCTCTCAATTTCTTCATCATCAGTTGACACTACTACGTCTAAACTATATTTACTGTTTAATGCGTTTTGAATGCTATAACTAATGAGTGGTTTCCCAACTAGTAACCTAACATTTTTTCTCGGTATACCTTTTGATCCGCCCCGGGCTGGTATTATAGCTAGAATATCCATTTTACCCTCCATAATTATGGTCTAGATTTATTAAACACTTTTCGCCATGGCATGTTATGAACTTTAGCTGATATTATCCATACCATTAAAAACTTTAATATAAAAACAATTGTTGTTGCTTGGGCAGCTCCAATAGCGCCATATGTTTTTATTAATGAATAATTTAATGCGATATTGATTAATGAAGTAATAAATGTTATTATCGCTAGATATTTTGTTCTTTGAGAGTAGAAAATATAATTCACTACCATTAGATACATCCCGTTAAATGCATAACCTAACGCTATCCATAATACATATTGACTTGAATCAATAAACGATTTACCCAAAAACCAATTTAATAAATACGGTGAAAATAAACCTATTATTACCGAAAACACTATTATTGCCACAAAATATAAATAAGTGAATTTAACTATTTTAATTTTTTCATGATAGTCATCTTTTTTCAGCTTTTCATATAACCAAGGTATATAGGCGTTATTAAAAGAAAGTGCAAGTACGTTAATAATTGAACCTACTTGATATCCCACTGTATAAATTCCTGTTGCTGATAAACCCACCATATTTGTAATGAATATTCTGTCTGTCATTGAAATTATTGCTCCAGATAAAGCGTGTG
Source organism: Bhargavaea cecembensis (assembly GCF_001619585.1). Classification (GTDB taxonomy): domain Bacteria; phylum Bacillota; class Bacilli; order Bacillales_A; family Planococcaceae; genus Bhargavaea; species Bhargavaea cecembensis_A. The sequence continues at coordinate 1,034,203 of NZ_LQNT01000009.1, forward strand.
GTATTAACGGAATTCCAAAAGCTAAAGCATGAGACAAATAGCTTCTATTAAATTTAAAATCGATCCATCCATTTTTCAACATTATATAAACCGCAATGCCAGCAAACAATACTACACCTATTGCTTGACCATATATACTTCCTTTCCACCCATAACCAAGCAAAACAACAAATACAATAGATAATATTACAATCAATAGTGTTTGCAAATTCATGAACAAGCCATATGAGAAAGCCTTTTTTTGTACTTGCCACAATGTAAGATTAATGTTTATGAGGAATTGACATAATGAAAAAACTATAACGAGCCATAAATATCTACCGGGAAATGATGTTATTTTTACGATAAAATCTGAGAATAAATAAAACAATCCCCCCACCAACAATGTACTCGAAGTTAAAATAAGTATTGAATTAAATACATAAGCCCAAATATTAGTATTTTCTTGGTTATAATATTTTCTAGTAATCGCGCCATTTACACTTAAACCAATGAAGGGAGATGTAAAGGTAACGAGTAAAGCAAACATTGATATTAATCCATATTCTTCTGGTGAAAGGTACCGAGTTAGAATAGGAAGAAAAAGGAATGGTATAGCCTTATTGACAACGCTTGTAATAGTATAGATACCAGTATTATTTAGTAAACTATTACTTTTAAACTTCTTAAGCATTTTATCACCTAACTAACCTGAACATAGTGTAGGTCTTAATTAAAATTATATCTTTCTTTCGCTTTTACCTTTCTCCCTTTTATAGAATTTGGTTTAATTATTAAATTGTTATTTTCAATGCGGTAATATATATCAAACAAAATTATCGTCACTAAGAATTCCCATCTTATCATAGAGATTAATTGGTATGTAAGCCAAATTGCAATCATAAAACAACACATTCCCAGTGCCAATTTACTATGTTTATTAAGCTTTATAATTTTCTTAATTCCATTGAAAAACACAACAAACATTAATACAAATCCGACTAAACCATTTTCGGTGAGTTGGCCAAAGAAAATGTTATGTGCACTCATAGGTATCCCAGAGTAACTCGCTAAAACAGTCGCATACTCAGTTCCATATCCGAATACAACTTGAAAAATACTACCATCCAGGAACGCTTCTGTAGCTGCCTCCCATTGCTGAGTTCTATCATTTATACTGCTTGTTTCTTTTTGGCTAAACAAATGTTGAACATCGTTGGAATAAATAAATTGCATAATGTTTTCATAATAAACAGATAATAGAAAGGTGCCTAACAATAAAACCCAAAATATTCTTATCCAACTTTTAACCGTAGTTTTCTTTTTGTATAAAATTATTACCAATAATGCTACAGCTGTCGCAGCAATAGCACCTCTAGAGAATGTTAATAGTATGCAAATTACAGAAATTATTGCGCTTATATAGTATAAAAGCTTATACTTATCACTAGAATTTGATAATATTAAAGCCGTGAAAAAGGATACTTGCATAGTTAACGCACCGTAATTTACATTGCTTTGTTGAGCATTAAATATCTTATAGTCGACATAGGATGAGTTTTCTGAAGCTGGAACTGGAAACAAAAAGTCCCCTGTAGCCATTTGGTATATTCCAATGATGGGTCCACCTATAAAAGTAGTAATGAAAACTATCTTAATGAGATTTTTAAAATCATTTATATTTCCACAATATTTATCTAAAGAAATATACATAAAGATTAATAACATAAGATTTACAATGCCGGATTGATAGTTCCCGTTCGAATAAATATTTGTAAGCACAGCAAATGCATATAACAGTATTATATATCTTGTAGCATCTCCCCTATTCCTCCTAATACTTAAACTTTTATTTAAATTAATTAATATCGATATTATAATTATTCCAAATAAAAGTATAGACCTAAAAGGAACAGAAGCGGTAGTACAAAATAATAATACAAAGAATAAGAAATATAATACTTCAGTAATTCTCTTTCTAGTAATTATCATTTAATAAACCCTTCCCTTTTCATTTGTTCACCCCTACTTCAAAAGAATTTGCCAAAGGTTCTAAAACATTTCCGAAAAGCCTATATGGGTACACTCTTCAAACAAATCATCATTCTTAAGATTGATTACTCTTTCCTAAGAGTGTTTATTAAATTCATAATCTCAAAATCACTCTTTGGAAAATGAATAAATTTCCCATATCTCTCCCTAAATGTGTCAGCAGTTTTTAAATATCCTCGATCTAATTTTTCACTGTTCATATAAACAACAGATATGGCAGGAACCTCATTTAGAGCATTCGCAGTTATGAGGGAAGTGCTTACCGCACCAATTACTACCTCAGGCTTCTTTTTAAGCGATTCCATATATATTTCAAGAGGAAGTTTAGTTTCTAACACTTTGAATCCTCTTTGTTTATATTCATCAATAACATCTTTGCCCTCTCTAGGGTGCGGTTTAACGATAATTTCATAACCAAGTTGTTTAAAGAGTTTTAAAAGATGATCAAAAATATCATTAATCTCATTCTTACTTGATACATCCTGTTCAATTTCAAAAGGTTGTGTGAGAAGTAACGCATATTTTGGGGTCTCTATATTTATACTTGAAACAACTGATTGTCGGATACATTTTTTGTATTCCTTGGCAATATTCAAGTTAATCTCTAACAATCCCTTATTGTCTTTAAATAGCGTATAATATTCTGGTACCAATCGATTTCTTAGCAACAGAAACTTATAAAAACTACTCATCAGGAAATGTATTGATCCAGTTGTAATGCTTCCTCGTATCTTTTCCTTCAAAATCTCATAATCGGTTTTGTATGTACCTACCCCTTCGTCTAAACATACTAGCTTGCATTCTCTTCGTGTATTTTGTTGATAATCAACTGCGAACCTAATGTCTGGCCTAAATGGACGGAGTATATGTAACAGCCTTTCATTATCACGTGGGGGTTGAACCTTCTGCATTGATTTGATTAGTTTAAAAAAGTACTGCGCTTTGTTTGCTCTGCGGGAATCTTTACACTTGAATATTTTAACATCCACATCTAAGTCAAATAAAAAAACATCACTATCTATTAAATAATCTGTGCCTGGGTTATGAGAAATTAAAATTACGCCACGAAGGGAATTATTACGCTTTAGCATAGAATTTATATAAGCTCGGACACCTATGGCATGCCATGGAGTAATGCAATATGCATAAAAATCTATTTCACCAAATTCATTACGAATTATTGCATCTTCTATTTCATGCCGAGTAACATAGTCGTTATCCATATTTATGCATCTTCCTTAAATAACAGTTTAATGAAATAATTTGGTTAGTGAAACAATCTCGTTATTATGATGGTGAATTATATGAGCTCTTGATATACATATTATACGTATCAAGGAAATATTTTTCATAGTCATTAATTACATTATCCCAGCTATATTTAGCTGCAAGTTTATACGCCTCAGTTCGCATATTTTTAAACTGATCTTCGTTGGATAATAATTCATTTATTCTATTCATCATTTCATTTAAGTTTTGCACAGCAAACCCGTTTATGCCATCTTCAATATAATCAACTTTGTAATTTTTGCTGATATATATAGTTGGCATACCAACAGAAGCAGCTTCTAACACGACTTTTGGCAAGCCTTCTTTATCAGAAACAATTAGTAATAAATCACATGTCGTCAACTCTTTATATACTTCTGAGTTTTGTAGCCTTCCTAGTGTTTTAACATTCTTTAAATTATGTGATTTAATATACTGGTCAACTTCTCCGCTCAATGAACCTGAACCAATCATGATAAATTCAATATCAGGGAAGCTTTTTGCAACTTTTAAATAATCTAAGGGTTTCTTTCTCTCTTCGAAACTTCCCACAAAAGCAATTTTTTTTAGATTTCCATTGTTAATGAAATTCACGTCGTCTTTGGAATTATTGCTACCTAAGTATAGGACTTGACACTCTTTGTTCCAATGTTTCACATTTAACTTATTTAAAAAATTGCTAATACAGAAATAATCGAAAATATACTTATTAAAAAAATCATCATATTTTTTATTTTCATATACGTTTTGTATTTCCACCGAAGATACAATACACCTTTTCTTGCCAAATATCTTGGCAAATATAATATCTATTTTCTCTATTCTAGGTAAATAATAGATATCTGCATTTAATGTTGCCATTTTAAATAACTTGCTTAAATTCTTAATCAATCTATTATTACTAATTCTATGGAAATGTACATTATTCCCAAGATCAACTTTATTTTTCTGATGTAATACATGCACTTCAAATATATCACTATTAAGTCTCTTCGCTATTTCGTAACAATTAATATCTTGAGCGTTAACAGAACCTACATAACTACCCAATAATATTTTTACCTTACCCATTCATTTGTCTCTCCTTAAAAATGTTCATCAGTTTTCTTTTTTAATTGGTAATTCACTAAGACTCTTAATTACGTTTACTTGGGACGATTTTAACATTGGTTCGGGTAGTTTAGGATCTATAGCAAACAAATCATACAACAAGAAATTATCTAATTTCAGGTATTTTGCTATATTGTAAAAAGCCGATGAATAAACAGTATAAACAAATGAACTATCTTGATTTGATAAAAATATTTCAATAGGTATGTCTTTATCTTCAACTATTTTCACACCATACTTTTTCTCAAAGTAAGTATATTTATTTTTACTCTCTCTCGGATGCGGTTTAATATAAAAGTTATGGTTTTTTCTTATTACCTTCTTAAAAATAGAATCTAATTTTTTTATATATAAATTCTCTGGTAAAACTCCATCTTCAACTAAAGGTTGACTAATAAAAATATCAAATTTCTCTTTAGGAATCGTTTTATTCAAACTACTTAAAAAGTTTTTATCTATTGAGCAAAACTCATTTATTAAGAATATTTCTTTTTCTAACTGAATATCACTTAGACATTCAGGTAAATTACATACTATTATTGAAGTATTTTTATGCCCTCCTATTCTTCTAGTGTTTTGAAAACTTAGACCGAATATACTTTTACCTATTACATCATACAAGAAATGATGCCTTTTTTTTACGTCTCTATATAAACCTATTCCCTCTTCGATTAAAATCACATCTCTACTATTTCTTAAGTTGGAAATAAATATTTGATTGAACGGATTACCATCATTAAACAAAAATAAATTGCCATCAAAATTTGCATTTATATTCTTTGCTCTTTTTTTTATTTCTCTTATATATCTAAATAGGTTAAGTGGTTTGCCTCTAAAGCTTCTTAATCCCTTTATGATTATTATTTTGTTCTCTTTCATTTTCTTTTCAATCAAATCACTACAAAAAGTACTTTTTTCAACATTAAAATCATCGATTATAATCACTAAATCATTCTTTGTATGTAATGTTGTTGTGATTAGAAGATGATAAGGAGTATTTACTATAAATATATTCAAAAGAGCACCCCTTAGCATTAGTTAAACTTCTAATACTTTATTAATTACTTCTAATAGTTTTCTATTCTGCTTATTTTCATCAAATTCTATTGCCATCTGATATGAATTCTTCTTCAATAAAGCTAACTTTTCTTTTTCTGACACATGCTGTATTGAATTATAAAAACTTTCTATATTTCCTGCTGCATAATTAATGCCTGCATTTTTTCTCTCAATGTGTTCTCTTACTTCTCCTTGAAGAGAGTTAACTACAGCAAGCCCCGCAGCTGTATAATCGTAAAATTTATCTGGCATATCTACATTAGAATTAGCACTATATGTAGACAATCCAATATCGCATTTACCATATACGGGGATTAAATCTTCTGGTAATAATTTTCCGATATAACAGAAGTTATCCAGTTTCTTGCTTGCTTCTTTAACCTTTCCCTCTAAAGGTCCGCTACCCGCGACTATAAATCTGATATTATTATTTTCATTCTGATTGAAGATCTTTGCACACTCGATAATTGTCTCCACGTCATAAGATGGACCAAGTGTTCCTGCAAAAACACACCAAACTTCATTTTCTTCCTTATGTAGGGGTAAGTTTTTTATATCAATTTGATTATTCAACTTTTCTCGGAATTTATTTACATCAATCCCGTTATATATTAATGCTTGAGGTTTTTTAATTAATGTCGGTTCTATTTCTATAGCTTTTTTTAGATAATTACTTCCTAAAGCTACGACACCAGCTAACTGTTGATAATTCTTTTTACGTTGTCTATAGACAGGTCTAAATAAGATTTTCAATACCTTTCGTGTATTTTTTCCAGCAACTTTTTCAATGAATTCGGGCCATAAATCCATTTGGTCATATACGACAGGAATATTATGATCTGCAGCATACTTAAATGTAGGATAATTCATAGTTAGAGGGTTATCGGCACTTACTATAATGTCAGGACGTTCACTCTCTTTAAATTTTTTGTATGAATTTTTCGCGAAAACAATATCCTTTTTGAATCTTCCTATACTAATGTTTTTTTTATATGAGGAAGTTGGTACTAGTCTAATTATAAAATTTTCATTTACTTGAATGTCCTTCCATCCATTAGACCTGTAATTTTTAAAATGGTGTGCAAAATTCGCAGTCCACCAGATAACTTTAAAGTTCCGATTAGACAAATATCTGCCGAACTGATTAAAACTATATGTTCTCCAATCCTCGCCTTCAATCGGACCATATGGGTTAACTAACCAAACTGTTTTCATACTACTTCCTCCAATTAAGCTTCTAAAAATTATAACCAGTAATGAAAAACTTGGTGCGAACCCACCTGTTTACAACCAACTTTCTGATAAAAATTAATCGCATTAGAGTTTCGCACTTGTGTACCAACTATTATCTTGTCACAATCTTTTTGGTACGCTTCATATTCCACAGCTTTAAAGAGACTAGTACCAGTACCACCCTTTGTTGATTCTTTGGAAACTGCAATAAGTTCTATAACACAATCATTACCTTTGTAAGAAAATAATAAAAAACCATTTATTTTTCCTGTAGTATCCTTCGAGATGGCGAAATATTTATCTAATTTCCCAAATGAATTTTTTATCCACTCACGATAAATTTCACGACCACCTCGTATAGCTAGCTCTGGATCCTCTATAAATCTTGAGAACTGAAAATCTGCCAGCTCAATAATTTCATCATTTCTTTTTAGAGCCTGCTGGATAGATATGTGTTCAGGCATTGGTACCTGACTCACTATCTCTTTCATAAATTGAATATTCACATCTGCTAAAAATGCTGAGGTTTCTTTTCCAATCAATTTTGCATTAGTCGGTTCAGAGTTTTTGTTCATTATTGATATAAACTGATAGTCTATGAATTTCGTTTTTAGTTTTTTCCACTCACTTAATGTAAGTGGTCTATGCAGTGTGGCTTTAGCACAATTTACTCCAAAAAAGTCTGTGTCCCAATTTAGATTAATAAAAGTAAATGCATCTTTAAAATTATCCATGAGCAATGCTCCTACTAAGAACTAGTTTTTTTTCTGTAATAAAAATATCTTCACGCTTTAATACTGATTTTACTGTCTTAATAATTATCTTCAAATCTAACCACCAAGAGAGATGATCAATATAGTAAATATCATTTTTAATTCTTTCTTTCCAAGTTACAGTGTTTCTAAAGTATGCTTGATTATATCCAGTTACACCTGGTCTAATTTCAAGCTTTCTTTCCTCGTTACCCTCATATAATTTACGATGTTCTGGCAAATCAGGCCTAGGACCAATAATACTCATATCGCCTTTAATAATGTTTAAGAGTTGTGGTGTTTCATCAAGACTTGTTTTACGAATAAACTTTCCAATTTTTGTTAATCTTGGATCATCTTCTGCATTAAAAGTTGATCCATCAGCATTTCTTAGATCTGGAGCATTTACTTTCATTGAACGGAATTTATACATTTTGAATACTTCCCCATCCTTCCCCAGTCGAGGAGCATTATAAAAAATCGATCCTCTATCTTGAAAGTAAATGATTGGGCCTATAATTAAAAGAATAATTAACCAGAATGGGAGTACTACAAAAGCTATAATAAAATCAAAAATCCTTTTAAATAATCTTTTATACACCTACTAACCCACCTTGAATGTCTTTTAATATTTCTTTCAGATTGTTTGTAATATAATCCACATCTTCATCTCTTAATAAAGTATGAAGGGGGAGTGTAATTTCATTGGCATACTGCTTATAAGCATTTGAATAATTCTCAATATCAAACCCTAAGTTCTTATAAGCCGTAAACATAGGCAATGGCTTGTAGTGAACGTTACATGCAATACCCGCGTCAGCCATTTTAATAATAATTTCATTTCTTTGTTCTTTACTAATTCCAGGAACCCTTAATAAGTATAGATGGCCTGACGAGGAAAAACCTTCACCGTAATGTTCCAATCCTTGAAGACCTATGGGTAAAAGTGCTCTATCATACATCATAATAATTTCTTTACGTCTTTCTAACAAACCTTTATATCTATCTAACTGTACCAAACCAATGCTTGCCATAATATCTGTCATATTACATTTATAGGCAGGATAGACAATATCATATTCCCATGCCCCTTTTTGTGCCTTGGCAAGAGCATCTTTTGATTGACCATGAAGACTATAAAGCATGAATTGGTTATAGAGCCATTCTTGATCTAATCCTCTGTCATTACGCCATACAACAGCTCCACCTTCAGCAGTTGTAAAGTTCTTTACCGCATGAAAAGAGAAGCAAGTAAAATCAGCAACTTGCCCACATCTAAAACCTTTTCTCTCAGCACCAAAAGCATGTGCAGCATCAGTTAAAACAATTATTCTATTAAATAACGACTGTAATTCACTATTGGGCTTGAAAAGATCTCTTTTACTTTCAACTACCTCAAAAATCGTATCATAATCACACATCTTACCTGCTATATCCACAGGGATTATTGCCTTGGTCTTCTCAGTTATTGCCTCTGCTAATTTAGAGTAGTCCATTTCAAAGGAGTCAGGAGCTGTATCAATTAGTACTATTTTCGCCCCAACATGCTCTATAACTGATGCAGATGCAGTATAGGTATATGCTGAAGTAATTACTTCATCGCCCGGTCCAATACCTAAAATTCGAAGGGTGAGTTCCATAGCTGCAGTGGCTGAATTTAAGCAAGCTGCTTTATCTACGCCAATGTAATCAGAAATCCTCTTTTCTAACTCTTTTGTTCTCGGTCCTGTAGTAATCCAACCTGACTTCATTGCTTTTACTACTTCCTCAATCTCAGCATCACTAATATCTGGTGGAGAAAACGGTATGTTTCTTACTTCAGCATCATCCAATTAAAATAGCCTCGCTTTATTCAAGTTTTTATTTGGAACATCTATTATTATTTAGTTTGTTAGGACTTATTTAGAACTTGATTCCAACCAACTACTAACCTACCAAATAATTCACTTTACCAAATAACTCTTTGTTTCATATCTTGATTTTCTTTTCCTCTTTCTTATAAGAACAATATTTTACCGTCTTTATATAAAAAGATACCCCATCTTAGACATCCAATTGAGATAGTTGTGTAGGTTGTTTAAATCCATTTCGGCTTGTGTTCGATAGATGTTCAACATTTTATAATTCGTTTAGATTGAGTCCATATCTTGGTTCAAATCTCTCAACTCTCCTTAATTAATAGGAAAGGCGATTACAAATGGAACTAAAAGGGTTATTAGTACTGCTAGCACTAATGTAAATCCTCTTTCGTTCCATTCTATTTAAACCGCCTACTTGATTATTGGCTTTATTAAGGCAATAACCCCCTCCTCACACCATTCCGCTGATAAATTAGCGTCTAAGGTGACACGGCTCCCAACAGTATGGTCGAAGTTTCCGTTGGTTAGGGTTATATTCATTGCCTTACCTTCCGGCCTTACCTTCCACTACTTTACTCGTCATATAGTCTAACAGTTGTTGCCGAACCTCTTCATTTTGCAATGCGAACTCAATAGTGGTCGTAATAAATCCCAGCTTTTCTCCAACGTCATACCGCTTGCCTTCAAAATCATAAGCAAACACTTGCTGAATATGATTCAGTTGTTGAATAGCATCAGTTAATTGGATTTCTCCACCTGCTCCAGTTTCTTGTTTATCAAGGAAGTGGAAGATTTCTGGTGTCAGTATATATCTGCCCATGATTGCAAGGTTGGATGGTGCGGTCCCTGGCAAAGGCTTTTCCACAAAGTTCTCTACTGCATAGCGCCGTCCTGCTTGGTAAGATGGTTCTATGATTCCGTAACGGGACGTCTCTTCGTCAGGTACTGTTTGCACACCTATTACAGACGCATGCGTTTCATTGTATTGATCAATCAGTTGCTTAAGACCCGGTGTTTCACTTTGGACGATGTCGTCCCCAAGAAGTACGGCAAATGGTTCATCGCCGACGAACTTTCGTGCGCACCATACAGCATGACCAAGGCCTTTAGCTTCCTTTTGACGGATATAGTGAATGTCAACATTTGAAGATTGTTGCACTTTTTCTAAGAGCTCCAGCTTCCCTTTTTCTCTTAGGTTAGTTTCCAGTTCAAGGTTATTGTCAAAGTGATCTTCAATTGAGCGCTTGCCTTTTCCGGTAACAATAATAATATCTTCAATGCCAGAAGCGACAGCCTCTTCTACAATATACTGAATAGTCGGTTTATCAACAATTGGGAGCATTTCTTTCGGCATTGCCTTTGTTGCCGGCAGGAAGCGCGTTCCAAGTCCTGCAGCTGGAATAATAGCTTTTTTGACCTTCGCCATAATAATCTCTCCTTAGATGGTGACCCGGTTCAGAAGGTCTTCCTCCAGACGGGTAAGCTTTTCTTCAGTTCCTTTTATTGTTTCAGCCTTTACGCCGATATAAAACTTGATCTTTGGTTCCGTGCCTGATGGACGTATACAGATCCAAGATTCATCTTCAAGTATGTATTTCAATACATTGGATTTTGGTAGGGTAAGAGAACATATTTCACTAGTGAAAAAATCAAACATGTCTCCGCTTTGATAGTCTTCTGACCGCCTGATCTTTAGTGACCCGAGTGCTGAAGGTGTATTTTGTCGGAATTCATCCATAATACGGCTGATCTTTTCAGCACCATCTTTTCCTTCCAGTTTGATCGACCTGGTAACTTCCTTATGGTAACCGTGTTGATTGAACAGACTATTGAGTATATCTAATAGGGACCGTCGTTGTTGGCGGTAATAAGTAGCTGCTTCAGCCACCAGTACCGCAGCCTGGATCGCATCTTTGTCTCTTACAAAATCACTCACTAGGAAGCCATAGCTCTCTTCATAACCAAACAAGAATTGCCTTTCGTTTGTCGTATTAATAGCCTCTATATTTTCTGCAATAAACTTAAATCCTGTTAAGGTATCTACGGTTTCTATGCCGTATTTCTCTGCGATAGCTTTCGCGAGCTCTGTGGTAACAATAGTCTTTAGAATAACGCCATTTCCTGGTAGTTTACCTGACTTCTGTCTCCGTTCTAAAATGTATTGGATCAGGATGGCACCAATCTGGTTGCCTGTGAGCAATTGATACTTCCCATCCTTTTTTTTCACAGCAATACCAAGCCGATCCGCATCCGGATCAGTTGCCAATAACAACTCCGCACCATTTCTATAGCCATACTGAATAGCAAGGTTAAATGCTTCTGTTTCTTCAGGGTTTGGCGTTGGAGCTGTAGTAAACTGTGGATCGGGAACCGCCTGTTCCTCTACATAAATCACATTTTGGTAGCACAGTGCATCAAATGCTTTTTTAGCAATTGGTGTGCCAGTGCCGTGGAGACCAGTAAAAATAATCGAGAGATTGCTTTTTTCCTCTACTGAACTTAACTGAATTTCTTTTAATTGATTAAGATAAGCCTTGTCAACTTCGTCCCCGATCCAAACAAGAAGCTCTTTAGCCTCCAGCTCTTCTAATGATCGGGATTCAATATTTATTTCATTATCCACTTGATCCATGTAACTAACAATCACATCCGCTGCATTCGGAGTAAGCTGAGCACCGTCTTCGCCATACACTTTCAAACCATTGTACTCTGGTGGATTGTGGCTTGCAGTAATCATGATACCTGCAAACGCGCCTAGATGACGGACAGCAAAGGATAGGAGTGGTGTTGGATGTAGCGAATCAAACACGTAACTTTTTACGTTTCGGAACCCTATAGTCTTGGCCACTTCCTCAGCAAATTCTCTTGAGAATTTGCGAGAGTCGTAGGAAATCACTACACCACGCTTCTTCGCATCTTCGCCTTGAATTTCGATATAACTTGCTAGGCCGGCTGCCAGCTTACGAACCGTGTATAAATTCATTCGGTTCGTACCAGGTCCAATGATTCCACGCATGCCACCTGTTCCAAATTCAAGATATTTGTAGAAGCAATCTTCAAGTTGACGCTTGTCCCGTTGAACCTCAGACAGCTGTACTCTAAGAGGATCGTTTATAGGTAGTTGTTGAAGCCACTCTTCGTATCTCGCTTTCCATTGCATTGCAATCTGATCCTTTCCGGTCCATCCGTTGTTTCTTTATCATTTATGGATTGCTGTTCTTGCCTCTTCGCTCACGCCATAACCTGGCTTGCCAAGCAAGTTAAACATATTAGTCTTGTATTGCTCGACACCAGGCTGGTCGAATGGGTTTACACCAAATAAGTAGGCGCTCATCGCACATGCTTTCTCAAAGAAATAGACGAGATAGCCGAATGTATAAGCATCCAATCTCGGAATCCTGAATACCAGTCCAGGGACATCGCCTTCTGTATGGGCCTGTAAGGCCCCCTCGAATGCCTTATCATTTACGTGGTCAACTGTCTTACCCGCGAGATAGTTTAAGCCATCCATGTCGTCTACTTCGTAGTCGATACGGATATCTATTTCCGGCTCTTCCACTTTCAAAATCGTTTCGAACAAGTTCCGTTGGCCTTCCTGGATGTACTGACCAAATGAATGGAGGTCAGTCGAGAAATTGGCTGATGCCGGAAAGATTCCGCGGCGAGCCTTCCCTTCGCTTTCTCCGAACAGTTGCTTCCACCATTCTGCGAACGAGTGAAGGTTTGGCTCGTAGGTGACGAACATCTCAATCGCCATTCCCTTCTGGAAGAGAATGTTGCGTGTAACAGCATACTGGTAAGCCGCATTCTCTTCAACGTATGGATTGTCCAGTTCATTCATGGCTTTTTTGGCACCCTGTAGGATGGCTTCTATGTTAATACCACTAGACGCGATCGGTAGGAGACCGACAGCCGTGAGCACTGAGTAACGCCCTCCTATGTCGTTCGGAACTGTGAACGTTTCGTATCCTTCCTTGTCTGCAAGCTGCTTGAGTGCGCCTTTTTCTTTATCCGTTGTTGCATAGATTCGCTTCCGTGCTTCCGTCTTGCCGTATTTCTCCTCAAGTAACTTACGGAAAATACGAAATGCTATTGCCGGTTCGGTAGTTGTACCAGACTTTGAAATGACATTGATTGAGAAATCCTTGTCTTCCAGTAGATCCATCAGATGAGCCATGTATGTAGAACTCAGATTATGACCTACAAAGAGCACTTGTGGAGCTTTTCTCTTTTCATTTGGAAGCAGATTGTGGAAGTGATGGTTCAGCATCTCAATCGCTGCACGAGCACCAAGATAGGAGCCCCCAACCCCGATAACAAGCAGAACATCACTTGTCTCGCCAATTCTTTTGGCAGCTTGCTGGATCCGCTCGAACTCTTCTCCGTCGTATGTCTCAGGAAGGTCCAGCCACCCCAGATATTCGGCGTGATTGGCTTTGGCGTGCATCTCTTCATGAATGGATGCCACCGTCTGATGCAGGAATGAGATTTTATAGTTTCCGAAGAATGGACTGAGGTGAGAATAATCAAATTGAAGATGTGCCAACTCTTCGCCTCCGGTTTTATTTCATAGTTTAAGCGGTTGTGAGTGATTTTTCCGGTGATTCCGGAACTTTCCGGTTTGCCAGGGAAACCAATGTGTTTCTTAGTTCGTCCTCTTTCATATCGAGGAGCTTGTCCAGGATATATTGTTGTTCCGAACTGCCAATCGGAGTAGCGCATCCGATATGGATTTTCGGAAAGACCTGTTCTTGCTGTATTTCGGATGGATCGAGAAGTTCCTCATAGAGCTTCTCTCCCGGCCGCATACCCGAGTAGGTGATTCCGATTTCTTCGACCTCATAGCCCGAAAGCTTTATGAGGTTTTTCGCAAGATCGACAATCTTTACAGGGTCCCCCATATCAAGTACAAATACTTCTCCTCCGTTGGCAAGTGTACCCGCTTGAATGACGAGACGGGATGCTTCCGGAATTGTCATGAAGTACCGGGTCATGCGCTCATCAGTGACGGTCACAGGGCCGCCTGCAGCGATCTGCTTTTTGAAGAGTGGAACTACAGATCCTCTTGATCCAAGTACGTTTCCAAATCGGACTGCTGCGAATTTCGTCTCGCTTGTCTTTGCAAGATTCTGAACGACCATTTCCGCAAAGCGCTTGGTTGCACCCATGACGTTCGGTGGGTTGACTGCCTTATCAGTTGAGACAAGGACGAAGTGGCCCACTCCGAATGTATCTGCTGCTTCTGCCACATTCTTCGTTCCGAAGATGTTGTTCTTAACCGCTTCAAATGGGTTTGCTTCCATAAGTGGAACATGCTTGTGCGCAGCAGCGTGATAGATAACGTCCGGTGCGTGTTCAGCTACCGTGTCAAAGATTCTTTCCCGGTCTTGCACATCTGCGATAATCGGAACAATTTCCGTTTCGGATTGTTTTAATCCGCGCAGTTCACGGTCAATCAGATAGATCGAGTTCTCACCATGGCCAAGAAGCAGCAATTTTTTCGGCTTGAACTTCATCACCTGACGACAGATTTCTGAGCCGATGGATCCGCCCGCACCTGTTACAAGAATTGTTTTGTTCTCGAGCTTGTCCGCAATGGCTTTCATATCCAGAGCCACTTCTTCACGGCCGAGCAGGTCTTCAATTTTCACGTCACGGATATCGTTGACAGATACTTTACCAGTCATCACGTCTTCAATTCGCGGAATCGTTTGAGTGCGGGCTCCAGCGTCTACACAGGACTTGGTGAGTTCTGCCATTTCCGCTTTGGACATGGATGGGATGGCGATCACGATATTTTCGATGTTGTGGGCTTTGACAAGGTTCGGGATATCTTTCGACCCTCCGGCTACATTCACCCCATAGATATCTAGATGCTGCTTGGTCTTGTCGTCATCGACAAACAGAACAGGCATCAGGCCGTTCTGAGGATTCTGCTTCATCTGCCGGACCACCATCGTGCCGGCTTGCCCTGCTCCTATCACCATCGTACGTCTTCCGCCGAGCTTTAGCCGCTTGGTGACCGAGTCGCGGTACACTCTCCACATAAACCGGGAGCCGCCAATCAGCAGCATATGTAGCATCCAGGTGATGGCAAGAGCACGCACATATACCTGACCAAGTCCTACAAACTGGACAACCGCGATGGCGGCAATGGAGATGGTTACCGCTTTGAAGATCGCTTTCAGTTCACCGACAGAAGCATATGCCCATGCCTTCTTGTATAGGCCGTAAAAAGCGGCGGTCAGATGATGGGCGATGAAGATTGTCAGGGCACTGATTAGCAGCGTCTTGGACTGAATCACATTCATATCGGGATTCAGGATGAGGAAGCTGATATAAATTGAGAAAAAGACAATGCAGGAGTCGATGAATCCCAACAGCATCAGACGTTTTGGATGAGTCACACACCTAACTCCTTTCTGACTAGTTGCTGAACTATTCTACCAGTGACTATTATACTATCACTTACATATAATTGGAACCTTTAATCTGCCAAACATTGACACATCACCCGAAGATAAACCATTTTTTCTTGCCTTTTGGGTCTTCCGGCTCCAATAATACCGGGTCCCGCTTCTCCAAAATTCGCGCATTGTTCTCCAGCATGATGTCGACCATGTCGGCACGGCCCTTTTTCTCCAGGTAGGAAAGTCCCTCATCAAAATGGAAACCCCGCTTGTCGGTGTTATGTGCGTCCGAACCGTAGAAATGGACGAGGTGGGAATCGATCAGTGTCAGTGCGGCATCCTTGATGCGTGAGCCGAATGTGCCGCAAACCGCCCCGGCAGTGACCTGAGCAAGGGCTCCATGATTCACGAGCCGGTAAAGTCGCTGGGGCTTTTCGACGATGGCTTTGTTTCGCTCAGGATGTGCGATGATCGGAATCAGTCCACGGTTCATCAGTTGCTGGATGACGCCGACCGTATAATCCGGAACACCTTGGCTCGGAAGCTCCAGCATGACGTATTTCGAACCTGCAAGTGTCAGTATGTCACCTGCATCCAGGCGCTCGGGGAGGTTTCCGCACAGCCGGATTTCGTGGCCGGTATGGAGCTGGATGTTCAGGCCTTCTGCCCTGGCTGCTTCTCGCAGCTGATCAACACCGTCATAGACACTGTTGGCGTCAACATGGAACTGTGGATGGCAGGCATGGGAGGTTGCAATGATTTCGGTAATGCCTTCTTTTTCCGCCTGGCGCAGCATCTCCAGAGATCCGGACAGCTTATCCGGACCGTCGTCGACACCGAACAGGACATGGGTATGCATATCGATCATACGGCTGACTTCCTTTCCTGAACGACCAAAAGAGCAAGGGTGCAGGCCCCTCACTCTTCTGTTCCGTAATACTGATAATAGTAATGATCCTTATCCATCTCAAAGTTGTTCATCACCGCGCCGAGGATGCGGGCCTGTGCATTCCCGAGCTGCTCTTTTGCCTTTTCAATGTTTTCTTTTTCCGTTACACCCGTATTGACCACCAGTAGCGTTCCATCCACTTTGTTTGCAAGGAGCTGCGCATCTGTCACGGAGAGGACAGGGGGAGCATCAAAGACGATGAGGTCGTATTGCTGGGCCATCTCGTTCATAAGGACAGCCATCGATCTGGAACCGAGCAGTTCAGCCGGATTAGGAGGAATCGGTCCACTTGTCATGATATGAAGGTTTGGTGAGATCTCCGATTCCCTGATTACTTCACCCGCCAGCCTTTGCTGGGTAAGGACAGTGGAGAGTCCTGCGGCATTTGTAAGACTAAATGTATACTGTACAGTCGGCTTTCTCATGTCCGCATCAATAAAGAGGACCCGCTTGCCATCCTGTGCAAACAGGGTTGCGAGGTTGGCGGATATCGTCGACTTACCATCTCCAGGAAGTGCAGACGTTACAAGAATGGTTTTCATCTCTTTGTCCACTGCTGAGAACGTGATATTAGAACGGAGCGTGCGGAACTGTTCTGAAACGACTGACCGGGGGTTCGCCGCAACGACCAGTTTTCGCGCTCGTTGTTCCAGCTGCTTTTTGGATGATTTCTTTCTTCTCGCCATCGGTTAAACCCTCCTTCTCCTCGTTTGAACGACGTTCGATAAATTAACCTCGGAATCAGGAATCGGACTGATCATGCCAATCACCGGAAGACCTGTCAGGTCCTCAATGTCGTCCTCCGTCTTCACTGTCGTATCCAAGTACTCGAGAAGGAACGCAATACCGACACCAAGCATGAGTCCAATTACCGCTCCGATCGCTATGTTCAGCATTGGATCCGGCTTTACAGGAGACGGATTGGCAGGCATGACCGCAGGTGACAGGATATTGACATTATCCACGTTCATCAGCGTCGGGATTTCCTTCTCAAATACAGTTGCGATGGTGTTCGCGATGTCGACCGCCTGTTTCTGATTTGGGTCCTGTACGGATACAGTCACCACCTGGGAATTCTGCTCACTGTTCACGGTGACCTTCTGATTCAGTGAGCCGGCAGTTTCGTTGAGCTCAAGTTCCTCGATCACCTTGTTCAGGATCGCCGGGCTTTTGATGACGACATTGTATGTATTAATTAATTGGAGGTTGGTCTGGATATCCTGCGACGTGAACGCCTCGGACTGCCGCTCCGTCTGGTTGACCAGGATTTGCGTGGACGCCTGATAGATTGGAGTCATCACCAGGAAACTGATGACTCCGGCGATTGTGGCTGCAATGACCGTGCTCATAATAATCAGCCAAAGCCGCTTCCGCAGCGTCTTAAACAAGTCTTGTAGACTGATAGTTTCTTCCATTCTCACTTGTGCCCCTTTATCATTCTTTCGACTGTAAATTGTCTATAACTTCCTCAGTATATCATGCTATTCTCACAAATTGTGACAATAATTTCATCTATCTGCTAAAATGAGAGAGAAATCATGCTTTTTTACATTCAGTTAACAAATTGGTGAAAGGAGGATCCATTTTTTATGAAGAAAGGACTTGTAACGGTGCTGGTCCTGATTGCCTGTATCGGTGTATTACTCCTTAGCTACCTTTCTTGGAACGAGAAAGTCAAAGAAGCAGGCGCAGAGCCGGTGAATCGCCCCATTAAGCAGGAAGCACCCGCTGAGGGAGCGAATGATCAGGCTGAGGATCCTGAAGAAGAATTAGAAAAAGCAGCGGCCCCATCCGGTGAGGAACTCTCCAATCTGACAGCTAACCTTCCGGAAAGCACAGTCGAGATGCTGATGAGCCGTCTTGACTCTGAAGAGCCAGTCCAGCTGCTCGCCGTCGGAAGCAGTTCCTTCGAAGAACCGGCCAATCAACTGGCTGACGCATTGGATGATGCTTATGGAGGCTGGATTGAAACGGACGTCCAGACATTCAGCGGAACATCCGAATCGTTCATGCAGGATGGCATCGGGGAAATCGACTGGAAAAAAGGCTATGACCTTGTCGTCTACGAGCCATTCACCCTCAATAACAATGGACTGGTCGTCATTGAAGACGAACAGGAGGATGCCCTTGAGGTACGGGACCGTGTCCGGGAAGAAGTTGAAGATGCCGCGTTTTTCATCACACCACCCCAGCCGATCCATGAGCCGAACTATTACTTGACCCAGATTAACGCCCTACATAAGTTCGTCGATAACCGGGATATCCCATTCATCGATCACTGGAAACAATGGCCTGACGCAGACTCTGATGACATTCTGGATTATGTGAATGAGGAGTACCAGCCAACAGACAAAGGTGTCGAGGTCTGGGCCGAGAGCTTAAAAGAGTACTTTATTGCATCCTGATACTGAAAGAAGCTGCCGCCCGATTGCCGGGTGGCAGCTTCTTTTAGGTAATCTCTCGTACTGAACTGGTAACCACTCGTTCACCTGATTTTGCGTTGAATCCTCGAATGAGGAGTGCCGACAGGAACACAAACAGGTAGTGTAACGGGTGGACGCGGAACAGCTGATCCTCGACAATCTGATGCGTCAATAGGGCGACGAGGAACGCCGCAATAAACAGAACTACCAACGGGTCCTCCCGATTCTGGAGGCGCCACACGATCAGCACGGCAAGCATGCCGAGAAACAGGAAAAAGAGATGCAGGCCGACAAATCCGGTTTCCGCAAGCAGCTTCAGATAAAAGCTGTGTGGCCCGATTCCGATATCCGCTTCTCTCAGGACTGCGTTCGACATGCCAAAACCGGTCCCGATTACGGGATGCTCCTGCGCAATTTGCAGGATGTACGACCAAGCCGACTCCCGCCCATTGAGACCGCTCCCGATTCTCGCCGATACCCGCTCCGCCGCCGACCAGCCGACAAGCAGCAGGGCCCCAAGCGGGATGATGGAAATCAGCAGGCGTTTTTTAGATACCCTCGGTCGCTGGGCCGCACCTGTGGTGACAGCAAGATAAAATATGGCGGATGCTGCTAGCGCGACCATCGATCCCCTCGACTCCGTGAGGAGTAGCACACCGGTATTCAGAAACACAGCCGGAATGAACAGCCAGGTGTTGATGATCTTCTCCCGCTTCAGATAAAGGAGCGCCAGCAGAGCAAAAAACACCCAGATGCCGAGCGTATTCGGATTGTGCGTCAGACCACTGAGCCGCCGGCCCATATGAAGCTGATCCATTACATATGGCCCTATCTCTATAGCCAGCCACCTCCCCGCTTCAATCGCCCGGTCACCGAACACCCAACCAATCAGCGTGTACAGTGCATGCACCGTGCCGGAAACGGCAAGAATGGCCATGACCGCGTTCAGCAAGAGTTTCGGACGGCGGACGTAAAGAACTCCTAGCAGAAGTGCTACCGTAGGGAATAGAATTTTTAGATAGTAGTGCAACGAGTAAACAGGATCCTCGGTGATCAGCGTACTGATGTACCCCCAGGCAAAAAGCAGAATCAGCGGCACTTCCGCCCGAGCAACAAGCGGCCGTTCCGGTGCCGCCTCTGCCATCGGCTTCAGCAAAAACAGCAGCCCGCCAATCGTTACAGCACTGATCAGGAATGAGGCGCTGAACATGCCGAACGTCTGGAGCATGATCAGGGCGAACAGCAACATGATGAACGGATCAATGGCCAGTTTCCGTTTCGGCCGTTCCGGTGATGAACCGGTTATCGGCGTTTCATTTTGATTTTCTGGTGTCACGCTGTCTTCAATGTTTTCTTCGGGACTTTCGCCCGCAGTCGGGGTGTTGGACATGTTCGTTCCCTCCCTGATCGTTAACAACAACCGGACCGGCCTCCTGAAGCGGGGGCCGGTCCGTCGGTTTATTCGATTTCCAGGTGCTGCTTGAGTTCAGACGAGACGGCATTCAGTTCTTCTTCATTCATCATGTAGTACCAGATGCCGTCGATCCTCTGTCCCTGCCCTTTTTCAAAATAAAGCTGATCAACCTGCCCTATGGCCCCCCGGTAGTCCTGCAGCCCGAGCATCTCATCCAGCGTCATGTTCGTTCGGATGTTCTTGCCGATTGCCCCGAAAATGCTCTGGTAGTTCAGGATACTGTTGGCGGAAGCCCCTTCCCTGAGAACGCCCATGATGACGTCTTTCTGGCGATCCTGACGGCCAAAGTCTCCGTTCGGATCCTGCTTCCTCATCTGCACGTAGGCGAGCGCCTCTTCCCCGTTCAGTTCAACCGGCCCTTCCGGGAAGGTGTACTGGCCGGATTTGAAGGACATGTTGTTTTGCACGGTGACACCGCCGACCGCATCAACAATATCCTGGAAGCTTTCCATATTCACTTGGACCACATAATCGATCGGGATATCCAGCAGGTTTTCCGTACTGTCCATCGCCATCTCGATGCCGCCGAAGGCATACGCATGGTTCAGTTTGTCCTGGGTGCCCCTGCCGACGATCTCCGTATATGTATCCCGCGGGATGCTGACCATCTTCGTTGTTTGTTCTTTCGGATTGACAGTGAGCACAATCATCGTATCCGAGCGGCCGCGGTCCCCTTCCCGCTCATCGACCCCCAGAACCAGTGTGGAGAACGGCTCCTGGTCATTTAAGCTAACCGGCTTTTCACGCTTCTCGGAAGCCTCACGCTCGATCGGCTCGTGCACGGTATCGAGCGTATCCGTTAAATCTTTATATACCATCGCCACATACACACCGACCGCAACCAGAATCAGAACGATCGGCCCGACAATCCACGGCCAGATCCGGCGTTTCCGCTTTTTGCGGCGCCGCTTGCGATTCTCTTCCATTTCTCATTCCCCTGTCTTTCTTCTATTAGTAAAGTCTAAACATTGTAAACCATTATAAGCGATATCAAGGAAAAAGGCTCTATTAAATGTGAAAAAATTGGTAGAGTGGAGGCTATTATTGATTGGACGGCAAAGAGTGGTGTGAGGTTCCATGATGAATGGATGGCACAAAAAAGACTTCCGGGAAGGCCGGAAGCCTATTTGGAAAGTTGGATTTTTCTTTGACTGAGCTCTTCGCGGACGGCTGTCTTCACCAATTCAGGCCCTGCACTCGCATACAGATTGATTAAATCGGATGTGGTCATACTCTGCATACGCTCACGGATGGTCCCTTCCCGGTCATCCGGTTTGGACCGGTACGTCTCCATCCACTCCACCGCCAGAAAGTAAAACTGCGCCTCCGTGATCTCCAACAAATTCTGTCCCATCGTGACCCCTCCCCTATACTTGTATATAGAGAGCTTGGTCAATAGAGTGACATCCTATACCTGCAGAGAGATAGTCAGTGAGTGATTAGCCCGGAAAAATGGTGTTTAATAAACCTATACTTATCTGAAAGCAGGTGCGGCAGATGATCAAAGAAACATTCAGGGAAGCACTGATCGCAGCGGCAGCCATCATGGTCTTAAAAAGCATTGTGAAGGTGCTGAACAATCCTTCCTATTTCTCAGAGATGTTCGCTGACGGCATTGGCTATGGAATCGGTGTGCTCCTCGCCTCCTACGTCGCCATTTTCGTCTTCTTTTTCCTCCTCATGCTTGCAGTAAAAAAGTTTTCCCGGCCAAGGAAAGCTGCATGAACATCAAACAGGGCTGTCGCCTGACAGCCCTGTTTCTTTTATCCTTTCAGCAAAAGCGGATCCTTACCATAATCCACCCGCTTTTCGACCTCACCGTCTTCATCATGGATCAGCAGCTCCGCTTCCTCACGCATGGCGATATCCTGCGCGATTTTGACGGCTTCTTCCTGTGTCTGGACAAAACAGAAAGGTTCCGGCTCACCCGCCGCTTGAATCGCCCATTTGCCGTCCATCGGAATTACATGCTGGTCCTGACCCATCAGACTCACTCCTTTGATTGATCTTCCTAACTGTTTTCCCGCTAGTTAGCATCATAAATCTGTGTACTAATCGGCTTTCTTAGCTATGTGCATGATAGTTAGGATCCGCGATTATGTCAAACCTACTAATCTCTTATGGCCACCAATAACCTGAGGAGAATCAGAGGTAATTCTAGCCACAATAAAAGGCGCCCGCAAGTGGACGCCTTCTTATTGTTCCCGCTCTGCATGCACCAGCAGCCGCTGGTAGTTTTGCGGGTACGGATGGCAGGTGAGGAGGGTGGCGAGGTCTTTGCCTTCCTGGATTTCGAGCGAGTCCGTCTCGTCGGGATAGATGATTTGCTGGGAGGTGACCCGGTAGGTGAGCTTGCCGTCCATCGTATGAATGTAGAAGACGTCGCTGGGGCGGAGGAATCCTTATGAGCTACTACCTCGACCGACTCGAGCTGCCACCTTCATCCCCTTCTGTCGCGACCAATCATACGCGGGCTCCCACCTACGATTCTTTAACACCCGTTCCCTTCCGCCGGAGCCGGACCCCATCCAATCCACTCATTAAGTCCAATCGGTACACCCTCTTCACAGACTTACCGTCCTTCTTCAAATCAAACATCCGTAATATGCGGCTCGCCGCATGCTTATCCTTAATCCCCAGAAACTTTCTCAGCTGTAGATTACTGATCGTGGGGCGGATGAGAAGCAGCCAATCGAGGATCACCTCGCCGTAATCCGACTTCATCGCAGTCTTGCACGGCCCACAAGACACCTTCCGTTCTGAATCCCGCTTCATCTTCATTCCGCATCGGCCGCACACCCATCCCCGGATCAGCCATTCGGATTCACATCGAATTTCGTGCATAAGGGGAACCGGTCGAAGCGATAGCGCTCGAGCGCATGCATACCAGCAACGTGGTCGAACGTCTTTTCATCGATGTATAGCTCCGTTAATGCGCATTCACGCGCCAGATAAAACGGCACCTCCCTCGCCGGGAGAATGGGCGTGCCGTCCGGCAAGCCTTCCCATGTGTTCTGGTAAGTGAATGCAATCCGCCCGTCCACTGGAAGAGCGATTTCCCGTCGGCCCAGCCACTCCCTAACAGCTGCAACTTGCGACTCCAACTGTAGTATCGGGCACTTCATCGTCAGAATCGTCCCATCCTCATTTTGGCGCTCCAGGCGACGCGGATTCTCCCGGTAGATGAGCGTCCCCCAGATCCGCTTCGCCTTCAAGATCAGATTCCATGCGTCGTCAGTACAAGTGTATCGATTTGGATGATTTGTTCCTCATCCATCTGTACCTCTAGAGCCTTCAGCACCTTTACCTGTCCTTCCAGCTTCGTCCGGCGGAGAAGCCGGTCCACCTCCAGCTCACCCTGATACCCTGCTTTCGCAACAGCCAGCTCATCCGCGAACGACTGCCGCTTCGGGTGGTTTTCCGGTAGCCTAATCTGCATCCGCTCCAGTGCGTACAGGTAGATTGGATAGCCCCGTTTGACCTCCATGATGACCCTACCTTGGGGGCAGGATAGCAGTTGGGCCGCGCGCTGGCGAATGGGCATATTCTGAATTTGATCATGTATTTTTTAGGGAAATTGGATTTTGCCGGAGAGTGATACCAAGTGCAAAAGTGCATACTCCGTGTCTTGACTGCGTTTGAGGCAATAGTATTCACTTTCCAAATTTCAAAAATGAGACCTTTGAGGGAAGGTTTTCGGCTGCACCGAAAACCAAATGACGATTAGTGTCATCCTCGTCACCCCAAACTATTGTCCAATCCCCACCAAACGCTCCCTAATTACAACGAACCACCTCCCAACCCTGAATTATCACCATGCTCAGCCGAATTACAACTTCTCACTATTAATACAAGCCTTGCTCAATCTGCCAGAACAAAGTACGATTAACAGTAAGAATGTTTCGTGATTAGGAGGGGTAGAATGGGGGAAATTATAAATACACTCAATAAATTTCATGACCCTCAGCGATTGGAGTATTTGTACCACGGTACGAGCTCTCATTTCTTCCCATCACTGCTTAAAGGAATTGATAGCAGTAGGTCTCAAGCAACCAAAGACTTTGGGCAAGGCTTCTATGTAAGCAGCAGTTATTCAGTTGCAGCCAGCAATGCGCAGAAAGCAGCCAATCGGAATACTGGCTCATTGCCAATCGTATTTACTTACAAGCTTAATCCCGCATATATGAATAACCGATATTCTATATTGGTGTTTAAAGAACCTGATGAAGATTGGCTCGGCTTCATTCTCAGTAATAAGTGTCCTACAAAAGAGAAGTCCAGATTGCACTATCCAAATAGATTTCCCGGATATCATGATATTATTTATGGACCGTTGGCTGACGGTTTCCCAGCTTTCATGGCCACAGTTAAAAAATTCGAAAAGACCAATCCCATAACGGAAACGGATCAAGTCTTATTGCTTGAACGTGTGAGTGCTGGATTTGATTTCCCTTCTAACGATCAATTTGTCTTCAAAAATCAATATGATGTGAATTCCATGCTGACCAGAACCAAAATCACGGTCCTAAAAGGAGGGCATCTGAAATGAAACCTGACTTTACACCTGAGGAACTCTATCAAGCTTATGCCCCAGAGGTTTACTCATATATGGTCAAAACACTTGGTCGCAGTCCCGAGGAAGCACGCAGAATACTAAGAGTTACTCGCTTCCAACAGAAGTTCACCTCAAACACCAGCGACTACGATTTTGCTACCCCCGGGGAAGTCGCCGAAGAGCTGATCCGTTCACTCAAACCAAAAACTACGGGCAAACACAATTTCCGCTCAGTCACTGGCAATCATCAAAATCGGCGAGTCATTATCGGTCCCAAAGGCACTGCAATTAAGATTGCGCGTGCGAGTCATCCAAATGCTCACAGAGCAGAATCCTCTTCACACTACAGCAAGTAACCGCAGCTTCTCTTGTACTTAAAGAGAGCTGCTTTTTTTAGTTCCATCCCACTAACCACTCTCGAAAGAAACGAACCACCTCCTACCCCCTGAATGACCACCTTCCCCAAGCGAATGACTACCTCCCATCCTCCACCGTTCACTGAACCTCCAACAAAATAAGGTTTCCAGCTTAGCCGGAAACCTTATTCACATCCCTACACTCAACAGAATGGACAATGTAATAATACTCAATAACGTGGTTACCAGTTTATTGCTCGACACCAGTCCGGGCTCCGCGTCGTATACCACTGCCAGCAACGTTGTGGTTGCCGCACTCGGGTGGAAGCGATGACAATAAACAGCATGCTGATCATCGGGTCCAGCTCGAGCACCTGGATCCGTTTTCCGACTGCCCTGCACCAATATCAAGAGCAAAATCGATGGAGCCGAATGCCATGCGCTTGACTCTGCTGCTTGCCGCAGCGATTCTGCTGACATTTTGGATTCCTGCTGCTGTTTCCAGGAGAGGGATCACTTCAAAGTCTTTTCCGATCCCCTTTGAATCCAGCAAACGGTCGACGAGAATCAGGTCATGCTCGTCATTGGTTTTCGGAAGCATGATTTCTTTCAGGCAGGAAGACTGGTGATTCCAGACCAGGCTCAGCTTATCCAGAAAATAAAGCGTTTCACCCTCAAATAAGCGGACTTGCTTCCCATCTTCAGGAATTCAGATGCACATCGCGGGCCCCTTCTTTATCTTCCGGAGCCACAGCATATTCCAGGTCAATGATCAGAGCATCCGCGTCTACCCTGCCCGCCTCTTCTTCAGATGCTTTTCACTGTTTCCCGCTACGAACATCAACGATTTCAACTTCATCACTTCCCACCCGCCACTTTCTCTCGTCCGTACTGTGCAATCTCCAATTCTGAAAATCCGAGTTCGGCTAGAATTTTCTCGTTGTGTTCTCCCACATACGCGGGATCGGGTCCATCCTGGCTTCAAACGTTTCGAATGTCGCCGGCCGCAGCAGAGCCTGGATCTGGCCTACCGGGGTTTCTACATCCCGCCAGCGGTTTTCTCGCTTCCAAACCACGGAGGACGGCCAGGCAGGAAATATAAATGGGACTGCCAATCGGCAGTCCCTTCCCTTTTCACTTGGGCATTAGAGTGTTAGTTCCCACTAAGAGGTGGATGAGTTCTTACCTCATCCTCATGGATGCCCACGAAGTCGGTTTAAGTTCCCACCCATAAACAATCAGGTACGCCTTCTTATCGCTCCCGCTCCGCATGCACCAACAGCCTCTGGTAGTTTTGCGGGTACGGGTGGCAGGTGAGGAGGGTGGCGAGGTCTTTACCCTCCTGGATTTCGAGGGAGTCGGTCTCGTCGGGATAGATGATTTGCTGGGAGGTGACCCGGTAGGTGAGCATGCCGTCCATCGTATGGATATAAAAGACGTCGCCGGGCCGGAGTTTGTCTAAGTGGCGGAACATGGTTTTCGTCCACATGCCGCGGTGGCCGGCGAGTACCGTATGGGTACCGGTTCCGCCGAGCGGAAGCGAGGATCCTTCCACCTGGCCGACCCCTTTGTTGAGCACGGCGTCGGAAGAGCCCAGGTAGATCGGGGTATGAAGGTTAAGCTTCGGGATTTCAAGCGCACCGAAAGCATCCTCGTCGCCAAATCCCATCGTTTCACTATACGAGACCATGAGTGCCTGCTGGTCCCCCCACGGATCATGCAACCCATCAAGGTCGTTGTGAATCTCGTCATTGTACCGGCGGGCCCGCTCCATTAGTTCGGTGATATCTGAATCGGACATGCCGTCCAGTGCCGTCCTGAAATCCTCCGCCTGCCGCTCTTGCAGTTCGCGGTTGACCAGCTGGGCAATGTGAGGATAAGCCATGATCAGAAGCCCGGCGGCGAACAGCAGGATGATTCCCTTATACTTCTTCACGTTTCGCCACCTTCTTTCTGATCAGGTAGAAGATGTATCCGACAATGAGCAGGGCGAGCGCGGCAAGTGCATAGACATGCCACTGCAGCTCCTCTTCCAGTGCGGCGATCTGTTCCTCGTCTTCCGGTTCAAACGGGACACGCTTGCCGGTAACGAGCAGGCGATGGGTATTGATCATGTACGGGTCGCATGTAAGCAGTGTGACGAGCTCTTCGCCTTCCTTCATCTGAAGCCAGCCGGTTTCATCGGGAAGGACCGCCTCGATATGCTGCACCTCGTACGCCATCGTTTCATCGAGTACCTTTACGTAAAACTTGTCTCCGATTTCCATCCGATTCAGGTGGCGGAACATCTTCGCTGTCGGAAGCCCGCGGTGGGCCGTCAGGACGCTGTGTGTGCCGGGTTTGCCGGTCGGAAGCGATGATTGCTCGAGGTGGCCGACCCCCTGTGACAGCACCTCCTCGCTCGTACCGTGGTAGATGGGCAGATCGGCACCGATCTTTGGAATCTCTAAAGAACCGATCGCTGGCCCGATGTTCAGGGCATCATAATAACTGCGGCTTTCTTCATCTTCTCCAGAACCTGCCGTTTCCAAAAATGGATCGACGAATTCGTGATCCATCCCGGCAAGTTCCTCATTGTGACGATCCGCTTTCTCCTTTTCCAGCTGGAGCTCCTCGGCGGTCATGCCTTTGACCGTCTTGTCATACTCACTGACGACGGACTGGTGGACCTGAGTGGAAAAGAGGTTGGAGACAATCGGATAGGCAAACACCCCAAGCCCGATCAGGAATATCACTGCCAGCACGATTTTTTTCTTCATGTGTCCCCCACCCCATCCTCAAACTCGTCGCTCATTTTTATTGAACACCCGTCCACCCGTGGACCGGTCTTCAATAAAAACAAAACGGGGGAGAAAAGGTTTCTCCCCCTTTTACATCAGTCTTCTTCCGTTTCTGTTTGGCGGCGGCGCATGAAGAGCACGGATGCACTCATCATGAGCATGAGGCCGATTCCCGTGAAGAGTGTGGTTCCGAGACCACCGGTTGTTGGGAGGACCCAGGCGGACTTGGAGTTTTTGACCTTGGTTTCTGTCAGATTTTTGTTCACAATTTCAACTTTGATTGCCTTGGTCAGGATACGATAGGACTTCAGCTTGCCCTCGCCGTCCGTGTACGTCGGCGCCTTTGTCTCGTGGAGATAGTACGTGCCCGGTGTGAGGCCGGTAATGTTAAATGTACCTTTACCGTCTGTCGTCAGGTTCTGAAGGAGGCCATTGTAAGTCGTTTCGTTCAACTTAACGACATCACCCATTGCCGATGTGTCGATGATGTTGTTGCCGGCTTCATCAGAGGTGAGCTTGAACTCCGCTCCGGATAGCGCCTTATCGTCCGCAGCATCTATCTTGAGAACGTTAAGATCGCCTTGTGTTGGTGTGACGATCGGTGGGTTTTTAGGATATTCAGGTGTTGTCGTCGGTTTGTTTATTGTTCTCCAGCCAAAATTGTTGTCGAAGTCGAGCTGGGCTGTGTTTTCAATGCCGGTTTCCGCTATGGCATCCGGCTTGATTTTTGCGTTGAAGGTAATTTTAATTTTGCCTCCTTTGAGCTGGGAAGGTTTCGCAGTCCACTTGAGCGTCTGGCCGTCCTGAGTGAATGTGAAGTCTTCATTGGAGGCACCGCTCACTACAGACCAGTCCCCCATAAACTCTAGCCGGTTGTCGAGAACATCGGTTATGATGAGGTCTTTGTATCGGTCGATGTCCTTAGGAGCGTCAATCGTGATGTTATAGTTGAAAACTTTATCGCGATCCATATCAAGCTCTTCGTGCCCGTTGGCGTCCTTGTCAATCGTCGGAACTTCATGGTTGGTTACGGTTCCTTCACTATCCACAAACCGATCAAACCCATCCCAAACTACTTCGGGTTTTTGGCTGTCCTTATTTTCTTTCTGAATCGTAAACCAGATTTTTGTCTCGTTCAGCGCGTAGCCCGTTGGTACATCGGTTTCCTGGAAGTAGTACTTGCCGGCTGCAAGTCCTGTGATATGGATCATGCCGTTGGCATCTGTGTCTCGCGCCGGAATCGGATCGCCATTGTTGTCAAGGGCTCCCGAGCCGTCTTTATTGAAGAGCTGGAACGTGACGCCTGCAAGCGGCGTACCTTTTCCATCAACTTTTTTCAGTTTCACGTCCGATCGGATTGTTTCGTTTTTCGGATAGATGTGGACGTTGTAGTTGAGCGCATCGCCTTTCTTGTTCGTCATAGGGATATCAACGAAGAAGGTATCTGGGTTCAGGAGAATGTGATCGGGACCGTTGGTTTCTTTCACTTTATATCGGCCAAGCTTAAGGCCGTCCGCCTTGGTAAAAGTGATTTTTCCGTCAGAACCTGTCATGCCTTTAATCTCAGTACCGTTTACCTCAGTCCATGTGTCGTTTTCTGGATTATAACTGTGCGTCTGGGTCAGGGTGAACTCGACACCTTCGACAGGTTCGCCCTCTGCCTCCTGACCGGCGTCGCCGGTTCCTTCTTTGCCAGTCCTCTCATCCGGCTCCTGCTCGAATTTATGGATGGTGAGGCTCGGGTTTGCCGGGTCACCAGATACCGTGTAGGCAAATGCCAGCTGAGGGATCATCAGTGCCATGAACAGCAGCAACGCAGACCAGAGGCGGAGCGATTTTTTCCGGTGTTTCGTCATTTCCATTCTCCTCTCACTCATACAATCTCTTTTTCTTCAACATCAGCAACATCGCCACTGCCATGACCAGTAACCCCACCATATAGAACGGGATCGTGCCGATTCCGCCGGTAGCCGGGAGTTCCCAGTCGGTCGGGGTGTTTTCGACCGTCCGTTCGGGGTTCAGCTGGTCTGCACCAATTTCGATCTCGAGCGGTTTCGTCAGGAGGCGGTAACCTTCCGGCGCCTTCGTCTCGACGAGCAGGTAACTGCCCCAGTCCAGGTTTTCAAAGAGAATCTTTCCGTCTGCACCGCTTGTTCCGGCAATGACTTTTCCGTCCTGGTCCCGGAGCTCGAACTCGGCCCCCGCGAGCGGATCACCCGCTTCGTCAACTTTCGTGACGGTAAGCGAACCGGTAATTGCTGTGTTCGTGACGACGAACTCGCCATTTGAACCGGTGCTGTAGGAAACTTTGTACCGCTCCGGCACTTCCGGTTCCGTCACGCTGTAGCTGATTGTCTTGCCGGTTTTGGCATCGTACTTTCGGAGGTCGGCGAAGGTGCTTGACCAGTTGTTTTCTCCGCTCAGGATGACGGTTTTCCCGGTCTCCTCGCCGTCTGCAAGAAGCTCGATCGTGACCGGTCCTGCTTCAGAACCGACCCATTCTTTGCGGACGTCGACGCTTGTTGTCGCGTCGTTTGTATTGGTGATGGTGAAGCCCGTATCTGCAGTTCCTCTGATGTCCGATGAATAGCCAGGCACCGGGACTTCTTTTACGGTGTAGACAATCTCCGCTCCGGTTTTTGCGTCATACTTCCGGAGTCCTTCGAAAGTGCTTCCCCAGCCGTTCTTTTCAGTGAGAACGAGGCTCTTCCCCGTCGGAGTGCCGTCTGCCAGGAGATTGACCGTCACCGACTCCGCTGCCGGGCCGATCCATACTTTGTCTACCTTGATGTCGATCGTGCCGTTGTGCGTATTCGTGAACGTGAACCCGTTTGTTACAGATCCGCTCAGTTGGGTAGTGTATCCCGGCACCGGCACTTCTTTGACCGTGTAGGCGATGGGTTCTCCGGTCTTGTCGTGGAACTTGTTCACGGTGAACGACCCGGTCCAGTTGTTCTTTGGATCAAGGGTGAGTGTCTTGCCGGAATCCGTTCCGTTGGCGAAGAGCCTGATCGTGACCGACTCTCCCTTTGGCCCGATCCAGACTTTGTTGACGTTGATCGTCAGCTGTTCGGGGGCATACGTGTTCGTGACGGTCAGCTTATCTAGTGTTTTCTTGTAGTTAGGTGGGACGGATGCTTCGTCGACGGTGAAAGTGTATGGACTGCCGAACGGATTGTACTTGGGAATATCGGTCCATGTGTGCGTCCAGGCCGGCGTTTCCGTCCCATTGACGACCTTCGTTCCGAGAGTCCGTTTGGCCTCGCCTGGTGCCTGGGCAATTAGCTGTAGCGTGATGGCAGGCCGCTCGGTTCCTCCGACCCAGACTTTATTGCCGGTTACGGATTGCATTGGAACGGTGACGATGAGATTGCCGCCAACGTCATGCCCGCCACCGATCCCTTTGATGAAGAACGGGATGCTCTGGTTATCCAGCAAGAAAAGATCAGACGAATTAAACTTGAACACGGTCCAGTGAGAGTCTTTTGTGTTGCCGTTCAGCCCGTCCGGCGGATACACTGTTCCGCCCACTTTAATGTCGACCCAAGCATTGTATTCATCGAATGTGTTGCTTTGGGCGACATTTGTTTTTCCCGGATAAAATTGCATATATTGCAGTGCATGCGTTGATTTCACCGCTACATGAACCTTGCCGTTACTGATCCACATCAGATGCGGAATCGTGTGGGCGTTCGTTGAGATGCCTTCCAGTTTGGTCGGGACCACAATTGCGTTGGGATCCGGCGTATAGGTACCGGGTGTCGCAATCGCCATCGGGGTCATCATGTCCGCCTCTACCGCAACTGGCGCTGTCGTGCCCACGATGATTTCCTTTTTGACTGCAACTTCCTTGGTCTTGCCTGCTTCAGGAGCGGGATCATCTTTTGATGGCGTTTCTTCAGCCGGTGCTGATTCTTGTTTCTCTGCCGTTGAATCCGCCGATTTCTCCGGTGCGCTTTCTTTTCCGGATGGTTCTTTCACTGGCTGTTCTGCAGGCTTTTCCGCTGGAGCGGCTTCCTCTGCAGAAGGCTTCTTCTCTTCAGCCGGTTGTGCAGCTTCTTTTGCCGGTTGATCGGCCTGTTCTGCGGTTTCCTTCTTCACCGGCTCCTCTGTTTTGGCATCCTGCTTTTCGGCCGTCTTTTCAGCCGGTTCCACAGCCGGTTTGTCCTCTTCCTTGACCTCCGGCTTGATCGCCTCGGTGCGGTCGGATGCCTGGTAGGTTCCGTCCGGATAGGCGACGACGGCTTTGATCTCAAGGATGGCCTGGTCCGGGCTGGTGACGGTCGCCTTCACGGTGAATGCCAACGTTCCGGTGCCTGGCGGGGACTGGACCGCATAACCGTCCCCGGTCTTGGAAACCTGGGCGTCCCCGGTGCCTGTAATGTCGGCCGGCGACAGACCCGCTCCGAGGCTGATGTTCGTCTGGATGCCCTCATGCTCAGCACCGGAGGCGTTAACGGTCACCCGCCACTGTACACTTTCTTCGGTCTGTGCTGTTTTCTCAACCTTGATCCGCCCGGCATCATCCGACTGTGCGGATGCCGATCCGCCAAGATTTCCGAAAACCGGAACCATCAGCTGCAGGACCAATAGAACAGCCAGTGCAGCGGATAGCCCCTTTAATCTCGACATGATCCCTCCTCCTTTCATACCTGAGTCACAGGTAGTCTCTTAAACTGTTTCTCTGATAGAGCAAAACAAGCCCTACATACCCATATTTATGAAACTTAAGAGGGATTTATGCCTAAAATAGAATAAAAGTTTTTAAAGTTGAACTTTAACGAAAGGTCTTTTGCACCACCATCAGGTGACGGTAAAGCAAAAAAGCCGCGCTGTCCTCCAATCGGAGGCAGCGACGGCTCATTTACGATGATGCGAGTGTGTGTTTTACCTTTGGCCGGTGAGTGATCACCTGTCTGTCCCTTCATTAACCTTCCGGCGGGTACGGGTCTTTTCCGTATGTGTTCCGCTCCCGGATTTTCCCGTCTTCGCCATGGATCAGCAGCTCGGAGCGTTCCTTTTTGGCGATGTCGCGTCCGATCTCGAAGGCTTCCTGCTGGGTGCCGACAGTATGGGACGGCTCCGATGCCCCTTCCGCTTTCACGGCCCATCCGCCGTCCACCGGGATGACATGCTGATTTTTGCCCATGCGTCTCAGTCCTTTCGCTATCGTTTACCCGTCTATACCCTGATTTCAGGTTTCCAAGGTAAAAGCCACCGGCGTCTGCCGGTGGCTTTATTCGTCTTCTTCCTCGAGGTATTCCTGCAGGAATTCCTGCAGCTCCAGCCGGATTTCCTCTTCCGATTCATCAAGGAGTTCACCGGTGATCCGGCTTCCCGGCAGCGGGAGGTTCACCCACAGGCCGAGGAACACTCGGCGGCAGGCCCAGATGGAGATGAAGTGCAGTTCTTCCAGTTCGCCGTCCCGGTCAAGTACCGCCAATGAAAGTGAGGATTCATAACCCGGTTCGAACAGCTCATCTTTTGTCCTATCCAGTTCGGCGTCAAGTTCCATCCCCTTTTGTTCAAATTGGGGCCGGTACTTCTCCATGGTTGCCTTCAGCAGCATTTCCAGTGTTTCTTCCTTTTGCCTGATCGTCCGCTCCAGCTGCGGGGTGAAGTCGAGCTCTACGTATTTCACTCTCCGATTCCTCCATGTGGTGAGGCTTCGCGCTCCAGAATCTTGCCGATCGCAGTCATAAGTTTTTCTCCAAAATACCCGTGATCCGAGCCAGGACTCAGTTCTACAAGGTGGATATCATAGTCTTCGACTTTCTTCGTCTTTCCGGGATGCTCTCCCTTTACCGGGTAGACCGCCCACACCTCGGTGACTGGCCGGGCGTTGATGAGGGTGTCAGCATGGCCGTTCAGCTGTTCTGTGTCAGTCTGCATGGATTGGGCGTAAGCCTCCAGCTGGGTCATGACAGCAAGCGGTGTACCTTTTTCAAGGCGGGCCTCGCTCCAAAGATAGTCTTTCCTTCGGTATTTAAAGTCCAAGATGAGGGTGCCCAGAAACTTGCCGGTTTTCCAGACATCCAGTCGGCAGTCGGGCCGGTTTTTCGTCATTGTCTGGAGCGTCTTGAGCGGATTCAGGTCCCGCTTTCTTCTCGGCAGTTGGTCGTCATAGAACACCCGGATGAGCGTGTCGTCTTTGACGAGTTCCACGTAATCCGAGGCCTCCCGGTCATGGACGATCGTGTCATCCAAGGTGGAGCCGTCCGTCCGGAACCAGTTTTTCACGACGCCGTAGCCTTCGTCCCGGAGGAAGCCGACCACTTTCATGTACCCCCAGATTTCATACAGCAGGTCCGACCGCTTGTGGTGGAACTGGAGTCTTGGCCGTGACACGTCGGGGCGGCCGCCTTTCTTCAGATGATGATAGATCTGAAGAAACACGCGGAAGGGCCCGATCTGGAAAAGGGCCATCGGGATCTGCCCGGAAGTGGTCGCCTGGACGTCTGCCATCCAACGGTCATGCAGGAAGTCGGTCAGGTGGCCCTCGATCACCGCAAGCTCTTGGCGGAGTTCTTTTGCCCGGACCCGGTCGTAGTTCGGGTTGTAGGGCGTGAGGAAGCAGGCTGCCATCTCATTGACGTATCGGAGCAACAGCTGGGCGATTCCTTTGACCCAGCGGTTTTCCGGCACATCGTAAGTCAGGTGGGAGACGGGTGCCTGGATGGTGCTCTGCTGTTCCGGGTGCATCATCAGGTATTTGACTGATTTGGCATCAATCTTTTTCGCCTTGGCTCTTGGAATGACCGGATGGCGCTTCACGACCGAGTAGCGCCGGGTCTTTCGGATGAACGACAGGCCGGAGATGATCTTCTCCTTGTTGGACAGGATCACCGAATACTCATCGATCCGTCCCGGCCCGAAAATATCAAGCGCAGCCACGCTGTAGATACTCCGCTTCCTCAGCGCGTGCCGTGACAATCCGCGGACGGCGTCCTCGATCTCGTCAATCATCAGGCCGTGCTGGTCTTCCGTCACCCGCTTCGTCGTCACCCTTGTCCTCGCTTCAAATTCTTCATTTTCCGGCGTGACGACCTTCAGGAAGTACGTGCCGGGAATGAACGGATAAGGGCTGTTATTCCGGATGTTCGGATTGTACAGGACGTATGGGGTATCCCTCGGCCGCAAATACAGCCCGTCGCCGTCCTCTTCAACGTAGGCACGCTCCATCTGGTCCAGTCCGTCAAAGTAAAGCTTTGTCCCGGGCGATGCCTGGAATTCAATCTCCAACACGGTATTTTCCGTAAGCAGCCGCTCCTCCGTCAGATACCCTTCTTCCCCGCTTTTGCGGAAATGATCGCATTCCACGATATGTTCGGCCGTTCCGTACCGTTCGACGAACCTGACGTTAAAATGCGTAGCCATTGCGCATCAGCTCTTTCGCTTTCTCGGCAGCCATCCGGCGTGATCGGGTAAAGTCCGATACCTCACCGTATTTGTCGAATAGTTCGGTCAGCACGGATTGTCCGGCTGCTTTTCGTTCATGGTCGTACCGCCCGATCAGCTGCGAAAGCAGGTCTTCGGATCCGCGGAGCTTCGGCATGACCCGCTGAGTGAACTGCAGGTCAAATGCGGTTCCCCGGTCGATCGGGCAATCCGGAAGATTTCCGATGTTCTTGAGGTACGAATCGATCTGTTTGACGATCCGCGGCCCGATGCCCTGGTTGTCCGACAGCTCCCGGAGCGCTTCGTGCACATCCCAAAGGAAGTCCAGCTCTTCACCGGTCAGCCCCATCTTCCGGTCCTGGACGACAAATTCATGGACGGCGAACGATGTCTTCAGCTTCGGCTCCGCCTTTTCCCCGGCTGGCTCTTCTTCAAGAAGACGACGGAACGGCATAACGTCCAGTTTGATGAGGTTTGCCCGGTCCAGCACTTTGTCGCTGAACTGGTGGGTGCTTTCGTCAAGGTTGACTGTACCGGTGAAGATGACATTCTCCCCGATCTGCACTTCGGGCGGATAATAGTCGCCATTGTAGAATTTGTTCTGGAGGTCCCGGTTGTAAAGCTTCAGCTTCCGCCGGCCTCTTTCCATCTCGAGCACAGACAGGAATTGCGAGAAGTAATGCTCGACTTTCGCAAGGTTCATCTCGTCAAAGCAGACGATGAATGTCTCGGACCGGTTTTTATCAGCCTCGATCAGCAGATTCACGAGGCCGCTCTCCGCCGGGCGGTAGACGTTGTTCATCATGTCCGGATAGCCGATCAGGTCGGTGTCATCGGTCCATGTCGGGCTCACCGGAATCATGAGGAATTTCCCGGAGTCGATGTGGAGGCCCCGCTGGTAAGCATTGATCAGCTGTGACTTCCCGGTTCCACTCATGCCCGCAAGGATCGTCAGACTGCCCGACTTCACACATGTGTGGAAGTTGTACAGATCCTCCAGGTTGTAGACGAGGTTCATCCGCTTCGTTTCGGCGATGAACTGGTTCATGAACAGTTCTTCCGGAGTTTTCTCTTCCGGGTCAGGCGCGGGCGTGGACTGGGCGGCCGGTTTTTCGGTTGCCGGCAAAGTAGCTGTGAGCACTTGTCCGGCTTCCTTTTCCTGCAGGATCGTTGCCGCTGCTTCCACCGCGGCATTTTCGCGGACTGCAGGCTGGGGCGAACTGATGATGTCCGTGATCGGCCGGCCGGACTGGATTTCGGAAAGGATACGTTGTTCCTCGTCGAGTCCGACAAACGCCACGTCCTGGAAAAAGTAGATTTCATCCGTGATGTCGCGGCTGATCACCGCATGGCGGATCGCCTCTTCCTCACTTGTAAAACTGAATCCCCCGTGTGCGTGATGATGGCCGTCAAACTCCCCGGCAGCGTAGTATTCGGATTGGGCTGTCCGGTAAAGCAGGAAGCCCGGGGTGTCGTCCAGTTCTTTGGAAATGTGGTCATTTCGTCCGACATAGGTGCCTTCGGCCAAGTTTTTGACGAACGGCTCCCATGGCGTATCCTGTCCGGATGTCCGCTGCTTCTTTTCCGTGAACACCGGTATCGGGGTGAAGCTCATGTCTTCCTGGAAAGAAGACTTTTTCGGTATCAGTTGGATGTTGCGGGCGTTATAGAAATCCCCGCGTGGCGTGGATTTGCGATCCACCTGGAACACCAGCAGCATATCGCTGAGGAACTCCTTCAGGCTGTTGACTCTGTAGGTCCGGTCGAAGTGCTCATCCTCGAATCCATGTTCTTCGAATTCCGTCCCATACACCGTCACCGTCCGCTGGTTGCTCGGAAAGCTATTGGGCATGCCCGAGATGATGCGGATTGAACATTGCAGGTCATTTGCATTATTGACGAATATTGATGAGTAGTAGTTCGTGGCATACCCGTCTTCAGCCAATACTCCGAGTGCATACGGTTCCCAGTTCCAGTTCATATCGTTAGTTCTCCCATCTTGTCTTTAAGTTGTTTGAAGTTCTCCACCGTGATAATCGTTTCCCGGTACTCCGCGGGCACGTTCATCTCAAATTCGACCTCGTCGATCTTATAGGAAAGGTAATAGCATTTCTCATAGGAAGACGCCTTTTCCAGATACCGGTCAATGGTTTCCAGAGTGTACACGTCCACTTCAAGGCCTGGCTGTGAGACGAGTCTCCTGTTCCGGGGATCGCCGATAAATGCAAGGCGGATTTCGTCTGCTTCGGAAGTAGCCGCGCTCTCCTGAGGTGCCGCCGCCGAGAGTTCCCTTGCATGAAGTTCAGACTTGAGCGCATTCATTTCTTCCGAATGGGCTTCAGCAGTCTTTTCCGCTTTTTCGCGGGCAGCCTTTTCCGTCTCAAGCGCTTCTTCAGCCTGGATCCGCTGCTTCTTTTCTTCTGCCGCTTCCTGCTTCAGCCTGTTTTCCGTCAGAATCCATTCGGCCGTCCGGTCTTTCATCTCTTCCTTTAGCTTCCGCACTTCGGCTTGGAGAGCATCATTTTCTTGCTTGAGGTTATCAATCTTTTTCTGGAGCTTTTTTTCTACTTTTTTGTCATTGTTTTTCTCTCCGGCTGGCTCCTGGGCCGTTTTATGTAGGTCTGGTGCATCTGGTTCAGGCTGCGGCTGCCCGGATTCCTCGTCCCGCTGCTCATAAAGGAGATAGGCTTCCTCATGAAAATTTTTGCTGAACAGGGCTGCGGCTTTTGCGGATACCGGCACCCCATGCTCATCCGCCGCTTCGGCCAACTCCTCCGCCGTCCACTGCCTCTGCGGTTCATCCACCAGAAAGGACAGCGGCAGCAAGAATTTCTTATCCCTCAGATATTTCCTGGACTTTGCTTTAAGCAATTGATTTTTAAGAAACCCCACCGGCAATTTTTCATATTGTTTCATCGTTTTTTTTGAGTCGACCAGAACGGCCAGTCCCGCCAACTGTACATTTCCTAAGTCAGACAGCAGCCATTCTATGTATGCTTTTTCCATATACTTTTCTTCTTCAACACTCAATTCCGAACTCCCCCTTTTTGATTCCATTATACTATAAAGAGGGTCCGTTTTTCGGAACTTTCGGACCACTCAAGAACTGGAACTGCATCCTTTTCCGCACAAAAAAACG
This sequence comes from Bhargavaea cecembensis, assembly GCF_001619585.1. Taxonomy (GTDB): domain Bacteria; phylum Bacillota; class Bacilli; order Bacillales_A; family Planococcaceae; genus Bhargavaea; species Bhargavaea cecembensis_A. The sequence continues at coordinate 1,073,000 of NZ_LQNT01000009.1, forward strand.
CCTCCCGATATGGGAAGCGACTGGGGCAAGAATCTCCTGCTATTATCGAATCTCCACGTAACGCTCCCCAGTTACCACCTCCTCCCCCACGAGTCCCTACCTCCACCCCCTCAAATCGCTACCCATCATCCGCGAGCTCCTACCTTTGCATTCTGAACCGCCCCTCCTCCACTTTCCTTTCGCCTGAGTCGGGTCTCATCCAATCCCCTCATAAAGTTCAACCGATACACCCTCTTCACAGACACACCGACCTTCTCCAACTCAAACATTCTCAGTACTCGGCCCGCCGCATGTTTATCCTTGATCCCCAGGAACTTTCTCAATTGCTGATTGCTGATTGTGGGATGGATCAGCAGGAGCCAGTCCAGGATCACCTCGCCGTAGTCCGGCTTCACCGCCACCTTGCAAGGCCCACAAGACACCTTCCGCTCCGTATCCCGCTTCATCTTCCTGCCGCATGCCAGACACACCCATCCTCGAATCAGCTCATTCGGATTCACATCGAACTTTGTGCACAGCGGGTATGGATGGAAGCGGAAACGTTCGAGTTCCAGCATCTCTGCCACCCAATTAAACGTCTCCTCATCCATTTTAGGCTCCGACAGGGCGTATTCGCGTGCCAAAAAGAAGGGCACCTCCCTCGCCGGCAAAATAGGTGCCCTCTCCGGCAAGCCCTCCCACGTGTTTTGATACGTGAATGCGACACGACCGTCTACAGGTAGGGGGATATCCCGCTGCGCCAGCCACTCCCGCACCGCCGCAATCTGGATCTCCAACTGCAGCATCGGGCACTTCATCGTCAGGATCGTCCCGTCATCATTCCGACGCTCCAGCCGTCGTGGATTCTCCCGGTACACAAGTGTCCCCCAGATTCGCTTTGCCTCTAGAATCCAGATTCCACGTAGAGTGAGTACCAGCGTATCAATCTGGACCGTGTGTTCCTCATCCACTCGTACTTCTAGATCCGTCAGCACTCTAGCCGGACCGTCCATCTTCGTCCGGCGGATATGCCGATCCACCTCCAACTCCCCCTGATACCCCGCCCTCGTCACAGCAAGCTCATTTTGCACCGCTTGACGCTTTGCATGATCTGCTGACAACCGGATCAGCATCCGCTCCAGTGCGTGCAGATAAATTGGATAATCTCGTTTGACCTCCATGATGACCCCTCCTTGGGGGCAGGATAGCAATTGGGCGACGTGCTTGGCGAATTGGCATATTTTGAATTTGAGCGTGTTTTTTGCAGGGAAATTGGATTTTGTTGAAGAGTGACATCAGGTGCAAATATGCATACTTCGTGTAGTGACTACATTCATCGCACTTACAAACAATTTCCAAAATTCAAATTCAAGACTCTTTGAGGGAAGGTTTTCGGCTGCGGCGAAAACCAGCAGCCCATTCAGTTACACTAGCTTCTCCTCCAGTAGTGCCGAACCCCCACCAACCGCTCCCGAATCACAACGAACCCCCACCCCAGTTACCACCTATCGCCTACTGAATCACCACCATCCATCATCTAATCACCACCTCCACATCGGAGCAAATGAGTGTTTACCTGGGCGTCTTCCAATTACCAACAAATTGGCGTTTAATATCCTCTTATGGTGAGTTCCTACCTCAGAGGTTACGAGTTCCCACCTAGGGGTGCTTGAGTTCCGACCTCCTCCCGCTGAACTCCTACCAACCTTGCCTGAATCACCACCAACCTCAATAAAGCCCGGACGAAAACCGTCCGGGCTCACCTTTTTTGCTATTATCCAAGAAACGCCCCGATCGCATCGATCAGGCTGTAAATCCCCAGTCCTGCGCAAATGATCACAACAATCCCGCCAATGATGTTCTGTGTAAGGTTGTTGGCGTATCCGCCGAGGCGCTTTTTGTTGTTGACGATGACGAGCAGAAGGACCGCAATGAATGGCAGCAGGATTCCGTTGATCGCCTGGGCGAAGATGATGACAGAGACGACTTCGAAACCTGTGAGTGTCGAGAAGATGCCGAAGACCGTGATGCCGGCGAAGACGGCTTTGAACCGTTTGTCCTTCATGCCGTTTTTCCAGCCGAGGAGGCCGGAGATGGTGTAGGCGGCGCCGAGCGGCCCGGCAAGTGCGGAGGACAATCCTGCCGCAAAGAAGCCGATGCCGATGAAGGCGGAGGACCAGTTGCCGAGCACGGGCTCGAGCTGCAGTGACAGATCGGCGACACTCTCAACGCTCATGCCCTTGATCACAGTAGCGGAGGTGATCAGGATGGCCGCGGTGATCAGGCCGCCGATCAGGATTGAAATCATGCTGTCCCTGCGTGAAGCTTTCAGATCGTCCGGACTTTTCCACCGTTCATTAACTGTGGCGGCGTGCAGGAACAGGTTGTACGGCACGACCGTCGTCCCGATCAGCGCGATAATCGTGATGATCGAGCCTACCGGAATCGACGGCATGATGGCGCCTTTGAACACTTCCCCGATGTCGGGCCTGACCACGATCATCGTCGTGATGAAGGTGATGCCCATGACGAGCACGAGCCCGATCATGAACTTCTCGACGATCTTGTAGGATCCTTTCAAGGCCAGGAACAGAATGATGATGCCGAGCACCGGGCCGATCACTTTCTGCGGCAGCCCGGTGAGGATCGACAGCCCGGTGGAACCGCCCATCAGATCACCCGTGATGTAGGCGGTGCTCCCGACTGTGATGGCGACGATGACGAGCGTCATCGTCGCGTATTTGATGATCGGATTGGAAAACTGCTCGGCGATGGCCTCCCCCAGGCCCTTTTGCGTGATGATGCCGAGCCTTGCGCTCATTTCCTGCAGGATGATCGTCGCTAGAATCGAGAACAGGACCGCCCAGAGTAGGGCGTATCCGAACGACGCCCCCGCCCGGGTCGCCGTCGTGACGGTCCCGGGTCCGATAAAGCTTGCCACGATGACCATTCCCGGACCGATGGATTTGAGCCGCTCCACCAGTCCCCTTCTGGGCGCCTCCGACTTGGTGACTGTTGTTTCCATCCTTCCACCCCTTTTGATGGTTTCCCCCTAAAGCGCTTTCAACTCCGGCAATGACGGTGCGGCCTGAAGGGCCGTCACCGGTTTTCATCCAAATAGTTATAGACCGACTGTTTCGTGACGCCGAGCACCGCGCTGATGCGTTCGGCGGCCCCCTGGATCAGGAAGACCCCGTTTTCCTCGAGCTTCTTCACGAACCGCACCTTGTCGTCTTTTTTCATCTTCCCGATCGGGACGCCGACTTCGCGCAGGGCGTCGTCGATCAGTTTCTCGAACACCTCACCGACCGTCTGGGCGTAGGATTCTTTCGGAGGGGCGAATTCATGTTTCATCCCGGCGGTGAACTCGCTGATGACGGACTCCATCTCCGTAAACGCCGAGATGTCGAAGTTGATGCCCATGAAGCCGATGACCTTCCCCCGGCTGTCGCGGATAAACGACGTGGACGTCCGGATGAACTTGCCGTCCTCCGTCCGGGTGACCTGCCCGAGCATGTCTTCGATGCAATCCCCTTGGTTCTTCAGTTCCTTCAGGATGACCTCGGTCGTCGGCGCGCCGATCTTCCGGCCCGTGACATTTCCCCTGATGTACAAGAGGGATGATTCGAGGTTCCGCAGGTCATGGATCACTACCTCGCAGCGGCTTCCGAACGTCGCCGCGATCATGTCCGCGATCGGAATGTATCTTTTTAGTATCGTTTGGTGATCACTGGCTGTCGGATCATTCATGCTGATTCACCTGTTCTGTGGTTGATGGGTTGTATTAGCTTCTGGAGCTGACGGTCTCCTGGCTGCTGCTTGCCTGCTGGCTTTGTTGGTGCAGCACATGACCGGCCAGTGCATACAGCACGACTGTCGATACGAAGTGTGCGGAGTTCTGGTTGGCATCCTGCTGCGGGTACACTTCGACGAAGTCCATGCCGATAATGCCTTTTTTCGTGAACTCGTGGACGAGCGTGACGAGTTCATAGGAAGTGATTCCGTTGCCGTCGACCGGTCCGCCCGGGTTGAACGCGAAGTCGAGCACGTCACTGCAGATGCTCAGGTAGACGCAGTCAACGTCCTTGCTTGCCATTTCATAAATTTCATCCGCAAGCTCCTTGAGGTCGCGGCCCCGGATGTCATTGATCGTCAGCGTGACCGCACCCGCATCACGCGCAAGCTTTCCGCTGTCCGGCTTGTTCCGCGGCCCGTGGATACCGGTGTGGATCAGGCTCTCATTGCGCACGCCGTCCAGCTCATACAGCCGCGCAAACGGCGTGGAGCGTGCGTACTTGTCGCCGTTGTAATGCGGCATGTTGTCATAGTGCGCATCGAGGTGGATGATCCCGACCTTCTTGTCCGTCGTCTCGGTGAGCGACTTGATGATCGGATACGTAATCCCGTGGTCGCCGCCGAGCCCGATCAGGAACTTGCCGCTTTTCCAGAGGTCTGAGGTGAATCCGGAAATCCGGTCCATCGTCTCCTCCACATCCGCCGGCACGACATCGATGTCCCCGGCGTCCCCCAAACGGATATGCTCGAACACATCAATGTGATCCAGCTCAGGAAGATAGCCGCTGTAGCGCCCCGACGCCAGGCGAATTACCTTCGGCCCCAGCTCGCAGCCCGTGTAATCCCCCCACGTCACCGCACCTTCCCAGGGCACCCCGTAGACCACCGCGTCGATATCCGTGGTGTCCTTGGACTTGGAGATGTTCTTCGCATCGAGGAAACATGGTGTATTGCCGTATAGCATGAAATCATCCCTTTCTTGAGAGATTGGAAGTTAAAGTAATGGTACGTAGGTTTTTATGATTAGTCAAATATTCTTTTACTTTTTGTAAAAGTTATGTGATCGAGACTTTCGGCATGTATTTGCTAGGATTCGTGATGACCCATCCCCTCCGATTGCAACCTAAAGGCGTTCGAATCATAACGTATATAGGGTGAATCCCCACGTCTCTTTATAATGCTTTCGGTTACACTTGAGAAAAGGGGTGGAATCATGGTCGAAGCCGTCATTTTGGGGTTGCTGATGTTCTTGCTTTTGTATGAACCGATTTTTGGCTACCGGGATTTCCAAGTGTTTAAGGCCGATGTGCAGGTCAATGACCAGGCGAGAATGACGTACTACAATCACTCGATTGTCGCCCTCTGGGTCCCCACCCTTTTCATTCTCTTGCTGGTTGCCTTTTCCGGCATCACGCTGGGCGATATTGGGCTTGCCTTGCCGACATTCAACTTCGGACCGCTGGGAACCATTCCGTCGATCACCGCTCTCGGCATCGGCCTCTTGTATTTTGTGATCGCTGCCTATTTCATTCTCGGATCCCACCTCAGCAGCAAAGTCAGAGAAGAATTGACGAAGAAGAAAAAAGAAGAATATGACCGGTCGATGATTGCTCCCATCCTTCCGATAACCGCAGAGGAAAAAAAGCGGTGGAATGTTGTCTCGATGACGGCAGGATTGACGGAAGAAGTGATTTATCGGGGATTCCTAATCTTTGCCCTGATGCACCTGTTTCCTGCCCTGTCCATCTGGATCGTGATTGCACTGGCGGCAATCATCTTCGGGCTTGCCCACACCTATCAGGGCTTCCTGACAGGTGTCGTCAGAACCTCTGTAGTTGGTGTGTTGTTCTGCGCCATCTTCGTCTCTTTGGATTCACTGCTGCCCCTGATGGTTCTTCATTTCATGGTCGACTACATTGCGAAGTTGGGAGATTAAAAAACGGGTCCGGAAATTGGCTTCCGGACCCGGCTCATTTTAATGACCATACTTCTCTATAAACCGCTCCAAGTCATTCAGCTCCCCGAAGCGCTCTTCGATCACGTTCCTCGGCCAGTCCCACCAGGCGATCTGCCGGAGCTTCTCGGCAATCTCCCTCGGAAAACGGTCTTTGATCTTCTTCGCCGGAACACCGCCGACGATCGTATACGGCTCCACATCCTTCGTCACGACCGCTCCCGAAGCAATCACCGCTCCGTCCCCGATCGTGACGTCCTTCATGATGATCGCACCGTGGCCGATCCAGACATCATGGCCGATCTTCACCCGATGGGAGCGCCGCCAGTCAAAAACCTCCTCGTCGTCTGTTTCAGCAAAACCAAACGAGCGGCGTCGGTAGGTCATATGATGCTGGGTGACCCGCTCCATCGGGTGGTTCACCGGATTGATGCAAACCTGCGCCGCCACTGAGCAGAACTTGCCGACCTCCGTGTAATTCATCGTGACGTTTTCCATTGTATATGTGTAATCGCCGATCTCGGACTCCACGATTTTATTGAACGCCCCGATCGACGTATACACGCCCGCCAGACTGTTGGCCACCTGAGCCGTCCCGTGGACGGTTGGCTCTTCAGATAGGATAGCACCGCTATTCACCTGATGGATTTCCCTCACTTCTCCCCGCCTCTTTCTATCCTTAATGGTTTCCAGTGTAGCTTGGCAGGATTGAAACCGTATCAACGCTCTATTAAGTGTTTGTAAAATACGAATTCCCACCTCCCCCCCGCTGAGTTACTACCTTCCGGGGGCTGAATCACTACCTCCCCCCTCTGAATGACCACGTATTTCATTGTGGGAAAGAATGGTATAATTAGGACAACATGATTGGTTCGGGGGGGGGGCGATATGGAAATGAAAAAGATTAAAGTGCGACTCGGGAAAGGCATGAAAATCATCGGATTTTTCTTAGCCTTCGTCCTCCCGGCCTTTGCGATCGAGGAGGATTATTACGAATACGCCCTCCCCTATTTTTTGATCGGCGGTGGCGTCTTCCTGATGATTGGCGAATGGCTGGCCGGAGAAAAAGCTCGCTGGATGCTTCCTATGATAGCGGCTCTATTAGGCGTATTCTTTCTACTTGTTCACGAACAAATTCCCCTCGCCACCCTCTTTATGATTTTATCCCTGATCCTCACAGTGGTCCTTTATCTGATCGAGCGGAAAGAAAAGCGTGAATCTCCCGTTCAGGATTTGGATGAAAAGAGGGATAAAAAATGGTGGTGAGGGATTCATTGCGCAGCGAAGAGTACTACAACACCTATATCGAAAAGAAAAACGCCAGAATCCAGCAGATGGAAGAAGTCTTGCATACAGTCGTCGCACAGCGCGGGGCACACGACAAAGGAGCGAGGAATGGTTACCTTTTCCTCGCCAATCATTACCTCGACCGGATCATCGCCATGTATTCAGCCGGGCGCCCCTTGGACGAAATCAACAGCCTTTTCCCCGGTGTCATCGAGATGATGGAGAAATCCTGGAACGGGGAGAACTACGAGCAAATGCTGCAGGTACTCTCCATCGGGGTCATGCTCGACGTCGAGGAGGAGCAGTTCAGCCGACTGACGGATCTGGTCTGGAAGTACGAACTCCGTGATGGTCTGATCGAGTCTCTGATTGATGGGCATCCAGAAGGACCCCTTCTATTTGCTGAGCCTTATGCCAAGCTGATGGAAGTCATCCAAAGTGACGGACATCAGCAAGTAGAACGGTTGCGGAGTTACCTGGGAGACCATTGGTACGACGGCCATGCAGACTCCAGCTGGCATGACATGCACAAGCATCACGATCCGATTTATAGTGGATATTGGAGCTTTGAAAGCGGAGCCGTGGCGAAAATTTTAGGACTCGATGACAGCAGCTTGAAGAATGTCCCCTACTACCCGTATGACATGATTCATGATCAGGAGGGAGTCAAAAGATGATAAGAGATCCATCCACAGACGAAACTCGAGATCAATGTAAGGATAAAAACTACTTTGAAGGTTTTTTGAACTATCACGATGCGCGTATAGAGAAGTTTGAAAATCTGGCAGCCTCTCTAATCGAAGAAAGGGGCTCCGATGATGAGGGGGTTCACAAATTATTTATTGCATTGAATGTATTTTATTTTAACAAGCTAATCGCCATGTATTCAGCTGGCCGGCCCCTGGATGAAGTCAAGGGCTTTCTCCCAGACGTGGTGAGCAGCATGGAACGTTCCTACGACCCTTTGGTTCACAAGTCTAATGATTACTATATCGAATCGATTTGGCTTTCATCTATTGGAGTTATGTTGGGCGTAAGCCAAGATCTGCATGCCAGAATAGAAAAGCTGATCAGGATCTATCATGATCAGGACACATTGACTGATTTCCTTCTGAATGCCTGTGAAATCGAAACTTGGCAGCCGCACAGTTCACAATTCTTCATTAAACGGCCATATTCAAAATTAAACAGTGTAATCACTTGTTCCGAACAAGACGAGGCTGTACGGAAACTCGTTACCTACCTGAAAAAAGATTGGTACCCTTCACACGATGAAGCCGGTTGGCATGATACCCATTCAATTGATGACTACGTTTACCGGGGTTACTGGAGCTTTGAAAGCGGGGCTATTGTAAAGCTATTGGGATTGGATGACAGCGGCCTGAAGAATGTCCCCTATTACCCGTATGACATGGTCCACTATAACGATTAAACAGAAGGCGTCCGTTTGGGGCGTCTTCTGTTGTTATGCCTTCTCTATGAGTTCTTGTCTACCCCGGGTGGGAAACTATTGGTAAAGTTAGCTTTAAGGAAATGGAGTGATTCCGTGGTGAGAGATCCCTTAAGAGATGAGACCTATTTCAAAACGTATTTGGAGTCCGAAAATGATAGCATTGACGAATTTAAAGATCTATTAAAAGTCATTATCGCGGAACGTGGAATAGAAGATGATGGGGTTCAAAGTGGGTTTATTTCATTAAACACTTACCACTTCAATAAATTGAATGCCATGTATTCAGGCGGAGTCCCATTAGAAAATATACGAGATTTTATATCAGAAGTTATTGATTCAATGGAGAATGCATGGAACGGCGTTCACTATCTCCAAATGCTTTGGCTCCTATCTATTGGAATCATGCTCGAAATAGATGACTCTGATTTTGTCCGGCTAGAAAAGCTGATCAGGACATATGAATTGAAAGATGCCCTGATTGATTTCCTATTATCCTCGAGAGGTTTGTCTTCAAATGAAAGCAATTGCCCGTTGCTGCACAAAGATCCTTACCAACATCTTTTTAACCTGATCTACCTGGATGATCAAAAACAGCAGATCCAAAAGTTGCAGGAATATCTTGAGTTTCACTGGTATGACGGCCACGAAGATACTGGATGGCATGACAGCCATCATCATTGGGATGCCATCTATACGGGTTATTGGAGCTATGAAAGTGGAGCAGTTGCGAAGATCTTCGGGCTGGACGACAGCAGCCTGAAAGATCTCCCCTACTACCCGTATGAGATGGTCCACTATAAGGAGTAAAAATAAGGCGTCGGATGGAAAATTACATAAGAAAGTGATCGATTAGGAATATAAGGAGAGAATACAATGGCAAGGGACTTGTTAAAAGATGACCTTTATTTCGAGAAATTCCTTCTTGATGAAACTGCCAGGATTGAAAAGTATTCTAAAGCAATAAAGACGGTCATACAGGAACGAGGCGAACATGATGATGGAGTGCGGGTCGGATACATCATATTGACCGGTTACCACTTCTCAAAGTTAGAGGCACTTTATTCCGCAGGTCACCCTATAAATGAGGTCCGAGACTTTTTCCTTGATGTCATTGAAGTATTGGAGAAGTCTTGGAATGGAGAAAACTATGAACGGATGCTCTGCATGTTATCTATTGGAGTCATGCTAGATGTAGAAAACGGCCAGTTTGATCGACTGGTTTCGCTTGTGAGGAAATACAATGTACAAGACGGTCTTTTGGAGTTTTTGATTAAAGGGAAAGAGCGAAGAGACAAAACTTTTAGGGGTGAACTTCTCTACGAACGCCCTGTCGCCAAATTGGCTGAAGTAATAGGCAACCAGGACAAAGAGGAGCAGTTAAAAAAATTGAAGCTCTATCTTGAAAAGTACTGGTACACCGGGCATAGCGATTCCGGGTGGTATGACTCCCATAAACATCGAGATCCAATCTACAGTGGATACTGGAGTTTTGAAAGCGAAGCCGTTGCCAAAATCCTCGAGCTGGACGACAGCAACCTGAAAGATGTCCCCTACTACCCGTATGAGATGGTCCACTATAAGAAGTAAACAGAAGGCGTCCGTTTGGGGCGTCTTCTGTTGTTATGCCTTCTCCATGAGTTACTGCCTATTAGCAGTGACCTTCCTCCTCCCAATCCTCAAACAAAAACGGGCTAAACGTCACAGCCCCTTGCCCAACTCACAATGGTAAACTATTGGTAATTAATCTTTGCTGTGCATTCCGCAGAAGAAGGTGATGGATATTGAAGGTGTTGGATGCCGCCGCGTTTGAGGAGGGGCTGGCGCGTAATAAGGAAACATTGAACCGGCTTGAGAGCGAAATGACGCTCATTATGGACTCCGTCAGAGAACTGGTCCAACTCAACGAAGCACTGAAAGGCCAGGGCGGAGACGCCATCAGGAGATTTTATCAGGAGTGCCACCTGCCGTTTCTCGAGTACTTCCTCATGTTCAAAGAGAACTTCTACAGCACATTATCCGGCATCGAATCTGCAACAGATGCACTGGAGCCCTCAACTGACGGTTACATAGACGAAGGTTTCATTGAAAGTGAAGTGGAGAATGGGCTGAATCAGATGAACAGAATCTCCAGAAACCTGACGGATGAGACCAATGCCATCATGGACCAGGTTGCCGATATCGTCAGCCTCCCCCACCTGGATGACAGTCAGGTACAGGAGGGCGTGCTGGATGCAAGTCGCCAAAAGAATCAGACCGTCAGTGATCTAAATGAATTCGACGCCGCTCAGACAAACAGGCTGATGCCCGTATCAGACCAACTGCGGGCAATGGAACAGTGGATTTCTCAAATAGAATCCTTGTTCCAAAGCGGAATGACTGCCGTTAATTTCCCTGCACAGCAATGGGCTGCAGTGACAGCCAGGTCCCCACTCCAGCTCGGACTTGCACGCCAATCCACCACAATAGATAGCGTCAGCGGCCTGAACAGCATGGAGAACCCTCAGAATGTTTTGTACAATGGAAGGAACCTCGGCTTCTCCACTCTGAAAGGTCTTCCTCCTGAATCACCGATGACTGATCCTAATGCTGCGATCGGAAACAGTACTGAAAAACCGGAAGCAGACAGCGAAAACAAATTCCTCAAGGCTGCAAAAGACTTTGCTGACACTATGCTGTTCGACGACTTAAAAACTATCACTGACAAGGACTCCTCCCTTCTGCAAAAAGGGTTTGCCATCTTCGGCATGACGCCGATGGGCAAAGGCGTGAAAGCCGGAAAACTTGGGTTTAAACTGGTGAAGGAAACCCCAATAGGCAAGTGGTTCAAAACTGACGCAAAAAATGCGGCGCTCAAAGGAAAACGCCACTACACCGCCACTGAAGTTGCACAAATCCAGCAGCGAAATGTCATCCATTCTGTAGAATCCGGAAAAACAAAACTGAAAGATAATAGACAAAGAGGTAACTACGGCGAGATGAAGATGGATGTGCATTATGAGAGTCAGGGGTATTCAAGGATTAGTAGAGGTCGAGTAACAAAATTGGATCAACAAATTGTACAAGGTATAGACGGAGTATATGAGAACGCCACGCCACCTCCAAAGTTTATTATTGCTGAAGCGAAATTCAACAAATCTCAATTGAGTAATTTAAAATCGGATATTAGACAGATGGACAATCGTTGGATTTCACAACGGTTAATGAAAGCAGTAAATATTAATAAATATAAGGAAATTATTTTGGAACGTACTATCAATTCTAGTAACATTGAGAGCAGACTGGTACGTGTAAAAAAAGATGGTCAGATAGTTGAAAGAACTTTAGACAAAGCCGGATATATAAAGAGATAAAAGGGGTTGCTACGATTTGATTCGAGATAAAATTAAGGATGAAAGTTACTTTACTGGTTTTTTACAATATTACGATGAAAGTATCGAAGAGTTTGAAAATGTAGCAACCTCTCTTATTGAAGAGAGAGGCATCGGCGATGAAGGTGTTCACTCGCTATTCACCGCATTGGAGGTGTTTTATTTTAGTAAGCTGATCGCAATGTACTCAGTTGGCCGGCCCTTGGATGAAATCAGAGACTTCCTCCCAGATGTAGTCGATATCATGGAGCGTTCATATGACCCATTAGCTCATGAGTCCTATGATTATTATATTGAATCAGTTTGGCTTTCATCAATCGGAATCCTGTTGAATGTGGACCATGATCTGCACTCCAGAATAGAAAAGATAATCAAGATTTATCATGATAAAGATACATTGGCTGATTTCCTTCTTCATGCACGTGAAATTGAATCCTGGCATACGCACGAGCCAAAATTCTTTATTGAACGCCCCTACTCAAAATTATACAATGTGATCACTTCTCCCAAACAACATGAGGCTGTACAGAAACTTGCCAAATACCTAAAAAAAGATTGGTACCCTGCACATGACGTTGCCGGTTGGCATGATACTCACACAATTGATGACTATGTTTACCGAGGTTACTGGAGCTTTGAAAGCGGAGCAATTGTAAAGATCCTCGGACTTGATGACAGCATCCTAAAAGACGTCCCCTACTACCCGTACGACATGGTTCACTATAAGGGCTAAAAGAAAAGCGTCCGCGATGGGCGCTTTTCTTTTTCAAGTCCTTCCCCTTTTAAAGACCCTGCCACCGCTCCCTTTCATACAGAACACTGATGCCCTCATCTCTAAATGGTAAACTGTTGGTATTGAAAGCTTATTGAAGGGGATCGATGCTAATGAGAGACCACCTGAAAGACGAGGATTATTTCAAGGATTATATCGAACAACATCATTCCGCAATCGTTGAGTTTGAAGACTTGGCGGAGCAGCTGACCAATGAGCGTGGCGCTGACGATAGAGGTGTCTACAGTGCATACATTTCGTTGAGTGGATACTATTTCAACAAAGCGATTTCTTTGTATTCCGCTGGGCATTCGATGGATGAAATTAAAGACATTCTCCCACCGCTCATCGATTCCATGGAGAAAACCTGGGATCCCGGCGTCATTAAGGATTATGACTATTACCTGGAAACGGTCTGGCTGCTGGCCATCGGAATCATGTTAGAAATTGAGGATTCACTGTTCACTCGGCTGGAGAAGTTAGCCAATGTTTATGAGGAGCAGGATGCCTTGGTTGATTTCCTTCTGAATTCCCGTCGTTCCGGATGGGAGCCTCATCACTCCACATTCTTATTTGGGTTGCCTTACAAAAAACTTCTGCCGGTCATTCATGGCGATGATTCGGAGCAACAAACCCAGAAGCTAGAATCCTACTTGAAAAAAGATTGGTATAAGGGGCATAAAAAAGCGTGGTGGTACGAGACAAACCATGATGATGACATCATCTACCCCGGCTACTGGAGCTTTGAAAGCGGAGCAATTGCAAAGATTCTCGGGCTGGATGACAGCAGCCTGAAAGACGTCCCCTACTACCCTTATGACATGGTTCACTATAAAGACTGAAAAGAATGCGTCCGCAACGGACGCTTTTCTTTTTTATTTCTTCTCCACTATACCTACCGACCAAAACTCCAAATGGTAAACTGTTGGTAATAGATGTCTGGCTAAGGAGACTCGATACGATGAGAGACCGTCTGAAGGATGAAGGCTATTTCAAGGATTACATCGAAAACTATCATTCCGCAATCGGTGAGTTAGAGGATCTAGTGGAACCGTTAATTCACGAGCGCGGAATAGGCGATGAAGGTGTCGATAACACCTATGACTCCCTGAGTGTTTACTCTTACAGCAAGTTGATTGCCATGTATTCTGCCGGACACCCGCTTCATGAAATCAAGGACGCCCTTCCAAAGCTGATCGATCTGATGGAAAGAAGCCGGCCTACAAATGCAATTGGAAATTATGACGATTACCTTGAAGTGGTCTGGCTGTTATCCATCGGAATCATGCTTGAAATCGACGAGACGTTGCTCTCTCGTGTTCAAAAAATGGCCAAGACCTATGAGGAACGCGATGCCTTGGTTGAATTTCTTCTGAATTCCAATCGTTCCGGATGGGAGCCTCATCACTCCACATTCATATTTGGGTTGCCTTACAAAAAACTTCTGCCGATCATTCATGGCGATGATTCGGAGCAACAAACCCAGAAGCTAGAATCCTACTTGAAAAATGAGTGGTATAAGGGGCATAAAAAAGCGTGGTGGTACGAGACGCACCATGATGATGACATCATCTACCCCGGCTACTGGAGCTTCGAAAGCGGAGCGATCGTAAAGATCCTTGGCCTTGATGACAACATCCTGAAAGGTGTCCCCTACTACCCGTATGACATGGTTCACTATAAAGACTGAAAGGAAAGCGTCCGCAATGGGCGCTTTTCTTTATTTCTCCTACACTATACCTACCTGCCAAAAAGCCCCTACGGCGTTCTCCTCCAAAACAGGTTAAACGTCACACTGTAGCCTCCAACCCCAAATGGTAAACTGTTGGTAATGAACGTTTATTCAAGGAGACTCGATGCTGATGAGAGACCGCCTAAAAGATGAAGCCTACTTCAAGAATGACACCTATCATTCCACGATTCTGAAATTCGAAGGTTTGGTGGAGCGGTTGATCCGCGAGCGCGGGGCTGACGATGAAGGCGTCGAAAACGGCTATGACTCATTGTGCGGATATCATTACAACAAGCTGATTGCCATGTATTCAGCCGGACGTTCGCTACATGAAATCAGGAGGGCCTTGCCGCCGCTTATCGGTCTGATGGAAAAGATCCGTGGTTCCGATGAGGAAGCGGTTATGGATTACGACTATTATCTTGAAGTGGTGTGGCTGCTCTCAATAGGGATCATGTTGGAGATCGACAAGACATCGCTCTCCCGTGTGAAACAGCTGGCATTGATCTATGAGGAGGATGCTTTGGTTAATTTTCTGCTGAACCCTCGGGATTCAGGCCCCAAGTCCACCTTTTTGTTTGGCCTTCCCTACAAAAACCTCCTGCCGGTCATCAGCGGCATCGACCCTGCTCAGCAGGTCCTCAGTCTAAAATCGTACTTGGAGAATGATTGGTATAAGGGCCATCGTCAAGCATGGTGGTACGAGACCCACCATGATGACGACATTATTTACCCTGGCTACTGGAGCTTCGATAGCGGCGCAATCGTGAAGATACTGGATCTGGACGACAACAGCCTGAAGGACGTCCCCTATTACCCATACGACATGGTTCACTTTAAGAAATAAGGGGCTGAATAAGAATGATCAGAGATCCGTTAAAGGACAAAGCCTATTTCGGTCAATACATAAAAGATGAAAATGAAACCATTGAAGCATTTAAGGAACTGCTTGATATCGTCATCAGCCAGCGCGGACTTGACGACGAAGGCGTGAGAGATGGATTTAAATCCCTCAACTTTTTTCATTTCAATAAACTGAATGCCATGTACTCAGGCGGCACGGACCTGCGCGAAATTCGGGATTTCATTCCGGTTGTGATTGATTGGATGGAGAAAGGATGGACGGGCGGTCATTACATCCAAATGCTATGGATTCTCTCCATCAGTTTCATGCTGGAAATCGACGACGACCAGTTCGAGCGCATCGTGAAACTGGTCAGGAGATACCGCATGGAAGATGTTCTAATTGATTTTCTACTGACCTCGAGAAATTCCGCCCCGCAGAAAAGTGACAGCCCCTTATTGCATGAAGATCCCTATCGAAAATTGATCGATCTTATTCATTTGAACGACCCGGAGCAGCAATCCCAAAAACTTAAGGAATACCTCGAACTTCATTGGTACGACGGGCACAAAGATACTGGTTGGTATGATAGCCACACGAACCCGGATGCCATCTATTCGGGGTATTGGAGCTTCGAGAGTGGAGCGATCGTAAAGATCTTGGGGCTGGACGACAGCAGCCTGAAGAACGTCCCCTATTACCCATACGATATGGTTCACTTTAAGAAATAAGGGGCTGAATGAAAGATGATTCGAGATCCGCTTAAAGACGAAACCTATTTCGATCAATATATAAAAGATGAAAATAAATCCATTGAAGAATTTAAGGAACTGATCGATCAAGTTATCAGCGAACGAGGAATCAACGATAAAGGCTCACGAAACGGTTTCAGGGCGATTAACTACTTTCATTTCAATAAACTTAACGCCATGTATTCTGCCGGTTATGATCTCGAAGATATCCGGGATTTCGTGCCTGAGGTTATTTGTTCGATGGAGAACGCCTGGAAAGGCCACTACCTGGATATGCTCTGGCTTCTGTCCATCGGCATCATGCTGGAGTTCGACGATACCCAGTTTAACCGGCTGGAGCAGCTTATCAGGAAGCGGGGCATGAGAGATGTCCTGCTCGATTTTCTCCTATCCTCGAGAAGTCCCGCTCCACAGGAAAGTGACAGTCCGTTGTTACAGGAGGTTCCCTACCGAAAATTGATTGATCTTATTCATTTGGACGACACACAGCAGCAAACCCAAATACTCAAGGAATACCTCGAGCTTCACTGGTACGATGGGCACCAAGACACCGGCTGGCATGACAGCCACACTCACCAGGATGCCATCTATTCGGGCTATTGGAGCTATGAAAGCGGTGCGGTGGCAAAGATTTTGAAACTGGATGACAGCGAGTTGAAGGGTGTCCCCTACTACCCGTATGACATGGTTCACTTCAAAGGATGAATGAGATGAGAGACCACCTGAAAAACGAAGTTTACTTCAGCGAATATCTCGAGTTTCAGAACAACACTATAGCGGAGTTCGAGGAACTGCTGGAGATGGTGATCCGCGAGTGCGGCGCCGATGATGAGGGCGTACGGAATGGCTACATCGCCCTGAGCGGCTATCATTTTAACCGGCTGGTTGCCATGTATTCAGCGGACCGTCCGCTGGATGAGATCAGGGACGCTCTCCCGTCGCTGATTAGCCTGATGGAGAAGACATGGGAACCTGACGACCTTGACTCCCCTGATGATTATATCGAGCTGCTCTGGCTGCTTTCCATCGGGATCATGCTGGAGATTGATGATTCGCTTATGGCCCGGCTGGACCGGTTGGCGCAGCCTTACGCGCCCCATGATACGCTCATCAATTTTCTACTGAATGCCCGGCATGCTGTTTCCTGGAGACCTCGACAGACCTCTTTTATATTCGGGTATCCTTACAGGCTGCTGCTCCCGGTAATCGAAGGCGAGCAACACATCCAGCATTTAAAGTCCTACCTGGAAAACGACTGGTACAGGGGGCATAACGGCATGGGGTGGCACGATTCCCATCTGCATCAGAATCCCATTTACCGGGGCTACTGGAGTTTTGAAAGCGGAGCGATCGTCAAGATTCTTGGGATGGATGACCAGTTCCTCAAGGACGTTCCCTAATATCCGTATACCATGGCAAGATATGAACATCATTATTAGCATCCAGATGGGTGCTTTTTTTATAACTACGTTGAGGAAATGCATATAACAACGAGCTTGGAAGGGCAACTGTGTATTGTCAGAACGAGTGTAATTGCAATATAATGGAAAAATAACAATATGAGATTTCAAACAGATGACAAAATTAGAGGAAAACACTTCCTCGAAGCATCCGAAATAGGACAGTTCAAAAACAAAATTCAGGAGTGTAGATGTGCCTAATATTGAAGATGTAATTAAAGTACAGGAAGAAGTATCCGCTCTTTCTAATGCACCACTTGCTATAATCGCAGGAGCGATCTGGATTTTCATAACCGTTGCATTTATTGTTTTTTTATTTAGAGAGAAAAAAGCTTTTTCTCTAAAAGGTTGGATTTATAGTTTTTCTTTCTTAGTTATTTTATTTGCTGTTACCGGTTATTTAACTTACACAATAAAAGAATATAATTTCTCTATGAATGAAGAGAAATGGGAAGAAAATTACTTGAAGCGTTACCTCGAGTCGTTACCGGAAAAAAGAGAAAACATAGAGGACTTTTCTCAGGTTTTAAATGATGAAAATACTATCAAATCTATCTATATGAACAAGGATACACAACCGATAGTAGTCGAAATCTCGAAGAGTCAGGACATAGACAGTATCCAAAAAAAGATACGTCTCCAAGCAATCGTACAAAAGGAACAGATAGACAAACCATATATAACGTATAAAACAATAGAGAAAGATATCTCAGACAAATACACCAAAGATCAATATTACGAAACAGTTTTACATATACCTAGCGATTATAAAGTTATAGTTCCATCCAAGTAATGTAGATGGTCCAGCGGGAAGGTATTGATTCCCCGGTATGGGTTTTGGGTTTTCCAGTTGATGCACCGCCGCCGCCCCACGGTTGCTACCACGGAACGCCCTCCTGGTAGAACACTGAAAGTTGTCCCCTACTACCCATATGACCTGGTCCACTATAAAGACTGAAAGGAAAGCGTCCGCAATGGGCGCTTTCCTTTTTCCTCAGTGTCAATACGATGCAATTAGTTTGAAACCAGGATAATCGCATGATAGGCTATCTTTAATCCCTATTAAATAAATCTGTTTTGAAGGAGCTGTCCAAATGGTGAACGTACCAAAGTTCGTAACGACTGAATGGCTTGCTGAAAGATTGGATGATCCTAATCTGAGGTTATTGGATGCCACGACCTTCCTGAAACACCCCGAAGAGGGCGGGTATTATGATGTCTGGTCTGGAGAGGAAGCTTACAAAAAGGGGCATATCCCTGGTGCCGTGTTTGCTGACTTGCACAAGGAGCTTTCAGACCCGGATTCTGAACTTCCCTTTACCCATCCTTCCCGTGAGAGATTTGTAGAGAAAATCAGTGAACTGGGTGTTGGCGAGGGCACTTATGTCGTCGTCTATGATCAGGGGGCGATCGTCAATATCCCTGAAGTCATTGCATCGGATTGGGCATCGCGCCTTGCTTGGCAACTGCAATATGAAGGTTTTGACAACGTGGCAATTCTCGATGGAGGTTTTCCGAAGTGGAAGGAAGAAGGCCGTCCGGTGACGACAGAGCCCGGTTCCTATCCAAAGGGGAACTTTACAGGGGAAAGAAAGCCTGAATTGTTCGTAACAAAAGAGGACGTCCTAAAAGCAATCGACGATGAAAATGTCGTCATCTTGGACAGCCTGTCCAAGGAAAGTTATAACGGTGATGAGAGTACGTACGACAGACCCGGCCACATCCCGGGAAGCGTCAATGTATTCTTCGGTGCGCTTTCCGACCAGGAGACAAAGGAACTTTATGATGATGAAAAGTTGCGCGAGATCTTCGGAAGCGTCGGCGCGCTTGACCCGGACAAGAAAGTCATCACGTATTGCGGCAGTGCCATTGCAGCCACTTGGACCGGATCGATTCTAAATAAACTGGGACAGAAAAATGTTGCTGTATATGACGGGTCACTGACTGAATGGGCCAACGATCCCTCCCTGCCAATGGAAACCAAATAAAAGAGAAGGCGTCCCGCAACGGGCGCCTTCTCTTTTTATATGCGAAGCATTTCCCCCGCCCGCTCCGGATGATCAATAAACGGATTGCGGTTTCCCTGAAGCTCCTGGATGGCGGCATTTCTGTGCTTTTCATAGAGATCCACAGGATGCTCCTGATGCCACCTCAGCAGAAGGTCCAGATCCATCCTCGTTTCCATTCTGATCACTTCTTTGTATCTGACCGCAAAGTAGAACACTGCCCGCGCGGCGATCCCTTTCCCGTACTCAGGCTCAAACTTCCTGTCTTCCGCCATTCCACAGCCGCTCCGGATCTTGTCCGCCTGGAATTCAGGGACATACGACTCGAAATCATGGTACGGATAATTGCTTCTCATGCTGTTGCATGCCGGTTCGCAGGCAAACAGATGATGGAGGTCCCCCCTCATCGGCTCTTTCTCATCAAACCAGGACTGAGGCACGACATGCTCCGTATTGAATATGATTTTCTCGTTGGCGGTGACCCCTTCTTCCCTGATCATTTGCAGGAGCTGCAGATCCTCTTCTATGGTTTTGAGCGGATCAAGGCTGGCGCCTGAGTACAAACTTTTCAGCTTGCCGTTTTCCTGCAGATCCATCCAGGGATAGACGTATTCATGCGGTGAATACGTTAACTGGCGGGAGTGAGTGCTGACCAGCATCGAGTGGATCTGTTCTGCGAGATTTCCTTTCGCGAAATCCACCTGGCCGTAGTAGTTCTCCCGCGCTTTTAAATCCTTCTCGGAATCATAATACGGTTCATTCAGAACACGGTCGATATAGGTGGTCTGAGCAGTGATCCGTGCTTCCGAAATGCTGTTTGCCTTCATCATGTTGCACTCAGCACAGCGGCTTTCACATTCTCGGCAAAGATGCCCGCCAAATGCTCAGGGACGGTCAAATAGACAAGCCCGTTTCCTTCCAGCTTGGGCGAGTTGCCCAGCGGAACCGTCCGCCTGATCAGTTGGGCATACAGCTCAGGTTCCGAAAGCTTCCTTCCAAACTGCTGGTTGGCGTAAACCTTAATCAATGCAAGTGCACCGGAGACGTGAGGAGCGGCCATGGAAGTGCCGCTGAGGGTCGCATATTTCCCATTTAAATAAGTTGAGAGGATCCCCTCACCGGGTGCCACACAATCCACTTCGTTGTGGGAATTTGTAAATCGGGATGAATTTCGTTCAAGGTTAATCGCTCCGATGCTTACGACCTCGTTGTAGCATCCGGGATAGGCGAATTCATCCGTCGAGTCATCGCCATCGCCTTCGTTGCCGGCAGCGCAAACCACAAGGATATTCTTCCGGATCGCCGTTTTAATCGCAGCGTGGAGTTCAGGAACGTCAACCGGTCCTCCAAGGGACATGGAGATGATATCCGCGTTTTGTTCAATGGCATAGTGGATGCCCTTGATGATCCACGCATACTGTCCGGACCCGTTTCTGTTCAGCACCTTTACAATCAGAAGATCGGCTTCCGGAGCGACCCCGATCACGCCTGCATCGTTTTCCTGCGCGGCAATCGTACCGGCAACGTGCGTGCCGTGTCCGTTGTAGTCTGTATAAATCTCAGGGTTGCTGCGATCATCATCTGTGAAATTGCGTCCGCCGATAATCCGATCCTTTAGATCCGGATGGTTCACATCACAGCCCGTATCCAGGACAGCCACTTTCATGCCTTTTCCTTTGGTTTCGCTCCAAATCTTTGGTGCCTGAATCAATTCAACACCCTTCGGCACTTCCTTGACTGACTCTTCCTGCTGAATCACCGTGTGAGGAATCACGTGAACTTTGTGCTCCATTTCTTCCCCTCCCCTTTAGAGATTCAATAGAAGCCGATTCTTGGTGATACCTCTATTTTAATAATTCAGAACAATTATCGAAAGTGCCATTGGTAGGGTAATTTCTGTCTGTCCATACCTATATCGACAATCTCCACCGGGGCTATTGGAGCATTTATAAGATAGGGGTGCCTCCATGCCCCCAAAAGACCCCTGTTGACAAATGGGTGTTTCCTCCGTAAATTAGACATACACTTTTGCACGGCAAAATCGAGTAGTGAACATAAAAATCTGCTAGCAGACACAGTAGCTTTGAATTCCTGCAGAACAAAGAGATCGGATGGTTGGTGCAAATCCGGGCGGAACCAAAGTGAATTACACCTGCATGTTTCAGGCAGATTGAATGGAGTGGGCAAGCTTTTCTTGTCAATTAGGGTGGTACCGCGAAGCCTCTTCGTCCCTATTTGGAGAAGGGCTTTTTTTGTGCTCTTTTTCTGAGGATGATCATGTTATGGGGAGAGAAAAGTATGTTGCAGTCGTCAAAATTAAAGTTACCGGTCTGGGAAGCGATTCTGGTTTTGCTGGTGATTTTTGCATCCATCAGCATTTGTATTATCATGCTTGGCATGCCCCCGCATCTGCCGATCATTTTTGCGATCATTTTCCTGATGGTCTATGGCAGGTTAAAGGGCCTTCGCATTCCTGAAATTGAAAAAGGATTGATTCAGGGCGCATCCTCGGGACTTGGTGCCGTCTATATCTTTTTCTTTATCGGGATGCTGATCAGCAGTTGGATGGCGAGCGGAACGATTCCCAGTCTGATGTATTACGGTTTTCATTTATTTTCGGATCTGCCGCTGTATTTCGCCGTATTTGTTGTCACTTCCATTGTCGGTGTAGGAATCGGCAGTGCATTCACTACAGCGGCGACCATCGGAGTGGCGTTTATCGGAATGGCCACAGCGCTGGATGCCTCTCTGGCTGTAACGGCAGGCGCCATTGTTTCCGGGGCCTTTTTGGGAGACAAAATGTCCCCCCTCTCGGAAACCACCAACCTTGCTTCTGAAACTGTAGGCGTGCCCCTCTTTGAACATATAAAAAACATGCTATGGACAACGGTTCCGGCATTCATCATCGCAGCGGTTGTATTTGTGATCCTTTCTCCTGAAAAAGGTCAGAACACAGAAGATATCGAGACCTTTTTACAGGCACTGAAAGAATATAGCCATATTGGCTGGGTTGCCTTTATTCCATTTATCATTGTGGCTGCTCTCGCGATGATGCGAGTATCCGCCATTCCTACATTATCGGCCGGGATCGTCAGCAGTGTCGTCATTGCATTTATACAAGATCGTTCCATCGCCTTCTCGGAGATGGCCGGCATTTTGTTTTCCGGTTATGTCATGGAAAGCAATGTGGAACAATTGAATTCAGTGCTTTCCGGTGGCGGAATTGAAAGCATGATGTTCTCTATTTCCCTGGTTTTATTGGCGCTTGGCATGGGAGGGCTCTTGTTCTTGTTGGGGATTATTCCATCGATTCTGCAGGCAGTCGAAGGGCTGTTAACAAACGCTTTCCGCCTCGTTTCCACTACTGCCTTTACGGCGATCGGCCTGAATTTCTTTGTTGGCGAGCAGTATTTATCCATCCTGATCACAGGCAAAGCATATGAAGGACAATACACAAAGCTCGGCTACAATAAAAAGACATTATCAAGGGCTTTGGAGGATGCGGGAACCGTCATTAACCCGCTTGTGCCCTGGGGAGTGGCGGGAGTATTTATCGCGGGCGTCCTGGGTGTGCCGACAGTGGAATACGTGCCATTCGCGATATTCTGTCTGCTGTGCCCATTCCTGACGATTTTAAGTGGCCTGACCAAAGTCGGGTTGTCGAAAGAATAATCCATAGTGGATTGCGAGGAAGTCATGGATTTGGGATAAGGATGTATGAAGATGACAAGGAATTACCTTTCTTATTATCCTTATGACATGGTTCACTATAATAATTGAAAAGAAGGCGTCCGCACCGGGCGCCTTCTTTTTGGATTCTTTTCCATTCCGCCGATTGAGTCCCAGCCTACCCCGAACAGGCTCCCTTCTAGGGCAATCAGCATCTCAACGAGCAAAAACAGGTCCAACGAATATACAAAAATGCTACTTTATTCCTTTATATAGAATAGTATTCCCTACTCTTAGCCTAGTAAGTTTTTGATCGACAAATGGTATAATTATAGGACAGCGGTGCGGCCTGCAACGGATCTGCCCACTCCCACACGAAAGGGGGTGAGGCTTGTGTCTATTCACGAGGCACTGATGTTTGCTGTCGCTTTTGCGGCTCTGGTCGCTACCATTATGGAATCAGCACAGAAAAAATGACCCCCCGTTTGAGAATAGCCGCTCGATGGTGAGGTCATTT
This sequence comes from Bhargavaea cecembensis, assembly GCF_001619585.1. Lineage (GTDB taxonomy): Bacteria > Bacillota > Bacilli > Bacillales_A > Planococcaceae > Bhargavaea > Bhargavaea cecembensis_A. Next base: position 1,096,588 of record NZ_LQNT01000009.1, read on the forward strand.
TTTGCTTGATCCATATGTTTCGGGCAGGTCTTCCCTGCGCCGTATCCGCTGGGCCATCCGGTTGCCCCCGGGTGGCTTTTTGGCGGGTTCGACTGTTATCGACATTAGTATACCACCAAAAGCATGGTTCTCAAACGATTCTGCATCTAAAAAGGGAGCCTTTGACCGGTGGATGCCTCACTCCCCTTTAGGTTATATGATGACCAATGCCTTTTGATTCATGGGCATTTTAACCATAATCAGATGACAGGAGCACTCTAATGGATCCCCTTAAGCAACGGTACATCAATCTTTATCCTGATGAAGGTACAAGTGACCGTGAATTAGAAGAAATCGAGAAAACGCTGAACATCCGGCTTCCGATAACATTCCGGGAAATCTCCGCGTACTACAACGGTGGCCTTCTCGGCGGCATCAGCCATTTTTCAATCCCGGATGACCGGAAACCAAACGTTAAAGATGAAACCTTAAGGCTAAGAAAAACCGTTGGCCTCCCCTCTCGTTTCGTCGTGCTGGCCGAGCCCCCGGAAAGCCTGATTGTCATGGACACTTCCGGTACTCCGGAAGTCATCTGGCTTGATGCGATGGATGTGACCAACCTGGCCGGCCGGACGTTCACTTCGCCGCCGGATGTCTGGGAAACGTATGGGGAATTTTTTGAAACGCTCTTGGCGGAGGAGGAAGAGGAACGGGAATATTAAATAAATGAACCGGCTTCCCAGGAGCGGAAGCCGATTCAATGTTATGTATAGGCGTCCCAACCAGGGGCGCCTTTTTGTGCGGTAGACCAATCATGCAAGGCTATAAGCATACTCATAGTTTTTCTTGGTGTAGACGGTTCCTTCCAGGATGGTGCGGGCCGTGCGCACGACTTTGATTGAGCTGATGTTGCCGGCGATCAGGTCCACTTTCGTTTCCATGATGCCTGCCGGGTGCCCCAGCCGGATGACTTCCTGCTTGGGCTCGACCAGGTCATACAGGAGCGTGTCTTTCAGGAAGATGGCTGTCGTCGAGCAAATGGCCCCTGTGATGGCCAGTGCCTGATGAGGTTTTTGCATCGACATCATCCGGATCGTGCAGTCCATGTTTTCGGCTTTCCTGAGGACACCGGTGACATCCGTGTAGTCCTGCGGAGGGGCGATGAGGGTCATTTTGGGAACTGCCGGGGACTTCACCGTCGCCTCTTCCCTGGACGCAAATCCGCACAGATCTGCTGCGATGGAACGGATTTCCTCCAGTTCATCGAGTTTTTCCTGTGTCAGCTCATGAGGCAGTTCGGCGCCCGTCAGGCCGACTTCTTCCGCCCTGACGAACACCAGCGGGTTGGCGGCATCCACGATCGAGATGGACACCGTGCCTCTGGACGTCGTGATCTGATCGACCGGTTTCCCTGTCGGCAGCACCTTTCCCGTGACGGCCCCTTCGGCATCTTTGAACGCCAAGTAAATTGGCGAGCCTGTTCCCGGGACGCCCGGGATTGAGCACAGTCCCTCCGTTTTCACCTGTCCGTCCTCGACTTCCACTTCCGCACCGATCATTTTGTTCGTGTTCGTATTGAAAATCCTCACTTTGGTGACCGGCTCAACAGCTGCTACCATCCCCTGCTGGATGGCATACGGGCCGACCGCGGACGAAATGTTTCCACAGTTCCCCTTGAAATCGACCATTTGGTGCTCGATGCTGACCTGGGCAAACGTGTACTCCACATCCACTCCGGCAAGTTTCGACTGCTTGATGATCGCCACTTTGCTGGTCAGTGAGTTGGCTCCGCCAAGCCCGTCAATCTGCCTGCGGTCCGGGCTCCCCATAATATCCAGAAGGAACTCCTCCCAGAGGGACCGGTCTGCCGGCATATCGTCGAAATTGATGAATACGCCCTTGCTGGTTCCGCCCCTCATCACCACTACAGGAACTTTCATGTCACCAACCACCTTTTTTGCTAAATTTTTTAAAACATTTAACACCCTACTTGTAAAATTAGAGTATGATAGTTAATGTCATAAGTAAAATAGATATTTTATTTATTAAACTTATAAAAAATCTTATAACCATGAAGGGAGAATACAAGAATGGATGAAAAGGATTGGACTGCAATCAGGGTCCTTTATGAAGAAAAAAATATAAGCAGAGCCGCTGAGCGCTTGTATATCTCCCAGCCGGCACTCAGTTACAGGCTTAAAAACCTGGAAGCCGAGTTTGGGACAAAGATTTTCTTCAAGATCAAGGGTGGGATCGAGTTCACGCCGGAAGGCACCCATCTGGCCGAATACGCGGATGACATGATCAAAAAACTGCAGCACACGAAAGACTATATGATGAATATGCAGGGTGAAGTAAAAGGAACCTTGCGGCTGGGCGTTTCCAGCAACTTTGCCCAATATAAGCTCCCGAAGATCCTAAAGGAGTTCTCGACCGAATACCCGCAAGTTCAATTCAGCGTGAACACAGGATGGAGCACCGAAGTGATGGACCTTCTTAACTCCTCTACGGTTCAGTTGGGGATATTCCGCGGGGATTATGAATGGTACGGAGAAAGAAAACTATTGCATACCGAGAACCTTTGCTTGATTTCAGCCCAGGAAATTACCATCGAAAACTCCGCTGACCTCCCCTTTATCAATTACAAAACCGATAATTCACTGAAGGCACTCATTATGGGATGGTGGCAGGATCAGTTTTCGGAACCGCCGCGTGTCGTGATGGAAACTGACCGTCTGGAAACGTGCAAAGAGATGGTGAAGAATGATTTGGGAATCGCCGTCGTTCCGCAGATTTGCCTCCAACCTTCAGACAATCTACATGTCTATGAGCTCTCGTACAAAGATGGAAACCCTGTCAGCAGGCATACATGGCTGATGTATGACCAGGACTTGCTCAAACTGCCCACGGTACGAAGTTTTGTGAAGTTTCTTGAGGACCGCCCTTCCGTATGAATAAGCAACAATTCTACTTTAGATTATAAATAAATTTTTAGAAAACCATAAAAATATATATATTTCACTTATCCCCCTCCTTATAATATTCTAAAAACAACACTTTTTTTCGATGCTATTTTTGTTATCATCGATGAAAGCGATTACTTACTTTGGGGGAGGGATTCATCCATGCTTACGTTCTTGGGCATAGCGATGGTCATTACATTTACTTACCTGATTATGGCCAAAAAATTATCACCGGTCACTGCGCTTGTCGCAATCCCGATTATTTTCGCAGTGATTGCCGGCTTTAGGTTAGAGCTCGGGGACATGATGATGGACGGTCTGAAAGAAGTCGCTCCTTCAGCTGCCCTGTTGCTGTTTGCCATCCTGTTCTTCGGAATCCTGATTGATGCTGGATTATTTGATCCCATGATTAATACGATTACAAAATTGGTTCAGGGGGACCCTGCGAAAATCGCAATAGGCACAGCCGTCATCGCCATGACTGTAGCACTGGACGGTGACGGAACCACGACCCATATGATCACCATTTCTGCGATGTTTGCCCTGTATCTCCGGATCGGCATGAATCCTCTTATACTCGCAACCATCTCGTTGCTCTCTGTCAGTGTCGTGAGCGGGCTGACGCCATGGGGCGGGCCGGCTACAAGAGCCATCGCTTCATTGGGACTGGACGCCGATGAATTCTTCCTCCCGATTATTCCGACGATGCTTGGAGGTATGGCTTCCATCCTGTTCATCGCTTATGTCCTCGGCCTGAAAGAGCGGGCCAGGCTCGGAGTCGTTGAAGTAAAGAACAATTCCAGTGTCTCCCTGGGAATGACTGAAATGGCTGTATCCGCCACCGCCGCAGCAGAAAATAGCCTGAAGCGTCCCAAACTCAGAATCGTCAACCTGATTCTCGTTGTCACTGTCATGTCACTGTTGGTCATGGGTGTCATGCCGGTAGCTGTGCTGTTCCTGATCGGATTCGTTCTCGCCTGTGTCATCAACTACCCGAACATCGATCTGCAAAAGGAACGGATTCAGGCACACGCAGGAAATGCACTGACGGTTGTTGTACTTGTATTCGCAGCAGGGATTTTCTCGGGGATCTTCTCCGGAACGGGAATGGTCGACGCCATCTCCAATGCATTGATCGCCGTCATTCCGGAATCCGCCGGCGGCTTCTTCCCTCTGATTGTCGCGATCACGAGCATGCCATTCACGTTTGTCTTGTCCAATGACGCTTACTACTTCGGTGTCCTGCCGATCTTGGCAGAAGCGGGCACGGCGTATGGCGCGAGTGCCTTGGAAATCGCCAGGGCTTCCGTACTGGGACAGCCGGTACACTTCCTCAGCCCGTTGGTGGCTTCCACGCTCCTGCTGACCGGTATGATCAAGCGTGATCTCGGGGAAATCCAGAAGTTCGCCTTTAAATGGGCCTTCCTCTGCTCCGTGTTCATGATCATCGTTGCTGTTCTGACCGGCGTGATCTGAACAAACCAAAAACCATCCGGACCGGGAATGACCTGGTTCGGATGGTTTTTTGATGTGGTTTAGAGTTGTTCTTTGTGCGGCAGAGCTCCTGTGATGACTTTCACAATTGCCCGCGCCAGCGTCATGACGGTATACAGTCTCGTATCGTTCAGGAACTGAGAAGTCGGGAGCGGGTCGATGTAATTCACGACGCCCGCGAAATGATAATCACCGACTGAAGGGAGCACTTTTTCGATTCCCTTGCCCGGCTTCAGGGGGCCATCCCTAAAGATGACGGAACCCGCTTCTTCTTTTGTGCCGAGGGAAGCATCAATGCTGAAAATGACCGGTTTCGTAAACTGGCGGTTGATCTCCTTGATGGTTCCTTTCAGGTTAAAAGCGTGGACCGGGTCTTTTAACGTTCCGTACACCTTGAATGGGACCCGGCCGTCTTCGAGCATCGATCCTACCAGGGGGCCGAGGGAATCCCCGACGTACCTGTCCGATCCGATGCACAAAAAGACCACTTCCCGGTCCTCGCCGGAAGCCTGCCCGATGATGTCCCTGATGGCCAGGGACAAGGCCGCAATTTCGTTTTCTTCTGTTTTCCCCCCGGGTTTCAGATAAAATGGGGTGGAGTCTTGCAAATGATTTTCAGGATCCCGGAATAACGAACACACGATCATCATCCTCACGTTTTGGCATAGCCTATCTGTTGTTTCTATCATATCCTAACCGGGAGTTGAACACGAAATACATTGTTCAAAAGTCTATGGAAAGGAGGGGAAAAGAATGGATGAACGGGACTGGATCCTGATCCAGACGCTGCATCAGGAAAAGAACATCACCAAGGCGGCCCAGATGCTCTATATCTCACAACCCGCCCTGACGAACCGCCTTCACCAGCTGGAACGGAAACTGAATGTGAAGATCGTCAACAGAGGACGGCGCGGTGTCCAGTTTACGCCACAGGGAGAATACCTGGCGAAGGCGGCATCGGAAATGCTGATGTCGATTCAGAGGATTAAAGAAAACGTGCTGAATTTCGAGGACCGGCTCACCGGCACCCTAAGGCTGGCCGTCTCCAACTTCTCGACTGACTACCTCATGCCCGGTCTGCTGAAGGCGTTCAAGGAGCAATACCCGGGCATTGAATTCAAGGTCACTACCGGATTCAGCAGTGATATCGCCGATCTGATCTACAGCCAGGAGGTCCACATTGCCATCGTTCGGGGCGACTATGCCTGGAACGGTCAAAAACATTTATTGTTTGAAGACACTCTTAGCATTGCTGCCAACCGCGAAATTGACATCCGGAAACTGCCCGAGCTGCCGCGCATCGACTATCATACCGATCCGATCCTGAAGCATTCCATCGATCATTGGTGGCACGAAAACTTCTCCGAGCCGCCGCTCGTCAGCATCGAGGTGGACAAGGCCGGCACGTGCAAGAAGCTCGTTGCGAACGGGCTGGGCTATGGGATTCTGCCGTCGATGGTCTTGAGAGGCAACGATGAAATCCGGTCACACGTCATCCAGACCGCCGACGGCCATCCGATTGTCCGCAAAACCTGGATGCTTTACCACGAAGAGTCGCTGGAGCTTAATATCGTAAAGGCGTTCGTCAACTTTGTGAAGGAATCGGATGCCATGGAATGGCTGACGGATTGAATGAAGGCATTAAAAAGAGCATCTGCCTGTTTGGGCAGATGCTCTTATTTGTATTGATCAGACTGTGACTTTCGCCTTCGAGTAACTTGCGGCGGAGGTGCCGGCCTGTTTTCCGAAGACCGCTCCGGACATGAGTCCCGAGCCGCCCGGGTAGTTGTGGTAGAAGATGCCGCCGACCATTTCCCCTGCCGCGTAGAGTCCGGCAATCGGGTTTTCCTGCTCGTCCAGGACTTCGCCTTCAGGGCTGACATGCACGCCGCCGAATGCGAATGTGATGCCGCATGTGAGCGGGTAGGCGTAAAACGGTGCCTGGTCGAGGGTCAGTGCCCAGTTGGTCTTTGGCGGGGTGATGCCCACTGTGCCTTTGCCGTCCTTCACGGTCGGGTTGTACTCCCCTTCCTGGACAGCCGCGTTGTACGCGTTGATCGTTTCGAGGAATTGCTCTTTGTCGACTTTCATCAGGTCCGCCAGTTCCTCGAGGGAGTTTGCCTCCAGGACTGTGGCTTCTTCAAGATTGTATTCCTTGCGCAGCATCGGACGGACCTGTGCGTCAAACAGCTGGAATGCTGTCTGGCCAGGCTGTTTCAGCACTTCGCGGCCGTATTTGGCATACGTATAGTTCCGGAAGTCGGCGCCTTCGTCCACGAACCGCTTGCCTTCCTTGTTGACCAGGAGTCCGAGCGGGAAGGAGGACTTTTTGTAGATGTCGCCCGGCTTGTTGAAGTCTCCGACCTTCGGCGCGTTGTAGTCCGTTCCGATCGAGTGGCAGCCGTCCCATTGTCCGTGTTTCTGTGCACCCACCGCGAGTGCCATCTTGATGCCGTCGCCTGTGTTGAATTCGGTTCCGCGGACGATCGCCGCTTCCCACTCCTTGCCCATTTCCTTGCTTCTCATTTCCTTATTGGCTTCAAAGCTGCCGGATGCCAGGACAACACTCGCGGCGCTGACCGCAATCTGCTTTCCTTCCTGTTCAAGCACCAGGCCGGTGATACGGCCCTGGTCCATGACCAGATCGGTCGCTCGCGAGTTGTACCAGATGTCGATGCCCAATTCTTCGGCCCGCTTGTTCAGATCGTCGATCAGCCCGATCCCTTTGTTCTTCGTGCGGATCGGAAGACCGCCCCAGAAATGGCGCTTCCCGTCTTTTTCGAACGACTGGTTCTCGAAGTTCAGTTCAAACTGGACGCCCTGCTCCGCCATCCAGGCGATCGTCTCATAGGACTTGGAGATCAGCTGATTGGCCAGCTTCGGATCACTCTTGCCTTCCGTGACGCGCATCAGGTCCGCATGAAAGTCCTCCTGCGTGTACTCGGGCATTTCGATTTTCTCTGCCTCTTCATCCGAGATCGGGATCACTTTTCGGATGGCATCGAGGTTTTCATAGGCAACCCGGATTGCCCCGTCCGTAAAGAAGGAGTTCCCGCCCCGCTTTTCTTTCGGGCCGCGCTCAAGAACCAGAACCTCCGCCCCGTTTTCCTTTGCCGCAATGGCCGAACACAATGCCGCATTCCCCGCTCCTACAACGATTACGTCGTAATTCTTTGTCATCACTATTCCTCCTGCGATTTCTTTGATAAATCCATCGTAAGATGAAAGGAAGAATAAATAAAATACCGTTATTGTATGAATATCCATACAAAAAGTTTATGGCTGACAACTAAAAAGAAGGCGCGGAATTTTTCCCGGAGCCTTCCTTGAACTAGGGTTTTATGAATTCTGGATAAGCCGGAAGATCTGTTCTGCGGTGGTGCGAAGATTCCGTCTGGCGGTGTCGGGCTTCATCGCCTCTTCCAGCGAAACGACTTCCTGCATGATGGAGAAATAGGCGGTGACGCCCATCCGGTTTAGTTCGGCGGCTTCCTTCGAGACGCTGCCGGCGAGGGCGATGACGGGTTTGCCGTGCTTTTGGGCGAGACCCGCAACACCCATGGCGGCTTTGCCCATGGAAGACTGGGCATCCATGCGGCCTTCGCCAGTGATGACAAAATCCGCTTCCCGAATCTTTTCCTCCAGTCCGATGGTGTTCAGAATGAGTCCAATTCCGCTCCGGAGTTCGGCGTTGAGGAACCCGACAAATGCAGCACCAAGTCCGCCCGCCGCTCCGGCACCGGGAATCTCCTGAATGTCCCTTCCAAGCTCCTTATTCACCACTTCCGCAAAGTTTCGGAGCCCCCCATCCAGCTCCCTCACCATTTCTGGGGTTGCCCCTTTCTGCGGGCCGTAAATATAGGCAGCGCCCTGGTCCCCTTGCAAAGGATTGTTCACGTCGCAGGCGACTTGAATGTCCAACTCTTTTACAGACGGGTGCAGCGAGGAGATATCGACCGACCGGATGGCGCTCAGCGCCTCCCCGCCCCGCGGCACCTCTTCCCCCGTATCGTCCAAAAAGCTGCAGCCAAGTGCCTGCAGCATGCCGACACCTGCGTCGTTTGTCGCGCTGCCGCCAAGACCGACAATGAGTGAACGGGCGCCGCGGGAAGCGGCATTCAAGATCAGCTCACCGATACCGTAACTGGTGGCCTTCAGCGGGTTACGATCCGCTTCCGGAATGAGCGGGAGCCCGCACGCCTCGGCGATTTCGATGACGGCGGTCGTGCCGTCACCGATCAGGCCGTATGTAGCGTAGACCGGATTGCCGAGCGGGCCGGTCACCCGGGCGCGGACAAGTTCGCCGCCCGTCGCCTGTACGAGCGCCTCCACTGTTCCTTCTCCACCGTCCGCGAGCGGAACGACCTCGATTTCTGCATTCGGATATGTCGCGCGGATACCGGCTGCAACTGCTACTCCCGCTTCTGCTGAAGTGAGGCTGCCTTTGAATGAATCGATGGCGATGAGGATGTTCAAGAAAAAGACCTACTTTCATCTGAATAGAACTACAAGTCAGCAATCCTTCGGTTATTGACCCTTTTTCTTGGTGAAAAAGTTCATGTACTGACACCCTTCTCTCAAGAACGAACGTTCGCACTTAAGTGCTGGATGTGTTATAATTAGGATACAGAGTATTAAGATAAGTGTCATTCTCTACAGCAATACTGTATATTGTCGGTAATAGCTTTTTGTCTTTCTGAAGGAAGGAGGAATAACAATATGGCTTATCCTGTCAATGACATCGCGGACTTTGTTATCGAATATGCAAACTCAAAAGGAAACCCGGTGAACAACCTTAAGTTGCAAAAAATTTTATACTACCTGGAAGCAAGGTTCTTGTTTGAAGGTAAGGGTGTCTTATTTGACGAGCCAATTGAAAAATGGCGATATGGTCCGGTTATTCCTGAAGTATATCATCGATTTAAGCATTACGGCGCAGAGGATATTAATCGGGTCCCTGTACAGTTTAACTTCATGTCTCTCCTAGATGAAAGTGATGAGAGCCCCAACACCGATTTATCCGTTGGTGAAGGAATTTCACCGGACGATAAGAAGTTAGTTGAAGAAACAGTAAATCAGTTGCTAAGTTACAACCCTTTTAAATTAGTCAATGAAACGCACAAACATCCAGCTTGGAGGAATTTTGAATCTCATATTCTTTCAGGGGGACGAAACCTTCAATATACTGATGATGAAATTCTTGAAGATTTTTCTCACAACCCCTCTTTTAGACTTTGGGAAACACCATGACAGACAAAAGAATGTCTACCCAGGAAACATTCTATGAACTCCTCCTTAAACTTGCTATGCAAGAGGATGTGACTGAAGAACTCCTTGTTAGAGTAGCACATAGATTCAAACAATCATTTCTAGTAGATGAGGAAATCGATTATCCGGCTATTTTCCGTAGTATATTTAGACATGAAATTGATAGGGAACAATTAGATTTACTACTTCAATTCCTGGCCGAGCTTGAGAAAATACTTTCTGATGAGGGACATAAGAGATTGATTAGAAAGATGAGGAGGCACTTTTTGCTTTCCTACGAGCAGAAGGTTGCTTTTTTAGCATCTGAAAAAAACCTTCAAAAAATCGTTGAAAAGTTTGATGAGGAAGTGGATAAAAGAGTACAAAGCCTGGAAATAGAAGTGGGGAGGGTACAATTTGAATTATCGAATCAATTAGCAGTTATTGATTCTCAAAGGGAAGCTCAAGTCAGATTAACAGAACAGTTGAAGGATTTTGAATCTCACCTTTCCAGAATATATACCCAGTTCGTCACCATTCTCGGGATTTTCACCGCAATTGTTCTAAGTATATTTGGCGGGTTACAGCTTATAACCTCTACTTTTGATGAGTTACACGAACTACCTGTGTGGAAGGCAACGTTAATGGCTAGCCTAGTAGCAATAGCTGTTCTTTGTATGCTGGGTCTGCTTACTCGCTGGATATCTTCCCTTATTGAGGCCCGAACTAATAAGGTACCTGCCTCGTTATTTTTCGCTAACAATGGTCCTTTCTCTGTTGGTATTTTTATATTCTCCTATATGGCTATCGCATCCATTATCTTTAGTTCCTCAAGTACCAGAATTACATTCGAACAACTTGTAAATACCGGGAATTCACTTCCTGTTTTAACCTTACTTATCTTACCAGTTGCTTTAGGGGCCGCAGTCTTAATAAAGACGATTGACTACCGTAAATTCAAATAATATCCATCAATTCAGCTTTGGTACTTCATAAATTGAAATGAAACAGTCTATAAAGGTTGAAAACTTCCGTTAACTCGGAAGTTTTTTTGTTCTATAAGATTACTAGGGGACCACTAAATAACCCGGATATTATGCGCCTAAATCGATTTCTATGCAATATATTTATGTGAGGAATACATTGATTTGAGTTGAAGCAACGAGAATATTCAGGGAGTTTTCCCCATTTTGTTAGTCGAGTGGTTATCTTCAGGTCTTTAGTGGTGACCCACTAGTTTCGTGTTCTATGACTTAAATTCTTGCAATCGGACACTATCATTACGGCAAAACGGGTAGACATCTTTTATTCATATTAAAACTTGGAGTGGACACCATGAAGAAATGGCTTGTGGTTTCGGTATTATTGAATATGCTGTTGATCGGGGCAGCGGGATGGATTATCTATATGAACGGCGGGGAGCGTTTCATCAAGGCCCAGTGGCGGGCGATGACTTCCGACAAGTCGTTCAGTGAATATTATCTGACCAAAACGTCCGTCTTTGAGGAGTCGCCGGCCGCTCCGGTTGACAAGGCCTTCGTCGGCGACAGCCTGACCGATTACGGATCGTTCGGCGAGTATTTCCCGGATGAACGAGTGATCAATCGGGGCGTCTATGACGACACTTCCAAGCTCGTGCTGAACCGCATCGATGAAGTCGCCGAGCGGGAGCCAAAGGAGGCGTATGTGATGGTCGGGATTAACGACATTATGGAAGGCGTCAAACTCGATACATACGAGAAGAACTTACGGAGGATTGTCGAAGCCTTTGACCCGTCCGTGACGCAGGTGACCCTATTTTCCATCCTGCCGGTGAACCATGACCTGGTCGGAAACGCGGTCAGGGATGAAGAGATTTCTGAGTTTAATGAGATCATCCGGCAGGTCGCAGAGGAAAGCGGAGCGGAATTTATTGACCTCCATTCGCATTTCTTGGACGGCAAGGGGCAGCTGGACAGGCAGTACACGGTGGACGGCTTGCATCTGAACGGGAAAGGGTATGATGTTTGGCTGGAGCAGATGAAGTGATGATGGATTCATTCAAAAGAGCATGCGCTGTATCGGCGCATGCTCTTCGTTTATTTCTGGGTATCCAAACAATTTATGCTCCCATTGACAATAGAGCGATAATCCTCCTGTTCTTGGGGACGCCGTACACATTCTTGGTTACGACCTGTTGTGAACCAGAGGTACGCCATATGGGCCGTAAAGATCATAGAACTTCTAAACAACAATCTTATAAGTATTAAAAAATATAAATTACAACAGGTATATAGCCCCAATCCTTTGAATATTAAATAATATTAATTAAAAGGGAGGGGAATAGCCTGTCAAGTGAAATTGAAAATAAGCAAGAGCCACTTGAGTTTACATTTAGTAATGTTATCGGTCTCCTAATGATTTTAGCTTTTGTTGGATCTGTAATCTACAGTATGTTTACTCCAGATTTAGAGACGGAATCAAAAGCTTATGCTCAATGGTTTGTCGAACAGCATTTAAAAGCACCTAGTACGGCAGAATTTAATTGGGATAATGAGGCCGTAGAAATTGATGATGACGTATGGCAAGTAACCGGATCAGTTGATTCAGAGAATAGCTTTGGTGGAATGATAAGGTCAAATTACACTGTAGAGGTCAGATATAAAGGTGATAATGATTGGGAATTACTCAATATATACTTTGATTAAATAAATATAGATATTTGAGCCGTACGACTTTTTTCTCAAGCTTCCGGGTGGTCGGGTTGCCGAACCGCCCGTATTTTTTCAGCCTTAAAATGACTTAGACCACGGATTCCACAATGTCAAAGAAGTCGGCGACAGCCTGACCGATTACGCTCGTGCTGAACCGCATTGATGAAGTCGCCGAGCGGGAGCCGCAGGAGGCGTATGTGATGGTTGGGATCAACGACATCATGGAAGGCGTCAAACCCGATACATACGAAAAGAACATACGAGGGATTGTCGAAGCCTTTGATCCGTCCGTGACTGAGGTGACCCTATTTTCCATCCTGCCGGTGAACCATGACCTGGTCGGAAACGCGGTCAGGGATGAAGAGATTTCCGAGTTTAATGAGATCATCCGGCAGGTCGCGGAGGAAAGCGGAGCGGAATTTATTGACCTCCATTCTCATTTCCTGGACGGCCAGGGGCAGCTCGACAGGCAGTACACGGTAGACGGCTTGCATCTGAACGGGAAAGGGTATGACGTTTGGCTGGAGCAGATCATGGAATGAATTCGATAAAAGAGGCATGTGATCTCCGTTAAACCAATTGACGGGATTGCATCATTCTCTCACCAGCTCAAAATATAAAAGGAGAGTTTCGGCATTGACCGAACCTCTCCCTCATATTAATACCGTTAAAACTGACTTCCAGCTACATGAAACAATCCATGCAGCGTGATGGAATCATGTTGCGGAAACATGTGAGGTATGTCCGAATTCCTTGGGGGTATGATGGCGTTGATGCTCATACCCCTTGGAATTCCCCTGATTTCAAAAACGGTTGTATCCTCCAAATTGCCCCATATGTTCGAATTGCCCCATATGGTGCATTGGATGGCCGTGATGGTGATGGTGATAATGATGGTGATGGTGCTCATGGCGATGCTCATGCCGTCGCTCATGCCGTCGCTCATGCCGCCGCTCATGGCGGTGCTCTTGGCGATGCTCATGGCCCCCATAGAACTCTCCTGGGTTTCTCATACTTATCCCCCCTTTTTAACAGGTCCTTCTATTTTATGTAGGGTAAATAAAGCAGTTTAGGCTATAGCGCATCTGAACCGGGTTATGATGTTTGTCTGGAGCAGATGAAGTGATGTTGGATCCATTTAAAAGAGCATGCGCTGTTTTGGCGCATGCTCTTTTAAATTCGTCGTTTAGTTTCATAATCCTTAAGCTACAGTTTCTTTTAGGGCCTGTCTCAGCAGTCTGATATCATCCATAATTCTAGTCTGAATTTCTTTATCCTGGCAGCGGACTCGGTCGCTGTATAGACGCAGCAGTTCATAGGAGAACATCAGCACTTCCTGAGTTCGTTTTGCCTGTTCCATGGTCCCTCCCTCCTTAAATGGAACGATGTATGTCTTTCTTTTACCCGATTTTGGAAATAAAAATCCAAAAAGATAAATTAATTAATTTTTAAAACACTTGATTTATTAACATCTTTCTCTAAGCACTCCAAATCTTTTATGGATAAGTTTGCCGGAGTAGTCAGAAAGGGAATGGAAGTTTGAATTCAAAGTAAAGGGGGGGATGAATTGGAGCCGGTCGTCTTTAGGGAGTTATCACATGATCAATGGGAACATACAGCCTCGGGATTGATTGCCTATTCCCCCAAGGGTATCGATATCCGGACGGCGGACCGGCCGATTCATGAGCATTTCCGAACCCTTCAGGCAAATCGGATCATCATCACAAACCTTACAGCCCTTAACGGCACCAATGTCGCAATTGGCGGCAGATATGAAGTCGACCTGGTGGAAGACGGTCGGATCTTCCTCAAGCCCCATCGATCTCTGTGAACAGGAAAAGGCCCACCGGGTATACGGTCGGCCTTTTTTTGAATGAATTAATCGGTCCTACCTGGAAGGGTTTTCCAATGCGATCTTGATATGCGCCAGATGGTGTTCCTCATGCCAAGACAGTTTTGCAAGCTTCGTTGCGACTTTGATTTCACCGTTCGTCTCATGGATGAAAGACCGGTCCAACTGGTCTTCTGCGATGCTTTTGCCCAGGGCATAGATGCGTTCATTGATTCCTTCCAGCATTTTAATGGACGGTTCCACGGGGAGCTCGGTATCCGGCAGGACCGCCCACTTGTCCTGGTCAAAACCGGGTACGGTGGGGCTGTCGTCTGTCAGTGCGAGCCGCAGGCGCTGGTACATGTTCAGCTGGGAGTCGGCAATGTGGTGGACGAGCTGACGGATGTTCCAGCTGCCCTCACGGTATGTTCTGCTGAGCTCTTCTTCGCTCAGGGAGTCAACCGACTCTCTCAGACGGGTCGTATACGAGTTGATCTGCTCAAGCCATTCCTGTACGTCGTTTAGCGTGACCTTCTCTGGAACGTCCAATTGACCGATCGGGAATCTGACATCCATGCTAAAACCCCTTTTCCGATATGATTTCTAAATATTTCGCCATTGACTCTCAATATACCGAACAGGGGTGGCTCTTGCAAACTAAAAAGCATGCACTTTTTCAGCGCATGCCTGTCAGTCGATTTTCCTGATTCTCTTTTTAATGTCCAAGACCGCTCCGTCATTGTCCGGCAACAGGGTTTTCTCGGCCACCCTCGGGTCAATCCGGCAGGTACGGGCGTTCCCCTGTTCCATCAGGCGGTCCATATGGGACTTCATCTGCTGTTGCGCTCTTTGGGAGGCTGCTTCCATAAAGGCTTTGTTGATCCGTCGATTTTTCATTCTGATTCTCCTTCCTCCAAATAGAATATCGATTCAGAAAGGGTGATGACATGGAGGGCGCGGTCAATGTTGCTGATGAGGATGTTGTGGAGCACGGAGAACAGGAAATCGTCACTCGTGCGGAACGCATAGGCATAGCTCGTGAGTATCGTAAAGTACTCCTCTTCTTCGAATACATGCCGGAGGACGAAGATGTTCTCCTTCGGCCAGATGTCTGCCTCCCGGTTCACAAAGGCCGATTCTGCCGAATGGCGGGCCTTGTTCACCAGGAGCTTTTTCGGCTCGGGAAGCACTTCCGCCTCCTGCCCGCTGATAATTTCATAGTTAAAGCTGTGTCCGTAGTGTTTCAGATACTGATCGGCCGTCTGTTCCAGATATCCGGAGAGGAGCGATTCATAGACTTCACCAATCGGTCGCATCCGGCCGGCCGGCTGAAAGCTTTCCTCGAGCAATACCTCGAACACCAAGTTGTACACCTCCTGCCCCGAAAAGAACTTCATCAGCTTCGCGGGGTGGATCGACCCTTCCACTTCCTCCTTCAGCACTTCGATTTTCTTCTCCGGACTTTCCGCTTCCAGCTCGAAGTTCATGACCTTCAGGCGCTGCAGGTTCTTCATGCCGAGTCGGGCGACTACAAAAAACAGGATCCAGAGTAAGATCAGACAAATGCTGACCGTGATTTTCTGAAGCTCAGGGGAATCCCCGATCGACACCAGCGCCAGTTTGAATAAGCTGAGTCTTTCCAGTTCCGCCTCCGTGAACTCCCTGACCCCGTCAAACGCCAGCACATTGCGGAAGATGACCCCCAGCAAAAACAGCAGCCCGGCAAAATAAATCCCGAATGGCAAGTAACGGGTCACAAAGGGCCGCAGCCTGGACGTCCAGAAGGCATTCCACATCGCTTCCTCACCCCTTAGTGCCAGTGTATGCAGAGAGTTACCCGTTCTTCTCGGCGTCTGTTGAATTTTATCGGGGATACATGACATTGGCTGTTCACATTTTATGTATGGCCCGAAAACAGCAAAAGGAGCCGAAACGGCTCCTTTAACTAAAAATGATTCCGCATCATTAGCCCTGATAACCCTGATAGCCCTGATGGTCCTGATAGCCCTGATAATGCTCATCCCAGGAATAGGACTCTTCTTGCTGGCCATGACCATGTCCATGTCCATGTCCATGACTATGACTGTGGCCATACAGTGACCAATACATCTGGACCAGCTGCAATTCATACTGTACGTGTTTCTTGTAGAAATAAATATGTTTCTCCGGGTCGCTGTGTTCGTAAAACTTCGCCAATGTCCCATAAAGACTTGTCATCTGAAGTAGCTGAGCCAATCTCGGATCCACAAGATCTCTCCTTTTTATAGGGAATCAAGTGCATCCTATGCGTTTGTCAGGGGCGGCGGTTGGGCGGATGTCTCCGTGACACACATCACCCGGCCTCCTTTAGGATCCCGGAAAATGACCTAAGGAGAGAAAAATGATTTTCTTAAAATGCGGGAAGTAAAGAGCATAAAGCCTTACGTGAAAAACACTTTTAAAATTTTACGTATACAACGGCTGTCTCCTGCATATCCTGTATCCATCACAGGGCCGCGGCACCGCCCTGTCCTGCGCGCACGGGCACTCTTGACGGAGGGTGGAAAACAAACACGCGCCGCTCCGGCCGGGGTGAGAGCCCGGTAGTGCCGCCCATACATAGCAATTGGATACAAGCTTTCAGCATGGCCTGAAGGCTTTTTTATTTTGAATCGAACAATTGAAGTTACCCGCCATGTGAATGAATCGTCAAAGGCAAATGCGGTCATCCTAAGCATAGGGAAAAAGCCCCCAACCCGATGGTTCCGGGGACTCATTATTGATTTTCTATTAAAATATCTCCTGATACCTCAATCACTTATTAATATTCTATTCATGTCTGCTTCATATTCGATTCTTATACTTGAGTCGACAAACGAACAAGGAGTGGTTGGATGAAGCGGATCGTAACTGTATTGGCAGGAGTGGGGATTGCGATGAGTTCCTTTGCGGGAACTGCAGCAGCAGAACAGGTTGAACTTAGCAGCATCGTCTCCAAGCAGGAACAGCAAAAGATGATCAATGTGGCGCACCGCGGGGCTTCCGGTCATGCACCTGAGAACACAATGGCCGCGTTCCATAAAGGGTTCGAGATGAAGGCGGACTATATCGAGATCGACGTCCAGATGACGAAGGACGGCGAGCTCGTTGCCATCCATGACACAACGGTCGACCGCACCACAAACGGTACGGGTGCAGTAGGCAGCCTGACATTCGAAGAAATCCGGAAGCTGGATGCCGGAAGCTGGTTCGGCACGGAATTTGCAGGTGAACAGGTCCCGACATTCGAAGAGATCCTCGATGCGTTCCGCGGAAAAATCGGCATCCTGATCGAACTGAAGGCTCCTGAACTCTACCCGGGAATCGAGGAAAAAGTAGCGGAGGCACTGATAGAGCGCAATCTGCACCATCCGAACAACGAAAAGATCATTATCCAGTCGTTCAATCATGAATCGATGAAGACGTCGAAGGAGCTTCTCCCGAATGTCCCTCATGGCGTACTTGCCGGTGCAAGCTGGGCGGATGTGACTGATGAACAGCTGGACGAATTCGCTGCATACGCCGACTACTTCAACCCGAACATGAACATCGTGACACATGATCTCGTGAGTGACGTCCATGATTCGGGCATGAGGATCTACCCGTACACCTCCCGCTCGCAGGAGCAGGCACTCCGCCTTTTCGACCTCGGCGTGGACGGCATCATCACCGATTACACGGAGCATGTGTACAAGCATCCGGTTAAAAACAGCTGAATTAGGTTGGAAAACAGGGCCGCCTTTAGGGCGGCCCTGTTTTTATTGTGCGGAGGGATTATGCTTCAGGAGGTTTCGTCATTAAGGGGCTTAGTTTCGTCACTCGCCTGCCCGGTTTCGTCATTCGTCCGATTCCCGGGGGCGAATGACGAAACTTTCCGGCTCAGTGACGAGATTGTAAGAACGAATGACGAAATTCGGTTGAACGACGAAATCACAAGACACTGCACCAGATGAACGATCTAATATTAACCTTAAAAGAAGCTAATCTTAGCGCAGTCAAAAGCCCCTAGCCGCACCCAGGGGCTCTATTACCCTTATTACCTCGCAGACCATCCGCCATCAACGCTGATAATCTGGCCGGTGATATAATCCGATGCGTCCGATGCCAGAAGCACGACAGGACCGGCAAGGTCATCCAGATCGCCAAGGCGCCCGAGCATCGTGTGGCCGACGAGTTTCCGGGTGCGTTCCTTGTCTTCAAGGAACGCTGCGGTCATCGGTGTCTGGATGTAGCCGGGAGCGATGGCATTGACGTGGATGCCGTGTTCGGCGAGTTCTTCCGCCCATACGCGCGTCAGCTGGTTGATGCCTCCCTTGCTGGCGGCGTAGCTGGTCTGGTTGGGCCCGCCGATCAGGCCGTACACCGAGGAGATATTGATGATCTTGCCCCGCTTTTGCCGGATCATCTGCCGGGCAGCGGCCTGGCCGGCGAGGAAGATGCCCTTGAGGTTGGTGTCGACCACCCGGTCCCAGTCTTCCTCTTCCACTTCCACAAGTGGTTTCCGGATATTCATGCCCGCATTGTTGACGAGGATATCCAGGGAGCCGAACTGCTCCACTGCCTGCCCGACTGCTGATTCGATGCTGGCGCGGTCCGTGACGTCTGATTGGACGGCTTCTGCCCGGATGCCCGCAAACCCGAGCTGTTCCTTCGCGGCAAATAGGGCTTCTTTTCCCCGTCCCGTGATCACGATGTTGGCGCCCTGTTTGCCTAGCGCTTCGGCCATGGCGAGACCGATCCCCTTGCTGCCGCCGGTGATCAGGGCGGTTTTTCCGGTCAGGTCGAACATTCTTTTCACCTCCCGATGTTACGTGAGTGATGCCTGCTTTTCTTTGACCGGCTCGTATTCATAGAAGCCGCGACCGCTTTTCCTGCCGAGGTGGCCGGCGCGGACTTTCTTGCGCAGAACCTGCGGAACGCGGTATTTGGAGTCGCCCGTTTCTTCCAGCAGCGTCTCACAGACGAGCAGGAGTGTGTCCAGGCCGATCAGGTCGGCGAGTGCGAGCGGGCCGATCGGCTGGCTCGTGCCGAGCTTCATGCCCTTGTCGATGTCTTCTTTTGTCGCAAGTCCCTCCTGATAGACGAACATCGCTTCATTTAGCATCGGGATCAGGATCCGGTTGACGATGAACAGCGGGGAGTCGACGGTCTGGATCGTCTCTTTCCCGACTGATCCGCAGATTTCACGGATCGCCTTCACCGTTTCTTCGGACGTTTCCTCGCCCGTCACGACTTCGACCAGTTTCATGATCGGCGGCGGGTTAAAGAAGTGGGTGCCGATCACTTTGTCGGGCCGCCCTGTTGAGGCGGCGATCTCGGTCACGCTCAGTCCCGAAGTGTTGGTGGCCAGCAAGGTTTCTTCCGGACAGATGGCGTCAAGCTTCCGGAACACCTCCAGCTTCACATCCATCTTTTCAGCGACCGCCTCGACGACGAGTTCCCGGTCACGGAGCGTTTCGATATCGAGCGTGAACGAAATCCGTGCAAGTGTGTCCGCGATGTCCTGTTCGGTCTTGCCCTGTTTGCCATAGATCCGTTTCAGGCTGTTCTCCATCGTCTGCTTCGCCCGCTCCAGCGCCTCCCCGGACCGATCGCATAAAATGACCTCATGATCATACTGCGCAAACACCTGTGCAATGCCATTTCCCATTGTGCCTGCTCCAATTACCCCTACTTTCATCCCATTACCTCCCCGTAAATTGTGGCTGCCGTTTCTCCAGAAATGCCGTGGCCCCTTCCCGCATGTCCCCCGAACCGAAGAGGGGGCTGCAGATGTCGGTTTCAAGCCGGAGCGCGTCATCCAGCGGAAGCGCCGCACCTTCATCGATCGCCCGCTTGGCCGCGGATACCGCGAGCGGCCCGTTTTTCGTGATGGCTTCAGCGATATCCTGGGCTTTGTCCAGGACTTCCCCGTCCGAAATCACTTCGATGATGCCGCGCCGCTGTGCTTCGTCCGCATCCATCATGCGGCCGGTGAAGATGAGTTCCTTTGCCGTACCGGGTCCGGCAATCCGGGTAAGCCGCTGCGTGCCGCCGTAGCCGGGAACGATGCCGAGCTTTGCTTCCGGCAGGCCGACTTTCGCTTTGGCTGCCGCCACGCGGATGTCGCAGGCAAGCGCAAGCTCCAGTCCGCCGCCGAGGGCATAGCCGTTGATGGCCGCGATGACCGGAATCTCCAGCTGTTCAATCCTGCGGAATATCCCGCTGCCCTTCCCTAGCAGTGCCGGCGCGGTTTCTTCGTCGAGACCGAGAAATTCGCTGATCTCCGCGCCTGCGACAAATGCCCGCTCTCCGTCTCCCGTGATGATCAGTGCCCGGACCGTTTTGTCCTCCGCGATTTTGGTGATGGCTTCGTCCAATTCCTTGAGCACGTCCGCGTTCAGGGTGTTCATCGGGGGATTGCTGATGGTGAGGATAAGAATGCTGCCGTCCTGCTCAATTTGTACCGTCATACGCCTGCTCCTTTCTTTTCCGTGAAGAAGTCCGGTAGCTCACCTGCCCTCATCGGGAACTCTGCCGGCCGCTTTTCTTTGAATGATGCAATCCCTTCTTTTACATCCTGGGAGTCCGAGATCCAATGAAGGAATTTCGATTCGGCCAAATGGGATTCTTCCGGGTGATCGCTTCCGAGCATGGAATAAAACAGTTGCCTCGAAAATGCTCTCGATACCGGCGAAGTGTTTCCGATCATCTCCTCCGCCAACTGCACGGCTCTCGCATATGGATCGTCGTCAATGTACTGGAATAGCCCGCTGTCTTTTTCCGCATCCGCCCGGAAAATCCGGCCGGTGTAGACCCATTCAAGCGCCTTTGCATGGCCGACGATCCGCGGAAGGAAATAGCCGCTGGCCGCTTCCGGCCCGATGCCGCGCTGGCCGAAGATGAATCCGACTTTGGCGGCGGGTGCCGCGATCCGGATGTCCATCGGCAGCGTCATCGTGATGCCGATCCCGACAGCGGCACCGTTGATTGCGGCGATGACCGGCTTGTTGAGCCGGTAAACTGCCAGGCTGACACGGCCGCCGGTGTCCCGGAAATCGTCGAAGGACTCGGTCGATGTGAACACGTCATCCCCTTGCGAAAGGTCCATCCCCGCGCAAAAGGCGCGCCCCTTGCCGGTCACGATGATCACCTGGACATCGTCATCCTCGCCCGCTTTCGTGTAGGCATCGATCAGTTCTTCCATCATCGTCTCGGAGAATGTGTTCATTGCTTCAGGACGGTCGAGGAAAATCGTTTGGATGCCGCCGTTCGTCTCTACGGAAATCGTTTCATACAAGCTGGGTCACTCCCTTAAGCGCTTCTTCGTATTCCTGTTTAAGCTGTCCGATTACATCCGCCATCGTCTGGATTTCCTTGACGGCTGTTACGCCGTGGCCGGCCGACCAGATGTCCCGCCATGCTTTGGCGTCGGTCATATGGGAAAGATCCACATCTTCCCTCGGTTTCAGCGAAGCCGGGTCGATGTTGTTTTTCAGCAGACTCGGTATCAGGTAATTTGCGTGGACGCCGCTGAAGGAATCGGTATAGATGATGTCCTCGGGCCCTGAGCCGACAAGCATTTCCTTGTATTCCCGGGGGGCGCTGCTTTCTGCGGTCGCGATGAATCTCGTGCCCATGTAGGCATAGTCGGCGCCCATCGTCTGCGCAGCAAGGACGTCCCGGCCGCTTGAAATGGCACCGGCCAGAATGATCGTGCCGTCCCAGAATTCCCGGACCGCCTGTGTGAAAGCGAACGGGTTCAGCTGCCCGGCGTGTCCTCCCGCTCCGGCGCAGACGAGGATCAGTCCGTCCACGGCGGCTTCCGCGGATTTGCGTGCATGCTTCAGTGTCGCGACATCCGCGAACACTTTACCGCCATAGGTTTTCACGGTTTCGACAACCCGGCCCGGGTGTCCGAGCGAAGCAATCACGATCGGCGGCTCGTATTCCCTGATCAGTTCCAGGTCCTCTTCAAACCGCTTGTTGGTCTTATGGGAAATGTAATTCACCGCCCACGGCTCGCCGTGTATCAGTTCAGAGCTGATTTCCTTCAGCCATTCCTCGCACGTTTCCCGGGTGCGCGCATTCAGCAACGGCACGGAACCGATCAGCCCGTTCCGGGAGGCCTCTACGACCATCGCGGGAGTCGAGACGAGAAACATCGGCGATACGATCACCGGCAGATTCATGGGTTGCCTCCTTTGTGTCCGAATTCAAGTGCCACTTTCACCGTGCCGTCCGGGCCGGTCAGACTGCCGGTCCCTTCCCCGTCCGATGAAACCTCCAGTTCCAGCAGAAGTTGCTCATCCGGGTAGACAATATCCTTGAACTTGGCGGACAGCCGCTCCGGCTTCTGTCCGAGCGTTTCCGTAATCCGTGACCAGCAGATGCCCATCATGAGCAGGCCATGGACGATTTGGTCGCGGTAGCCCTCTTTTTTCGCTGCTTCAGGGTCCATATGTAACGGATTGAGATCACCGCTTGCATGGCCATATTCCTCAATCTGCCGGGAAGTGACGGTGACCGGGATCATCAGCTGCTGCATGGTCATTCCAAATCGCCCCCTTCCCTGCAAAAGTACGTCATATTGGCGCGGGCAATCTCATCTTTGTCCGAATAAATCCGCGTTTCCACCTTTAAAATCCGCCACTTCTTTTTCTGCTCGTCCCCAGCCACCCGGGAGGTCATGCGAAGGGTCTCTCCTTCTTCCGGCTCCCGGAGCGTTTCAAACTGCTGTTCCACATGGAGAACATGCGCTTCCCCCAGCCCCAGTTCTTCCAGGAAGGTATACAGATTCCGCTCTCCCCTGTAGAAGGCGGCTGAGTAGATGGTCGGCGGCAGACCGGGACCACTGTATCCGACGCTTTCGGAAAAGGTCCGGACCAACTCCGGCTCCAGGACAATCGGTGTGTAGTTGAATTCAATTCCGATTGCGGTCATAGCAGTTTCCCTACCCTGGCATCATGGCCCATCTCGATCAGATTCCGGACAGCCCCGTTCAGTGTGCCGAACCGCTCGTCTTCCACCGTGCCGTCCGCCCATCGCTTGTAGATCTGCTGGAGGATGACCGCAAGCTTGTAGAAGCCGAACGACAGGTAGAAGTCGATGTGGGTCATGTCCCGGCCGCTCACCCGCGCGTATTCTTCCGTGAATTCCCTTCTGGAATAGAATCCCGGCAGGCTCGAGACGGCGTTGATGCCCATGTCCCGGTCCCGTGCACTTCCCCAGTACGCAAGCGCCGAACCGACGTCGCTGAGCGGATCGCCTATCGTGGCTAGCTCCCAGTCGAGGACGCCCGTCGTCTTCGACGGATCATCCGTATCGATGACGATGTTGTTCAGCTTAAAGTCGTTGTGGACGATCGTCGTCTCCGGATTGAGCGGGACGGACTGTTTGAGCCATTCCTCCAGTTCCCCGATGCCGCGGATGTCTTCGGTCTTTGCGGCGTCATACCGCCGGATCCAGCCGTTCACCTGCCGCTCCATGAACCCATCCGGCTTGCCCATCTTCTCGAGGCCTGCCTTTTTGTAGTCCACGTTCTGCAGCTCGATCAGTGTGCCGATCAGGTTGCGCGACAGCTTGGGGCCTACCGTTTCGGAGCTGCCCCAACGCTCCGGGAAGGTTTCGTCGACGACGACGCCTTCCTTTTTCTCCATCACGTAAAAATGTTTGTCCATGATCGCTTCGTCTTCATGGAGCAGGTAAGGCCTTGGCGCATAATGGAACAACGGATTGATCTTCTCGAGCAGCGTAAATTCCCGCTCCATGTCATGGGCGCGAGGCGGCAGCGGCCCGCCCGGCGGACGGCGCAAGACGCCTTCCCAGTTTCCCACTTTCAGGAGATAGGTCATGTTGGAATAGCCCTCGGAGAACTTCTCGTAGCGGAGCGGCTCGGGAGGGAGGTCAATCTTGTCCCGCAACAGCTGCTCCAGCGGTTCCCAGTTGATGTAGAATGTTTGAACGGTCATGGAAACACCCCTTTTCGTAATTTCACGATCCCTCTTTCCTCTGCCGAATACCGAGCGACAACCGGCACTTGGTCTTTGTGTTGGATCACGTATTCTGCGGCATCGGGAAACCCTTTTGCCTCAAGGAGATGGAAAGTCTCAACATCCAGGAGATCCCGGTGATCTGCGTTCGCCGACTCCGCGTAAAGGCGATGGGCGATCACGGCCGCATCCGACAGCTGGAACTCATCCAGCTTCAGCAGCTCATCGACCAGATGCCCCCCGCCGACCATGTCTTCTACAGAAAGCCGGCCGGCATTGCCCGCGGCGACGATGACGATCGAGTCGCTTTCCGTCTCTTCGGTGATATAGGCGGCGAGCGAGCGCCCGTTCAGCAGCGACCCGATCAGCAGTTCTCTTGCCCCTTTCGCCTTCTCGAGTGCCCTCGTGCCGTTTGTCGAACAGAACACCGCCCGTTCGCCGCGATCGGCAGGATCGATCTGCTGAGGATCCGGATAAAGAAAGTCCTCGATCGGATCTCCTTCAGACTCTCCGATCATGACGGCAGGCGTTTGGGCGGAAGCACGGAATGCCCGTGCCGCCGCCTCATTTTCCACCGCCGTGACCGGCCCATAATTCTTTTCGAGCAAAAACAGGATCGTGGAAGTGGCCAGGAAAACGTCATAGACCACCGCCACACAATCCTTGAGTTTCTCCGGATCAATGGATTCCTTTAGCGGAACCACGTGGATTTTTCTCATGGAATTCCTCATTTCACGGCCTGATTGATGATCTGCTCTTCTTCGGACGGATTGTACTCCACGACGAAGGTCGGATCTTTCTCGACCAGGTTTTTAATAAACAGGAAGATGTTTTCGACAACGATCAGTGCAAATGCAACCGGTATCGTGAAGAACACCGGCCAGAGCTGGTACAGCGTGCCGGCTGCCGGGAAGGACGTGTTCCGCTCCATCCCATCCATCGCGTAGCCCCAGCTGAACTGGACGACCAGGATAAGGATAAAAATTTCAATCGCGACGAGCAGCAGGATCAGGATCCGCTTTACCGGGGGAGAAAACTTCGCAAACAGCAGCTCCATCTTCGGGAGCACGCCGGACGCATACACGTAGGCCAGCCCCGGGAACACGACAAGCGGCATCATATAGTTCTGGATGATCTCGAACCCGCCCCTTATCGAGCTGGAGAACACGTTCCGCATCACGACGTCGTAGGTAATGAAGAACATCATGATCAGCGCGACAACCGCACTGATGACGAGACCGATTTTCTTCAGGACACCGAAGTAACCGTAAAGTTTATAGAATGTCGTCATTCCGTTCACCCCTTTCCGCTGCTGACCGAAGGCAGCCATGTCGCCAGTTCAGGGAATGCGATCATCAGACCGCAGACGACGATCATCGAAAATACCGCAAACCCCATACCGATTTTGAAGATCGAACCCGAACTGATACCTGTCACGCCCGACACCGCATACACGCTCAGCCCTACAGGCGGCGTGATGAGGCCGATTGTGCAGATGACCGAGATGAAAACCCCGAACCAGAGCACGTCGACCTGGAGCGCCGTGATGATCGGCAGGAACACCGGGATGGTCATGAGGATGACCGCCGCCCCTTCAATAAACATGAACATGATGAAGAGGATTGCGGAAATCAGAAGCAGGACAAGTGCCGGCGAATCCATGACCGGCTCCAGCAGGTTGATCAGCTTTCTCGGAAGCAGCGAGAGCGACACAAACCGGCCGAAAATCTGGGCACCGATCATGATGAGCATAACCATTCCCGTCAACTTGATGGTCTCCGTGAGTGAGGCCTTGAAGAAGCTCAGGTTGACCTTGCCTAGGAGAAGTGCGGTAAGCAGGCCGACGACCGACCCGACTGCTCCGGCTTCCGTCGGCGTGAAGATTCCGGAGTAGATGCCTCCGAAAATGGTGGCGACGATGACAACGCCCATGAGGACGGAGACGGCCAGCCTTGAGACCGGAACTTTTTCCTCCTGTGCTTCAGCTTCGGCGGCGGCTGCGATTTCAGCCTGAACTTCTGCAGCAGCCGGGGACCGCTTCGCCTCTCTCCGGTAATAGAACAGCATCGCAATGATGAATGTCACCATGACGAGTACGCCCGGGATGAAAGCACCGATGAACAGCGCGCCGACCGGAGTTTCCGTCGCCACTCCGTAAAGGATCAGGATGATGCTCGGCGGAATGATGCCGGACAGCGAGCCGCCTGCGGATGCGATGGCGCCTGCAAGCGGTCCGCTGTAACCGTGCTTCCTCAGTTCAGGAACCGCGACCTGTCCCAGCGATGCGGCCGTCGCCGTTCCGGAACCGGATACCGCCCCGAGCATCCCCCCGATGATCAGCGTGAGTGTGCCAAGAAGGCTGCGCCGCCCGCGGGATAATTTATGGACAATGTAGAAAATGTCCTGTACTAACCCTGAGTGCAGGATAAACTGCGCCATCAGGACAAACAGCGGGATGGTCGTGAGCGTATAGCTCGCCACCCGGTTGAACGGTTCATTCCCAAGCAGGCCCGGCAGGATCGAGAAGCCTTCGAGCAAAATCAGGCCGATGATGCCGCTTGCCAGCAGCACGGCATGGATATACATCCCCATCAGAAGGAACACGATCATCATGAAGATGATGATTCCGACTACCAAATAGCTGTCCATCTTGTTTCACCCCCATTTAAGTTGAGAAAAGGCGATAATGCAGGATTATCGCCTTTTCATTTTTTCTATTACATCTCTTTGACTTTCTGAGGCACTTCGCCGCCCTGTTCGATCATGAGGTCCCTCCACAGCTTGACGAGCTCGGTACCCGGAAGTCCGTTGTCCTCAAGAAGCTTGGCGTAGTCGCCCCAAGTGTTCTCGATTCCTTCATTAAAGTGGTCCTGGACATCCTGAGGGAGCGTGGCGAAGTCTACGAACTCGCCGCCCTGCTCTTCGTTCGTCTTCATGACCTCTTCGGAGCGGTCCATCCAGATCTGGGCAGAGTCTTCAAAGTACTCTTCCGTCGCCTGCTCCATCGCTTCCTGGACATTTTCAGGCAGGGATTCGAACTTGTCTTCATCCATTCCGATAAACGAGTTAAAGTGGCCGAAGTTGATGCCCGTTACCGTGTACTTGAACAGGTCCTGGAAGCCGTATCCGGTCCAGTCCGCGATGCTGTAGAAGCTGCCGTCGAAGGCGCCGCGGCTCAGTGCGTCATACATTTCGACCGCCGGCATCGTAATGCTGTTCAGTTCAGTTTGCTTGGCGTACATCTCGTGAATCCGGGACGGTGTCCGGAGCGATGTGCCTTTCACATCACCGGCAGATGCGAACTCTTTGCCGGTCGTCGAAATCGAGTATTCCTGCGTGGTCGAGATCGGGAAGACCTTGAACTGATCGAACTGGAGCTCAGTGAACGTCTTGCCGTCCTGCAGCTCCACATCGCTCTCCAGCAGCGCTTTCCATGCTTTCGATGCAATCATCGTGTCGGAGTGACTGAGCGGAAGCATCGTCACTTCCGCCATCGGGAACTGGTCCGGCTGATAGATCGGCAGGATCAGGGCAATGTCGACCGTGCCGTTTTCAACCGCCTCCGCCTCGTCCGGCACGGCGACCAGTTCGCCCGAGACGAATGTCTCAAACTCCACCTGGCCATCCGTCAGCTCCGTGACCCGCTCCATCCAAGGCTCCATGCCGCCTGCCCACCAGGCATGCTGCGGGCTGAGTCCCGTTGCCGCGCGGAGCGTAATTTTTTCGCCTTCCGCAGAAGCGGCATCTTCAGAGGAGGTCTCTCCCCCGCATGCAGCGAGCATCATCGAGGCACCCAGAAGAATAGCCCCCATCAGCTTCGATTTCTTCGTCCATCTCATCTCGTTCAACTCCTTTTACTTTTATTGGTTTTGGCCGATCTTCAGCAGCAGCTTTCCGTACGTCTCCCGATTGGACAGTTTCCCGAGAGCGTCCGGCAATTGTTCGAACGGATACGCCCCGTAGACGAGCGGGTCGATTTTTTCTTCCTTATATAAGTCCATGAGCGCGTCGTGGTAGCGTGTGACTTCTTCCGGGTAAAGCTTCCGGAAGTAGCCCCAGTGCACGCCGACGACCGAATAGTTCTTGATCAGCACATGGTTAGTCGGGGCATCCGCGATTTCTCCGCCCGCAAAGCCGATGACGAGGATCTTGCCCTCGAAGGCGATGCACTTTCTCGACTTGTCGAACACCTCACCGCCGACCGGGTCAAAGATCAGATCAGCCCCGCGGCCTTCCGTGATCGCTTTGACTTCCTTCACGAAGTCTTCGGAGCGGTAGTTGATGGCATAATCCGCTCCGATTCTGCGGCAGATGTCCGTTTTTTCATCTGATCCGGCGGTCGCGATGACCGTGGCACCGGCTGCTTTGCCGAGCTGGATGGCCGCAGAGCCGACACCGCCGGAACCGGCGTGGACGAGGAGCACCTGGTCTTCCCGGATTCCGGCCATCCGATGGAGGGCATAGTACGCCGTCTGGTAGGTGATGAACATGGACGCCGCTTTTTCATGGCTCAGTTCATCGGGAATCGGGAACACGAGCGACTCGTCGATCACCAGATCTTCCGCGAATCCGCCATTCGGCAGGAGCGGTGTCGCGATGACCCGGTCGCCTGCCTTCAGGATGGAGCCGGCGGCTGCTTCCTTGATGACGCCGCTCACTTCTGCTCCCGGTGTGAACGGGAGGTCATGGGTTTCCTGATACTTCCCCTGGCACTGAAGGATGTCAAAGAAGTTCATCGCTGCCGCCCGGACGCCGATGCGGACCTGGCCGGGTTTGAGCTCGGACGGTGTGACTTTATTCAATTCAAGCGCCTCCTGCGGGTCGTCCAGTTTTGTAATCTGCCAGGCCCTCATCGCACAGGCTCCTTTTCTTTGGACGCCCTTTCGTTCAGCTGCTCGCGGATCTCCAGCTTGGCAATATCGCGGAGATGGACCTGGTCAGGGCCGTCGACGATCCGGAGCGTGCGGGCATTTGCCCAGTGCGCCGCGAGGACCGTATCATCTGAGACGCCTGCGCCGCCGAACAGTTGGATTGCACGGTCAATGACATTCAGGCACATCCGCGGTGCCGCGATTTTCGTCATCGAGATCTCCTTGCGGGCCGCCTTATTGCCTTCGGTGTCCATCTTGTGGGCCGCGGACAACGTGAGGAGACGCGCGGAATCGATTTCGATCCGGCTTTCCGCGATCTGTTCGCGGATGACCGCTTTGTCGATGTTCCGGGAACCGAATGTTTCGCGGCCGTCCGCGCGCTCGATCATCATTTCCAGTGCGCGTTCCGCGGCACCGATCGCCCGCATGCAATGGTGGATCCTGCCCGGTCCGAGGCGTCCCTGCGCAATTTCGAATCCGCGGCCTTCGCCGAGAAGGATGTTCGAAGCCGGTACACGGACATTGTTGTAGTGCACTTCCGCATGGCCGTGCGGGGCATGGTCATAGCCGAACACCGGCAGGTACCGCTGGACTTCAACTCCCGGAGCGTCGAACGGGACGATGATCATCGACTGCTGGCGGTACGTTTCCGCTTCCGGATCGGACTTGCCCATGACGATCGCGACTTTGCAGCGCGGGTCCATCGCGCCCGACGACCACCATTTCTTGCCGTTGATGACGTATTCGTCGCCGTCACGCGTGATCGATGCCTGGATGTTTGTCGCGTCCGAGGAGGCAACTTCAATCTCGGTCATCGAGAAGACGGAACGGATCTCCCCTTCCATGAGAGGCTTCAGCCATTTTTCTTTCTGCTCTTCCGTACCGTACTTCATGAACACTTCCATATTTCCGGTGTCCGGCGCGTTGCAGTTGAAAACTTCCGGAGCGATCAGGGAACGGCCCATGATCTCGCACAGGTGGGCGTATTCATAGTTGGTCAGCCCCGGTCCATATTCCTCGTTGTCGATAAACAGGTTCCATAGGCCTTCCGCCTTGGCTTTCGCTTTGAGTTCTTCGATGATCGGCGGGACGACCCAGCGGTGTTCCGCGTCGTTCAGCTGCTGTTCGTACAGCGCCTCGTTTTTGTAGACATGGTCGTCCATGAATCGGATCAGCTGGTCCTTGATTTTTTGAGCTTTCGGGGATAAGTCTTTTAGCATGATGATCCTCCTTTATTTTTCAGTGCGGTCTTCAGGATTTTCCCTGCCGCATTCCGCGGCAGTTCATCCAGGAACACGATCGATTCAGGTACTTTAAATTTGGCCAGACGTTCGAGGCAGTAGCTCCGGATCGCTTCGATGCTCGTTTCGTTTAGTGTCGGGGAGACGATGAACGCTTTGACCCGTTCGCCGAATACGCTGTCGGGCTCGCCGACCACTGCCGCTTCATTAATCTCCGGATGGGCTTTGAGGACGTCTTCCACCTCAATGGAGAAGATCTTCTCGCCTCCGCGGTTGATCATGTCTTTTTTGCGGTCGAGGATGTAGACAAATCCTTCTTCGTCGATCTGGCCAAGATCGCCGGAGTGCCAATAGCCGTCGGTGAAGTTTTTCAGGTTGGCTTCTTCGTTGTCCCAGTAGCCTTCCACGACCATCGGACCACGGATGTAAAGCTCACCGGTGTGGCCTGCCGGCAGTTCCTCACCGTTTTCGTTCATGATTTTAATGTCTGCGACCGGAACCGGGCGGCCGCAGGAGCGGACCTTGCTTTCGTCGTAGGCGGACGGCATGAGCGTCGCCGGGGAAGTCGTCTCGGTGGATCCGTAGGCATTGTGCAGCTCGGCGTTCGGGAAGGCCTGTTTCATCGTGTCGTACGTCTGCCGGTAGATCGGCGCCCCTCCGTAGGCCACTTTGCGGACAAAGCCGAAGTCGTTTTCAAGGAACTTCCGATTCGTCGACATCATGATGAAGATGGTCGGCACATTGAACAGGAAGTTGATTTTGTTTCGGAGAACGAGGTCAATGTAGGCTTCATTCTGGTAGCGCTCCATCGAGTAAACCGTCCCGCCGTTGTAGAACTGGTGGAGCAGCTGCCCGACCAAGCCAGTGACATGAAACATCGGGACGGCGATGACGGTCGACAGGCTCTCGTCTGAATCAAAGATGTTTTTGAAGTTCATGACACTGTGGATGACATTGATGTGGGAGATCACCGCGCCCTTTGGCCGTCCGGTCGTGCCGGACGTGTACAGGATATAGGCGGGATCGGTTTCTTCAACGGTGGTCTCCCGGAGATTGACCAGGTTGGCCCGGGCAACTTTTCTGATGAGTCCGGTGATTTCATGATGTGATTCCAGGTGAGGTGTGTCGGTGATTTTTTGTTTGAGCGGTTCTTGGTGAAGGATGGTCCGGGCTCCCGAGTGATTGAGGATATAGGCAATTTCTTCTTTGGACAGTTTCGTATTGACCGGAACCATGGTGGCCCCGATCATGGCGCAGGCGTAGCAGACAATCGGGAACTCGAGACTGTTGCCGATCAGGCTTGCGACCCGGTCGCCTTTTCGGATATGCAGCTCGTTCTGGAGATAGGCGGCCAGATTTTTCGAACACCGCTCGAATTCCCGGTAAGTGAGGTCGCCCTGCTCGCTCGATACGGCGGTTTTATCCGGGTAGGTTTCCACCGAGTGATGGATGAATTCCGCGATGGACGACGGGCGTTCCCCGTAAACCCGGATGTTGTCCCGCCCGAAGAGTGTCATCTTTGAAATCGTCAACGTGGTCATGAGCGTTCAACTCCTTCATCAGATTGATTCGATGACTATCGCAATCCCCTGGCCGCCTCCGATGCAGAGGCTCGCCACGCCGTAGCGGCCGTTGCGCTTTTTCAGCTCGTAGGCAAGCGACAGAACGATCCGGGTGCCGCTGACGCCGACCGGGTGGCCGAGTGCGATCGCGCCGCCGTTCACATTCGTCCGCTCCCGCTCAAGCCCCAGTTCCTTCTCGACTGCGAGATACTGCGCGGCGAACGCTTCGTTGACTTCGACCAGGTCCATCTGGTCGAGCGTCAGGCCGGCGCGGCGGAGTGCCTCGCGGATGGCCGGCACCGGACCAATTCCCATGATTGTCGGGTCGACGCCCGTGACGGCGTAGCTGACAATCCGGGCTGCCGGCTGCAGGTTGTGCTTGTTGACCGCATCTTCTCCCGCGATGACGACACTGGCCGCTCCGTCGTTAATCCCGCTCGCGTTCCCTGCAGTCACCGTCCCGTCTTTTTTGAAAGAAGGACGGAGCTTTGAAAGGGTCTCTGTGCTCGCTTCCGGCTTGATGTGTTCATCCTGATTGATGGTGTTGATGCCCTTTCTCGTCTTCACTTCCACGCCGACGATCTCTTCGGCGAACCGGCCGGACTCACGGGCGGCTGCCGCTCGGCTGTTGCTGAGCACGGCGAACTCGTCCTGTTCCTCCCGGCTGATACCGTGGATCTCGGACAGCTTTTCCGCCGTCATCCCCATCCCGCTTCCGGTATATTCATCGGTCAGCGTGGACAGCAACATATCGTCGAACTGCATGCCGCCCATTTTCGGCTGGCTGAACCGTGCCTTAAAGCTTGCGTATGGGGACATCGACATGTTCTCCGCCCCGCCGGCAAGCACGATTCCCGCGTCGCCGAGCTTGATCATCTGCGTGCCGGATACGATCGACTGCGTACCGGAACCGCAGAGACGGTTCACATTCAGCGCCGGCACTTCCTGCGGGATGCCCGCTTTGAGTCCGATGTGCCGGGACAGGTACGAGGCATTCGTCGAAGTGTGGATGACATTTCCGTAAATGACATGATCGATGTCTTCAGGAATGACATTGGACCGCTTCATCGCCTCGATTGCTGTCGTCTTGCCGAGCTCATCGGCAGGCGTGTTCGCAAATGATCCTCCGAATGCACCGAAAGCCGTCCGTGCACCGTCAATCAGATAAACTTCAGTCATTTCTCCATCTCCTCCAGCTATGTTGATCCTTGTGAAATTCCTTACTTCAGGAGCTTCAACAGGTATTCCGAATACATGGTTTTCAGTTCATCCAGGCCGATCAGCCCGTCTGTCCGGTACCAGGTCTGGACCCAGTTCATCGCCCCAAGAAGAATCATCCGGATGATCTTCACCTCGGTGTTCTGAAATTCTCCTGCACCGATCCCCTCCCAGACGACCCGATCAAACAGGCGGGCGTAATCGTCTCGCTTCTCGACGATCGATGGTAGCTGTCCCTTCTCGAAGGCTTGCTCAGGCTGGATGATCATGTTGAACGTCTCTTTCCGGTTGACCGCATAGTCGATATGGCAATAGATCATCCTGCGGAGCTTTTCCTCGTAGGTCCCCTCTGCCTCGAATGCCTCATGCTGGTCCTCGATCGCCTGATCCAGCACCAGTTCATGGCACTGGAACATCAGATCCTGCTTGTTCCGGAAATAGTAATAGAGGGACCCCTTCGTCATCTGCATCTCTGAAGCGACCTGCTCCATCGTTGTGTACTTGAATCCCTCCCGGTTCATAATCGCGATTGCCGACATGATGATTTGTTCTCTCTTCTCCTGTTGCTTGCGGCTCGCATTTCTCATGGCAATCACCTCGGTTTGTCCCGGCACCTTTTGTAAGGGCTTACATAAATGTGCCGGAATCTAGGTTTCTCTCTCTTCAATAGAGCAAACGTTTTTGAACTCGATTAAATTATCAGACTATTGATTGATTGCCCCCTATTATACGCCTTGCTAGTGTGTTGTAAAGAGTTTTTTGAACATTGTTCAAAATATTTATATGGAAAAGGCCCTTGCTTGATAACAAGGGCCGAGGAATATTTGAACTTGGTTTAAACAGGTAAATTTCGTTCAAAGTACAACCAATAGTCTATAAAGCAGAATTCACAGTAACGACACCCGGCATCTGATCAAGACAAGATGATTCCTGTCACCCCACAATTACAGCATCCATTTCACTCCATCGTAATCGTGAAGCCTGTTTGGTCATTCGGGGCTTCGGTTTCGGCATTCCGCGTCTCAGTTTCATCATTCACTAAATCACCCGTTACAGGATTCCTTTTCTCAGCAGGTCGGCGACCGCCTGCGTTCGGTTGCGGACGCCCAGCTTTTTCAGGGATGACTTGATATAGTCCTGGACGGTAAATTCGCTCAGGTGGATTTTCTTCGCAATGGATTTTGTGCTTTCTCCGAGCGAAAGCAGGTACATGATCTCCAGTTCCCTAGAGTTCAGCAACCCAGAGTCGCCGCTTTTCAGATAGGGCCGTTCAAAAATCCTGCCGATTTCAACACCATAACGGGTGATGGCAGGAAGCAGGTTCTCGATTTCCTTCTCGCCGGCCGAAAACTGGGTGCTGGACAGTACGCCGATCACCGTGTTCCGGAAGCAGATCGGGACGAACAGCAAAAACTTCGTGTTTTGGGAGAATCGGTACCTGAAGTTATACTTGATGAAATTCTCGCCTTTCACCAGGACGGCCTTTCTTTCTCGAACAGCTTCCTTTACGGGTGGCACGGTCCGGATATCATCCCGGATATCGCGGATATGGCTCAATTCTGTCAGTCCGTTATTTTCCGGAACAATCGCCATGACGCCTTCCGTCAGGTAACCGATTGGGGAATATCTGAACAGCCCCACATCCAAAATGGGAAACACCTCAAGAAAACCTTCGAGCATCTCTATGATCTGATCTTCATGACCCGGGACATGCTGCAGCCTTGAAATCATTTGTTCCATTTCCAGTGTGGCCACCGATTCTCCCCCTTATCTGGGACCATTGTTATGCTATGAATAAGATTATAGTGACCGGAATAGAAACGTCAAATGATTTTGAATGTTCCGATGAATTTTGAGCACTTGCGACAAAGTCTTCGTCATATTTCATTTTTTACCCGGAGGAACACAAAAAGAGACGCTTTGCCTGAGCAAAGCGTCTCCCCATGATGGTTATTTTGCTGCTCCGGCTTTTGCCGGCTGCAGTTTTTCAAACTGGGCTTTCAGGTTATTGCACGCGTCCTCGATGGCTTCCATGCCTTTGTCCAGACCGTCGATCGTGAAGAATCCGTGGATCATTCCCGGATACTCCCTGTAGTCGACATCTATGCCGGAAGCAATGAGTTTCTGCGCGTAGAGCTTGCTATCGTCGAGGGACGGATCATACTGGGCCGCGATGATTGTCGCCGGAGCTGCCCCGCTTACGTCTTCACGTGAGTAGACGCTGAAGTCCGGGTGCTTCTCGTCGCTCGGGTCCCTCCAGTAGTGGTTCCAGAAGTAGGAGATGACCTCGGTCGGGATGATCGGACAAGTTGCTCCATATTTTTGGTAGGATTCGGATTTGCCGCCGGTGCCGGTCGTCGGATATACCAGCAGCTGATGGGCGACTTTCAGTTCATCGGAATCCTTCAAGTTTGCAGCCACGACTGCCGACAGGTTTCCGCCGGCGCTGTCTCCGCCGACCGCCACCCGATCCGGATCACCGCCGATTTCTGCTGCATGTTTCTTCACCCATTCAAAGGCAGCCTGGCAATCGATGACCGCCGCAGGGAATTTGTGCTCCGGCGCAAGACGGTAATCGACGGAGACAACGATGCACTCTGCGCGGTTCACAAGCTTGCGGCAGACCGGATCATAGGATTCAATGCTGCCGACCACCCAGCCGCCCCCGTGATAATAGACGAGAACCGGCACACCGGATGCCGGTGCATTCTGTGGCTTATAGATCCGGATCGGAATCTCACATTCCGGCCCCGGGATCTTCCGGTCTTCCACGCTTCCGACTTCCTCCACTTGCTCCACCGCATTCATGGCTGCCATGACTTCTCTTGCCTGCTCGGGCGCCAGGGTGTGTACCGGCGGACCGCCGGCCTGCTTCATCAGTTCAATCAATGCCGTTATTTGCGGATCATAATTCATCATGGGTTCCTCCCTTTTGGTGGTTGGTTTACCTGTTCGGATCAGATGGTTTCGACTTTTTGGAGCGGCTTCACCGCGAGGGCCTTATAGTCCTTCGCCTTCTCGAAACGGTCCTGATAGGTCTGGAAATCTCCCGTGTAGCCATAGAAGGCACGCGGTTTCCCTTCGATGTTCGCACCGGTGTACCAGCTGTCGGTTCGCGCATAGATCGACTGCTCGCCAACTTCATTCACATGGCTTGTCCAATCCTCTTCCCCTTCAGGCGTCGCTTCCACTTCGGCCAGGCCCTGCTTTTCGGCATACTCGATGCAGTCGATGACCCACTCTGCAATCACTTCGTTTACCGCGAGCGCATTGGCGGTCAGCGGGAAGTGCGGGCCCGTAATGGTAAACATATTCGGGAAGCCGACATGGCAGACCCCGAGATACGTTTTCAGATTTCGGCCATCATCCCATTTCTCTTTAAGGGTAATCCCTTCCCTGCCGCGGATCTTCGTTCCTGCAAGCGGTCCGATCATCGCATCGAATCCACTCGCGAAGACGATGATATCCAACTCGTGTTCGGTTCCGTCCGCAGTGACGAGGCCCTTCTCGGTACATTCCGTGATCGGCGTCTTTTTGAGATTCACCAGATCGACGTTTTCCCGGTTATACGTTTCATAGTATTTGGTCGCGACGACCGGCCGCTTGCCTCCGAGGAGGTACGTTGGCATCAACTTCTCCGCTTTTTCCGGATCCTTCACAATTTCGCCGATCTTCCCGCGGACGAATTCCGCAATCGTCGCATTCGCATCGTCATTGATTGTCAGATCAGTGTACGCATAGAGAATCTGGAAGCCCCTTGCCTCCTCCCAGAGCGCTTCGTAATGCCTGTTCCGTTCTTCCCCTGTATCCTCGAGTGCCGAATAAGGTTTCCTCACATCAAAGCACGGCATGCCGACGATATGTTCGCGGACCCGCTTGCGCAGCGTTGGGAATTCCGCCCTTCTTCTCTCAAGGTCTTCCTCGCCCACCTTCGGATTTTTCACCGGCATGACGTATTGGGGCGTCCGCTGGAAGACGGTCAGATGGTCTGCCTCTTTGGCAATGGACGTGATCGCCTGTACGCCGCTTGACCCCGTGCCGATTACCGCGACCCGCTTGCCTTTGAAGTCAACCGGCTCATGGGGCCACTGGCTCGTGTGGTATGTCTGGCCATGGAACTTGTCGAGCCCCGGAATGGCCGGTGCATGCGGAACCGAAACGTTCCCGATTGCAGGAATAAAGTACTTGGCCGTCACAGTCTGGCCACCGCCGACATTGACCGTCCACGTGAACGCTTCCGAATCATATTTGGCATCCGTAATGCGCGTATTAAACTGAATGTCTTTCCGGAGATCGAGTTTGTCAGCGACATACATGGTATACGCAAAGATCTCATCCTGCTCCGGATAAATGGCGGACCACTTCCAATCCCGGTGGATCTCCTCGGAAAACGTATAGCTATAAAACTCGGCCGGAACATCGCAGCGGGCACCCGGATACTGATTCCAGTACCACGTTCCGCCGACTTCGCTTCCCGCCTCATAAAGCCGGACCGAATAACCCGCTTCCCTCAGCAAATGAAGCATGTACATCCCTGAAAACCCGGCACCT
Organism: Bhargavaea cecembensis; assembly: GCF_001619585.1. GTDB lineage: Bacteria > Bacillota > Bacilli > Bacillales_A > Planococcaceae > Bhargavaea > Bhargavaea cecembensis_A. The sequence goes on from NZ_LQNT01000009.1 coordinate 1,134,227, forward strand.
ACCACAACCGCATCGAAATCCGTCTGCTGATTCATGACATGTCCCATCCCTTCCAATGAGTTTGGCAACCTGATCTTGAAGCTCGTTGTATACGCTTACAAAATTCCGCTTTTCTCAGCATCGAACCGTGTTCAGGTATGTGAAAGCCCCCTTTTGAAACGTATTCCGAATAGCCGCATAGCCTTCGTGTTTTTGATGATAAGGGACGAACGCACCACAAAAACAGTCCCCGATTTTGGTGACTCATCCCCCGATTGGGGGGTAATGAACAAAAGACCTTGCCTTTACATGTGCTTAATTGAATGTGATGGCTCCAATTGCCATTCCTAACAGTATGTTAATCATCCATTAATCCCCACTTTATATTCGACCCTTACACTGGGCATTGATCATACATAAGGGAGTGGATGAGATGAAGCACGTGATTACAGTTTTGGCAGGGGTCGGTATTGCGATGAGTTCGTTTGCGGGGACAACGGCTGCAGCTCCGGCGAATGATCTGGGGGGCGTGGTTTCGGTTCAGGAACAGCAGAAAATCATCAATGTGGCACACCGCGGGGCTTCCGGCCATGCACCGGAAAACACGATGGCCGCCTATCAAAAAGCTTTTGAAATGAAAGCTGATTACATTGAAATCGATGTCCAGATGTCGAAAGACGGCGAACTCGTGATCATTCATGACAACACGGTCGACCGCACGACAAACGGGACAGGCACCGTCGGTGAAATGACGTTCGAAGAGCTTCGTCAGCTTGATGCCGGAAGCTGGTTCGGCGAGGAATACACCGGTGAAAAGATCCTGACCTTCGGGGAAGTCCTGGATGCGTTTCGCGGAAAGATCGGAATCCTGATCGAGCTGAAATCGCCTGAACTATATCCGGGGGTCGAAGAGAAAGTAGCCGAAGAGCTGGTTAAGAGAAACCTTCATAAACCGAACAACGAAAAGGTCGTCATCCAGTCGTTCAACCACGAATCGATGCAGAAATCCAAAGAACTTCTGCCCAGCCTCCCTCACGGCGTGATTGCCGGGCCAAGCTGGGCAAATGTTACGGAAGAACAACTGGCTGAATTTGCAACGTACGCAGATTACTTCAACCCGAACATGAACATCGTGACGCATGAAATGGTGGGCGACGTCCATGAAGCAGGGATGAAAATCTACCCGTACACCTCCCGCTCCCAGGAGCAGGCACTCCGGCTGTTCGACCTGAACGTGGATGGCATCGTGACAGACTACACGGAGCATGTCTACTATCACCCGGTGAAAAACCACTGATGATTAACCCTTAATATTAACCTTCAGAAGGAACATGAAATAAGGCTTCCGGCGTGCCGGAAGCCTTATTTATAACTTGCTGTGACTATGAATCACTGCAAGCTTTCCATGATCCATCGGCGGTACCGTTCACCATCACCCTATTGCTCCGCTTCCATCCTTTCATTAAACTGTAATTAATATGAAGTGTCAGACAACAGGGGGATCATCATGGGGATCTTGGAATTTCAACAAGTGGAGAAAATGGCGGGGAATCAGGTGATGTTTCCCCGCTTTGATTTGAGTGTGAAGCCTGGCGCAGTGACGGCTGTTCAGTGTGAGCATGAGACAGGTCTGCAACTGATCGGAATGGTGACGGGGATGGTCCCTGTTTCACATGGGGAAGTGAAGTTCGCCGGGGAGCCGGTCGGACGGCAGTTCCGGAATCTGGCCTCGCGTGTCGGGGTTGTGCTGCTGGATGATGCCTTATATGAGAGGCTGACGCCGACCGAACAGCTCCGGCTGTTCCGCAATTTGCATGACGCCGGGGCTCCGGTTGAAGAATTGCTCCGGAGAGTCGGGATGGAGGAACTCGGTCGGACCCGGATTTTGAAGCTCACGTATTCCGAAAAACGCCGCGTCTTGCTTGCACAGGCGCTTGTCCATCACCCGGAACTGCTGATTTTACAAGAGCCGGAACAGAATCTGGATGTGGAAAGCAGGATCATCCTCCAGCGGGTGCTTGAGCAGTTCACGGCGGGTGGCGGTGCGGTGCTGATGACGACAAGCAACCTGGAGAACGCGGTCACGATGGGCGATACTGTCTACCGCCTCAATGCGGAGGGGCTGAAATTATTTGAGGTGGCGAAGGAGGAAGATGAGGAAGAGATTTTTGACGATCCTGTTCCTGTCGAGGAAAAGGAGCCCGTAGATGTTGATGATCTCTCCGTCCCCCAGCTGCAGTTCAACAAAATCCCTGCGAAGGTGAACGAAAAGCTGATTTTGTTTGATCCGACTGAGATTGTGTTCGTTGAAAGTGTGGAAGGCGTTTCTCAGCTGCATGTCCGTGGCGAGACATTCCCCTGTGCGATCAAGATGGCGGATCTGGAGGTTCGGCTGCAGCCGTTTGGATTTTTCCGCTGTCACCGGTCTTATATTGTGAACCTCCAGCGTGTCCGTGAAGTCATCACATGGACGCGCAACAGCTACAGTCTGGTTCTGGAGGATCCCAATAAAAGCACCGTTCCCCTCTCCAAGGGCAAGTACGCGGAACTGAAGACATTCCTCGGCATCTGACCGTTCTGTCAGCACTAATATTAGCGCTCCATTCATCCGTGATTTGCTCCATTCACCATGCCTGAGGCTCCTTTGGCCCTGATTTTACTGCGTTCTTATCTGTGGCGCGATAAGGTGGAGCCAAGAAAACGAACGGCAGAAAAGGAGCGATGATGATGGAGCACATCATTGAGGTTAATAGCCTCGTCAAATCATTCGGAGACAAACAAGCGCTGAAAGATGTGGATTTCAGCGTCCGCAAGGGAGAGACGATTGGCTTCCTCGGTCCGAGCGGATCCGGCAAGACGACGACGATCAAAATCCTGACCGCACAGCTCGCGGCAACCGCAGGCGACGTTCGGGTATTCGGAGAGCCCGTCCACCTATTAAAAGATCCGGCACGCATGAAGAAGATCGGCATTTTGACCGACAACAGCGGCCTGTATGAACGATTGACCGTTCAGGACAACCTTGCGCTTTATGCCGATCTGTACGGCGTAAGAAAAAAACGCATCCGGGAAGTGCTCGAGATGGTGAGCCTAATCGGGGAAGAGCGAACGCCGGTCAAAAAGCTTTCAAAAGGAATGAAGCAGCGCGTCACACTTGCCCGGGCCATCATGCACAAACCAGCCCTCCTTTTCCTTGATGAGCCGACTTCAGCACTTGACCCCACGACGTCCAAGCACATCCATGAAGGGCTCCGGGAACTGAACCGGGAGGGCACGACAATCTTCCTCACCACGCATGACATGAATGAGGCGGAAGAGTTGTGTGACCGTGTCGCCTTTCTCCATGACGGGGAGATCAAGCTGTTCGACACGCCGCAAAACCTGAGAACGATGTCCGGCAGTCCGACCATCTCTCTTTTATTGAAAGACAGGACGACGGTAACCGTCGAGCCTGATGAAACCGGCGCCTCCGCCATCGCCGGCTACATGGCAAGCGGCAACCTGCTGACCATTCACTCAAATGAGCCGACACTAGGAGACCTGTTCGTACAACTGACCGGGAGGAATCTATGATGACCACTTTTTCGTTGAAACGCGTCAACGCAATCTTTGTGAAAGACTGGAAAGACCTGCAGCGCAATTCTTACGTCCTGTTTACCTTGGTCTTGCCCCTCTTCTACGCCGCCTGGATCGGCCGCATCGGTTCGGATAGTGCGGAGATGATGGCTTTCCCAATCATATTCGCACTGGTCATCGCCGGCGCCTTTGTTCAGGCCGCGATGGTCGCAGAAGAAAAGGAAAAGAACACGTTGCGCGGACTGCTTCTTTCCCCGGCAAGCGTAACAGAAGTGTTTGTCGGCAAAAGCTTGCTGAGTGCCGTGACGACATTGGTTGTCGTGATTGCCTGTATCTGGCTTGCAGAGTTTGATGTCCCTTCCCTTCCGCTGTTTGCATTGAGCATCCTGATTGCGCTTGTCTTCTTCCTCGCAATCGGCACGCTTCTCGGACTCCTGTCCCGTACCGTCATGGAAACGAGCATCATCGGCATGCCCGTCATCCTGATTTTCGGGATGTCGTCGATGTTCAAGTCAATGATTTCGAATGAAGTCATTTTGACAGTGCTGGATTATCTGCCGTATGAACTGCTTACTAAAATATGGGTAGGGCTTGAGAGCGGAGCGGCAGTTGGAGAGCACTTTCTCATTCTCACCGCATGGGCAGTGGCGTGCTTGGTCGCGACTGTCATGGTGTACCGTAAACGACGGATGGACTGATAAAATTTGAACCCGGCATGTGAGTGCCGGGCTTTTTTATGGCGAGGAATTCGACTGCGATCGCCCATCTTTTAACACACTTAAATTTCATCCCTCTATTTTCCATACGCTGCGTCTGTGAAATCCCAATCTATATGCCACAAAGAACCGCAAACGCTTCCATGAAATTCACAATTAATCAGAATAAAAATACTTTTTTGCGAGTCGTTGACTTCCCTTCTTCACCCCAGTAAAGTTAGTAACAATTCTTGCACTAATCAAATATGCACATCTTTTCTTATCAAGAGAGACCGAGGGACAGGCCCTAAGACGTCTCGGCAGCGGACCCCATCAAATGGCGGCACCGTGCTAATTCCTGCAGATGCCTGCGCATCTGGAAGATGAGAAAAAGGTGGCCGTGATACGGTCCTCTTTTTCTCGCATGAGATCAAGAGGATTTTTATTTATGACCAACAGGAGGTACGCCGGATGATTGAATTTAAACAAGTCTCCAAGACATTCCGGCTTGGAAAGCGTGAGGTTCACGCAGTAAAGGATGTGTCACTGAAAGTCGAACAGGGCGACATCTACGGAATTATCGGCTTCAGCGGCGCCGGAAAAAGTACGCTGCTTCGGCTGGTGAACCTGCTCGAGCGCCCGAGTGAGGGTTCAATCGAAATCCAGGGCGTCGATGTCACCTCCCTCTCCGCCAAGGAGCTGAGAAAGCAGCGCCGGAACATCGGGATGATCTTCCAGAACTTTAACCTGTTCAATTCGAGGACAGTGGCCGGAAACATTGCCTATCCGCTGAAGCTTGCCGGAACACCGAAGCACGAGATCAACACCCGTGTGGAGGAACTTCTCCGATTCGTCGGCCTTGCGGACAAAGCGAAGGATTATCCGGATCAGCTGTCGGGCGGGCAAAAGCAGCGCGTCGGCATCGCCAGGGCGCTCGCGACCAATCCGGACATCCTGATCTGCGATGAGGCGACATCCGCGCTTGATCCGGATACGACGGCCGACGTGCTGCGGCTCCTGAAACAGGTTAACCGGGAGTTCGGTATCACCATCCTCCTGATCACACACGAGATGGAAGTGATCCAGTCGGTCTGCACCAAAGTCGCGGTCATGGAGAACGGTGAAGTGATTGAGTCCGGCGGCGTGTTCGAAGTGTTCACGGACCCACAGCACACAACGACCAAGCGGTTCATCCACTCCGTCCAGCAGGACCTCCCTTCCCCGAATGTCCTCGCCGAATGGCGGGAATCCGGCGGCGGCAGGCTATACAGGCTCAAGTTCAAAGGACCGGTTGCAAACGAACCGGTGCTGTCAACTGTGACGGCAAAACACGGGATTACGTTCAACATTGTGTACGGCTCCGTCCGGGAGCTTGAGGAGCGGCTGTTCGGCAATCTGATTGTCTCGTTCCTCGGCGATCCCGCAGCCGTCGAAACCGCCATCCAGGAAATCGCAACGCTGACTGACATCGAGGAGGTGCAGGAAATTGAACGTTGATTGGACAACCTTCTGGCCGCGTATTGTCGAGGCGACCGGCCAGACGATCACGATGGTCATCGCCACACTCATTTTCGGATCGATCCTCGGTATCATCATGGGGCTACTCCTGTTTGTGACCCGCCAGAACAATATTCTGGAGAATAAATTCCTCTTTAACCTATTGAATATTGTGATCAACATCATCCGGCCGGTGCCGTTCATCATCTTCCTCGTCGCCATCTCGCAGCTGACACGGCTCGTCGTCGGCACGACGATCGGTACGGCGGCCGCCATCTTCCCGATGACGATCGTCGCGAGCTTCACGATCGCCCGCGTCGTCGAGAACAACCTCGTCAGCATCGACCCTGGTGTCATAGAAGCCGCCCAGGCGATGGGTGCGAGCCCGCTCCGGATCATCTTTACGGTCCTGATACCGGAAGCACTCGGACCGCTCGTCCTCGGCCTGACATTCGTTACGGTCACCCTGATCGACTTCTCGGCTGTTGCCGGAACGGTCGGCGGCGGAGGCCTCGGCCACATCGCCATGACCTACGGCTACCAGCGCTTTGACGCGAGCGTCATGATCGTCACCGTGCTGATCCTGATCGTCCTCGTTCAACTGGCGCAGTGGCTCGGAAACACGCTCTCGAGGAAAATCATGCGCCGGTGATTGTGTATCAACCAAACCCATAATTAAAAACAAAAGGAGAACATCATCATGAAAAAAATCTGGATTCTCGCAATTGCCCTGATTGCATCCCTCGCCCTCGCAGCATGCGGCGGCGGAAATGCTGAAGAAACAGACGGCGATACCGTCAAAGTGAAGATCGGTGTGAATGGCGCGGACGGCGCACAATGGCCGATCCTGCAGGAAAAAGCAGCAAAAGAAGGCATCGAAATTGAACTGATAGAGTTCGCCGACTACACGCTTCCGAACAACGCCCTTGCCCAGGGGGACATCGACCTGAACGCCTTCCAGCACATTGCGTTCCTCGGCCAGTATGTCACTGAAAGCGGCAACGACATCGTCCCGATCGGCTCCACAATGTTCGCGCCGATGGGCCTGTATTCCGAGAAAGTCTCCGACGTCTCCGAATTGAAGGAAGGCGATAAGATCGCCATTCCGGACGACCCGTCCAACCAGGCACGCGCGCTCCTTCTTCTTGAAAGTGCCGGCCTCATCACCCTTGCAGACGACTTCGGCATGTTCGGCGACCCGTCCAAGATTGCAGAAAACAAGCTGAACCTTGAAATCCTTCCGATGACCGCCCAGCAGACACCGCGCGTCCTGCCTGATGTCGCAGCTTCGGTCATCAACAATGGCGTGGCCGGACAAGCCGGGTTCTCCCCTAAGGAAGACGCAATCTTCGTAGAAGATGAAACCGACGAAAACGTCCACCCGTACGTCAACATCATTGCGGCACGCGGCGAGGACAAGGATAATGAAACGTACAAGCGCATTGCCGAGCTTTACCAAGAGGAAGACATCGCCGAGGCCGTCAAGGAAGACACGAATGACGGATCCATCCTTGTCGAACTCAGCCAGGAAGAGCTGGACAAGGCATTTGAAGAACTGAAGAAGTAATTTTGTTGTGGAGGGATCCGGAATGACCGTTGCACAGGATGCGAGAGGGAAGATCTGGGAAACAATTGAGGATAACCGCGAGCGCTATATCGGTGTGAGCCATGACATCCATGCCCGTCCCGAGATTGGAAATGAAGAAGTGTACGCAAGCGGACGCCTGTCCGCGCTGCTTGAGGAAGCCGGATTCACGGTTACGCGGAATGTCGCAGGCCATGAAACAGCATTCCATGCCGTAAAGGACAGCGGACAAGAAGGCCCGACCGTCGCCTACCTGGCGGAATATGATGCGCTTCCGGGACTCGGCCATGCCTGCGGACACAACATCATCGGAACGATGAGTGTCGCCGCGGCGATTGCTCTCGGTGAGCAATTGGATGAAGCCGGGGGTCGGGTGGTCGTTTTGGGCACGCCGGCCGAAGAAGGGGGCCCGAACGGCAGCGCGAAAGGAAGCTTTGTCCGCCACGGCTTCCTGGAGGATGTCGATGTCGCCATGATGATCCACCCGGGTGCCAAGACAGCTCCGACCAGCGAGACGCTTGCCGTCGATCCCCTGGACTTCCACTTCTACGGCCGCTCCGCGCATGCCTCCGGCTCCCCGGAAAAAGGCATCAATGCGCTGGACGCCGTCATCGGCCTGTTCAACGGCATCAATGCACTTCGCCAGCATCTGCCGAAAGATGTCCGGATCCACGGCATCATCACGCACGGCGGCGATGCACCAAATATCATTCCGGATTATGCCTCTGCCCGCTTCTTCATCCGTGCAGAGACCTGGGCCCGCACCGAAGAAGTTTCTGCGAAAGTCCGTGCCGTCGCGGAAGGCGCAGCCCTCGCGACCGGCGCCACGGTCAAGATTGAACGGTTCCAGAACGAAGTCCGTGACTTTGTCCTGAACCGCGTTCTCGATGAAACCATCGGCCAGGAACTGTCGGCGGTCGGTGAGCACGTCGTCGATGAAAAACGGTCCGGAAAAGGCTCTACAGATGCCGGCAATATCAGCTACGCCGTTCCGACCGCCCACCCGCACATCAAGATCGGGCCGGACGACCTGATCGGACACACCAATGAATTCCGAGAAGCTGCTGCCTCCCCGGTTGGCGACGAAGCCCTCATCCGCGGCGCCAAGGCAATGGCCGCGGCGGGATACCGGCTGCTTACGGAAGAGCTGCTGCTCCGGAACATTCAGGATGAATTTTCACGGGCGCTTGCGGCTAAAGGTGAATAACGTTGATTTGATCTCCCCCCGTTGCGGCTTTGGCCGTGGCGGGGTTTTTTGATATGTGGAGAGGAAGCGGCGGTGGTTTCGTCATTCGTTGCTTCGGTTTCGTCATTCGGCGCTTTAGTTTCGTCATTCGTTTACTTCACGGATACGAATGACGAAACTATCCATTCGAATGACGAGATTGGACAGGCCAATGACGAAATTGCCGGAGCGAATGACGAAATCAACATTGGCTATCGTTTCAGAATCAGTGACTTTCCTGCCAGGTGTTTCAGGGGATCGAATCGGAATGCCCGTTTATTGGTGCTCCCGAGTACGTCCAACTTAAAGCGGCTCAAGTATCGGTGGCCGGTCGATATTGAAGGGATTCCTGTAAACCAACAGAATTCTCGGGTGGTGACAAATCGGTTAATGAGCAAAAAGTAGTCCAGCAGGGCTTGTTCAACCGGATGGCCCACTTGCGGCCCACAGTTCGGACATTCCAGCGTTCTTCTTGTCCTCCATTTCAATTTGTCATTGCACTTTTCGCATAATAGACCTCTCTTGAACTCGTGCGGAGTGATGCCATAGCGTTGATCGACCTCTAAACACTCCGGTCCCAACTGTTCCTCAAGTATTCGGCTGACAATCATATTGGCAGGTGTGTCACCGGGAGTTGCTGAACCGAAGTCCCGACGCATGATATACGGCAATTCCTTTACCGATACGATCGGAGCACTTTCCGGCAGACCGATCCAAGTATTGCGTGAGGCGAATGCCACAACCCCGCTAACACTCGTCATCAGGTTTCTTTGACGAAGCCAATCGATGAGGCCCTCCTTCTGATTCTCAAGCTGAATTATCGGGCAGTCGAATGTGAGAATCGAACCGTCTTCTTCGTTGCGCTCCATCCTCCGGGGATTCTGAAGATAGTGAAGTGTCCCCTTGATCAACTTTGCTTCAATGATTCCGATTCCGTGGTCTGTCACCAGCAATGTATCAAATTGAGCCACGTGAGATTCATGGATTCTGAGCCGGATATCCCGAAGTATCCACCATTCCCCCGGCAGTCGCAAGCCTTCCAGATATTGATCGACCTTCTGCTCTCCGCTAAATCCTGCTTCAATCCTTTTATACTGATCGGCAATCCGCTCCCGTTCCAGGTGACCCTGATGCAGTCGCCGAAGCATGCTCTCCAGCTGCAACAACTCCAATGGATATGGCCGCTCCCCCAAGGCACTCCCTCCTCTATGAGACCATAGCATGCAGGGATGCGCCCCGATACACAGTTTGGAGAGATTGCAAATTGAGGGATTTTCCCATGCTGTTTTTAAAAGATGTACCAAGGTAGTGAGTCAAAATTGGATTTCCTCGAGTTATGAAAGCTACACTTTGCGCTCCAATTGATGGTTTCGTCATTCGCATCTTTGATTTCGTCATTTCCGCTTTCACTCTCGTCATTCACTGCAATAATTTCGTCATTCACATCCGCAATTTCGTCATTCACCCTTGGTCATGCGCATACCCAAAACCCCGCCTCCCACCAAGGGAGACGGGGCATTCAGCACTGTAACCACAAATAGTTCAAAAAACAATCAAGCTTCCTCGGTGACCAGTACGTTGACTTCCTGTTTCTCTGTTTTCTTCGGGCGCACTGCCAGCCAGACGAGTCCTCCGAAGATGAGGAGCATGAGGCCGCAGAGTTGGAAGGAGAGATGGAACCCAGCCGCCTGTGTGGCGCTGTTTCCTACCAGGATGCCGGTGACGTACGGGCCGACGATGCCGCCGAGGGAGGTGAAGGCCATGAACCAGCCCTGGATTTTCCCCTGGTGCTTTTTGTCGACGAGGTCCACGAGGATGGCCGGTCCGAGTACGAGGGTGATGCATCCGAATGTCAGGCCGAGTGAAAGGAGGACAATGGCGGCGATGTCTGATCCGGCCAGGGATCCGATTACGTAGCTGACTGCGCCTGCGACCATGACAGGACCCAGGATGAACACCCGTCCTTTGACCATGTTTTTCGTCTTGTGGTAGATGCGGTCAGAGAGGCTGGAGAAGGTCAGCTGAGAGAGCGTGATCATGACCCATGGCAGCGCAACAACCAGTGCGAGTGTCTCGGCGTTAAGCTGGCGGACGTTTTCCAGGTAGTTCGGCAGCCAGTTGAGTCCGATCGTGAACGACCAGTAGGTGGCAAATCCGCAGAAGGCGATTAGGATAAAGTTCCGGGACAGCAGGGCAGATTTGAAGCTGGTTTCGGGAACCGATGCGGCTTCAGATGCCGGCTGTTCTGATGATTCCGGACTGCTTGTTTCGGCTTTCTTTTCCTTGACTAGCATCATCCAGAAGACAATCCAGATGACTCCGACGATAGCGGTCGTGAGGAATGCGGATCGCCAGCCGTAGTTGTGGATGAGCGACATCAGAATCGGAGCGGATATCGCGACTCCGAGCGGCCCGCCTACTGAGACGAGCGTCAGGCCGACGCCGAGCTTTTCCTTCGGCAGGTACCGGGATGCGGCCGCCATCGCGAGAGAATAAGAAGGTCCTTCCCCTGCGCCGAGAATGATCCGGGTAATCAGCAGGTAGCCGTAGCTTGTGACAAAAATGGTTGAAAACTGGACAATTGCCCAGACGGCCGCCATTCCGGCAATGACCTTCTTCATGCCGATCTTGTCGGCGAGTGCTCCGACCAGGATGGCCGAGAGCGAATACAGGAAGAAGAAGGCACTGCCCACCGTGCCCCATTGCTGGGAGTTCAGCCCCAGTTCATCAATGATCGGGACTGATGCAAATCCAATGACGGCTTTGTCGGCGTTGCTGATGACGGTCAGCAAAAACAGCAGGATAATTACGGCCCAGGTGGCCTTTGGAATCTTCACTTTTTTGTTTGCCTGGCTATTCAAAGAATAACCTCCCTTTTGTTTGTAATCGGTTACAAAATTCCCCCGGCATCCCCCAAGATGCCGTCTTTCCGGTTTACTTGAATGAAACGGAGACGTTCCCCAGTTCCGTAAACTCGGCCGTGAAGCGGTCCCCTTCCCTTACTTCCACTGCCGCTGATAAAGCGCCTGACAAAACGATTTCCCCGGCTTTTAGGGTCACGTCATACTCGGACAGTTTGTTGGCCAGCCAGGCTACGCAGTTGGCGGGATGGCCCAGTACATCCGCTCCGCTGCCGCTGTTCATGAGCTCCCCGTTTTTATAAAGGGTCATCTCGATTTTGGCGAGATCCAGCCCATCCAGCGGAAACTTTTCCTTACCCAGTACATAGAGGCCGCAGGATGCATTGTCCGCAATCGTGTCCGGCAGCTTGATCTTCCAGTCTCTGATCCGGCTGTCGACGATTTCGAGGGACGGGACGACATATTCTGTTGCGTCGAGGACATCTTCCACGGTCACGTCAGGGCCCTTAAGGTCCTTTTTCAGGACAAAGGCGATCTCCCCTTCCACTTTCGGCTGGAACAGCTGCTCAAGCGGGATTTCCCCGTTTGGTTCAACCTCCATCGAGTCGAGCAGATGACCATAATCCGGTTGGTCTACACCAAGGAGCTCCTGCATGGCAAAGGAAGTCAGGCCGATTTTCTTCCCGGTGATGGTCCGGCCGCCTTCCACTTTTTCATTGATGGCCTTTAACTGGATACGGTACGCGTCCTCCACTGTCATTCCGGGATGAAGCTCCGTCAGCGGGGAGACCGACTGCTTTTCTGCTTCCGCCCGCTTCAGGAGCAGCCAGGCTTCCTGGATGATTTCCTTGCTATGTATACTCATGGGAATCCCTCTTTTCATCAAAATAGAACAATTGATAGCACAAGCCGCATGGGCTTGCACTATCAATCCATTCACCTTGTTCCGATCAGACCTTTGCGTGTTCTTTTGTGAAGAAGTCGATGATGACTTGATTGAACGCGTCGATCTGCTCCCATTGAGGCCAGTGGCCCGCGTCTTTGATCACTGTTAATTCGCTGCCCGGAATCATGTCCTGGATCGGCTTTGCTTCCTCGACAGTGGATGTCGGGTCATGATCCGTCCATGCCAGCATTGTCGGCACGTCGATCTTGCCGCACCAGGAAGGCTCCCAGCTGTACTTCAGGCGGGTTTCCATCTCCTGAAGGACGACGATGTTGTGGACCGCCTTCTGGTAGGATGGCTGGGTATAGATGCGGTAGCGGCTCTCGATGAGTTCGTCGGTCACCTGGCTCTTGTCGTACATGAGCCACTCCAGGCGGGTCTTGACGTTTTCGTAGTTCGCTTCGAGTACGGCCTTGACCGTGGATTCTTTCAGCTTTTTCATCGTTTCCGGGTTGTTGTTGACGTTCCCCGGTGTGTTGAGGACAAGTGCTTTCGCAATTCCAGGGTTGTGTGCCGCGAACCAGGCTGCCACCCAGCCGCCGAGCGATTCGCCCGACAGGTAGACTTCGTCGAGACCGAGTGCACGGATGACGGCACCGAGGTGATCGCTGTAGGAGTCGATGCCGTATGGATAATCCGGCTTGTCGGTGTAGCCGTGGCCGAGCATGTCGACGACGATGACCCGGAAGTGCTTCGCAAGCCCTTCGATATTGCGTGCATAGGCCTCAATGTGGCCGCCGGTTCCGTGGAGAAGGATGAGTGGTTCCCCTTCGCCGGATTCCAGCACCCGTGTTTTGATTCCGTCCGCGTCCAGATAGTAAAGTTTGAATTCCAAGTGCTGCAAGTCATTCCAGATAGTCATGGTTGGCTTTCTCTCCTTTAGAATTTTCCTTTGTCACACATTCGGTCCGCCTTACTTCGTCACCGTTTCCTTCATCCAGTCAGGGTTGAGCGGAGTCGTTTCGAAGAAGCTGTCCGGAACGGATGGTCCCCACCAGAGACGGCCGTTGCGCTCGTAATCTTCCTGGGTCCAGCCGATCGGCGCCAGGTCGGTGTCCCGGTTGTAGTCGCCGGAGTAGATTTCGATCCGGTGTCCGTCCGGGTCTTTGATGTACAGGAAGAATGCGTTGGAGACGCCGTGGCGGCCAGGGCCGTAGTCGATTGCATCGCGGTATCCGGCATCCGCAAGCAGGTCGGCCGTCCTGACGACACCTGCAATCCCGTCAACGGTGTAGGCGATGTGGTGCAGCGCCGCTTCCTTGTGCTTGACGAGTGCGACGTCATGCGTGGACGTTTTCGCGCGTGTCCAGGCTGCAAACTTTCCGCCGTCCTTGCCTTCGACGTATTCGGAGATGCTGAAGCCTAGGACGCCGTTCCAATATTCGAGTGCCTTGTCAACATCCGGCACACGGAGGTTCATATGGTCGATGCGGATCGGCGGGATCCCTTTCTGGAGGTGCGTATAGCGCATCGGGAGGGCTTTGACGCCGCCTTGGCCGTTGCTGACATCAATCTGTTCCATCGAATGGTAGAACTCGACCGGATGGCCGTTCGGCTCTTCCACACGGAGGACAGGGCCCTTGCCGTAGTGCCCGGAATCCTCGACGTACTCGGCGCGGATTCCCGCTTCCTCATGCTTTTTCTTGAGTTCCTGGAGGTATTCCGGAGTGGAGACCCTCAGTCCGAAGCTGCCGAGTGCGGCAACCGGCTTTTCGGTCAGCACAAGCGTATACTGATCAAATTCATCAGTGGCACGGAGGTACAGGCTCTTTTCGGTGCGTTCCACTTTGATAAAGCCCAGCACATCCACATAGAAGTCCTTGGATCGGTTCAAGTCGGTAACAAACAGTTCAATTTGGCCCAGTCTCAAAATCATTTTTCTTCACCCCTAAAAATTAGTCGGACAGACCGGTTAATAACCGTACTGTACAGATCGATAAGTTGATTGGATTTGTCTTTCTTCCGGTAATGCACGGTGCCAGATGACCGAGCAGCTGCCTTCTATTAATGAAGGAAGCTTGCTTCTGCAAGATAGCTGCCCGCGCTCGCACACCGTCAATTCTGTCCGGATGCAGGTTTTTCCCGTCTTGAGGGAGACTTCGTATGTGCCCGGAGCCGGTATGGTGAAATGCGGATGGGGGATAAACGTCTCCCCTGCGGAAGAGCAAGTCAGTTCATACGGCCGCCCGAGCAACATCGGTATGTCTTCCACTTTTCCATGCAGCAGCGTTTCCCTGATCAGGGTGGAGCTGATCTTCTGATCACCGATACCCACCTTCTCCACCTTCGTCACCCCGATCCGGTAGCCGGAATCTGCCGTAAGGCGGTCCATATTGCCGGCACCGCGGCTGCCGTATGAGAAATCAAATCCGGCTACCGCATGGACCACTCCAAGACCCAGCAGATAGTCGGAGACAAACTGCTCTGGGTGCAAAGAAGCGAACTTCTTGTCGAACTCCACGACGTAAAGGGTATCCACGCCCATCTCGCGGAGCCGCGCTTCTTTTTCTTGCTGCGGCATCAGGTAGTGGAATTCTCTCTTCCTTCCCGGCAGCACCGTCCGGGGATGCGGAAAAAAGGTCATGACCGACGTCTTCAGATTCTTCTCCCTTGCCTTTCTGAGCGCTGTTTGAATGACTCGTTCATGTCCATGATGGAGACCGTCAAAACATCCCAGCGCCATGACAGTCGGCTCTTCCTGCTGCTGCCATCCGGAAAGATTTCTGTGGTTCAGGCTGATTGTTTTCATACAGTCTCCTTTCATGCACTTAAACCAGGCTCAGGTTTTCCTCGAGTGAACGGTACTTGCCGCTATAGAACACGAGCGGTTCTTTGTCTTCGAGCCGGATGTCGGTGACTTTCCCGATGAACAGGGTATGGTCGCCCTCCACATGCTCTGCAGACACCTCACAGGCCACTTGTACGACGGCGCCTTCCAGAACAGGCTTTCCGTCCAGACGGTCAAACTCCACCTGACGGGGTTCCTTGATCTGTCCAGAGAAGATCATGGACAGTTCTTTCTGGTCTTCTGCCAGGATATTGACTGTGAAGATCCGGCTGTCCTTGATCTTCTGCAGCAACTTGGCCTGCTCCCCAATCGATATCACGACGAGTTTCGGGTCAAGCGAGACGGACATGAAGGCGTTTGCGGTCATGCCATGCACGTCCCCGTCCTGCTCCGTTGCGATGACAGTCACGCCGGTCGCGAATTTCCCCATGGCCGTACGAAATTGACGATCGTCCATTTTTCATCCCTCCTGCTGATTTTTAAACAGTTAGTCGTATGTCGGTTACAGATCAGCCGCGTACGCCTCCGTCAAAGCCGAACAGCTCTTTGCCGTATGCCGCAACTGCATCTTCATACAGGGACGTCTTGTGCGTCGCGACCGAGAGAATGTCGCGGAGGAACAGTTCCATCGGACCGCCTTTATACAATGCGCTTCCGCCAAGAGTCAGCAGTGCACGGACCGAGATGTCCACGCAGATCTTGATGGCTTTCGTGCGGAGTGCGAAGAATTCCGCGTTCGGTGTCACGGAACCGTTCTTTTCAAAGTCGATGAGAAGGTCCATGTATTTCTCCATCAACCCTTCAGCCTGGTGGAATTCGGTCATCAATTCTGCGATGACGCGCTGGCTCCGCGGTGATTCGCTTTCACGTACGCCGTCCATCAGACGGACACGCTTTTCGGTCGCTTCCTTGAATTCCTTGAGAATCCGCTCAGCTCCGCCAAGTGCCATGTATGGGAAGCCGAGGTAGAATGCCGGGAAGAATGGAACGCCGTAGAACGGATAGTCCTTGTCGTAGTTTTCTTCGGGCGGCCTTCTTGTCGTTTCCGCCGGTTCGACGCGCAGAATGCGCTCTTTCGGTACGTACACATTGTCGGCGACAACCATGTTGCTGCCTGTTCCTCTCAGGCCGAACGTATCCCAGTTTTCAATGATTTCGATTTCCGAAGTCTTCAGGACAGGCAGGCAGAACTCCGGTTTGTCCTTGTCTGGGAACTGGATCATGACGCCGACGCCCGTCCAGTCACTGTGCAGCACGCCGCTGACGAAGCCCCACTTGCCGCTGATGCGGAAGCCATCGCCTTCGGGTTCTGCGGTTCCGATCGCAGCAAAGATATCTGCGATCAGGCCGCCCTGGTTGGCAATTTCGTCGCGTCCTTCTTTCGGAAGGAAAGAAGGGATCATATTGTGAAGCGGGTACAGATAGGTGAGCCATGCTGCGGAAATATTGTAGTTCGCCACTTTGCGTACAATTTTGGCAAACGTTTTCAGGTCAACTTGCGGTCCGCCATATTCCTTAGGAAGCATCATCCTGGAAATGCCGGTCTCTTTCATCAGATTCACGACGTTTTCGGAAACCGTTGCCCGTTCTTCAGCGAGTCTCGCTTCCTGTTCAGCCAGTTGTCCGACTTTCTCTGCGCCTTCCATCAGCTGATCGATAACGGATTGTTCACTTACATGTAATGCCATGGTGTCCACTCCTTTATATGTGGGTCTGCGTCTCATGAAGATGTGCGGAAAGGATTTGTTATCGCTTTCAATACTCGAAGAATAATGAGTAATTGTTCTTTCAAAATAAGCTTATTGATTTTACAGATTTCACTCAAGAGCATGAATTGTCTATGTTTTTCGTTTTCGCCAAACCTTTTTGTTCATCAAAAAAGTAAATAACGCCAAAAAAGACCATCCAGGCAAGGATGATCTTGGGAAATTATTCAGTTTCGAGTTCGCCCAGCGCGATCAGTGACTGAAGGATCACGAGAAGCTGATGGGCTTCGTTCGGATTCCTCAGGTCTTTCTCAAGCAGGCTTTCGATTCTCTGGATCCGGTGCCTCAGACCGCTCATGGACAGTGCCAGGTCGGTCATCGTCTTCTCCAGTTTTCCGCCGTTGGACAAAAAGGCATGCAATGTCCTGAGCAGCTCCAGCATTTTTGGATCTTCCAGGTTATACAAAGGACCCAGCTCCTGCGCCGCGATGATTTTCACGTCGTCCAGCTTTTCAGGGCTCACCAGCATGCCGACGACCCCGAGAGACCGGAAGGGTACAATCTGCTTTTTGATGGCCAGCCGCTCCGCCATCCGTGCTTCACGGTACGCCTTGGATGCAAGCCGGATGTTCTCGCCACGGTTGCTGATGCCAAACCTGAACTCGCTCTGCGGGTATTCTTTGGAGATAAATTCCCAGTACTCCCTGATCGTTTCATCAATGGTCGGCTTGCAGGCATTCGCCGATTTTAAGAGAACCATATGACCATCCAGATGACCGATCAGGAGATTCTGCTTTTTCTCGCTAAAATAGCGGAATGTCTTTTCAAGCATCTGTTCCTGTTGATAAAACTCCTCTTCGATGGTCGTACGCTGCCCGGTTTTATGCGACATCACGGTGATGTAATAGGGCTGTTCCAGGTCGATTCCCGTGTACTTTCCCCGCTTGATGATGTCTTCGGCGGACAGTTTATTTTCAAGGATCTGCTCAAGGAAACTCCCTTTCATCCGCTCAAACGATTCGAATTTGGTTTTCTCATTCAAGAGCAGGAGTGACGCAGCATTGGCAAAGCGGTCGAGAAACAGATAATCCTCATCCTTATTGTGCTTGGAAGAAGGATCATAAACGAAGGAACAGTAGCCGATCACTTCCTTTTGTACGAGAATCGGCGTGACGAGGCGTTCCTGAAGTTCAGTCCGGATGATTTTCTTTCGAAAAAACACCGGATAACCCTCTGTGGCCGGAAGCATGCCGGGCTGGTTTTCTGCCAAGTACCGAAGCATATCTTCTTTCAGCTCCCGGTCCTCTTCTTCAGACAGTCCGGCAACGGCCAGTGTGCGGTGGCTCCGGTCCTCCACGACAATCGGGATCTCTTCATTCCTATACGTGATTTCAGCGATACTCAGAAGATCGCTTCCATTCGCAATTTCTTCTGTCAGCCGCTTTTGGAAATCCGACAGCTTGGTGACGACCTTCTGCTGCTCCAGCAGCTGTTCATAGGTGAATTCAAGTTCTTCGACGATGGTCGTCTCTTCCTGAAGGTGATTGTGTTCGGCCTGGTTTTCCTCGGCCCACTGCCTTTCGGTTTTGACCTCCCAGCGGCAGACCTGATCCCCCTTGCCCACGCATTCGAGTTCCTTGGCATACAGGCTCTCTCCGAAAACCGTGGACATGAATCCGCTGGCGTAACCGATCAGTGTATGGCAGACCGGCTCATCCGATAAGCCAAGCCGTTTGATATGTTCATATGCTTCGTAGGAATTGACCCATTTCCCTCTCCCGTAGACAGAGTGCAGTTGTCCGTCTTCTCCATATTTAATCGTACATTTATGATCCATCCCGGTTATGTGTCCGTTCCCGATATGAAGCAAAGGTCCTTCCTTGACGAGATTCTCCACGGAGCTTTCGGTCTTCATGGCTTCTTCCGCATCCATCGCACCCATCTCCCAGCCGTAACGGAACAAGAACCCCCTGATCCGTCCCACGCCGATGTTCTCGGCAAGTTGCTTCCGGATAATCCCGAAGGCTGAAGAAGACGTGATCAGCCTGCGTCCGCTGACTTCGGGATTTTCGGTATAACGTTCTTCTGAGATTTGAATCGTCATGTTCTCCCCCCTGTTTCCCCATTCTCGATGACCTTTATGACGATTGTCTGCAGACGAAATAAAAGAACGGATGATCAGCCCGTCCCCGGGTTGAAGACGAGGCGATGCCTTCTTCCCGGAGAACGGCTGATCATCCGAACCATTATAAATCCGTTCAGCTAAGGACTTTCTCTTTTCTCGCCGCAATCTCTGCTGCCACGTCGACAATCATGTCTTCCTGGCCGCCGACGACTTTGCGCTTTCCAAGTTCGATCAGGATGTCCCGGGAATCAATGTCAAACTTCTTGGCGGCCCGCTTGGCGTGGAGCGCGAAGCTGGAGTAGACGCCGGCATAGCCGAGTGTCAGGCTGTCTTTTGTGATTTCCTGAGGGCTCTGGAGAATTGGTGCGACGATGTTTTCGGCGAGGTCCATCATCTTGTACAGGTCGACGCCGGTTTCGATGCCCATCCGTTCCAGAACGGCGACAAGCACTTCCGTCTGGGTATTGCCTGCGCCGGCTCCGAGGCAGCGGACGCTGCCGTCGATGCGGGTTGCCCCTTCTTCGATGGCGGCCAGTGTGTTGGCCATGGCGAGCGACAGGTTATTGTGGGCGTGGAAGCCGACGTTTACGCCGACAGACTGCTTAAGCGCACGAATCCGCTCGCGGACCTGGTCCGGAAGCAGGTAGCCGGCAGAGTCGACGACGTAGACCGTGTCCGCTCCGTAGCTTTCCATGAGCTTGGCCTGCTCGACAAGCTTTTCGACAGGTGCCATATGCGCCATCATGAGGAAGCCGACCGTTTCCATGCCGAGTTCCTTCGCGTAGGCGATATGCTGCCGGGACACGTCCGCTTCGGTGACGTGCGTGGCGACCCGGGCCATTTTTGCGCCGAGGCTGGCCGCTTCTTTGAGTTCATGGAGCGTGCCGATACCAGGCAGGATCAGCACTGCAATTTTCGACTTGTCTGCGACGGACGCCGCTGCTTCGATCAGTTCCATTTCATTGGTTTTGGATAGGCCGTACTGCACGGACGAACCGGCGAGTCCGTCTCCGTGCGCTACTTCGATATATGGAACGTTTGCGTCATTCAATCCTTTTGTTACGTTAAGGACCTGGTCGACCGTGAACTGGTGGGCGATGGCGTGGCTGCCGTCCCGCAGGGCGACTTCGGTCAATAGAATGTCTCTTTGTTTCGTCATGGTCCGTTCCCCCTTAAACCGTTTGTTTCGCCAGTACGTTCTTGGCGAATTCTTCTGCGACTTTGACACCTGCGGCTGTCATGATATCGAGGTTCCCCGCGTACTTCGGCAGGTAATCCCCGGCGCCTTCCACTTCAACGAAGACCGTGACCAGGTTGCCGTCAAAGAACGGTTCAGTGCGGAGACGGTAGCCCGGCACATACGACTGGACGACATCGGTCATTTCCTGAATCGACTTCCGGATGGATTCTTCGTCCATTTTTCCTTCCTCGACGAGCGTGTAGATCGTATCCCGCATGAGGATCGGCGGTTCAGCCGGGTTCAGGATGATGATCGCCTTGCCTTTTTTGGCGCCGCCGACTTTTTCGATCGCACGGGAAGTCGTTTCCGTGAATTCGTCGATGTTCGCGCGAGTCCCCGGGCCTGCACTCCGGCTCGAGATCGTTGCGACGATTTCGGCGTATTCGACCGGTGCAACCCGGTTGACCGCATGGACCATCGGGATGGTCGCCTGGCCGCCGCATGTGATCAGGTTGATGTTGTCCTTGTCCAGGTGCTCGTCCATGTTGACTGCCGCGCACACATAAGGACCGATGGCGGCCGGCGTCATGTCGATCACTTTCTTGCCCGCTTCCTGAAGCACCTTTGCATTGTAAAGATGCGCTTTTGCGGATGTGGCATCGAATACGATGTCCGCCAGTTCCGGCTGCTGCAGGAACCCGTCGACGCCGCTGTCGATCGCCGTATATCCGAGTTCGCGTGCCCGGCGCAGGCCGTCGGAATCCGGATCGATGCCGATCACTGCCGTCAGTTCCAATACTTCAGAGCGCCCCAGTTTGATCATCAGGTCGGTCCCGATGTTCCCCGAACCGAGAATTGCCACTTTTACTTTTGACACATGAATCTCCCCCTACCCATTCGTATTTTCATAGATTGACAACCAGTGGACTGCGGTAGCCCAGTGCGGCTGATATTTCGGATGCCGCCGCCATGATTTTTCCGACCATCTCTGCAAAGCTCACCTCGTCCGCCCTCACCTTCGGGGCGGAGCAGCTGATTGAAGCGGTTACATTCCCCTGATGATCAAAGATCGGCGCGGCGACGCATTTAAGGCCGAGCTCAATTTCTTCATCATCGACGGCATAGCCGTTTTCTCTGATAGTCCTCAAATGTTCGCGGATCACAGATATGTCCGTCATGGTATGTTGCGTATGGGCGACAAGATCTCCGGACGTCAGCATCCTTTCGATCTGCTCTTCACTCTGGTAAGCGAGGATCGCCTTGCCCACCCCCGTACAGTGGACAGGTGCCCGCTTGCCCACATGCGAATAAATGGTCAGTGTCCTCGGGCCTTCCAGCTTTTCCACGTAGACCACTTCTTCCCTTTCCATGACCGCGAGGTGGACGGTTTCACTGAGTTCTTCCACCAGGCCCCGGATCAGGGGTGAGGCGATTTTCCGGATGTCCATGCTGTTGCCGACGACATTCCCCAGTTCGAACAGTTTGATCCCCAGCCGGTATTTCAGGCTTTCCGGGTCCTGCTGGAGGTACCCGCGATATTCCAATGTCTTGATGATCCCGTGGACGGTGCTTTTTGATAATTCCAGCTTCCCGCTGATTTCCTTGATGCTGAGCTCCGGCTTGGAAGCCATGAACAGTTCAAGGATATCGATCGCCCTATCCACCGATTGAATAACTTTGACGGTCACTACCAGCCTTCCTTTCGTTCGGCATTGTCGAACGCCGTTCGTAAATAAGCGATGATGTGTTTATCCTAAACTGTTAGATCGTCTGATGTCAATGAAAATTTAGAATATTTAATTTGAAAATCAAAAGGCCCTGCTTTCCGGTGCTGAATTCAGCAGGAAGGCGGGGCCTTGTTCTAAACCATCTCAAATTGCCTGAAGCCCGTTTGGTCCGGGATGTAGTCGAGAGTCTTCCCCCTTAAATAATGAAGCTCTCCCTCGTTAAGCAGAAAAGAGAAGCCGTCGATCGGAATCTCCCTGTCACCGGGTTGCGGGGACTCATCAAGAGTCAGTTTGAGGCTCAACAAGCAGCTATCCCGCATCCGGAGACGGACGAACCGGGGACCGGCGGACTGCAGTCTGTTTGCCAGCTCCGCTTTTGCCGCGTCAGAAACAGTAAACATCACTCAAATGCCTGTTCAGGGTCATTTGAATAGTTCAGGTCCCACGTGAATCCGAACCGGTCCTCCACCTTGGCGTATCTTGCGCCCCAGAATGTATCCTGGAGCTCCATGATCCGGCGGCCTTCCACAAGCAGACTATCATAAAGCCGACGGATCTCCTCTTCGGATTCGCAATCGATCATGAGTGAGAGGCCGCGGCGCGGGACTTCGGGTGCCGGCTCGGTCGAATCGGCCAGCATCAGCTGGAAGTTGCCCCGCTTCAGATGGCAGTGAATCACATAGTCCTCGGCACCTTCAGGCGTGGGGAATTCCGATTCCCCGTATGTCTGGATGCCGAGATTCTCCATGCCGAACAGATCCGCATAAAACACTGCCGCTTCCTTTGCACGGCCGTAGAACGTGAGGTAAGGTGTGATGCAATCTTTCATCTCAAAACCGCCCCGCTTTCTGATTTGTCTTCCTTCATCATACCCGATTTCGGAAAGGCTGAGCCTTTATCCGTCATTGGAGTATCAAAATCGCCCGCTTCTCCATCAGGGAAAGCGGGCAATTTTTCGTATGTACTCTTTCAATCAGCGTGTGCAGCTGAATTCATAAGAGTTGGTGAGCGTGTTGTGGATGGTGAGTTCCACGGTGCCCCCGTTGTCCAGGCAACCGCCGGTCAGGGAGCTGATTTCCTGCCTGTTAAAGTAATGTTGGGCGGCCAATAAAATCGCGACCACCACCAATAGGGTGACTGCGATGAGGCCGATCCTATGTCTGGTCTGAAGCATGGGGTCCCTCCTCTTCATTCCTTTTACGGTGCCAGTACAGGAGAAGTTTCGACGGATTTCAGCGTCCGTTCTTTTCCGATCGTACCTTCCGCGGTTTCAACAGAACTCCAGCAAGTGTAACCAGCCCGGCCACCAGAAGTTTTTTCATCCTCACACCACCCGATTTTCAGGAGCACGCCCCGAAAAGACCGCTTCAATGTCTTCCGCGTTCAACTGCATCATGGCAAGGCGCGTTTTGACGCTGGCACTGCCGATATGAGGAAGTGCCGTCACGTTCGGCAGGGTAAGGAGCTGATGGTCGGATCCGATTGGTTCGCCTTCGAAGACATCAAGCCCGGCAGCCCAAATATCGCCGTTTTTCAGGGCTTCATACAGAGCTTCTTCATCGACGATACCGCCCCGTGCGGCATTGACGAGGATAGCGGTTTTCTTCATAAGGCCGAGTTCGCGTTCACCGATCATGCCCCGGGTTTCTTCGGTGAGCGGCGTGAGGATGACCACGAAGTCGGACTGCTCAAGCAGGTCATCCAGCTCAGCATACCGGAAGCCGAACATCGACTCGGCCTCAGGCTTGCGTGTGCGGTTATGGTAGAGCACGTCCATATCGAAGCCGGCAGCGCGGCGGGCGACGCCCTCGCCGATCCTGCCCATCCCGACGATGCCGAGCGTGGCACCAAAAATGTCCATACCCGTGAAGCCCATCGGCGACCAGGAGGTCCATTTGCCTTCGCGCAGAAAACGCTCAGCCTGGCCCGTCTGTCTCGCCGCGGCGAGCATGAGGGTGAATGCCAGATCGGCCGTGGTTTCCGTCAGGACGCCCGGCGTATTCGTGACCATGATTCCCCGTTGCTTGGCCGCTTCGATGTCAATATTGTTATATCCGACGGCGAGATTTGCAATCACTTCCAGGTTCTCTCCCGCTTTGATCACGTCCCGGTCGACGGTGTCGGCCACATTCGTCCAGAGCGCATGTGCCGTCTGCGCCTTCTCGATCAGCACCTCTTTCGGCGGGACCTCGTCCTCGCTCGGCCACATGTCCACTTCAAACATTTCCCGGAGCCCTGAGACAGCTTCCTCCGGCAGTTTCCTTGTGATAAAGATCGTTTTCATTCCCCTCATCCCCTTTCGTGTCCACTGTAAAAACCGCCGGAAACTGCATTCCGGCGGTTTGGATAAACAATTATTTGGCCCCGACGGCTTCCTTTTCTTCGGAGTACTCGTCTTCTTCGATTTCCAGTACCTCGACTTCATCGATCTGGTCGAGAAGGCGGAGCAGTCGGCGGCGGTTGATCGTGCGGCCGGCCTTTCGCAGCTCGAGCAGAATCCAGTCCGGATCAAGCACATCTTCCTGTTCCATCAGGTGGCGGATCAGGGAGATGTCCTCGCGGTCGCGCTCGGACAGCTTGTTTTCCGGCCGGTTCACGTAGTTGTAATAACCGCTTTCCGACACGTCGAGCGTCATGCAGAGCCGGCGCACTTTGTGCTCGTCCTTCATTTCATGGATCGCATCGAAACGCTCGGTCTTTTTGATGTCGACCATCGACGTGAATTTCTTCAGGATATCGTTTTCTTCACGAAGCCGGCGCACTTCACGCTCCAGCTCGCGGAGTCTGCGGTTCGGGTCAATGCCCGGGGACTTTGGCTGGCGGCCGCGCTTTTTCGGGATGAGGCCCTCCTCGCCGGATTCCTCATAGGCGTCAAGCCAGTTTTTGAGCGTGTTCGGGTGGACGCCGAATTCGCGGGCGACCGCTCCCTTTTTCCGCTTCTTTTCAAGGACTTCATTCACCGCCCGGAGCCTTTCCTCAAATGTTTTTTGTGGTTTGGCTTCTTTGTCTTCAATCACGTTAGCCGCCATGCAGTTCTCCCCCTTGAACAAATTATCATTGACGCAATTATAACAAATCCGCCACGTTAATTGTCCATGTTTATGAAAGGGAATACATATTTTTTGGGATTTTGGAACGATTTTTATCTCGGTATTATTTCAACTGCTTTTTTCAAGCATAAGCACTCGTTCATTGTACAAGAACCAACGATAGCGCTGGGACAAATGTGATAAAAATCAGCGCAATCAACAGCACAATGAAAAACGGTACAACCGCTCGTACAATTGTGGAAACAGACAACCCGGATATTCCGGAACCCACAAACAGGTTAACCCCAAGCGGCGGAGTCAGGAATCCGAGTGCAAGTGCAGAAATCATGAGAACGCCGAAATGGATTGGGTCTACGCCAATTCCCAGTGCAACCGGAAGTAAAATCGGCGTAAAAATAATCACCGCAGCAGACGTATCCAAGAAACAGCCCACAATTAAGAGCAACAAAAGAAGAAGCAATACAATCGTAAATTTATTGTCTGAGAGTGACAGTAATGCATCGGCGAACGCCTTTGGCATCTGTTCCATGGAGAGAATTGTGCCGAATGTATTGGCGGTTCCGATAATCAGGAGGATAACAACGGAATTCAATGCAGCATCTGCAAGTATTGGTTTAAAATCAGCGATTTTTAACTCACGATGAAGAACGAATCCGACCACTGCTGAATAAACCACAGCAACTACCGCTGCTTCCGTAGGCGTGAATATACCTCCATAAATTCCTCCAAGTATCAGGACGGGGACGAGGAGAGACCATTTTGCCCGATAAAGCGCGCTCCACATCTCCTTAATGGAGAAGGGTTGATTGTTGCCTTTATAGTTCTTCTTCTTTGAATAGAAATAAATCCAGACCATGATCGTAAAGCCCATCAGAATTCCCGGAAGAATCCCACCCATAAACAGGTCCCCGATCGACTGATTCCCGGAAACCCCGAAAAGCACCATAGGAATACTTGGAGGGATGATAATACCGAGTGAACCCGCTGATACGACGACTGCAGTTGCGAATTTCTTGTCGTAACCTTGTGAGACCATCGCGGGGATCATGATCCCGCCCACTGCTGCAACGGTGGCCGGACCGGAACCTGAAATAGCCGCAAAGAACATTGCAGTGATTACCGCAGCCATGGCAAATCCTCCCGTGAATCTGCCGACAAATACATTCGCAAGGTCGAACAAGCGGCCTGAGATGCCACCTTTCCCCATTATCTCACCCGCAAGAATGAAAAACGGGACTGCCATAAGTGCAAAATTATCAGTTGAAGTCACCAAACCTTGTGTCAGGAACGTTATGGAAATGTTTGTGGAATAGAGCGCGGTGACTATTCCGGCCAGGCCTAGTGAAATCCCGATTGGAACAGACAGAAGCATGAACAAGAAAAAGCTCCCGAATAGGACGAATGCCGTTGCTGTCATGCAGCCTCACCCTTCCAGCCGAGGATTTTCTTCAGCTTTATCGCTTTGCCTTCCCTCAGCACTTTATAGTGGAGCACGAACCGCTGCAGAAGCCGAATAATCGTGAGACCCATCCCCGCAACAGGTGCCGCGTAAACATAACTCATCGGAATTTCAAGCGCAGCTGACTCCCTTGTAATCTTAGAAATTATATCCAACCCATATATAGTGACAATGATTGTGAATACGAGGAAGAAGAAATCTGCAATGATCGCAAATATCAATTTCCCCTTTTCCTTAAACATAATCGGAAGGATATCGACTGCAAGATGGGCGTTTCGCTTTACCCCATAGCTGACACCGATATATATCATCCAAATAAACGCATATCGAGCAATCTCTTCAGACCATGTAAGGGAATTGTTGAATAAATAACGCATCACAACCTGTGAGAAGATGACGATAACCGTGAAAACGCTAAGAAACATTAACAGATATTCTTCCAGGTTTTTATCGACCCATTTGAGTACGTTCATTATTCTCTCCCCCTTATTCACCGGATCTTTCTTCTGCAACAGCATCAAGTACGCGATTGACCAAGTCCTCTCCAAACCGTCTCTTGAATGAATCGTAAACTGGTTCTGCCATTTTCCTAAATGGTTCTGTGTCTGGTGTAAGGACAATGGTTCCAGCCTCTTCCAGCTCTTTAATCATCGTTTGTTCATTCTCCAAAACTAGGTCACGGTGGTATTGGGCAACTTCCTTTGCTGTTGTTTGCAAAAGGTTCTGTGTTTCTGGTGACAGGGATTGCCAGAATTCCTCGTTCACAGCAACCGGCACCGAGCTGTACTGATGACCGGACATAATGAGGTAATCTTGGACCTCATAGAGCTTGTTGGCATAGATATTGGGCACCGGGTTCTCTTGGGCGTCTACCGTTTTTTGTTGCAGGGCCATGTACAACTCACCAAACGCCATTGGTGTAGGACTTGCCCCGAGGGCCCGGAAGGTGGTTAGAGATATTGGGAATTCCGGTGTCCTAATCTTTAAGCCTGCCAGATCCTCGGGACTTTCAACCGGTTTATTGGCAGTGATGTGGCGGAATCCATTTTCGAAATAACCGAGGATTCTTAAATGATGATTCAGCAGGTAGCTGCCGACTTCATCCCCCAACTCTCCGTCAAGCGTGTTCCATGCCTCTTCGTGTGAGTCAAAAAGGTATGGAAGCTCGAATACACTGATCCGCTGGTCATACTGGCTGAATGCACTGGCAGCGACCATTTGAAGGTCATTGAGTGTAACGCTTTCAATCATCTCCCCCTCCGAACCAAGCAACTCGTTTGGGTACACGAGAACTTCAATTTTGCCGTCTGACCGTTCCTCAACCAGCTCCTTGAATCTCATTACAGCATAATGCCGCTCATTCGTCTCGGCTGCTCCGTGCCCGAACCGGATCGTAATCTTGTCATCACTCGAATGAGCCACTTCACCGGAAGCGAACATGACATACAGCAGGCTTCCCGCAAGTAATAACACAGCTGTGAGTGTAATGAACCGGATAATCTTCATTCTTTACCTCCTCTTTTCATGGCTCGCCCTAAATGGCAGCGCTTACAAAATAGAGTAAGGGCAAATAGCCCTTTTAGTCGATATGTGATCCGCCATTGATGTCCAGTTCTTCCCCGGTAATGTATCCTGCTCCTTCAGATGCGAGGAACGTTATAGCATACGATACGTCTTCCACTTGTCCAAGACGGCCCAACGGAATGTCACGCTTAATCTCCTGTTCCTTCTCTTCGGTCATCAGCCCTCCCGTAATATCCGTTCCGCCAATTAAGCCCGGCGCCACCGTGTTGCATGTAATCCCATAACTTGCGACTTCCCGAGCAACTGCTTTCGTGAAACCAGTGAGGCCGGCCTTGGCGGCGGAATAATGAGATCCCCCGAATACACCGCCTCCGCGCTTACCGGATACCGAACTTAAGTTAACGATTCTTCCATATCGGTTTTCCTTCATATAGGGAAGAACGGCCTGTGTCAGGAAGAATGGGCCTTTCAAGTTGACGTTAAGTACAAAATCCCATTCACTTTCGGTAATCTCTTGGACTCGCGAAGGCCGTGAAACCCCTGCATTGTTAACTACAATATCGATTTTGCCAACCTTCTTGACCATCTCTTCGACAACACTTTGCATCTGCTTTTGATCAGTCACATCTAATTGGACTGCGTAAGCTTTCCCTCCTTTACCTTCAATCTCATTGGCACCTGCTTCAACACCGTTCTTATTGATATCAGCCAGTACCACAGTTGCCCCCCGTTTGCTGAGCTGGCGAGCGATGCTCATGCCGATTCCTTCCAAGGAACCCGCCCCTGTAATTAATGCGACTCTATTCTCGAAATCCATGACTACACTCCTCATATACAGATGAACAATCAGAGAAGTTTCCGGACTGCCGGTCTCTTCTCTGATTGTCATGCTTATTAGTTGTTCAGCAGATCCTCCGCGACCATGGCAATTCCTTTGCCGTCCAGCTTGTAATGCTGATACAGGTAAAAAGGCTTGCCGATCAGCGAATATTCGTCGTAGAAGCCGTGTCGCTTGAACTTGCAGTTCACACCGGATTCCATCAGCACTTCCGCCACCGCGCTGCCGAGGCCGCCCATGACATTATGCTCCTCGACGGTCAGGATCGCTCCCGTCTCACGTGCTGAATTCAGCACCGCTTCCCTGTCCAATGGTTTAATAGTATGCATATCAATCACCCTGACTGAAATACCCTTGTCCTGAAGCTGTTCAGCCGCCTGAAGTGCTTCATGAACTTCGATGCCACAGGCGATTATGGTCAAGTCGGAACCCTTACGCAGAATGTTTGCCTTGCCGATTCTATTTTGGACTTTGGCAGCGTCTTTTGTGTAAACCTGTTCTTCACGTCCACGGCTGACACGGAAGTAGATCGGCCCTTCATAGGCCTTTACTGATTCCTCCACCATTTCCGCTATAGCAACACCGTCTGCTGGGGAGATGACCGTCATATTTGCCATTGACCGAGTAATGGCGATGTCCTCCGTTGCGTGGTGGGAAGAACCATAAAAGCCCATGGCAATTCCGGTATGTGTCCCGATTAGACGGACATTCAAATTCGGATAAGCAACCGCTGTCCTGATATTTTCGGCGGCCAGAATGCCCAGGAACGATGCATACGTCGCGACAAACGGGATCTTCCCTGTGCTTGCCAACCCGGCGGCAGCCGTGACCATGTTTTTCTCAGCAATTCCGAAATTGAAGAAGCGGTCCGGATACTTTGCCCCAAAATCCCAGAGCCGTGTCGGTTTTCCGAGGTCCGCACAGAGTGCAACGATTTCGGGATGGTCGTCGCCGAGCTTGGCCAAGGTCTCCCCCGCGGTCAACTGCTTTGCCATTTCAGTACTTTTATATAGCTCCCATGTGTCTTTATGGAAAGTCGTCATCTCAGTTCATCTCCTTGATTTCATTAATGGCTCTGATCTTATCGTCTTCTCCTAGATTGGCAACGTGCCACTCATAACCGTTTTCCATGAATGAGACGCCTTTTCCGGCAACGGTATCAGCGATGATCACTGTCGGCACATCCGTATCGGGTGAAGGCAAGTTCTCGAATGTCCTTATCAGCGCCTCGATATCATGGCCGTCCACATCGATAACGTTCCAGCCGAAGCTTTCCCATTTGTCGCGGATCGGTTCGATGCTCATATTCTCAGCTGTTACCCCATCCACGGTGACTTTGTTGTTATCGACGATAGCCACCAAGTTCCCCAACTTAAAGTTAGGCGCGCTCATTGCCGCTTCCCATACTTGCCCCTCTTGAAGCTCGCCGTCTCCCATGAGGATATATGTCCGATAATCAAGATTGTCGAGACGAGCGGCAAGTGCCATTCCCACTCCGACTGACAAACCGTGCCCAATAGAACCGGAGCTAAAGTCGATTCCCTTTATTTTGTTCATGTCCGGGTGGTCGCCGAACGCACTGCCAACTTCGGTGTACGTGTCCAGCTCTTCCTTGGGGAAGAAACCGACATCTGCCAGAAGCGGGTATACCCCGACAGCTGAATGTCCTTTCCCCATGACAAACCGGTCCCTATTCTTCCACTTCGGATTGTTTGGATCATAGCGGAGCACGTGATAGTAAAGAGTTGCAAATATTTCTGAGCACGAGAACGACGATCCATAGTGCCCGCTCTTTGCGAGTGAGATTAGACGGATTGTTTCCAGTCGAGACAGTTTTGCTTTTTCTTTGATCAAGTTGACCTTTACTTGGCTGGCAGTAAGATTGACCATTTGAATCCTCCCTTTGAGGTTATTAGGTTAAACGTTTAACCTCTTTTCTTAGTTCCAATATTATCTTGTAAGCGTTTTACAGTCAATAGTTTTTAGAAAATTTATTCTTTATTCACGGTTTTCATAGATTTTCATGCTTAATTGAATATCCATGTTGGAAGGGATAGAATATTATCAAGTTAACGGTTTAACCAAGGGGGGATCAATCGTGAAGATAACCATGAAGGAGATTGCGAAAGAAGCTAATGTATCAGTGGCGACCGTTTCCCACGTGATCAATGGCACTAAACAGATATCAAAAGAAACCCATTCCAGGGTAATGGGGGTGGTAAGGAAATATAATTACATGCCGAATCAGGCTGCAAAAACATTGAAACGGCAAAAAACAATGACCGCTGCGCTTGTCGTCTCAAGTTTACCGGATACATTTGTTTCCGAATTAACTTACGGAGTGGAAGAACGAGCCAGGGAGATGGGTTATCATCTGATGCTCGTGAACACAAATGAGAATGTCCCATATGAAAAAGAGACCATTAATGTACTCCATTCGAATATGGTGGATGGGATCATCCTTTCCCCAACTTCAAGCGACCTTGAGTACCTAAATGAATTTACGGAGGCAGGCTTTCCAATTGTCCTAGTCAACCGATACCATCCTGTCGTTAAGAACACTCCTAGAGTGACGGGAGATAACTATCAAACCGGCTATGATGCAACTCTTCACCTTCTGGAACATGGCCATCGGGACATCGGGATCATTTATGGTGTTCCTGATGTTTCCACAACTAACGATCGGATTCGCGGTTACCGAGACGCATTGGAAGCTTATGGGATACCGTTCAATGAGGATTACTTAGAGTTGGGAGCAGCTACGAAAAAAGGCGCTGCGACTGCAGCCGAAAAACTATTAACCAGAAGCCGGAAAATTTCCGCCTTGTTTATCTTGAATGACTTGATGACTATCGGGACAATTTCCAAATTGAAAGAAATGAACCTCCTTATACCAGATGACGTGGCCATTATCGGCTTTGGTGACTTCCCCTCTGCAGAAATCATCGACCCGCCAGTCACAAATATCATCCAGCCACCCGAGCAGATTGGCAGGATTGCGTTTGACATCCTGCTCGATAAGATTGAAAATCCGGAAAGCGTCAAGCATGTAGAATTACCTGCTAATCTGGTCATCCGAAAATCATGTGGATGTTAAATGAAATTAAAAAGCTGCAGGAAAGCATGAAGCTTTCTTGCAGCTTTTTGATTTATAAGTCATCGAAGCCGTTCAGGTCACTTGTCTTCGTATACTGCCTGGAAGTCTGCTCGAAAAAGTCCGTTTTTGTATCATCAAAACTGTCGACATAGGCACGGATCCATTTCATCGGATTGTCCGAGTGTTCCGGATAAATCTCAGACAGACCGAGCATCCGCAGCATTTTATTCGCCCGGTATTTAATATAGCCTTCCATCTCCACCAGGTCGATGCCGTCCACGCCGTCCAGCACGTAGCGGCTCCATAGTGTTTCCTGCTCGACCGAATGACGGTATGCGTCGTAAATCCATTCTGTGAACTCCGGCGTGTTCAGCTCCGGGTTCTCCCCCATCGCCGCACGGAATACATCGCTCATCGCTTTTCCGTGTTCGAGCTCGTCGCGGTTGATGTAGCTGATCATCGTCGACGTTCCGACCATCTTCCCGTTGCGCGCGAGATTATAGAAGAACGCGAAGCCGGAATAAAAGAACAGGCCTTCCAGAAGTGTTGTGTACACCATCGCCTTGAGCGCATTTTCAGTGGTCGGATTGGTTGCGAAATCATTGTAGACTTCGGCGATCCGCTCGTTTCGCTTCAGAAGGACCGGATCTTGCCGCCCGGTTTCAAAGGATTTAACCTGGTTATCGAACGTCGTGACCGAGCTTAGGACGTATGCGTAGCTGTGGTTGTGCTCGCTTTCCTGATCGGCGATTGTCGCGAAAAGGGATTTGACGGAAGGGTCCGTCACGTAGTGGGCAAGCTTTGCCGCAACGTCCGTCTGAGGACCGTCCAGCGTCGCAAGCAGACCGATGATTTTCAGGAACGCATCCCGTTCGGCCTGAGGGAGGTTGGGAAATTGCTTCACGTCCTGTGTCAGGTCGACCTCGTTGGCGGTCCAGAACAAGGATCGGATCCGCTGGCGGAGCTTATAGAAATGAGGATATTTCAGATCGTTCCAGTTTAAAATGCCGCTTGCCTCCCCGCCGAAGATAGCAGTCGCCCGGTTCGGATTGACCGGGTCCAGCACCTTTACGCGGGTGAGCAGCTCTGTGGTTTGAGTTGTCATGGATAGTGGCCCCTTTCTTATATTAGGGTGATAAAAGATGGTGACAGACCTCAGGTCGAGCGAGCGTTCAATAGGGTACCCGGTCATAAGCTTTGGCACCCAGCCGCTCCGCGACATGATCAGTCCATTCCCGAACGGCCGCTTCCTGCCCGCCACGGGGACTCTGTTCGATCTTGAGCGCAGGCATCGAGGATTCGTAAAAGCGGGCCAGTTTAACTGCGGCCCTGCAGAAAAGCGCATCGCCCCCGAACTGGGTGTCGCCGGTACCAAAGATGAACGTATTCTCAGGCTTGTAGCCGACGTCCAAGATGAAATTCTTCACTTCCTCGGGAACGCTTCCCTCTGCCCAGGTGAATGAACCTAATATTAGCGCGTCATATTCAGAAACATCAGGTACAGGCTCACCGCCGATCCAGTGGAAGCCGACGGCATGGCCTGCCTCCTCAAGGAAATCTGCGATGAGCTCCGCCGCTTCTTTCGTGTTGCCGCTATAGGTGGCGTAGGTGATCAGGATGTTCATCGGCTGCCCCTCCTCTGACTAAGCGATGGTTTGCTTTACTTTCACGGGTACTTGCTTAACATTCGCGGGCGTTCGCTTAACATTCGCCTCCAGCCCTTATGACTGGCACCATTCACACTCCTCCACGTCGCTTGCGGTCGAGCGTGTGTAGTAGGTCGTCTTCAGGCCTGATTTCCAAGCTTGAAGATGGAGGTCCAACAGTACACTTGCCCGGATCGTGTTGGGAACGTAGAGATTAAATGAGATCGACTGGTCGATGTGACGCTGGCGGGCGGCGTTTTGCCGAACGCTCCAGCGCTGGTCGACGATATAGGCGGAACGGCGGTAGACGTCGTAGGTCCGGTGATCGAGGTCTGGCGCCACGACCGGGAGTTTATAGTCTTTTTTCTCCTCATGGTAAAACGGTTTAAAGACGGGGTCGATCGATGCGGTGGAGCCCGCAATGACGGATGTCGAGGAGTTCGGGGCGACGGCCATCATATAACCGTTTCGGACGCCATTCCGTCCGACTTCCTCCCGGAGCGACTCCCATCGGTCCCCTTTATATCCGCGGCGTTCGAAGTACGTTCCGGTCTGCCAGTCCGACCCGGAGCAAAGCGGATACGCGCCCTTCTCCCCGGCCAGCTTCGCGGATGCACGGATTGTGTGGTAGGCGATGTCTTCATATAATTTGTCGGCGAATTCAACAGCCTCCTCCGACTCCCACTGGATGTTGTTCTGTGCGAGCAGGTGGTGCCAGCCAAACGTGCCGAGGCCGATGCCGCGGTAACGCCGGTTCGTCTCCTGTGCCTGGAGGACAGGGATCTGATTCAGGTCAATGACGTTATCGAGCATGCGGACCTGAATGTCGATCAGCCTTCCGAGCACGCCCGCCGGCACCGCCTTCCCCAGATTGATCGACGACAGATTGCATACCACAAAGTCGCCCGGCGTGCGCCGGCTGACGATGACGCCGTCTTCCAGCACCTCCTGTGACGCGGTCGTTGCGCTCATGTTCTGCGCGATTTCCGAGCACAGATTGGACGAGTAGATGAGGCCCTCATGCTTGTTCGGGTTCATCCGGTTCACCTCGTCCCGGTAAAACATGAACGGCACGCCCGTCTCGAGCTGGCTGCGCATGATTCGCTTCATGATGTCAATCGCAGGCACCGTTTCGGAATGGATCTCCGGATGCGCGACGCATTCGGCATACCGCTCGCGGAATGAGCCGGAACCGAACGATTCATCATAAAAGTCCTCGAGTGACCAGCCCATCACGGTGCGCACTTCATGCGGGTCGAACAGGTGCCAGTCGCCCCGTG
Source organism: Bhargavaea cecembensis (assembly GCF_001619585.1). Taxonomy (GTDB): domain Bacteria; phylum Bacillota; class Bacilli; order Bacillales_A; family Planococcaceae; genus Bhargavaea; species Bhargavaea cecembensis_A. The sequence goes on from NZ_LQNT01000009.1 coordinate 1,169,011, forward strand.
CCTCGACCTGTTCCATGAAGAGATCCGGCAGGCAGACACCGGTGAAGATGTCGTGTGCGCGAAGGCGCTCGTCCCCGTTGTTCAGTTTGAGGTCAAGGAACGTGAGGATGTCCTTGTGCCAGACATCCAGGTAGACGGCTACCGCTCCCTGGCGCTGGCCAAGCTGGTCGACAGAGACGGCGGTATTGTTCAGCTGCTTAATCCACGGAAGAACACCGCTGGACGCGCCCTTGAAGCCGCGGATTGCGGCACCGCGGGAGCGGACCTTCCCCATGTAGACGCCGATGCCGCCGCCGTATTTGGACAGATTTGCGATGTCGGTGTTCGAGTCGTAGATGCCCTGAAGCGAATCATCAACGGTGTCGATAAAGCAGGACGACAGCTGGCCGTGCGGTTTCCCGGCATTCGCAAGCGTCGGCGTCGCTACGGTCATGTACAGGTTCGAAAGCGCCCAGTACGCTTCCTTGATTTTCACAAGGCGGTCTTCTGTTTCATTTCTCATCAGGGTCATGGCAATCACGAGCCAGCGCTCCTGTGGCAGCTCGACCGGCTTTTTATTGAAATCGGTCGCCACGTATCGGTCCGTGAGCGTCTTCAGGCCGGTGTATGTAAACAGCAGGTCGCGTGACGGATCGAGGAATGTTCCGATTTCCTGGAGTTCATTCGCAGTGTAGTGCTCGGTAAGCGCGGTTGTATAGAAGCCGGCTTCGACCTGAGTGCGTACGTGGCGGGCAAAGTCACCATAGACGTCAGCAGTATCGCGGCGCTCCTGTTGATCGCGGTACAGCTCGCCCAGCAAAATGCGCGCTGCGACATCCGTCCAATATGTTTCCGTCTCATCCACCCGGCCAAGCGCCTCTCGGATGAGGTGCTGAGGGAGGGACGGCCCGCTGAAGTCTTCGGCAGTGCGGCGGAGCGGGGCGATTTTTTCCGGCGTGAATTCCTGTTCAAGTGCGGAGATGATGGAGAACTGATCTGTCGGTTTGGTGGTGACCATGGATATTCCTCCTTAATAGTTGTCGCGATGCGATATGTTGAGTTGCGGACGCGAACTTGTGACTTGCCGTCGCGGAATGCTGTGCTGCAGGCGTGAATTTGCGAACTGCCGGCGCGAAAGCCGGTGCTGCGGACGCGAATTTGTGGGTTGCCGGCGCGAAATGCTGAGGTGCGGACGCAAAATCCAGTGCTGCGGGCGTGAATTTGTGACTTGCCGACGCGAAAGCCGGGGATGCGGACGCGAATTTGCGAACTGCCGGCGCGAAATAAGGACCTGCGGGCGCGAATCCGCCCCGTGCCACGCGAAAGCTGCCTTCAGACGCGCAAAAGCCCCGCCCGAAGAAGATTCTTCGGCGGGGCTTCCGCTGTTCGCGTGTGGGTAATGGAGGATCGGGGCCGGGGATAAATGAAGAGATGAATCAAAGATATGAATGGCCGGCGCCCGTTCGCTTCCACCTCTCAACCCCCGAAGAAAGTGTCGCTTGCGATGGGCGGCAGGTCTACTGGCTCGCGCTTCTTCCTCCCGCCGTCCTTCCCGCAGCAGGCTGCAGTGGATTCTTCGGCGGTCGTCGGCGCTCACAGTTGCGGGGACAGCTCCGGCTTTTTCCGGATTCCCTATTAAACCGCGATCGGTACCAACCCATCGTTAATACTATATATAGTGTTGTTAACGCTCATATAGCCTAACATATTGTGTTTCAAACCTAAATAGGACGAAAGGCTATGAAAATTCGCGAAACGCGTCAACCACACACGGCTTCTACTATAACAGACATATAGCGCTCCGCAAGACTGTCCGTTTATTCCACAAGCTTCAGCATCCAAGATCATTAAATTGAAACAGATGGACCCGTTTCAATTCTTTTTTCACTCTTCCAACTCGACAATCGCCAGAGTAAATTCCAGATCTGCCTCCAGGTGCTCCTCCATCAGACGGCCTGCTTTTTCTGGGTCTCGTTCAGTGATGGCCTCGCAGATTGCGGCGTGTTCGTCGAGGAGGCCCGGACGTTTATTGATGACGACCGCACGGCTGAACAGATAGATAATCGACTGCATGCGGCTGACGGTGTCAATCATCACCGGGTTCCGCGTTTCCCGGACGATCAGGTCATGGAATCGCTTGTTCTCCCTGACAATCTCGGCGGAATCGTCACGGACTGCCTGTGCTTTCCGGACGGCTTCTTTCAGTTCTTCAAGATGGTCGTCAATCATGTAGGTTGCTGCCATCTGCGCTGCATGGACTTCAATGAGGATGCGCATCTTAAAATGGTCACGCAATTCTTTGGTGCCGGGTTTGAAGACTTTTTTCCGCCGGACAAGGCCTTCCTGTTCAAGACGCCTGATGGCTTCCCTGACTGGCGTACGGCTCACGCCTATTTCTTCGGCCAGGCGCTCTTCGATCAGTTTCATTCCGCCCGGATAATTTCCGGTGACAATTTGTTCACGTATTTTTTCATAGGCAATCGCCTGTGCTGTACCTCCAGTTCTCATCAGCATTTGCCCTCCCTTTTTTCTGTTTCTTCTCTTTACCTATCATACATTATTTTCATGTATACGCTTTCTTAAATTTTGTATACAATGCAGACAATTTATAGTACACTACAATTGAAATTGTGACTCATAGTTCACCTGAATTCCTCCAGGAGGTTATACTCATATGAAAATCGGATTTATCGGGCTCGGAATTATGGGCCGTCCCATGGCGTTGAATCTTGTTAAAGCAGGCTTTCAGGTAAAAGCCTTTGATCTGAACGAAGCTGCACGGAAGATGCTTGCGGAAGCAGGTGCCGAGGAAGCCGTTTCTCCCCGCGAGGCGGCAGACGGGACAGACATCATCATCACGATGCTGCCGAACGCGGCAATTGTGAAAAATGTCCTGTTCGGTGAAAACGGTGCGGCGCAAAAAGTGAGTGAAGGCGCAATTGTCGTCGACATGAGCTCTGTCTCTCCGGTGGATTCCGTGGAATGCGCGGAACGCTTGAAGGAGCGGGGCGTCCGCTTTATCGATGCCCCTGTTTCCGGCGGTGAGCCGAAGGCGATCGATGGCACACTTGCCATTATGGCAGGCGGAGATGAGGCAGCCTTTGAAGCAGTCCTTCCGGCATTCAAAGCGATGGGCTCAGAAGTGACCCATGTCGGCGGCATCGGCAGCGGTTCCACGACCAAGCTTGCCAACCAGATTCTCGTCAACGTGACGATTGCCGCAATGTCTGAAGCGGTCGTCCTTGCTTCCAAGGCCGGCGTCGACATCGGCAAAATGTATGAGGCGATCAAAGGCGGGCTCGCCGGAAGTGCCGTGCTCGATGCGAAGATTCCGATGGTGCTGGAACGCAACTTTGAGCCGGGCGGCCGGATCGACATCAACATGAAGGATTTGACGAACGTCTATAACGCAGCGCGCGAGCTCGGCACACCGATGCCTCTCACCTCGCAGGTACTGGAAATGTTCCATTCGCTGAAGGCGAACGGGCATGCGACGGATGATCACTCCGGGCTGATCCAGTATTACGAAAGGCTTGCAAACTACGAAGTGCCGAAAGGCGGGAAATAAAAATGGCAACACCAAATGAAATCGCAGAACAGCTGCCGGCATACGGGCCGGAACTGGAACAACTCTGGAAACAGGAGCGGGAATCGTTTGACCAAAAGATTATCGTCTTGGACGATGACCCGACCGGTGTCCAGACCGTGCACAATATCCCCGTCTTCACCGACTGGTCGGAGAAGACGATCCGTGCGGTATTCAGTGAGGAGCGCCAGATGGTGTTTATCCTGACGAACTCCCGTGCGTTTTCGGAGGACCAAACCAGGCAGGTACACCAGGACATCGCGGAGCGTGTTGCCCTCATCTCGAAGGAGACAGGCAAACCGTTCCTGATCATCAGCCGAGGCGACTCCACGCTTCGCGGGCATTATCCCCTGGAGACCGAAACGCTACGGGACACGCTGGAGCAAAACCTGCCGGAAGCTATCGACGGGGAGATCCTGCTTCCCTTCTTCAAGGAGGGCGGCCGCGAGACAATTGGCGACGTTCACTATGTAAAGTCCGGAGACACCTATGTCCCTGCGGGGGAAACGGAGTTCGCGAAGGACCGCATGTTCGGCTACAAGAGCAGTGACCTGAAAGATTACGTGGAAGAAAAAACGTCTGGGGCATTCAAGGCTGAAGACGTCCTGTCCGTCACCCTTGATGAACTCCGGTCGCTTGATCTGGATTCGGTTACGGATAAGCTCATGTCCCTGAAAGGCTTCGGCAAGATAGTCGTGAATGCAGTGGACGAAGAAGACGTCCGTGCATTCTCGATCGCCCTGCTCCGCGCGATGAAACAGGGCAAGCGGTTCATCTTCCGGACGGCTGCCGCATTCACGAAAGTGATCGGCGATGTGCCGTCCAAGCCGGTGCTCACAAAAGAAGAGCTCGTGTCGGAAGAGTCCGGTGGCCATGGCGGCCTCATCATCGTCGGCTCCCATGTGAAAAAGACGACCGAGCAGCTGGAGCAGTTAAAGACGCTGGACAACATCCGGTTTATCGAATTCCAAGTGAAGCTGGTTGCGGACCCGGAACAATTCAAAGAAGAAATTGCACGTATCCAGGACGCAGTCAATACCAGCATTGCGGAAGGAACGTCCGTCTGTGTCTACACCTCACGCGAGCGGCTTGACCTCGGAGATGGCCGGGAGGAAGAGGAGCTTGCCCAGTCCGTGAAAATCTCGGAGGCAGTGACGACTTTCGTGCGGAACTGCGACCCTCAGCCGGCCTATGTCATCGCAAAAGGCGGGATCACTTCGAGCGACGTCGGTACGAAGGGGCTGGGCGTCAAAAAAGCCGAAGTCCTGGGCCAGGCTGCGCCGGGCGTCCCTGTCTGGAAAACCGGAAAAGAAAGCGTATTTCCCGAAATCCCTTACATCATCTTCCCGGGTAACGTCGGAAATGCCGATACACTAAAAACAGTCGTTGCACGGCTGGAGTCCTAAAAGAAAGAAGGTACCCATATGGTCACGGGCAATCTGTTAATTGTCATCTTCCTCTTGTCGCTTGCTGCCCTGTTCTTCATGATCCTGAAACTGAAAGTCGATCCGTTTATCTCGCTGATCGCTGTTGCATTCGCAACGGCACTTGCACTCGGCTTCCCGCTCGCGGACATACCGGGCGTTGTGGCCGGAGGGTTCGGGAACACGCTCGTCGGCGTCGGAATCCTGATCGGCCTGGGTGTCATCTTTGGCCAGTTCCTTGGTGCGTCCGGTGCCATCGAGAAAATTGCCGGTGCCGTGCTGAAACTATTCGGGGTCAAGCGCTCCGCGGCCGGACTGTCGCTGACTGGCGTCGCCGTTTCAATTCCCGTGTTCTTTGATGCAGCTTTCGTCATCTTGAGCGGGCTTGTGCGGAGCCTGTCACGACGCACCGGCATCTCAATCGTCACCTTTGTTACCGCATTGGGCATCGGGCTGATCGTCTCCCACAGCATGATCGCCCCGACGCCAGGTCCGATGGTCGTTGCGGAAAACACAGGCTCCGATCTCGGCCTGTTCATCGTGTACGGGCTGATTTGTGCGATACCGGCAGCACTGGTCGGAGGATACCTGTATGGGACGTTCATCGGCAAGCGGATTCCTGGCACAATCGTCACGGAAGAAGACGTGGTTCAGGAAGAAGCAGCCGCCTACAAGAAAGAAATTTCCACAGGCCTGTCGTTCTTTATGCTCGCCCTGCCGATTGTCCTGATTCTCCTGAACACGATTACCCAGATCTGGCTCGAAGAAGGATCCACGCTGTCGAACATTCTTGGCTTTATCGGGGATAAGAACGTCGCGCTCTTTATCAGTGTCATCGTCGCGATCATCATCCTGAAGCCATACATAAATGTTCCCTACAAGAGCCTTTACGATGAAGCGATCGAATCAGCCGGTATGATTATCCTCGTTACAGGTGCCGGCGGTGCATTCGGTGCGGTCATCAACCAGAGCGGTATCGGCGATCACCTGATTGCAACGATGCAGGGCTGGAGCATTCCGGTTCTCGTTCTGGCATTTATATTTGCGCAGATTCTCCGGGCTTCTCTCGGTTCTGCGACAGTTGCCCTCGTCACGACCTCATCGATCATGGGTCCAATGGCTGTGGAACTCGGTGCATCGCCGATTCTCCTTGGTCTGGCCATCTGTGCAGGTGCAGTCGGTCTCTCTCTTCCAAACGACTCCGGCTTCTGGGTCGTCAACAAATTCGGCGGACTCACCATTCCGCAGACCATCCAGGCCTGGTCGCTCGGCGGCTTCATCGCCGGACTCACAGCACTTGCCATGGTCTATATCCTAAGCCTCTTCAGCGGCATCCTGCCGGGGCTCTGAAAAAAGCGTCCGCGTTATGCGGGCGTTTTTGTTTTTGTAAAGATCCTCATGGACATGCCGCCCCTCCCCCGTTCATACACTCATAGCAGAGGGGAGGACTGGCCATGAAGCGAAAGATTCGCCTTTCAGAGCGGGGGCTGCTTTTGGGGCTTTACGCGATTCTTCTATTCATGCTCGTACAGGACTGGGTTCCGCTGGGTACGCTGAATGATGTCGATGCGGTCTCCCAGGTGCATTCATTCAATGATCTGCTGACGGCGACGCTGATCAACGCCGGACAGATTGTGCTGCTGGTCTTTATTGTGCGGTTGTTCATCGGCAGGCGTTACCCGGTCTGGGCCAGACTCTGGCTCATCATCCACCAGGGATTCATTTTTGCGGGTGCGCTGATGGCATGGTGGATTCCGTATTTATTCGGGGTTGGTGCCGAGGAAAAGGCGGAGCCTTACTCCATCATGTTCGGAAGCACCCATGCCTTCCTTCCCGAAATGAACGGCATCGTCCCAAATTCCCTGCATACCGGTTTTCATGCCGTCCTGCTCATCTGCATCCTGCTCTCCCTCTATATTTCTTTTACCGGATCCACGAAAAAGAAGAAGAGAAAGAAAAGCCGGCGAACACACTGATCGGGTGTGCTCGCCGGCTTTTCTCATGTCGGGCGATGATTCGGCTCTTAATATTAAGGTTGATTGACCCTAATGTTAGGACGCATGCTATTCCACCAGCTTTAAACCGACCGCTGCACCGAGAATGATGAGGATGCACAGCACCCTGCGCCAGTCTCTCGATTCCCCGTAGAAGAACATGCCGGCGAGTGCGCCGCCGGATGCGCCGATGCCGGTCCAGATGGCGTAGGCGGTGGACATCGGGATGAATTCCATGGCATAGGCAAGCAGGATGAAACTTGAACCGAATGTGCCCAGCAGCAGAAGGAGCGATTGGGCGTTCCGTTCCTTGTTCAGCCGGCTGATGCTCATGACACCGGCCGTTTCAAACAAGCCGGCGGCAATCAGTGAGAGCCATGCCATTCTTCATCCCCTCCTTCATCCGTCACAAGCTTCAGACCGATGACGCCCGCAAGCAGGACAGCGATCAACGCGAGTTTGGCAGGGTTCACCTGTGCGCCGAACAGAATGATTTCAGCGATGACCGTACCTGCCGCACCGAGCCCGACGAACACCGCGTAGGCGGTCCCGACCGGAAGCGTTCGACCGGCGACAATAAGCAGGTAGAAGCTTACATAGATGGCTGCAGCGGTGCCCAGCCATTCGAGTACGCCATCCGCGTGCTTGAGCCCGATCACCCAGCCGACTTCAAAGATGGCTGCGACAATAATTTTCCACCAGTCTTTCATGCGGTTGTCCTCCTCTTGTCGTTTCCTCATCCTGCCTGATCAGCTGCTGCCCAAACAAAAAGCCCGGGAGCATGCTGATCCGACAGCATTCTCCCAGGCTTTTGTCCTTCCGTGGCACGGCAACAAAGCCGTGAGCCCCCTCTCGGACCAGTCCGGCGCGCTTGGCACCGCGGAACCCTAGGGGACATTTCGTATGAGGTTGGTTTCATTATAGCAAATGGATGGCATGCGGCAACTCATGGGCTTGGAGGACGGGAACGAACGTACAGCATCAGTCCTCGAAAGTACGCCCATGCCCCCTCAGACGCTTGCCTCCGCGACACGCGCATACCGGTTTTTCCTGAACGGCAATCCCATGTGCTCGCGCAAAGTCATGCCTTCATAATCTTCACGGAACAGGCCGCGCTCCCTGAGAATCGGGACGACTCCGTCCACAAAGTTCTCCAGAAGGCCGGGAAGGTTGGCGATCAGCATGAAACCGTCCGCTGCACCGCTCCGGTACCATTCTTGAATCCGGTCCGCCACCTGTTCCGGGGTGCCGATAAACGGGGTTTTCGGCGCGGCTTCGCGCATGGCGGTTTCCCTCAGGGTCAGTCTGTCGCGGCGGGCACCCCGGATGATGCGCTCGGTGTCACTCTGGAATCCGTTCGCCCCCATACCGCCCAGATCCGGAAATGGCGCATCCGGGTCGTATTGTGTGAAGTCATGGTGATCAAAGTGGCGGCCAAGATCGGCGAGCGCTTCCTCCAGTGAAACGGTGGCGGTGAGTTCTTTACGGATACGGAATGCTTCTTCCTCCGTCTCTGCTACGATCGGGCTGATGCCCTGGATGACAAGCAGTGCGTCCGGGTTCCGGCCGTTCCGCGCTGCCCGCCTCTTCATGTCCGCATAATACTCTCGTGCCGCCCCAAGTTCCCCGTCGATCGCGAATACGACATCCGCCGTGTCCGCGGCAAATCGGCGGCCGTCCTCCGACTTGCCGGCCTGGAAGATGACGGGCTGGCCCTGCGGCGAGCGGGCGATATTAAGTGCTCCCTTAACCGAAAAGAACTCACCGTCGTGCTCCGCTTCGTGCATCTTTTCCGGGTCAAAGAAGACACCGTTCTCCTTATCCCGGATGAACGCATCATCTTCCCACGAATCCCACAGTTTCTGCATGACCTCGGTGAATTCTGCGGCCATCCGGTAGCGGATGCCATGCTCCGGGTGCATGTCCCGCCTGTGGCCAAAGTTGAATGCTGTACCTCCGAGCCCGGTCGTGACGGCGTTCCATCCGGCTCTTCCCCCGCTCAGCATGTCCAGGGAAGCCAACTGCCGTGCGGCGGGATAAGGTTCGCTGTAAGTAGACGATAGCGTAGCGACGAGCCCGATTCTTGAAGTAACTGACGCAAGCGCGGAGAGGATGGTGAGCGGCTCAAAGCGGTTCAGATAGTGAGGAGTGGACTGCGGAGTGATGTACATTGCATCTGCAACAAAGACAAAATCGAACTTCCCGCGTTCCGAAACAAGTGCCTGCTCCTTGTAGAAATTAAAGCTGACACTCGCATCGGAAGGAATCCCCGGGTGCCTCCAATCGGTCCGGCGCTCCCCCGCTCCGTGAATCATCGTCCCCAGAACCATTCCTTTTCCCATGATGCATGCCTCCCGGATGATAGTGGCTTCATCATACCGCCTTTCTTTACAGGTGTAAAGACACCGGAAACAGGACAATTTCCGACACTATTTCCCGGGAAATGTCGAAAACGCCCTTTCCGCTTCAGGAAAAGGCGTTTCATTTAGAGTGCAGCGTTCACTGTCTTCCGGTAATAGCCAATGGTGAGGACGGCGAACATCAGGTAGATTAGGGCGTACGCGGTCATGGCAATGGTTACCGGCAGTGTAATGTCGGTCGACATAAAGATGAACGACACGGATTTGATGGCGAACACCGAGTGGAGAAGGCCCATCAGGAGAGGAATTCCAAAGACAAAAGCCTGCTTGCGGCGGATGCCCTTCATGATCTCACCTGTCTTGAATCCGAGCTGGCGGAGCGTCGTATAGCTCCGCTTTTCCTGTTCAGCTTCACTCATCTGCTTAAAGTACAGGATGCTTCCCGTCGAGGCGAGGAACGCCAGTCCGAGGAAACCGGTAATAAAGATCATAATGCCATAGTAGGCGATGGAATCCTTAAAGGTGGCATAGTAATCGAGCCGCATATTGCCGTGGCTGAACGGCTCGAACAGTGCGGAGGCTTCCTCGAGGTCCGCTTCATCATCCAGTTTGAAGGCGACAACGGTTTGTACCTTTTCCTCAGGTGCCGCCGCTTTCAGCCGGTCGTACGTAACGGCGGTCACCGTGAGCTGTGAGGAGATGCCGGCTTCTCCATTGGCGACTTCCTGTTCGCCGAGTGACCGGATGACGAGGCTTTCTTCGGCTTCCCCCATCGTGAGCTTGGCGTCAAACGGAAACACCTCATCGGTCATGAGCCATGCAATTCCGGCATCATGGATAATCGCCTCCCCTTCAGCCGGCTCCTCGATCTGGAGGCCTGATGCCTCGAGCTGGCGCGGGTCGAACACATTGACATTGACCGTCCTGCCTTCCAAGCCCAAAAGTTCGGGAAGACTTTCCCCGCTAAAGGCACTGTCCGTCAGGATGTAGTCGAGTGGCTGATCGGTATAGCCGATTCCCGCCTGGTCCAACTGCTCGGCAAAGAGTGCTGCAGATTCTTCAACCGTCCGCTCCGCACCTTCTCCAGATTCTTCGATCATGAAGTCGTGTGGAACGGTCACGCGCGTCTCCTGCTCGGCCGAATAGTACAGTGAGTAGGCGAATCCTGCCATGGCGAGCGTCATCGCAGATAGTGTCGTGATGACCGTGAGTGACTTGGCATTGGCCTTCATCCGGTGCATGAGCGGCGCGGTGGAGAGTGCTCCGGCAAGGCCGATATGACCGTTCTTCTGCTTCCTGACCAGGGTCATGAGCCATCCGATCGTAACGCGGAACACAAGATACGTGCCGGCAATGACAAGGGCAAGGACGAGCAGCATGTTAAGGAAGAGGAACATACTCAGCATGTATTCGGAGTTGGCAAACCAGTAGCCGAAGCAGACCATGGCGACACCGAGAAGACCGAGCAGTGCCGATCGGAACGGCTTCGGCTGCTTTGGATGTTCATCCTTCTTGTCATCATTGAACAGGTCAATCAGCTGAGAGCGCCGGACTTTCCAGAACATCCGGAACGATGTGATCACAATCAGGACGGCGAACACGCCTGCTGTCTGGAGAAACGCCGCTCCGCTGAACGACAGGTTGACGAAGCCTTCATATCCGACAAGCTTCATCAGCAGAAGCAGGAAAAGCCGTGAGACAAGCAGCCCCGCTCCGACACCGACAATGAATGCGCCGGCACCGAGAAGGATATTTTCGATGATCAGGAGGCGTGACACCGCTCCCTTGGTCAGTCCGACCAGCTGATAAAGCCCGATCTCGCGGCTCCGGCGCTTCAGGAACAGGTCATTGGCGTAGGTCACGAAGATGATGAGAATCCCGAACAGCAGGACGGTCGCTGCCTGGAAACCGGACGACATCTTGGCAGACAGATCGGTCTGTTCGACGACCGCCGAATCATGCTGGAGCGTCGAAAAGATGAAAAACAGCGTGACGCCGAAAATCAGCGCAAAAAAGTACAGATAATAATGCTTCACGTTCTTCCGCATGCTGCGGAGGACGAGATCAACGAGCGTCAACGCGGTCACCCCCGAGCACGGCCTGCATGTTCAGGATGTCCTGGAAAAACGCCTGGCGCGGCTTGTCGCCCCGGTAAAGCTCGGAGTACATCGCCCCGTCCTTCAGGAAGATGACGCGGCTGCAATAGCTGGATGCGACCGCATCATGCGTGACCATCATGATTGTGACACCGCGTGACTGATTCACATCTTCAAGCGTGCCGAGAAGTGCCGACGCTGACTTGGAATCAAGCGCCCCCGTCGGCTCATCGGCAAACACCATTGACGGATGGTTGACCAGAGCTCGTGCGGCGGACGTACGCTGTTTCTGTCCGCCGGAGATTTCATGCGGGTATTTGTGGCCATGCTCGCGGATGCCGAGAATACCCGCAATATCATTGAACTGCTCCTCGGCGGCTTTTTTCGAGAGCCCGCCGAGCGATGCAGGCAGCAGGATATTTTCCTTGACCGTGAGCGTATCCAGCAGGTTGTAGTCCTGGAAGATAAAACCGAGCTTATCTCGCCGGAATGTCGACAGCTGCGCATCCTTCATTTTCGACGTCTCGTTTCCGTCAATCGTGATCGTTCCCGAAGTCGGCCGGTCAATCGTCGCGAGCACATTCAGAAGCGTCGTCTTGCCTGCTCCCGACGGCCCCATGATGCCGACAAACTCTCCTTCGCGCACCTGCAGGTTGATTCCCTTCAGCACCTCGGTTGAGTTCAGTTTCGAACCGAACGATTTGCGGATCTGATTTGCCTGCAGCACCGCGCGGCCCGGCTTGGTGTTGGTCGTTGTCACCATGATGATTCCTCCTGATGGCGGGATTCACGGCCCCGCCCGATTTGTTGAGTTTATCATATCGCGCGGAGAAGACTGCGGTCGTTCGAAATGGGTGACAATCAGAGGTGTGTAAGTGACGATTTTGTAACGTTGGGGCGGCTCGAGGTTGCTTATCATTCATTCGGCATCGCAACTCTTTCATATGCCGGGTCATGCTATAATTGAAGAACTATTTAACTCGGAAGGGGCAGCTGGGATGGCGAAACGGATCACCATTTATCTGGCGGGGCTGTTCGTCGCGGCATTCGGCATCGCCCTCGTGATCATGTCCGCCGTCGGAGCGGGACCTTGGGATGCGGTTGCGGTCGGACTGAACCTGCACTTTGGGCTGACGGTCGGCCTCTGGTCAATCCTTTCCCTGCTTCTCTTCACCCTCCTCACCTTTCTGATTGAGAAAACACGGTTCCGTCTTGAGTCGATGGTGCCCATCATCATCCGTGGTGCCTTCCTCGACTTCTGGCTTTATGGCGTGCTCCGGGGGGCGGACTTCGCTTCGTCTCCCGCCCTCCAGTGGACAAGCTTCGCCGCCGGTCTTCTCCTGATCGGTGCGGGACTCGGCGCCTACATGGAAGCGGGCTTCCCGAAAACACCGGTCGACGGCCTGATGGTGGCCGTCAGCGGCCGCACCGGCTGGAGCTTCAGTTCGGCCAGAATGCTGATTGAGGGGACCGGAGCGGCGACCGCCTTCCTCCTCGGCGGGCCGGTGGCGCTTGGGACTCTGCTCACCGCCCTTTTCCTCGGAAAAATCATCCAGACTGTCAACGCGAAAACGAAAACCATACTACAGGCACAGCGACTGCACGAGCAGCGCACCTAAAAGGAGAGAGTCAAACATGACCAACATTACCCCGTTCCTCATGTTCCAGGACAAAAACGCGGAAGAAGCAATGAACTTCTACACATCGCTCTTCAAAAACTCCGAGATCACCAACATCGTCCGCTACGGCCCGGATGTTCCGGGCGGGGATGAAGGCACTGTCATGCTTGCGACGTTTACGCTGAATGGCCGGGAGTTCAAATGCATTGACAGCAGCATCCGCCACCAGTTCGACTTCACCCCGTCGTTCTCGATCTACGTGGACGTCGACACCGAAGAGGAAATCGACCACTTGTACAGCAAGCTCGCAGAGGGCGGCATGGAACTCATGGCGCTAGGCAACCACGGATTCAGCCGGAAATTCGGTTGGGTGAACGACAAGTACGGTGTGTCCTGGCAGATCAATTTGCCTTGATTGAATCGGCAGGGCCTGGATCGTCACTTTCAAAGCTGGATTCGTCACTTTCAGGGACCGATTCGTCACTTTCAGAGCCCCTTTCGTCACTTTCGCATCAAAACAGGCCGCCTGAAAAGAACCACAATCCGCTTTTCTCCCATACAAAAAAGGGACGCCATTGCGCGTCCCTTTTTTCATGCTTCGATATAAAACAGGTATTCCTGGCCAGCTTTCTCGGGTTCTTTAGCCAGTTTGTAGCCTGCGCTGACGGCTTCTTCAGGGACATTCCGGAAGGAACCCGGGCAGTCGGTGACCACGTGGAGGACCTGGCCTTTCTGCATATCCTTGAGGGCGTCGAGTGTGTAAATGACCGGATACGGGCAGGATTCGCCCCGGAGGTCGAGTGTGAAATCAGCTTGCAATTTTTTTCTCCCCTTTCGGTAGGATGAGTGTACCGCGTTTGTACTTCGAGTAGAGGTCGATGAACAGATAGCACGCGGCGAGCATCGTGAGCGTGGCAATAATGGCCCAGCCCGGCCCCATTGCCGGAATGAGGTTCAGCTTCTCGCCGCCTGCAACAAGCAGGTTGTAGACGCCGAGGTGGTCCCAGGAATAAGCGAGCAACGTGACGCCGATGAGGTTGCCGGCAAAGACGAACAGATACAGGACCTGTCCTTCCATGAGCCGGTACATCATGCCGGTCTCACAGCTGCTTGCAAGAACGATGCCGAGACCGAACAGGAAGCCGCCGACGAATGTACCGATGGAAGCAACCTGTGTGATCGGCGTCATTCCATAGTTGGCGATGACAAAGATCGTCAGCACCGAGCTGACGGCCATGGCGATGACAATCGCCTTCGCCATGAGCGTGCGGCCTGTGAGCCACAGATCGCGGAACGCAGACGTGAAGCAGATCTGTCCGCGCTCGATCAGGATACCGAAGATCGCTCCGAAGATGGCCGCGATGCCGAGGACCGGTTTTCCGGTGGCGAAGAACCAGACGATGAGTCCGGTATAGAGCAGAGCGACCAGGCCGCCTACATACGGCTGGATGACCCGCTTCTCCCGCTTTGTAACTGGTGCGGGGCCGCCTTTCATCAGTTTCGGCTTGCCTTTCCACCATTTGGTCTTGGCGACCTTCACCCCGGCAAAAGTCCCGACGCCGGTCGCGACAATAAAGATCCACGAGTGGAACGAGAACTGAGGTACGCCGGTGAAAAATGCGGCGAGGTTGCAGCCCATCGCAAGGCGGGCGCCGAATCCGGCGATTGTGCCGCCGATCAGGCCCTGCGCATAGCGCCGTTTCTGCTTGGGTGTGCGGATCTTGAAGTTGTTGGCGAGCAGGACCGTGATGAGCGCGCCGATCAGCATGCCCCAGACAATCCAGCCGTCGGAACGGGCGAATGTCGAACCTTCCAGATGAACGAGATCAAAATAGGCCCAGCCGGAGACATCACCACCGAAAAATTCGACGACATGCCCGCCGAGCCTTGTAAACTCACCTGTCACCGCCCATACCGTACCGGTGAGGGCGAAATAGGCAGCACTGAAAACCCCGGCCAGAACAAGGGCCATCATCGGGTTCCAATACTGTTCGAATACCCGGTTATATAGGGTTTTCATATGTTCAGGACTCCTTTTATTTCATAGAAAAAGACGGACCGGAATCCGTCATGAATAGCTGTTTCCAATATAAATTATAGACTTCACACTTTGGCCAGTCAATGTAATTTCCGGAATATGGATTTCTACTAGACTGATCCTATTCCTGTTTCCTCTTCGCAATCATCCCCCGGACCACGTCCGGAGCCGGTCCGCCGGTGATGCGGCGGCGTTCGACGAAGGCGACCGGATCGGCGATGGCGTTCCAGTCCTCTGCGGTGAGTTTGACGTCGCCGAGCCAGCCGTTGACCGTTTCGAGCGGAATTTCATAGAGTTCTTTTTCCTGCCGGTCGGCTTCGCGGGCGATGAGGCTTGCCTTGTGGTGGGCCCGGCGGAACGAGACACCGTAGTCCCTGGCGAGCACGTCCGCGAGCTCGGTGATGGTGATCATGTTCTCCCTCGCCTGCCGGAGGGCGCGGTCTTTGTTGAAGGTGAGCGTGGTCACGACGGCATGCATCAGCCGGAGCACGCGGTTCGCCTTCTCAAAGCCGGTATACAGATGCGGCTGGAGGTCGTCTTCCGTGTCGTTGATGTCGCCGTATGGCGTGTTGTGGATCATGTGGATGACCGCGAGGCCTTCCGCCGCGGCGCTCGATGCGAGTGCGCGGGAGTGCTCCATCGAGACCGGGTTCCGCTTTTGCGGCATGATGCTCGAGATCTGCACGTAGGCATCGGATACCCGAAGCAGGCCGACCTCCTTGGACGCCATCCGGAGAAATTCCTGGATCCATCGGCCCATATTCGTCATGAGACTGACGAGGCTCTGTGCGGCTTCGATCAGGTAATCCCCCGTCCCGATTGCGTCATACGAGTTCTCGATCATCCCCTCGAACCCGAGCAATTCCACCATCCGCTCCCTGCTGATCGGGAAGCCGGTCGTCGTGATCGCGGCCGCGCCCATCGGCGACTGGTTCACGGTGTGGCGGGCGCGCTTCAGCCGCTCGATGTCCCGTACCAGGTTGTCGTAGATCGCGACAAGGTAATGCCCGAACGTCGTCGGCTGGGCGGGCTGTGTGTGCGTGTGCGCCGGCATGACCGACTCCACATGCTCCTCCGCCTGGGCGAGCAGGGCTTCCGCCAATGCCTCCGCCTGTTCCACCGTCTCGGCCAGGTACTTCCGCAAGACGATCCGGTACATCGCCTCGCCCATGTCGTTCCGGCTCTTCGCGATATGCATCTTCCCCGCCAGCTCCTCGCCGATCAGCTGGCCGATCTTCGACTCCACGAGGAAAAACAGGTCTTCATGCTCCGCTGAATACTTGAGTTCCGCCCGGTCCATCTTCCAGACTTCCCGGATGGCGTTCAGAATCTTGCCCGCCTCCGATTCGGCCAGGATCTTTTGCTCGGCGAGCATCTGGGTATGGGCGGCGTGCACCTCAAACATTGCATCAAAAAGATAGTCACGCTGGTCATTGAACACAGGGCGGAGAAGAACGTCCACGTACGTTTTTCCCGGGAAGACGTCCCCGTCCGCCACAACAAATTCTTTTTTCCAAGCACTCATATTGCTGGCACCTCAAATTCATTTTATTAACCCAGGGACTTCTCTGCTTTGACCCCGAGGAACCTGCTGGAGATGAACATCACGACGGCGATCAGGGCGACCTGGATCATGCCGTATGCTGCAGCCTGCCCGATGTTGAACATCCGTAGCTGGTTCATAATTTCAATCGAGATCGGACGGTTTCCGATTGTGTAAAGAAGGACGGATGTCGGAAACTCCCCGACCGCCTGGACGAAAGCAAGCAGCGTACCGCTCAAAACGCCGGGCATGATAATTGGAATCACGACTTTCCGGAATGTATAGAACCATTTGGCTCCCAGATTCTGTGCCGCTTCTTCAATGGAGTCATCCAGCTGCTCGAGCACCGCATTGGTCGAACGGACAACGAGCGGCAGGAATCGGACAAAGTAAGCAAGAGGCAAAATCCAGAACGTCCCGACAAGGATCTGTCCGAACGAGAACGGGTTCGGTGAGTTAAATGCCAGGATCAGGTTCATCCCGACAACCGTTGCAGGAAGCGCCCAAGGAATCATGACGAGAATGTCGAGAAGGTTTTTCCCGATGAACTTCCGTTTAACGAGCGCGTAAGACGTGAAAATCCCGAAGACAAACACGCCAAGACAGGCGATGAATGCCATGATCAGACTGTTGCGGACCGGTTCCCAGATATACGGCGTGTCAAACAGCATCGTATAGTTTTCCAGGTTGAACACGGTCGGGTATGTCTGCCAGGTCCATGTACCCTCCGGTACGAGCGACAGGATGAGCAGCGTCGCATGCGGGAGAAGCAGGATGACCACTGCGAACACTCCGAGTGTGACCATCGTCCACTTAAGCAGCGGATTGCTTACCTCACTGCGGTGGGCTCCGATTCCCTTGGATGCCATCCGGTAGTCCTTCCTGCCCTGATACCAGCGCATGAACAGGAGAAACACAATGGACACGATCGACAAAATGACGGACTGGGTGGCGGCCATCTCCAGGTCTCCATTGATTTTGGAGAAATAGATCTGCAGGCTCAGCACCCGGAAGCCCCCTGCCAGAAGGAACGGCGCACTGAAGCTGGCCATCGATACCATGAAAACTAGGAGCGATGCGGCTACAAGTCCCGGTGTCAGCAGCGGGAATGTCACCTGCCAGAACACCTTGAAACGATTCGCCCCCAGGTTGGAGGCCGCTTCCTCTAGTGATGGATCCAGGTTTGAGAGGGCAGATGCCGTCGTCATATAGAAATAGGGGTACATCGTATAGGCGTGGACGATGAGGATGCCTGAAATCCCGCCGATCTTGAACGGCACTTCGGATAGATTCAGCAAGTCTTTGATCGCATTGGGAATGAGACCGGCCTCACCGTACAGGAACATAAACGCCATGACGCCGACAAGCGACGGCAGCACAATCGGCATGATGGCAATGTTGGAGAAAAACCGGCGGCCGGGGAACTCATAACGGTTGAAGATGTATGCAAGCGGCACACCGATCAGCGCGCTGAACAGGACCGACAGCAGGGAAATCCAGACCGAATTCCAAAGCGCCTGCAGGTTCGCCTTTGCCTTCGTGCCGAAGAAGTCTTCATAGTTCTGAAGGGACAGGACGCCGTTGTGGAAAAAGCTCTCATAAGCTGTCCTCAAAGTCGGGTAGAGCACATAGCCGATCAGGACAAGAATGACCGGAATGAGAAGCAGCAGGGTTTTTCTCTTTTCAGCGTTCAGCATGACGGCGTCCTCCTTCCGCAAGGGCGTGCGGATTCCGATATCTCATGAATCACACCCCCGCTTTCGGCACAATCCGGATCTGGTCTTCGGGAAGACGGACATAGACTTCGGCGCCTTCTTTCAGATAGGTGCTCGGCCCCTGGTTCAGAGCAGTTCCGACTAATGTCAGCCGGTCATTCATCTCTACATAGGTATGTACGGCCGCCCCGGTGAACTGGACCATTTTCACCTTACCGGGAAAAACATTTGTCCCGGTGATCGGCTGGTCGGAAACCTCTACCGCTTCCGGTCGGACCGACATCCTCAGTTCATCATTTTCGGTATACTCGGCAACATTCAGGGAAGTATTGTTCACCGTCACGTCATTGTCCAGCATATCCACATGGTATGAGCGTTGGCTCTCTCCCGAGCCTGCCTCCACGACAGCCAGCAAGTTGGTTTCTCCGATGAATTCCGCGACAAAGTCGTTGACCGGTTCATTGTAGATCTCCGTCGGCGTACCGACCTGCTGGCATTTGCCGAAGTTGAACACCGCAATCCGATCGCTCATCGTCAGGGCCTCGACCTGGTCATGGGTCACATAAATGGTCGTGATCTGATATTCCTTCTGCAGCCGGAGAATTTCCGCCCGCATTTCATCCCGCAGGCGGGCATCCAGGTTACTGAGCGGTTCATCCAGCAACAGGATATCCGGCTCGATGACGAGGGCACGCGCCAAAGCCACACGCTGCTGCTGGCCTCCGGAAAGCTGGCTGACCTGGCGTTCTGCGTACTGGTCGAGCCGGACTTTACGCAACACATCTTCCACCCGTTTTTTCGTGTCTGCCTTATTCATCTTCCGTACTTTCAGGCCGAACGCGACATTCTCGAAAACGGTCATATGCGGAAAAAGCGCATAGTTCTGGAACACCATTCCGGTATTCCGCTTTTCCGGCGGGACGGTCGTCATGTCCCGGTCGTTGAACTTGACGACTCCTTTTGTCGGGTAATAGAATCCGGCGACCATCCTGAGTGTTGTCGTCTTCCCGCATCCGCTCGGACCGAGAAATGTGAAGAATTCCCCTTCTCTGATCAGGAGGTCAAGATCCTCCACTGCCGTGACTTTGCCAAACTGTTTGGTAATCGCTGATAAATGAACGGTTGACACAGCAACCACTCCCTTCCCTGTAAAAACACTGGACTACCGCAGGCATTGCTGCCCGCGATAGTCCAACGTCAAGAGTAAACGCTATACGGAGCCCATGCAGCCTGCAGGTTACTCGCCTGTTTCTTTTTCCGCGTTTTTGATTTGGTTATCCCAGTGGTCCATCCACTCATCGGATTTTTCCTGGAACAGAGCCCAGTCAATGTCCATCGGCTTAATCTCGTCTTCGGCTTCAGTGATCCACTCCGGAAGGTCGGTCACATCTTCGCGTGTCGGAATACGGTAGTATTTTTCTGCGAGGAGTTTTGCCGCTTCCGGCGTGTTGACGAACTCATAGAATGCTTCAGCCGCTTTCGGGTGAGGTGCATCCTTGACGATTGCGATCCCTTCGGTCAGAACCGGTGTGCCGCTTTCCGGGAGGACATAGCCGAACGGATAACCCTTTTCTTCTGCGAGCATGACGGCATCCGGCATATTCCAGACCGTCAGGGAACCGACGCCTTTCGCCAGCTGGTTGTACATCAGCTCAGGGTTGGCCGAGTATTCTTTCGTGTTGTTATCCAATTTCTCAAGCCATTCGTAGCCTTCCTGCGGATCTTCCGTGTCCTTATATGTCCGGTAAATCATTGCCGAATAAATCGTCCGCATCGTACCGGATGCAAGCGGATAGCGGATGATCAGCTCATCCTGCCACTTCGGATCGATCAGGTCGTCCCAGTCTTTCGGTGCCTCTTCTTCAGAGATTTCCTTGTTGTTGTACATGATGACTTCCGGCGTCATCGAAGTGCCGCTCCACATCCAGTCTTCGTCGTGATACATCTCATCCAGCGCATCCGCGTAGGACGGCTTGTATTCGGCAAGCAGCTCTTCATCCTTTGCCTGGTCAAAGTTCACCTGAGGCGCTCCCCACCACACATCAGCCTGCGTATTGTTTTTCTCTGAGCGGATCCGGTCCAGAATTTCCTGTGAGCCCATGTCCAGGAACTCCATCTTGATGCCATACTCTTCTTCAAAGCGCTGCTTGAAGTCCCCCAAAATATCACTGCCGTGCGGAGAATAAACGACCACTTTTTCCTCCAGGTCTTCTGAAGCGGCAGTTTCGCCACCCGCATCTCCGGATGTTCCGGAAGCATCCTCTTCCTCTCCTCCTCCGGAATCGGCCATGCAGCCTGCCAAAGCAAGCGCAAACAATGCCGTCAGAACAAGCAACCAGCTTTTCTTAACCCATTTTCCCATCCAAACTGCCCCCTTCTGGTTTTAAATGTTGTACAACCCCTCATGCTCCTTCAGCAACAGTGCAACAGCGCCGATTACGCCGGCTTCCTTTCCGAACGCCGTCCTGACGATCTCACATTCTTTCGGTGCGTACCGCTTCACGTTGTCTGAGACAATCGGCTGGATCACATCGAATGACTGTGAAAGACCACCTCCTAAAATGATCAGCTCCGGGTTCAGCAGGGACACATAGTTCGCCACTCCAATTCCGAGATGTTCCAGCACATTTCCGAGTGTTTCAACGACAGCTCTGTCTCCTGACCGGTACAGCCCAAACGCTTCCTCGGCTGTCACGTCCCTTCCAAGACGCTCCGATAGTGCTCTGCCGACAGATGTTCCGCCCGCGACACTTTCAAGAAATCCATAACCTTCGTAGGATGGCCGGTACGTTTTGGCAAGCTTTCGATCCGTCACCATGTAACCGAGTTCCCCCGCACTGTACTGGCTTCCCCGGAACAATTGACCGTTCAGGATGATTCCGCTGCCGATTCCCGTTCCGATGGCAATGTAGAGGAGGTTCTGCTTCCCCTTGCCGCGACCCGTCCAGTGCTCCCCAAGCGCACCGATATTGACGTCGTTGTCTACGTATACGGGATACGGAAACACTTCCCCCAGCTTTTCCCGGACCGGATAGTCTCTCCATTTCAAAGCCGGTGCTTCTTCCACGATTCCGGTCTTTACGTTGGTCACTCCCGGGACACCGGCGCCGACACCCAGGATTTCCTCTTTTTCAAGGGACAGCTCTTCCATCATTTCTTCGGCCATCTTCCGGATCGTCGGGAAGAAATCACGGTCCAAGTATTCTTGGGTCGGGAATGTCCTGTAGCTCTCCAGCTCCCCTTTCAGATCGGTGATGCCGACCGCCACCTTGGTTCCCCCGATGTCAATCCCGATGCAGTGTGCCTTTTTCGGATTGAACTTCAGGTTCACCGGCTTCCGCCCGCCACTTGCGGATGCCTCCCCGCTGCCCGTCTCGGTGACCCATCCTTCATTGATAAGCCGGGAGATCGCCGCTGAGACGGTCGGCTTGCTGAGAGACAGCTTCTTTGCAATAGCCGTCCGGGTTGTCGGCTCTGTTTCCAGCACACACCTGAGCACCTGCCGTGCGTTGCGGTTAATATTCGATTCGTCATTCACATATTGCATGGCATTGCCCCTAAAAGGTTAGTTTGTTAACTTAACTTACTAACTTGTTTGAAAACATTGTAATCAACGAAGTTTGAAATGTAAACCGCTTTCATAAACTTTTCTTCCTTTTCTTCCTAAAAATATAGACTGCAGACTTGATCTCTGCAGTCTATGCTTGTGGCATTCCGTTTTATTGATCGGCTCCGTAGCTGATCAGGTTGGCAAAGATCCGGTAACCGCCAGGCACCTGGGCGCCGATCTGACGGTAGAATACAAGGTTCGTATACAGATAAGTCCCCTCTCCGTATTCTGCCATGAGAATTCCGCTCGTGAACGGGGCTTCTCCCGGGTCTGCCATCGATACGAATGTTTCGTACCGTTCATCCCATTCCATCGGGAAGTACAGGCCCCGTTCCTGAACCCAGTTGTCCCAGTCACTGTCTGTAATGTTGTTTGGATAGTTGAATAGCGGGTGATCCGGCTGGGTCACCGTCACTTCTGCATTCTCATCGGTTACGCGCCAACGGATGGAAGGGGTTCCGATTTTCAGGCGATAAGGGGCCGTCAGCTCGGTATCCCACGGATCGGAAGCGGTGACATACTGCATGACAAAGTGCCCGCCGTTGTGCACGTACTCCTTGATGCGTTCATTGTTCGCGACAAGATCCTCCCTGCCAAGGGTCGCACGGATGCCCGTGACGATCGTATCGTACTGCGACAGGTCTGCTGATGCGAGATCTTCCGGTGTCAGCTTGGTGATGTCGAAGCCGGCATTGATGAACGAATCGGCAATCGTATCAAAACCGCTGTCAATATATCCAACCTTCAGGTTCTCCGGCTTCAGGAGTTCAAATGCGACGCCGTTGATGGAGGAAGGATACAGATAATAAGAGTCTTTGATATGCTCGTATTTGATTTCTTGGACGGTCGTGCTATGCGTTTTGCCATTCGCTTTTGCAATGGCCTCGATTGTGAACTCTCCTTCTTCCACTTCGGAAGGCGGAATCAGATTAAAGGAAATGCTCTTTTCCTCAAAACGCTCTTCCAGATTCACCTCAGCCACTGCAGGCTCACTGCTCCAGCCTTCAGGAAGGTTCAGAGAAACCTCCGCCTCCTGGAGGGCGTCAGCATAGTTCTTCACTTTCACGCTGACCGGAATGTTTTCCTGCACTTCAGCCGTGTTCACCGTGATATTGACCGGATCAGGTGTTACTCCCAGCTCGGGCAGCACACTGACCGTGTTGTCGAGGTCACTGATAAATGCAGTGTCCACTCCATTCTCCTTGAATGACAGTTGTGCCCGGATTGAAGCTTCAGCATAGGGTTCGAAGTATCCGGCATCCTCCGGAACGTTTACCGTGAAGCTGGCAGTCTTGGATTCACCGGGTTTCAGATGCTTAAGTTTAACGGCTTTTTCATGTTTCCAGTCTTCAGGGGTCAGAAGTGCTGCTTCAATATGATGAAGCTTTCGGTTTCCTTCATTGGTGACCGTCACTTCCACTTCCGCCTGCTCACCCTGAGTCAGCACATAAGAACCGATGGAAATGTCCACAGACAGCTCGGAAGCCACCTGGCTTACTTCAATGAGTTGTTCCTCTTTGAGTACCAGTTTGTGGAGAAGGTTATTCCGGATACCTTTGCCCAGCTCGGCAGAAGCCACCTGGCCGGCCAACTTTCTTACATCACGCAGCGCCTTCTGGGATTCAGGGAGGATGGCTCCGCGTTCTGGATAAAGTTCAACGATTTGATCCAATTTCTGCTGAAGAGAACGGAGAGATTCGCTGATTTTTTTGTCAGAGACTTCAGCCGCCCATGCTTCAAAATCATAGGGAATCCCGTCGAACAGTTCACCCGAATTCTCCTGCACCGCAGATTCCTCAAGCTTTAGGTGAACCTGGCGCGGCTCAACCGGAATGTCACGTCCCATGCCCTGGCTCTTATGAAGATAGCGCGATGCTTCACCCAGCTGAGGGTAGCTCATCCCGTAGATCGGGTCGTAGTCACCGATTTCGATGGATACGGTCGCTTCATTCTGGGAAACCGGCAGGTAGAGCTTTTTGATCTGCCAAGGTTCCAGCCCGTTCTCGATCTGTTCCGGGAAGACCGTCGGATCCGCCGCATCCTCGAAAGCCTTCAGCGACAGGACATTGATCGCCCGGTGATGTCCATGCTGGCTGTCCACATTAAGGAAGGAAGGCATCACCACGTCCGGCTGATACGTGCGGATGAATTCGATGAGACGGGAATAGGTGACTTTCTCTCCCCATTTCTCCAGAGTTTCTTCCGGAGATTTTGAGAAGCCGAAGTCGTAGATGGCGTCCGAGGTGGTGTCGCTCAGGTGATAGGCTTTAACGCCATTGACTTTGGCCGCTTCGATCATCTCGTTGGAACGGATGATGCCTAGACCGTTCCCCAGTTCATTTCCGATCGCATTCTGCCCGCCTTCTCCCCGGTTGGCGATCAGGCTTGCCGTTTTCACACCCAGCCCCCTCGACAAATAAGCGAGGAAGTCACTGCGCTCATCGTCCGGGTGAGCACCCGTGTTGAGGAACGTGACCGTCGTATCCAACGGCTTCACGGCATTCCACAGTTCCACGTCGGGCTCTTGCGGGGTATCTCCCAGGACGGCCTGCGGCAACACGGACAGCACCAGCAAGATGGAAAGTACACCGTACCAAAACCTCTTCACACTTCTGACCCCTTTCCTGAATCGTTTTAAAAGAAAGCGGACACAAGTTGGTTAGTAAATTTCACTAACCAACTTGTGAAATGCACCTTCCTTTATTAATTTCAGTATACATATAGTCAGAATATTTTTAATCTAACCATGTAACTATTTAGCATTCTAATAACAGGTACTACGGAGGGGGCAAAAAGTATGGCAAAGAAAAACACCCGGGAAGCCCGGGTGTCTAATTTGCTACATGGATTCCACTGCTTTCCCTGCGGTATCCTGCCTGCCGAACGCGAATCTGAGGAACAACGGGACCAGGAACAGGATAAAGAATACGCGGAACAGCTGGTAGGCCGCTACCATTGAGACATCCGCCCCGACTTCGTGGGCGGTCACCCCCATCTCCGGCAGCCCGCCCGGCGCGATGCACAGGAAGGCGGTCGCCATGGACATCGGGTGGATCAGGTGCAGGATATAGGCGAGCAGAAGGGCAAATCCGACCATGAGCGCACCTGAAACGAGGGAAAACGGCAACAGCTTTCTCCAGTCTTTCAGCATGTCCAGCCTGATGCCGAGACCGAGGTAAACCCCCAACAGCAGCTGCGCGGCCACCATCAGCAGAGGGGGTAGATGGGGTGCCGGAAAACCGCTCACCGTCAGGATCGCCGCCGTGATCAGCGGCCCGAGAATCCAGGGTGTCGGAAACCTAAGGCGCAGTGCCAGTGTCGTGCCGGCAAAAACAGCAATCACGGCCATCAGTAAGTACATCAGGCCGCCGCCGGATACCGTCTGCTCCGCATCAGCTGCAGATGCAGTGATCCCGCTGCCCGCTCCACCCGCAAAAGCAAACGTGGTCAACATCGGTACCATGAACGTGACGGCAAGCATCCGGATCGTCTGCATAAAAGTGACGATCGTCGGGTCGGCTCCCCTGATCTCTTCACTCAGCATAGTCATCTGGGACAAGCCGCCGGGCGTCGTTCCCATGACAGCGCTTGGCGTATTTACGCCGGTCATTCTGGAGGCGAGAAAGGCGATTCCAAGACCAAAAACCACCATGAGCACGGTGCTCACTGTCATGGAAGGCAGCTGGCCCGCGATCTGCGCTGCGCTATCTGCAGTGAATGACAGGCCCATGCTGTAACCGAGCAGCATCTGGCCTCCGTTTTTAAAAGATTTCGGCCAATATAACGTTCGTTTGGTCAGCAGATTCCAAAGGATCACGGCCGTCAGCGGGCCAAGCATCCAGGCGAGCGGCAGGCCGATCCAAGAAAATACGGTCCCGCCTGCCAGTCCGCACAGCAATGCTTCAAGAAGCTGCTTCCCTTTTGTCTGATTCTCCGGTGTCTTCATCCTGGTGCACCTCTGCCTTATCAATAAAAGTCTTATGTTCTATCTTAGCACTTTTACAGAAGCTGTTAAGAGGAGGCACGGGAAGGCGGTTCTGAAAAGAGGGTTCCATTTCAGCACTATCGAACTAATTGGTTATCGATATCATTGTGCATTTTTGCAAGAAGACACCGTTTTCTCTGACCGGAAGGAGGCTGTGCCATGTTTCCTTTTATCCAAAGAAGAAAAACGATTCAAACCGCCGAAAGCAAGTTTTCGTATCGCTATGCCATGCGTTCCCCCGAAGCTGGTCTTCTGAATGAGATGGCCTTGGAGCTGGCCCGTCTGCACCGATCGCATGGCGGTGACATGGTCTTCCTATGTATCGGATCGGACCGCTCAACAGGGGATTCGTATGGCCCCTTTGTCGGGAAGATGCTGAAAGAACAGCAGTTTCCGCATCCCGTCTTTGGGACCATCGAGGAACCTGTCCATGCGCTGAACATGAAAAAGGTGCTCGGTGAGATCCGCTGCCGATTCACGGATCCGCTGATTGTCAGTATCGACGCCTGTCTGGGGGATACCCATCGGATCGGGTCCATCCTGTTTAACGATGGCCCGCTTATTCCGGGATATGCCATCCGGAATCCGCTGCCCGGCGTAGGCGACTGTCACTTCAAAGGCGTCGTGAACCACCTGGATCCGTACTTTCCCGCCGATTCACTGAACAACACGCGGCTGGATACCGTCCTCCGGCTCGCTGAAATTACGTCTGGGATCATTTTGGATTCGACAAGGCTGTCCATCCCGGAAATACGTGAGGAGTCCGTGTGAGTCGGATGCAGGATCCTATCAGCCTCCCATGACCCTGTCGAATTCATTATCCATCGGGAAAGTCAGCGTCAGGACAGTGCCCTTCCCTTCTTCGGAAACAGCGGACAGACGGATTCCGAGCCGTGCGGCAACCGTATCGGCCAGGTACAGGCCGAGTCCCGTAGCAGCGTTGTGGATGCGGCCGGTGCCCCCGGTGAAGCCCTTCTCAAAGATGCGCGGTAGTTCATGAGCCGGGATGCCCGGACCTTCGTCTTGAATCCAAACGCGGACATTGCCTTCAGGAGAATAATCAGTTGTGATGGCAATTGTCCCCCCGGCCGGGCTGTATTTCACAGCGTTCGTGAGAATCTGGCGGATAATAAAGCGCACCCATTTCTCGTCTGTCCGGACGGATAAATCCTCCCCTTCCAGTTCGACGGCCACGTCCTTCTCCATGCACCAGGCGGCGAGTTCGCGGATTTCGGGGGCGGTGAGCGAGCGCACGCTCACCGTCTCCGGGAGAAAATCTGCAGCGAGCGACGGCATGCGCGAGATGTACAGCTGTCGGTCGATCAGGAGATGAAGGCGGAGCCACTCGGCGGAAAAATGCCGCATGGCCGGGTCCCCCCGGTGCTCTTCCATGATGAGCTTCATTGCCGTCAGGGGCGTCTTCGCCTCATGCACCCACGCTGCCAGGTAATCCGCCTCCAGATACTGATCATCGGCGAGCTTCGCCAGCTCCTCCCGGTGCACCCGGGATGCCGTTGTGAGCAAATCCGCAGTCCGCTGGTCAAGGCCTGCCGGCCGCTCCGGCAACAGCTCCTCCCACTCCCTGAGCGATTCATCGGACAGTCGTGAGGCTTCCCGGAGAAACGACGTCTCCTCCCGCCAGCGCCAGAGGATGAATAAGGCGAACACTGCGACCAGAAGAAAGTTCATATACACGACGGATGCCGCTTCGATCTCAATTCCGTCATCCAGGAGGATAATCAGGTCCGCCAGAAGAAGTGCGGCGAGGAAAAACAGGATCCACGGGAGACGGGATTTCAGATAGGGAGTGAACATGATGGGCTTGCCTCCTTCCAATGTTTGTATATAAACGCAACTCTGCAGTGATTTCGTCATTCGGCCGTTCAATCTCGTCATTGGGCGGACAAGTTTCGTCATTCGTTTCCCGGAAAGTGACGAATGACGAAATCAAGTCCGCGAATGAGGAAACTAAGGTCATGAATGCCGAAACCGGAACACCGAATGACGAAACCGGAGCGATGCCACCCGCCCGCTTGCCCCGAATCTCCTTTTATTCCTCCACCGCCACATACCCCATGCCCTTCTTCGTCATGATCTTATCCCCCAGCCCGATGTCCTCCAATTTGTTCCGCAGGCGGTTGACGTTCACCGTGAGGGTGTTGTCGTTCACAAACCGCTCGTCGTCCCAGAGCTTCCGGATCAGCTCATCGCGCGTCACGATTTCGTTGCGCGACTCGACGAGGACGGCGAGGATGAAGAATTCATTTTTCGTCAGTTCTACATCCACGCCGCCGGTGCGGATAATGCCCCGTTTCAGGTCAAGCACCGCTCCGTTCCATTCCACAATGTCCGGCTTTTCTTCGGTATAGGCATACGTGCGCCGGAGGATCGCCTGGAGCTTCGCCAGAAGAACATCCGAATTAAACGGCTTCTGGATAAAGTCGTCCGCACCCATCGACATCGCCATCACCTGGTCCATCGGATGGTCCCGTGACGACAAAAAGACGATGGGCACATTCGACTCTGCGCGAATCTCACGGCACCAGTGGTATCCGTCAAATGCAGGGAGGCCGATGTCCAGGATCACCAGATGCGGACCGGCCGTCCGGAACGCCTCCATCACTCCGTGGAAATTGTCCGGCCCCGTTACGGTCAGCCCCCACTGACCCAGCTTTTCGGATAGCGACCGGAAAATCGCTTCATCGTCCTCCACCAAAAACACCGTAAATTCCACCGGACAGACCCCCTTTTTCACCAGTTTACCGGAAAACTCCGGAAAATTTCGGATAAACATGAATAACTCTCTGTAAACCGGGTACCATATGAGCAACCCCACTTCTCTATTTCCCCCTTTTAGAGAATGCAGGTCCTGGCCCGCCGGCGATGTCGGCGGGCATTTTTTGCGTTAATTGCTATCAGATAAGGGGGAACTATAACACTCTTCTTTCTTTTTGATAGGGGCTTGCCAAATCAAGAAATACACATTACACTTCATTACATAGTTATATTAAGTAACTTAAAAACAAAAGGAGAGTTATTACATGAATAAGAACGATATCGCAAAACTCATTTTGAGGGTCGTCCTGGGTCTGACCTTCTTCATTCACGGGCTGGTAAAATTCCAGGGCGGTATTGCCAATACAGCCGGATACTTTGACAGCCTCGGCATTCCGGGATTCATGGCATATGTCGTTGCAACCATTGAGCTGCTTGGCGGTTTGGCCATGATCATCGGCATCGGGACAAAAATCGTCGGTATCCTTTTCGCCATCATCATGCTCGGTGCCATCTTTATTGCAAAGCTTTCGCTTGGCTTCCTCGGCAACGGACAGATGGCGGGGTATGAACTGGATGTGATCCTGCTTGCAGCTTCGGTTTACTTTGTGCTTGCAGACCGTTCGGTCCTGTCGGCTGATTACAAACTTGCCAATAAAGGATAATTGAACGATTACCCGGAAAATGATTACTTTCCTCATGACCGGGTACCCTATAACCAACCCCTTCTCTATTTCCCCCTTTTAGAGAATGCAGGTCCTGGCCCGCCGGCGATGTCGGCGGGCATTTTTTTGGGGAAAGACGAGCCGTGCCCCTTCTCTCCAGGATGGAACGGAAATAATAAAGATAATTCGTTTCTTTATGATTAAAATCCGACGGACCGGGTAACCTATGACCAGCCCCACTTCTCTATTTCCCCCTTTTAGAGAATATGGTCTTTGATCCGCCCGGTTGTCGGCGGATCCTTTTTTATGCCAAGAGAAACCCTCCATCTCAAAATCAGATGGAGGGTTTGCTGCATGGACTTTTCAGTTTGTCGGGTAGGCGTAAAAGACGAATCGTTCCGGAGCGGCACTCAGTGCGTCAAACGGGTAGCATGTTGAAACAACGAGGACTTCCTCGCCCATGCTCCGGATGACGGTTGTGTCATCCGCATCGACGATTTCAGTGTGGCGGATCTCATATTCATGCTCACCGTAAGGCATTTGGACAATGAATGTGTCACCGACCTCGAGCTCTGCAAATCGCTTGAATACGGTGTCCCGGTGTCCTGCCAGCAGAATCTGCTCGTTCTGCCCCGGGAAAACCGAATCCGCCAAGTGGCCCACGCCCTTCTTGAGGGCATCCGGGTCAGTCCCTTCCACAATCGGCAGCTCCTTGTCCAGTTTCGGCACTTCAAGAAGGCCGATCGCCTCCCCGGATGCTGCCGTGAAATCCTGTGCGTTCATGCTCGCTTCTGTTGAAGAACCATTCTGTTGCAAGCGTTCTCTGGCCTCCACGAGCGATTGCTCCTGTGCCTTTGAGTGGCTGAAATAGGACCAGCATGCAAACAAGAGCGCTGCCGCGCCGATGATGATCAGGATGTTGCTGATCCATTTCATATGCTCACTCCTCCCTTCTTAATAGCGGGTTTTCCCCGGTTGCATCACTGGACGTTTCTTCCCTTGCGTGCAAAGCGCCTTATCAGCAGACCCGCCAGGAGAACGCCGCCTCCTGCCAGTCCCAATGCACCGGTCGCTGTCGCTGTCTTTGGAAGCTTTTGTCCGGAACTGCTGCCACTCGTACCGCTCGTACCCTTCGTACCAGATTCTGTCTTATAGTCCGAGCCTGAGCCGGATTCTGCTGCTTTTTCAACGGTCACTTGAACCGGTTCGCTCAACTTGCCGTCCGGGTCGGACTGACGGAATTCTAGCACAGTTCCCGCTGGGTACGGATTATCCAGCTGAATGCTGAACTTGCCGTCTTCACTGACTTCGGCTTTTCCGATTTCCTCATTATCCAAATAACCGATAACGGTATGGTCAGGCAAGCCTTTACCGGTCACTGTCCGGTCTTTATCGGTAACCCGTTGGACCGTAGGCTTCTGCACGACCGCATCTCCAGCTTTCTGAACCGTTACCGATACCGTGTCACTGTACTGGCCGTCTTCGGAAAGCTGGTACAGTTCCACGACCGTTCCTGCCTGAAGAGGTTCGGCAAGTTCAATGACAAAACGGCCATCGGCAGCCACATCACCAACACCGATGAGTTCCTCCCCGACTCCTGCAAGTACAACATGCCCGGCGCCGGCTGCACCGGTAATGCTGAGATCGTCGTCATCGATCGGGTCAACAGTCGGCGGCTCCAGTGACATTTCTGACTTCAATACGGTTTTGAAGGTAAAGTCACTGTACTCGTCTGCTTCATTCACCTGGATAAAGCCGACTTCTGTTCCTGCCTTCAGTGGCTCTTCCAACTCCATCAGGAAAGAGCCATCTTCCATTACTTCAGCAATACCGACCAGATCTTCTTCGGTAACCGCTAAAACCAAGTTCCCAGGTCCGGCCGTCCCCGTGACAACATAGTCGATATCGTAGATATCATCGACCACAGGCAGCTCGAGTGTCGGTTCAAAATCCCCGCCATCCGGAGCCGGAAGGACTTTTACAAACGCGGACTCACTTGTCTGCCCGTCTTCTGTTCTCTGGTAAAACTCAATGACTTCCCCTTCAACCAGAGGCCGTTGGAGCTCCATTCCAAAGAAGCCGTTGTTTTCAATTACGATCTCCTCTGCAAAATAGAAAAATGGAGGCTCGACAATTGCATGGCCGATATGGTCGCCTTCTTTTGATCTGGCAAAGACGGTCGCCCCGACCAGCCCCTCACCAAAAGCAAACTGCTCCCCAGCGAACAAGTAGATGCTTGATGGTCCTTTAGGGATTTTCACCGGATCAGCTTTTTCTTTAAAGTCCGCTTCGGCCTTTACATCCAAATGCGCCAATTCATCTTGACTTGGCGAAGCACTCGTCAGTCCGGCCTGGATGGGCACCGAATTGTCGGCTCCGACAGGCTTTTCAACCCACATGGTGGCCTCGGCCGCAATTGAGTCCACTTTGCGCAGGTCGTGAAGGTTGGCTGTCCATTCGGACGCTTCCCCTTCAAAGGCCGCACGGAATTCTTCAATCAGTGTGTTCAATTCAGTATTGCCTGGCTCAATGATATCGGTGTTGATTTCATCAATCAGAAGGTCAACTTCCAATTGAGAAGCAACAGCCTCTTCCGTCTGGTCTTTCACAATCGGGACGAGACCTTCCACACTCACCCGAACTCCTGCAGCGGAATCCAAAACAGTCCTCTCAATTTCTGTTTCCAAGTGTTTATCCAAACCTTCCCAGAAATCGGCAATGACCACTGCCCCGTCTGCAGAAACTGGTGTACCTTCCTGAAACACCGGAAGGGACGCGAGTTCTTCGCTTGGATCTGCAAGATGTCCGACAGCTGCTTCAAGCTCCGGAATTCCTTCGACTGCGATTACATCGGAAATTTTCACGGTTTCTGTTTCACCGGTTTCCGGGTTTTCCAACTGCACTTCCGATGAAAGCTTCGTATTGAGCTGATCGGTGACGTCTAGTGCCCGCTCAATAATTGGCTCCAGATCCCCTGCAAGTTCAGGTAACTGGGACATTGCGACTGCAGACGGCTGGATCGTTGTGGTCACCGCTCCGGTTGGACTCCATGCATCCGAGAGAAAAGGTGCATAAAAAACAGCCGCTTGTGCAAATCCTTCATTGTCATTTGCTTCGCCTGCAAGGCTCAAATCAAGTTTGTAATGATCTCCCTCGTCGCGTACATTTGCCGTCAGCTGCAGTGCGCTTTCAGGTTGCTCCGCAAATGTCCGGGCCGGAGCTGCTCCAAATGGGATGGTGCTGAATACAAGTGCCGCTGCAATACCTGCAGTGGCGAAAGACTTTCTGATCCGATTGCCTTTTCTTTTAAGGTTGAGCGGGTTCATGCGTACGCTTCCTTTCCATCCGGTATTTGGTTGATAGTGACCGGCGATGCGCACGTCCGCTGTTTAAGTCGGTAGGGCATTCTTCCCGGTTTGTGCTATATGAATTCGCCCTATCCTAATAGAATCCCTTCAAGGATTTTCCTTATAAAAAGGAAATTTCCGATTACCTCTGAAAATCTTAAAACCAAAATAAGACCGCTGCCCCATCCGGGCAGCGGTCTTTCATATCTAATCAGTCTTCGTCTTTTTCAAAGTCGATGATGTTACCGTTTTCTGCGTCAATTTCGACTTCGTATTCGATTTTGCCATCCCGAAGTTCCACTTCATAGTTCCAGCGTCCGTCGTCTTCATCGAGCTCGGATTCAATCACTTCGGCTGCGGAGCCGGCCTTGGCTTTCGCGATCTTGATTGCTTCCTCTTCCTTAATCAGGTTGTCCGGAGCAGTCTTGCTGTCGTCTTGGTCGTCGTCTCGGTCATCATCCTGGTCATCCTGTTCGGTCTTCAAGACCTTGCCGGAATTCGCATCAATCTTGACCTCTACTTCGCCGGACTCGCCGAGGATTTCGAACTCATACTCCTGGTCATCACGGTCCAGTTCCATCTCGCGGACTTCCCCGCCGCCTGCCGCTTCAATTGCGATTGACTTCGCCTCATCCGCCGAAATCCAGCCCGATGCCGCCTGCTTCACTTTCGCTTCAGCCGTATCGACCGGCGCGAGTTTCCCTGTGTCTTCAGCAAAAGCTGCCATGCCTCCGATTGCCAGAACCCCTGCTGCGACCGGTGCAATAAACCAACGTTTTTTCATTTTGTTTTCCTCCTCGTTTGTTGTTGTCCTTATCATATCCGCGCGGGATTAAGGGACGCTGAGGGGAAGATTAGAGATTGATGAGAAAGCATTAATTCATTGCCCTTCGGATCGTTTCGGGGATCATCACGACTTCCGTCTTGAGGTCGACCGGCCGGAAATCCGGATCGATGCACGCATCCCAGAACTCGAGGTGCTTTTTGTCAATCCAGTGGTCCGACTCCTCGACCGCCTGGCCGTTCTCGCCCTGGACGGAGTAC
The DNA here is from genome assembly GCF_001619585.1 of Bhargavaea cecembensis. Lineage (GTDB taxonomy): Bacteria > Bacillota > Bacilli > Bacillales_A > Planococcaceae > Bhargavaea > Bhargavaea cecembensis_A. Next base: position 1,202,791 of record NZ_LQNT01000009.1, read on the forward strand.
CAGTACAAATACTCTTCTCCGCCGAGTGTCTCACGGAAAATCGTTTCCACATGCATCTTCTCGCCTTCAAGTGTGACGAGCACATCTTCCATATGCTCATTCAGGAATGCCATCCATTCATCCACCTTTTCCGACATGCCTTGCTTCACCCGGAATCGTGTCAGTTCAACGTTCATTTTACTTCCCCCTCTTTCTATGTAAGAAGGGCCGGGGATCGCCCGGCCCTGATGATTCGTCTTTTTTAATCGTCCCAGGATATGGTCAGGATCTCCCCGGTGATGGCGTGAATCTGGATATCGGCTTCCCGGTCATCTGCCGTTTCGACCTGGACCATGTAGTAACCGCCGTCTTCGGTATCCTCGAAGTCGATGTCATCATCCACTTTGCCCGGGATCTCCTTGACGGCGATGTCTCCGGCTTCACTTGGCGTGAGCCGGACGGACTGCTTGGGTGTTTCTTCCTGTGCAGGCGGCCCGGCCGGTTCTTTTTCGGTCACGGATTCCTTGATTTGCTCGCCGGTCACCGCGTCGTACTCGGCTTCAGTCGTTTGGGTTTCATCTTCGACGGTTGCGCTGTAGATGTTATCTCTAAGCTCGAGCGCTATTGGTTCTGAGCCGTATTGCTCCGCTATTTTCGCTTTCATGTCCGCTTCAGGGATCGGGTCGACGCTTTCCGTTCTTTCCATCGAGATGATCGCCCCGCCGTCACTGTCGACGACCGCTTCGAATACGCCGTCATTGCGCTTGAGCGTGGCACGATAGACGTCCCCGTCCTGCTCGATATTCAGGATTTCGCCGCCGTACATACCCGTCAGCTTCATCTCGACGTCAACCGCCGCCATTGCCTCACCGCTGCCGCGAAGCGCCATAATGGCTACGATGACCACAGTTAAAGCCGCCGCGCCGATTGCCGCGAGCCATAGCCATTTTCGGTTGTCCATGCACGACCCCCTCCTTATCTCCCATTATACGGAGCGAACATTAAAAAACGCTGAGAGGCCAGACGTTTATTCCGTTACGGTGTTAACCTGCCAGAGGATGCCGAAGCGGTCCTTGACCTGGCCGTATGCAGGGCTCCAGAACGTTTCCTGGACGTCCATGACCACCTCGCCGCCTTCCGCAAGTTGGGCGAAAATGTCGCGGGTCAGATCCGGATCGGTCAAGGATAGGGCGATCGAGAGGTGATCGCCTACCGTATGAGGCTGGCCGGGATTCGTATCGGAGATCATGAAGTCGGTGTTTCCGACTTTCAGATGGGCGTTCAGCACCCGGTCCTTCATTTCATCCGGCATCTCTTCGCCCGGCTGTGAGGGCATGTCGCCGAAAGTCTTTACTTCAAGCACATCTGCCTGGAGCGCCTTTTCATAGAAGCGGACCGCTTCCTGTCCGTTGCCGTTCGTGACGAGGTACGGATACATCGATTTGATCATGTTCATCTCTCCTTTTAGGGTTCATGATTGCCGATTTGACGGGAAGACGATTCTGAATACCGTCCCGACTCCAACGACGCTTTCAACACTTAGTTCTGCTCCAAGTCCTTCGGCGATTTCCTTGGCAAGTGCCAGACCGAGCCCGGTGCCTCCGGTTTTGCGGTTCCGGTCGCTGTCGACCCGGTAAAAGCGGTCGAACAGGTGCGGAAGGTCTGCTTCCGGAATTCCTGGTCCGTGGTCGGCGACGGAGAGCTCTACGCGGTCTTCTTTTTCTTCCATGGTGAGCCGGACCGCACCATCGCTGTATTTCCTTGCGTTGTCCAAAAGAATGAAAAGCAATTGCCGGAGCTTGTCCGGGTCAGTATCCGCAATCAGCTTGTCCGGCCCCTCGATTCCAAAATCCCGGCCGTAAGCCTGACGCATCGGGCTGACTGTTTCTTCGGCGATGCCCCGGATGTCCGCCTGTTTGAAGTGATAGGCAGCCGACTGATCGGATCGCGCGAGGTCCAGGAGCTGGGCCGTCAGGTCTTTCATGCGGATGGCCTGCGACAAAATGGCATCGACGGCTTCATTCGCGATGTTCCGGTCATCGAATCCGCGCCGCTTCAGCAATCTGGAGTAGCTTTCGATGACGGTGATCGGCGTCTTCAGTTCATGGGAGGCGTCGGAGACAAAGCGCTCCTGCTTTTCGTAGTTCCGGCCCAATTGGTCCATCATGTCGTTGTAGGCAAGCGCCATCTCGTGCAGCTCGTCTTTTCCGCGGCCTTCATCAATCTTCTCATAAGCCCCTTTTTCCCGGTTCTCCCGCATCGTGCCGGTAAGCACGTTGATCGGCCGTGTGACGATGCGGCCGAGCGCGACACTCGAGACGATGACCGGAATCATCGCTGCGGCAGTGAGGCCGATAAGAATCAGCCGGAGGGTGGCAAGCTGACCGGCGATGTCGTCCGCCAACTGGGTGATGCGGAGCTCTGCGACTTCTCCTCCCGCGCTGATAAATGGCATAGCGACCGTCACGGCGGGCATGCCGTCGACATCGGAGACCGTGTAAGGGCCGCTGCCGTCCGGTTCAGCCGGGAACCCGCGCAGCCGCTTGTCGCTCTCCACTTCACGGATCACCCGTCCGTCTGCCCCTACAATCAGCAACGCCCCGTCTGGCGGCATATAGGCACGGATGACCATGTTCGCGTTTGTGGGAGCGATGTGATTCAGCTCAGCGGTAAGGTCCTCCCCCCTGGCCAGAAGCTGATCCGCCTGCCGCTCGTACATCATTTTCTCGAACAGGAAGTAGATGCCGATGCTGAGCCCGGCAAGGATCAGGAACATAAGGAGCGTCGTGAACACGTGGATCCTCGTTCTCAGCTTCATTTCGGAGATTCCTTCAGCACGTAACCGACGCCGCGCACGGTATGGATGAGCCCGTCTCCGATCTTCTTGCGGACATACCGGACGTAGACATCCACGACATTTGTATCGCCGTAATAATCAAAGCCCCACACCGCATCCAGCAGCTGCTCTCGCTCGAACACGCGGTTCGGATGCTTCAGGAAATACAGCAGCAGGTCGTATTCGCGCGGGGTCAGGTCGATGGAACGCCCGTCCCGGGTCACGTCGCGCGTCTCTTCATTCATGGTGAGCCCTGCGAACGAATGGATATGTTCCGGCGTCGCCACCTTTGCTCCTGATAGTGCCTTCGCCAGCCGCAGCGTCGCACGGATGCGCGCGAGAAGCTCATCGATTTCGAACGGCTTCGTGACATAGTCATTCGCTCCGAGGTCGAGACCGGCCACCTTGTCCTCCACTTCGTTTTTTGCAGTCAGCAGGATGACCGGTACCGCCGTGTCACTTGCCCGGATGCGGCGCAGCACATCAAGCCCGGACAATCCCGGAAGCATCAGATCGAGCAGCACGAGGTCCCATCCGCCCTCGCGGAACTTGATCAGCCCCTCGTCGCCCGCATGCGCCACCCCGGCCTCGTAGCCCTCAAACTCCAGCTCGAGCTGCAGCACCCGCGCGATGTTCTCCTCGTCCTCCACAATCAGGATCCGTTCTGCCATGCCGTCCGCCTCCTTCTCTTTCTACCTACAACTATGATTGGGAAGGATTTCTGCGTCAAGCGCGGAAAGACTCGAATCCTGCAGGCCGCAACGGGCGTGCGGCGCACGGCTTTTCTTCCCCAAAAGGGTTCACCGTCCGCTCCGGTGGTACACTGTTGGTAACGAGTTTTCAGAGGAGGGAATTAGGATGAAAGTGATTCCTGTCGGGATCTGGGGCGGTTATCCGAAGGCGGAGTCGGCGACGTCGTCGTTTCTGATCGAGCATGAGGGGTTCCGGGTGCTGTTCGACTGCGGGAGCGGGGTGCTGGCGCAGGTGCAGCGCTACATCACGCTCGATGAGATCGATGCGGTCGTGATCAGCCATTACCATGCGGATCACGTGGCGGATGTCGGGAGCCTGCAGTATCATCACCTGATTGCGTATTACACGGGGCGGCCGCTCCGGAAGCTGACGTTTTACGCGCATGACCGGGACGCGGACGGGTTCTCAAAGCTGACGTATAAGGAAGTTGCTGAGGGGCATGCGGTAGCACCGGGTGAGACGTATGAGATCGGGCCGTTCTCAGTGACGTTCGCCGAGACGGTTCATCCGGTGTATTGCTTGGCGGCGCGCTTCGAGGCGGACGGCAAGGCGGTCGTGTTCACGGCCGATACCGAATTCCACGAGCCGCTCGCGGAGTTTGCGTCGGGAGCAGATCTGCTCGTGAGCGAGGCGAATCTGTATGAGGAATACAAGGGCAAGTCGCCGGGGCATATGGCCGGAAGCGAGGCCGGAGAGCTTGCGCGTCTCGCGGGTGCGAAGCGGCTGCTTCTGACGCACCTACCGCAGGACGGCGATGTGCAGCTAATCTTGTCGGCCGCACAGGAAGCGTTCGGCGGCAGTGCGCGGTTAGCGGAAGCCGGGGATGTCATAGAAGTGTGAGAAAAGGGTTTCGCCGGGGATGGCGGAACCCTTCTCTTGTGTCGGGCAGCTCTGGATTTGGAAAGTTTTTCTCTGGGACGAGTAGGGTTAGTATAAGGGTTTTTTTAACTTCTGGCTTTAAGGGGGGCTAATTTGCTATTTCTGGCTAATCATTTAGAATGTTGAATTGGTGCTGCAGACATTTATCTTAATTTTTTACAAAGGTTAAGGAGGATAAACGATTATGGCTGTTTTGCCTAATTGTCCCAAATGCCAATCGGAGTACACTTACGAGGACCGTAATGTATTCGTATGTCCTGAATGTGCAAATGAGTGGACACATGAAGATGTAGAAAAAAGTGAGGAAAACGTTGTAAAAGACGTCCACGGAAATGTTTTGAAAGATGGAGATACGGTGACCGTCATTAAAGATTTAAAAGTGAAGGGCAGTTCATCAGTCCTCAAAATCGGTACGAAAGTAAAAGGGATTCGTATCGTTGATGGTGACCACAATATTGATTGCAGGATCGAAGGATTTGGTGCCATGCAACTAAAATCTGAATTTGTAAAAAAGGCCTAATCATAGTCTCGTTTTCCGTTACGGAATGTGTAAGGAGCGGGTTTACTTCAAACTCGGAGCCCTAATCTTCAAACTCGGGCGCATAATCTTCAAACTCAACCCGCTTTATTTCAAGCTCACTAAAAAAGGGGTTCGCTGCGGCGAATCCCTTTCTTAATTATTCCGATTGGCGCATCAGGGGCGTGTTGTAGTCCCAGACATAATGGGTCGCTCGACCGCTTCCTTCTCTCTCCAGGGGATAGAACTGGAGCAGGCGGGAAGCCGCACCCGGGCTTTTGATGCTGAACAGCTCCCGGACCTGCCTGTTCACAAGTGTTTGGCTTCTTAAGGTGAACCAGTCTTCCAATGTGCGGGTGAAGGGGTCGGCAGTCTTCCAGTTGCAGGCCGGGCATAGCCAAGTCCGTTCGCTTTTGCGTGCAAGTCTACCACCACATGCTTCACAGAGCGGTCCCCACTCAACCTCTTCAGCAAGAATGCCAAACCGTCCGATCAGCGGGAAAGCGATATAAGGTTTGTTATGGCGGCGAATGTAGCCGGCAAGTTGCCAGAGCTCCTGCTCGCTCATTCCCCTGTCCTTTCCTTTTGTGGCGAGGTGTCTGCGGATTTCTCGGAGGCTGAAGAGCCGCCCGCTGGCAGGAGGCTTCTCGATGATTGCACTTCCCGTCATAATTACGGCCCCTTCCACTTCGAAAGGGATACCGTGCAGATGAAACCAGACCTGCAGGTTGGCGATTTCGTCCTGCAGCTGCAACATGGGGCAGTCGTAACGATCAGTGATGCTTCCATGTTCGTTCACCTTATCCAACCGTGCGGGATGTTCCTCAAAACGGAGTCTTCCTGCCATGTTCTTGGCCTCATAAATCACCGCTCCTGAGGGCAGGAGAATCAAAACATCGAGTTGGACGAAATGTCCCGGCATGACTTCCAGACTGACGTCCCACAGAATGGGCCACGGGAATTCCAATCGTCGGATGTAATTCAGGACCTTCTCTTCTCCCGCAATTCCTGCCCGGAGGAATTTCAACTTTCCTGCAATTTCCGAGTAAGACCGGTGACGGCTGCCCACTCGGGCGAGCAGCCGTTCATGCGCCTTTCCTTTAAGGACTGCCATCGACTCGCTCTCCACCGGACCCGCCCCTTCCTTTTTCCGAACCATACCACAACCAGGGACATGCCGGAAGACAACTTGGCATCTTTGGATTTTAAAGCATTTTTGCATGTCAAAATTGAAAAATGCCCCGGCTGGCGGGGCATTCATACGAGCGTTTCAGACGAGTTTGAAGATAAGTGTCCTGAGTTTGAAGATTACGGCTCTGAGTTTGAAGAATAACACCCTGAGTTTGAAGAATAACACCCTGAGTTTGAAGATTAGCACACCCGCGCCATCACTCCACCGTCGCCGGCGGTTCCGGCACGACTTTCTTCGCACGCATTTCCTTCACTTTGTAGAACACCATGCAGGCGATGAAGAAGCCGACTCCGTAGATCAGGCCGATGCGCTGTGTCGGATCGACGAACAGGAAACCGAGGATGAGCAGGCAGAAGGCGATGCAGAACAGCGGCAGGAACGGATAAAGCGGTGCCTTGAATTTCAGGTCCTCGATGCGGCCGCCGTCCCGCACATACTTTCTGCGGAACATGAACTGGCTGGCGGCGATGCCCATCCAGGAGATCGTGACGGAGATGCCGGCGATCGACATCAGGAGGATAAAGACGGCGTCTGCCTCCATGAAGCTTGTCAGGAGCGACAGGAGCGAGAAGACCATCGTGAAGAGCAGCGCGTTCAGCGGGACTTTGCGCTTGGTCAGCTTCCGGAATACACCCGGCGCCATGCCTTCGCCTGACATCGACCAGAGCAGGCGTGTTGACGCGTAGAGGCACGAGTTGCCGACGGACAGGATCGCCGTCAGGATGATGAAGTTCATGATGTCTGCCGCAAACGGCACGCCGGCGATTGTCATGAGCGTGACGAACGGGCTTTCCAGGAGTCCGAGTTCAGACGCCGGGAAGATGGAAGACAAAATGACGATGGACGCAATGTAGAACAGGATGATCCGGACGAGGATCGTGCGGATTGCGCGCGGGATGTTCTTTTCCGGGTTTTCCGTCTCCCCCGCAGCCACTCCGACCAGCTCGGAGCCCTGATAGGAGAAGATGACGTTCATCATCGTCACAAAGACAATGGCGATCCCCGCCGGGAACAGGCCGGTCGGTGCAAGATTGGACAGTCCCGGTGTCGGCCGGTCGGCAAGCGGGACTGCTCCGAAGATGGCGAGAATCCCGATGATGATAAACGCGATGACCGCAAGCACCTTGATGCCGGCAAACCAGAACTCCGCTTCCGCGAAGCCGCGTGTCGACAGGGCATTCAGCCCGAACAGAAGCAGCATGAAGACCGCGCACCAGATCCAGACCGGCACATCCGGATACCAGTGCTGCATGAGAATCCCGGCTGCGGTAAACTCCACGCCCGCGGTCGCGGCTGATCCGACAAAGTACATCCAGCCAAGCGAGAACCCGGCGGAAGGACTGATAAATTTCGTGGCGTACGTCTGAAAGGATCCGGTGACCGGCATATGGGTCGCCAGTTCTCCGAGGCAGGTCATGACCATGTACAGGATGAGCCCTCCGACGAGATAGCCGAGAATGGCGCCTCCCGGACCGGCCTGGTTGATCGTATAACCGGCGTTCAGAAACAGCCCCGTCCCGATGACACCGCCCAGGCTGAGCATCAGCAAGTGCCGGCTCTTCATGGAGCGGTTCAGTTCCTGTGGAGGCAGCAGCGTATGTGGATCGTTCATCATTTCCCCCTGTCCGGCGGTTCCGTACCCCTTCAGCCGGGAACCGCCTGTTTTGTTGTGAAGCCGCTTACAGCAATGGCTAATGGTGGCAATTTTCAGTCACTATCGGAAATGGGAGGACCCGGACGCGCGACGGCGTTCGGTTCCTCCCCATTTCTCTTAATCAGAACCTCAGCGACAGACAGCTGAGTCCCCCGTCCTGCTTTTGGACCTCGCTCATGTCGAGCTCGAGGGTCCGGTAACCGGCTTTTTCGATCTTGCGCTTCGTTTCCGGGTAGCCGGACGGGATGATGACGGTGTCGTTGACCTTGATGCAGTTGGCGGAGTATTCGTCTTCCTTGCCGATGACGATCCGGTTGTATTCCGCAAAAGCCGGATGGTCGATAAACTCGCCCGCGACGACCATGTTGTTGTCGCCGAGGTAGGCAATCCCCGTCTTCAGGTGGAAGAATTCCTGGAGCGGCAGGATATCCGCCTTGTAGCCTTCCTTTTCAAGAATCTCTTTGAGCTGTCGGGCGCCTTCTTCATTGGTCCGCTCGGACAGGCCGATATAAAAGTGGTCGTCTGCCTGAAGCACATCGCCGCCGTCCAGATAACCCGGTGCTTCGATATGGTAGAACTTGTCGTAGAATTTCTTCAGCGCTTCTTCGATTGCCGCTGTCTCCCCATTTCGGGATTCCGCTCCCGGGTTGGCGATGACGGCGAACTCCGGCGTCAGGACGGCCGGGTCCTCTACGAATACGGAGTCCGGGTACTGCTCGTCTGCCGGAAGTTCGGTTGCTTCGACATCGCAGCTTTTCAGCGCTTCGACGTAGGCTTTGTGCTGTTCGACGACCTTCTCATAATCCGGCTTGCCGAGGTCGGAGGTGGTCAGCCCGTCCACATAGCTTCTGGCAGGCGCTTTGACGATGACGTTCTGGAATCGGGACATGGAGATCTTCCTTTCAGGATGAATAATGATATTTGGTTGCGGCCTGTTCATTGCGTTCAATAAACAGCTTGCGGATCAGCGTCTCCAGCATGATCGGCAGCCGGCGGAAGGCGCTGTCGATGTGGAGGCGCTCCGTGCGCTGATGGGCGTCGCGGCCCAGCGGCCCGACGTTCAAGACGGGAGCGTTCAGTTTCCGCATGTCTTCAAACGGGATGCTGTACGTGTCCCCCCAGACCGGGGTGTTGCGTTCGTAGGCGGTCCAGCCATCGCTTCCGCCGCGGTAGTTGACGTAGCTCAGGTCGCAGATGCCATTGAAGTAATGGACCTGCTCCAGTTCGGTGCCGAGCGTTTGTGCGGTGTCCTTCATAAGCGAGACCGCGTCCCGGATCAGCGCCTCCTCAGTGGAGTTGACCGCCGGGTAGTATGGCGGCGCGTACATAAGGACAATTGCCGGGGACAGTTCCTGGCATTCGATCATGAGCCGGTCGGCGACAGCGAAGCTCTGCGCCCGCTCGTCCGGACCGGCCAGGGCAATTGCTTTTTCCTTCATCTTGCGGACCTCTTCCGTGCCAAGCTTGTCTTCCGCATGAGTCAGGATCTGCTCGTAGCGGTACACTTTCACGTCACCGACACCGCTTACGCCGTGGCGGCGGCACAGTTCCCTGTAGGCCGAGTTGCACGCGGACGCCGCTTCCCCGGCAACTTTTTCGAATGTTTCCATGACGTCCGCCGCCGTGCGCTTGAACAGGAAGACATTATAGAGCGCGGCGGCGCGGTACGGTGTCTGGGTGGAGTACTGGTCCTTCAGGTCACGCTGGTACAGCGAAACCGGGAGCGGTGTCTTCTCGCCGTACTCGCTCTCTTCGAACAGGTCGCTGAACTCCATCTGTTGCGTCATATAGGAAGCGATGTAGTTTGCAGTCAGGCCCTGGAGCGGTTCCCCGACGTGGGTTTCCTTTCCATAGAACAGGGCTGCCGGCATGATTTTGCCGATTGTTCCGGAGTAGATATACTCCTTTGTGTCGCCCGGCTCTTGCGTGAAGGACGGCTCCCCGTTCAGGAACAGGCTGAATGTGAGCCCTTCCTTCTCGGCGATCTTAAGCAGGGCGCCAACCGCGACCCTCATTCCCGCGGAGTTCACTTCCTCGTCCGGTACGGTCAGGAGGAGAAGGTTGACCGGCCAATCCTCGTCGATTGCCTGCTCGAGCAACGAAAGATGGGCGGTGAGGCCCGCCTTCATGTCCATCGTGCCTCTGCCGAACAGGTACTCACCCGACTCTAGGTCGGCACGAGCTTCCGCGTGGAGCGTGTCCTTGACGTCATGAAGCTTGGCCGTCAGTTCCTCAGGCAACGTCGAAAGCGCCTGAAGGGCCCCATATTCCTCGGTCTGGACCGTATCAAAATGGCTGATGAGCACGATCGTATCCGTTGCATCCGGATGCTTGTACAGTGCCGTCACCGTCTGGCGGCCAAGGCCTGCATCGTGAAGGGCGACGCGTTCCGGATGCTGCTGGAAGTGAGGCATTTCACGAAGCTTCGTCTCGAGCCGCTGCGCAAATAGCCGCTCTCCTTCCGTCAGCGTCCGGCTGTCCCAGCTGACCAATTCACAGAGTAGTGCTCGGCGTGCTTCAGGTGTGTCCCAACGGCGTCCCATCGGTTGTTCCCCCTTGTTCATCTGTTTTTGTTCGTGTGCCAGAGTCATTTTGTTCTAACCACTGGGCAGGTCAGGCAAGTTGGCCCGCCGGTTCCTTTATAAGAGATTTCATCGCCTTTGTACTCATACACGGTGGCTCCGGCTTCCTCAAGGCCCGCTTTCGTCACGGGATTGCCCGCCGGAATGACCACTTTACGCGGAGCCAGTGCCAGCACGTTGCAACCAAGATTGTCGTACTCGTCCTGCGGCACTTCTACCAGCCGGACCCCGTTTTCAATGAGGCGCTGTCGAAGGAATACCGGCATGAGCGGGGAATGGACGACGGCCAGATCCTTGTCGACGATGCTCAGGAACGACATCAGATGGAGGCACTCTGCCTCCCCGCGGTCATGCGGAAGCTGCACTTCGATGAATTCGTCCACGAAAGGTGCCGTCATTTCCCGCAGTTGCCTGATAGCTTCATCATTTGTCCGGTAGCCCCTGCCGACCGCAATCGTCCGGTCATCCAGCCAGACGATGTCCCCGCCGTCGGAAACCGCGTCTCCCTCCAGTTCTCCGATTACGGGGATGCCTTTTTCTTCGAGGAACTTCTTATAGACTTGCGCTTCCGGCTGGCGGAGGGCCTTGCCCGATTTCAGGATGATCGCGCCGGCCGGCGTGAACTTCACCGGGTCGTGCGCATAAAGCGAGTCGAGTCCCGTCTCCTCTGCCTCCGGAAGAAAGTCGATCTCTTCGACATGCTCTTTGAGGATATCGAGGAACGCCTCATATTCCCGGAGCGCTTCCCCGTAATCAGGTACCTCGGCATAGTTAAAGCGCTTCCAGTTTTCATCAAGATGCTTCTGGCTTTTGAATGCTTCCTGTGGCCGCTTGACGATCACGCGTCGGAGCGGCTCATGCATGGATGAAAGAAACGTCATATGTAATCAAGCTCCTTTTTCCGTTAGACGGAAAGTATTTTCACTAAACGGAAAGTTGTTACGATTAATATAGTCAATCCATGCTATACTGTCAATATATTTTGAACCTTCATTGAGGAATAAGTTTCTTCTAAACAAAGAGAAGTCAATCAGCATACATAGCGCTTAAAATCGGTTCACAATCAAAGGAGAAGTTGCGATGCAGGCACTGGAACGGGCGATGAGCATTACGGGACTATTATCGGAGGCGGAAAACGGAGGAATGTCGATCTCGGACCTTTCCAAGAAAAGCGGACTCGCACTCGGCACGATGCACCGGATCCTGAAAGGAATGGAAAAGCAGCGGATGGTCGAGCAGGACCCGCAGACCAAGCTGTACCGGCTCGGCCCGATCTGGCTGGAATACGGGCTGCGCCTGTATGACTCGATGGATTACATCACTAAGATTCGGCCGGAACTCGAGCGCCTCTCCAGAGAGGTAAAGGAAAGCGTGTATCTGAGCCGGCCATCGGGCCATGAGGCGATTGTCATGGAGCGCATTGACAGTGACGACAATCCGATCCGGATCAATGACCCGCTCGGCATCCGAATTCCTCTCCATATCGGGGCGGCCAACAAGGCAATGCTCGCGGATATGCCGCCTGGTGAAGCTGCGGAAATCGTCGGCCAACTCGTCCCCCGCGACAAGCAGCAGGCTTTCCATGACGAGCTTGCGGTCATCCGGCAGGCCGGATATGCCGAAAGCCACGGCGAACGCACACCCGGCACCTCTTCGGTTGCCGCCGCGGTCAGGGACGGGCTCGGCACCCTCGTCGGCGCCGTTTCCATCGGCTTCATCAGCTATGACCTGACCGATGAGCGCCTCGCCTACCTGTCGGAGAAAGTAAAAGAAGCCGGCGCCCGGATTTCAAGGAATCTGGGTGCCGGCTGAGGATTGAGAAAGCGGGAACGGCAGACGCCGTCCCCGCTTTTTGCTGGAGAGAGTTTATTTTCAAACTCGGGTACTTAATCTTCAAACTCGGACGACTAATCTTCAATCTCGGGCCGCTAATCTTCAAACTCAGACGACTCATTTTCAAACCCGATCTTCCCCATACAAAAAACCCCGCCATAGGCGGGGGTTTTT
>NZ_LQNT01000010.1 GCF_001619585.1 Bhargavaea cecembensis
AGATGGAACCCAGGCTACTTATACAATTACTGTAAAAGAAAGTAGCGTAGTAGAAGTTCATGCTCCTAACAAAGCACCGGAACATTTGGAAATTGTAAAAACGATTGAAGAACCAACGGATGAAGAAAAAGGCTCCATAACCGTAGCTCATGCTACAAAGGTAATAGAAATGCTGAGAGCTCTTGCAGCAACAGATGGTTCTAAACAAACTTATGAAGTAATTCGAGAAAATGGTAAGGTGAAAGGCGCGGGCAATAAATTAGCAACAGATGACCAACTTGTTGTCACAGCAGAAGATGGAACCCAGGCTACTTATATGATTATTGCAGATGAGAGCAGCGAAGTAGAAGTTCACGCTCCTAACAAAGCACCGGAACATTTGGAAATTGTAAAAACGATTGAAGAGCCAACAGATGAAGAAAAAGGCTCCATAACCGTAGCAAACGCTACAAAGGTAAAAGAAATGTTAAGAGCCCTTGCAGCAACAGATGGTTCAAAACAAACCTATGAAGTAACCGGTAAAAATGGCAAGGTGAAAGGCGCTGGAAACAAATTAGCAACTGATGACCAACTTGTTGTCACAGCAGAAGATGGAACCCAGGCTACCTATACCATTATTGAAGAACCTGCTCAATAAAACAAAACGAAACATTCCTTTATAAAAGATCTAGATAGTGGAAGAAGTAGAACTTGAATACCCCATGGCGATCATACCTTTTTGTTTGAGGTATTAATCGTCATGGGTTTTTTAATTATATTAAGAAATCTTTAAATTTTGGACTGCGGATTATTAAGGCGCCAGGACAGCATATAAAACAAAAATTAAGACAATTAACCATGTAATTGAATAGTAATACAAGTTTATATTGACGTTATATGAAATTAATAATCGTTTGATATAGTAGCACATGGTAGAGCGATTGCTAATATGTGACAATTTATTTTTGGAAAAGGAGGATAGACGAAAATATAGTCAATTTACTGTGGAGGTGCAAAAATGGTAGTCGAATTTTTACTCATTCTGTTATTAGCTTCTTTAGCCCTGTTTTTGGGGGTTAGGGATAAGAAAATAAACGATAAAAACGTCGCAAGTATCCCAGTACGGGTAAATGTAAATGGGATTAGAGGTAAATCAACCGTTACCAGATTGATAACTGGCGTTTTGCAAGAAGCGGGATATCATACAGTTGGAAAAACGACAGGAACCGATGCGAGAATGCTCTACTGGTTTGATTCCAAAGAAGATCCTATTAAGAGAAGACTGGAAGGTCCGAATATAGGTGAACAAAGAAAGGTCTTAGCCAAAGCTGCTGAGTTAAACGCTGATGCTCTCGTGAGCGAGTGTATGGCCGTAAAGCCAGATTATCAAATAGTTTTCCAAGAAAAACTGTTACAAGCAAATATCGCTTTAATCGTTAATGTTTTAGAAGATCATATGGATGTTTTAGGGCCGACATTAGAAGAGGTGGCAGATTCATTTTCTGAAGCAATACCCTATAACGGCGACCTGATTATTAATGATAGTCCCTATGTTCCTCACTTTAAGCAAATGGCTAAGAAACGGAATACAAAGGTCCATGTATGTGACACGTCTGTAGTTTCTGAAGAATTCCTTAAAAAATTCGAGTATATGGTATTCCCGGAAAATGCAGCATTAGCACTAGCAGTTGCCGATGTTCTCGGTATCGATCATGAAACGGCACGTAAAGGAATGTTGAAAGCTTGGCCGGATCCAGGTGCCATGGAGATACTTCCCATTGGTGATGTAGATAATCCTAGTTATTTAGTGAATGGGTTTGCTGCTAACGACCCCACTTCCACACTCAATATATGGGAGCGTGTGGAACAACTGAGTTATCCTACAGACGATCCAGTTGTGATTATGAATACTCGATCGGATCGGGTGGATCGTACGGAACAATTTGTTCAGCAAGTTTTGCCAAATATACAAGCAGAAACACTGGTTGCAATGGGAGACAGCACGGGGCTTATAGCAGATGCGTATAAGAGAGGGGAATTCCCCGTCAAAAACCTTTTAAATCTGGAAAATGCCAGTACCGATGAAGTTGTGCGAGCACTCCAACCCTACTTATCCGGTAAAAGTATTTATGGAGTCGGAAATATCCATGGCGGAGCAGATAAGCTGGTAGCTCAGCTTGAGCAAATGAAAATAACAAAAGAAATTGCTTAAAGGGAGAGGAAGTAAAAAATGTTTACATTTGATACGGGAGATATTTATTTAGCAATAACTGCAGGAGTTATTCTCAGCTTGTTTTACACAGAACGGACAGGAGCCATTCCAGCGGGGTTAGTCGTACCCGGTTATATTGCCTTGATGGTAATCTCTCCAGTGAGTATTGTTGCTACGTTTATGATCAGCTTTTTGACATTTTTAGTCGTCATGAAGGTGATTGGGAAATTTACAATCTTATATGGAAGAAGAAAATTTACAGCTATGATCACCACCGGAATCATTATGAAAGCAATTTTTGACTTTGCATTTCCCCAATTTATTCCGGCGTCAGTTAGTGGATTGATTGCTATAGGGATTATCGTTCCTGGCTTGATTGCAAATACGATTGAGAAACAAGGGGTCCTGCCAACAGTCGGAAGTACATTATTACTTAGCGGACTAACCTTGGGGATCGTTGTTGCATCGAACTTAATTTAAGGAGGAATGATAAAAATGGAATCTACTGTGAGAATTGATGAAAAGGTAAAAAGAACAAAGCAAGCCAAACAAACACAACCGACATTGACCTTTAAACAATGGGTGTTAAAAGCAGTCAAAATACAAAAGAAAAGGACAAGCAGGGATTCCATAACGGGATTAATCATCACTGCCGTCCTCTTTTTAATTACTTTAATGTGATCGAACAAAAAGTAGCTGATTGCTTAGTAGACTAACCTTCAGGACCGCATCTAACTATATTTGAGGAGGAATTATGAATGCAATCTATTATTGAAGAAAAGGTAAAAAAAACAAAACAAACACAGCAAACAACTGAACAGAGACTAACCTTTAAACAATGGGTGTTAAAAACAGTCAAAATACAAAAGAAAAGGACAAGTACGGATTCCATAACAGGGCTAATCATTACTGCCGTCCTCTTTTTAGCTGCTTTGATGTGATTGGATATGCTTAACAAGAAAGGTTTCTTATACAAAAGTAGGTATTACATTTTTATCGGTTTGGGTTTGCTTCTGCTACTTTTCATCATACTAAATGTCAGTGGCAGTGGTGGCCCACAATTAACAGACAATAATGACTTGATCCTTAATGATACAACGCAGGAAGAGGAAAAGGGCTCCTATGGCGTATCATCTGATAGTTCTGTTGCAACGGAAGTAGGTATGAGAATAATCGAACAAGGAGGTAATGCTGTTGACGCTGCCATAGCAGTGAGTTTTGTTTTGGGTGTTGCGGAGCCGTATGGATCGGGAATTGGTGGAGGCGGAACGATGCTAATTCATCCAAATAACGGCGAAGACCCAGTTGTTTATGATTACCGGGAAACCGCCCCGGAAGGTACATTGCCTTCAAGTGATATAGGGATACCGGGGTTTGTTAAAGGTATGTACAAGGTTCATGATGATTTTGGAACAAAGAATATGGAACAGCTCATGGATCCGGCTATCCATTTTGCTGCAAATGGTGTGACGGTTTCTGAAACACTGCATCATGCATTGGAAGAATCAGAGCACCTGCCCGATTTGAACCATTACTTCCCTGATGGAGAACCTATTGAGGCGGGAGAAGTATTGGTACAAAAACAACTAGCGGAAACGTTGGAAGATATCAAAGAAAATGGGCCAAGTGCTTTTTATCAAGGAGACATTGCAAGTGCAATTAACGATGAGGAAGAGGATATAAAAGAGAATGATTTAGAATCCTATGAGGTGGAAGTCAAAGAGCCCTTACAAGGTGAATTTGGTGACTATGAAGTTTTAGCGCCACCTCCGCCTTCTGGAGGGATCATGTTAATTCAAGTTTTAGAAATGGCGGAGTCGTTACAAATTGAAGATACCAAAGATCATCCTTTGGACTTTTCGTTAATGATGGGGTTGATTAATAGAATCAGTTACAGTGATCGTTTAGAAAATGTCGGGGACCCTGACTATACCGATGTCCCAACAGATGAAATGCTATCAGACGATCATATTAATCATCTCGTATCCGAAGTCAATGGCCTTGAGTTATCGGAAGAATATCGCCATGATTTGGAGTCAGATGCTGATATTGAAGATCATGGAGACACCACACACTTTGTGGTAGTAGACAAAAATGGGATGATGGTATCCGTAACGAATACGCTAAGCAGTTCCTTTGGATCAGGGGAATATGTGAATGGCTTTTTCTTAAATGATCAATTAAAAAACTTTAGTAATCGAGAAGATTCACCAAACAGACCTGAACCCGGCAAACGCCCATTTAGTTATACAACACCGACGATATTAACCAAAAACGGGTCTCCTGCCATAGGGATTGGAAGTGCTGGAGGAAGAAAAATTACATCCATGGTTGCTCAACAGTTAGTAAAAATGATTAAGTTTAATGAACCCATTCAAGAATCAGTAAACAACCCACGAGCATTTTTGGAGTTTAACGAGGATATCTTACAAGTTGAGCCGGATTATGTGCTCTTAAAGAATCCTGAAGACCTTGGGATTGAAGTTCAAAATATTGGTAACACCACTTACTTTGGGAGTGTACAGGGATTGGTTATTAATGACGAATCCGGTGAAATTCATGGGTTCAGTGATAATAATAGAGACGGCACTTGGATGTCAAAATGATCCATTAAAAGGCCTCTCTGAATGCTGCATCCTCAGCAGCCCTCTGCCTTCCTTACAACGGAAGCGGCAGCTCCCGGTAGCAGGCAGATGCCTGCCTGACCTGGGTAACGACCTTCTCAGCATAAGCTGAGGAGGTTTTTAGGTCTTTCACTGAATTGGTGGGAGGCCTTTTTCCATCCTTTAGTTACATGCCCCATCTCTTCATTACTACTGTGTCCACATCAGTCGGTCAGGAAGGATTATCATATTTTTTATAGAAGTTATCTAAGGTTCCCTCTCAAGTTTTATAAAACAAGTTTTATAAAAAGGGAATACCGAAATGAAGTATCGGATTGAGAACCTTAATTTCGATTTAAAATTAATAGGAACTTGCAGATATACCTTGTATAGAATATTGAGAAATACTTGCGAAGATATTTTAAGGAGGAATTTATGCACAACATTACAAGAATGAAAATCGAAAAGCCGGTCGGTGACGTGTTCGAAGCCTTCGTTGACCCTTCAAAAATAGGGGGTTTTTGGTTCTCTTCCAGTTCTGAACGATGGGAAGAAGGTAAGGTCATTACACTCAGATATGATGAATATGAAGCACAGGGTGATATAAAAATAAAGGAAATTGATTTAAACGAAAAAATCGTGTTTCACTGGGGCACGAATGAAGAAGGAAATAAGGTTACGATCATCCTGAATGAACTGGGTCATTCTGAAAGCATCATTGAAATCACTGAAGAAGGTTTTAATGAAAATGATGAAAATATCATAAGCGTAATGTTGGATAACAAAGAGGGTTGGGTCTACATGTTAACTTGTCTGAAAGGGTATTTGGAGTATGGTGTTCATTTGAGGGCTTCACTGATCCATTAAACTTCAATTGAGATCAGCCAAATTACCGTTCATCATTATAAAAAGGCCAAAAGAGACTAACCAGGGAAAACTGGTTAGCCTCTTTTGGCGTGTTCCTTAAATCTTGATGTCGATCTCCGCATTTTCCTTCAACTTTTCAACTTGCTGAACGAGTTGTTCCTGCTGTTTTTGCTGTTGAAGAGATTGTTCGATTTGTGGTTTCATTTCTTCTAGTTTTGGTACTTCTTGATTCGCAGCCTTGCCTTGTTCCGCATATTGGTCGTAGGTTGTTTGAATTTCTTCATCGCTGACTTCACCTGCAGGAACTTCTTTCTCAACGTACTGTTGAAGTTGAATGTCCTGGGCTACTTGAGCTTTAAGTGATTTCATATCCATGCCGGATTCTTTAAGAGCTGCTTCGAATTCTTCTTCAGTTTTAAATTGTCCTTTTACTTCATCCAGTTTCTCATTGATGTCTGACTCTGAAGCCTGATAGCCTTTTTGATCCGCCTCTTGCAGAAGAAGCGTCTGTCCGACGAGGCTGTCAATGGTCTGGGTTTTTATTTGCTCTGCAGCTTCTTTAGAAGTAGGGTCTTGTCCCATTTGCTGCATTTGTCCCTGTGAAGAGGCTAAAGCGTTATTGTATTGGCTGCCCATAATTTCTTCATCATTCACTATGGCAACGGTTTTCTCTTCATCGATTTGCTGTTCTTCTAACTTCTTTTGCATGTCTTCCATTTGCTTCTGCTGATCGGCTTCCGCTGTCATGGCTTTATCCTCATTGTTGGCTCCATCGCTTTCTTCATTTCCTCCGCATGCCGCCAAAACAACTGCCAAAAAACCGTTCATGAATAGAGTCATCATTTTTTTCATGAATAACGATCTCCTTCCTCAGACAAGAAGTCTATCCTGGCATTATAAAGCATCTATAATAGAAATAAAGCGTTATGGGCCATTCTTAATCGGATTGTAAAAGGACTGAAATCCGTTTAAATAATTGTAATAACGACTCGTTACTAACCAACTTAGGGGCTTCTCACTGGTTTTAATGACTACCGGGAAGCCTTTTTCATTTGTCCGTTCTGTTATAATCGGGCTTATGTGATATGCCCCAGTCTGGGGTTTTAGGTCAGTTCCTGCATAAGGGGGAGAACGAGATGGAAATCGTATATTTTGCAGGGGGATGTTTATGGGGAGTTCAAGCTTTTATAAAGACCTTACCCGGGGTTCAGTTTACAGAAGCGGGAAGGGCCAATGGAACATCTGACACACTTGATGGCGACTATGATGGTTATGCCGAATGTGTCAAAACCGGATTTGATCCGGCAGTGGTCACCATCAGGGAATTGATGGGGTATTTCTTTGAAATCATTGATCCGTACAGTTTGAATCAACAAGGACAGGATGTCGGGGAGAAATACAGAACCGGAGTCTATAGTGAAAAGGAAGAACACTTAAAAGAAGCGAAGGCATTTCTTCGTGCGAGAAGTGATGATGAACAGATTGTTGTTGAAGTATTGCCTCTTTCAAACTATGTGAGAAGTGCAGAAGAACACCAAGACCGGTTAGCCAGATACCCGAACGATTATTGTCATATCCCGGAAGAACTATTAAGTAAATATAAGTGATGGGCGCACAAGGCCCCTCAACCATTCGCTGAATGGTGAGAGGCCTTTTTGCATGGATATTTTCAGCAAGACATGAGGAGGTTTTTGTCCTCTGGAGTCTTTCTGTATTCTGGTCCGTACCAATTTTAAATGGGTTCAGGTGTTTTTTTCTCTGGAACAATCAACAAAAAAACGATGGTAAAATTCGTTAGTTCATTATATATTTTTTACTAAGAGGTAAATCAAATTGGTCATGAAACCAGTATAAGGATTTTTCCTCCGTACACTTCTAAATGATCGCTGATGCTTTCACAGTCGGCGTTATATGTGACTCGATAAGGGAGTATGATGCAACGTCAGGCAATACTTGCCCTGCAGCTTGGCCAAGCGTTTATCACTATTAAAAACATTATTTATACCGAGGAGACAAGGATGAACACAAAACAGATCACCGAGTTGCTTGATACGCATCAATATCAGGATGCCTTAAAGCTCTTTACCGAAGCCTTCCAAAAGCCGGAGCCGGTCAAGCTTTCTGCAATCCGGGAGTTCCTGGATCAGCCCGAGGAAACGATCCAGGAGATTCTGACCATCATGGACGCCGCATTGATGAGCCGCTGGGGCAGAATCGTTGCCCGATACAGTCACAGGAAGCTGAAGACGCCGAACACACTGATCTGGTATTGCCAGGAGTTGATCGATGAAAATAAGCTGATCGAAGCGGAAGAGCTTCTAAAGAACCTGGAGAAGAGTGATCTGCCTGCCAAAACAGCAGAAAAACTGTATTTCAACCTGGCAGACCTGCTGATCCGGATGCGGCGATTCAACGAGGGCCGTCTGTACTTGGAAAAATGCGCCGGATTGACAACGGAATCAATGGCGATCCGGGAGTCTTATTATTATCTCTATCGGGGTGAATGGACGGAAGCGACTCAGCTTCTGGAAGACGGAAAACAGGACGAGAAAAACGGAGAGATTGCTTATGCCCTTCTGGCGCAGCATTACAGCTTGCGTGGAGATTACGGGAAAGCGGAACTGGCCGTTAACGAAGGCCTGAACGAGTATCCGTTCTGTCCAAAGCTGCTGGCGGAAAAAATAAGGATTCTATACGCACAAAAAAATTGGCCACAAATGCGGGAAACCATTTCCGTGCTCAATAGGATCTCCCCATTTCATGACTACCGCAAGCTGTTCGGGTTTTACGAAGCAACCAGCTTATATAAAGAGCAAAAATGGGGGGAACTCGAGCAGTTTCTCTCAGTTCATCCTGATCTCCGGCAGGACACACTTTTTAAAAGGTTCAGCAGCAGTAAAGCACACACTGCGAAACAACTGTCCTACAGGCAAGTTGTCCAGAATTATAACTACTGTCTGCCGGCCAGTGCTGAAATGCTCCTCAGCATGTTTTCAGCCGAAATCACCCAGGAGGCAATAGCAGAAGCGATATTTGAGAATAACGGTTCCCAGGTGTCCAAAGTGATCAGCTTCTTCAGAGAGACGGGATACCACAGCGTCCTTTTCCACGGAAATGAAGAACGTTATAAAAAGCTGATCGATCTTGGGGCAGGTGTTCTCATTACGATTGACTATCCGATCGAATCACACGTCCAGGTACTTACCGGATACGATGATCATCTTGAAGTGTTCACCGTGCAGGACCCGAATTTCCGCGAGGTGCATACCGTGGATTATGAGGAGCTGGACAAGGAATTCGGAAATAACCATGCTCTGTCGTTGGCGGTTCTGCCGATCAGTGAAAAGGCCAAACTCAAATTTCTGGATGAACGTGAGCATGAGATTGCCGGCAGGATGCTGCTTCTGACAGAAAACTGTGACCAGCCGCTGAGCTTGGAAGATACTGAATTCCTCAGGGTTCATATGGAACATCCGATTGTGGCGATCTATAGCGCAAAATATCTTTCCCGCATGATTGATAAAAACATGCTGGAAGGCATGATTCAGGTACTGAATCAGACGCTTTCGGATTCTGTCTACCGGGATCTGATAACTGCATTGGCTTATGTCCAGGCGAATGAGGGGGATATGGCGAGAAAAGTGCTTGAGGGCATGACCGGAGGCTCCCGGATTTCAACCTATTGGTATCTGTTGGGAAGGCTTAGCGCGGACAAAGGGGAGTTTCAGCAGGCTGCGGGAGAGTTCCGAAGGGCGGCCGAGTTGGAACCGAATGATTCGAGCCTGTGGTCATATCAGGCGATTTCCGTTACCCATGCCGGGGATTTATCTGAAGGTCTGCGGCTATCTGAAATTGCACTTGAGATCAATGGCACCGATGACTTTGCGCTTGTCAATCACGGCATGATCCTGTTTAGTGCGGGGCGGTATGAGGAAGCCAGAGATTGCTTTACTAAAGCCCTCCGCATCAAAAAGAACAGCTCCCATATCTGGTTTGAAAGAGCCTGCTGCGATCTGGAGCTTGAAAAGTATCATCAAGCGGTCAGGGGCTTTTCAGTCGCCATTTCCCTGGACCCGGCCAACCCTCAGCCTTATCGGGACCTCGCTCTCATTTATGAACTGGTTCATGAAGATGCCGAAGCGGCTGAAGCGATGCTTAGAAAAGGTCTGGAAGCCACAGAAAATGCTTATCTGCTGCTTGTAGAGATGGGTGAACATGGAGAACGTTCAAAGAACATTGAAATGGCCCGGTCGTATTACACAAAAGCGACGGAGAAGGAGCCTGAGAACCCGGAGGCCTGGGTGAGCCTGGCGACCCTGATCAAAGAAGAAGGAAATCTTGATGAATTCCTTAGGACCATGAACGGACTGAAGGAGCGGTTTGGTGGAAGTCATGAATTCCTGATTAACGGAGGGAAATTGATCTGTGAAGCTGCGGGCCAGTCGGAGGATCCGGGGACATACATGGAGCAGGGGCTTGGCTTCATGGAAGAAGGCATCAGGATGGTCGGAATAAGCCTCCATGAAGCGCTCGAGCTCTATACCGGAATGATCCGGGATTCCCTTTCATACAGGAGAGGCATCAGGTTTCTTGAAGATGAGCGCAGCGGTAAAGAGGATGATCGCTTGTTCCTCTTCCATGCGGGCGCCCTTTATGGAGACAGCGGTAATTACGGAAAGGCAAAAAAGTATTTGGAACAGGCACTGGAACTTAAAGAAGAGATTCTGACATTGTCCAAGCTGGGAGATATCCATTTCAAGATGGAAGACAATGAACAGGCTGTCCTCTACTATAAACGGGTTCTGAAGCTGGATCCTTCCAATGAGCAGGCTTTCCTGGACCTTGCTTCTGTTGCAAACAAAACGGAGAACCGGCATGAAGAGCTTCATTATTTATTGGAAGCATTTAAGGTCAATCCGTATGCCATCCCGGTGGAAAAGGCTGCCGACCTGATGGATCAGCAACAGCTTCGGAAGTTTTTAAGCGATATCCAAGGTCTGGATAAGGAAAAGTTTGATGAAGCTTTCCTGTACGATAGCATGGCGACCATTTACGGGAAGCTTGGCCAATTGGACCGGGAGGAAGAGTATCTGGCCAAAGCATTGGAAGCTTCACCGGAAATGCCCCACCTGCTTCATCAGCAGGCCAAGTTCCTGTTCAGAAAAGGAGAGCAAAAGCAGGCCCGGAAGCTTCTGCTGCAACTGATAGAAAGTCATGTTGACGAACAGGAATTCTACGAAACACTTATTGAATTCTTCCACGGGAAATCATTGGGCAAGCTGAAAACCCAGCTTGGGACACTGAAGCTCCCAGCACAGGAAATAAGCACGGCATTGATGTACAGCGCCGCTGCTCTGGAAAAAGTGGTCGTTCCTTTGATGGCTGAGCAGACCGAGAAACTAGGGGTCTTCAAAAAGTGGATCGGGGCTGCGCAAACCACCCTGCAGCTGGGCGTCCTGATCGACCTCTATGAAACTGCGATTCAAAAGAACAGGGAGAATGTCCAGGCCGCAGTCTGGTTCGCGGACTTTTACATGGCAACCTTCCTTGTCGGGGACGCAATCAAAACCCTGGAAACCTCACTGTCTCATCACTGGGATGATGACCTTGCCTATAAGCTGGTATTGCTCTATATCCATGAGCAGGAGACATTCAGTGAGAAGAAACGGGAGCGGCATCTGGTGAAGGCGCAGTCTCTATTGGATCAGCTGCAAAGCCGGCATCAGGAACCGGACTATTTATTCCAGCTTGGGTTCTCCCTGTTTCTGCAGGGGGACTATCCGAAAGCTGAAGACACCTACCTGGCATGCTTAAAGTTGGATCCGGAGACCGAGAATGCACACTTCTTCCTGGGTAAAATCTATGCGGAAATGGAGCAATATCCAAAAGCAGAGCAGGCGATGAAGAAAGCGATCGAGCAGGCACCCGAAGATCCCGATGCCTGGAATGAGCTTGGAATCATTTACCGGATGCAGGACAGGACGCATGAAGCGCTACACTGCATCGAGCATGCCACCACCCTTCATCCGGATGATCTGTTCTTCCAATACAATCGGGCGTGCTATCTGTCATTGCTCGGACGTTACGAAGAATCATCCCGGCAACTGGAAAGAGTTTTTGAACTGGACGAAGAAGAAATGTTTCTGGAGTTGTCGGATGACGACGAAGATCTTGAACCATTGAAGCAAGCCGGGCATTTTCCTCTCGTAAGGGAAGGGTGAAGTAAAAGGCCTCTCAACCATTCGCTGAATGGTGAGAGGCCTTTTTCCGTGGGTCAATTAAACCGGCAATTCATCCGGGAAAAACGCTGCCCGGCCTTTTTCCCGCTTATCCAGCATGATTTGTTCCGGCTGGATGCCCTGTGCCCGCAAGACGTCAATGTTTTGTGAAAGGAACTCATCGCTGCCGACAATATAGAAAAGCCCGTCCTGGTCAGCCGCAAGCTTTTTCACTTCTTCATAGTAGTCTCCACGTCGGTCAACAAACTGTGCCGTGAACTTTTTCTCCGGTGCGGATTCAAAGACATCCGTGAATAAGAAGTCCTTTGTTGAATCGATATTGAGGGAATGGATCCGGCTGACGTTGTCAGCTCGCTCGAGGTATTCAAGCACAAGCGGTCTGAATGTGGCCAGGCCGACACCGGATGACAGCAGATAAACATTTCTGTTTTCCCGTCTTAGCGGGACATTCGAATGCGTTTTAAACAAAGCGACTTCATCGCCGGGTTTAAGGTTTCTCAGGATTGCTTTGTACTCGGAACAAAGTTCGCGGATCCGTGTTGTGATCCCGATTGCCTGTTCGTTCGGCAAAGTGGAGATGGACATATGGCGAACGAGGCTTTTGTTCGGCTTGTCACCGGCATTGAAGCCTTTCAGCCCGAGGTGGGTGTGGGAACCTTCTTCCCACACAAAGCCTTCGGGGAGGTCGAGCATATAGGTTTTGACCTCAGGTGTTTCATCAATGATCTGGTTAATCTTGGTCCAGTATATTTGCACGGTTTTTTCCCCTTTATCAGTGGTCTGCATCGCTACTGCTACTATACATCAGTTGATAACTATTCTCAATTATTCAATCGGGACAAGTACCAAAGTACCAAAAACCCTCGGCAACCGGTAACAGTTGCCGAGGGGGTTCAGTTATGACTCCAAACACAACACGATGATCCGGTACGGTGTGGTCTGGGCGGGGATGCTTCGGGTCGTGGGCCCATACGATACGATTAAGTCCCGGCCTCCCGGGTATCTTGAGAAAAGTTGGCCATTTGTAAATAGGATTTGAGTGTACTGGGATAAATTCAGCTTTAACTCTCCATCGCTGCTGACCAATTGATTGTCGAAGTGATCCACTTTTATGTTTTGGTCAGGGTGCTCTCTGACCATGACAATGGCCTGATATTGCGGAGGGTAAATCAGAATAGCCGGCAAATCTCCATTATAATATCCGGTCACACGGTCTCCGACACGAACAATATCATGATCCACAAAGTAAGTGGAGGGGGTCACGATGAAATTCACAATTGAGCCCAGCTCATTTTCCAGCGTAAATAATTGGCTGCAGCCCTGGTTGTAGCCGGGGTTAAAATCACTGATCGCCGTGACCGTTCCCTGAAACGAATAAAAGTTAGTCATTCAACACCCCAAACCTTCTATTCATGATTTGTTCAGGTGCAAAAATTCACTGACGGTATCCGCATATGGCTCTTTAGGATATTCCTTATAGAACTGACTGGCGAGCCGTACCGGGTCACCGAAAAAGTATCGTTCATATTGTGTTTCCCGGGTTCCGAATGAACTCATCGTCAGATCCCAGGCCAGCCGGAAGACCTTTACCCGATCTTCAGCTGACTTTGTCGCCCCTTGAAGATACTGGTCAAGATCCTTTCTGATACTCGATTGAAATGCATTTTCGGTCGGCAATGTAATCATTCCGCTGGCTCCCATGATCTGAATAATCTCTGTGAATCGGGGATACATTTTGGGGAAGACAACACCAGCAGCATTCAGTGGAATCACATCGGGGCGCAACATCCCATGATCATCCAGGGATGCATGATTTTCCGCTTTCTCCCGCAGCGCCTTCATCGTTTCCAGGCCGAGCATGATTTCTGTTATTTTTTCCTGGATATGCTGATAGTCATTAATCTTGATCGTTTCAACCAGTAACTGTGCAACACCCAAGATGAATTCCGTTTTTGCGATCTGCCTTGTAATGACCTGATGTTTGGCAAATGCATGGAAGGAACTTTGTGTGATAAATTCTTCGGCTACTTCACCGTTGTTATAATAAAATACGCGTTCCCATGGAACCAGAACGTTGTCGAATACGACAATGCTGTCGATTTCCTCGTATCGTGAACTCAGGGGGTGATCGAACCGGGAAGGGCCTCCCATAAACGTGTCCCGACAAATAAATCTTAATCCCTTTGTATTGGAGGGAATGGAGAACGCGAATGCTTCGTCTTCATTAAACAAGAATCTGCCTACGCTGAAAACCAGCACTTCATCGGTTAATCCGCCCTGTGTGGCAAGCAACCGCGCGCCTTTCACCACTATTCCATCATCTTTAACATCCACAACCTTCAACGCAATCGGCTCTTTGCTGTTCTCGATATAGATTTGGGAACGGTTGACCTGAGGGCTGATAAAGGTGTGTGTAAACGACAGGTCCTTTTCCCTGGCGCTTTTATAAAAGGCAGTCAGGTTTTGCGGAAAACAATTTCCTTTGCCCTCCAGAAAGCCTGCGGAAGACGCAAAGCTCATTAAAACGGTGTTCAAATAATCAGGACTTCTGCCCATCATTCCAAAAGTCTGCTTTGCCCACAGTTCAGACGCTTTTCGCTTTTTTATTAAATCCTCAATGCTTTTTGGCTGCATGTAAGACAGCCCGATCCGATTGCCCGTTTCAGGGGACAGGAACGTCATGTCACTTTTGTATTTGGGATTAAGCTGCAGATCGTAAAGGGCAGCTTTTTCCTGAAGAATTCCTTTAAAGACAGGGTGTTCGGAAATGGCACCCTCGATTTTTTTCCCGTCTAACCACACTTCGTTATTCAGCTGATTAATCCGCTTCAGGTACTCTTTTCCGCTAATGGCTCCCATATGTTCACTCCCATCAGTCAATTAATCTTATGTAAAACGCAATTGGGGTGTGCGAAGCGGAAATTGCTGATCGCCTGTTCACATGTTATGCTGCCATTCTTTAGGATTATAACGGTCGTGTAGAATGAACAGAACGCGAAGAAGGCGAAAAACTGAACAAGTTTATGAGATTTAACTATTTGAATGTTATTATATATTGATAAACTAAATGTAAAAGATCCGCTGGACGGATATTACATAAAAAACATCAAGATAAATGGGGATTTTACCATGCTAAAGACTTTGAAAATTGCGGGCGCTTTTGTCGGCGTCATCGTGGGTGCAGGATTTGCATCCGGTCAAGAGATTTTACAGTACTTCACCAGCTTCGGGCTTAAGGGGACTTTGGGAGCGGTTCTTGCAACTGCGCTTTTTGCTTATCTGGGGATGTCCCTTGCGAATATCGGGAGCCGCCTGAAGGCGCAATCGCATAAATCAGCCATCTATGAGATCAGCGGGCGCTATCTTGGCGTCATTGTGGATGCCATCATCATCTTTACTTTGTTCGGTGTCGGCGTCGTCATGATAGCGGGAGCGGGATCTACGCTCAACCAGCAGTTCGGCCTGCCTGTTTTTGTCGGCAGTCTGCTGATGACTGTCCTCGTGACGCTTGCCATGATGCTGAAGGTTGATAAAGTAATCGGTGTCATCGCAAGCATTACGCCGTTTCTCCTGATTTTCATCGGCATCATTTCAGTGTATAGCCTGACCACGATGGAAGCTTCGTTTTCCGAACTCAACCCGGTTACGGAAAGCCTTGAAAAATCGTTTCCGAATTGGTTCATCTCCGCTGTCAACTATGTTTCCTTTAATATCGCAGTCGGGGCAGGGATGGCATTGTTGACCGGGGGTTCTGAAGAGAATCCGCGGGTTGCAGGGATCGGCGGCCTGCTTGGAGGGCTGGCAATCGGCATCATGATTGTCCTTGGCCATCTGGCGATTTTCGCTGAAATTGAAACAGTGGCGTCTTATGACCTGCCTCTGTTGAAAATTGTAGAGGACATCTCACCAATCCTTGCGGTCTTGATGGCCATTGTACTCTTCGGAATGATCTTCAACACGGCGCTCGGCATGTTCTACGGATTTGTCGCCAGGTTTTTCGAGATGGAGACTAAGAAAGCCCGGACTGCAACAGTCATCACTTTGGCTATCGGATTTGTCTTGAGCTTTGTCGGCTTCACGACTTTGGTCTCCAAGTTCTATTCAATAATCGGCTACCTGGGGCTGTTCCTGATTTTCGCCCTCTTCTATGCACCGTTCAAACTGAAGCGGGAAGGGAAATAATCCAAATAAAAAGCCTCCTCGGCTGGCGAGGAGGTTTTTTTCGTGTCCGGGCGATGGAATTCAGGCCTCCCGCTTCGGCGTATTAATAAGAACATTGAACCCGAAGCAGAAGATCCCAATTAGTGTCGCCAGGCCGCCTAACGTGGCAATCGGGAAGAAGATCGGATGGACGCCCTGAATGGCCAGGGCAATGGCGATCATCATGACGGGCAGGCCCAGGTTGTGGAGCCAGAAGTGGCTTTTCGCAAGAACGTTTTTTTCGAGGGTCGGGTATAGGTGATAAATGATGCCCACAAGTGCAAGGGACATCCAGCCCAATAAGTTAACGTGGACATGGACCGTTGCAAGGCTGAATACATGGGTAAATGACATGTAGAGACCGATTGAAATCCCAAGCATGAAATAGACGACGGAAATTCGGAGAAGCGCTCTACCCACTGACACTCTCCTTTCTTGATTTAACAAAGGACCGGTGATGAGGTCCTTAGTAACTTTATGTACATAGAGGAAGGGATATGTCGTATCCAGAGGGAAAGTGTCAAGATTTGATGTGAAAAAAAGCCCCGAAAGAATAGCCCCTCCCACCTGTTCAGTTGGGAGGGGCTTGATGTTGTCCGAGTAATGGGACTTAATTATGGGTTCGTCGACCAGAGTCCGGCATGCTTCAGTACAACTCGAGGGTGCAGCTTCAGCTGGGCCACCATTAGCTCGGCAAGGTCTTCAGGCTGCATGACTTTCTCCGGATTGCCGTCGGTCAGGTTCAGTTCGACCGCCATGTCTGTGGCGACCGTGCTCGGGGTCAGTGTCGTCACGCGGATGTTTTTCTTGCGGACTTCAAGCATGAGCGACTCACTCATGCCGATGACGGCTGCTTTGGAGGCTGAATAAGCACTCGTCACCGGTGCGCCTTTCTGGCCCGCAGTGGAGGAGATGTTGATGATGTCGCCGGTGTTTCGCTCCAGCATTTCAGGGAGCACGGCACGAGTGGTGTAGTAGACGCCTTTCACGTTGACGTCGATGATCTTCGTCCATTCTTCCGGTGTCAGGTCCATGAATCCGCCGAACTTCGAAATGCCGGCGTTGTTGACAAGGATATCGATCGGGCCGAGTTCACCTCGGATTGATTCGACTGCTGCTGTGACGGATTCAAGATCCGAGATGTCTGCCGCGGCAAATGCGACCTTTACATCGTATTCTTTCAGTTCTTCTGCCACATTCTGAAGGTTTTCGGGGGTACGGCCGACCAGGCCGACATGGATGCCTTCCTTTGCGAATGCAATAGCGGTTGCACGGCCGATTCCGCGGCCCGCACCGGTGATGAGTGCCACTTTACCTGAGATGGTTTGCATATGTGTTGCTCCTCTCCAAGTGATGATGCGAACAAACTAAAGTGTACGATACCGGGCTTTTGTGTGGTTAGTTAAATGCCTGTCTGGATCGGACAGGAATCCCCATCATCTCTCGCCAAATGCCAACCGAAGTCCGATGAGCGTAAACAAACCGCCCTGAATCAGATTCATTCTTCCGGATAGAGATGGATATTTGCGGATCAGCCTGCCGATCTTGCCGGCAAAGAGGCTGATCAGTGAAAAGATGACAAATGCCTGAATGAGAAAGACGAGGCCGAGTATCAGCATCTGCAATTGGACATTGCTGCCGGTGTTTGTAACGAACTGGGGAAGCAGGGCAAGGAAAAACAGGGAGACTTTCGGATTCAGCAAATTCATGATCAATCCTTTTTTGTACAGTGATCTGTAGTCCGACGCGGTTCCGCTCTCGAGGTTCAGGGCGGTGTCTTTCGCTTTAAATGACTGATAAGCCAGGTACAGCAAGTAAGCGGCTCCTGCGTACTTCACCAGTGAAAAAGCGAAAGCGGACTGATAGATCAGAGCGGACAGACCGATTACAGCAGCCGCGATATGTACAAGCAAGCCTGTGCAAAGCCCAAGCGTCGTCCAGATTCCTGCCAGTTTCCCGCCGGCAATGCTCTGTGCCAATGTGAATAGGTTATCCGGTCCCGGCATGATGGTCAGCACGACTGCAGCTCCGAGAAAGGAAAGCATTAAAACCAGGTCCATTGTTTTTCCTCCTTTTATCTCTTATCAATTCTACGGTATATCAAGTTATTTTGAGTTGATAGGTTGAATGACAACAATTCAAAAGTGGGTTTATTTTTTTTCACCCAATATCTACATGCAGGCCTCTCACTATTATTGGTGAGGGGCTTTTGCTATTTGAGTAATAAATATGTTCCCAAAGCGGGGGAATGATCTGATATTTTTTACTTCGATTATCTTGAGTTAAAACTTTTTGCTGAATAGTACCCAGAATGTATACTAAGCTAATCTCTAATCAACCTAATGTAAATCAATCAGGAGGAAGCTGTCTATGAAGCGGACCGATTCATCAAAATCGATTCGATTACTGAATTTCATTGAAGAGAAGGGGAACAAACTGCCTCACCCTGTCACGATTTTTATTTTGTTTACCTTCATCGTGATTGTGGCTTCCCATATTTTATATGTTCTTGGAACCAGCGTGACATTTGAGGGTGTCAATAATGAGACGATGCAGACCGAGATGCTGACGGTGAAAGCAGAAAGCCTGCTTGTGCCAGAGGGAATCGCCTACATGTTTTCCAATGTCGTCTCAAATTTCACATCGTTTGTGGCGCTTGGCCCGGTATTGGTCGCCATGCTCGGCGTCGGCGTCGCGGAAAAGAGCGGGTACATCAGTGCCTTAATGACCAATACTGTGACGAAGGCGCCAAAACGGTTTGTCACGCCGATTGTCGTGCTGATGGGGGTGTTGTCCAATGTGGCAGCGTCCGTCGGCTATGTCGTACTGGTTCCGCTCGGGGCCATCGTGTTTCTGGGCTTTAACCGGCATCCCCTGGCAGGGCTGTCTGCAGCGTTTGCCGGAGTTGCGGGCGGGTACTCTGCAAACCTGTTCATCGGCACCAATGATCCCCTGCTCAGCGGGATTACGACAGAGGCCGCCAAGATTCTGGATGCCGGTTATGTGGTCAATCCGACCGATAACTGGTTTTATATGTTCGCTTCCACGTTCCTCATCGTCATCATCGGTACATTGATCACCGATAAGCTGATCGAACCGAAGCTGGGGAAATATGAACCGGCCGGAGCGTTAGAGGAAAACCGCAAAAATGGAATTTCGGCCATCGAGAAAAAGGGGCTGCGCTGGGCCAATCTGTCTGTCCTGCTGACCATTGCAGCGATCGCTCTTCTCGTCCTGCCGGAACATGCACCACTTCGTGGAGAGGGAGGGTCTATCGTCTCCTCTCCGTTTATGAGCAGCATCATTTTCCTGATGATGCTGATCTTCCTGGTGCCCGGGACCGTATATGGCCTGGTCACCAGAACCATTAAAAACGATAAAGACATTGCGGGTCTGATGACTTCGTCCCTGGAAACGATGGCCGGTTTTATCGTGCTGATCTTTTTTGCCGCTCAGTTTGTGGCGTTGTTTAACTATACAAACCTGGGGACCATCATCGCGGTAAATGGTGCTGAACTGCTGAAGGCAATCCAACTGGACGGCGTTCTGCTTCTTGTGGCGCTCATCTTCATCACGACCGTCATCAACTTGTTTATCGCCGCTGACTCAGCCAAATGGGCAATCATGGCTCCGGTGTTCGTGCCGATGTTCATGCAGATGGGCATCGCTCCGGAAGTCACCCAGGTGGCGTATCGCGTCGGTGATTCATCCACGAACATCATTTCTCCGCTGATGCCATTCTTCCCGCTCGTTGTTGCGTTTGCACAGCGATACGGGAAACAGAATGGGGTAGGGACCGTAATTTCACTAATGCTTCCATACTCAATCGCCATTTTGATCTGCTGGACGATCTTCTTCACCGTATGGTACCTGCTCGGCATCCCGGTCGGGCCGGGGACAAGCTTAACCTATTAAGGAGGAACATAAATGAAAGTAAAGACGACTTGGACGGGCGGCAGGGCTTTTACGGCCGTCGGAGATTCCGGGTATGACATCAACATGGATGCGACGGAAGCCTATGGCGGCTTGGGAAAAGGTGCGACTCCGACGGAAATGTTGCTGGGGTCATTGGCCGGATGTATCGGTATCGACGTCACGATGATCTTGAGGCCCCATTTGGAGAGAATCAATAAGATTGAAATTGAAACTGAGGGCATTCGGAAAGAAGAAGCACCAAAAGGCTTCACCGGAATGACGGTGACCTTTGTCGTCGATGGGGACATCGACAGCAAAAAGGTATGGCGCGCAATCCGTCTGGGAGAGGAAAAGTATTGTTCCGTCTCAGATTCCCTGAGCGCCGAGATCTCCTACCGGTTGATCCTGAATGGTGAACCACAGGAAATCTGAAGTCTGCAATTCACTGGAGCCCGGGAACACTTGCCTGAACACCAGAACACCAAAAGGGCTGGAGGAAGACTTTTCATCTTCCTCCGGCCTCTTTATTTACTGCCGCCGGTGCCATTCGTTTATGCGGCCGGCGGCGAATAGTTCCCAATATAAAAGCCATACTCAAACGGAGGAGGACTTGACAAAGATAATTGAAAAAATATTGTGTATATTGGGAAAGTGAGAGGCGCATCTACTCAGTTTTATTCACAGGGATCAGAGGAAAAGGAAATCCAGACAGCATAAGCATACCCGGAATTGGCGGTTTCACTTGAGATTTTGAATGATTCGTGTCATTTGTCCCGATAGCAGTATATTGGTTGACTAAAGCTCAGATTCATATAATAATGAATATGTAATTAGAATTATTATAGTTAAGTAGGGTCAGCGCTGAGGATGTCAGGGCCGGAACAACTATAAAATACAAGCCAACAGGAGGAATTTTTCATGTCTCTTATCGGAAAAACAATCGAACCATTCAAGGCTAACGCGTACAACGCAGGCACAGGCGAATTCATCGAGGTTACAGACGAAAACATGAAGGGCAAATGGAGCATCGTGTGCTTCTACCCGGCTGACTTCACTTTCGTATGCCCGACTGAACTGAGCGACCTGCAGAAAGAATACGCAACTCTGAAAGGTCTCGATGTTGAAGTTTACTCCGTATCGACGGACACTCACTTCACGCACAAAGCATGGCACGATCATTCCGATGCAATCAGCACACTGGAATATGTCATGATCGGTGACCCTTCCCAGAAAATCACGCGCAGCTTCGACGTTCTCGACGAAGAAGAAGGCCTTGCACAACGCGGCACATTCATCATCGACCCGGATGGCGTCGTACAGGCTGCTGAAATCAACGCTGACGGCATTGGCCGTGACGCAAGCACGCTCGTGAACAAAATCAAAGCGGCTCAATACGTCCGCAACAACCCAGGCGAAGTCTGCCCTGCAAAATGGCAGGAAGGCGAAGAAACACTGAAGCCTAGCCTTGACCTCGTAGGCAAAATTTAAGGAGAGATAACATGGCACTTGATGCACAGATCAAGCAGCAGCTTGCACAGTATCTCGAACTGATGGAAGGCGATGTGGTTCTCAAGGTCAGCGCGGGAACCGATAAAGCATCCCAGGAAATGACGGCTCTGACTGATGAGCTGGCAGCCATGTCATCCCACATCAAAGTGGAACAGGCTGAGCTGGAAAGAACACCTAGCTTCAGCGTGAACCGTCCGGGCGAAGAAACCGGCATTGTCTTTTCCGGAACGCCGCTCGGCCATGAGTTCACTTCCCTCGTCCTCGCGCTTCTGCAAGTAAGCGGACGTGCGCCGAAAGTGGATGAGAAAGTGGTCAAGCAGGTGAAGAACATCAAGGATGAGCTTCACTTCGTGTCCTACATCAGCCTGACTTGCCAGAACTGTCCTGAAGTGGTGCAGGCACTCAACACGATGAGTGTCCTCAACCCGAACATCACGCACTCGATGGTCGACGGCGCGGTGTTCAAGGAAGAAGTCGAAAGCAAGAACATCATGGCTGTTCCTACCGTTTACCTGAACGGCGAACCGTTCACAAACGGACGCAAGACAATCGAGGAAATCCTCGCGGAACTCGGAAGCACCGCAGACGCATCTGAATTCGAAGACAAAGAGCCGTTTGACGTCCTCGTTGTCGGCGGCGGCCCTGCAGGCGCGAGCGCGGCAATCTATGCGGCGCGCAAGGGCATCCGTACAGGTGTGGTCGCCGAGCGTTTCGGCGGGCAGATCCTGGATACGGCAGCAATCGAGAACTTCATCAGCGTGAAGCATACCGAAGGGCCGAAGCTCGCAGCGAGCCTCGAAGAGCACGTCAAGGAATACAACGTCGACGTGATGAACCTTCAGCGTGCAAAGCGTCTGGAGAAGAAAGACTTTGTCGAAATCGAGCTGGAAAACGGTGCGGTCCTCAAGAGTAAGTCAGTGATTCTCGCAACGGGTGCGCGCTGGCGCAATATCGGCGTGCCGGGCGAAGCGGAATTCCGGAACAAAGGCGTCGCTTACTGCCCGCACTGTGACGGACCGCTGTTTGAAGGCAAGGATGTAGCGGTCGTCGGCGGCGGAAACTCCGGAATTGAGGCAGCAATTGACCTCGCGGGCATCACGAATCACGTGACGGTCCTTGAGTTCGGTGCTGAACTCAGAGCGGATTCCGTTCTTCAAGAGCGTCTGTACAGCCTGCCTAACGTCACGGTCGTGAAAAACGCCCAGACGACGGAAATCACAGGCACGGACAAAGTTGACGGCATTACCTACATCGACCGGGAGACCGGCGAAGAAAAGCATGTTGCACTGGCCGGTGTCTTCGTCCAGATCGGCCTCGTGCCGAACACGGACTGGCTTGGCGACTCGGTCGAACGCAACAAGTTCGGCGAGGTCATGGTCGACAAGCGCGGCGCGACGAACGTGCCTGGCGTGTTTGCGGCAGGAGACTGCTCGGACAGCGCGTTCAAGCAGATCATCATCTCGATGGGCGCGGGTGCAACTGCATCCCTGAGCGCATTCGATTATCTGGTCCGCAGCCAGGTTGAAACGGTTAAGGCATAATGATTGGGAGCAGGTTCCTTGTGAACCTGCTCTTTTGTTGTGGAGACGAGTGCTTCTTGGACACTCGTTGTCTCTGCCTGTACTTTCATGAGCGCTGCTTGTACTCTCATAGCCTCTGCCTATACTCTCAGGATCACTGCTTGTACACTCACTGTCCATGCAAAATACCGCCATTTTTCGACAACCCTCTTCCGGATCGGACCGAATTCGGATACAGTGGAAGAAGATGGCCGGGTGTGAAACCATTTCCCGGCAAACGCGTATTAGTTAGAAACACCACAGAATAAAAGGGGGTGCCCCCGTGAGTGAAGAGATGAAGGAACTGCTGAAGCGCCTAGCTGGTATGGAAGAGGAAATGCGGGCGATGCGGCAGGAGCTGAAGTCTTTAAAGTCCGGTGAAGACGAGAGAGTACAAACGCAACGTGAGCAACAAGCGGCCGCGGAACCGAAGGCGGATGACAGGCCTGCTCCGGAACCGGAAAGTGTGCCGGAGCAACTGGTTGAACCTGAGATTCAGGAGGCGGAGCCCATGTCGGCAGAAGATCCTGCAGCAGGGGGTGAACCTCCTGCAGGGGAACCGGCATTGGAGGTACAACCGGCGGAAGAGCCGGAGAAGGAATCCGAATCCGCACGTCCGCCTTCCCTGTCGGAGATGATGGCGAGCATCGGGCTCGGCGGAGCAAAGGACAGTGAAGGGGAGCCGGATTCTCCGGTGCAAGACGAGCCTGCCGCAACGCCGGAGGCCGGACGTCCAGAATCAGCGGAACGGCCCAAAACTCCTGAAGAATCACAAAACGCCATGCCGGCAACGACCTATGGCTGGTTGCGGCAACCCGGAGAAGAGAAGCAGGAGAAGGCGGACGGGAGGAAAGAAATCCCGTCGCCGTCGCCCGTTCAGAAGCCGGTGTTCAAGGAACAGCAGCCGTTCGACTTCGAGCGGCAGTTCGCCGTCTGGCTTCCGAGGGTGTTCATGGTCATCCTGCTGCTTGGCGTGCTGTGGGGACTCAAGGTCAGCTTCGACATGGGCTGGATCACCGAAGGAGTCCGGGTGGCCCTTGGTTATCTGGGATCCATCCTGCTCGGTTATCTGGGCTACCGTTCTATCAGGGGATCACGGCGGGGATTCGGCCTGACGCTCTGGGGCGGGACGATCGCCCTCGGGATCCTGACAACGTTCGCGGCAAATCAGCTGTACGGCTATCTGCCGCTGATTCCGGCATTCCTGATCGGTATCGCCTATATTGCAGCCGGCATCTATGCATCCATCCGGACAAACTCTGAGACGCTTACGATCTTCACGGCGATCGCAGGTTTCCTCCTGCCGTTTCTCCTGGAAGGGGAAGGGGCGTCCGCAGTCATGTTCTGCGCGTATGTCCTCATTTTGTTTTTGTCGCTGTTCTACGTGTCGGTCAGAAGCCGGCACCGCGTGACGTTCTACGCCCTGTTCCTCCTGTTTAACATGACGCTTTATATGTATCTTCTGCTGGACGGCGTGCGGGGCGGTTATGAGAATCTTGTCGCCGCGACCGCGCTCATTCAGCATCTCGCGCTTCTGTTCTTTTACCTGAAAGGAAGCATTCCCCGGTTCATCTTTACGGAAGTGCTTTTGTATGTGAATTTCGTGTTCGGTCTCATCTGGATCATGCTGTTTGACGAGCCGATTCTTCAGGTTGCATACGGTGTGCTGGCGGTGCTCTATGCGGCACTGGCCGTCTATGCCTACATGCTGAAAGATTCGTCTCTGCAGGATATCCTGACGACGATGGCGGTGGCGGCATTTGCCGTCTTTATCCTCAGCTTCCGCATGGATGGACCGGCCGTGCAGCTGATGCTGCTGTTCGTCGTCGGAGCGGCCGGCATCTGGGCGGGGCTCCGCTCCGGCGCGATGCGGACACTGGCAGTGTCGGGCGGGCTGTATGCACTTGGCTCCCTTTCCACGGTGTCGTTCGGCTGGTTCCGTGAGTTTTTTTCTGCGGAACATGCGGTATGGCTTATGTTCATCGGGACACTTGCGCTTGTTTATGCGGCATTCTACCAGCATCGGCCTGCATGGATCAAAACTTCACAGATCGATGCCGCACTGATTGCCGGGCAGATTGTTGTCCTGATCTACATGTTCCGCCTGTCGGGTGTTCTTCTCCGGGATGCGGAACTTGCATTCGGACCGGAATGGCATCTGAGGATCGGCATCATCGGCCTCTTGGCATTCGGCAGCTACTTTCTTCACCGTTCGGCGCACGGGCGTTATGTGGCCGGGGCAGGGGCGATTGAGTTTATCACGCTCGGCGTTCTGCTCCTGTTTATGCCGATGACCGGCTGGCAGGGCGGCGGCTTCTGGCTCAGCCTCGCAGTCAGCCTGCTTTTTGCGGCCGGGGTGACCTATCTGTCCGTGAAAGCGATCCGTGGACAGATTGGCGAGAAGAGAAGGCTGGAGGTCCCCACAGTCGCGTTCCTGCTTCAGTTCCTTTACTTCTTCCTTTTGAACAAGTGGCTTTTCTCCGGCGTCAGGGAATTTGACTGGGAGAACGAGACGGTCCTCTTTGTCCATACGTTCCTCCTCTTCCTGTTCGCGTTTGTTTCGATCACTGCCGGCCGGAAGATGAATTGGAAGGCGGTGCGTAATGCAGGCATTGTGCTGCTCGCATTGAGCTTTTCGAAGCTGTTCATCGTCGACCTGGCTTCGGTCTCGGTCGTCATCCGTGCCCTCCTCTTCACTGCGGTCGGCGCAGCCGGTCTTATCTACTCAAGAACATTGCAGAAAGACGATGGAGAATAAAAAATCATCTGCTTCCGGAGCACCTCCGGAAGCTTTTTTGAATTCGCAATTTCGTCATTTGACCGGCTGTCTAAGCTCAGTGTCCCAGGGTATAGGATGGATGAAGAGGAGGCGTTAGGATGGAAAACTTGAACGGAAAGACAGCCATTGTGACAGGGGCCAGCAGCGGGATCGGAAAGGCGGTTGCCTATAGGCTTGCCAAAGAGGGACTGAACGTCGTCCTTGCGGCAAGGAGTACAGAAAAATTGAAGGATGTGGAAGAGGAGATTAACAGCGGAGCGAGCGGAGAGGCCATTGCTGTGCCGACCGATATGACAGACCAGTCGAGTGTCAGGGAACTCGTCCAAAAAGCCGCGGAGGCATACAGTACCGTCGATATTATCGTCAACAATGCCGGGCAGATGCTCGCAGGGACGGTACGCTCCGGGAAGACGGATGAATGGGACAGTATGATCGACGTCAACATCAAGGGGTTGCTGTACGCGACAAATGCCGTTCTGCCCGGAATGATCGGCCGGGGATCCGGTCATATCCTGAATATCGACTCCGTCTCGGGCCATGAAGTGACGAAGACAAGCACCGTCTACAGCGCGACAAAATTTGCCGTCCGGGCAATCTCGATGGGCCTTGAAAAGGAGTTGGCCCGCACCGGCGTCCGTGTGACCAACATCTCCCCGGGGATGGTCGATACCCCGCTTATGGGATCCCGTAGCGTCGACCGGAAAATCCTCGACCCGGAGAACATCGCGGAGGCCATTGTTTACGCGCTCACCCAGCCGACGCATGTCAATGTGAACGAAATTACGATCCGGCCGGTCTGACCGCCAATACCGAGCCATCAATCATCTTAGGGAGGATAAAAAGGTTCTGAATTATTGAACTGTTTGATTCTTTTCCGTAAGATTGAAGATGGGACAATACCAGAAGGAGGCGGCCTGAATGTCAGACCCGACGATTTTCGAAAACCTCAAGGTCGCATTTGAAAATCATATATATAACCTGGACAACCTGGAAGGCAGGATCCTGATTACGGGAAGGTCGGATGTCATGGATCTCGCCGACCTGTCACGGACGCTTGTCATCCGGTTCGTCCGGACTGACCAGCCGGAAATTCCGGTTGAAGTGGAGTTGTCCGCATCCGCGGGGGATCTTGCCGGTGAGATTCTCGAGCTTCCGGATGCGGAGCCCGGTGTGACGCTCCGTGTCCGGTTCGACAAGCCGGTTACGGATCCCGACGGACAATGCGAGAAAATCGGCGCGATGCTGGCAGATCTGTGGGAGCGTGACATCCGGCTCAGCCAGACACTTAGCTTCGACTATCCCCAGGGCGACACGGGATGGACGAACCGGGTGGAAGCCGTGTTTAACACCCGAATCGACGAAGAACATATGGGGGCCATCGGCGGATTCATGGAATCCGTGATCGAAGCCGCGGGAAGGCTTGCAGACATTTAAAAAGCGGGGGAAGGAAGTGGGGGACATGGCGGAAGCCATCAGACAACAGACATACACTATTTATCCGATCATCCAGCCGGGCATCTATCCGACACTCAAGACCATTAACTTCTACCTGATCAAACGGCCGGAAGGAATCGTCCTGATTGACGCGGGCGTGGATTCGGATGACTGTATGGAACGTCTTGAAGACACACTGAAGCAGGCGGGCGCGGACTTAGGCGACCTGGAAGCGATTTTGCTGACGCATCACCATGAGGATCATGTGGGGCTCGTTCCGAGAATCCTGGAGAACAGGGACATCCCCGTTTATGCGCACAGGGAAGCAGTCCCGAGACTGCGCTTGGACAGGGAGTTCCTGGAGATGCGGCTCGCCTTTTTTAAACAGCTTTACATAGAGATGGGCGGCGGCGGCAGAGGTGCCGGGCGCTTTGCGAAGATGGAACAGACCATCCGGGATGCGGCGCAAAATGCCATCCGGACCGAAATCATTGAAATCGGTGAAGGAGACCGGGTCTTCGGCTTCGAAGTAATGGAGACACCGGGACATTCCCCGGACTGCATTACGTTCCTGGACACGGACGGCCGGACGGCTTTCACGGGAGATGTGCTGATCGAAGGTTCCTCGGTCAATGCGATCATCGATCCCGCTATGAACGGCAGCCGGCTTCCGTCGGTGAGCCAGCAGCGCCGGTCTCTCGAAAGACTTGCCGGACTCGGCGCGGACGTTCTCTACACGGGCCATCACGAACCGGTCCGCAATACGGATGAACTTGTCCGCGACCGGCTTTCCAGGATGGACCGTAAATGCGAAAAGCTCCTAGGTCTGATCGGGAGCGGCGTCACGGTACCCGCCAGGATCACTGAAGCCTATTACAAAGATCTGTACAGGACACAGTTCCCGCTGGTCATGTCAGAGATCATCGGACATATAGACTACCTTGAGGAGCAGGGGAAAATCACAAAGACGATGGAAGACGGAGTATGGAACTATCATCTTTCTTGACAAATATGGCAATTCCGCTCTCATTTATCATTGTTTATTCTCAGTCCGGTTTCCTTGCACACGGCATGGGCAAGCTCTAGCACTCAGATGAGGACAATACATAGAAGCAACCGTGTCGGAGAAAAATTTAACCGACTGGCTCAAATCGTTTGCATGTTTAAGCGCTGTTCATTATACTTGGTCTTGAGGTTGTTTAGAATAATTCTAGAGAGAAATTTGTTCTAAACAAGAAGTCTCTTTCCCGCTTTAAAAAGATTCTGAAAACATGTAGTATGAGGGTATCGACGATCATAAGGAGGTTTTCATGTTGGCGGAAGACAAAAAGATGAATGGTTCAAATGAGGAACGCGAGGCGCTGACGACTCGCCAGGGACATCCCGTAATTGACAACCAGAACATTAAGACGCTCGGCAACCGCGGTCCTGCAATGATGGAGAACTATCACTTCATCGAAAAGATTTCCCATTTCGACCGTGAAGAGGTGCCGGAGCGCGTCGTTCACGCACGCGGCACGGGCGCGTTCGGTTACTTTGAGACATACGGCAAAGTCGGTGACGAGCCGGTCGAAAAGTACACCCGCGCGAAAGTATTCCAGGATGCAGGCAAAAAGACGCCTGTCCTCGTCCGTTTCTCCACGGTTGCGGGCTCGAAGGATGCGCCTGAAACCGATCGCGACCCACGCGGTTTTGCGGTGAAATTTTACACCGAAGACGGCAACTGGGACCTCGTCGGCAACAACCTGAAAATCTTCTTTATCCGTGACGCGATGAAGTTCCCTGACATGATCCACGCCTTCAAGGCAGATCCTGCCTCGAACGTTCCGGATCCGCGCCGCATGTTCGATTTCGTATCCCGTTCGCCTGAAGCGACCCACATGATCACATTCCTGTTCTCCCCATGGGGCCGTCCTGCAACGTACCGTCATATGCAGGGATCCGGCGTCAACACATACAAGTGGGTCAATGACAAAGGCGAAGCAGTCCTCGTCAAGTACCACTGGGAGCCGAAGCAGGGCATCCGCAACCTGACGACCAAAGAAGCGATGGAGATCCAGGGCAAAAACAACGGCCACATGACACAGGATCTCTACGAAGCGATCGAGCGCGGT
Organism: Bhargavaea cecembensis; assembly: GCF_001619585.1. Lineage (GTDB taxonomy): Bacteria > Bacillota > Bacilli > Bacillales_A > Planococcaceae > Bhargavaea > Bhargavaea cecembensis_A. The sequence continues at coordinate 29,411 of NZ_LQNT01000010.1, forward strand.
GAATATCCTGAGTGGGAGCTTTACGTGCAGATTATGGAAGACGGCTATCATCCGGAACTCGACTTCGATCCGCTAGATGACACAAAGCTCTGGCCGGAAGACAAGTTCCCTTGGCTGCCGGTCGGCAAAATGGTCCTGAACGAGAACCCGACGGACTTCCACTCCCAGATCGAGCAGGCTGCATTCGGTACGGGCGTCCTCGTGGACGGAATGGACTTCTCGGATGACAAGATGCTCCAGGGACGGACGTTCTCCTACTCCGATACGCAGCGTTACCGTGTAGGCGCCAACTACCTCCACCTTCCGGTCAACGCACCGAAGGCGAAAGTCCGCACGAACCAGCACCGTGGCCAGATGAGCTACCGCACGCCGGAAGAAGCGGGCGGCAACCCGCACATCAACTACGAGCCGTCGATGGTCGGCGGCCTGCAGGAAGCGGACAAGTCCGAACGCACACCTCACAATCCTGAATACAGCGGCAAGGTCATGAGCGAGCAGATCGACCGTCCGAACAACTATGGACAGGCCGGCGAGACCTACCGTGAATTCGAAGAGTGGGAGCGCGAAGAACTCATCTCCAACCTGTCCGATGTGCTCGCGATCTGTGACGAGCGCATCCAGGAAGCGATGATTCACCACTTCACACAGGCCGATGAAGACTATGGCCGCCGCGTGAAGGAAGGCATCGAGGCGAAGATGAAGGAACTTGAAGAACAGGGTGCAGACCACCGCCTCCCTGGCCAGGAAGCCGGCGTCAAGTCGAAATACGGCGAAGGCGGCACCACTGCCCAGAATGAAGCGGTTGATGAAGCAGTAGAAAAGAGCCGGGAAACAGACGGCTACTAATCAGCATAATCCGTCATCATAGGCTGTCCAACTTCTGATGACTCTCTTGGGACGATGCATGCAGTTGTATGCATCGTCCTTTTTTACCATTTCGACTATTCGGTGTTGACTGACTAATTGGATAACGATAATATGGGCTTATTCTTACTAATTGAATATTTCCTTATCAAGAGTCGGGGGAGGAATCTGGTCCCAGGATCCCGCAGCAACCGTTACGGATGTAACAAGGTGCTCATTCCAGCAGGCGGCATGCCTGGAAGATGAGGGTGGAATAGATGAAGTTGCCTCTTCCCCCCAGGGAAGAGGTTTTTGCTCGTCCGGATGCGCCTGGACGAATGGCGTGTGCGCAAGGAACATCCGACAAGCAATATCCCGACTAATTTTATTTGGACAGTTAGTGAGAGGGAATCTGAAAGGGGAGACAGATCATGGGGAAGAAAAAACAGATTCATTTAAACGGTTTTGTTCAAAACTCGCCATCACCGCATTCGACCGGACTATGGAAGCATGCAAAAGATGAGGGGACGAACCATAACAGGCTGAGCTTCTGGACGGAAACCGCGAAAGTATTGGAGCGCGGGAAATTCGATGCGGTCTTTATCGCGGATGTGCTGGGTACATATTCGAAATATGGAAACAGCCATGAGGCAGCTGTTCGCCATGCTGTCCAATTGCCTGCACACGACCCGCTGCTGATTATTTCTGCGATGGCACAGGTGACCGAGCATATTGGCTTTGCACCGACGGTTTCTACGACCTATGCCCAGCCCTATGCATTGGCGCGCCAGCTCTCAACGCTGGACCACCTGACGGAAGGCCGGCTCGGATGGAATGTGGTCACTTCCTATTTGGAAAGTGAAGCGGTCAACCTGGGGCTGTCCGGACGTCTTCCGAAAAGCCAGCGCTACGACCGTGCGGACGAGTTTTTGGAAGTGGTTTATAAACTCTGGGAGCATAGCTGGGAAGACGGTGCAGTGGTTTATGACAGAGAAGGGGATACATTTGCCGACCCATCCAAAGTTCATGCAATCGACCACCACGGAGAATTCTTTGATGTACCGGGCATTCATCTGACCGAACCTTCTCCGCAGCGGACGCCGGTATTGTTCCAGGCAGGGGCCTCACCGCGCGGGCGGGATTTTGCGGCCAAGCACGCGGAAGCGGTATTCACAAAGGGACATTCCCTGCAGGCGTTCAAGGATTACTCCGCAGATCTGCGCAGGCGCACCAGCAGTTTTGGAAGGAACCCGCATGATATACGCATTTTCCCTATGGTCCTTCCGATTGTCGGTTCCACAGAGGAAGAAGCACACGCCAAATACGAGGACCTGAAAAACCATGTGAGCTATGAAGGGACCGCGGCCCTACTTTCCGGCCATACGGGAATCGATTTCTCGAAATATGATCCGGACCAGTACATCGAAGACATTGAAACCGAAGCCGTGCAGGGGAATCTGGACATGTATACGAAAGACCCGAACAAGAAATGGACGCTACGGGAGGCGGTGCTGAACCATGGCCTCGGCAACGGAACCGCCAAGTTTATCGGAACTCCCGAACAGATTGCGGACAGTATCGAGGAATGGGCGACTGAGGGGGATGCAGACGGATTTAACATCGCACAAAGCTATTCACTGGAGACATTCCGAGAGTTTGTGGATCATGTCGTTCCGGAACTGCAGAAACGGGGAATCTACCGGACTGAATATGAAGGCAAGACTTTGCGGGAGAACCTCTTTGGCACAGGATCGCCTCTCCTTCCTGACAACCACCCGGCAAAACAAATCTCATCATTTGTGAAGTAAATGGGTAAGGAGGGGATGCCATGAATACGGTCACACTGTTTACCTGGATCGGGTTTATTGTTTTTCTGGCAATCATGCTATTTCTTGGCTATATCGGAACAAAGAAAACGAAGAATATCCGTGACTTTGCGATAGGCGGGGGACGCCTGGGGCCGGTTGTGCTTGGCCTCTCTTTTGCTGCCACCTATCTCAGCGCCGCGACTTTCCTCGGCTATCCGGGCTGGTCTCATGAGTGGGGGCTCACGAATCTCTGGCTCATGCTGGCGATGATCGGGGGAGGAGCGCTCGGAGTTCTGATGGTCGCGAAGAAAATCCGGTCACTCAATGAAGAGCAGAAATCTCTCTCACTGCCGGATTGGCTTGGGGATTATTACAACAGCGACCTTTTGCGGGTGGGGACCGGCCTCATCCTGCTGTTCAACATTTTTTATATTGCCGCCCAGTTTGTGGCGGGAGCAAGGATTTTTGAATATTTATTGGGGATGGACTATCGTACCGGCCTGATCCTCATCACCGTCGTCGTGGTGGTTTATGTATTCGGCGGCGGAGCATTTGCGGATATCTACACGGATGCCGTCCAGGTGATCATGATGGCGATTGCAGGGATTGTGATCTTCATCTCCGGAATCGTAATTTTCTGGAAGAACGGCATCGCGGCCACGTTTGCCGGGATCACCGACAACCTGGCGGCACAGGATGCGAACCTGGTGGCTGTCTTTAACCCGGATTCCGCTCACTTCTATTCGATTGGCGCGGTGATCGGCGCAATCTGCATCCAGTGGGCCTTTGCGTCGGCTCCTCACCTGTTTAATAAAGTTTTGGGCATCAAGAACGAAAAAGATCTGGGTAAAATGATTCTGACATATGTCATCGTGGCTTCGCTTAGCGTATTGGTTCTCTTTGGAGGGCTCTATAGCAGGGTGGCACTGGGCTCTGGGGAATTCGTGGCAGACCTGGCTCTGATGGAGTATGTAGCATGGGCATTTCCTGCCGCAGTAGTCGCACTGTTCGGTGTCGTGATACTGGCTGCGGCCATGTCAACAACCGATGGGCTGTTCGTTTCGATCTCCACGGTTTTTGCCAATGACATTTTCCTGAAATTCCTGGTCAGGAGGGGCTATGTCAAAGTCGATGAAGAAAAGGCGGAGAAAATTGCGCTGCAGATCAGCAGGCTGACCGTTCCTGTTGTGGGAATCATCGCCCTTCTGATCGTCATGAAACCACCTGCGTATATGGGCGATATCATGTGGATCGGCATTTCCGGAGTCGCGGCAGGCACACTGGGTCCCATCTTATATGCGGTGTACGGAAAACGGAAAGCGTCTGCAAGGGCTGCGGAGGGATCGATGTTGATCGGACTCGCGGCCTATCTGATACTGTACTTTGGCGGCCTGATTCAGAGCACGATGACAGCCGGAGCAGTGGCGACGGGAATTGGCATTGTCACGATGGTTGTGCTGGCGAATGTTCTGACGGAGAAGAAAGAAGAGGCGCGGCTGGCCAACGCCGAACAGGGGCAATAAGGGGGAGTCTGTATGTTTGTGAATGAAATGCTATCCGTTTGGCTTTACGGTTTTGTCATCATTTATGCTGTGATCGGCTTTGCGTTGTGGAAATGGTATTTCAGATGACCGGCTATCAAGTTGCCCATGAAAGTCGATTGAAAATTTCACGTTGACAGACTAGTTGGGGTTCGATATGCTTAGGATAATCTTACTAATTGAATAATCTTTGACCTTATCAAGAGCCGGGGGAGGAAACTGGTCCGCTGATCCCGCAGCAACCGTTACGTTGTAACAAGGTGCTCATTCCAGCAAGCGTATGCTTGAAAGATGAGGAAGGCCGATTACATACTGCCTCTTCCTCATCGGGAAGGGGCTTTTTGTATCTCAATTTTGCTGCGGCGTGAATATGGCATCAATTCCCGGGAGATCAATCAGTAAGAAACGAGGAAAAGGGGAGATTTGGAATGACTTCTACAACCAAAACAGAAAGCCTGTACAAAAAGGAATACTTCGGAAGAATTTTCGAACTGAAAAAATACGCACCGGAAGCGTTTGAAACGTTCTTCAAGTTTAACGACCAGGCCCTCGCGGAAGGAAAACTGTCCGTAAAATTGAAAGAACTGATCGCGGTTGCGGTCGCTCATATCACCGGATGCCCTTACTGCATCGACCTGCATGTCGGCAATGCCAAGAAAAACGACTCCTCCAAAGAAGAAGTCGCTGAAGCAATCTTTGTTGCGACTGCTCTCAAAGCGGGCTCTGCCCTCGCTCATGGGGTGAACGGACTGAACGCTTACGACGGCAACGGCGACGGGGAGCTTTACAAGGCTTCTTACTTTAGCCGGCTTCCTGAATTCGCAGAGCTGGACGAAGAGTCCTTCAAAACCTTTGTGAAATTCGACGGCACTGCCCTCAAGGCCGGAAAACTCAGCGTGAAAGAAAAGGAACTGATTGCAGTCGCTTCGGCACACACGACAGGCTGTGCGTACTGCATCGACCTCCACACGAAAAACGCGAAGAAAGCCGGCGCCACTCTGGAAGAGCTTTCCGAAGCGATCTTCGTGGCGGTTGCGCTCAAAGCCGGTTCCGCAATCGCGCATAGCGTGAATGCGCTGAATGCCTACGACAACTGATTGGTGAATGTTAAAGACGATTCCGTATCCTTTTATTAGGGATATGGAATCGTCTTTTTTTCTTTCCACCCCTAGAAAATATTAGCGGATTTACTTTTTGGAATAGTACGGATTTTGGGTTTCCTATTGCAATTATTTAATGTGACTGATTATACTTTAAAACAGTGAATCGCTAAAGAAAGCGGTCCTTTAACAATTACGAAAGCGATTCCATTTTTGTCCTTCCGGTAGGATTCTGGATGCTTTTGTTCTGCGAAGGGTTCATCGGACAAACAAGGGGTAAAACAAGAAGACGTGAAAACGTGTTCAGTCATAGTTGAAAACGCTATTACCGTTGCGGTTTCTGGACCGCATGACGGTCCGTAGGGGAATCCGATTCCGATCGGGCGCGGGCCGGGTCCGGGAACCGTAAATCTTTTTTGGGAAAGGTGACAAAGTATGATCGAGATTAACCAGATTTCCACGCTGTTTCTGGCAGTGGGCCTCTACCTGCTGGGAATGGCCCTCGTTAACCGCATCGGCATCCTGGATCGGTTCCTGATCCCGGCACCTGTTGTCGGCGGCCTGATTTTCGCCATTCTGGCTTTTATTCTTCAATCGACGGGTGTCGTTGAAATTGCATTGGATACTTCCCTGCAGTCCCTCTTCATGGTCGCGTTCTTTACGACTGTCGGGCTTGGAGCCAGCATGAAGCTGATCAAACTGGGCGGGAAGCTTCTCATTATTTACCTGATCTTCTGTGGGATCCTCATCTTCATGCAGAACGTTATCGGTGTCTCGCTTGCCAAAGTATTCGGTATCGATCCGCTCCTCGGAGTTATGAGCGGTGCCGTCACGATGAGCGGCGGACACGGTGGTGCAGCCGCTTACGGGCAGACGATTTCAGAGCTCGGCATTGATTCAGCAGTGACGATCGGGATGGCGGCAGCCACGCTCGGCCTGATTTCCGGAAGCCTTTCCGGTGGCCCGGTCGCCCGGTTCCTCATCAGAAAGCATGACCTGAAACCGGCTGAAGGAAAAGTAGAAGAGTACGTTGAAGAGGCAGAAAAGCCGGTCACTGAGCGCTCGTTCATGATCCAGATTGCGCTGATCACCCTTTCGATGGCAGGCGGAACGTACATCGGGGACATTTTCTCTGAGGCAACCGGCTTTGTCCTGCCGGCCTATATCGGAGCGATGTTCGTTGCAGTTATCGTCCGGAACCTTGTGGACCGTACGCTCCCTGGCACTGTCAACATGAAAGAGATTAACCTGATCGGCGAAATCTCCCTGGCAATCTTCCTGTCGATGGCGCTGATGAGCATCAAGATCTGGGAAGTTGTCGGCCTGGCACTTCCGCTGATCGGTATTGTGCTTGTCCAGGTGGCTTTCATCATCCTGTTTGCGATCTTTGTGGTCTTCCGTTTCCTCGGCAAGGACTACGATGCAGCCGTCATGATTTCCGGTATGCTCGGCCACGGGCTCGGTGCTACGCCGAACGCCATGGCGAACATGGGTGCGACGGTCAACAAGTTCGGCCCATCCCGCACGGCGTTCCTGGTCGTACCGATCGTCGGCGGTTTCCTGCAGGACGTCATCTTCGGCGCGCCGATCATCATCACGACCATCAACATGTTCGCGCCGTAAGAGAAACTGCTGTTCTTTAATCAAATATCGTAATTAAAAACCTTTCAGCCGAAGCGGATTCGGACTGAAAGGTTTTTTGTGCATCATCGTCTATTCGGCAGGCTGTGGCGATTCGCCAAACTGCTCTTTGACCAGATCGAAAAAGTTCGTGACTGAAGCCGGAAAATGTCTGGTTTTCACAAAGCAGAAATAGACGTTCCGCTTTAAATATTCATCTTCGATTGGCCGGAAGGACAACGTTTTGGGAAGGTCTCCCGACAAGTAATTTTCAGGCAGAAGGGCGATGCCCATTTTTTGTTCAACGACTTTCTTCGCCATTTCAAATCGTTCAATCTGGAACTGGATATCCGGTGTCAGCCCGGCCTTCTTAAAAGCGGCCGTAATCTGATTGCGTGTCCTGAACGAAGGCATGCCGAGAACAAGCGGGTACTTGCATAAATCATCCAGTCGGATGAACTCACACAGACTCAGTGGGTGAGTTTCCGGAAAAACTGCCACAAATCGTTCTTCATAGAGAGGGACCGCCTGAACCTGGTCATTGATCAGTTCCTGATTGGTCACAGCTGCATGCACGTCATAGCGCAGCAGCGCCTCAAGCACCGTTTCATTATACAAAGTATCCATTACCGTGAATGTGTTGAGGGGGTACGATTCCCGGTGAATGGCCATCAGTGTGGTGAACCATTTATGGGCAGATTCTATCATTCCGATACGGATTTCGGCACGATCCCCATTGATGTTTTCCTTGATTTCTTCTTTCAGCATCTTCACTTGCTGGAGAATGGCGGTGGACCGCTCACACAGCAGACGGCCGGTATCGGTCAGGCGGAATTCGCGGGTAGTCCGTTCCAACAGAGGAGCACCGAGTTCTTTCTCCAGGTTTTGAATCGACTTGCTGAGTGATGGCTGTGAGATGTGCAGGGCTTCTGCTGCTTTTGAAAAACTCCCATGGCTGACGACTTTGACGAAGTACTCCATCTGTCTGAGGTCCAAACTTGCCTCTCCATTCTTTTTATAGCCTAAGGCTATAGTTTTATTGAAAAGCGGTATTGGGATTTATAATTCAATCTCATTATACTGAAAACAGTTCAGGTTTTGGAGGATGGTTGCAATGTTTAAAGAAAGCGATTTCAATATATGGGCAGGACGGATTGATAGTGATTCAGACCCTGAAAGCTTCCGTTATCATCAGGTGATCCGTCAGGCAACAGAACATAAAGGGAATCAAAAAGATCAGGTTCCGGTGGCGCTGATCGGATTTGAGTGTGATGAAGGGGTCAGGCGGAATAAGGGCCGATTGGGTGCCAGAAAGGCTCCTGACGCAATCAGGAAGCAACTTGCCAGCATGCCGTGGAGAGCAGGAGATCATGATTTGTTTGATGCAGGTACTGTTTCCTGCGTCGGAGAAAAGCTGGAAGCAGCTCAAAAAGAGCTGGGAGAACATCTGGCCAACGTTTTGGATGCAGGTTCACATGCAGTCATTATTGGCGGAGGACACGAAACGCTCTACGGGCATTATCTTGGCATCCGCAGACATGCAGGTGAAGATGCAGTGATTGGACTGGTGAACGTTGACGCACATTTCGATCTTCGTAACTATGACGAGCAGCCATCATCGGGGACGATGTTCAAGCAGATCCTTGACCACGATCCCAATGCAAAGTATTTTGTCTGCGGTATCCAAGAGTATGGGAATACGACAGAGCTCTTTAGCCGTGCGGAAACGTTGGGCGTTACTTATATGATGGAAGAAGAGACCACGATGGAGACTTGCCGGAAACCCCTCGACGAATTCGTGGATAGCTGTGATGTGGTTCTTCTCACTCTGTGCATGGATGTAATCAGCGCTGCGGATGCGCCGGGTGTCAGCGCACCTTCCGTTTTCGGCCTGGATCCCAAAACGGTGCGGGAGCTGATCCGGTATATATGTGCAAATCCCAAGACGACAAGCTTTAACATATCCGAAGTGAATCCTGATCTTGACGAAGGCGGCCGAACGGTCCGGCTTGGTGCATCCTTTGTTAACGAGGCAGTGATGGCGTTTAAGAAAGGTGTATGAAGATGATTGAAATCAACCAGATTACCACTCTGTTTCTGGCAGTATTCCTTTTCCTAATCGGAACAGCACTCGTTAACCGGATCGGATTCCTGAACCGATTCCTGATCCCGGCACCGGTCGTGGGCGGATTGATCTTTGCCATTGTGGCATTTGCACTGAAATCGGCAGGGATTGTCGAAGTGGTGTTGGACACATCGCTGCAGACACTGTTCATGGTGGCATTTTTCACGACGGTCGGTCTCGGTGCCAGCTTCAGGCTGATCAGGCTGGGTGGCAAGCTTCTTATCATTTACTGGCTTGCCTGCGGCATAATGGCGTTCATGCAAAATATTATCGGTGTTTCGTTTGCCCGTGTATTCGGGATTGAACCGCTTTTGGGGGTCATGTCCGGAACCGTTTCGATGTCCGGCGGTCATGGCGGGGCAGCAGCATACGGACATACAATTGAACAGCTGGGGATCACTTCGGCCGTGACGATTGGTATCGCAGCAGCCACTCTCGGCCTGATTTTCGGAAGTCTTTCGGGCGGCCCGGTTGCCCGGTATCTGATCAATAAACATGATTTAAAGCCTGTGTCAGGAAAGATTGAAGAATACGTCGGTGAGGATGAGCAGCCGATCAGGGAACGGTCCTTTATGATCCAGATCGGGATGATCACTCTTTCGATGGCCGGCGGAACGTATATAGGCGAGATCTTTACCAATACGACAGGCTTTGTACTACCTTCTTATGTCGGTGCGATGTTCATGGCCGTTATCGTCCGGAACCTGGCAGATCGATGGATCCCGGGGACCATCAACATGAGGGAAATCGACCTGATCGGCAATGCCTCTCTTGCCATTTTCTTGTCGATGGCACTGATGAGCATCAAACTCTGGGAAATCGCCGGCCTTGCACTGCCGCTGCTGGGCATCGTGCTTGTCCAAGTCATCTTCATCGTCCTGTTTTCCGTATTTGTGCTTTTCCGCCTGCTCGGCAAGGACTATGACGCAGCTGTCATGATTTCGGGGTTCCTCGGACACGGCCTGGGTGCAACACCGAATGCGATGGCAAATATGTCGGCGACCGTCAGCAAGTATGGTCCTTCCCGTACAGCCTTCCTGATTGTTCCGATTGTCGGGGCCTTCCTGATCGATGTATTCTCTGCTCCTATCATCATTACAACGATCAACCTGCTGGCACCGTAATAGAGAGCTTTTAAAGGAAAGCATACGGGGATGTTTCCCTGATCATCAGAAAAAGAAGCCTCCCGGCCGGGAAGGCTTCTTTTCAGTTTGAATCCAAATCGCCGCCCGCTTCCTCTTGGGCTTCTCTCGTGTACTTCTTCACCGCCGGCATAATCTCTGTCGCGATCAGCTCGATGTTTTTGGCAACCTTGTCAAATGGCACTCCGCCAAAATCAATCTGTGCGATAAAGCGCTGATGGCCGAAAAGTTCGTACTGATAGAGGATCTTTTCGATGATTTGCTGAGGGCTTCCGATCATGAGGGCATCACGGTGGTCGACAGCCTGCTCGAACTGCTGCTTCGGATAGCCGCTGCCGCGAATTGCCATGAATCCGTAGTGCAGATGAGGGTAGTACTCGCGGAGCGCATCCTGAGTGGTTTCAGCCGTATATAAAAGGCTCGTCGTGCCGATCGGGAGCCGGTTCGGGTCATGCCCGCTCCGCTGGGCAGCTTCCCGGTAGGCGTCGACAGAAACCGTAAAGTTCATCGCCGGCCCGCCGAGTGTCGCCAGCATCATTGGGACGCCTGCATAGCCGGCCTTGATTGCGCTTTGCGGAGGGCCTCCGACTGCGCGCCAGATCGGAAGTTGTCCGCCCTTTGGTCTCGGGTAGATCTCCGCGTCCCGGAGGGGAGGACGGAATTCGCCTTCCCAGCTGACGGGGCCATCCGCCCCGTTCAGTTTCAGGAGGAGGTCCAGCTTTTCCTCGAACAGCGCTTCATAGTCGTTCAGATCATAGCCGAGCAGGTCGAACGCGCCGGTCCTGGATCCGCTGCCCGCAATAATTTCTGCCCGTCCGCCGGAAATCAGATCGATGGTCGCGAAATCTTCATAGGCACGAACCGGCTCCCAGACGCTCAGTACGGTGGAGGAGCTGGCAATCTTGATTCGTTTTGTCGCCTGTGCAATGGCACCGAGGACGACGCTGTGAGCCTGGGTCGTAAAGTGGCGCTGATGGCTTTCGCCGACAGAGAACACGTCCAGGCCGGCTTCGTCCGCAAGCCTGGCGGCATCGATGATTTCCCGGATGCGCTGCTCCGCGCTGATCTTCTCGCCGTTATGCGGATTCATCATATGATCACCGAGTGAATAGAGGCCAATCTCCATCCCTTTTGACCGGTCCATCTTGAGTGGTTCCATGCGGGTGGCTCCTTTCCTGTTCCTGCTTATAGCCAGTCTACTGCCGGAAACAGGGCCGGGCAAACGGTTTGACTCACTCTGATTGGTGTTTAATAAAGTGAAAACCGGCAATGACAATACTAGACTGAATTTATGGGAGGGCGAATCATGTCAAATAACCAAGCGCAATCGTATGCCAAGGATGTGCCGGGGAAGGACCGCCTGAAGATGGCCGCAACTGCGATGGCGGCAAACGCAAAACTCCATACGAAGAAGAAAAGTGAGCCGCTTGTGGCTGATGAACGGGTGGACGAAAAGCTGGCAGAAGAAATTATCTCGCTTTGGCCGGCGACACCGAAAGCTGCCGCGGAGACGATGGTGAAATTCTACGGCCAGCCGAACGAAGCAACAGTCAACCGGCTGACCTGGTACAACAACGGACCGTGGAAGCGGACGGTCGTCTTCAAAGAAGAGATTCCGCATGATTTCCCGGAACCGCATGTTGATTGCCTGGAGCAGACGATCGACTACCATGTTCCGGCGGATAAAGTCGGCCTGATCGGGGAGCTGGAGGGCAGCCTTGTGGTCGACCGGACAAAGGGTGAGGTGTCGGTCCACTGTGACAATGAAGGGGCCAATACCCTGTCCATGAACATGATGCATGAGGTGGTCACGGGCAAGCGTACGCCGCAGGAAGCACGCGACTTCATCAAAAATGAAATTGTGGAGTACATGATGGACCGGTCCGCTCCGTACTGTGAATCATTCCAGTTTGAGCTTCCGCAGGGCAGCCAGTGGGATCCCGACAAGACGGTCGTCCAGGATAAAATGCTGGAAGAAGCGGTGGGCAAAGTGAAAAAGACATTGGGCATCAAATCATAAACAGCAAACAACAACAATAAGCCGCCATGCAACTGCATGGCGGCTTGTTGTTTACATCGTGTCTACAAAAGGTGCATCGCCGCTTCCGCCTCATGCCACGGAATGGAATAGCCCTTGCCCTTGGCGCAGAAGATCGATGACGAGGAATAGTCGGGATCGGAATCTTTGTCGTAACCGATCCGTTCTGTCACTTCTTCCGGGTTATGGCATTCCTCATAGCCGCCGGAACGCAGGGAAATGGCGCCTTTGCCGTTTGTGAAGGAAGCGAATTCTGCGGGATAGCCCATGAATGTGGAGACGGGTACACGCGCGCTGATGCGTACGGCGTCTCCCTCCGTCTCAGGGTCCCCGAACTGTCCGTGCGATTTCCGGATGTCGTTCAGCACACGGCCCATCAGTCCGGTGTCCACTTTGATCTTCACGTCGTATACCGGCTCCAGCAGGACATTGTCCGCCTTTTCCAGGCCCTGCCGGAGGGCACGGAGCGACGCTTCCCTGAAGTCCCCGCCGGATGTGTGCTCGTTGTGTGACCGGCCTCTGATCAGTGAGATCTCCAGGTCAGTGAGAGCTGATCCCGTGAGCAGGCCCCGGTGAGGCTCTTCGGTGAGCACCTGGCCGACGAGGTTCTGATAGCCCGGGGCAAGTTCATTCGGGTGGCAGTGGCTCTTGAATGTGATGCCCGCCCCCCGTTCGGACGGAGCGATATCCAGATGCACTTCCGCATAATGGCGGAGCGGTTCGAAGTGCCCGTAGCCGGTGACGGCCGTCCTGACTGTTTCCTTGTAGAGGATGGACGGTTCTCCAAAGGTGATGTCCGCTCCGAACCGTTCGCGGACCACTTCCGTGAGCACATCCAGCTGGATCAGTCCCATGACATGCACGCGGATCTCCCGGGCCTGCTCCTCCCAGGTGACGGAGAGGGAAGGGTCTTCCGCATCCAGCAGCATAAAACGGGCGAGCATATCTTTCGGATGGACAGATTCACTGAAACGGACCGCGGCCGACAGGGAAGGGGTGAGGGAAAAGGCGGCCCGTCCCGTTTCGGCTCCGATGGGTTCGCCGGCCTCAAGACCGGACAGTCCCATGACCGCCACCAGTTCACCGGAAGCGGCAGAGTCCCGGACGGTGTACTGGTGGCCGCTGTACTTCCTGATCTGTGTGACTTTTTGGGGCTCGCCGTCAATCCGGATCTCATCCCGGACCGACAGACGGCCGCCCGTCAGCTTCAGGAAGGTGATGCGTTGTCTGCCATCGTCATGGCGGATTTTATAGACCTTGGCAGCAAACGGTCCGTCCGCATCGGCTTGGTTCCCGTCGGAAAGCCGGTCCAGCCAAGCGAAGAATTCGGTGATGCCGGTGTCCTTCAGTGCCGAGCCGCTTCCGGCAGGGAAAACGTCCCCTGAAAGCGTCAGCCGGCGCATGGCTTGGATCCACACTTCCTCTTCAAAGCCTTCTTCGAGGTAATGCTCAAGAAGAGTCTCGTCCCGCTCCGCCATCCACTCGATGACATCAGGGGTCAGCCCATCATCCAGGAGAACCACATCTTCAGACAGGGACTTCCGGATCTCGTCCAGTGCTGCCTCCCGGTCCGCGCCTTCCCGGTCGGTCTTGTTGATGAAGATGAACGTCGGAACGCGATGCTTCCGGAGCAGGCCCCAGACCGTCTCGGTATGTCCTTCCACGCCGTCTGCCGCACTCACCACGAGAAAGGCCGCGTCCATCACCCGGATTGCCCGCTCCATCTCAGGCGAGAAGTCGACGTGCCCGGGAGTATCGATCAGGGTGTATTCGGTCCCGTTGTGGCAAAACACGGCCTGTTCGGCGAATACGGTAATCCCCCGGCTTTTCTCGATTTCATGGTTGTCGAGGAATGCATCCTTGTGGTCGACCCTTCCGCGGGTCCGGATCGCTTCCATATGATAGAGCAATTGCTCGGAGAATGTTGTTTTTCCGGCATCCACATGGGCGAGGATTCCGATGGTCTTGAACATGTCCATTCCTTCTTCCTGGCCGGATTCTGCTCAATAGTATAGCAGAGTCGGTTCAGACAGGCCCGCCATCCATTCGGATGCGGAATGCATCTCCGCCTTTGATGTGCCGGAGAACCGGCAGGTCATCTCCGGTCACCCGGCCGATGACATTCACTTTCTCGTCTGCGGGCAGATCCCGTTTTGTAATCTGCAGCTCTCCCTCATAACGGCCGTACAGGGAGTTGTCGAGGGTCACTGAGCCGAGCGGGCGTGCCGCCGTGTTGGCGGGCGTGACCGGCCTGTCGCCGGCATTGCCGTACATGCGGGACTCTGCGGAGCGGATCACGTCCCGGGCGGCATCCGGCCGGTTAGTATGGTCTGATCCGGGCAGGGCGGCCGGCGCATCCGGATAGGCCGGTACGGCATCGAGGAGGTAGACTCCTTCCGCATGGCTCCTGAACTGCTCCATCGAGCGGTCCCTGACCGACGGATCACCGATATAAATATGATCCACGCATCCGATGTTCAAGAGGTCGAGATAAGAGGAGAAGGACGTGCGATCCCTGTGTTCTTCAAGTGTCGGAAGCCCGTTGAAAAGAGGGACGCGCCGTTCGCCGTCCCCCGGAACGAATGCCATGACTTTTAGGCCTTCGCTCTGCAGCCAGCGGTTCCGTTCGGTGAAATCTTCCACCCCAAGACCGGTTTCGGGACGCGGATAGAAATTATGCCACGCTTCTGTTGCAGAAAGGCGGAGACCGCATTCCTTCAGTCTGCGGATGGTTTCCGCCGTCAGCGTACTGGCATTCAGTGCGACTGTCATCCGGCGGGACAGGGCGGCCGTCTCTTCCTCGCTGATCCCATAGTCCACACGGAGGCCGGTGACTCCCCAGTCGAGCAGCCGGTCCGCCGTCTTGAACGTGAGGCCGAGATGGCCAAGCGAAGCGGGGGAGATGTCGGCGGTCAGCTCCATTTCATAGGTTGCGGCAAGCGCGCCAAGCGCCCGGAGCCGGTCGGCATATTGCCCCGGGTCCTCTTCAGGGATATGGAGGGAAGTGAAGATGCCCCGGAAACCGGCAGCCTGCATCTTCCGGATATACGTTTCCTGCTTGTCGGCAGAGGGCTCATTCAGGTAAACAGAAATTCCAAGCATAAAACAGCTTCCTTTCTTGATCGGGCGTAAATAGACAAAAGCAGGGGGAGGGGCCCGCTATACAGCGGCCCGTCTCCTCCTGCCCCCTTTTAGTATGAAGTGGCTTGAATCAGAAGTTTTCGTCCATCTCTTTATTGAAGCCGAAGAAATACGTGAAGAGGAATCCGGCTGTATACGTGATGACGAGCCCGATGAAATACATCAGGTATTTGTTGTCCGCAATCAGCGGGATCAGGGAAATCCCCGACACCCCGATACCGCCGGCCGCCGTGTGCATGATTGCCTGGTAGGCACCGCCGACAGCCCCGCCCAGGCAGGCGGTGATAAACGGCCGGCCGAGAGGGAGTGTCACCCCGTACAGCAGCGGTTCCCCGATTCCGAGGAAGCCCACCGGGAGACCGCCCCTAATGACGTTCTTCAGGCGCTGGTTCCGGGATTTCACGTAGATGGCGATCGATGCGCCGACCTGCCCGGCTCCGGCCATCGCCAGGATTGGGAGGAGCGACGTCGCGCCTACGGAATTAATCAGTTCCATATGAATTGGCGTGAGCCCGTGGTGGAGCCCCAGCATGACGAGCGGCAGGAAGAATCCGGCCAGGAGACCGCCCGCTACCGCACCGCCGACATCAAGAATGGCGTGGATGCCGGTTGTGATGCCGTCAGACAATACGCCCGCCGCCGGCATGACCGCAACGATCGTCAGCAACCCGACTGTCAGGACAGTGAAGAGCGGCGTGATGATGATGTCCACGGCGTTCGGAACGAATCTTCTGTAGAAGCGTTCAAAGACGACCATCAGCCAGGCAGCGAACATGGCGCCGAACAGGCCGCCGCGACCGGGCAACAGATTTTCGCCGAACAAGACAATTTCCGCAAGTCCGGGATGAATGGTGATGATACCGGCAATGGCCCCGAGGACCGGTGTTCCCCCGAACTCTTTCGCAGTGTTCCAGCCCACGACAATCGCCAGGTAGGCAAAGATGCTGCTGCCGAGGAGGGAGAAGATCTGAATCCATGTAAGTGTCGGATCGACTCCAGCGTTTTTGGCGAACCCTGCAATCCCGTTGATGATCCCGGATGCGACAAGTCCCGGAATAAGCGGGATAAAGATACTTCCGATCTTCCTCAGAAGATTTTTGACCGGCGTGTTGTTTTTCTTTTTCAGCTCCGCCTTTTTCAGGCCGACGGCGTCATCTTCGTTGGCGTCCAAGGCTTCCCCCATCCGCATGCCGGTCATCCGTGTAATCTGGTCGGACACTTTGTTCACGGTGCCCGGTCCGACGACAACCTGCAGCGTCTCGTCTTCGATGACCCCCATGACGCCATCCACGTTTTTCAGTGCCTGAATATCGGCCTTGCTGTCATCTTTCAGATTCAGCCGGACACGGGTCATGCAGTGGGTAAAGGAATGGATATTGTCCCCGCCGCCGATATGGTCCAGGATCCCCCTTGCGAGCTTTTCCTCTTTTTTCATCATTTCCCCTCCAGATCATCTCTGAGTTTCTCTGATAAACCCCTTTGCTTCGTTTAACCGTGCATTCGCTTCCTCGAGCGAGCAGCCCAGGAGCAGCATGACGATGGCCGGCTTCACCTGGTCGCCGGCTTTTTCGTAAGCTTGCTCTGCCGTTTCAAAGTCCACGCCGGCCGCTTCCATGATGATGTGCTTGGCGCGTTTGACCAGCTTTTCATTGGTGGGCTGCACGTCGACCATCAGATTGCCGTACACTTTTCCGATTCCCGTCATCGCGATGGTGGAAATCATGTTGAGCACGAGCTTCTGGGCGGTGCCGGCTTTTAGCCGTGTCGAACCGGTGATGACTTCTGGCCCGGTCACGACTTCGATGGCGACATCGGCGATGCGGCCAATTTCGGAGCCTTCATTGTTGCTCAGGGCGACGGTTTTTGCCCCCAATTCTTTGGCACGGTCCAGTACGCCGATGACGTACGGAGTCCGGCCGCTTGCTGCGATTCCGATGACGACATCATCCGGACCGGCAGAGAGGGCAGCGATGTCTTTGGCGCCCTGTTCTGAATCGTCCTCGGCCCCTTCGATCGCAGTCGTGATCGCCTGTTCGCCACCCGCAATCAGGCCGCGGACCATGCCCGGGTCCACTCCGAAAGTCGGCGGGCATTCGGACGCATCGAGTATGCCGAGCCGGCCGGACGTTCCTGCACCGGCATAAATCAGCCGGCCGCCCTTTTGGAATGCGTTTATCACAAGGCTGACAGCGTTTTCAATCGCATCGATCTTTTCCCGGATCGCTTCAGGGATTCCGGCATCCTCTTCGACCATGAGCAGCAGGCGCTCCCTGACCGGAAGCGTATCGATGTTCATGCTCTTCGGGTTTCTTGACTCTGTCGTGAGTTTCTCCAGCATGTTTATCACCTACTGTTATGAAATTATGTTTCATGGATTCATTCTATTAAAAAGAAATTAAATGTCAATATGGAGAATATTTTTTCTTCATTTGTCGAAAAATCCCCGGAAGGAAAGGCTGGCAGCCAGTTCCTTAGCCGGGGATTATCTGCGGAGGCGGATGACTTCGTTCCGTGCCTCATGGTATTCATCGATGACGGATTCACCTTTCGCGTGGAAAACACTGAGGTAGAGGGCGTCGATGATGGTCAGCTGTGTCATTCTGGACGGGATGCTGCCGATCCGGTGGTCCTGCTCCACGACAGGTGTGCAGAGCCGGATGTCCGCTTCCTTGTAGAGCGGGGATTTGTCCAGATTGGTGATGGCAATGACCGTGGCGCCTTTGGATTTTGCGAAGCGCGCAAGCTCCAGGATGTCTTTGGTCTTTCCTGAGTTGCTGATTGCCAAAAACACCGAATCACCGTTCAGGTAGGGGATTGCGGACAGCATGAAGTGGAAATCATGGTGGCTCTGACATGGGTAGCCAAGCTTTGTGAACTTATAATAAGCGTCCGTGGCGGCCGTGGCAGAACCGCCCACACCGTAGAACAGGAGCCGGCCCGCGTCTTTCAGAACGCCGACGGCCTTTTCGAACTCTCTGCGGTCGAGGGAGGAGGGAATGGCCTCGATGGCCGATTTGTTGACATGGGCGACTTTCTGAAACAGGTCGTATGGTTCGTCCTGATGATGGAGGATGTTAAAATCCGTCAGGTTCATGCCGGTAAGCGTCAGGTCCTTGACGAGCTCGAGCTTGAAGGACTTGAAGCTGCCGATGCCAATTGATTTGCAGAACCGGACGACACTCGATTCACTGACGCCGCTGTTTTTGGACAAGTCCCTGGTCGTCATGTTCGGAATCAGATCCGGATGCTTCAGAATGTATTCACCGATGGCCCGTTCGGCGCCGGACAGGCTGGCAATGCTTTGTTCGATGCGGTTAAGTAGTGAACTCATGGTCGGTACCGTCCTTGATGAGAAATGGTCCGCCAGCCGGATCAGCCCGATTGGCGGGAACTGCGTCCAGTATAACAGACAGCAGAACCCAACTCTATTTCAGGTAGCGGTAACTCCTTTGGCAGACAATTTATACTATATGTTAATATGTATTTAATATTATTCGGCGAAAGGTGTGCTAACTATGGCAACTAGTAAAATAGTTTCTTTTATAAATATGAAAGGCGGCGTTGGAAAGACAACGCTTACAATCGGGATTGCAGATTATCTTGCTAAACATCTTAACAAAAAAATACTAGTGATTGACATAGATCCTCAATTCAATGCAACTCAGACATTATTGGATATTTATAGCAAAGAGGATTATTTTGATGATATTCTACCAGAAGAAAGAACAATAAATAAATTATTCAAACCACAGACAGAATTCAAAAGGGATAGTGAAATTCCAAGCAAAGATGAAGTGATTACAACTTTAAATGAAAATCTTGATCTTCTATGTGGAGATTTAAATTTGGTTCTTGTAAACAAAACAAGTGATTATAGACAGGTGAAAAAACTAAGACGATTTGTTAGAGAAAATAAATTAAGGGAAATCTACGATTACATTCTAATCGATTGTCCTCCGACACTTACTGTTTATACCGATGCAGCTTTATTATCATCAGACTTTTATTTAATTCCTAATAGAATTGATAGATATTCAATTATAGGTATTTCATCTTTAACAACAGCTATCGATAATCTTATTCATGAAGAAGATCATGATATACAATGTTTAGGATTGGTTTATACGATGTTAGATAATGAATTAACGCAAAAACAAACTGCAATTAAAGAAGAGTTTGAAGGTCAGTTGGATGATTATACTTACATATTTGATGCAACAACAACTGTTGTTAGAGATCTACAAGTTGGTAAGAGGGGATCATTGCCCACAAACTACCAAAAATCCTTACATGACATAAGTAATTTATCTGAAGAATTTATAGATCAAATACAAAAGAGATTGGATTTTGAAAAATGAATTTTAATTATTATAGAAGTGAGTTGAAATTCAAAGGAGCTAAAAAACACAAAATTCTAGGGGTTGTCTCTGATTTATTATTATCGAAAGAACTTTTTCCAAGAAATGATGATCTTAGAATATTTATAAAAGAAATTTTTGATATAGAATTTAAAGATTATATATTTAGTTCTAGAACTTTAATTGTGGCGAGAGTAACAAGATCGTTATACCTCAAAACAGATAAAGAATTAGAAATAGTAAGAAAAAAACTTATTATATTTTTCGAGAAGTATAACAAATTAGATGTTGAAAATAGAGGGACGACAAATTTAAGTAAATGGATAAAAGGAATTTCAAATGATTAATACTTATGAAATAACAAGAATTAAGAAAGAGATAAACGACTTTAACGAAGAAAACTTTAAAGAATATTCAATTGACATACAGAATGATATAAAAAAAGTGGTAAAATACACCTTCTTCCTTAGAAGTATAGCGGATGAAGAAAACGGCAATCATTATTTGAAATCAATGGTCTCTGATTTAGTGTTTTTAATAAAAAGCTTTAAAGATAATAATTATAGGTACGTTCATCTGAATCTTCGATCAATAATAGAACATGCTCTAAGGTTTATTTCTGACGAACCAGCTAGTGGAGAAACAAGAAGTAACGAGCTTTGGGAGAAAGCGAATAAGTTTTTAAATGCGAATGAAAGCCAAAAATTAGATATAAGTGCAACGAAAGGTGCTTATAAAAGGGCATGTAACTATGTGCATGGTAACGCTAAAGCAGATATGCCGATTGTTTCTTTTTTTGATGAAACGCTAAATATGAAATATGAAGTCAACAAAACCAGAAGCCTTTTATCAAATGTATTAAAAGTGCTACATGAACTTGTATATATCTTGTTGGCGAAATGTGCAGATTTAATTGACTATGTATTCCATAGAAAGAAGACTCTATTAGAGTATCTGATAAATAAAAAGTACGTGGAAACACTTAGGTCTATGACTGATTGAGTCATCTAGTAAGGCAATACAGTGTTTGTAATTTACACTTTTTTAATTTGATTTTGTATAGGAGATTTTCATGTGAGTATAGCCATAATTTATGAAGACAATCATCTTCTGGTCGTCGAAAAGCCGGTGAATATGCCTGTCCAGGAAGACAGGACAGGGGATATGGACCTGCTGAATGCGCTAAAAGAAATGATTAAAGATCGCGACAACAAGCCGGGCAATGTCTACCTCGGCCTCGTCCACAGACTGGACCGCCCGGTAGGAGGAGCGATCGTGTTCGCGAAAACGTCCAAGGCGGCTTCCCGTCTGTCTGACATACTCCGCCGCCGTGACATGGACAGGGAGTACATCGCGGTCGTTCGAGGCAATCCGCCAAAAGAAAATGGACGCCTGGAACATCATCTTCTTAAGGATAAAAAAGAGAACAAAGTCAGCGTCGTGAAGCCGGGTGTAAAAGAAGCAAAAAAGGCAGTGCTGAACTATGAAGTACTCGGGCGGAAAGGGGACCTGACGCTTGTTTCAGTCCGACTTGAGACCGGGCGTCCCCATCAGATCCGCGTTCAGCTGTCGGCAATCGGCTGTCCGCTCTACGGCGACCAGAAATACGGCGCTTCCGTCAACCGTCCGGGCCAGCAGATTGCACTTTGGTCAAGGTCACTCTCCTTCACCCACCCGGTGAAAAAGGAGCCGGTATGTGTAACAAGCCTGCCGCCAAGCGCAGAGCCCTGGAGTTATTGGAGCCTGTCCTGAGGGTGTACGACCAAAGCCACGCCTTTCAGATGTCAGACTTTTTCTGGATTACGCCGCCAAAGTGGCAGAGTCCCGTGATGTCCGGATATGATAGGAAGAACCGGAATCAAAGGGGAAAACTTCATGAAGAAAAACATCATGCTCACAACGGTTCTTATCAACCTGTTCATCGCCTTTATGGGCATTGGGTTGGTCATCCCGGTGCTGCCCGCCCTGATCAACGAGCTGGGTCTGAGCGGGTCGGCCGCTGCCAACCTGGTCGCGGCATTTGCACTGACGCAGCTGATCGTCTCTCCGGTTGCCGGGAAATGGACGGACAAGTACGGCCGCAAGCGGATGATCGTGATCGGACTGATTCTGTTCAGCTTGTCGGAGCTTCTGTTCGGACTGGCGCAGTCGATCACAATGCTGTTTGTCTCGCGCCTTCTCGGCGGGATCAGTGCAGCCTTCATCATGCCGGCCGTCACGGCATTTATCGCTGATATCACGACGATCGAAGAACGGCCCAAGGCGCTCGGTTATATGTCTGCAGCCATCTCGACCGGATTCATCATCGGCCCCGGATTCGGCGGGTTCTTGGCTGAAATCGGCACGCGTGTCCCATTCTTTGCTGCATTCGGCCTGGCATTCATCGCCGCTCTGTTTTCAATGATCGCGCTCCGCGAGCCGCAGCGGCAGAAGGCGGAAGCGGAAGAAATGGTGCCGGGCACATCCGGCATCCGCAAAATCTTTGCTCCCATGTTTTTCATCGCTTTCGTCATCATTTTCATTTTGTCATTCGGGCTGGCGGCGTTCGAGTCGCTGTTTGCGCTTTATACCGACCATAAGTACGGCTTTACGCCGAAGGACATTGCCATCATGGTCACGGGCGGGGGGATTGTAGGAGCGGTCGCACAGGTGTTTCTGTTCGACCGGCTGAACAAATGGCTCGGTGAGATCCGTCTGATCCGCTGGTGCCTGATCGTCTCCGCCGTGCTTGTGTACTGCGTCACATTGGTAAGCTCATACTTTATGATCCTGCTCGTGACGATGACGGTGTTTATCGGCTTCGACCTCGTACGGCCGGCGGTGACTACCTATCTGTCGAAAGTGGCCGGGAATGAGCAGGGTTTCGCCGGCGGCATGAACTCGATGTTCACCAGCCTCGGCAACGTGTTCGGACCGGTCATCGGCGGGATCCTGTTCGATATCGAGCTGGATTATCCGTTCTACTTCGCCACCGCCACGCTGGCTGCGGGCGTCATATTGTCTTATTTCTGGAAGAAGCCGAAAGTACTTGCCGCAGGCCCGTCTTGAACGGGCCTGTTTTTATTTGGTGCTTAACAAGCATTGACAATATCAGAATTTAAAGATAATATCTTAGAAAGCGTTTTCATTATTGTTGTCATTATCGAATAAAGTAGAACAAGGAGGGATCAATTATGAAACTGGCCCGGAATATCATCATTGCCCTTATTGCCGGTGTCATCGTCGGTCTTGCGCTGAACCTGTTTGCTCCAAGTGTATTTGATCCGGTGGACACGTACTTCTTCGGCCCTCTCGGAACGATTTTCCTAAACCTCATGAAGATGCTCGTCGTCCCGGTCGTTTTCGTTTCCATCGTCCTCGGAACAGTCGGCATCGGAGACCCGAAAAAATTGGGCCGGATCGGCAGCAAGACAATCGTGTATTTTCTCCTTACAACAGCAGTGGCCATCGTGATCGCACTTATACTGGCCCTTATCCTGAAGCCCGGCACTGCAGGTAATTTTGATACGGCAAGCATCAATTATGAAGCACAGGAAGCACCGCCTGTCATGGATACGCTTCTGGGTATTATCCCGACCAACCCAGTCACTGCAATGGCTGAGGGGAACATGCTCCAGATCATCTTCTTTGCAGCACTGATCGGATTCGGTCTCGCCATGCTCGGCAAAAAGGTGGAGCGGGTCAAGGAAGTGATCGAACAGGCCAATGACCTGATCATGTACCTCATCACTTTTGTCATGAAGTTTGCGCCTTACGGGGCATTCGGCCTGATTGCTTCGGCTGTCGGAAGCCAGGGCTTCGATGCCATCCGGGCGATGGGCATGTACATGGGTGTTGTCCTGGGGGCACTCCTGATCCATTCGGTCGTCGTATACGGCGGCACAGTGGCCCTGATCGGCAAGAGGAGTCCGATCTGGTTCTTTAAGAATTTCTTCCCGGCACAGGTCGTCGCGTTCAGTACGGCAAGTTCTGCCGCCACATTGCCGGTTTCTCTGAAGATGGCACAGGAACGGCTGAAGGTGCCGGAGTCGATCAGCTCCTTTACCCAGTCGCTCGGTGCCACGATCAACATGGACGGCACAGCCATCATGCAGGGGGCTGCAGTCGTCTTTATCGCCCAGGCGTTCGGCATTGAGCTGTCGTTGGGGCAGCTGCTGATCGTCGTCCTGACCGCGGTCCTTGCAAGTATCGGAACCGCTGCCGTCCCGGGTGCCGGCCTCATCATGCTCGCGATGGTCCTCACTTCCGTCGGCCTTCCGGTTGAGGGGATTGCGCTCGTCCTCGGGGTCGACCGCCTGCTCGATATGGTGCGTACAGCCGTCAACATCACCGGGGACGCGGCATGTGCGGTTGTCGTCTCTCAGACGGAAGGAGTTCTCGGTGATCCGGAAATGGAAGGGGTTCCCGCAGAAAGCAAGACTGTCTGATCTGAATATAAAAGACCGCAGCAGCCTGACTAAAAGGCGCTGCGGTCTTTTTATTGGTTTTCCAGGCGCTGCCTGTACAGCTCGTCCACGGGAACAAACAGGCCGACGGTTCCTTCTTCTTCATGGTTGAGCGTCGCAAAGACGATGCCGACGACCCGTCCATCTGAATCGAGAACAGGGCTGCCGCTGTTCCCGCGGTAAACAGGCGCTTCCATCATGATGACCGGCTCCTCAAGGCCGTTTACCCGGATCGGGCCGATCACATTGCCTTTGTTTGCTACTCCGCGGAAGCTGAGCGGGTTGCCGATAAAGGTGACCGGGTCCCCTTCCTGCAGGTGATAGGCGTCCGCCAGCTCAAGGGAAGGAAGCCCTGATTCATCATCGGCTTCAAGTACAGCCATATCGGATTCCGGATAGGATTCCGTCACGTCCGCCATGAAGCGCCGGTCATCCGAGAGGACGACCGATACCCGGTCGTAGCCTTCGATCACATGATGGTTGGTCAGGATCGTGCCGTCTTCGGAGATGACAAAGCCTGTTCCTGAACCGTCAGGCGTGACGATGGAAACGACGGATTCCTTCTGAGCCTGCACGGTCTCCTGCTGTGAAAGCTGGGAGGACGTGCGCAGGAAGTCCACTGCCGACAGCGGGAACAGCTCAAGGACGAATGCGAATGTGCTGACGACCATCATGAGCGAGATGATCCAGATCATCGCCTTCGTGCCGAATGATGGCCGGCGTGGCGGAGCTTCCTCGGTCCGCTCCTTCAGCAGTGCCTCGCGCTGGGCCTCGAGGACGAGCAGCCTGATCTCCTCGTCTTCGGGATCTTCCGGTTCTTCAGAGACTGGTTTCCGATCAGCAGGCTCATTGTATTCGTGAAATTCGTCTTCGTCGAGCTCCTCTTCATCGAGGACATCGCCTTCCGCGATGGCATCCCAGACGACCCAGTCGTCGGGTTCCCATACGTCTTCTTCTATGTAGTCATCCGTATCCTGAATCGGATCCCGCTCTTCACGAGGAAGTTTGCGTTCATCCTCCCGGTCCGGATAATCGTCATGCCGATCGTTTGGATTGCTCATACATCCACACCCTCGAAAGTTGCTTGGCTCCATTATACATGACGCCGGGGTGGAGGAATAAATGAAAAACGGCTGCCCCGGGGGGACAGCCGCCTTCATCGGTCAGTATTTACCGAACTTAAACAGTTTGGCCAGCGCCTTCAGGATGATCGCCAGTGCGAACAGGACGATCAGGATTGCCACAATGATCACCAGCAGTGTAAAGAGTGGGCCTAATGGCAGGATTGCCGGAACGAGCAGGAACAGCCCGAGAATGGCATAGCCAGCCAGGATAGCTGCCAGGAACAGGTGGATGCTTTCTTTGTACTGAGTCATGATATCTCACCTCCTTATCAACCACAGTTTATTCCGGCTTTTTGCCGGCACCGGGGCGATTGAAGGGGAAGCGGAGGGTATTGGCGAAGAACCTGTGAGAACAGAGTCTATCTGGGAAGGGGAAATGGGAGATGGGACCTGGTAGAGAGTCAGAGAAAGTCATCCGGGAGCTCGGGGCGTACTCCGAATGGCTCGGGGAGATCAGTACTGTTGAGCCGTCTATCTTAGAGGAGCGCGTCAAGGAAGGGAAGTGGTCGGCAAGTGAAATCATCGCCCATATTCTGAAATGGGATGAGCACCTGACCAATCGGGTGATTCCTGCCGTGCTGGACGGAAAGGGAATGGAGTTCCCGCAGTTCGGCCCATTTAACGACAGGGCAGCGGCTTATGCACGAACCGTATCGCCAGGAGCACTTATTGAGGAAGCACAGGATACTCGGAATCAGCTGATATCCCGCCTGTTGGAACTGCCGGAGAAAGTGCTTGTAAGACCGGTGTCGTCAAACGGTGAAACCCATTGCCCGCATACCGGCCAGCCTTATACGCTGATCTACATCATTGGAGATTTTATCTATCATGATCGCCATCACCGGAAACAGGTTGATGGGTTCCTGGAAGATGCACAATAATACCCCGTCCGCTGAATCAGGCGGACGGGGCGTTGTTCTTAACCCTTCCTATTTCAAACCAGAACTCGCTCCCAGAATCGGTGGGCGGCAATGGCCTCCACAAATTCTTCGGTGAATTCTTTGATGTCCGTTCCGGTGATGACTCCGGGTTTTCCTTCAAGATCATTGACTCTCAGCCACTCGATCCCTTCACCGGTCGCGCCGATCGGCTTATAGTGCGAAAACGCCTCGTCAATAAAGTAGGCGGCATCTTTGTTGAATTTCCTGTTTTTGCGGCTTCCCCTGATCATGTAGACGGCATCGAATAACACCGATTTTGCAGTCAGGAAGGTGTGCTGCGCTTTTACCTTTACCCCGTTCGTGCCTTGTACGGTCCCGATTCTCTCACTGATAATTTCCGGCATGATCCCCTCGTCCGTCAGTCTCTCCAGCACATAGCGAACCTCCGGGCCGTTGAATCCATCCGTCAGTATGACAGCGACTCTACGGGTTATTGCTGTTTTTGCCGTGTTTTCCTGGCTGAGGGCAGGGGAGGATTTGGTAACGCTCGAGCCGCCCCCCTCAGGAGGTTTTGCCCCGACATTCACTGCAAAGGCGGTCGCCAGTTCCACGCTTACATTGGCGAACATATCCACTACCTGCTGTTTGACCGACTGGCTTTTCACTTTCCCGAGCTCGAAGCTGAACGCCTCGATGATATGCGCCTTTTCATGGTTGGTCATGCTATTCCAGAAAAGCGTCGCCTGAGAAAAGAAATCTTCGAAGCTCTCGCTGCGTGCCCGGATTTTGCGGCCTTCCACTTTTTCCTGATAGGTTTCATAACCGCCTTCTTCCGGGGGAACCGGCGCAGGAGTGTTGCCGGCAAGGGAGTTCCTGTGATAACTCACTTTCCCGAGATTGATGGTCTGGCGGTGGTAGCCATCGCGCTGGTTGTTATGGAACTGTACAATCGGACGGTTGATCGGAATCTCATGGAAGTTGGGTCCGCCAAGGCGGATCAGTTGAGTATCCAGATAGGAAAACAGTCGCCCCTGTAACAGCGGGTCATTGGTGAAGTCAATGCCCGGTACGACATTGCCCAGGTGGAACGCGGCCTGTTCCGTTTCGGCAAAGAAATTGTCCGTATTCCGGTTCAGGGTCATCTTTCCGACAGGGATGACCGGTATGTCTTCTTCCGGCCAAAGCTTGGTGGCATCAAGGATGTCGAATCCGAGACTGAATTCGTCCTCTTCGGGTAGAATCTGTACGCCAAGTTCGTATTCCGGGTAAAATCCTTTTTCAATGGCATTCCAAATATCATTTCGGTGATAATCCGGATCGATGCCCGCCAGTTTGTGGGCTTCATCCCACACGAGGGAGTGTGTCCCCAATGCAGGTTTCCAATGGAACTTCACAAAATGGGCTTTCCCCTCATCATTGACAAGGCGGAAGGTATGGACGCCGAACCCTTGCATCATGCGGAAGCTCCGCGGAATGGCCCGGTCTGACATGATCCACATGATCATATGGGCGGATTCCTGGTTGTTCGCGACAAAGTCCCAGAACGTGTCGTGGGCAGTGGAAGCCTGAGGGATCTCATTGTCCGGCTCGGGTTTGAAAGCATGGACAACGTCCGGGAACTTAATGGCATCCTGAATGAAGAAAACAGGAATGTTATTTCCGACCAGGTCATAGTTTCCTTCTTCGGTATAAAACTTAGTCGCAAACCCCCGGGCATCCCGGACCGTGTCCGCAGAGCCCCGTGATCCGTTAACAGTAGAAAAGCGGACAAATACAGGGGTCTTTTTCGAAGTGTCCTGCAGGAATTTCGCGCTCGTATACTTTTTCATGTTTTTGTAGAGCTGAAACTCACCATGCACGGCAAAACCGCGTGCGTGTACCACCCGTTCCGGAATCCGTTCGTGGTCAAAATGCGTCAGTTTTTCGCGGAAATGAAAATCCTCCATGATGGTCGGTCCACGGACTCCCGCTTTCAGGGAGAATTCATCTTCCGAGACTTTTAATCCCTGGTTGGTCGTCATGGCTTTGCCCTTGTCGTCTACGCGGAATGATTCCAATTGCTCGTCTTTACTGTTCATTTCATTCTCATGATCATGCTGATCCATAGGAATATCCCTCCTCATCATTTAAGGGTATGTGCCACCAGAAAGGATTATTGAAGAAATTTGTATCCCTTAGAGGCTTTTTTATGTGAGGAGGGATGCCTTCTATTAAAAAGGCTTAATCATCTCTCAGTTTTTCGACGAAGGCTCATCCTGGTGATGGCCCAGTGCCTGGTCAGCAAGTGCCCGGGTGGCCATATCATCTGCCGGCGGGTTATGGAGGCCGGCCCGGACGTTCCGGTAATAGCGCTGGAGCGGATTGGTCCGCTGCAGGCTTTTTGCGCCCGCGACCCGCATCGCTTTGTCCACAATTGAGATGGCGGCGTTGGTGACAGTCGTTTTGGCGACGGGCACCTCATGGCCAAGATGAGGCCGGCGCGCCGGGTCGTCGTGCGCATCTGCCACGCTGTAGAGCACATGGCGCGCCTGCGACAGTTCCAGGTCCATCTCGCCGATCATCTGGCGGACGTTCGGCAGCTGACTGATCGGGCCTTTGATGCTGTTGGGTGCGTGCCTCCCGGCAAAGTCCACGGCAAAGTCCCGTGCCGCCTGGGCAATGCCGAGGTAGGCGGCCGGCATATGCAAAAGCCAGCCGTCAAATGCCGGTCCGCCCGGTTTCCGGAAAGGCAGTTCCACAAGTGCTCCTTCGTCTACCCGGACTTGTTCGAGGACAAGATCGTGGCTGCCGGTGCCGCGCATGGAGACGACGTCCCACGTCTCGTCGATGGAAAGACCCTTCAGATCCCGGTGGAGAAGGAAGAAGCCGACCCGTTCCTTGTCTTCCACCCAGGCAGAGGTGAGAAAGTAGGTGAGGGAAGGGGAGCCGGTCGTGAACGTCTTCCGGCCGCTGATCACATACGAATCCCCGTCGCGAACGGCCACTGTGCCCGGTTTTCCGCCCCGGGAAGGGCTGCCGGTCGCAGCTTCGCTCACCGCACGGTTGACGAGGGCGCCTCCCTTCAGTTCTTTTGCGAAGAACTCCAGCATCTCCCCGCTCCAGCTCTGCTGTTCGAATATCCCGCCCGGCACGCCCAGGTTCCAGCCGACCGAGAGGGCAATATTCTCGTCAAACCGGGCGATTGTTTCCTGATAAAGAACCATATCGTGCACGCCCGCTCCGGCGCCGCCAAATTCTTTAGGCACGGCCAGTGCCGTGTAGCCGGACCCGGCGAGCTTTCGGATTTGCTCTGACGGGTACGTTCCGGCTTCATCGCGTTCCTGTGCGTCCCTGGCAAACTCCCTGCCGAGCTCTGTCAGCTTGCGGACCCATTCTTTCTGCTGTTCTGTCCTGATGAATAACTCCATCGTTCGCCCTCCTAGATACAGATATTACTTAAAGTGTACAGGACTAGTCGGGGATGGGTGAAACAAAACCTCCGCCCGCCGGGATCAGTCGGCAGATGGAGGTGGAATCATCCATTCAATTTCATTTTCCCCAGACGTCCTCCGCGATTTTTACAACATGGCGGATCTTCGCCCATTGCTCGTCTTCGGTCAGCTTATTGCCTTCTTCCGTTGACGCGAACCCGCACTGCGGGCTGAGCGCTAGCTGCTCAAGCGGCAGAAACTCGGAAGCTTCCCGGATCCTCGCCTTGATCAATTCTTCATCCTCCAGTTCAGGGTGTTTGGATGTGACGAGTCCCAGAACGACGGTGAGGTCCGGCCGGGTTACGTGGCGGAGCGGTTCAAATCCGCCCGAGCGATCATCATCAAACTCGAGGAACAGGCCGTCGACATCCAGGCCACCAAAGATGACCTTCCCGGCTGCCTCGTAGCTGCCGCTCGTAAAGTGAGTCGACCGGAAATTGCCTCGGCAGATGTGCATCGTGACGAGCAGGTCGTCCGGCCGGTCCGCGATCGCGCCGTTGATGGCTTCGGCAAACTGAAGGATCAGGCGGTCCGGGTCGGAGCCGTCCTCACGGATTCGGTTCCGCTCTTCTTCCGTGAAGAATGACGTCCAGGCGGTGTCGTCAATCTGCAGATACCTGCAGCCTGCATCATACAGGTCGCGGATCAGCGCGTGGTATGCCGGAATCACGTCCTGATAGAACTCTTCTTTCTTTTGATAGACATCCGTCTCAAGCGCTGCACGGCCAAAGACGAGATTCGGGCTCGGGATCGTGAACTTCACCGGTGTCCCATCACCCGCGATTTCCTTCAGCTTCCTGAAATGGTGAATGAACGGGTGGTTGCCGCTGTAGCCGATTTTCCCTGTTACTTTGATGCCGACAGGGCGCACTTCGATGCCCGTGAACTTGCGGGTACCGTTCTCGACTTCACGGAATTCAATACCGTCAAGCCCTGCAAGAAAGTCGAGATGCCACCAGCTGCGGCGGAATTCGCCGTCAGTGACGGCAGACAGGCCGTTCTCAAGCTGCGCCTGAACGAGCTTGCCGATTTCTTCATCCTCCACACGGGTCAGTTCCTCCCGGGTGATCGAGCCGTTGCTGAACTGTTCCCGGGCGTCTTTCAGGCGCTGTGGGCGGAGAAAGCTGCCCACGTGGTCGGCCTTGAACGGGGTGCGGATGTTTTGGGTTTCTGTCAGATTGGATGTCATGATGATTCCTCATTTCTCTTTGTATGGTCAGGCATAGGGTGCTGCCGGTTATGCGCGCGTGTGATCTTCAGGCGGGATGTCCGCATGAATGCACCGGTTCAGATTCCGGATAGGCGGCGCTTCCCTGCATTTTCCTCGTGATGTTTCATGCGGAGGGGGAGTGTCTGGAGTCCGCGGAATATCTGCTTTGATTCGGAAGCGGAAAGAGCCGCTCCTGCAGCATGATGGTGTGCGGCAAGGTTCTTGCAGAGTGCCTCACCTTTTGCGGCGACCAACCCGGCCTGCACGTCATGATTCCCGGCAAGGTAATGGGTTTCGCTATGGATGACGATGTCGGCACCCAGCGCAATCGGCTTCCGGGTGATTGGTGTATAGCGCGTATGATCAACGATGAGGAGAAGGCTGTACTTTTTGGCGATCCGGGCATAGCCTTCAATATCGGCCTCCTCCGAAAACGGACGCGGCAGCGATTCAAGATAAATGGCTTTTGTTGTGTCTGTCACCGCACACTCGACTTCCCCGGGTTTGCCGAATGGCAGGTAGTCGACCGGGATCCCATGCTGCTTACGGTAATACTCAAACAACCGGCGTGTATCGGCCTGCAGATCTTCCGGAGCGATGAGACCTTCACCAGGACGGAAAAGGGACATCACGGTGGCAATCGCCGCCCTGCCCGTATTGCAGGCAAACGCGGCGTCCGCCTCTTCAAGAGAAGTGACGGCTTTCTCAAGGAGGGAGCGGGCAGACGGGCCGGCTGCAGGTGTTCGGTTCCCTGGCAGGGAAAGCATGGTGGCCACATGACTATTCGACATGTCAGACATCCTTTCATTCAAGTTTGGAAGAGCATACGAAAAAGGACCCTCTCGAAAATAAGAAGAGGGTCCTGATCAAGTCAGGGTATCTTCTTATCTTCCGGATCCTCTCGGAATCCGCTGGAAGTAGCACCTGTGCCACAGGGCAGGTTGCTGAGACATCAAAGGGCCAGTCCCTCCGTCTCTCTGGATAAGAATAATTCGATTCAATTGTTTGAAAAATGATTGCTTTCACTTTACCACTGAACCCTGCAGGCCGCAAGCCCTTATGAGAACTGAAAAAAATGGTTCAGACTCCGGTGAGCAACTTCAAGGATAGACCATTCCGCTTCGTGTATCATATCTGTGGATGAGCCGGAGTCGAATCCGGCAATACAGAATTTCTGAAGGAGTGTATCGTCCATGCCGATCAAAGTAAAAGCGATTATCGGGAGCACCAGCTCCACATCTTTTAACCTGAAAGTCGTAGAATCCATGCGCAGCCGCTATGCGGACCGCCTGGAAATCACGCCGGTTTTCATCAATGCTCTTGAGCCTTTCGCCATACACATTGAAAACAGTCCGTCTGAAGACGTCCTCGACTTCAAGAAAGACGTGGCTGATTCCGACGCGGTCCTCTTTGCCGTACCGGAATACAACTTCTCCATCCCTGGCCAGCTGAAAAACGCCATCGACTGGATGAGCCGCGGCGAACTCGTGCTGAACAATAAGCCGACATTCATCGTCGGTGCGTCGATGGGCGCGCTCGGCTCTGTCCGTGCCCAGCAGCACCTGCGTGAGATCCTGTCAAACCCGAACCTCGCTCCGGCTCTGCTCCCTCAGAACGAAGTGTACATCGGTTCCGTCCACGAGAAATTGGACGAAGCGGGCAACCTGACAGACGAAGCGACCCTCGCATTCCTCGACCTCGTCGTCGACAACTTCATCAAGTTCTACGAGAAGGAAAAAGCAGCTGCAGCTGCTAACTGACCGAACCGCCCATCCGGCATTGCCGGATGGGCTCTTTTAATGGAGCATTGCCGGTCTGATTGCCTAAGCGCACTTGCGGGTAGACTCCAATAGAGAGGACAAACGGAAGGAGAGATTCCCATGAGCGGAGAGGACAAGAAAAATCGGGCCGGCGAGTCAGAGAAGCAGGCACTCGGTCCGGACGGAAAAAATGACTTTACCGGCATGCCGAATCACGAGATGCCCGACCTAGAGCCTGACCAGAGTCCGGAGGGCCAGGTCGAGCAGGTGAAAAATAGTACAAAGCGGGACAAGGACGGGGAATAAACCCATTCCGGATCCCGAAATAGGGGGTAAACTCCCATGGGCCGCACGGCGATTGACACCGTGCGGCCTTTTCGCATGCGCAAAACGGGCGAAAACACTGCAGGGCGCCGGTAGATTCGCCCGAGCTGGGGCTCACTCCCTGAATACATTGATAGAGCAAGGTGAAAGACCTTGTAGAAAAGAGTGGAGGAGGTGAGAAACATGGACTATAAAGAAAAGAAAAACATCATGAAGAAAGAGATGCCAGAGGTTCTCCGCGGCATCGATGCTGAAATCGCCGAAGCAAAGAAAAAAGGGGATGTCAGGGGGATGAAAAAGCTCCAGAAGCTCCGGAGCCAGATGCTTCAGACGAGCGGGTTCAACTTCAACCGTCTGGTATTTGACCTCGCGACGCTCGAACTGCCGGCGCTTTCCGTAGACACCGAAGGACTTCCTCCGGTCAAGGTGATCCGGAACCAGGCATTCCTGATCTGCTGCGATGAGCCGGTGGTCGGTACGGACACTGGGGCATATGGAAAACCGATGTACGATCCTTGCGGCGGCTGCGGTTCTTCTTACACGGATGGTTCCCCTACGGTGGCCGGTTTCATCAACTGGTACCTGAAGGTATGCCTCGACACGACTTTCCGCTTCTTCTTTGAGCCTTGCGTGGGTGATGAGAGGCTCCCGTTCACGGTGACCGGTACGACCTGTGTCAACCAGGAGCTTTGCCCGGGCGCTAACGGTGCACAAGTCTGCCCGGACCCGGAAGATCTCTGCGACGTCATCTCCATTGCGATCCTCATTAATCTTAATGAGGTGGACAATAAGGCGATTGCCACGTACCTGATCGTTCACATTCTGCCGGACTGTGAAGAAGCGAACTGAGGCCTGTGATTCAATCTCCGGAAGAACGGAGGAGCCATCCCGAAAAGGGGGGCTCCTTTTTTGTTTTAACGCAAAGTACCTCGCCATAAAGCAACGTCCCGGCTCCATAAGGCAACATCTCATCACAAGAACGCAACGTTCGACACAATGACCCAAAACCATTGGTCAACCGCCGCAATCCGCCCATGGTTGTGTCGGGTTGTGGCAGGGTATATTCATGTTAATGTATAGTTAGTGTAAATTCTGAACGTGGAAGAAGGGATGCTTGTGTCGAGGAATTACGCAGACGACAGTCTGATGCTTCATACCGACTTGTATCAGATCAATATGGCCGAGACGTACTGGGCGGACGGAGTGCACGAGCGGCGGGCGGTGTTCGATCTGTATTTCCGCAAGCTGCCGTTCGGCAACGGGTATGCGGTGTTTGCCGGGCTGGAACGGGTATTGGAATACTTGAAGGGGTTCCGCTTCACGGAAAGCGACCTGGCTTATCTTCGTGACGAAGCGGGGTACCAGGATGATTTCCTGTCGTATCTGGCCGATCTCCGGTTCACCGGTGATGTGTATTCAATGGTCGAAGGGGAGCTCGTCTTCGGCAATGAGCCGATCATCCGGGTCGAGGCACCGCTCATCCAGGCCCAGCTTGTTGAGACGGCTCTTCTCAATATCGTGAACTACCAGACGCTCATCGCGACAAAGGCGAGCCGCATCAAGCAGGTCGTGAAAGACGATGTCGTCATGGAGTTTGGCTCACGCCGCGCCCAGGAGATGGATGCCGCCATCTGGGGTGCCCGCGCCGCCGTGATCGGTGGGGTCGAGGCGACGAGCAATGTCCGGGCGGGCAAGCTGTTCGGCATTCCGGTCGCCGGGACGCATGCCCACTCGATGGTCCAGGCGTACGAGAGCGAATACGAGGCGTTCCATGCGTATGCACGCCGGCACAAGGATTGTGTGTTCCTTGTCGATACGTACGACACGCTGAAGATCGGCGTTCCGACAGCCATCCGGGTGGCCAGGGAACTCGGTGACAAAATCAACTTTATCGGCATCCGTCTCGACAGCGGCGACATCGCCTACCTGTCGAAGGAGTCCCGCCGCATGCTGGATGAGGCCGGATTCCCGGATGCGAAGATTATTGTTTCCAATGATCTTGACGAGTACACGATCATGAACCTGCAGATGCAGGGGGCGAAGGTTGACCAGTGGGGGATCGGCACGAAGCTGATCACCGCTTATGACCAGCCTGCTCTCGGTGCGGTGTACAAACTGGTTGCCATCGAGAACGGCGAAGGTGTGATGGAGGACCGCATCAAGATCTCCTCGACTGCCGAAAAGGTGACGACGCCGGGCGTCAAGAAAGTATACCGGATCATCGACCTGGAAAACGGCAAAGCCGAGGGCGATTACATCACCATGTGGGACGAAAAGCCTGAAGAAGAAGAGCGCATTAAGATGTTCCACCCGGTTCATACCTTCATTTCGAAATTCGTCACCAACTTCAAAGCCATAAACCTGCACCAGCAGGTTGTCCGTGAAGGAGAGATCATCTTTGATCTCCCGGAACTTCCGGAGATTGCTGCCTTCGCCCAAGACCAGCTCGGCCTGCTTTGGGACGAGTACAAGCGCTCGCTCAACCCGGAAGAATACCCCGTAGACCTCAGCCAGAAGTGCTGGGACAACAAGATGCGGAACATCCACGAGGTCCAGGACCGCATCCGGGAATTTCAGACAAACGGAGCGAAAAGCTGACCCCTACCTGAGATAAAGGAGGAAGACGCATCATGACACTGCAGGAAGAGATTATCCGAGAACTGAAAGTGAAGCCTGAGATTGATCCGCGTGAGGAGATCCGCGTGTCGATTGATTTCATGAAGGACTATGCGCGGGCCCATCCGTTTCTGGAAGGGTTCGTGCTCGGCATCTCGGGCGGGCAGGACTCGACGCTCGCCGGCAAGCTTGCCCAGATGGCCGTGGACGAGCTGAACGAGGAGGAAAACACGGACCGTTACAAGTTCCACGCGATCCGCCTCCCATACGGCAAGCAGTTTGATGAAACGGACGTCGATGACGCGATGGCGTTCATCTCACCGTCCGAATCATACCGGATTGACATCAAGCCGGCGGTCGACGCAAGTGCTGCGGCATTGGCCGAAGCGGGTGTGCCCCTGTCCGATTACGTGAAGGGGAACGAGAAGGCGCGCGAGCGGATGAAAGCCCAGTTTGCCATTGCCGCGATGAAGAAATCGGTCGTCATCGGCACCGACCACGGAGCGGAGGCGATCACCGGCTTCTATACAAAGTTCGGTGACGGCGCGGCCGACATCGTGCCGCTTTTCCGCCTGAACAAGCGGCAGGGCCGGGCGATGCTGAAGGAGCTCGGCTGCCCTGAGCATCTCTACAACAAGGTCCCGACTGCCGATCTCGAGGAGGACCGTCCGGCCATTCCGGACGAAGTCGCCCTCGGCCTGACCTATGATGACATCGACAATTACCTGGAAGGCAGGGAAATCTCGCCGGATGCACAGGCAAAACTGGAAAACTACTACATGAATTCCCGCCACAAGCGCCATCTGCCGATCACGGTATATGATGATTTCTGGAGAAACTGAAAATCTGATCAACCCGCCGGGCTGGATGCCGGCGGGTTTATTTAATGATGGGGAACATCTCTGCCCCGATTATTCCGAACTCACCATTCGGCAGTCCGGTATCGTCATTCAGTCTTTTAATCTCGTCATTCTGCCGGTCGGTCTCGTCATTCAGGTCCCCAGTTTCATCATTCGGCCGTCCAGTCTCGCCATTCGCCCCTGACGCAACACCCATTCTCCTGCTACGTCCCCCGCCAATCACATCTCCTCCTTTGGAACCCCCTCAGATTGACCCATGACCGGCCATCCACTAAACTGAAATCATACTATTAAATTTCCAGCAGACCGGCCGGGAAACCGGATAGAGACAGGGGGAACCCGATTGTGGAGGAACACCGTAAACTGCTTAAAGTCATTGAAAATATTGAAGAAGTGATGATCGGAAAACGGGACGTTGCAGAACTGAGCGTGGTCGCTCTTCTTGCAGGCGGGCATGTGCTGCTAGAAGACGTGCCGGGCGTCGGGAAGACGATGATGGTGAGGGCGCTGGCGCGGTCCGTCGGGGCGGATTTCAAGCGGATCCAGTTTACCCCGGACCTGCTTCCGTCGGATGTGATCGGCGTCTCGATCTACAATCCGAAAGAGATGGAGTTCCAGTTCCGACCGGGCCCCATCATGGGGAACATCGTACTCGCCGATGAAATCAACCGCACCTCTCCCAAAACGCAGTCTGCCCTCCTGGAAGGGATGGAAGAAGCTTCCGTGACGGTGGATGGCCGGACGCTGGCGCTGCCGGATCCGTTTTTCGTCATGGCGACACAGAACCCGATTGAACATGAAGGCACCTACCCCCTTCCGGAGGCGCAGCTTGACCGGTTCCTCCTGAAAGTGAAGATGGGCTACCCGGGACGCCAGGATGAAGTGGAAGTGCTGCGCCGCGCGGAAAAGCAGCCGCCAATCGACCGGATCGAGCCGGTCATTTCGCTGGATGAACTGAGGGACATCCGCATTCGTGCTGCTGAAGTGACAGTGGATGACACCGTAAAGGGCTATATCGTCGATCTTGCCGAAAGCACACGGAAAAGTCCGGACATCCGGCTCGGTGTAAGCCCGCGGGGATCGATTGCGCTGATGCGTGCGGCGCGTGCGCTCGCTTTCCTGAAAGGGCGCGATTATGTATTGCCGGATGACGTCCAGCATCTGGCGCCATATGTGTTCAGCCACAGGATGATCCTCCAGCCGGAAGTCCGCTATGAGGGGATCGACTCAGAAGAATTGGTGGAGCGCATCGTCACGAGAACGAAGGTCCCGGTCCGGAGAGCCGGTACGCGATGAAGCTGTTTCTCCGCAAGGCAGGACCGCTGCTCCGCCTCATCGGAATTGCCGCCGTCCTGGCCGGAGCATTTGCGTACGCCCAGTTCCAGGGTGGCGCAGTCAGCTGGACGGTCTTTTATATGGTGCTGCCGTTCAGCCTGTACGGAATCTTTCTGTATGTTTATCCGCTGCGGGCTGTTACTGCGGAGAGGGAAGTGGACCGCAGGGAGCTCCAGCATGGAAGCCCCCTGAGGTCAACTGTCCGCCTCGGGAGGCGGTTTATGTTTCCGCTTCTCTACATCTCCATGAAAGAGGTCGCGGGAAGTGCGGCACAGATCCGGATGCCCTCGACCCTGTTTATCTGGGGATTCCGGAGGCGGAAGGAATGGTCGTATGAAACCGAACCGCTAAAGCGAGGGGAGCATGTGCTGGAAGGGATTGAGATCGAAGCGGCAGACTTTTTCGGCTGGATGCGGAAGAGCCGGTTCATCCCGCTCCGCCAGACCATCACCGTCCTTCCGAAGGTGACCGACATGCGGGAGGTGCCGTCCGATGCATCCGAAGAGCGGGGCAGCGCGGCGGCATCTTTTACAGCCGTGAGGGAATCGTCAGTCGCCACGGGGATCCGTGACTACCAGCCGGGGGACCGGCTGTCGCGGATTCACTGGCCGGCATTCGCAAGGACGGGAGAGCTTCATTCGAAAGGGCTTGAGGACAGGCGTGCACAGGATTTGCTGCTCGTCCTGGATGGCTCCCCGTCCCCGCAGTTCGAGGAGCAGGTCGGATTTGCGGCGTCCATCCTGAAAAAGTCGGTTGAAACGCGGTCTGCGGCGGGATTCCTGAGCCTCGGCGAGTCGGGTATGGCGATCCCCCGTGTGGAAGGGCCGGATAGCCTGAGGACGGCGATGCTTCATCTGGCGCGGTTCAATCCATCTGCCGAAGGGGGACAACTTCCGCCGGCGGGCAGCCGTTCGCTTGCTGCGGCCCGTACGATGACCGTCATCACGGGCCCGCTTACGGAGGCATGGATCAACGCATTTCTCCGGGAAGCCCGGCAGGCATCGGGCGGCATCCTCTTTTCCGTCCTCGGTAAAGGCGAGCACCCTGGCCGCGCTGCTCTTGAAGCCGCACGGATAGCCATTGCCGCCGGATTCGACGTCCGGTTTGTCACGGAACGGGAATTCGGGGATCCGGAAAGGGGAGGTGTGCGCAGATGAGCCAAAAAGCGGTCGACCGGATGTTTCTTGGCCTGATCTATGTTCTGGTGGTCCTCCTTGTCAGGGAGTGGCTTCTGCCGATCATCGAACTGACCGGGACGGGCCACCTGGCGCTCTTTGTGATCTTTGTCGGCCTCTGCTTTGCTTTTCCGCTTTTCGGGGTGCCCTGGTGGATTTCGGGACCGGTGAAGGTGATCTATGCGGTCTGGTTTGTCGCCCATGCCCATATGGAAGGACCTGCGACGCCTGTTGCGATGGTGTCCTTTTTCCTCGGGGATCTGCTTAAGAATGCCGGGCTCCTCGTCACGGGAGAGCTCGGACGCATCACCGACCCATTCCGGACGGTGCTGTTTTTGGCGCTTCTCTGGATGGCGGCCTATCTGATCCAGTATTGGATCAATCTGAAGATGTCGGTCCTCATTTTCTACGGGATGACGGTGATTTTCATCACCGTGCTGGACACCTTCAGCCCGTACAGCGCGGATGCGGCAATTCTGCGGGTCCTTGTGATCGGGTTCCTGCTGCTTGGGCTCACTTTCCTCGCCAAGCTTGCGGACGGACAGAGAAAGAGCCCGGCCTTGCCGGCTTTCCTTCTCATGACGATCCCGCTGCTTGTGCTGATCACGGCGGCGGGCGCGGTGAGCCAGTTCCTGCCGAAGTCCGAGCCCGCCTGGCCGGACCCGGTGCCGTTCATCAAGTCGTTTGCCGAAGGGGCGGGCGACGGGATCGGGCGTGAGGCCGGGAAGATCGGCTACGGCGAAGACGATTCGGCGCTCGGCGGACCGTTTATCGGCGATGATACAGTCGTCTTCGAGGCAACGGCCGAGCGGGGGCAGTACTGGAAGGTCGAGACGAAAGACACCTACACATCGCGCGGCTGGGTCCATTCCTCCGAGGAGCAGGAACTGCTCCCGGTCGGCGAGGGGCGGCCGATCGACGAGCCGCTTCTGGCCGGGACAACCCGTGGCGAGGATACGGCAACACTCTCAATGAAGCTCGACTTTGAATTCATCGTCCGGCCGTACGGTGCAATTTCGCCCTCCGGACCTGAGGGAACCGAGTTCCTCCAAGAGGCCGGAACAGAAAAGGTCATCCCGTTCGTGAACAATGCACCCGCTGTACTCGATGCGTACAGCGTCACCTATGAGGAGCCGGCGTACAGCCTGACCGCTCTTCGAGGCACGACGCCCGACACGTTGCCGCAGGGGGAGTTCGCTCCGTATCTCCAACTGCCGGACGGCTTGCCGCAGCGCGTCCATGACCTGGCGCTTGAAATCACGGGCAGGGAAGAGACGCTATACGGGAAAGCCCGTGCTGTTGAGCAGTATTTCCGGCAGAACGGTTTCGTTTACGACCAGACCAATGTTGCTTCTCCCGGAGCCGGCGAGGATTTCACCGATCATTTCCTCTTCGAGACGAAACGCGGCTACTGTGACCACTTCTCGACATCGATGGTCGTCCTTCTCCGCTCGGCCGGCGTGCCGGCCCGCTGGGTCAAGGGGTTCAACGAAGGTGAGGAGATCGGCCGCAGTGATGCAGGCCGCCAGTTCGAAGTGACCAATAACAACGCCCACTCCTGGGTGGAAGCGTACATGCCGGGTGTCGGCTGGATGCCATTCGAGCCGACGATCGGCTTCGACGGTGCAGGCGGCATCGACTACGACCTGGATCTGGAAGAAATGACGGAAGAAGAAACGCAGGAGATGGAAGAATCGGCCGAGCCGGAGGAGACAAAAGAGGAAGAAACGCCGGCTGCAGCAAAAGGCGACAGTTTCTGGAAATCCCTCGGAGACCTGATCTCGAAAAACAGCCGCGCAATCTACACCGTGCTCGCCGTTCTCGCGGCGGCAGCGCTTGCCGCCTTCATGCTGCGGGACAAGTGGCTGCCGAGGGTGATGGTGGCGCGGTTCCGGAAGCGGTCGCTTGACCGCGAAAGTTTTGAGCGGGCATATGCCCGGCTGCTCGGAAGGCTCCGGCGCTACGGCCTTCCGAAGGAGGATGGCAAAACGCTGTCCGCCTACGCCCGCGAAGTGGATGCGCACTTTGGCGGCGCCGACATGAGGCGGCTGACCGAGGCGTACGAAGCGGTCGTTTACGGCGGCCGTGACACCATCCGGGAGGAACCGGCCGTACGGGAAAGTTGGGAAAATTTAATCAACAGGACCATCAGTTGATTTTCGGGGCGGCAAGGGGTAAACTGACTAAAAATCGGATAGACCGGGTCGCCCTCATATAAGTCCGGAAATATGGTCCGGATGTCTCTACCAGGCCGCCGTAAATGGCCTGTCTATGAAGGCGGATGCTATACGTGCGTGCACGGGGCATCCGCTTTTTGGATGGAGATGAGAACGCGCGGAAGCTTTTTCTGCGCGTTTTTATTTTGACCCGGTCCGACAGGAAAAGGTGGAATACACGTGTCTGCAGAATCCCTCTTGCTGGAACAGGAAAAGATCGTCGTCCTCGATTTCGGCAGCCAGTACAACCAGCTCATCACCCGCCGCATCCGTGAGTTTGGGGTCTACTCCGAGCTTCACCCGCACACCGTTACCGCAGAAGACATCAAAGGGATGAATGCGGCCGGCATCATCTTCTCCGGAGGCCCGAACTCGGTATACGGCGAGACGGCCTTTACCGTCGACCCGGCCATCTTCGACCTCGGCATCCCGGTGCTCGGGATCTGCTACGGCATGCAGCTCATGGCCCATCACTTCGGCGGAAAGGTTGAAAGATCATCCCGCCGTGAGTACGGCAAAGCGGAAATGAACGTCAAAGAAGGTGCGAGCCTGTTCACTGACCAGCCGTCCGACCAGGTGGTTTGGATGAGCCATGGCGACCATGTCACGGCGGTTCCGGAAGGCTTCACGACGGTCGCGACCAGCCCGAGCTGTGCGATTGCCGCGATGGAAAACCCGTCCCTCGGCATGTACGCGGTCCAGTACCACCCTGAAGTCCGCCACTCCGTCAACGGAAACGACCTGCTCCGCCACTTTGTGTTCGGCATCTGCAAAGCGGAAGGCGGCTGGACGATCGGCAACTTCATCGAACTGGAGATCGAGAAGATCCGCCAGGAAGTCGGTGACAAGCAGGTGCTCTGCGCACTAAGCGGCGGGGTGGATTCCTCCGTTGTCGCG
This sequence comes from Bhargavaea cecembensis, assembly GCF_001619585.1. Taxonomy (GTDB): domain Bacteria; phylum Bacillota; class Bacilli; order Bacillales_A; family Planococcaceae; genus Bhargavaea; species Bhargavaea cecembensis_A. The sequence goes on from NZ_LQNT01000010.1 coordinate 71,440, forward strand.
GCCCTCATCCACCGTGCGATCGGCGATCAGCTGACATGCATGTTTGTGGACCATGGCCTGCTGCGTAAAGGCGAGGCGGACAGCGTCATGGATACGTTCGTCGGCAAGTTCGACATGAAAGTGATCAAGATCGATGCGCAGGAACGCTTCCTTTCGAAGCTGGCAGGCGTATCGGATCCGGAGAAAAAACGGAAGATCATCGGCAACGAGTTCATCTATGTGTTTGACGAGGAAGCAGCCAAGCTGAAGGATATGGACTTCCTGGCACAGGGCACGCTCTACACAGACATTATTGAATCCGGCACAGCGACCGCACAGACAATCAAGTCGCACCATAACGTCGGCGGCCTGCCGGAAGACATGACGTTCAAGCTCATCGAGCCGCTGAACACGCTCTTCAAGGATGAAGTGCGGGCACTCGGCTCAGAACTCGGCCTTCCGGATGAAATCGTCTGGCGCCAGCCGTTCCCGGGACCGGGCCTCGGCATCCGGGTCTTGGGCGAAATCACAGAAGAAAAGCTTGAAATCGTTCGTGAATCCGACTTTATCCTTCGCGAGGAGATCGCGAAAGCCGGCCTCGAGCGTGACATCTGGCAGTATTTCACCGTGCTTCCGGACATCCGCAGCGTCGGCGTCATGGGTGACGAGCGCACGTACGACTACGCGATCGGCATCCGCGCCGTCACATCGATTGACGGCATGACATCCGACTGGGCGCGCATCCCATGGGACGTGCTCGAGAAGATCAGCACGCGCCTCGTAAACGAAGTGGACCACATCAACCGCGTCCTCTACGACGTCACGAGCAAGCCGCCTGCAACGATTGAGTGGGAATAACAAAAGCGGAGAGCGGCTGGTAGAGGCGACAGGCACAAGACGGTCTTCGTCGAGAGGCCTGCCCCGCAGAGAAGAACGGCTTGTGACCCCGAGCCTCTGCCGCTCGCAGCTGGTGAAAGAATAATCTAAAAACGAACATTACCCTGTTAATATTGGGTAATGTTCGTTTTTCTCTTGCGCTTCTATTATTATTCCGCTATACTCTTCTTATCATCAAACTTAATTTTACCCGTCGTATAATACCGGAGATAGGGTCCGGAAGTTTCTACCGAGCCGCCGTAAATGGCTCGACTACGATCGGGGGCGTGCTTATTTGCATTTTCTGCATTTGGCGCGCCTCCTTTCCGGTAGGGCATGCGACAGATCGTTGCATGCCCTTTTCCTGTTTTCGGTAAGGCGGTCAAAATAGGAGGCACTCATGAAAAACTTTTTCAATTTCGATGAACTCGGCACGAACTATCGCCGCGAGATCATCGGCGGCCTGACGACGTTCCTGTCGATGGCGTACATCCTTGTCGTCAACCCGCTTACGCTGTCGCTCGAGTCCGTTCCGGACCTTCCGGCGGATATGCGCATGGATGCGGGAGCGGTCTTTGTTGCCACCGCACTCGCGGCCGCCGTCGGTTCTCTCTTTATGGGACTCATCGCCAAATATCCGATCGGCCTGGCGCCGGGGATGGGCCTGAATGCGTTCTTCGCCTATACGGTCATCCTCACGTACGGCATTCCTTGGCAGACGGCGCTCACAGGCGTTCTGTTCTCCGGAATCATCTTCATCATCCTGTCACTGACGGGGTTGCGGGAAATGATCATCAATGCCATCCCGTCTCAGCTAAAGTTTGCGGTCGGGGCGGGGATCGGATTATTTATTGCCTTCCTTGGTTTCCAGAATGCCGGCATCATCGCAAACAATGATGCCACACTCACCGGCATCGGCGACCTGTCGCAGCCGACAACACTTCTGGCTATTTTCGGTTTGATTCTGACCGTCGGGCTCATGGTGCTGAATGTGAAGGGCGCCATCTTCTTCGGGATGCTGATCACTGCGGTTGTCGGCATGATTTTCAAGGTTGTTCCGCTCCCTGATGGTGTTGTCGGATCCATCCCGGATGTGAGCCCGACATTCGGTGCCGCGTTCCAGCCGCTCATGAACGATCCGGCTTCACTCATGACAATCCAGTTCCTCGTCGTCGTCCTGACGTTCCTGTTCGTCGACTTCTTTGATACGGCAGGCACCCTGATTGCCGTCGCACAGAAGGCCGGACTCATGAAGGGCGATAAGCTGCCGCGTGCCGGCAAGGCGCTTCTTGCGGATTCTCTCGCAACGGTAACCGGTGCGATCTTCGGTACATCGACAACGACTTCTTATGTTGAGTCGACTGCGGGGGTTGCGGCTGGTGCCAGGACTGGGTTCGCAGCCGTTGTCACCGGTGTCCTGTTCCTGGTCTCGCTCTTGTTCTATCCGCTCCTGTCGGTCATCACATCGGCCGTTACGGCACCTGCACTCATAATCGTCGGCGTGCTGATGGTATCGGCACTCGGCCATATCGAGTGGAACCGGTTTGAAATCGCCGTTCCGGCATTTCTCACGGTGATCATGATGCCGCTCGGCTATTCGATCGCAACGGGGATCGCCGTCGGGTTCATCTTCTACCCGATCACGATGATCCTCGCGGGCCGCCGCAAGGAGATCCATCCGATCATGTACGGTCTGTTCCTCATATTTGTTGCGTATTTCGTGTTTGTACAGGGTAGATGATAATAAGCCGCTCCTTCCGTCGTGATGGCGGAGGAGCGTTTTTTGTTTCGTACTCTTGTCCGTGCCGGACAGTTCCGATAAGATGAGTGGAACTGAGCGAGAAAGGATGATTCAATATGACGATGGTGCTGATCATCTTTGCGATCAACGTCGTTTATGTAACGTTTTATACAATCCGGCTCATACTGACCATGAAGGGCTACCGCTATGCCGCGGCAGGGCTCAGCATGGTGGAAGTTGTCATTTACGTTGTCGGTCTCGGATTGGTGCTGGACAACCTGAATGAAATCCAGAATCTCATCGCCTACGCGATTGGCTACGGTCTCGGCGTGGTCATCGGTTCCATCATAGAGGAAAAGATGGCCCTCGGATATGTCATGGTCAATGTCATCACGGAAGACATCGAGCGCAAGATGGTCCGGGCGATCCGGGAGAACGGGTATGGCATCACGGACTGGGAAGCGAACGGACGTGACGGAGCGCGCCACGCCATGCAGATCCTGACGCCGAAGCGCTACGAACTGAAGCTGTATATGCTGATCAAGGAACTTGACCCGAAGGCATTCATCATCACGAATGAGGCCCGCACCATCCACGGAGGCTTCTGGGTGAAGCAGGTACGGAAAGGGAAGTTGTTCAAATGAGCAAAAAGACGGTCTGGTTTGAAGTGGAAGAAGGCGAGACAATCGAACAGTGCCTCGAGCGCATGCAAAGGGAAGGCTATATGGCTGCAGGCCGCAAGGAAGAACCGGTCTTCGAGGAGCGGAACGGAAGACCCGTTCCCGTCCGACAGTGCATCCGTTTCAAGGGCGTCCGAATGGAAGATTCATAAAAAAATCCCGGTGTTTTTGCGCCGGGATTTTTTTATTGCTGTAGAAAAATTAGTTGAATGTAGATTCGGTGCTGTCATACGCTCCTGCTAGGTTTCACTGCAACATCTATTGTATTTTTAGCGGTCGTGTCCGTACTCGCCCCTAACAAGAAAATACTAGGGTGGATTGTAGCGGAGGGTCCGAGACACCTGCGGGAAAAGCGTTAGTCGAAGACCCCGCAGAGCGCAGCTCGAGGAGGCTGAGGCAACGCCCGCGGTAAGCGAGGGCCCGCAGCGGAAATCCGGAGAATTCTCATATAAGAGATAAATCTTCCACTGCTAGGGAAATCTTGTGAAAACGACAGCGCTTTCATGGAGACAGGTGAATAAATACGAACAATAGATGATAATACAAAATTAATTGTTCGGTTATTGCGTTGACTTCATGAAAAACCGCTGTTAAAATGAAACACGTAAAGAACATTCCCCATATATCCCGAGGAATCGGCCTCGGAGTCTCTAGCCCGGCACCGGAATGCCGGGACTATGCGGGAAAGCGGATTTCAGGACTCGGAACGGAAGGTGTGCGAAGCATGGAAACCATCATGACGCAACCGTCTTATCTGAACATGTTCAGGTCCCGGATCGACTGCTTTCCTCCTATTAATAGGAAGCAGTCTATTCGGGGCTTTTATTTATTGGCGGCAAACTGCCGGAAGGAGCGATTGCAATGGACGTGAAAGTGGGCGTCATCATGGGAAGCAAAAGCGACTGGGAAACGATGAAGAAGGCATGCGACATTCTGGATGAACTGGAAGTCGGATACGAGAAGAAGGTCGTCTCCGCTCACCGTACGCCGGATGAGATGTTCACTTATGCCGAACAGGCACAGGAGCGCGGCATAGAAGTAATCATCGCGGGAGCGGGGGGCGCTGCCCACCTGCCCGGAATGGTCGCGGCAAAAACACTCGTGCCGGTTATCGGGGTACCTGTCAAGTCGCGTGCGCTGAGCGGTATGGACTCGCTTTTGTCCATCGTCCAGATGCCTGGCGGCGTCCCGGTCGCGACAATGGCGATCGGTGACTCCGGCGCGACGAACGCCGGCCTGTTTGCGGCACAAATGCTCTCGGTGCATGATGAAGCGCTCCGCGGACGTATTGAAGAACGCCGCAGCCGCCTAGCAGAACAATCCATTGAAAGCACAGGTGATCTTGTATGACCACGATTCTTCCCGGACAGACAATCGGCATCATCGGCGGCGGGCAGCTCGGCCGGATGATGGCCCTTTCCGCCAAGGAGGCGGGCTTCCGCATTGCGGTGCTCGACCCAGCGGAAGATTCTCCGACCGGTCAGGTGGCCGACGTAAAAATCGTCGCGCCGTATGACGACGAAGAAGCACTCGACCGCCTGGCGGAAGTGAGCGACGTCATCACCTTTGAATTTGAGAACATCGACTACGAAGGGCTCAAGCGCCTGACAGAGAAAGCTTACGTGCCACAGGGCGCGGAGATCATCCGCATCACCCAGGACCGGATCGCGGAAAAAGCGGCGATCCGGGAGGCGGGCGCACCGGTCGCGCCTTATGTGGAAGCCCGGACGTTTGAAGAACTAAAGGAACGCATCGGCGAAATCGGTTTCCCGTGCGTCGTGAAGACCGCGCGGGGCGGATATGACGGCAAGGGACAGGTTATCCTCAAGGAAGAGTCCCAACTCGACGAAGCGGAAGACCTGTTCACCCATTCCGCATGCGTCGCAGAGAAATTCATCCCATTCCAAATGGAGATCTCCGTCATCATCCAGCGCGGCACGAACGGAGAGTCCCGATGCCTGCCGGTTCAGGAGAACATCCACAAAAACCATATCCTGCACGAGACGATCGTCCCGGCGCGGATCGGGGACAAGACGGCTGAAGCCGCCATCACAGCAGCAGAGCAGATTGCAGATCACCTGGACCTGATCGGGACGCTGGCGGTCGAGATGTTCGTGTTGGAAGACGGCAGCATCCTCATCAACGAGCTTGCGCCGCGCCCGCACAACTCTGGCCACTACTCGATCGAGGCCTGCACGATCTCGCAGTTTGGCCAGCACATCCGGGCCATCTGCGGCTGGCCGCTCCGCACGCCGGAGCTGCACCGCCCGGCGGTGATGGTCAACCTGCTTGGCCAGCATGTCGGCCCGATCCTGGATGCAATCCCGGCCCAGCCGGACTGGTCCATCCACCTTTACGGCAAGGCCGACGCCAAGCACAACCGAAAGATGGGCCATGTGACCATTCTTTCAGAAGATAATGAAGACACACTCCGCCGAATCGACGAAAGCGGAATCTGGAATTAATGGAGGCAAAACCTGAATGATCGAACGTTATACCCGCCCCGAGATGGGCAATGTCTGGACAGAAGAAAACAAATATTATGCGTGGCTGGAAGTCGAGATCCTTGCCTGCGAGGCTTGGGCGGAGCTCGGTGACATTCCGAAGGAAGATGTAAAGAAGCTTCGCGAGAACGCATCGTTTGACGTGGCGCGCATCGAAGAGATCGAAAACGAAACCCGTCATGACGTCGTCGCCTTTACCCGCGCAGTGTCCGAGACACTCGGCGAAGAGCGCAAATGGGTCCACTACGGACTGACATCAACGGATGTCGTAGATACCGCGCTCTCGTACCGCATCAAGCAGGCGAACGAGATCATCCGGAAGGATCTTCACAACTTCATCGACATTCTCGCCGCCAAGGCGAAAGAGCATAAATTCACCGTCATGATGGGCCGCACCCACGGCGTGCACGCGGAGCCGACGACATTCGGCCTGAAGATGGCCCTCTGGTACGAAGAGATGAAACGGAACCTGGAACGTTTCGAGGCGGCGGCTGCCGTGATCGAGACGGGCAAGATGTCCGGCGCAGTCGGCACATTCGCCAACATTCCGCCGTTCGTCGAGGAATATGTATGCGAGCACCTCGGTCTCGCAGCAGCACCGGTCTCCACGCAGACGCTGCAACGCGACCGTCATGCCCAGTACATCTCGACACTCGCACTGATCGCAACGTCGATCGAAAAGTTCGCGGTCGAGATCCGCGGACTCCAGAAGTCTGAGACGCGCGAAGTCGAGGAATTCTTCGCGAAGGGCCAGAAAGGCTCTTCCGCGATGCCGCACAAGCGGAACCCGATCGGCTCCGAGAACATGACCGGCCTGTCCCGCCTCATGCGCGGCTACATGGTCACGGCCTTCGAGAACGTCGCCCTCTGGCATGAGCGTGACATCTCGCACTCCAGCGCGGAGCGCGTCATCATCCCGGATGCAACGATCACGCTGAACTACATGCTGAACCGCTTCGGCAACATCGTGAAGAACCTCACCGTCTTCCCGGATAACATGAAGCGCAACATGGACCGCACGCTCGGGCTCATCTACTCCCAGCGCGTCCTCCTGTCGCTAATCGACAAGGGCATGGCACGCGAAGCGGCCTATGACACCGTCCAGCCGCTCGCGATGCAGGCCTGGGAAGAACAGGTCCCGTTCCGCGGACTCGTCGAATCCGACCCGGTCATCTCCGAAAAACTGACCAAAGAAGAACTCGACGACGCCTTCGACTACAACCACCACCTCCAGCGCATCGACGACATCTTCGAACGCTGCGGACTGAATGACTGATTCATTTGGATGTAACAGCTTGAAGCAGTGAATGAGCGCAGTTTGGATTTAATTGATTTAACCGGAAAGATCTGAGCGTAGGGCCGAGACTCCTGCGGGAATAGCGTTAGCCGAAGACCCCGCAGGACGAAGTCCGAGGAGGCTAAGGCAACGCCCGCGGAAAGCGAGGCTCGAAGCGAAGATCGTCCATGCACGATCAACCACCACACACTCACCAATTGGGAGGCCAACCAAAATGAAAAAAGCAAATGTGTACGTGACGCTCCGTGAAAGTGTAATCGATCCCCAGGGGACTGCAGCCATCAACGTCCTCCATGCCAAAGGCCATGACAACGTAAAAGACGTCCGCATCGGCAAGTATATCGAACTGACCATCGAAGACACGGGGCAAGATCTCGACACGGCCGTCAGGGAAATGTGTGAAAAGCTCTTCGTGAACACAAACGTCGAAGACTACCGATACGAAGTGCTGGAGGTTGAAGAGGCATGAAATTCGCCGTCATCCAGTTTCCGGGATCCAGCTGCGATCTCGACCTATACCATGCCGTAAAAGATGTCCTTGGAGAAGAGGCTGAATACGTCCATCACCATGAGACGGACCTGTCCGCCTACGATGCCATCCTCCTGCCGGGCGGCGCTTCATACGGCGACGCTGTGCGGGCGGGGGCCCTTGCGCGCACAACACCTGTCATGGATGCGGTTATCCGGGCAGCCGAAGCCGGAAAGCCGGTCCTCGGCGTGGGTAACGGATTCCAGGTCCTGACCGAAGCGGGCCTGCTGCCGGGCGCCTTCCTCAAGAACCGTGACCAGAAGTTCATCTGCCGCACTGTCAAAGTCCAGGTCGTAAACAACCGCACGATGTTCACAAGCGAGTACACCGAGGGCGAGGAACTCGACATCCCTGTCGCCCACGGAGAAGGCAACTTCTACTGTGACGAAGAGACATACGGCCAGCTGAAGGAAAACAACCAGATTGTCTTTGTGTACGCTGACGGCAATCCGAACGGATCCGTGGGAGATATCGCAGGGCTTGTCAGCGAAAAGGGCAATGTCCTCGGCATGATGCCACATCCGGAGCGCGCTGCAGAGTCCATCCTGGGCTCGGAAGACGGACTGAACGTATTCAAATCGATCGTGAAAGAGTGGAGGGAATCCCATGCCAACCAAGCTTGAGCCGACAGCGGAACAGATCCGCGATGAAAAGATCTACGCACAGATGGGCATGACCACGGAAGAGTTCGAAATGGCGGTCAAACTTCTCGGACGCCTGCCGAACTACACGGAAACCGGCCTGTTCTCCAGCATGTGGTCGGAGCACTGCTCATACAAGAGCTCCAAGCCCGTCCTCCGCAAGTTCCCGACTGAAGGCCCGCAGGTTCTCATGGGACCGGGTGAAGGTGCCGGCATCGTCGACATCGGCGATAACCAGGCTGTGGTCTTCAAGATGGAGTCGCACAACAGCCCGTCGGCGATCGAGCCGTATGAAGGCGCGGCTACAGGTGTCGGCGGCGTGCTCCGTGACGTCTTCTCAATGGGCGCACAGCCGATTGCTGCAGTGAACTCCCTCCGCTTCGGCGAACTGGACAATGACCGTGACCGCTACCTGTTCGAAGAAGCCGTCGCGGGAATCGCCGGCTACGGCAACACCATCGGCATCCCGACGGTCGCGGGTGAAATCCAGTTCGACCCTTCGTACGCGGGCAAACCGCTCGTCAACGCGATGGCGATCGGGCTCCTCAACCACGAGGACATCCAGCGCGGTCTCGCAGCCGGCGTGGGCAACACGGTCATGTATGTCGGGGCGAAGACGGGACGCGACGGCATTCACGGCGCGACCTCTTCATCGGAAGAGATTTCGGATGACCCGGGCAAGGAACGCGCTCCGGTACAGGCGGGAGACCCGTTCACGGAAAAACTGCTCATGGATGCATGCCTCGAACTCGTCAAATCCGATGCCCTGATCGGCATTCAGGACATGGGTGCGGCCGGCCTGACCTCTTCTTCCGCAGAAATGGCATCGAAGGCAGGTTTCGGCATCGAGATGAACCTTGACCTTGTCCCTCAGCGCGATGAGGACATGACTGCATATGAAATGATGCTTTCCGAATCCCAGGAGCGGATGCTGATCGTCGTACAGAAAGGCCGTGAGCAGGAAGTCATCGACCTGTTTGCCAAATACGACCTTGAAGCGGTATCGATCGGCCATGTCACGGAAGACAAGATGCTGCGCCTGCTCCACAAGGGCGAAGTCGTCGCGGAAGTCTCTGCCGATGCGCTGGCAGAAGATGCGCCGGTCTATAACAAACCGTCCAGCGAGCCGGCCTACTTCCGCCAGTTCCAGGAGATGGAGCAGCAGGAGCCGGAAGTGGACGACTATGCCGAAACACTGGTCTCCCTCCTAAAACAGCCGACCATCGCGTCAAAAGAATGGGTATACAGCCAGTTTGACCATCAGGCACGCACCAACACAGTTGTGGCTCCCGGTTCGGACGCAGCCGTCGTACGCGTCCGCGGCACGGAGAAGGGGCTGGCGATCACTGCCGACTGCAACTCCCGCTACATTTATCTCGACCCTGAAACAGGCGGAAAGATCGCTGTCGCTGAAGCGGCACGGAACATCGTCTGCTCGGGCGGCAAGCCGCTTGCCATTACGGACTGCCTGAACTTCGGCAGCCCGGATAACCCGGAAATCTTCTGGCAGCTTGAAAAGTCCGCGGACGGCATCAGTGCAGCCTGCCTCGCACTTGATGCGCCGGTAATCAGCGGGAACGTCTCGCTCTATAACGAGCGCGGCGGCAAGCCGGTTTACCCGACACCGACGATCGGCATGGTCGGCCTCGTAGAAAACCTGGAGCATGCCACAACCCAGGAAGCGAAAGCAGCAGGGGACTTCGTTTACCTGATCGGCGAGACGAAAACCGAATTCGGCGGTTCCGAACTGCAGAAAATGCTGAACGGCGGCAAGATCTCCGGTAAAGCGCCGGCAATCGATCTGGAAGTGGAAGCCTCCCGCCAGGAATCCGTCCTTTCGGCCATCCGTCAAGGCATCGTCCAATCCGCGCATGACGTCGCGGAAGGCGGCGTGGCGGTCGCGCTTGCTGAAAAGGTGTTCGGTACAGGACTTGGTGCAGATGTACAGATCGAAGGTTCCGCTGTTACGGCACTCTTCAGTGAAACGCAGTCCCGCTTCATCGTAACCGTCAAGCCGGAGGACGCGGGCCGCTTTGAAGAGCTGGTTGCCGATGCGGTGAAAATCGGCGAAGTTACTCAAGCAGAACGTTTGGTCATCCGTGATGCGGACGGCAGTCCGCTCATCGACCAAGACGTTCCTGCGCTTGAATCCGCCTGGAAAGGGGCGATTCCGTGCTTAGTGAACTCAGAGGGCTAAATGAAGAATGCGGCGTGTTCGGCATCTGGGGTCACAGCAATGCGGCCCAGATGGCTTACTACGGTCTTCATGCGCTCCAGCACCGCGGGCAGGAAGCGGCAGGCATCTGCACGGTTCATGACGACCATCTGCTCGTCGAAAAAGGGGAAGGGCTCGTCAACGACGTGTTCCACGGCGACAGATTAAATAAGCTGCCGGGCCACGCTGCGATCGGCCATGTCCGCTACACGACAGATGGCGGTCGCGGCATCGAGAACGTCCAGCCCCTTGTTTTCCGCTCGACGACAGGCAGCCTGGCGATTGCGCACAACGGCAATGTGACAAATGCGGGCGAACTTAAACGCCATCTTGAGCGCCAGGGAAGCATCTTCCAGTCGACTTCCGACACGGAAGTGCTTGCCCACCTCATCAAAAAGAACATCAGCTATCCGCAGAACGAACGGCTCAAGAAAGCACTTGCCCAGCTGCAGGGCGCTTTCGCCTTCGTCCTCCTGACCGAAGATGCGCTCTACGTGGCACAGGACCCGAACGGCATGCGTCCGCTGTCGCTAGGCTGCATTAATGGGGAGACGTGGGTTGTCGCATCCGAGACGTCGGCGTTCGACCTGATCGGTGCGGAAACCGTGCGCTCGGTCGAGCCGGGCGAACTCATCATCATCAATGACAATGGGATCCGGAGCGACCGCTTCGCCCCGAAGGCAAACCGTGCGATCTGTTCAATGGAATATATCTATTTCTCCCGGCCCGATTCCGATATTGACGGCATCAACATCCACATGGCCAGGAAGCGCCTCGGCAAGAGGCTGGCCCAGGAAGTCAAGATCGATGCGGATGTCGTTACGGGGGTACCGGACTCCAGCATTTCCGCAGCAATCGGATTTGCGGAGGAAAGCGGCATCCCGTACGAGATGGGACTGATCAAGAACCGGTATGTCGGCCGAACGTTCATTCAGCCGTCCCAGGAACTGCGGGAGCGCGGCGTCAAGATGAAGCTGTCCCCGGTCCGGCAGGTTGTCGAGGGCAAGCGGGTCGTCATGGTCGACGACTCGATTGTCCGGGGCACTACCTCAAAGCGGATCATCAAAATGCTGCGTGAAGCAGGTGCGAAGGAAATTCACGTTGCCATCAGCGCTCCGCCGCTGATCGCGCCGTGCTTCTACGGCGTTGACATCAGCACCGACTCCGACCTGATTGCGACAGGGCGTACGCCGGAAGAAATCTGTGAACTGATCGGAGCGGATTCGCTCCAGTTCCTGTCGGCGGAAGGCCTGATCGAGGCGGTCGGACGGAACGACGAAGATCCGAACCGGGGGCACTGCCTCGGATGCTTCACCGGCAAATACCCGACAAATATTTTCGCGGACACGAAATTGCCGCATGAAAAGGAACTCGTTTAAGAGGAGGCCACTGGCATGTCAAAAGCATATGAACAGGCCGGCGTAAACATCGAAGCCGGATATGAATCGGTCGAGCGGATGAAATCCCATGTCGCCCGTACAGAGCGAAAGGGTGTTATGGGCGCGTTCGGCGGATTCGGCGGGATGTTCGACCTGTCCGAGCTCGGCTACAGCCAGCCGGTCCTCGTCTCGGGGACGGACGGTGTCGGCACGAAGCTGAAAGTCGCCTTCATGGCGGATAAGCACGATACGATCGGTGTCGACTGCGTCGCCATGTGCGTGAACGACATTGTCGCGCAAGGCGCTGAGCCGCTTTACTTCCTTGATTATGTCGCACTCGGGAAAGCCGTTCCGGCTCGCGTCGAGGCCATCGTCAAAGGAGTCGCAGACGGCTGCGTCCAGGCAGGAGCGGCGCTGATCGGCGGCGAGACGGCGGAGATGCCCGGACTGTACGACGAGGACGAATACGACCTCGCCGGATTCGCGGTCGGCGCGGCCGAGAAGAAGGATATTGTAACCGGCGAAAAGGTCGCAGAAGGCGACGTGCTCGTCGGAATCGCTTCCAGCGGCATCCACTCGAACGGCTACTCGCTCGTCCGGAAGATTGTCTTCGAGCAGTCGGGCATCAAAGCGGACGAGCCGGTTCCGGGGTATGAGGAACTGGGCAACTCGGCAGAAGCACTGCTCACGCCGACAAAAATCTATGCGAAGCCGGTGCTGGAAATGGCCCGCAGCCTGGATGTCCACGGCATGGCACACGTGACGGGCGGAGGCTTCTATGAAAACGTCCCGCGCATGCTGCCGGAAGGTCTTGCCGCTGAAATTGACCTCGGCTCGTGGGAAGTGCTCCCGGTGTTCCGCATGCTGAAGGAAAAAGGGCAGCTTGCCGACCGTGACCTGTACTCCGTCTTCAACATGGGCATCGGCTTTATCGTCGCCCTTCCTGAATCGGAAGCGGCCGAAGCCATCCGCATCGTGGAAGCCCACGGCGAGAAGGCAACGGTCATCGGCCGTGTTATTGCGGGCGAAGGCGTCCGCTTTAACGGCGAGCATGACGGCACGCTTGCTGGAGGTCCGGAAGCATGAGCCGGAAACCTCGTATTGCCGTCTTTGCATCGGGCAGCGGCTCGAACTTCGAAGCGATCGCACAGGCGGCGGCCGACGGTGAGCTGGAAGCGGAAGTGGTGCTTCTCGTCACCGACAAGCCGCTCGCCAAAGTGATGGAGCGTGCGGAAAGGTTCCGCATTCCGTCTGTCGCCTTCAATCCGAAAGCCTACCCGGACAAAGCCGCCTACGAGCACACCGTTCTCGGCAGGCTTCAAGAAGAAGGCGTCGACTGGATTGCTCTTGCAGGCTATATGCGCCTGATCGGCCCAACGCTGCTTGACGCCTATCCAAACCGCATCATCAACATCCACCCATCGCTCCTCCCGGCATTTCCCGGAAAGGACGCGATCGGCCAGGCGATGGACGCCGGCGTGGAAGTGACCGGCGTCACTGTCCACTATGTCGACGAAGGCATGGACACCGGGCCGGCCATTCTTCAGCGGGAAGTTCCCGTTGTCCCGGGAGACCGTGAAAAGACGGAAGAGGCGATCCATGCGGTGGAACACGATTTGTATAAGGAAGCCCTGCGGAAAGTGCTGGCGGAGAGCGCGGTTATGGAATAATTTCAGCGTGTTATTGGCGAAAGTGACGAATCAGCGCCCGAAAGTGACGAATGGGCCTGTGAAAGTGACGAATGCCCGCCTGAAAGTGACGAATCGCCATCCGAAAGTGACGAACCGCTCTCGTTTCCGAATCAAACGATTTTACAACAGCCGCCGGCACAAAAAAGCCGGCGTTCTGATTTACATAAGGAGGCCCCAACCGTGAAAAAACGAGCATTGCTCAGCGTATCGGATAAATCCGGTATTCTTGAGTTCGCGAAAGAACTGGAAGGACTCGGCTATGAGATCCTGTCGACCGGCGGGACGATGAACCATCTGAAGGAAAACGGCGTTGCGGTCACCGCTGTCGGCGACGTGACCGGCTTCCCTGAAATCCTGGGGGGACGCGTCAAGACGCTTCATCCGTATATCCACGGCGGCCTGCTCGCCAAGCATGATGACCCGGGCCACCAGGCCGAGCTGGAGGAGCACGGCATCCTTCCGATCGACATGGTCTGTGTAAACCTGTACCCGTTCAAGTCGACGATTTCGAAGCCTGATGTGACAGTCGAAGATGCGATCGAGAACATCGACATCGGCGGCCCGACTATGCTGCGCGCATCCGCGAAAAACCATGCCTATCTCACGGTTCTCGTCGACTCTGCCGATTACCCGGCGGTTCTCGAAGAACTGAAGAACGACGGGGCGACGACACCTGAAACCCGCCGCCGGCTGGCCGCGAAAGTGTTCCGCCATACGGCTGCATATGATGCGCTGATTTCCGGTTACCTGACTGACCTGTCTGGTGAGGAATTCCCGGAAAGCGTCACGACAACGTACGAACTCAAGCAGCAACTCCGCTACGGCGAGAACCCGCACCAGAAAGCGGCATTCTACAGCCGCCCGCTCGGCGGCGAGTTCTCGATTGCCCGCGCGGAACAGCTCCACGGGAAGGAACTCTCCTACAACAACATTCAGGACGCGAATGCCGCGATCGGTATCGTCCGTGAATTCAGTGACCCGGCAGCGGTTGCGGTCAAGCACATGAACCCTTGCGGCGTCGGCACGGCGGGAACGCTCTCCGATGCGTTCAAGGCAGCTTACGAAGCCGATCCGGTCTCGATCTTCGGCGGCATCATTGCCCTTAACCGCGAAGTGGATGCGGCGACAGCCGAACAGCTGGCCGGCATCTTCCTCGAGATCATCATCGCTCCGGACTACACGGACGAAGCATTTGAGATCCTCACCAAGAAGAAAAACATCCGTCTCCTGAAACTGGACGGAGCGCAAGGCAAGCGCGACGAGTGGGCGACCGTCTCCGTTGAAGGCGGCCTCCTCAGGCAGAATCCGGACACCGCGTCCCTGGATGATGCAGACATCAAAGTCGCGACCAAGCGCGAGCCGACGGAAGAAGAATGGGAAGCACTGAAGCTTGGCTGGAAAGTCGTCAAACACGTGAAGTCGAATGCCATCGTCGTCTCTGACGCCAACCGCACGCTCGGCGTGGGTGCCGGCCAGATGAACCGTGTGGGCGCGGCGAAGATCGCACTCGAGCAGGCAGGCGACCGCGCGAAAGGCGCAGGCCTCGCATCCGATGCCTTCTTCCCGATGGACGACACCGTCGAAGCGGCTGCCAAAGCCGGCATCACGGCGATCATCCAGCCGGGCGGCTCCAAAAAAGACGAAGACTCCATCAAGAAAGCCGACGAATACGGCATCGCGATGGTATTCACCGGCATCCGTCATTTCAAGCACTGATTGCCGGCGAATGTGAAGCAAGCGCACGTGAATGTGAAGCAAAGCCGGTCGAATGTGAAGCAATCACCATCGAATGTGAAGCAAACACCACCAACAAAGAAAACAACCTGCCGGATGTGCAGGTTGTTTTCATAAGGAGTGAACCCAAATGGATGTACTCGTCATCGGAAGCGGCGGCCGCGAGCACGCGTTGGTCCGCCAGTTTGCAAAATCCCCGTCGGTCGGCAAGGTGTATGTCGCCCCGGGTAATGACGGCATGAGGGAAGACGCCGAAGTCGTTCCACTCGGCGTCATGGAGTTCGGTAAACTCGTCGACTTCGCGAAAGAAAAGAACATCGGCCTCACTTTCGTAGGTCCCGAACAACCGCTTGCCGGCGGTATCGTGGACCATTTCCGGGAGGCGGGACTGCGCGTATTCGGACCGGACCAGGCAGCTGCCCAACTGGAGGGCTCGAAGGCTTTTGCCAAAGAGCTCATGAAGAAATACAACATTCCGACCGCCAAGTATGAGACCTTCACCGATGCGGAACAGGCAAAAGCATACATCCGCGAAGAGGGCGCTCCGATCGTCATCAAGGCGGACGGGCTCGCGGCAGGCAAAGGTGTCGTCGTCGCGATGACGCTGGATGAAGCACTCGGAGCGGTCGATGACATGATCGGCGGCCGGAAGTTCGGCGACTCATCCGCCCGTGTCGTGATCGAGGAATTCCTTGATGGGGAAGAGTTCAGCTACATGTCCTTCGTCCACGGAGGCAAGATCTTCCCGATGCCGATGTCCCAGGACCATAAGCGCGCGTTCGACAACGACGAGGGCCCGAACACCGGCGGTATGGGTGCCTATTCACCGGTCCCTCATCTGCCGGAAGAGGCGGTCCGCACTGCTCACGAGCAGATCGTCGAAGCGACCGTCCGTGCGATGGATGCGGAAGGCACACCATTCACCGGCATCCTCTACGCCGGCCTGATCCTGACCGAAGACGGCCCGAAAACCATTGAATTCAATGCTCGCTTCGGCGATCCGGAAACCCAGGTCGTGCTGCCGCAGCTGAAGTCTGACCTTGCGGAATTCCTGACCGGCCTGCTTGACGGCAATCCGGTTGAACCGGAATGGGAAGAGGGTGCCCGCCTCGGCGTCGTCATCGCAGCGGACGGTTATCCGGGCGATGTGCAGAAAGGCAACCTGCTGCCTGACCTAAAAACGCTTGAAGAAGCCGGCCTTGATGTCTTCCATGCAGGGACAAAATCAGATGGTGATCGCTTCGCCGGCAACGGAGGCCGTGTGATCCTTGTCTCCGCAGAAGGCGAGAACCTCCAGGAAGCAAGCAGAAAAGCATACGCCGCGCTCGATTCAATGGAATGGAACGGATTCTTCTACCGCTCCGACATCGGAAAGCGTGCGATGAAATAAGAAAGAAGCCGTCCCGTGATGGGGCGGCTTTTGAATGTTGATGGAAAAAACCTTTATCTAATTCGGCACTTACAACATTCAGAAAAATACGATAGAATAGAAATAACGGGAGAAAATAGAAAAACAGACGGGTCATGCCCGTCTGCAGAGTGTCAGATGGTTTGCATCGGGTCTTTTTTCTGACCCTGTCCGGATCCCTGCTGGCCGGAATCGCCGCTGCTTTTGTAAGCGGATTCATTCTGACCGGATGGAACGTTTTGTTCCGATCCGGCTCCGTCAAAACCGCCGTACGTGAAAGCCTGGATCATTTCGCCGGAATCGCCTGATTCCCCGGATCCGGTTCCGCTTTGGGATGCGGATACGGACGGCAGCGTGCCGCCGCTTACTTCCGGCTTCATCATGGCATCCATACCGCCGTTCATCATTTCTTTCATCGGGCAGTAGCGGGCAACCCCTTCCGCCGTCTTGCAGGCGCCGGACAGGACGAGAAACGGACCGGCCATGCTGCGCGGTTCCCGAACCATGCGTGAGGTGCCCCAGGCAAGCATCGCCAGGCCGGCACTGATTCGCATATAGGCACTTTTCGTACCGATGTTGATTGTTTGATCATTTGGGTTCATATTAATTTCTCTCCTTCCGAACACACGGTTTGGACCGCGTGTCTTTTTTTCACTTTCACACTGTGATAAGATGAAGTAACAGATAGACAGACAGGGGGCAGCGACGATGGCTCAAGCACCATGGAAAATCAGGGAACTCCGCAAGCACACCGCGGTCGTCGACGGCAGGCGGGCACCGGATCTCCTTATCACGAATGCTACATACCTGCACGGGATCATGAAAAAATGGATCTCGGGCAACATCTGGATTTCGGGCGACCGAATTGTTTATGCAGGCTCGGACATGCCGAAAAACACGGAAGGCACGGAAGTTGTCGATGCCTCCGGCAAAGTGATTGTGCCGGGCTATATCGAGCCGCACGTGCATCCATACCAGCTTTATAATCCCCTCACGTTTGCGGATTATGCATCACGCCGGGGAACGACGACCTTCATCTCGGACAACAGCGTGCTTTTTTTGACAATGGAGAATTGGAAAGCGTTTGCAATCCTTGACCAGCTCAAGGCTTTGCCGTTTTCGTTCTACTGGTGGTCGCGATTTGATTCGCAGACGCAGATGGATAGGGAAGAAGAACTCTACTCTACACAGTCGGTCGGCGAGTGGATGGCGCGCCCCGACGTCATCATGGGAGGAGAGCTCACCGCCTGGCCGCGGCTTCTTGCAGGCGATGACCAGATGCTTTACTGGATTCAGAACGCCAAGCAGGCCGGCATGAAAATCGAGGCGCATCTTCCGGGTGCTTCCGAGCGGACGCTCGCTCGGCTCCGCCTGCTCGGTGCGGATGGCGATCACGAGGCGATGACAGCGGAAGAAGTGGAAAGGCGCATCCTGCAGGGGTACGCCGTGACGCTCCGATATTCATCCATTCGGCCGGATCTCCCGGACATGCTGAAAGGGATCCTCGAGAAAGACCTCGACATTTTCGATCATCTCATGATGACGACCGACGGCTCGACACCGTCGTTCCACGAGGACGGCGTCATGGACAAGTGCATCCGCGCCGCGCTGGATGCCGGTGTCAGGCCGGAAGACGCGTATGCGATGGCGACTTACAATATTGCTCGCTATTATGACATGGAAAACCTACACGGCCTGATCGCAACCGGGCGATATGCGAACCTGAACTTCCTGGAGAGCCCTGAAAATCCGGTGCCGACGGACGTCCTTTCCAAGGGTGTCTGGATGAAGCGGGACGGCGAAGACGCCTATGAATTCCCGGAAATCGACTGGTCGTGGCTTGAGCCATACAACCCACCGTACGAGCTGGATGAAAACGACTTCCAGTTCTCGTTCCCGTTCGGAGTCCAGATGGTGAACGACGTCATCACCAAGCCGTACAGCGTCGATGTCGACCCGTCCGACCAGAGACTTCCGTCCGGGCAGGACCAGAGCTTCCTTATCCTGATCGACAGGGAAGGGAATTGGCGGGTGAACACGCTCATTAAAGGATTCGCGGATGATATCCTCGGCTTTGCCTCGTCCTACTCCAACACGGGCGACATTATCATGATCGGCAAGAACATGGCCGATATGAAGCTGGCGTTCGACCGCCTGAAGGAGATTGGCGGGGGGATGGCGCTGACCGAGAACGGAAAAGTCATCGCGGAACTTCCGCTCGTACTCGGCGGCGTGCTGTCGGATGCCCCGATGGAACAATTGATCAGTCAGGAAAAGAAACTCAAAGAGGAACTGAAGGCGCGCGGCTATAAGCACGGGGACGCGGTCTACACGCTCCTGTTCCTTCAGGCGACCCATCTTCCGTATGTTCGCATCACGCAAAAAGGCATCTATGATGTCATGAACGGCAAAGTGATGTTCCCCGCACTCATGCGATAGGACAAGGCCTCATATACATGGATGACCGAGTCCATGCATAGGGGGAACTGAATTGAAAAAAAGAAATTGGATCGCTGCGGCAGCCGTCGCGGTCCTGCTCGCCGGCTGTGCAAAAAGCGCGGTCGATGAACCGATTAATCCGGATGCCGAAAATGAAGAAAAGCCGGATGAGGCGTTCGCAGAAGTCACCTACACCGCACCCTATACGGGTCTTGAGATGGAGACCGAGCCGGACATGCGGCCTGTCCTCGCGACGATCAATAACCATCCAAAGGCGCGGCCGCAGTCGGGCCTTTCGGAAGCCGATGTCATCTATGAGATGCTGGCGGAATATGAAGTCACGCGGCTGCTTGCCCTCTACCAGTCGGAGATGCCCGATCGCATAGGGCCAATCCGGAGCGCCCGCGACTATTTCATTGAACTTGCCGGCGGACACGGCGCATTATATATCGCCCACGGGCATAGTCCGGAGGCGAAATCGCTCCTGGATTCCGGCGCCGTCGACCATTTAAACGGCATCCGATATGAGGGAACACTCTTCCTGCGTTCCAAAGACCGGAAAGCCCCGCATAATTCGTATATAACGGGCGATGCGGTATTCAATGGGGCCATGGACAGCGGTTTCCGTATGGACAACCCTAAAGATCCGGACTGGCGGTTTGATACGGACCCACCGGCCGGAGGCGAAGAGGCCACCGAGGCTGATGTGACATACGGCCGTTTCACGAATTTCAACAGCCGCTATGTCTACGATCCGCAAAATGCCTCGTACAAGAGGTTTACCGGGGGGGAGGAGACAGTGGATGCGTCCGGAAATACTCCGGTGCGTCTTGCAAATGTCCTGATCCTGGAAGTTCCGCACCGGGTAATTGACGACCAGGGACGCCGTTCGCTGGATCTTGCTGCAGGCGGCAAAGCCTCTGTTCTGCGCAACGGGCTTGTCTATCAGGCCTCCTGGCAACTCCGGGACGGAATTCCGACCGTGATGGATGGTGACCAGCCGTTTGATCTCGCGCCGGGCAAGACCTGGATTCATCTGGTTCCGGACATTTCCGGCACACTGACTCATCACCCTTAAACCCGCATAAGGCTAGAACAGATAAAAGGAGGTGCCGATATGGCACTCGAAAAACTGCGCGGCCCACAGACCGACGCCCTGTTCGAGGCGATCCTCGAACTTCGCGATCTGGATGAATGCTATCGCTTCTTTGATGACCTCGCGACCATCAGTGAGGTCCAGTCACTGTCGCAGCGGCTGAACGTGGCGCGGATGCTGAAAATGGGCTACACATACGAAAACATCAAAAACGAAACCGGCGCCTCCACCGCCACCATCTCCCGTGTTCGCCGCTGCTTCGACTACGGCTCCGGCGGCTACGGCGAGATCCTGGAACGCATGGAGGAAAAGGACAAAGAAGAAGAGGAAGTCTGATCGAACGGATTTGATACTGCGGCATAAGCAGCCCATTAGGAGATGAACCATGAGTCAGCCAGTACTTTTTCCTGAATTAGAAACGGAAAGGCTCTCCTTGAGAAATGTAAGAGAAGAAGATACAGATTTTCTGTACAAACACTTCAGTGATGAGAAGGTTTGTGAGTATCTTTACGATGAAGAGAATTTCACGAGCAGAGAAGAAGCAATCGAACTGGTGAATTTCTATTCCAATCCGGAAATTGCCGGATACAACAGATGGGTGTTGGTAAAGAAAGATAACGGCGAACGGATTGGGACTTGCGGCTTTCATTTATGGGATAAGACCAATCATATTGCTGAAATCGGTTATGACTTATCCCCTGAATTTTGGGGCCGGGGATATATGAAAGAAGCATTGACCGTGGCGATCGGGAGCGGTTTTGACAACATGAAGCTGAATCGCATCCATGCATATGTCGCGGTGGAAAACAGCAGATCCAGCCAATTGTTGAAGGCCCTCAACTTTAAAAACGAAGGCATCTACAGAGACAAGCATCTTTACAAAGGGAAATACTATGACCATTACTCTTTCTCGCTATTGAAAAGAGAGTGGATATAAAGCTTGGGGACCAAGGTCTCTGAGCTTTTTTATGTTGGACAAAAACTCGGGATGAAGGAGAAGGCATGAGTGCCTCTTTATGGTATGATTTTCTGGACAACCGGTGCTCCAAGACAGAGATGCGAAAACATTGAATCGCTAAGGTTGAATACGATAAATACTAAATACTTGGATGGAGGAAGGGGAAAATTGGCGAAGTATCAGGAGCTTTATGACTTTCTCATTTTGAAAGCCACGGAATTAACAGAGGATTGGTACGAGGGGTTGGATAGAGCCTCTTCAGGAGGCGTCTATACTACGAGTGATCCTAAAGAGCTGACAACCCTTAAAAGCCAAAACACAAAGTTCCACCGTATTTTCTTTAGTGTTTTTATTGCAGAAGAAAAGTTTTTAAAAGAGTTGGAAGACTGGATCGTGATGGTCGCTTCCGATCAAAAACATTTGGAGACTCCCTCGACACTAATATTAGGTGAATTTTACAGAACACGAAATCAATATCTCAAGTTAATCAGACAATTTGCTGCATTGCATGAATATCAGTTTTCCCCTAAGGATAAAGAGGATTGGGAAAAGCTGATTATCAGCACGATGGATAAGGTTACTGTATGGTTCTTCGAAGAGTATGACCGACACGCTACCAAGAGGCTGCAAGCCCATCGTGAGCTTATTAACAAGCTAAGTTCACCTGTCATCACGATTACAAAAAATACTGGGCTGTTGCCGCTGATCGGCGATATTGATAGTGAACGTGCCAATTTCATCCTAGAGCATGCGTTAAGGCAAAGCAGTGAAAAGCGGCTTGAAAGTCTTTATATAGACTTATCGGGTGTCGTCACGATCGATACCATGGTCGCCCAACAAATTTTCCAATTGTCCGAGGCGTTAACCTTACTGGGTGTAAAAACAATCTTATGCGGAATCAGGCCTGAGATTGCTCAAACAGCTATCCATTTGGGGCTTTCGTTTGAGAATATCCCGACCTATTCAACATTGGAAAATGCCTTGAATCTTTCCCATATGTAAAGCAGACAGATTAAGAAATCCTGCCTATGCAAGATGGCCTCCGGTACTGTGAAGAGATCAACTCGATCAGCGCGGAAAGCTTAGGGGCAGAGGTCCCCAAGCTTTTGATGTTGGACACATTCCCGATAACTTTGGAGAGAATATAAGTGGAAGAGGAGGCATGGAGCCTTCTCTTTTTTGATTCATACGACCTTGACAGACCGTCCCGTTCAGGCCGGCTATAATTTTCACCTGTTATTGGCAAAGGTCCTTTAGTTCGATTGACTGATATTTGATAATTCCCTAATATATAAATATTAACTCAACAGAATTGCAAGCGTTTACAAATAAGCCGTCCTAATTACCAATGGTCATAGGAGGGAAAGCTGCTTGGAAATTACAGATCCAAGGTTAGAGAGGGATATCAGCATTGAACAAAATGGATTGATTTATTCTGATGGCAACAGGGCCGTGATCGTACCGACCTCGACATTTGGGGTTTTAAGAAAGGACTTGTATTTAAATATCGGAAAGGACAGAGTGAAGGGTTTTTTGATCCGCTATGGGTCTGATCTGGGACGAAAAGATGCCAAGGTGATCTTAGCAAAGTACAAGGGCTCCCCCATTGAGGAGATCATCCGGAAAGGTCCTGTTTTTCATCGTTTGCAGGGACATGTCATACCGATTATCACCCATTTGAAGGTCAAGCAGCGCGGTGATAAGTATTCGATCTATTTAGAAGGGAATTGGGAGTTTTCTTATGAAGCGGAAGAGCACATCAGCCAATTCGGAACTGCTGATGAGCCCGTCTGCCATACGTTAGTCGGATATGTCAGCGGTTTTCTGACCGAAATCAGCAATCAGACCGTGCTGATGAAAGAAGTTTCCTGTACAGGTGCAGGAGACGGGACATGCAGGTTCGTCGGAAGAACGAGTGACTACTGGACGGAAGACATGCATGAAGAACTGAAATACTTCACTGAAGAACCCATCGTCAAGGAATTGGAGTTAACGTTTGAGAAACTGCTTGAGGAACGGAACCGTTTAAAAGAAGTTTCAACGATCTATAACAAACTGACCGAAGAGATTCTGAGAGGAAAAGACCTGGATTCTATTACGGATTTCGTCTACAGGCTAACGAAAACCGCAATCCTAATTGAAAATGCGGATTTGCAGCCGGTTGCCTCAGGAGGAATTCCAGGTGGACAATTGACCGTCCTGAACCAGGAATTTAAGGAGTTTGTCCAATGTAAGGAAGAGATGAAGAAGTCAATCAGCCGAACGAAAGTAATCGAACTGGATGATCATATGAGGGTGACAACTCCTGTTGTGTTGCAGGGGAAAACCATCGGATACTGCTCCTTTATCTGCAAGGAATGCAAGGGGGAGGATTCAGTCTTCCTGCAAATGATTATAGAACGGATCTCTTCTATTTGCGCACTGTATCTATTAAACAAGAAAACGGAAGCAGAAGCCGAAGATAGGATGAAGGGAAGATTTCTGGAGCAGATTTTAAACAATGAATTTACGAAGGAAGAAATTTTGAGGCGCAGCAGCTTTATCGGCGTGGATTTATTCCAGCCGTACTACATGGTTGTTGTCACCTTTGAGTTATTCAATCAGAACTATAAAACAGAGTTGGCTTTCCATGAGGAAGTCATGAATCGGACCTCCAATTACTTCAAAAACCGCGGAGTCCATATTTTGATCGGGCAGCAGGCTGATGATTTGGTGCTGCTTTTCCTAAAGAGCGAAATCGAGCCCAATGGCATCAATGCCACTTGTCAGAGTTATCTTGAATACCTGGTAAACAGTTTTTCCCAGGTGACCGTGCGTGCTGGGATCAGCCTGCAATCCGAAGAAATCAGCAGGGCTTCGGTCAGTTATAAAGAGGCGCTCACTGCGGTAAGAATGACATCCGAATATAGTCCGATACAGGCGTTTGAGTCATTGGGAATTTTGGGTCCGCTGATTAATATCAGCAATCAGGAAGAGGTTGAAAAGGCAGCCCTCTTCACGCTTCGGCCGCTTAGTCAGGATCTCAATGACCATAAAAGGATGGAACTGATCAGGACGTTGTACGTGTACCTTCAGAATGGGGGGAACCTGGAGCAGACTTCGTCTGATCTGGCATTATCCTTAAGCGGTCTCAGGTACAGGATCGGCAAAATAGAAAGGGAGATGAATCAGGATCTCCGTAACCCGGAAGTGTCATACAAATTAATGCTGTCCATTCAGGCACTGATTTCCACAGGCAAGATTACGATCTGAATAAGTTTCACTGAAAAACCCATTCGCCTCTCAGGCGGATGTTTTTTTTGTGTGGACGTTTTTTGTGCGACTGACACCAAGTGTCTAAAGATTCCACCAGTTTAGACATCTGCAGTCATTGTTGGAGAAAGCGTTTTCAAATAGACTGATGGTGAAGTCGAAGGAATAGTCCGAAAATAATAGCATTGGAGGATGAGAAATGTTTACAGGTAACGAATACTTAGAAAGCCTCAGGGATGGAAGAGTCGTCTATTTGAATGGTGAAAAAGTTGATGATGTGACCACCCATCCGGCTTTCCGCAATGCAGCCCGCTCCTATGCCAGAATGTATGACGCCCTCCACGACAAGGAACTAAGCAAGAAACTCGTCACGACCAACGAATTTGGAGACAAAACACATAAATTCTTTGTAACACCAACCAGCTCAAAGGATCTGATCGAGCAGCGTGATGCCATTGCAGAATGGTCAAAGCTGAATTATGGATTCATGGGACGGACACCTGACTATAAAGCTTCATTCATCGGGCATCTGAACGGCTATGCCGAATTTTACAAAGGGTTCGAAGACAACGCCCGTGCATGGTACCAGAAAGTCTCGAAAGACGTATCATTCGTCAACCATACTGTCATTAACCCGCAAGTCGACCGCTCAAAACCGCTGCATGAAAACAAAGATGTCTTTGTCCGTGTAGTCAAAGAAAAAGATGACGGAATTGTAGTAAGCGGCGCGAAGATGGTGGGTACGGCTGCTCCTCTTACCAATTATAACTTCGTCGCCAACTACGGTCCGAACGACCTCGGCGGCGGTGACCAGAGCCACGCACTTGTTTTCTTTGTACCGATGAACGCGCCTGGCGTGAAGATGATCAGCCGTCAGTCGTTCGAGCTGAATGCATCAACCAACGGAAAACCGTTTGATTATCCGCTTTCCAGCCGGTTTGATGAAAATGATGCGGTGATCGTTTTGGATAACGTCTTCATCCCGTGGGAAGACGTTCTGGCTTATAAAAACATCGAAGTATCGAATGGTTTCTTCACGGAAACCAAGTTCGTTAACCGATTCTCGTTCCATGGCGCGACCCGCCTGGCTGTCAAACTGGACTTCATGGCCGGTCTGCTTCTGAAGGCGACAGAAGCAGCGGGCACCCATCAATTCAGGGGAGTCCAGGTGAATGTCGGAGAAGTCATCGCCCTCAGAAACATGATTTGGGGACTGACGACCGCCATGGCAAGCGAACCGGACCAGGGCATCAACGGCCTGAAAGTGCCAAGCGGATTCTATGCCAATGCCTACCGCGTCCTTGCACCGAACACATGGGTACGGGTGAAAAACATCTTCGAGCAAGTGGTCGCAGGCGGCCTGATCCAACTCCCGTCCAGTGCAAATGATCTCCTGAATCCTGAGATCCGTCCGTATATCGACAAGTACTACCGCGGCACCGGAATCGAATCTGAAGACAAAATCAAGCTGCTGAAGATGGTCTGGGACGCCGTCGGTTCCGAATTCGGCGGACGTCATGAACTCTATGAAATCAACTATGCGGGCAACACCGAAAATATCCGCTTGGAAGCACTGAAGCATGCAGAAGCCGTAGGGGCTGCAGACTCGTACAAGACCTTTGCCGAAACGGCGATGAGCGACTATGACCTGCATGGCTGGACAAATGAGACATGGATCAACCCGTCCGAAGTGGAAGCACTGGTCAAACAATAAGTCGGACTGATCGCAAGGGTCAAAATCTCAAAAGGAGGGTTTCCAATGGATGATCGTCAATTCAGAAATGCCATGGGGAATTTTGCCACCGGTGTCAATGTCATCACGACAGAAGTTGATGGGGAAGTGCACGGGATGACTGCTAATGCATTTATGTCCGTCTCGCTGAACCCGAAGCTCGTCGTCATTTCAATCGGTGAAAACGCGAGCATGCTGGAGAAAATCCGGAAAAGCAAAAAATATGCGGTGAACACCCTGTCCAACGACCAGAAGGATCTCTCGATGATATTTGCCGGCCAGATCAAGGAGAAGCGGCACGTAGAATTTGAGTGGCTGGCCGATCTGCCGGTCATCAAAGGCTGCTCGGCACAAATCGTATGTGAAGTGGTCAATGAGCATATCGAAGGGGACCATACGCTGTTTATCGGGAAAGTGGTTGACCTGAAACTCGAAGAATGCCCGGACCCTCTGCTCTTCCATAAAGGCCAATATAAGTCTCTTGAAAAAGCGAACGCAGTCGTTTAACAGCTCATGCTGTCCATTAAAAAACTGGGGGGATCTGTAATGACTCAATTTAAAGAACCGATATTCGATGTCGCACAACTGGCGCATGTGGAACTGCTGTCACCAAAGCCGGAGGAGAGCGTAGAGTTTT
Source organism: Bhargavaea cecembensis (assembly GCF_001619585.1). GTDB lineage: Bacteria > Bacillota > Bacilli > Bacillales_A > Planococcaceae > Bhargavaea > Bhargavaea cecembensis_A. Next base: position 98,228 of record NZ_LQNT01000010.1, read on the forward strand.
TCACCCGATTTCTGGGGATGAACGTCACCGCACGTGAAGGTCAGTCGGTCTATCTGAAAGCTTATGAGGATTCGTATCAAAACACACTGAAAATCACCGAGTCCAAGGATGCCGGCCTGGGCCACGTCGGCTGGCGCACACATACGCCAAAAGCCCTCGAGCGCCGTGTGGCAGCCGTTGAGGCAACAGGCCTCGGCAAGGGGTGGATCGACGGTGATGTCGGACACGGCCCGGCGTATCAGTTCACCACACCGGATGGTCACAACATGGAGCTGCTATACGAAGTCGACTACTACATTCAACAGGACGGAGAAAAGAGCCGCCTCCTGAACCGTAACGTAAAGCGCCCCGATCGCGGTGTTCCCGTGCGCCGTCTGGACCATATCAACCTGATGACTTCCGATACGGCGAAAAACACGGACTTCATGATCGATGCCCTCGGCTTCAGGCTGAGAGAACAGATCCAGGACCAGGGGAAACCCCTCGGCAGCTGGATGAGCGTTTCCAACCTGGTCCATGAAATCGCCTTTATGCAGGAGCCGCAACAGGTGCCGGGCAAACTCCATCACCTGTGCTACTGGTACGGGATTCCTCAAAACCTGTTCGATATCAGCGACCTGCTGAAAGACAATGACTACCACATCGAAGTTCCGCCAAACAAGCACGGCATCAGCCAGGCGTTCTGCATGTACGTGCATGAGCCGGGCGGCAACCGGATCGAACTGTTCGGCGATGCGGGTTACCTGATTACAGACCCGACCTTTGAGCCGGTCATCTGGGAAATGAAAGACACGCCTGGATACGGAGATACATGGATCGGTACGGCATTCCCTGAATCCTGGTGGACCCAGGGCACGCCGGTCTCCCTCCCGGAAGTCATCACATCTAAATAATGAATGGAACGATTTCTTTAAAAGAGTGTGAGCTTTTTTAAAGGAATCTTCCATTTACATATCTGCCGGACACGTTGTGCGTTCCGGCGATGACTGAATAATGGAGAGGAAGGTGGAAGGCCAATGTCAAAAGTTAAAGCGGCAATTCTGGGGTCTGGGAACATCGGGACAGATCTGATGTATAAGATTTTGAAGAATGACGGTGCCATGGAATTGGCGCTGGTGGCCGGTATTGATCCGGAATCCGAGGGACTGGCACGTGCCAGGGAAGCCGGCATTGAAGCAAGTCACGAGGGCATTGACGCCATATTGGCTGATCCGGAGATCCGGATTGTGTTTGACGCAACCAGCGCGAAAGCACATATCCAGAATGCCGAAAAGCTTGAAGCCGCAGGGAAAATGGCCATTGACCTGACGCCTGCTTCCGTGGGCCCTTATCTTGTGCCTCCAGTGAATCTTGATGATCATCTCGAAGCGAAAAATGTAAACATGGTATCCTGCGCGGGGCAGGCAACGGCACCGCTGGTCTACGCGGTATCCAGAGTGGTTCCCGTCCATTATGCCGAAATGATTGCGACAGTGGCCAGCCGGGCGATTGGCCCGGGAACCCGTCAGAATGTCGATGAATTCACGCGTACGACGGCAAATGCCCTCATGAAAGTGGGCGGGGCCAAAACGGCCAGGGCCATTCCTGTTTTCAACCCTGCCGAGCCTCCGATCACCATGACCAATACGGTTTATACCGTCATTCAGGAAAAGGACTTTGACTTCGATGAAATCAAAAAGTCGATCCGTGAAATGGTCGAGGACGTTTCCGAATATGTACCCGGCTATCGCCTGAAGGGCGAGCCGATGCTCGATGAGCGGGATACCCCGTGGGGACGGTTGCCTGTCGTCGTCATCATGAATGAAGTGGAAGGCGAAGGGGACTTCTTCCCGAAATACGCCGGGAACCTGGATATCATGACCGCCTCTGCAAGGAAGGTCGGAGAACTGTATGCCAGCCATTTTCTTCAGAAGGAGGAGGTCAGGCAATGAAAGCCCCAAGAATTACGGATACGACACTAAGAGATGGCGCACATGCCATCAGCTATAGCTTCACGGAAGAGCAGGTAAGGGAGATCGTCGGCGGGCTGGACCGGGCGGGTGTCCCCGTGATCGAAGTCAGCCATGGTGCCGGGCTGAACGGCTCGACCATTCAGCAAGGCTTTTCGAAGACGCCCGAATTCGATCTGATCCGGGCAGCGGTTGAAACCGCCGAACATTCGAAGATCGCCTCCCTGTTTGTGCCAGGAATCGGAACCAGTGAGGAATTGAGAAAGGCAGTCGAGATCGGCATCCGGGTCATCCGGGTGGCCGTTCATTGCACGGAAGCGGATGTGACGGAACAGTATATCCGCCTGGCCAAAGAGCTGGGCATCGAAGCAGTCGGATTCCTCATGATGTCGCACACCCAGCCGGCTGAGGTGCTTGCAGAGCAGGCGAAGCTGATGGAGTCCTACGGCGCGGACTGTGTGTATGTCGTGGATTCCGCAGGGGCGCTCGTTCCGGAGGGGGTCAGGGAGCGGGTTTCCGCACTGAAAGAAGCCCTCTCGATCGAGGTTGGCTTCCATGCCCACAATAATCTGGGGCTGGCCATCGGAAATTCGATTGCTGCACTGGAAGCGGGTGCGGACCAGATCGATGGAACTGTCCGGGCACTCGGTGCGGGTGCAGGCAATGCACCGACAGAAGTGCTTGTGGCGGCGTTGAACAAGATGGACCTGAATACCGGCATTGATCTTTCAAAAATGATGGATCTTTCCGAAGAGGTGATTGTGCCCATCATGCCGGGGCCGATTGTCATTGACCGTGACAATCTGTCCAGCGGCTATGCCGGTGTCTACAATAGCTTCCTCCTGCATGTCAGGCATGCAGCCGAAAAATATCAGATCAATCCGACCGAAATCATGGAGGAACTCGGGAAGCGGCAGGCCATTGCGGGCCAGGAGGACTGGATCCTTGATGTCGCCCTTGAACTTGCAGAAAAGAAAAAAGCGTTGGTCTGAACGAAATCGGAGGGATATGAATGGTCGTCCAAGAAGCCGCAGCGAGACTATATGAAGCGGAGCGGTCAAAAGAAAGCATTCAGCCTTTAACAGAAACCTATCCGGGCATTTCCGTGGATGATGCCTATCATACTCAGTTGGAACTCATCCGCCGCAAGGTAGAAGACGGCGCCATCATTGTCGGAAAGAAGATTGGCGCAACGAGCAAGGCGATTCAGAACATGTTCGGCGTAGAGCAGCCCGATTACGGCCATCTTCTGAACGACATGATGCATGTGGAAGGCGAAGTCATTTCCCTGGAGAACTTCATTCAGCCCAAAGTGGAATTTGAAATTGCCTTCAAGCTGAAAAAGGATCTGAAAGGCCCAAATGTAACGGTCATGGATGTCATCGAAGCCACCGATTATATTGCTCCGGCGATTGAAATCATCGACAGCAGGATCGGCGACTGGAAAATTGCATTTGAAGACACCGTGGCAGACAACGGCTCTTCGGCAGCTGCCGTGATCGGCGGTAAGCCGACCAGCCTGGACGGGATCGACCTGGCCCATATCGGAATGGTGGCCTACAAAAACGGAGAAATGATCGATTCAGGTGCCGGGGCTGCAGTACTGGGAAGTCCGCTGCGCTCAGTTGCCTGGCTGGCCAATTCATTGGGGAAGTATGACGTTTCCCTTAAAGCCGGGGAAATCATCCTGTCCGGTGCACTGACCGGTGCGTTGGAGGCTGCGGACCAGGATACATTCACGGCCGAATTTGACCATATCGGTTCAATCAGTGTCACATTCAAACGGTAAAAGGAAAGGTGAAGGCATGATTAAAACGGATGCAGTAGACGACATCGCACAAGAGTTGTTCAAGGCTGAAAAAAATAAAACGGCAGTGGATAAATTCGTGGACCGCTATCCGGAACTCGACGAGGCGATGGCCTATCAGGTCCAGGACCGGCTCGTTGCCATGAAAGTGGAAGCGGAAAACACGAAGCAGGTCGGCTGGAAGCTTGGCCTCACGAGCAAGGCGAAGCAGGAGATGATGGGTGTCCACGAGCCCACTTACGGTGCATTGCTGGGAAGCATGCAGGTAAATGAGGGGGAGCCGGTTTCGATTGCCCCATTCATTCACGCAAAGGCTGAACCCGAGATTGCCTTTGTACTGAACAAAGAGCTTAAAGGCCCTCATATTACGGTGGCCGACGTTCTGAATGCGACGGAATATGTTGCGCCTGCCATCGAAATCATCGACAGCCGGTTCTTTGGCTACAAGTTCACCCTTGCGGACGCGGTCAGCGATAATTCTTCTTCTGCCCAGTTCATCATCGGAGAACGCTTCTATAAGCCGGATGACCTGGACCTGAAACTGATGGGCTTTGTCTACAGGAAAAACGGAGAAGTCGAAGCGACCGGTGCCGGAGCGGCCGTGATGGGGCACCCGGCAAGAGCGGTTGCCTGGCTGGCCAATAAACTCAATGAAGCCGGCAAGACGCTGAAGGCGGGCGAAGTGGTTCTGAGCGGCTCCCTGTCCGCTGCTTTGGAGGTCAAGCCGGGGGACCAGTTCACTGCAAGCTTTGACGGAATCGGTTCGGTACAGGCAGTATTCACAGAATAATTCAGGTTGGGTGGGACAGAGATATGCCATTCATACAAGTCAACATTTTAGAAGGAAGATCTCCGGAGAAAAAAGAGCAATTCATTCGTGAAGTGACTCATCTGGCTTCAGACGTTCTGGACGCACCGGAAGAAACCGTCCGGGTCATGATCAACGAAATGAAACCCGAACATTGGGGCATTGCCGGTGAGTCTGTGAAGAAACGGAGGGAACAAGTAAAATGACGACTGTGAAAACCGAAGTCAAAGAAATCGGTCTGTACATCAACGGGGAATACGTGCCTGCAAGCGACGGTGAAACGTTTGAGGTGACGAACCCGGCCAACCAGGAACTGATCGCGCGGGTCAGCGAAGCCACTGAAGAAGACGTGGACCGGGCCTGCCGCGCAGCCAGAGAGGCCTTCGAAAACGGCCCGTGGAGAAAGATGCCGATCGAAGAGCGCGCCGCAAAGCTCCGGAAAATGGCTGATATCATCCTGGAGCGAAAAGAAGAAATCGCCCGCAACGATGCAATGGATGTCGGAAAGCCGTTTGAGGCAACCCTGAACGGCGAAGTGGAGCGTGCAGCCAACAACATCCGATTCTTCGCGGACTTTGCCGAGAAGCAGGGTGCGGAAGCCTATCCGATGGGTGAGGCATACCTCAACTATACGAGATACGAGCCGGTCGGCGTTGCAGCATTGATCACTCCATGGAATGTTCCGTTCATGCTCACGACATGGAAACTCGGCCCGTGCCTGGCCGCCGGAAACACGGCCGTGATCAAGCCGGCCGAAAACACGCCGCTGTCTGTGTCCTTCCTTGGCGAAATCGCCAAAGAGGCAGGGATTCCGGACGGTGTCGTCAACGTGGTCCAGGGCAAAGGCAGCGTCGTCGGCAATGCACTGACGACTCATCCGGATGTCGATCTGGTTTCCTTCACCGGTTCGACGGCCACTGCCAAGCACATCATGGAGAGCGGTGCAAGCACGCTGAAAAAAGTCTCCTTTGAACTGGGCGGCAAAGCGGCAAACATCATCTTCGAAGATGCCGACCTTGAAAAAGCGATTCCGGGTTCGATCCGTGCCGCATTCTTCAACTCCGGCCAGGTCTGCCTTGCCGGATCCAGAATCCTGGTCCAGCGAGGCATCCTCGATGAATTCCTGGAGAAGTTCAAGCAGGCCGCACAGGCCCTCAAAGTAGGCGATCCTCAGGAAAAAGGCACGGACATGGGTCCGCTGGTCAGCGAAGATCACTACAAAAAAGTCACGAGCTATTTTGAAGTCGCAAAAGAAGAAGGTGCCAAGCTGATCAGCGGAGGAAAGCGTCCGGAGCTTCCTGAGCAACTCAGCGAAGGCTTCTATCTCGAGCCGACGATTTATGTGCACGAAGATCCGAAAGCGCGGATCTGCCAGGAAGAGATTTTCGGACCGGTCGTTACGATCATTCCGTTCGACACGGAGGAAGAGGCACTTGAGATTGCCAATGACACCCAGTACGGTCTGAACGGCGTCGTCTGGACAGAAAACCTGCAGCGGGCACACCGCATCTCGCACGGCGTGCGTGCAGGCACAATCTGGGTCAACTGCTGGTTCGTCCGTGACCTACGCGTCCCGTTCGGCGGGTTCAAGAAGAGCGGGATCGGCCGTGAAGGCGGAGAGCACAGCATGGCCTTCTTCACGGAAGCGAAGAATATTTGTATTGCGTTGAACTAAAGGAAGAGAAGGCTCAGCGTTCAGTTGAACTCATAAAACCTCCAGACCCACAGTGGTTTTGGAGGTTTTTTATGTAGGTTTTCATTCATTTTGAAGTGATCCTTATAAAATACCCGTTTGGGTCAGCTAGTTTAAACCCTCTCATATTCCACGGATATTCCTCTACATCAACCTCAATCGGGTAAAGACTATCCATGCACTTTTGATACACTTTCTCCAATTCATCAACGACGATGATTAACTCAAAACCATTTCCTTTGATATTGCTTCTTACCTTGTTTTTGAAGTAATGCTGATCATCCAAGACAGATTCAGAAGTAATCAGCAATGAGAAACAATCGTAATTAAAACGTCCGCATTTCTCATTCCGGCCGTACAGTTCTAAGCCGATCACCTCTTGATAAAATTTCAGCGATTCTTCAATATCCTTTACATATAACTCGACTCTAAAAAGAACGCTCAAACCTTTTCTTCTCCTTTCAAATAAGCAATACTAATGTTCCTTCCCGAGCTGGATTTTTCGGTACATGCCATTGATCATGACGGGACGGTCTTCAATGACGTGCATCTCCGCGCTGTGCCGGCGGTACAGGTTTTCAAACGATAGGCCGATGTCTGTCCCAAGTGCTTTGATAACGGGCCGGATCAGCCTTTTTCCAAGTGGGGGTTTGCTTTCTCCAGTGGCGAATTTATCGAAAATCAAAAGAGTCCCGCCGGGTCTTAGTACACGCACCATTTCCCCAAAGCATCGGTCGGGATCGGGCACCACAGATAGGATCAGGCTCGCGACAACAAAGTCGAATTCGTCATCCCCGAACTCCAAGTGTTGCGCATCCATTTCAATAAAGCGGATGTCCGTATCACCAAACTTTTGCCTAGCCTGATCGAGCATATCCGGCGAGTAGTCAATGGCTGTGATCTCAGCGGGCCTGCGGTCAATCAGCTCCAGATCCGCTCCAGTACCAATTCCGACGAAAAGAATATTCTGTCCTTCGGAAAACACAATATTCGAAAATACCTGCTGCCTGGCTTTCAGGAAGCTGCCCGAATTAAAGAAGCGGTCATAGATTGGCGACCAGATTTTGTAGATGATCCTGTTCCAACGGTTATTCATATAGTCAGCTCCCTGACGGCCCATTCCGAAGAAATTCGAGTAATATTCCACCCGATTGATCAGGGCGTGATTTTCTCGATGTCCGCAATAACCGAGTTCACGATATGCAGAGAGTCCCATTCACCGCCTGAAACGCTGATGATCGGATAGTCTTTCGGGTACAGCGCCTTTCGGATGTCTTCTGCCGGAAGTCCCTTTTTATGAAGTGCTTCCACTTCACCATAGATGTACTCGAGATGATCCAGCTTTTGCTGCAGCATGTTCTTGCCGTCCGGGATATAGCCGGCATGGCAGCAGAACATCGGGCCGAAATCGAGTTCGAGCAGCCTTCGTGTGGAGGCCATCCGCTCCGGGATCGACTCGTCCCCCATGATGACCTTTGTCTTGGGCGAAACGAACAGGTCGCCAGAAAACAGAATTCCCGTCTGCGGATCAAACAGGCTGATGTGGTCCTCCGCATGACCCGGCGTTTCGATGACCGTCCACTCTCGTGTCCGGGAACGGATGGTTTCTGAAATCGGCAGAGCGATGAACGGTCTGCGCTTTCCCCAAATTGCCTGGCGGTACGCCGGATACGGGGTGTCTTTGGCGCAGATCGCAATCCCATTATGATGGACGAAGACCGGCACTTCGCGGCGCTTCAGGATGGACGGCACATTGCCGGAATGATCTTCGTGGCTGTGCGTCAGGACAACCTGATCGAATGACGCCTGTTCGAGATCGGGCATGATATCAGCTTCCAGGGATTGTGGGCCGGTATCGACCAGCATGCCGTCGGTGAGGAAGGAAAAGACTTTCCCCATGACCGGATGAGTCAGTTCAAGGCAGGTCACGCCATCGTGTTCGTACGAACGGAGCAAAGAATCACTTCCCTTTTCAGTGAATGGACATTCATTAAGAAATTCGGGAAAGTTTGTGGGATTCCTGCTTTAATAGAGGGAGCTGGTTGTGAAGGGGGACATGCAGGATGAAGATTGCAGGGAAGACAGTTGATGAATGGACCGGTGCCCATCCGGTCATCCGTGAGATCATAAAAGCAGAGGAAGTATTCTGGGAAAACCCGATATACGGATCTGTTCATGAGGCAGATACCGGCCTGTCGATCAGCGATATGAGGGATGCAGAAGCACGCCTCCGCCGGTTTGCACCGTATATTGCGAAAGTCTTCCCGGAAACGGAGGCTTCTGGCGGGATCATCGAATCACCTCTAAAAGAAATTCCTGAAATGAAGAAGTGGCTGGAACAGGATTCCGGCGTTGAAATTCCGGGTCAGCTGATGCTCAAGTGTGACAGCCATCTGCCGATTTCCGGTTCCGTGAAGGCGCGCGGCGGTATCTATGAGGTGCTGAAGCATGCGGAAGACCTGGCTATTGAGCATGGGCTCCTGAACGAATCGGATGATTATTCGGTGCTTGCCGAACCGCGCTTTCGCGAGTTCTTCTCCAAGTATTCGATTACGGTCGGCTCGACCGGGAACCTGGGCCTCAGCATCGGCATCATGAGTGCCAAGATGGGCTTCCGTGTGACGGTTCATATGTCGAGCGACGCGAAGGAATGGAAAAAGACCATGCTCCGGGAAAAAGGCGTGAATGTGGTCGAGCATCCGGATGATTACAGCAAGGCGGTCGAAGAAGGACGCCGCCAGTCTGATGAGGATCCGAACGACCACTTTGTCGATGATGAGAACTCGAAGACCCTGTTCTTTGGCTACTCGGTTGCGGCGTTGCGTCTCAAAGGGCAGCTTGAGGATCAGGGAATCGAAATCGGCGAGAAGCGGCCGCTGTTTGTTTATCTGCCGTGCGGTGTCGGCGGCGGTCCCGGGGGTATTGCATTCGGGCTCAAGCAGGTGTTCGGCGATCATGTCCACTGCTTTTTCGCGGAGCCGACCCATGCCCCGTGCATGCTGCTCGGTCTCGTCACCGGAAAGCATGACGAAGTGTCGGTACAGGAATTTGGCCTCGACAACAAGACGGATGCGGATGGCCTCGCGGTCGGACGCCCGTCCGGATTTGTCGGGAAAGTGATGGAGCGGCTGCTCGCCGGTTCGTTCACCGTCGAAGACGGTAAACTCTACCGTCTCCTTGCGAAAATGATCGAACTGGAAGACATCCGGCTGGAGCCGTCCGCATTGGCGGGCCTGCCGGGTGCGGTGCATGTCGCCAAGGCCGGATTCAATGCTTCGGTGCATCCGGGGATGAAGGACAGGATGGACCAGGCTGTCCATATCGCCTGGGCGACCGGCGGGGGAATGGTGCCGGAAGATGTGATGGAGTCTTATATTGAGCGTGGAAGAGAATAAGAGGTTGAACGCCGGCTGCGTGCCGGCGTTTTTATGTTCGTCTTGGGGGAAGCGCGCATAGGCTTGCCGCAAGCGCGCATAGAAACCTATGCGCGGTCGCGCGTTTTATTTTGACATCTTTGTAGGCTGTTATGAATACAATTCTTGTTAGAGGTGATGTAAAGTGGCGAGAGTACAATATAGGGAGAAGGACATTGATTTAATTGCACGAATGATGCGGGCAGAGGCTGAGGGTGAAGGGAAACTTGGGATGCTTATGGTTGGGAATGTCATTGTAAATCGAGCAGTAGCTGATTGTTTAGATTTTAGGGATGTAAGAACCATAGAGGATGTAATTTTTCAGGTTCAAGGTGGAAATTATTCCTTTGAAGCAGTACAAAAAGGTAATTTATTTTACAGTCCGGCAAGAGAAGTAGAGAGAAGATTGGCACGACAAGTAGTAAAGTATTGGGGACAACATCCTTCTAAGTATGCTCTTTGGTATTTTAATCCGTATGCTCCGTGTCCACCTTCATGGTATGATCAACCATTTTCAGGACAATATAAACAACATTGTTATTATGAGCCACAGGCTAATACATGCGATAGTGTTTATAATTACTAAAAAAAGCTTGGTGAGGCCATATTCGTGATTTTGAAGTTCACCAAATCACTCCTCTAGTGGGGGCATCGAACCCCCGCATCCCGACATCAGGCGCGCTATGTCGCCTGATGTACGCTTTGCCTTCAGACGAAAGGTCTCTCTCCCGTCTCACTTCACAAGAATACCTCCACTGAAACACTCCTTTCGACGGCACCTCAAAACAGCCGCCGGATGGAGTCTTTTTTGTTATAATGGGGGGACGCAAACTATAGACAGGTGGTACTGCATCATGGAGTTTCTAGAATGGCGGCATGTGTTTAAACTGGACCCGACCAAGGAGATTAGTGATGAAGCGCTGGAGCGGGTGTGCGAGTCGGGGACGGATGGCCTGATCGTCGGCGGAACGGACAATGTGACGCTTGATAATGTGCTTGCGCTTCTCATGCGCATCCGCAGGTATTCGGTGCCGGTCGTCCTCGAGGTATCGGACGTTGAAGCGATCACACCGGGCTTCGACGGCTTCCTCATTCCGACCGTGCTGAACACTGACAACGCCTCTTGGATCAAGGGCCATCAGTTCGCGGCGATCCGCGAGTACGGCGATCTGATGGACTTCAGCGAGATCCTGGCGGAGGGCTATGTCATCCTTAACCCTGACTGCAAGGCGGCAAGGCTGACCGGGGCAAAGGCGCCCCTCGAGACGGAGGACGTCATCGCCTATGCCCGGCTCGCGGAGCATTTCTTCCGCCTGCCCGTCCTATACCTGGAGTACAGCGGCACCTACGGCGATCCGGAAACGGTCAGCCGCACGGCCCAGGTGCTGAAAGGCACCCGCCTCGTTTACGGCGGCGGCATCCGCGGAGCGGAACAGGCTTCCGAAATGGCGAGATATGCCGATACGGTTGTCGTCGGCAACATCGTCTATGAAGACCTGAAAGCGGCTCTGAAAACCGTCCGCTCGGTGAAAGAAACAAAAAAGACTATTTGATATAAAAATAGAGCAGACTGGAGCCAAACTCCCGTCTGCTCGCACGCTTCATCAGAAAGGAGCCACTCATGGAAACCATCTCAAACAACCTCCTCAATGGCATGAACCCCGAACAGGCGAAAGCGGTCCGCACCACAGAAGGGCCGCTTCTCATCATGGCGGGAGCTGGATCCGGCAAGACGCGGGTACTGACTCACCGGATCGCCTACCTGATCGTGGAAAAGCAGGTGTATCCTTCGAAGATCCTCGCGATCACGTTCACGAACAAGGCGGCACGCGAAATGCGCGAGCGGATCGACGGCTTGCTCGGGCCCGGGACGGGCGAGCGCATGTGGGTCTCGACATTCCACTCGATGTGCGTCCGGATCCTGCGCCGGGAGATTGACCGGATCGGCTATTCGAAGAACTTCTCGATCCTCGACGGCTCCGACCAGCTGACCGTCATCAAGAACATCCTGAAAGAACAGAACCTCGACCCGAAACAATACGAGCCGCGCTCGCTGCTCGGCACGATTTCGAACGCGAAAAACGAACTGATCGACGCGAAGACGTTCCAGGAGCAGGCCAATTCGTTCAACCCGTTCGAGAAAACGGCTGGCGAAGTGTATGCGGCCTACGAAAAGCGCCTCAGGAAAAACCAGTCGCTCGACTTCGATGACCTGATCATGGTCACGATCAAGCTGTTCGAGCAGATGCCGGAAGTGCTCGAGTTCTACCAGAACAAGTTCCAGTACATCCACGTGGACGAGTACCAGGATACGAACCACGCGCAATACAAACTGGTCCGCATGCTGGCCGACAAGTTCAAGAACCTGTGCGTCGTCGGCGACTCCGACCAGTCGATATACAGATGGCGGGGGGCCGACATCGGCAACATCCTGTCATTCGAGAAGGACTACCCGAGTGCCGAAGTGATTCTTCTCGAGCAGAACTACCGCTCGACCCAGCGGATTCTGAAAGCGGCCAACGACGTCATCAAGAACAACGCGAGCCGCTACGAAAAGAATCTGCGGACGGAAAACGCCGAAGGGGAGCACATTTACGTCTACAAGGCTTCCGACGAAAAGGACGAGTCCCAGTTTGTCGTCTCGAAGATCCTTGAGCTGCAGGAAAACGAGAACCGCAAGCTGACCGACTTTGCGGTCCTTTACCGGACAAACGCACAGTCCAGGATGATCGAGGAATACCTCGTGAAGTCGAACCTGGAATACACGATCGTCGGCGGCACGAAGTTCTACGACCGCAAGGAGATCAAGGACCTGCTTGCCTACCTCCGGCTGATTGCGAACAATGACGATGACCTGTCGCTCGCGAGGATCATCAATGAACCGAAGCGCAGCATCGGGGCGACGACCTTCGATAAGATCGCAACCTACGCGATCCAGAACGACCTGTCGATCTTTGATGCGCTCAAAGAAGTCGACTTTATCCCGGGCCTGCAGCCTAGGGCCATCAACCAGGCAGCCGAGTTCCGCGACCTGATCGCCGGATTCACTCAGATGCAGGAGTTCCTGTCTGTCACCGAACTCGTCGAGGAAGTGCTCGAGAAGTCGGGGTACCGCGCGATGCTTCATAACGAGAAGACCATAGAGTCGGAAAGCCGCCTCGAGAACATCAACGAATTCCTGTCCGTTACGGAATCGTTCGAGAAACGCGCGGATGAGGATGAGGGCGACAAGTCGCTCGTCGCCTTCCTGACCGACCTCGCGCTGATCGCGGACATCGACTCGTTAGATAAGGAAGAAAATGCTTCGAACGAGCAGATCGTCCTTATGACGATGCACTCGGCAAAGGGGCTCGAGTTCCCGGTCGTCTTCATCATCGGGATGGAGGAAAACGTCTTCCCGCACTCCCGCTCGATCGGAGACGAAGAGGAGATGGAAGAAGAGCGCCGGCTTGCTTACGTCGGCATTACCCGGGCGGAGGAGAAGCTGTACCTGACGTCCGCGCAGTATCGCACGCTGTATGGAAGGACAAGCTATAACAGCCCGTCCCGCTTCATTAATGAGATCTCCCAGGACATCCTCGAAACCGTCGGTGCCGGCGGATCTCAGCCGGACTACAGCCGCACGCCGATTTCCGGAGGCGGATTCGGCGGACGCCCTGCGCCACGCCAGGCCGTCCGGCGCCCGGCAGCCCGCAAAAACGGTGCTTCCGTCGGCTGGCAGCCAGGCGACAAGGCCAAGCACAAGAAGTGGGGCGAAGGCATGGTCGTCAGCGTCCGCGGCGAAGGGGAAGACAAGGAACTCGACATCGCCTTCCCGGAACCGGTCGGCATCAAGCGCCTCCTCGCCAAATTCGCGCCGATTGAGAAGGCGTAAGAGGGGCCGGAGTTGCAGTAAGGGGTCTAAGGGGTCTGGAGTTGCCACTAGGGACCTGAAACTGCCGTATGGCATCCGAGATTGCCACATGGCACCCGGATTTGCCACATGGCACCCGAGATTGCCGCAAGGCACCCGGAATTGCCACATGGCACCCGAGTTTGCCACATGGCCTCCGGAATTGCCACATGGCGCCCCGCCAGCTCCACACCAATCATCATATCGATTTCTTATATCGTCGTTCCGGAGGGATCCGTTATGGAAGATCAACTTCAACTTGAACAGCGTGTAAAGGAGCTTCATGAGCTCCTCAACGAGTACGGCCATGCTTATTACGTCCTCGACAAGCCGGTCGTACCCGACTCGGAGTATGATGCCCTGATGCAGGAGCTCATCGACCTCGAGGAACGTCATCCGGATCTCATCATGCCGGATTCCCCGACGCAGCGGATCGGCGGGGAAGTGCTTCCGGGCTTCAGCAAAGTCGTCCATGATACGCCGATGCTGAGCCTCTCCAACGTGTTCAACGAGGAGGACATCCGCGAGTTCGACCGCCGCGTGCGGGCGGATGCCGGGGATGTCACCTACGTGTGTGAACTGAAAATTGACGGGCTGGCCATCTCGCTCAAATACGAGAACGGCCGATTTAAACAGGGCTCGACCCGCGGCGACGGGACGGTCGGCGAGGACATCACGACGAACCTCCGTACGATCCGGGCGATACCCCTGAAGCTGGGCGAAGAAGTCACGATCGAAGCGCGCGGGGAAGCGTACATGCCGAAGAAAAGCTTCATGAAGCTGAACGAACACCGCGAGGAAGAAGGTCTGGACGTATTCGCGAATCCGAGGAACGCGGCAGCCGGGTCGCTCCGACAGCTTGACCCGAAAATCGCAGCCAAGCGCAATTTGTCCGTCTTCATGTACGGCATCGGAGGAGAAGGAGCGGCCTTCGGGCTGGATGCCCACTCCGAGGCGCTCGACTATCTGGACCGGCTCGGCTTCCGGACGAACCCGGAACGCCGCCGCTGCAAGGATGTTGACGAAGTCATCGCCTACATCGAATCTTGGCAGGACCGCCGGCAGGATCTCGCCTATGAGATTGACGGCATTGTCATCAAGGTGGACAGCTTTTCCCGCCAGGAGGACCTCGGCTTCACGGCCAAGAGCCCGCGCTGGGCGACTGCCTATAAGTTCCCGGCAGAAGAAGTCGTGACCACTCTCCTCGACATCGAACTGACTGTCGGCCGGACGGGTGCCGTCACACCGACGGCGATCCTGGAGCCGGTGCGTGTCGCTGGGACGACAGTTGCACGCGCTTCGCTCCACAACGGTGACCTGATCCGTGAGAAGGACATCCGGATTGGTGATCGGGTCGTCGTCCGGAAAGCCGGGGACATCATCCCGGAAATCGTCATGTCGCTTGCCGATCAGCGAGACGGCGATGAAGAAGAGTACCGGATGCCGACGGAGTGCCCGGCTTGCGAAAGTGAACTCGTCCATCTTGAAGACGAAGTCGCACTCCGCTGCGTGAACCCGCAATGCCCGGCTCAGCTGCAGGAATCGGTCATCCATTTTGTCTCGCGCAATGCCATGAACATCGAAGGCCTCGGCGAAAAGGTTGTTGCACAGCTGTTCAATGAAGGCCTGATCAAGGATGCGGCGGACCTGTACAGCCTGACCGAACCTCAATTGATGGAGCTTGAGCGGATGGGCGAAAAATCCGCATCGAATCTCGTTTCCGCGATCACCCGCTCAAAGGAAAACTCGCTCGAGAAGCTGCTGTTCGGCCTCGGCATCCGCCATGTCGGACAAAAGGCTGCGCAGATTCTCGCCCAGGAATTCGGCACGCTTGATGCGCTGAAGGAAGCGACCGAGGAACAGCTGACCGCCATCCATGAGATCGGCGAGAAAGTGGCGGACTCCGTCGTGACCTACTTCGACAACGAAGACGTGCAGAAAGTGCTCGACAAGCTCACGGCGGCAGGCGTCAATACCGCCTACAACGGTCCGCGCAAACAGGACATCCCGGAAGACGGGCTGCTCGCAGGCAAGACCGTTGTCCTTACGGGCAAGCTTGAGCAGTTTTCCAGGAGCGAGGCGAAGGCGGCACTCGAGTCCCTCGGGGCAAAAGTGACCGGCAGCGTCAGCAAAAAGACAGACCTCGTCGTAGCGGGAGATGATGCCGGATCGAAGCTACAGAAGGCGGAAGACCTCGGCATCGAAGTTTGGGACGAGGCGGCACTCATCGACGCAATCCAGTGACCAAAGGGGAATTGCACCATTGAAGATCAAGACAATCACCGCGGCCGCCATCGCCGCGCTGCTGCTTTCCGGCTGCCTGCCGAAAAGCGAGGAGCCGGAAGAGGCCACGGACCAGATAAAAGAGGAACAGGAGACCCGGGTCATCATTCCGACCCACCAGCTGGATGAAGAATATTACCGGATGCTCCTGCCCTATAAGAAAAGCGCATCTTACGGCCTTGTCGTCAGCATGCTGAACTCACAGTACAACATCGCGGAAGTCGAGGGCGGACTAATGCGCCTGTCGCAGCAGCACTTCCCGACGGACGAGTACTATTACCAGGAAGGCCAGTATCTCGACCAGGATACGATCCTATCCTGGCTTGGCGGCTATGACAAAGAGAATAACCCTGAAGGGCTGAACCCGGCGGGCCAGGATAACCCCCGTTACATCGCCCATATACTTGAGCAGAACTACCTGAAACGCACTGCCGAGGACAAGATCCGTCTTGAAGGGGTCTCGCTGGGGATAGCCCTGAATACGGTGAACTCCGTCACCGGTGACAAGCTCCCGGCCGCGCAGATCGAGGAAAACGGCAAAAAAGCCGCTGCCGAAATCGTGAAGCGGATGCGGGGCATCGAAGGCCTGAAAGAAGTGCCGATCGTCATCGGCCTGTTCAAGCAAAGCCCGAAAACCGACATCGTCCCCGGGAACTACTTTGCAAAAGGCGTTGCGGAAAAGGGCAAGGATGTCCTGTCCGGCTGGGATCCTATCAATGAAGAATTTGTAATGTTCCCGACCAGCTCAAGCGAAGACCGCTACCGGGATGTCAACACGAGCTTCCGGAACCTCAAGCAGGACGTTGAAAAGTACTTCTCGTCCTTCGTCAACGTGATCGGCACCGGTTTCTACAAGGACGGCCAGATCGTCTCGATGGACATCGACATCCCGATCGAGTTTTATGGCAATGCTGAGATCATCGGCTTCACCCAATACCTGACCGGGCTGCTCGTGGATCACTTGCCGGACATCCGTGTCGAGGTGAGCATCACTTCCACGAAAGGGCCGGAAGCGCTCATCGTGAAGGAGCGCGGTGAAGCAGAGCCATACACCCATATTTATCACAACTGAAGCAGGCTTTCGTGATATGATAGCGAAGGCAGAAGCAGAGGATATTTGCACGATTGGAGGAGACAGTTATGGCAGTGATCACGAAGGATCAGGTGAAGCATGTTGCGAATCTCGCACGGCTCGCCATTACCGAAGAAAAAGAAGTGGAATACTACACCGAAAAACTTGCGACGATCATCGAGTTTGCCGAGCAGCTGAACGAAGTGGACACATCGGGCGTCGAACCGACGACACATCCGGTACCACTTGTGAATGTGCTCCGGGAAGACGAGCCGGCCAAAGGGCTCGATCGCGACCTGATGCTGAAAAACGTACCCGAGCATGAAGATGGCATGGTCAAAGTGCCGTCCATCCTGGGCTGACGGACAGAGGAGGAAACCAGAAAGATGACGCTATTCAATCATTCCGCGAAAGAGCTCCAGCAGCTCCTACATAACAAGGAAGTGTCCGCCGTTGAACTGACGGACGAGGCGTTCCGCCGCATCGACAAGGTCGACGGCGATGTCAAAGCCTTCCTTGCGCTCGACGAAGAGCGGGCGAAGGCGCGCGCAGCTGAGCTCGACAACACGCCGGTGGACCAGCGGGGCCCGCTCCACGGCCTGCCGGTCGGCGTGAAAGACAACATCGTGACAGAAGGCCTCGAGACCACATGCGCCAGCCGCATGCTCGGCGGATTCGACCCGATCTATAATGCTACGGCTGCAAAAAAGCTCGATGACGCGGGCCTGATCACAGTCGGCAAGGTGAACATGGACGAGTTCGCAATGGGCGGCTCGACCGAAAACTCATACTACAAAAAGACGGCAAACCCGTGGAACCTTGAATATGTCCCGGGCGGCTCATCGGGCGGTTCCGCCGCGGCGGTCGCAGCAGGGGAAGTTCCGTTTACGCTCGGTTCCGATACGGGCGGTTCGATCCGCCAGCCGGCAGCGTACTGCGGCGTTGTCGGCATGAAGCCGACCTACGGCCGCGTCTCCCGTTACGGCCTGGTCGCATTCGCTTCATCGCTTGACCAGATCGGCCCGATCACGCGCACGGTCGAGGACAACGCGTTCCTCCTGTCCGCTATTTCCGGACATGACCCGTACGACTCCACATCGTTCGACGTAGAGGTGCCTGACTTTGCATCGGCACTGACAGGCGATATCAAGGGCCTCAAGATCGGCATCGCGTCCGAGTACCTCGGCGAAGGCGTCGGGGAAGCGTCCCGAAATGCCGTCAAAGATGCCATCAAGGTACTGGAGTCGCTCGGAGCGGAAGTGGGGGAAATCTCGCTGCCGCACACGAAGTATGCACTTCCTGCCTACTACCTGCTCAGCTCTTCCGAAGCGTCCTCGAACCTTGCCCGCTTTGACGGCATCCGCTACGGATACCGCGCGGAAGGCATCGAGAACCTGGAAGACCTGTACAAGCAGACGCGCGCCGAAGGCTTTGGCGACGAAGTCAAGACCCGGATCATGCTCGGCACATTCGCCCTCAGCTCCGGCTTCTACGATGCCTACTACAAAAAGGCTCAGAAGGTCCGCACGCTTGTGCGTGACGACTTCACGAACGCATTCGAGAAGTACGACGTCGTCATTGGCCCGACTGCTCCGACACCTGCGTTCAAAATCGGTGAGCTGATCGACGACCAGCTCACGATGTATGCAAACGACATCCTGACGATCCCGGTCAACCTTGCGGGCGTACCGGCGATCTCGGTCCCTTGCGGATTCGACAATGGCCTGCCGCTCGGCCTTCAGGTCATCGGCCGCCACTTTGACGAGTCGACGGTCTACCGTGTCGCCCACGCGTTTGAACAGGCGACCGACTTCCACAAGCGGATGCCGGAAATTCGGGAGGGATTGGAACGATGAACTTTGAAACCGTCATTGGACTTGAAGTCCACGTTGAACTGAAAACTGACTCGAAGATTTTCTCTCCGGCCCCGAACCATTTCGGCGCGGGACCGAACACCAATACACATGTCATTGACCTCGGTTATCCTGGCGTACTCCCGGTGCTCAACAAGCGCGCTGTCGAGTTCGGCATGAAGGCCGCGATGGCTTTGAACTGCCAGATCAACCAGGAGACGAAGTTTGACCGGAAGAACTACTTCTACCCGGACAACCCGAAAGCCTACCAGATCTCCCAGTTCGACAAGCCGATCGGCGAGCATGGCTGGATTGAGATCGAAGTCGAAGGCAAGAAAAAGCGCATCGGCATCACGCGCCTCCACCTCGAGGAAGATGCGGGCAAGCTGAACCACACCGACAATGGCTACTCCCTCGTCGACTACAACCGTCAGGGCACGCCGCTGATCGAGATCGTTTCGGAGCCGGACATCCGCACACCGGAAGAGGCTTACGCGTATCTCGAAAAGCTGAAGTCGATCATCCAGTACACGGGCGTTTCCGACGTGAAGATGGAAGAAGGCTCGCTCCGCTGCGACGCCAACATCTCGCTGCGCCCTTACGGCCAGGAAGAGTTCGGCACAAAAGCCGAGCTGAAGAACCTGAACTCCTTCAACTTCGTCCGCAGAGGCCTCGAGCACGAACAGAAGCGCCAGGCGGAAGTACTCCTTTCCGGGGGCATCATCGAGCAGGAGACTCGCCGCTTCGACGAGTCGACCGGCAAGACGATCCTCATGCGTGTCAAGGAAGGCTCTGACGACTACCGCTACTTCCCGGAACCGGATCTCACCGACCTCTCGATCGATGACGAGTGGATGGAACGTATCCGCGCCGAGATTCCGGAACTGCCGGATGCACGGAAAGAGCGCTACGTGAACGATCTCGGCCTCCCGGCGTACGACGCGATGGTCCTGACACTGACCAAGGACATGTCCGACTTCTTCGACGCGACGGTCCAGGCCGGAGCAGATGCGAAGCTGGCGTCCAACTGGCTCATGGGTGAAGTTTCCGCCTACATGAACACGAACCAGAAGGAACTCTCCGACACCGGACTTACGCCGAACAATCTCGCAGGCATGATCAAGCTGATCGAGGAAGGCACGATCTCCTCGAAGATCGCGAAGAAAGTGTTCAAGGAACTCGCGGACAACGGCGGCGATCCGGAAAAGATCGTCAAGGAGAAAGGCCTCGTCCAGATCTCCGACGAAGGCGAACTCCTGAAAGTCGTCACCGAAGTGCTGGACAACAACCAGCAGTCGATCGACGACTTCAAGGAAGGGAAAGACCGCGCCGTCGGCTTCCTCGTCGGCCAGGTCATGAAAGCGACGAAAGGCCAGGCCAACCCGCCGCTCGTCAACAAACTCATCAACCAGGAAATCCGCAAACGCTGATTCCAGAGACCGTCCTCCGGGGCGGTCTTTTTGCGTTGGCGGGGAAGGCAGGAGGCGAATGTGCAAACTCGTGGAGGGAACGTGCAGACTCGGGGACGGAACATAAAGACTCAGGCAATCAACGTGTGAACTCACAGAGAAAATTGATTATTTCGTTCCCATGGGACAAATCGATTAGTCTCTTTCAGACTCCGTCAATTTGTCTCGGCTATCGTTACTTCCGGCCTTTCTTTGTCCTTGTATAAACAGCCCTTCCTTCACAGTTTAAACAGGTTGTCTTAGTCAATAGAAGAGTGAGCGCATTTTGAAGGGAGAGGTGTAGATGAAGAAGCTGTGGGTTGGAGGAATGGCAAGCGGATTGCTGGCGGCGGTATTGGCCGGCTGCGGAGGACAGGACCAGGGAACGGATAACGGGGAAACGGACACGGGTACCGAGGACACCGAAAACACGGAGACTGTCCAGGAAGACACCGGTCATAATCCGGCGGAAGATGTCCTCGTCCAGCTGCAGGACGTGGAAGGAGAACCGGTAGCCCAGGCGGTGCTCAGTGAGGTTGACGAAGGCTCCGTCCATGTGGAACTGGCCGTCGAAAACCTTCCGGCCGGTACGCACGCGTTTCATGTGCATGAGAAAGGAAGCTGTGAAGCACCGGACTTTGAGTCAGCCGGCGGCCATTATAACCCAGGCGGCACTGAACACGGCAAGGACAGCGAAAATGGCCCGCATGCCGGTGATTTCGACAATATAGAAGTTGGTGAGGATGGTACGGCGAAGGTAGAGTTTGACACGGACCAGATCTCCCTTCAGGAAGATGCCGACAACACCCTGTTCACCGAAGAAGGTACGTCACTCGTGATCCATGCTGGTGCGGATGATTACACCTCACAGCCTTCAGGAGATGCCGGTGAACGGATCGCCTGCGGCGTGATCCAGAAGTGATTGAAACCTAAAGATGGTCCCTTCTATTGAAATTCAGTAAACTGGATTCAGGAGGGGATGTCAGATGAAAACGGAACAGCAATATTTTGAAGAAGGTAAAACGCTCGCCGATTATATGGAGGGCATGACGACCCATAAGGAAAATAGCGAGAAAGTATACGAAGGCTTTAAATTGCCTCAGGACGATAAGTTCATCGCGCTCCTTAAAGAAAAGCAGCCGCATGTCCTGGTGATTACGGAAGACTGGTGCGGAGATGCGATGATGAACAATCCGATCCTCCGTCACATTGTCGAGGCGGCAGGCATTGAGGCCCGCATCGCCTATCGCGACGCGGATACCGAACTGATCGACCGCTGGCTCACAAACGGCGGACGCTCGATTCCGGTTTATCTTCTTCTGGACAAGGGCGGAGACGTATTGGCCAAGTGGGGCCCGCGTGCGCCACAGGTGCAGGAATACGTCATGGAGCAGCGCGAAACGCTCCCGCCGAAGGACGCTCCGGATTTCGAGGAAAAGCAGAAGGAACTGTTCAAGAACCTCTATGTCGAGTACACGTCCAATGCGGACTATTGGCTCTGGGTGTACGAAGACATCCGCCGCACATTCATGACGGCGCTTCAGAAGCAGGACTGAACCTCCGGCTTGCGCGCTGGGCCGGACAGGCATATGATGAAAGAAAGGGGAGTCGGCGGCCGCCGGCTTCTTTTTGTCGGATACCGCAACATTTGACGGAACCCGCCGTCATATCCTATATAAGTACTCAAGAAGCGAGAGGACAACTTATGACTAAATGTGCACGCATCATTTATAACCCGACGTCCGGCCGCGAAATTTTCCGGAAGCATCTTCCGGAAGTGCTCGTTCGGCTGGAGGAGGCCGGCTATGAAACGTCCTGCCACGCCACGACCTGCGAAGGTGACGCGACGGAGGCCGCCAAGAAGGCCGTCGAGCGCGGATTTGACATCATTATTGCTGTCGGTGGAGACGGTACCCTGAACGAAGTCGTCGCGGGTGTCAGCGGCTATGAAAAACGGCCAAAGCTTGGACTGATCCCGATGGGGACGACAAACGACTTTGCCCGTGCAGTCCATATTCCGAGGGACATTGATGAGGCGCTTGATATCATCATCGCCGGCGAGACAATCCCGGTCGACGTCGGCATCGTCAACGACCGCCATTTCATCAACATCGCCGGGGGCGGCAAGATCACTGAACTTACCTATGAGGTGCCGAGCAAGCTGAAGACCGTTCTTGGCCAGCTGGCCTACTACCTGAAGGGCATTGAGATGCTTCCTTCAATCAAAGCTTCCCGCGTCCGCATCGAATACGATGGCGAAGTGTTCGACGATGAGGCCATGCTGTTCCTTGTCGGCCTTACCAACTCGGTCGGCGGTTTCGAAAAACTGGCGCCGAACGCCAGCATAAACGACGGCCGGTTCAGCATGTTCATCCTGAAAAAATGCAATCTGTATGAATTCATCCGCGTCGTCAGCCTGGCGCTCCGCGGCGAGCACCTGAACGACCCGCTCGTCATCCATGCCATGCCGTCAAAGATCGAGGTCACCTCAGACGAGAAAGTGCAGCTGAACCTCGACGGCGAATTCGGCGGCCTCTTGCCGGCCCGTTTTGAAAACCTCTACCGCCACATCGAAATGTTCGTCCCGATTGATCAAATCAGGGAACAGGATCGAGTGTGATCGGAGGAAAACCCCCGCTTTGGCGGGGGTTTTTTGATTTGTGGGAGTGCGAAAGTGACGAATGAGGCCGTGAAAGTGGCGAAACACCGTTCGAAAGTGACGAATCCGACTCTGAAAGTGACGCATCGCCGCCTGAAAGTGACGATTGATGATTGGAGTCAAAAAAACCATCTTTCCAATTTGCGACCATATCGAGGATCAAAATTAGATTATGGAACACTATCCGATGCCAAGATCAGAAAGTGCTCGTTTACAGAGATCTTGCTGGGATTCTCTGTCCTCTCAATGCGTGGTATGGTAGGGGAAATGAGGAGGCGGAGGTATTGATTTGGGGGGATCGGTTCAATTATTGCAAGAGGCCGCGATGGAGATGCTGCTCAATATGTTGGGACCGGAACACCGGTCAAGAAGTGTTATTGAGAAGAGACTGTATTCGCTGAGGGCGGGTATGGCGGGGGAGCGGAAGGTGCTGCAATATCTGTTCAATTTGAACCTGCCGGTCGAGATATTGTGGGACGTCAATCTAAGGCTGGCTCCAGGGCATTACGCACAGCTTGACGTCCTTGTGCTGACACCGTTTCATGCGATAATTTATGAAGCCAAGAACATGGCGGATCGGCTCAGATTTGAAACCGATCCATCCCGTTTGGATAAGTGGGATGCCGAGGGGAGGCTTGTCGCAAGCTATGAATGTCCCATGCTCCAGCTGCAGGAAGAGATGGCCAACCTGCGCCAATGGTTCTATGATCACCATATCGCATGTGCAGTTGACGGGGCAGTGGTCATGACCGGAAGCGCGATGATTGAAAAGCCCCCGCGGAGCGGCAAGATATTCAGAGTCAGGCAAATACGGGAGCATATATCTAGTGATTTTCATGCCAGTGGGGGCCGCACACTGAAAGAGATCAGGGAGCTGGCCAACTATATTCGCAGTAGGAACGAACCTTATATTTCCTTTCCCCTGATTGATAAAGTCGGAATAGACGCCACTGAACTTCTTTGGAATCCCGTCTGTGAAAATTGCGGGCGGAAGTTGGAAAGAGTCACAAAGCGGCGATGGAGCTGCCGATGTAATTGGGAGACGGCTGATCCGTATACACGAACTTTGGAGAAATGGTTCCTGCTGAGAAGCTCTTCGATTTCAAACGCGGATGTACGAAAGCTGTTTGATATTCCGCGGACAGCTGCCGCCAATCTGCTCGGCAAATATCCGCTAATGAAGATTGGCCAAGGGAAAGCGACGACCTATTTGTGGGATTATAATGGGCGGTTAACGCGGTCAAAAACGTGAAAGTGACGAATAGCGTCTCGAATGTGACGAATCCGCGCCCGAAAGTGACGAATGGGACTCTGAAAGTGACGAATCGCCGCCTGAAAGTGACGAATCATCCTCACCACGCCCCATTCCACACACCAAAAAAGATCCGGCCCTCAGCCGGATCTTTTCGTCTTTCATTATAAGGCGTCAATCGCCATATCCTGCTTTTCTGCAAGGTCTGGGATATCACTGAGGCGCATCCAGCGGATCTGGAGCTCGAGTCCCTGGTCTTTGCCTTCTCCGGTGACGGTGTGTTCCCATTCGTCGGGGCCGTCTCCCTTGTATTCCAGCTGGAAGATTGTGCGCTCGTATTTCCTGTCGCGGTGACGGGGGAAGTACGTGTTTTTTAAGAGCTTGCCGATGAGGACCAGGTCATCTTTCTCGATACCTGTCTCTTCAACGATTTCGCGATATAACGCATCCATCAAGAGTTCGCCGCGGTCGATCGTTCCGCCCGGCACTTGCACACCCGATTCGGGATGATCCTTCATCGTGTAAACGAGCAACTGCTGGTCCGGCCCGTCTCCGCGAGTAATATAAGCCAATACTTTCTTCCTTAGTTCAACCATCATAACGGCCGGCACCTCCTGTAAGTGGTTCATACATTATACCTAATTCTTAGAAATTTCGCAACACTAAGTGTCGTAAATCTGTCACTTGACCTTAACGGAATGTTCATAGCAAGCTCATAAAACTGCCTTATTATCTGCGTTATTCCCTCATAAACCAAGGGTATACTGGTTTAAGAAAGAGAGGGATGCCCCGTGTACAAGAAACAGGAACGCTGGCTCATGTGGCTGGCCTTTGCCGTGGCAGCCATCATGCTGCTGTCGATTGCCGGCAGGATCTTCGGGGGATGACTACGTGTACATACCCTATAATCATGCACATTAAACGAGGGGGAAAACGGAATGGGAAATGAAGAATCGGTGTTCTTCTCCAGGGTCCTCACCGAACTGACCCTGAGCTTCCACATCATCTACGCCACGATCGGCGTCGGTGTGCCGCTCATGATCATGATCGCCCAGTGGGTGGGCATCAAGAAAAACGATGAACATTACATTCTCCTCGCACGCCGCTGGGCGAGAGGATTTGTTATCACGGTTGCGGTCGGCGTCGTGACCGGGACGGCCATCGGCATGCAGCTGTCCCTGCTCTGGCCGAACTTCATGGAGCTGGCGGGGCAGGTCATCGCACTCCCGCTGTTCATGGAGACTTTTGCATTCTTCTTTGAAGCGATTTTCCTTGGAATTTATCTCTATACATGGGACCGGTTCGACAACCAGAAAAAACACTTGCTGCTGCTTGTGCCGGTCGCGCTCGGGGCATCGTTCTCTGCAGTATTCATTACCATCGTCAACGCCTTCATGAACGCACCGCAGGGCTTTGACCTCGTGGACGGCGAACTCGTCAACATTCAGCCGCTTGTCGCGATGTTCAACCCGGCGATGCCGACGAAGGTGGCGCACGTGGTCATCACCGCCTATATGACATCTGCATTTATCCTTGCCGCAATTGCCGCATTCCGGCTGCTTAAGGGCTCGGATCACGTGTACCACAAGAAGGCGCTGTTCCTCACGATGAAATTGGGACTGATCTTCTCGATCGGCGCTGCCATCATCGGGGACTTCTCGGGGAAATACCTCGCCGAATACCAGCCGGAAAAACTGGCTGCGGCGGAATGGCATTTTGAGACGGAAGGCGAGGCGCCGCTTATGCTGTATGGGATCCTCGATGGCCAGGAAGTGAAGTATACCATCACGATCCCGTACGCGCTCAGTATCCTCGCGCACTCGGATCCGACTGCGGAAGTGATCGGGCTGAACGACTTCCCGGAAGACGAGATCCCGCCGCTCTATATCCACTACCTGTTCGACACAATGGTGACGATCGGCGTCCTCATGATCATGGTCTCCGGCCTGTACTGGCTCGGCAGGCATATGAGATGGCGATTTATCCACTCGCGCTGGTACCGCTGGCTGATCGTCGCAGGCGGACCGCTCACCGTCATCGCGATTGAAGCCGGCTGGTGGTATGCGGAGGTCGGGCGCCAGCCTTGGATCCTTCGTGACATTATGAAAGTGCCGGAGGCTGCCACGACGAGCGGCCATGTCGACACGATGCTTTACCTGTTCGCGACGCTCTACCTGATCCTCGGCGTCGGCAGCGTCGTCGTGCTGAGGCGGATGTTCCGCAACAACCCGATTGAGCGGGAAATTGCCGACCGCGAGGCGGAAGTCCGTGAAGGAACAAGAAAGGGCGGTGATCACTGATGAGCCTTGAAGTGCTCGGCATCACGGTCCTCATGACGTTCCTGTTCGGCTATATCATTGTCGGCGCCATCGACTTCGGCGCGGGATTCTTCAACGCCTACAGCCTGCTGACGGGGAAGGAGCACATCCTGACGAACGTCATCCAGCGCTACCTGTCCCCGGTGTGGGAAGTGACGAACGTTTTCCTCGTGTTCTTCTTTGTCGGGATGGTCGGATTCTTCCCGTCGACAGCGTTCTATTACGGAACGACAATGCTCGTGCCGCTCAGTATCGCGCTCATCCTACTGGCGATACGCGGATCGTATTACGCGTTTGAAACGTACGGTGCAAGCGGACATAAGGGTTACTCGTTCATGTACGGGATGGCCGGCATTCTGCTTCCGGCGTCTCTCTCGATCGTCCTGACGATCTCTGAGGGCGGCTTTATCGACATGGTCGACGGCCAGCCGGTGCTGGACTACGGGGCACTCTTCACGAGCCCGCTTACCTGGTCGATCGTCTTCCTTTCGATTGCAGCGACCCTCTACATCTCGGCGGTGTTCCTCACCTGGTACGCCGAC
This sequence comes from Bhargavaea cecembensis, assembly GCF_001619585.1. Taxonomy (GTDB): domain Bacteria; phylum Bacillota; class Bacilli; order Bacillales_A; family Planococcaceae; genus Bhargavaea; species Bhargavaea cecembensis_A. The sequence continues at coordinate 125,217 of NZ_LQNT01000010.1, forward strand.
AAGGCGGGGGACCGTGACGCGACAGAGCTTCTCCGGAAGTACGCGCTCATCTGGTCGCTTCCGACAATCATCACGGCAGGCGGCATCGTCTGGGAGCTCCGCAGCCACAACGCGGAACACTACAATCAGCTGCTCGGCCTCTGGTGGATGTTCGCGCTGTCCGGCGCGCTCTTTATCGGCACGGTCTACCTGCTCTGGAAACGGCACAACTACGGCCTCGCGGTCTGGCTCCTGATCGGCCAGTTCGCGCTCGCCTTCTACGGATATGGCATCGCGCACTACCCGTACCTGCTGTATCCGCACCTGACGATCCACGACAGCTTCACGAACCCGGCGATGGCGACCGCACTCATCATCGCCTTCATCCTCGGGCTCGGGCTGCTCATCCCGTCGCTATACCTGCTGTTGCGCCTGTTCCTGTTCAACAAGGACTACGTGAAGGGGCGCAAAAAAGACGAACACGCCTAAAGGGCGAAGGAGGCAAAACCAATGGATGAATTTCTCATGTTCTACGCACCATTCATCGTGCTAATCGGCGCGATCATCCTCGCCTTCATCGTCGCCCCGATGGACGGAGCGGCGACGAGGCCACCGAAGGAAAAGAAGAAGTGATTAAAAAAGCCGTCCCGGTTAGCGGGGCGGCTTTCGTTGTGGAGAAAAGGGGAAGGGACGGTTTTTCTCCCTATCCGACGGACAGACTGACTTTCTCTAATAAAAAATGCCACATTCTGATAAAATAAACCCAACTGCACTGAATCGGAGGAAAATAAATAATGACTTACGCAGTCCAACAAAACGACCGGCTGATCGGCGAAATCACCGACCTGACCCATGACGGCTCAGGCGTGGCAAAGATCGACGGCTATCCGCTCTTCATCCCCGGTGCGCTTCCCGGCGAAACCGTCGAATTTAAGGTCACCAAAACACTCAAGAAATATGGCTTCGCAAAGCTCCTCAATATAGTCGAACCATCAGAAGACCGCGTCGAGCCGCCGTGCCCGGTGTTCCCAGAGTGCGGAGGCTGCCAGATTCAGCACCTGTCCTATGAGGGTCAGCTGGAACGCAAGCGCAAAATGGTCCGCGACGTCATGGACCGGATCGCGAAACTTCCGGACGTCCCGGTCCATCCGGTCAAGGGGATGGAACATCCTTGGCGCTACCGGAACAAGTCCCAGATCCCGTTCGCGGAGCGGGACGGAAAAGTTGTCGCAGGATTTTTCCGCCGCGGCACCCACACGATCATGGACACCGAAACGTGCCTGATCCAGTCAACCGAGGCCGACGTCGTCATGCGCACGATCAAACACAGCTTGCATGAACTAGGCATCAAGGCGTACGACGAACAAAAGGACAAGGGCTTCCTGCGCCATGTCGTCATCCGGAAAGGGAAGGCGACCGGTGAGACGATGGTCGTTCTTGTTACCCGGAACCGTAAATTCAAGAAGAAGGACGAAGTCGTAGAACTGATCCGCAGCGTCGTGCCGGACGTGACGTCGATCGTCCAGAACGTCAACGACCGGAAAACGAACGTCATCATGGGAGACGAAACGATTTCGCTCTACGGACCGCCCGTCATCACCGACAAAATCGGCGGCGTCACATTCGAAATCTCCGCCCGGTCGTTCTACCAAATCAACCCCGATCAGACGGAAGTTCTGTACTCGCAGGCACTTGACTACGCCAATCTCAGCGGCAACGAAACCGTCATCGACGCTTACTGCGGCATCGGCACGATCTCGCTCTTCCTCGCCACGCAGGCGAAAGAAGTGTACGGCGTCGAAATCGTTCCCCAGGCGATCGAAGACGCCAAGCGAAACGCCGAGGTGAATGGTTTCACGAATACCCGGTTCGAAGCCGGAGCGGCCGAAGACGTCATCCCTCGCTGGTACAAGGAAGGCAAACGGTTCGACGTCCTCGTCGTCGACCCACCAAGGAAAGGCTGCGACGAGCACCTTCTCCGGACCATCCTCGAGTACCGCCCGAAACGCCTCGTCTACGTCAGCTGCAACCCGGCAACACTCGCCCGCGACCTCCGCATCCTCGAAGACGGAGGTTACAAAACGAAAGAAGTCCAGCCGGTGGACATGTTCCCGCAATCGAGTCATGTGGAAGCGGTGACTTGGATGGAACTTGAGAACCCGACAATGGGGACTGACTTCTAGTAATCTTAGGTTATGCATAATAGATCGCTCCTTTGTATTGTAGTATCTACAAAAGGAAGCGATCTTTTCATATTTATTTAACTTGGATAAAAAAGGATTTAACGGTTTCATAATTTAATCGAACTTTAAGGAATATTCAATGAAATAATAGTAGAGTTATATTATTATAGAATTACGGAAGGATAAAAATGGGTACTACTTCTGTCTGTCATAAGGCGAGCGAACCCACGTCTTCTGGAGAACGGCCTGTCCGACCGCTTACGGACCGTCTAACGACGTATTGGGCAACTGTGGCGACGCCTACTGCGGCATCGGCAAGATCTCGTAATTCCTAGCAAGCAGGCGAAGTATGTGTATGGCATTGAAATTGTCCTGCAGGAGATCGCAGACGCCAAGCGAAACGTCGAATTGAACTGCTTCACAAACATCCGGTAGGGAAGCCGGAACTAGATGAGTATCTGCTCTGGACAATACTGAATACCTTCCGAAGAGGGTTGTCTACGTCAGTTACAACCCGGCGACACTCGCCCGTGACCTCCGCACCCTTGAAGACGGCGGCTACAAAACGAAGGAAGTTCAACGATACTTCTGTGTAAAGGAAATACAGTAAGTGCATATGTTAACGTAATCGAGCCATGTGCTGTGGATTATTATTTTAACAAATAATTCCACTATACTCTTATCGTTACTTTTTATGTGTTTTTAACAGGTATATATAGTTGTGAAAAGGAGATGAATAGATGTCAAAGATTAATAATTCACTGTTACCTTTTAAGGATATACGTGATCTGGAGAGAGAAATGGAGGAAAGTCTTACAAATATAAGAGAAATAATTTCTAATGTAAATCCTCTGATTACCTTAGTTAAATTATATGAAATTAAACTCTTTCAACATTTAGGGGACATTGAAGCATCGGTGCATGGTAACGTTAAACCTTCTGATAACAAATTGCTCGATTTTACACAAAGTCTTATAGTGACTAGTGAAGTGAATTTTGGAACTAGTAGCTTAGATAAAGATGAAATAAATAGATATGTGGAAGAAATTGATAAACTGTTTACTGTTGCCTCAATTTATGTGAATATCGTACCGAAGGATGAGTTGATACAGTATTCTCAAGGAATGCAGATGAACGTTTCTGGTACATTATATCCGTATCTTGAAAAAGAGCATTTTACAGACCTGTTGACTCCATATACAGATCTATTAAAAGAGGTCTTTAATATAACCAGCTCCGAAATAGTAGATGGCCTGTTGGCGATAAGCAGTCAATTACGTACTATGGGATTCATAGAAACGCTGTTAGACAGTGGAGCTTCGCTTGAAGAAGATATAGCAGACGATGTTTTTCTAAAGAGAGCTGAATATTTTAACGTTGAACGTATTACAGGATGGCCATTAGAGTTTATTAAAGAGTTATCACTTCAACAGGGCGAAAGTAAAGGTTTTTATGAAGATAATATTCAAGTAATGATAAAGGAGTCTCCCATAAAATATAAGCCTTTTATTTGTTTAGCAGGGAGATATTACTGTTTTTCTATCGATAATCTAATTGATAATTTTTATAGAACAGTACTTAGGGCATTACGTAGGAAACAAGGTAGTACTTCTAATATAATTAATAACATTCAACAGAATTTATCAGAGGCTTTGCCTTTCAAGTTATTTAGAGAGATTCTGCCAACATCTCAAATGTTTCAGAGCATCTACTACAAAGCCCCAGTGGGTGCAGATGGAAAAAATGAATGGTGTGAATGTGATGGCATAATTCTTTTTGATGATGTGATGATTATTATTGAAGTAAAGGGAGGAGCACTTTCACCAGTTTCACCTTTTTCTGATGAAGAGGCCTACAAAAAATCATTAAATGAATTAGCTAAAAATCCTTATGAACAATCCCTTCGTTTATTTGAAGAATACAATAAATCAAGGAAAATCGATATTTATTATAAAAAGTCTAGAAAGAAGTATGAGCTAATTACTTCTATTGAGAACATTAACTTCGTACAAGCTTGTTGTGTGACTCTAGACGATTTTAACGAAATAGCTTCCCGAATAGAAAAGACAGAGTATATAAGAAATAGCGATCTTCCAGTTTGGTGTATTTCTGTTAATGATTTGAGGGTATACCCTCAAGTTTTTGATTCTCCAAGTTTGTTTTTAAATTATTTATATCAAAGGAGTAATGCCACAAAAAATCCTTATATTAAGCTTAATGATGAATTGGATCATATAGGGATGTATTTTGCTTATAATGACTATTCAACACGTATTAAAGAAATTGCTACTGAGAATGGAGAAGGAGAAGTATTTATTGCGAGTCATAGAGATGAAATTGATGCTTATATGGCTAGGAAAATAAATTCTCTCCATGATGATGAAGGTGAAAGTGGAATTTTTCTTGATTTCTTAATTGGACCTGCACCAAAACCTAAACAAGAGATGGACCCAACATTCGAACAACTAATTAATGTATTAGATAGAACTGAGAATTACTTATGTATTCGAGCTGCAAGATACTTACTTTTATTAGACGATTTTACGAGGAAGAGTATAAGTGATTTTATTTCATCAAGAAGTAATAGACTTTTAGATTTTAGAAATCAAAAAGCAATACTAACTCCATATGCGGCATATAACTATAAAAAAGAAGACAGAATTACTGAATTGCCCGTCGTTATGGTATTCCTCCTCCGTGCATCGAGTAAGTTATTCAAGGATGTAGTACAGCGTAAGAGCTTCTTAATGGAGAGAGTTTTGTATGAAGATGAGCCGGTCTACTGTATATTGTTGGGGATAAACAAAAATAAAGAACTGAAAAAAGCAATTACACATATTATCGGACCTGAACAATTTCAAATGTTACCAGAGTCAGCGTACGTATCACTTCAAAAAAACAGAGCGAAAATAGAAAGTTCACGTAAGACTAGGGAGCTTTGACCGGATGAGTTTCATTATGGTGAAGTCACAAGTTTAATTAGGTCCATTATTAGGACGAAAGAATGGACTCATTGATATGTATTTTGTTCTCACTAAAAACAGCTTCCGAAAGGCTTGGAAGCTGTTTTTTATGTTGTTTTGTCTCCGGAAAGAACACTTGGGCCGTCTCGATATCCACGAGCGAAGGGTTACCCGTATTTAGAGCTTCTTCCAACACAGATTCAATTTCCGTATCTGACTCAGGACGGAATGCTTTCCAACCACACGCTTCTGCGAGTTTGACGAAGTCGGGGTTAGTGAGGTCGGTCCCTATGTCTCTTGTCCCCATTACATCGATTTTGTCTTTTTCCATCTGCAGGGATTCGTTGTTCAGGACCACGACTGTGATATCGAGTCCGTAACGGATGGCGGTCATCAGATCCGCGAGTACCATTTGAAGTCCGCCGTCACCGACAATCGCGACGATCTGCTTGTCCGGGTGGATCAATTTGGCGGTCATGGCGGCAGGGAGGCCGAAGCCCATCGTCCGCCAGTATCCGGAGAGTACGGTTTTCTGATTGGTCTGCCGGAAGTTGCGGTTTGTCCATACCGTGTTGTCGCCTGTATCAAGCGCAAGGATGGCGTCCGGCGCGACGGTATTGTCAAGCGCACGGATGATGCGGGAAGGGTGGACCGGGTACCCTTCGGAATTACCTTCCTCTTCGTTTTTCCGTGCCCATTTCTCTTTGACTTTCTGGCAGCGGCTAATCCAAAGGAGAAGCCTTCAAGATGCTCATTTAATAAAGGAAGCACCTCTTCCGTGGTACCGACGATTCCCAGTTCAACTGGAATGTTCTTTTCGACCTGATTGAAGTGGGGGTCAATCTGGATCACTTGCGCATTTGAAGGCACATGCCCATCCGGCCACCAGGTGGTTCCTGTAAGAAGCACGACATCGGCTTCCTTAAATAGCTCGGCAGCGTCACATTCGAAATCTCCGCCCGCTCGTTCTACCAGATCAACCCCGACCAGACGGAAGTCCTGTACTCACAGGCACTCGACTACGCCAACCTCAGCGGAAACGAAACCGTCATCGACGCCTACTACGGTATCGGGACGATTTCGCTCTTCCTCGCCAAGCAGGCGATTGAAGACGCCAAGCGCAACACCGAGGTGAACGGCTTTACCGAACACCGGATTTGAAGCCGGAGCGGCTGTAGAAGTCATCCCTAGCTGGTACAAGGAAGGCAAATGCTTCGACGTCCTCGTCCGTCGTCGACCCGTCTAGGAAAGGCTGCGACGAGCACTTGCTCCGGACGATTCTCGAGTACCGTCCGAAACGCCTCGTCTACGTCAGCTGCAACCCGGCCACACTCGCCCGCGACCTTCGTATCCTGGAAGACGGCGGCTACAAAACGAAGGAAGTCCAACCGGTGGACATGTTTCCGCAGAGTTCTCATGTGGAATGTGTTGCCCTATTAACAAGAAAGTGAATGGCACTGAGAATATTAAGTAAATTGGTTAGAATAAATTACATTTTGTTTTCTAGAATCTAACCCTCGATGTCAGTAACTGCAAACATTTCGAGGGTTTTTTATATTGGGCGGTCTTTAATTGCTAGGGCGGATGCATACTGTGACTAATGTGATGAAATTCACCATTGGGGAAATTTGACTAAACTCAGCAAACCGACATTTTAATAGATGGTTCCGGTTAAAAGCAACCGATTAAGCGCCCGTTTATGTCTCTATCTCCTGAGTACTTCGGCTTAGTTGAGTGAGTTATAATAGTCCTTAACTCGAATACTTCTAATTTCTACAAAAGGAATATATAATCACTTATAAATATATTTGCTTGGAATATGGTATTTATACAGGAGGTTTCTATGAACAAAAAATCCAAAGCGGTAGGGTATTTGCTTGCTTTCTTTCTGGGTGGATTGGGAATCCATGCATTTTACTACAAAAGGTATATAAGAGGGATCTTATATCTTGTCTTCTGTTGGACTTACATTCCGATTCTTTTAGGATGGATTGATATGTTCTTTATTAATAAATGGCATGATCAACACTTAATTAAATCACCTGCAAGAAAAGACCGAAATAAATTTGAAATTAAGGAAAAGCAAAAGGAAAATAAAGAAATTAAAAGTGTGGAAAAAGATATTCCTCATGTGGCTGGAATCGAGGGACGTCCAGAAACCAAAAACAAAACAAAAAAAACAAGAATAGAAGAAAAAGCCATTTCTAAAAAGAGTGAAAATAGAGAGCCGTTTTATAACGAAGATAACATTATATACTCAGACTACAAACATATTAAAACACCAAAGGAAATATTGGATAGCATAAACCAAATCAAGAATCCTAAGAAAAACACGCTTTCCAAAAACGGTATTTCTATTGAAGTTACTTTTTCGCGTTCAAATGAAAGTTTTGTAAAAGACTCGTTGCGCTTTGCAAAAGAGAGAGGAGAAGAGTGTTCGGAAATCCCATTGCATGCTTATTGGACTACGTTTGACCAATTAAATACTAAACAACGAAAATGGTATTTTTACTGGAGAAAACAAGTATTAAACGGACACTATCCGGATGTAGACTTAAGTTATATTATCTTATTCACTTACGAATTAATGAATTACTCATTCAATCAAAATGCAGCCTTTAATATCAGTATGATGGTTCGATTACATGAGGAATATAAAGAGAGAGTTCCTAAACTAACAAATTATTCTGAGCGATGGATAGCAGATATGTTGTACGAGGTGAAGGAAGTAGACCTAGCAATAGGGTGGGATTCAGATATAAAACAAGTTCCTCCTTTGTATCAACAAATGCTTAACAAAGAAAATAACTTATCTAAAATATCAATTACTTCTTGGAAGCCTTATGTAAAAAACCATCGAGAAACTGTCTTTTTCACTAACAACAAGAACAAAATTTACAAAGTATTTAAAGATAGCATTCCTCTATTAAAACAAGTATATGAAAAAAAAGATATACAGTTGATTGACCGTTGGTTTCAAGCCAAAGAAGAACGGGAAATCAGACATTTATTTGTTTCCGCTGTAATGGGAAGAGATTATGATCCGGTACATGTATATATAGAGAGAGTAAAACCAACAGAGGACTTATTTAATGAGGTGACTGCCTTATTTAAGTTATCAGAAAATGTTACTCGTTCAATCAATGGTGAAAAACGAGAAATAAAAGTAGAGGAAGAGTACTTACCCGAAGGGTTTAAGGATATGATGATGGATCGGTTTTCAAAAAAAGCAAAAGATGCTAATAAACGATTCAAGGCGGTTCAACAATCAGAAACAAATGAACAGGGAGGAGAAATTCCGTCCCCCCCGCTAATAGAAGAAAAGGAAGAACCAAAGAAATCGCAAATTGAATTTGATAAGGAAAAGATTTCGAAATTACAATCAGATACCGAAGGTTTAATACAGATCATTAACAAAAGAAGTGAAGAGGAACTAGAGGTTGATAATAAAGCATCTAATGAAGTGAATCTGGTAGCCGGGAATGAAGGGGTAGAAAAAAACAATCTGCATCCGCAGATAATTGAAAATCAGCCATCTCAAGAAGATGTATTTTCGGCACTTGGAGGTACAAAGGGTGATGTCGAAGGTGAAGAGGAGTTTGTACAGGTCCTATCGGATTTAGAAAAAGACTTCTTGTTACAATTTAAAGGTGGTCAATTTTATCAAGAAGAAGCGTATCAATTTGTAAAGAAAAATGGTATCATGCTCGGAATGTTTTTAAGTGAGTTGAATGAAAAAGCAAATGAATATCTTGGAGATAACCTCCTTGAAAATCAAGAGGATACGATTGCAGTTTATGAAGAATATGAAGATATACTATTGAGAATAAAGGAGTATGCATAATGAATTTAAAAAAGAGAGATTCCACGGCAATTCTTAACTCTTTTTCAGGCGGAGTTGTACCAAGTAGAGGATTACAATATATCATGGTAGGTCGAGCTGATGAAGCAAAACAAATTCTAAATGATTTAGATAATATTAAAAAAGGGTCTTCATTCATAAAACTGTTTATTGGTCCCTTTGGAAGTGGGAAAAGTTTTATTCAAGCCCTTATTCAACAAATTGCTTTTAATGAAAAGTTTGTTGTGGCAAAGGCAGATTTTACCCCGGAGAGACGGCTATATGGAAGCGAGGGAAAAGCAGTTGCTTTATATACAGAGTTGATGAAGAATTTATCAACGTCAACGGTACCGGAGGGAGGGGCTTTACCAACAATATTAGATAAGTGGATAAGTGAAGTTCAAATGAAAGTTGTAAAGGATAAGGGCTACGGTGCTGTGGAATTTGATAATCCTGATTTTGTGAAAGATGTAGAGCAAGAAATTACACAAACCGTTTCAAAAATGGATGAGCTCACTGGTGGCTATGATTTTGCTCGAATTTTAACTTTATATTTTAAAGGTTTTGTTGAAGATCATAGTGAACTTCAACGTTGTGCGCTTAGATGGTTAAGGGGCGAATACAAAACCAAAACGGAAGCTCGAAATGACCTAGGGGTCCGAGATATTATTACTGATAACAATTACTACGAATACATTAAAGTTCTTTCCCAGTTTGTAAAACAGATTGGATATTCAGGCCTTGTTATTAACTTGGATGAAGCTATCAATTTATACAAAATAACTCATCCTCAAACGAGAGATAAGAACTATGAAACCATTTTGAAAATTTATAATGATACACTTCAGGGAAATGTAGAAGGTCTTTATATTACCATTGGAGGCACTCCAGAGTTTCTAGAAGACGAAAGGCGGGGCTTGTTTAGTTATGGCGCATTAAAGAGAAGGTTACAATCCAATCGTTTTGAGACAAATGAATATCGGGATTTATCACAGCCTGTTATCAACCTAACACCCTTAAAGTATGACGAGACATTCGTTCTAATGCAAAAACTGAGTGATATTCATGCTGTTCATTATGGGTATGAAACCAACATTATTGATGATGAAGTTATGCGTTTTATTCAAGAAGAGTATGCAAGACCAGGAGCAGAAGAAAACTTAACGGTTGGGGAAGTCATTAGGAACTTTATTGGGGCATTAAATATACTCCATCAAAACCCGAATTACGATCGTTCCGAGTTGTTTGGAAAGCAGCAGGAAATAGGAGAGGAACAACCAACATCTAATGTTCACACTCGATTTTCAAGAACAGAAGGGTAGGGGTTCTTTTGAGTTCGTTTCAGTTATTATCAAAATCAATACAAAAGAAGATATGGGATATGAAATGGGATAAGTTTACCTCTATTCAAGACAAAACTATCCCGATTATTATGAACACAAACAAAGATGTAATTGTATCATCAGGAACTGCCTCTGGTAAAACGGAAGCAGTTTTTTTGCCAATCATATCTCGTATCGAAAATAACGCTGAAGGCCAATTGAAAGTTTTGTACATATCACCATTAAAAGCCCTCATTAATAATCAATTTGAACGGCTTGAAAAATTGTGTGAGTATAGCAATATTCCTGTACATAAGTGGCATGGGGATGTCAGTCAAAGTCAAAAGAATAAGTTTGTCAAGAAACCTTCTGGGATTCTACAAATCACGCCAGAATCCGTTGAAAGTCTGTTTATCAATCGAACAGAGCATATTAGGCATCTGTTTAATGGATTGGAATATATCGTAATTGATGAGATTCACTCGTTTATCAACACAGCAAGGGGGGTACAACTACGTTCCCTGCTCTCTCGCATTGAAAATTATACTAACGAACGACCAAGAATTGTTGGGTTGTCGGCGACCATTGACAACTTTGACTTGGTAAAGGAATGGGTCAATTACAAAGACATAGAGAACGTAGAAATCATCGAGGCAAAAGGTAGTGACAAAGAACTTCTTTATCACCTTATGCACTTTGAAACAGGTAAGGATCGTAAAAGGCCAGTAGAATTGTTTGAAGATATACGAGAATTAACTAAAAATCAAAAAGCCATTATTTTTTGTAATAGTAGAGGAGAAGTAGAAGAAGCCACTGTTTTTTTAAACAGATTGGCGGAAAAAGATAATGTTGGTGAAACGTATTATGCACACCATTCATCGATTGATAAAAAGGAACGAGAATATGTAGAAAAAACAATGGTAGTATCAAATATTCCAAAAACTGTAATATCCACGAGTTCCTTGGAACTCGGAATAGATATTGGCGATGTTGATATTGTTATTCAAGTAGATAGTACTTTTACGGTTTCCTCCTTAAAACAACGTTTAGGGCGTTCGGGAAGAAAAAGAAACGCAAATCAGATGCTGCAACTCTATTCAACTGAAGATAATAGTTTAGTACAATCGTTAGCCGTTATGGAGCTTATTTTGGAAAAATGGATAGAACCTGCGGAAGGTTATCCGGAACCATATGACATCATGTTTCACCAAATCCTATCGATTTGCCAAGAAACAAATGGAATCACACTAGAAGAGCTGATATCCAGATTAAAAAACAATCATATATTCCATAAGTTAGACGTACGACGAGTAGAAAAAGTCATCCTCCATATGATTGAAAATGACCATTTAGAAAAGATAAGAGGTAAAAATGAATTAATTGTAGGTATAGAAGGGGAAAGAATTCTTAGAAGCAAAGATTTTTATGCAGTTTTTATGACACCAGAAGAATTTACGGTTTTAGAAGGAATTCGAAAAATAGGAACCTTAGATAAAACATCGATGTTAAATGTGGGAGATAACATTATCCTTGCTGGGAAACTCTGGACTGTCAGAGACATTGATTTTGATAAAAATAAAGTGTATGTACAAAAAGCTGTTAACGGAAAACCCCCGCAATATTCCGGTGGTGGGGTGAAAATACACAAACGCATTGGAGAGAAAATGATGGAACTTCTCTGTTCCGATGTCGAAATTGGTTACATTGATGAGAAGGCAAATATTACATTAGCAGATTTACGGAAACCTTATCATCATTACAAGATAAAACCTCAAGAAAGGATCATATGGGAAGAAAAGGGCGAGATGGTGTTTGAAACATATACAGGTACTATTATCACTCGGAATTTAGTATGGGCATTACGCTCGTTAGGTGTAACTGTTAAAGAAGTCGATGGTGTAGGGAGAATAAAAATTGATGGAAACATTGATATGGAAGAATTGTTAAAAGAAATGAACAAGATAGAATGGACTCCCGAAGCATTCATTAAACATACAAAAGACCAGGAATTCTTCTTTTCGAAATACTCCACTTATTTACCCAATGATATACAAAAAGAACTGCATATTGCTAATGAAATAGATATTCAAGGAATGAGAGAGTATCTAAAACATTATTCATTTAGAAGTCTTAAACTTTAAAGCTTTAAAACTTTAAAGCGTGAGCTCTATTTAAGAGATTTAAAATTAAATAATATCTTTAGATTGTGTTTATGTGAACAAGAAAGGAGCATCCAAACAAAATCCGGTTTGGATACTCCTTTTCTTTATTCTGTCTCCGGGGCAACTCCTGCGCTGTTGGGATATCCACGAGTGCCGGACCACCTGTTTGGAGTGCCTCCTCCAGCACCGATTCAAGCTCATCATCCGACTCAGGCCGGAATGCTTTCCATCCGCATGCTTCTGCGAGCTTTACGAAGTCAGGGTTGGTGAGGTCGGTCCCGATGTCTTTTGTCCCCATTACATCGATTTTATCTTTTTCCATCTGCAGGGATTCGTTGTTCAGGACCACGACTGTGATATCGAGTCTGTACCGGATGGCGGTCATAAGATCCGCGAGTACCATCTGGAGTCCGCCGTCACCGACGATCGTGACGACCTGTTTGTCAGGATGGATCAGTTTGGCTGTCATTGCAGCCGGCAGGCCGAAGCCCATGGTTCGCCAGTAACCGGAGAATACTGTTTTCTGATTGGTCTGCCGGAAGTTGCGGTTTGTCCAAACCGTGTTGTCTCCTGTATCCAGCGCTAGGATGGCGTCCGAAGCGACGGTTTTGTCCAGCGCGCGGATGATCCGTGAAGGATGGACAGGGTACCCTTCTGTGTTGCCTTCCTCTTCGTTTTTCCGGGCCCACCTTTCTTTGACCTCCTGGCAACGGCTGACCCAGTCTTCGGAACGGGAGAAGCCTTCAAGATGCTCGTTTAATAAAGGAAGCACCTCTTCTGTGGTACCTCTTCCTTTACCTTTAATAGAAAAAGTAGGAATATTGTTACTATCAATAGCTACCGAAGGAGGAGAAGAATGTTCACAGGCAGAAAATTACTATTTAGTAGACGAGAATACTGGTGTCATACGGTGAGGCGTTGTCTATGAAAGTGTTGGATGTAGATTTATTTCAAGATGGGTTGCATCGACAAATTGCTAAACTTGATAAATTAAGAGAAGAAGCAGATTCCATCTATCAGGTAATGTCAGAACTCGTTAAAATGGAAGAACAATTGAAGGGTTCAGGGGGAAATGCTATTCGCTCCTTTTATAAGGAATGTCATTTTCCATTTCTCCATTTCTTTCAATTGTTTACTGAGAAATTCACACTTGTGCTACAACAGACAGAGGCAGCCCTTCATTCGCTCGAACCAGAATCGGCAGGCTACATAGTGGAACAATTCCTTGAAGGCGAACTTGAACATGGTCTTACACTAATTGGCCAATTAGTAACAATTTTGACGGATGATACAAATAGTATCATGGATCAGGTGAGTGATATTGTCAGCCTTCCTCACCTAGATGATAGTGAAGTGCAGGAGGGAGTCATCCATTGCAAGAGAAAACGCGATGATACAGTCATTGCACTTCATGAATTCGATATATCCCAAACAACAGCACTTCAGTCCATTGAACAAGATTTGCAGACAATGAACGCGTGGCTTAAGGACTTGGAGGGACTGTTCAAAGCAGGGGTAAAAGATGTAACCTTTGAGCAAAATCAGTGGCGCGTTCTCACGTTAAGAAGCGAAATTAGAACGGAACTGTTTCCAAAAGCATACTCAAATCCTAATGGTTTATGGGTAGAAGAACAGAAACAGCTAATCGGTACGATGGTTACCGCAGCGACTTTCCAAACCCTTGAAGGGAAAAAAGTAAACACCGTCAAAGTGGATGAGGAAGAAGATGTCATATATCACGTATATGAAAATGGATTAGTCATTAAGGAGTATGTTGTTGACGAAACAGTTTTCTACAAAGTTGTTTCCAAAGATAATTTTAAGCAAGAGCACATTGAAGTTGAAAAGCCTAAAGAAAATAAGACAGTAGATATTATACAGACCGGGTTAGATGTAGTTGGTCTTATACCGGTTGTTGGTGAAGTGGCAGATGCAATAAATGGTGTAATTTATTCGGCCCAAGGAGATGTGGTAAATGCGGGCCTTTCTTTCTCAGCAATGATTCCCGTCGTTGGCTGGGCGAGTACGGGTGGGAAATTTATCAAAAAAGGAAACGATATATTTCAAGCAAAAAACGTGCTTAATACTGAGGCGGTGAAATCCGTCTATTCGCCAATTTATCAGGATGTTATCAACGGTCAACTTGGCAGAACACAAAATCGTCTAAATGTATTATCTAGTACTCGTTACCAAATAGGTCCGCCCAACTTGCATACACTAAATACCCCTCAAAAAACATACATGCCAGAGAGTATTAAGAGCGGCAATGTTAATACACCTATTCACAACGTGGATGCTGAGATTAAGAATTCGGGTAATACAATAACTAAAAGTGAATATAAAAATTTGAGGAAAAAGACACCAAGTAATGAAATAAGAAAAATGGTTAATCCAGATGGTCCTAAAGTAGATCCCGTTTACGGGTATGAAGTTGAAAAATTTGAAGCAGATCATATTGTTTCAATGAAAGAAATAACTAAGCTGGATGGATTCAGTAGATTAAGTAGGGAACAACAAATAGAAATACTAAATCTAAAAGATAATTTTGTTGGTCTTGGAAAACCTTCAAATGCTTCTAAGGGGGCACATAGTTGGGCTGATTGGAAAGGACATTCTAAGATAGGAGAAGTTCCTGTGAATGTTAGAAAAGAAATGTTAGAAAAAGAGGAGTTAGCTAGAAGAGCATTAAAATTAGCCATAGAAGAGAGGCTGAAGTAATGAAGAAATTTGAAAAGATGATTAAGGATAAAACCATAATTGCAACTGCCGAAGAAGAGCTAGAACCTCAAGTGGGAATTTTGTTTACTCTATTAGAACAGATAGAAGAAAAAGAATTAATAAATGGTTTCTCCCTCCAAATTGGTTGGTCCGTCTATTATTTATATGAGAGGGAAACTGGTGATTTTATACTGACTACTCCTGATTACTCTAAAAATCCATTTGAAGATATAACAGAAGATCTAACTTTAGCATTGTGGGTACAACTCGAACAAAGTGATTTTTTGAGAAAGATTGATGTAGATGGTTTATCGATAAAATTCAGTGATAAAATCATACTTTCTAAAGGTGTACTAGCACTCGAGAAGATATTTTTACAAAGAAATGGAGAAGTTGAAAAAGGAGATTCAGGATGGTACATAGGTCCTGTAGAGGATGATAGTACAGAAGAGTTGTATGCTCTATATGCATATCAGCTACTGAAAATTAAACCAGAAATTATTCAAGTTCTCGCTTTACCAAATGACTATATGGTTGTTTTTGAAGGTGAAGAAATAAAAGCCGTATTAAATGAAAGCGATGTAGATGTTTATAAAAGGGGTACCGAATAAGTCCTCGTCTATGTCTACTGCAACCCGGCCACACGCGTCCTTCATATCCTGGAAGACGGTGGGGCTACAAAACGAAGGAAGTCCAGCCTGTGGACATGTTTCCGCAATGGAGTCATGTGGAAGCTGTGACTTGGGTGGAACTTGAGAACCCGAACAATATAAACTGACTTTTAGTAGTCTTAAGATTGTGCATAAAAGATCGCTCCTTTGTGAAGTACTATCTACAGAAGGAAGCGGTCTTTTCATATTAATTTAATTTGGAAAAAAGAGGGTTAAACTTTTTTTGAATGGAACTTTAAGGAATGCTTACTCTAATAATGGTAGGATTATACTATAATTGAATTATGGAAGAATAAAAAAAGACTGCTTCTGTCTTTCACGAGGCGAGCAAGCCTATGCCTTTTGCGGACGGGCTGTCCGACCGCTAGTAAATCTGTAGATCTGTTCTCATTGGAATAATGAAAGGTGTTTAAGATGTCGGGTCTATAGATTTTCTTGGCTTTACCTTCAAGGAAAATGGTTTCCCTAAAAATAAGGTTCAACCAGATATTCGGATATAACGAAAATTAAAAGAAAGGAGGGAGTATAACAGCATGAATCACGCAGAAGGAACAGACCGATTCGTTCTTGGAATGAGTGTTGACGACGATGGGTTCAACTTTTCATCTTCCATTGAAACAGCATTAATATCTGCGGAAACCGAAATTCAGAGTCTGAAAGAAACAATTATCTCAGCTGAGAATCTCAGATCGGACTGTGATAAGTTGGATTATGCGTTGGCTGCAAGTTCAGGAGTTCTCTGTGGCATCATTGATATTTTCCTGGTTGGAAAACCTGGGGAGTCACCGGCTGGGGATGTTACGGATAAGTGGTTTGCAAATCGGACAACTGATTTCGCTAAACTTTGCGGATGGGAAGGCAAAGGGAATGATTCACTATCAGCAGCAATTGGCTTTCTTGAGAAGAAATTTAAAATCCCATATGACCAGCGCGGAGCCGGTGATGCGGGAAGTATAGTATTTGGATTGAATCCTTCAAATCATCATTTCAAATCACTTGGACATAATCCGACTTTACTTGGTTTATTTTTTTCGATAATAGATCAGTTTACAAGTCAATCGCACTTTGTTTCCGGAGGTGAACTGATATCTTTACAGAATGCTGATGGAAAATTTGAACTTCGAGGTAACAACGTTTCAGAGAAAATATTTAGTGGGTTCGTCAACTGGTTTGGCCATTTGTTATCCGATATGTCTGGATCATCCAGCAGTAAAGGTCGAGGTATGGGAATACCTTCTCCGTTTTGGACATGGACGAACGATATTATTGCAATAAATAGAAAACTGGACATTCCCATTTCACAGTTTGACAATACAATTAATGAGCTGGCTCTGAGTATATACAAAGAAGGGTATGATATCCGCTTTCAAGCCACCCAGGTCATTCCAGTCTTTATCAATGAAATCATTGTCAGAACGGTCTATGCGATAAGGCGATTGATAAAATATTTCGTAACAACAGAGAAAGAAGAACGTTCGGTATCTGCTATGTGGATAGCCTGTGAGCCATTCTCAAATCCCACCGTAAAAAGAATGCTTACAATAGCGCACGGCACCTTCTGCATGATGGATCTAGGCGATGCAACCTTACGGGCAGCCGTAACCGGAGGTGGCACCTTCAATGTAACTGAATTTTTCCTTCGGCTTAACATAGCGGGGGTGGGCCGTTTCACGATTTCATTGTATGGCGAAGCAAAGCGGGTCGTTGTAATACGAAAAGCTGAGTCCGAAGCTCAGTTTGCAAGAAGAGAAATGACCATCGTAGAAAATTATCTGAGCGGACTCTCATTATTATCCGAGTTATACGACGATAAAGATCTTACAGATTTTGTTAATGATTTTATGAACGGCGATATGTATGTTCAGTCATTCCAGAAATCCGTCCGATTGGCAGAACTCAGAAAGGTCCCTAATAATATACTCAGGACAAAATCCGATATAGATTTATATTTCGGGGGTAACACACAATGAGCAAGAAAAAATCGAGGTTAAAACTTGCCCAAGATCAGGCAGAATCGGCTATAAAGAAAACAAATAATAAAATTGGCGAGTTGGGTACACACACAAGCCAACTTTATGATGAATTGAACACCATACAAAAGCTCTTTGACGATATTAGAAATGTTCCAGGCGAGAAGCGATTAGAGTATGAAGAACTGAAACAAAACCGTCTGGACTGGAAACAGCAAGCAGAAAAAATTGAATCAGATTACAAAAATGCCGTCGCTAAAAACGCTGGAAAAGGTGTTGCTGGTGTAGGTGCCGGAATCGCAATTACGGCCCTTGGTCCTACTGCCGCAATGGGTATTGCGACAACATTCGGTATTGCTTCAACAGGAACAGCGATATCTACATTGAGTGGCGCGGCAGCTACCAACGCGGCATTAGCTTGGTTAGGCGGAGGTGCGCTTGCGACCGGTGGTGGTGGAATAGTTGCTGGAAATGCATTCCTGGCCCTTGCCGGCCCTGTCGGTTGGGCGATTGCTGGAGTTGCACTTGTGGGCAGCGGGTTTCTGCTATGGAAAGGGAAAAGTGATCAGAACCGTCTTGAGGAGATTTTCACACTCATCAGCAAGCGTGATGTTAAATCATACGAACTTGCTATTGTAGAAATAAATGAGCGTATTAGCCGCATCAAAGATGAAAGCCAAAAACTCAATTATGCAAGCGAAAGAATAAGAGCATTTGGCTTGGACTACAACTTAATGACAGAGGCACAGCAATATGAATTAGGTTCTTATGTAAATCTGATGAATTCCTCTACTCATTTGTTGGTTAATCCGATAACCGGATTGCAACCAAAATACGACATAGTTGATCTGAAGGAATACATAGCTTTCAGTAAAAAGATGTTTGATGATAAGCAGAAATCTTTGATTGTTTCCCTCTCCAATCTCCTGTTTAAGATAGATCTGGATGAAAAAGATAAAACACTTTTATGGAAGTCATTCAAAGGAAACAAGGAGTTTTTGTCTTCGATAGAAATGCCGAAGAAGGATTTTGAATTTTTAATCATCGAAACAGTAAATGATGCTCTTAAGCATAAGTATCGTTTAGAAAAAGGCTGATAGCAATACTTTGAGTAGAGAATGTCCTATAGTTGCATACGGAAGCTATTAATTGGTTTTAATTACAATAAATGGACAAAGAAGTTAAGGATTATGAGTGATAGTATGGAGTTTAATCGCCTACTCCAAGATAAGTTTAAAGAGTATGAAAGTGAAGTTTATGAAGCGCAGACTCAAGGTCTTTTAACAGAAAACACAGCAAAGACATACTTGTTGCATGCTAATAACTTTGCTAGATGGTGTGAAGGTGAATTTGTACCTGGAGGCCGGAATGACCAAAGCAAACGGAAAGACCATCCTCATCAAATTCAAGAAAATAAATTAACAGCGGACAGAAGAGGAAATAATTATGACCCGCTCCGAAAGTTCTTGGGTTTTGAGGACTCAAACAGCGTAATGATGACTCTCTCTCAGGTGGAAGTAGTTCTCGGATTTAAGCTTCCGGCATCTGCATACAAACATGCCGCATGGTGGAGTGGGGCACGAAATCATGTATTCTCTTGGATTGAGGCCGGTTACAAAGCGAAACCAAGGCTCGAGGAAAGAAAAGTTGAGTTCGTGAAAATAATATGATTTATGTAATACAGCTTCCAAAACCTATTACGGTTTTGGAAGCTGTTTTTCGTTATTCAGTCTCAGGGAAAAACACCTGAGCCGTTTTGATATCAACAAGCGAGGGGCCACCTACATTAAGTGCTTCTTCCAACACCGATTCAAGCTCATCATCCGACTCAGTCCGGAATGCTTTCCAACCACACGCTTCAGCGAGTTTAACGAAATCCGGATTGGTCAGGTCTGTTCCAATGTCATTTGTCCCCATGACATCGATTTTGTCTTTTTCCATCTGCAAGGATTCGTTGTTCAGGACCACGACTGTGATATCGAGTCCGTACCGGATGGCGGTCATCAGATCTGCGAGCACCATCTGGAGTCCTCCGTCGCCGACAATGGCGACGACCTGTTTGTCAGGATGGATCAGTTTGGCTGTCATTGCAGCAGGCAGGCCGAAGCCCATGGTCCGCCAGTAACCGGAGAATACTGTTTTCTGATTGGTCTGCCGGAAGTTGCGGTTTGTCCAAACCGTGTTGTCTCCAGTATCCAGCGCGAGGATGGCGTCCGAAGCGACGGTTTTGTCGAGTGCGCGGATGATCCGTGAAGGATGGACAGGGTACCCTTCGGTGTTGCCTTCCTCTTCGTTTTTCCGGGCCCATTTCTCTTTGACTTCCTGGCATCGGTTGACCCAGTCGTCGGAATGGGAGAAGCCTTCAAGATGCTCATTTAATAAAGGAAGCACCTCTTCTGTGGTACCGACTATACCCAGTTCAACTGGAATGTTCTTCTCGACCTGGTTAAAGTGGGGGTCAATTTGGATCACCTGCGCATTGGAAGGCACATGCCCTTCCGGCCACCAGGTGGTTCCTGCAAGAAGCACGACATCGGCTTCCTTAAATAGTTCGGAAGCAAACGGATTGCCGCCTTCGCCGATTCCCTGCAGCATCAGCGGAGCGGATTCTTCGATCAGCCCTTTGCCGCCGAGGCTTGCCAGGATGCCGGCGCCCCATAATTCCGCTAACTTTTGAAGTTCATCTGATGATCCGGAAGCGCCTGAACCGGCCAGAATCATAGGCCGCTTGGCCGACTTCATGATGGCTGCCGCCTTTTCCAGGCTTTCTTTCGTAAAGACGGTGGTGCCTTGTATGACTTCGGCCAATGGGCGAGCTTTTTTCTTTGACTCCGCCATGAACAGATCCTTTGGCACGGACAGGTGGGTGACCGCCCGTTGTCTGAGAGAAGTGGCCACCGCTTTTTCAAGGAGGTCGACCGCCGCATCCGCACTTGCCAGGTTCTCGGAATAGGCGACAAAAGGCTTCATGAGATCCTGCTGGTTGATGAACTGCGGAGTCGCTGTTCCGTATTTGTCAGTGGGTGCCTGTCCGGTGAGGGCAAGGACGGGTGCGCGATCTGCATGGGCATCGCCCAGGCCGTTCAGAAGATTAGTCGCTCCCGGGCCCATCGTCGCCGTACAGACACCCAGCCCTCCGGTCAGCTTCGCTTCGGCGGATGCCATGAAGGCCGCCGTCGACTCATGTTTGGTTGTTATGAACTGGATTTGATCCTGTTTGGCCAGTGCGTCGATGAACCCGATCGTCGCATCACCCACAACTCCATAAATCCGTTTTACACCGTACATCGCCAGTTGATCAAGCAACAATTCTGCAACGGTTTGTTCTGTTTTCGCCAAAATGAACCTCCTCGTCGATTTCATTTTTACTACCATTAGTTCTTCCACTAACGGTTACCAGGCAAACTCACAGGCAAAATGCAGAAAAACCATTCTTCACAGATCCCGGAAAGTCTCCGTATGCTACAGAAATAACGGAGAACTGATAAAGGGGACGGGAATATTGGTTGATAACGATCAACTATGCAAGCAATTCGCGCAAATTCTCAATGGTCAGGGCAAGTGGGAAAAAGGGAGATGTTCGGTTTCTCTTCATCGGACATTGAACACCACCGTTCTAGGGAAAAAAAGTACCGGGCTTATGACAGCCAATGTGTCGTTCGAATCTCTCGATGAAACTGGCCGTGCATTGAATCTGGCGGAAATTGCCGTTCTCCAGGAGGAAGTTCCAGTATTCATTCAAACATTGTCGCAGTACGGGCTGATCATCAGTGCGCTCCATAATCATTGGCTCTTCACAAATCCATTAGTCATGTATGTTCATATTCAGTCAGTTGAACCGCCTCTCGACTTTGCAAGAAAATTGGCGTATGCTTTCCGGTTTTTGAGCATCCCTTTCTCGGCCCACTAAGCTTTTGGTCATAAAGGCAGTCTTGTCGGCAGATGATTTCGTAGACCGGATTTTTTTAATTAATTCCGCTATAATTGACCTAATGCTTTTATGTGAGAGGACTGGAGTAAGAAATGAAAGAGAATTTTTGGCGCAATCTGCCGCGTCCATTTTTTGTGCTTGCCCCGATGGAAGATGTGACGGATGTCGTGTTCCGCCACGTCGTCGCTGAAGCCGGAAGGCCGGATGTGTTTTTCACCGAGTTCACCAACTCGGACAGCTATTGCCATCCAGAGGGGATCAACAGCGTTCGCGGCCGATTGCTTTTCACTGAAGATGAGCAGCCGATGGTCGCGCACATATGGGGGGACAAGCCCGAGTATTTCCGCCAGATGAGTATCGGCATGGCGGAAATGGGGTTCAGCGGCCTTGATATCAATATGGGCTGCCCTGTGCCAAATGTGGCCACAAGAGGGAAGGGCAGCGGCCTGATTCTGCGCCCTGACCTTGCTGCGGAACTGATCCAGGCGGCCAAGGCAGGCGGACTCCCTGTCAGCGTGAAGACCCGTCTCGGCTTTAATGAGGTCGACGAGTGGCAGGAATGGCTGACCCATATTCTGGAGCAGAACATCGCGAACCTCTCGATCCACCTCAGGACGAGAAAAGAAATGAGCCAGGTTGACGCTCACTGGGAACTCATTCCGGAGATCAAGAAACTGCGTGACCGTGTCGCGCCGGATACGCTGCTGACGATAAACGGGGACATCCCTGACCGGCAGAAGGGCCTGGAGCTCGTCGAACAGTATGGGGTGGACGGCGTCATGATCGGCCGGGGTATCTTCAAGAATCCGTTTGCCTTCGAGAAAGAGCCGAAGGAACACAGCACGGCGGAATCTCTGGACCTCCTGAGGCTCCACCTTGATCTGCACGATCGATACATCGAAGAAGTGCCGCGTTCCATCACCGCGCTTCACCGCTTCTTCAAGATTTACGTCAAAGGATTCTACGGAGCCGGTGAGCTGAGGAACCAGCTGATGCAGACGAAGTCGACAGACGAGGTTCGGGCACTGCTGGATCAGTTTGAATCAAAAGACTGAAACACAAAGGAGCCTTTTCTCAATGAGAAGGCTCTTTTGCTACTATCGGCATGAAAGGCAGAGGATTTATCGATGAAACAGTACGATGTGATTTTATTCGACGTTGACGATACGCTTTTGGACTTCGACAAGTCGGAGCAAGCCGCATTCGGCAGTGTGTTCGGCAAATATGAGTTGCCTGATGCTCTTGAGCGATACAGGAAAAGCTACCGGACCATCAGCGATGTCCTGTGGCGCGATCTGGAAAACGGAAAGTTGAGCCTGGGGGACTTGGGGTCAGAACGATTCAGGAGATTGTTTTTGGAACATGAGCTGGATCTGGATGCGGTGGTCTTTAATCAGGACTACTTAGGTTTTCTCGGAGAACAGATGCACCTTGTCCCGGGAGCCGAGAAAGTGATCGAAGCCCTGTCCCACAAGCGCCTGGCCATCATCACAAATGGCTTTAAGGATGTGCAGACATCCAGGATCGGGAGCTCCCCATTTAAAGATTCGTTTGAACAGATCATCATCTCGGAAGCCACCGGATTCCGGAAACCTCAAAAAGAGATCTTTGATTATGCGTTTGAACAGCTAGGAATCAAGGACCGCTATTCTGTGCTGATGGTGGGCGACTCGCTCACTTCAGATATTCAGGGCGGGCTGAACGCCGGGGTGGATACGTGCTGGTTTAATCCGGCCCGAAAGGAAAACCAAACACCGATTGTTCCTACATACGAAATCAGCAGGCTGGAAGAACTTTTGGACATTGTCATCTGATGCGAGCCCCAACAATGGGGTTCGTTTTTTATTGGTCCGTCTACAACTGGATTTATGGTTGTGTGATAATTGGAATAGATTACTAGAGAAGAGGGGGTGCCGGTTTGGATAGCGTTTCGGAAACCGTCAGAACGGAGTCCATCCAATCTTTCCAATCGACCATCCGCAAGATGGAAAAAGGATTGGCACAGATGAAGGAAAAAGGCGCCAACACGGCCCTGATCGAGAAGCGCCTCTATGCAATGAAGATCGGGCTGGCCGTGCTGGAGAATGTATGGGATAGGCAGGATCATTCTTATGGGCTAGAGGCAATATCAAAGACTCGGGATGTGCTCCGCGGCCTGTTGCCGTCCATCGAGAAGGCATATGCTAATTCCAAGACTGGCAGCCCCCAGCGGACACTGCTTGAACGACGGCTCAAATCGCTGGAACTTGCGATACAGGCAATTGATGATTCCTTAGAGGGGTGAGGGTATGGCGGAGCCGTGGGATATTTATGATGCGGAAAGAATGAAAACAGGCAGGACGATGACGCGCGGTAGCGAATTCAAAGAGGGGGACTTACATCTGGTCGTTCATGTCTGTGTCTTCAATAGGGAAGGAAAGATGCTGATCCAGCAGCGGCAGTCGTTCAAGGATAGTTGGCCGAACAGGTGGGACCTGACCGCGGGGGGAAGTGCGACGGCAGGGGACAGCAGTCAGGCTGCCGCGGCAAGGGAACTCGAGGAGGAGCTGGGGATCCGTCTGGACCTGGAAGGAGTCCGCCCGCAGCTGACGATCAACTTCGAGCGGGGGTTCAATGACGTCTATCTGATTGAAAAGGAGATCGATCTTGATCAGCTCACCCTGCAATACGAAGAAGTCCGGGACGCCAAATGGGCAACAGCGGATGAAATCGAAGTGATGATTGAAGACGATACGTTCATCCCGTATTACCCGAGCCTGATCCGGCTGCTTTTTGATATCCGCAGGCAGTACGGCTGCCGCAGGACAGACAGGAGTCGGGAGATATGGTAAGACTTCTTCTGCATATCGAAGGCTTGGCCATCCTGCTGTTAGCCCTGTATCTATATGCTTCCCATTCATTAAGCTGGCCGGTGTTTTTTATCCTGCTCTTCGTACCGGACCTTGCCGCGCTCGGATACCTGGTCGATCTGAAAACAGGGGCCAAGATGTACAACTACTTTCACACCACTTCAATTCCGGTCGTATTCATCATCGCAGGACTCTTCTTGTCTAGCCGGATTGCTCTCGCAATCGGCCTGATCTGGCTGGCCCATATCGGGATGGACCGCATGCTCGGCTACGGACTCAAGTATCCGACCCGCTTTAAGGACACCCATTTGAGCCGTTTATAGGATCACTAACCTAAAGGGACTTCGAAATAGGTTCCGGAACACCCGGAGGATGTTTATGGAAGCAGAATTAATCAGGAAGTATGTCGATTCACTGGATGCACATGGTTATTTTAACGGTGCCATTGCGGTCCTGCATAAGGGAAAGACGGTCTTCTGCAAAGGTTATGGCATGGCGGATTACGGGTTTGGTGTCCCGAACACCTCCAAAACCAGGTTCAGGATCGGCTCATTGTCAAAAGCGTTTACCGCGATGGCGATTCTCCAGCTGGAGGAGAAGGGCGTTCTCCGGAGGGAAGACCCGATCAGCCGTTTCTTCAGTGATTTTCCTGGCGGGGACAAGATCACCATCCACCATCTGCTGTCCCATATGAGCGGTGTGGCCGATTTTGCTTCGCGTCCGGACTATTGGACACGGATGATGCGCCTTCCGGCCACGACGCAAACGTTGATGGATGCCATTATGGAACTGCCGCCGGACTTTGAGCCCGGCAGCCAGGCCGGATATTCGAATTCCGGATATACGATCCTGGCCGCTATCATCGAAAACGTGACCGGTCTCAGCTACGGAGACCATATGGACGAACACGTATTCAAGCCGCTCGGCATGAAAAATACAGGCAGTGATGACGGAAGAACGGTCATCAGCCAGTATGCCCGAGGCTATACGCTCGACCGTGACATCAGGCGCGCGGAGTGGGTCGACATGACAGTGGCGACGGGTGCGTACAGCCTGTACTCGACAGCAGAAGACCTGCTTCTGTGGGAACGTGCGCTCAGCGGAGAAAGCATGTTCGGTCAGGAACTGCTCACGAAGATGTTCACCCGGCACAACGAAATGTGCGGATACGACTGGTTCTTTTCGGACGAAGAAAAAGATGGCATCAGGCGCACCAGTTGGGAACACTTTGGCGACGTAAACGGCTTTGCCTCGTATTACCTCCGTTACCCGGAAGAAGAGTTGGCGGTCATCGTTCTGAGCAATTTCGGCCTGACACCAGTTGACCGAATCGCAAAAGATATTGCCTCCATTGTATTTGAGCAGCAAGACTGCGCTCTCGAGTCACCCGCTTCCATCGTTCCTGATAAGCAGCTGATTGCCACCATTACCGGAACCTATCATTCGAATCGGGGGCAGTTGAGTATCTTTTCGGAAAGGGACCGGATATTTGCCACTCTGCCGAAAATGTACGGAGTCGTCTATAACTGTGAAATCATACCCACCGTCGCTGACAGCCGACAGGTAAGACTCAAGGGAAGACATTTGAATGATGAGTTGGTCATCGACATGCAGAGGAAAAGCTTGACCCATACGGACCCCTACGGAACTAGGAACCGTTATTTGAAGAATGTGCACGGAGAGTAGTACAACCATGAATCTGGGGAGGACTTGTAAATGGGAATCGGCGCATTTTCACTAAGCCTGACTGTAAAGGATCTTCAGGCATCCAAGGAATTCTACGAGAAACTCGGCTTTTCCGCGCTCGGCGGAGATGAGGAGAACGGCTGGCTGATCCTGAAAAACGAGGACTGTGTGATCGGATTGTTCCAGGGGATGTTCGAGAAGAACATGCTGACATTCAATCCCGGCTGGAACAGCAACGCGGAAGAAGTGAATCCGTTCAGGGACGTGAGGGAGCTTCAGGAAGAGCTTAAGGCAAAGGGAATCCAATTTATCACAGAAGCTGACCCGTCCACTGAAGGACCGGCTCATTTCATGATCGAAGATCCGGACGGCAACCCGATTCTGGTTGACCAGCACAGATAACCGAGGGCCGGTCCGATATGAATCGGACCGGCCATTCTGATTGGAGGCAACAAAATGAATGCACCGTTTCCGGAAATCACCACCGAAAGAATGCACCTGAGAGCGGCGACTCCCGCCGATGCCGGGGACATGCTGCGTTACCTGTCTGACCCGGAAGTGATGGAACATACCGGCATGGAACCGTTCCAAACCAAGGAAGATGTGCTGGACGAAATCAAGTGGTACCACTCGATTGTGGAAGAAGGCAGTGGCATCCGGTGGGGCATCACGCTCAAGGAATCCGGCAAGATGATTGGAAGCTGCGGTTTCCATAACCGGGAGCCCAAACACTTTCGTGCAGAAATCGGCTATGAACTCAGCCGCGAACATTGGGGGAAAGGGCTGGCCGGGGAAGCCTTGCGGGCTGTTGTCCGGTATGGATTTGATCATCTCCGATTGGAGAGGATCGAGGCGCTGATCGAGCCGGAAAACCTGCCATCCCTCCGCCTCGTCGAGAAAAACGGGTTCCTGAGGGAAGGTCTGCTGCGCCATTATGAATACGGGCGGGGCAGATTCGATGATTTGTATATGTATTCGATCTTGAAAGAGGATTTCACCGCAATCAGCGCCCTAGATGACCATTTCTACGATTCCGATGACAAGAAGAAGCCCGCCCGCAATAATACTGGGGTGTCGTCCTAAATAGAAGCGGGTGAGTATGCCACCAAAACGGTTGCTACAGTGGATCGTCAGGAAAGAGAATAGCCCGATTGACAGGATGGGTGCTGTCATCGAGCCGCCACTCACGCCCATGCCGAAACCACCGGCGAGTGCATTGGCGGACAGCAGGAAGCCCAGCGGAAGGGCTTCCCGAACGGAAAGGATCCGGTTACCGTCTTTATCGGCATTTAAGCTATTTTTTCGGAGATCCGGATTTGGCTTCCATTCCTGAATGAGCATCCATAATCCGACTAAACAAAGCATGAAACCGCCCAGCCGGTTTGCCATTTGCTCTGGCATGATGGAGGCCAGACCTTCTGCTGCTACCATCGCCAGCGCGGTAACCATCATGGACACGATCGCAATGGCAGCGTTCGAGAGGGTAGGTATCCTGATTTTCCGGATGCCGTAAGCCAGGCCGATCCCCAGGTTATCCAGGTTTGCTGCGATTCCCAAAAATAAAATCGTTAACCATTGCACGTTTCCCGCCCCCTCGATATCCAAGTCAGTATATGGGCGGGGTGAAAAAGGGCCTGGGCATGATTGATAGCTAACGGAAAAGGAACCGACAAATGAAAAAAGCATCAGGTTCATTTGTTTTTAAAACCGCCTAAAGCGGTCCGTTCCTGCCTGATCAGGAACGTATCCCTTGGTTGGATAAAATCGCTGAAGAGTAGCTGAGGGGGAGTGGGTCGGTGAAACAAAACCGGAAGAATATTGTTGGAGTAACGATCGGCTTCATCTTCTTGGCCACTTTCCTTGTCCATGCCATCCTCTTCTATTTGGAGGACGGACGCTCGTTTCTGGGAGCGGTGATGATAGTCCCGCTGACTGTCATCATCGCCTATCAGGCAGTTTATTGTAAACTCCAGGTCAGATCCACCATGGGCCTGTTTCGTCCTACCTTGAAAAGCATGGTGTTTTCGATCCTCTTCCCGGTCTTGTTGGGAATCACATTCCACGTCTATCTCAGCTTTCAGGGCATGCGGTTCCTGTTTGAGCAAGAAAAGGAACTGGTTCTGCTGTTCGTGGTTGGCCTGACCGTTGCGTCCTTGTCCGCACTTCTGGAAGAAGTCGTTTGGCGAGGGAATTTGCATCACCATTTGCGGAAAAACCATTCTTTGTTCCAAACGGCTGCCATCACGGCTGCCGTCTGGTCACTGTGGCATTTGCCAATTGCCGTTTTTTATAAAGGTTATGGGGATTGGTTCATGGGAATCACAGCTTACATGGGGCTGTTGTTTTTGATCTCCATTACGCTCACCTATGTGAGAGAAGTTGGCCGCTCGGTCATTCCTGCCGCCGTCCTGCATGGGATGCTGAATGTTTTTTACCTGTCCGGCGGTCTGCAGTCAGGATCAGCGGAACAAGAGGAATTGTCCAAGTTCCTGCTTTATGCGGTGGTGATGGGGATGATGGCGATAACTTACGGAAAACGATCGAACCACATTCAAATCATGAGCTAATAGGAGCGGAAAAGGGGGAGTAGATTGGAGAAAATCGCTAAGGAATACTTGAAACTGTACCGCGACCCGGCAGTGACAGAATATCTCTATATCTATGAGGGTATGGACGAGTATCTTCAAGCGCAGAAAGAAATGTATTGGAAGCTTCACGAGAAAGCAATGGAAGCCGAAAAACAAATCGATCCATTCGGCTATAAATCCCTCATGAGGAATCCGTATCTTACCGGATTGTATCTTGCCTTTCAAGAACGGGATTATGAAATGCTACATAACGCAATTTACCATAATAGCAAGCACGAACTCTCAAAATTCAGCTCTGGAGGATATGATCACAGCGGGAACTTCTGGAAGGTCTTGGACGCCATGGCCTCCAATCATGTGGATGTGGTTGAAGCGTGTTTTCCGGAAGAACTGGGTCTGTGCAAGAACGGATATCCGCCTTTTGTGAAAACAAGCAATTTGCTGATGGCACTATGGTATCAGAACGATGATTGGCTGGGTGCGGCTTATACGGAAGGGACGAAACTTCTCGGGCAGAAAAAAGGCCTGTGGGAAAAAGCAATCATGGAATTTCTGTTGGCGCTTGCGGACCAGGATGCAGATCGGGCTTCCGAAGCATTGGGAAAAGTCTGCAAGACTTCCAGGAGAGTGGACAGGCCGAAACTCTATAAAATTCTGTGCACAGAAGCCCACGGCCTTTATCACATCGCGAGACATCTGCTGCCGGAGGAATTATTCAACCGGATTGAGATGCCTGATAACCCCAATTTCTGCGAGGGACTGGTCAAGTGGCAGGAGGAGCAGGGATACCCTGAAATGGGCGCGCTGATCGTGCATTATCCGGGTGAGCTCGGCTTCATGAACCGTATCCTGAACCTGCCTGTCCAACGTTGTGTGCTTGAGGGATCCGGAAAGCGCCAGACGGTTGATGTGAAGGAAATGAAAAAGAGGGCATTGGCTACATTGCAGCTTGGCACGACTCAAGCAGCAAGGAGGGATGCCCGTGATCACTGAAATTCGTTTTGAGACCACCGAAAGCGGGCCGCTCCTGCCAAACCAGGAACGCGTCCATGACGTGCGCATTACACGTAAGGGCCTGATTGTCCATGAGCTCCTCTCGACAAAAGAGGCAGGCGAGCGCGGCATGCGCCACACCAGGAATGAGTACAACATAGATCCGGATCGGGCGGCCGCTTTCCTGGATTCCCTCACCACTGAATTTCAGGTCGGTGAGTGGCCAACGGATTTCGGTTCACCGGTTCTGGAAGGTAGGACGTACGAGGTGACCATCCTCCAGGATGACGGATCGGTGCAGCGTTCCCGCGGCACGGTCGACCTGCCGCCTGGCGGAGAAGAGATCGCTATGGCCGTCCGTCGACTTGCGGCATTCAAAAAGGACCCCTGGGTATTTTGAGAGAGGGTCCCTGAGCATTACCTCCAAGCCGGTATCGGTATTGGAGGTTTATTCTTGTTTATTTTCACTGCGCCTGAAGGCATCTGTAACCACGTTGATCAGTCCGCCCAGTAAAGTTCCGGCCAGAATCGAGATGGCCATGAATCCAAAACCGATTCCCTCCCAGCCCCCAATAATGAAACTGAAAATAAAAATGCCCAAGCTGATGATCAACAGACCCAAAAACACGAATCTCAGATACTGTTTTTTCTTTTCCGGCACTGACTTTTCCAGAACAACCGACGCGATCACCATTAGGAGTGCTGCACCCAGTGCGATAAAAATAAACACTTCAAAGCCTTCCATATCAAACTGCCCCCCATTCTCTCCGTGATCCCTTCTCCTTTAAAGAACGCTTCACGCGTCTATTCGGTTCCAGTATATAGAAATTAAGTCATCCATCCAGATATTCCTTCAGTATCTTCAGTCCGATCTCCAATTCTTCCAGTGTGTCTGTGGAGGAAAGTCCGACGCGCAAGTATTTGTCCGCTGAGGTTGAGGCGTTCAGGAAGCGGTCAGAGTGGAAAACACGGACGCCGCGTTCTTTCAGGGCGGATTCCAATTGTGTCGCAGAATGGTGACCCGGAATCTTCAGCCAGCGGTAGAAACTGAGCGGGTGCTCCGTAATAGGGTTGAAGGAGAAGTAGCGCCTGTAAATCTCATTCGCCTCCTCTGCGAGCCGCTTTTTCTCGAGAACAATCTGCTGTACCTGTCCGGACGTAATGAGTTCCGTGATCACTTCTGCGTCGAAGGATGACGTCTTCACGTTGATGTTGAAGACCGCCTGGATGATCTTGTCCCTGAAGGCATCCCCAAAGGCAATATAGGCGACCCGGAGTCCCGAGCAGATCGACTTGGAAGTGCCGCAGATGTATACAGTCTGATCAGGGAGCATGCTGAACAGGGGCTGACCGTAGCCTGGGAGGACATCTGCTGTCAGAAAGGCATGGATATCATCTTCGATCAGAATCAATCCGTGCTTGCGGATCACGTCTGCAAGTTCGTTTTTCCGTTCTTCCGTCATCATGACAGTCGTCGGGTTGCAGCAAGAAGGCATTAGGAAGATTCCGTGGATGGCTGACAGCCGGCACTGCCTGTCCAACTCCCGGGGGGACATGCCTGCCCCGTCTCCCGCTATCGGAATCAGCTGGACATGGAAAATCCTTGCGAGTTCAATGAAGTTGGCATAGGTAAACTGATCGGTCGCGATTCTGCTGCCCGGCTCGAACAGTGCCGCCATGACCACGGCAAGGGCATTCTGGGCGCCGGAGACGATGGCGACGTTGTCCGGGGCCGCTTGGATACCGAACCGGTCCATCCAGTTGAGGGCAGCGGCCTTCTGGTGGGGGATCCCGGTCGGATCCTGGTAGTTCAGCAATTGGTCCACGTAGCGCTTGTCGGTCACATTCCGGATGGCGTCTGTCACCAATGTGTTGGTCTGTTCGAAGGAGGCGACGAACGCAAGGTCGATCAGGTTTTCCCGATGGTCTGCCGTGATGGTGACGGAGCGGGCGGCATTTGGAGCGACGAATGTGCCGCTTCCCGTCACGGCGTAGATCAGTCCGCGCGATTCGGCCAGCTTGTAGGCGCGGGTGATCGTCGTGAAATTCAGGTCCAGGAAGTCTGCGAGTTCCCGCTGGGGCGGCAGCTTGGTGCCGGGTACGAGAAAACCGTTGGCGATATCCTGTTCCAGAAGTGCGGCAAGGGATTGGTAGACCGGCCGCTTCAATAAGTCTTTGTCTGGTTTCCATGACATCGGGTAATGGTCGAATGAGTTGGTCGGCATGGGACACCTCGGTCGGAGTGAATTTCCCCCATCATAGCACGCATCCTGAATTGTAATCCATACACTTTTGCCCTTCATTGTATGGATTATTTGTGATACATATAGATAAAGACAATCAGGAAGTGAAACATATGAAGAATAACAATCATCTCAGAGCTGCATTCCGGGCGGCGTTCCCCCACACGATTCCGATCATGGCGGGATTCCTTTTCCTCGGGATTGCATACGGCATCTTTATGAATTCATTGGGGTTCAGCGCAATCTTTCCGATTCTGATGAGTATGCTGATTTTCGCAGGCTCCATGGAATTTGTTGCGGCAAATCTGCTCCTGCTGGCGTTTAATCCGGTCCAGGCGCTTCTTCTGACACTGATGGTGAACGCGAGGCACCTGTTCTACGGAATATCGATGCTGGACAAATTCAAGGGGACCGGGAAAAAGAAGAATTACCTCATCTTCGGAATGTGCGACGAGTCGTTTGCGATCAACAGCTCGGTGAAAGTTCCGGAGGGCATCGACAAGGGATGGTTCATGTTCTTTGTCACGTTGCTTAATCATTCCTATTGGGTGACCGGATCCGCAATCGGAGGCTTGTTCGGCTCCATGATCACGTTCAGTACGGAAGGGCTGGAGTTTGTGATGACTGCACTCTTCGTCGTGATCTTTACCGAACAGTGGATGAGCCAGAAGCGGCACCTTAGTGCGCTGACGGGTATCGGAATCTCTGCCGCCTGCCTGATCCTGTTCGGCGGCGAGCGCTTCATCATTCCGGCCATGCTTGGGATTCTGGGCGTACTGACACTGATGCGGAAGCCGCTTGAAAAAGGCGAGGTGAGCACGGCATGATGACCACGGAGCAACAGGTAATTACGATCGGCATGATCATCCTCGGGACGGTGCTGACGCGATTCATCCCGTTTTGGCTGTTCCCTGCCGACAAGCCGACGCCTGCCTATATCCAGTATCTCGGCAAAGTGCTGCCGGCGGCGGTCATCGGGCTGCTCGTTATCTACTGCTTCAAGGATGTAAGCCTGACCGCGGGGAACCGGGGAATTCCGGAACTTCTTTGTGCAGGGATCACCATGCTGCTTCATTTCTGGAAGCGCAGCATGCTGCTGTCGATTGCCGCAGGAACGATCAGCTATATGGTGATGGTGCAGATGGTTTTTCAATGATTATACAAACGCGCCTGGCCGGGCGCGTTTTGTGATATCGGCATCCGGGGGAATCAGCCTGTCCTGTTCAGCTGCATCCTCCGCTGATACGTCGACAAGAGGACACCCCCGATAATGAACAGGGAGCCGAGCACCTGGTAGCCGGTGATGGGGTTGCCCAGAAGGATAAGGCCCATGACCATCGCGACAAAGGGCTCCAGATTGGATAAAATCGATGCTTTTGAAGCATTCACATACCGGATCTGCTGATTCCAGATCAGGTTGGCCGCGCCATGGACGACGACAGCGGTCACAATCAGCAGCATCCAATCGGACCATTCCGTACTGACCTTGAGCGGGCGATCCAGGATAAACACGAATGGAACGGATACCGCCCAGCCGACAATATTCGAATAAAGCGTGATCGTCAGCGGATCGACCCTGCTGGACAGGAGCCGGGTGACGATGACCATGATGGCGAACGTCACCATCGTGACGACGATCCAGTAGAGGCCCGGATCAATTTGGATCGAAGATAGGTTTCCTTGGGCCACCACGAAATAAATGCCCAAAATGGCGACGCAAGAGCCGGCAATCATACGAAACGTCAGCTTTTCCTTCAGAAAGATCGCGGCCAGGAAACCCGTCAGCACAGGGGCGGTGGCAAGGATCAGTGCGGAAGTCGTGGGGTCGGCGGTCTGCAGGCCTTCAAAGAAAGACCATTGATTGATGAAGACGCCGACGATTCCGAGAATCACAATGACCAGGAAATCGGACGCGGACAAACGGGGCAACTGTTTCCGGGGTAAAGAGAGAATGCCGAGAAAAAGGACGATGAACAATAATCTCAGCATCGTCAGTGCGGCAGGGGAGAAATCCTGTACGAGCATTTTGCCGAATATGAAATTGCTTCCCCATACCAACACACAAAAGATCAGCCAGGCATATGATTTCAGCAAAACCGCTCAACCTTCCTACATGGTTTGGACTAAGCTATTTTAATCATGGCGGTGCCGGCTGTATAGGTTTTTGTTTGCGGCACATCACATGAAGAAGCTTCACAACCCTGAATAGAATATCGGTTAAAAGCCATCCTCCTGAAACAGGGAATGGCTTTTTTGTATCCCGGTTCATTTTATTGAATCAATAGACTTGACGAAATCGAGATATTAAAATATATTTAATTACGAAAAGTAACTTGAGGTTCCATTCCGGGTCTGTGAGCAGCTGCAGGCAGATCCGTCTTTGTCAGGCCATCCGGCCCTTTTCAATTTTTTATCAGGAGTGAACAGATGGATGAATTCAAAGACTGGAAAGCCGGCATTTGAGATCGGCGTATATACACTCGGCGACCTCGTGCCGGATCCGCATACCGGAAAGACGGTCAGTGCGGGGCAGCGCCTGAAGGAAATCCTCGAGGCGGCAAAGCTTGCTGACCGGCTCGGGCTCGATGTGTTCGGAGTCGGAGAACACCACCGGCTGGACTACGCGGTTTCTTCGCCGCCGGTCGTACTTGCAGCTGTTGCCCAGGCGACGGAACGGGTCAGGCTGACAAGCACGACGACGGTCCTCAGCACCGTTGATCCTGTCCGGCTTTTCGAGGACTTCGCGACACTGGACCTGCTTTCGGACGGACGTGCGGAAGTCATGGCAGGCCGCGGGGCTTTCATTGAATCGTTCCCTCTGTTCGGCTTTGACACGGCGGATTACGATGCATTGTTCGAAGAAAACTCGGAGCTGTTCCGACTGCTCAACGAAAAGGAGATCGTGGATTGGAGCGGGCGTTTCCGCTCTCCTCTCCGGAATGCGGAAATCGCGCCCCGTCCCGTGCAGCCGGAAATC
The DNA here is from genome assembly GCF_001619585.1 of Bhargavaea cecembensis. Taxonomy (GTDB): domain Bacteria; phylum Bacillota; class Bacilli; order Bacillales_A; family Planococcaceae; genus Bhargavaea; species Bhargavaea cecembensis_A. The sequence continues at coordinate 160,293 of NZ_LQNT01000010.1, forward strand.
CCGTTCTGGATCGGTGTCGGAGGGACACCGGAGAGTGCAGTACGTGCAGGGCGGCTCGGCGCCGGCATGGCACTTGCCATCCTCGGCGGGCCGCTTGGCCGGTTCCAGCCGTTTGCCGACCTGTACAGGAAGGCAGGGGCAGAGGCTGGACATGATACGGAATCTCTCCGTGTGGGCGTTACGGGTCATGGCTTCCTTGCAGAAGACGGTGAAGCTGCCCGGGATGCATTTTATCCGTACTACTCCGGCTACTGGGCTGAAGTGAATCGTCAGCGCGGAATGGCCTTCCGGATGAGCAGGGAGGACTTCGGCCAGATCACCGGCCCGGACAATGCCCTATTCGTGGGCAGCCCGGAAGAAGTGACGGAGAAGATCCTCCGCCAGCATGAACTGTTCGGCCATACCCGTTTCCTTGCGCAGCTGGACATTGGCGGCCAGCCGTACGAGCAGGTTGCCCGGAGCATTGAGCTCCTGGCCACCGAGGTTGCTCCGGCTGTCCGGAAAGCAATTGGATAAACACCAAAAACTATCTTATAGGAGTGATCATCATGGGATTTTTCTCTAAACTATTCGGCAAAAAACAAGAAGCGGCACCTGTAGTGCCCGAAAAGCTCAAGATCGGAATCATCCTCGGGTCCACACGTGAAGGACGCGTGAGCCCTCAGGTCGGCGAGTGGCTCAAAGGCATCGCGGACGGCCGCAATGATGCGAACTATGAAATCATCGACATCCAGGACTACCAGCTCCCGTTCGTCGGCACGACAGATGGTTCGGAGCCGGGCATCGCCAAGTGGAATGAGAAGTTGGCAAGCCTGGACGGCTTCGTCTTTGTCGTACAGGAATACAACCACAGCATCTCAGGTGTCCTGAAAAACGCACTTGATACTGCGCGTGAAGCTTGGGGAGATAAACCGGCGGGCATCGTCAGCTACGGCTCGACAGGCGGCGCGCGTGCGGCAGAACACCTCCGCGGCATCCTCGGCGAACTGTCGGTTGCCGATGTCCGGACACATCCGACTCTGTCCCTCTTTACCGACTTCGAGAACTTCTCCGAGTTCAAACCGGCCGAACTGCATCTTGAAAACGTCAATGCGATGCTCGGCGAAGTCAACGAATGGGCCGCAGCGTTCAAGACACTTCGTGAAAGCTCGAAGGAAGCAAGCCTGGTCTAAGTTCAGCAACAAGCACTTCGCTGTACAGGCGGGTCTGCAGCAAAAGCCATCATCCTGAAAGGATGGTGGCTTTTTTGTGTGGAGAAGAATTGCGTCATGACCTCGGCGAAAAGGAGATGAACTAGCCCTTGGATGAAAATGTTTCTAAGGTAATTCTATGCAGTTCCTTATTTAAACCAGTGATGAACATTAGCAAAGTCCGCTTTCTTCGGAAAAACATGAAAATAATTTCCTGAAGTTATTTTCAGAATTTACGATTCCTTTACTTGTTTCGGATATGAAATTAACATCCGGCCATTAGACTCGGATACAGGTCAGCGGGTGAGGTGATTCAAATACATAAGACGATTCAAGAGCGGATCCAGGAAAACTGGGGAGGCCTGTCAGCGGGCCAAAGAAGCATTGCAAAAGGGTTATTGGAACGGAAAGACCATTACATGCATCACAAGATCGAGAATTTAAGCGGGGAGCTATCCGTCTCCACCGCAAGCTTTTCACGCTTCGTAAAAAAGCTGGGGTTTGAAAATTACACGGCGTTCCGGAAGCAATTGGCTGAGGAGATGCTGGTGAACCTGGATCCCACAAAGAAGATGCAGACATTTCTCAGCAAAATCGGTGATGAGCATGTCGAAATGGAACAGCAGATTTTTAAAGATATCACGACCATGTCGAAGTTCATGCAAAAAATCGATCATACAGCAGTCGACAAAGCGGTGTCGGAGATCGCGAAGTCCAAAAGTATCGTCCTGATCGGATTGGGAGTGTCCAGATCCCTCGTTTACTTTCTGGACTTCCGACTAAAAAGAATGGGCATCAGGACGAAGCTCATGACCAGCGGCGGCGCAGAGTTCATCGAAGAGCTTACGACGGTCAGGAAAGATGACCTGATCCTTACCATCAGCTTTAAAAGAGAATACAGGGAACTGCTTCTTGCGATGAAGTATGCCAAGAAAAACGGAATCCGTACCATCTCCATGACAGAAGATGTGTGCGGGAAAATCGCAAAAGATGCGGAAATCGTGCTGGAGATCAGCAGAGGACCACAGGAGGATCTGAACTCGATTGCACTGCCTGTATCTTTTTGCAATGCACTGTTGATGAGAGTTGCAACGGTGCAGAAGGAAGAGATTTTTGATCATATGGAGCTTTTAAGTGACCTGAATAAACATTATTGAGATGGAGGCGGTTCAGATGAGGAAGTTGTCATTAATCATGGTTGCCTTGTTTTCGGTGCTGTTTTTGGCTGCATGCGGAAGCAGCAGTGCAAGCGAAGAGAAAAGCGGTACTGCCGGGGGACAGGATAGCCAGTCCGATTGGCCGGAAAAAATCCGGTTTGCGGCCACAGGCATTGAAGGGCTTGAGCAGCTGCAGTTGGAGTTCGAGCCGTTCCGCGAAAAACTTGAAGAAGTGCTTGGTCTGGAAGTGGAGTTTTTTGCTTTGTCCGACCGGGCAACGGCTGTTACCGCCCTTGAATACGACCAGGTGGACATGGTGATGTCGGGTGGCGCGGAATACGTCATGATGCGTGCAGCCGATGAAAACACACAACCGGTTGCGGCACTGACCCGTCCGGGCTATCTTCCATTGATCATTGCGCATGCAGACAGTGGGATCGAAACGATCGGGGACCTCAAAGGAAAGCGCATTGCCATGGATAGTGTCGGCTCGACAAGTGCTTATCTGATGCCGAGCAAGATGTTGGTGGATGCCGGATTCGATCTGGATAGGGATATTGAATCCTATCTGCTTGGGGACGCCATGTATGAGGCTTTCCTGGCCAAGGAAACGGATGCCATGACCATAACCCGTTTGAATTACGAAGAGATGATTGAAGAAGAGGGAGAGGGGCTCTTTACCGTTGTGGCTGAAGGGCAGGAGCTTCCGAATGATCTGATTGTGGCATCGCCGCATCTTCCGGAATCTTTCATTCAGCACCTGCAGGACACTATCCTCGAAAATAAGGAAGCGCTGCTCGAGCAGATCCTGATCACCGGTGAAAATGATAAATTTGCCGATTCCGAGTTTGTGGCGGCGGAAGACAGTGATTATGACGGGCTCCGTGATGCTTACGAAGCCCTGGGAATCGACTATCAATAAGGTCGCCGATTTGCCGAAAACCAATTCAAATGAACGGCCAGTTACAGGTACATAAACAATTCACTTGAGGAAAGAGGCGGATGGATGTTTACGATCGGAACCTCATCAGACGTACTGAGGCATTTACCCCTGAAAAAAGCGATTGAAGTGGTGAGTTCCCATGGATTTGACGGAATTGAGTTGTGGATGGGACATATTACGGGCAGCGGTCTTGCATCACAGGAAATTAAAAGCCTGCTGGCCGAGAGCGGCCTGTCCTATCAGATTCATGCGGATGTGCGGGATATCAATCTGACATCGATCAATCCGGGCATCCGGAAGGAATCGGTCCGACAGACGTTTGAAACAATTGACTATGCAAAGGAACTGGGGGCGTCACTGATTACGCTGCATCCCGGGAGGATGTCCTCTTCAAAGGATCGGGCTGAAGATCTATGGCCGGCCCAAATTGAGTCATTCAAAAAGATTGCGGCATACAGCGAGCAGGCCGGTCTGAAAATCGGGGTGGAAAATATGGAGAAGCGGCCGAAAGAATTTGTTTTGACGGTTGAAGAAGTTTCAAGACTGATCGATGAAGTCGGCAGCCCATCACTTGGGCTGACCCTGGACCTGGCGCATTGCCATAGCATCGGGGATGTCGGGACGTTTGTTGAAGAGATCCGTGTTCCCATCTTTAATGTTCACATCAGTCAGGCGTCAAAGAGCAACATGCATCTTCCTTTCAATACCGAAGCGGAAGACCGGATTAACTTCGGGCCGGTACTGGAAAAGCTCTCCCGGAAATACGATGGCATGCTGATCAACGAATCCTATGAATACGACAATGAAATCGGGACATTGACTCTTGCAGGTCAGGTGCTTTCCGATCTGACGGAGAACTATCTGACCACAACGTCAAATTCAATCTATTAACCATTTGGAGGTTGCCATGATTTCACTGGAAGTCAACCATTTATCAAAAATCTATTCTGGAGAGACAAAGGCGATTGATGACGTCAGCTTTAAGGTCGAGCCGGGTGAAGGCGTCATGCTTCTTGGACATAACGGATCAGGAAAGTCCACGCTGTTCCGATGCATCACAGGATTCGAGAAACCGACCTCCGGAAGCATCCTGCTGAACGATACCGACATCACCAGGCTTTCCCGCAGCAAGCTGCGGCCGGTAAGAAAAAAGGTGGGGATGGTTTTCCAGAACTTTAATCTGACGAACAATCTCAGTGTGTTTCAGAATGTGCTTTTTGGTGCACTGGGACATACGAAAACCTCTTTCCAGACATTTGCACCGTTTGCATCCGATGCCTTGAGGGAGCAGGCGATGGCCTGTCTGGACCGGGTGGGGCTTGCCCATCTTGCCCGGCGCCGTGCCGATCAATTGTCGGGTGGCCAGCAGCAGCGCGTGGCCATCGCAAGGATGCTGATGCAGGAGCCTGAGATTGTACTTGCGGACGAGCCGATCGCAAGCCTGGATCCAAAGGCTGGCCGTGAAGTGATGGACTTGCTGTGGGAAATCGTCAGTGAGCGCGGATTGGCGGTCATCTGTATCCTTCATCAGATGGACGTCATTATGGAATATGGGGACCGTGTGATTGCGCTGAAAGATGGCAGCCTCATTCTTGATGAAGGTGCAGGGGCACTTGACCGCCCGACACTTGAGTCACTTTATCAAAAGGATGTCCAGCTTACGGACAGGCGGGTGTCCTAAAATGGATCGTCACACACCATCCATAAAAGCGGAAATGCCTGCACGCTTCAGACGTCCGTCAATCCTCTCGTTTTTCGGATGGATCCTGTTTATCGCCTTTATCTCGATGGGCATCAATGGCGCGGATATGACGCCTGACCGATTGTTTAATGGCATCCTCAATATCGGAAGCTTTGTCGGCAATGCATTTCCGCCGGACTTTTCGAGGATCGGGCCAATCGTCCTGAGTATGATCGAGACGCTTGAGATGGCACTGGTCGGCACAACTTTTGGGGTGCTTCTGAGTTTGCCGGTAGCACTGCTGGCTGCCAAGAATACCAGCCCGCACCCCGCGATCAGAAGTGCGGTCAAAGGGATCATCATGGTCTTGCGGACCATCCCTGATCTGGTTTTCGCCCTGATTTTTGTAATTGCGATCGGTCTCGGGCCATTGGCGGGCATCCTGACAATCACCGTAGACACCATCGGCTTTTGCGGCCGGTTCTTTGCCGAGCGGATTGAGGAGTTGGACAAGGGGCCGGTTCAGGCGCTGGAGTCGACAGGAGCATCCCAGTTCGGCATCATCTCCGGTTCGGTCATTCCCATGGCGTTTCCGTCTTTCGTGGGCACGAGTCTGTTTGCGGTTGAAAAATCAATTCGCGGAGCGGCAGTGCTCGGGCTGGTCGGCGCGGGAGGTATTGGCGTCCAGCTGAATACGGCCATGTCTTTGAGGAATTTTGACGAAGCCCTGATGATTATATTGGTGATTTTGGCGGTTGTGCTGATTGTCGAAAGAATATCGGCATCGATCAGAAAGAAAGTCTTATAGTATGCAAAAAATGCCCGATCCGGCGAAGCCGGGTCGGGCTAATTATTTGGCCATGCTTAAGTGCGGGCCAGTTCAATGATTTCCTGAATGTACTTAATGGTATTCCGTTCCGCCTGTCCGATTTCGTAATCCAGCCGGTGATTGAGGATACTCGTCATCATGCCCTGCCAAATCAGATTGGTCTTTTCATTGACCGGGTTCATCTGTTCAATCGGGATCTGACCTTCCTCGGCGGCCATCTGAAGCACGGACTTCCCGCGTTTCATCACGCTGCGTTCAAACAGGGTGGGCTGGAGTTCATCCGGGACATTGACCAGTTCTGCCGGGTACGTCTCGTAATAGCGCTGCATGAGTTTCTCCGGCTGGTCACCGAGGTCCATGATAAAGACCGCGTTGAAAAGTTTGGGCGACCTGAACGAATGGCGGATAAAGCATTCCCAGGCAATCACATACTTGTCCAGGGGCGTTTCGCCGTCTTCCATCCGCGCTGTAACTTCTTCGACATAACCGCCCAGCAGCCGCATCGCCGCGAAGAATTTTAGGTGGGAAAGTTCGCTGAAATAGTTGTAAAGCGTGGCACTATTATAGCCGGCGCGGTCCGCAACTTTGCGGATCGTCACTTTGTCGATCCCTTCTTCATGGATGATTTCCACTGTCGCTTCAATGAAATACTTCCACATCCGGCTCTTCTGCAATTGTTTGTTTGTCATACAGGACCGGCACCTCCGTATTCTGATAAATCTTGAAAACGCTTTTGCAAACTATTTTATCATATGTTAGCATAATCAATGGCAGAAAAATAATCATGATTACAATTTAGATTATGATTGTTTATTACTCTGATTGCAAGCTCGTAACCATATATAGAGCAATTGGATTGCCTAAAAAAATTGAGAGGTGATTGGGTGCAGAACGCAAGGATAGACTCCTTTATTTTCTGGTTTGCGATTATTGTGGTCCTGTTTGCCACAATGTCTCTCGTGATCTTCCGGGAAAGTGCAGAACCGGTGCTGGATCAGATCATGACCGGCATTACGTTTAAAATGGATTGGGCTTGGCAGTTTCTCACAATCGGATTGTTTGTGCTTTTGATTTGGCTGGCATTCAGCCGTTTCGGCAAGATCCGGCTGGGGGAAGGAAAGCCGGAGTTCTCGACATTCAGCTGGGGCACGATGCTGTTCACGGCGGGGATGGGGACAAGTATCATGTATTGGTCCATGGTGGAGCCGCTTTACTACTACTCCGGACCTCCATTCGGAATTGAACCCGAGAGCCAGGCGGCTGCAGAATGGTCGCTGACCTACGCGCTCTTCCATTGGGGAATTTCCGCATGGTCCTTGTACGCATTCCCGACAGTTGTCATTGCCTACTCTTATTTCATCAGGAAGCAGCCTTCTCTGAAGATGAGTGTGGCACTGCGCGGCGCACTCGGAAAATATGCGGACGGCTGGCTGGGCAAAGTGATTGATATTCTCGTGATCTGGAGCCTGATAGGCGGACTGGGAACGACGCTCGGCCTCGGTGTCCCGATGGTCTCGCAGGTCGTCGCCCGTGTGTTCGGACTCGAACCATCGCTGATGCTGGATGCCATCCTGGTCATCCTGATCACCGTTGTTTATTCGGCAAGCGCTTACCTCGGTTTGCATAAAGGAATCCGCCGCCTGAGCGACCTGAACGTCTACCTCGCTCTGGCACTGGCGATCTTCGTGCTCCTTGCCGGTCCTACGCTGTTCATCCTGACTTACTTCACGAACAGTTTCGGCATGATGGTCCAGAACTTCGCCATGATGAGCTTTTATACAGACCCGATCGGGCAAAGCGGCTTCCCGCAGGCGTGGACGGTCTTTTATTGGGCCTGGTTTGCGGCTACGGCCCCGTTCATGGGACTGTTTGTAGCAAGGATTTCCCGAGGCCGGACCATCCGCCAACTGATCATGCACATGCTGCTTTGGGGGTCGGTCGGAGCCTGGATTTACTTTATGGTCTTTGGCGGCTACTCGATGAATGCCGAATTGACCGGCAAGCTGAACCTGACTGAAATTCTGGCGGACAAGGGCGGGGACGCCGCGGTAGTCGAGATTCTGAGTTCATTGCCGCTGAGCGCCATCGTCCTGCCGTTCTTCATTGTTCTCGCCGTGATTTTCCTGTCCACATCGCTGGACTCCGCAACGTACGTCCTTGCGGCAATCGCGACAAAAGAAATGCGTCCGGGACAGGAACCGGCCCGCTGGCACCGGATGATCTGGGGCGCTGTGCTTGCGGTGATGGGGATTTCACTTCTTCTCGTCGGCGGTCTGAGGGTTGTCCAGACTTCGGCAGTCATTGTATCGATACCGATCTTCCTGTTCTATATTCTGCTGATCGTTTCGTTGATCAGGTGGCTCAAGAAGGACTTTCCCAAAAAATCAGGGTATGTAATCACTCAGGCTTCCAAGGAGGAATAACCGTTGGTATTTAACGTACGAGAAACAAACCGCTCCGTGCGGGATGAATTTCCGCATCAAGTGAAAGAGCTGAACAATATATGGATTCCGATGTCCGACGGGACGAAGCTGTCCGCTAAAATCTGGCTGCCGGAAGACGCCGAACAAAATCCGGTTCCGGCCATTCTTGAATATCTGCCATACAGGAAAAATGAATTTACGGCACTTCGCGACTCGCTCCGGCACCCATATTTCGCAGGGCACGGTTATGCAAGCATCCGGGTCGACATCCGCGGGACCGGCGATTCGGACGGCATCCTTTATGACGAGTATCTGAAGCAGGAGCAGGATGACGCGCTGGAAATCCTGGAATGGATCGAACAGCAGCCATGGTCGACGGGAAGTGTCGGAATGATCGGCAAGTCATGGGGCGGATTTAACGGGCTGCAGGTGGCCGCGCGCCGGCCCAAACAGCTAAAGACGATCATCACGATCTGCTCGACGGACGACCGGTATGCGGACGATGTCCATTACAAAGGCGGTGTCATGCTGGCCTCGGACATGCTCTGGTGGGCCTCGACGATGTTCGCCTACAATGCACGTCCGGCAGATCCCGAAGTGGTCGGCGACGCCTGGCGGGAGATGTGGCTGAACCGCATGGAGAACACGCCGCCTTATGTCGAAGAGTGGGTCAGGCATCAGCGCCGTGACGCCTACTGGAAACACGGCTCCGTCTGTGAGAACTACGAAGCGATCGAGATCCCGGTCTTTGCGGTTGGCGGCTGGGCGGACGGCTACCCGAATGCCATTCCGAGAATGCTTGAGAATCTTGCAGTACCCCGGAAGGGACTCATCGGGCCTTGGGCGCATGAGTACCCGGAGATGGCAGTGCCCGGCCCGCAGATCGGCTTCTTGCAGGAATGCCTGCGCTGGTGGGATCAGTGGCTGAAGGGGGAAGATACCGGCATCATGGAAGAGCCGATGCTCCGGGCATACCTTCAGGACAGTGTGCCGCCGCAGACCAGCTATGACTACCGGCCGGGACACTGGGTCGCAGAAGAGCAGTGGCCTCCCGCGGCGATTAATGACCAGCGCCTTTACCTGGATGAAAACAAGCTCACCGGAAAGCACGCAGACCGCACTGCCATCAAGGTCGGGAGCGTCCAGCAGCACGGCATGCACGCTGGTGTTTACTGTCCGTTCGGGCAGCCGGGAGATCTGCCCGCCGACCAGCGGAATGAAAATGGCTACGCCGCAGTGTTTGAATCGGAACCCGCTGAACAGGACACCCCGATCCTCGGTCATCCGACCTTCAGCGTGGAATTATCTTCAGACAAACCGCATGCACTGATCGCAGTCCGTCTGAATGATGTCGCGCCGGACGGCTCATCCACACGGGTGACCTGGGGGATGCTGAACCTGACCCATCGTGACAGCGACGAATTCCCGGAGGCGCTCGAGCCGGGCAAGAAGTACACGGTTGACGTGAAGATGGATGTCATCGGTTACACACTGGCAAAAGGGCATCAGTGGCAGCTGGCCATCTCGCCGAACTACTGGCCTCATGCATGGCCGTCGCCGGAAGAAGCGACACTCACCGTCTATCCTTCCGAGGACACCTACCTTTCATTGCCGATACGCGGGGAGAAGGAAATCAATGCGGAGCTGAAGCCATTCAAGCCTGCCGAAACGGCCCCTGTGCTGTCCAAGGACATTCTGCGGGAAGCGAACCGGACACGCGAGATCAAACATGATGTCGTGACGGACGTCTGGACGCTGGATGACTTCTCCGATGAAGGCTCCCGCCGCCTGCATGCCAACGGCCTTGAATACGGCAGCACAAACCGCAACGTCTATACGATCATGGGCGGAGACCCGCTTAGCGCCAAAGTGGAATGCGACTGGACGCTGGATGTTGGCCGAGGTGACTGGCAGACTCATCTTGTTACGAAGAGTGTCATGACTGCCGACGAGAAGAATTACTACCTGACGAACCGGCTGACCGCCTATGAAGGTGACAAGGAAGTATTCGACAAGACATGGGAAGCGGAGATTCCTCGCGACTTTACTTAAAAACATGTGTGCCCGACCCGGCAAATACCGGGTCGGGCGCTTTTTTGTGCACACAATCCCAGATCATTCATTCGCATGGTCCGCCAGAAGTAGCATATGGGCAGCCGGGCATGATCATCCTATACAATAGATGAAACAAATGACCTGAGGAGGATTCCATGTCCGAGAGTTCAATGATTCCGCTTAAAATGACCCGCACGTTTGCCAGTCAACCGGAAAAGGTTTATGAAGCATGGCTGGCGCCAGATATTTTCAGCAAGTGGCTGTTCACTGCAGAAAACACAAATCAGGTGGCTGAGAATCAGCCGGAAGTCGGCGGAAGCTGGGAAATCATCGACCGGCGTGAGGGAAAGGACTACAGAGCCATTGGAACGTATATGGAACTTGACCGGCCGAACCGGATCGTCATGACGTTCGAAATGCCGCAATTCAGCGATACGACCGATGAATTGATCATCAGCCTAAAGGCTGTTCCCGCAGGTACCGAAATGACCTTTATGCAAAATATCACCGTACCCCATGAGGAAGGCTGGGGAGAATCTGAAATCGGGAAAGCACTGCAGGAATACCATGACAGTTCAGAGTATGGCTGGAACCTGATGTTCCAAGGATTAAAAGCACTGTTGGAAACCGGAGAAAACCCTTATAAAGGATAAAGTGAATCTCATTTTGTGGATGAGGACGAGGCCGCATATAAAGAAATGTTCGGAGCAAAATAAAAGCTGTGCGGGACTATGCCGCACAGCTTCTTTCATTTATTGGCCACCTTGTCCAGGTAGCGGCGTACTGCATCAATATTGCCCGCGACTTCCCGTTCGCGCGCCTCGTCTTTTTCCAGTTTGGCGAGGGCTCCTTTTAGAATCTCCTGCTCCTGTTCCCGGGGAACGACGGTGACACCGTCAGCATCACCAATGATAAGGTCACCCTGACGGACCGTGACGCCGCCGCAGGAGACCGGGACATTCGCTTCGCCGGCACCGGTCTTGTTGCTGGCCGCAACGGTCGTTCCCCGTACAAAGACGGGAAAGCCGAGTGCCTTGATATCGCGGACGTCCCGGATGGCTCCATCCACGACCAGTCCGGCAAGGCCGAGCGTCTGCATCATGCCGACGACAAAATCCCCGGCCACGGCCTTGGTGAGATCACCCTTTGCATCGACGACCAGTACATTACCGGGGCTTGCCTCACGCATCGCCCTGAGCATTGCCGGGTTGTCGCCTCCTGGCAGTTTGACCGTGACGGCGCGTCCGGCAATCCGGTATTCCTCACGGAGCGGCTTGAGTGCAGGATCCATATTATTCATCCCGCCGGTCGCATCGGAAACTGCCGTCGTCGGAATGGTTGTGTAGCGGGCGATCAACTCGTCTGTCATGATTATCTCCTCCATAAACTTGGCTGTTATTATCCTATCAAAAAAGTTGAATATTCAAAACGGTTAAGATTTGATGAAAGGATAAAAATTGAGTTTAAAGTCTTGATTTCAAGATAGAACCGATGTATAGTAAGTAACGTAAAGTAACCAACAACAAGGAGGCCAAACAACATGGCAGAAAAGCTTAACATCGGTATTATTCTCGGTTCGACACGCGAAGGTCGCGTAAGCCCGCAAGTCGGACAATGGGTCAAAGGCATCGCGGACGGCCGCGGTGACGCAAACTATGAAATCGTCGATATCGCTGACTACCAGCTTCCATTCCTCGGCACAACTGACGGTTCGGAACCGGGCATCGCAAAATGGAACGAAAAGCTTGCAAGCCTTGACGGCTTTGTCTTCGTCGTACAGGAATACAACCACAGCATCACCGGTGCTCTGAAGAACGCCATCGACTTCGCTCGCGAAGCATGGTACGACAAAGCAGCAGGGATCGTCAGCTACGGTTCCACAGGCGGCGCTCGTGCAGCGGAACACCTCCGCGGCATCCTCGGCGAACTGAAAGTGGCAGACGTCCGCACGCACCCGACACTTTCGCTGTTCACTGACTTCGAAAACTTCTCCGAATTCAAGCCGGCTGAACTGCACCTCACTAACGTTACGGCAATGCTTGACGAAGTGAACGCTTGGGCAGGCGCGCTGAAAACAGTACGCGAAAAGCAAGCAGTCAATCAATAATAATTAAAATGGCCCCTTACCGGATTTGTCGCCGGTAAGGGGCTTTTTCATGTACACGGATCAGGCGAAGGAGCCGGCACTTTTGGCGGTTTCTACTGCCTGCTTGAATGAAGAGAAAGCTGTGAACTGGCGATCCGAATCTGCTTTCATGGAGATGTCCTGTGCAGTTTTGGGGGTGATACCGGTGACGAACAGCCGGCAGCCCATCAGTCTCAGGACATCCTGGATATGGAGCAGGTCAAACACCGGTGTGTTCTCATCCCAATAAAGCCCCGAAATATCAATGATGACCGAGTGGGAGTGGTGTTCCTGGACATATTCGCTCAGCTTGGCAGTCAGACGGCGGTGGCGCTCGAAGCTCATCTCGCCGTTCAGGGAAATGGCCGCGATCCCATCATCGATCGCCAGGACAGGAAGGGACAGACGTTCAATCTCGCGTTCCTTTTCTTCCAGGCGTTTTCGCTGTTCCTCCTCAAGTGTGACATCCGTCTGGGTACCGACAAAGAATAGACGGCCGCCGGTACGGACTGGCTCGATATGAACACGGTTCCAGAAGGGAGTGCCATCTTTTTTATAGTTCTTCACCGTCACGGTGACAGTGGCTTCTTTTCTGATTGCATCGCGCATTTTTTGTACGTCATCCGGATTGGTGTCTGCTCCCTGAAGGAACCTGCAGTTATGGCCGATGGTTTCTTCGGGTGAATATCCGGTCAGTTTCTCAAATGTTTGATTTGCATAGATGACCGGATGGTCTTCCTGTGAAGGGTCGGTGAACAGCGCAGCGGTCTCGCTGCCGTCCAACATCGCTTCAAGGAGAGTAATCTGTGTCTCCGCATCCATTCGTTTGATGGCAATCCCTCCTGAATCTAGTATTCTGACTAACCACATCGTAGCATAGTTCTGCAGAAAGCCCAGACACATATGAAAATTCTCTGTAAGGCAACATTCATGCCATATCCGGTTATCGGCAGGGGTGGGCAGAACATTCCAACATTTCCGCCTGCGGCACCGGAAGTCAGGTATAATGGATATGAGTTGAAAGGAGGCCGATCCCGATGATCCGGACGATTATTTTCGACCTGGACGATACGATCCTGTGGGACAAGAAAAGCATCCAGACGGCATTCGACCGCACATGCGAATTCGCCGCCGAAAAGGCCAAGGTTGACCCGAAGCTGCTGGAGGAAAAAGTGCGCGAAGCGGCACGCGAGCTCTATGCTTCGTATGATACATACGAGTTCACCCAAATGATCGGCATCAACCCATTCGAGGGCCTGTGGGGTGCATTTGAAGATCCGGGCGATGATTTCCGGAGAATGCGCGATATCATCCGCTCCTATCAGAAGGATGCCTGGACGAAAGGGCTGAAGAAAGTCGGCGTGGAGGACTACGAGCTGGCAAACGAGCTGGTCGCGAAGTTTATCTCCGAACGGCGCAAAGCCCCGTTCGTCTTTGACGAATCGTTTGAGGTACTGGAAGCACTTAAAAAAGATTATCGGCTCCTGCTTCTGACGAATGGCGCGCCGAGCCTCCAAAATGAGAAACTGGCCATCACGCCGGAGATCGCACCGTATTTCAATCTGATCGTCATCTCGGGCGACTTCGGGCGCGGAAAACCGGATGCCTCGATATTCCTCCACGTTCTCGAGAAATCGGACACGAAGGCAGAAGAGGCATTGATGGTCGGAGACAACCTGATGACCGATATTCTTGGTGCAAACCGTGCCGGCATCCGCTCCGTCTGGCTGAACCGGGAAGGAACCGAACCGCATTCTGAAGTGAGACCGACCTACGAAATCGACCATCTCGGCAAACTGGCCGATGTGATTAGTGAAGCAAACAGATAAACAGCGTTGTCCATTAAGTCAGTAATATGATGAAAACAGCAAACGGCACGGACTCTGGTCGCTTACCGCGGGCCGGCGCCGAGCTCCGCGTGAAGCGGATCTCGACAGCCCGGCTTTTCCCGCAGGTGTCTCCCGGCGTCCGTGCCGTTTGCCATATGATTTGTAGAAACTGAGTTGTCGGACAGCCAATCAGGCTTTAGATTAATCGGATTCAGAATAGATTAATTGTCAATTTATCGATGTATGTGACTGGAACAGTTTGCTGCGCTTTTGCATGCAGATGCCAATCTACGTGTTGGCATCGGCTAAGGCAATGCCCGAATACGAATAGATGCTTCTTTTGATATCTAATTTGTTGTTGATTGGAGTGAAGGGTGGCGACTCCTGCGGAAAAGGAAGAGCGGAGAGACCCTGCAAGGGGCTCGAGCCTTCCCCGCGGAAAGCGTCCACCCGGAACGGAAATCAACAGCTCACGATGAAGAACTAGATGAAGAACTATAGGAATCATTAGAGAAAATCTCTTCCAAAGAGATGACTTCGGAAGAGATTGGTCTAACCAAGAAGGCTCCCGCATGTAGCGGGAGCCTTCTTTATCTTCTATTATAGATCAATCGTCCGGACTGCGTGGATGTCCTCAATCTCAAGGAGACGGCTGACTTCTTCCGGCTTTACTTCATTGTCGACGGTGATCATCATGATCGCATCACCGCCTGCAGCGGAACGTCCGACCTGCATGGTGGCGATGTTGATGTTTTCTTCTGCAAGGAGGGTGCCGACGCGGCCGATCGCACCCGGCTGGTCCTTGTGTTTGATGAGGAGCAGGTGACCGGCAGGGACGACGTCGACGACATAGTCATCGACCTTGACGATGCGTTCTCCGAGACCGTTCAGCAGGGTGCCGGACACGCTGTGTGTCTCGTCGCCGGCCTTCACTTCAACCGTAATCAGGTGCTGGAAGCCCTTCGATTGGGTTGTTTTGTGCTCAGAGACCCCGATGCCGATCGAATCGGCGAGGAACTTGGCATTCACATCGTTCACGTGATTGCCGAGGTTGCGCTTCAGGATTCCCTTCAGCGCATTGCGCGTGAGCGGGCGCACATCGTACTCAGCCAGATCACCCGCATAGCGGATGTTCACTCCGGTCAGCGGCTTGTCGAACAGGTGGGAGACAAAGGCGCCAAGATCTTCGGCCAGGTCGAAGAACGGTCCGATCTTAGCCAGGACTTCACGTGTCACGGACGGCATGTTGACTGGATTGCGGACAGGATTGCCGCCGAAGAAACGCACGACATCCCGGCCGACGTCGATCGCGACACTTTCCTGGGCCTCAATCGTGCTCGCGCCAAGGTGAGGCGTGGCGATGACCTGCGGCAGGTCGAGCAGCCGGTGGCCGACAAATGGCTCCGTCTCGAAAACGTCCAGCGCTGCACCGGCGACTTTACCCGACTCGATCGCTTCATAAAGCGCATCTTCGTCGATGATGCCGCCGCGTGCGCAGTTGATGATTCGGACACCGTCTTTCATCTTGGCGAAGCGATCCGCATTGATGAGGTGGCGCGTTTCTTTCATGAGAGGGGTGTGGACAGTGATGAAGTCGGCTGCGCCCACAACTTCATCCAGCGTGCCTACGGCAATGCCCATTTCCTTCGCGCGTTCTTCTGTAAGGAACGGGTCGTAGGCGATCACCGACATCCGCTGGCCCTTGGCGCGGCGCGCGACTTCCGCTCCGATCCGGCCAAAGCCGACAATCCCCAGTGTCTTTTCCTTCAGCTCGACACCGACGAATTTCTTCCGGTCCCATTTGCCTTCCTTAAGGGACAGGAACGCCTGGGGGATATTCCGGGCGAGGGCGGTCATCATGGCGATCGTATGCTCTGCAGCCGAATTGGTGTTGCCGTCCGGCGCATTGACGACGATGATTCCGCGCTCAGTGGCCGCTTCAAGGTCGATGTTATCTACGCCGACACCGGCGCGTCCGATGATCTTCAGGTTATCGGCCGCTTCGATGATTTCGCGGGTGACCTGGGTTTGGCTGCGGACGAGGAGCGCATCCGCGTCTTTCACTGCAGCAAGAAGTTCCTCGGGTGTCATGCCGGTCTGGATCTTAAGCTCGACGCCTTCCGCTTCCCGGAGCGGCTGAAGTCCTTCTTCGCTGAGCGGGTCGCTGATGAGGATGACGGCGTTTTTCACTGTGGTTTCTTTCTCAATCGTTGTATTCATCATTGAGGATCCCCTTTCCCTAGGTAAATCTGCTGAGCGGCGGCAACGCCTTTGCCAAGTTCAATGTCCTGGCCTGCTTTTACGATGCCGATTTCAATCAGTGCAAGCGTCTGGAGCACATCGCCGGGAGACGCATAGCCCATATGGCCGATCCGGAAGATGGCGTCTTTCAGGTGTTCCTGGCCTCCGGCGACAACCAGGTTAAATTCTTCCTTCAGCACTTTGCGCAGCTTGGCGGCG
Organism: Bhargavaea cecembensis; assembly: GCF_001619585.1. Taxonomy (GTDB): domain Bacteria; phylum Bacillota; class Bacilli; order Bacillales_A; family Planococcaceae; genus Bhargavaea; species Bhargavaea cecembensis_A. Next base: position 176,985 of record NZ_LQNT01000010.1, read on the forward strand.
TCAAAGGCATCCGGCCGGATCGCCGTGACGGTCGGGGAGGCGTCTTGATCATTCGCGAGAAGCGGGATGCCGAGTGCCTTGAAGGCGGCACGGGTCATGTCTTTCATGAGTTCGTGGCGGGCGATGACCTCCCCGAAACCTTCTTCCTCGATCAGTTGGATCGTCTGCTCCAGACCATAGAGGAGGGAAGTGGCCGGTGTGAATGGCGTCGAGTCCTTTTTCAGGTTATCGCGGTACTTTGTGAAGTCGAGGTAAAATCCGCGTCGCGTGTTCTTCTCGATTACTTTCCAGGCGCGGTCGCTGCATGCGGCGAACATGAGGCCTCCCGGAAGCATCAGCGCTTTCTGGGAGCCGGTGACGAGAATGTCAATTCCCCATTCATCCATCTTCGACTCGACACCCCCGATGCAGGAAACGCCGTCTACGATGAACAGGGCATCCGACTCATCGCGGACCGCCTTTGCCAGCTCGGCGACCGGGTTCAGGACACCGGTGGATGTCTCGCAGAAAGTGGCGAAGACCGCTTTGGTTTCAGGGTTCTTCTTCAGGGCTTCGCGGATCTCGTCAGGAGAGACCGAATGACCCCACTCCGTTTCAATCTCGTGGACAGTGACCCCGTAGGCATCGAGGATCTTGACGAATCGCCTTCCGAACGCACCGGTGACGGCAACGATCACTTCGTCGCCTTCGCCGACCGTATTGACGACAGCCGCTTCCAGGCCGGATGTGCCGCTTCCCGCGAAAATCATCACGTCCTGTTCCGTTCCAAACACCTTTTTGAGGCCGGGACGGATTCGGCGGATCAATTCGGCAGTCTCGCTTGCACGGTGGCCCACCATCGGCTGCGCCATGGCGCGCTGGACGCTCGGCGGTACCGGAGTCGGTCCCGGAATACGAAGATACTGTTGGTCTTTCAGCATGTCTATTTCCTCCTTGGTCAGATCAAATTGAAATGAAAAAAGCCATTCGTCCCCTGCAGTCTGCAAGGGGCGAACGGCTTTAAGCCACGCGGTGCCACCCTTATTCGCCGCCGGAATCCGGCGGCCTTCGTTGACATGGATAACGGCCATGGCCGGACGGGCTTACTTGGTTCAGCACGCCAATATCAGAAGCGGAACGTCCGGGCGGGACTGCCGGTTTGCACCAACCACCGGCTCTCTGGGAATCCCTGGAATCCTGACGTATGTCTCCCTCAAAATTGTTAGACGATTTCTTAAGTTGTGACTATCATAACACGCTAAAACTCGATGTCAACCCATCATTCGTCTTTGGGATCGAAACTTTTGGTTGATGCCCTATATGAAAAGGTTTTCATCGGAATAAGCACGAATTAAATCATTTCACTACTCGAATGTTCGTGTTTTTGGGTTTTGAAAATAAATTCCTCCAGCTTGCTCTATACGGACGAAAGCAACCGGACCGCCAAATCCGTTGGCTTGAATCCCGGCGAAGCGGGAATACCAAGAAAGATAAGAGGATTTTACAGGCGAAAGGAGTTTACTGCGTTGGAAAATGTCATGATCGGTTATTTCAGCGAAGAGCAGGCAGCGCTTGATGCGCTGGCGGATTTGGAAAGTTTGCAAAAAGCGGGCGGCGAGACGCAGATTGCACAGGTCGGCATCTTCAAGAAAGACCAGGGGATGATCAGCCTGCGCCGTTCCTTCGGTTCGGGAGCGGAGGCCGATGAGTCGATCATCGGCGGCATCATCGGAGGAATCACAGGTGTCATTGCGGGACCTGTCGGGACGCTGCTCAGTGTGGGTGTCGGCGGTTCTGTCGGCTCGGAGGAAAACGCACCGCATATGATGCCGGATGCCAACCTTTTCTGGTCCATGACTTTGCGGATGAAGGACGAGCATATCGCCATCGTCGCGGTTGTGCAGGAATTGGATCAGTCGCCGCTGGATCAGCTGTTCGGAGGTTACACTGCTGTCACCGAACGCTTCGGGGCTGCGGAGGTCCAGGAAGAGATCGAGCATGCCCGAAACCTTCAGGACCGGCTTGAGAAAACGGTCCGTGATGAATTGACGGCAGAACGTTCTGCGCAGCGCGACAAAAGGGTTCAGGATCTGAAAGTGACTGTGAAATCCGATTTTGCGAACATGATGGCTGAACAGTGAGAGAGGCTCCGGATGTATTCCGGAGCTTTTCTGTTTTGTCTGCAGATTGAAACCGGTGCCGGAATCTCCGGAAGCCCAGGTGATGGGGAATTTTGTGACTCTCTCTTCAGTAAAGACTCTCGGTACAGAGCACTTTTCGACAAGCAATCACAAGATGGGAGGCTCCTCTCTCTGAAATAGTGGGGAACAATGGTAAACTGATGGAATAAGGAAGTAAGAGAGTCGCTGCGGAAGTACAGAAGGGGGAGATGCGCTGTTGAAGACGCTGAACGAGAGGCTGTATGACGATCTGTTGGAAAAAGCGGATGAGATGACCGACGAGTGGTTGTCCGATCGGGTGGTCAAGAGGGGGTCCATCTACTCATCTGCGGCCGGTGATCAGACGGTCGAGATGCTCCGTGAACAGAATCGGCTGACGATCCGTTCCATTTCAACCCGACTGTCCGGTCATAAAGGGCATTTTGAGGGGATGAAAGAGAAGTGGGCGGAATGGGTGGCGGAAAGCCGCATCCAAAGCAATACGCCCGTCCATGAAGTGTTTGATTCTGTCATGCGGTTCCGTACCGTCTTCTGGTCGTTTATCGAGCGTTTTATCCGCGCGAATAACGACGAGGTGCATCGCACGGATGTCCTCCGGTGGGGAAGAGAGATGAATCACGCTTTTGATGACCTGTTCCATGAGTTCACCAGAACCTATCATGAAATGACGGAAGCACGCCTGACTGCCCAGCAGGCGCTGATTCAGGAGCTGGGAACACCTGTGATCAAGATCGACTGCGAGCGGGGCATTCTTCCGCTGATCGGTGACATCGACACCGACCGGGCCCGGATCCTGAAGACGGTCGTTCCGGAGCGGTGTGCACAACTCGACATCAACCACCTGTTTATCGATCTGTCCGGCGTCACCATCATCGACACGATGGTTGCCCAGCAAATGTTCGAGCTCATCCAGATTCTCAGCTTGCTCGGCATCCGCTCCACCATGACCGGAATCCGGCCGGAGATCGCCCAGACTTCCGTCCACCTTGGGCTCGATTTTAGCCTGATCCGCACATATGGTTCGCTCCAGCAGGCGCTGGAAGAAACTCCGGTGCTGGAAAAATAATCAGACAAGCCGCCTGCGGGCGGTTTTTTGGCCTGCTTTTGGTAATCCCTTCCGCAAGTATGACCCGTGCAGTTTTTGGGTAAAGAATATCCAGCATCATTCGCATCGCGATCGGGTAGGGAGGAAATAGCATGAAGACGAGAGGCAGGAGGCAAAGTTCAAATATTGAGGACCGCCGCGGACAGGGCAGAGCGGGCGGTTTCGGCGGGCCGATTGCAATCGGCGGAGGAGGACTCGGAATTGTCGGGATCATCCTGTTCCTGTTGTTCGGTGGCGGCCTTGACGGTCTGTTTGGAATGGGCGGCCCGGATCAGGCCGGCCAGGAGGGCGGCACGGGTTATGTGGAGACGGCCGAGGAAGAGGAACTGGCAGATTTCGTGGGAGTCGTTCTTGCTGACACCGAAGAAATCTGGGGCGAAATTTTCGAGGAAAACGGCATGACCTATCAGGAGCCGACACTTGTCCTCTATACCGGCAGCGTCCAGTCAGCATGCGGCTTCAACAGTGCCGCGGTCGGCCCGTTTTATTGTCCTGGCGACCATAAGTTATATATCGACCTGAGCTTTTATAATGAATTGAAAAACAAATTTCATGCACCCGGAGACTTTGCGATGGCGTATGTCGTTGCCCATGAAGTCGGCCACCATGTCCAGACGCTTCTCGGCGTCAATGAGGAAGTGAACCGGGTCCGCCAGCAGGTGAGTAAGGAAGAATTCAACCGATATTCGGTCGCGATGGAGCTTCAGGCCGATTACCTGTCAGGTGTCTGGGCAAAGCATGCCCAGGAACGGGGCTACCTGGAGGAAGGCGACTTCGAGGAAGCGATGAATGCGGCCAGCGCCATCGGGGATGATACGATCCAGCGCCGGTCCCGTGGGTATGTGGTCCCGGAAAGCTTCACCCACGGAACGTCCGAGCAGCGGATGGAATGGTTCAACCGCGGATTTGAATACGGTGACCTCGAGCACGGCGATACGTTTTCCGAACTTCTGCGATAATCACAAAAGACGCCCGGCCATGATGGCGGGCGTCTTTTCGTATGTTATTCTTTGATGAATTTGACGATCTTCGGTGCCGCGAGGAAGAGGATGATCCCGAGGACGATCGACAGTCCCCCGATGGTTCCGAAGTAAAGGTTTTCCGTTTCCGGTGTGTTCAGCTTGACGATCTGGGCGTTGATCGCCTGTGCCGCCGCGTTCGACAGGAACCAGAGGCTCATCGTCTGTGCAGAGAATGCGGCAGGCGCGAGGCGCGTGGTCGCGGCAAGGCCGACAGGCGACAGGCAAAGCTCACCGAGGACAACGAGGAAGTAGCTCAGGACAAGCCACATCGGGTTGACCAGGGCGCCTTCTCCGCCGAGCATGCCCGGAAGGAGGATGACGATGAACGACAGCCCTGCAAACAGGAGGCCGAACGAGAACTTTCGCGGAATCGACGGGTTCCGGTCTCCGAGGCGTGTCCACATCCAGGCAAACAATGGTGCCAGAATAATGATGAACAGCGGGTTCAGCGACTGGAACCAGGCCGGCGAAATCTCAAAACCGAACGCGTTCAGATCGGTCCGCTTGTCCGCATAGCGAGCAAGGATCGTGGAACCTTGTTCGGCAATTGCCCAGAACATGACCGACGCGATGAACAGAGGGATATAGGCGATCAGCCGGGACTGTTCCGTAGGCGTGGTTTTCGGGCTGCGGTACATGACGATGAAATAAACGGTCGGAATCAGGATGCCGAGCACACCGACAAGCGCGATGACCCCATTGATCGTGATCCAGCCCTGCGGAATCATCACTGCGAGAAGGGCTGCAATGACAACCATGCCGATGATTGTGTATTTTGTCCAGTTTTTCTTTTCTTGAGCGGACAGCGGGTTTGGCACCTGCGTGCCGGCAAGACCCAGGTTCTTTTTCTTGGTGACGACGAAGGTCACGAGACCGACAAACATCCCGACTGCTGCGACAGCGAAGCCGAGGTGGAAACTTACGCCCATGAGAGAGCCGACGATCAGCGGTGCAATGAAACCGCCGAGGTTGATCCCCATGTAGAAGATGGAGAACCCGGCGTCGAGGCGGTGGTCGTCTTTAGGGTAGATCTCGCCGACTGCGCTCGAAACGTTTGGCTTCAGAAGACCCGTACCGAGGACAATCAGCACCATCGAGACGAAGAACAGGGCGACATTACCCGGAATGGCCAGGGCGATATGACCGAGCATAATGAGGATACCGCCGTAGAATACGGCTTTTGAAGTACCGAATACACGGTCGGCAAGCCAGCCGCCGATAATTCCGGACATGTAGACGAGCGAGCCGTAGATCGACATGATCGAGAGGGCAAGCGGTTCGCTAAGGCCGAGGCCGCCCTCCGAAACTTCGTAATACATATAGAAGACGAGGATGGCCCTCATCCCGTAGTAGGAGAAACGTTCCCAGAATTCCGTGAAGAAGAGGGTGAACAGTCCTTTCGGATGTCCGAAGAACCCTTTCTGAGGAACACTCTCCACAATTTCACGGTGCGATAGACGCGACATATTGTGCTACCTCCTTAATTGTAGACCATATTATACTACTCCTCGCATTTTTAATTGTCAAAAATAATTTTTGGAAGCAGAAACTCAAGGGTGAGTTGGTAGGTGAAAATCAAAACGTTATATTGGAATAATCGAACTATCATTGGAATTCAATCTATTTAACAATTAATGATGTTCAATTATCTATTTCAAAATCCCGTTAAGGAAGAAACAGCATCCCGGAAACACGCGATTGGCATGTTTCCGGGATGCTGTCTGTTTGTGATTATTGAAGGATTTTCAGTTTCTGTTCGAATTCCTCCGGTGTCATGGCTTTGAGGGATTCGAGGGCACTTATGCCTTCCGCGCTTACGGCATACGGGTCTGCGCCGGCTTCATAGAGGAGGAGCGCGATGTCATAGTGGCCGAAATCAACCGCGGTGGTAAGGGCAGTGCCATGAATGTCGCTGGCATTCGGGTCGGCTCCTGCTTCAAGGAGGATGGCGGCTGCGGAAGCATTGCCATCGTAGGCGGCAAAATGGAGCGCAGTCGTCTCCTCTCCGTCGGTTTCCTCCAGATCCGCTCCGTCCTCAATCAGGCTCCTGAGCTGATCATCATCGGCCTCATAGACGGCATCCGAGAGGGGAGGAAATGCGGGTTCCTCGTAGAATTCTTCAGATTCTGCAATGGCCGGCATCAAATTGCCATAGACCAGACCGCCTCCGGCAAACGAAACGATAACACCGACATAGGCGGCAGCCGCTATTGCAGTCAAGCCCGTGGCCCAGAGTGCAATCCGGCCGTTGTTCTGCCGGTAGTGGGGCGTGCCCTCAACCTGCATGAAATGGCCGACTGCCTGGACGCGTTTCGGCAAGTTCGGATGCGAAGAAAGAATCTCGCTGAGCCAGACGGCTCCATTGGATTCAGAATGGATCTGCTCAAGCCAGGCAGTTTCGTCGACTTCCCTGTAGACCCCTTTGCCGGCACCGAGCAACGTGAGTGCACGCTTTGCTGCAGCACCGTCTCCGGTGATGTAAGCCGCTTCCCGGTCACAGGAATACTCACAGGATCGGCTGTACGCCTGTGCAAGGAATGGAACGAAGCGGGCCGGCATGATGAGGAGGTTTTTCAGGATGTGACGCCTCCGGATATGGGCCAGCTCATGGGCGATGATGAAATCCAGTTCTTTCTCGCCTTTCTCGCGTGCCAGCTCGAACACTTCGGAGTACAGGACGATCATATTCCGTCCGAAAAAGCGGGTGGCAAAGGCATTGAGCGCTCCCTCGGACTGCACGATGAAAATGTCCGGCACGTTGCGGAGTCCCATTTTTGCTGACAGTTCCGCCGCACGCGCGTATACATCGGGAAACTGGCGCTCTGACAGACGGACGCCGTTGCCCCGGACCGACCCGAGCATGATGGCATTGGTGAACAGGACAAACGCAAACACGATGAGTGCGATGCCGATCCCGATGATGGATAGCGCTGCGACCAGGTAGATCAGGACGCTGACGATCGCCGAGAGGATCAGGTAAACCGTTTCCCTCGGTGACGTGATGGTATTCAGATTCATGATGGCTCCCCTTTTAATAAATTGGCGGACGAGTATTTTTCTTCCAACCTGCTTCATTATAATCTAGCGTTCCGGTATAGAACCGTCAACAGTACGTTCGGATCAAGTCAGAGATTTGTGTTTCAAGGGGAAGAAATACAGGAAAGAGAACACACGGGAATCACCAATCCATTCCAATCATGACCCCTCGTAGGGCCGCGGCTTCCTTGACTTGACAGAGCAGCGTAAGATAGACTGAATGTTGATTTGCGGATGCCGAAAAATGAAGGCACCGTACGAGAATGAAGGGGTTTAAACTATGCCGAAAATGGATTTCTTGCCGGTTATTTTGGGATCGGATGATAATGCGTATGGAATGGCGCGTGCCTTCCATGAGGAGTACGGCATCAAGAGCATCGTTGCGACAAAAGGGCATCTCCTATCCACGATGCACAGTAAAATCGTAGAAAAGAAAATCTTTGAGAATTTCGACGATCCGAAGACTTTCGCAGATAGCTTGCTTTCATTAAAGGACGAGCTGAAACAGCGGGGGGAAAAGCTTTTGCTGATTGCCAGCAATGAGAACTATGTCGAACTGGCTGTCCGGGCACGGTCCGTCCTGGAGCCGCACTACATCCTGCCGTTCGTCAGTGAACAGATGATGGACGATATCATCTTCAAGGAAAAGTTCTACTCGATGTGCGAGGAGTATGATCTGGATTATCCGGGTACGGTCATTTTCAAAAAAGGAATGGATCCGTACATGGAGCTGCCGTTCGACTTTCCGGCAGTCGTGAAGCCTTCGGACAGTATGCGCTACTTCAACGCACAGTTCGAAGGGAAGAAGAAGGCGTATGTTGTCGACAGCCGTGAAGAGTTTGTCGACGCGATTACGAAGATTTACGGCTCCACATATGACGGGACCCTCATTATTCAGGACTATATCCCTGGTGATGACACGACCATGTATGTATTGAACGCCTATTGCGACAGGAACGGCAAGGTCCGGATGATGTGTCTCGGCCATGTGCTACTCGAAGACCCGACGCCGATCCTGATCGGCAACTATGTGGCCATCGTCGGAGACAAAAATCAGGAACTGTATGATCAGTACAAGAGATTTCTCGAAGCGATCGGTTTCACGGGCTATGCGAACATCGACCTGAAGTACGACCGGCGTGATGGTAAGTTCAAGATCTTCGAGCTGAACATCCGGCAGGGCCGAAGCAGCTTTTTCGTAACTGCGAACGGGTATAACATGTCGAGATATCTTGTGGAGGACAGGGTCTACCACCGTGACAACCCGGTCGTCTATGGAGATAACGAAGTGCTCTGGCACGGTATTCCCCTTGATATCGTCGTGAAATACACGACTGATCCGGAGCTTACAGAACAGGTTCAGAGCCTGATCCGCGAAGGGAAGACCGCCTCGACGCTTTATTATGAAAAGGACCGGAGCTTTATCCGCCGGTTCAAGCTTCACTCATACTATAAGACTTACCATCAGCGGTTTGAAGAATACTTCAATCCGAGAGGGTGATCCCGCCTTCCCAGGAGGCGGGATTTCTTGCTGATGGACATGGAGGTTTACATAGGGTGCCAATCTTAGACCATAACAACAAAGAAATGACGGCCAGGTATGAGGAGTTCGTAAAGAAGTCTCCGTACCGAGCCATCACGCAGGACCTGCAATGGTCAAAAGTAAAGAACGACTGGGGCAATGAACAGGTATACGTAGAGCAGGATGGTGAGATCGTAGCGGCGATGTCCATTCTCGTCAAGAAGGTTCCCGGCGGATTCTCACTCCTGTATGCACCCCGGGGCCCGGTATGCGACATCACCGACCGGGAACTCCTTTTCAGGCTGATGAAAGAAGTCGAGCCGCTCGTGAAGAAACATAAAGCGTTTGCTTTAAAGTTCGATCCGGAAGTGCGGTATTCCAGCTCGCTTGAACAGCAGTTCACTTCGATGGGCTTCAAAGTCCATAACCGGGAAGAGGAGAAGGAGGCGCTCATCCAGCCCCGCCTCAACATGATCCTCTACTTCGAGGACCATGACGAAGAATCGATCATGATGAAATTCTCCAAGAAATGCCGGAATATCATCCGCGGCGCAATCAAGAAGGGCGTCACTGTGAGTTACGGTGATAGCGATGAGTACCTGAACGACTTCTACTCGATCTACAAGACGATGGCGGAGCGGAACGGAATCACGACGCGCTCGATCGATTACTTTAAGCGGATGCGCGAGGCGTTCGGGAAGAACTTCCGCATTTACATTGCTGAACATGAGGGTGATCAGCTCGCTGCCGGGCTGACGATTAATTACAGCGGCAAATTGTATTATCTGTATGCGGGAAGCACCAATGAGAAGCGCAACCTGAACCCGAACCATCTGATGAACTATGAGATGATCAAGTGGGGAATCTCAGAAGGAGCGGAACAGTACGACTTTGGAGGCGTGTTCGAGCTGAGTCCAAAAGACGGATTGTATCTGTTTAAGAAAAGCTTCTGTGATAAGGACGGGCATACTGAATACATTGGAGAAGTGGACAAAGTATACAACCCGCTGCTCTATACCATGTTCGTCAACGTTGTGCCGAAGCTGCAAAAACTGAAGAAGAAACTGCGTCGCTAAAGCGCAGACATAAAACCGCCCCGCAGCCGGAGAGATCCCCGGCTGCGGGGCGGTTCGTTTTAATGGCGCCAGTCTGTTGCGGTCCGGCATATATGCCTACCGGTTATCGCAGAACCTTATATGGGTATAGTTCCTTCATAGGATTTAATGTCGGTAGGGGGAATGACGTTGAATAAAGTCTTTACGATCGTTTCATTCATCGGTGTGCCGCTCGTTGTAGCGGGCTCTTTCCTTCACTGGACGAGTCTGGTGATGTTCATACTTTGCTGTGTGAGCATTATTGGCCTGTCCGCAATCATGGGGAGAGCGACGGAGTCGCTTACCATCATATCGGGGCCGCGTGTAGGCGGGTTGCTGAATGCGACGTTCGGGAATGCAGTCGAGCTGATCATCGCCATCTTCTCGTTGAAGGCAGGATTGGTCGGGATCGTTCTTGCTTCTCTGACCGGTTCGGTAATCGGGAACCTGCTTCTTGTGCTCGGACTGTCATTTTTCATTGGCGGCCTCAAACATAAGCGCCAGAATTTCAGTTTGCGGGATGCCCGCTATAATGCCGGGCTCCTGATTTTCGCCATCATTGTCGCATTCGTCATCCCGGAGATCTTCTCCCAGAGAATGGACGACCGTGGCACGATCAGCCTGAGCATCGGGGTCTCGGTCATCATGATCCTGCTTTATCTGGCGGGGCTGTTCTTTAAGCTGGTCACGCATCGGGGATATTTTACCGGATCCGACAAAGAAAGTCATGGCAACCAGGAAGAAGAAGAGGCAGAATGGTCAAAGGGGAAGGCGATCCTCATTCTGCTTCTGGCTACGGCTGCGGTGGCTTTTGTGTCCGAAAACCTTGTCCACACATTTGAGGACATCGGAGAGCGCTTCGGATGGTCTGAACTGTTTATCGGGGTCATCATCGTCGCCATCGTCGGAAATGCCGCGGAGCACGCTTCCGCCCTTATCCTGGCGGTCAAGAACAAGATGGATGTATCCGTTGAGATCGCCGTCGGTTCGACACTCCAGGTAGCCATGTTCGTTGCACCTGCCCTGGTCCTCATTTCGCTGCTGATGCCTGTGCAGATGCCGCTAGTATTCACGGTCGCGGAACTGGTCGCGATGATTACGGCGGCACTGCTCACGATCGTCATCACGCTGGATGGGGAGTCAAATTGGTTCGAAGGGCTGACCCTGCTTGCCGCCTATCTGATCATGGGCATCGGGTTCTTCTTCCTTTGACCGATGGAACAAAGCCGGTTTCGATTTCGTCCCAAGGGGGAAAGATAAAGTCGGTAACATCATGAGCAAGGAGAAGAATGCACCATGAGAGAATTGCATGAAGGCCCGATGGATGAGAAAAAGCAGTCCATCATCGATAAGCTGGTGGATGAAGGAATTTTCAAGATTGACGGCAAGCAACTGTACGAGCTGCCCATCTATACATTATTGAAGCAATACACCGAATTGCAGGAACAATAAACGTTTGCCGGACGGCCATCAGCCGGCCGGCTTTTTATATCGGAGGGATCAGGATGCAGAACGAACGGCTGGAACGCATCCGGGATGAATGGCTTGAAGAGGCAACCATCCGGGAGATGCAGGAAAAGATGGAGAAAGGAGAAGTTACGGCAGAGGAAATCACGGTCATGTACCTGTCGAGGATCTCGGAATACGGCCGCAACGTCAACGCCGTCCTCGAAGTAAATCCGGATGCGCTGCAGATCGCAAGGCAGTTGGACTATGAGCGCCAGGTGAAAGGGGTACGTTCGCCCCTGCACGGGATTCCGGTCCTGCTCAAGGACAACATGGACACCGGGGACAAGATGCACACCAGCTGCGGGTCCCTTGCCCTGGCCGACCACTACGCGGCGGAAGATGCCTTTCTGGTGAAAAAACTGAGGGAAGCCGGTGCGGTCATCCTCGGCAAGACGAACATGACCGAGTGGGCCAACTTCATGTCCGACAAGATGACGAACGGATACAGCTCCAGGGGCGGGCAAGTCAAAAACCCTTATGGCCAATTTGATTGCGGCGGATCAAGCTCCGGTGCGGCCGTGGCGGTCGCCGCGAATCTGGCGGCGGCGTCGGTCGGCACGGAAACGACCGGGTCCATCATCGAGCCTGCCGTACAGAACAGCCTTGTCGGAATCAAGCCGACTGTTGGCGCCATCAGCCGGACAGGTGTTATTCCTCTGTCCATGACTCAGGACATCCCCGGGCCGCTTGCCAGGACCGTGGAAGATGCGCTGCTCGTGTTCCGGGTGATGATCGGAGAGGATCCGTCTGATCCGGTCACATCCCTGAGCGGAGTATGGGAAGACATGGACTGGGAAGCCTGCCTTGATCCGGATGCGCTAAAAGGCGAACGCATCGGCGTCGCCCGCAACATCTTCGAAAACGAGGCCGACAGTGAGTGCAAGAACCTGTTTAACAAGAAGCTGGAAGTGCTGAAAGCGTGCGGAGCTGAAATCATTGACGACATTGACCTTGGTGTCATGGAAGATGACCTGGGATATGATGTGCTCATGCACGAATTCAAGACGGCAGTAAACGCCTATCTCGGCAGGACGCCGGCAAGCAATCCGATCCGGACACTGTCTGATGTCATCGAATTTAACCATCAGCATCCTGAGGAAACGCTGAAGTTCGGCCAGAACATGCTGGAGCAATCGGACCGCACATCGGGGACACTGACTGAGCGGGCTTATCTCGAAGCGCTTGAGCGGAACCGGCATCTGTCGTCCGAGTTGGCGCTGGAGAGGGCGTTCAGGGACCATGACATCAGCGCGCTAGTCTTTCCCCACTACCACGGGCTCAGTTTCGGCGCCGCAGCCGGATATCCCGGTGTGGCGGTTCCGGCAGGAAAGACGGAGGAAGGCGAGCCATTCGGCATCGCTTTCTATGGGAAGGCGTTCGCGGATCCGCTCCTGATCAGATTCGCCTATGCCTTTGAGCAACGGGAACAGGGGCGGATCAAGCCGCCGAATGGGTGATGGCATTTCTATCGGAACGAATGCCTTCTGTGATATAATTTACACCCATAAACTGATAGACAGCAAAGGATTGGACAACATGGAGAAGAAAACACTTGGAATTCTGGGAGGAGTCGGACCGCTCGCTACGATGTATATCGGAGAGATGATTGTCCGGCATACGGATGCTGATCGTGATCAGGATCACGTGGACATGGTGATTACAAATAATACCGCCATTCCTGACCGTACCGCCTTCATCATCGATCCGGAAAAGACTGACCCGGTTCCTTTCATCGTACGTGATACAGAGAGACTTGCCGGGGCCGGAGCGGATATGATCGCGATCCCATGCAATACGGCCCACACATTCTATCGGGAGATCGCAGCGGCTTCTCCGGTGCCGGTTCTGAATATGATTGAAGAGACGATAAAACGTGCAGCTGAAGAGGGAGCCGAGAAGCTTGGTATCCTGGCAACAGACGGAACGATCATCAGCCGGGTTTATCAGGATGCGTGTGAATCCAAAGGAATCATGCCAGTCTTGCCAGACACGGATATTCAGGAAGCCGTCATGTCGATTATTTATGATTATGTAAAGGCCGGGCGCCCTGCAGACCCTGCTTTGTGGGCGAAGGTAGAAGAGAATATGAAGGAAAAAGGCTGTGACAGAGTCGTGCTTGGCTGCACCGAACTGTCGATTGTAAAAAAGGAGCTGTCGTTGAATGAGCATTACATCGATTCGCTCCTCGTCCTTGCAGAAAAGGCCATCTTGGCATGCGGTCACAGTCTCAGAATGCATAAATAAAGATCATGCGGATGGTAAACGTTTCTCTGCCATCCGTTTTGTATATCGGTGATTAATCCGGAGAAACACTGGAATGGAGAAAAATATTGTTGTGAAACGGGGAATGGATGATGAGTTGGATCGAACGGCTGGAGCCGCAATTCCGGGATAAATGGACATTTGAAGAGGAGATGCCGATTCAGTCCAAAATGATTCCCGCGATGATCGACGGACGGGACATCGTCGCGGAATCGCCGACAGGGTCGGGGAAGACGCTCGCCTATGTCATCCCGCTGCTGTCGCTTGTTGATGGCACTTCAAAGAAAACGGAGGCGCTGGTCATGGCGCCTTCCCAGGAGCTTTGCATGCAGATTGTCGAAGTGTTCCGCGAATGGACGGAAGGCACGGACGTCACGGTCACGCAGCTGATCGGTGGGGCGAACAAGCAGCGCCAGATCGAGAAGCTGAAAAAGAAGCCGACAATTGTCGTCGGGACACCGGGGCGCGTCTGGGAGCTGGCCAATGACCGGAAGCTGAAGATGCATGATATCCGGCACATCGTTTTGGATGAAGGCGACCAGCTTCTGGGGCGTGATCACCGGACCGATGTCAAGTCGCTGGTCGGGGCTGCAGCTTCGGACTGCCAGGTTGCAGTCGTGTCGGCTACGATCACCGATGAAATCCGTCTCGTTGCGGAGCGCTTCATGGACGATCCTCTCCAGCTGAAAGTGACTGCGGAAGAGCTGCCGAAACAGGGCGAGGTCACGCATTCTTTCATCAAGGTGGACGAGCGCGACAAAACGGACCTGATCCGGAGGCTTTCCCACGTGGAAGGCTTGCAGGGATTGGCCTTCATCAACAACACGGATCAGCTGCTCATGAAGGAATCGAAGCTGAAGTTCCAGGACGCGCCGGTTGCGGTCCTTCACTCCGGCATGAATAAGATGGAGCGCAAACAGGCACTTGACGGGTTCCGTGACGGCACGGTGCGCATCCTCATCGCGACGGATCTTGCGGCACGCGGGCTCGATATCACCGGCCTGACGCATGTCATCCATATCGACGTGCCGCGTACCGAAGAGCAGTACACGCACCGTTCCGGCAGGACTGGGCGCGCAGGTGCAGACGGGGAAGTGCTGTCGTTCGTTTCGTATCCGGACGAGAAGACGTACCGGAAGCTGACCCGTACACTGACGGTCAAACCGGTCCAGAAAGTCTGGCATAGGGGAGGCCTGATCGAGGGCTCTTCGAAAACCGTACAGGCTGCATCCTCAGGGAAGCCTGCGGGCAATGCCGGCAAGGGGCCGCGCAACAGTAAGAATAGGGAAGGGAACAAGGGCGGCAAACGGCGATGAGGCGGTTTGTCCTCCTCGTCGGCGCACTATTGCTGCTGATTCCGCAAACAGGCCCCGTGCAGGCTGCCGCTCCGGCCGCCTATGTCGCGCTCGGCGACTCGCTTGCGGCCGGACAGACCCCGAACCGGGAGATTGACCTCGGTTATGCGGACATGATCGCGATGGAGCTGCGCAGGCATGTGCCTCTTGCCTTCTATTCAAAGGATCTCAGCTATCCCGGCCTCACAAGCGGGCAGGTGCTGGAGCGTGTGAAGTCGGAAGAGGCACGCCCGATATTGGAGCGTGCCACATTGATTACGGTTTCTGCAGGCGCCAATGATCTGCTCGGCCTGGTGCGCTACGATTCCCGGGCGGGCACGCTCGCCTACGACCGGATCCCGGCTGACTATGCGCTGAACGGGGTCAGGAAGAATGTTTCGGCCATTCTGGACGAACTGGCGGAGCGCGCACCGCGGGCGAAAGTCTATATCATGGGCTATTATTTCGCATATCCGCATGCCCGTGAAGAGATGAAGCCGGGTCTGAGGAAAGAGCTGGGCAGGCTGAACGCCATTCTGAAGCAGGAGGCGGAAGCTACGGGAGCGGTTTTTGTCCCGGTCGAAGAGGCATTCGCCGGCGAAGGCACCCAGCTGCTTCCGAACCCCGCGGACGTCCACCCTTCACTGGAAGGGTACCGCCGGATGGCGAATGCCTTCTTTGAAACTTCGCCTTACCGGCTGACCGTCCAGCCGTGGGAAGTGCCGCCTCCGAACCCGGTCTCGTTTAAGGAGATGAGCCGGCGGTTGCAGAAGGCGGACGGACGAAGCGCCGATGCCGGCGGCAGAAAACCGGACCGATATACGGCTGATGACCATCTTCAGGGCATCCACGCCATTTACTTTAACCCCTCCGATCTGCCGGAGGGGTTTTTATATGGTGACTTTGCCTTAGTGAAGTGAGACGTTGGCTGAATTGTTGCTTAGCGGGACGCAAAAACCCCCGCCGTTTCCGGCGGGGGTATGTCAGTCCATCTGAATTCCGGTTTATTCCAGCCGCCGCATACTCAGAAAATCACGGTCTTAATCCGATTTCCCTTGAGTAAGGACGAATTCGTGTCGCATACTCCGAACCCGGACGCCATACTCCAAACTCGTATCGGATACTCCGAACTCGGTCTCCATACTCCAAACTCGTGTCACATACTCCGAACTCGGACGCCATACTTCAAACCCGTGTCGCATACTCCGAACTCGGACGCCATACTCCAAACTCGTGTCACATACTCCGAACTCGGTCTCCATACTCCAAACCCGTGTCGGATACTTCGAACTCGGTCTCCATACTCCAAACTCGTGTCGGATACTCCGAACTCGTGTCGGATACTTCGAACTCGGTCTCCATACTCCAAACTCGTGTCACATACTCCGAACTCGGACGCCATACTCCGAAATCCGATGTCATACGCCGTTCATCCGCCCCAATTTCATGCAAAAACCCCCGCCGTTTCCGGCGGGGTATGTCAGTCCATCTGAATTCCGGTTTATTCCAGCCGCCGCGCGGGCAGACTGGGGTTATCTCTTCAGCAGCCGAGGCGCGGTGCCGAACAGAAGGGCACAGGCGGCGGCCGTCAGAATGATTGACGGGATCATGTAGCCCGCGTTGTAGACGATCGAATACCACCAGACGTTATCACCGGCATCAATTGCCGCGGCACCGAAGAATACGACGCCCGACAGGACGTGCATGACGTAGCGGAGCAGGCCGCCGATGACCGTGCCGATGACGATGCCGGTTACCATCCGCCCCTTATTGCCGGAGTCGGCGCCGCCCACGACCATGGGCCGCAGAAAAGCAGCGGCACCGATCACGACAAATGCCGCAATGTAATCCAGGAAGCCCTGTACCGGGTGAATGATGTAGGCACCGGCGAATGTCTGGAGAATGCCGAGGATCAGGCCGGTAAGCAAGCCACCGCCAAGCCCCCAGCGAAAGGCCATCAGGACGATCGGCACCATCGTGAGGCTGATGGATCCGCCCTGGAACCAGAGTTTAATGGAAATCTGATCGAGCACAAAGCCGATCGCGGAAAAGATTGCGACTTCGATCAGGAGCTGGAGACGTGAGTTGCGCTGCATAGATGATTCCCCCCATTTTTAATGATGTCGCAAGATGGGGATGACCAATATAAAAAGCGTCCGGGACAGAGCCGGACGCCTTCGGGCATCGTTTTCCATCCACATCCCTGCGCAAGCATGACCTTACAG
Organism: Bhargavaea cecembensis; assembly: GCF_001619585.1. Taxonomy (GTDB): domain Bacteria; phylum Bacillota; class Bacilli; order Bacillales_A; family Planococcaceae; genus Bhargavaea; species Bhargavaea cecembensis_A. Next base: position 194,253 of record NZ_LQNT01000010.1, read on the forward strand.
GTTCAAAGGGTCTGGGCGGCGGGCGCCCACTCTCAGCCGCATCTGCGGCTCCCCTTGTGGTTCAACTATTCAGTATGGACCCTTCAAGTGTAGACTACCCGCCCGCTGTTTTCAACCTGACCCGGCATACGATGAAAACAGCTGTGCCACATTCCGGAAGGAGGGCATGATGGACAATCCCCGCATTCTTTCATCAATCAATTACTTCAGCATCCTGTTTGCTCCCGTCCTGTTCCCGTTCATCCTGCTTCTGGCGTCGGGCGACGGGCTGGTCAGGCGCCACGCGAAGCGGGCACTTGCCATCCAGCTCATGCCGGCGCTGCCGCTCGCGGCCCTGCTGGTCATGACCTTTATCGGGGCGAATGAGGTGAGGGAAGCGGCGTTCACCGGCACGGTGCCGTCTTTCGGGCATGCGGGCATGACCGCCCTGCTGTCCCTTCTGTATGCCATCTTTCAGGGGGCGGCGTTCGTCTGGTGCACCGTGGCGGGGATCCGTGCGCTGAGAACCTGACTGTTTGGCGCCGGTCCGGTCTGTGGTATAGTGGAAACTGAATCCACAGAAGGAAGTGCTGAATCGAATGATCGCGAAGACGACCGAAGACTTCGAGAATCTCAAGAAAATCGGGCGCATCTGTGCGGAAATCCGCGATGCGCTGAAAGACGCCGCAAAACCCGGCGTCACGACCAGACAGCTGGATGACATGGCAGGCCGCATGTTCGAGGAGAAGGGAGCCATCTCCGGTCCTAAAGGCGAGTATGACTTTCCCGGCTTCACGTGCATCAGTGTCAACGAAGTGGTGGCCCATGGCATCCCCGATGACTATGTGATCAAGGATGGCGACATGGTCAACATCGATGTGTCGGGTTCGTACAACGGTTACTTTGCCGACACGGGCATTTCGATCGTGGCAGGCGAACCGGACGAGGAAAAACAGAAACTCATCGATGTCGCGAAGGCGGCCCTCGACAGGGCGATGGAAAAGGTGAAGCCCGGCGGACGGCTGAATCAGCTCGGCAAGGCGGTCAGCCGTGAGGCGAGCGACAACGGCCTGCATGTGATCAAGAATCTGACAGGCCACGGAGTAGGCCGCTCCCTCCATGAAGAGCCGAGCCATGTGCTGAACTATTATGACCGCTGGGATACCACCCTTCTGAAGGAAGGCATGGTCCTTGCGGTCGAACCGTTCATCTCCCAGAAGGCAGAGCACATCATCGAAGGCGGCGACGGCTGGGCGTTCATCACGCCGGACAAGTCACTTGTGGCCCAGATTGAGCATACCGTCATCGTCACGGCGGATGGTCCGCTTCTGATCACTGACATCAGCGAAGACTAAAAAACGGTCCCGGGATCATGTCCCGGGACCGTTTTACGTATAATAGATGATTATTCTTCCGCCGTTCGCGGCACTTTACCGCTTTGCCTTCTGCTTACGACCATCCAGGTGATGACCGCTCCGGCGAGGAAAAGGGAAGCCGCGGAAACAAGAGGCTCGTCAAGCCCGTTCTTTGCAGCGACCATGATGGACATCCATGCAAAGACGCCCGCAAACATATCATCCCTGTGGTGGTAAAGAAAATGAAGTGCAATCGCTGCGGCAAATGTCAGCGTGATGATTGCCCAAAGCGCATCGCTCAGGCCCAACCCGCCCCAATCATTCTCCTCAAGCGTATAGTGAATCGCAACGAGGAGGCTGAAGAAGAAATAGGAGAAGATCCCCGATATGGGAATCCGTCCCGAAAGGCGGTTCTCCTTTTTCGGATAGGTGAAGTAGAGGGCGGCCAGGACGGCCAGCATGGCGACTTCCGCCGCTGTGAACAGGATAAAACGTTCTTCCTGCCAAGTGATGATTTCGATGATATGGAGAATGGAGGCCGCGATGAACAGAGCGGCACGCAGGTTCGCAGTCGAGGGCCGGTCCGCCTTGCCGCCGCCGCTGAGAACATACAGCCCCAAAAGCGGCATCAGGACAATCAGGATCAGCGACGAGTACATGGACGGCATGAAGACGACCGGAAGCCGCGCAGCAATCTCCCCGGCGGGCCGCCCGAATGCCGGCATGAACATCGCCGACGCATGGAAGCCGACCGCCGCAGCCAGGGCGATCCCCATCAACAGTTTTCGGATCAATCTTCTTCACCTCCTACCCGTATTAGTATACATGGGATTTTCGGCGTTAACGGTGGAAAGTGTGACGCTTTTTTGCCAGTTGGCAAGTTTCGCCTTCCGAACAACCGTGTTATAATTGCAGGGAAATTGTTTTTAGAAAATTGGCAAACAGTCAGGGGGAATTGGGATGTCAACAACTACGTACCCGGTCACCTGGGACCTGGAAACGTTTTTCAGTGGAGGCAGTGAATCCGAAGAACTTCGTGACCATCTTCAGGAAGGGGCGGAAAAAGTCCGCAGCTATGCTGAATCGGTCGCAGCTTTCAGCTCACCTGCAGCCGCAGACGCAGCAGAGCAGGTCGCGGCTCTGCTTGAAGAGACGAAAAGCACATCGGCCCACCTGAGAGAAGCCGGCGCGGTCATCGGCTGCTTCCTGGCACAGGACACGACAGATAAAAAGGCGCATCTCCTGCAGGGAGAAGTGTCCGTGCTCGGCGCAAAGTTCCAGACGGCATTCATGTCGTTCCAGCAGAAGCTGGCGAAGACTGATGAGAAGGTCTGGGAAGAGATGCTCGCTTCCGATCAGCTGCAAGTGTTTTCGTTCATCCTGGATGAATGGCGCAAAAAAGCCGGTGCCAAACTTCCGGAGGAGCAGGAAGCGCTCATCACGGCACTGTCCGTCGATGGCTACCATGGCTGGGGAGAACTTTACGACCTGCTTGTCGGAGACATGCAGGTGAAGGTCACGGTGGACGGAGAGGAGAAAGTGCTTTCCGTCGGACAGGCGAACAATCTCGGCACCCACCCCGATCCCGCGGTCCGCAAAGAGGCGTTTGATAAGCTGGAGGCCGCATGGGCCGAGAAGGAAGAGTTCTTCGCAAAGGCACTCAACTCACTTGCGGGATTCCGTCTGCAGGTGTATGAGAAGAGGGGCTGGGACCACGTCCTCCATGAACCGCTCGAGTACAACCGCATGAAGCAGGAGACGCTTGACGCGATGTGGGGCGCCATTTCTGCCAATAAGCAGCCGTTTGCGGAATACCTGAACCGCAAGGCATCCCTTCTCGGCAAGGAACAGCTTGACTGGTATGACTTTTTCGCGCCGGTGTCCGAATCAACTTCGAAACTGGATTATCAGGAAGGCGCTGAATTCATCCTGAAGCATTTCGGTAAGTTCGGTCCGGAACTCGAGTCGTTCGCCCGCATGGCGTTCGAAAACGGCTGGATCGAGGCGGAAGACCGTCCGAACAAACGACCGGGCGGTTTTTGCACCGGTATGCCGCTGTCCGAGGAATCCCGTATCTTCATGACGTACAGCGGCTCGATGTCGAACGTCGCCACGCTCGCACACGAACTCGGTCACGCCTTCCACTCGTATGCGCTCCGTCCGGTCCATCAGCTCAACAGACAATATGCGATGAACGTTGCGGAGACCGCATCGACATTCGCCGAGATGATCGTCGCCGACGCGGCGGTGAAGGAAGCGCAGACGAAGGAAGAAAAGATCGCTCTCCTTGAAGACAAGGCGCAGCGGAGCGTTTCTTTCTTCATGAACATCCATGCACGCTTTCTTTTTGAAACGCGATTTTACGAAGAACGGAAAAAGGGCGTCGTTTCTTCTGACCGCCTGAACGAACTGATGGAAGATGCACAGCGCGAGGCCTATGCCGGAGCACTCGGCGAGACGCACCCGCACTTCTGGGCCTCCAAACTGCACTTCTATATCACTGGCGTTCCGTTCTATAACTTCCCGTACACATTCGGCTACCTGTTTTCACTGAGCATCTATGCCAAGGCGCTCGAGGAAGGAGAGGCGTTTGAGGAGAAGTATATGGCGCTCCTGCGCGATACGGCTGTCATGACGACCGAGGATCTGGCGATGAAGCATCTTGGTGAAGATATCACGAAGCGGGACTTCTGGGAAAAGGGTGTCCGGCTCTGCATCCGGGATGTGGAAGAGTTCCTGAGCCTGACGTCCGGAGAAGGGTGAGCCGACTTGATTACTCTGAAGGGCGAGAGGGTCATCCTGCGCGTCCTCACTGACGACGACGCACTTGCCATGACGAACCTCGTATCAAGGAACAAGCACTACTGGACCGTTTATGAGCCCAGGCATGACAGCTCCTATTACACAGTCAGCGTCCAGCGCGAAAAGATCCGTGAGTCGCTCCAGCAGCTCAGGGAAAAGCGGGAATACAGCTTCGGCATCTTCCGGGCGGAAGACGGCCGGCTGATCGGCCACATCTCCCTGTATGGGCTGAAACGGCTGCCTTTCCTGAGCGCCTTTGTCGGTTATTCCGTCGATCAGGGGGAAGCGGGCCGCGGCATCGCGACGGAAGCCCTGAAGCTGGTCCTGCAGTTTGGCTTCGAGCGTGCGGGGCTCCACCGGATCGAGGCCTATGTGTCTCCGAGAAACCAGGGTTCGGTCCGTGTGCTCGAGAAGGCCGGGATGGAGCGGGAAGGCCTCCTGCGCCAGCTGCTATTTATCAACGGTGTATGGGAGGACCACTATATTTATTCCATCATCGAGGACGGACATTGAAAGGGTAAGGCCGCTCTGCGGAAACCCATTGCAAAACTGAGGACCCTATTCCGGCCATGAGCCGGACAGGGTCCTTTTGATATGTCTTTTAAATACAAAAAACCCCGGAGGCAGGGGGCTGCGTTCCCGGGGTGTGTTCTAATTCAGTTTGCAACTTTGCGCATGGTTTTAATCGTACCGAGTGCTTTACCGGTGCCGAATACGACGGCCTTCATCGGATCAGGAGAGGTATGGACAGGTACGGAGATGACCTGTGACAGCCAATCCTGCATGCCGTTCATGAGAGCGCCGCCTCCGGTGAGCACGATGCCCTGGTCGACGATGTCGCCGGACAGTTCCGCAGGGCATTGCTCGAGTGTCGTACGGATGGCTTCAAGAATCGTTTCCATGCCTTCTTTCAGGCATTGCTGGATATCGCGGGAGTGGAGGGTGATTGTCTTCGGCAGACCCGTAACGACGTCACGGCCCCGAATGTCCATCGTTTTCGCTTCATGGGCGATCGGCGCGAATCCGATTTCCTTCTTGATCGCTTCTGCTGTCTGCTCTCCGATGATGAGGTTGTGGCGCTTTCGGATGTGATGGATGATTTCCTCATCCATTTTGTCACCGGCGAACTTCACACTGTTGGAAGAGACGACGCCTCCAAACGAGATGATCGCGACTTCGGTTGTTCCGCCGCCGATATCGACGATGACGTTCGCGATCGGTTCGCTCACCGGAAGATCCGCCCCGATGGCTGCTGCGACGGGCTCTTCGATCAGGTGGACTTCTTTGGCGCCTCCGGATTTCACGGCATCCACGATCGCGCGCTGTTCGACGGAAGTGGCGCCGCAAGGGATTGAAACGACCACACGGGGCTTCCGGAGGGTCTGGCCGAGTTTCTTGGATGCCTTGGCCATGGCGGATTTAAGCAGTTCTGCTGTCATATCATAGTCCGCGATGACACCGTCACGGAGCGGCCGGATGGCTGTGATCTGCTCGGGTGTTTTTCCGAGCATCACTTTTGCCTCGTGGCCGATGGCAATCAGCTTTCCTGCCGGATCGACGGCGACGACAGAGGGTTCATCAAAGACGATTTCTTTTGATTTTGTATAGATGAGTAAATTGGCAGTGCCAAGGTCGATGCCGATATCAGTAGAATTCCACATTTAAGTTGCCTCCCGGTAACGGTACTTTCTGCTGATGATAAGTATAGTAGAAAATAGCCTGTCCGCAAATTAGTAGATAATGGTATATGACAAACCGGAATGAGCCTGAAGATCTATTTAAAACCAAATTGAGGGAAATTATTAAAGCGTAAAGGGTGGAATGTTACAAAAATCGTCATGAATTGAAATCAGATTGTAAGGGAAATTTCATTTTGAAATGAAGGGTGCCGGGGTCTGAATATTTCAAGAAGAAACATATGATGGGGAAACTTTAAACTTGGAGGTCCGCGGGTGAAAGCAGCAATTTACAGCACTTATGGTTCTGCTGAGGCTATAGGGATAGAGGATGTGGAACCACCAACCATCAACGAACCGGACAGGGTATTGATTCGTGTACACAGTGCATCCGTCAATACTTTGGACTGCTTGTACCGCAAGGGTTATTTTCCAACCAGGAAGGATAATGGCCTAACGAGACCCAAGAATCAGATACTGGGCATAGATGTTGCCGGAACCATTGAGGCTGTCGGTGAGGATGTCCGCAACTTTAAGGTGGGGGATCATGTTTTCGGGAGCTGCTTCGGATCTCATGCAGAATATGTCGCGCCACGTGAGAATGCCTTATGTCATATGCCGAAAAACATGACTTATGAGGAAGCGGCTGCAATACCATGTGCCGCTCAAACTGCATTACAAGCATTGAGAGATGTAGCACAGGTAAGGCCAGGTCAAAAAGTCTTAATATATGGAGCTTCTGGCGGAGTGGGGCATTTTGCTGTTCAACTTGCAAACTATTTTGGGGCTGAGGTAACTGCTGTCTGCGGCACTTCTAACTTGGATTGGGTTAAGGAACTCGGTGCACAATATGTAATTGATTATACCAAGGAAGATTTCACGGATAACGGAGAAAAATACGACGTTATTCTGGATGCAGTGGGTAAGCGAACCTTTTTCAGTTGTCTAAAATCTTTAACCGAGGAAGGTCTTTATATCACGGAACACCCGTTTCACCCTAAATATCACCCATTTCAATTGATGATCGGCTCGTTAATTGGTCGAAAAAAAGCAAAAATCCATTTTACGAAACCGAATCATGGAGATTTGGATTTCCTTAGAATTCTTGTGGAGAAAGAGAAATTAAAACCGACTATTGAAAAATGTTATCCGTTTGAGGAAATTATAAAAGCGCACCGGCACATGGAGAGCGGGCGCACAAAGGGCAAGATCGTTTTGAAATTCTGATAGAGCATTTGTGAGGTTTCCATAGGGAATTAAAAAAGAATTGCCGGATGACCGGCAATTCTTCAGGAGTCAAGCGTATATGTTTTCTCGGGTTTATCGTCGATGGTAACCGAGTCTTCCGAGATCATTGCGCGCTGCAGGAAGTGAATCATGATCAGCATGCCGAAAAGCAGCAGGACCGTGAAACCGATTACTGTTGTAAACATCAGCCACATAGCAGAATACTCCTCTCTATTCTTGTTCCTATGCATCTCTATAGCTCATTATACTACAGAATATGCCTGTTTTTAAGAGGACATTGCTGGAATACGGCTGAATTGTGACAAATGTGAACCCGCCATCCCTTGTGTCATGCAATGTCAGTATGGAAAATTGTTATCAGAATGCCCACTCGCCGCCGCGGAGAATCGGCTCTGCCGTACCATCTTCAAGGATGCCGTCGATGTCCATTTCTTCCGAGCCAATCATAAAATCGACGTGGGTGATGCTCTGGTTGAGTCCGTGCTTTTGCAATTCTTCGCTGTCCATCTCTTTGCCGCCTTCGATGCAGAAGGCATATGCGCTTCCGATCGCCAGGTGATTCGAGGCGTTTTCGTCAAACAGCGTATTGTAGAAGAGCAGGCCGGACGTTGAAATCGGAGAAGAGTGCGGGACAAGCGCAACTTCACCAAGGGATTTTGCTCCTTCATCCGCTTCGATGAGATGCTTCAGCACGTCTTCACCCTGCTCAGCCTCGACTTCCGTGATCCGCCCATCTTTGAAGGTAATCTTGAAATTGTCGATGATGTTGCCGCCGTAGCTGAGCGGTTTTGTGCTTGAGACATAGCCGTCGATGCGGTCCTTGTGCGGGACAGTAAATACTTCCTCCGTCGGCATGTTGGCCATGAATGTCGCCCCCTGGGCGTTGATGCTCCCTGCACCGGCCCAGATATGGCCTTCCGGCAGGCCGATGGTCAGATCCGTTCCCGGAGCGGTGTAGTGAAGCTTTGTATATTTCTTCTTGTTCAGATGATCGGCTTTCTCGTAAAGCGTCTCATCATGCTGTTTCCACGCTTCGACAGGGTCTTCGGTATCTACGCGGACGGCCTTGAAGATGGCATCCCAGAGGGCAGGAACCTGATCTTCTTCAGGCAGGTCGGCGAACACCTTTGAAGCCCATGCCTCTGATGGAGCTGCAATGACCGTCCAGCTCACCTTATCGGACTGTATCGCCTGGCGATAGGACTCCAGGGCCTGGCCGGCGGCTTTCTGGAAGTTTGCGATCCGCGTCGGATCGATCCCTTTCAGGAGATCGGGGCTCTGCGACACGATATTCATGAACGCTGCATTCATGCCGACCAGTTCTTCGCGCATCTTCGGAATCCAGGCAGGGAAGTCACTAAACGAATCTTCAGGTGCCATCTCATATCGGAGACGGGAAATTTCATCATCCTGCCAGTCGACGATGACATGACGGGCACCGGCTTCATAGGCCTTTTTTGTTACAAGCCGTACGAATTCCGCCGACTCGGTCGAGGCGCCGATATAGAGCGGTTGCCCGGGCTGGATATTGACGCCGACTTTCACTGCCAACTCTGCGTACTTGTCGAGATTTTCTTCAAATGTCCCCATTGTCCAAATCTCCTTTCCGATCTAACCATAGTCTACCAATAGCAGGGTATGGCCGGCAACGAAAAATCCCCCGTCTGCCGAAGCAGTACGGGGGACGAAGTATCGCTCATTTGCGCAGGCTGCCCAGCTCGGCTGCGATTGCCTGCATCTCACTCGGGCTGAAGTTGTTTCGCTTCATAACCATGTCATAGATGTCACGAAGATCTTCGTAGTCGGATGTGTTGAAGTGCTCGGACTTCATTGCATCGACATTGACCATGCGAAGTTTATCCTTGATCGCGTTGATCATATACTCCACGTTTTCTGCAGTGGGGTTGGTAAGGTCCATTTGTGGTGTTCCTGCCTTTCATCGGATTGCCATCATTCTCACACTAATAGAATACAAAGTCAAACAGCCACCGGGAACATGAGATCCCCGGTGGCCGGATGGGTAAGGCAATCAATCGTTGGAAGAGTTGACGGCCGGAACAGCAGCCAATTCTGCTTCTTTCTCTTCCTTGATTTTGTTCTGGAAGCGCCTGGTCTCGGCTACGATGACACCGGACAGGCCGAGGAGGCCGATCAGGTTCGGAATGGCCATGAGGCCGTTCATGACATCGGAGAAGAGCCAGACCACATCAAGTGTGGCGGTGGCGCCGAAGTAGACAACCACTACGAATACCAGACGGTAGAACTTAAGAAGTTTCGGATTCGGGAAAAGATACTGGAAGCACTTTTCTCCGTAATAAGCCCATCCGAAAATCGTGGAAGCGGCGAAGAAGACGATGCCGAGTCCGACAATGTACTGTCCCGCATCTCCGAAGAATGTTCCGAACGCCATGGCTGTAAGCGTTCCGGCTTCGGCCCCTTCATCCTGCCAGGCGCCCGACATGACGATTGTGATGCCTGTGATCGAGCAGATGATCAGGGTATCGAACAACACCTGGGTCATCGAGATGAGCGCCTGTCGGCCAGGCATATCCGTCCGGGCTGCTGCAGCTGCAATCGGAGCGGAACCGAGGCCGGCCTCGTTCGAGAAGAGACCCCGGGCAATCCCGAAGCGGATGGCTGCACCGACTGCTCCGCCGGCGAACGACTCAATGCCGAACGCATAAGAGAAGATCGTAGCGAACGCAGAAGGGACAAGGTCGAAATTCGTGATCATGATAATTGCACCGGCAATAAAGTAGAAGAGAGCCATGATCGGAACAAAGAAGGCGGCTACCCGGCCGATCGACTTGATCCCTCCGAGGATGACGGCCCCCGCGACGACCATCAGGACAAGGCCCGTGACCCAGTACGGCGTGTTGAAGTTCATGTTCATGGCATCTGCAACTGCTTTGGACTGTGTCCCGTTCCCGATGCCGAACGCGGCAAGTGTGCCGAACAGGGCAAAGCTGACTCCAAGCCAGCGTGCCTTCAGGCCATGTTCGAGATAGTACATCGGCCCGCCGGCCATCTGGCCGTTGGCATCCTTTGTGCGGTATTTGACGGCAAGGATCGCTTCACCGTATTTGGTGGCCATTCCGAAGAAGCCGGCCAGCCACATCCAGAAGACCGCGCCGGGACCGCCGAGGACAACGGCGGTCGCAACACCCACAATGTTTCCGACTCCGACGGTCGCCGCCATGGCGGTCATCAGTGCCTGGAACTGTGAAATATCGCCTTCCGCTTTTTTATCATGCTTGCGCGAAAATACCTGTTTTAAAGAATAGGGCAATAAACGCACCTGAATAAATGCAAGCCTGAAGGTGAGGAAAATACCGGTACCTACAAGCAGGACGAGCAGCCACGGTCCCCATACGATGCCGCTGAGTGATCCCAGGAATTTCTCTAGAGCTTCCATTTTTGTTCCCCCTTTTTCTTCGTGATCGTTTCCCCCAAAAAATGATGCTGTCTTGTGAAATCTGCTCTATATCACCTACTGTTCTATATCACCTTAGAACTAATATTCCGAAAGTTCAGCTCTCCCGTCAAGACCTAATTTTAAAATGGGCATCGGCTCCCTTGTTTGTGCCCGGAAGAGTGAGGGTATAATGGAGTATGCAAATCGTCTAAAACACAGTTATGGAGGGATTTTTGATGGCAGGAAGCAAATTTGGCAAAATGGTGCTCATCGGCGCGCTTACCGGCGCGGTCATCAGCATGTTCGACAGGACAACACGGTCCGAAATGTCACGCCGCGCAATGGGGCTCAGCGATGATGCAAAGTACTACATGAAGAATCCGGACGTTCTCCGCTGGAAAATTCAGGACAAGTCCGACAAGCTGAAGGCGCTCTATGAGCAGTTCGACTCCGATAAGCGCTATCTTCAATCGAAGGCGGCAGAACTGAAGGAATTGACGCCGACGGTGAAGACATTGGTGGAGGATACGAAGACGGCGTTCGTCGATTCGAAGGATGCAGTCATGGAAGCCAAAGACGACTACAAGCAGATGGCGACAACGGCGTTCAAGGGCAACCACCCGGGCACGGATCAGACATTCGTACCGGAAGAGGCATACGCCGGCGGTCAGGTCGACGGCGGCGCGAAGAAAACAGGCACATCAAAAGGGACATTCGTGCCCGAGGAAGCTTATCGTGAAGGTCAGGTGGCCGGAGAAGCGCGGGACAATATGAAAAACTGATGCACGGGATAGGGGGCGGATGATTGATGGCGGATGATAAGAAGCTGGACACGGGTGCGGCCAGCCGGGACGACAACCTAAAAGACAAAGTGATGGGATTTGTGGAGGACGTGAATGAGGGAGACCTGGAGCGCTTTGATGTGACGACGCGCCATGGCTTCTTCAAGGAACTCATCACCCGAATCAAACTTGTGGATGTCGTCGGGCTGGGTTCGCAGCTGGCTTACTTCTTTCTGCTATCGCTGTTTCCGCTCCTGATCTTCATGCTTACGCTTTTGCCGTATTTGAACATCGACCAGTCGGCACTGTTTGATTTCATCAAAGAGTACGCGCCGACGAGTGTCTATAATATGATCGAGACCACGTTGGGTGAGGTGCTGAACAATCGGAGCGGTGGCCTGCTGTCACTCGGTATCATCGGTACCATCTGGTCAGCTTCCAATGGCATGAATGCACTGACAAGGGCACTCAACCGGTCGTACTTCTCGCATGGGAAGCGGTCATTTATCAAAAAAAGGGTCTTGTCGATCGTCTTCACCCTCATGCTGATTGGCGTAGTGGTGGTGGCCCTGGTCCTGCCGGTATTCGGCGAGCAGATAGGCCGGACCCTCTTCTCCTACATGGGACTTGATGAGGAATTCCTGACGGTCTGGAACAATATCCGCTGGACGATTCCGCCGCTTTTGATCTTTGCGGTGTTCACGCTAGTTTATTGGCTGGTGCCTGCTGCAAAGGTCAGAATCATTGATGCGATTCCGGGCGCGGTGTTTGCAACAGTCGGGTGGCTCCTTTCCACCTCGGCATTCTCCTATTATGTCAGCAATTTCGCCAATTACTCAAACACATACGGCAGCATCGGTGCCATCATTGTGCTCATGATCTGGATGTATCTCTCTTCCATCATCCTGATTCTTGGCGGGCAGGTTAATGCCGTCATGCAGGAAAGACGGGAAGAAAATAAAGCTAAAGCCAAAAGTGGCGCTGTCGGGGTATGACCCCCGGCAACGCCACTTTTTCTTTTTGTTCAGTCGCCGCTTTTCAGCAGCCGGAGGCCGTTCAGGATGACCAGAATCGTACTGCCTTCATGGCCCAGGACGCCGAGGGGAAGGTCAATCACTTGCATGAAATTGGACAGCACAAGCAAGAGAATCACAGAAATCGAAAATACAATATTCTGTTTTACAATCCGGTTCATCCTGCCGGATAGCCTGCTGGCGTATGGAAGCCGTCTCAAATCATTTTTCATCAGGACGACGTCTGCGGTCTCCAGAGCCACACCCGTACCGTCGCCCATTGCAATACCAATCGATGCGGTCGCAAGGGCCGGGGCATCATTGATCCCGTCACCAATCATGGCTACCTGCCCATAGACCCTCTCAAGCTCTTTTAGTCTGGCGACCTTAGTCTCCGGCAGGCATTCTGCTGTGTATTCGTCGATTCCGGCTTCTTTGGCAATCGCCCGTGCCGTCTGTTCATTGTCGCCGGTCAGCATGACCGTACGGATGCCGAGTTCCCGCAGGGAGCCCAGTGCTTCCACGGCTTCGGGGCGAAGTGTGTCTTTGAGTGCGGCAAGTGCCAGTATGCCATCATCGCCACGCATGAAAACCACTGTTTTCCCCTCATTTCCCAGCCGTTCCAGCGCGCCGTCCGCAAACTCGGCAGCTTCCTCCTTGCCGACGAATCCGGGTTTGCCGACTTGATAGGTTTTCCCCTCCCAATTCGCTTCCAGACCTGATCCCGGGATATCACGGATTTCAATTCCCTTTAGCAGTCCGGCTCCTTCCTTCTCCGCAAAAGCCTGAATCGCCACAGCAAGCGGATGGGAAGAGAGTGACTCGATCGTTCGCAGTAGGGAAAGGGTCTGCCGGCGGTCCAGTCCCTCTCTGACAATCAGATCTGTCACTGCAGGACGACCTTCCGTTAAGGTGCCGGTCTTGTCGAATGCAATTGCTTTAACAGAAGACAAGCTTTCCAGGTGACTTCCGCCCTTGAACAAAACTCCATGGCGCGCGCCATTTGATATGGCGGATAAAGTGGCGGGCATGATCGAAGCGACAAGTGCACAGGGAGATGCGACAACCAGCAGTACCATTGCCCTGTAGATGGTATTCGTCCAGTCCCAGCCGAACAGGTAATGGGGCAGAACCATCATAATTGCTACAACCCCGAGCACTGCGTAGACATAAGTGCTTTCAAACCGTTCGATAAACTGCTGGGAAGGGGACTTTTCGCTTTGAGCCTTTTCCACAAGATCAATGATCTTCTGGAAAAGGGTATCCGAACTGAGTTTATTGACCCGGACGGTCAGCGCACCGCTCAGGTTGATGGTTCCGGCAAACACATCATCGTCCCGGCCTTTCTCAAGAGGCAGTGATTCCCCGCTGATGGCGGATTCATCAATTGAGCTCATTCCGCCCTGGATATTGCCGTCGACCGGAATCCGTTCTCCTGGCCTGACGAGGACCAAATCACCTATCCGGATGTTCGCTGTTCCGACGCGCTCCGTCGAACCGTCTTCCTTCAGCCGCCAGGCTTCCTCCGGTTTGAGATCAAGCAATGCGGAAATCTCTTTCCGGCTCTTTTCCATCGAGTACGACTCGAGCGCGCCGCTCACTGCGAAAATGAAAATGAGGATGGCGCCTTCCGTCCAATAGCCGATGGCAGCTGAACCGATTGCGGCAAGGATCATCAGAATCTCGACATTCAATGATTTGCTCCGAATGGTTTCGGTAATTCCTTCTTTCGCCTTGGCATACCCGCCAATCACAAAAGCCAGAAGATAGACGATGGCCGAAGCTGTCCCAAAGCCTGCTGCTCCGATAAGATACGCAGTGATGATCAGGGCGCCTGCTCCCAGGGCGGCAATCATCTCTCCGTTGAGCCAAGCAAAACGCTCCGGTTTTTCACGCACTGCCATCTGATGGGCAATTGTCAACGGAATCCCTCCTATCATTGAGAATGAGACTGGTTATCAGAGTTCCCCATATAGCACAAAAGCCGGTTTCCCGGGTCGGGAAACCAGCTTTCATCCTATTCTTGGTGCTTTTTCTTCTGTTGATATCTTTATTTTACCATTATGCGGCAGTGCCGGCACGGCATATGCCCAATTTTAGTTTTCGCTGTCCCTGAGCTGTGCCACTTTGGCGTCGATCTCATCGATCATCAGGATCAGCCGGTCGATTTCCTCCAGATCGGCCGTTTCCGGCTCCAGATGATTAAGCGTCTCGAGAAAATCGCTGAGCCGTTCTTTCAGCAGGTCCATCTGTTGCTTGTGTTCAGTCGGTTTCATCAGTACACCTCAATTCCTATGGTTGATTTTAAATGGAAACTGTGCGGGAATCAACGCCCGGCAGAAAAGGGCTTTGCTTATCTTTACCCGGCTGCCCGGTTGAGGAAGCCGGCCGAGGAAAAAAATCCGAAAAAAACGAAGATTGAATATTTACAAAAGTTTAATAACGTGTTAACATGAACTTAACTTAAACACAGAGGGGAGGCCAAGGTGGAAAAGTCGGAATTGAAATCCTGAACGAAAGCGAAGGAGGGGATTCGGACATTTCACGGGCGGATTCGCCCCCTGAATGCGATAAAATGGACAATTTAAATAGGTGCAATAGAAGCTGAAGCCCAGCCGTCCGGAACGCCGGAGGGACTGGGCTTTCTTAGTGCAGCTTATTGGTCAGCGGATGACTTCATAAGTTTCACGAATGTCGATCGCGTCTTTGACGGACTGGACCATCGAACAGTTTTTCGCTGTGAGTTCCATGACGCGGGGCATCTTGGATTCTTCGATGTCCGCACCCTTGATTGTAAAGTGGAGATGGATGCGTTCGACACGGTCCGCGATGTCTGGATTGCGGTGGACTTCCTTCACTTCTATCCGGATGTCCTCTGCCGGCATTCGCATTTTTTGGAGCACCTTCCTCATCACACCCCCGCTGCAGACAGCAATTGATGAGACAAGCAGCTGGTAAGGACGGAAGCCGTGCTCATCTTTGGGCGAGATGGTCAGTGTGCCGAATTGCGTGGCGGTTTCAAAGCCATGTTCAGTCATGGAAAACTTCATCTGAATCCCTCCTTGGTATGATAGAATTGTACAGGATTTGACTGCCGGATTCGAACGGAATGCCGGTACGGGAGGCTTCATCATTGGCTGCACGGCTTTCGGAAAGGACGAGATTCTGGATTCTCGTCATCATCGTATCCATATCCGGATTTTCACAAGGGATGCTCCTGCCGCTGATTTCCGTCATCTTCGAGCAGGACGGGATCTCATCCACTCTAAACGGGCTTAATGCGACCGGTCTTTATATCGGCACTCTGCTGATCTCCCCGTTCATGGAGGCGCCGCTCCGGCGTTTCGGCTATAAACCTGTTATTGTCGTGGGCGGCCTGACCGTGTTCCTTGCCCTTTTCCTGTTTCCCCTTTATAAAAGCATCACGTTTTGGTTTATCCTTCGCCTGGTGATCGGGATGGGGGACAACGCGCTCCATTTCGCCACCCAGACGTGGATCACGAGCACTTCCCCTCAGGCAAGGCTCGGGCGGAACATTGCTGTCTACGGCCTCATGTTCAGTGCCGGCTTCGCTGTCGGGCCGCTTTTCGTTCCGCTGATCGGCATTTTTGAGGGGCTTCCGTTCATCGTGTCGGGTGCCCTTTGCATGGCTGCCTGGTCACTCGTCTTTTTCCTGGACAATGACCGGCCGGAAGCCGTTCAGGAAAAGGAAGCAGTCATGCCGTTCCACAAGAGGGTGATGACGACGCTAAAGTATGCGTGGGTCGCATTCATCCCTCCGTTCGGCTACGGGTTCCTGGAATCTTCGCTGAATGCCATCTATCCGGTTTACGCCCTCCGGACGGGGATCGATGTGGGGATGGTATCGGTCATCCTGGCCTCCTTCTCGGTCGGAGCGATCCTGTCCCAGATCCCGCTCGGTATGCTGAGTGACCGGATCGGCCGCCGCAATGTCCTCTTATTTGCGCTGATCGGCGGGACCGTCGCGTTCTTCGGGGGAGGACTGGCAGGAAGCCGTGAATGGGGCGTGCTGGCTGCCGTCATGATTGCCGGCATGCTCGTCGGTTCCACGTTTACGCTCGGCATTGCTTATATGACGGATCTCACACCGAAGCCGTTCCTGCCGATGGGCAATCTTCTTTGTGGAATCTTCTTCAGCATCGGGAGCCTGACGGGACCCGTACTGGGTGGGGTCATCGTCGGATCGGGCACGGATTATCTGACCTTCATTTCGCTGTTCGTCGCTGCACTTTTCGCCGCTTTCCTGTTTGGGAAGACCAAGCCGAAAGAAGCGTGATCAAAAAGGTGACACCGGAAAATACATACATACACGAGAAACGGCAAGGACGTGAGGTCCTTGCCGTCTGTTCGTTGCATTACATATCCGGCATGAATGCTTCTTCCACCAGCCCGTCAAGCGTACCGAAGGTGTAGCCCTGTTTTTTGGCGTCACGGATAAAGTCAGGCAGTCCGTTGGAGTTGTCCGGGGAGACGGTATGCATGAGGATGACCGCGCCCGGATGAAGTTGCTTCATCAGTTCATTATAAGCATACTGGCCGCCCTGTTTCTTGTCCCGGTGCCAGTCGATGTACGCCACCGACCAGAAGATATGGCGATAGCCAAGCTTGTTGCCGGTCTTGAGCACCTGCTCGTTGAAGATTCCTTCTGGCGGCCGGGCGTAATGCGTCCGCTTGACGCCGGCGACTTCGCGGAGGCGGTCATCAAACTTTTTCCATTCGGCCTCCATTTCCGCAGGGGACATTTTTGCCATATTCGGGTGTCCGTAGGAGTGGTTGCCGATTGTATGGCCGTCCTTGACCATCCGTTTGACAAGGCCGTCCGCGCTGTTCAAGTAATGTCCTGTGAGGAAGAAGGTCGCGGATATGTCTTCTTTTTTAAGCGTATCCAGGATCGATTCGGTGTACCCGGCCTCGTAGCCGTTGTCGAACGTAAGATAGACAATTTTCTTATCCGGCGAACCTTTATAGAGCGCACCGTTTTTCTCAAGGAGGGTGTTCAACTCCGCGCCCGCATCCGGCGGGATTCCGTCTGTTGCTTTTTTAAAGCCCCAATGGAACTCGCCAGCTTCCGCCGTGAATGGGCTCATCACCAATCCTGCGGCAATGAGGACCGCTGCCATCACGAAACCTGCTATATGGTTTCTGAACATAAAAACGCAACCTTTCTTTTTGCTTTAGGTTGCGCATTCGGACCGGGTTTATTCGTTTTTTAAAATGTCCCTGAGTGCCTCTTCCGCATCGGGAAATCGGAAGAGGAAACCGTGAAGGCCGAGTTTGGACGGGGCGACGCGCTGGCCCTCCAGGACAAGTTTGCTTTTTTCTCCGAGTGCCGCTTTCAGCGCAAATGCCGGAACAGGCAGGATGTGGGGCCTGTTGAGCACGTGTCCAACTGTCCTGCCGAACTGTTTCATGCGGAGCGGATTCGGCGCGACGGTGTTGACCGGTCCTGTGACCGGAGTGTTTTCTATTGCGAACAGGATGGCTCGCGCCGCGTCCAGCACATGGATCCAGCTGACCCACTGCCTGCCGGAGCCGACGGTCCCGCCGCCATAGAGCCTGTACGGCAACGCGATCAGCGGCAGGGCGCCTTCATCTTTGCCAAGAATCACACCAAATCGCATGAACACGGTCCGGACCCCTTCTTTTCCCGCTTCTGCCGCGCGGTGTTCCCATGCTTTCACGACGTCCGCGAGAAAATCATTGCCGGCGGGACCTTTTTCATTGTAAATGGCGGTTTCGGACGTCGGATAAAGACCGACCGCACTTGCATTCACAAGGACGTCCGGTTTGCTTTCCATAGCCCGGATGATCCTGACGACCTCGTCGGTCGCCGCAATCCGGCTCGAGAGGATGTCCTGTTTCCTGCGTTCTGTCCATCTTCCGGCATTGATCGAGGTGCCGGCCAGGTTGACAAATGCATCAATCGGACCGAGTTCCTTTTCGGGCCTGGCTCCTTCCATGAGGTAGCCGACCATCCGGTGATCTCCTGCCACCGGGTGTCTGGTCAGGATGAGCACTTCATGTCCGCTTTCTTCCAGCATTCTGACCAGAACGGAACCGAGGAATCCTGTCCCGCCCGCGATGGCCACTCTCATATCCGCATCCCTCCATTTTCAACCAGTATACCCGTTTTTCCGCCCATGCCGCATGGATGAAGGAATCTCTCCGAACAGGTATAATGAATAAGAAGATTGGGGGTACGGCAATGCCCGAAATCACCAAGATTTCAACACAGAAAAACAATGCGGAACGATATAATATTTTTCTTGACGGAAAATACGCATTCAGCACCGATGAGCAGGTACTGATCCAGTTCGGCCTCATGAAGGGGAAGGTGCTCGACGACTGGGAGATTGATGAGATCATCTTTGGAGACGAGATCCGCAAAGCCTATAATAAGGCGCTCCACTTTCTCGGATTCCGCATGCGCAGTGAGCATGAGGTAAAGGAGAAACTGATGGCTTCCGGATTTGGAGAGGCAGTGGTGCTTGAGGCGATCAATAAGCTGAAGGAGCAGAAGTTCCTGGATGATGATTCATTCTCCAAAGCGCTGCTCGAGACCCGCAAGCGGACCGCCAAAAAAGGACCGGGAGCGATCAGGCAGGAGCTGGTCCGGAAAGGGATCAGCAAGGAACTCCAGGAAGAAGCCCTTGAAGCGTTCACCGAGGAAGAGCAGCTGGAACTGGCGGAGGAACTGGCAAGGAAAGTGGCAACTCGCTCTTCCGGCAAAACACCGCAACAGATCCGGCAGAAAATCCAGGACTCCCTCATGCGCAAAGGCTATTCGTATGATGTGATCAGTACTGCCATCGAGCGGATTGAATCCGAACTCGAGCCCGAAGAAGACGAGTGGGACGACCTCACGGAGAAAACGGGAGAAAAAGCGTGGCGCACATACAGCAGAAAGCACAGCGGACCGGAGCTCCGGCGCCGCGTGCAGCAGGCAATGTACCAGAAAGGCATCCCGCCGGACCGGATCAGCCGGTTCATCGAGGCGAAGGAGGACGAATTGGAAGATGAATGAGAAAAACTATAGCGAGATGACGGAGCACGAGCTCAGGCAGGAAATCGCACGCCTGAAAGAAAAGGCCCGCAAGGCGGAGCAGCTCGGCATCATCAACGAATTTGCGGTATACGAACGAAAGGCGCTTATGGCCCAGGCTTACATGATGGACCCGAACGAGATCTTGCCGGGGGAAGTGTATCGGATCGTCGGCGATGAGGGAAACTTCTTTCAGGTGGATTATCTGAAGGGACGTTTTGCCTGGGGCCACCGTCTTGGCGGCGAGCTTCATACGGAAGCCCTGCCGATCTCAATGCTGCAGAACCTCAAGAAAGGAAAGTGATCCAGATGTCACCGGATCTGACCGAACGTCTGGCCGTGCGCCTGATGGAAGGCAACGATCAGCTGTCCGCCCACAAGGCAAGGATCTGGATCGAGCTCATGGCGTCTGACATCGAAGCCTCCTATGCCAAGGCCGGCTACGGAATGATGGAGGAGGAACAGGTTTCCCAGATGATCATGCGGTGGATCGATGCCTACGGGAGTCGGCTTGATGAATTTGTCGCCTCAAACCCGAAAATCAGGGAACTGCTCGGAGAAGATGGATTGCTCCACTGAATTCGCACGTAAAAAACCGCCAGGCCTTCCCGGCCCGGCGGTTTACATATTCAACCCTCTTCGTGGGCGAAACTCAGTTTTTTCCTCAGTTTATCCTCACTGAAGATCCAGCCGGTGAACGAATTCCGGATCTCCATCTCGTCATCGATATGGGCGACCGCGACAAACGGATAATATTCCTTGCTTCGGTAGCGCAGGTCGATCAGCCGAACTTCGCAGACGGTACCGAGGTCTGTGATCTCCCAGCGGTAGATCGGAGAAAATGCAAGGAACGCCCGGAGGTTGGGGTCCTTGAAGGCGGTCCTGACGAGTTCGTTGTCAGGAATCGGCCGGCGCGGAAACGCGTCGAGGATCGTGATGGAGCGGCCAAATGCCCGGCCCACGTAATGGTAGTTATCGGAGCAGGCTGCGATGCGCCACTGGTAAAACCGCATCGTCGGGGCGATAATGATGTCGCTGGCATCCGGAATCGTGTTCCGGACTGCATGGCGGACCGCCGCCTGGACGGAAAACCTGATGACATAGTAGAGCGCCAGCAAGGCGTACAGGATCAGCATCGTCAAAACCGGTTCTGCTCCGAAAAACCAGGCGGCCAGTGCCACAATATGTGCAAAGAAGATGATCGGGTCAAAGGTGTTGATGACGCCGATTGCCACCCACCGGTCCGAGAACGGCCGGAGCGCCTGCGTCCCGTATGAGTTGAAAATATCCACAAACACATGGAGAAACACCGCAAGCTGTGTCCAGAGCCAGAGATGGAGAAGATCTGCCTCAGGCAGGATCAGCGCGAGGGGAAGCGAGATGAAAAGCGGCCAGGCAAGGACCATCGGAATTGAATGAGTGAATCCCCGATGGTTCCGGATGTACACCGCGTTGTTCTTGAGCTTCAGGACGGTGTCCACATCCGGTGCCTGGGATCCGAGCATGAGTCCCGCATAGACGGCGGTCGCCGTCGGAGCATGCTCCGCCACAAGAGGGTCGGCTTGTGCCAGTCCGCAAAGCGCAAGCCCCATGACAATATGGGTTCCCGTATCCATCCGCGGCTTCCCCCTTTCTGTACGGGCGCCTTTTTGGCGCCGCAATCTACACACACTAATATACCCTTGAATGTTTCAGCGTAATCGTAACATACCACGAACAGGAGGCATTTCGTGAAGCCGTTGGATTGGAAAGAAGAATTCAGGGAAGCGCTGACGGGCTGGTACCGCGAAGAGAAGCGGGACCTTCCGTGGCGGCGCACCCGGAATCCGTATCATATTTGGATTTCTGAAGTGATGCTTCAGCAGACCCGTGTCGACACGGTCATCCCTTATTATGTACGGTTTACCGAGCGTTTTTCCCAGATGAAAGAACTTGCATATGCACCGGAAGAGGAACTGATGAAAATGTGGGAAGGGCTTGGCTATTACTCACGGGCCCGTAATCTGCAGTCGGCCGTGAGGGAGGCATATGAGACCTACGGAGAAGTGCCGCCGGATCCGGAGCGTTTCGGCAAGCTGAAAGGCGTCGGACCCTATACGGAGGGAGCGGTCATGAGCATCGCGTATGGTATTCCGGCGCCCGCGGTCGACGGAAACGTCATGCGTGTGTTATCCCGCATCCTTCTGATTGAAGAGGATATCGCCAAGCCGAAGACCCGCCGCCTGTTCGAAGAGGCTGTCATGGAACTCATCGATAAGGAAGATCCGTCCTCGTTTAATCAGGGCCTGATGGAACTCGGTGCCGTCGTCTGTACGCCAAGGCGGCCGAAGTGCCTTCTCTGCCCGGTGAGAGAGCTCTGCGGCGCTTATCACGAGGGCAGAGAAGAAGAGCTTCCGGTCAAATCGAAAAAGAAAAAACAGCAGTCTTTCCCGCATACCGTCATCGCCGTACAGGACCGGGAAGGCCGGTGGCTCATGGAACAGCGGCCCGAAGAGGGACTTCTCGCCGGCATGTGGCAATTCCCGACGGCTGAAACCGCCGATCCGGAAGAAGCTGTCCGGATCATCTCCGAACGCCACGGCCTGTCGGTCGGTCCGCTTAAAGAAGCGGTCCGTTTCCGCCATGTGTTCACCCACCGGATCTGGGAAGTTGCGGCGTACACCACATCCGTCCCTGATGGAGGAACTCCAGGACTCCGGAGCGGCTGGTTCCGGGCGGAAGAACTCGACATGCTTACTTTACCCAATCCGACGAAAAAGGTGAGGGCGGCAATCGGGTTGTGAGACTCATTTCGGGGAGCGGAAGTGTACTCCCGTCCGAAATGCCTTTAAAAAATGAAATAAAATCCAGTTGAATATTCCACTTGCCTGCGAGCCATCTTAATGAGCACGGAGGTGAGAAATCCATGACGAAGAACAACGACAGGCAGCGTAACCAGCAGGAGGAGCGCAACCAGCGCAACAACCAGCAGCAGCCTCAGCGTGAAGAATTTGGCACTGAGACGGACATTCAGCAAGTTCGCAAACAGATCCGTAACGAAGAGTTCGGTTCTGAAACGGACGTGCAGCAGGTTCGTCGCCAAAACCAGCAGTCTGAAGCCAAAAAGCAACAGAACTCTGGTCGCGCGAACAACCGTTTCAACAAATAACGGAATGGATGGAAACCACCGGCCGGCGGGGCAATATGCCCTGCCGGCTCTTTTTGATTTCGCTTTCAGGGGTTCATTGTTATAATAGGTAGATACAAAATCATTCCGAACAGCCGTCAGACAAAGGTGGGTTGATTATGGCAAACCCGAAAGAAGGGGAAACGGTCCAGATTCACAGCTACAAGCATGATGGTAAAATCCATCGGGTCTGGCAGGAAACGACGGTGCTGAAAGGAACGCGCAATGTAGTGATCGGAGCAAACGAGC
Organism: Bhargavaea cecembensis; assembly: GCF_001619585.1. Lineage (GTDB taxonomy): Bacteria > Bacillota > Bacilli > Bacillales_A > Planococcaceae > Bhargavaea > Bhargavaea cecembensis_A. The sequence continues at coordinate 217,001 of NZ_LQNT01000010.1, forward strand.
GCACGCTGGTCATTGAATCCGACGGCCGCACCTGGCTGACCAGGGAACCATCGATCGTCTATTTCCACGCGCAGCACTGGTTCAATATCATCTGCATGCTGAGGGATGACGGCGTCTATTATTACTGCAACATGAGCTCTCCCTTCGTCTTTGACAACAACACGGTCAAGTACATCGATTATGACCTGGATGTGAAGGTATTCCCGGACATGTCGTACAACATCCTGGATGAGGATGAGTACGAAGATCACAAGGCGGAGATGAGATATCCCGACGTCATCGACAAGATCCTGAAGCGCAACGTCGAAAAACTGATCGGATGGATCAAGCAGCGGCGCGGCCCATTCGCACCGGACTTTATCGACGTCTGGACGTCCCGTTATGAATTCCAGAAACAGTTCCAGACACGGAAATGACAGCCTGCCCCCATCCGGGCGGGCTGTTCCGTTGTCTATATAGAAAGGATGATGCAGCATCGGCAGTATGAAGCGGTACATGACATTCGTCAAACCGTACACCTGGATGATAATCCTCACGCTATTCATCGGGATTTTAAAATTTGCAATTCCGCTTTTCATTCCTTACCTCATCAAGATCGTCATCGACAACATCATTATCGTTGACACACTGACCGCGGCGGAAAAGCGTGAACAGCTTCTCTGGTGGCTGGGAGGCACGATGCTCGTGTTTTTCCTCGTCCGCCCGCCGGTCGAATATTTCCGTCAGTACTACGCCCAGTACACATCGAACAAGATTCTGTTTGATATCCGGAGCAGCATCTATGACCATCTGCAGAAATTGAGTCTCAGGTATTATTCCAATACACGGGCGGGGGAGGTCATCTCCAGGGTTATCAATGACGTCGAGCAGACAAAGAACTTTGTGATGATTGGGCTGATGAACGTCTGGCTCGATCTCGCCACCATCGTGATCGCAATCGGGATCATGCTGACGATGGATGTGAAACTGACACTCGTGACGCTGCTCGCGTTCCCATTTTACGCATGGAGCGTAAAACACTTTTTCGGCCGTCTGCGTGAACTTACACGGGCGCGTTCCCAGGCGCTTGCAAATGTGCAGAGCTATTTGCATGAACGGGTTTCCGGCATGAGCGTCATCAAAAGCTTTTCGCTGGAAAAACGGGAAAAGGGCCTGTTCGACGAGACGAACGGCGATTTCCTGGATGCCGCGATTGACCATACAAAGTGGAACGCCAAGGCATTTGCCGTCGTCAATACTATCACCGATGTCGCACCGCTTCTTGTCATCACCTATGCGGGATGGCATGTGATCGGCGGAGATCTGTCGATCGGGACGATGGTTGCGTTCATCGCCTACATCGACCGTCTGTACAACCCGCTCCGCCGGCTCGTCAATTCATCCACGACCCTCACCCAGTCGATCGCATCGATGGACCGGGTATTCGAGCTGATGGATGAAGAGTATGACATCACCGACAAACCGGGAGCATCCGTCATGCCGGAAGCGAAGGGCAAAGTGGAGTTCGACCATGTTCGCTTCAGTTATGAAGAAGAGGCCGGTGATGTGCTGAAAGGCATCAACCTCACCGTCCGTCCGGGCGAAACGGTCGCATTCGTCGGAATGAGCGGCGGAGGGAAGTCGACGATCATCAGCCTGATCCCCCGGTTCTATGATGTGACCGGCGGTGCTGTCCGAATCGACGGCCGGGATATCCGCGAGGTGACCGTGCGTTCCCTCCGGAAGAATATCGGGATTGTCCTGCAGGATAATCTGCTGTTCAGCGCATCCGTCAAATCGAACATTCTGATGGGCAAGCCTGATGCTACAGAAGAAGAAGTGATCGAGGCCGCGAAAGCGGCGAATGCGCACGACTTCATCATGGGGCTGCCGGAAGGCTACGACACGGAAGTCGGGGAGCGGGGCGTCAAGCTCTCGGGCGGACAAAAACAGCGCATCGCGATCGCCCGGGTCTTCCTCAAAAACCCTCCGATCCTGATTCTCGATGAAGCGACATCCGCGCTTGACCTGGAGAGCGAAGCGCTCATCCAGGACTCACTGGAACGGCTCGCGCATGACCGGACGACCATTATCGTGGCACACCGCCTTTCCACCATCACCCATGCCGACAACATCTTCGTCATCGACCACGGTGAACTGAAGGAAAACGGTACCCATGCCGAACTGATCGAACAAGGCGGAATCTATCATGACCTGTTCCGTGTTCAGGAACTCGACGTTCCGGATCATTGACTCATTTACGCAAAACCCTGCCCCCTCTATCGGGGGGCAGGTTTTTTATATTTTCGGAAGCTGGTTGAAAGTGATAAAGGACTATCGGATTAATGTAGTTCTTTTGAAATTTATGGGGTCCAAAGAACCATTCCCAAATGAATATTTTGGAATTATACTACTTTAGAAAATATTAAACGAATGTAGAGGAGATAGGTTATGAAGCGTTTGCTGTCGGTACTGCTGGCTTTTGTGATCGGCTTTGGAGCTTTGCCTGCGATGACATTTGCAATTGAGCCGAACGAACCAGAATTTGAAGACTTTCTGAAAAGCATCGGCTGGGAAAAACAAGATTATATCGATTATCTTGAAAGCAAAGAGTGGTATTTGGAAGACTTTGAGTCCGTGGATGAACTAGGTACACCTCTTACCGAGGAATCTATTCAACCCGTACTTGCGGAATTCAACTTAAGCCGTGAAGAGTTAAATGACCTTCTTGTTGAATTTGGCGATTTGGAAGAAGGACAAGACGTACTGGAAGGTACATGGATTATTTTTTCTGAAGAACTTCATGAATACGTCGATTTTTATCTGAATGACTGGGAAGATGCTTCACTTGATGAGCTTTTTGACGAAGAGATCTATGGACTCTTCACGGAAATCGGCCTGACTGATGAGGAACTCGACCGACTGTTTGCTCACCTCGAAACCCTTGACTTCGAAGACCCTGCATTTTTGAACAAACTGATTGAACTCAGCAACAGAATGATGGCCTTTGAAGACTTTGAAACAGCCGATGAACTTTCCGCAGCGCAAATCGCGGAGCTGATCGATATTTTTCATGACTTGCTTAATCTTTTCGAAGTGGAAGCTAAATATTATCTTGTAAAAGACGGCGAAAAGCAAAGCTTGTCGTTTGAAACGCTGATGACGATGAATACAACAAACGGGTATGACCTGCTGATCGAAATCTACAACCGGCAAGGGGCATTTCTTGCAGACGTTCTGTTAACAGCAGACATGTTTGGCTCTGAGCTCATTCGGGAGACCGGAAAAGATATTAAGCAGGCAGAGGAAATCGTTACAACTGTCCAAAAACCCGGAGAATCAAAACAATCCGTCAAAACCATCAAAGGCGGAAAGCTCCCAAAGACAGCTTCCGACTATGCCGGGAAAGCGATGGCAGGACTGGCAATTGTACTGGTTGGTCTCTTCCTGTTCCGACGCTTCAGAGTTAAAGGAATCTGATCAATGAAAGGGTCAAACAAAAGAAGAAGCAGGCGCAGCAAGCGTTTGGTTCTTCTTTCCTTATCTGTTGTGCTGATTGTATTCGGACTGTGGTTCGGGAGTACGAATGCCTATACGTTTTTAAAAGGCTATCTGCTCTTTAAAACAGGCGAAGTGGCCGCAGAAGACTACAGCACAGATCCAAATCCGACAGAGGCCGAAAAAGAAATCAATACAGGGGATCAAATAAAAGAACAGGAACCGGCAATCCTCTACCCTGAACGTCCGAATAAGGGGGAGAATATCGGGGAGCTGATCATTCCGAAATTAGAGGCAAAGCTTCCGATCTACCATGGTACCGCCGAAGAAGAACTTGCAAAGGGAGTTGGACATTTCGACGGCAGCGTTCTGCCTGGTGAAAATGATAACTCTGTCTTATCCGGGCATCGTGATACAGTCTTTCGCAAGCTGGGTGAGGTAGGCATAGGGGATTTGCTTGTTGTTCAAACATCTGCCGGGGAATTTACGTATAAAGTGAAAAAAGTCCGTATCGTTGACAAGGACGACCGGACCGTGATTGTACCCAAACCTAAAGCGGTATTGACGGTTTCCACATGTTATCCGTTTGATTTTATAGGAGCATCACCGGAGCGCTATGTCCTGATAGCAGATTTGGTTTCATCCAAGTAAAAAGCAACTCCTTATACTGGAGTTGTTTTTTTTGGATTCGGTTTCAAAAGTTTAACAGCCCTTTCTATTTTAATGAGGTATGACTTTGTCAGATACTCTTGCAAATTAAAAGGGGATTTGTATAATAAGAGAACGCAGAATCATCAGAAAAATGAAAGCGCATGCAATTGATATATTGCAGAAACCTGCAAACAGACAAAGGGGGAGATGGCATGGACAGCCGACAGAAAGTGCTCGAAGTGAGCGGGCTGCGTACGTCATTCTTCACGGACGGGGGCGTCGTGCCGGCAGTGGATGGAGTGGATTTTGACCTTTACCGGGGCGAGGTGCTCGGAATCGTCGGGGAATCCGGCTGCGGCAAGAGTGTCACATCGCTCTCCGTCATGGGGCTTGTGCCCAATCCGCCCGGCAAAGTGACCGGTGGGGAGATTTTGTACGGGGGAACAGATCTCCTGAAGCTCAATGAACGGAAAATGCGCAAAGTCCGTGGGAATGAAATTGCGATGATTTTCCAGGAGCCCATGACCTCGCTGAACCCGCTGTTCACAATCGGCGATCAGATGATCGAGCCTCTCCGCATCCACCGTAAAATCAGCAAGAAGGCAGCCCGCGGCAAGGCGGTCGACATGCTCCGTCTCGTCGGCCTCCCGCGTGCCGGGGAAATCATGGATGAATACCCGCACCAGCTGTCGGGCGGTATGCGTCAGCGGGTCATGATTGCGATGGCGCTGATCTGCGAGCCGAAAGTGCTGATCGCAGATGAGCCGACGACAGCACTTGATGTCACGATCCAGGCACAGATCCTGAAGCTGATGAAAGACCTGAACGAGCGGCTGGACACGGCAGTACTCCTGATCACACATGATCTCGGAGTCGTAGCGGAAACATGCAGCCGGGTCATCGTCATGTATGCCGGCAAGGTGGTTGAGGAAGGCCCGGTCGGAGAGATTTTCCGGAACCCCCAGCACCCGTATACGGAAGGGCTGCTGAAGTCGGTCCCGGATATGCGGTTCAAGCAGGAGCGGCTCGACCCGATTCCGGGAAATGTCCCGCGCCCCGGATCAATCAAAGCAGGATGCCGTTTTGCAGCGCGCTGTCCGTATGTATTCGGACGATGCACAGAGGAAGATCCCGATCTTTACGATACGGGGGATGGCCACCGTGCCCGCTGCTTCCTGAGAGAAAGAAAGGAGGCGGCTGCAAATGAAGGAGCCCTTGCTGAAAGTTGAGGGTCTGAAAAAGCACTTCCCCGTCAGAAAAGGGGCGCTCGGCCGGGTGAAGGGGCACGTGAAGGCGGTCGATGGCGTCAGCTTTGAAGTTCTGCCCGGGGAGACACTCGGCATTGTCGGGGAATCGGGATGCGGGAAGTCGACGACAGGCCGTCTTTTGATGAGGCTTCTGGAGCCAAGCGGAGGGAAGGTCACTTTCGACGGCAGGGAACTGACGGCACTCGGCGGTGATGAGATGAGGAAGGTGCGAAGAGATATCCAGATGGTGTTCCAGGATCCCTATGCATCACTCAACCCCCGGCATACGATCGGAAAGATTCTCGAGGAGCCACTGCTCGTGCATGGGATGAAAGATCCGAAAGAACGGAAACGGAAGGTCCGGGAGTTTCTCGAGATTGTCGGGCTGAGCGGCTACCACTCCTCCCGATATCCGCACCAGTTCAGCGGCGGCCAGCGCCAGCGGATCGGCATCGCAAGGGCGCTCATGACGAACCCGAAGCTGATCATCGCGGACGAGCCGGTATCGGCGCTCGACGTTTCAATCCAGTCCCAGGTGCTGAATCTGATGCAGGATCTGCAGCGGGAGTTCGGGCTGACGTACATCTTCATCTCGCACGACCTGAGTGTCGTCCGTCACATCAGCGACAGGGTGGCGGTCATGTATCTCGGGCGGATTGTCGAAATCGCGGAGAGCGACCGGCTTTATGAAATGCCGCTTCATCCGTATACTCAGGCGCTGCTTTCCGCAGTGCCCGTGCCGGATCCGGGGTTCGTCCGGGAGCAGATTGTCCTTGAGGGGGATATCCCGAGCCCTGCCGATCCGCCTCCGGGCTGCCCGTTCCATTCCCGGTGCCCGTTCAGGATGGACATCTGCAAGTCAAAGGTTCCGTTGCTGACGGAACAGGAAACCGGTCATTCTGTCGCGTGCCACCTCTATACGGAGGAAGCCCGCGGCGATGATAATAAAAAACTAGTGACGGAGGGGTCATTGTGAAAAAGGGGAAATTATGGACGCTTGCAGTCCTGCTGATTGTCTCCATGGTCCTCGCGGCCTGCAGTGCAGACAGCGGGAACGAAGGGGAGACGGAAGGCGACAACGCAGGCGAGAGCAGTGGGGAAAGCAAGACACTCGTCTTCGGACGCGGCGGTGACTCCGTTTCACTCGATCCGTCCCGCGTGACGGACGGCGAATCGATGAAAGTCGCAGCCAACATCTTTGAGACACTGATTAATTTCGGCGAACAGGATACAACGCTTCAGCCGGGCCTTGCCAAGGAGTGGGAGGCATCGGAGGACGGCCTTACGTATACTCTCCAGCTTGAGGAAGGCGTCAAGTTCCACGACGGCACCGACTTCAACGCCGAAGCGGTTGTAAAGAACTTCGAACGGTGGGCGAACGGGGATGCGGATACCTTCCCTTACTATCAGTCGATGTTCGGCGGCTTCAAGGGGGATGAGGGCCACGTCATCGAAGCGGTGACTGCAGAGGGAGACCATACGGTCGTCTTCACGCTGAAGCGCCCGCAGGCTCCGTTCCTGAAAAACCTTGCGATGACGATGTTCGGCATCGGCAGCCCGGAGGCATTTGAGGCGGACTCTGAAGGATTCGGTGAAAATCCGGTCGGCACAGGACCGTTCAAGTTTGTCGAGTGGAAGCGCAACGATTCCATCACGATCGAGAAAAACGAAGAATACTGGAAAGAAGGCCTTCCGAAGCTGGACCGCGTCGTCTTCCGCTCCATTCCGGACAACGGTGCGCGACTGAATGCACTGATTACGGGTGATATCGACCTGGCAGACGGCATCAATCCGTCGGATCAGGGAACAATCGACGGCGATGACAACCTGCAGCTGTTTGAGCGTCCGTCGCTCAACATCGGCTACCTTGGCATGACCGTGACACGCGAGCCGTTCGGCGACAAGCTGGTCCGTCAGGCGTTCAACCATGCAATTGACAAACAGGCGATCATCGATGCATTCTTCGAAGGGGCTGCAGAGCCTGCGAAGAACCCGCTTCCGCCTTCCATTCCGGCCTACAACGACGACATCGAAGGGTATGAGTATGATCCTGAAAAGGCGAAAGAACTCCTCGCCGAGGCAGGCTACCCGGACGGCTTCGAGATGGAGCTGTGGGCAATGCCGGTTCCGCGCCCGTACATGCCGGACGGCGCGAAAGTGGCAGAAGTCATCCAGAAGAACCTTGCCGATATCGGCGTGACGGCAGAGATTGTTTCTTATGAGTGGGCCACGTACCTCGAAAAGGCAAGCAAAGGGGAAGCGGATGCATTCCTTCTCGGCTGGACAGGGGATAACGGGGATGCGGACAACTTCATCTATGCCCTCCTTGACCAGGACAATATCGGCAGCAACAACTACACGTACTATGAAAACGGTGAGCTTCACGACATCCTGATCGAAGCACAGACCGAAGTGGATGAAGACAAGCGGAATGAGCTGTATGCCAAGGCACAGGAACTCATCCACGAGGACGCTCCGTGGGTGCCGCTCGCGCACTCCACACCGCTCCTTGCAGGCTCGGCTGACATCACCGGCTTCAAGGCGCATCCGACGGGTTCGGACATCTTGAGCAACGTCGACTTCAACTGATGGAGGAGGGGAAGGGCGTGACCGCCTCTTCCCCTTTCCCGTTTATAGAATCTGAACTCAGGGAGTGGTAACCATGCTCCAATACATCGGAAAGCGGCTTCTGCAGCTGATCCCGGTGCTCCTCGGCATGACATTCATCGTCTTCATGATCATCCGGGCGATTCCGGGTAATCCGGCACAGGTTATCCTCGGCCAGCAGGCATCACCTGAGGCGGTCGCCTCTCTTGAAGCCAAGCTCGGCCTCGACCAGCCGTGGTATACCCAGTACTTTGACTTCCTCGCGGGCATCCTGACCGGCGACCTTGGCGAGTCACTCAGGACACGGACTCCCGTAGCCCAGGAAATTTGGCCGTATCTCGCAGCGACCATCGAACTTGCGGTGTTCGCAATGATCATCGCGGTAATCGTCGGAGTCAATGCCGGCATCATCTCCGCTTGGTTCCAAAACTCGTGGTTCGACTATGCCGCGATGGTGGTCGCCCTGATTGGGGTGTCGATGCCGATCTTCTGGCTCGGCCTCATGGAGCAGTGGATCTTCGGAATCGAACTGAACATGCTTCCGACGACAGGCCGCGAGGAAGTGCGGAATCCCGTCACGGCGATTACCGGGCTGTATGTGATCGATACGATCATCCAGGGACGCTTTGACCAGCTTGGCGAAGTAGTCCGGCACCTGATCCTGCCGGGGATTGCGCTTGCGACCATCCCGATGGCGATTATTGCACGGATGACGCGCTCGAGCATGCTTGAGGTCATGCGCTCCGACTTTGTCCGGACGGCACGCTCGAAGGGTCAGCGCATGTCACTCGTTGTGTACAAGCACGCGCTCAAGAACGCGATCATCCCGGTGCTGACGGTGATCGGCCTGCAGATGGGGATCCTGCTCGGCGGAGCGATCCTGACCGAGACGATCTTCGGCTGGCCTGGGATCGGCCGTTATATCTATGATGCGATCGGATTCCGGGACTACCCGGTGATCCAGTCCGGCATCCTCGTCGTTGCATTCATCTTTGTCATGATCAACCTGCTCGTCGACATCCTCTACAGTGTCGTCGATCCGCGCATCAAGTATGACTGAGGAAAGGGGGATGCGCCATGTCTGAAGCAGTCACACAGCCGGTCCCCGGGGCCCCGGAAGAGAAAGCGGCCGGTCCCTGGCGTGAAGCCTGGACCGGTTTCAGAAAAAGCAAGGCCGCCCTCTTTGGTGCGGCAATTGTCCTGATGTTTGTTGTGCTCGCCTTTGTCGGGCCGCTGATCGCGCCGGAAGGCATCAATGAGCAGGACATGTCCAAACGCCTGATGGCACCAAGCGCCGAGCACTGGTTCGGCACCGATGATTTCGGGCGCGACATCCTGTCCCGGGTCATCCATGGGGCGAGGATTTCGCTCTGGGTCGGATTTTTCTCGGTCATCGGGTCAGTCATCGTCGGGAGCCTCCTCGGAATTATTGCGGGCTATTACGGACGGTGGGTCGATACGATCATTTCCCGCCTGTTCGACATCATGCTCGCATTCCCGTCGATACTGCTCGCGATCGCAATCGTCTCCGTTCTCGGGCCGTCTCTCCAGAACGCGCTCATCGCGATCGCCGTCATCAACGTCCCGAACTTCGGGCGGCTTATCCGCTCTAAAGTGCTGAGCATTAAGCAGGATGAGTACATTACGGCGGCAAAGGCAATCGGAATGAAGGATTCGAGGATTCTGTTCTCGCATATCCTGCCGAATTCAATGGCGCCGGTCATTGTGCAGGGAACGCTCGCAGTCGCCACAGCCATTCTCGAGGCGGCGGCACTCGGCTTTCTCGGCCTTGGTGCCCAGGCACCGGCACCGGAATGGGGCAAGATGCTGTCGGATGCCCGCAACTATCTCCGTGATGCCCCGTGGACGATGATCTTTCCGGGACTCGCCATCATGCTGACCGTCCTCGGATTCAATCTGATGGGAGACGGACTGCGGGATGCGCTGGACCCGAAAATGAAAAGCTGATCAAAAAGACGGACCGCTCCGGCTGGCCGTCTTTCCTTTTGCTATGCAACAGCAGGCCAAAAAAGCCCGGAGCATCCGATGCCCCGGGCTTTATTGCTATTAGATGATGTCTTCCTGCAGTTTCTCGTCCATCTCGTCTCCGTGCCGCTTCACGTACCGGACGATCATCCGGTCGAGGTCTTCCAGCTGCTCCTCATATTGAAGGAGCGAGGAAAGCAGATGAAGGAGGTGATAGGCGGAAAAGTCGTGATCCTCTTCCTGCTTGGCGATGTTGATCTCCTTTACGAAGATGTCCATCACTTCATGCCGGTCCATCCGATCGTCCAGACCGGAGTGGCTCATCCGGTCATCCTTCAGCTTGCCTGCAAATTTCAGGAGGATCTGCTCGTGGTAAGTAAGCAGCTCATCCAGGAGTTCCTGGATCATCATCCTGAAATGCGACGGCATATCAATCAGTTCGTTCTCATAAAGGTGAAGCTGCTTCAGGATATCAAATCCGTCCCGGGAAGCAGCGAGCATCTGCCGATAGATGACCAGCTTCCGCGCTTTCCTGAAAGTGAACTTTTTCGTGTAGCCCCGTTCTTCCTTGAAAAGAGAAAAATACGTGTCGATTTTGCTGTACCGGTCACTGATTTTGCCCATCGCCTTTTTCGTTGCGGAATGCTCGGAGGCCTGGCGCCCCGTCAGCCGAGTCCAGCGGATGATTTCATCCTGTACGTCATAAAGGGACTGGAACAGCCGCGGCTCGTATTTCGGCGGCAGGAAAAACATATTCACAAGGAAAGCCGAGAAGATCCCGGTCAGCATCGTCGCAAACCTGAGAACGGCATACATGATGAAATTCTCATCCGGCAGCTCCATGATCCCGATCATCATGACGAGCGCGAGGGTCACCGCATCGCCAAGATTCAGCTTCAGCATGATCGCGATGATCGTAACGGCCGCAAACCCGACACCGATCAGATGGTCACCGAAGATGAGGGCGAAAATGATCGCGAAAAACGCACCGATGACATTTCCCTGGACCTGTTGGATGATCGTCCTGAAGGAGCGGTAAATGGACGGCTGTATCGCAAAGATTGCCGCGATCCCCGCGAAGAGCGGTGCCGGCAGTCCCATCGTCTGTGCAAGGAACAGGGCGAGGACGATCGCGACACCGGTTTTTAAGATGCGTGCACCGAGTTTCATTCAGTGATTGTCCTTTCCGCGCTGTTTATTTGTTTCCATACTTTATACCCCAACAGCGGAAGGGAAATCAATTGTTCCCCCAATTCCCCGGTTATCCGCGTGCCATTTCGGCGAAGGATTCGTCCGCCGCCTTGATTGTCTCGCGGATATCGTCTTCAGTATGGGCCGTCGTGAGGAACCATGCTTCGTACTTGGAAGGAGCGAGGTTGATGCCGCGCTCCAGCATGAGCCGGAAGAATTTTGCGAATTGCTCTCCGTCGCTGTCTTCGGCCTGTTTGTAGTTTCTGACGGTCTCGTCCGTGAAGAACACGGTGAGTGCACCCTTCAGGCGGTTGACCGTCATCGTAATGCCATGCTTTTTGGCGGATTCCAGCAGCCCTTCTTCAAGAATTGCACCGAGGCGGTCCAGTTCTTCATAGACTCCCGGTTCTTTCAGCACTTCCAGGCAGGCGATCCCGGACAGCATCGATGCAGGGTTGCCGGCCATCGTGCCCGCCTGGTAGGCAGGGCCGAGCGGCGCGACATGGTCCATGATTTCCTTGCGGCCGCCGTATGCGCCGATCGGCAGGCCCCCGCCGATGATCTTGCCCATCGCAGTCAGGTCCGGTGTCAGGCCAAGCAGGTCCTGTGCACCGCCGTAGTGGAAACGGAATGCCGTAATGACTTCATCATAGATGGTGAGGGCGCCGTGCTTTTTGGCAAGCTCATGCACCAGCTCAAGGAAGCCCTTCTCAGGTTCGACGATTCCGAAGTTGCCGACGATCGGCTCGATGAGGATGCATGCTAGTTCATCTCCCCACTGTTCCATCGCTTTGCGGTAAGACTCTGCGTCGTTGAACGGGATCGTGATCATCTCTTCGGCAATCGATTTCGGTACTCCTGCGGAATCCGGCGTGCCGAGTGTCGCAGGTCCGGAACCTGCAGCGACGAGGACGAGGTCCGAGTGCCCGTGGTAGCAGCCGGCGAACTTCAGCACCTTCGTGCGGCCGGTGTAGGCGCGCGCGACACGGATTGTGGACATGACGGATTCCGTCCCGGAGTTCGTGAAGCGCACCTTGTCGAGCGAGTGGATGGCTTCCTTCAGCATCTCCGCGAACTTCACTTCATGGCGGGTCGGCGTACCGTAGAGAACACCGGTCTGCGCAGCATGAGTGATCGCTTCCGTAATATGCGGATGCGCGTGGCCGGTGATGATCGGGCCGTACGCCGCGAGATAGTCGATATACCTGTTTCCGTCAACATCCCAGAAGTATGCGCCTTCCGCACGTTCCATCACGGTCGGGGCGCCTCCGCCGACCGCCTTATAGGCGCGTGACGGGCTGTTGACCCCACCTACGATATGCTTCAGCGCTTCACCGTAAACCTGTTCAGACTGTTTCCGTTCCAATGGAACCCCTCCATTCATAATCTCCGATTCTCATTGTAGACAAAGAGAGCGGGGAACACCAAAAAAATTGTCATGCCACGTGCGCTCCGGTACGATGAAGAAAACGACTTCATGGAGGGATTGGGAATGGCAGAAACACTCGAAGGCCTGTCCGCACCGGACTTTTCATTGAAAGACAGCGAAGGGAACAGCGTCTCGCTGGCCGACTATAAAGGAAAGCAGTACGTCGTCCTCTACTTTTATCCGAAGGACAACACGCCGGGCTGCACGACGGAAGCATGCGACTTCCGTGACACCCATGACGAGTTCGAAAAGCTGAATGCGGTGATCCTCGGCGTGAGCCCTGACAACGAGACGTCCCATGCGAAGTTCATCGACAAGCACGGCCTGCCGTTCAGGCTGCTGGTGGATGAGGATCATAAGGTCGCGGAAGAATACGGTGTCTGGACGCTGAAAAAGAACTTCGGGAAGGAATACATGGGGATCGAGCGATCTACTTTCCTGATCGACCCGACCGGCACGGTCGTGAAAGAATGGCGGAAAGTGCGTGTGAAGGGACATGTCGAAGATGCGCTCGAAACACTCAGGCAGCTGACGGAGAACTAAGGGGGAACCGGGCATGGATGTTTTGTTTTTGTTCAGAATCAGAGATCACCAGGAAGAAATGCTAAAAGTTGAATTTCCGGAAGTCAATTTCCTGTTTGACCGGAACACGGATGACCCGGCGATTGAGACAAGCGAAATCATCGTCACCTACGGAACAGACATCGATGAAAACGTCCTGGACCGTGCCGGGAATCTGAAATGGATCATGGTGGCATCTGCAGGGGTTGAACTGATGCCGCTAGGCCGGATAGAGGAGATGGGCATCCCGGTAACCAATGTGCGGGGCATTCATAAGACGCCGATGGCTGAAACGATGCTTGCGCATATTCTGGCATACAGGAAGAAGCTGAGAGACGTGTATGCACAGCAGGCGAGGGGAGAATGGAAGCAGAAGATCCGCGGCACGGAGCTGCTCGGCTCTAAAGCGCTGATTCTGGGGCCGGGCGCAATTGGCGGAGAGGCGGGAAGGCTATTGAAGGCTTTCGGTGTCCGGACTTATGGATGCAACCGCTCCGGTTCACAGGCGGAGTACATGGATGAGATGGTCTCATTCAGTGGGCTGCTTGAGGTGCTACCCGAGATGGACACGGTCATTTCTGTTCTACCGAGCACTCCTGAAACAAAGGGGCTTTTAACCCGCGAACATTTCGGAGCGATGAAGGATACGGCACTGTTCCTCAATTTCGGAAGAGGTGACCTCTACGAAGAAAAAGTGCTGATTGAAGCTCTGGAGAACGGCAGCCCTGCCGCTGCGGCCCTCGATGTATTCGAAACTGAACCGCTTCCCGCGGACAGTCCCCTCTGGAAAATGGAGAATGTGACCGTTTCCCCTCATGTCTCCTCCCATTCGGGCAAATATATTGAGCGGTCTCTGGACATCTTCATGCCAAACCTCCGGGCCTACCTGGACGGCAGGGTGGATGAAATGGAAAACCGGGTCGATCCGGAAAGGGGATATTAAATATGAAGATTTACACGAGGACAGGCGACAAGGGCCAGACCTCCCTCATCTACGGGAAGCGCGTGTCGAAGACGGATCCGCTCGTTGATGCATACGGAACATGCGATGAGGCCAACAGCGCAATCGGCCTCGGGCTTTCGCACCTGCACCAGGAGTTCTTCGATGGGAAGGACGAACTGATGGCCGCTTTCCGCCGGATCCAGACGGTGCTGTTCCATGTCGGGGCAGAGCTCGCAACACCGGAGGGCAAAGAGGTCAAATGGAAATTGGAAAAACCGGAAATCGAACAGCTCGAGCAATGGATCGACCGGTATGATGCGGAGCTGGCACCGCTCAAGAACTTTATCCTGCCTGGAGGACATCCGGCAGCAGCGGGCCTCCACTATGCCAGGACAGTGGTCCGCAGGGCGGAGCGGGCTGCCATTCTGGTCGGTGATCACGTCAATCCCGACGTTCTCGCTTACCTGAACCGCCTTTCGGACTTTCTCTTTGTGGCCGCACGCTATGTCAACACGAAGCTCGGCCGCCCGGAGGATGTACTTCACGCGGAATAAAGCGGCAAGGGAGTTTCATTGACAGGAGTGCCTTCTTTCCTATAAACTGTTTATAACAATTATTACAAAGGAATCTCTATGGAAAGAGGTGGGCATGTCCATGTCTGAAACTGTGCTGCAGGAAGCCCTGGATACGTTGAAGACGAGCGGCGTGAGGATCACGCCCCAACGGCATGCGATTCTTGAATTTCTCGTAACTTCCATGTCCCATCCCACCGCCGATGAAATCTATCGTGCGCTGGAGGATAAGTTCCCGAATATGAGTGTCGCAACCGTCTATAACAACCTTCGCGTCTTTCGCGAGGCCGGCCTGGTAAAGGAACTTCCTTATGGAGATTCCTCGAGCCGATTTGATTTTGTGACTCATGAGCATTACCACATCATCTGCAATGACTGCGGAAAAATCGTCGACTTCCACTATCCGGGTTTGGACGAGGTCGAGCATCTGGCTTCCCACATAACGGGGTTCCAGGTCGACTCCCACAGGATGGAAGTCTACGGCAAGTGCCCTGACTGTGCAGAAAACAAAACCAATCCAGTGGTCCAGTAAAGGACCGGACTCACGGAGCTCTTCGCCCCGTGAGTTTTTTTATTCCATAAAAAAAGCCGCCCGTTCATATGGGCGGCATGTCAGATCATTCTTCCGGTTGTGCTGGCTTTTTGCGGTTGTAGGATTCGTCGAACTCTTTCCCTTCCAGTTCAGGGTCGAGTGTGAGCGGTTCCCGGCAATGGCCGCACATATCGACCCTTCCGAGCATTTTCGTTGCTTTCCCGCAGTTTGGACACTCGACCTGGACGGCCTTGGTCGACAGCATCCCAATCCAGAAATAAACGACGGTACTCGCAATGATGCAGAGAAGCCCGAGGACCATGAAGATAACCATGACAAGCGGATATTGCTTAAAGAAGATTCCGAAGTACATTACAACAAATCCGATAAAGATCAATGCCAGGGCAAAGGAACGGATCCGGTTGATTTTATTCTTATATGGTTTCATGTATCGACTTTCCTCCTCATTTCCCGTCTACTATACCACAATTCTCCGGCCCCGTTTCCTGTCCGGCTCCAACAAGATTGACGATTTTAAGAAGGGGAATCGGATTTGGACTCCCTTTTTTCAGAGGCGGGAAGGAATCAGCGGATGTCTGTCGAATTTGCACAGGAGATAAAAGGAGGAATCCCCATGGAGCATCTACTGCGGCCGATTTATCAGGAACGTGCGGGTGACCCGAACACGCTAGGTGTCATTCTGGTCGAGAAGCGGGGAAAGTTGGATCCCGTCACCGATACGTTCGATGCCATTCTTCTCATCCTGGTACAGGATGCGGAGCGGCCGGTATTCACGAAGCATTACACGGACGGCCAGGAAAAGGCAGCCATGCATGTTGTCGCGGAGCGGCAGCTGAAAAAGTGGCTCCTGCTCGGCACAAACCGCAAAATCGTGGACTGGCTCTTTTTCGGGCGCATCCTCTTCGACCGGAACGAATACATTGAGAACCTAAAGACGGAACTTAAAGATTTCCCGTTTTACGGAAGGCAGATCAAGACCGGACTCGAATTTGCCCGACTGATCCGCCACTATATGGAGGGCCGCATGTTCTACGAACAGCATAATTACCTGGACGCCTATAATCATGTCGTCCGTTCCCTTCATGGTCTTGCCCGGCTGGCGGTGCTTGAAAACGGCCTGCTTCCTGAAGTTACGGTCTGGTCACAGGTCAAAAAGATCGACCCTGCCATCTATAAGTTGTACGAAGAACTGGTCTTGAGCGACGAGACGCTTGAAAAGCGGTTGGAGCTTTTGTTCCTGGCAGGTGAGTTCTTCATCAATTCCAAGGTCACAGATGGTGCGCGTCACATTCTCTCTGCCATGTCCGAGAATGAGGACTGGACGATACAGGAGCTTCACGAACATGAAGAGCTCCGGAATTATTCCGTTAACCTGGAAGTATTCGTAGAGTACCTGATCGACAGAGGACTCATAGAGGTCGTCAGAAACCAGGCCAAAGACGGCAGGATTGAGCACAGGAATTACCGGGTTGCCCCGATCACTGAGGAGTGATTGGGGTACACCGGTATTTTTTTTTGCAGAACCGCTTGACGGAATGACGGAAACTGAGTATGATAGTAAACGTCGCTTGAGAGCGGCCGCCGGGAGAGATACGGCGTCAAACTTCTTGAAAAAGAGTGTTGACATCGAAGTTCACCGGTGTTATCATAGAGAAGTCGCTTTCGGAGCGGCAAACATGAACCTTGAAAACTGAACAGCAAAAC
>NZ_LQNT01000011.1 GCF_001619585.1 Bhargavaea cecembensis
TACTTTAAAGCTGGCATATCTTGCGATATATCCGATATCATTTGTTCCGTTCTCCCGACGGGGTCGGGTTCTGGGAACTCATTTCATCAGCGTTTTGCTGTTCAGTTTTCAAGGTTCATTAGAAATAAAAATGGAGCGGGTGAAGGGAATCGAACCCTCATCATCAGCTTGGAAGGCTGAGGTTTTACCACTAAACTACACCCGCAAAGTGGCGCGCCCGGCAGAAGTCGAATCCACAACCTTCTGATCCGTAGTCAGACGCTCTATCCAATTGAGCTACGGGCGCACATCTTATTAAAATAAATGGTGCGGTAGAGAGGACTTGAACCTCCACGGGATTTAACTCCCACTAGGCCCTCAACCTAGCGCGTCTGCCATTCCGCCACTACCGCATGTGTAAATGTGATTCGGTTTTTAAGAAGCTGTTTTGTTCGCTTTCGTTCCAGCGACAAGATTTATTATATAACCTTGAGCTTGGAAAGTCAACAACTTTTTTCAACTTTTTTAAACCGTTTTTTAAAGGGTGGTGAGCCATGCAGGGCTCGAACCTGCGACCCTCTGATTAAAAGTCAGATGCTCTACCAACTGAGCTAATGGCTCGCATATCATCCTTCAGCCATTGGCTTCAGAATAAATGGCGGTCCCGACGGGAATCGAACCCGCGATCTCCTGCGTGACAGGCAGGCATGTTAACCGCTACACCACGGGACCACCTATGTATGAAAGGGAATTTCCGGACGGTCCGGCAAGCCTGCCGTCCGTTCCCTTTATGATGACCCCTACGGGATTCGAACCCGTGTTACCGCCGTGAAAGGGCGGTGTCTTAACCGCTTGACCAAGGGGCCATATTCAGTGTCTCAAGACCGCTCAGCCGCTCAGGCTTTCGTGTGATCTCTTGTCGACTTGTCCTATTATAGGGGGCATACGAAAAAACGTCAACACTTTTCGCCAAGTTTTTTATAAAAATATCAAAACCCTTACCAGACAACGGTTTTCCGCTGTCCTGCAAGGGCTATTCCTTCAACTCTCTTCGACTTTTTGAATGCGTCCCCGACATTTTCCGCAACGGTAGCGGCTCGTGTCCATCCGGATTTTCCTCATATACGTCTGGCCGCAATCCGTACAGCGGTACTGGTGCCTCGCTTTCCTCCTGGCCGGTTCCCTGATGACCGAACAGTGTCTCGGCGCTCTGGTCTGCCTTAGCAGTTCCCGGAAGTCCCTGTCCCGGTGACGGTATCCCTTCCCTTCTATATGAAGGTGATAATGGCACAGCTCATGTTTGATGATGCCGGTCAGCTCATCCAGGCCGTACTTCCTGTAGGCTTCCGGATTGATTTCGATGTCATGGTCGTGGAGCCGGTACCTGCCGCCCGTGGTCCGGAGCCTCGGGTTAAAGTATACCCTGTGGCGGAACGGGCGCCCGAACGATTCCTGTGAAATCGATTCGGTCAGAAGCTGGAGTTCCCGTTCATCCACGGCGGCTTCCGCTCCCCTTCTTTTCTGCAGGATCGATCATCGTCAGCGAGATCTTCGAGGCGGCCGGGTCGACCGATTCAATCCATACTGCCACGGTGTCCCCCGGCTGCACAATTTCTCCCGGGTCATTTACGCGTACAGGAGCCATTTTGGAAATATGGACGAGTCCGTCTTTCTCTGCCCCCACGTCAACAAATGCACCATATGGCTGCAGCCGGCGCACGTGTCCCTTCACTTGAGTACCCGGCTCAAGTTCGGTGAGTTTTTTTACATTGCGTTTTCTTTCCTTCGGCTGGCGTTTCCGCTCTTCTGCCCGCTTCTTCTTTTCTTCTTCCTCCGCGGGGCTGAGCATGGTGAGGGAAATCCGTCCTTTTTCCCGGTCAACGTCATCAATGATGACCGCGACGACGTCCCCGGGCGCCATCATATCCAGCGGATGGCGGACACGGCCGGTGCTCATTTTCGTTACATGGAGCAGGCCATCCTCTCCGACCCCAATATCGATAAATGCACCAAAGTCCACGACGTTGCGCACTGTCCCTTCCATCTCCATGCCGCGCTTCAGGTCCTTGAGCGTCAGCACTTCCTTCCTTAGGAGAGGCTGCGGGAATTCATCCCGCGGGTCGCGGTTCGGGCGGCTCAGCGTCTCAATGATGTCCCGGACGGTCACTTCCCCCGCTCCGGAAGCTGCAGCCACTTCCTCTGCATTCAGTTTGGCCAGTGCTTCCGCAGCATGCTCCGTTCCGATTTCCTTCTTATCCAATCCTGCCGCCTGCAGGATCTCTTCCGCAAGACCGTAGCTTTCCGGGTGAACACCTGTTGCATCCAAAGGGTTTTTCGCTCCCGGGACGCGCAGGAAGCCGATCGCCTGCTCATATGTCTTGGCACCGAGGCGGGGCACTTTTTTCAATTGTGTCCGGGAGCTGAACCGTCCGAGCTCGTCACGGGCCGCCACGATATTGTCCGCAACCGTGCGGGACAGGCCGGATACGTGCTGCAGGAGTGACGCGGATGCCGTGTTCACATCGACGCCCACCCGGTTTACCGCAGTCTCGACGACAAAGTCCAGCTGCTCCCCGAGATTCTTCTGGGAGACGTCATGCTGATACTGGCCGACCCCGACCGATTTCGGCTCGATCTTCACCAGTTCCGATAAAGGGTCCTGCAGGCGGCGCGCAATTGACACGGCGCTTCTCTGCTCGACCTGAAGATCCGGAAATTCGCGGCGCGCTTCGTCCGACGCGGAATAGACACTTGCCCCCGCTTCATTCACAATCACATACGACGCTCCGCCGTCCGCCTCCTTCAGGCAGTCTGCGATAAACTGCTCGGTTTCGCGGGATGCTGTTCCATTGCCGATTGCAATGATCGATACCGGGTACTGACGGAGAAGTGTGAGCACTTTATTTTTCGCGCCTTCCGTATCCGACGACGTATGAGGATAGATGACGCCAAGCTCAAGCAGACGGCCGGTATCGCTCACGACAGCCAGCTTGCAGCCGGTCCGGTACGCAGGGTCCACGCCGAGGACGGTCTTGCCTCTCATCGGGGGCTGCAGCAGGAGTCGCTTCAGGTTCTCTGAAAAGATCATGATGGCCTGTTCTTCCGCCTTCTCGGTCAGTTCACCACGGATCTCCCTTTCGATGGACGGAAGGAGAAGACGCTTGAAAGCGTCGGCCGCCGCCTCTGCCGCTTCGGCTGCCGCAGGGGAGCCCGGGCGGCGCACGTAAGAGCGGCGGATATCTTCGACGAGACGCTCTTCCGGAGCTGCAACAGACACCTTCAGTACGCCCGTCTTTTCGCCGCGGTTCACCGCAAGGACACGGTGAGGCTTGATCTGCCTGATCGGCTCTTCATATTCATAGTACATCTCAAAGACGCCTTTCGGATCTTCGGCATCTTTTTTCCGGTTTGTAACGATCAGTCCATCACGCCGGATCGCGCCACGGATCCTGTCGCGGACCGATGCATCATCCGAGATTCGCTCCGCAATGATGTCCCGTGCACCGGCAAGTGCCGCCTCTGCATCAGGCACCTCTTTATCCGCATTGATAAATTGGCTGGCCAGGTCAGCGGGACGCTCCTTCGTGTCAGAGAGTAGCAGGTCGGCAAGCGGCTCGAGCCCGCGTTCTTTTGCCGCAGTCGCCCGGGTCTTCCGCTTTTTCTGATAAGGGCGGTACAAGTCCTCCACCCGCTGCAGCACATCAGCACCGCGGATCGCTTTTTCCAGATCGCCGTCCAGTTTCCCCTGTTCCGAAATGATGCGGATGACTTCCTCTTTCCGCTCCTCCAGCTGGGCGAGATATCGGTGGGCGTCTTCGACCGCCTTGATCTGCACTTCATCGAGTTCGCCCGTCGCTTCTTTCCGGTAGCGGGCGATAAACGGTACGGTCTTGCCCTCACCGAGCAGACCGATCACCGCCTGGGCCTGTGCCGGCCGCACACCTGCACGCGCCGCCGTGTTCTGGATCAATTCTCTTTCCTGCATCACTCTCACCCTTTCGTTCCAATGCTCTACCCGTCCACTTTATCATAAACGGCTCTGCATACCGCAGATTGCCCCATGCCGGTATTCACTTGAGAGAATCGCACCGTTTCAATCCCGTTTGGACCCGAATGTGAAGCAAGCCGTTCCGAATGTGAAGAATACGGCTCTGAATGTGAAGAAAAGCAATTGCCGGCCCCAGCCGACTTAATTTCAAAACAAAAAACCTGCTCCGCAGGTTCAGCGGAGCAGGCATCCTGCGATATACGTCGCATCATCGCCGTGCTTGAGGGTTTCAAACACTTTCTCATAAAGTTCATACGGGCCTGCACTGTTTTGCATGAATGCCTTCGGGCTTCGGATATCGACGCCGTCTGAGTGCAGAAGGAAAAGGTCTCCCGGGCCGTACCCATAGCCCTGTGTGCGGAGTTTCTGCGGGCGTCCGGACAAATAGCCCATCACCGGCAGCGGATAGATCATCTTGTCATCCGAACGCCGGTACAGATAAAACCGCACGTTGCCGACACAGCTGTATTCAATCGTGGACGTCTTGAAATACGCCTTAATGATCGCGACGGCCGCTCCCCGCTTCTGATGCATATGCATGTTGCACCGGCTGAGGAGCTGGTCGATAGATTCATCGTGGTGGCGCTCCAGGATCTCCGGAACGATTTCAGCCGATTCCCTCGCAATCGGCCCGTTTCCGAGTCCGTCCGCGATCGCGCACAGGAAATAGTCGTCATTGGTGAAGGTATAGTACACATCGCCCGATTCGTGATTTCCCGGCTTAGCTTCCTGGTAGATGTACGCTTCCACGCGGTCGTCCTTCAGAATCTTCAAGACGACCCACCACCTGCCGCCGCAATGGCTTCCTGCAGTTTTTTGATTGCCTTCCGCTGAAGCCTGGATACGTGCATCTGAGAAATGCCGAGGCGTTCCCCCGCCTCCTTCTGGCTCATCTGTTCGATATATGTAAACTGGATGATCTGCTTTTCGCGCTCGGAAAGGACATTGAGCGCTTCAGCCACGATCAGACGCTGGTCCGTCATTTCGTAGCCGTCATCCGTATCCCCGATAATATCGAACAGAGTGACGGTACTGCCGTCGGAATCCGCCTCAAGCGAATGATCCATGGACAGGGCCTGATAGCTCCTCCCCATTTCCATCGCTTCAAGCACATCGTCTTCTTCCACCTCGAGATAATCCGCAATCTCCTGCACTTTCGGCGATCGCTGAAGCTCATTTGTCAGCGTCTCCGCAGCAGACTTGATTTTCGGGCCGAGTTCCTTGATCCTGCGCGGCACATGGACTGCCCACGTCTTGTCACGGAGGAACCGCTTGATCTCGCCGATGATCGTCGGTACGGCGAATGCCTCAAAACTGCGGCCGTAGTCCGGATCGTAGCGGCGGATGGCGCCAAGAAGACCGAGCATTCCAACCTGTACGATATCTTCGTGGTACGATTTCCCGTTGGAGTATTTGCGGGCGATCGACTGGACAAGCCGCTCATAGTGGAGAACGAGATTTGTCTGTGCTGCCTCATCTCCACTTTCCTGGTATGCCCTGATCCAGTCCAGCACCTGTTCTTTTGCATTGGAATCAGGAGGAGACTGTTTCGACATCCTTTTCCACCTGCTCTCCGCCGAGATATTTGGTCATAAAGACGGTGACCCCTTCATCATGGTGGATTTTAATCTCGTCCATCAGCGTTTCGATCAGGTAGAGGCCGAGACCCCCTTCCCGGAGGAACATGCCCTCTTCATGATCATGATAAGGTCCCACGCTCTTTTTCGTTTCCTCGAAGTCGAAGCTCTGACCATGGTCGGCCACCATGATCTCCATCCGGTCTTCATACAGTGCGCAGCCGACGACGACTTCACCTTCCTCGCCGTCCTTGTATGCGTGCTGCACCGCATTCGTGATGGCCTCGCTCGATGCGATTTTCATGTCCTCGATGTCGTCATACGTGAAGCCGAGCCGGCTTGCGAGGCCGGAGATCGTGAGCCGCGCCACGCCCACATATTGGGCCTTGGCCGGCACACGGATCTCCACGTAGTCATACGGTTGCATCATTGAACCCACCTTTACCTTCTTGTTGTCCTTCAATATCCATGACCTCGACAAGTCCTGTGATATCGAACAGCCGCTTGAGCCGCGGCGAAAGCCCGGTGATTTTTACGTGGCCGCCGTTTTCCTTCACCTGTTTGAAGTAACCGACGAAGACGCCGAGCCCCGTGCTGTCCATATATTCTACATCCGACAAATCAATCTCGGCCTTCATGCCTTCTTGAACGGGATGCTCAGCCAGCTTCTCGCGAAGGACCGGAGCCGTAAATGCATCGATTTCACCGACGACTTTAAAATGCTGCACACTGTTTTCCTCACACAAATCAACTTGTAGATTCATTTCCACACCTCTTCTTTAATTTCTCAATCTATAATCCTAAATCCATAATTCCGTTTGAAGACAACATGAAGGCTTTACCCCTTCTGATGAAATTCAAACATCCATTATTCTTTTTTCAAGATTACGAGGGAGAAATCGTCCTGGAGCTGGAACCCCTGCATACGGTCCAATTCCGCGAAAACGTGTTCCGCCATTTCCTGAGCGGGACGGTCCTTCACACTGCTGATGATCTCGAGGATGGTGTCCTTTTCGACAAAGCCCTCGGGTGTCCGTGCTTCGGTCACCCCGTCGGTCATGATGGCGATGAAATCATCACGGTCCAGGACCACACTTCCCTCCTCATATCGGGCTTCCGGCGATACACCGAGAAGAAGCCCTTTGGCATCAAGCTCCACAAAACGGTTTTCCGACGCCCGGTAATGGAGTGCCGGCTCATGCCCGGCAGATGCATAGGAGAACGTGGAGCTCTTAGCGTCATAGCGGCCGTACATCATGGTCACGAACATCGAGTCGTTGACGCTTTTTTCGACGATCCGGTTGATGACCGAAAGAACGCCGGATGGCCCGTCGGACGAGTGGCTGGCACTGTCCATGCCGAATTTGACCATCGACATGCAGAGAGCGGCCGGAATGCCCTTGCCCATAACATCGGCGACGGCCACGCCCGCCTCATCCATATCGTTTCCTACAAAGTAGATATAATCCCCGCTCATCGTACGGGACGGTACGGTCACATAGCCGAGATCCATGCCTTCGACGACCGGGATCTTCGTTTTGAGAAGCGTCTCCTGGACCTTCGAAGCCACTTCCATCTCCAGTTGCATTTCTTCCTGACGCTTGACGAGAGACTGATGTTCTTTCAGCGCGAGGCCGTAGCGGATCATCATTTCGATGAGGAAATCGAAAGAATGCCAGACTTTCGATGGAAGGCCCGGCAACACATCCTTGAGGGCGGATTTATGTATGCTGATGACCTCCTCAGGCGAAATGTCCTGCTCGATCAGCTTGCGGCTGAATGCCTCTCCCATATATAAGTTCTGTTCTGATTGGTTCTCCAGGTACTGCCTCAAAATCTCTTTATATTCTTTTTCCGTCTGCTGAGGCATATAAATTCATCCCCCTGTCAGCGGAGCCATTTGATTGCGGTGATCTTTGTGCCTTTGCCGCGTTCGGTATCAATCCGAAAATCGTCCATCAGACGTTTGACTCCCGGCATACCGGCACCGAGTCCCCCGGAAGTCGAATATCCGTCTTCCATCACTTTTCTTACATCGGGGATGCCCGGGCCTTCGTCGGAAGCAATGATGGCAATTCCGAACAGACCGTCTTCGTTCAGACGTTCGATCTCGATCTTTCCGGCTCCTGCATATAAATATATATTTCTTGCGAGTTCACTGATTGCTGTCGTAATACGGGCCTGGTCAACGGTGCCGAAGCCGACTTTCTTTGCTTCGTTCCGGCCCAGCTGCCGCGCAGCAACAATGTCCCATTCCGTATGGATGTCAACTGAAGACCGGTACGCCATCGTCAAGCCTCCAATTCTTGTTGCAGTTTGTCCATTCCGTTTTCGAGATCAAGGGCCGTCATGACATTCTCAAGACGGATTCCGAGTTCGATAAGCGTAATGGCGACGGCCGGCTGGATGCCGGTGATGACAACTTTGGCACCCATGAGGCCGGACATGCTGATCACGTCGCCGAGTACCTTTGCGATAAAGGAATCGATGAAGTCAATCGGCGTCAGGTCAATGACGACACCCTTGGCCGATGTGTCATGCAGCTTTTTCAGAAGATCTTCCTGGAATTGGATTGCAGTCTGGTCGTCCAGTTCCCATTGGAGCGAGACGATCAGGATCTCGTTGAGCTTGAGGATCGGGATACGCATATTCACTGTTCATCCACCTCCACGATTTTTCGATTTGTAAGTGCCAGAGCTTCCTGCATGCCCCGCTGAAGTGTACTGGTCGTCGTAAAGTCTTCAAGGCTGATTCCAAGCGCCACAATCGTCTGGGCGATTTCCGGACGGATGCCGACCAGCATGCAGCGTGCCCCGACGAGTCGGACCGCATCGGCTGCCTGGATGATGTGGTGGGCGACCATCGTATCTACTACGGGAACACTGGTGATGTCGAGCAGCACCACTTCCGCACGTTGGCGGACGACCCCCTCCAGAAGGTTTTCCATAATGAGCTTGGCCCGTTCCGTATCAATCGTACCGACGAGCGGCATGACGGAAATCTTGTCGAACACCGGAATCAGGGAAGCCGACAGTTCCTGCAAGGCGATTTTCTGAAGATTGACCGTACGTTCCCAGGTGTGGGAATACATTTCGACGACTTCCTGCCGGAGCGGCTTGATCCAGTTGTTCAGGATATCGAAGTACTCGGCCACATTGCTGTCATCCAGGATTTCGGCCTTCCGAAGAAGATCATAGAGCGTATCCGAGAAGTTCTCAATCGCCTTCATGACGAGCGAAATCGACCAGCCGAGCCGGACGATACGTTCGGAAAAGTTATGAAGCTTTTCATCATATTGGTTCGAGTCCTCGGTCAGGCTCGACACGATGAGGTCTGCAAAGTCCCGGCTTGTCCGCTCGATGACCTCTTCCGGCATGATATGAAAGAATTTTTCACCATGCTCATCTTTCATGCGCGTTTTCCAACTGTCGATAATCTCTTCAAGGTGAGTCTCGACAAACTGAGGAACTTTTCTATACATGGCTCTGGTGGCCCCCTTTTACGGACTGTTCTCTTCATTGTAACGAAAATATAGCCGGAACACACTCATTTTGCCGGAGATGAAGATCCATATAAAATTAAGAAATATGGGCAGATCGGAGAATCACGCCATTTGTCCTTTGCCGGAACGGCTTGAATCAACTATCCAGCATAATTATCCCACAAAAGCATCAAACCATCGCATTCCAAATGAAGGGATGCGGAAGTCCTGTTTTCGCAATAATATTACACAAAAAAACCGGCCGGCAATGCCGGTCGGCGTTTTTAGATATGTATGCTTAAAATTTCACCAGTCCGAGGCTGATTTCAAGTGCCTCTTCCACCTGCCGCATCATTTCTTCATCCAAATGCGTAATCTTGTCAGAAAGGCGGGATTTGTCAATTGTCCGGACTTGCTCAAGCAAGACGACGGAGTTTTTGTCCAATCCGTACCGTGCTGCATCGATTTCCACATGGGTGGGCAGTTTGGCTTTCTGTATCTGGGCCGTGATGGCTGCGACGATCACAGTGGGGCTGAACCGATTGCCGATATCGTTCTGAATAACCAGGACGGGTCGTTTCCCGCCCTGTTCAGAACCTTTCACCGGCGACAGATCTGCAAAGAAAATGTCCCCGCGTTTTATGGCCAAAATCTCATCCTCCGATTACGAGTTGCGCCACGCGTGCTCCGCTTCGTATTCCGCGTACAAACATTCGGAAGCGATCGAAAGATTGATCTGCGACATCTCCACGTAGCCTTTGACGATGGCTTCCCGTATAAGATTTGGTTGTTCTTTCCGTGTCTTCCGGGTCGTCGTCAGATAGACGTACCCATCCTGTTCCGCCTGGTCGTAGGCAACGGAATCCCCATCACACTGAAGCATCCTCTTCGGGATCTTCACTACGACTTCTTTTGTCTCTTTCTCTGCCACAGCAAACACCTCCGACGCAGCCATTCAACAAATTTCTATCCCATCATACCATCGGATAGACCTGTTGAAAAGACACGTTCGGAAAGAATGCGACAAAATCCCTGCCGTCCGGGGCTGCATCTGTCGGATATTGTCGGGCCGTGTTGCGGTTAGTATTCCCCGAGTTCGTTCAAATAAACTCTCGGAATCCGCTTCGACAGGGTGACGACGACCTCGTATGGAATGGTCCCGAGCCGTTCCGCCCATTCATCCGGCCGGATCTCCTCCCCGCCCTGGCTTCCGAGCAGTACAACGGGTTCTCCGGGTGCCATTTCACGCGGCAGCCGGACCATGCACTGGTCCATGCAGATGCGGCCGACCACCGGACAGCGGCGTCCGCCGATCAGTACGTCCTGACCGCCCAGGCCCCTGAGAAGTCCGTCCGCGTAGCCGATCGGGAGCGTCCCGATCCACTCATCGCCCGACGCCCGGTAAGTCGCCCCGTAGCTGACGGTGTCACCCCGGCTGATCCTCTTCACATGGACGAGTTCAGTCGAAAGCGTCAGCGCCGGGCTGAGAGGGAATGGCAGCCGATCCCCGACAAAGCCGGACGGGGCAATGCCGTACATCGAGATGCCGAGGCGCACCGCATCGAACTTGCACTCAGGATGCATGAAGGCGGCCGCGCTGTTTGAAGCGTGCACGAGCCGCGGCCGCTCCGGAAGCATTGACACGGCTTCCCGGAATCCTGATGCCTGCTTTCTCCACACTTCATTGTCCGGCTCGTCTGCTGTCGCAAAATGGGTGAAGATCCCGTCAACCAGGATTTTTCCGGCCCTGGCGGTCTTGTGCATCCGGAGCAGGTCTTCACCGCTTCGGACGCCGAGCCGGCCCATCCCTGTGTCGACCTTCAGATGGACCCGGAGCGGACGTCTGAAATCAGGCGCATCGGCGGCCACCTCCTCCATCCAGGCCGGCGAGTCCGCAGTGATGATGATGTCCTTTTCCGCTGCGACACGCGCGAACGGAACAGGGGAGGCGCCCAGTAGCAGAATGTCTGCTTCCAGGCCCGCCTCCCTGAGTTCCACCGCTTCTTCCGGAGTGGCGACCGCGAGCATCAATGCCCCCGCTTCAAGCGCCGCCTCTGCAATCCGGACGGCGCCGTGGCCGTAGCCATCCGCCTTGACGACGGCGATCACGCCGGTGTCCGGACCGGCGATGCGCGCCGTGTTCCGGACATTTTCCCGGATCGCCTCCAGATCAACGGCCAACACTGTAGGCCGTCCCCAATTCATCTGTTCCATTTCCCCGTTCTCCCTTCCGAGTTGCCGGATGTCTTTATCTTTTTCATTATCCGCCCGGAGGGAGAATACCGTCAATACACCAAGGTTACTTCTGTTCCGCTTCGATCATCGATGTTGCGACTTCCACCATTTCCTCTCGGGACAGGCCGTTCGAGGCGAGGAAGTAGGACACGCCGCCCTGCTCCCAGCTGACCGAGTTGTCTGTGATTGCACCGATTGTGAAGCCGAGGTGTGCCGGATCCCCTTCCGCGAATACCGGAACGAGCGCTTCCTGAGGAGACTTTGCCTGCTGCTGGACGATGACAAACTCTTTTTCACCGCCATAAGTCAGGTAAACCCGCTTTTCTTGGCCGTTGCCGACAACTTCTTCCTCAAGCAGGTCGACGCCCTCCCATTTCAGCAGCGGATAGGATGTGCGGAATTCCTCACCATCCAATTCGGCACCCGCTTCTTCATCTCCTTCTTCCTTGCCTTCCTCATCCGATGCATCGTCCTGCTCTTCCGTGGTGCCTTCCTGCTCTTCATTGGTGCCTTCCTGGTCTTCGCCTTCAGCCTCTTCTTCCGAAGTTACGGCGTCATCCGCGGATCCTTCCGCGCCCTCCGTTGCCTTCGAATGCTTTTCTACCGCATAATCGCCGGCACCGCGCTCCGTGCCGAGAGAAATTTTCTCAAATGTGATTTTCATCTGTTCTTCTTTGTTTTCGTTCAGCACCGACACCTTCACAGGGAGGAGCGATTTCTTGTCGATGTGAATCCGCTGATAAGGGAGCATTTTCCGGTGGTTATTCCGGGTGACTGTCTCGAAGACGTACTCCTTGTCTTCTTCCTTCATCACCGCATCCTTGTCCGCCCGGATGTCTTCTGCAAGCGCACCGATCAGGTAAGCCTGGCTGTTTTTCTCCGGCCAGTCGCTCTGGAACTTGTACGTCTTTCCGATCGACGGCGTCACGACAAATACTCCATCCTTGTTGCGGAGAATCATCTGGGACTCCTTGGAGCCCTGCTGGGCCACATTGACCCGGTAGTAGTCCGGCTTCGTATGCCACACTTCCACGTCGTACAGCCTTGGCTCATCGCCGGTCTTGATCTCCATGACGGCAGTGAGTTCATAGCCTTTTGCATCCGTCCATTTACCGCTCAGCTTTTTCATAACGTCTTCCTTCGACTGTGACCCGCATGCTGCAAGCATTAAAGCGAGCACGATGAGCATTCCTGCGAATATCCGGCTCCGCAATTCCTTCACCCTTTCTCATTTCGCTCCTGTGGAACATCCTATGAGAGAGGGGCCGGGTTTATTCGGACAGGGCTGCCGGGAATCCGGTGAGAACAACCTGGGCGGCTGCATACTCATGCGTATGGGTAATCGACACGAATCCCGGAGCAGGCTCGCCCCTGAAGTAAAGCACCGGCCTGCCTGTACCGTCCGGCAACACACTGATGTCACCGAATGCGCATGACGAACCGATACCGGTCCCAAGCGCTTTCGCAAACGCCTCCTTGGCAGCAAATCGCCCGGCGAGATACTCGGTCCGCCTGGTGCCGCCAAGTTGTTCATACCTCTCCAATTCTTCCCTGCCCAGGATCCTCCTGCGGAAACGGCTGTTCCGGGCGTCTGCCTGCCTGATTCTGTCCATTTCCACGATATCGAGCCCGATTCCGGTGATCATCTGTTCTCCCCGCTTTCTGGACCGCGCCAAACGCGGTATACTGTTCTTATGTAAATTGAGGTGAAACCATGTTTATCAGAATAGAAAGCTTCTCCGAGTACATCCGGTTCTACCCGGTCGTCTCGGCGCTGATCGCGATCAACGTGATCATCTACATCCTGACCATCCTTCCCGGCATCGGCGACCTGATCATGTTTTACGGCATGGGCATCAACCGGCTGATTGCGGCCGGCGACTGGTGGCGCTTTATCACACCGATGTTCCTGCACGCGGGTCTCATGCATGTCCTTTTCAACATGTTCGCCCTGTTCCTGTTCGGTCCTGAGCTTGAACGGCTCGCCGGCAAGGTACGGTTCCTGAACCTGTTTTTCCTGGCAGGCCTGTTCGGCAACGTGGCCTCCTATTTCCTGCATGACGGCTCCTACGCCTATGTCGGCGCAAGCGGCGCCATTTATGGAATCTTCGGCGCGTTCGGTGCATTCCTTTACCAGACGAAAGGCGCGTTCCCCCAGATCCGCCAGATCATCCTTCCGATCATCGTCATCAGCGTCATTATGACGTTCTTGACTCCGAACATTAATATCACTGCCCACCTGACGGGCCTGGCCGTCGGCTTCCTCGTCGGCCTCAGCTACTTCCACCCGAAGAATATCACAAGCTGGCGCAAGAAGCGCCGCTGAAGTGCCTTTGCCCCGCATTGCGGGGTTTTTTCTTGCCCTCAGGGCCTTCCGGCTGAAATCCTCCTGTCTTATTCCCTACTTATCCGGTAGAATTAGATTGGTTTGTTCATGCCAGACACTTATATTCAACATGATTAATGGGGAGTGATTGATTCCGTGAGCTATCAACTTGGAATTTTGGATCAGAGTCCGGTATTTCCGGAGGCTTCTGCAGAACATGCCCTGCAGCAGACGGTACGGCTTGCTCGACATGCGGACGAGTGGGGATACAGCCGTTTCTGGGTGTCTGAGCACCATGACTCCCCGGATGTCGCTGGTTCGTCGCCGGAAGTGCTGATCTCCCATCTGTTGGCGCTAACCGAATCCATCCGGGTCGGATCGGGCGGCGTCATGCTCCAGCATTACAGCCCCTATAAGGTTGCAGAAAACTTCCATCTGATGTCCGCGCTTGCTCCGGGGAGGGTCGACCTCGGAGTCGGAAAGGCGCCCGGTGGCCTTCCTCTATCCACGAAGGCCCTTCAACACGGTACAGTCAATGACGGCACAGACTTTGAGAGCAGACTGAGCGATCTGATGCAGCTGATCCGGAATGACCTGCCCGGGAATCATCCGCTTGCAGGCGTCCGGGCAACCCCGGTCCCGTCGGAAATGCCTGATGTCCATTTGCTGTGCGCCAGCCCGGATAGCGCAAAACTTGCAGCCAGACTCGGAATCGGCTTTGTGTTCGCTTTGTTCATCAACAACAATCGCGGTGTTCTTGAAAAAGCGGCTGCCGCATACCGTGAACTTCATCCTGGCGGAACGTTTATCGCTGCCGTCCATGTTCTTGCAGCTCCCACGCAGGAAGAAGCCGAGGAACTTGCAGGGGACTATAAAATCATCAAAGTCCATCTTAAAAATGGCCGTTCGTTCACGGTGACGTCCGCCGAATCGGCCCATTCATTCGGCAGGCAGGCCGGCGTGCCTTATGAAGTTGAGGAGCTGGAGGCCGACATCATTGCAGGGACACCCGAATTTGTTAGGGAGGAATTGGCCCGGCTCCATGAGTCTCATCACATTGATGAATTCATCCTCCATACGGCACTGCCGAGAGAAAAAGAGCGGTTCCGCTCCTTCCGGCTGCTCAGCCCGGCCTCGGTTGGTACAGCGGCCACTTCCACAGAAAAATCTGAAACTTCCCGTTGACTTTGCCTTCTGCTCTGCTATACTGTTCCACAAGCTGAAAAATTCATAATGTTGTTTCTTATCAAGAGAGGTGGAGGGACTTGGCCCTGCGAAACCTCAGCAACCAGCAAACCGCGGTTTGTATGGTGCTAACTCCGGAAGGACGGATCCGTCCTGAAGATGAGAAAACAGTCCGACAGCAGAGCGCGCATGCGCTTCGGTCAGGCTCTTCTCTCATTCTTTTAAATGGGAGAAGGGCCTTTTTCAATTCCTCATCCTTTCCGGAAGTTTTTCAGCTGAAACATCTGCCTCACTATCTGTTTCATCAACTGATCTGTCAAAGAAAGGATGATTAACATGACCGAAATCGTCATCATCTCAGGCAGCCCGAGTGCTGCCTCCCGTTCAGAGCGAGTGCTCGGCTACCTGGGCGGGCTGCTTGAAGACAAACATTTTACCGTTACCCACCTGAGTGTGCGCGACATCCCTGCAGAAGTCCTCTTTTCCGCCGACTTCAGCCATCCGTCCGTGGCCGACGCAGCAACGAGGATCCGCAACGCGAAGGGAGTCATCGTCGGCTCCCCCGTTTACAAGGCATCGTATTCCGGCGTTTTAAAAGCCTTTATCGATCTCCTGCCGCAGGATGTGCTGGAATCGACGCCCGTCCTGCCGCTCATGACCGGCGGCAGCCCGGCCCATCTGCTCGCCCTCGAATATGCGCTGAAGCCGCTTCTTTCTACACTGAAGGGGCATGCCCTCAAAGGGATTTACCTGACTGATGATGTGATCGACAAGAACCTGGACATCCCGGTTCTTGACGGAGATTGCCTCAACCGTCTCGAGAAGCAGACCGCCTACTTTGCGGAGCTTGTCCGGAAGCAGTACAGCCAGACCCATGTCTGAGCAGGAAAGAAAGGATGAGGACCATGCCGAAAAAACGCATTTACCTGAACGCTTTTGAGATGAACACACCGGGCCACCAGTCACCTGGCCTGTGGGCGCATCCGGATGACCAGTCCCACCGGTATAAGGACAGCGGCTACTGGATCGAGCTTGCACGCATCCTGGAGGAATCGAGATATGACGCCGTGTTCCTCGCCGACGTGCTCGGCACGTACGATGTCTACGGACAATCCCGCGATGCGGCAGTTCGCCAGGGCGCCCAATCTCCGGTCAACGATCCGACCCTTGTCGTCCCACTCATGGCTGCTGTCACGAACCATCTCGGTTTCGGCGTCACCGCATCCGTCAGCCACGAACATCCTTATACTTTTGCCCGACGCCTCTCGACGCTAGACCACCTCACGAATGGCCGTGTCGGCTGGAACATCGTCACATCCTATCTGAAGAGTGCTGCGCTGAATATGGGACTGGACGGACAGGTATCCCATGATGAGCGCTACGATATCGCGGAAGAATACCTGGAAGTGTGCTACAAGCTCTGGGAAGGCAGCTGGGAGGACGACGCAGTGAAAGTCGATAAGGTGAACCGCGTCTATACGGACCCTTCGAAGGTGCACGACATCCGGCATGAAGGCAAGTATTTCAAGGTTCCGGGGGCACACCTTTCCGAGCCGTCCAAGCAGCGGACACCGGTGCTGTTCCAGGCAGGCGCATCCTCAAAAGGCCGTGCGTTCGCCGGCAGGCACACCGAACTCGCCTTTATCGGCGCACCTACGAAAAACGCGGCCAGGCAGACCGTCACGAGGCTGCGGGAAGCGGCAGCGGACGCCGGACGCAATCCAGATGAAATCAAGATTCTGACACTCATCACGCCGGTTATCGGACGGACCGAGGAAGAAGCACGCGCAAAATTCGAAGAGTATCAGTCCTACATCTCTGACGAGGGCGCACTGGCCCTGTTCGGCGGCTGGACCGGCGTGGATCTGTCGGGGGCCGATTTGGATGCCGGTGTTGACTATGTCGAGAACGACGCCATCCGCTCCACGCTCGAGACCTTCACGAAAATTGACCCGGAACGCAACTGGACAATTCGCGAGATCATCAAGTCGATCGGCGTCGGAGGTATGGGCACCGCGGTCGTCGGCACACCGGAACAGGTTGCGGATGAGCTCGAGTCCTGGGCCGATGAGACCGGCGTCGACGGCTTTAACATCGCATATGCCCTCGCGCACAAAACGTTCAAGGAATTCGGTGAGTGGGTCATCCCGATCCTCCAGGAGCGCGGCCGCGTGCCAAAAGGATATGAAGGCACTTCTCTCCGCGACAATCTGTTCGGCAACGGCGACCGCCTTCCCGAACACCATCCGGGCAAGCAATTCAGCCTGAAGCCGGAAACCATCTGACCATAGCAAAGCCCCGAAACCGCATCCGGTTCGGGGCTTTTTATCATTCATCGGCACGGATCCGTTTCCGCATCTGGCGGATGGTCTCCAGATGGAGGGCTTCATGATAAAACGAGAACAGCAGTGTCTCGCCGGCCATGCGGAACGTGAGGCCCATCCTGTTTGTAAACGGTTCGGGAAGCGGCTCGTCCAGCCGGCCGGCCCGCAGTTTCTGCAGCCGGTCCGTCTGGGTATCGAGCGCTTCCCGGATCTCGACCAGCGTCGGTGGTGCCCCGGCCCAGTCCGAAGGCTTCGTGCCCGCGGAAAAATAAGACCTGTATTTCTCAGGAAGCTCCATTTCCTCGCCCGCCACTTCCAGGGCGAGCCGTTCCTGAATGAACAGGATATGTCCAAAATTCCAGTGGATGTTGTTGCGATATCCGGCCGGGACAATCCCCGTGATTTCCTCGGGTGTATCGTCCAGGCACTTGAGCGTCAGTTCTCGGACCGTCTGCATATGGCGGAATATCAGATCTTCCAACCGGACCCCTCCTGTCAGAAAAGGCCGCCCGGATCAGGGGCGGCCTGTCTGTATGGGTTTTATTCGCCCTGCGGAGCGGGAGTTCCTTCTGGTGCAACGGAGTCTTTTGAGCGTTTTTGCGGATCATACCAGTCCATCAGACTGTCGGCATCCGCCTCATCGATGTGGCGGATGGGTGCTTCGCTCGGCATGGCACCCGACTTGAAGGCCGCGGTGACCGTGGCGACGTTTCTCCGCTTTTGGAAGATTGTCTGACGTTCCTGCAACGACTGGACGCGCTTTCTGAACACATAGACCGTATGCAGGGTGAATTCACGCCAGCGGACGGTAAGCTGACGGCCGGTGACCGCCCATCCGGCGGAACGGTGCTGCCAGAGCCCCGCAAGGATGATCACCGGAATGATCAGCATCGCAAACAGCCCATACGGGAACAGGAAATAACCTGCCGCAGCAACAAGCGGAAGCACCCAGAAAAAGTGCAGGCGGTAGTAAAACGGCCGGGACCGTTCCGGTATGGGGTTCAGTTCCACAGAGGTTTCGATCTCGGGGAACAGCTCGGCCAGCATGCCGTTTACCTCGTGCTTGCTGACGAGCGGAAACAGCCCGATGGCGGCGCCCCCTTCTTTGGCACTGCCTCCTGCGCTGTGCACCTTGACCGACACATAGCCGAAAAGCTTTTGGAACGGGTTTTCGCTTACGCGTACCGCCTGGATGCGCTTCAGAGGCACGGTGACCCGTTTTTTCTCAAGGAGTCCTCTCGAGATGAACAGATCGTCTCCGTCAAACGACACCGTGAAACCGTAGAAACCAAGGTATGTCCAGGCAACGGACAGCACCCAGCCGACGAGCATCAGGACAAGGACCACCGCGGCAACCATAAATACGCCAAACCGGATAAATGCGACCACTTCATCATAGATCACGTCAAACGGCAGGATGTCGGCGAACTGCGACAAGAAAATCGCAATCCCGGAGAAGATGATGCCGATCCTTCCGGAGAACGTCGCCAGGAGGAAGATCTCTTTCCGGCCCATCCGGAAAAGGGTTTTCGCTTCATCCTCCGGCTCTTCTGCCGGAATTACGGCGA
The DNA here is from genome assembly GCF_001619585.1 of Bhargavaea cecembensis. Taxonomy (GTDB): domain Bacteria; phylum Bacillota; class Bacilli; order Bacillales_A; family Planococcaceae; genus Bhargavaea; species Bhargavaea cecembensis_A. Next base: position 18,724 of record NZ_LQNT01000011.1, read on the forward strand.
CCGCTTCTGTCCCATCCTCCTGCACTTCCTGCATACCGTTACGGCGGCGGCGTTTTGCCTCAGAGATGACCGAGCTCACCCGGTCTGCCTCCGCACGGGTCACCGCCGTCAGGTCCGCTTCTGACCCTTCCAGGACGGAGGAGTTGCCCGCAGTCTCGATCTTCACCTTCACAAGCCCGAACGGCCGGTGGAAAATCCCTTCCGTATAATCGACACTCTGGATCCGTTCAAACGGAATATAGCGCTTTTTCTTTACAAACAGCCCGTGCTCGATGCGGAGTTCGCCGTCCTCGAACCAGTAGACAAACCGTTTCCATTTGATGAAGCCGGCAACCGCAGTAAACACGACAAATGCACCAAAGATCAGGATGGTTAGGTTATCCAGCCAGAAATTCCCCGAACGTTCCCGTCCGATTCCGTTCGCCACAACGATGACGAGCAGCGGTATGATCGCTTCCTTCAGCGTCTTCAGTAGTTCAATGACAGCAGTGACCCAGTGCAGCCTATTTTTCTCAGACATCATCTTCCGCCACCCTCGCGAGCACGGAGATCCGGCTCCTTAGCTCGTCGGCTTCCTCCATCTGGAGCGCCGGGACCTCGTGGTTGGTCGCAGCCGTTGACACGGTAATGCCCGAGAGGCCGTATTTCCGGAGAATCGGGCCCTGGCTCGTGTCAACGTGCTGAACCCGAACCATCGGCACGAGCGTTCGCTTCACGATGAACAGGCCGTGCTGCAGCTCGATCTCTGTCTCCCGAACTTCATACCGCCAGCGTTGCCAGCGAATCTTCGGAAACAGGAAAATGAGCAGATAAGCCGCAAGAATGACTGCCGCGGCAGATACGATATAAATCCAGATCGGACCTTCGAATATGTAGGCAAGTACGCTTGCCGCAATTGCGGGAGCCAGAACGATCAGCGTATAGAAGATTCCATGGATCCTCCAGACGGTCAGCCCTTTTTCCGAAATGCGGTTTGCCGGTTCTCTTCTCATCCGGTTCACCCCTTCTTTGACTTCTTTCTATTGTATACGGAAACGGCGGGAAAACGTTTCATATTCGAAGATTAAAAGAAGAATGCATTGCGCAGAGGCGGTTCGTCAGTTTCAACGTCCAGTTCGTCACTTTCGAAGACGGATTCGTCACTTTCGGATGGCGATTCGTCACTTTCCGCTCCCCATTCGTCACTTTCGGAAGACGAATCGTCACTTTCGCATATATGACAAAAAACCCGGAAAGCCATGTCGGCTTTCCGGGTTCTGTACGTATCTTATCGGTTGCGCGGGCGTCCGCCTGGGCGGCGTCCGTCGCGACGGCGGCTGCTGTCGCGGTTGTACCCGCCACTGCGGCCGGAGCCGCTGCGGCCTTTGTAGCCGCCGCTGCCACTGCGGCCGCCACCGCGGTTTCCACCGCGGAACGGAAGTGGTTTTTCTTCCGTGATCTTAACCGGCGTATCATCCGGTTCACGGGTGAGCGATTTGATCGCTGCTGCGATGAGGTCAATGGCGTCGTTGTCCTGCAGCATTTCTTCTGCAAGGATGCGATAGTCATTAAGCTCGTTTTTCTCAACAAGTTCCTTGAGCTGGCTGACGGCAAGCTTCTGCTGGCCTGCCAGTGCTTCGTCCTCGGATGGCGGGCGAAGAGGGGTCATGCGCTTCTTCGTTGTTTCTTCAACCGTGCGGAGGTATCCCATCTCACGCGGTGTGACGAATGTGACGGCAACGCCGCTCTTGCCTGCACGGCCGGTACGGCCGATGCGGTGGACGTAGCTTTCAGGATCCTGAGGGATATCGAAGTTGTAGACGTGCGAGACGCCCGAGATGTCAAGCCCGCGGGCTGCGACGTCAGTGGCAACGAGGATATCGATCTTGCCTTCTTTGAACTGGCGGAGAACCGACAGGCGCTTCGCCTGTGTCAGGTCACCGTGAATGCCTTCCGCAAGATAGCCGCGGAGGTTGAGTGCCTGTGCCACTTCATCCACACGGCGCTTCGTGCGGCCGAAGATGATGGCGAGTTCAGGCGGGTGTACGTTCAGCAGGCGGGTAAGCGCGTCGAACTTCTCGCGTTCCTGCGCCTTCACGAAGTACTGCTCGATGTTCTCGACTGTCATTTCCTTTGCCTTGATCCGCACTTCTGCCGGCGACTTCATGTAATTGTCCGCAATTTTGCGGATCGGACCAGGCATCGTTGCGGAGAAGAGGAGCGTCTGGCGCTCGCTCGGGACGTTCTCGAGGATCGCGTTGATGTCCTCGATAAAGCCCATGTTCAGCATTTCGTCCGCTTCGTCGAGGACGAGTGTTTCCACACCGTGAAGTTTCATCGTGCCGCGTTTGATGTGGTCGAGGATCCGTCCCGGTGTACCGACGACGATCTGCGGACGGTTGCGCAGTGCACGGATCTGGCGTCCGATTTCCTGTCCGCCGTAGACGGAGAGGATGCGGGCACGCTTGCCGTAGCCGATGCGGTAGATTTCTTCGGATACCTGGATGGCGAGTTCGCGGGTCGGTGCAATGATCAGAGCCTGGATATCCGGATTCTGCGTGTCGATCTTCTCGATGATCGGTACGCCGAATGCTGTTGTCTTACCTGTACCCGTCTGTGCCTGGCCGATGACGTCCTTGCCTTCCTGTGCAAGCGGAATCGTCTCTTCCTGGATTGGTGTCGCCTCTTCAAACCCCATGCGTTCGAGTGAAAGCTGTGTGGAGTCACTGATGTTCAGATCAGAAAACTTTGTCAAATGTGTCAATCTCCTTATCCTTCATGTGATCATTGGATCCATTTTCAAATGAAGTCCGGCATGCCGTGCCGTTTCGGAGTTTTTCAGTGTTGCCCGCCATTCCGCGGCAAGGCAGTGCGCTCGAAAAGTTCCGGTTGCTGCCGGGCGGTCCGACCGGAGAGGAACACGCCCTTCAACCGAACCGTTTCAAAAAAAACAACTCTTCCTCAAAAACGCGAAGAGTTCCCGTTCAAATGTATCCAATAGTTAGCAGTATACCATGGCACGGCTCTTCTTGCAATGAAACCGGCGCGGGCAAGTGCCCGCGGGTTCATTACGGACTTTCGGGATTACAAACGGAACCGGCTTCCCCGTTCCGCATTTACAGCGCCAAAATTGGACTTACGGTGCTGTATTCGGACTTAAAAACCCGGGTTTCGGTCTTACAGCACAGAAATCGGAATAGCAGCAACAAATCCGGAAAAATTAGCGCACAGACTCTAGTATGCACATGCAAAATCGACCCTGTTTATAATGTGTCCGACAATTCCGCGATGATACGTTCCAGTGCCATTCCGCGCGAACCTTTCAGCAGGATCAGCGGAGCGTTGCCGAGCCGGCTTTTGAGTTTTTCGTTGATCGGAACCAGATCTTCCCCGCTCCACACAAGCCGGTCCGCAGGGAATTTCCCTTCAAGCTTCCGGAACAGATGCTCCATCCTCGGTCCGTACAGGCAGACACCGTCAAAGTCGGCCGGATCCAGTTCTTCGGCCAGCCCTTCATGCGCCGGGACTTCCAGCGCACCCAGCTCCAGCATGTCACCGAGGACAACCCACTTTTCATTTCGCAATGTTGAGCTTCTGACAAATCCGAGTGCAGCGCGCACAGATGTCGGCGCCGCGTTGTAGGCGTCATTGATGAAAAGCGATCCATCAGGACCTTCCACCGTCTGCATGCGCATGCCGGTCAGTTCGACCGACTTCAGCGCTTCCCGGATCTGTTCATCAGTGAGCCCCGCTTCCTGTCCGATCAAAATGGCGGCAAGCGCGTTTTTCGCCTGATGCGCGCCGAGGACAGGAATCGTGAATGCTCCCTCAGCCAAACCTTTTGTCCGGAACAGGCTTCCCTGTTCAGACGGTTCGACCGACAGGAGGTGGAGACTGCACGTCTCCCCTTCCCCGAATGGCACCGCCGCACCTTCCGGCAATTTCTCCACATGCGGGTCGAGCAGCGGCTCGTCGCCGTCGTAGAACAATTTCCCGCCCGGCAGGAGGCCGTCCGTGATTTCGGATTTGGCCTCCGCGATGCCTTCACGGGATCCGAGGTCCTGCATATGGGCCTCTCCGATGTTTGTGATGACGGCATACTTAGGCCGTGCGAGCTCCGAAAGGAAAGAGATTTCCCCGAATCCGCTCATCCCCATTTCGAGCACAGCGTACTCGGTGTTCTCCGGAAGTGAAAGGATCGTAAGCGGTAGGCCGAGCTGATTGTTATAGTTCCCTTCCGTCTTGCGCACTCGGAAGTACGGCGATAGCGTTCCCGCGACCAGATCCTTCGTCGATGTCTTGCCGTTCGAACCGGTGATGCCGATGATGACGGCATCCAGCTCATCACGGTAGCGGCGCGCCATCTGCTGGAGCGCCTTTTCCGGGTCTTCCACGAAAAGTACCGCACGGTCTTCCGGTGCACCCGGAACCCCATTTTGCCATAGGGTGGCCGCAGCGCCCTTGTCGAATGCCTGCTGCACAAACCGGTGGCCGTCCGCCTGTTCCCCCTTGAACGGGATGAACAGGTCGCCTTTTTTCATAGTCCGGGTGTCAATCGACACGCCCGTCACGTCAGTGCTGCCTTTTTCAACATGCGGCAGGCCGAGCCAGTCTGCAATTTCATTCAGTGTTCGTTTCATAAGAAAGATTCCCTCAATCTCTGTTCGTATTCAATGACTGTTTTTCCTGATAGCGCTCGAGCGCCAGACGGATCAGTTCTTCAAGCAGTTCCGGATAGGTCATGCCGGTGTTCTGCCAAAGAAGCGGGAACATGCTGGTCGGCGTGAAGCCCGGCATTGTGTTCACTTCATTGATGAGCACGTCGCCTTCCTTTGTCAGGAAGAAGTCTGCACGCACCAGCCCCGAACAGTCGAGCACCTTGAACGCCGCTTTTGCAGCGCGTTCCATCTCTTCGGCCGCTTCTTCCGGCACGTCCGCCGGAATGGTCAGCATCGTGTTCCCATCCATGTACTTGGATTCATAATCATAGAAGTCGGATGCGGAGCTGATCTCGCCCACGACCGAGCATTTCGGCTCATCGTTTCCGAGAAGGGCCATTTCAATTTCGCGGGCATCGACGCCCTGTTCGATAATCACTTTGCGGTCATACCGCAGCGCTTCCTCAATCGCCGCAATCAGGCTCTCGCGATCGGCCGCTTTCGAGATGCCGACACTCGAGCCGAGGTTCGCCGGCTTGACGAACACCGGCCAGCCGAGCCGAGCCTCCGACTCGGTCAGGATGCCATCCCGGTTTTTGTTCCATTCGCTTCGGATAAAGTGGACGTACGGCACCTGGTTCAGCCCCGCCTGTGCAAACAGCTGCTTCATGATGACTTTGTCCATGCCGGCAGCCGAGGCGAGCACCCCGTTTCCGACATACGGGATATCCAGCACTTCAAGGAGGCCCTGTACCGTTCCGTCTTCCCCGTTCGGCCCGTGAAGGAGCGGGATGACGACAGGGGGCGCGTCCGGCGTCTCTGCGGCAAGTGCGGCAATGCCTGACGTGAGCCGTGCCGGCGCATTCGTGCCGCTTTCACCGATCATCAGGTCGGTGACGTGTTCGGCCGGCCCTTCAAGCAGCGGCCCGGGGCGCCATTCGCCCTCCGGTGTGATAAATACCGGCGTGACCTCATAGCGGTCAAAATCAAGTGCATGGGTGACGGCACGTGCGGTGGAAAGTGACACTTCATGTTCCGCGGACTTGCCGCCGTATAAAAGAAAGATACGATTTTTCATGGTTAAACCTCCATGTCTCGGATACTATCAGTGTAGCACGCGGGAGCCATCCCGTTACAGAAGCCTGGGGAAAAAACTGTCGCTTCCGGCCTGATGAAACATTTTCCAACCCGGGGCGTCCTTTAATGACGGAAGTCAGACAGACATTCTGAACCTTTATGCGTTATAATGGAGCGTATTGCCGAAACCATTCTGTGAATCTTTGAAACGACCGGGTGATCAACATGAAACTAAATAATCGGGCGTCAGACCGCTTTGACTGGACGCTGGCGTTTATCCTGCTGCTGTTCCTCATCGTCAGCGCCGTCGCCATCGCATCCGCGCAGACGACCGGCCAATATAATATCAATTTTGTCCCTTCCCAAATCCAGTGGTATGTTGTCGGGGCTGTCATCATCGCCGTGATGATGTATTTCGATCCGGAGCAGTACAAGAAAGCCGCCTGGATCATCTACGGGGGCGGGGTATTCCTCTTATTCCTGCTCTTTATCCTTCCTGAAGGGATGGATCTCGTAGCACGAAGAAACAACGCGAAAAGCTGGTTCCACCTGCCGGGGCTCGGCAGCATCCAGCCTGCAGAGTTCATGAAGACCTTCTATATCATCGGCGCGGCGCGCCTCATCACGATGCACAATGAGAAGCACATGAACCGCACGAGACAGACCGATCTGCTGCTTCTCGGCAAGATCACAGCGCTCCTGGCCGTCCCGCTGTTCTTCATCCTGGAGCAGCCTGACCTCGGGACGGCTCTCGTCTTTATCGCAATTACTGCGGCGCTGATCCTCGTCTCCGGGATCAGCTGGAAAATCATCGTCCCCCTCTTTGCGGGAGTCGCCGCATTCGGCACACTGCTGATCTGGATGGCCGTCTATATGCAGGACTTCCTCGTGAAGACATTCGGCTTCAGCGCGTACCAGTTCGCAAGAATCTATTCCTGGCTGGACCCGTACGCTTACCCGTCCGATGAGGGCCGCCACCTGATTACATCACTGAATGCAATCGGCTCAGGCATGATTGGCGGCAAAGGGTTTCAGGGCCGGGAAGTCTATGTGCCGGAAGCCCATACCGACTTTATCTTCTCGGTGATCGGTGAGGACTGGGGCTTTATCGGCGCCAGCCTGGTCATCAGCCTGTATTTCGTCCTGATCTACCACCTGACCAAGACGACGCTCCAGCTGAAGGATCCGTTCTCGACGTATGTATGCACCGGCATCATCGCCATGATCACATTCCATGTGTTCCAGAACGTCGGCATGACGATTCAGCTTCTGCCGATTACCGGGATCCCGCTTCCGCTCATCAGCTACGGCGGAAGTTCCATCATGGGCAACATGCTCGCACTTGGACTCGTCTTCAGCATGAAGTTCCACCACCGGACTTACATGTTCTCGGCTGATCCGGAAGATTAACACAAAAAGCTCCCGCCTCCATTGCTGAGGCGGGAGCTTTTTTGAAGCTTAGGTCGTGGGTGCCTGGGAGCCAGAGGGCGGCGCAAGGGCTTTCAGCAAATCGAGGCGCGACTTTGTCAGCGTCACGGGAATGCCTAATGCTGTAATTCGCTCTGCGATCGTCTTGACGTCCTTTTTCTGGGCCATCCGTTCCACCTCTTCCTTCCTTCACTATGACGCGGCAACCGGGGGCAAAGTTGCGTAAAAATGGATGATACCGAACGTTCTATATACACATCCTAACTATACCACCGGGTCAGCAGGTCAAATCTTTCAATAATGTTACAATTGTTGCCCTGCCGTAAATGTTTTATTCTGAAAAAAACGAGGCGTATTTGTTTGATTGCATACCCCATGATGGTATACTTTAAGCAGCAAAGGAGGCGGTGCCCATTGACGACGGAGCCAATGGAAAATCCGGTTCATGAAGAGTCCTGCCGGAAAAGCCACCAGACACCCGAGGTAAAGAAGAATCTGGCCACCCGGCTGAACCGCATCGAGGGCCAGGTGCGCGGCATCCGGGGGATGATCGAGCGGGATGTGTACTGCGACGATGTCATCACCCAGCTGGCAGCGACCCAGTCCGCACTCAACAGCGTGGCCCGGATCTTGCTTGATGGACACCTGAAAGGGTGCGTCCGCGACCGGCTGCTTGAAGGCGACGATGAGGTTCTTGATGAACTCACCGTCACCATCCAAAAATTGATGAGGAAATAAGGAGGAGATTCATAATGGCAACCAATCTCGTACTGCAGGTGGAAGGCATGAGCTGCAACCACTGTGTGAACTCTGTTGAAAATGCGGTCCGCGGCCTGAACGGCGCAGATGCCGTGAAGGTCAACCTTGAAGCAGGCACTGTTGAAGTCGACTATAACGAGGATCTCGTAAACGACCAGCAGATCAAGGATGCGATCGAGGAACAGGGCTACGATGTAAAATGATGGCCGGCTGCGGGGAACCGCAGCTTTTCCCGTGATATTTTTATACCCCCCTACCCTATGAAAGGAGGAACCGCCATGAATCATGACAAGCGCGAACTTGCCATCACCGGCATGACGTGCGCCGCCTGTGCGAACCGGGTCGAGAAAGGCTTGGGCCGGATGGAAGGTGTGGCGTCCGCATCGGTCAACTTTGCGACCGAGAAGGCGACTGTGGAATACGACAGCAGCAGAACGGACATCCCCGCCATCGAAGAGAAAATCCGCAACCTGGGCTACGATGTGGCCAAACAGGATGCTGAGCTTGAAATCATGGGCATGACTTGTGCGGCCTGCTCGGCCCGGATTGAAAAAGTGGTCGGCAAAATGCCCGGCGTCTCCCAGGCAAACGTCAACCTGGCGCTCGAGACCGGACACGTCACTTACGATCCTGCGCAGCTTGATCCGGAAGCGATCATCGAACGGATCCGAAAAATCGGCTACAATGCCCGACTTAAGCAGGAGGACGGGGACGCCCCGGACCACCGGAAGGAAGAGATCCGCAAGAAAACGAGGTTGTTCCTCATCTCGGCGGCCCTTTCCCTCCCGCTGCTATGGACGATGGTCGCCCACTTCTCGTTTACCGAGTGGATGTACGTGCCGAACATTCTGATGAATCCGTATGTGCAGTGGGCTCTCGCAACACCGGTCCAGTTCTGGATCGGCTGGACGTTCTATAAGGGTGCCTATCATTCGCTCCGGAGCGGCAGTGCCAACATGGACGTGCTTGTCGCACTCGGTACTTCTGCTGCGTACTTCTACAGTGTGTACCTTGTTTTGTCCCACGCCGGGAGCGGCCACATGCCGGGGCTTTACTTTGAAACCAGCGCCGTCCTGATTACGCTGATTCTTCTCGGCAAGGTGTTCGAGGCACGGGCAAAAGGCCGTTCTTCGGACGCAATCCAGAAACTGATGGGCCTGCAGCCTCAGACGGCGACTGTTGAACGGGACGGCAGGATGGAAAAAGTTCCGGTGGCGGATGTCGTAGAGGGCGACGTTCTCGTCATCCGGCCCGGTGAGTCAATCCCGGTCGATGCCAGGGTCCTGTCAGGCAGCTCTTCCTTCAACGAATCGATGCTGACGGGCGAAAGCCTGCCCGTCGACAAGTCGGAGGGAGACACGCTGTTCGCCGCGACGGTGAACGGCAACGGCTCGCTCCGCGCAAAAGCCGTCAGCGTCGGCAAGGATACGGTGCTGGCTTCGATCATCCGTACAGTGGAAGAAGCGCAAGGCTCGAAAGCGCCGATCCAGCGGCTGGCAGACCGGATTTCGGGGATTTTCGTCCCGATCGTTGTCGGCATCGCCGCTGTCACGTTCCTCGTCTGGTACCTGATCGCAGATCCGGGCAACTTCGCCCAGTCGCTTGAAAGCATGATCGCCGTCCTCGTCATTGCCTGCCCATGTGCGCTGGGGCTCGCCACTCCGACCTCAATCATGGCCGGTTCCGGCCGCTCCGCCGAGCAGGGCATTTTGTTCAAGACGGCGGAAGCCATTGAAGGGACAAAACATATCGACACCGTCGTCCTCGACAAAACAGGCACCGTGACAAAAGGCAAGCCTGAAGTCACAGACTTTCTTGCAGCGGACGGACTGGACCATGACGGACTGATCGTTGCAGCTGCCGCCGCCGAGAAGGAATCGGAACACCCGGTGGCCGCCGCCATCACGGCATTTGGTGAAGAGCGGGCATCCACACTGCCTGCGTCATCCGGCTTTTCCGCGATTCCGGGTCACGGGATTCAGGTCAGGGTCGGTGATCGCGACATCCTTCTCGGCAACCGGAAGCTGCTGGAAGACCGGGGCGTTCCGATTGACCCTGCGATTGCCGATGTTGAAGCGCTTGAGGACGAAGGAAAAACCGTCATGTTCATGGCAGCAGACGGACGGCATGCCGCCGTCATCGCAGTTGCCGACACGCTGAAAGAAACATCTGCAGAAGCTGTACGCGAGCTCAAGGAAGCAGGCATTGACGTCATTATGCTGACCGGCGATCAGCCACGGACCGCGGAAGCAATTGCCCGCATTGCCGGCATCAATAATGTCATTGCCGGTGTCCTTCCCGAGAAGAAAGCGGCTGTCGTCAAGGAGCTGCAGGAAGAAGGCCGCAAAGTCGCCATGGTCGGTGACGGCATCAACGACGCGCCGGCACTCGCCACCGCCGACATCGGCATGGCGATGGGCACCGGCACCGCGGTCGCGATGGAAGCGGCGGACGTGACCCTCATGCACGGTGATCTGAAACGGGTCTCCGATACGCTTCATATGAGCCGGCTCACCGTGCGCAACATCAAGCAAAACCTGTTCTGGGCTCTTGCCTATAACTCTGTGGGCATTCCGATCGCCGCCGCCGGCTTCCTCGCCCCTTGGGTCGCCGGCGCCGCGATGGCGTTCAGTTCGGTATCGGTCGTCCTGAACGCACTCAGGCTGCAGCGCGTGAAGTTAAGGGATTGATTGAAATGAAAAGCCGCTCCCCGGTTTGGAGAGCGGCTTTTTCATGTCCCCAGGGGCATCGCCCATTGCAACACTCTTCCCATCTGTATTCGTCACTTTCAGCACCTGATTCGTCACTTTCGGCGACCCTTTCGTCACTTTCGAAAGGCCATTCGTCACTTTCGCCAATCAGTGCGCCGATTCCGCCGCTATTTGGCACTCCCCCGCTTCTCGGAGTAGAATGGACGCAACACATGTTTTCCTGAAAGCAGGTCTTCCTTATGAAAAAATCCATCCTCCTACTCATGTCGGTCCAGTTTTTTGTCTATCTCGGATTCGGCATCATCATCCCGGTGCTGCCTGAGGTGGTCGTGGCGCAGGGCTTCGACGAGCTGCATGTCGGCGGGCTGCTGACCGTCTATGCGGTGGCTTCCTTCTTTACCGCGCCGCTCTGGGGCGCGTATTCCGACCGGACCGGCCGCAAAAAGCTGATCGCAATCGGACTGGCAGGCTTTAGCCTGAGCTTTTTCCTATTCGCGGCGTTCACTGATTCTCTTGCGATGATGTACCTGTCGCGAGTGATCGGCGGGCTGTTCTCCGGTGCCCTGTACACGGCGGTTACGGGCTTTGTCGCCGATCTGACCGATGAGGAAAACCGGAACCAATACATGGGCCTTCTCGGCATGTCAATCGGGCTGGGCTTCATCTTCGGCCCGGCGATCGGCGGGATTCTTGGCGACATCCGCCTGTCGCTTCCGTTCACCGCGTCGGGCACGCTCGTCCTGATCCTGCTCGTTTACGCCATGGTTGTCCTGAAGGAGCCGGAACGCAAGGGCGAAGCGAAAAAGCGGGCGATTGTTCCGGAAGGTGGCGGACGGCTGTGGGGATACCGCGTCCGTTACCTGTTCCTCATGTCGTTCATGGTGACGTTCCTCCTGGCCGGCATCGAAGCAACGTTCCAGCTGTTCCAGATACACAAGATTGAGATTACCCCGAAGCAGATCGGTTACCTGTTCCTCTTTAGCGGGCTGGTCGACGCGGCCATCCAGGGAGGCGTCGTCCGCCGGGTCAAGGACGGCATGGAGACGAAGGTCATCATGATCGCCCAAATCCTGACCGCAGCAGGGCTTGCCCTCATGGTGTTCACGGGCAGCCTGTTCTGGGCGGGTCTCTCCCTCTGCGTATTCACGGCCGGAAACGCCCTCGCCCGCACAGTCCTCGTGTCGCTCACCACGAAGGAATCCGGCGGCCGCTACGGAACCGCAGCCGGCATGAGCTACTCGATGGACAACGTGGGTCGCATCGCGGGGCCGCTGCTTTTCGCTTGGCTGTTTTCACAGATGCCTGACGGCGTTTACTGGATTTCCTCCGCACTTGCCGTGTTCTCGGTGGTGTTGATCATCCTTTTCCGAAAATCAGGGAAGTCATTGCGAGAAACTGCTGTATGAATATCAAAAGCCGCTCCGGATTTTTTCCGGAGCGGCTTTTCTTGACCGGATGACGGATGGTTTGCGCCGGCTTGTTGGACTCTCGTTGTCGGCGCTCGGACTTTCGCTGTCCCTGCTTGGACTCTCGCTGTCGCCGCCTGGACACTCGTTGCCCTTGAACTCTCGTTGTCCTTGCCTGGACTGTCGCTGTCCCTGCTTGGACTCTCGCTGTCCTTGCCTGGACTCTCGCTACCGTCGCCTGGTTTCGCTACTCCACGATCCGGCAGCGGTTCGGGCCTGCCTGCTTGGCCTCATACATGGCATGGTCGGCATGTTTAAGAAGAACATCTGTGGATGCGCGGCCCGGGCCGACAAAAGCGATGCCGATACTTGTGCTGACGTGGATGACGTGTCCCCCGGCGACGATCGGCTCCCTGAGGACACCGATAATACGGCCGGCAAGCGTTTCAGCTTCTGCACGGCTGGAACAGTCGGCGATGAGGATGACAAATTCATCCCCTCCGAAGCGGGCGGCGAGCACATGGTCAATTGCACTTTCGATCCTGTGGCCAAACGCCCGGATCACATCATCCCCCACACTATGGCCCCATGTGTCGTTGACCTCCTTAAAGCGGTCCAGGTCCATCAGAGCAACGGCAAACCGTTTCCCTGTCTTTCGGTACTCGTTGACCCGGTCCTCCAGGCGGTTCAGGAACAGCCTTCGGTTCGGGAGCCCGGTCAGCTGGTCATGATAGGCATAATACTCGAGCCGCTCTTCTTCCGCCTTCTGCCGGCTGATGTCCCGGACAACAACGACCATGTGCTGGAATTCTCCGTTCGGCCCCCGTACGGCGGAAGCGTTCAGCTCTGACCAGATCCAGCGTCCATTCCTATGGCGAACGCGGAGGCGCAGGCGGAAGACGGACCGGCCTTCGAGAATTTCACGGTACCCCCTGACAAGTTCAGGGAAGTCATCCGGATGAATCAGCGCTTCCGTATCCATCCCGACAACGTCTTCCACATCATAGTCGTAATGGGTCTTGGCGGAAGGCGAAGCATACAGCAGCCTCCACTTGCCGTCGACCGTGACGATCACGTCGCTCACGTTTTCGGTGATGATCTTGAATTGGTTCTGCCTTTCCATATATAGGTTCGCCAGCTTGTCGAGTTCGCGCATATCCTTCAGATTGGCATAATAGCCGATCGGTTCCCCCTCAGGCGCGACCGGCGTGAATTTAAGAAGGCATCCGACCGGCGGGCCATCCTCGGGCTGAATGTTGATGCGGACATCCTGCAAATCGCCGCCGGATGCCATGAGAAATGCAGCCTCTGCCAGTCCCCGGTCCTTTTCCGATATCAGGGCGGAAAACAGTCTTCCCAGAAGGGTTTCGGGGGACATTGCGAACAGCCGGAGGGCTGCGGGGTTCGCACCGGTAATCTCGCCGGAGGGCCCGAGCTCAAGTACGGCGTCACCGTTGTCCTTAAAAAGTGCCCGAAAGCGGGAAGTGCTCTCTTCCAGACGGCGAATCATCTCGCGCCGCATCAGCTCATTCTGCTTTCTGGCGGTGATGTCTTTGACAAGTGCGACAATGTACCGGACCGCCCCTTCTTCAGGAAGAGGCGTAAGCATGACTTCCGTGTATCGCTCCTTGCCGTCCGGACCGATGAAACGATCCTCATACACTGCCTGCCTGCCGCTCCGGGAGACTTCTATGTAGTGATCCGCAAGGTCTTTCCCGGCCTGTTTGCCGTAAACTTCACTGATCGTCCTGCCGATATGCTCATCGCCGAAACCGAGCTCTTCCCTGGCCTTGCAGTTGATCCATTCATAGACAAATTCACCGTCACTGCCCACTTTCATGATGAACAGCATTTCAACAAGGCCTTCGGATAACACCCGTTCCATCAAACTGAGTTGCAGCCTCCCCACCACCATCCCCCCTTCCGTCATGGCTTTGATTTCATTATAGAGGAAAATCCTGTTAAACGAAACCGGACGGGCTGTACTCGCCCGTCCGGTAATTCGTCTTTATTCTGCAGCAGGCTCCGGGGTCTCCGGACCGTCCTGGCGGCTCTTTGCAAGTTCAGGATGCGCTTTCCGCACCACAGACGGGCGTGCCATGGTCAGGACAACCGCGATCAGCACGGACGCGGAGACCATGAGGATCCATTCGGCCGGAAGCAGGTCGTACAGGAAACCGTACAGCACTGTGCCGAGCGGCATAAGGGCCATCGCCATCGTTTCCAGGATGGCGAACACACGCCCTTTGTAGTCGTCATCCACGCGCTTCTGGATCATGACCTGAATCGGTGTATTGACGAGGATCATGACCAGCCCGAATGCGAACATGACGGACGCATAGAAGATGAAGAGTCCCGTGTACGGGAGGTTCACCAGGAGCGGGAATGCGACAGACGCCATGATGAGCCCCATCGTCACGATGCCCCACTTGGAGAGGAGAAGCGGATATTTCACTTCTTTCCTGACACTGAGGTACACCGACATCAGAAGCATCCCGACCGCGAATGCCCCTTCCGTCAGGCCGAAGTGCTCAGAAGCCATCTTCATCTTTTCAATGAGGATGTAGGAATAGCCGACCTGAAACGCCCCGAACAGGAAGTTGATGAACAGCGAAATCCAGATGATGGTCATGATGATCGGCTGTGTTTTCAGATAGGCTAGGCCCGCCTTCATGCTCTTCAGAAGCGGCTCCTTTGCCGGCCCTTCCCCGGTCGCTTCCCCTGCGTCCGCCTTGCGGTTGAAGAGCCGGAAATTCATCGTGGCTTCCAGGACCAGCGCGACCGCTTCAGCCGCCATGAACAAAATCAGGAACAGGCTCATTGAAACGGTACCGTAGAGCAGCCCGCCGACTGCAGGTGCACCGATGGCGGCGATTGAAATCGACATCTGGTTAAGCGACATGGCTTTCTGGATGCGCGCCTCATCCACCAGGCCGGTGATGGCTGCGGAGAACGATACTCCGGAAAACGTTGCGGCCAGCGAGATGATGGCCGTAGTGGTGTAAATAGCCGGGAGCGAAAGCCCGTGAATCAGGCTGACCGCAAGCAATCCGCCGACCGCGAGCACGGTTGCCCCCTGTGCGGTGAGGACAATCGTCTTTTTCGGCCAGCGGTCCGCGGCATAGCCGGCGAACGGCGCAGCGATTGTCCGCGGCAGAATGCTGCAGATCAGGTTCATGGCAAAGCTGGTCGCAGACCCCGTGAGCTGCAGGATGTAAAAGCTGATGGCAAACGTGTAGACCTGTGAACCGAATGCGGAGATGAGCTTGCTCGCCGTGAATGTCCAGATATGATAAGTGGCACGCCGGCGTTTCATGGCCTGTTCCATTCTCTTCGCTCCTCGATCAATTAATTTGGATACATCATATCACCATTTTTTTCCTGAAACAATCAGTTGTTAAATTTAATTAAACTTATCCAGCAAAAAAAATGACCTTAAAGCCAGCGTCTTTGTTTCAACATTTCCATACAGGGCTGATCCATTTTAGGGGACTCCAGTTTTTTCAGTGATTCCGAATGCCTGCTCCGTTGCTCAGATGACAGAATGAGCCTGCCCGCAATCAATCTCCATAGATGTGAGGTTGCCCGGCGCAGTGTCATGGAATGTTCCATGTTTTTCTCTCCCTTTTCTTTGTTTAATTTGGTTAAACAAACTATAACATGCTTTCCGCTTCACAAGCAAGCATTTGTTTAATACAATTAAACTATGCACGATGATTGGAGGTGTTCCCCTTTTTGGAAACATTGGGCGAACGAATACGCAGGCTGCGAAAAGAGCGAAAGATGACTCTTCAGGAATTGGCCGGCGAGAAGATGTCGAAGGGAATGCTTTCTCTCATTGAAAACAACAAAGCCAAGCCCTCCATGGAGAGCCTGTCACATATCGCCGCGCAGCTGAATGTCCCGGCCTCTGACCTGCTTGAGGAAAGCAGCCGGGAGGAACTGAGAGAGTTGCTGGATCAGGCTGAGGAATACGCTTCAGTCAGAGCGCTGGATGAAGGGGCGAAGGAAGCCCGGGAGCATCTGGTCCGGCTCATCGGCCCTTATGTCGGCAGAATGGGCGGAGGCTATGAATCCGGCCGGCTGCTCGAGATGTACGGACGGTCTCTCCATCACCTGGAGGAGGACGGGTGGGAAGAACCGATCAACAGGGCGGCCGCCATCTACGATTCACTGAATATCGTTCCGAGACGTGCAGCGATCGGCATGTTTCGGGCACAGCTGCTGTTTGCACAGCACCGATACGCAGAATCACTGGAGACGCTGATCCGGGAGCGGGCAGCACTCGAGGAAAATGGGCTCTTCATCGAACCGATGACGCGCCTCGACTTCGATTACCTGCAGGCCGCTCTGCTTTATGCAGTCGGCAAAACGGAAGAGGCCGTCTCGGTTATGGAACGGGCACTGGCCTTTTCCCGTGAGAATGACCTTTACTACCATATGAGCGACTGGTACCGCCTGGCTTCGGTTCACGCCCTCATGGCCGGGATGGAAGATGAATACGGGCACTACCGAAAAAAGATCAGGCAATATGCGGAGTTTGCAGACGACAAGGAAACGGCAGGCTTCTTGACGTTTCTCGATGTCCACGAACTGAACTCATTCCGGAATGATTACGAGGAAGCATATCGTCGGATACAGGAATGGCCGGATGATCCGGAACAGGCCATGCCCAACCCGCTCAACTCTCCATATAAGTCACTTGAAACCGGAAAGGCCCTTTCCGGACTCGGCCGCCATCAGGAAGCGCTGGAGGCGCTGGACCGCGCACTTGTTCCGCGTGAGTATATCCATCACCCGATCGACCTGTCGATCTTCATGGAGGGGGAAGCCTATAAAGCGGAATCGCTCTGGGCAGCCGGTGAAACCGGCAAAGCCCTGTCACTGATCCGGGATGTCCAAGAGCGCATTGCCCCCCTTCCCCGGACTCCTTACAAAGATCGGGTTGAGCAGGTCCATGAACGGCTGACAGCCAAATAAAAAAGATGCCGCCCATTTACGGGACGGCATCTTTTTAAACTTAAGCGTCGATTGGCTGAGTGCGGATATCACCGTTGTAGACATCACGGTCGACTTCCTTGTTCACGTTGGCCGCCGTGACGCCTGCGGTCATCGAACCGCTGACATTAAGGGCAGTCCGGCCCATGTCGATCAGCGGTTCCACTGAGATGAGCACACCGGCAAGAGCAATCGGCAGGTTCATTGCCGACAGGACGAGGATCGCGGCAAATGTCGCTCCGCCGCCGACGCCGGCCACACCGAACGAGCTGATCGCAACAACAACGATCAGCGTGGCGATAAACCCGGGATCAAGCGGGTTGATGCCGACAGACGGCGCGATCATGACAGCCAGCATCGCCGGATAAATGCCGGCGCAGCCGTTCTGGCCGATCGAAAGGCCGAACGATCCCGCGAAGTTCGCAGTCGCATCCGGAAGCCCGAGACGGTCAGTCTGGGTTTTGATATTGAGCGGCAGTGTACCCGCACTGGAACGGGAAGTGAACGCAAAGAGCAGCGTCTCCGAAGTCTTTTTCAGGTACGTGATCGGGTTCAGTCCGTTCAGCGCGATGATTACAAGATGAATCAGGAACATCGCGATCAGCGCCACATAAGAAGCGATGACAAACTTGCCGAGGTTGGCGATCGCCCCAAAATCGGACGTCGCTACCGTACGGGCCATGATGGCCAGGATGCCGTATGGCGTAAGGCGGAGGATCAGTTTGACGACACGCATGACGAGCGCATAGATCGCGTCGATCCCCTTTTTGACCATCGCGGCGTTTTCAGGTTCTTTTCGCGCAATGCCGAGATAAGCAACGCCCAGGAACGCAGCGAAAATGACGACACCGATTGTTGAAGTCGGGCGGGCACCGGTCAGATCCAGAAACGGGTTGGACGGGATCAGTTCAGTGATCTGCTGAGGCAGCGTTTTGTCGGCCACTTCGGTCGAGCGCTCCTCAAGCGCTGCTCCGCGCTCCACTTCCGCAGTGCCTTGCACGAGTTCGGAAGCATCCAGATTGAAAGCAATTGCCGAACCGATGCCGATCGCGGCGGCAAGGGCCGTAGTGCCGACCAGCATTCCGAGAATCAGGCCGGCTGTCTTCCCAAAGTTCTTGCCGGTCGTCACTTTCGTGAACGCAGCAAGGATCGAGATGAAGACGAGCGGCATGACAATCATCTGAAGGAAGCGGACGTAGCCCGTTCCTGCGATATTAAACCATTCGACAGAATCGGCCAGGACTTCAGATTCAGTCCCGTAGATGAGATTAAGGGCAAGTCCGAACAGGATCCCGAGACCGAGACCCGCAAAGACGCGGTTCGAGAACGAGACATGCCGGCGCTGCATATAAAACAAGACACCGATGAGAACGAGCATGGCGGCGACATTGATGACAACCAGCCAGGTATTCATGGTCATTCCTCCAATTATAATATGTTCCTTCCGATAGGAACGATATGAAAAAAAACACAAGCACTAGAATATAAGGTTTAATCCAATAAGTCAAGTAGGTTTTATCGGCTTCTCTCTCCCGCTCCATTCGTGTTTTCGTCGGGCTAACGGTATACTGTCCTTAGACAGATCATACGCAACTGGAGGTTTTCATGGCACAGTTCATCACGTACGCCACGGTCGCGGTCTTTATCCTGAACATCTTCCTTGCGATTGCCCTGATTTTCCTCGAACGGCGCGATGCGACATCGACCTGGGCCTGGTTGCTGGTCCTGTTCTTCATCCCCGTCTTCGGATTCTTCATATACTTGATGTTCGGCAGGCAGCTGAGGAAAAAGCAGCTGTTCCGCTGGGAAGACAGGAACAAGATCGGGATCGAGCAGCTCGTCAACTACCAGATCGAGGCCATCGAAGATGGTACATTCGATTTCAGGCTGGACGATACCGCTCATTACCGGGATATGGTCTACCTGCATCTCAGGAATAACCACGCCCTCCTGACACAGGACAACGACGTCGGGATATTCAATGACGGGGGCAAGAAGTTCGAGGCACTTCTTGAGGACCTCGAAAACGCCAAAGACCATATCCATATTCAGTACTATATTTTCAGGCTTGATAATCTGGGCCAGCGAATCTTGGATACCCTCATCCGGAAAGCGAAAAGCGGCGTCAAAGTCCGGGTGCTCTTCGACGACATCGGTTCGCGCGGGCTCAGAAAGCGGCATTTCCGCGACCTTACCGCGGTCGGCGGAGAGGTCGAAGCATTCTTCCCTGCGATCCTCCCGCTCATCAACCCCCGGATGAACTACCGGAACCACCGCAAGATCGCGATCATTGATGGGCGCGTCGGCTACGTCGGGGGCTTTAATGTCGGGGATGAGTACCTCGGACTGAACCGCAGGTTCGGTTACTGGCGCGATACCCACCTCCGGATCGAGGGCAGCGCGGTCCACCCGCTCCAAACCCGGTTCACCCTGGACTGGAACCAGGCTTCCGCCTCCCATGACATCGAGTACCATGAGCGCTACTTCCCTGCAATCCCGCGGAAGGGCACCGTCGGCCTTCAGATTGTATCCAGCGGCCCCGACGAACAGTGGGAGCAGATCAAGGACGGCTACCTGAAGATGATTCATCTGGCGAAAAAGTACATCTATATCCAGACGCCGTACTTTATCCCGGATGCGAGCTTCCTCGATGCGCTCCGGATCGCCTGTTTGTCGGGCATCGATGTCCGCATCATGATTCCGAACAAGCCGGACCATATGTTTGTGTACTGGGCGACCTATTCCCATGTCGGCATCCTGCTACGCGCGGGCGCAAAGGTTTATATTTACGAAAATGGCTTTATCCATGCAAAAATGATCGTGGTCGATGATGAAGTGGCGACAGTGGGAACCGCCAACATCGATGTCCGGAGCTTCAAGCTGAATTTCGAAATCAATGCATTCATCTATGACCGGGAAAAATCCCATGAACTCGCGGAATTGTTTGAGCAGGATATGCGTCTTTCCACTGAATTGACGTTGGAAGCCTACCAAAACCGCAACACGAACATCCGCTTCAAGGAATCGGTCTCCCGGCTCCTGTCCCCCATTCTATAAACGAGAAAAAGCCCTCCTGCACGTATTTTCCGTGCAGGAGGGCTTTATTTCTTTTTAAGGGCTGACTCCATGTCGGTGACCGCTGCTCCAAGTCGAGACCCTTTACTCCAAATCAAGACCCCTTACTCCAAATCCAGTCCGCTTACTCCAAATCAAGACCCCTTACTCCTAGCCGGCGTTTGTTATCCGGCCAACAGTACGTTTTCTGCAGAAGCGGGTCGCTGCTTATTTCTCCGGATCAGATGGTTTCACGCGGCCATCCGGCACCAGAAGATATTCTTCAAGGGTAATGCCGAGCGATTGGATCCTTCCCGCCACTTCCTTGCCGACATAGCGATAGTGCCACGACTCATGCATATAGCCGGTGATGTCTTCCTTGCCCTCCGGATAGCGCAGGATGAAGCCAAACCGGTGGGCGTTGGCAAGAAGCCACTGTCCCGCCGGTGTATCACCGAACGATTCGCGGGCGTAATGCTCCGGCTGGGTTGCCTCGCCGATGTCAAAAGCGAGTCCGGTCTGATGTTCCGAATACCCAGGACGCGCGCTGTAGCGATCAGCCGCCTCGACACCGTCCCGCTCGACATACCGGTCGTACAGTTCTGTCTGGCGATCAAAAGATCGGAACGTGCTGAAAGCGTCCAGGTCATACCCTTCCAATAGTGCCTCCGCAGCCATCTCTTCGAATGCTTCCCGTGCTTCCGGATTCTCACCGGGCGCAAAGCCGGCAGGAAGCGGGTACTTTTTATTCGCCAGAAGGATGCCGTCAATATAGGTGGGTTCTGCCGGAAGTTCAAGGCCCTCCACATATTCCCCGATGCCTTCAAGCGGATCCGGCTCCGGATCCGGCGTGCCGCCTGCAGGCAGCTGACCGTCTTCCGGGCTTTCCTCCCCGGCTGTTCCCTTGTCGCTGTCCGGTTCCTGTGTTATCCGGTCCGTTCCCTGTTCCTGCCCGGACGTACCGCCCCCGAGCGCGCCTCTGATCTTTTCGGCATCCCAGTTGTTCATGCCGGCAAACACCGCTGCTCCGCCGATCAGCAGTACAACTGCGGTCAGGACCGCGATCCATATGCCTTTCCGCTCGCGATTCTGCTTCCGCGCACCCATTCTGCCCATTCTTGGTGACCCTTCTTTCATGAAATTTCCGTTGGTCTATCGTACCATATCCGGCGGCATTCCGCGCAGAATTCCATTATGCTATGATTCTTTTGTGACGAATCTATTACTTGCGGAGGATACCGATTTGAAATCACGCTGGCTCTCCCTGAATTTCTTCGCGTTCTTCTTTACATGGGGCATTTTCCTCCCCTATTGGACAGGCTGGCTCGTCTCCGCCAAAGGCCTCACCGTCTTCGAGGCAGGGGCCGTCATGGGGGCGGGGATGTTCATCCGGGCGTTTTCGACGCTCTTCCTGTTTCCTGCCGCAGCCAGGCGATTCCCGATCACCGGTGTGATGAAAGCGGGGGTTGCACTTTCTTTCCTGATCGCCCTGATTTATATACCCGCCGGCTCCTACACAGCCATCCTCATCGTTACCGCGGCGTTTAACGTGGTGTACCCGAACCTGCTGCCGGCGATGGAGACAAGTGCCTCCGTCCTGATCCAGAAGGACCGGATCAATTACACCCGGAGCCGTGCTTTCGGTTCGGCCGGCTTTATGGCAGCCGTGCTTCTCATCGGAGCGGTCACCGCCCTGTTCGGCAACGAAGCGATCCTCTGGACGATGTTTGCCGGCCTCCTTTTCATGCTGGGTGCGCAATACACGTCCACCCCTGCGTCACTCACCCGGGAGGAACACGGAAACCCGCCGGAAAAGCGGTCCGGCGCATTCCGGGAACTGGTAAGCAACCGCGGCTTCCTGACCGTCCTTACTGTCTCGATCCTCCTCCAGGGGGCGCACGCCTCCTACTATAACTACGGCTTCGTTTACCTGGAAGACCTGGGCGTAGCCAGTTTCACGATCGGCCTTGTTCTGAATGTCGCGATACTGTTTGAAATTCTGTTTTTCGGCATGGCAGACCGACTGTTCGGCAACATGCCGGCATCCCGGATGTTCCTGCTGGCCGCGGGCGGCTCAACACTCCGGTGGGTGCTCATCTTCCTCGTGCCGACGGTATGGATGTTCACCCTCACTCAGGCTTTGCATGCGGCCTCGTTCGGCATTGCGCATGTGGCGTTTATCCGTTACATCTCCGAGAAACTTCCGACCCGCCTGATTGCACCGGCTCAGGCATTGTATGCGGCATTTGCCATGAGCCTGAGCACTGCCTTCCTGACACTGCTCGGCGGTGCCCTTTACGAAGTTCGGCCAGGCCTGTCTTTCCTCAGCATGGTCATTTGCACGGTCCCTGCCGCACTGATCGTCTTTAAAACAAGAAAGCAATTCTCCTACTAAAAGACTATTTTATTGAACTACGGACAAATACCCAGTTCTCCGTCCGTATAGTCTTGTAAATGAGGGCAAAGGAGCATATTGATGAAACCGATCTCGATCCAGGATATACTTCAACTGATGGAAAAGCTGGATGCTTTGCTCGCGGAACGGGAACGCCTGGTCCCGGCAAGGGGCACAAAGACAGAAAACGCGCTCGGTCAGAAGTGACCGGCGCGTTTTTATATGTAACAGTCAGATAAAGAGCATGACCGCCAGGACGATAAACAGGATGCCGAAAAACCCGGCCAGCAAATTCATCCATCTCGCTTCCCTCATCATACCCCGCTCCTTGAACCCGGCGGCGCGCGCGGTGTTCGTCAGGACGAACAGAAGTGCCATCGACAGACCCGCAGCATGCATCGCCTGCCGGACGATAAAGACCAGCGTCAATATGAACACCACCACGATCCCGATTCCGAACATCCACCTCTTTTCTCTCGTCATCCCCTCATCCCCCTCTTCTTCAGTTTGAATAAAAAAAACGGCAGTAACCCGGCCTCGCCATGAGACTCCCGGGCCACTGCCGTTTGTTCTGATGTTCTTGCCGGAATGGTTCAGCGGGTTATTGCTCCACTGCCTTTTCCGGATTTTCGTAGTAGAACTTCCGCCCGATATAGGTCTGGATCACGAGGATCGCACCACTGACCGCCCAGTAGAGCGGAAGTGCGGACATCGCCGTGAAGGAGATGAACGTGATCATGATCGGGGACATGTAGATGAACATCTTCATCTGCTGTTGCTGCTGTTCAGGCATCGTCCAGAGCGAGACGCGTGCCTGCAGGAGATAGACGACCCCGGCAATGAGGGCCATGGCCACGTCCGGAGATCCCAGGTTGAACCAGAGGAACTGGTGAGTCTTGACGTCCTCGGAATACAAGATGGCAAAATAAAGGCCCATGATGATCGGCATCTGGAGCAGGACCGGCAGACAGCCCATGTTCAGCGGGTTGACGCCGTGCTTCTGGTAAAGCCCCATCATTTCCTGCTGAAGCTTCATCTGCTCGTCCTTGTCCTTTGTTTCCTTGATGCGCTTCTGGATATCTTCCATCTCTGGCCGGAGAGCATCCATCTTCACCTTCATCGCCTGCTGGGTCTTGTAGTTCTTCAGCATAAGCGGCATGAGGATCAGGCGGATGATAACTGTGATGGCGATGATCGCCAGTCCGTAGTTGCCGTTGAAGAATGTCCCGAGAGATTCCAGGGACCAGTCCATCGGCCGGACAAATAGATTATAGAACGTGCCTTCCTTGTTCTCGACGCTGGAGCATCCGCCAAGGAGCAACGCTGCGGCTACCAGTGTAAGGATCAGCCCGATGCGCTTATTCAATCGATTCACCTACAACTTTTTTAGACTATAGAGTAGTATACACCACCCGTTGCAGGCTTTTCAATTTATGTTCCGGCCGTTTCGGCGCTTCCCGGGACATACGATGTAAAGTAATCAATGTCATTGCGCTCCCTGAACTGCTTGGGCGTCACATTTGTATACTTTTTGAACGTCCTCGTGAAATAGCTTTGGTTGCAGAAACTGAAGCGCTCCGCGACCTCTGCAATCTTCATATCCGTGTTGCGGATAAAGAATTGAGACTCTTCGATTTTCCTCATATTGATGTAATCGATGAGCGTCAGCCCGGCATGTTCACGGAAAATGCGTGAAAGATGGCTCGTACTGATGCCGGCACGCTTTGCCAGCTGATCGACGGTAATGGGGTCTTCAATCGAGGCATCGATGAAATGGATGATGTCGTTGACAATCGGATGGGAAAGTTCCGGCTTTTCGCGGCCCTCCAGTACGTGGATAAAAAATTCGATGAGATCGTTGGTGGTCTCAGTGATATCCATACTTCCCGACTTGCGGTCCACGATCCGCATTGCGGTGATGTTTGTCGCCACCGCCCATTCCGGAGGGAACTTCGGAACCATGAGGAAGCGGGCAGTCAGCGCGGCGAAAATGATGTAGTAATTGGAAACATCTTTCACCCACCGGTCACCGGCAATGTCTTTGACCATCAGGACAATCCGGTTCAGCCGGTCCTTTGCCCTTGAACGGTCCCCTTCGGCCACCGCTTCCAGCAAATCCTTCTCGAGATGATAGAAGTCCTCGCTCCGTTCATATGCCTTCAATACTTCGACCCGGTCCATGAACAGGTTTGTCATGTACTGCAGACCCGGGTCCTTCATTCTGTTGCACCTCTTTTCCTCATGTTCATTCTCCTTCCGTTGTATCCGGGGCAAGTATCTTCAGGTGACGGAACAGAACCTCGATTTTGAGCGGCGTTGCTCCTCCTTCGTCACCATCGATGTTGCAGGCAAGCGGCTCATCCGATTCGATCTGCGCACGGGTCGTCCGGATCTTCTCGACCGCGCCCTCCTCCTGCAGCTTTCCCAGGAGAAGTGACACAGACATTTTCAGCAGACCCTGCAGCCTGATATGCTTGATCACTGTCAGGTGGAGCAGCCCGTCGTCCGTCCTGGCATCGGGATTCATCTTCTCAAAGCCGCCCACCGAATTCGTCAGGGCCGCAAGGACGAGCGACGCCTGTCCGGTCCACTTGCCTCCGTCATGAGTGATGGTGAATCGGTTCCCCTCATCCGACAGCAGTGTCTGGAAACCATGAGCCGCGTAGGCGAGAGGGCCAAACCGTGTCTTTTCCTCGACCGGCACATCCATCACACCTTCGGCAAGGCTCCCGACCGCAAGGATATTCATAAAATAGTGTCCGCCGGCCAAGCCGATGTCGGTCGGCCTTGCAACGAACTCCGGAAGCCTGCGGATTGCTTCCTCAGGGTCCAGAGGAATTGACAGAGCCCTCGCAAAGTCATTTACCGTGCCGAGCGGGATCAGGGCAAAATCGGGACGTTCCTCTTCTGAGGCCAGTCCGTTGATTGCCTCGTTAACCGTACCGTCGCCCCCCATGGCAACGACCAGGGCGCATCCGCTCATTGCCGCTTCCCGGGCGAAGGCGGTCGCATCGCCTTCCTTCTCCGTGGATCGGACCTCGACGGAATAGCCCATCCCCAGCAGTACCTGTACGCACTGTTCACGATAGGTTTCCGCCCGTGCCTTCCCCGAAGAGGGGTTCAGGATAAACACCGCCTTCTTTCTTTCCATGACACACGCCCTTCCGGTTTTCTTAAATACTCATTCTATACCCAAACATGGTTGTTTTTCACACATTTATGCAAAAAAATGCCCATCCTTATCGGATGGGCTTCCGGTTTGTTCCGGCTTACAGATTTTCTGTTTTGACCCGGTTTTCCGCAGCGACGGAATCAGTGTTCTCCTTGAGCTGTTCGGCCGTGTCCTCATTGCTTCCGAGGCTGGCCTTCTGCTGGCCTGCCGGCTCGCCGGTTTCCTTCTTTTTGTACAGTCCGTCTTCGTCCGGATTCTTTTTCATGTTCTTTTTGTCCTCCACTTCCTGGTTGTAGTAGTGGACGCTTGTCTGGGCGCCTTCCGCCACCATGTCATTATCCTGGAAGTCATACGGATCGGAAAGGCCAGCTTTCGTATCTTCGTAGTTTCGGTTCACCTTCTGGGATTCCACAAAGGAATCCATTTTTGTCTTCAGATTATTGAAGGCGACCATTGCCTTGTCGCGGTTTTCCTTTTTGCTGAAATACGCGTAGGCACCCGCCGCGAGACCTGCCAATAAAAGATTCTTGTTTTTGCCTGCCATTTCCATCATCCTCCAGTTCAGTTTCAGTCATAAATGGGTTCATAGTGAAGTATACCCCTTCATTTGCCTCCAGAAACCATGAGCCGCATATCCACATGGGGGATACCGTCTTCATCATACGGTTCGGAAACTGCCCGGAATCCGCAGGATGCATAGAAATCTTTCAGATGATATTGCGCTGAAAGATGCACCGGGATTTCGCCGTACCGATCTGCGGAAACCTCTTTTGCCTTTTCGACAAGTTCACGCGCAATCCCTTTTCCCCTGTAGGATTTGCTGACAATGACGCGGCCGATTGCCGGATCTTCATGTACGGCACCGGGCATAAGCACCCTCGCGTAGGCCGCGAGCGTATTGCCTTCCCGGCCGGCCAGGTGCAGGGCATCCCGGTCATGTCCGTCGATCTCCGGATACGGGCAAGCCTGCTCGACAACAAACACATCCACCCGCAGTTTGAGGATTTCATAGAGTTCGTCCGCAGTCAGTTCCGCAAACTTTTTGATCGTCCACTCCATCTGTTCCACTTCTTTCATTTCAATTTGATTACATTATTCCACAACATATATCGGAGGGGCGATTAATTTGTTATAGTTGATGGAAATCTATTGCCGAGGTGACCTTTTCCATGATCCGTTCGATGACACGACATGACTTCGAGACCGTCCGGCAGATCGCGGCGGTCAGCTATGATGATACGTATCAGGACATCCTGCCGGAGGATGTCCAGCAGTCCTTCCTCACGCGAGCCTATGCTTCTCCAATGATGATGAAACGGCTGGAAAAGACGACGATGCTGATCGCGGAACATGAAGGGCGCCCGGTCGGATTTGCCAACTTCACACACGTTGACGAAGACGGCGATGCAGAACTGACCGATATCTACCTGTTGCCGGATTATCAGGGCATGGGCTTCGGCACGGCACTTCTCGAAGCCGGCCTTTCCACCCTTGAAGACGGCCGCCAGCTGTTCATCTACGTTGACAGCCTGAATGAAGGGGCCCGCCTGTTCTGCGAAAAGCAGGGGTTCGAACTTATCGAGGAATTTGACGAGCTGTTCGAGGGTTACCCGACATCCACTGCACAATATGTCTTTTATCTCAAAGCACCCGCTCTTGTATGAGCAGGTGCTTTTTTCTGTCCGCCCAAAATTAATTAGTCAAATGAATGCAATTAAAACAGCCCCGCCGATAGGCAGGGCCGGGTACTTCAATTTGGTTGATCAGAGCGGACGCATTTGGTCATTGTCATAGGATGTTTCCGCAACGGGCGGCTTGCGCACGAGGCACATGATCCCCGCGATATAGAGCAGGATGGACGAAAGCGTCAAGATTCCCGCCAGCACACCGGCGATGATGAACAGGATGCCGCTCAGTTTCGCATTCTTGTTCAGTTGAATGAGGGCAATCACGATCAGCACCGAACTGATGACGAGAGCGGCGATAAAGAACCACCCGAAGCTGACCATCCAGTCCATCCCAAAATACACCATATCAACAATCGCCTGTGCGTCTGATTCGGTGAGCGTCGGATCATTCCAGATTTCAGCTTCGAATTCCTGCTGGAACTGCGGATTAGTGCTCAACATTTTCATAAAATTGTTCAGAGCGAACGTCAGGATGATTCCGATTACGTTGAACACCAGACCGATGATCCCGAGGACCCGCTCGCCGGTCCGCTTAAATGGGCGGTTTAAAGAGTTTGGTTCCATTTGGCAGCACCTCTTCTTTTTCTTTTATTCTACTTTCTTCATACGATTGAGACCACGCAGGGTTTCAATTTTTTTCTCAGGAATGAATATGGAAGGTTTACCCATACATTTCGAGGGGTAGATTTAGACTATCATACCAATGAACAAGGGGGAGACGGACCCATGGAAAAGAAACTCATCTTCAGTCAGTCCGATGCTATGTATGCCATTGCCGGATCGTCTGTTCTCACTGCAATCCTGCTCTTCATCACATTCTGAAGGAGGACTTTATGACGATCAATCACAGCCAAACATAAAAAGCAATCCACCCCGATTAAACGGAACGGATTGCTTTTTTTGTGTTCTTATTTTGCCTTGATGTCATCATACTCGTCATAGCGGTTGAAAGCCGTCACGACATATGAGCAGACCGCTTCCATCTTGTAGTTCTTTTCGCGCGCGTAGTCGGCTGCACGGTCGAGCAGCTTTTTCGCGACGCCTCCTCCCCGGAGGGACGGGTCGACGAATGTGTGGTCCATGACCATGACATCCCCCATCATCGTCCAGGTGATTTCCGCATCACGCTTGCCGTTCTCCTCATGCACAAATGCATACGCGTCGCTGCCCAGTTCCTTTAGTTCAAACTCCATGATTCAACTCCCCTTTCCCCATTTGTGTACCCGGAAAGACGCTCAGTCAAGCTCCAGAGGGCTGAGTGACGCCTCAATCTCCCGGCGGCGCGGCTCAAGGAACGGCGGCAGTGCCAATGTTTCCCCAAGCGCGTCCATCGGCTCGTCTGAGTCAAAGCCCGGCTCATCCGTTGCCAGTTCAAACAGGATGCCGTTCGGCTCACGGAAGTAAATCGACCGGAAATAATACCGGTCCACCTTGCCGCTCGTCTGGAATCCAGCCCGCTCCAGACGCTCCAGCCATCTGCCATAATCCTCGAAAGTCGGAACCCGGAAGGCGACGTGATGGACGCTGCCCCTGCCCGGCCGCTCCGGCGGCAGATCGGGACGCGTCTCGAGATGCACTTCCGCACCCGCTCCTCCCTCGCCGGTCTCATACACGATCAAGTCCGGCATGCCGGCCACATCGGACGGATAGGTCCCCGCCTTTCTGAAGTTCAGCACTTCCGTCAGGACAGTTTCCGTCCGCTCCGGGTGGCGTACTGTCAATTTTACAGGACCGAGCCCGACAATCGCAAATTCTTCAGGAATATCTGACTTCTTCCAGGGAATCCCGTACGGGACACCCGAGCCGTCATCCGCGATGAGCATCAGCCTTGATCCTTCATGGTCGGTGAAGGAAAGCGTCTTGCGGCCGTTGCGTTCACGGATCTCTTCATGATCAACGCCCAATTCATCAAACCGGCCGATCCAGAACGCAAGTGCTTCCTCAGATTTGACCCGGAATCCGGTGCTGCTGATGGAAGAGACCCCGGGATAGGTGCGGCCAGCCATCGGAATCTCAAAATACGTCATATCCGTTCCCGGCGTACCCTCCGCATCTGCATAGAATAGGTGGTACATCGAAGTGCTGTCCTGGTTGACCGTCTTCTTGACGAGCCGCATGCCAAGTACCCTTGTGAAAAAGTCGTGGTTTTTTGCCCCGCTGGCCGTGATGGCCGAGACATGGTGAATTCCTCCGAGTTGCATAGTTGATTCTCCCCTAACTATCTCGAATTCAAGATGATTTGTTCTTTCCATCCTATACCCTTTCGTGTCATTTTGCAATCAGCAGGATTCCCTTATACACTTAAAAGATCGATATCTTCACAGGAGAGGAACCTGATCATGTCACTTATCTTCTGGACCCAAGCATTCCTGATCATCCTTTTTTCCCTGTTCGCCTATCTCATCCTGAAACGCCGTTCCTACCTGTTCATTTCCGGGTTCGCCACACGACCCGAAGAAGAGCAGCAACAACTGATTGATAACGGCTATCCGCAGGGCGTCGGGCGAATGTTCCTCATGATCGCGGCCGGGCTTCTTCTCCTGATGCCGCTGGGCCTGACCGGCTTCCGCTATACATTCGAAGTGCAGATGGCCTTCATGATGCTTGTGCTGTTTGGCGGGTTCATCATCCTCTCCCGCCGCGAAGTCCCGCACAAGAGAAAGCGGGCCCTCCTCACTTCGGTGATCCTGACAGCCGTGGTGATTGGGGGGACTTCAGCCCTTCTCTTTACCGGTGCCAGGCAGCCGGATGTCACATTTGGAGAATCGGCTATGGAGATTTCCGGAATGTACGGTGAAAAGATTCGCTACCGGGACATCCGATCTGCGGAACTGCTCGACACGATGCCCACAGTCCGCTACAAAGAGAATGGTTTCGGCTTTGCCGACTTTTCCAAGGGGCATTTTTCTGTCGAAGGCCACGGCTCCTCCCTACTTTTCGTTGATTCAAAGCAGACTCCCATTCTGCTGATCGAGACATCCGGACGCCCGGTATTCCTCACGGGGAGTGAGCCGGAAGAGACCAAGAGCTGGCATAACCGCTTGCAGGATAAGACGAACTGAATCTGCCCGATTAAAAACGGATGCACCGGCAAAACTGCCGGGCATCCGTTTTTTTCAGATTCAGCTAAACAGCGAGCGGACCGAGTCGATCTGGTTGTTGAAGAAGTCTTTGACTTTCTGCCAGAAGCCTTCATCGTTGACCGTCTCACGGATTTTATCGCCGTATTTATCATTGAAATCCTGAGCAAACTGTCCGAGCTGATCGGACCATTTGCTGAAGTCAATATCCAGCTGACGGATACGGTCCATCAGGTCGATGAGGAGCTGACGGTCTTCAGGGCTAAGCTCGATCTGGAGCTTGTCGAGCTGCTCGTTGACAATGCGCTCGACGTCTTCCTTCGTCGCCGGGTTCTGCTCGGCGATCTGCTGCTTCAGCTCGGTGAGAAGTTCCGTCACCTTCTGTTCGTCGACACCGGATTTTTCGGCAAGCTCCGTCGCGACGGTGAGCTCGTCGTTTGCAACGTCGGTCCGCTCCTTATCGAGTGTGCCTCCGCTGGCCTCATATGCCTTGTAGATTCCCGCCAGCGCGGAGTGTCCGGAAACCGGCTTCGGTGATGAGACATCGACATTGGCATCTTCGATACCGGCCGTCAGCATCGCATTGGCATACATATCTGACGTCACCTGAGTGATATGATCCGGGGTGACAATCTGGATCACGAGTCCGCTTCCCGGCTCAGTCACCGTGATTTTCGCGGATGAATACATCCGCGCACGCGGATTGGCTCCCTGGATGTACTTGCCCAGGTCCTGGCCGGAAACGGTGATTTCCTCAACTTCCGCTTCCTCTTCCACTTTCAGGCTGGTCTTCACGCTCGCTTTTTGGTCGGCGGTCAGATCTGCGCCGTACACGACGATCGGAACACCGAGGCGCTCATCGACTGCGGGCTCCGCGGATACGGCAGGACCCACCAACATCGAAAGGACCATTGCCAATATTGCGGGCAATGCCCATCTATTCTTCTTGTTCATCAGGTTTTCCCCTTTCCTGGATGCAAAAGCAACTCCCCACCCATATAAACGGGCGGGGAGGGTAAAAAGTTTCACGAATTCCGCTGGGCATCCTTCAAATAAGTCCAGCCGTCTTCCTGCACGATTTTACGTTCTTTCAAGAGCTTGCCGATCGCCCGCTTGAACGAGGCTTTGCTCATATCGAACATCTCGCCGATCTCCTCCGGCGCCGACTTGTCGGTAAACGGCATTTTTCCGCCTGCTCCGTTCAGATAGCGGAGCACCGTTTCTGCATCATCACCGATCCGCTCCTCTTTCCGTGGAAGAAGGGAACCGTTCAGCGAGCCGTCATCACGGATGCCGACCACCCGAACCTCGACTTCCTGCCCGAGCCGCGGCTCGAACTTCATCTCGGTATGGTGCACGAAAATCCGGTACTTCTGCGGCTCGCTTAGCATGAATGCCCCGACCGGAAGCAGCCGGTACGCCCGGGCCTTCAAGTTCTTGTTGAAAAGAGCTGCCGGGGCGTCAACGTACTCGTCTTTGGCGTGCTCCTCGGTGATGAGCCGGCCAAACAGGTTGCCGCCCTTGTCCGTACGGAGTGTCATGTACAGGCAGTCACCCGGTTCCGGCCAGAGCTCCTTCAGCTGCGGCATGTCCTTCGGGTTGACGATGACTTCGACGGACGAACCGATATCCGTCCTGATGCCGTCGCGCCCGTCCGTGTCGATCACTTCGGCCCAGCCGTACGAACCGACTTCCATACGCGGCAGCCGGCTCGTTGCGACAAGGTTGCCCCGGCGGTCCGGGTGGAGAAATACTTTCAGCCTGTCCCCTTCGTTCAGCTCTTCGGGCGCTTCTGACGCATTCATATTGAATTCCTGTCCGTCACAGGACAACACCCAGCGGGAGCCTTCCTGCCGTTCCGCGAGCGCCTCGATGATTCGCCCGGATTCCGCCTTTGCCATATTTATCTCTCCCTTTCTTCATCCGCACCGCCCGCCGCACGATACTTCTCCAGCTGGTCCAGCATTGCCGGATTCGCCTCGAGGACATGTACAAGTTCGGTGATACGGTCGATTGCGTCCCAGCTCAGGTGATGTTCGATCCCCTCGACATCGTTGTAGACATGTTTTTCGTCCACGCCGATCAGACGGAGAAAGCGTTCAAGCAGCTCATGGCGGCCGGCCAGCTTCCGGCCGAACGCATCACCCTTTGAAGTTAATATTAACCCTTTATAGCGTTCATAAACTATGTAGCCTTCCCGGTCGAGCTTTCTCGCCATCTTCGTCACCGATGACGGCAGGACTTCAAGCGCCTCCGCTATGTCGGAAACGCGAGCCTCCCCGGTTTCGGCTGACTTCAGCCAGATCTGCTCCAGATAGTCTTCCATGCTCGGCGTCGCCATGCCAGAACCGCCCCTTCCATTGCCTGTCCGTCCATTATAGCACGGAGTCAATAGCGCCCGGCCCGGTTTATCCCGGATCGTCCAGGGGTAGGATTTGGTTAACAGACAACACGGAAAGCGGGTGACGTCATGGGAAAGATGGTTTGGTGGATCATCTTAATTCTGATCGCATTCTGGCTGATCGGCTTCCTGCTTGATATTTTCGGCGGGCTGATCCACATCATCCTCATCATTGCCGGTATCATCTTCATCTTCCAGCTGATCACCGGCAGGAACAAAGGCTGAATATAGGGATGCCGCCGGTTTGGCGGCATCCCTTTTTTGGCGGTTTGCTTCACATTCAGGCGGTGTTTCTTCACATTCAATGTAGTTTGCTTCACATTCAGGCACTGTTTCTTCACATTCAGCATGGCTTGCTTCACATTCGCCGAAAGCCGCTGCGCCCTTGCCCGCAAAAAGCCGGCAGCCCCTGCCACGGAGCATGCCGGCTTATCCATTCAGTTCACTTTCGCATAGACACATGTATCACGCAGGCTTCCGTCTGCCGCGACATCGTCATGTTTCAGGATGCCTTCTAGTTCATAGCCCAGTTTTTCAGGGATGGCCCGGCTCTTCAGATTCTTGGTGTCGCACCGGATCTCGACCCGTCGGGCACCAAGCGTTTCCACGGCGAACTGAGTGATCCGCTCCACGGCTTCCGTGATGTAGCCATGGCCCGTGTAGCGGGTATCGATCCAGTATCCGATCTCGAATTTCGGGACATCCCAATTGATGCGGTGCAGGCCGGACGAGCCGATGAACGCACCGTCTTCCAGCCGGTAAAGATGCAGCCGCAGATCTTTCCGGGTGATAAAATCCGCCACCGCTCCCCGGAGGCTATCTTCCACGCCTTCAAGTGTCGGCTTGTCCTTGGCGAACGGGAGCCATTCCTTCAGCTCCGGATGCGAGTAGGTAAGGGCATCACATACGTCCGCTGCGTCCGATACACGCGGCGCGCGGATCAGAAGGCGCTCCGAGCGGAACTCTTCCGGGAAGCCCGGCGGACGTCCCTGGTCATCAGATGCTGCCGCGCTTTCCCGGTCGTTCCACTCGACAGGGGTCGTCTTGCCGCTCTCGAAGTCTTCCCTCGTGATACCGTACGTGACAGCATCATAGTAGGAATCCTCCTTCGGAGAGTACCATGACTTCCGGAGATGGCCTTCCTTCACGAAGCCCGCCCGCTCAAACGTCTTCCGCATTGCCGCATTGTCCTGGCGGGTATGGCCTTCCAGCCGGATCTTCTTGTCCGGAAGGCTGAACACATAGTCGCAGATCAGGCGGAGCGCCCGCGGGCCGAATCCTCTGCCGCGCGCCCTCTCCGCAATCCGCAGATCAAACATCGGAATCTCGTCCTGCATGTCATACAGCTTGACGATGCCGACCTTCTCCCTGTCATCGGTCTCCACCCAGAACGTCTTTACCTCGTCGGATTCATAGCCGCCGTCACCGATCGCTTTCTCGATCATCTCCCGGGCGGGATGCGGAATGCCATGATATGGCCAGCTGCTCTCCGTCATGAAGTGGATGAGCTCTTCCTGTTCCTGCATCGTCCATTCCGTCAGTTTCATTTGTGTCCCCCCCTGCCGCATTGTCGTGTACCGGCCGCAAACGCTGCGAACCGGGGCTTAGCCGCTCCGGTTTGGACAGGAGCAGCGCGGCAATATTCAGTCCTATTGCAAACATCATCGTCTCTTTGATTATACACAACGTTTTCCGGCTTAGCCTCTATACATTTCCGGCAGGCCGGCACAAAAAACCGACTTGACCCGGACGACCCCATTGTATGCCCGGGCGGTAAGGGATTCAAGACGCTCAAAGCGGCCCGATTGTTTTTTCTTTTGGTCCAAAAGGTTTTCAAACTGCCCGGAGGGAATATAGTATTAATATAGAGAACGTTTCCCCGCGTCCGGATGGCCCGGGCGCCGGCGGGCGGATCGCATCCGCCCATTCCGGAAACCGAAGGAGGATACCGGACAAATGTACGAAAAAATTATTGTTGCCGTGGACGGCTCCGCCCATTCCAGGCGCGCCGCCAAGCATGGAGCCACCCTCGCGAAGGCGACCGGCTCGTCCGTTGACCTGCTTTTTGTCGTCGACCACGACCGCTCCCGTCCACAGGAATATGAAGGTGTCACAAAAGAAGAGCTGGAAGCACGCATCCGTGATCAACTGTCCGAGGTTTTCGCCATTTTCACTGATAAGGGGGTCCATCCCGGACTGCAGATCCAGTTCGGTGAACCAGGGCCCGCAATAGTCAAATTCATCAATTCGGCAGGGTATGACCTGGCCATTGTCGGCAGCCGCGGGTTGAATGCTTTCCAGGAGATGGTCCTCGGCAGCGTCAGCCACAAAGTCGCCAAGCGCGCCGAATGCCCTGTCCTGCTCGTAAAGTAAACCGTCCCCGGAGAGGGATGGTTTTTTCTTTGCGCTACATTTGAGACTGAACTTTGAGATAATGGAGACAGAGCAGACCTAAGGGGGAAACAGCACATGAAAAAAGGAAAATGGAATGCCATCACGGATGTCGAGGGGGTTTCGGTCGGCCATGTCACGCTTGACCGGCCCGGGGACGGAGAAGATTATTTCTGCACAGGGGTGACGGCCATCCTCCCGCACGGGGGCAACTGGTTCGAGGAAAAGCCGGCTGCCGCGTCGTTTGTCCTGAACGGTTTCGGCAAGACGGCGGGGCTCGTCCAGGTCGAGGAACTTGGCGTTCTGGAATCGCCGATCATGCTGACGAATACGTTCAGCGTGGGCGCGGTGCTTGAAGGAACGCTCCAATACATGCTGGAGGAAAACCCGGCAATCGGGGACTCCACCAGTTCGCTCAATATCGTGGTCGGCGAGTGCAATGACAGCTTCCTGAACT
This sequence comes from Bhargavaea cecembensis, assembly GCF_001619585.1. GTDB lineage: Bacteria > Bacillota > Bacilli > Bacillales_A > Planococcaceae > Bhargavaea > Bhargavaea cecembensis_A. Next base: position 54,378 of record NZ_LQNT01000011.1, read on the forward strand.
CAATGCGAAAAATGGCCGTGCGGCCGGATGATGCCGTCCGGACGATCCGCGAAGCTGTAGGTGGGGAACTGGCACAGGGCGCGGTCGGAGCCGGCAAGGGCATGATCTGCTACGGCGCGAAAGGCGGCATCGGCAGTTCGTCACGGATCGTGGCGGCAGGCAGCCGGTCGTTTACCGTCGGCACGCTCGTCCTTACCAACTTTGGCCGGGGCCAAGAGTGCCGCTTCCCGGGCTGGGTTGCGCCGGAAGAGCCGGCTCCCGAAACCCCGGTTGCCGAAGAAGACAAGCGACCGGACGGCTCGGTCATCATCGTTGTCGCGACCGATGCCCCGCTCGATGCCCGCCAGCTAAAGCGAATTGCCAGGCGCGCTGCGATCGGACTCGGCCGGACAGGCACCCATATCCACAATGGTAGCGGAGACATCATCATCGCCTTCTCGAACGGACTGCTGACTCGACACGGCGGTGAAGCCATGACCGTCACACGGGAAATCATCAAAGACGACCACCCGGTTATGAATGATCTGTTCGAAGCTGCGATCGCTTCAACCGAGGAAGCGGTCCTGCAGTCGCTTCTCCACGCGGAGACAACGGCCGGCAGGAAAGGGAGAGTTGTCAGGAAAGCGGAATTCCGTTGATGGGGCAACCATAAAAAAGAGAACTTCCGGGTTTGCGGAAGTTCTCTTTTTTCTCTTTTAAAGAAACTAGTGATCAAAAACCGGTCACATCCTGACACAGCCTGCTTGGATTGGAACGATGTACACTAACTGTTAGAGGGATATATTAAAGTCTTTTTCGGAAGTTCCATACTTATTTTTGGCTACTAATTTAATGACATACTTTGTGTTTCTAGGTACGTTGTCTAGGAAGTAATAGCCTTCATTACCTTGAAATGTTGTTAGTAATTCCCCATCGACATAAACATCAAAAGAGTCGGCATATTTAATATCACCAATCCATAGCTCTACTCCAGATTTATAAGTTCCCCATTGTACATGAGCATTGGCAAGCACTGGCGGTATATGAGGAATCACCTCAAAATATTCATCAGTGGAATCAGAAGCATTATCATGTCCGTCAATTGCAATTACCTTTACATAGTAATTTGGATCGGGATTAGATAAGTTTAAACCTGTGAAGACATACTCAGTATTCGTTCCAATATCATGAGTAGTGATTTCGCCGTCCATTACATGTCCCAATTCAATTCTGTAATTTGCAATATCTGTAGAAATTGACGGGTCAAACGTTATCTTAACTTTACTTGGCGTTGCATTTACAACACGTAAATTACTGATTGCTTCAGGAGCTTCAATGTCTTTTTTGACAATTAATTTGTCTTCAAAGTATAAATCTCCTCTTTCGTTTTGAGTAAATTTGCTTAACAATTTTTCGTTTAATTGTTTCATCGAATCAATTTCAGTCTGCTGTTCAGAAATGGTTGTGTTGGCAACGGCCAATTCGTCTTTAAGAGATTTTACTTCGTCTTTAAGTGTAAGAAGGTCTTTAACCTCAATCACCAAGTTAGAAACGGTTGTTTGTAATTCTGCTAGTTGCTTCGGAATTCCATTGTTAGAATTAGGTGCCGCACTGACACCAACGCCACCTATGAGTAAGAGCAGTGCTACTGCTGGTACTAAAATTTTTAGTCTCATATAAAATCCCCCCACTATATTTATTTTAGTTTTTTATAGTCTTTCAAGTTCCAGCTCTTCGTCACGCTCAATACTAATCGTTCTTGCTTAACATTGTCGATATGATAACTTCAGCATCTGCATAAAGCTTGATCGGTCCCAAAGGCGTAATTAGCATCCATCATGCCCTTTTCGATTAAAAACCGGTCACGTTGTCAAACGCGCGCTGCTTCCCATTCACCCTGACTTCAATCGTGTCTCGTTTAGCGTCTGTCTGTAATTCGTAGACATGGGTTTCCGGAACTTCCTGCGTCTCGCCCGATTCATCCAGCTGGATGATGACCGTATTGTCTTTGATTTCGTAGTCTGCTGCCACAGCCTGCTCAGATTCGAAGACGATGTAGGACTGGTCTTTAGAAGAGAGCAGCTGAAGGGCCTGGTCGGGTTTGACCAGCTCCCAGACATCGCCCGGCACCTGATTGACTTCAGTGAAGCTCGTGACTTCCGGGTCACTGCAGGCTGACGATACGAGAGCTGCAGCAATCAACCAGCCATGTAATATCCTTTTCACATTCTTCCCCTCTCCCCGGGTGATCCGTTCGTTTATTTCAAATCAGGGCTCCTTGTTTCAAGTCGGGCTCCCTTATTGCAACTTCACACTCCTTATTTCAAGTCGGCACTCCTTATTGCAACTTCGCTTTCCTTATTTCAAGTCGGCACTCCTTATTGCAACTTCGCCCTCCTTATATCAAATCGGCATCCCTTATTGCAACTTCGCCCTCCTTATTTCAAATCGGGGCCCTATGCGGCAAATCAGATCCCCATGTGGCAGATCGGAGGCCTATGTGGCAAATCCGGGCGCCATGTAGCAAATCGGCACCCCATGCGGCAAAACCGGGCTCCTTGTGGCAAATCGGCACCCCATGCAGAAAATCACTGCGCCACACCGCAATTACACGCCCCTTATTGGGAACTCCCCCTCCTCACGGCACAAGCTTAAGCTCATCACCTTCCGCGGTCCCATCAATCCGGGTCTCATGGTAGTCCCCGTTCACCCAGTCCTCGACCTGGTCATGGAACCAGTCGGATTTGACATGGCCGCTCTGGCCGGGGCCGACGATATGCCAGGCGCGGGAAAGGTCAGAGAGATCCGCCACGAACCGCCAGGACGCGCCGTGGTCGGCCGTGCCGTCATGGTTGAATCCGGCGGCCTGGACGGTGATGTGGGAGCCGGAGACCGGCGTACTCGGCGGATTCAGGTACTGCTCCAGGATCGGAGAGGCACCGCCTACCGGGTGCGGGAAGACGAGCTGGTGATAGTCGCCCCATTTCCAGTTGTCCGCGTCATCCCCATAGGCGTCCGCGATTGACATGATTGCGCGCTTGAATGAATCTTTGACCCAGGCGTCCACGCCACCGTAACCCGTCACCCATGCACCCGGGTTACCGGCGTAAGCCTGCCGCATCATCTCATCGGATATGTGGTTCTTTCCGGTCATGAGCGAGTAGACATCGTCCGGCATGGAGGAGCGGAACATCGTCCGGGGCAATTGCTGGATCCAGCGATGGAAGATCAGCGGCGCACCGAGATCCTTATCGTCCTCGAGTTCCCACTCTTCCAGTATCCGGACGGCGGAAGCGTATTCTTCCGCAGCGCCCGTCGCCTGCAGCGAGCCGATCATCTCATCGAGAAACTCCTGTGCATGCAGGTTTTTCACATCCATCTGGAGGGCCATCATGTCCTCCGGCGTCAGGTCATCGCCTTCCCGGAGCACTTCCGCGATGCGTTCATAACGGTAAGGCTGTGCCCAGAAGTCTGTGATGTGGTACGGATAATCTTCCCCGATGACCCGGTTGTTCGCCGTTGCGATAAATCCTTCTTCGGGGTTTACGGAAGCCGGCAGCTCCTCATACGGGATATAACCTTCCCATCCATACTCCGGCGAATAAGCGGGCACCGGCAGCTGACCGTCCCCTTTCTTGCGGATCGGAATGTTGCCGTTCGCCTTGTAGGCAATCGTCCCGTCCTTCGAGGCGAAGACAAAGTTCTGCGCCGGCGCATTAAAGTTTTCCAGAGCCTTCTCGAATTCCTGCCAGTTGGACGCTTTGTTGTACGTCAGCACGGCTTCAAGCTCCCTCGTCGGCTCAAGCGCCGTCCATTGCATGGACAGCACTGCGCCCGGGCCGGTCTCTTCCAGCAAGAGGTTCGAGATGATGGGCCCCCTCCGTGTAGTGACCGCGTGGAATTCGACCGTCTCTCCGTCCTTCACCCGGATCGGCTCGTCGCGCACGTCCGCCTGCTCCCACTGCCCGTCGTAGAGGAACTGTGTCGGGTCTTTCGGGTTCGGCTGTTCGATATACAGGTCCTGCACGTCCGGTCCGACATTCGTCACGCCCCAGGCGATGTTCTCGTTGTGGCCGAGGATGATGCCGGGAACGCCTCCGAAGATGACGCCGGCAACATTCTGCTCCGGCGACTCCAGATGCATCTCGTACCAGATGGACGGCGTCGTGAGACCAAGATGAGGATCGTCGGCAAGAAGGGGCTTGCCCGATGCCGTCTTGTCGCCGGAGACGACCCAGTTGTTGCTGCCGTTGAACTCAGGCGGAATCAACGATGCATCAAAAGCTCCCGCGATCTGAACAGGGTTTTCCCTGTTCGCTTCAATGACAGAAGACGCATCCTCCGGATATTGAATAAAGAGTTCCTCCATCTTCTCCCCGTCGAAATGGTTCACTGCCCAGTGACGGAAAGCCAGCGCCTGCCAGTTTCCTCCCAGGTCATAGGCCATGAACTTGCCGATCGTCAGAGAATCAAGCGGTGTCCACTCCTCCGGCTCGTACCCGAGCAGGCTGAACTCGTACGGCAGCTTTCCGTCTTCTTTCGCCTGCCCGATATAGGCATTCACCCCTTCGGCAAACCAGCCGAGGACCTGCTTGGCTTTCTCTCCGTATGCCTCATGCGACTGTTCTGCAGCATGGCGGAGACTGAACGTGCGGAACAGCTTGTCGGATGGCACCGCTGCCTCGCCGACCACTTCCGCAAGCGTGCCGGATGCCTGCCTCCGGGCCAGGTCCATCTGGAACAGCCGGTCCTGCGCCTGGACATACCCTTGTGCCCGGTACAGATCCGCATCAGACTCCGCACGGATATGCGGCACGCCCTTGCTGTCCCGCACGACCGTCACACCCGACTCCAGCACCGGCACGCGGAGCTCGCCTTCGGTGACGGGCGCGGACCTTCCTATGTAGATGTTAATAAAAATCAGTGCGGCAACACCGAGTATCACGGCCACCCCCGCCGCATACAGGACGAAACGCAGCCATTTTGGCCACTTCCTCATTCCATCATCCCCCCTGACCTTTTGAATTCTCCCCTTTCCTGGAAAACCCTTCTTGACCCGCATTGGACACGCACAAGAAAAAGCAGACCCGGACGGCTGTCAGCCGTCGGATCTGCTTTCTTTTTCCTGTATGAGTTTTTCCCTGGCTTCCGCCAGTTCGTCCCCTTTCGAAATATCCGCCAGCCTGACGCCCGACCTGTGCGCAGCACGGATAATGACGTGTCCGGCTACAGGGGCCGTCAGGAAGACGAAGATGATTCCGAGCAGAAGGCGGACACTGATGAATCGCTCGACAGCCCAAAAATAGAGAAAGGCACCGAGCAGCGAAAGCAGGACCGCGAGTGTGGAACTTTTCGTTCCTGCGTGGGAACGGGTGTAAACATCAGGCAGGCGGATGATCCCGATGGCACTGATGACACTCATGACACCGCCGGTCACCATCAGGATCGCGGCAATGTATTCAACGATTGTGTCTGCGTTCAACGATGATCCCCCTCTCGATGTACTTCGAGAAGGCGATCGTCCCGATAAAGCTCAGTATTCCGAGAATCAGGATCACTTCCATGAATGCCTTTGTCAGGAGGATGCAGGACACGACTGCGATCGCCGCCAGCAGGTTCACACCGATCATGTCGAGTGCAATGACGCGGTCCGGCTTTGTCGGCCCTTTGATGATCCGGTAGACCGCAATGAGAATCGTGAATGAGAACAGCACGAGCGAGATGAGCATGAGGAACTTCACCATTATCGCGTCACCTCCATAATCGCTTGTTCGAAATTATTCAGCTGCGCAAGTAGCGCTTCTTTGGAGGAATCAAGATCCATCGCGTGGATGTACATCCCCTGACCGTCTTCGGTGATTTCCATTACGACCGAACCCGGCGTAAGCGTTAGCAGCAGGGAGAGCATCGTCACTTCGGCATCGCTCTCAAGGACGGTGTCGTATCGGAATATGCCCGGACGAATTTTCAATGTCGGGCTCAGGATCTGGGCGATGACAGAAATGCTCGACTTGACCAGTTCCCTGTTAAAGATCAGAACAAGCTTGATGATTGCGAACAGCTTGCGTAAATAAAATTGGGTTCCGAAGAAACGGTGCATGAAGAAGACGATGAAGATCCCGACGATGAAGCCCGCGATAAACGTTGTCGCACGAAACTGGTCCTCGTCAAGAAGCAGCATCCAGAGGAACGCGATGAACAGGTTCAGGAGGAACTGTGCGGCCGTCGCACCGAACCCTTCGTCTCCGGCAAACTTGTTCATGACTCCACCTCCCCGAGAACAGCATCAATGTACAGCTCCGGATTCGCCATCACGCGGGCCGCATCGGAGACAAACGGCTCAAGCGCCTGGGCGCCAACGCCGATCGCAACGACCAGCACGCCAAGCAGCGCAATCGGGATCAGCCTTCTGGTAGGCAGCAGCCTCTGATCTTCCCGATTGATGATCGTCTCGCCCCAGAAGCAGTTCATAAAGATGCGGAGCATCGAATACAGCACGACGAGGCTCGAGGCGAACCCGACGAAGAGCAGGAAGTAATCCCCGCCCTCGACTGCACCAAGGCCGACATACATCTTGCCGATAAATCCGCTGAGCGGCGGAATTCCGGCCAGGCCGAGCGTCGTGAGGAAAAGCAGCCAGCCGAGCGCGGGATAATTCCGGATCAGGCCGCTCATCTCCGTGATTTTCGTTTTGCCTGTCAGATAGACCATCGCCCCGACGATCAGGAAGAGGATTCCCTTGATGACCATGTCATGGATGAGGTAAAAGACAGACCCCTTGAATGCTTGTTCGTTAAAGACGGCCAGTCCGAGGATCATGAACCCCACCGCAATGATGACATTGTACGAAGCGATCTGGCGGATATCGGTATAGGCAACGGCGCCAAGACAGCCGCCGATGATGGTAAGGACCGCCATCGTTCCGATGATGGTGCCGAGGATGAAGTCATCGTGATAGAACATGAGCGTAAAGGTCCGGAACATCGCATACACGCCGACTTTCGTGAGCAGAGCCGCCATCAGCGCTGCGATCGGACCCGGCGGCGAACTGTATGAGCCCGGCAGCCAGAAGTAAAGGAAAAGCCCGGCCTTCAGCGCAAAGACGACCAGGAAGACAATCGCAATTGCACTCAGGAGAGGTCCCTGACCGGCTTCCGCCACACGGACCGAGACATGGGCCATGTTGAGTGTGCCGACCGTCCCATACAGAAACGCGAGAGCCACCAGGAAAAACCAGGAGGCAACCACGTTGATCGCGACGTATTTCATCGATTCGGCGAGGCGGACCTTGCCGCCTCCCAGTGTGATGAGAACATACGAAGCAAGCAGCATCACTTCAAAACAGACGAACAGGTTGAACATGTCTCCTGTCAGGAACGAACCGTTCACGCCCGCGACCAGGAAAAATGCGAACGGGTAAAAGAACATGTTCTCCATCCGCCGCTCAGTCGCCGTGAAGGCATAGGTGATGATCAGGGTGGACACGACAGAGGCTGTCAGGACCATGAGCGCGGAGAACGAATCCCCGACGAACAGGATGCCGAACGGCGGCTGCCAGCCTCCGAAGTCCAGCCGGATAATGCCGTCTTCACGGATCCTGAAGAGGATGTTCGTTGAGACCGCGACCAGTGACAGAAGCGACAGGATACTGACAATCTTCTGCGCCCTGATGGAAGGGCGCAGGAAAAACAGCACAAATCCGGTGAGCAGCGGAATCAGCATCGGGAGGACAAGAATGTTATTCACGATCAATCCTCCTGATGGTGTTCATATTGTCGGATCCGCTTTCCTCGTAGGTCCGGTAAGCCAGCACGAGCAGGAGCGCCGTGGTCGCGAAACTGATGACGATCGCCGTCAGGATCAGCGCCTGCGGCAACGCATCGGCGTACGGGCCTTCGGACTCCCGGAGGAGCGGCACCTTTCCTTCGCCCGCCCCGCCCATCGTGATGAGAAGAAGGTGGACGGCATGCGACAAAACTGCCGTGCCGAGGATGATGCGGACCATATTGCGGGACAGCAGCAGATAGACCGCCACAGTCACAAGGATGCCCACCAGGATGGTCATATGGAATTCCATCTGCTACACGTCCTTACTGATACTCAAAATGATGGTGACGACCGTGCCGATGACGGTAAGCGCGACACCCGCCTCGAAAATGGTCACGGTGGCGAGCTCGGTCAGACCGAAGATCGGCAGGTCAAAGTAACCGAAGCCCTGTGTGAGGAACGGTTTGCCCAATACGGCGGCACCTGTCCCCGACAGAAGGGATACCATCGCACCGAACGCCGCAATTTTGCGGAAGTCGAATGGCACTCCCTGGTGGACGGTCTCGATATCGAAGACGACGTACAGGAGGACGAGCGCCGAGGACAGGACCAGCCCCCCGACAAATCCGCCGCCCGGGTTGTGGTGCCCCGACAAAAACAGCTCCACGCCGAAAGTCAGGATAATGAACACAACGACCCGTGTAACGGTGCGGAGAATGACATCATTTTCCTTCAATGTCATCCCCTCCTTTCTTCGGCTTGAGGGCGATCAGCGTATAGACGCCGATGCCCGCGATAAAGAGGACCACAACTTCGAGCATCGTATCAAATGCACGGAAGTCCCCGAGGATGGCATTCACGATGTTGCTTCCGCCCGCCAGCTTGTACGAATCCTCGAAGTAAGATGATATGGATTCGTACACATCGTATCCCTGGACCGTCAGTCCGAATGCCGTGACAAGCGTGCCGGCGCCGATTGCAATCATCCCGTTGACGACTTTAGTCCGCAACGGGGAATCCTCGGGTTTCCATTCCGGTAGGAAGTGGAAACACAGGAGGAACAGCACGGTTGTCACCGTCTCGATGACCGTCTGGGTAAGCGCCAGGTCCGGCGCCCGGAAGAAGACAAAGAAGATGGCGACGGAATAGCCGAGCACACCGTTCAGAAGTGTCGCTGTGATGCGGGACCGGACAAAGAGCATGGCGATGGCGGCGAATGCCATGATGATGACAAAGGATATTTCAAAGATGCCGACCGGACCTGTGCTGAAGTCAGGTTCGTAGGCCCCGGTAAGGAAGAACATTCCGCCCGCGGCCACGAGGAAGAACAGATAAATGAAGACGAAATAATCACGGCTCCTGCCCGTCATATACAGGTCTGTCAAAATCGTGGAGCCGGCTTCACCTGTCTGGAGCAGCCATCGGTAGATGGAGTCCATCGTCCACCGGAACGGTGCGACACGATAGATCCTCTTCCAATGGCGGAACGTGATGAACAGCAGCAGGCCGAGAGCGATGACACCAAAGGTCATGAGAAGCGGCAGATTGAATCCATGCCACGCCTCAATCTTGGGGACAAGATTTGCCTCCTGTGAAAGAGCCGGGAACATGACCTGCATGGCGGGGCCGATGACATATTTCCCGACCACGTTCGGGAAGAAGAAAATCAGGATGACAAGTGCCGCGAGAATACCGGGGGCGACAAGCATCCCCTTTGGAGCCTCATGCGGCGCACGGTCGATCTTCTCCGGCTGGACCGGTCCGAGAAACGTCCGGTAAACAATAATGGTGCAGTAGACGAATGTGAACACACTGGCCAGCCACCCGATCACAGGAAAGATCACTTCGGCGCCTCCGGCAAATGGCTGTCCGGATGCGATGTCCACTGCAGCACCGAAGAACATTTCCTTGCTCAGGAAGCCATTGAACGGCGGCAGTCCCGCCATTGAGAAGCTTCCGATCACGGCGAACGTGAACGTCACCGGCATAAAGGACATCAGTCCGCCTAGTCGGCGGATATCCCGCGTGCCGATTTCATGGTCGACGATTCCGATGACCATGAAGAGCAGTCCCTTGAACGTTGAGTGATTCAACAGATAGAACAGCGCTGCAAACCCGGCAGCCGCATAAACCGTCGGATTCCCCGCCGCATCAGCGGACAACGCTGCGGAACCGAAGCCGAGAAGGCTCATGATCAGTCCGAGCTGGCTGATTGTGGAATAAGCCAGGAGAGCCTTCAGGTCGTTCTGCTTCATGGCGTTGAACGCCCCCCAGAGGAGCGTCACAATCCCGGCTATGCTCAGTGACCAGAACCAGGCATCCAATCCGCCGAACAGCGGTGTGAACAGCGCGACCAGGTAGATCCCCGCCTTGACCATGGTTGCGGAGTGCAGGTATGCGCTGACCGGGGTCGGCGCCTCCATTGCATCCGGCAGCCAGATGTGGAACGGGAACTGGACTGATTTGGTGAACGCACCGAGCAGGATCAGGAACATGGCAGGGACAAACAACGATTCTCCTGCAAGTGTATCCCGCATCCCGATGATTTCACTGATGCTGAACGTACCGGTCATGAAGTAAAGCATGAGGAAGCCGGCCAGCATCGAGACCCCGCCCATGACCGTGATGAGCATCGCCTTCTGTGCCCCGTAGCGGGAACCCTTCCGGTGATACCAGAAAGCGATGAGCAGGAAGGACGAAATACTCGTCAGTTCCCAGAATGTGTAGAGAAGCATCAGATTGTCCGAAAAGACGACGCCGAGCATGGCGCCCATAAATAGGAGCAGATAAACATAGAAGTGGCCGAGCGATTCCCTCGGCGAGAGGTAATAAATAGAATAAAGGGCGACAAGCGTACCGACCCCGGTGATGAGGAGCGCAAAAATCATGCCGAGTCCGTCAACACGGACCGCAAGATCAATGCCGGCATCCGGAATCCAGGCATAGGAGACCGCGACGACCTCACCGTCGGCGATCCGCGGGATGAGCCGGACGAGGCCGGCAAACAAAATGAGCGGCACCGCCATGACATACCAGCCAATCAGCCGGTCGCCGAGCAGCCGGTGCGCGGCGGGCAGAAGCGCTGCCATGATGAATGGGAGAAAGATGACAAAAACAGCGTACATGTGAACCTCCAATCAGCGTGGTGAACCCCTTCCGGGTAAGCCGCCTTGACGGAATGACCGGCAGGGCGCATAATATGGGGCAACAGCGTCCGGACCCCTGGCGGAAAATACGGACAGCCGTTATGTAGAAAGGGCATACGAAACACAGCGGCCGCATCCGACGGCCCTGATTTCCCACTTAAAAGTATACAGGAAATCCGACCCTTTCGCACTTCATGCCCCACCTGTCGCCGGTTTTGTTGTATTTTCCGTGAAGATGTCTTATAATGTTTTGGTTTTCGAATGAGGCACCGGGCAGTTGTCCCCGGGAAGCCAGCTATTATGAACAAGAGGTGACTCACCGCCATGTTGAAAAAGCCGGGAATGGATGAGTGCATTCTCGTTTGCGTCTATTATGGCCCGAACGGCGAACGGTTGATCCGGAGAGGCCATAAAATGGCCAGCATGCTCAATTGCCCGTTTTATATCCTGACGGTCGACCCGCTTCCGTACGACCAGTTTGACGCAGACAAGTCTGAGTATGTGGAGCGATGGCAGGAGCTCGCGGAAGATCTCGGGGCGCAGGCGTTTATCCTCCGGGACAACGAGCGTCTCCCGTCCGCCAAGGCCATCAAAGAAGTGGCCTACGATAAAAATGTGACCCAAATTGTCATCGGCCAGACCGCCCAAAGCCGGTGGGAGGAAATCACGAGGGGATCATTCATCAACGTCCTGCTCCGGGAGATCCCGTTTGCCGACCTGCATGTCGTTTCTGTCGCGAGGAACATCAAATCCGTCGAAGAGGATATGTATGAAAAGGGTGTGCGTGCATACCTGGTGAAGGACGGCGAGGGCTACCGAGTCAGCTTCACCCAGTCGAAAGGCTGTGAATTCGAGGGAATCTTCTTCAAAGAGATGGGGACCGACTTCAACAACGGAATCTTCAAGTTCATGCACGACCACAAAATGTGCCAGGTGCATGTAGATGATGACCGGATTGCAGAGACTGGAACCGTCGAACGCATGGCGGAGGAAAAGCACGTCCAATAATTAAAATCGGCTGTCCATCAGGGCAGCCGATTTTTCTGCCGCTTGCAGGAACAAACTCAAAAAAGGAGCGCGGACATCAGTCCGCGCTCCTTCCCGTTTATGATTCCTCACCGACAATCTTCACTTCAAGTTCAAGGTCGACGCCGAAGTTGCTCTTGACTGCATCCCGTACCATTTCAATGGTGCGGATATAGTCGGTTGCTGTTGCGCCGTTTTTGTTCACTATGAATCCTGCGTGCTTCGTCGATACTTCGGCACCGCCGAACCCTTTCCCCTGCAAGCCGGAATCCTGGATCAGCTTGCCGGCAAAGTAGCCCGGGGGCCGCTTGAACACGCTCCCCGCAGACGGAAACTCAAGGGGCTGCTTGGATTCGCGCTGGTGGGTAAGATCGGCCACTTTCGCGTCGATCTCTTCCTGGTCGCCTTCTTCCAGAGTGAACTCCGCGGACAGGACATAATAGCCCTTTTTCGCGATGATACTCGTCCGGTAACCCAGCTCCAGTTCCTCCTTCGACAGTACCATGCGCTCGCCCTCCGGTGTCAGGATCGTGCACCGGTGGATGATGTCCTTGATCTCGCCGCCGTAGGCGCCGGCGTTCATCACCATCGCGCCGCCGACAGAACCCGGGATGCCGCAGGCAAATTCAAAACCGGTCAGGCCGCGCGAAGCAGACTCCCTGGAGACCACTTTAATATCCGCCCCGCTTTCGGCATAAACGGACTTTCCGTCAAAGCGGATCTCGTTCAGGTTGGAAAGGTTCAGCACAATTCCTCGGACGCCTCCATCACGCACGACCATATTCGATCCATTCCCGAGCAGGAGTACCGGGATGCCATTTTCATGGGCATAGCGGACAACCGCCTGTACGCCCTCCTCGGTCTCCGGATCGCAGAACAGGTCAGCCCGTCCGCCCATCCGTGTCACCGTATGAAGCGAAAGCGGTTCATCTATTTTTACCTTATCATCCCCGATGACTTTTTTAAGATCATCGGCCCATTGCTGTTTGCTCATTGAATTGCCATTCCTTTCAGAGGCTCTCCGCCTTGACGCGGCGGGACTCTTACTCTCAAATCTTCATTCACAATTATATAGTATGCTGTCTGCCCGGCGTTTTGACAAGTCGCACCCATGAGGCAAATACATCCTGAGACGTATCAATTGACTCTCTCTGAATATTGTCTTAAATTCGAATTATCACAGCATTTCCAAGGAGGAGTTCCAATGGCAAAGACGAAATGGCAGATTGACGCGGCGCACTCTCACGTAACGTTTACAGTGAAGCACATGATGATCTCGAAAGTCCGGGGATCATTCGGAAATTTTGACGCAGAGGTCGAGGCGGACCCCGAAGATCTTACAGGAGCCTCACTCAAGTTCACGATTGATGTAAATTCGATTGACACGGACAGCGAGGACCGCGACAATCACCTCCGCTCTGCCGACTTCTTCGATACGGAAAATCATCCGGAAATCACATTCGTCTCCACCGACATCAAGCCGGACGGGGACGGCGAGTACAAAGTGACCGGTGACCTGACGATCAGGGGCGAGACCAAATCGGTCATGCTTGAAGCCGAGTATGAAGGCAGGGCCAAAAACCCTTGGGGCCAGGAAGTGGTCGCGTTCTCCGTGGACGGCAAGATCAACCGGAAGGACTTCGGCCTGACCTGGAACCAGGCACTTGAAACGGGCGGCGTCCTCGTCGGCGAAGACGTCAAGATTCACCTCGACCTGGAAGCGACCGAGGCGCAGCCCCAGACAGAAGATGCAGAAGAAGAAAGCCTCGAATCCTGATTGATATTAAAGGCGGCTGCCCGTTCATGGGCGGCCGCCTTTTTTACGTCAGAAAAGCCGCATCCTCTCCATAGGATGCGGCAGCTCCATCATTTCATGATTCTTCTTCTGCAACTTTACGGAGCGCCTGCTCGAACACTTCATCAGGCTGTGCTCCGGAAATGGCATATTTGCGGTTGAGGACGAAAAACGGAACGCCCTGCACGCCGAGCTGACGTGCTTCTTCGATATCTGCCCGGACATCTTCCTCGTAACGGCCGGATCCGAGGACGGCTTCCGCCTCTTTGCGGTCGAGCCCTGTTTCTTCCGCAATATCCGCCAGAACCTCCCTGCGCCCGATTTCACGATTTTCGATAAAGTAAGCGCGGAGAAGATTCTCTGACATTTCGGTTGCCTTCCCCTGCTCTTCCGCCCATTTTGCCAGCCGGTGTGCGCTGAAGGTATTGGCAGGGCGCATTTTGGAGAAGTTATATTCGAGTCCGACTTCTTTGGCAGCAGCGGTGACATTGGCTGTCATTCCTTCGGCCTGAGCAACGGTCGTACCATATTTCCCGGCAAGCACGGAGACCATCGACTCCTCTGACGTCTCGGGGGAATGCGGATCCAGCTCATAGCTTTTAAAGATCACTTCCGCCCCGTCCCCCAAGCCCGTCTTCTGGAGGGCATGTTCCAGTTTCCGTTTGCCGATGTAGCAGAACGGGCAAACATAGTCAGACCATACTTCTATTTTCATGTTAACGATCCCCTTCCGAATTGACTGTCTTCATTGTAGGGGGATACAGAACACGGGACAAGGAATCAGCCCGGCACGGTGCAGAGCAGAACGAAAGCGATTGGAGGACGCTCTATTGAATCAACCAAAGAGTAATGAGTCACTCTGGCTCGACACGGGATATCCGCGGGATCAATATCCGGAAGCCCAAGGCTCACTCCGCTGTGATGTATGCATCATCGGCGGCGGGATGGGCGGAATCGCGGCGGCCGAGCAACTGGCCAAGGCAGGGAAAGACGTCATCGTCCTGGAGAAGGACCGGGTCTTCGGTTCCACGACCAGCCACTCGACAGGAAAGGTGACCGCCCAGCATGACATCATCTATGCCAAGCTGATCAAGCAGTTTGACCTGGAAACGGCACGGACCTATTACAAGGTGAATGAACGCGCCGTACGCAGAGCCAGGGAAATGGCACGGGATGATGAGGCCCGCCCGCTTGACTCCATCCTGTACGCCCGTACGCCTTCAGGTACGGAGAATCTCAGGAAGGAATGGGAAGCCTACAAGGAAATCGGCATCCAAGGCGCATTCATCAATGAGACAGAGCTTCCGTTCACCGTGGAAAGTGCGCTGTCGATGCATGATGAGCTGCAGATCCACCCGCTCCGGTTCGGCCAGCGCCTGACACGGATGGCCGCGGACTCGGGTGCGCGCATTTTCGAAGATTCCGCCGTGAGGAAGATGGATTTCAAAAAACGGATTGTGGAACTTGAAAACGGGTCGGATGTCACCTTCAGCGAGCTGATCCTCTGCACACACTACCCGCTTGTCGGACTGCAGAACCTGAACGTCCTTAAACTTGAGGTGAACCGCTCCTATATCGTTGCCTCCAAAGCAGAGACGGAGCTGAAAAATCAATATCTGGGCGTGGATGCGGACTCACTGTCCATCCGCACCGCAGGAATCGATGGCCAGCCGTATCTATTGCTCTCCGGCAGCAATCACCTCGCCGGCATGAAAGAAGAGACCGGTGAGAACTACGGCGAACTGGCGGAGCATCTCCGGGAACAGTTCAGCGTGACCGACATTTCACACCGATGGTCGGCCCAAGACCCGAAAACGCCGGATGATGTACCGTATATCGGCCGCATCACTCCGGACCTTCCCCACATTTATATCAGTACCGGATTCCGGAAATGGGGGCTGTCCGGGTCGCTGGCCGGATCAGAAGTGCTGCGCGACCTGATCACCGGCCGCCCCAACGAAGCCATCCAGCTGTACAGTCCCGACCGCACCGGCTTCGGCGCGAAACTTCTCCAGGGCATCAAGCTGGCGGGGCTGACCGTCGGAGAACTGGCCGCCGGATATACAGTCCGCCTGGAGTCTCCAACCTGCACGCACCTGGGATGCAAAACCCGATGGAACGAGGGCGACCGCACGTGGGACTGTCCGTGCCACGGCTCCCGCTTCCGGGAGGACGGCTCGGTGCTGGAAGGCCCTGCGAAAAAGCCTCTCAATTTGTAACCACGATCCGCCTCCGGCATGTCCGGAGGTGTTTTCTTGTTGGTGCGGGACAGATGTGATTTCTGCTAGAGTGGTAGCAAAGGGGGAGCCGATGATGATTCTGAAACAGATCCGACTTAAAAAGCCGATGCCGGCTAAAGACCGATTTCCGTTCGGGCTGCCGGTCGTCCGGGAATTCGATTCCTTCACGTTCCGCTCCCCGGTCACCATCATCGCGGGTGACAACGGCACGGGAAAGACGACACTGCTGGAAGGCATCGCCGCAGCGGCGGACAGCATCCTGATCAGCCGCGAACCGATTGAAGGCAACCCTGCACTTGAACATGCACGGGAAATTGCGGACCACCTTACGCTCAGCTGGTCGGTGAAAACGCGGAACGGCTTTTTCTTCCGGGCACTGGATTTCGTGACCTACACCATTGCCGTGTCTCAAATGCGTGAAGATGCACGGGAGACACTGGAAGAAATCAGGAGCCGCAATGCACACAGCCTCGAAGCACAGCCCAATGCCAGGACGTACGCGGAGCTTCGGAATCTGTACGGCGAGGGGCTTGAATTCCGCTCCCACGGAGAAAGCTTCCTGGACCTGTTCACTGCCCGTTTCCGGCCGGACGGCTTTTACATTCTGGATGAGCCCGAGGCGCCCCTCTCTCCCGCCAAGCAGCTGACCCTTCTCGCGATGCTGCATGAAATGGTTGAAGAAGGCGCACAGTTCCTGATTTCCACCCATTCCCCGATCATCATGGCCTATCCCGGCGCCGACCTTTATGAGATCCGCGATGGCCGTCTCGACCCGGTATTGTTCGATGAAATCGAACATGTCCGCATGACGAAAGACTTCCTGGATGCGCCCGAACGATATCTGAGGCATTTATTCGGTCATTAAAAATCACCCGGCTCCCTTCAGTGGGAACCGGGTGATTTTTGTCAGTGTACCGGTGTCTTGAAATTGCTTCCGGAAATTTCACTGACCCGTTGGACGATAACGAATGCTTCGGGATCCGTCTCACGGATTGCCGTCCGGACATCTGCCATCTCAAGGCGGTCGACGACGACGTAAAGGACTTTCTTCGAATCATTGGTGAACGCGCCCTCACCGTTCAGAAACGTTACGCCTCGTCCCACGTTCTCGATGAGGCTCTTGGCCAATTCTTCCGCATGGTCTGAAATGACCATGACCGACAGGGACTCTTCTGTACCTTCGACGACCATATCGATCACCTTTGAGGCGATGAAGTAAGTAATCATCGAGTAGAACGTCGTTTCCCAGGTGAACACGAGCAGACCCGCCAGGATAAAGATGAAGACGTTCATGATCATGACCGTCTGTCCGACTGAGATCGGCCGCCGCTTGCTGATCAGGATTGCAAGGATCTCCGTGCCGTCCAGCGCACCGCCCATACGCATGACGAGCCCGACCCCGAAACCGAGGATGACCGCTCCGATGACCGTCGCAAGGAACAGGTCATCCGTCACCACGTCAGCCCGATGGAGAAAGCCGGTCGCGAAAGACAGCACGATAATGCCATAAAGCGCATATACAGTGAACCGGATCCCCATCCTTCTGTACCCTAGGAAAATGAACGGAATGTTCAGGACGATGATGAATAGGCTCAGCATGAACGGGGTCAGTTCCGACAAGATGATTGACAGTCCGATGACCCCGCCGTCCAGGATGTTGTTCGGGACGAGAAACAGTTCCAGCCCGATGGCCGCAATAATCGCACCGGCAGTGATCAGAAACAGCTGGACCGGGATGGACTCGGATAAAAACTGATGCTTTGAACCTGACATCTGATAGACTCCTATTCTGAGGCAGTGGCCCACAGTAAAGTATGAGGAAAAGACCCGCACTGATGCAACCTAAATTTCCTTCCGGTTCCAAAGACAGTAAAAGCCCCGGCGATGCCGGGGCTTTACTTCATCTCTTATTTTGCCAGGGCTTCCGTCAGGACCGGAACAATCTGCTTTTTGCGGGACACGATGCCCTGCAGAACAGCCAGGTTGTCTTCCAGCGCAACATTGAATGCGCCGCATGCTGCCTGTGCTTCGCTGCCGAGTACGAGAACGGTCGAATCATTGCTCAGGATGTCCGTAATTGCCAGCATGTAAAGACCCAGCTCACGCTCTGCAATCACACGGTAAAGCAGGTCTTCCAGCTCTTTCTTGCGGCCGATAACATCGCTGACGTCGACCGTGTTGACCTGGGCGATAACCACTTTCTT
The DNA here is from genome assembly GCF_001619585.1 of Bhargavaea cecembensis. GTDB lineage: Bacteria > Bacillota > Bacilli > Bacillales_A > Planococcaceae > Bhargavaea > Bhargavaea cecembensis_A. Next base: position 72,535 of record NZ_LQNT01000011.1, read on the forward strand.
GCCGCCCATCTCAAACTCTTTGGCATCCATGTTGACGAGCTCCTCAAGCGTCTTCTTGCTGAGGTCGGCACCCGCCTTCAGCATGGCAAGTCCATACTCTTCGGCATTGACGCCCGCGATTTCCGCCAGCTCGTCCGCAGCCTTGCGGTCTTCGGCCGTGAATGTCGGAGATTTGAAGAGCAGCGAGTCGGATATGATTGCCGACAGCATGAGACCTGCGATGTTCGCCGGGATCTCGATGCCATTTTCTTTGTAGAGCTTGTTCAGGATCGTCGCCGTGCAGCCAACAGGCTCAGCACGGTAGTAGAGAGGATCGGCCGTCTCGAAGTTCGCAATCCGGTGGTGGTCGACAACTTCGAGGATCTTGACGTCCGCGATATCATCCGCACTCTGCTGGAACTCGTTATGGTCGACAAGGATGACACTGTCTGTTTCACCGCTGACGTTTTTGACGAGACGCGGCGCTTCAAAGCCGAACTTCTCCAGCGCGTAGGCCGTCTCGTCATTTACCTCACCCAAACGGACCGCTTCCGCGTCCATGCCAAGTTCCTTTTTCAGATGCGCATAGGCGATTGCTGCCGTAATCGAGTCCGTATCCGGGTTCTTATGTCCGAAAACCAGTACTTTAGACATTGATGATTCACTCCTGACCGTCTTGTTCGAATTTTCCTTCCTTATTCTATCATAACTCCCGGCCCGATAATAACGCCGCGAGGTCTTCTTTATTGATGAGAAAATCGGCGAGCGTATGCCGGTCGAGCACCGCGAGATACGCAAGCAGCGCCTGGTTCAGCGCACCGCGCAGGCCGCAGACCGGACTGAGCACACACTGATTCGCCGTGGTGCTGAAGCACTCCACAATATTGAAGTCATCCTCGGTCTGCCGGACGACTGTCCCGATGTTGATGTCATCCGGCGGCACAGCCAGCCGAACACCGCCTCCGCGGCCGCGGACAGTTTCCACATACCCTAACTGACCGAGCTGGTGTGTGACTTTCATCAAATGGTTCTTTGAAATTCCGTAGGCATCCGAAATGCCCTGGATTGTAGACAATTCACCGTCTTTTTTCGCGCCGAGGTACATGAGGACACGTAGCGCATAATCAGTATACATCGTCATTCTCATGCATCGTCACTCGCCTTTCCTTCCATATTATAATCTTTCGCATCCATTTCAATAAAGGAAAGCGACTTATTTGAATATTGACAGTTCCTTGAATGGATTGTGACTGAATTCTGACACCAACTTAAAGATGTATTTTATATATTGCTTTGAAGAAAGCACAGGAATATGATTAAGACAGATAAAGAACACCCAATCCAAACATCCGAAAGGGAGATGTAAAATGCTTTCCCAACAGACGATCGATATCGTGAAGTCCACCGTTCCCGTACTCGAACAGCACGGCAAGACGATTACTACAGTTTTCTATAAGAATATGTTTGAAGCGCATCCCGAGCTCCTGAACCTCTTCAACCACGCCAACCAGTCCCGCGGCCGCCAGCAGACCGCACTTGCCAACACCGTGCTCGCCGCAGCGAAATACATCGACAATCTCGAAGCGATCGTTCCTGCAGTTGTTCAGATTGCTCACAAGCACCGCGGACTCGATGTACGGCCGGAACACTATCCGATCGTCGGCCATCACCTTCTCGGCGCGATCAAGGAAGTACTCGGCGACGCAGCCACACCTGAGATCCTCAACGCTTGGGGCGAAGCCTACGGGGTGATCGCGGATGCCTTCATTGGCGTCGAGAAATCCATGTATGAAGAAGCGGCAACTGCAGAAAACGGCTGGGACGGCTTCAAGGACTTTGTCGTCGCGAAGAAAGTGGAAGAAAGCGACGTCATCACTTCCTTCTACCTGAAGCCTGCAGACGGCAAAGGCGTACCGGCTTACAAGCCAGGCCAGTACCTGACCGTCCGCGTGACGATCCCTGGCGAGAAGTACCTGATGATCCGCCAGTACAGCCTGTCCCGCGCGCCGCAGGAAGACATGTTCCGCATCTCCGTGAAGCGTGAAGACGAGTGCAATCCGGAAGGCAAGGTCTCGACCTTCCTCCACCGCAGCGTGAACGTCGGCGACACGATCGAAGTCAGCGCACCTGCAGGCAACTTCTTCCTCGATACCGAAGCGGCCACTCCAGTCACACTTATCAGCGGAGGTGTCGGCCTCACACCGATGATGGCCATGTTCGACCATATCACCAGCAATCAGCCGGAGCGCAAGGCGGCATTTATCCACTCCGCACGCAACCCGCAGCTCCAGGCGTTTGACGGCGACCTCCGGGAAATGGCGGCAGGTAACGACAACGCCACTTACTCCGTCCGATACTCTGATTCGGACGGCTTCCTGGACCGCGACTTCCTCCGCAGCCGCGTCATCGATGGCAGCGATGTCTACCTGTGTGGCCCGGCACCATTCATGAACGCGATGATCATTGAACTGAAAGCGATCGGCGTACCGGTCGGCAAGATCCACTACGAATTCTTCGGACCTGCGGCAGAACTTGAAGCCATCACGGCGTAATTCCGGAGCATGCAAAACCCCGACCGGAATCCCGGTCGGGGTTTTATTGTGTACGGTGTTTGCTTCACATTCAGAGGTCTATTCTTAACACTCGCACGGATTTACTTAACATTCATGAAGCTTTGCTTCACATTCACTCTCCACGTCGTCGCTTGTGGAGTTTAGGCAGCGCCGTGCCCCGATTCCATTTCTCGGATATACCGGATCGAAATCTGGTTAAACTCATCCGGCTGGTCGATGTTGCAGACATGCCCGGAGTTCCTGATCGTGATCAGACGGAACTTCTCGCTGCGGCTGACCACTTCCTCGACGGGCGGGATGAATAGATAGTCTTCTTCCCCCATCAGGAAAAGCGTCGGCACACCGGTCGTCGTCGACTGCAGGCGCGCCAGATAAGGGTTAATGAGCTTTGTTAGCGAGAACCACTTCACAAATTCCTTCTGGCACATCTTCTTCGCCTGATTGACGAATGCGAGACGGGATTCTTCATGTTCTTTCCTTGGCATGATGATGTAGGCAAAGAGTTTATATAGCAGCATGTACGGAACGAACCGCTTAAACGTGTTCCCTGCCCAAAGCAGGAGCTTCGTGCGGATGTTGAGCCCGATTACCGCGCCGCCCAGAATCAGCGACTTGACCCGCTCCGGATGCCTTTCCGCCAGTGTTTGGGCGACAATGGTTCCAAGGGACATGCCGATCATATGTGACCTTCTGATGCTGAGTTTGTCCATGACCTCGATCACATCATCGGCCACTTCGCGGAATGAGTCTCCCTTTTTCCACTTGCCCCGCTCGGAGCGGCCATGGCCCCGGAGGTCAAGCAGCAGCACATTATGTTCTTTCCTGAATTCCTTGATCTGCTTGAACCAGATGGATGAACTGCCTCCTGCTCCGTGGATAAACGTCACCCACGGATGTTTGTCACCCTTGATGTACGTCTTGTAGTGTAGCATGGGGACCTTCCCTTCAATACGGATGCTACCATTTAAACATCTTTCAAAATACTTTTCATCATATAACAATTACCAATAGGATATAAGGCTGCATTTTATTGAAGGTTGAATGACAATTTCGGAGACACTTCATCCATTATTCAGCGATTTCATTACGAAAATCGGCTCCGGTGATTCCTGAAAAGGATCATCCGGAGCCGGTTTATGATTACTTCTAATCAAATAACAATTTCAGTTTTCTGCGGGAACCTGCTTCCTTTCATATGTCCACATGCACCATTTGCCGATGTCCCGGAAGCCGATCCGCTTGTAGATGCGGCCCGCCGCAGGATTGTCGTAGAAAAGGCAGAGCATCTTCCCCTCATCCAATAGTTCACGGCAAAGCGCAGACATGCAGTAGGAGGCGAGGCCCTGCTGCTGATATCCCGGAATCGTCCCAACACCGACAATCATCGCGGACATCGTATTTTCTGCCGTGCTTGAGGCGGAGCTGATGATTCGGTCATCTCCCTCGATCAGCCACGCTCTTGCCGTCCCTTCCGCCAATGTGCGCCGTTTGTGCTCCGCACTGTATTCTCCGTCCGCAAATTCCGGGATTGCGTACATCTGGTCGATCAGCGCCGCCGCATCATCCGGAACCGCCTTCCGGACAGCAATTTCCGCCGGGATATCCGGAAGTTCCGCCGCCGTCTCGCATTTTGCATAGTAAAGGATTCTCGGATTGTCCGGCTTTCGATCCAGATACGGCTCCACCTTCCGGACGATCGGTTCGATCCCTGATAAAAAGCGGAACGACGGATCGGCGTTGAGGATTTCTGCAAAGCCGGCCGCGTCAAAGTCGCCGGGTGCCCACGCAATGTAATTATCCGTGTACTTCAGGAGTATGCCGCGTATCACCCCATCCTCCCCGAAGTCTCCCCACAGCGTCTGGATCGGATCGTCAAAGCCGTACGCCTCGATATCACCGATAATAAAGAGATTTTCTGCCGGCTGAACGCCGACAAACGCCATCGTTTCCTGCCGGTCCGCTTCAAGCAGCTGCCTGATCATGGTCCCGCCCCCCCTTTTTCGGTTTCGGGATATCATAGCACAACCAGGCAGCTCCATTCAATAGAATTTTCGGAATTCTTGAACCAAAGAAAACACGCCCCGGCTGAGGCGCGTTTCCCGGTTATTTTCCTGTTTCCGAAAAGCGTACGATACGCTCCCGGATTTCATCCCGGACCCGGCTGAAGACCTTGCGTCTTTCTTCTTCCGTCCCTTCCGCGCGTGCCGGGTCATCAAATCCCCAGTGATCATGGACCGCCTTTGACGGGACCGCGGGGCAATTGTCGCGGGCATCCCCGCACAGAGTGATCACATAGTCGGCCCGCTTCAGGAGGTCTGTATTGATCGTCTCAGATTGCTGGTCCGAGATGTCTGTGCCGGCCTCCTTCATCGTCCGGACTGCCTCAGGATTCAGGCCATGAGCCTCGATACCGGCGGAGCGTACGTCGAAGCGGTCTCCAAGAATGGCTTTTCCGAATCCCTCCGCCATCTGGCTCCTGCACGAGTTGCCCGTGCAAAGAAAGTAAATCATCTTCTTTTCCATCTGTAACACCTCAGTTAAGCACTTCCAGCCAGAGATAAAGGCCGGTCAGTGTGATGAACAGGACGGGAAGCGTCAGGACGATCCCGACCCTGAAGTAGTAGCCCCAAGAGATTTTAACGCCCTTGAGAGATAAAACATGCAGCCAGAGAAGCGTCGCAAGCGAGCCGATCGGCGTCATCTTCGGGCCCAGATCAGACCCGATGACATTCGCGTAGATCAGCGCTTCCCGCACACGGTCCGGCACATCCGCATCCCGGATGGCAAGCGCGTCGATCATGACGGTCGGCATGTTGTTCATGACCGACGACAAAATCGCCGCGATGAAGCCCATTCCGATGGTCGCCGCATACAGGCCGTGGCCCGCCGTCCATTCAATGAGGGAGGCGAGCACATCGGTAAGCCCGGCATTCCGGAGTCCATACACGACGACATACATCCCGACCGAGAAGAAGACGATCGCCCACGGCGCGCCTTTTACGACAGCCTTTTCATCCACCGCCTTGCTCGGTGCGGAGATGACGAGGAACAGGACGGCGACAATTCCTGCGATGATCGAAACCGGCAGGCCCAGCGCCTCGCTCAGGAAGTAACCGGCGAGAAGCACCGCAATGACCACCCATGAAAGGCGGAACAGCTTCATGTCCCGGATAGCCGAGCGGGGCTCCGCCAGCTTGGAGGCATCAAACCGCTTCGGAATACTTTTGCCGAAATACAGATAAAGCACGAGCATGCTCGCAGCCAGACTGAACAGGTTTGGCACGATCATGCGCGAGGCATACTCGGTAAACCCGATGCCGAAAAAGTCGGCAGAGACGATGTTCACGAGGTTAGAAATCACGAGCGGAAGAGATGTCGTATCGGCGATGAATCCGGACGCCATGATAAACGGAAGGATCAGCTTGTCCTTGAGGTCAAGCGCCCGCATCATGGCAAGGACAATCGGCGTGATGATCAGCGCCGCCCCGTCATTCGCGAATAATGCCGCAACTATCGCGCCGAGGAGCGTGACAAGGAAGAACATGCGGATCCCGCTTCCCTTGGCGAAGCGCGCCATATGAAGCGCCGACCATTCAAAGAAGCCGATTTCATCCAGGATGAGCGAGATCAGGATCAGTGCGACAAACGTGAGCGTCGCATTCCAGACGATGCCCGTCACATCCCACACGTCCTGAAGACTGACGACACCGGCAAGCAGTGCGACCACCGCTCCCGCAATCGCAGACCAGCCGATCGAGAGCCCCTTCGGCTGCCAGATCACAAAAACAAGCGTAACGAGGAAGATAAGTGCTGACAACAAGGCCATCATGGGGTGCAGCACCCCTTCTCGCCGGTTGCTTCAAGGTCGGTGACCGTCCGATCGGGAGCCGGCACTCTGGAAAGCAGGCCAATCAGAATGTCATGCAGCGGATGTGTTTGGTCGAGCGACCAGAACGTCCAGCGTCCCCGTCTTTCTCCCGATATGATGCCCGCTTCCTTCAGCCGCTTCAGATGCTGGCTTACCGCAGGCTGTGTCAGCCCGACAAGCGGCGTCAGGTCACAGACGCAAACCGGACCGCCTGTCAGCTGCTGCAATATTTTCAGCCGCGAGCCGTCGCCCGCCGCTTTCATGAATGTTTCAAGTTCCGTCAGTTCCACCGGAATCCCTCCAAAAAAGAATACCGGTTCATTGTATTTGTATCGGAACACATAAGTCAATGCTTATTTGTCAGCCAGATTTGAGCGCGCATAGGTTTCTATGCGCGCCCTGGAGTTCATAGTTTTTAGAAAGGGGGCAAGGGGGATATTCTCCTTGCGGGTTTGGGACCCAAGGTTTGGTCTTGATTGATAACATCTATGTTCTCTACTTATATTATAATCCTATCTGAGAATTATTTGCAGACTGTTTTTTCACTGATGTCCTGCCCTATACTGTTATACGCAAGTCTAAAAACATAAGGGATGTGGCTATATGAATGACCAAAAAAACGTCTTAGATCCTGGTCCGTTTTTTCACGGTACTAAAGCAGAACTGAAAATTGGAGACTTGCTTGAACCGTTGTACTTATCCAATTATCAGGATAAAAAATCAAACTATATCTATTTTACCGGAACATTAAACGCTGCTAAATGGGGTGCTGAATTAGCAAGATCTAATTCAAAAGAGAGAATTTATATTGTAGAACCCTTAGGCGATTTTGAAAATGACCCGAATTTAACTGATAAAAGATTTCCCGGAAACCCAACACGTTCTTATAGATCTAAATCTCCCTTGAAAATAATAGCTGAATTAGGTTCATGGGAAAGGCATTCGGATGAAGAAATTAATCATATGCTTGCATCTTTAAAAAAGTTAAGTGAAGAAGGAAAAAATGTAATATACGATTGATTTTCCGTTGAAAAGCTGTTGAATCGCCCAGCTGGATCTTTACAGGAGATCCTGCTGGGCTTTTCTTTGGAGGAAGGCGGTCTTCGGGCATCGACCTTCCGAAAGAGGAATAATAATTCTAATATACTTACCCCTCCACTTAGAGTGGTATTCTATGAGCGCTTCCGGCGATTCTATGCGCGCTCCCGACAGTTCTATGCGCGCTCGAGCGGATTCTATGCGCGGTTACCTGTTTCCTATGCGCGCTTGGGCGGGTTCTGCGCGCGCTCCTGCGTTTCATGAGAATCCTGCTCCGCTTTTCTCCCACAAAAAAGCGCGCCACACCGGGCGCGCTTCAAGATCAGATTTTATTTCCCTTCCAGCACACGCAGCGATTCGCGGTTGAATGCCGGGATGTCGTCAGGCTGGCGGCTCGTGACAAGCTGGTCCTGGCAGACGACGACTTCAGAGTCTTCGAATTTCGCACCGGCGTACTTCATGTCCTGTGCGATCGATGTGTAGCCGGTCGCATTGCGTCCTTCCAGCGCCTTTGCCGTAATCAGGAGCTGAGGGCCGTGGCAGATCGCAAGCACCGGTTTGTCCGCGTCCATGAACTCCTTCGCGAAGCTGACGAATCGCTCGTCCGCGCGGAGCTGGTCCGGCGAGAAGCCGCCCGGGATGAAGAGGGCGTCATAATCGGAGGCGCTGACTTCACCGATTCCCTTGTCGACAGTGACCGTCGCCTGTCCCTGCTTGCCTTCTACCGTCTTGCCGGCTTCTTTTTCGATCGTGACCACTTCGTGGCCTGCATCCTTGAACGCTTTTGCCGGGTCTGTGTACTCGCTGTCCTCAAACATGTCTGTAATGACCGTTGCAATTTTAGCCAATCTGATCACTCCTTTTTGAATGTCCCTTCCTACTTTTCCCTCCTCATTCCCAACTAAACATCAACGATATTTAGAGACGAACGGATTGCCCTCTTCAAAGAATCGCCACGGGTAGTGGACCGCATCTCCGGAGTTCCCGATGCCGACCCGCGGCCCTGTCTTCAGTTCTCCGCCGATTCCGGGCCCGGGGGCGATAAAAAGCGGCTCCTCGTACCAGAAGCCGCCGTACGATTCCATTGTGACCCCAAGGGCTTTCGATAGCTTGCCGGGTCCGTTAGTCAGATCAGGAATCTTAAGATGCCTTCCTCGCCGGTCCTGCATAAGTTCCACTCCCTCGATGGGTTCCGCTCCCCGGATCAGGACCGCATGCGGGGTTCCCTCCTGCCCGGCAACCACATTCATGAGTGTATGGGTGTGCATCTGATACGTATAAATGCGCCCCGGATCCGCGAACATCACCTCTGTCCGTTTTGTCCGGCGGTTGTTGAAACTGTGTGCCGCGCGGTCTTCCGGGCCGCGATACGCCTCCGTCTCGACAATCCTGGCGACTGCCAGCCCCTCCGGCGTCTCATGGACGATGTACTGCCCGAGCAGTGCGGGCGCCAGTTCCAGGACTGGCAGGGCAAAAAAATCGGGATCGATCGGCTTGTACATTCGTCCCCCTCCCTTTCTTAAAACCGAAACATTCTTCCATTCATTGTCTACCCGATATCGGTTATACTCAAATCAAACAGATTTAGGGGGAAATATCCACCATGAAGACACTCACCGAGGAAATCCTCGCCTTCAATAAAGCCCGCGGTTGGACGGAGGGCAACCGGGACGCGCGGAACCTTGCCATTTCCGTGTCGCTCGAAGCATCAGAACTCCTTGAACACTTCCAGTGGCAGTCCGGAGAACAGGCTGTCGCAAATAACCGCGAGAGCATCATGGAAGAGGCCGCGGATATCTATATTTATCTGCTCCAGCTGGCCGATGTCGCCGGGTTCGACCTGGACGAAGCTGCACTGGCCAAAATCCGGAAAAACGCCCTCAAGTATCCGCTGCCGGCGGGTGAACACCAATGAAACAAGTCAAGTTCCTCCTGCTCCTGGCCGCAGCCGGCGCACTCCTGCTTCTTTTCCGGCCGGAAGGAAAAGGCGGTAAAGCATCAGCCGATGTCGCAACCATCGAATCAGTCGATCCTCTGAAAAATCCGGGCCAGCCCGTCGCAGATTACCTTGTCTACCGTGCGCTCACGACAGGCGAAGCACGCATGGCCGTCACCGGCAGCAGCGTCACGAAAGGCTCAGGCGCATCCAACCAGTCGAAAACCTGGCGCGCCCTTACGCAGGCGCACCTGCGCACCGTCTATCCATCCCTCAACACCATAAAAGTTGAGAACCACGGGCACTCCGGCTACACATCCGTCCGCCTGCTCGAGGATGAAGTGACCGGCCCGGTCATCGCAGGACGTCCGGATGTCCTCATCATCGAAACGTCTGTGATCAACAATCATAATAAGAATGTCACACTTGAAGATACCTATGCATCACTGGAACAATTGCACACCCTTTATTCCGGGACACTGCCTGAAGCCCGAATCCTTTTCATCTCGCCGAACCCGATAACCGAAAACAAGTTCGGACCGCCGGTGAACACACTCGGGCTCCGCTTCACCGACTACGTCTACGGCACCCAGACTTTCATCGAGGACAAGGGCTGGGCATACATTAACATTCATGATGAAATGCTTTCGCTTATGGACCAGCGGGGTGTCAGACTTCAGGAAACGCTCAAGGACGGCATCCATCCGAACGACCTCGGATACCGCATCTGGGCAGACGCCATCTGGCCGCATCTGACAGCCAAGTAAAGGGAGTTTGGGGATTTTCACACTGGGGGGATTTCAGATGGACCTGCATTCACTGAAACAAGACCTTGCACTGCGCAACAAAAACGGGCTGCCGTTCCTGCTTTCGGGAATGGTCGTCTGGACACTGATCACCGCCGCCTTTTTATTGCCGATCGAGCTCCGGTTCCAGAATATCGCTTTGCTTGCGCTGACCGGTATACTGTTCCCGCTCGCCATCGGGCTTGCCGCCTTGCTGAAAGCCGACTGGAAATCGGAAGGCAATCCGCTCGGCAGCCTGGGGCTGGTGTTCAACGTTGCTCAGTTCGCCTACTTCCCGCTCGTCTTCTGGGCATTCGGCAGCCAGCCGGAAGCAATGGTGTTTGTCTTCGCCGTCATCACAGGCGCCCACTTCCTTCCTTATGGCTGGCTGTATGATACCCGTGCGTTCTACCTCATGGCACCGGTCATGGCAGTCGCTGCAACGATCGTCGGTTCGGCAGCTGCACCGGACAGCCTGTGGGCGGTCCCGCTCACCATCCTTGTCCTGCTTGCCGTACTCAACGCATGGTTGCTTGCAGATTACAAAAAGAAAGCCGGCATCGCCGGAATGGAGAAAAGAGCCGTCTGAATCGGCTCTTTTTTTGAACGGGGGAACTAGTGGATGGATATTCGATTGGAACCGCTCCGGCGCGAAGACGCCAAGTTGCTGTATGCCTTTGAAGCGGATAACAGAAGATTCTTCGAAACTGCAGTGCCTGGCCGCGGCGATGAATATTACCGTTATGAAGTGTTTCTGAAGCGGTTCGACGACCTTCTTGAAGAGCAGGCTGCAGGCGGATCCCGCTTTTTCCTGATCAAGGACGAAGACAACCGGATCCTCGGCAGAATAACCCTGACCGACATCGACGCTGAGACCGGTACCGCCGAGCTCGGCTACCGGATGGCCAAAGCGCATGGAGGAAAAGGTGTGGCATCCCGCGCTTTGAAAGAGTTGCTTCATCTCTCAGGCGGTTTCGGAGTTCGGAGGATTCTCGCCAAAACCACAACGTCGAACATTGCTTCCTGCAGAGTCCTTGAGAAAAACGGATTCCTCTGCACCGGGACAGATCAAGAAACATTTGTCATGAACAACGGGATCATGAGATTCACCCATTATGAATGGAACCATAATTAAAGCACGCCGGGACTTTTCCCGGCGTGCTTTATTTGCTGTCGGCGGAGATGAAAAAATCCGCCAACAGCACGGTATCTCCAGGCTTACCGGGCATGAGCCACTCCCTAAGTCCGAACCCAACGTTCTGAGTCCGGTTCCGGCATCTTAAGTCCGACCGCGGATTCCTAAATCCGAATCCGATGCCCAAAGTCCGATTTCCCACCTTTTCGGAGCCGGACTCCAGTAAACCGCTCATACCCGGAACTCCGCCAGTGCCTCTTCCGCCCTCGCGGAAAAACTGGCGCCCGCTCCCCAGTCGAATTTCATGAAGGCGCCGCTTCCGCCGCCGGAGCCGGTCAGCCGGACCTTGGTGCGCCCGTCACCGTCAAAGTTGTCGGCGATCATCGTGAGGGTGGCCCGGTTGCTCGTTCTCATAAAGTATTTTTCCATGATGAGGACGACCATTTCCCGGCCGCCCGTGTTCCGCGTATATTGGTCGACGATCCGGCCACTGACCGAACCGGCTGTCAAAGCCTCGATGACCAGGTCCGCCGCACGCGACGGGTTGACCGACACAAAGAGATCTCTTGTCTCCATCAGAAAACCCCCTTTCCGGTTTTTACGGAAAGGGGGTTGCCGAGGTTTCACTCAAGCTCGATCTGCTTTGTCTCGGTTCCGAGAATCAGGACAGCTGCGACTCCGATGAGCACGGCGCCGGTGAAGATGCTGAAGATCGGGCCAAGCCCGACACCGGCACCCGCAAGCGAGCCGACAAGCAGCGGTCCGAAGATGCCGCCAATCCGGCCGACAGCGGCTGCCGTCCCTGTTCCGGTCCCGCGGATCACGGTCGGATACTGCTCGGGTGAGTAGGCATAGAGTGCGCCCCATGCCCCGAGGTTGAAGAAGCTGAGGAACGCGCCTGCCGTGAGCAGCAGCCAGGTTGTATCCGCGTTTCCGAATACAAACGCACTGATCGCCGTACCGATCATGAAGACACTCAGCACGAACTTGCGGCCGACCTTTTCAATCAGCCAGGCCGCAGTGAAGTATCCTGGCAGCTGCGCGAGTGTCATGAGGAGGACATAGCCGAAACTGTGGATCATGTCAAAGCCCTTCATGACCATGACACTCGGCAGCCATAGGAACATGCCGTAGTATGAGAAAACCACTGTGAACCAGACGATCCAGAGCATGACGGTCGCCCGGCGGTATTTCGCCGAGAAGAGTGCCTTCATATTTCCGGCAATGCTCCCCCGCTTTTCCTTTTTCGCCGTGAATTCCGGCGAATCCGGAAGATGGATCCGCAGGTAGATGGCGTAGAGTGCCGGCAGTGCAGTGATGATGAGCGCAATGCGCCAGCCGTACTCCGGAATAACAAAGTACGAAATCAGGGCAGCGATCAGCCAGCCGCCTGCCCAGAAACTTTCAAGCAGGACAACGACCCGCCCCCGCTCCTTCGCACCGACACTTTCGGAAACAAGCGTGGAGGCAACCGGCAGTTCTCCGCCAAGTCCTGCCCCGACGATAAATCTCAGGACAAGGAATGCAGCGAGGCCCGTCGTTGCCGCGGACAGCCCGCTCGCAAGCGAGAACAGCACAAGCGTCAGGATGAAGACGTTCTTCCGGCCGATCCGGTCAGCCAGAATACCGAAGACGAACGCACCGACCGCCATGCCGATTGAGTTGACACTGCCGATCCAGCCCATTTCCCCCGGAGTCAGCGCCCAGTCTGCAGCAAGCGCCGCAATGACAAAGGAAAGGATGCCGACGTCCATGGCGTCGAACATCCAGGCAAGCCCGGCCGTACCGAGCAGTCTGTTACGGGAAATGGCAGGCTTTGGAGCCTGCCGTTGTGCAGTTGAGGCCATATATCTTCACCCGTCTTTACAGTTGTATAGTTTTGTTGACTCCATAACTATACAATGTCCCAGACAGTTTGACAATATCCATCATGAAACGAGTACAAGACTGATGGCCATGACCGCCATGCCGGCAATCATGCCGTAAATGGACAAATGGGCCTCGTCGAATTTCTGCGCGGCGGGAAGCAGTTCATCCAGGGAGATAAACACCATAATCCCTGCTACAGCCGCGAAGATGACTCCAAACATGACGCCGTTCAAAAACGGCATCAGGATCAGGAAGGCGATCACGGCTCCCGCCGGCTCCGCAAGTCCCGACAGAAAACTCAACTTAAATGCCTGCTTCCGATCTCCTGTCGCGAAGTACATCGGGACGGACACCGCGATGCCTTCCGGAATGTTGTGAATGGCAACCGCAATGGCGATGGCCACGCCCAGTGTCGGGTCCTGGAGGGCTGATGTAAACGTCGCAATCCCCTCCGGGAAGTTGTGGATCGCGATTGCCAGCGCGGTGAAGATGCCCATCTTCTTTAATCGGGCATATTCATCATTCGTCGGTCCCTTCCCGATGTCCTCTACACTCTTAACGTCATGCGGATTGCCCGTCGACGGGATGAAGCGGTCGATGACCGCAATTAGCATCATCCCGCCGAAAAATCCGGCAATCGTCGCCCAATACCCCGGTGTGCTGCCAAGTTCATACGTCAGCGCATCTTTTGCCTTGACGAAAATTTCGACAAGCGAGACGTAAATCATGACACCTGCCGAGAAACCAAGCGAGGCTGACAGGAATTTCGTGTTTGTCCGGGAAGTAAAGAACGCGAGCAGACTCCCGATACCGGTCGCCAATCCCGCAAACAGTGTCAGACCGAATGCGAGCCAGATGTTTCCTTCCATTCAACCATCCGCTTTCTGGTTTAAGATGATGCTATTATATGCTACAAAGTTTCCCTTGTGCAACTTATCCGCGAAGCAATTTTCGAAATTTCGCTTCAAATATGACGGACCCGTGCAGCAGAATTTTAGGATATGCCGTCATGGATTTGCGTGGTGCCGGCTCGAGCCTCAGATCGCAATCCAACTGCACAAAAAAACCGCGCACATGGCGCGGAGCGGAATGATCAGCACGAAAGCGATGCAGGCATATACTTTTCCTCGAATAACCCCGGCGGGAGCGGTGCATCAAAGTAGTGGCCCTGGACAGCACGGCATCCGATATCCAAAAGGAATTGCAGCTGTTCTTCCGTCTCGACGCCTTCTGCGATCAGGCCGCAGTTGAGGCCTTCCGCCAGCGATACGATTGACTTCAGGATTGCTTCCGATTTGCTGATCATGCCGATTCCGGAAACGAAGAATCGGTCGATTTTGATTTTATCGACCGGGAAATTTGTCAGATAGGATAGGCCCGAAAAACCTGTTCCGAAGTCATCGATTGCGACGGAGATGCCTTTGCTCCGGCATTTTCTCAGGTTGGAAAGGACCAGATCCGAGCTGAGGATTTCTTTCCACTCGGTGATCTCGATCTCGAACCGTTCCGGAGGGATGTTCCACTTGCGGAGCATCTCCATCACGGTAGCGTAGAATCGCCTGTCATCCAAAAGATGAGATGTCACGTTCACGGCAATCCGCGGAACACTGCCGTATTTCTCGGTCCAGCTTTTCCCTTCCGCCAAGACGAGGTTGAGAAGATGAATTGTCAGTTCCCTGATTTTCCCGCTTTCCTCTGCAATCGGGATGAACTCGTCAGGGGTAAGGATGCCGAGTTCGGGATGGTTCCACCTCGACAGTGTTTCAATACCGATCAGACTGCCGCACTCCCCGTCCAGTTGGGGCTGGACAACACAGGAAAACCCCTTCTTCTTGAACTCTCCAGAGAACAGGTCATCCTCAATTATCCGCCTGCGTTCAATTCTCGTCCTCATTTCATCGCGGAATATCATGAAGCTGCTGCCCCTATTTGTCTTTGATTCATGCATCGCGGTACCCGCCATGCTGAGCAGCTCGGCTGTTGTCTCACCGTCTTCCGGGCAGCGGCTGATTCCCACGCTGACAGAGGCGGAAAAGCTGACATTGTCGTTCAGCCTCACAGAAGCGGCAGTCTGCTTAAACACTTCCCGGATCCACTGTTTCAGTTGTTCCGGTTCCGTCCTGCCAGTAATCAGGATAAACTCATCCCCGCCCATCCGGGTGATTGCATCTCCGTCCTGAAGAAGACCTTTCAGCCGGTCCGCAATCTGCCGGATATAGTGGTCTCCTGCCTCATGCCCATGGAGGTCATTAAGTTGGCGGAAGCTGTCGATATCAATGAGCACGACGGAAAACGGCTCCCCGTTCCGGATGTTTTTTTCAATCATCTCAATCGCGGAACGGCGATTCGGAAGGCCGGTCAGATCATCCCTGTAAGCGAGCACCTCCAGCCGGGCCTCCGCCTCTTTGTAGCGGCTGATGTCGTGGAACAGGACCGCAATCCGGCCATCGCCGATTTCTTGCGCATCCACCTGCAGCCAGAGTCCCACCGGACGGTAATAGATTTCCTTTGTTTCGGGGACACCCGTTTTCCGGATGCGGTCGTACATCTCCTTGAGTCCTGCGGGCACCGCATCCGGAAATTCTGCCCAGGCGTTTTTTCCGACCAGGTTTTCCCCCTCCCGGCCAAGAATACCGGATGCCTTTTCATTGATATAAATGAAATCCGACTGCCGGTCCAGTACGTAGAATGCACTGGCCAGCCCGCTCATGATGCGGATGGCATCCTGTTCGTCAAGAAGACCGCTGTGCATCCGGTTACTGCCGTTATTGCCGTGTCTCTTCAAGTTGCTTCCACCTCCTTTTCAGGCCAAGTCAGCCGGCTGGACCGGTAGATCTCCGGAGCGCCCTGCCGATTGTCTGCCAGTCTTCCTCTACCTCTGCACGCAGTGACGGGTTGTAGAACACTGAGGCCGGGTGGAAGGTCGGAATGATGGTCCTGACATCCTCGGTCAGGCTGTATGTTACGTCATCCGGGTCCGCCAGGTACTGCACCGGCGCCTCGATCAGCTTCCCGTGTACGTCCGATACTTTATAGCCTTTGCCGAGCAGGCGCTGAAGGCCGATGTTGCCGAGCGTGACGATGAGCTTCGGCCCTACCTCCCGCATTTCCGCGTCCAGGAGCGGCGCATGGGCAAGGATTTCTTTTGCCGTCGGAGCACGGTTATACTTGCGCTCGGTAAGCGTGCCGTCGCGCTCCTTTTTCGTGCCCCAGCGGTATGGGCGGCTGCGCACGGCGCTGGTGATATAGACATCCTCTCGGCGCAGCCCGATCGAGGCAAGGGACTTCATAAGTTCCTTGCCGGCACGTCCGATAAACGGGATGCCGTCCACCAGTTCAAATTCCCCAGGTGCCTCGCCGATAAGCATCAGTTCCGGCTTTTCAGGACCCTGCCCATAGACAAACCCTTCCACCGGAGCATCCCCCATCCGCCGGCGGCCGAGTTCCGCAAGTTCTTCGCTGATTCTGTACATCCATTCACCACTTCTTTCCTGCTATCCCTTATCTATACCACAAGCACCGAATCCTTAACAATAAGGGATTTCCCCGATCAAGATTGGATGCGATTCCTATTCCAGAAAGAAAACAGGATTACCAGCAGAAGCAGATAGGCTGTGCCGGCTGCCCAGCCTGCCAGCACATCCGTTGCATAATGTCGCCCGAGGGCAATTCGGGAAAGACCTATACCCGCTATCAGAACACCACCAACGGCCAGGATTGTTCTTCGCCAGGATGAAGATTGGATCCTCCGAATGACAATCAGGACGATTGAACTGATATAAAGCAGTCCCATCTGCGCATGGCCGGATGGGAAGCTATAGCTTTCCAGCTGCCCGGGCATCTCAGGCCTGAGACGCCCAAACCACTCTTTCAGCCACTCATTTATCGCGTATCCCACACCCACCGCCAGAACGATCAACAGCGCATCGCGCGGCGAACGCCTGATCAGAAGAAGAACGATCACCACAAAACAGATTGTGGCAATTGTTGATGGGTTGCCCAGGAAACTGAACGGATGCAAAAACGATGCGTCTTTGAACCAATCGGATAAGATCCTGTCAAACGCCTGCATCGGCGCAGATTCATAGAAAACGGCAAGCAGGATAAACAACATCGCTGCAGCAATTGCCGCAACGACTTTTCCTTTATTATTCTTTTTCATCCGATATCCCCCGGCAATTCAAACTTTCCTTCATTTTACCACTGGTGGCTGGAGGCATACCCAAAAATATCAATTCCCGTTTCAGCCTGATTCCTGCCTGTCCCCCTATTTTTTCGGCAAACAAAAACACCCTGCTTTATGCAGGGTGTTTGCGGACCGATCAGAGGCTTCCTTCGATTTCGGAGATCATCTCTTTCAACGATTGGAGGCCGCCTCCGGAGAGGTACCAGTATTCAGCATTCAGGTAGTGGATCTCGTCGTTCTTGTAAGCATTCGTCTTCTGAACAAGGTCGTTCTCGAACGATTGTTTTACGCTGGAATCCTCGCCGATTGCAGCGTCACGGTCGATCACGTACAGAAGATCAGGGTTTGTGTCGAGGATATACTCGAATGTGATGTTCTGGCCGTGCCTCGAAGACTCGATTCCCTCATCCGCCGGCTTCAGGCCGAACACATCGTGAATCAGGCCGAAGCGGGATGCCGGACCGAAAGCACTTACCTTGCCTTGCGTACCGAGAACGATCAGCGCTTCCTCTTCAGTTGCTGAAGTCTTCTCTTGGATATCGGCAATACGGCTGTCGATTTCTTCAAGCTCCTGAGTCATTTGGTCTTCCTTGCCAAAGATTTCAGCGACCGTATTCATGTTTTCCTTGAACGACTCAACGTAGTTCATCTCATCAATCGGAATATAAACCGTTGGCGCAATCTCTGCGAACTGGTCATATAGGGAAGCCTGGCGGGCGGAGATAAAGATGACATCCGGCTTAAGTGCATGGATTGCTTCAAAATCCGGTTCCTTCAGGCTGCCGACATTGGTGTATTCGTCAGACTCATACTGTTCAAGGTAAGACGGCAGAGTCGCCTTTGGAAGCGCCGCTACATCCACCTCAAGTTCATCCAGTGTATCAAGGATTCCGTAGTCGAAGACCACGACATTTTCAGGTGTTCCCTCGATGACCGCTTCGCCGAGCTCATGCTCGATTGTCATTGCATTGCTATCTTCCGCTGTTTCTTCGGTTGCGCCGTCTGAGGAACCGCTGTTTTCCTTGTTCTCTTCAGCGCTGTCGTTGCCGCATGCGCCAAGGATCAGGAGAAATGCCATCAGTACGGCAAAGAATGTCAACTTTTTCATCGTATATCCCTCTGCTTTCATTCTGAAGTTAACTGATATCAGGAATTAAAGTAAACGCAGATCCGGCAGTTGCTCATCTGCTTGATTGGAATGTCCATGTCATAGATTTCTTTGAGCGATTCGGAATTGATGATGTCCTCGGTCGGCCCGTCTTTGATGACACGGCCGTCCTTCAGCGCCACAATCCGGTCGGAGTAAACCGACGCAAAGTTAATGTCATGAAGGACGATGATGACCGTCTTGCCCAAATCATCCACGAGACGGCGGAGGATTTTCATGATCTGGACGGAATGCTTCATGTCCAGGTTGTTGAGCGGCTCATCGAGAAGGACGTACTCAGTGTCCTGGGCGATGACCATCGAGATGAACGCACGCTGGCGCTGGCCCCCGGACAGTTCATCCAGGTAGTTGTCCTGCATATCTCCCAGTTCCATATACTCAATCGCCTGGTCGATAATGCGGATGTCTTCTTCGTTCAGACGTCCTTTCGAGTGCGGGAATCGTCCGAATGAGACGAGTTCCCGGACCGTAAGGCGGACATTCATGTAATTGGATTGCTTCAGAATCGACACACGCTTGGCGAAGTCGTTCGACTTCATCTTGCGAACATCATCCTTGTCGACCAAAACCTCTCCCGTGTCTGCATCGAGCAGGCGGCTTACCATAGAGAGCAGGGTGGACTTACCCGCCCCGTTCGGTCCGATGAACGAAGTGATCTGACCACGCTGTATGTTGACCGAAACCTTTTCGACGACGGCTTTTTTGCCATAAAACTTGGACAGCTCACGAACTTGAATCATGCGGATCGACTCTCCTTAAGTAGTAGATAGATGAAATACACGCCGCCTGCGAATTCGATGACAACACTCAGAGTGGTCGAGAAGGTGAAGACACGCTCGACGACCCACTGTCCCCCGATAAGGAGAATCATACTCAGGCCGGCTGCAGCCGTAATCGTGATGGAATGCTTATAAGACTTGATGAACTGGTAGCTCAGATTGGCGACGATCAGCCCGAAGAAGGTGATCGGACCGACAAGTGCAGTGGATACGGCGATCAGCACTGCCGACATGATCAGGGTGCCGCGCACCATCTTGTCATACGGTACGCCAAGGTTCATGGAGATATCCCGTCCAAGCGAGATCACATCCATAATCTTCAGCTGGCGCCATCCGATGACGATACAGACGGCGACAACCGCAATCGAAAGCCAGACCAGATCTGCATTGACGTTGTTGAAGCTGGCGAACATTGCATCCTGGACGGTCAGGAACTCGTTCGGGTCAATCAGCACCTGAAGGAATGTCGAGATGCTTGCGAAAAATGTTCCGACGATAATCCCGACCAGCAGCAGGAAGTAGACCGGCCGGTTCCCCTTCTTGAAGAGGAACTGGTAAAGCAGCAGTGCGAAAATGATCATCGCCGCGACAGACAGGATGAAGTTGACCTGCTTGTTGACGACCGTTATATGGGTTGAGCCCAGGAAAAAGATGATGAGCGTCTGGATCAGAATATAGAGCGAATCCAGCCCCATGATGCTTGGCGTCAGGATGCGGTTCTGGGTGATTGTCTGGAAGACAACCGTTGCGTAGGCGATTGCGATGCCGGTCACGGCCATTGCCGCAACCTTGACGCCCCTTCTCGGGAGGGCGTAGTCATAGCTGCCGTTGAGGTCATGGAACAGATACAGACCGACAGACAGCGCCGCCAGCGCATACAGGATAATGAGTTTTGTGGAATCACGCATAGGCTTTCCTCCTGAACAGCAGGTAAAGGAAGATGCCGCTGCCGATGACCCCGACCATCAAACTGATGGAAATTTCATATGGATAAATCAGCACACGTCCGAGAATGTCACAGACGAGCAGGAAAATTGCTCCCATGAGCGCCGTGTGCGGCAAAGTCTTCTCAAGATTGTCTCCCTTGATGATGGAGACGATGTTGGGGATGATGAGTCCGAGAAACGGAATCATGCCGACCGTGAGGACGACCGTTACAGTAATCAATGCAACCAGGATCAATCCGAAGTTCACGACGAACTTGTAGTTGAGGCCGAGGTTCCTGGAGAAGTCCTCCCCCATTCCGGCTACCGTGAAGCGGTTGGCATACAGGTAGGCAAGAACCAGGATCGGGACGCTGATATAAAGCAGTTCATAGCGTCCGGACATGATCATGGAGAAATCCCCCTGCAACCAGGAAGAGATGTTCTGGATCACATTCGACCGATAGGCGAAGAATGTCGTCAGGGACGACAAGATGTTCCCGAACATCAGTCCGACCAGCGGAATGAAGATCGCATCTTTAAACTTGATGCGCTCCAGAATCTGCATGAACAAGAGTGTTCCGGCGAGGGCAAATACAAACGAGATGGCCATCTGCTCGAGTATCGTCGCATTCGTAAACAGCAGCATGGAAACGAGGATCCCGAGGCGGGTCGCATCCAGAGTCCCTGCTGTAGTCGGCGAAACAAACTTATTCCGGCTCAACTGCTGCATGATCATACCGGCAACGCTCATGCCCGCCCCTGCAAGCAGGATGGCAACGAGCCGCGGCACACGGCTGATCAAGAATATTTGGGTTTCTTCGGAACTCCAATCCAAGAGGTCCATTGGTGAGATGCTGCTCGCCCCTACGAACAATGATAAGAATGATAGGATGACGAGCCCGGCAATCATATAACGTGTCTTCATGGCTATCCCCGATGCACTGCGATTTGAAAGGCAATTGAGAATGTTCTGTTGAAAATCATTCTCAACCCTTTGCAATTGTTATTATAGCACGCGTTATCAGGAAGTCAAAGGTTAAATGAAAATGATTATCATTTAGATTAGAATGATTATCATCTGATATATTACTGCCGAAGTTAGTTTTTTCAGAAAGTCGTTTTTCCCTGTCGCTCGGTCAAAAATCCACTGCTTCAACCTTGAGTACATACAAAAAAACCGCAGCGGCCGGCTGCGGTTTTTGCTGATCTTTTTATTGCTGCGGAATTTCGACGGCAGAGTCGATGACTTCCTGAGGAATCTCGATCTTCTCAATGCCGTTGATGTTCGAGTAGGCTGTCTTCGAGTCGATGTCGATGTTGACTGCCTCGCCCTGCTCTTCGATCGTCATCGACATGACCATATTCATCGCGGTCATGTTGAACGATTCCTTATCGACATAAATCTCGTACTCAAGTTCGTTGATGTTCATGTTTTCGAGGGCCTGCTGCTCTTCTTCGCCCATCTGCTCGAGTGCTTCGGGAGGAAGCTGCTCTTGAAGCGTCTGTTTGATCAGCTCGTTGAACTTTTCGCCGTCGGCCGTCAGCTTCAGGATGTACTCGTCCTCGTTCTGCTCGAACTTCATATCCTTGGCGTATTCCTGCAGCTGCTCAAGCTGTTCCGACGGCTCAGGCTGCTGGGTCAGCTGGTCCAGTCCAGGAATGGCTCCGGTCATTTTCATCCACTGTCCTGCTTGAGGGTCAAGCATGTACATCGTGCCGTCTTCGGTCACATAGGCTTCAATCTCCATCGACATTTCTTCATTGTCCGGGGCGCTCATGGACATGGTGCCCTTCTGATGCAGCGCGAGCGGCTCAAGTGTCATTTGCATATCCATGTCGGTGTTTGTGTTCATCTCCACTTCCTGGGAAGGGATTGAAATCTTCTGGTCCATTTCGACAGCTGCTTCGGCACTCTTCATCTCTTGGGAAGCACTCAGCGTTTTTTCATAGACTTCCTCTGCCGTCAGGTCACTCTGCTTTTCTTCCGGGGTGCCTTCCGTCGGCTCGGCCGTTTCGCCGCACGCCGCCAGACCGAGTGTCAGGGTTCCGGCCGCCATGGCCATCAAGAGTTTCTTCATATAGAATTACCGCCTCTCTGGTTTGGGTACAGTCCGTAATACGGCAACATTCGTGGTAAAGTTCCGTTTTTTTGAAGAAACCCAACGAAAGTCCTATCCCTCTTCCGAATTCTTCTTAATTCGGCTATAATAACGGAAATCGAAATATCTTCATGGAGGGTCCCATGCTGAAGCAATTCTTCTCTTATTATAAACCGCATAAGCGGCTGTTCATGATCGACTTTTCAAGCGCGGTTTTCGTCGCACTGCTTAAGCTCGCCTTTCCCGTTGCCGTGCAGTGGTTCATCGATGAACTGCTCCCGACCGGCGACTGGGGCCGGATCGTCTGGATCAGCCTGCTGTTGCTCGGGGTCTACCTCCTCAGCACGTTCCTGCAGTTTGTCGTTTCCTACCTGGGCCACAAGCTCGGAGTGAACATTGAAACGGACATGCGGCAGCAGCTGTTCGATCATGTACAGCGCCAGTCGTTCCGCTTTTTCGACGACCTGTTCGATATCGGTGAACTTGCCCATCACGGACCGGAAGACATTTTCATCGCCATCATGACAATCATCGGTGCGTTCTCGATCATGTACACGATCAATCCGGAGCTCGCGCTGATCACGATCGTCATGATTCCGTTCCTCGTCGCAGTGATCACATTCTGCAACACGAAGATGAACAAGGCATGGCGCAACATGTACAGCCGGATTGCCGATGTAAATGCCCGCGTCGAGGACAGCGTGTCCGGGGTCCGGGTCGTGCAGTCCTTCACGAACGAGTCATTCGAGATGAAGCGATTCCGGAAAGACAACGGAAGTTTCAGGCTGGCTAAAATCGCAGCCTATAAAGTGATGGCCTGGACGCACTCCAGCATGTACATGATGACCCGGCTCGTTACACTGCTTGTCCTCGTGGTGGGCGCCTGGTTCACCTTTAACGGCCGGCTGTCCTATGGTGAGCTCGTCAGCTTCGTGCTGTTCGTCAATGTGCTCATTAAACCGGTCGATAAGATCGCGGCGCTTCTGGAGATGTATCCGAAAGGCATGGCCGGATTCCGGCGGTTCCGTGAACTGCTGGATGAGGAGCCGGAAGTGATCGACAGTCCGGATGCCGTTGAAGTTTCCAGGCTGAACGGCAACATCCGCTTTGACCGGGTGTCGTTCCGGTATGACGGATCCAAGCCGGTGCTGAATGACATTAGCCTGTCCATCCGCTTCGGGCAGACCGTCGCGTTTGTCGGGCCGTCCGGTGCCGGCAAGACGACCATCTGCTCGCTGATCCCTCGCTTCTATGACGTCGACGGCGGGGCGATCACCATTGATGGCATCGACGTGAGGGACATGACGATGAAGTCACTGCGCTCACAGATCGGCATCGTGCAGCAGGATGTGTTCCTCTTCACCGGCACCATTTTTGAAAACATTGCCTACGGCAAACTCGGTGCGACTGAAGAGGAAGTTTACCGGGCCGCCCGCAAGGCCCATTTGGAAGAGTTCATCTCCGATCTTCCCGATGGTTACGAAACGCAGATCGGCGAGCGCGGCCTCAAGCTTTCCGGCGGCCAGAAACAGCGGCTCGCCATCGCCCGGATGTTCCTGAAAAACCCGCCGATCCTTATCCTTGATGAGGCCACTTCGGCCCTCGACACCGAGACGGAGCGGATCATACAAAGATCCCTCGAGGAGCTGTCCGAAAACCGGACGACTTTGGTCATCGCCCACCGTCTCGCAACGATCCGAAACGCCGACCGTGTTGTTGTCGTGACAAAGGACGGCATTGCGGAAGACGGAGGCTATGATGAACTCGTCCGCAAAGGCGGCGTCTTCGCCAACCTCCACAACATCCAGTTCCAGGAAGCCTGATTCACCCCCCTGCCCGAAGAGGGCAGGGGATTTTTCATTTCACGCCACGCTCTCAACATAGAAGAATTCAGATTGGAGTGGTATACTATTACGGTTATCATTTTTTAGGAGGTCCTGAACGTTGAACACCACCCATGCGTCCGACAGAAAGCGGACGATTATATATGTAGCCATCTTCCTGCTCGTTGCCATTATCGGCCTTGCTTATGTAAAGTGGCTTCCATATGTTGATAAAAGCATCACCGCCATCACGACCCAGTCAATCGGTGATTCGATTCTCGGGGATCCGGCAGATGCCGGAACATTCTCCTGGGAAAGCACATGGTCTTACACGGTCACGTACTTCCTGGCGGTCTGGAAAGCGGCTGTTCTCGGGATTGTCCTCGGTTCGCTCGTCCAGGTGCTGATTCCGTCGGACTGGCTTCTGCGCACTCTCGGAAAGACATCATTCGGCAGTACGGCCATCGGCGGCCTGACGAGCCTTCCGGGCATGATGTGCACCTGCTGTGCGGCCCCCGTGGCAGCAGGCCTCCGGAAAAAGAACGTCTCAATCGGAGCGGCCCTTGCTTTCTGGCTCGGCAATCCCGTCCTGAACCCGGCCGTCCTCATCTTCATGACGTTCGTCCTTTCCTGGGAATTCACGCTGCTCCGTGCCGTATTCGGCATCGTGCTCGTATTCGGAATCAGCTACCTGGCGAACCGCTTCGCCCCTCAGCCGGCTCCGGAAGAACTCGCCCGGAAGGTGGAAGAAGCGGAAACGGCGCTTGCACCGGAAGAAGGAAGCTTCCTTTCACGCTGGCTAAAGAGCATGGGCAGGTTGGCACTCTTCATTATCCCGGCCTACTTTATCTCGGTTCTGCTCATTGCGGCAGTCCGCCCATGGCTCTTCCCGCTGCTTGACAGCGCATCCGGGAACACGCTGCTCATGATCCTGCTCTTCGCGATCGGCGGCATGCTGTTCGTCATCCCGACCGCCGCGGAAATCCCGATCATCCAAACTTTCATGTCCGCCGGGCTTGGCACCGGACCTGCCGCCGCCCTTCTTATCACCCTGCCGGCCATCAGCCTGCCGTCACTGATCCTCGTCTCCGGCGCGTTCCCGAGGAAAGTCCTCTGGTTCGTCGCCGGAGCGGTCATCCTGCTCGGCGTCCTATGCGGGCTCGTCGGCATGTGGGTACTGTAATAGTGGATCGTAGTGTTATGAGTTAATGGAAATCCCGCTCCGGGTGACGGAGCGGGATTTTTGATTGGGGCACTCCTTAATCCATATCGGGGGGCTCTTACTCCAAGTCAGGGGCACCTTACTCCATATTGGCAGCTCTTACTCCAAATTAGGCAGCCTTACTCCAAATCTGACGGTCTTGCTTCAAATCTCCGGCCCTTGTTACAACTCGCCGGCCCTTATTGCAACTCCACACTCCTTATTGCAACTCCTCCCCTTATGCCGACTCCCATCCCATAAGAAAAACCCGCTGCCTTCCCGGCAGCGGGTTTCAGAGTTTCTTCTATTAAAAAGATGCGGTTTCCATGTAGTTTGGTTTGAGCAGTCCGCTTTCGATCTCTTCGACGAAGTGGCAGGCGGCTTCGTGGCCCTGTTTCATGCCATCGTGTGTTTTGAGTTCAGGCACGTCGACACGGCATTTATCCTGGGCAAACGGGCATCGGGTGTGGAAGCGGCAGCCCGTCGGCGGGTCGATCGGAGAAGGCACGTCGCCCCGGAGGACGATGTGTTCCCGCTCCCGCTCCGGATCCGGCACAGGAATGGCTGACAGGAGCGCCTTCGTATACGGGTGTTTCGGGCTATCGAAGATCGAGTGCTTGTCCCCGATCTCCATGATTTTCCCGAGGTACATGACGATCACGCGGTCCGAAATATGGCGGACGACGCCGAGGTCGTGGGAGATGAACAGATAGGTCAGACCATACTCATCCTGCAGCTCTTCCAGCAGGTTCAGCACCTGGGCCTGGATGGAGACGTCCAGCGCCGAAACGGCTTCGTCACAGATGATGAGTTTCGGATTCACCGACAGCGCACGGGCGATGCCGATCCGCTGGCGCTGGCCGCCCGAGAATTCGTGCGGATAGCGGTCCGCCTGGCTGCCGTTCAGCCCAACCGTCTCCAACAGTTCGATGATCCGCTTGCGGCGTTCCTTCCTCGGCAGCACGTTCTGGATTTCCATCGCTTCGTTGAGGACATCCGAGATCGACTGGCGCGGGTTGATCGAGGCATACGGGTCCTGGAAGATGATCTGGAGATCCTTCCGGTATTTCCGCATTTCCGATGTGGACAGGGAAGCAAGGTCGGTGCCTTCGAAGTACACCTTGCCGTCAGACGGCTCCTCAAGTCGCAGGATGGCGCGGCCGGTTGTGGATTTCCCGCACCCGGATTCACCGACGATGCTGACGGTTTCTCCCTCATAGACAGTGAAGCTGATATCATCGACTGCCTTGACATGGTTGACCGTGCGGCCGAAGAAGCCGCCCTTGATCGGGAAGTGCTGCTTCAGTCCTTCAACCTTGAGCAATTCTCTTTTCTCCAAAGACATCCACCTCCTTCGGCCCTGGCCATTCTTCATCATAGATCCAGCAGCGTACCTGGTTGCCTTCCCCGTCATCAAACAGATCAGGCAGTTTTTCGCGGCACAGGTCTGTTGCCGCCGGGCAGCGCGGCGAGAACCGGCAGCCTTTCGGCATATTGAACGGTGACGGAACGATGCCATGGATCGGGACAAGTTTTTCCTGATCCGCGTCAGGACGCGGCAGCGATTTCAGCAGGCCGACCGTATACGGATGACGCGGCTTGCGGAACAGTGTCCGCACATCGCTGTATTCAACCACCTGTCCGGCATACATGACCGCGACATAATCGCACGTTTCCGCAACGACGCCGAGGTCGTGGGTGATGAGAATCACAGACATGCCGAGGCGATTCTGAAGATCCCTTATGAGGCCCAGAATCTGTGCCTGGATTGTCACGTCGAGCGCGGTTGTCGGCTCGTCCGCGACCAGAACCTCCGGATTGCAGGCCAGGGCCATCGCGATCATGACACGCTGGCGCATCCCGCCGGACAGTTCATAAGGATATTGCGTGACACGCTTTTCCGGAGATGGGATGCCGACCAGCTTCAGCAGGTCGACGGATTTGGCCATTGCCTGTTTTTTATTCATGCCCTGGTGAGTCGTTAGGGATTCCGAAATCTGCTGGCCGACCGTGAAGACCGGGTTCAGTGAAGTCATCGGTTCCTGGAAAATCATCGAGATCTGGTTTCCCCGGATGCTCCGCATTTTCTTTTCCGAGAAATCAAGGAGATTCTCGCCTTTATAACGGATTTCACCGTCGACCACTTTGCCGTTTTCCGCAAGGAGCCGAAGGATCGACAGAGAAGTGATACTCTTGCCGGACCCCGACTCGCCTACGATTCCTAATGTTTTACCTTTCGGGACGGAGAAGCTCACGCCGTCAACGGCTTTGACTTCCCCCTCGTCCGTGAAGAAAGAGGTGCGCAGGCCGCGCACATCCAAAATCGTTTCTTCCAATTGTTCTTTCCTCCTTAGGCCGTTGGCCGGGACCGATCAGTTCAGGTCGATCCGCTTGTTGAGCAATTTATATGAGATATCTACGATCAGGTTAACGAAGACGAACAGGACTGAGAGGACCAGTACGGCACCTTGAACAATCGGGAAGTCCCGCTGGGTGATGGCCTGTACCGTCAGACGGCCCATGCCGTTGATGGCGAAGATCGTCTCTGTCAGGACCGCGCCGCCGAGGAAGCCGCCGAATTCAAGGCCGACAACCGTGACGACCGGGATGAGTGCGTTCTTGAGCGCGTGCCGGTACGTGACGATTCGGTCGGTGAGGCCCTTGGCCCGTGCAGTCCGGATATAGTCCTGGTTGATGACTTCAAGCATCGAAGACCGGGTCATGCGGGCGATGATCGCCGCGCCGCCCGTTCCGAGCGTGATGACCGGCAGGATGACCTGCCGCCAGCTGTCGCCCCAGCCGGACGGGCGCAACTTCGCCCACTCCGGCAGCCAGTCCCCGCCGATGGCGAACCAGTCGATGAGCACAAGGCCAAGCCAGAAGTTCGGCATGGACAGGCCGAACAGCGCGACAATCATGATGGCCGTGTCGGCCAGCGTATAGCGCCGGACGGCCGAGATGATCCCCGCCATCAGTCCGAGGAAGACGGCGAGGACGGTGGCATAGAATGATAATTCCACCGTGACCCAGAAGCGGGCTGCGATCTCATCCGAAACGGCACGGCCGCTCCGGACGGAATTGCCGAGGTCGCCCTGAAGGACGCCACTCATATAGTTGAAGTATTGGACATGAATCGGGTCATTCAGGCCGAGCCGTTCCTCAATCTGTCTGACTGTCTGCTCCGATGCACCTTCCCCTGCGATGATCTGGGCCGGGTTGCCCGGGATCAGATGCATCAGGGAGAAGACGAGAATGGAGACACCGATGAGCACCGGAATGGTCTGAAGGACCCGCCGGATGATGTATTTTAGCATTTCGCTTCTCCCTCCTTATTTGTTCGCTTTCGGGTCAAGCGCATCGCGCAGCCC
Source organism: Bhargavaea cecembensis (assembly GCF_001619585.1). Taxonomy (GTDB): domain Bacteria; phylum Bacillota; class Bacilli; order Bacillales_A; family Planococcaceae; genus Bhargavaea; species Bhargavaea cecembensis_A. Next base: position 101,268 of record NZ_LQNT01000011.1, read on the forward strand.
GTCACCGAAGATATTGAATGCAAGTACGACGAGGACGATGGCGATCCCCGGAATCAGAATCATGTGCGGCGACTCCGCCATGTACGAACGTCCGGCAGAGAGCATCGCGCCCCACTCCGGTGTCGGCGGCTGCGCGCCGAGGCCGAGGAATGACAGTCCGGCGGCAGTCAGGACCGCAGTCGCGATTCGGAGCGTTGCCTGGACGATGATCGGTGACAGAACGTTCGGCAGGACGTGCTTGAAGATGATTCTGAAGTCGGAAGCACCGAGCGCCCTCATGGCGTCGATATATTCAAGTTTCCGGACCGACAGAGTGGATCCGCGCACGATCCGCGCAAAAGCCGGGACCGAGAAAATCCCGATTGCGATGATCATGTTCTGGATGCTGCCGCCGAGTACACTCACGATGGCGAGCGCGAGGAGAATCCCCGGGAAGGCTAACAGGACGTCCATCAGACGCATGATGACCGTATCAATTTTACCGCCATAATAACCGGCAATAATTCCGAACAGGACACCAATGATTCCGCCGATCATCACCGAGACGAACCCGACAATCAGTGTCAGGCCCGTCCCGTAGATAATCCTGGAAAAGATGTCTCGCCCATAGTTGTCAGTCCCGAACCAGTGCTCCGCGGACGGAGGCTGGAGCTTGTTGGTGATGTCCGTGGCGTTCGGGTCTGTGTTGACAAGCATCGGCCCGAAGATGGCCACCAAGATGAAAAACAGCACAACAATCCCGCCTACAAGGGCCGACTTGTTCTTTTTGAACCGTTTCCAAAAGCCCTTGTAGAGTTCGAGACGAGGATTGTAAGCCTTTTCACTCCCGGTGGCTCCGGCTGTTTGCTCAGACATAGTAATCCCTCTTTCCCCAAGACGGCAATGAAATTCCGCCTTTTTCTCAATATCTATAATCGATAGTCTACCATGAATAGTGCAAATTCGACACATGAATTTAAATACGGAAAAGTACAAAAATATAATAATTTTTGATACTATTAAATTACCTTTTTCCTCTCTACTGGGTTGAAGCGCGAAAGAGTTCATACATTTATATCAACTCTATAGCGTTTTCACCGGGCGGCTATTGTCATCAACATTTTGATATGGTATATTCTTTCTGAATATTGCGGTCGATTGCGCAATATCAAAACAACATAATAGGGGGAGAATTTGCATGAAGAATAAGCGCAGCTCATTGTTGCTCTTGATCCTGCTGCTCGTCGTCTCCATGTTCCTCGCGGCGTGTGCCGGCGGCGGAGATGACAGCGCTTCCGACAGTGGCACTGATAACGGCAGCAAGGACGAAGAGGGCACAACTGAAGGCGGCGGCGAAGGCGGCGACCTCATTCTCGCAGTCCTTTCCGATGCTTCTTCGCTTGATCCGGCCGGATCAAACGATGTTCCGTCCTCCAACATCCAGGCGAATGTTTTTGAAACTCTTGTCAACCGCAACGATGACAACGAGATCGAGCCTGGCCTTGCGACGGAATGGAACGCAATCGACGACACAACTTGGGAGTTCAAGCTCCAGGAAGGCGTTAAATTCCATGACGGCGAAGAGTTCAACGCAGAAGCAGTCAAGAAAAGCCTTGACCGCGTACGCGATCCTGAAATCGCATCTCCTCGCTTCTTCCTCTTCGAGATGATTGAGAGCGTGGATGTCGTGGACGACTACACTGTCCAGATCAAGACAGCGTATCCGTTCGCACCGCTTCTTGCCCACCTGTCCCATAACGGCGGCAGCATCATCAGCCCTAAGTCCATCGAAGAGGACTACGCGGCTATGGAAAACGGCGAAGAACCGGGTTCCGTCATCTCCGAGAACCCTGTAGGCACCGGCTTCTTCAAGTTTGAAAGCTGGAACCCAGGTTCCGAGGTCAAACTCGTGAAAAACGAAGACTACTGGAACGAACCGGCAAAGGTCGACTCCGTCACATTCAAGGTCGTCCCTGAAGCAGCGACACGTGTAGCCGAGCTCGAAACAGGCAACGCACACATCATCGACCCGGTTCAGCCGAATGAAGTTCAGCAGATCAACGATTCCGGCAACGGAACGGTCCACCAAAAGCCATCTTCGAGCCTCTCGTATATCGGCTTCAATACGGAAAAAGAACCTTTCAACGACGTTCGCGTGCGCCAGGCGATCTCGATGCTCGTAAACAAGGAAGACATCATCTCCGGCATTTACGAAGGCTTCGGCATCCCGGCGAAAGGTCCTCTGGCACCTGGAATCTTCGGCTATAACGAAGACGCCAAGCCGATCGAGTACAATGTTGAAGAAGCGAAAAAGCTGCTTGAAGAAGCCGGCTACGCTGACGGCTTCTCTACAAGCATCTGGACGAACGACAACCCGCAGCGCGTCGACGCAGCGGTCCTTCTCCAGCAAGAGCTGAAGAAAGTCAATATCGAAGTCAAGATCGAACAAATGGAATTCGGTACGTACCTCGACCAGACGGCTGCCGGCGAGCATGACATGTTCATCCTCGGCTGGTCCAACCCGACAGGCGATGCGGACTACGGCATGTATGCCCTCTTCCACTCGTCGCAGAAGGGTGACCCGGGCAACCGCTCGTTCTACGAGAACCCTGAAGTCGACAAACTCCTTGACGAAGGCCGCCAGGAAACAGATCCTGAAGCCCGCCAGGAAATCTACAACAAGGTTCAGGAACACCTGATCGAAGACGCACCGATGGTCTACATCCACCACCAGGAATACCTGACAGGCCTTGCAAATGGCGTCGAAGGCTTTGATATCGACACTTCCGGTATCTACCAGCTGAAGAACGTCACTCTGTCCGAGTAATCCAAAAAGCGCCCTCCCGCAATTGCGGGAAGGCGCTTTTGTTTTGATAGGAGGAACTCATGAACTTTGCAGGTTTGCAAACGCTCTCTTCATTTTTGCCTGTTTATGGCCGGTGAATCCCTATTGTTCACCTCAAGTTTGTGTGATATATTTCAGAAATATCGCATTAGCCATAATTAGCGGTAAGAAAAGGGGGATTACACCATGAGAAAAAAATCACATTTGCTCCTGATCCTGACTCTCGTACTGTCCATGTTCCTTGCGGCATGTGCAGGCGGCGGCCAGGAAGACACCGGCGCTGAAACCGGCAACGGTGATGACGGAACAGCTACAGGAGGCGACCTGGTCCTGGCAGTCCTGTCCGATGCTTCGACACTGGACCCACAGGGCTCGAACGATGTTCCGTCCAACAATATCCACAATAACCTGTTCGACACCCTTGTCGAACTGAACGAAGACAATGAAATCGTCCCAAGCCTGGCAACAGAATGGGATACGATCGATGAGACGACTTGGGAGTTCAAGCTCCGTGAAGGAGTCAAATTCCACGACGGCACAGACTTCACCGCTGAAGCGGTCAAGAAGACCTTCGACCGTGTACGCGACCCTGAAGTCGCATCCGGCAAGGCCTATCTGTATGAAATGATCGAGAGTGTTGAAGTCATCGACGATTACACCGTCCAGTTCAAGACAGCTTATCCGTTCTCTCCGCTCCTCTCCCACCTGTCCCACTCCGGCGGTGCCATCATCAGCCCCAAGCTGATCGATGAAGACTATGCCGCGATGGAAAACGGTGAAGAGCCGGGCTCGGCCATCAACCAGCATCCGGTCGGCACCGGATTCTTCAAGTTTGAAAGCTGGGATCCGGGCGTCGCAGTCAAGCTCGTGAATAACGAAGACTACTGGGACGGCGCGCCTAAGGTGGACTCCGTCACGTTCAAGGTCATTCCTGAAAGCGCGACACGCCTTGCAGAACTTGAAACCGGAAATGCCCATATCATCGACCCGCTTCAGCCGAACGAAGTGGCACAGATCGAAAGCGGTGATTACGGAACCGTCAACACGCAGCTTTCCCGCGCCCTGTCGTTTGTCGGCTTCAACACAGAAAAAGAACCGTTCAATGATGTCCGCGTCCGCCAAGCCATCTCGATGATGATCGACAACGAAGAAATCGTGAACGGCATCTATGACGGACATGGTTTGCCGGCACACGGCCCGCTGGCCCCTGGCACCTTTGCCTACGATGAAAACATCGAAGGTCTCGGCTACAATCCGGAAGAAGCGAAAAAGCTGCTCGAGGAAGCGGGCTATGGCGATGGTTTCGAGACGACCATCATCACCAATGACAACCCTCAGCGAATCGATATCGCCGTCCTCCTCCAGCAGAAGCTGAAGGAACTGAACATCGATGTCAAAGTCGAGCAGATGGAGTTCGGCTCTTACCTCGAAACACTGACAGCAGGAGACCAGGACATGTACCAGCTGGGCTGGTCCAATGCGACCGGCGATGCTGACAATGGACTCTACTCCCTCTTCCACTCTTCGCAGAAAGGGACAGGAGCGAACAAAGCATTCTACGGCAATGACGAAGTCGACAAGCTTCTGGATGCCGGCCGCGCGGAAATCGATGAAGCGAAGCGCAAAGAGATCTACGACCAGCTTCAGCAGATTCTGATTGAGGAAGCTCCGATTTCCTATATTCACCATCAGGAGTACCTGACCGGTGTTGCCAACAATGTTAAAGGATTCAGCGTCGATCCTAGCGGCTACTATCAGCTGAAAGACGTCACGCTGAACTGATGATACAGAAAACTCCCTCCCGTTTTTTTCGGGAGGGAGTTTTTTCTGTTGCAAATTATTCTTCAGGCGGAGCGAGGAAATCACTGAAGCGGTTCCGGTCGGCCTCCCTGATTTCAACGTCCATGAGTGTCCCATCTTCCGTATACTCGGTCTCTTTTACATCTGCATGCTCATTCAGGTACGAGACGACCTCTCCGCGGCCGAATGGAATCAGCAGCCTGACCCGGACGTAGTCTCCGAAGATTTTCGAAGCGATCATCCCGATGAGCTCACTGATGTCGCCGGAATCCTTCGCGGAAATCCAGATACTGTTCCCTTGTCTTCTTGGATGCTCCAGATCCGCAAGATCAGACTTGTTGTAAACGTGCACTTCCGGGATTCCTTCGATGCCGATGTCGGCAAGTGTGTCTTCTGTGACGTCCATCATGTAGCGGTGCTCAGGATGCGATACATCGACGACATGGAGCAGAAGGTCTGCATCTGCCGCCTCCTCAAGTGTCGAGCGGAACGCCTTCACCAGGTGGTGAGGAAGCTTCCCGACGAATCCGACTGTGTCAGTCAGAAGAAACTCCCGATTATCCTGCAGATGAATGTTGCGCACCGATGTATCCAGTGTTGCAAACAGCATGTCCCGCTCGAGCACATGCCTGCCCGCCCCGTCCCCGATGCCTGCAAGCATCGAGTTCATGATCGTCGACTTGCCCGCATTCGTATAGCCGACCAGCGAGACGACCGGCACGTCTCGTTTGACCCGCCGCTTCCGCTGCGTCTCGCGGTGGCTCTTCACCGATTCCAGCTCGCGGCGGAGGCGGGCGATCTGGTCTTCAATCCTCCGGCGGTCGAGCTCCAGCTTGGTTTCACCCGGCCCGCGGGTTGCCACGCCGCCGCCCGTCGATCCGGCCTGCCGGCTAAGCGAGGCGCGCAGGCCGACGAGGCGCGGCAGCATGTATTGCAGCTGTGCCAGTTCCACCTGGAGCTGGGCCTCACGGGTTTTTGCCCTTCTTGCGAAGATATCCAGGATCAGCATCGTCCGGTCGATCACCTTTGTATCAAGCTCCGTTTCCAGGTTCCGGATCTGTGAAGGTGACAGCTCATCGTTGAAAATGACGAGATTGGAATCCGTCTCATCGTGGAACATCAGGATCTCCTTCACCTTTCCGGAGCCAATGTAATGGCTCGGGTTCGGGCGCTCGAGATTTTGCGTGACCGTGCCGGAAACTTCCACACCGCAAGCCTCCGCAAGGCTTGCCAGTTCCTCCATCGAATAATCGAACTGCTCATCGTCGTCAAGACGGACGCCGACGAGCACGGCCCGTTCCAGTATTTCTTCCATTGAAATCCCTCCAGTTGTGGCTGCCTGTGCTCAGTATACCCTTCCTGCAGGACTTCAGCGCGTTCCATCGAGGGTGATGGCGACATCAGTCAGGCGCTCATGTCCCTCTCCCTGACTAAAAACAAGTTCGGCATTTTCAAGCACCAGCCGGTTGCCCTTCGGCTGGCTTAGTCCAAGCATTTCAGCCCAGCGGCCTGCTGCCGCCTCCGGCTCCCTGACCCTGAAAACGGCCTCCGTGATGTGGGATGCCAGGTTTTCTTTTGGCATCGTCCCTGACGCGAGCAACTGCTCCATCCTTGCATCGTCCTCCACTCCCCAGTCGATAAAGAATGGATTAGGCAGACCATCACCAATCTCCTCGTCAATGAAGAGCAACTTCCACTCCAACAGATTTCCCGATGCCGTCCTGCGTGAAGCCTCCTGCACGCCGGTTGTCCGGAAACCTTTTTCATGCAACTTCTTTTCAAACTGATACAAATTTCCCGGCCTCAGGCAAATCGTCCCCCACCCAGGACCGTACGCCGTCAGGTCATGAACGAGAAGGCGTGCCAAGGGCTGAGTGCTCATTTCCGCAATTTCCGGTTTTTCGACGGACAGCGCTTCAATATAGGCATTCCGTGCATAATAGAGCGCATTCTGTGTGCCCCACTGCTCATGCCGGCCGCCAGGCGCACCGTTCATTCCCTGTTCTTTCCAGACTGCCGCATCCTCCACAGGCGTCCGTTTGCTGAAATACACGACATGATCTAGTTTCAAACTGCTCTCCCCTTTCTATTTTTTTCGACAAACTTAGTCATAAAGTCCTAACTTTTCCGTCAATTTCCGATTTAGCCTTGAAGCCCCCGTTCATCTTCGTTACCCTCGGGTATACATCTATTATGTAACCTCTACATAATAAAAACCAAATTAACAGAAGGAGAGGAACATGGACAGTTCAAACTGGAAAAACCCAGTCTTTATCGTATCCGCACTATTTATCCTGGCCCTGATCATCGTCGGTGGGGTGGTACCGAATGCATTCGCTTCCGCAGCCTCTGTTGTCTACGACTTCATGATTGACACATTCAGCTGGTTCTACCTGCTGGCCGTCTTCATCTTTATCGTTTTCCTGCTGGGACTCGCACTCAGCAAATACGGCAGGATCCGCCTGGGTGCCGAAGACGAGAAGCCCGAGTTCTCGTTTTTCACTTGGATCGCCATGCTATTTTCGGCGGGATTCGGTGCGGGCCTTGTGTTCTGGGGCGTAGCCGAACCAATGAGCCATATGTACAACCCGGCTTTTGAAGATCTCGAGCCGATGACGGAAGAAACCGCCCGGAATGCCATGGGCTACTCAATTTTCCACTGGGGCATGCACCAGTGGGCGATGTTCACACTCACTGGCCTGGTCATCGCCTTTCTCCAATTCAGGAAAAAGAGGAACGGTCTCATCTCGACTGCCCTCGAGCCGGTCACAGGATCCTCGAAGCCAGTCAAGACGGCGATCGATATTTTCTCCGTCATCGCAACCATCATGGGGATGGCCACGTCAATCGGTTTGGGCGTGCTCCAGATGAACGGCGGGCTCAATGCCGTCGCCGGCATTGAGATTTCCCCTTATGTCCAGCTGGGCATCATCGCCGTCATGATGGTCGCCTATCTGCTGTCGTCAACAACGGGGCTGCACCGGGGAATTCGCTATCTCAGTAACCTCAACCTCGGACTTGCTCTCGGACTTTTACTTTTCACCTTCTTCGCAGGACCGACCGTCTTTATCCTTGAGACCTTTATCGTCGGACTAGGTGACTATATTACCAACTTTGTCCAGTATAGCCTCCGGATGGAGCCTTACAAGGACCGTCTCTGGGTCCAGGAATGGACGGTCTTCTACTGGGCATGGGTCATGGCCTGGTCGCCGTTTATCGGAGCGTTTGTTGCACGCGTCTCCCGTGGCCGGACCATCCGTGAATTCATCACCGGCACGCTGATCATCCCTCCTGCAATCGCCATGTTCTGGATGGCAGTATTCGGCGGCACAGCCATCCATAGTGACTTGAACAACGGCACCAACATTGCGGAATTGGTCAATGAAGACGTCACGACTGCCCTCTTCACGATGTTCGACCAGACTTTGCCGCTGCCGGGACTGCTTTCGGTTCTTGCCATCCTGCTGATCTTTACCTTTATTGTGACATCCGCCGACTCGGCCACGTATATCCTGGCCAGCATGACGTCAGGCGGAACGCTGAATCCGAAGATGCCGGCCAAGCTGATCTGGGGCATTCTTATGGGGGCCATCGCAGGAGTCCTGCTCTTTACGGGCGGCATCAACGGCCTTGAAACCGCATCACTCGCCTCGGCACTTCCGTTTGGCATCATCCTTATCATGCTGATGTTCTCCATGATCATCCTTCTAAAGAGAGAACCGCTGCCGGTCAACAAACGGGAACTGCGCCGCTTCCAGCACCTCGAGAACCTGTCGAAAAAAGAAAAAGTCGATCGAACAACGAAATAAAACAGATCCGATCCGGTCTTATGGCCGGATCGGTTTTTTTCCTATTAAAATAACCGGAAAGCCAGTCGGCTTCCCGGTTGTGTTGTTCACTTGTCCTCGCGTTCGAGCAGCTCAAGAGATTCTGTGAATTCACGCTCGATCTCTTCGTTCGGACGGTAGGTCGCATTACTGACCAGCACCGCCACGAGCAGGCTAAGGAGGAATCCTGGAACAATCTCATAGAGCGTATCGGAGAGGGCATCGATGTTGCCCCAGATCATGACGACGATCGCACCGGTGATCATAGCCCATAGTGCCCCCTGGGATGTGAGCTTGCGCCAGTACAGCGAAAGCAGGACGACCGGGCCGAATGCGGCCCCAAAGCCGGCCCACGCGAACGATACCAGCTTCAGAATCGTGTCGTTCTGTTCCCAGGACAGGGCGAATGCCACAAGCGAAACGAACAGGACTGCAAGACGGCCGTACAGAACATAGGTCTTGTCTTCAGCATCCGACTTGATGACTGCCTTATACAAATCCTCAACCAGCGCGGAAGACGTGACAATCAGCTGGGATGAGATTGTACTCATGACTGCCGCTAGTACCGCTGAAAGGATGATCCCCGCAATAAACGGATGGAAAATGACCTGCCCCATTTCAATAAAGATGGCTTCCGGATCGGTCAGCGTCAGTTGCGGATTCTGCTGGAAATACGCGTATCCGACAAGTGCCGTCAGCAAAGCACCGATCAGGCTCAGCATCATCCAGCCGATTCCGATCCGGCGGGCGGAACGGGTCTCCTTGACAGAACTGATCGCCATGAATCGGACGATGATATGCGGCTGGCCGAAATAGCCGAGCCCCCAGGCGAGCGAGGAGATGACTCCCGCTGCCGTCGTGCCTGCAATAAGGCTCAGGTGTTCCGGTTTGGCTTCACGGATCGTGCTGATGGTCTCAGCCGGTCCGCCCGTCAGGAAGACGCCGACAACCGGCACCATGATCAGTGCCAGGAACATGATGATGCCCTGAACAAAGTCCGTATAGCTGACTGCGAGGAACCCGCCGAACAACGTGTAGGCCACAACGACAAGAGAAACGATGATCAGACCGGTATGATAATTCAGGCCAAACGAGCTCTCGAAGAAGACACCGCCCGCGACCATTCCGGAAGATACATAGAATGTGAAGAATATCAGGATGATCAGTCCGGAAGCAATCCGCAGAAACGGCGAACGGTCCTTAAGACGGCTCTGCAAATAGCTCGGGATGGTGATTGAGTTGCTTGAAACCTGTGTGTATGTACGGAGCCGTGGTGCAACATAAAGCCAGTTCAGAAACGCACCGGTGGTCAGGCCGACCCCAATCCAGATCTCCCCCAGCCCTGCAAGATAGATGGCCCCCGGGAACCCCATGAGCAGCCATCCGGACATGTCTGCCGCACCGGCACTGAGTGCAGTGACCGCGGGTCCGAGCGAGCGGCCGCCGAGCATGTAATCCGTGAGGTTGGCAGTTTTTCTGTAGGCGTACCAGCCGATAAGCAGCATAGCCACCATGTAGATAACGATTGCGAGTAATTTGAAAGTAGTATCTGACACAATCTCACTCCCCCTTCTGTAACCCATCCTAACATAAGACCTGAGCCTATATGACTGCCAATTTGGAGAAATGAGAAATCAGTAGAAGAAAAGAGATGATACTGGCGAAAAAGTGGAAATAAGCAAACTGACTCTCCATTATTTCCCGGGAAATCGACTGGGGATGACAAAGAGAGTGTCGGTTGATGCCCCCTGAACAAATGCTTGATGAAACAGTCCGAATGGCGGAAGTAACTGTCCGTTAAGTAGACTTTAGGTCAAGGTTTAACCTCCTTATCCAAGGGAATTCCCTTGGATAAGGAGGCGATCCAGCATGCCATGGAATGATCAGGATTATCCGGACTCGTTCAAGAACCTGGACGAGCCGGTCAGGGAGAAAGCGATCGAGATTGCCAACGCCCTCGTGCGTGACGGCTATGAAGACAGCCGTGCCATCCCGATCGCGATGGACCAGGCGCGCGAATACGTACACGGAGACGATGACGACGGAAGGCAGGTATACGAAGTCAGGGAAGACGGAGAAGAATGGGTGCTCAGCAAAAAAGGAAGCGACCGCGCCATTCTGCGTGAGGACACAAAAGATGACCTTCTCGAGAAAGCCAAGCCGCGTGTCAATGACAGCAATGGGGTGCTGAAAATTTATAAGGGCGATGGCGAACTTGAAGATACGCTTTATGAAGGGTGAAGACCGCATGGGATGCGGTCTTTTTCTTTGCATATAATTTTGAGAAGACGCTGATTAACTTCAGCGAGACGTTGCTTTAGTTCATTGTGACGTTGACATACTACTGCACGAAAAAAGGCCGTCCCGGGTTCCATGCAGGGACGGCCTTTCCATTATTTTGCCCCGATTCCGGTGCGTTCCTCGGACATCTCGCGGAGCTTGAATTTCTGGATCTTGCCTGATGCGGTCATCGGATATTCGTCGATGAACTCGATGTAGCGGGGAATCTTGTGGTAGGAAATCTTCCCTTTGCAGAACTCGCGGACCGACTCTTCCGTCTCCTCCGCGCCCGCTTTCAGGATGATCCAGGCCATCAGTTCTTCACCGTACTTCGGATCTGGCACACCGACAACCTGGACGTCACTCACGGACGGATGCGTATAGAGGAATTCCTCGATTTCGCGCGGATAAATGTTTTCCCCGCCGCGGATCACCATGTCCTTGATGCGGCCCGTAATGTCGAGGTAGCCGTCTTTGTCCATCACGGCGATGTCGCCGGTATGGAGCCAGCCGTCTTCATCGATCGCCATCCGGGTCGCCTCTTCATTGTTATAGTAACCCTTCATCACGTGATAGCCGCGTGTGCACAACTCGCCGGGCTCCCCCTGGGCAACTTCCTTTCCGGTCACCGGGTCGATGATCTTCACTTCGACATGCGGATGCGGCTTGCCGACCGTTGCCACACGCTTCTCGATCGGATCATCCGTCGTGGTCTGCGTGATGACCGGAGAGGATTCCGTCTGGCCATAGCAGATCGTGATTTCCTCGGCGCCCATTTCGTTGATGACCTGTTTCATCACTTCGATCGGACAGGTCGAGCCGGCCATGATGCCGGTCCTGAGTGTCGATGTGTCAAAGCTCTTGAACTCCGGATGCTGGAGCTCTGCTATGAACATCGTCGGCACGCCGTTAAGCGCTGTACACTTCTCATCCTGCACAACCTTCAGTACGGTCAGCGGGTTAAACTGCTCGATAATGACAGAGGTGGACGCATGTGTCACTGCGGTCAAAGTACTGAGGACGCAGCCGAAGCAGTGGAAAAACGGCACCGGAATGCACAGGCGATCCTTCTCGGTCAACTTCATCCGGTCACCGATCAGTTGTGCGTTATTGACGATGTTGTTGTGAGTCAGCATGACGCCCTTCGGGAAGCCCGTCGTTCCCGACGTGTACTGCATATTGATGGCGTCATCCGGGTCAAGAGACCGGAATACTTCTTCCAGTTCCTCATCTGATACCCCGTCAGCCTTCGCCTCGAACTCCGACCACTTGAACATCCCCGGTTCATCGCGCTCCGTCATGAGGATGAGACGCTTCAGGTTCGGGAGGCTCTTGCATATGATCTCGCCCTTTTCCGAGACTTCCGCCTCCGGGCATACCTGCCGGACGATATCGATATAGCTCGTCCCCTTGAAGCCCTCATCCAGGATGAGTGTTGTCGACTCTGACTGCTTCAGCAGGTACTCGAGTTCCGCTGCCTGATAGTTGGTATTTACCGTCACGAGCACGGCCCCCATCTTGCCGCTCGCGAACTGGCTCAGAAACCACTGGCGCTTGTTGTCACTCCAGATGGCCACATGTTCCCCTTTTTTGATCCCCATCCCGAGATACGCTTTCGCCAGACGGTCCGTCTCTTCGTCGAATTCCCGGTACGTTTTCCGGATTCCGTGCTCCGGATAAACGTAGGCTTCCACATCAGGAAACTCCCGTGCCTTGTCCCGTACCACTTCTCCGACGGTTTTATTGAGCAGTGCCATCCAAACGCCCCCTTGAAATCGTTTTCAACAGTATGTTACCACATTTTTCAGAGGGTTTAGAAACTTTATTGAAGACGATAGACCAGAAAAACACGCCGCTCCCTAAGGACGGCGTGTCCATCGTTATCGTTATCGAACACTCAGGTGCTCATCGTGGGTCTGCACCGGATGTGCACGGCCCCTCTCATCCATGTAGACCAGGTGACTGCGGTTCAGTTTTGTCGGAGAATCGACGCCGGCCGCAGCGGCGATGCGGAAAAGCCCTTCGCGCATCGTGAGGATGTAATTTGTGACACGGTATTTTTTCTCGTCGACGACAAGTGCGCGCTGAAGGTCCTCGTCGGTTGTGGCGACACCTGCAGGACATTCGTTCGTATGGCATTTCAGCGCCATGATGCATCCGACGGAAATCATGAAGCCGCGGGCCACCTGGACAAGATCCGCTCCAAGTGCGAGCGCGATGGCCGCTTTATCGGGTGTGGTAATCTTGCCGGAGGCGATGATCTTCACCCGGTCGCGGACACCATGCTCGCGGAGAGAGTCATCGAGGATCGTGAGCGCCGTCTTGATCGGGAGGCCGAGGCTGTCCGCCAGATCCTGGTAAGTCGCGCCTGAACCGCCTTCCGATCCGTCGACCGAGATAAAGTCGGGGCCTTTTCCGGTCTTCTGCATCCAATTCGCCAGTTCATCGGCTTCACTCTTGCTGCCGATGACCACCTTGATGCCGACCGGCTTCCCCCCGACCTCACGAATATGGCCAATGAATTCGAACATCGACGGATAATCATCGAACTCGCGGAACCGGTTCGGGCTGTTGATTGTCGTGTACGGCTCGACGGTCCGGATTTTTGCGATCTCTTCTGTTACTTTCGAGCCTTCGACGTGCCCGCCGCGCATCTTTGCACCCTGTGCAAGCTTCAATTCAAATGCCCGGACATTCGGGATGGCGGCCTTTTCTTTCACCTTTTCGATATCAAACTCCCCGTCCGGGGTCCGATAGCCGAACAGGCCGGAGCTGATCTGCGCGATGATTTCCGGTCCGCCTGACAAGTGATAGTCTGACAGGCCGCCTTCGCCGGTGTTCATCCAGGCGCCTTTCGCCATGCCGATGCCCTTCGACAGTGCGGTGATGGCGTTTTTGCCGAGTGACCCGAAACTCATCGCCGACTGGCCAAGCAGGCTGCGCACATGGAACGGCTCACGGCAATCCGGCCCGATCACGACTGCGTCATCCGGCGGCAGCAGCCAAGGCAGCGCCGGAATATCCTTCATATGCTCACGGCGGGTGAACAGTCCCTCATCGTCGATCACATAGTGGCGGGTGTCGACAAGGTCAGCGTTGTCCACACGCATCTCTTCATTCTGCTTGGTGAACATCGCGTTCCGGATGTAATATCCGGGTTCATCAAAATCCCTCTTTGAACCGAATCCGATCAGCGAGCTTTTGTACTTGCCCGGAAGCACCATATGCAGGTACTCCTCCCGGCTGAACGGCTTTCCGCTGTTGTCATCCGAGAACAGGTATTGCCTGAACTCCGGTCCCGTCTTCTCAAGAAAATAGCGGACCCGCCCGAGAATCGGGAAATTCCGCAGGATTGAGTGCTGCTTCTGCCCGCGGTCATAGAAAAATAGCCAGATCAGTGTTGCGATCGGTACAATGATCAGCAAAATAAACAGGATCATCGCCGTCAGCGACACATTTTCAAAAAAAGAGCTCATCCTCCGTTCTCTCCTTTCAATATGTATTTTCCGTTGGTGCAGACCTCAGAAATTGTTTACCCTAAAACTCTTTTGATAAGCTAGGGTGTATGCATGACTACATAAACATGAAAGGGGTCTTATAGTTGGTTATCGATCTTCTTGCCTCCCACTCCTCCGTCCGCGATTACGAGGATGAAACGCTCAGCCGTGAAACGGTCGAGCGGCTCGTCAGCGCCGGCCAGCACGCGGCGAGTTCTCATTTTGTCCAAGCCTATTCTGTCATTCACGTAACGGATCCGGCAAAGCGTCAGGCACTTGCGGAGCTTTCGAAAAACCCCAAACAATTCCTGAATGCCGGTGCGGCACTGATCTTCTGCATGGACTTCCGCCGGCTGGAAGCGGCGGCGGCCCTTCAGGACGAGAACATCGTCTATTCGAACGCCGAAGCACTCGTCGTCGGCGTGACCGATACCGCATTGTTCGCGCAGAACGTCGCCGTTGCTGCTGAATCGGAAGGCTACGGCATCTGCTATATCGGCGGCGTCCGCAACGCACCCGAAGAAATCAGCGAAGTTCTCGGCCTGCCGAAAGGCGTCGCGCCGCTTTACGGAATGACGATCGGGGTGCCGAAGTTCCGCAATGAAGTAAAACCGCGTCTGCCTGTAAGCGCTGTGCTGCATGAGAATGAGTACAATAGTCAAAAGTATGAAGAGCAGCTTCCGGAATACGACCGGACGATGAATGACTACTACCTGAACCGCGGAAGCAACCGGAAAGACGCCACATGGTCAGGCGACATGGCCGAATTCCTGAAGTCACCGCGCCGTATGCACCTGAAGGAATTCCTCGGAAAACAAGGGTTCCGATTCGAGTAAGGATCGACGCGAGCTCCCCATCTCCCTTCAGAAAGGAGGACAACCGTTGGAATTTGAAGAGATGATCGATGCACTTGCGTCCCGCTTGGCGAACGGCACGCTGGTCAAGGCGACAATCAGCCAGCCCCGCCTCAAATCCGAGGAGCTGAAGCGCATCAGGCTGAAACCCGTCGAGCTTCGTGGAGAGCTCCATATCCAGTTTGAATACCAGTACGAACGCATCCTGAAGCACGAAAACGTGCCGGCCGGAGTAGTACGCCCCGTCCTGGACGGCATGCTCCGAAATTTCCGCCAGATGCAGGCAACCTTCACCGGCGAAGAAGTGCAGATCAGGCTCTCGAAGAAGCTGAAGGTTTCCTGGAAGACCGAACAGTCCGAAACGAAAGCGGCACCGAACCTCTCCCACAACCGCAAAAAGCAGTACATCCTAGAGGAAGGGACACCGTACCCGTTCCTCGTGCGGCTCGGCGTGCAGACCGAGGACGGGACAGTGAAAAAAGGGAAAATGGACAAGTTCCGGCAGATTAACCGGTTTACCGAGTACATCTCCGACAGCCTTTCCCATCTGCCGACGGACCGTACCATCCGGATCCTCGACTTTGGTTCGGGCAAGTCGTATCTCACGTTCGCCCTTTACCACTACCTGAGGGTCGAAAAAGAACTCGACGTCAGGGTGACCGGTCTCGATCTGAAAAAGGAAGTGATCGAAGAATGCTGGCAGATCGCATCCGATCTGGGCTATGGGGATGACCTTGAGTTTCTTGTCGGTGACATTAACGACTACAATGACGAGACGGCGGTCGACATGGTCGTGACGCTGCATGCCTGCGATGTCGCGACTGATATGGCGCTTGCCCGCGCGGTTCGCTGGGATGCAGATGTCATCCTGAGCGTGCCGTGCTGCCAGCACGAGCTGTTCGGCCAGCTGGATGCGCCGGAACTCGGTGTCATGCTCCAGCACGGCCTCATCAAAGAGCGCTTCGCGGCGCTCGCGACCGACTCGATCCGGGCAGAACTGCTGGGATTGCTCGGATACGAGGCTCAGCTGCTGGAATTCATCGACATGGCCCATACGCCTAAAAACATCATGATCCGCGCCTACAAGACCGGACGGACTCCGGACACGGCAAGGGTAACGCATTACAAAGCATTCCGGGATATGCTGGGCGCAGAACCATTCATGGAGCGGGAACTGAAAAACGAACTCGCCCCGGTCCTCGACTGAGGACATCAACACTGCAGGAATCGGGCGGCACCGGCCTGCCCGTAAAAGAGGAGAGATTCAGATGAACCTGTTCCATAAAATTTGGGAAGCCACATCATTTATCCAAGAAAAGACAGAACACAGCCCGACAGTCGGCCTGATCCTCGGATCCGGACTCGGCTCGCTGGCCGACGAAATTGAAGAAGCCATCACCATCCCCTATTCAGACATCCCGCATTTCGCGACATCGTCCGCTGTTGGCCATGCAAACGAACTCGTCATCGGTAAGCTGAACGGCGTCACCGTCGCGGCGATGAAAGGCCGCTACCACTACTACGAAGGCTATTCGCTCGAGGAGGTTACGTTCCCCGTGCGCGTCATGAAGGGTCTCGGAATCGAAGAACTCATCATCACGAACGCCTGCGGCTCGGTGAACAAGGACTACAGCCCGGGAGATCTCATGCTGATCACTGACCACCTCAACCTGACCGGCACCAACCCGCTGATCGGGCCGAACCACGAGGAGCTCGGTACGCGCTTCCCGGATCTGACGCAAGTGTACAGCAAGGAACTGCAGACGAAGGCGTTTGGCGTTGCGGACAGCCTCGGCTTCAGCCTCCGGGAAGGCGTCTACGCCTGGTGGAGCGGGCCGACTTATGAAACACCGGCTGAAATCCGGATGATCCGCACGCTCGGCGCGGATGCGGTCGGCATGTCGACCGTACCGGAAGTCATTGTCGCGGCCCACGGCGGAATGCGCGTACTCGGCATTTCGTGCCTGACGAACATGGCGGCAGGCATCCTGGATCAGCCGCTCAGCCACGATGAAGTCATTGAGGTAGCCGCGCAGGTGCGGTCGAAATTCTCAGGCCTTGTAAAAGGTGTACTCGCCGAAATGGCATAAATACGCAAAAAACGACAGCCCCAAGGGTTGTCGTTTTATTTTTCAGGCAATATATGATATGCTACACGAGGAATTTAAATTTTCTAACTTTTATACAGAAAGGTGTTTGCATTGAACGAGACCCTCACATTCGGCGAGCGGCTAAAAGCCCTCCGAATCCAGCATGATGTGTCCCCTGACCAATTGGCAGAGAAGATCGGCGTCGCCAAAAGCCTGATCTGGACGTTCGAGCTCGACAAGAAACTGCCAACCTATCCCCAGTTGATTGCCCTTGCAGACTACTTCGAAGTGACCACTGACTATTTGCTGAATCGCGAACCCGTTTCCGTAGATATGAAACAGGCGGCCGACGATATGCTCGACAAGTATGAGCTTTGTCTGGATGGCCGACGGTTGTCGAAGGACGAACTATTGGACGCGATGACGTTCATCCGAACACAGCGGACCGTCCGCCCAAAGGACTATACAGTCATCTGAATGCCCATGCCGGGCGGGTTGTCCGGCAATAGCGCCGACATTCGGCGCTTTTTATTTTGCCCTTATCCGGACTGTTGCTCCAGCAGGCGGCGGGCTTCTGCTTCGCCCTTGGCATCGCCGGCTCTCCGGAAGGCATCCAGACTTTGTTCATAAGCCGGTCCCGGGTTGTGCCCGAACCGGATGCTCGCCTGTCCGATTCCACGCCAGGCGCAGGCGATGCACATGTCATCTTTGGCTTTCTTCCCCTCACGCAGTGCGAGGCGGAAAGCCCCGATCGCTTCCTCAAGCTTCCCTTCCAGGAGAGCGGCTTCGCCGAATTCGCAGGCGTTGGCCGAATGGCCGGCGTGGTCATCCTGAAGCCTTTCGCGGCGGAGGGTACGCTCCCGCTCCAGCCACTTTGTTGCGGATGGCGCATCCCCTTCCATCCGGCAGACCATACCGAGCTGGTGCATCGCAATGGCGGCGGCTCTGTCCTGATCATGCTGTTCCGCTCTGCGGAGCAGCTTTTCGTAGAGGGAGCGTGACTCGTTGAATTCTTTTTTCATCGCCAGCGTGAACGCGAGCATATGCATCGCGTTTTCTTCCTGTTCCGGGTCGGCAAGCTGCTCCCGGTAAAGCCGCTCCGCCTCCGTCCAGTCCTCCCGTTCGAATGCTTCAAACGCTTCGTTCATTCCGCCAGCTCCATCCGTGCAAAGGAATAGCCGTCACGTTTCAGGACAGCGGACTGCCGCAGGCGGAGCGGCTCTTTAAAGACAGGGCCATCCGTCACAAGTGTATGGAACTCGCCCGCTTCTCCGCACGGGTCGATACCGCGGCTTTCCATGTCTTTGATCAGTTCGCGGTCGAACGCCCGCCCCACCCATTCGGACGGGAAGCGCTCATCGTGACCCACAACGACCGTCGCCCGGAAACCGGCATCAAGAAACGCCAGGACCACTTCCATTCGGCTCATGCCCCAGAGCGGATGCAGCGCTTCGATGCCCCTCTCCGCACATGTATCGACCACCCACTTGCGGTGATCTTCCAGGTCGATGTCCCCGAACACGCCTGTCGTGATGCCCGCCGTTTTCATCTCATCCAGCCCCGAGAGGAACTGTTCCTTATAATTCATCCACCCCGAGCGCCGGATCACAAGCGGGATGCCCATCGCATCCGCCTGCGCGCGGATCACAGCCTCGCTCACCGCATGCGACTTTGAGCGGTCTCCCTCACTGTCGAACATCGTCAGCAGCCGCGCCGCCCTGCCGCCGTTTTGGATCGCCCGGTGCAGGGCAAACGCCGAATCTTTGCCCCCGCTCCAGGAAGAGAAGAATGATTGATTGTTCATCGTATAGTCCCCCTTTAGGGAGAGTGTAGCATATGGGCGGCAGATCCGGAGGCCTGGGTAGGATTCGCGTCGGCACGGGTCCGGTTCGCGTCGGCACGGAGTGGTTTCGCGACGGCACGGGCCCATTTCGCGTCGGCACGGATTAATTTCGCGACTGCAAAGGCCTGGTTCGCGTCGGCTCCTCAATTTCTCCATTTAAAAAAGCGGGGCTCTATCGCCCCGCTTCCCCCTTATGCCGGCATTGGCGTCGGGGTCGGCTCTGCATAGCCTTCATTATATGTTTCATCGATCGTCTCCCGGATTTCCTTAAGCGACTTGCCGTCCTGGAACATCTTCACGGATTCCACCGCGATTTCCATGCAGACGAGGCAGCGCGTGCCATGGTCATCCCAGACGACAGAGCCGTCTTCGCGGACTTCCGAGATAAAGCAGTTCATGTTGCTTTTATGGCCGGCGCTATCCCCGCAGCCGCAGTAGCACGGCATCCATTCCAGAATCTCCGTCGCGGAACCTGCCACCTGGTAGACGAGCTGCATGTCTTCCGGCTTGTTATCGAGGAATGACGGCAGCTCCTCCGCCGAAGCCGTCACCTCCTGGAGGTCGCCATTCGGCAGCACGGTCTGGCCTTCCTTCACTTCACGTTCTGCAGGAGCGGCATGGTCGTGTCCTTCATGGGAGGCTTCATCTTTATGGGAATCGGTCTCCCCTGCCGCGTCATTGCCGCATGCGGACAGGACAAGCCCGAGTGCGGCCAATATATAGACGAACCGTTTCTTCACGTGGATCACTCCTTTGCGTACCACTATACCGCAAGACGCGGACAGATGCTGTGAGCAAAAGATGACATCTCTCCACATAAAAACAGCCGGAGACCCCAGTCCCCGGCTGCATCCTATCTTATCGTCCGATCATTTTAGAAGGAACGACGTATTCATCAAACTGCTCTTCTGTCAGAAGGCCGGACTTGATGGCCGCTTCTTTCAGAGTGGAACCTTCCGCGTGGGCAGTTTTCGCGATTTTCGCCGCGTTTTCGTAGCCGATGTGCGGGTTCAGCGCCGTGACGAGCATGAGCGAATTGTCCAGAAGCTCCTGGATCTTCTCGTGGTTCGGCTCGATGCCGACCGCGCAGTTGTCGTTGAAGCTGATGATCCCGTCAGTCAGCAGGCGTACCGACTGGAGGAAGTTATAGGCGATGACCGGCTTGAAGACGTTCAGTTCGAAGTTACCCTGGCTTGCGGCAAATCCGATTGTCGCGTCGTTCCCCATGACCTGGGCAACAACCATTGTCAGCGCTTCGCTCTGAGTCGGGTTGACCTTGCCCGGCATGATCGAGCTGCCCGGCTCGTTTGCAGGAATCGTGATCTCGCCGATGCCGGAACGCGGGCCGCTTGCGAGCCAGCGCACGTCGTTCGCGATTTTCATGAGGTCCGCCGCGAGTGCTTTGATCGCGCCGTGTGTGAAGACGGCTTCGTCATAGCTTGTGAGCGCGTGGAACTTGTTTTCCGCAGATGTAAAATCAATGCCGACCTGCTTGGAGATCTGCGCCGCGACTTTGTCGCCGAAGCCTGCCGGCGCGTTCAGTCCCGTACCGACAGCTGTGCCGCCGATTGCAAGTTCTTTCATCTGCTCGACTGCAGTTTCAATCATGACGCGATCTTTTTCGAGCATGCGCACCCAGCCGCTGATTTCCTGGCCGAGTGTAAGCGGCGTCGCGTCCTGCAGGTGCGTACGGCCGATCTTGATGATGTCGTCGAACTGCTTCGACTTGTCTTCAAGTGTCGCCTTCAGCTTGTCGATTGCCGGAAGAAGATCGTTGAGAACGGCAACGACTGCGGAGACGTGGAGCGCCGTCGGGTATGTATCGTTCGACGACTGCGACTTGTTGATGTCATCGTTCGGGTGGAGGCGGTCTTCCTCGCCCCACTCTTCAAGCAGCTGGTTGCCGCGGTGAGCAAGCACTTCGTTCATGTTCATGTTCGACTGCGTGCCGGAACCGGTCTGCCAGACAACGAGCGGGAAGTTGTCGTCGAGCTTGCCTTCGATCACTTCGTCTGCTGCCGCAGCGATTGCTTTTGCTTTCGCGTCGGACAGGTTTCCGAGCTCATTGCTTGTGATCGCAGCCGCCTTTTTCAGGTTGGCGAATGCACGGACGACTTCCATCGGCATTTTTTCCCAGCCGATTTTGAAGTTCTGCTTGCTTCGCTGCGTCTGCGCGCCCCAGAGCTTGTCCGCAGGCACCTGGATTTCGCCGATCGTATCGCGTTCAATGCGGTATTCCATCATTCCTCATCCTTTCGGGTCTGCTGAAATTCAATCCTTCTCTATTTTGCTACATTTCCGGTCAATAAACAATAGAAGGCACAGCCGGTCATTCAAGCCCATTAGACAATTTTTAGTAAGTTCTGTTATTCTTGAAATCTCATTCGCAACATTGACTGATTTTAGGGGAGGACGCACATGGAAGTTGTTCAAGCTACCATTGAAGATTTGAAAGGCGTATCCCGCCTGTTTAACCTGTATCGGGAGTTTTACAATCAGCCGTCCGATCCGGAAGGGGCCGAAAGTTATGTGCGGGGGCGGCTGGCCAATGCTGATTCCGTCATTTTCACTGTCAGGAAAAAGGAAAATGAATACCTCGGATTCACCCAGCTGTATCCGACGTTTTCATCGATCTCCATGAAAAAGGCTTGGATCCTGAATGACCTGTATGTGGATGCCACCGCCCGTAACCAAGGCATTGGAGAGTTGCTTCTCCAGAAAGCGAAGAGCCTGGCACTGGAGACCGGAGCAGCAAGCATCAGCCTGAGTACGGAGGTGGATAACCGCGCGGCACAGCGTCTGTACGAGAAAAACGGATACGTGCGTGATGAGGCTTTCTTCCATTATGAACTGGATCCGGGAGCCAAGTGAGGTTTATTGCAGCCTTTCTCGCTTCATACGTGACCATGAGCAGCACGGTTCTGATGGCGTTTTCCGTCATTTCCTTTTTTCGCGGGGAAACGTTCAGGCTGAGCTTTTTCTTCTTTTATTACCTGCTCCTGTTCGGCATCCCGTTCGCACTCATCGGCTGCCTGTTCGGTGAGATGCTCATCAAATACGACCCGCGTTCGTCCCTCGGCAATTTCATTTTCTATGGAGCGTTTTTTGGGGCCCTTCTCTATATTGTGATGAATGTCCCGAACATCGAGTCCGAAGCCAACCTGGGCCTTGATCTTTTCGGTATCCTTTTGCTGGGCGGTACCGGCGCCGTCACCTCGGCCATTTTTTACAGGGTGAGGACGCATCGCGGCCGCCTGTTCCGAATAGGATAAAAGAGGCCGCCAGACCGGAAACGGCAGGCAGGCCCTTACATAGGAAAAGGCATCCGATATAGTTCGGATGCCTTTTCACCTTATCTGTTCCTTAAAGCTCATGCCGCAGCGCACCGATGACATCGGTCTTGGTGGCCTTGCGCGCCGGCCGCCAGCCGGAGATCATGGCAACGGTCAATGAGATCGCCGAGGCAATGAGCACGAGCTGCCATGGGATGACTGAGAATGTGACTTCAAACGAGTCACCCGTTTCCCCGCCGAGAGCGGCATCCACAATGATCGGAAGTATCGCGTTCGCCGCGAAGCTCACACCATAGGAGATCACGACCGCTATGACCGTGCCGACGAGACCGATCCATGCGCTTTCCATCAGGAACAACCGTTGGATCAGTTTTGGTCCGGCGCCGAGTGCTTTCATAACGCCGATTTCCCGCGTCCGCTCCGTGACCGCCATCGTCATCGTATTGAAGATGCCGATTGAGGCGATCAGGATCGCGATTGTCCCTACAAAGATCAGCCCCGCCTTCAGTGCAAGGAAGAACACATCGATCTGCTCGATCTCCTCGGAGACGGAGTACACCGCATACCCGTCGTCCTTCAGCTTCTGCGTGATGGCCTTGACGTTCGCCAGGTCATCCGCATACACATTCACCGAGCTGTTCGTGAATGGCATGTCTTCCTGTTCGTCCAAATCCGGGGAAGCGGCCACATAAGCCGACTCGATCTCTTTCATGAATGATTCATCCAGGTAAAGGTAACCGTCGAACGCCCAGTCCTTGCCCGGTGCTTCCTTGACGCCGACGATGGTAAACGGCCAGGTCCCCGAGGCAGTTTCATCATTTTCTCCTTCAAATGAGAACGTGAATGTCTGACCGATGACGCTCCCATCATAGGAAGCCGGCTCTTCTCCTTCCTTCACCTCCACACTTTCAGCTATCAATTGAGCAGCAAACTGTGATCCGACGATCACCTCGCCCGGCTTTTCGGGAAACCGGCCTTCCGCAAGCCTGAATCCGGATGCCTGCTCATCCTTGAAGTTGGTAAAGTACGTATTCAGATGCCCTTTGTAGGCTTCCAGTTCCCCTATAGCCGCCGGCACAAGCTGCTTGCGGTGGACAACAGCCTCGACGTGGTCGATCTCCTTCATCGCGTCAGCTTTCGCATCTGTCATCTCTTCGCTGTACACTTCAATCTGCGTCACCATCTGGTTCGACAGGATATCATCCTTGATCGTCTTCTGAAGTCCAAAACCGACTGAGGCCAGGACGATCAGGAAGGCCGTGCCCATTGTTGCGGCTAGCACGGTCATGAACACACGGAGCCGGTTCCGCCGGATGTGCTGACGGACAAATGCGATCTGGTCCTTAAACGACATGGCGGATGCCCCCTTCCGCAAGTTCGCCGTCGTGCATCCGGTACTGGCGGTTCGCAATGGCCGCAACCTCGTCGTCATGCGTGATGATGACAAACGTGATGCCGTACTTCCGGTTAAGGGAAAGGATCAGGTTCAAGATGTCCTGCTCGGTCTCGGAGTCGAGGCTCCCCGTCGGCTCATCCGCGAAGATGACCGGGGGCTCGGTGACAAGGGCGCGCGCAATACCGACCCGCTGCTGCTGTCCCCCTGACAGCTCGTTCGGGTAATGACCGCGGATTCCTGTCAGACCGACACTCTCCATCAGCTCCTCCACTTTCCGCTTTCGCTCCGATGCCGGCACGCCCTTCAGCGTCAGCGGCAATTCAATGTTTTCGAATGCCGTCAGCCCGGGCATCAGCTGGAAGTTCTGAAAGACGAAGCCGAACCGGTCCAGCCGGAATGCCGCCCGCTGCGCTTCACCCATCGCGGTAAGGTCCGTGCCGTCCACAAGTACCCGCCCCGCATCCGGCTGCAGGAATCCCGCCAGAATGTGAAGAAGCGTCGACTTTCCCGAACCGCTCCGGCCAACAATCGACACGATCTCCCCGTCCCGCGCCTTCAGTGCCAGCTCTTTTAAGACGGGAACTTCCGTCTCCTTCCCCTTCTTGCCGACCCGGAACGAGTGGGACAGCCCCTTCACTTCGATCATGTTCATTCCTCCAATAAGTGGTTGGTGATTTCAGTATAGAGGGAAAATCTGAAGGTTTATGGAGGGGGAAAATGAAGATTTTCTTAAGGCCGGAACCCGAGTATTCACATTGGCCGGCCGAGATTACACAATCAGCCCGCGAGATTACACACTGACGTTGGGAAATTACACATTCCCGCGCCCCGGTTCATCCGGCTGCACTGAGGGTATGGGACAGATAAAAAGGAGGTGCGGCCATGAAGAAAATTCGGAAAGAGACGTACCGCACCTTTGGCTGGTTCACGTTGTCTGCCGTCGCCTCATTCGCCATTGATATCGGCCTGTTCTGGGTGTTCTCGAGGTGGCTCGAGGACGACTCACCGGTGATGTACATCACGTTTGCGACCGTCATTGCCCGCACGATGTCCTCTGTGTTCAACTATACTGTCAACCGGCGACTTGTCTTCAAGTCCGGGTCGAAGCATTCATTCCTGAAATACGCGGCGCTCGTCCTCTTTAACATGGCGGCATCCGCCGCGCTCGTCACCGCTCTCCACTTCCTGTTCAAGTTCATGAATGAAGCCATCCTGAAAGTCTTCGTCGACTTCGGACTGTTCATCGCGGGATTCCTGATCCAGCGGACTTGGGTATTTGCAGGGAAGAAGAGCGTGCGGAGGCATCATCAGACACATCAGCATCTCACGCCAAAAATCCCTGCCCGGAAATGATTCTTCCGAAGCAGGGGCGAACGTCACGCAGCATGTTAAAATAGAGGAACAGCAGCACGGTTTGCACAGGGTGGTCTGCCCACTCCCCGCAAGAGAGGGGGTGAGGCCTGTGTCCATATATGAAACACTGATGTTCGCAGTTGCATTTGCGGCTTTGGTTGTCGCCATTATGGAATCGACACACAAAAAATGACCCCCTGACTTGAGTTGACGGCTCGCTAAGGGGGTCATTTTGTGATTCGCTGACTGCGGGCGGCTTCTCTGAGCGCCGTGTTGCTGGGCCATCCGGTTGCCGCCGGATGGCTTTTCTGATTTTAGTATACCACGCTTCAGTTTATTCTAAAACCGATACAAAAGTACCTGATGCAACCACGGCCTTTTCCGGCACACGTCTTTATTCTGATCTTCTTCATCGAATGTATCCGCACAAGAAAACCCGGATCCTGCGCCTCCCAGAGGCCTGGATCCGGGTCCACTTATGTCCTTACACTTCCACCTGCTCCGCATCTTCAGTCGGGGATTCCTCATCCACCGCAACGGACACAGGTTCTTCCTTCTTCTCCCGCTTCTCCTTCATCTCGAATGCGATATCATCCAAGCTTGGCCGCAGGTTATGCTTGCCCGAATAGTTCTCGAGCATTTCCTTCACGTCGATACCGGAGCTCGCCTTGAGCGATTCCTGCAGGCTCGTCATGAGGCCGGTGGCGTAGCCCGCAACACGGTTCGCGCCTCCGCCTTCGCCGCTGCCCGTGTCGACGACGGTGAGTTTGTCGATGTTGCTGAGCGGAGTCGCGACGTTTTTCGCGTATTCCGGCAGCATGCGGACGATCATGTCGAGCACCGCAGCCTGGCCGTACTGCTCAAACGCTTCGGCAATCTTGCGCTTTGCTTCCGCCTCGGCAAGACCTTTCAGGCGGATGACGTCCGCTTCGGATTCACCCTGCGCGCGCTCGGATTCGGCTTTGGCGATCCCGTCCAGCCGGATCTTTTCGGCATCGGCTTTCGCGCGTGCTTCTATGCGGTATTTCTCCGCGTCTGCTTCCGCGAGCTGCTTTGCCTTGTCGGCGGCCGCACTCTGCTCGACGGCATAGCGGTCTGCGTCGGCCTTTTTCTTGACCTCGGAATCGTACTGGCGCTCCCGGCGCTGGATTTCCTTTTCTTCGAGCTCGATCTGCTTCTGGCGCTCGATGATGCGCACCTGCATTTCCTGCTCGGTGACTTCCTGCTTGGCCCGTGCGGATTCCAGCTCGTACGCCTGATCGGCACGCGCCTTCGCAACGTCCTGCTCGCGGCGGTATTCCGCGACCTTCAGCTGGTTATCCTTCTCGGACTCGGCGATTTCAGTGGCGCGGAAGAGTTCCGCCTGCTTGGCTTCCTTGTCGGCCTCTGCCCGCTTGATGCGGGTTTCCTTTTCCGCTTCAGCAGTTGCGATGTCTGCGTCGCGCTTAACCTGAGCGATCCGCGGTTTACCGAGCGAGTCGAGATAGCCGTTTTTGTCCCTGACATCTTTAATCGTAAAGGACACGATGATGAGCCCCATCTTCGCCAGGTCATGCGAGGCGACGCGCTGCACTTCCTGAGAAAACTTGTCGCGGTTTTTGTAGATCTCTTCGACCGTCATCGAGCCGAGGATCGAGCGGAGGTGTCCCTCCAGCACTTCTTTCGCCTCGTTTTCCCGGTCTTCCTTCGCCTTGCCGAGGAACTGCTCGGCGGCCGTCGCGATTTCGGAGATCGAGCCGCCGATCTTGATGATCGCTGTGCCGTCAGCCATGACCGGCACGCCCTGTTCGGTATATACTTCCGGAGTCGTTACCTCCAGTTTGCTCGACAGTAAGCTGAGCGGTTCCGCCTGCTGGAACACCGGGAAGACAAATGTCCCGCCGCCGCGGATGATCTTGATCTTGTTCCCAGCTTCATCCGTATGCACAGTTTTCGTACCCAGATAACTTCCCGTGACGATGAGCGCTTCGTCCGGCCCCGCGGTGCGGTAGCGCGTCACATAAACGCCGATAATAGCCAGTAACACGAATGCGACAATTCCGATTGCAATCCAAACCAACATGTATGATGCCCCCTTTAATCAGATGTAAGCAGAACAGCCGGAGGAGATGCTCAAGACAATTCTTTAAAGCGGAACGGCTCGTACTCCTTCACGATCAGTGTTCCTTCCCGGATGTCGATGATCAGCACTTCCCTGTCGTAGTCGATCGCGGCATTTTCCAGGCCGGCCGCCCGCTTCGAGATGAGGCCGCTCACTGTCTCGATCACGACCTCGCCGAACCCGTCTTCCGGGACCGGCGTGATCACGCGGCCAACCTGGCCGAGAAGCGATTCCTCGGTATAGGCGGTCGACGCCTCTGCGGACCGGAGCGGAAGTAGTACGAAGAAATAAAGAAGAAACGACAGAACCGCCGAGATTCCCGCTGAAACCGCCAGGATCGCGCCACTCCCCATTCCCGTCACGTTCTCGAAGATGAACCCGGAAGCCGACAGAAACGTGATGAATGCCAGGATCACCGCCGGATTCAGAAAAGGCAGCGCCTCCCCGGCACCGTCCGCCACGTCCCCGAAAAACAGATACAGCACAGTTGCCAGCCCTGCTGCGACCAAGACGACCAGATACAGTTGCTCCACCGGCAGTCCGAATACCTCCATCTTCCCACCCCCTCTGTTTGCTTACCTGTTCTACGCACAGAGATTGAAAAGGTTTCAAAAAATTCTCATTTACGGTCGGGAGAAGACAGAGGTCTGTCTTCTCTAAACTCTTCGTCATTTCACTTGCAATGATTTGGAAGGGCTGTTATGATGTAAAAGAATTATTTTTGTTCGGCAATGACGTTCGGGTGGAATTCGCTTCATCCTGACACATCAAGACTTGAGCAAGGATAGTAACACACGTGTGCCTGATCGGCCGCAAGGAGGAAACAAACATGGAACAAGGTAAAGTAAAATGGTTTAACGCAGAAAAGGGCTTCGGTTTCATCGAGCGCGAAGATGGCGACGATGTATTCGTACACTTCTCCGCTATCCAGCAAGACGGCTTCAAGTCCCTTGATGAAGGTCAAGAAGTAGAATTCGAAATCGAAGAAGGCCCACGCGGTCTTCAAGCTGCGAACGTCGTAAAAATGTAATCCATTAAACGACTGCTAAAAACGCCGTCTCCTCCGGGAGACGGCGTTTTTTTGCTATTACCAGGGATTGGCCAGCAGGAACCCCATCAGCAGCAGCGCTACAATCAGAAGGTTCCACCCACGCTTCTCCCCTTCTTTTGGCCGGATGACCCGGTAGACGAAGGCAATCGCAAACGCAAGGAACATGAAGCGGAACAGGTCACGATTAAATATGGAAGCCACCAGGATCACCAAAGCAATCCCGAAAAGAATCTTTTCGGCTGTTGACAGATTCCTCAATAGGATTCCCCTCCTGCTATCTTTGACTCTCTTCCTTACGATTCCCTGTTTTCCAGTCTCCAATCCATTGCAAGGATCTCCTTCAGCGCCGCGACCCTGTCCGCTCCGATCGCTTCGGCAATCCGTGCTTCCAGTTCCGCTTTCAGCTTTTCATTATGTTCATAGCACGAATGGCCCAACGCGGTCAGGCGTACGCGCTTCACTTTTTTGTTCCGTTCATCGTCGGACACTTCCACAAGCCCCTTGTCCGACATTTTGCGGATTAGCTTGTGGGTTGCCTGGCGGGTGATGTCCACCTGCCTGCTGACCTCGGCGATTGTCGGCCCGCCCTTGCCAATCCTCGCCATGAGGAACCATTCCGAGTTGGAGATCGCCAGTTCTCCGCGCTCATTCCACAATTCCTCTGCAATCCGCCGAAGGCCGAAATGCCGTTCTCCAAGCAGGTCAATCAAGTCCAGGCCGCTCATTTCAGGCATCCTGACCCTTCCTTTCCATATCCAGTTTTATAACGGGATAATCATGACAAGCGACGGGCTGATTGTCAACTGATTTGACAAATTAAACAATCAGCGTTACAATGAATGTAAACTTAGTTGACAATATGCCATGAGGAGGCCATGCGGATGTTTGAGATCGGTGATGTCGTCATCTATTCCGAGCACGGACTGTGCAAAATCGATGACATTTGCAAGAAGGAACTGTTTGGCGAGACCCGGCTTTATTATGTACTCCACCCGCTTGGAGAACAGACACTGAAAATCAGCACGCCGGTGGATGGCAAGAAAAAGCGGATCATGCGAACGATGAACCGCGAAGAAGCCGTTGAGCTGATGGACGTATTCGGGAAACCGGGCATTGACTGGGTGGACGACCCGAAGCACCGGGCACGCGCCTACCAGGCACTTGTCCAGTCAGGTGACCGGCAGAAAATCGCTGAAGTGGCCGGCGCACTCATGGACAAGAAACTCAACACCGACCAGAAAATCTATGATCAGGACCGCAAAATCCTGAACCATGTCCAGTCCATCCTGTTCAGAGAGCTCTCGATGGCCCTCGGCATTTCGATCGATGAGGTGGCGGACCAAGTGGAAGAGCGCATCTTGGCCGCCACCCCACAATAAATTCACTCAGACGCATCCCGTGAGCGGGGTGCGTTTTTTTGCTGTCCAATGGCCGTTACTCTCGCGCCCAGATGGTATACTCTCAAACAGTTCGTATACGTTCGACTCAATCTGTAAATATGCAGTAATTCATAAATACGCTTTGCAGGGCTTATATATCAAAATTAGACATTCCAGCCTGATGTAGTAATAGGAATTTTGAGTCTGAAGGACAAAATGGTTGCTTAAGGCGGGGGCTTTTTACATGATTTATTCAAAAAAGAGAAATCCTTTCCTTTTTTAGAACGTATAATATTGGAAAAGAAAATTAGTGAAGAGGTGATTGGTTGTTTAGTTTTGAAACCTTTAAAGATAAGCGATATTGGATTCTTCTGTTCCCATTCTTAATTATCTTGGTAGGGTTTTCTGTTTTTGCGTCTAATTATTTTGCAGAGAATCCTTTAATGATCTTCTTATTTTTAGTCTTAGATGCAAGTTTGTTTTGGGGGATCTATCACTTATGGAAATATGTTGGAGATAAAAAAGCACAGAGATAGTAGCATCCATCCGTAAAACCAAAATAAAATTAGCTCCTTCCCAAACAGGAAGGGGCTAATTGTTTAGACATTTCTATTATAGGCATTCACTGAGTAGGTGATTGTATCAAGCATGCATTACCTTTTGAGATACGAATGTACCGCAATAACCAATGTAATAAGAGGCAGCAAAAACCATAACGAGTCCCTTTCAAAGAAATGAGAAAGTTCGTTTATGAAAACCAGATTATGCCCCACATACAAAAACATGAAAAAAGATCCTACTATCAAAATGGACTCAGCAGTATTGATACTTTTTTTCTTCTCCACAACAAATCACCCCCTAACTCGTTTAATTCTTTCTTTAGTAAAAAAATCCTGTGCCCGCTATAAACAAACCTGTACTTATCAATGCTATAAACCATTCCATTGAAAATTAAAAACTGTGTCCATCTACCTTGTGGGTATCAATGAACACGAAATCTCCTGGCCGCATGTCATCAGGAGAAACCGGTTTGCCGAGATGCTTCGCCAGGCTCCCTCGTCCTCACTGCTGATCAGACCTATGCTCACTGCCCTTCCCGCACGACAAACCCTCTTCCGCTCATGTAAACTATTGGAGAAAAACAATCAATGTTTGACCCGAAAGGAAGAAGCCTTTTGCGTACGTTAGCCAATCTCGTCATCCGGTTTCCGAAGTGGATCATTGCGCTCTGGATCGTCATTGCGGCCTTCATGGCTTTCCAGGCAATCAAGCTGCCGGGGGTCCTCGATGGGGACGGATTCCGGATGGACGGCGAATATGAACAAGTGGCCGACCGGCTGACCGAGGAGTTCGGCCTGCCGGCGGAAACGATGTTCCTTGTCTTTGAAGACATGACTGATGAAGAAATCGAAACGGCCTTGTCGGACGTGGAGGATCTGGGACTCGCGGAAGAGATCGTTTCTCCAATGGAAGACAGCTCCCTTTACACCGAAAACCTTTCCTACGCTCTTCTTCATTTTGAAGAGGACACGGACATGAGCGATGCTGTATCGGCCATCCAGGAAACCGCCGATCATGACGGTGCTGTTCTCACCGGCGGCACCGCGATCAGTGAGGACATCAACAAGGCGAGCCAGCGCGACCTGGTCAAGGCCGAGACGATCGGTCTTCCGATTGCCCTCGTCGTCCTGCTCCTAGCTTTCGGATCGGTTGTTGCGGCACTTGTCCCGTTCTTTGTCGGAATCGCCACGATCATCACGACATTCGGCACGATGACACTGATCGGCCAGTCGATGGACCTGTCGATCTTCATGCTGAACATCGTCCCGATGCTGGGCCTCGCTCTCAGCATCGACTTCTCGCTCCTGTTCATCAACCGGTACCGGGAAGAGCGGAAAAAGCAGTCTGTGGCGGAAGCGGTACGGACGACAATTCTCACCGCCGGGCGCTCCGTCCTGTTTTCGGCGTTCTGTGTGTTCATCGGGCTAGGTGCCCTGTTCATCATCCAGATCGACCTGTTCAAGAACATCGGCGTCGGCGGCATGGCGGTCGTGACGCTTGCCGTCCTGTCTTCCCTCACCCTGCTTCCGGCCGTCCTGCTCGTACTCGGCGACCGGCTGAATAAGTGGACCATCCTCAAGGTGAAAGAGGATGGCAAAAGCGGATGGCGCAAATTCGCGGAGCGCGTCATCAGGCGACCGGTTTTGGTTGCGATCGGCGCTCTCCTCGTCCTCGGGATCTCCATGATTCCGGTGAAAGACATGGAACTGACCATCCCGGAACTGGACTCGCTCCCGGCTTCCAATGACACCCGCCAGGCGTTCGAGAACATCGAGGATGAGTTCGGGCTATCCAACTCTATAGCCTACGTCATCGCCGAGCGCGAAGGCGGCTGGGAGGATGAAGACGGCATTCGTGAGATCGAAAACGTCCAGACAGCGCTCCTCGACGACCCGCGCACCGATGAAGTCTCCTCCATCTTTACTGAAGGCGACATCGAAGACGCAGACACGTGGCTGCAGGCCACACAAGTTCCTCAGACGGCAGCGGCCCTCGAGCCGCTCCTCGACTCATTTATCGAAGGCGACTCGCTTCTCATCCCGGTCACCCTGAAGCCGGAAGGCGCATCGGCCGAAGCCCAGGACTGGGCGCGAGAGTGGGCGGAGAAGGACACCGGGTGGAACCTGTCAGTCGGCGGCTATCCGAAGTTCAACCAGGAAATCTTCGATGAGATCTCGGACAAGATCGCCTATGTGCTCGCAATCATCATCGTTTCGACGTACATCATTCTTATGATCGCGTTCCGCTCCGTCCTGATCCCGCTGAAGGCGATCATCATGAACGTCATCGGCCTTGCAGCGGCGTTCGGTGCGCTCGTCTATATCTTCCAGTACGGTCACTTTGGTCTGGAAGCCGGCAGTATTGCGCTGATCATCCCGGTCCTTGTCTTCAGCCTTGTTTTCGGACTGAGCATGGACTACGAGGTGTTCCTCATTTCGCGCATCCAGGAAGAGTATACGAAGGACTATGACAACGACCGCGCGACCGTAGAAGGACTCGCCGCCACCAGCAAGATCATCACATCCGCGGCGCTCATCATGATCGTCCTCACCGGGGCATTCGCGTTCACCGAAGTCATGCCGGTCAAGCAGATCGGCGTCGGCATCGCGATTGCCGTTGCCATCGATGCGACCATCATCCGCCTCCTTCTCGTCCCGAGCCTCATGAAACTGTTCGGCAAGTGGAATTGGTGGATGCCGTTCCGGAAAGGGCCGTACAAGGCGGGGAACTGGCATTAATGAAGAATAGAAAGCGGCTTGCCCGATTCCGGAGCAGCCGCTTTTATTTTGTGCCTTCTCTATTTCCTGGAAGATTGGCAATGTTTTTATTGTATAATTAAAAGGATAAGTTTGAGATGATTTACATATTAGGGGTGTTTCGTCTTGTTCAAAACCATTGCACTCCGGACAGCCGTTTGGCTTTTCTCAATCGGTATCCTGGTGCTGCTTCTGCTGATTCCAATGGATACTGAATTCGAGGAAGGAAGGGGCGGCTCGTTCATGGGCGCCACTTATGATTATCAGGTTCAACATCATGTCGCCAATATCCAATCCTTTTTTCCCTATATTTATGAGACAAGAGGTCTGGGCACGGATGAGGCCGGCCATCCGATCATGGATCAGGTCACGTCCGTGTTTGTGAGAAGCATGCTGATTTTCATGCCGGCCATCCTCATCGGTTTTTTTGTTGGCATCGCCAAAGGGATTTTCGACTTCAGGGCGAGAAAAACAAAGGCGAGACTGATCGGACAGCCCGCCACCATCAGCTTTTTGTCCGTACCCGACATTGCCATCATCGTATTTATTCAACTGTCGGTACTTCTGCTGCAAAGCTACGGCCTTGTCGATATCGACCTGTTCGGCCACGATCAGATTGATAATGTCCTGATGAATATCCTGTACCTGTCGATTTATCCGGTCATGTTCATCGCGAACATCACGTTCAAGACCCTTGAGGCCGAGCAGGGCCTGGACTATATCCGCACCGCACGCTCGAAAGGGACCGGAGAGCTGAAGATTCTGTATCGGCACATGCTGAAAAATGGCCTGCCGAAAATATTGGCCTACTCCAACACGATGGTCCTCTACACCCTATCGAATCTGTTTATCGTCGAAGTGTTTACCGACTATAAGGGTGCCGCTTATTACATGTACACCACGCTTGGGAGCCCGACCACTTTTTATGTCGGCGCCCTCGTCTCACCGAATATCATTTCGCAAATCGGCTATATCTTTATGTTCACCATTGTAATTCTGGCCTTCAACATCATTTCAGGTGTAGCGCGTTCAGCCATTTCGCCGCTGGGTGACGGACGATGAACCGGACATTATGGATCGGATCCGCCATGATTGGTACCTTACTGATCATCATCCTATTCGGCCCCTACCTGCCGGCCGTGGACGGCTCGATGGACCGGACGCTCGTCCTGAGGGATTCGGAAGGTACACTGCTGGTGCCCCCGATCCCGCCGTCCGACGATTATCTCATCGGGACTGACCGGAAAGGAGTGGATCTCTGGTCCAAGGTGATCATCGGTGCGAGGGAAACCTTCTACATTATTGGTGTGATCGTGGCAGTGCGTGTAGTGGCCGCCTTCCTCATTTCCATAGGGGCGTTTTATTTTAACGGCCTGCGTTTGCTCATGAATTTGTGGAACTCTTTCTTCTCCTTCATGCCGACGATCTTCATCATCTGTATTCTGCTTGCGATCCCCGGCGTGATGTTTTCCGATCATCGGTCCTTCTGGGTGCTTGTCATCATTTCGGCCGTCGAGGTCGGCAGATTGGCCATGGTGTTTTATGAAAATCTGCATCAGCAGCGGAAACAGACGTATATGGAAGCAGCCATCACAAATGGGGGCAGCAGATGGACACTTTTTAAGAATTACTACTGGCCATCTCTGGTAAAGGAGCTGGTCATCACGACACCAATGGAAGCGGGACGCTCGATGATCTTGCTCGTTCAGTTGGGTGTCATCGGCATTTACGTCAATCAGAAATTCTTTTCACAGCTGGACAGAAGTTACCGGGCCGTTGAAACGTCCGATGCCTGGCCGGTACTGTTGAGCAGCCTGCGGCAGGATATCTATTCGGCCCAATGGATCCCCCTTGCTGCACTGTTCGCCATGACATTTTCCATTATCGGCTTTTACCTGTTGGCAGAGGGACTGAAAAAGCAGCAGGAGATAAAAATACGGCGTGTTTGAACCACACAGTGGAAATGAGGTGGGTTCTATGTTGAAGATTATCGAAACGGACCGATTATACTTGCGAGAGTTAAGAATGGAAGATCAGGCCGAGTTATCAAAGGTCCTCTCCGATGCGGAATCGATGCAATATTACCCTCATCCTTTTAACCATGAAGAAGTGGAGAATTGGATTAAATGGAACATGGAAAACTACAGGAGATATGGGCACGGCTTGTGGGCAGTAATTTTAAAAGATGGCGATCTATTTATTGGTGATTGCGGAATCACCATGCAAAACATCGAAAACCGGGTGTTACCGGAGATCGGTTTTCACATGATTAAAGAGTTCTGGAATAAAGGCTATGCAACAGAAGCTGCATGGGCTTGTACGGAATATGCCTTACATGATTTAGGATATTCAAAACTATTCTCTTATACGACTTTAGAGAACATCCCCTCACAAAAAGTCGCTGAAAAAATTGGAATGAAGCCTTATAAAATCTTTGAGAAAAATGGTAAACAACAAATCGTTCAATCTATATCCGCTGATGAAGCATAAAAAATAACCTCCAAACCATTGTTGGTTTGGAGGTTATTCAGAAAGGTATAAGCAGTCAGCTGCTTTCCTCTTTGTGTAGGTGACTTCCCCTGATTCTTCTCATAAAAAGACCGGCAATGTAAAAACAGCTTACGCCGAGTATTGCCTTAACGGTATTGCCGATGAACCCCAGTCCATCAAACGTTAAGGTAAACAGAAAAGATCCGATCAAAATAAACAGAAGAACAGCCGCCCATCGCAATATGAGAAACATGCCTGTGGCCTCCTTTTTACCACCATCCGAAGAGTTTCGGCAAAATCAGGACACCAAGTAAAAACCCTGCGCCGAACAGGAGGAATCGTACGATGTTTCTGCGCTTGTCCATAGCCCCACCTCCTGCGTCTATCTTGCATCCTAACCTATCCGCCCGGCATCATCCTTTACTCTGCCGCGGGTTTCTTGCTGAACGCCATGAACAAAATCATGCCGATGATGGCGGCCGTTCCGGCCCACTGGAACCCGCCGAACGGCTCATTCAGCCAGAAGACTGTTGTCAGGACTGCCGCCAGCGGCTCCAGGCTGCCAAGCAGGCTCGTTTCCTTCGGCTGAAGGCTCTGGAGGCTCTCAATGTAGAACCAGAAGGCGATCATCGTGCCGAAAATGATGACGAATGCGATGTAGCCGAGCGCTTCCGCTGTCAGTCCCGACAAGTCGATCTGCCAGGGCGGATGAACGAAACTGAGCGCAAAGCCCCCGATGATCATCGCCCAGCCGACAATGACCAGCGAATCGAACCGTGCGAGAAGCGGGATGGCATATAACGTATAAAAAGCCAGTGAGACCCCTGACAGCACGCCCCAGATCACCGCTGGTGCGGGAACGGACAGCCCGGAAAGCGAGCCGTTCGTCAGCAGAAGAAAACAGCCGCCCAGTGCGAGGATGACCGTCACGAGATCTTCCCGCCGGAAAACGGTCTGCCTGCGGAGGACCAGGTAGAAAATGATCATGACCGGCGCCAGGTACTGGAGCAAAGTCGCCACGGCGGCATTGCCGTGCCGGATGGAGGCCATGTAGGTATACTGGACAGCCAGCATGCCGAGAAGGCCGAATACGACCAGCTGGGCGCCTGTCTGCTTTTCTTTCCAGACGCCGAAAATCTGGGAACGGTCCTTCATCAGGAACTGGACCGTCAGCAGAAGCAGACCGGCAATGAGGAGCCGGGTTGTGACGAGCCAGTTGACGTCAATGCCGTACTGCTGGAACAGCTTCTGTGCGACGGTACCTCCGACGCCCCACAGTGTCGCTCCCGTGATGACGAGGAAAAAGCCTGTTTTTCTCGAAGTGCCCTCCATCGGTCTCCCCCCTGTATCTCTCGCTCTTAAAAAGGCGCTTCCGGGGTACGGAAGCGCCCATTATTCGGCCTCAGGGACCGGTCTCCTGTTGTCCCGGCTTTTCAGCCAATGCCGGATTCCTCGCCCGGCATATGGTTCATCGGCAAACCTCGGAATGACATGAAGATGGGCGTGCGGGATGTGCTGGCCGCCGGTCTCACCGGAATTCCACCCGATATTGTAGCCGTCCGGCGAGAATTTCCGGTCCAGCAGTTCCTTTGCCGCAACCAGTATCTCATGTGTCGAACGCCATTCCTCAGGCGTCAGATCAAACACTGTTTCCCGGTGTGCAACCGGGACGATGACTCCGGAACCTTTCAGCACTTCCTGCGGCATCATCAGGAATCGGCAAAGGCTGTTTTCCAATACGACTTCCTGCCCGTCCATCAGGGAAAGGTCGCAGAACGGGCAATTCCCGCCGCTCACTGGTCCACCCGGTAGAACACCCAGAAGCTGAGCAGGACACCGACAATGACCAGGACAAAGATTGTCAGGAAAACAATGACGAACTTTTTGCCGTCCATTACATGGCGCCTCCCGATTTCATGCGGAAGCCTTCTTCCTTCAGATACAAATGCGCTTCCTTTGGAGAGTCGAATCCTTCCTCGAGGTTCTCACCATAGTACAGGTTAAAGTAGCCGTTCTCCTCCTTCAGATGGAGTTCGGTGCCTTCACGGTTCACCCACGCTTCATTGACCGGCTCTCCGGCAGGATCGCTTGAAAGATAGCGGATCGATTCCGCCAGAACCTCTTCCAGCTCGTCTGCCGAGAAGTCTCGGATATTGATAAAACCTTTTTTGTCCGCATCGTATTGTGGAAGCTTGCCGACGTAGACAAAGCCGTTGCCGTTTTCGTGCAGATGGCGCACGACGATTTTCTTTTCATGGAGCGATTCTTCGTAATGGTAATTCACACGCCCCATCGACACTTCTTTCCGGGTCAGTTCCGGGAATTTCGCGATGATGGCTTCTTTTTCTTGAAAACTGAGCATCCTAAACACCTTCCTTAATCTCTCCGGGTCACGGAGAGTAATCAAACATGAATCCGCTGCGTTTATTGTCTCCAGAACGTCTGACAGTCCGCCTTGTCCTCAATATTGAACTCAATGAATTTCCTGAGCAGGCCGTAGTCGACTTCTTTCTTCCACGGCATCCGGACCAATCCCTTCGTATAGGTCAATCCGGAAGCTTCGATGTCTTCCCGGAACTTCATCATCGTCGCTTCCTCAGGAGCGACGGACAGGTGATTCTTGGCGACGCTAAAGCCGATGATGTACGTGCCGTGATGAGTAAACATCGGCTGGTTCCACTTGATCACCGGCTCCAGTTCCGGAAACGTTTCGGCCACCCAGCCGAGCATCTCCTCCATCCGTTCCCGGTGGTCGGGATGGTCGATGCCATTCAGGTACTCTTTAAAAGCTTCCATTTATGCTTCCTCCATCGAATTAATCTTCTTCCACGACCAGGCCGAACGTCCGGGCAAACCCGATTGCCTGCTCGCGCGTCACTTTGCAACCCGCGAGTTTCATCGGCGTGACGGTGATCCGGCTGAATTCCGTACGGGTCAGGTCAATGCCGTCAAGATCTGTATCGAGAAAACTGATGTCGTCCAGCCGATTATTGCCGAATGCCACATCTTTCATCGAACAGTCCACGAAATCTGCAGATTCCAGCTCACAGCCATCGAACGCAACGTTCCTCAGCTTTGAGAAGTTAAAGCTTGAGTAACGCCCCGCACAGTCTGTGAAGCGCACGTCACGGAGCATCGACTCGCTGAAGACTGCGCCGGTCAGCTTGGTTCCGCGGAACTCACAGCGGTGCAGCGAAGACCTGGAAAAGTCCGCATTCGACAGGTCGCAGCCGTCAAACACGACGTCCATCAGTTCGGACGCAGGTGCACGGAAGCCCTGAAAGTCCATTTTCCTGAAAAGGACACCGTCGAAGATGACCCGCCCATCGGCAGTTGCCCGTCCGCCTTCCATGCAGGACGCACGGACAGATGCATCCTCTTCGTCAAATGACTCTTCCCAGGAGGCCACCGGCAGTTCCTTCATGAGCTTTGGCGCCCGAATTTTCACGCCGGTCACCGTGTCCACCACTCGGCGACGATGATGAACAGAATCACCACGCAGATTGCGAGAACATAAAACCACATCGGGACGCTGTCCATTCCGAAAATCATGCGTTCTCCTCCCAGGCCCGCAGAGTCGCGGGTTTTCATGTTCCCAGTATACCTGTCCGCCCGCTCCGGCGCATCCCCCGGCGTTTACACCGACCGGAAAACGGAAACGATGATGAGAGACATCCCAAAGGAGGAAATCGACCAATGAGAGCAGTGACGATCCATGGCGCAAAGGATATCCGGGTCAAAAATGTGGATGCCCCGAAAATTGAAAAAGACGATGACATCATCATCCGAGTCACCTCCACCGCCATCTGCGGCTCGGACCTGCACATCTACGCAGGCTCCATCATGACCCGCCCGGGATATGTTATCGGCCATGAGCCGATGGGCATTGTCGAAGAAGTCGGACCTGCCGTCACAAAAGTAAAAAAGGGAGACCGGGTTGTCATCCCGTTCAACGTTGCCTGCGGCGAATGCTGGTACTGCACGCATGACATGGAAAGCCAGTGCGACCATCCCGAGTCAAACCCTACACCGGGCACCGACTTCGCCGGCTATTTCGGTTATACGGAGATGTTCGGCAACCACCCGGGCGGACAGGCCGAGTATATGCGTGTGCCATTCGGAAACTTCCTGCCGTTCGTCATCCCGGAATCGGCCGAGGTGCCGGATGAAGCGGTCCTCTTCATGTCGGACGTCCTTCCGACCGCCTACTGGAGCGTGCTCAACGCCGGGGTGAAAAAGGGAGATACGGTCATCGTTCTCGGATGCGGTCCGGTCGGCCTCATGACCCAGAAGTTCGCGTGGATGATGGGCGCCAAGCGGGTCATCGGCGTCGACCATGTGCCGTACCGGCTGGCCAAAGCGAAAGAGATGAACAAAGTCGAGACGGTCACTTACCATGAACCGAACGAGACGGGCGATTATCTCAAAGAACTTACATCCGGCGGTGCCGATGTCGTCATCGACTGCGTCGGCATGGACGGGGAAAAGACCATTCCGGAAAGGGTTCAGCATAAGCTGAAGCTCCACGGCGGATCGCTCACTGCTCTCCGCACCGCCCACCGCGCCGTGCGCCGTTTCGGCACTGTCCAGCTTACGGGCGTCTATGGCCTGTGGTACAACGCTTTCCCGCTGGGCCGATTCTTCGAGCGCAACGTCACCATCAAGTCCGGACAGGCGCCTGTTCCCCACCTGATGCCGGAACTATTCGAGATGATTACGGAACATAAAATCGACCCGACCGAAATCATTTCCCATATCGTCCCGCTCGAACAAGCACCGATCGCCTATAAGACGTTCTATGAGCATGGCGATGAATGTACGAAAGTGATTCTGAAACCATAACAGGATCCGAAAGGCCTTTCCGCATGGCGGAAGGCAACTCATTCCGCAAAAATCCTACGATCTCCTCACAGCCCGCAGATTTGCGGGTTTTTATGTTCCCGATCCACCTGTCCTCCTTTTGCTCCGGCGCCTCCCCTCGTGTTTACCCCCTCCAGAAACAGGCAACTAGTTAAGGAGAGACCCCAAAGGAGGAGTTTGACTGATGAGAGCTGTAACATTCCAAGGCGCAAAGGACATCCAGGTAAAAAACGTCGAAGCCCCCAAAATTGAAAAAGACGACGACATTATCATCCGCGTCACGTCGACCGCCATCTGCGGGTCGGACCTGCACATCTATACGGGAGCCATGATGACACGTCCGGGATACGTTATCGGCCATGAACCGATGGGAATTGTTGAAGAAGTCGGACCTGCCGTAACGAAGGTGAAAAAAGGCGACCGTGTCGTCATCCCGTTTAACGTGGCATGCGGTGAATGCTGGTACTGCACGCACGACATGGAAAGCCAGTGTGAACATCCCGACACGAACCCGATACCGGAAACCGATTTCGGGGGCTATTTCGGGTTTACGGAAATGTACGGAAACCATCCGGGCGGCCAGGCCGAGTACATGCGCGTTCCGTTCGGCAACTTCCTGCCTTTCGTTATCCCCGAATCGGCGGAAGTTCCTGACGAAGCCGTTCTCTTTATGTCCGACGTCCTCCCGACCGCCTACTGGAGCGTCCTCAACTCCGGTGTGAAGAAAGGCGACACCGTCATCGTGATGGGCTGCGGTCCGATCGGCCTCATGACCCAGAAGTTTGCATGGATGATGGGCGCCAAACGGGTCATCGGCGTCGACAACGTTCCATACCGCCTGGAAAAGGCAAGGGAGATGAACAGGGTCGAGACAGTCACCTACAGTGATCCAAACGAGACCGGTGACTATCTCAAGGAACTCACTTCCGGCGGAGCCGATGTCGTCATCGACTGTGTCGGCATGGATGGCGAAAAGACGGTACCTGAGAAGATCCAGCAAAAATTGAAAGCTTCGGGCGGATCACTCACTGCTCTCCGCACCGCGCACCGTGCCGTCCGCCGCTTCGGTACAGTCCAGCTCACGGGTATTTATGGTCTATGGTACAACGCCTTCCCGCTCGGCCGTTTCTTCGAGCGCAATGTCACCATCAAGTCCGGACAGGCACCCGTCCCGCACCTGATGCCGGAGCTGTTCAAAATGATCACGGAGCACAAACTCGATCCGACCGAGATCATTTCCCATATCGTTCCGCTCGAAGAAGCACCGGTGGCCTATAAGACGTTCTATGAACATGGCGATGAATGTACAAAAGTGATTCTGAAACCATAACAAACCTTAAAAAGGCTTTCCGCATGCCGGGAAGCCTTTTGATTCAGTCCGGAAATGTATTCCGGGCAGCAATAATTGTCCGGTTCGAGGAAGACAAATGTCTTTCCATTTCCAAAAAGGAACTTTCACAAAGCCTGCATCCATGCAGGCTTTTGTCATTTTCCCTCCCTTATTCCGGGAATCAATGGTATACTGGACGAGGTAATAGGGGGGTCGCCCGAACATATAAATAACGGGTGGCCAAAAAATAGAAGGGCTGATTTACATTTATGAAAACGCGAATGAAGCGGCCGGGATGGCCAGCATGGACCCTTGCGGCCGTGCTGGCTCTGACCGCCATGCTCGGATTCGCCCTTTCGCAAACCGTTGAACCGGATGTGATTGAGGACTCGGGTATCGCGGACGCGGCCGTAACGAAGGAACAGCCGGAAACTCCGGGCCTTCAGCTTCAGACGGTTACAGAACAGACAAGATGGTACACAATGGACATCAATACAGTATCGGCCGACCACATGGCAGTGGAGGAACCGATCACCAAGTGGATCGACGAGCAGAAAAACCTTTTTGAAAGCAGCGTCGACGAATATAAAAAACAGCTGGAAGACGGCGATCGCGCGCACCTCAGGCTCACGGCCGAAAAGCTTCCCCATACCGGAAACCTCTACAGCTTGCTGTACACATCGTATCAGTACACCGGGGGCGAAAACGGAATCACGAAGATCAAGCCGTTTAACATCGATCCTTCCGAGGGCCGGATTGTTCAACTGGCGGACCTGTTTGATCTGAAGAGTGACGGCCGGGTGCTGCAGAAACTC
The DNA here is from genome assembly GCF_001619585.1 of Bhargavaea cecembensis. Taxonomy (GTDB): domain Bacteria; phylum Bacillota; class Bacilli; order Bacillales_A; family Planococcaceae; genus Bhargavaea; species Bhargavaea cecembensis_A. The sequence goes on from NZ_LQNT01000011.1 coordinate 143,668, forward strand.
GTAAAAGATGAACTGCTTGCACAGAAACCGCTGAAAGACGACCTTTTCGACGACTTGCTCGCGATGGCGCTTAACGACCCGTCCTCCTGGAAATGGGCACTCCGCAATGACCGTCTCTCGATTTATTTCGATGAGTATGAAATCGCGGTCGGTGCCGCCGGAGTCGTCCGCGCGGACATTCCGCTCGACCTGGTCCGCGGTTTCCTGAAAGAAGAATATGCCGGACGGATCTAACCTCCCGGACCTTTCCCAGACCCCCAGCGGGTCTTTTTTTGTTCAGAAGTTTTCCGCGCCGTCCATCCGAAGCAAACAGAAGGCCGGCAGCCTTTCGCTTCCCGGGTGCTTCATTCCGCGGGAATGACCTGTCCGACCTCTTTATTCAGCCTGTGACGCTGCTCAATCACTTTGCCGAAGACGGCGGAGAGTACCTGCTGGAACAGCATACCGCATACCACCGGTACGGCAACCTTCGCCGGGAAATAGACAGTCGCGATAACGACACCGAGTGCAATGTTCCGCATGCCTCCGTTAAAGACGAACATGACCGAAATGTCCGGACTGTCTTTCCACACCTTTTCCCCGATCAGAAGAGCGAATGCATAGCCCGATGCGGCGAGCACCAGGACGCCCGCAATCACCTTGAGCAGTTCGAGATTGAAATCCTTGAGATAGGGCGCAATCACACTGCTGTTGATGAGAACAATCGAGAATATGGATAATTTTGACACAGGTGAAAGCTTGGAACCGAGAAACTTCCCCGCTTGTCCTTTCGTCCATTCATTCAGGAGCAATCCGGCAAGCGACGGGAGCACGACCATCAGGAGCAGGTCCGTGACAAGGGCCCCTGCATCGACCGGGACCCCCTCCCCCGCCACGACAAAAAGGGTCGCCGGGATGATCAGCGGTGCGAGCATGGTGTTGATGAGGATGATCGACAGGCACAGCGCCAGGTTTCCGCGGTACATGCTCACCCAGATGATGCTCGAGACTCCCGTCGGCACGGCGGCAGACAGGACAAACCCAATTGTCAGCAGATGGTCATCGAACACCAGGACCGAGAATACATAAGCCCAGACCGGTATGAGCAGGTGAAGAAAAGCGAGGCTCAGCAACACCGCCAGCGGATGCCTGACCGCGTTCTTAAGATCTGTCACCCGCATCCCGAGGCTGCCCGCAAACGTCATGAGGGCGAAAATCCACGGGACAAGGCCCAGGAGGCGGCTGCCTGTATCCGCAATGAGCACGCCGACAACCAGACACAGCGGCGTGATGACCGGCATCCCTTTCTTGAGGAAGCCATCGAAACGTTCCAGCATGGTCGAATCCTTCTCTCTTTGCATCGTTGGGAACTATTATAACCCCCAAGCGGGAAGGTTTCGAATCGGCGGATGCATGAAACCATGACGTTGGTGGTAAAATGGAAAGATAAAGGAGGTGATTGTGCATGGTGAGAAGGTTGTTCGGACTGATCCTTTTGGCCGTCCTGGTCTTTGTTGCCCGGCCGCTGTGGGAAGAGCCGCTGTCCCGTGTCGTCGACCTGTCATTCCTCGACCGGGTAGACGAGCTGATTGCAGACATTGGCGGGCAGCCCGCGGTCGATCAGGCCCTCGGCAAGCTGAATGAAGGCGCCAACTCTCTTTACGCGAAACTGGAGCAGTCCGTAAAGGACGAGCGCGTCCGCCAGGCTTCCGGCGGAGAAGCCGAAAAACCGGAACTGGAGCGGCCGGAATCCGTCCCGATCACCGTGCACAATATCGGGATCGGTGACACCCGTGAGCTCGTCCAGAACGAGCTTGGCGAACCCGCACGCTCCACGATGAACGAATACGGAGTCGAATGGCATGCCTACCATGACGGATACCACAACTTCGCAATGGTTTCGTTTGATGGGGATGACCGCGTCAACGGACTTTTCACAAACCAGGATATCATCGCCTCCACAAGCGGGATCGCCTACGGCTCCCAGAAAGCATCTGTCCGTGCGGAATACGGCCGTCCTCTTGACCGCATCGTCAAGGGGCGCAGCGCATTCCTCATCCAGAGCAACGGAGAATATGATGTGTTTGAGCTGGACAACAGCTATGTCACCATCTTCTATGACCTCCACCGGACCGACACCGTTACCGCTGTCCAGATCATCGAAAAGGACCTCGAGCAATCGCAGAATGCATTGTACGGTGCCGCCGACGCGGATCTGAAGGAAGGCTTCGAGCGCCAGCTGTTCGATTTGACGAACGCCGCACGCGTGGCTCACGGCTATGGCGTCCTGGACTGGGACGGGCGCACCGCCGCCACTGCAGTGAAGCACAGCGAGGACATGGCGGTGAATGACTATTTCGCCCATGAGAACCTGGAGGGCCAGTCGCCGTTCGACCGGATGGCGGAAGACGGCATCCAGTTCCGCGGGGCCGGCGAGAACCTCGCCTATGGCCAGCCGAGCAGCATCTTCGCCCACGAAGGGCTCATGAACTCGCTCGGCCACCGGAAAAACATTTTGAACGAAGACTACCGCATGCTCGGCGTGGGGGTCGCCTTCAACGAAGAAGACCAGCCATACTATACGGAGAACTTCCTGTTCAAATAATTGAGCAAGCAAAAACCGCACGCAGGTTCGCGTGCGGTTTTTACATGCTTATTTTTTGTTGAATGCTGCGCAGGCAATGCGGGGACCGGAATTTCCTGCCGGGTCCGTCTTGTAGTCATCCGGCCCTTCATGGACCACAACCGCACTGCCGTCCTTATCCAGCAGGTAGCCCGGATTGCCTTCCTTCAGGGAGATGTACTTGGAAGTGGTCTCGAGGTCCACCTTGCCCTCTTTGTCCACTTCGATGTTCGGCAGATCACCGGCATGGAAGCCTTTCGGGTTCTCGAAACCATGCTGCTTATGCTCAGGATTCAAGTGGGCCCCTGTGGACTCAAAGTCAGGCGGCGTGCACTCGCCCTTTTCGTGGACATGGATCGCCTTCACACCGGGCTCCAGCCCTTCTGCGGTGATGCGGATACCGGTCCCCTCATTGCCTTCCGTGAGAAGAACCTTCCCGATCGTCTCCCCTTTGGCATTAATCAGATCCGACTCCATGGCGGTGGTGACTCCCTCGCTCATGACCGGGATCTTCATCTCTTCCTCTCCCGTCTGCATGCCGCACCCGGCAAGCATGATCGCTGTCGCCGCTGATGCGAATATCCATTTCTTCATTTCAATCATCCTCCTTCATTTGGAGGATGGTCAAGGTGGAGAAAAGGTATTCATTGGCGAGGGTTCCGGGTGGGATTCAGGTGGGGGAACTTGGCGGTTGAGCCTGCCACTATTGTGAAGCTTGTGGCAACTACACCGCCCATGTGGCAATTCCCCAACCCATGTGGCGATTCCCCGGCCCATGTGGCAATTCTCCAACCCATGTGGCAATTCTCCGGCTCATGTGGCAATTATCTACCCCATATGGCAACTCCCCGCCCCATGTGGCAATTCTCTACCCCATGTGGCAATTCTCCAACCCATGTGGCAATTCTCCAACCTATGTGGCAACTCTCCGCCCCATGTGGCGATTCCCGTCTCTCCCCTCCCCAGTCAAAAAACACCCGCCCCCTAAGGGACAGGTGCCTTTACAACTTATTCTGGTTCGACCATCGGTTTTTTGCGGAATTTCGCGAGGACTTCGTACACGATCGGCACGATGAGCAGCGTCAGCAGGGTGGAGCTGACGAGGCCGCCGATGACCGTGATGCCGAGGCCTTTGGAAATCATGCCGCCGCCTTCTGCTCCGATGGCGAGCGGAATCAGGGCAAAGATGGTGGCAAGTGCGGTCATGAGGATCGGTCGGAGACGGGTGGCGCCGGCTTCAAGCAGTGCCTGGCGCGTCGTTTCGCCTTCGTTTTCCTTATGGATGACGCGGTCGATTAGGACGATCGCGTTCGTAACGACAATCCCGATAAGCATCAGTGCACCGATCATGACGGACACCGAGATCGGTTCGCCGGCGATCCAGAGGGCCACGAAGCTTCCGATCAGTGCAAATGGCAGCGAGAACAGGATGGCGAACGGTGCGAGCGCGCCGCCGAATGTCACGACGAGGACGAAGTAGACGATGGCGATCGCCGCCAGCATGGCGAGGCCGAGCTGCGTGAATGATTCATTGATCTGCTCGGTGACGCCGCCGAATTCGATTGTGGCACCTGCAGGGAGATCCAGCTGATCCACTTCTTCCTGGACCTCGCGGGAAATCGCTACGGAGTCCTTGCCGGTCACTTCCGCGGAGACGGTCGTATACAGCTTTCCGTTCATGCGGGTCACCGTCGTCGGTGCCTCGCCTTCCTCGGCTTCGGCAATTTCTCCGAGCTGGACCGTACCGCCGAGCGCAGTCGGGATCTCGGTCGATTCAAGCTCTTCAAACGAACCGAATTCCTTTTCTTCAACGGCGACGAAGACATCAAGCGTATCCCCCTCATGCTTCACGGAAGTGAGGGCCGCTCCCTGGGCGCCTTCGTTCAGTGCCATGCCAATCTGTGCAGTGGTCAGGCCGAGCTCGGCAAGGCGCTGCTGGTCGGTGACGAAGGTGTACTGGTCGTATGCTTCCGTCAGGTCACTTTCGACCGCTTCCAGGCCGTCCGTTCCGTTCAGAATTTCTTCCATCTGATCGGATGCGGCCTTCAGGTCTTCATCATTGTCCGCGTAGACAATCAGTTCGAAGCCGCCGCTCATGGACGTGAAGTCCATCGAGCCCCATTCGCCTCTTCCTAATTCTTCGTTCAGTGTCTCAATGAGCTTTTTCGGTTCTTCCGAGAAGTTTTCAAAGTCGGAATCATATTCAATGAAGAACAGCGCGGAGTTGGCCCCGCCGCCCATCATCATGCCCATGCCGCCGGCTTCCTCGATGGAGAACTGATAGGACGTGACGCCCTTCCGCTCTTCCAGGAGCTCTTCCGCACGGGAGATGATTTCAAGCGTTTCTTCCTTCGGCTGGCCGGCTTCCGGATTGTAGGTCGCCATCACGACTTTCTGTTCTTCTTCCGGCATGAACGTGACGCCGATCAGCGGCACGAGCAGGAAGCTCGCCGCCAGAAGCACAACCGAGATTCCAGCCGTAATCCATTTATGGTTAAGCGCCCATTCCAGGATTCCGGTATACCACTGTGCGAGGCGCCCCGGCTTCTCTGTCTTGCGCGCAACCCCAGTCTTGCTGCCGTAGAGTTGCTTTTTGAACAACGAATGGGACAGCATTGGCACGACCGTGATCGCGACAAGGAGGGATGCGAGCAGGGCGAACACGACTGCTAGTGCGAACGGAAGGAACAGTTCACCGACCTGACCCGAGACGAGCGCGAGCGGCAGGAAGACCGCGATTGTGACAATCGTCGAGGACGCGATCGGGACAAACATTTCCTTTGTTGCTTCCAGAATCAGCTTCTTGCCCTTCAACGGCTCATCCGGCAGGTGCATCCTGCGGTAGATGTTCTCGACGACGACAATCGAGTCGTCGATGACCCGCCCGATCGCGACGGTGAGCGCACCGAGCGTCATGATGTTGAGCGTAATGTCCATCGAGTTGAGGACAAGCAGCGCGAGGAGAAGCGACAGCGGAATCGAAATGACCGCGATGAACGTAGTCTTGATGCTTCTCAGGAACAGCAGGATGATGACGATCGCGAACAGCGCACCGAAGAGCGCCTTCGACAGCATCGTTTCGACCGACTGTTCAATCGGCTCTCCCTGGTCAAACGTGACGGCGATATTGACGCCATAGTCTTCTTCCAGTTCAGCCGCTTTGTCCTTCACGCCGTTGACGACATCGACCGTGTTGGCATCCGGACTCTTGACGACCTGGACGCCGATCGAGTCTTCCCCGTTCGTGCGGGAGATGGACTGGGATTCATTGATGACTTCGATGGTCGCCACATCAGAGAGGGCGACCGTCGGAAGGCCTGTCATGGCAGCCGGCTGCATGCCGCCTGCACCCGGAACTGTCTGACCTTCGGCACCCTGCCCGGCTTGTGCCGCGTCGGTTCCCGGAGCTGCCTGACCCTCGGCGCCCTGTCCGGCCTGTGCCGCGTCGGCGCCCGGCTGGACGGCACCCTGTGAAGGAACTGCCGGAATCTGCAGGTTCTCCAGTGCTTCGAGGGAAGCAATCGACCCGTCGATGACCACGTTCTTCATTGAGCCATCTAGCTCGTTCAGCCCGAGCGGGAAGGCGATGTTGGAGCCCTGGATCATACCCGTGACCGTTTCGCGGTCGAGACCTGCCTCGGCAAGTTTGGCATCATCGAAGTCAATCCGGACTTCCTTCGACTTCTGTCCGCTTGCCTGGACGTTCCCTACCCCTTTAACTTCTTCCATTGCAGGGACAATGTCCTTGACGGCAATTTCCGTCAGTTCATCGAGGTCCTGGCCGTTGCCCGTGATGCTGACGGCGACGACCGGGAAGGCATTGATGCTGATCCTGGAAATGGCCGGATCCTGTGCGTCATCCGGAAGCGAGACATTTTTCAGGACGCCTTCCACTTCCGTGACCGCCCGGTCCATATCCTTCTCGAAATCAAACTCGACCTGGATGGACGAGACGTTCTCCATCGAGGAGGAAAGGATCGTCTTCACGCCCTCGACGTTCCGTAAACGCTGCTCGACCGGGACGGTGACCGAATCGGCGACCTCATCCGGAGAAGCACCCGGATAGACGGTCATCACCGACACGACCGGTACCGTGATGTCCGGCATCGACTCCTGCTTCATGGTGGCAGCGGAATAGATCCCCGCCGCGATGGCCATGATCGTCAGGAGCCAGATGGCGAATTTATTGTTGATGGAAAAGTTGATGATCTTCTTCAAGCCTGTTTTCCTCCGTTCTAGTGACTGACCGGTCAGTTTACCTATATTAGGATAAAGGAAACACCGGCCGGATACAATCATATGAATCGTTTGTCACACTTTATCCATTTTTCTTCTGCTATACTGTTTGTACTGACCATGCGGTCAAAGGAGTGTGTAAAATAGCATGAACGAAACAAAGAAGCGCATCATCGAGTCGGCGATCGCCCTTTTCACGGAAAAAGGGTTCCATGGCACCTCCATCCAGGAGATCGCGGCCCGTGCCGAAATATCTAAAGGCGCCTTCTACCTCCATTTCAAATCCAAAGATGCTCTCCAGGTGGAGATTTTCCGATACTACACTTCATTGATCACGAACGAAATGAAGAATGCCGTCGATCCCAAGCAGTCCGCAGCGGAGAACTACCGGCGCCAGACAGAGGTCCAGATTTCCCAGATCCAGCGCCACACCGATTTTATCGCGATGGTCGTCCGAGATCAGGCCTTTAATCTGAATCCGGAGCTGATCCGCTTCATCGAAGAGCTGCGGGTCTCGCAGGCCGAGTGGTATCGTGACCAGCTTACCGCCATGTATGGCGAGGCCGTCCGCCCATTTATTTATGACATCTCCGTCATCGTGGAAGGCACCAAAAACAATTATATGCAACAGTTCATTTCGAATCCCCAGTCCCTGAATCCAAAAATGCTGGCCGAGCTCATTGTCCTGATGACCGGCCATGCAGCAGAGGGCTTCCTTGCCGGAACCTACCGGCCGCTCCTTGACGAGGAAACGGTACGGACGCTGTTCTCCGGCTTCTTTCCGGAAAGTGAGGAGGAGGCTGAATTGGCAGGTGTCATTGATGAGATGCGCAGCATCCTGTCCGGCCTGGCGCTTCCCCGCGCGACCGCCCAGTACTTGTCGTCGAGCCTCGACTTTCTAGGAACACAGGCCGATGCAGGCCCAAGTGCTGATATCACCGCAATCCGGGGTGTCCTCTCCGTTTTCCGGCCGTACCCCGAATTCGGGGACAGCCTGAGGCGGCTGGAGGAGAAGTTCGGGCTGGGAGAAGATTAAAAAACGTTCCAAAAAGAAGCACCTGCCTATCCGGCAGGTGCTACTTTTCTGTATCCTCACCCAAACAGCAGCTGTTCGAGCTGGAGGGGTTCGATATATTCGCCGTCTTTGTAGACGCGCATGTTGCCGCCGGAGATCTCATCGATCAGGAGGACCTCGCCGGTTTCTGCGTCGCGGCCGAATTCGAGCTTGATGTCATACAGTTCCATGCCGCGTGCAGCGAGTTCGTCCTTCACGACTCCGGAAATCTGTTGGGTCAGTTCTTTAAGCGTGTCATACTCCCCGGCGTCCAGGATGCCGAGCCCCACAAGGGCATCTTTGCTGATCGGCGGATCCTGGCGCTCGTCGTCCTTGATCGTCACTTCGACAAATGCGTCAAGCGGCTGTCCTTTTTCCGCATAAGCCCCGTAGCGGCGCAGGAAGCTTCCGACCGCGCGGTAGCGGCAGATGACCTCAAGTCCCTTGCCGAACACGTCCGCCTTCCGGACATTCATCGTCTGATTGTCCACATCGGCTCCGATAAAGTGCGTCGGGATACCGGCCTCAGCCAGCTTCCCGAAAAAGTATTCCGTCATGCGGAGGCCGGCGCGCCCTGCACCCTCTATTGTCAGTCCGACCGTGTTGGCACCGGGATCGAATACACCGTTCTCCCCGGTCACGTCATCCTTGAACTTCAGCTGGATCGTCCCGTCCTGCAGCTCGTAGACATCCTTTGTCTTGCCTTCGTAAATCCGCTTCACACAGTCCACCTCTTTCGGCTGATCTGACACAATTATAACCGAAAGACGAACATTAAGAAATGATTCTTCATATATTTTACGCCTTTTTCACATTCTCACCCTATAGCCAGGCGGGTTATTTGTGGAAAAGATACACGTTCTTAATGAAATCGCCTGTGGATAACCAGGTTATCCCCGGAATTACGTGCAAAAGTCGGATTTTTCTGTGGAAAACGGGGATAACCGGGGATTCCGGACATTCGGGCTTCCGGGTATCCGTGGATAACTCTAGCGCCATCCGCTGATGCGCTCCGGTTCCGGGACAAATGCCGCGGACAGCGCACGCATCCTTGCCTCAAGCAGCCGGCGGCGGCCTTTAGGCGTCCTCGTGTAAATCAGATCGGCCCGGCCGACACGCTTCTTCCATTCTTCCAGGAAGATTTCCACGGTCTCCTTTTTACGCCCCAGTTCCTCCGGCACGGCATGGATGTCTGTCCGCTTTCCGAAGCCGCGGGAGCGTCTTTCGATCAGGTATCGCGGGTTTTCAATGGGCCCGAGCAGTTCCGCGAGCGCATTCATGAACCGGGTCTTTTCATGGGTCGTGCCGGCGGAGAGCCAGCATGTGTAATATCCCTGCCCGTCATAAGTGACCCGGATGCCCCCCTCTTCTGGCGGCCCGGCAAGCATCCCGCTCCGGTGCATCGCGGCGTACAGCGCTTCAGCGATCTCCTTCAGGCTCGATTCGACTGACGGATGCCGCATGTACAGCCTGCCCGCACGCCAGAATGACGGCGCGGCGACCGCAAGTCCGGCAAGCCCGCCCCAAAGTGTTGATTCACCGAACGGGCTGTCGGTCAGCTGGCGGATCCAGCCGCTAGCGTCCCACGCCGCACCGGCGGCGGTAAACCCGGCGACATACAATAGCCCCTTTAGCGTATTGTCGAGATAAAACGGTCTCGGAACGGATCGCCGCGGCAGGACCGCCTCCTCCACCATCCGGCTGCCGGAATCGACCGCCCGCATCCACCGTTCCCGGAGCGTTTCCCGCGAGTGGGCCCTGCGCTCCATTTCCGCGTTCAGCCGGTCGATCTCCTCCATTGAAAACGGAGGCTCCCCGACCGCGAGACGGCCGATGCCCGTCTCGATCACATCCCGCTCCGCCCCCGGCCCCGCAAGCGAGCGGAACCGGCGGACGAGCGAGCGCCAGTCATCGCCGCCGTCCTCCGCATCGCGGTCTACGGTGACGAGATGCCAGATCGACGCCGTCTTATCCGGGTCAGCCGGATTGCGTCGGATCGCCCGGCCGCGCATCTGATTGGACAGCATGTACGAACCGACATACGATGCCATGATGAGCGAATTCACGCACGGGGCATCCCAGCCCTCGCCGAGGAGAGCCGCCGTCCCGGTGAGCACGTCGATCTCCCCTTTTTCAAGAAGCTCCGTGACAGTGGCGACCATACCTTGACGGTTCAAATCATTCACCGGGATGCGCACGAACGACGGATCATGCGGGAGCGGAATCGCCCCTTCCAGCATTGACGCGGCCGTTGCCGGCACGACCGCAATCGAGCCTGTGAGAATGGCCGGCTTCACTTGGTCGCCCAACGTCCGCCTCACCATCTCGAACACCGGAACCGCGCCGATCCGGGTCAGCGGCTTTTCATCGCCGGGCGCTGACGGCATGTCATCCGCCCGTATGTAATCAGTCAGAATGACCATGCGCATCCGGTCACCCAAGATTTCTTTTTCAAGACGGACGGTTTCCGCAACCGCCTTGAGTTTCGATTGGCTCTGGACCAGTGCGCGGCTGATCGCCGGCGTAGACGTCAGGTAAACGGTGCGCCGGTGGATGGCTCCAATCCTGGACAGCCTTTTACGCAGACGTTTGACCGTTTCCTCCTCATCCCCCAGCCTGAACAACAGCCCCGTCAGCAGTTCTTCCATCCAGTTCCGGTCAAGCTTTGGCATCGTCTCCTCCGGCATGCCGATCAGCGGCAGCGCCTCCCGGTACGCCTCTGAACCGCTTTCCTTCAATACCATCAGCATCGCTGAAAATACTGCGGGCAGCCCGAGAATCTCCTCGACATGGGCCTCCGTCTGAGAGATCCACCGGTGTTGCTCGAGGTAGCGGATGAATTCCTTGTCTTCCCCCAGCTCATCCAGGAATTCATCCGTCCGTTCCCGGAACGCCAAAATCTCCGAGAGCTCTTCGGCCGATGGAACCGTGAACCGGATAAAATCCTGGTGCGGACACAAGTCACCCGCCTTCACGAGCGAGGCAACCGGGATTTCGAGATCGATCGGTCCGCACAGCGAAACGTACCGCTGCCAGCCTGCAGGCGACTCGTCATAAGGTGGCGTCGCGGTCAGCGCGACAACCGCCGGGTCTCCAAGCCCCTCTTTAATATCCATCATCGTCTTCCACCAGGAAGTCCGCAGGTGATGCGCCTCATCCAACACAATCGTGCCGAAACCCTCGGAGAGCAGCTGCTTTTCCCCGCCGGACCTGAACAGTGCGTGAAGCGACTGATACGTTGTCACCGTCACAAATGCCGGCGACGAAAGATCAGACGACAGCCAGTCCGGCCGTACGCCGTCCAGGAACAATTCAGTGAGCCGGTCCGCCCACTGCTCCCGGAGCGCAATCGTTGGGGCAACGATCAGCGTCCGCCTGCCGATCCGCCGCATCACCTCCAGCCCCAGCACCGTCTTCCCCGAACCCGGCGGCGCGACCAGATGAAGATGCCCATTTTCCAGGTGCTGATCAAGCTCCGACAACACCTCTTCCTGATAAGACCGCCAAGGATGGCAGAACTTCATCACCACCGGAAACTTCTCCATATCTGCTTGTCTCCTTCCGCCAACCACATCATTCTTCTCCTAATCCTATCAAACCCGCAGAGAGGTGTCCCTGCATCCTTAAAGCCGATCATAGGAAATTTATTGTTCTGTTAAAGGAACAAGGTATATAGAAAGGGAACTAATTTGATATCCGGCTTAAATAAAGGAGCGAAGGCTATGGGCCAATCATTTATTGAACAGGTACATTACATTAGAATTCCTGTAAAAGATTTAGAACTGTCCGCACGATGGTATAGCGAGGTATTAGGGCTCCAGTTACTAAACACTACGGATGAGCGTGCAATTATAAAAGTAAATGAAGGACCTCTCCTGCTGATCTTAGTTCCTACAGAAGATGAAACCTTTGCGCATTTCACGATTGATTCAGAACAAGAATTCAGCATCGGCTTTACAAGTCCGGAATTATCCAATTTTCATCAACACTTAATCGATCATCAAGTTAAGGTCGAGGATATTAAAGAAGATCACGGCCATGCCTATTTCCACTTTTATGATCCAAATGGAAATAAACTTCAAGCACACTGGTAAGATGATTGCATCACTTCTTCTTCAAGGTGGCCTGAGTAACCGGCAAGAAACCCGCAGGGAGGCTCTCTGCGGGTTTCTTATTCACACAGTTTCTTGGTTCTTCACTTCTTCAAACCATGCATCAAAAATATCGCTAGGTAATAATTCATCATCATTGGAGTAGATAAGATCGTAGCGATACTTCGCCGCGAGTTTGTTTACCTTAATGAATCGAGCCTGGCTAGTTTCCTGTTAAAGAGTCGTAATAACTGAAAAAATCCTCAGATACGTTTTCAAGTACTGAGGACTTTTTTATTCGCAAGCGGGTATGCCATTTCGCCTTCGACCCGTTCAAATGTTTCGATGAACTTTTCGAGTGTGGAAGTTAAATAGGCATCTTTCCGTCTAATGAATACTGTATTGATTTTACTATATTTTTCAGGCAAGTAATGGCAGTGTATAATTCCTCTTTCTTCCAGATGAGAAACAGCTGATTTGGGAATGAACGTAATGCCCAGCCCCATCGTTACGCTCCCCAAAATCGTTTCCAACGTCCCGAACTCCATTAATTTTTGCGGTGTTATGTTTTGATCTTTATACCACTTTGCCAGTCGTGCCCGGTAGCCGCATCCTTCGCTAAAGCAAAGAATCGGTTCTTCTTTTAGTTCATCCAAAGAAGTCTTCGTACTGTCTGATATCAGGACAAGCTCTTCTTGGAAAACATCATGGGAAACTAGTTCAGGATGGTCATCGATTTCTGTCACGAAAGCACCGTCCAAACGGTGGTGTAACACATCATTTTGGAGTTGATGAGTAACACCAGTGAAGAGAGATAAGTCTACGTTTTTATACTTTTTGTTATAAGAAGCTAGTATAACTGGTAATTTCATAACGGTTTCGACAGTCCCGATTTCAAGTTTGCCTGCTGGTTCAGTTTTACTTTGAACGACTTTCTTCATTTCATTTGTCAGCGCAAGAATCTTTTCGCAGTAAACAAGAAGTTTTTTTCCTTCCGGCGTTAATGTCATTCCACGACTATGACGGTTAAAAAGAGCTGTATTCATTTCAGTCTCTAGTTTTTTGATTCTTGAGGTGATATTGGATTGGACATAACTTAATTCTTTTGCAGCATCGGTAACTGTACCTTTTTGTGCAACCATTTGAAAAATCTCTAAATCTTTAAATTCCATATGATCACTCCTCCAATATCCTCTTTCTTACGATATCACTAATTGAGATGGCAGACATCATTATTGTTCATTTTGAGAGATATCGAACCTATGATTTAATTAGTAGAGTTACAGAGTTGAAGGAGATCGAACATCATGAAGAACACCGTAGTATGGGCCGCTATTTTATGTCTGATTTCCGCAGTTTCCTGGGGAGCAATGTTTCCAGTTGCGAATCATGCATTTCAACATATAGACCCATTTTACTTCACACTTTTTCGGTATGGTTTTGTAACGATTATTTTACTTGTATGGCTGTTTTGGAAGGAAGGGAAGGAAGCTTTCCGTTTTGAGGGGAAGGGCTGGCTTCTCTGGTTTTTTGGAACAATGGCCTTTGCGGTTTATAATTTGTTGATTTTCTGGGGACAGGATTTATTGGGTGATCCAGGTACGATGATTGCTTCGATTATGGAATCGTTAATGCCTATGATTTCTATTGTTATTGCTTGGGTGTTCATCAGGCAACGACCTCATGCATTTACGATGTTTTGTGTTGTTCTTGGGTTTGTCGGCGCATCGTTAGTCGTAACAAAAGGCGATTTCGGTGCCTTTTTCTCAGCTGCAAATGCGATCATTCCATCTTTATTGATCTTTATCGCTGTCGTTGGGTGGGTTGTGTACACGATGGGTGGAACCCGATTCAGTAACGATGGCTGGTCTGCATTGCGTTATTCAACTTTGAGCTGTTTGCTCGGAACGGCTACTGCGGCTGTTGTCGTGATTGGTGTAACGCTTACAGGATATGTCTCGTTTCCAACCGTTGAAACATTGACCATTACAAGCCCGCATATTGCATTTATGGTCATCTTCCCGGGAGTGATCGCACTGGTTGGGTGGAACTATGGCGTAAGTGTCATCACACCGTTGAATGGGTTGTTATTTCTAAACTTTGTGCCCGTTACAACGCTAGCCATTCAAATTATCCAAGGTGTAAGCGTCACAGCTTACGATTATATCGGCACAGTTTTCATTATCATGTCCTTACTTTTAAACAATATGTTTCTTCGGTTACAGCAGAAGAAAAGGGAAACAAAAGAGGATTTCAGAGGAAGATTGCAGGAAACGGAAGCATAATAGAGGGGCTGTCTCGGAAAATCAGTTATCACTGACTTTCCAGACAGCCCCTATACGATTAAAAAAAATAAATTAACCCTCCACTGGAATCAAAAATCTTCCCAAGCTTCTTTTGCATCCAATAACCTTTGTAACAAGAATTCATAGAAGTTCTCCGCTGTATCGAAGTCATCCAGTCCACCTCGTCGATTCCATGCAATTACCGGGCACTCATCGTTCTGCATTCTGCTTGTATCCAAACAATACGCGTATTCACCGATGTCATCGATCACAACCAAGTCACGATTCATTCCTATCTGCCTGTAACTCTTTGTTGTATGAACAACGGTAGCTATATTTGACTTGGCCACCCCTAATATAGCTACACCGAACAAGCCGCCTGATCCATGATTAGCCAAAAACCACTTATAACTTTTAGGCAACCGGATATCCAAAGTCTCTTGAATATATTTAATCTGCTTATCATTTACTCCGCCGGTAAAGTCATCAACGTCTATATTTTTCTTAATAAAGTCGGTTAATTCCTCTTTATTCATTCCATCTGTCCCCCTATAGCCATTCATTCCTCACTAACGGTGGAGAAAAGGACGGGCTCCATCTATCGCACATAGATAACCTGAGTAGACCCCCACTGGAAAACATTCTTGCAGGGTTAGACTTATTTATACATCATGACTTTTCACTTCATTGAACCAGGCATCGAAGATATGATCAGGCAGTCGCTCTTTATCATTTGAATAAACCGGCTCATATTTATAACTGCCTTTCAGCTTGTTTTTCTTCACATCATAGTGCAACTTGATCTCCGTTGGCATGTCTCTACCAAACTCTTTACACTTAGCATGAATTTTTATTAAGTTCTCATTTCCGATGCGTAATAACGCCCTCTGTCGATCGAGTGATACATCAAACTGTTCATTTGAAACGGCATCGTTCAATTTGTTTTTCCGAACGGTCTTGCCATTGATTCTAAAGAAAACATCAAAAGTATACATTTCCGGCTCATAAGAACAATAGATATATACATCATCCGCTTGATCATCAACATACTCCATACATACAGCAACCATATCTGTTTGCATATCTGCCAGATGATCTTCGAAATTTTTCATACTGACCACATCCTTATCACCAAAACTGCATTACCCTCACCCTTAAGAGAAGACTTGGCTCTTCATTGGGCCCTTTCTTCCGGTCGTGCTGAAAATAGGCGAGAAACCCGCAGGGACGCTTCCCTCGGGTTTCTTTTTAATCAGTTTCTTGGTTTTTCACTTCTTCAAACCATGCATCAAAAATGTGGCTTGGAAGTAATTCTTCATCATTGGAATAAATGAGATCATATTGATACTTTGCTGCGAGTTTGTTTTCCTTAACATCATAATGCAGTTTGATTTCTGTTGGACAGTCCATATTGTATTCCCGGCAGAGGTCATGAAGCTTAGTTAAGTCTTCCATTCCAACCTTCAAAAGTAATCTTTGACGTTCGTCTGATACATCATACTGTTCTACTTCTTCATGACTTTGCTGTAAAGCATCATTCAGTCGATGCTTGCGTACAACTTTACCAGATACCCGGTAAAACACATTCCATGAATACATTTCCGGTTCATATGATCCATATATGTATATATCATCTGCACGGTCTTCTACATACTCCATACAAACAGCGACCATGTCAGTCTGCAATTCGGAAAAAAGATCTTCAAATGACTTACTCACAGATGTCTCTCCTATCTCCAGTCTTCTTGTCCTTTGCTTCACCAATCGGATGCTTAAAAGTAATTACTGTGTATATCTGGAGCTTCGTCCTTGGAGATTCTCTCAAGAATAATATTCGAGCAAACTAGTTCAACATCTAAAGGGGGCATTTGAATTTTGCATTTTAACAAAGACTTACCTTCTACTTGAATATCCTCAATCTCTATGTCTTGTATAAAGTATGGTATTTGAGATTTCACCAATTCTTTTAAGGGTTTCAATCTGTCGTTTACGTGGGTCTTAAACGAGAAAACGGAACAGCCAGTGAAAAGAACCTTTATGTTTTCATCCGTATCTTCAAATACAATTGCAACCTCGTCACCAAAAAAACAGCTGTCCATTCGTAATACTCTGGCATCCCAATAATTTATCTCTTCAATGTCTCTTTGAATTTGTTTTGCTATCACAATAATCTCCTCACTTTTTATATGGAATATGAGCACTCGGACTTTTTCTATCAACAATATTCATATTTGTGTCCAAGGGATTTCCCTTCTCGTCATAGAAATGAACATGATCATACAACGTTTGTTTATCTGGGGGATCAATTCTCATTCGTATATTCCCTTTAATGTCTTTAATGGTGAACAAAACCGTTATTCTCCATAACACTCCACTCTTATGGTCGGCAGTTGTATCCGATGGGGATTGCAGGTGTCAATGCCTCCCCAGTTTCGGTCACCTTCCTGTACTTCACTGTCATCGAGATGAGGAAGAGAAACAATATCTGCAAGACTGTCCATGATGCTGTTTGTCTCGTCTGTCAGGGTTCCTGTAATTCTTCGAATCTCCTCTAACCCTGCTTGGACTTCTCCTTCGAGAAATTCCTGCCTGATGTATCCCAACTTATCGGGCTCGAATGAATTCAGTGCTTCTCCGATACGCCGGAGAGTACCAGCGAAACGGCTTTTAAAACTTACGAAGAAAGCCAACAGCGGCAAATGACATTCCTGGTAAAACGAGCGAATGGCATTACCGCCTTCTCCCTTTAAAGCATCTTCCAGCAAGACAAGTTCTTCCACCGCCTGTTTAATTCCTTGTATCTCTTCTTCCAGGCGGTTCAGCTTCTCTATATTCCGATGTAACCCCTCATGAAATTGCTGTACATCCAATACCTTCACTGATTCACACTCCCGGAAACGGAAATCTCTATTGTCATTAATTCTCTCAGAAATTCCCTGTTTCTCTAATCGGACAAAAGTCTGTATTCAATCTTGAGTAGACAGGAAATCCTTACTAGATCTTAGTGCCCGCGAACCTTCTCAGAAACGACGCCTATAAAAATAAGGGCAATCTTTTTATTTGTGGCGCTGTGGAGAACTCCTCCCCACTCCTGTAAAAAGGCTGTGGATATCCGTGTTATCCCCGGTTTTAACGTTAAAATCGGTTTTTGGCTGTGGAATGTCGGGATAAGTCCGGGGATAAGGGATGCATCTGCGCCCATTCGACCGTGGATAAGTCCTGCCGTCGGATATTAAGCCAATTTGACCCTCTTCACGCTTCACCCACATGATATATTAAAAGAATGACATCAAGGGGAGGGTCGGCCATGAAACGGTATATCGGGGATATCCTGCTTCTCATCACCGCAATCGTATGGGGAAGCGGGTTTGTCATGACGGCGATTGCGCTCGAGCATCTGACAGCTTATGAGGTGATGGCCGGGCGGTTCCTCCTGGGCACGCTGATCATCACGGTCCTCTTCTACAAGAAGCTCCGGCTGATCTCGAAGTCCCTGCTATGGAAAGGCGCGGTGCTCGGCACGATCCTGTTTGTGGCGTTTGCGCTGCAGACGGTCGGGCTCGAATACACGACGCCTTCGAAAAATGCTTTCCTTACGGCTGTCAACGTCGTCATCGTGCCGGTGATCGCCTATCTCGTGTACCGGCGGCGGATCGACCGTCATGAGCTGATGGCCTCCGTCATTGCGCTCACCGGGATTGCGTTCCTGTCGCTGCAGGGCTCATTCACCATCAATATCGGCGACCTGCTCACCCTGCTGTGCGCGGTCGGGTTTGCATTTGATATCTTCTATACGAATATGTTCGTCAAAAAAGAGGACGCCCTGGCACTGACCATTGTCCAGTTTGCGACGGCGGCTCTCCTCAGCACAGTAGCTGTCCTTTCCCAGGGAGGCTTCCCGGCAAGTCCGTCCAATGAAGCGATCTGGTCAGTCGTCTACCTGGCCGTCTTCTCGACGACGATCGCCTACGTCTGCCAGAACCTCGCTTTCCGCTACACGACACCTACGAAGGCGGCCGTCATCCTGTCACTGGAGTCGTTCTTCGGCTCGGTGCTTGCCGTCCTGTTCATCAACGACGTCATGACCGGCCGGATGGTGTTCGGAGCGGCGCTGATCCTGGTGGCCGTGCTCGTGGCTGAAGTCAAACCGGCTTTCCGGCTGAAAAGCCGCGTACGGACAGATCACTGATGGGAGGCGACCGAGAAAATGGACAGCATCCGCTATGAAGAACAAGCAGACAGCTTTTTCAGGACCCTCGTCATCTATTTCATTCTTTTCCTGGCCGTCTGGTCGATTCGTGAAATGGCCCTTCCCCCGTATCTGAACGAACTTCCGGAAACAACGGCTGCATTGGCAAAAGCGGCCGTCAAGGTCATGATCTGGATTGTTCCAGTCTGGCTGTTCATCCGATTCCGCCTGAATAGCGATCCGGCAGACTTCCTGAAGCTGACCACCAATCTCCGGAAGGGGCTCCTTTGGGGCTTCGGCCTGTCCGCCCTGCTGGGACTCTGGTTCACCATCCAGGCGTACGTTTTGAACGGCGGAGGTTTCCATTTCAACGTTTCGTTTGATCGCTTCCTGAATGTCTTTCTCCTTGTCGGCCTTACCGAGGAAATCGTCTTCCGGGGACTGTTTCTACAGGCTCTGGCAAAACGGCTCCCCTTCTGGAAGGCGAATGCTGCCGTGGCCCTCCTGTTTCTGGTCATCCATTATCCGATCTGGCTGTACGAAGGGACCTTCTTTAATCCGGGAAGCCATGCGTACATCCTCTTCGTAGGCCTGGTATTCGGGTGGATTTTCAGGAAAACCGGCTCGCTCTGGACCGTCATCATCCTTCACTCGTTCCACAACTTCTTTCTGATCATCATGTAAAAAAGCTCAGGGATGCAATCCCTGAGCTTTTTAATGCAGTCCTTCAGACCGTTCACGATGCCGACCGGCGGAATGGTACCCGGGACAGGCGTGCGCGGATGCCCCGGCGCGGGCTGATGGTGACGATGTTTCCGGGCGCTACATAGTTGCCGATCAGTCCCTCGTACACCGGCTCCAAAAGACTTGACTGCGTGAAGTGCCGGGCCTGTGCCCGCCAGGCCGGCTCATCTGTGATGCGGATACCGGCCGTCGCCAGCATAGCCACGACAAACTGTGAGCAGAAGTACGCGCGCTTGCGGCAGATTTCCCGGTTCAGGACCACGCCGATCAGTCCGATGAAATTGTACGTGTATCGGTCGCGCTCCCGCTCAATCTCCAAGATGCGCTCCCGGATCCTCCTGAGCTCGTCCTCCGTCACGCGGAACCGGAACACCGCGCATTGTGCATCTTTTAAAAGCCCTTTTCCCGCCCGTTCCTTCACAAACCCGCCGGAGAATGGATTGTGTTGCTGCACACGGCCGAAGCTGTACATCTCATCCAGCCGCTCATCGAACGCGATTGAGACGTGGTTTAGCGGGCAGCCCGTGTAGCGGCGGATGATCTTGGACAGCACAGTCCCCGTATCCGTCAGAACGATATAGATCTCCTTCACGATGGTGTTCCCCCTGTTATCCGGCCCCGGCCCGTTTCGGAATGCCGGCCCGGCCTTGTCATTCGTTATCTTCATTGTGGACCGGACCCTCCTTTTCCAAAACGGCCTCCGGCGGGAATCCGTCTCAGCCTCCGGACCGATTCCGCCCCGGGACCGCCGATCCCGTTACTACACTATACGTCCGAACGACGCCGGACGTTTCAGGCTTACACCCCGGTTCAGGAAATAATTTACGGACGATGCCTGAAACGTTGTGAATGTTAAGCAAGCAATCCTGAATGTTAAGCAAACGTGCGCGAATGTTACGGAAATGCTTTTGAAAGTTACGCACCCCCCACCGAGTGATCCAGGACTCCTTCTTTAACCCCACCATACGCTCCAAATCTGAACCTTTTCCTCATAAAGTCATGAAGATTCTATTAAGATGAAACGTTAAGCTCCACCGAAGCGTACAACAGGTATCAAGAAAATGGAGGGATCATTCATGCTGGTGACGACAACGAATTCTCTGGAAGGCAAGAAGATCGAGACGTATCACGGAATTGTGGTCGGAGAGGCGATCATGGGGGCCAACATCGTCCGGGATATCTTTGCATCGGTGACAGACGTGATCGGGGGCCGCAGCTCGGCGTATGAAAACAAACTGGCGGAAGGCCGGGAGATCGCACTTCGTGAAATGGAGGACCGGGCAAAACGACTCGGCGCAAATGCCGTGATCGGCGTTGACCTCGACTTCGAGACACTGCGCGAAGGCATGATGATGTGCATCGCGACGGGTACGGCTGTCACGTACAGGGACTGATGGCGGAAAAAAGTATCCGGCTTTCTCCCGTTTTCAGCCTGGAAGAGGAGATGGATGGCTATACGCCGCTCCGCCTGGCAATCGGTGCTCAGGGCGAACTGTGCGTTCTGCTCACGGAGCACGTTCCTGCCTATATCGACGGCATGTTCCCGCCGACCATCACGGAGGAATCGCGGACCTACCGGGGAATTGTCATCCGGGACGGTTGCAAGCACGTTTACGACTTTCCCGAGGAGAAATGGAACTACCATTTTTTCGAGCCTATTGATCATGGAGAGAATCTGCTTCTCTGTTCAGCACGCGCCTATCATCACGGGGACGGCAAGATTGAGCAGAATGCACGTGTTTATTCAACGGACGGACAGCTTCTCCGCGAGTTCTGTCTCGGAGACGGCATCGAGCATCTGTCGGTCACGCCTGACAACCACATCTGGTGCGGCTACTTCGATGAAGGGGTGTCCGGCAACTTTGGATGGAATGATCCGCTTGGCAGATCCGGCCTTGTAAAATGGAAAGCGGATGGCCGGATCGCCTGGGAGTACAAAGAAACCGGCAACCGGGTCATCGACGATTGCTATGCGATGACGGTCACCGGGAACGAAGCAGCCTTTCATTACTATACGGACTTTGACGTCGGGTTCACGCAGAGCGGGGAGACAGCGTTCTATATCACCGATATCGACGGCGCCTATGCCTTGGCCGTAACGAACGACGGCAGCCGGATCTTATTCCAGGAAGACAACCGGTTCTTCTGCACAGAGAGAAAAGGCAGCCGCTATGTCCGCCGCGGCCTTCTTCAGTTCAGGAAACCCAACGGGAAGAAACTCTCACCGCTGCTGGTTGCCACCCGCGGCCCGCTGCTTCTCATGATGGACGGGCCTGACCTCTATTTATATGACATCAGCGGACATTGAACCCTTCCGACTAAGGGTATATGAAGTAGACTTGCATTCAGAATCAGGTGATAGCATGTTGAGTAAAATGAAGGACTGGGCGAGGAATTTAAAACAGCAGATTTTCATCCTTTACCTCGCATACAAAGATGAGCGAGTCCCTTTGTATGCCAAGGTTTTTACTGCTCTTGTTGTGGCCTACGCGTTTAGCCCGATTGATTTAATACCAGATTTCATCCCGATTCTCGGCTACTTGGACGATCTCATTCTCGTTCCGCTCGGCGTGATGCTTGCCCTGAAAATGATACCCGAAGAGGTCATCTCTGACTGTAAAGCGAAGGCAGAAGAACGGATGAAAAATGGCAAGCCTAAAAACTGGCTGGCCGCTTTGATCATCCTGTTGATTTGGTGCGTCATTGCAGCTTGGATCGTTCATATGATTTATCCGCTTTTCACCTAGGATCTTTGCAGGGTCAGGTGATGGAGTCAGTGATGCCCTCTTTGTTTTATTGACAAAGTCCGAGGGAACCTGAATAGGACAATCAACATACTTCCATGAGGAAGAGAGCCAAAGGAGAGAGCCATGAAGAAGACAAATGAATACATCGAATCTGTTTTTACCGCTCCCGACCCGCTGCTTGATGACGTTCTAGCCTCCATCAAGGAAAACGACATGCAGCAGATCTCCGTCCCGCCCGCCTCAGGGAAACTTCTGACGATGCTCGCTTCGATCTCCGGTGCCAAGCGCGTCCTGGAAATCGGCGCGCTCGGCGGCTACAGCGGCATCTGTCTGGCAAGAGGGATGGCCAAGGGCGGCACGCTTACTTCACTCGAACTGGTCGAAGACTATGCGGAGCTGGCACACCGCAACCTCACCAAAGCCGGCTTCGGCGACCGGGTCACCTACAGAACGGGCCCTGCCCTCGAAAGCCTGGAACAGCTGGCCGAGGAAGGCGAGACGTTCGACTTTTTCTTTATCGATGCCGATAAGGAAAACTATGAGAATTATCTCGAAGCCTGCATCCGGATCGCAGACAGCGGTGCACTGATCGTCTGCGACAATGTTCTTGCGCGCGGCACCGTGGCGGACAAAGCTGCCGAACCTAACCGGAACACCGAGATCATGAAAGCCTTCAATGAACAGGTCGCCAACCATCCGAAACTAAAGTCCCTGCTGATTCCGGTCGGGGATGGGCTCACCCTTTCCAAAGTGAAATAATCAAAAAATCCCCCTCACCAGGCTTACTGTCCTGCTGAGGGGGATTCTTTTTTGTCCGGTCACACGCTTGCCGTCTGTTCCCGTCTGACCTTCCGGATGAAATAGGCCAACTGTTTTTCGGTGCGGAGAAATGCGTCTTCATCGATGAGGGGCTGTTCAGCCGTTTTATCGATCTGGCTGTCCATGAAGTAAAGCCCCTTCACGGTCACGCCCTTTAATGTGGCCAGCAGCGGCTTAAGCGCATATTCCATGGCGAGCAGATGGGACATGCTGCCGCCGGTCATGACCGGGAGCGCCGGCGTGTCTTCCAGGATGTCCTGAGGCATGATGTCGATTAGTGCCTTCAGTACACCCGAGTAAGACGCCTTGTACACCGGCGTGCCGACGATGACGCCTTTGGCCTGACTGATCTGTTCCGCAATGCGGATCACGTCGGGACTCTTGAAGTTGCTGAACATCAGGTCTTCCGCCGGCACATCCTTGACTGAAATATGCGTGACGGAAAACTGTTGTTGTTCCATGCGCTCACCGAGATAACGGAGAACCTTCTCCGAACGGGAATTCTCTGAAGGGCTTCCCGACAAGATGACGATCTCGCTCATTCCGATCCCTTCCTTTTTCACAGCCTGCCGAGCGCACTTTCCAGGTGCTCGACGCCGACTTCGGTGACCGCTTCATACCGGTTGCCGCGGCCGATCTCGATGACCGGCACATGGCGCACCCCGTATTTGGCATCCAAAATATCACGGCGGTCGTCATGTTCCGTGACATCAATCGTGCGGTACTCATAACCGTTTTTCTCGAGGTATTCTTTCACATCGCCGCAGTAGCTGCAGCCTTGTTTGGACCAGACCACAATGGACAAATCTTTGGACATGTTGCATCTTCCTTTCTTATATAAGTTAGTGAATCTCGGATGGCTTCGCCTGATACCGGTTTTCCTTGAACGGCAGGCCGAGCGTTTCACGCAGGGTTCCGCCATTGCCCGTGCGGTTGTAGTACCCCTTCTCTTCGAGGATCGGGAGGACGTGTTCGATGAACTCATCGTACTGACCGCCCAGCACCTGGAGGTTCAGCATGAATCCGTCTGCGGCTTCCTCATCGACCCACTGGATCATCCGGTCAGCGACCTGCTCATACGAGCCGAAGAACGGGTCCTTCGGAGTTGCCACGCGCAGCGCCACTTCACGGAGCGTCAGGCTTTCCTCTTTCGCCATCCGCTTGATTTCATCCGTCGTGGACCGGAAGGCGTTTTTGCCGACATCGCCGATATCCGGGAACGGCTCGTCCAGCGGGAATTGGCTGAATTCAAAGTGGTCAAAGTACCGACTGAGGAACGTCAGGGCCTCCTCGACAGAAAGCAGGTTTTTGATTTCTTCATACTTTCGCTCCGCCGCTTCCTCGGTCGGGCCAATGATCGGGGACAGTGACGGGAAAATCAGAAGGTCTTCGGCACGGCGCCCTTTATCCACTGCCGCCTGCTTGAGTTCTCGGTATTGGGCTTTCGCCTTTTCGATCGGTCCGCTGACCGTGAAGATTGCTTCTCCGTATTTGGCAGCGAAGTTCTGGCCGGTCTTCGAGGCGCCTGCCTGGAAGATGACCGGCTGGCCCTGCTCGGAGCGCTGGATGTTGAGCGGGCCCTGCGCCTTGAAGAACCGCCCTTTATGTTCGAGCCTGTGCATCTTGGAGAAATCGGAGAACTGTCCGGTCTCACGGTCCCGGACGAATGCATCGTCTTCCCACGAGTCCCACAGACCCTGGACAACGTCGACATACTCGGCCGCCATCTCATAGCGGAGGGAATGCTCCGGGTGGTTGCCGCGGTTAAAATTCTCAGCGCTGCCCTCAAGCGGGGATGTCACGACGTTCCATCCGGCACGGCCGCCGCTGAGCTTGTCGAGCGACGCGAACTGGCGGGCGATGTTGAACGGCTCGCTGTATGTTGTCGAAACCGTACCGACCAGCCCGATTTTCTCCGTGACCATGGCCAGTGCGGACAGAAGCGTGAGCGGCTCGAAGCGGTTCTGGAAATGCGGGATCGACTTTTCGTCGATATAGAGCCCGTCCGCGACAAACGCGAATGCGAAACCGGCATCCTCAGCCTTCTTGGTGATGTTGACGTAATGATCGATGTTGATGCTGCCATCAGCCGGAACGTCCGGTGCTTTCCAGGAATTCATATGGGCACCCGGGCCATAAAGCAGAACCCCGAGATTGATCTGTTTTTTTGTCATATCCGATTCCCTTCTTCCTTAGTTCTGTGCTGTGCTGTCTTCAAGCAGGTCCATGCCGTACCATTTCTCCGACAGCTCGGAAATGGTTCCGTCTTCGCGGAGTTTCTCGAGTGCACGGTTGACCTCTTCGATCATCTTGTCGCCTTCTTCATTTTTCTTGAATGGCAGTGCCACTGGCTGATCGCCGAACGGTTCGCCGACCACACGGAGCGGAAGGCCTTTTTCATTGATCTGGGCCATGAGGATTTCCCTGCCGTGAACAAACGCATCCAGCTTTCCGCTGCCGACGTCGCTATAGATGACATCAGCTGATTCGTACGTCACAAAATCAAACTCTTCGTCCGGATAAGCCTCCGTCAGGACGTTCGGATAGTTGGTTCCCATGGCTACGGCAATCTTCCCTTTTTTCAGTTCGTCAAACGAGATCTCTTCCCGGTCTTTGCCGGTTGCCAGGACAGCCTTCGAGTTGTAGTACGGCTCGGAGAAGTTGTACTTCTCGCCCCGCTCAGGCGTGGCTGCGAAGTTCGCGACCGTGTCGATCTTGCCGGTCTCCATGCTCGCGAGCACGCCGGTCCAGTCCGTTACTTCCCATTGGACTTCGTAGCCCAGTTCATCGTAGATCGCTTCGATCACATCGACGCTGAAGCCTTTCAGCTCGCCGTCTTCCTTGAAGTACTGCGGATACCCGTCAGGTGTCGCGCCGACTTTGACGACTTTTTTATCGGAGCCGCCGTCAGCGCTGTCTCCGGCCTCGCCGCCGCATGCCGCAAGAAGAGCAGCCAATGCAAGCAGGGCAAGTGTGAATGTAAGTTTTTTCATTGGATTGAATCCCCCTTTAGTTTCAGACCCGGTACGGCTTGCCGATCCGGTGTTCATACCATTGCTGGAGCCAGTTGTACAGAATCGTCAGCGCCCAGTAGATGAGGCCGACTGCAAGATAGGCTTCGAAGAATCTCAGATTGGCCGTCGCCAGCAGCTTCCCCTGCGACAGCAATTCCGTGACCCCGATCGTAAATGCGAGAGACGAGTTTTTGATCAGCCCGATGAAGATGTTTCCTGTTGCCGGGATCGCGTTCCGCACGGCCTGGGGAATGACGATTCCCCTCATGGCCTGCGCGTAGGTCATGCCAACCGACACCGCGGCTTCCGCCTGTCCCTTATCGACCGATTGGAGTCCCGCGCGGAAGATTTCGGCGAGGTAGGCGGACGTGTTCAGGCTGAACGCGATGATGGCTGCAGTTGCGGCAGACATCGCATTCAGTCCCGGGAACAGTTGCGGCAGCCCGAAGTAGATCAGGAGCAGCTGGACAAGAGCCGGCGTTCCTCGGAAAAAGGAGATGTACACTTTGGCAACCTGCAGAATGACGGGCGTTTTATTCACCAGGATCAATGCAAGGACCACGCCGATGATGACTGCGATGATCATGGACGTGATTGCCAGATAAAGCGTCATCGGCAAATATTTAAGAAGTTCCGGGATGATTTCAATCATATAACCGATGTCGAAGTTCATTTGTACACACCGCCAACCATTAAATTAAGTTGTTGAGCCATCAGGTCACCCCTGGCCCTTTTCGCCGGATGCCCGAACCGCAGCTTCCTGACGGGCAGAAGAATTTCGGTAGCTTTGCAGGAATCTCTTTGTCCTTTCGTTTTTCGGACGGTCGAAGATGTCCTCAGGCGTGCCTTCCTCGACTACCAACCCATCCGCCATAAAGACGACACGGTCCGCAATTTCACGGGCAAAGTCCATTTCGTGGGTGACGATCACCATCGTCTTCTTCTCCTCCGCTATGCGTGCAATCACGCGCAGCACTTCCCCTACCCATTCGGGGTCCAGCGAAGAGGTCGGCTCATCGAACAGGATGGCATAAGGGCTGACTGCTAGCGCACGGGCGATTCCGACACGCTGTTGCTGGCCGCCGGACAGGGCGACCGGGTAGTTGTCCTCTTTTTCCGACAGCCCGACTTCCTTCAGCAAAGCCCGGCTCTTTTCGTATGCATCGCTCTTTTTCATCTTTTTGGCGACGATCAGGGCATGCGCCACGTTTTCAAGAGCGGTCTTGTTTTTGAACAGGTTATAGTGCTGGAACACCATGGACGTCTGCATCCGGAGCCGGTTGATGTCCGCCCGCTTGGCCGTGGCGGCATCAACGGACTGATCGCCGATCTGGATCAGCCCGGAATCCGGGCGCTCGAGAAAGTTCAGGCAGCGGAGCATCGTGGACTTCCCGGACCCCGAGGGCCCGATCACGACCACGACTTCCCCGTCATTCACCTCAAAATTGATTCCTTTCAGCACTTCTGTGCTGTTAAAGCTTTTTTTCAGATCCGTGACCTTGATCATTTGGTACCTCCCTACCATGATTAACCCTATAAGGTTAGTAGGTTTAACTGGAGTTAGTATAGTGTGATATTTCTATATCGTCAACGAGATTTACTTACCCTAATTCTGTAAGTGCTTCATCTGTATTTTTTTGTGAAAACAGCATAAAAATCCCCTTGCTGCAGATTTCATTCCGCAACAAGGGGACGGGCTTATATGGCTATGGTCCTGCTCATCCACATTTATTCTTTCTTCCCTTTGTTTGATTCAAACTCGTAGACGGCAACCGTCCCCGACACTTCATGGGTAGCTGCCAGAAGCGGCTTTCCGGTCGAACTGGCATCGGCAGGGATGAATTGCAGACCCTCCGGCGAGACATCGCCTTTCACGTCTTCGCTGAAGTCACGGCTCGTGATGAATGTGATGAACTTCGGCTTTTCCGGACGGCTCAGGTCATACACCATGATGCCGCTTGTGCGCTCAAGGGCGATGAAGGCATAGGTCGTGCCGTTGATGTCACCGGTCACCACGGTTTCCGGTTCCGGCCCTTTTGAAGAGCTGCGGCCGTCATACGTGATCTCGTCATTTGTCGTATTGAAGTATTCAGGAAGCGCCTTTGCGGTAATTTTCTCAAATTCATTGCCGCTGTCATAGACGAGTTCCATCGTTTCGGCGTCGAAGATGGAGAAGCTGCGTGCGCCGTATGAATAGAGCGCTTCGTAGTCTCCTTCTTCATTCAGCCCGTTCTCAAGCGTGATTTTCGTATCCGCCAGTTCATTCAGCAGCCCCTTGTCCAACAGACGGTCCAGCTGCTTCTGGTTATACCCTTCGTAGTGCTTGGCATTAAGTTTGATTCGGTCCGAAATGTCGCCGATGTCGGCTTCTTCGGAATACGCATCATAGTCCCTCGCGTCGCCTTCATTCGGCGTCAGGATATAGGTCTTGTCGCCAGCCGTGAACGTATCGATGGCGTCCGGCATGTAGAGACCGAGGAGCGGCAGCCGCTCCAGTTTCGTCTCACCGTTTTCTTTGCCGTCGAGTTCATTGCCCGGGATCGAGTGATCCTTCACGCCGAGACCCTTGACGCCGGTGATCCTGTCCGACTCCAGATCGACTGTAGCAATGGCATTGTTTTCTTGCATGGACACGAACGCCTTCTTGCTGTCATCGGAAACCGTGATGTATTCCGGCTCCAGCTGCTGCAGGACGCTGCCCTTTGAACCGACCCGGACCTTTTCATCCAGCGACACGCCTTCGAACGTCAGCGTCTTTGCAGTGAGTGTATCCAGGTCAATAATGGAAATGCTGCCTTCCGGATCAGCTGAGTAATCATCAGCCGGCTCGCCTTCGTTGGCGGCCAGCAGCTTCTTGCCGTCCGGCGTGAACGTCACCATGTCCGGCAGTGCGCCGACCTGGATTTTATCAACGAACTTCCCGTCCTTCGTAAGCAGAACGACGTAGCCCGGGTCTGTCTTCGGGTCACTGACGACAGACAGGGCAATCAGGTCACGATCCGGATGAGCCGCGACGCTGGTGATGTCATCCACATCCCGGATGTCAAATTCGGCAAGGTGGATGCGGTCCAACCGCTTCATATTATTAAATACACCGGAGTCCATCTGTTTAAATGAAACGATATCGATCGCCGACTTCGCTCCGTTCGTCACGAATGCCCGCTTCAGCTTCTCATCGTAAGCGAGAATCTCCGTCCCGCCCTCACCCGATCCGCTGTCATACTGCCCGACCTGCGACACCGACATCTGTCCGCCCTGGTACTGGACAAAAGCAGGCTCCTCCCCCAGCACTTTGTAACTTTGTCCGCCCGCAACCAGCAGCCCGGCGGCGGCCACGCCTGTCCATACGATATTCCTGAACTTCACTCCGGTTCCCTCCACTCAAATGCTTTCAATGGAGAGCTTAACAATCGAATGTTGAGAGATTGTTGAGGGCGTGTTAAAGAACCGATTAGCCAAAAAATCCCTCCGTGGGTAACTATCACGGAAGGTTTGTATCGTGCGGTTCCAGGAGAATGTCCCTTTCCGTCAGGTCCTCCCCCTCGATGGCAAGGGCGGTCATCCCCTTTTCCGAGCGGGTCTCATGCCACTCCCCCTTTTCCCAGAAGACGGCCGACCCTTCCTTGACGGAAATGAACCGTTTTTCTTCATTACAGACGGTCCCGCTTCCGCTGAGCACGATCAGCAGCTGCGGCACGGCAGCCTGATGGCAGCCGATGATGCCGTTTTCCCCAAGTGTCATCAGCGCGGTCTGGAAGCGGCCTCCGGAGCGGACAAAAGGCTGGATGGTGAAATCAGATCGGTCATGTGTGACAGGTTTCGCTGTGCCCGCATCAAACCGGAACCGCTTCACTCCTCTTCTCCGTTCAGCCTTCTGACGATCTCCGAAATTTTGCCGCGTCTGGCTTTAAATCCGTTCTCGCCCGACCATAGAGACAGCAGGCCAGACTTGCCCTGTTTGCCGGCTGCCGAGCGGATCGGTTTGGTCAGGTCGTTCTGGATCGGGTACGGAGCAATTGCGGCGTCGGCCATTTCCTTGATAAAGCGGTTGTTGAGCCCGCGCGCATTTTTCCCGCTGAATGCTTTTGTGATAACCGTCTCGCCTTCTAAGGAATTCAGAATGGCCTCCTTATGTAGGGCATTTGCGCCGCTTTCCTCCGCCACGAGGAGCGCCGTCCCGACCTGGACGGCGGAAGCGCCGGCATCCAGCGCCGCACGGACCGTTTCCGCATCATGGATGCCGCCGGCGGCGATGACGGGGACCGTCAGCCTGGCCTTGTCGAGCAGTTCGCGCAGAGTCAGGAACCTGTCTTCGCCGATGAATGCCCCCCGGTGGCCGCCAGCTTCCTTCCCCTGCAGTACGATTGCGTCCATCCCGCTCCCTTCCGCTTCCATCGCCTCTTCCGGCGTCGTTGCCGTGCCGATCAGCAAGGCACCCGCGTCCTTCAGCCTCCGCACCGTGTCCTCATCAGGCAGCCCGAACGTGAATGATACCACCTCGACACCTTCATCAATCATGACATCCACCTGGCGCGAGAACTCGCTCTCGCTCAGAGCCGGCGGTTCCCCGGACAGTCCGAGTTCCTCCCGGTAAGGCGCGAGTGCCCGGTGTGCCTCACCGATCACTGTCTCGTTGCGCTCAGGATGCTCCGGCACGAACAGGTTGACGTTGAACGGCTTATCCGACCGAATCCGGATTTCCCGGATTGCCGCCCGTGTCTCCTCCGCTGTCATGTAACCTGCGCCGAGTGAACCCAGAATCCCCGCGTCCAGGCACGCAGCGATAAACTCAGGCGTTGTCGAGCCGGCCATCGGCGCCTGGATGATCGGGTAGTCCATCTCGAGTTCTTTCCACCAGTTTGCGTTCATTTGATCGTCTCCTTTGATTCCTGATCCGCCGTCTATTTCTCCGCCTCATTCCATTTCTCGTTCCGTCCATCGATTTCCTTCCTGCATGGCCTGCCCGCTTCCCGGGTAGACAGGGGGTATTCCGAACAGGGAGGTGCCGCCATGGAACAGCTTTGGAGAGCATTTGACGGAGTGATCCCGTTGCTCTTATTCACTGCCCTTGTCGCAGGGGTGACCTTTGTCGTTCTTCATCTCAGGAACCCCGAACTGGGCAGGAAACAGATTTTTGTAAATGTGCTTTTTGCACTGAGCATCATGGCGATCCTGTTTATCACGCTGTACCCGAAAAACCTCGGCCCTGCAGGGGAACAAACCGTTCACCTGATTCCATTCCAAAGCATGGCCGAGATGATTGCAAACGCGGAAAGTCCGGGAGTCCTGCTCCGCAATATCGGCCTGAACATCCTGCTGTTCGTGCCGTTCGGATTCCTGTTCGGGGCGAGAAGAACGGTGCGTAGACATACCGTTTTGAAAGGGACGCTTGCGGGCCTGCTGCTGTCCGGAGGCGTGGAAGCGGTCCAGTACTTTCTCGGACGCACGACTGACGTGGATGACGTCATCCTGAATACGTTCGGGATGATGGTCGGTTGTGTGGTGTGGAAAATGGTTGAATCGAAAAAAGCTCCCTAAAGGGAGCTTTTCACATGGAGAGGGCGGATTTACTCCCGAATCCCCACATATCCCGTTTTCTCCACAATCTCCTGCCCTTCTTCCGACAGGATCCAGTCGATGAACGGGGCAACGTTCGGGTTGTCCGTGCCCGCGGTGACGGCGTACAGCTCGCTGACGATCGGGTAATCGCCCGAGCGGATGTTGTCTGCCGTCGGCTCCACGCCGTCAATCTCGAGCAGCCGGACATCATGATTGCCGATCATCGACTGGGAATAAAACCGGAATGTATAGCCGATGGCTCCGCCATAGTTGCGGTAGTCGGCGACATCTTCGATGATGCCGCTCATGAGGTCCGCGGTCTGTTCGGTCGGCGCCTCCATGATCGGCGTGACGCCCATGAACGCTTCGAGCGCCGTCTGGCTTCCACTGTCCGGCGGCCTCTGGTAGGCGCGGATCTCCGCGCTCTTGCCGCCGATATCCTTCCAATTGGTGATCTCTCCGGAATAGATACCTCGGATCTCCTGCTGGGAAAGACCTTGGACCGGATTTTGTTCGTTGACGAAGAAAACGAATGCTTCTTTGCCGATCGGTGTCAGTTCCAGCTCTTTTCCCGCCTGTCTCGCGCGTTCTTTCTGGGCATCCGAGGGGCCGGCAACAAAGATCACATCCACTTCACCGTTGATCAGGCTTTCGTACGCCTGGCCGGTCCGGTTTGACATCACTTCGCTCATATAAGGGTCGTAATCCTTCTCCGGATACACCGCCTGCGCAAATGAGGCGTACAGCGGATAAAGGGCTGTCGCTCCGTCGATCACGGGCAGGTCACCTTCCAGCCTGAAAGAAGCGGGTTCATCCGTGGAGACTGCCTTCGTGTCCTCCAGGAACGGCGCATACTCATACAAATTCACTCCGTCGTCCTGCACGACCGGCTTGGTAAGCTTGTAAAGCGACGGCGAAGTGATGAGTAAGCCGATGGCGAGTAGCGCCAGCGGGATTCCAAATACAATCTCTTTCCGTTTGACTCCAAACACCGCAAAGCCGAACCATAAAATCACCGTGAGCACTCCTGCCACGATTACCGGCATCCACGCCTGCCCGCCGGCGAACAGCACCGTCAGAAGTAGAGGTATGGACAGAAAAAGAACGAAGATCACAATCCCGATAAACCCCAATACCTGTCCCGCTCGCTTCATGTAAGGCGCCCCCATTGTCACGTGTTACTTCCAACTATTGCATAACCATCACTGCCCCGCAATCCTTATTTCGTGTAGAATATAGGCAACATCATGGGAACGTGGCCGGCGCTGTTGAGCAAGCATAGAAACCAATGCGCGCTGCCGGCCCGTATCCTGAAGGCAGGTGAAGTCATGAAAAAACTGAACCATTTCTTCTTCGCGCTGATGATCGTCGGCGGTATCCCGGTGACTCTGGCGTTTTTTGATGTCGGACGTGGATTTTACAATGACTATCGCTGGTGGTTCGTGGGCGTCCTCTGGATCGGAATTATCGGCAACTGGATCACCGAGCGAAAACTCCGGAATCAGCAAACAGCCTGAACACGCATGCAATTGGCATGCGTGTTTTTGTGTGCACTGTGGGATAATATCCGGTTCACGTCGGCATACCCCGAATCGGCGACGGCAGCCTGCGATTTTGCGGCGGCAACCCCAGATTTCGCGACCGGAAACTTAGACTTTCACTGCCGGAAGCGCATGCGTGAGTGATTATCCCAAAATAAAAAACGCATGCAACCCGCATGCGTTTTTTTAAATGCTTTGCCTCGTACGCATCTGTTCTTATAAAGAAATGACTTCTTTTTCTTCCAGACACTGCTTCATGTATTTCTTCACCAATGTGGCGGCCCGTACTTTCAGATCGAGCTGGTCCGAAAGGTCGATGCGATAGTTCCATGCGGCAATGGCCTTTTTAAGGTCGTCACTATTCTCGCATTCATCATCAAAGTGGTTCTTGACCGTCCCGTATTGGAGAAACTGGTGGGTGTCACTGCCGCCGACAACCGGGACACCGATCGTGTACGAAAGCTCCTGAACCTCACGGCGGCAAACTTCCGGCCCTTTCACATGCAGGTCCTTCCCGTTCAGGTCAAGCGCATCCAGACGCTTCAGCTGTTCGGCCGGTACATTTAAGGCGAGGGGGGTGCTGTCCCGGAACGGGTGACCGCCGATCTTCAGCATATCCCGCGCCTCGGCCAGATCCATCAGCCCTTCAAAAGGAATGAAATTCCCTTCCGTCAAATGACCTTCCAGTGCGGCACGAATTGCACGGATTTCTTCACGTCCCCCGACCAGCAGGACGTGGCCATTCTCCCGGACGTCTACTTCGATTCCCGGGAAGACCTTCATCCCCTCGGCTTCATAGTGGCCGCTCCGGTATGGATATTCCGCGTCGAGGAAATCGTAGATATCCTCCCAGCGGGTGGTGTTGAAGTGCTCGGTGAGTGCAATGGCAGTCAAGCCGCTTTCTTTTGCCTCGGCCATCATCTGCCGGAAATAATCCGGCATGAACGGGGACTTTTTTGACAATTTGACATGCGTGTGGAAATCAATGATCATGATGAGCCCTCCCTCAGAACAGGATAAACAATGCCGCCGCGTAGACGGCTGAAAATAATAGAAAACCATAGTCGGCGCGACCCATCTTCAGGCCGGACAATTTGAGCTTTTTCACTGCCGGGTCATTAAAGCCGTTCAGGCTCCCCTTCGTCTCGAGCGCCTCGACAGTCGTCCGGGCACGTTTGGCCATAGACAACAGCAGCGGATAAAATGACAGGACTGCGAGCTTGATAAAGTATGCAATCGTGCGCCAGTACAGAAATCCGTGCTTTTCCGGCGCCTTCCCCCTCAACCGGAAAGATTGGAAGACGTGCTGATATTCCTCAATCAGGGTCGGAAGCATCCGGTAGCCATAGGCGATGCTGAAAGCTGCCTGGCCCGGGACGCCGATCTTCAGCAGGCCGTTGCTCAATTTTTCGGGGTCCATCGAACAGAACGCCGCGATACTCGCAAGGGAAATAACCGAGAGTTTCAGCGTCAGGACAAGCAACGGGTACATGACGGCCCAATCCCCTCCGAAAAACAGTGCCGCGATGAATAAGTAGCCGCCCTGTCCGAGCAGACCGAGACAGAGGATAAAAATGATCACCGGGCTCACTCTTGCCGTGAACGTAGCGGCTGCCATGAACAGGAACATTCCTGCCAGCACCTTTTCGTTATGGATAAACCAAGGGACGATTCCAAAGAAACTGTACCAAATAAACAGCGTGCGCGGATCGAGCTTGGCGAGGAACGTCCTGTCGTTGCCGTAGGCTGTGTTAAGCAGTTCCACTTTCAACTGCTCGACTGACAGCTTATCTACCAGCTTACGCGTATACTCCATGTTCAGCCTCCTTCCCTGCAAATCGCCGGACGAACTCATCCACCGTATAGGCCGGCGGCTCCCATCCGATTGATTGGCTGAAAGCGAATACCTGCGGCGGGATGAGCCCCGCCTTTTCCAAGAGCCGGGCATTGCCGAATACCGAATCCCGATCCCCGTCATGGATGATGCGGCCTTCGTTCATCACGATGATCCGATTCGCGAACTCGCATGCCAGCTGCATGTCGTGGGTTGCAATCACGACCGCCTTCAGCTGATGCTTCAATTCATCCAGCAGCCGGGTAATCTGTTTTCTCGTTGCGATATCGAGGTTCGCCGTCGGCTCGTCCAAGACCAGAATCTCCGGTATCATCCCGACACCGATTGCCAGCGAGACACGGCGCTGCTGGCCGCCGCTCAGGAGACGGCTGTCCCGCTCCCGCAGTTCCTCCAGCCGAAACTGCCGGAGAAGTTCCTCCACCCGCACTTCCAAATCTGGGGTCTTCCGTGCCTTCATGAAAAAGCCGACGTCTTTCTCGACGCTGTCATCGATAAACATTTGCTCCGGGTTCTGATGGATATAGGCGACCTTCTCCGCAAAGTATTCCGGGGGGCGGTCAGCGGTCCGCTCACCGCAGACCATGACCTCTCCAAGATCTGGCTTCACCAACCCTGTCATCAGCTTCATGAACGATGTTTTTCCCGCCCCGTTGTTGCCGACAAGAGCGATATGGTCACCATCACGGATGGTCAGGTTCAGATCGTCCAGAATCCGTCTCTTCTCGCGGGTGATCGTGTTCACCGAAAATCCTGTATCGCGGTATACGACCAGTTCCTCTCCGCCGCCGGTACGTGCCGGGCCCGTCTCGGACGGAAGCGGCCGGACTCCTCCGCTGAAATGCTTTGCCGCCTCATCAGGCGTGATCGGAAGAGGCCCGTCCACCCCGGCCAGGCTGGCGGCCTGGGTAACTTGAGGAGGGAAAATCTGGCGTTCGAGAAGAAGTTCAA
This sequence comes from Bhargavaea cecembensis, assembly GCF_001619585.1. Lineage (GTDB taxonomy): Bacteria > Bacillota > Bacilli > Bacillales_A > Planococcaceae > Bhargavaea > Bhargavaea cecembensis_A. The sequence continues at coordinate 179,352 of NZ_LQNT01000011.1, forward strand.
CTTCGTTCAGTGCTTCTTTGACCGGCTTTTTAAACAGCACTTTCCCGTCGTCCATCAGTACGACCTGCTGTGCGTATTCGGCGACAAACTCCGTATGGTGTTCGATGACGATGATGGTCTTTCCCTGCTCATTAAGAGACCGCAAAATATCGTAAATCTCCCTGGCATGTTTCGGGTCCAGCTGGGCGACCGGCTCATCGATGATGATGATATCCGGATTCAGCGACAGGATGCCGGCCAGTGCAAGCAGGTGCTTTTGCCCGCCGCTCAGCTGCCAGATAAAATCATCCTGCCGGTGGTCCAGACCCACCGAACGGAGCGCTTCGTGGCCGCGTTCCAGATAATCCGTCATCCCCTGGTGAAGCGGCGCGAAACACGCGTCATCCAGAACACGCGGACTGACGATCTGGTTCTCGAAGTCCTGATAGACATAGCCGACGATACCGGACAGCTCTGCCACCTTGCAGTCGAGTGTCCGCATGTTTTCCACGATGACTTCCCCTTCGAAATCGCCCGTATAGTAATGCGGAATCAGACCGTTCAGCAGCTTGCACAGCGTTGACTTCCCGCTGCCGTTCCCGCCGAGAATGGCAACAAATTCGCCTTTCTCGACCGTCAGGCTGGCTTTGTCCAGCACAGCGCGGTCACCTCCCGGATAGCGGAAGGTCACATCACGCACTTCGATCTGGGCAGTCATGACGCTACTCCGCCCGGCCCCGGAGGCATATTGTCACGACGGCGTTTCACCATTACAGCGATGACCGATACCGCGATAAGGAAAGCCATGCCGATGCTGACCCAGATCAGCGTGGTTTCAAGCCCGCCGCCAAGATCCGCTTCCCAATCAACCGGGTTAAAGTCCGTCTCCGACAGAAACTCGAACATGAACGCAAGGGATGCGAGCACCAGTCCGCCAGCCACAAGACGCGGTCCGATGACTTCCTTCAATGAGTAGCGGTCTGTCCGCTCACGGGGCTTCATGCCGAGAAGCGGCTCAATCTTGCCGTACAGCCGGGGCACGAGGTATACCGTCGGCAACAGCGCGAACAGGATGCCGGAGAAGAAGATGTCATTCAGGAAATAGAACCCTTCGATGATCACGACACTCTCCGCGAGACCAGGCACCACTTCCAGCTCTTCCACCCCGACCCAGACTTTCAGAACATCGACGGTCATACTGATGAACTGATGGATGATCACACCGAGCATCGCGGCGATGCCAACCTGGATCTTGTTTTTCGGATCCCGTACGAACGTTCCCGCGACATACATCGCCAGAGAGAAGGCGATGAACTTCTCCAACTCCCCGAATCCGCCGAACTGACCGAGCATCAGTTCACCAAAGATAATTTCGCCCACCGATGCGCCGATCGCCGCATACAACGGATGGAACAGGATGCACAGTGTCAATGGGATAAATGCAAAATACTCGACCGAGAACTCGATTGGCCCGATATAAACCTCTGGTATCAGCTCTGTGATCATGTTCGATAATCCGTACAGCGACATGGACAGGATAAAAACCATCATCTTCTGGGACTGCGTCAATTTGTACCGTTCAGACAGCTTTGCCATCTTCACGCCTCCTCTTGTTTGATCATCTTCATTGTAAGAGGGGGATGTTAACACAGAGAGCGAATACCGTTAACGATATGTAAATTTTTAAACTTTTGTTTTCATTCTGTAACTTTTCTATCATTTAAAGGCCTTTCTGGTATAGTGTGTGGAAAAAGGGGGAGAAGTGATGGCTATCATCCGGGAAGACTGGGACAATTTAACCCCCGGCCAACTCAAAGTGGCACAGTACGTGACGCGGCATCTCCAGGAGGTGCTGATCTCGACTGAACAGGAAATTGCGCTGGAAGCAGGGGTTTCGATCGCGACCGTCTCAAGGTTCTGGCGCGCAGCCGGCCACCGAAACCTGAAAGCCTTCAAGGCCGCCGCGAAAAAGGAGGTGGATGCCACACCCGCCGCGAAGATCCGACGCACACAGAAAGAGGACGCGCTGCTCCCCCTTGAGAAAGGGGTCGCACTTCTGCAGGAAACCCGCGACCATATGGATGACGGAGAGTTCAACGAGGCAGTCGCACTCCTGCTTCGGGCCAGGCGGGTATACGTGCTTGCGAACGGCCCGTCACGGGGTTTGGGCGAACTGCTCATCTACCGGCTGAAGAGGCTTGGCATCGACATCCGGCTGCTCGCGCATCAGGGAAACGAACTGTTTGAGGACGTCATCCACCTGGAGGCGGAAGATGCTGTACTCATGTTCTCTTTCGGACGTCTCCTGGCAGAGGCGAAAGTGTTGCTCGACTGTCAAAGGCGGCAGGGCTTCGGAACCATCGTGATCACCGACCGGCTGATCCCGTCAATTCACGGTGCTGCCACCCTGTACGCAAGCCGCGGGGAGGCCAGTGAATTCCATTCGATGATCGGCCCGGTCTACCTGATCGAAAAACTGATCCTTCATGTGGGCCAAACAGCGCCTGACCCGCTTTCCCGACTGGAAGAATTATCATCGCTTCGCAAGACTTATCAGAAAGAGCTTCCGAGATGACGAACACCGACAGGCCTTTTGCGCCGGTCCGATGATTGGCGTGATCCCGACGATTCTGGCGTTCTTTGATATTGGACGGTGTACATGCAATGACTATCGGTGGTGGATCATGGCCGGTTCGCGTCGGCATACCGCGAATTGCCGACGGTACCAGCCGAGTTCGCGGCCGCAACTCACAAATTCGCGTCGGCACCAGCCGAGTTCGCGACCGCAACTCGCAAATTCGTGTCGGCATAAGCCGGTTTCGCGACCGCAGCTCACAAATTCGCGTCGGCACCAGCCGAGTCCGCGACCGCAGCTCACAAATTCGCGTCGGCATAGGCCGGTTTCGCGACCGCAGCTCACAAATTCGCGTCGGCACCAGCCGAGTCCGCGACTGCAGCTCACAAATTCGCGTCGGCACCACCCAATTCCGCGGCCGCAACTCGCAATTTCGCGTCGCCACACCCAATTCCGCGACAGCAACTCGCAAATTCGCGTCGGCCACACCCAATTCCGCGACAGCAACTCGCAAATTCGCGTCGGCATAAGCCGGTTCCGCGACCGCAGCTCACAAATTCACGTCACATCAATGACCACAAAAAAAGCATGCCTCCGCATGCGTTTTTTATATTCCTATTTGCCTTCGTCCAGCAGAACCTCAACCTCCGAGCCCCCGGAAAGGGTTTTACCGTTTCCGTCAAAAACCTCGCTCGTTCTGATTATGAGACGGTCAGCCGCATCATCTTCCAGAATGAATCCAACACTTCCCTTTTTCGTCTCGCCCGGCCCAAGATTGCCGGCCAAGTTCTCGAGATAGATGTCGTCCTTCCAGAGCTTGCTTTCGCCGGTGTCCGTCTCCAGAACAGCGACCGGTTCGAATTGGATGGGGACATTTCCTGTATTCGTCACTTCAACAAACAGCTTGGCGACCGGGAAGTCCGTCTCTTCGGTGTATAAATGATAAAAATCGGTGAAGCTGGAGTCCGGATAGTAATGAAACAGCTTTGCTTCCCGAACGGTTACTTGGGCCGGGCCCGCTGTGATCCGCTTATCCCGGTTGCCGATTCTTAGCAGTTCTGCCTCGCCGCGTTCGTCCAGGACCGTCCCGCCGGGCTGAAGCAGCAGCCGGTCATCCGTTACCTGCGGGTTTAATGGGTAGCCTTTGTAATAAGGCGGCACATACTCAGTTGCCGGCAGTGTTGCCGCCTCCGCCTTGTGCACGTTCTGAATCCGCTCCGTCTCTACCATTTCCCAGGAACAGCCAGTGAGCATCAGTGTTGTCAGTCCGATCATTAAAGTCGCCCGTTTCATCCGATCCCTCCTACTCCCGCCTATTACCTGCCTTCATTCTAAGCATGGTTGGTATGTCCAACTGGCGAGAAACTATCCGTCTTTGGTCCGAACGCTTGCACCGGTACGTCCCCGACCGGATCAACGTCCGTTTTTCATCCCCTCCGCCTGATTGGAATTCCGACTTTCCTTTTCCGGAGCCTGTCCGGTTCCCAAGCTTCCTGAGCAGTCCTGCGAAATAGGGATCGCCACTTTTTCATGAAACTCATGAATTTCGCCTCCTTCGGGTGCTTTCCTGAGTGTCTAGAACTTGATTTCCACTTTGTCCCCGTCCTCACGATGATTCCCGTCTGCAGATCCGGTATGAAGGGTCAGGACTTGTGCATTCGCGTCATCCAGAATGAATCCGATGTTCCCGGTCTTCACTTCACCGGGGTCGATTTCACCGCCGAGCCCTTCCAGATAAATCTCCTCGTCCCAATGGAGCGTTTCGTCCTGATCAGTGACAATCATCGCGACCGGGTCAAAATGAATCGGCTCGTCTCCGGTGTTCCGAATTTCGACGAACAGCTTAACAATAGGGAATTCAGTCTCATGGGTGAATTTCCGGTAGCGGTCTGCCAGGCCGGGGTCCGGCTCGTAGCGGAGCATCTTCGATTCCCGGATCGTCAGCTCTGCCGGACCCGCGCTCACCTGCTTCTGCTCGCCGGTCGCCTTCAACACTTCCGCTTCTCCGTTGCTGTCACGAATCACCTCGCCGGGTTTCCCGAGCCGCCGGTCATCGGTGACGTGCGGATTCGGCTGGTAGTCCCCGTAAAAGGCCGGCACCTTCGACAGCACGTCCGCCTGCAGGGCCGCCGCCTCGACTTGCCGCTCCGGCGGCACCTGCTCCACAGGCGCGGCCACATCCCCCATGCATCCCGAAAAGAACAACGTTGCCAAACCGATCATGAACAGCCGTCTCATTGCAGCCTCCCTATGTCCGCTCTTCCGTCTGCTCCGTTTGCCCCCACCATACCCCCTCTGTATGAAGCCCATATGAAGCGCGTTTTAGAACTTTGTTAAGGATTAAAAAAACGCATGCGGCTGTCCGCATGCGTTTGCTTATTCGGCGATTTCTTTCACCCGCCCGACCTGTCCGTCTTCAAGACGCACTTTGATGCCATGGGGATGGGTCGGGGAATTCGTGAGGAGATCCTTCACAATCCCTTCGGTCAGCGCGCCCGTGCGCTGATCTTTCTTGAGTACAATTTTCACGCGCAGGCCGGGCTTCACGTCCGCACGGTTTTTTCCGTCTTTCATCCAAATCCGCTCCTTCCTTACTCCGTTGTACCACGTTTAAGCGGTTCTGTAACGGGAGAACCTGTATATCCGGAAGGGAGTGTTTGGATGAAGAAAGGAAATCGGGAACCGCATGAGCGCATGGCCGAGACCAATAACGGCCTTCGCGACACGCAGGAAGTGCTGTATCAGGACGAGTTCAAGCGCGCGGATGCTGCCGGCAGGAAAAACAACGAGCCGGGCAGCCGCCAGCAGGAAAAATGAAAGCAGCCGCCATCCGGGAAGGATGGCGGCTGTTTGTCGGCATAGCAAAGCCGCCCCGCACCAGCGGAACGACTTATCGTGAAGCATTCCCTATTTTCAGGAGAAAAAACCAAAATAAACAGAATATTTTACCTTTTACTGTATTTCTCCTTGTGTTGGGCGACGGATTGAACCCCTGCGACCAGGGCCACGACCCCGAGCAACGCTGCAAGCAGCATGGAACCCACCTTGAGCGTCAGGGATTCAGCGCCGGCCCCCGTCACGGCAATGATGGCGCCGGGGACGATAAACAGGAGAAGGATCCCGATATCCTTCACTGCCTCACTCCTTGTCTGTCAGGGTTTTCACGAACCGTTCCAGGCGGCGCATCACTTCATCCTCCGAAAGGGTTGTCATGCCGAACCGTCTCCAATGGGAAGAGATGCTGCCCGGCCCCTGTTCCAGCCAGCCATATACCGCCAAAAGGTCCCAATAGCGGCTGTACTCAAAGCCTCGGTCTTTCGACAATTTTTTATACGTGTTCAGGAACCTGTCCGCGACGTTTCCGCCGTGGATCAGTTCAAGCGCGACCCGCATCCGGCCGACGTCCAGCTGGGCAGGACCGCTGCCGGCATGTCCCCAGCCGGTTATACCGGTCACCCGGCCGTCCAAGAACAGCACATTGGCCGGCTCAAAGTCCCCGTGGACAAAGACCGGCGCGGCATCCGCCCTCTCCTCCCTGAAAATCCGGTAGGCCCGCTCCCAGGTGGCGCGTTCAAATGCCCAGCCGGGAATGACCGCTTCTGCCGCCGGCCGGTGTGCCTTCATATCCGGAATTTGGGTGATGTGAGTGGTCAATAATATACCCGCAATTTCATCGGTCCAAGCCTCAAAATCGAGCGGCTGCAAAAATGGGAACCCTTCGATTTGCGGCATGAGAAGGAACCTGCCGGCCATGCCTATTGCCTTTGGTGCGGGAAGGCCTTGGTCGGCGGCAGCGTTCAGGAACTTGAATTCCCGCTCCGCCGCTTGGGCCGAGGCCGTCTCCTTCACGACAAAGTGTCCGCCCTCCTCGTTTCGGAACGAGTAGATGAGCCGGTCCGACGGCAGGCGCCGGAACGATTTCAGGACGGACAGCCCCGCCTCGGCATCCACCCACTCCATCGTCTCATCGGGAAGATCGATGGTAGGCAAAAGGGTTTTCTGCCAGAACAGCAGGCCGAGCAGGGCACCAGCAGCAATCAGGATAAAGGCCGGCCAGTTGATCACCGTTGCGCTCAGCACGAGTGCCACGACCGCCGCTCCAAATTTCTTCTTCCACACGAGCATGATCCCGAGCAGCGCCAGGATCACCCCGAACACCGTCGGGAACAGGATCGTATCCAGCCGGATCCAGATTCCCTGCGTGACCTCCACTTTCACCGGATCGCCGTATCCCGGAATACAGAGTGCGCCGTACACACGGATCCAGTACGTGTAGTAGTAATACACCGTATATAGCCCGCCCGCCAGGACGAGCAGCCCCGGCAGATAATTGCGGACCGGGCGTGCCATAGAAGCCATGGCCATTCCTCCTATGATGTGGGGCTGAGTGGCGGGAAAGGAACCCGGTTAATGCCGGCGGGGCGTGAATGATACGCAACTGTTCGCGAATGTGAAGCAAAGCCCCGTGAATGTTACGCAACCCGCCGCGAATGTGAAGCAATGCCCCCTGAATGTGAAGCAACACTCAGCCGCTCACTCCCCCACGCGCTCACTTCCTGAACTGAACGTCCCCGTCAACGACTGTCATGAGCACATTCGCCTTCACGATATCGTCTTCCGCCACATGCTCCAGGTCGGCGTCGACGGCCGTGAAGTCGGCAAAATGTCCCGGCGCGATCTTGCCTCGGATGCTTTCCTGGCCGAGCACTTTCGCCGCCTCGGTCGTATACAGCCGGAGCGCTTCATAGCGGGAGAGTTTCTCCTCCGGCAGATAGCCGCCTTCTTTCGGGTCATTCGGCAGCTTTCGGGCGACGGCGGTGTAGATGCCGAGGAGCGGGTCCGGGGAATCAACCGGTGTATCGGATCCGCCACCGCAGATGAATCCGCGGTCCAAGAGCTTTTTCCACGCATACGCCCACTCGAGGCGCTCCGGCCCGAGGCGGTCTTCCGCCCACGGGAAGTCCGAGCCGACAAAGATCGGCTGGATGTCGAGGATGATCGGGAGTTTTTCCATGCGGTCGACCAGGTCCTCGCGCAGTACGCACACATGGATCAGCCGGTCGCGCTTGCCTGCCGGGCACGGATATTTCTCGATTGCTTCAATCGCCATTTCCGCGGCCGCGTCTCCGATCACATGCACCGCGATGGCCTCGCCGTGGCTGCGCGCAAGGCGAACCAGTTCTTCCGTCTCTTCCTGTGTCACGACGAATGTGCCGCGGTTGCCCGGGTCGTCCGAGTAGTCCTCCGACAGTGCCGCGGTCTTTCCGCCAAGTGCCCCGTCGATGAAGAACTTCATCGCGCCGGGCTCCGCCCACGGCTCGTTGTACGCCACATCCGCTTTCATCATGTCATCAAACACTGTGGAGCGGCGAAGCAGATGCGCGCGGAACTTCCGCTTGCCTTCACCCAGCACTTCATGAAACGCCTTCATCGGATTCTCATAGCCGCCAAAATAGCCGAGGTCATCGGTATGGCCACCTGTCAGCCCCATCGACACGAGGTCGTCGACTGCCGCTTCCAGAGCAAGGCGGATTGCTTCCTCCGACGGATGCGGGATAATCGACTCGACCAGGTCCTGCGCATCTTCCTTCAGGAAACCGGTCGGGTTTCCGCCAGAATCACGGACGATGACGCCGCCCTCCGGATCGGGTGTCTCTTTCGTGATCCCGGCAAGCTGCAGCGCCGCCGAGTTCGCGAGGAGCATGTGCCGGCATGTCCGCTTCAGCATCATCGGCTTGTCCGTCACGGCATCCAGTTCCGCCAGCGTCGGGACATGGCGATCCGGGAACAGGTTCTCATCCCAGCCCTCGCCGAGCACCCATGAGCCTTCCGGAACCGACTCCGCGGCCTTCCGCATGTTTTCCAGCAGTACCTCCGACGACGACACCGCGGACAGGTTATTGCTCAGAAGCTGCCGGCCGTGGCCGATTAGGTGCATATGGGTATCGACAAACCCCGGATAGACAACGGCCCCTCCGACATTTTCCTCCCGGTCTGCCTGTTCCTTCAGTTCTTCATATGTACCGGTCGCGACAACTCTGCCGTCCTCCACAAGCACCGCTTCGACCTTATGCCCTTCCTGTTCCATCGTCACAAACGTTCCGCCGTACCAGAGCGTCTTCATAACCATTCCTCCAATGAACCTGGATTTTCTTTTAGTGTAGCACTTTTCAGACAAGGAAAGTGTGAAGGGATTAAGGCGAATCTCTCCGTCTTCTGACCTGATTAATTTCCTTAAAACTGACCCTTCCAAATTCAAATTAAAGCCGATAAGTTTACTAGAGTTTATTCGTGAAAGGAAGACGATGCATGGAAGACCGAAGAACCCTTTCCCTGCTGACCGACAGCCTGCTGGCAGACTGGATGGATGAGCAGGCAACACGATCGGGCTACGTTCCCATTCACACCTATGAAGAAACAAAGCGCGTGACGATCCATGCTTTCAGTCAGGCGAAAGGATGTCTCATGAAAGTTGTCTACCATCGCCAGTCCGGGGAACGGACCGTTGAACGGTTTGATGTCCAGTCCGGTGAAATGATGATCCGGCGGACGGCCGGTGGGATGGGCTGACCCGTATATAGCGAATCAAATAAAAGGAGTACCGCCATCGACTCGATGCGGTACTCCTTTTCAGTTCAGTCATGCCTTTCACACAGTCAGTTCGCCGGCTGCTTCACTGGGAACCAGCCTTCGACCTCCAGAATGAGTTTCCACAGGGGTGTCGGGATCACTGCGCGTTCCTGGTCTTCCGGTGTCAGGAATGGGATGATTCCGTCCCCTTTCTGCGCTTTCTCGACCCAGTGCGGATCGATGACAAGCGCCCGACCGATCGAGACAAAGTCCACTTGCCCTTTTTCCAAGACGAGCGCAGCCTCTTCAGGCGTGTGGATGCTGCCGACTCCGATAAGCGGGACACGTCCGCCGATATATTCCGATATCAGCTCGGTACGTGATCTTTCGCTCGTGATGCCCCGGCGCGGCTTCGCCCATGCATCCGTCGTCGCGATATGCAGGTAATCCAGTTCCGCTTCCAGCAACTCATCGATCAGCGCAAAGGATTCCTTCATGGTGATGCCGGGCGTTTCCGGTTCCTCGGGAGAAAAGCGGTAACCGATCAGGAACGGTCTGTCGGCATGCTTTCCGATGACGCGCTTCACTTCCTCGATCAGTTTCCGTGCAAACAGATGACGGTCCCTGAACTCATCCGTTCTCCGGTTGGAGTGCGGGGACACAAACTGCTGAAGCAAATAACCCGTCGCTCCGTGCAGCTCGACGCCGTCGAAACCGGCTTCGATCGCCCGGCGTGTCGCTTCTCCGAAATCATTGATGATCGCGCAGATTTCTTCTGTCTCCAACGCTCTCGGGGGCTGGTCAATGCTATAGAATCCCCGGTCACCGAGTGGCGTCACCGAGTGGCGTCACCGCGCTTGCGCTGACTGTCTCCCCGCCCGGAACGAGTTTCGGAACTGCCAGGCGGCCACCATGATAAAGCTGGACGACTCCTTTGGCCCCACCCTCGTGGATCACGCCGGCCAGTTTCGACAGGCCTGCAATGGTACCGTCATGATCGATGCCCATCTGCCCTTCGAATCCTTTTCCGTTTTTCGATACATACGCGCAGGCGGTGATGATGGTCCCTGCTCCGTTTGAACGCTCCCGGTAGTAATCCAGTTCTTCCTGCGATACGAGGTCTTGTTTGTCTGCGGAGAAGGTTGTCATCGGGGCCATCATAATCCGATTTCTGACATGGACGCCGCTCTTAAATGTAAATGCCTCAAATAAGGCCTGATGATTGTTCATGATTTCCTCCCTGATCTGTTCGTTCCTTCGAGTGCTTCGATTTCTTTTGTGACTGCTTTGCTTCCGGCATGGAGTTTCGCCGCGATCTGCCTGATTTGTCCACGCGACAGTTCCTCCGCCGGAGCGGCAATCGCCAGTGCAGCGACCACTTTCCCGTCGCGGGATACCGGCACGGCAACGCATCGGATCCCTACGATCCGCTCCTCATCATCAAAGGCGAAGCCGTCCTGACGGATCGCCTTCAGATGGTAACGGAAAAGCTGTGAATCCTGGAACGTATTTTCCGTTGCACGCTCCAGCGACATCCGGCCAAGAAGTGACTCGAGCCGCTCGGCTTCCATGTGGGCCAGAATCACTTTTCCCAAGGCCGACTGGTGCAGTCTGGAACGATTTCCGATTTCCTCGTCTGCCGAATGCTGATAAGGGCTATGTAAAACCTGGGTCATGACGAGATCGGTCCCATCCACTTTTCCCAGATAAGTACTCATCTGCAAATCCTGCGCGGTCTGATAGACCGAACGCAGAGATGCCCAATCATTCATGGGACGATTTTCCTCAACATCACTAAACCGGTTCGGATTGAAAAAGTACTGGGCCTGAATTTTATAGAGATAGTCCATGTCTTCCAGAGTGGTCAGCAGCCTGAATGCCGTCGACTTGCTTAACTGGAGCTTTTTCATGACTTCGGCCATGGTAATTCCCTTGTATTGGCTGACCAGCTCCAGAACGAGAAGTCCTTTTTTCAACGTGGATACTTCGTTTTTCGACATGTCATCACCTCGTCTCCCGTAGTATAGGCACGCCGTTCCACCGCTACAACTTAAGCTGCCGTTGTTTCATTATGCGAAACTTTCTGGGAGAAGTAACACTTCCGAGAACTGGTTCTGAGATCGGGACGTTCAGAACCTCCCCCGCTCCTTTAATCTCTATGGTAAAGTGACGATAGTTTGCCGATAGGGGGATCCCTTTCATGATTAACAGAGAAAAGTTAGAGAACAACCAGGTGCTGCTCTACGTCATGGTCCTGGCCGCAGCCTTCGGATTCGGATTCATGGCACCGGACCTTGCCGGGCAGGTCGGCGGGTCCATTTCCATCATCATCGCGATTCTGATGTATAGCATGTTTTCACAGATCCCGTTTGTGTCATTGAAAGATGCGTTCGGAAACCGGCGGTATCTTGTTGCAATCCTGCTCACCAATTACATTGCCGTGCCGATCGTGGTGTGGTTCCTTTCAGGATTCCTGCCGGATCACACGCCGCTGCTGCTCGGGTTTTTCCTCGTTTTGCTGACGCCCTGCATTGATTATGTCATTGTGTTCACCGCGCTCGGCAAGGGAAACGAAAAGCTGGTCCTGATGTCCACTCCGCTCCTCTTCATCACCCAGATGCTGTTATTACCGGTCTATCTGTGGCTGTTCTTGGGCGATTCCGCGACAGGCATCGTCCGGTCCGGTCCGTTCCTGGAGGCGTTTTTCGGCCTGATCGCGGTCCCGCTCGGCATCGCCATTGCGGTCCAGCTATTGGCGCGTAAATCCTCTGCCGGCGGCCGGCTCATCGATCTGTCGGCTTGGCTGCCCGTTCCGTTCATGGCGCTGACCCTTTTCGTCGTCGTCGCCTCCCAGATCGGCAAGGTCTCGGCCTTTGCCGACCAAATCGTCAAGGTCATTCCTCTCTATATCGCCTTCATGGCCATCATGCCGGTCATCTCGCGATTCGTCGCCAAATGGACGGGCCTCGACACCGGGGCAGGCCGGGCGCTCGTCTTTAGCGGGTCAACCCGGAATTCCCTTGTCGTCCTTCCGCTCGCCCTGGCGTTGCCCGGTGAAGTCAGTACACTGGTCGCGGCCGTCATCGTGACGCAGACGATCGTGGAGCTTGCCGGCGAACTCGTCTACATCCGGTGGGTGCCGAAGCTTATTAAATAAAACAAGCCCTCAAACCGGATTGGTTGAGGGCTTGCTGGTTCTGCTCATTATTGTGCCGTGTATCCGCCGTCGACGATCAGGCTGGAGCCGGTCATGAAGCTGGAGTCGTCGGATGCGAGGAACAGGACCGCTTTCGCGATTTCTTCTGCCTGGCCGAGACGTCCCACCGGAGTGGCCGCCCGCAGGCCATCCTTCATCTCTTCCGGAATGATCGGTGTGTCAATGAAGCCCGGGCAGATGGCGTTGATGCGGATGTTGCGGTCCGCGTATTCAATTGCCAGGCCGCGTGTCAGGTTGACGACGCCGCCCTTCGATGCCGCATACGGCGCGTTTTGCGCGACGCCGACATGACCGTACATCGAAGCCGTGTTGACCATGACGCCGCCATCGGTTTTCAGGAAACCACGGAGCGCTTCACGCGCGACGAGGAAGACCCCGTCGAGGTCTACGCTGACTGTCTTGCGCCATTCTTCATAAGTCAGCTCATCGGATGGCTTGTTTACGCCGATGCCTGCGTTGTTGAAGACGACATCGACCTGGCCGAACTTTTCCGCCGCCTCTTTGAACAGGTTCTGGACGTCGTCTTCACTCGTGACGTTCGTCTTCACGAAGAGCGCTTCCGCACCGGAATTCGTGAGTTCTTCCATTGTCTCCTGGCCTTTTTCCTCGTTCAGGTCGGCGATGACGATCTTCGCACCCTCTTTTGCGAACAGCAGGGCCGACGCCTTCCCGATGCCGGACGCGCCGCCAGTCACCAATGCCACTTTGCCTTCAAGTTTACCCATGGTGCAACACTCCTTTAATTAAGTCTCGAATTCAAGATAACTCACTTTCACCAAATCGTCAAAGACTCTGCTCATGTTGGGCATCCCGACCGGGACACCCTTCTGAGTTTCCCCTATACTGAAAGAAAAGAAACGAAAGGAGGAGTATCCATTGTCCATTTCTGCACTAAAGTTTGTGCGGGCCCTGGGAATTGCGGACGGCGTGTCGCTGATTATCCTGCTGTTTATCGCGATGCCGATGAAATATATGGCCGGCATGCCGCTGGCCGTCTCGATTGTCGGTGCGATTCACGGCGGCATCTTCGTTACCTACGTCCTTGCCCTCCTCCTGGCGCAGATTGTGGTCCGCTGGAACATCATCTGGTCGGTGCTCGGTGTTGCGGCCGCATTTGTGCCATTCGCCAACTTCTTCCTCGACCGGAAGTTCAAGATGATGCAAAAGGAACGCGAAGAAGAGGCCGGCATCCAGGCGGTCTCGTGACCCATATAGAAAAGGCAGCTGTCCCAGTGGACAGGCTGCCTTTTTCACATCCGCTTGATTCCGCTGACCGTTCCTGAATCGGTCCCCTCTGCATCCGGATCCACGAGGAACAGCAGGAGCACCGCTCGTTCAAGAACCGTCAGGCCCTTCAGCTTTTCCGCGGTCCCGCTCACCCCGTCCCCTTTCTCCAGAACTTCCCCGCGCACTTGAATACTGCCGCCAAACACATACAGCCATGGCGTATAGCCGTCCATGTGCGGTACCTTGAGCTCCGTTCCGGCGTCAGCCTTCGCTTCATACACCGCCACGCGCTGGCGGATCTCAAGCGGCGCGCCTGAATCGGATGGTCCGCCGATGAGTGTCCAGCCGCTAGCAGCGCGTTCCCCGGCATCCCAGAACCGGACGCGCGGTTCCAGGTCCGCCTTTTCCGGCCGGATCAGGATCTGCAGCATCTCGACATCCCCGTGCGGCGCCGACTCTTCGTGGAAAAAGCTTTTACCTGCATTCATCATCATGTGCCGGCCGGGCGACAGCAGCTCTTCCTCCCCGTCCGAATCCCGATGAAGCAATTGCCCTGACCCGATATAGCTCAGGATCTCATCGTTCACGTGCTCATGCATCCTGATTTTCGTGCCCTTTTTGATCGTCGCATGATCAAACCGCGCCAGCGGCCCGAATGAATAATCGTCACTGTCTCTGTCCTGGTTGACCAGACCGGGGCGGTTCACCTTCAGGCTAAAGAACCTATTGCCCGCCGGGAATGCCTGGCTGCTCCGGTAAATGTCCATGTTTCTCCCCCCAGAACGTATTATGTGAAGTGTATCTCAGGATGTTCGCTGGCAAAACAAACTTGCCCGGAGCATGGGGCACGAATCAGGTTTCTATGAATTTCCAGAGTGGATGTATGATAAAATTGTCCATGCAATAGCTTGTCAATTCTATTAGTGAGCTGAGATTTTCATGGACTATTTCACAGGAAAACTGATCTTCATTATTCTGTTCATTTTTATTATCCACTCCATTGAAACGCTTGCCTATGCCGTTCGGCTTTCGGGAGCAAGGGTTAAAATGATCGCGTCCGCTTTGTCTCTTTTCAATATCATGGTGATTGTGTCCAGAATGGCAAACATGATGCAACAGCCGTTTACCGGCAGCCTGATCGACACGGCCCCGAAAGAAAATGCTTTGGAATTTGTAGAAATCCAGTTCCGCATGCTGATCGGAGCTGCCACTGCCGGAACGCTTTTCGGCATCCTCTTGCTGCCGACTTTCACAGCATTATTTTCGAGGGCCATCCTTCACCTGTCTGCTGAAAAAGGGTCTGTTCCTTCCCTGATGAAAAGAATTCTCTCTCCGCAGTACATCAGGCGGGGGTTAAATCATTTTAGCTTTCCCGGATTTCATTATCTGAAAGAGATCAGGTTCAGAGATTTTCCGATCCGGTTATTCTTCATCAACATGCTCATCACAGCTATCTATACAATAGGGGTCCTGAGCGCCCTGTATGCTGCCCTGCTGGCTCCTGAAAGAGCAGCTACAGCTGTCATGGCTTCCGGTCTGATCAACGGAATTGCCACGATTCTTCTCGTAATATTTATTGACCCGAAAATCTCCGTGATCGCTGACGATGTGGTCAATCGCAGGGGAAGCTACATACAGCTGAAAACCATGTCCATCATGATGATCACCTCAAGGCTTTGCGGCACCATTCTGGCACAGTTTTTATTCTTATGGGGTGCACAATATATCGCCTGGTTTACCCAATTCATCGTGTGACCAGCCATTGACCAATCCCAACAATTTCTATATCATAGTAGAGACAACTAAATGCCCGGACATGCCGGGAGAGGTTCATAGCGGATACCCTCTATAAAAAACTATGGATTCATGACGATTCAAGCCATGTCCATGCCGGACACGGCTTTTTGTTTTTTTATGGGAACCCTTAAAGCCTCTCTTGTGCGCCGGGCGCGACTAGGAGGCTTTTTTATCATGTCTGGCAGAAGCCAAGAGCAAGGACTGAAGGATCTGACCCTGCTGGGAAACCAGAATACCCAATACTCCACTGAATACGCACCGGAAGTACTGGAGGCGGTGGATAATCTTCATACAAACCGCGACTATTTCGTGAAGTTCAACTGCCCGGAGTTCACGAGCCTGTGCCCAATCACGGGACAGCCCGATTTCGCGACGATGTACATCTCGTTCATCCCGGACAAAAAACTCGTCGAAAGCAAGTCGCTGAAGCTGTACCTGTTCAGCTTCCGCAACCACGGAGACTTCCATGAAGACTGCGTGAACATCATCATGAACGACCTCATCAAGCTGCTCGATCCGCGCTACATCGAAGTATGGGGCAAGTTCACCCCGCGCGGCGGCATCTCAATCGACCCGTGGTGCAACTACGGCCGCCCGGGCACGAAATATGAGGAAATCGCCGACTACCGCCTCATGAACCATGACATGAACCCTGAGACGATCGACAACCGCTGACCGGACCCGGTAGAAGTTCTTAGCGACCTTCTCTAAAAAACTAAGGGAAACAGCAGGAGAAACAACGAGAGTCCAAGAAGCCGGGATGAAAGACCATGCAGGCCAAACGAAAGACCAAGCATGCCTCTTGAAAGACCAGGCAACTCCCGTTTCCCGCTGTTTTCAAATCAAAGGAGACCATTTATCGTGAAACAAGAAAAAGCGGTCGTCGTGTTCAGCGGCGGCCAGGACAGCACGACCTGCCTGTTCTGGGCATTGGAACAATTTGCGGAAGTGGAGGCCGTGACGTTCGACTACGGCCAGCGACACGCACTTGAAGTGGAATGCGCAAAAGACATCGCAGAAGAACTTGGCGTGAAGCACCACGTCCTCGACATGGCATTGATCGGCCAGCTCGCGCCAAGCGCGCTGACGGATACCGGAATTGAAGTCGCCGACGGCGAGGACGGGTCGCTGCCGTCCACATTCGTACCGGGGCGGAACCTGCTCTTCTTTTCATTCGCCGGGATTCTTGCCCGCCAGATCGGCGCAAAGCATATCGTCACAGGCGTCTCCGAGACCGACTTCAGCGGCTATCCCGACTGCCGCGATGCATTCATCAAATCGCTGAACGTTACGCTCAATCTTGCGATGGACGGACAGTTCGTCATCCACACGCCGCTCATGTGGCTCGACAAATCGCAGGTCTGGGAACTGTCGGACACGCTCGGGAAACTCGACTATGTCCGCACCAAGACGCTCACCTGCTACAACGGCATCCAGGCGGACGGCTGCGGCGAGTGCCCGGCGTGCCGCCTTCGCAGGAAAGGCCTTGAAACCTTCCTTGAGAAGAAGGACGGAACCATTCTTTCCTTGAGCGGATCGGCTGAGGGGGTGGCACAGCCATGAGGATCTTCCTGTACCTTATCTCCATCGTCATCGCCAACGTCGCGACCGCCGCACTCATGCCGCTTGAATTCGGGATCTTCATCATCCCGGTGGGCACCCTGTTCGCCGGAGCGACGTTCATCTTCCGCGACCTTGTCCAGAACCGGTACGGCCGCAGGAAGACCTACATGTTTATTGTAATCGCGCTCGTCCTGTCCGCGACGGTCTCCTTCCTGCTCGGTGATACGCTGGCCATCGTCACCGCTTCGGCACTCGCGTTCATCGTCGCCGAATCGGCGGATACGGAAATCTACACCCGCCTGAAAGTATCGTTCGTCTGGCGCGTGTTCTACAGCGGCATCGTCGGCGGCATCCTGGACTCGGCCGTCTTCGTCATTGTCGGCATGAGCCCGATCGGCGCCGGATTTATCCCTTGGGAAGCCGTTCCGGTCGCCATCCTGAGCCAGGTCATCGCGAAATCCGCCGTCCAGACAGTTGGCGCGCTGATCCTCGGTCAGATGCGCGGATTCCGTGCAGTGCCGGCCCAGACATAAATTGAAAAGAAGCATGCCGCCCAGGCCGGGCTGCATGCTTCCTTTTCATATTGAATGTGCAGTCTCGTGGGACGACTGTACAATCTCACCCGCCGCCAGCATTCGGCTTGCTGATTTTTCGCGGACGTGTTGATCATTGACCTTACCAGTAAGCATGCAGTCCGCCATGGGCTGCATGCTTCTATTCATTCATAAAACGTCATATGCGGCTTTTCCTGCCGGTAATAGTCCAGCCGGTCTTCCAGCGTCCCGGTATGGAACTCGAACTTGTGACCGTCTGGGTCGGTGAAGTAGACGGATTTCCGGTCCCGCTCGTCCCTTTCGCGGCCAGGCAGGATGTTCACGCCAAGCTCCTTGAGTCTGGCGACCTGTCCGTCGAAATCGGCTTCACCGACCGTGAAGGCGATGTGCGTGTAGGACTCATGAATCTCCTGACGAGGAATGTCCAGCTCCTCATTGAGCGCGAGCCACATCCCGTTCAGATCGAAATAGGCAGTGGTCCTGCCCTTAACGAGCAGCTTTGCTTCGAAAACCTCACTGTAAAATTGGATGGACCGGTCCAGGTCGGACACCGAAAACAAGAAGTGATTGATCCCCTTAATCGTCATCTGCACTTCCCCCTCCTTCTTGGCTCCATTATGAATGTGTAATCTTGCGGCGTGAATATGTAATCTCGCTCCCTGATCGTGTAAACTCTCAAGCCAAACGTATCTTCTCGCGAATTCCAGCTCTAAAGAGAGAGAAGCATGCAGACCAGACCGGCTGCACGCTTCACTTCATTCCACGATCCGTTTTTCCATAAGCACATTGTTGCGCCAGGCGCCGTCGCGCTTCGCGATTTTCTCGCGGATGCCGACGATACGGAATCCGCATTTCTCATGCAGGCGGATGCTTGCAACATTTTCTTGGAAGATGGCGGCCTGCAGTGTCCAATATCCGGCACGGCGCGCTTCTTCTTCGAGATGGCGCAGCAGCCGTGTACCGATACCGCTCCCTCCCGAATTCAGTTTCACGTATACGCTCACTTCACCGACACCGCGGTACACGTCACGTGCGGAGAACGGCATGAGTGATACCCATCCGAGAACCTTTCCTTTTTCTTCATAAACGAACCGGAGCTCAGGATGAAATTTCCGGTCCCACCCCTCTTCGGAAGGCACCAGGGTCTCGAATGTCGCGAGGCCTGTGTCCATCCCTTCCTGGTAAATCTCCAGCACGTCCCCTAAAAACTTCACGGCTCACTTTCCGGATCATATGCCCCCTCCCCTCAGTAACCGCGTGCTTTCCTCACTCCTCCCCATCCTTCTCCAATGCCAGGTAGCGGTAGAGTGTCGTTTTCGAGATGTTCGTTTTCTCGCGGATTTCGGCGAGTGTATATAAGTTAGAGCGGTACATCCGGAGTGCTTCGCGGACGTTTTTGTCCTTTTTGCGCGGGCGTCCGGTGGATACGCCTTTTTCCCGCGCGCGGTCGATGCCGGTCTTTGTTGCAAGGCTCACGGTTTCAGACTGGAATTCCGTGAACATGCGCACCATCTGCTCCAGCGTGAGCGACAGCGGCTGTTCGGAGTCGAATTCCTCTCGGTGGAATCGGATCACGGCTTTTTTCTCCGACACCTGTTCGAGCACGGCCATGAGGTGTGCAGGCGAATGGGCGAGCGTGACGAGCGAGTGGACGTAGACCACGTCCCCTGCCCCGAGCCGTTCCAATAGCGCATCGAGTGCTTCATTGATCTGATACTCCTCTTCCCGCACCCATTCATCGACCGGATGGGTGCCGAGGGTCTCCTTTTGTGCCGCCATGTCGCGGTCGGACGGCAGGCAGCGGATATATGCGTAGTTCATCATAGACTCCTTTCCGGAAAAGCTTCGTTCCCATTATAAACGGAGAAAGGACCAAAAGGGTTCCCTTTTGGAACAATCGATGTTAGAATGTGTCAGTCAGATTACAATAAAGAGGTGTACCAAAATTGATAGATACATTAAAGAAAGAATGGTTCGGCAACGTCCGGGGGGATATCCTGGCGGGTACCGTTGTGGCCCTCGCCCTGATTCCCGAGGCCATCGCCTTTTCCATCATAGCAGGCGTGGACCCGATGGTCGGCTTATATGCCTCCTTCTGTATTGCGGTCATCATCGCCTTCGTCGGCGGGCGGCCGGGCATGATTTCGGCGGCGACCGGCGCGATGGCGCTTCTCATGGTGCCGCTCGTCCGCGAGCACGGACTGGATTATCTTCTTGCGGCGACGATCCTCACCGGGGTCATCCAGATCCTTTTCGGTGTACTGAAGATCGCAAAGCTGATGAAATTCATTCCCCGTGCTGTCATGATCGGCTTCGTCAACTCGCTGGCGATCCTGATTTTCATGGCGCAGGTGCCGCACTTCCTCGGCATCAATAACATGACCTATGTATTCGTCGCGATCACGCTCGCAATTGTCTATATCGTCCCGCGGTTCTTCCGTGCGATTCCCGCTCCGCTAATCGCGATTGTCATCCTGACGGCGGTGGCGATCTTCTCCGGCTTCGAGCTTCGCACGGTCGGCGACCTCGGCACGATTTCGCAGACGCTCCCGGCATTCCTGATCCCGAATGTTCCATTTAACCTGGAAACACTCGCGATCATCTTCCCGTACTCGCTCGCGCTCGCAATCGTCGGGCTGCTTGAGTCGCTCCTCACTTCCCAGATTGTCGACGACATGACCGACACGGGAAGCAATAAAAACAGAGAAGCGCGCGGCCAGGGCATCGCGAACGTCATCAACGGATTCTTCGGCGGAATGGCGGGCTGCGCGATGATCGGCCAGTCGGTCATCAACGTGAAAAGCGGCGGACGCGGTCGGCTGTCCACACTGACGGCGGGTCTCCTGCTCATGTTCCTGATCATCGTCCTCGGCGACCTCGTCGTCCAGATTCCGATGCCGGTCCTCGTCGGCATCATGATCATGGTATCGATCGGCACGTTCGACTGGGGCTCGTTCACGTACCTCAGGAAAGCACCGAAGTCGGATGCGGCAGTCATGGTTGTCACGATGGCGATCGTCGTGGCCACACACGACCTGTCCAAAGGCGTCATCGCCGGTGTCATCCTCAGCGCAATCTTCTTCGTCGTCAAAATCTCCAAAATCAAGGTCGAGAAAAAGCTTACGGACGCCGGCATCCTGTACAGCGTCCAGGGCCAGCTGTTCTTTGCTTCGGTTGAGGACTTCCTCGCAGGCATCGACCTGACCGAGCAGAATAAAGACATTCGCATTGACTTCACCGACTCCCATGTATGGGACGACTCTGCGGTCGGTGCGATTGACAAGGCGGTCCTGAAGCTCAGGGAAAACGGCAACGATGTCACCGTCCAGGGCCTGAACGCCTCCAGCCGCCGGATCATCGACAGGCAGGCCGTCTATACAAACGAAACGGCCATCGCGGCCACAACCGAATAACTACTGCGACTCAAGGCGGCTCCGGAATCCTATCCGGAGCCGTCTTCTTGGTCTTTCGTTGTCTTTGCTTGGCCTCTTATTGCCTCTGCTTGGTCTTTCACTGCCCTCTCCTGGACATTCGTTAGCTCTGCCCGGTCTTTCGCCCTTGATATATTTTTTATACTTGATATACTAAGTATACAACAAAGCAAACACATCAAAGGAGGCGTGCCCTTGCAGACTTGTCCCTATATGGAGGCGGCTTTTCAGATCCTCGGGAAAAAGTGGAACGGCCAGCTGGTCCACTATCTGTGGTCCCGCGAAAATTACGCCGCCCACTTCTCGGAGATGAAGCAGGACCTCGCGGGCATGACGCCCCGTGCGCTGTCACTTAAGCTCACCGAACTGACCGAGGCCGGCCTCATCGAAAAGACCGTCCACCAAGACCCGTCCATCAGCATCCTTTACCGTCTGACGGACAAAGGCGCGGCACTGGCCGAAAGCCTGAAACCCATCCAAGAGTGGGCCCAGCAACATCTCGACGTCCAACTCACCCCAACAAAGGAGGAACAATGATGAACAAAAACAACCTGATCTGCGATATGGAAACCGGCGTATGCGGCGTCCCGGGAGAGGAAAACACGAGCGGCTTCCAGATGCTTGACTTCAGCCAGCCGAAGGAAAAAGTCGACCTGTATTATGTGACCGACCCGATCTGCTCGCACTGCTGGGCGCTTGAGCCGCAGTTCCGCGCATTTACGGAGCGCTATGCCAATCACCTGAACGTCCATACGGTCATGGGCGGCCTGCTTGAGAAATGGGACGGATTTGCCGACCGGGCCAACGGAATTTCCGGCCCTGAAGACGTCGCGTCCCACTGGCGGGAAGTCGGCGAGCACAGCCGGATGCCGATCGACGGAACGCTCTGGCACACGGATCCCGTCACGTCTTCGTTCATCCCGTCCCGCGTATTCAAGGTCGTCCAAAAGCACGATCCTTCACTTGCACCGGTGTTCCTGCGCCGCGCCCGCGAAGAGCTGTTCGCCTTCAACCGCAACATTTCCGATGCCGCCGTCCTGAAGGAAATCGTCGACGGACTCGGTCTTGACGGAGACGCCATTGTAAAAGAATCCGAAACACCGGAAGCACAGCAGCTACTCCAAGAAGATTTCCGCACGGCGGCCAGCCTCGGCGCCCGCGGCTTCCCGACAATCGTCCTCGTGAACAAAAACCAGCAGGGCGTGAAAATCGTCGGTGCCCGCCCGCTTGAAGCGTACGAAGAAGCGCTGAAGCAGGTCCTCACCGAAGGCGAACCGAAAGCGGCGGACACGCCAACACTCCAGACCGTCCTGGGGAAAGAAAAGCGGCTTTTCTCCAAAGAAATCGAGGTGCTCTACAATATCTCTCAAGAAGAAGTGAGCAGCTTCGTCGCACGCGAGCTTCCGGACGGCTCGTTTGAAACGGATGAGGTGCTCGGCGAAACGAGTTTCCTTCAGAAGTAAGCACTGGAAAATATCACATCGAATCGTTCTGCCTCCAGCGGTTATTCTAACTGCACAAAGGAGGCGAAAACCACATGCCAAACAACAACAATTCCAACAAACTCGTTGTACCGGGCGTACGCCAGGCACTCGACCAGATGAAGGAAGAGATTGCACGGGAGTTCGGTGTTCAGCTTGGAGAAAACACAACAGCGCGTGCCAACGGTTCCGTCGGCGGAGAAATCACGAAGCGCCTGGTTGCCCAAGCTCAACAGCAAATGAAAAACGGCGGCCAGTAATCCGCCCTGAAATCAGTATGTCCCTACCCAAATCCGCCATACAAAAGAACCGCCGGAGGGCCTTCAACCCTTCCGGCGGTTCTTATTATTTTCCGCCCTGTTTCAGGCTCGGCGGGCGGATCTGTTCGCCGAAGCTTTCTATTTCGATCTCAAAATCAATGTCGACATCGGCTTCGGTAAAGTGCTCACTCCACCCGTAATCTTCGAATTGCTTCATGGTCCAGAAGTTTTTCCGGGTAGCCGCGTACCAGACAAACGGCTCTCCCCCGTATTCTTCCTGCAGTTTCATGACCAATTCATCAGATTTCTTCTCCAATCGTTCTTCGACGGCTTTGACAAGTCTTTTTTGCCTTTCCTCGTTGCGCGTATAGTCCTCAAGCGAAAGGTTGGAGTTGATGCGCATCTTCATGGGCACCATCACTTCGACTTTGGCCGGCGACCGGTCCGTATTCACCCGGATTTTGGAGTTTTCGGATCTGTTGAAGACGACGGATATGCGGTATTCCTCATTGGCGGGGTCAGGGAAGGAGGCTGTCATGGCCTCGATCAGATTCTTCCTTCTGAGCAGCTGCGAGAGCCGTGTTTCCTCCCCATCCAGAGTCCCGATCATTTGGCCATTCCTTAAGATCGCCGATCCCATCATCTGGACGGGGTCTCCCGAACTCTGCGGCACCTGGCCCGCCAGATACGTATCATCGTTTTCATGTTCCTCGGGATCTCTTTGGGCCGTGGCGTAAACCGCCAGGAACAGTTCATGATCCGTACGCTGGTAGAAGGTGTTCAGGTTGGACAACGGGACGTAGCCGGTATGCTTCCAATTCTGTCTGATGAACTCATAGTACTTGTGCGGCCGGGTTTCCATCGTCGGGTTGTTGTTCTTGATAAAGTCCTTGGCGGGTTCTTTTGTAACGATCATCATCGCTTCCCGCCTCATCTCGGGGTCGATAATCGCAGAGCCGATGATATGTTTGAACAGTTTATCCCTGGCGAGCTCTTCTCCGATGAGGATCGTCTCCAGATGGCTGAACGTGATTTTCCTGGGCAGGGAGGACTGCGCCATTTCCTTGGCAGACAGCAGATCGGGGGCGGTGATGGTAACAATGTCCGCCGGCGGTTCCTTCTGTGCTTCCGCCGCCTGGGATGTATTCACCTGCGGATTGGAGATCTGGAAGGTCACCTCTATGAGATTTTCTTTCTCGGCTTTATCCAACCCGATTGCGACAACAAACGCCTGCATTTCCAGCTCCAGCCGCTCCCCGCACCCGGACAAAAACAGAGCCGCAAGCACAATCCCCAACTTCCATCCGATCCTTCTCATGGTTTCGCCTTCTTTCTAAACCTGTCCAATACCCATAACAGCACAGGCAGCAGCAGGAACAGACCCGAGCTGACCTCAAGGAGAAGCTTCCTCCACTGCTCACCCTGAAGATGGTTGTCCGGAATCATGCCCAGCACGACGGCAATCCCAGCCAGCGGCAAGATCAGATACTCGAATTCCCTGTAGTTGATCACTTTGCCGAGCAAGAAAGCGGACAAGTACAGATAAATGGCAAAGTGGAGAGATGCCCCGATAAACCAGAGCGCCAGGAAGACTGCTTCCACATGGTTGGCCACCGTTCCGATCATCGCCATCCTCGTCAGGTGATGATAAGGAAACGCGATATTCTGCACGGCAGGATAGTCGAACATCATCACGTAGACCGCCAGAAACACCGCCATCTTGAAAGCAGGCACCCATAGCCCCCACAGCGCCGCTTTACGGAATGCCCCATGTGAACGGACATAGGCATACAGAATGCCGATGAGGATGATATCCCCGTAAAAAGCGCTGTATGCCACACTGTCTTTCAGTATTGTCCCCGCTCCGGAGCCGGCAATCGGAAACACATAATAGTAGTTGAGCTGACTGGCCACACTGATGATCAGAAAAACAGAGGTCAGCATGAAGACAGGGACCACGAGCAGAGCGGTCCGGCTGACCGCTTCCAGTCCCCTGTGGGCGATATAGAACGATGCACCCAAAATCAGCACCACCAT
This sequence comes from Bhargavaea cecembensis, assembly GCF_001619585.1. Taxonomy (GTDB): domain Bacteria; phylum Bacillota; class Bacilli; order Bacillales_A; family Planococcaceae; genus Bhargavaea; species Bhargavaea cecembensis_A. The sequence goes on from NZ_LQNT01000011.1 coordinate 204,043, forward strand.
GATCAAGAGGACGGAAGTTTCCGGATAATACATCGTGGTGACGATGTCCGCGTAATTGCGGCCGTTGAGCGAGGTCGAGGAAAAGATGGCCACAAACAGGGCGAGCGTGATCAGCCGTCCAAAAGCATTCCCGGTCAGTTTGTAAAGCAAGTCGACCAGGCCGATATTGTGTTTTTTCAAGAGCGGCAGCAGCAAAAGCAGGGGCCCCAACAGAAAGGCTGCCGAAAGCAGAGGCATCATCCAAGCCGCCGTGATGCCCGAATCCAGCAGCAGATTGGGCGTTGAATTCGTAATGCGGATCGCCATCATCGAATAGATGATGGCGAAAAATTCTCTGCCTCCGATTTTTCCGTCCGACACCCGGATCATGAGCCGGCCCCTCCTTCCTGTTCAGTCCGCTTGGATTCCTGCGGACTGAGAGACTGGGGACGAAGATTCTGCTTCCTGGAGATCGGCCGCAAAAACAGATCCCGTGAAGACGGCATATGCGGGGACAGCGGCGAGAAAAATGGCACGCCGAACGACTTGATCGACGCGGCATAGGCCAGCAGAGCTGCAAATGCTAGGGCGATGCCGATAAACCCAAGCAGAAAAGCAGCGAGAATAAAACCGAAACGCAGGATGCGTACCATGACACTGAGCCCCAGGTCCGGAAGCGCAAAGGAAGACAGGCCGGTGATCGCGATCACCACAACTAGCAAGGGGCTGACCAGGTTGGCCTGCACGGCCGCCTGGCCGAGGATCAGCGCGCCGACAATCCCGATGGTGGTCCCGAGTGGGGTCGGTACCCGGACCCCCGCCTCCCTCAGGATCTCGAACGTGATCTCCATCAGGAGCAATTCCATCAGAGAGGGAAACGGCACGCGCTCGCGTGTCCCCGCAATGGCCAGCAGCAGGTCGGTCGGAATCATTTCCGGATGGAACGTGATGACGGCCAGGTAGATGGCCGGCACGAGCAATGCGGTAAACAGGGCGATCAGCCGCATGATCCTGGCAAAATTTCCGTATGCCCACCGGAGAAACTGGTCCTCCGCCGTATGGAACAGCGACCAGAACGTGATCGGGGCGATGAGCGCTTCGGGCGAATTGTCCATGAGGAGCACGACATGCCCTTCCAGCAGAAAGGAACTTGTCCGGTCCGGCCGCTCCGTCGTCATGATGGAAGGAAACAGTGAATAAGGCCGCTCCTCGATCAGTTCCTCCAGTGCGGAAAGCGTCAGGACTGCATCCTTGTCCACTCGGGCAATGCGGTCCTTCACGTTCTGGACCAGCGTCTTGTCCACGATGTTGTCCAGGTAAAGGACCGACACATTCTGCGGGGATTCCTTGCCGACGGTCACCGTCTCAGATACGAGCCGGTGGTCCTTGAGCTGCCTGCGGATGAGGGATTGGTTGACATCAGTCGCTTCCACAAAGGCATTGTTGGGCCCTTTAATGACAATCTCCCGGGTCGGTTCGCTCACGGAGCGTTTTTCGAATCCGGCGGTATCCGCCGCGATGGCATTTTTCTCGCCGTCGATCAGGATGACGGTACTGCCGTTGATCAGGCGCCGGACTGCTTCCCGAAAGTCAGCGATGGTCTCGCTGCCGGTGATGGTCAGGGTGTTGTCTTTGATGTCATCAACCGACGGCTCTTTCCCCTCCTCTGCCGGTTGGGAAGCCAGGAGAGGCCTGATGATATGGTCGTTGATCTTCTCCGTATCAGCGGCGCCCGCGATAAACAGCACCCTTGCACGGCGATTAATGGACGGTATGCTCAATGCCCTGGACTTCAGGGCGTCGTTGGCGGGATAGAGAAACAGGTCCTCCAGCTGCTTGACATTGTCTTCAAGCCGGTCCGAAAACGGGTCGTTCGGGACCTGGTTCAGGGCCGACCGGTCCTCTGCCGAATCCCCACTGAACAGCCGCTTCAGGAAATCACTCATCTTCTGCACCTCCCCTTATAGGGATGGATTCATAGAAGAAGGATGGACTGAAATTCTTTGAGTTAACCATGTTTCTCAGAAAAGAATGGGAGTCTTGGGATATAAAAAATGATCCCGGCATCATGCCGGAATCATCTTGGGTTTCATCTTTTATGGAATCCGTGCGGATTTCCGCTACAGGCCCTTCGCTTACCGCGGGCGTTGCCTTAGCCTCCTCGAGCTGCGCTCTGCGGGGTCTTCGGCTAACGCTTTTCCCGCAGGTGTCTCGGGCCTTCCGCTCCAATCCGTTATAAGGAGAGCTTTTCAGTAATAACCCAATTCGTTCAGAAAAAACGGCTAAGAACCCGGCCGTACGATGTACCTTAATTAGGCTTAAATACAGTCTTATTGCGACTTAGACTAGACAAGCTTATCAGTATTCCAATCGACTTCTTTTCATCTGACAGGCCCCGATGTCATCTCAGTCAGCGGGGCGTTTACGTCGAAGATGCGGCCGCGGATGCCGGTGATGCCGAAGCTTTCGAGGCGGGCGGTGTGCATCGTGAGGTAGTCCTCTGCATGCTGTTTCGTCTCGAACAGGTAAATGCCTCCGGCTTCCCTGTCTTCCGCGTTTTCCGTCCAGATCTTCCAGAGGAAGCCCGGTTCTTTGGTGATGCTTTGTGCGAGGTCCGCGTAGGCTTCGGACATCTCCTGTCCAAATGGACCGTCTGTCTTGAAATCAACCTGCAGCAATACTGGCATTGAATTGCCCTCCTTTTGATTGAACACCCACTATTCGCTCAACACTCAAAATCGACAAAGATGCTGTCTTCGATTCCGATTTCCTTCAGATAATCCACGATTTCCAGGTGATTGGGATGGGTGCCGTACGCGTCGAGCGCCGCACGGTCTTCAAAGCGGACGGTGAGTCCCATCTCATAGCCTTTGCTCCTGTCCGAGAAGTTCATTCCCTGACGGATGTCCACGATGCCCGGGATATTGCCCTTCAGCGCGAGTGTCCGGCGGATCAGCTCTTCCTTCTGTTCCTGGGTCGTCTCCGGGGAGAACTTCAGGAGTGCGATGTGCTCAATCATTGGTGACGGCCGCTTTCTGATTGAGCGATTCCCTGTCGAAGCCGGCGATCCGCTTGTACCGGTTGGCGACAGCCTCCAGTTCTTTCCGAGGGATGACGTCCTCGATGTCCTCAAATCCGTTCGGCGCCCGTTCCTCGGCCATCTGCATGACGACTTCCGGGCCGTTCTGCCGGTTTGTCCGGACGATCTGAGACGTTGGGCCGAGCCGCTCGGCTTCATACGCTTTCAGGGCGGACTCGGCTTCCGGCTGTGCTTCGATGGCGATGCGGAGCGCTTCCGAATCGAGGATCGCCTGCGATGCCCCGTTCGAGCCGATCGGATACATCGGGTGCGCTGCATCGCCGAGAAGTGTCACGCGCCCGAACGACCACTGCGGGAGCGGGTCGCGGTCGACCATCGGGAACTCATAGACGGCCTCCGCCCCCTTGATCAGCTTCGGCACGTCCAGCCAGCCGAAGTCCCAGCCTGCAAACGCAGAAGCGAACTTTTCCCTGTCGATCGACTTGTTCCAGTCCGCTGGCTCCGGCATGTTATCTACCCAGAGCTCTGCAATCCAGTTGATGAGCGAGCGGCCGCGCGCCTCTTCCTCCGGACCGATCGGGTAGGCGACGAACTTCTGGTTCTGGTGACCCGCCATGATCATCGACCGGCCGCTCAGGTAAGGATCGCCTTCCGTCACGGCACGCCAGAGGATCCGCTTGCCGTACTTCGGAAGCCCTTCGTCGGGATAATAATGCCTGCGTACGACGGAATGAATGCCGTCCGCCGCGATGAGCACATCTGCGGAATGTTCCCCGAGCGGCTCGCCGGACTTCTTATCCACAAATCGCGCGGTGACGCCGCCCTCTGTTTCTTGGAACGACTCTAGATGGTGCCCGGTCCGCACCGCTCCCTCCCCGAGGCGCTCTTTCACTGCATCCAATAGCAGCATCTGCAGGCGTCCGCGGTGGATCGAGTACTGCGACCACTTGTAGCCTGCGTGCTTTCCCCGGTCTTCCTGCCAGATCCGGTTCCCGAATTTATTCACATAGATCAGTTCCCTTGTCGGAAGGCCCGCCGCTTCCAGCTTTTCTTCCAGCCCAAGCTCGGTCAGTACCCGTACCGCGTGCGGCAACAGGTTAATTCCGACACCGAGCGCACGGATTTCCGAGACGCTCTCGAACACTTTCACGTTAACGCCGGCCCTGTGCAGTTGGAGCGCCGTGACGAGCCCGCCAATGCCTCCGCCGGCGATGATGGCCGATTTCACATTCGTCATCTCTAATCTCTCCTGACGTCTTGCTGTATGATTTCCCCGACCTCATTATACACCCCTTCAGCCTCATTTCGCCTGAATCGTCCGTTAATTCCGAATGAATGCTTGGGCTAGAATGTCCCTCTTCCCCTTTGCATACATTTACAGGCGAATGGAATGGAAAAGAAAGGACGGGTGATGACATGGATCGATTTCCTCCTGGTCCGGAAAATGAAGGCCAAGGCGGCGAAGGCAGTGACGACTATAAAGGCTTCGAAGGTTTCGAAGGTCCCGATAACCCCAAGCAACAGCAGCTAGACGAGTACCGCATCAAGAACACCGACAACCCGATGACGACAAACGGCTCCGTGAAGAAGGCGGGTGATTCCGAGCAGCTGAAGGCGGGCGTACGCGGCCCGGCACTCCGGCAGGACTTTCTGTTTTTCGAGAAGATGACCCACTTCCTGCGCGAAGAGATCCCGGAGCGGATCGTCCACGCACGGGGCTACGGCGCCTACGGGGAGTTCGAGTGCTACGAGTCGATGGCCGAGTTCACGAAGGCCGGATTCCTGCAGAAGCCGGGCAAGAAGACACCGACATTTGTCCGGTTCTCCACTGTACAGGGGCCGCGCGGCTCATACGACACCGCGCGCGACCTGCGCTGCAAGGGTGTGAAATTCTACACAGAAGAAGGCAACTATGACCTGACGACAATCGCGATGCCGGTCCTGATCAACCAAGATGCGATGAAGTTCCCGGATGTCATCCACGCTTACCAGGCCAAGCAGGATGAAGGCATCCCGACCGCCACCGGCGCCCACGACCGTTTCTGGGATTACGTCGCGAACAACCAGGAAGCCCTCCACATGACGCTCTGGGTCATGTCGGACCGCGGCATCCTCAGAAGCTACCGGATGATGGAGTCCTGGGCGATCAACACCTACCTGTTCGTGAACGCGAAAGGCGTTCCGACGTTCGTCCGATTCGTCTGGAAGCCGGTGCTCGGCGTCCACTCGCTGCTGCAGGACGAAGCGATCAAAATCGGCGGCATCGACCCGGACTTCCACCGCCGTGACCTCCGGGAAGCGATCGACAAGGGCTATTATCCGGAGTATGAGCTCGGCGTCCAGCTGATTTCGATGGAAGACGAGTTCAGCTTCGACTTCGACGTGCTCGATCCCGCCAAGTTCTGGCCTGAGGAAGTCGTACCGGTCAAACTGATCGGCAAGATGAAACTGAACCGCAACATCTCCAACGAACACGCCGAATCCGAACAGGTTGCCTTCAACCCGGCGAACGTCGTCCCGGGCATCGACTTCTCGAACGATCCCGTGCTGCAGGGCCGCCTCATGGCCTACCAGAGTGCCCAGTACCACCGGCTCGGCAGCAACAACTTCCAGGACCTTCCCATCAACCGGCCGCTCTGCCCGTTCACGAACAACACCCGTCGCGGTGTGATGCGCTACCGGATCGACACGGACCAGGTGAACTACCACCAGAACTCGCTTGCCGACAACACCCCGTACACCGTCCCGGTGGATGAAGGCGGCTACGAATACTATCCGACACGGGTGGAGGGCCACAAGATCCGCGCCCGGAGCGAGTCGTTCAGTGATTTCTTCTCGCAGCCAAGGATCTTCTGGAACTCCCTTACCCCGATCGAGAAACAGCACACAATCGAGGCGCTCAGCTATCAGCTCGGCCGGTGCAGGAACATCTCCGTCCGCGAACAGAACGTCGATATCCTCGCCAAGGTCGACGAAGGCATGGCCGCCGTCGTCGCCAACAACATCGGCGTCCGGCGCTCGAAGAACTCCCAGGTTGATGCAGAGGAGCGCTACCCGTCGCTGAGCCAATACAGCACGCCGAAATACCCGACCACCCAGAAAGTCGGCGTCCTGATCGGCGACGGCTATGACTGCGAGGAAGTCGCCCAGACCCTCGAGACCCTGAAGCGGAATGGCGTCTTTATCGCCATCATCTCCGACACCCTCAACCCTGTCCAGGCATCCGACGGCTCGATGCTTAAAGTGGACGAAACCTTCCTCACCTACAGCCCGTACCTCGTCGACTCGGTCTACGTCGTCGGCGGCAAAGCCAGGGACCAAAAGAAATTCGACCGAGACATCGTCGAATTTGTCCGCGTCGCCTACACCCATTTCAAGCCGATCGGCGTCGCCACGACCGGTCAGATTTACGTTCAGGCCACTCCGCAGAACAACCTCGCCGGCGTCATCTATGCGGCGGACAACGAGTACTTCGAGGAAGAGTTTGTGAAGGCGATCGGGAAGATGAGGTTTTGGAATCGAACGTAGGAAAGTACTGTCTCGGGTTCAGCGAAAGCTGAAAACCTGAGACAGTATTTTTTAAAATCACGAAACCTATCACCCTGCCCAAACGGTTACACTTGGATATAACAGGATAAAACGATGCGGAACAGGAGTGTGGACTACCTTGTATTTAACCATGCTGTATGCGGGCGCGTTTTCAATGCTCATCAGTGCCGGAATCGGATTTGCTGTCCGTCTGTTCCTTCAAAAGTTCTTTAAGTCCGGCATGCTTCCGCTGGTATCAGGAGGCGCCATGACATTGCTTCTCAGCTATCTCATCATGTCTTTCTTCAAATTCGGTTTCTATTCTGCAACGATGGCAGGGGTGGCGCTCCTGGTCTATGCCCTGTTCCTCGGCCTTTGGAATGATAGAACCGGCTCTATTACACGACGGGCAGGCATGACTTTATCCGTCTTGTTTGTCGCTGCCTTGATCTACCTATCCGCGATCTCCAGCCAACCAGGGGTTGACCAGACCTACTTGTTGCCGCTGGGTTTTAAAGGGTGCGTCTTGATCAACTATGAGGTGGAAGGCGCCCCGCCATTGAAAGTTGAAGACAATGACAATGAAATCGTCTATCATGTCCCCGATGGCGGAATCATCAATACTTCCTCTCCGATGGAATTCGGCTGGGTAAGCAATGAAAACTCAGGCCCATTACAATTAAGAGCATTTTTCGTGGATGAAGTCGGAAATAAAGTGCAGGAACTTCCACGAGAGAACATCCTTTTCGGGGCCAATGGTTCTATACAGGAAGAAGGCAAGCCAGAGCGGACCTACTATTTTCAACTATTTGGTTCCAAGGAAGTTGAAACAGAGGGATGCCCGGCGGTTGAAAGTTCTGGAGAATCGCCCTGGTGACAGTAGCATCAGCCTCAAGACAAGATCATGCGATATGAAAAAGCGGTCCTCACATAGGAGTCACTTCATCAATTCAGATCCCCCTTGCCTTCCAACTGGTATTTCCGGACAAAAGACGCGAATCGAGTCATCCATTCATGATCAGGAAGCATTCGGAGATTTCAGATATAATGGACATTAGACGACCACCAAATCCTTCGTAGCAAAGGAGAAACTCCCTCATGTCCAACCAGCAAGCCATCCTGACTGCCATCCAAGAGGTTATCCGTACCAACGGACCCATCTGCCATCTGGACGATATCTATACATACGTCCGCAACCATGAACCGGCCATCCGGCACTATCAGGATGAGGAAGCCATCATCCGGAACATCATTTACCGCCATTCGAGCGACTGTGAAATCTTCAGGGGCACATTCAGATGGGACAGCTACGACCTTTTCTATGCCCCTAAGGGAATCGGGTCCGGCCTCTGGAGCATTTGGCCGGATGAACTGCCGCTCCGCCTGCTGGTTGAAATCCTCAAGCATCGCGGTGGACTTGCCACAGTTGAGGAAATCAGACAGCACCTAATGCTCGACTATCCGAGGCTTTACGTACCGGGTAAGGACACCTCGAATGAAATCAGGGAAACGTTGCTCCGAAATTCTACGTATCATCCCAATTCCAAAAATCCGCTCTTTTTCTACTCAAGCATTGTGGATGCATGGGGAATAAGACCAGAAATTGACTAAAAGCGGACATCCGAGTATTCTGGACGCCCGCTTTATCTGGTCTTTCGCTCAAAATACTCATGCAGCCGATAAGTCGTAATCTGTTCGGTCCAGTGATGAAGAAGAGCGGATTGTTCTGCGTTAGACAGTGGCAGCTGGATCGAGAAGTGATTGTCCTCGAACAAAACCTTTCCTGCCTTCTCGCTTCCGCTCCACTTGGTCATTGGCATCTTGGCTATAAGATCCGCAGTTCTTTTCTCATCATATTCAATCAGACGTTTGCCTGTTTTATCACTAAGATCAGCCCTTTTCCGGTATTCCTTCGTGGTGAGATACCGCTGAAAGAACGGCGCAACTTCCTCAGGCGTGACGGGATCTGTCCAATGTTTAGAACCTCTTGAAAGCATATAGAGTAAAACGACCATTTTATAGCTCTTGTTCATACCGGTTTTCTCGACTTCGATGAACCAGTCCTTAAACGTCTCCCAGACTCGGAGTTCCTCTTCTCTCAACTCTCCAGCATAGGCCAGCATACCGAAATAGCTTCCAAATTCCTGCTTCACGGACCTGGAGTCGGCGTCTGCCTGCAAGTGAAACTCCAGGTAGTCCGGGCGGCGGCCGAATTCTCGTTTCAGTTCATAATAGGCTGCAATAAGCGCGTCCTTTCGGGGTGCGCGTTTTTGTGCCATTTCCTTTAAGAGGTTGATGACCTGAAGGTCCAAATTGAACTCACAGACTTCCGGCACGGCCGGTTCTGCAAAGCGTCCCCGCTTTTCCCCATACTCGCCTGTTTCATCGAAGACTTCGAGCTTCACGTCTGCATTCCGGTAGTTGCCGATAAAGTCGATGATGACACAGTGCGACTTGCCGTCAGCCAGCCGAAGCCCGCGGCCGATCTGCTGAGTATAGACGGTGAGCGACTCGGTCGGACGGATGAACAGTAGTGTATCTACTCTCGGGATGTCGACACCTTCATTGAACAAGTCAACGGTAAAGACAGCTTCCAACTCGCCAGCTTCAAGCCGAGCGGTCGCTTTCCGCCGTTCTTCTCTTGGTGTCTGCCCGTGCAGCACCATCGAGCGAATTCCCTTTTTACGAAAGAAGTCGTTCATGAAAGTGGCCTGGCGGACAGACGAGCAGAACACTATCGTCCGGGTCTCCCTGTGCTCCATGTATCCTTCGTAGATCTTTTGAGCAAAGTCTTCCCGAAGCTGAACGGTGAGCAGTTCCTCTTCGTCATAACGGGTTCCCCGCCAGGTAATCTGCGAGTAGTCGGTGTCGTCATAGACACCGTAATACCGGAACGGAGCAAGCCAACCCCGCTCGATCGCCTCCAGGAAGTGAATTGAGATGGCGACATTCCCGCCGCAGATTGCATAAACATCCTTGTTGTCCATCCTGTCCGGCGTGGCGGTGATGCCAAGCAGGAACTCCGGATTGAAGTAGTCAAGAACGCGTTCATATGTAGGTGCCGCGGCATGGTGAAACTCATCGACGACAATCAGATCAAAGTCATCCGGGTTGAACCGCTCCATGTTATGGAGGCTGCCGAGTGTGTAGACGGAAGCAAAGACAAAGTCAGTTTCCGTTTCTTTTTCAGCAGCATTAAAGAAACCGGTGGTCTTTTCCGGATGAACATGCAGAAAGGATCGTTGTGCCTGCCGGAGAATTTCTTCGCGGTGTGCGATAAAGAGAACCCTCTTGAACTTCCGTGCAAAAAAGGCCGCAAGGTACGTCTTGCCAAGCCCGGTTGCGAGCACGACCATCGCCCGATCGTATTCCTCTTCTATCGTTGCTTCAAGTGCGTCCAATGCCATCTGCTGAGCAGGACGGGGCTGCAGTGGTTCGGCTGAGGCTGGCTTTGTTTCATAGCCAACACCAGTTTCTGCGATTTCCTGCGATTCCCCCGGCCCGAGCATCATCTCGGTCTCTTCTTCCGCTGACCAGGCTGCGCTGAATGGCCGCTGAAGATTGGCTTCCCGGTGATTCTCCTTGTACTCAGCAAGGGTTTCTAAATTTAGCGGGACGGTAGATTCATCATAAAACAGCTTCATGAACTGATCTTCCGCCTCTTCGAACGCCTGGTCATCTGCTAGTGACGGAGCAAGCAGATTCCACTCGACTCCTGAAGTCAGCGCGGACTTCGACAGATTCGATGAGCCGACGATGAGATGATGGTTTTCCTCTCTGCCGCGAAACAGGTAGGCCTTTGGGTGAAAGCTTGCCCCGCCGCTCTTCCATATCCTGATTTCGGCTTCTGGAAGTTCTTTAAGCAACAGTTCCAATGCATCTGGTTGAGTGATATACAGATAGTCCCCCGTCAGCAGCTTGATCGAAGTGCCTCTCTCCAGAGATGCCCTCAATAACGGCAGCACCTTCTGAACGCCCGACTTCATCGTGAAGGCGGTCATCCAGTGGATCTCCCTTGCATCACCCGACAGTTTTTCAAGATGCCGGATAAGCTCGGACGTGATGAGTTGCAGCTTAGTCATCCACTACCTCATTCAGATAAACCTTCTCATCAAACGCGCCCCGCTTTTTGGCTTTTTCCTCACGGATCATGTCCAGTTGGTGCGGTGTGGCGCCGTGTGCGGCGGCAGTTGCGTAGATGAGCTCGAGCATGTCGGCGAGTTCTTCGACAGCTGCGACGGCGTTTTCAGCCGCTAGATATTCCTCGTATTCTTCACCGATTTTTTTCCTGAGTTCTTGCATGTATTCATCATCGTTCAGAATTCTAGTCTTTGGTTCCTTACCTGCAAGTTTGATGATTTCCGGAATCCGGTCACGTACGAGTTTGTTGTGGATGGGCATGGTTCATTGTCCTCCTCTTTGAACTGCTTTGTCTCTTTCTATTATAAATGTTTTCCAGTTCAGGGGGCGGGATGTGCTCATGTATCGCGGTTTAGCAAAGAAAAAACCGCCGGGGTTCCCAGCGGTTTTTTGGAATGACACCTTCCTTCTAACTTTATTACCAGATCCTCATTGCATCTTCTCTTAATCCAGATTGCCTTTGTTCAATTGTGGAAACATCCCAGTCCTCATAGTTCAACAATTGCCTTGTGATAGATATCTCGCTATCTTTGTACATTTGTTTCTTCGTGCTAAACCCTTTGTTTTGTATTTTCTTGTTATATTCTTTGCCCAATAAAGTCAGGTTCCCTAATTTCCATAGATTTTCTTGGTGAGTTTCTTCTTCAATAGACCACTCATCACTCAGATTAACTGGCATGATATGCTCAATATGCACATTTTCCGAGGTGGAAATAATGGTCTCACCACTCGAATATAAGGAATTAATTTTAGAGAAGATATAACGTATAATTGGTTTGTTTTTGATTACTAGCCGTTCCATGTAAGAAGAAAATTCTTCATCAGATATCTTCTCTTTGTTAATCCTATTAACAATGTCTGTGACTCCTAATTCATCATTTGCTATTCCTCTTGCCCAACCGGCAAACAGTACTTCATACTTATTTGCAACGTTGCTGGCGATGATGATATTTCTAAAGATAAGGATTTCAATTTGGCCAAGAACTTTCAACATATGTTCCTCATCCCAATCCTTGTTATACATCGCTAATACAATAGGATAGTACGAGCTAGCACCAAACACCTTCAAATTCTTTATAGTCTCATTTAGTTTTTCACTATTAAACACAGTTACGCCGTCTTTTTGGCTTATAGAATTGTAAACTGGTGCAAGTTTGTCCAAGTGGGTTACGATTTTTAAACTTTCTCCCGGGCTGTTGATTTGATTCTTCATACGTTTGTATAAGTTTTGGGTACGCACGAATTCTTCTCTTGAATTCCAATAGTAACGAATAAATCTCGTTGCATCGTTCCCATCTAAGTTATTAACCATGGACTCCCATTTTCTCTTCACAGTATCTATTTGAGCTTTGGATACTTTAAAAAGATGGTTCTTTAAGAGATCAGATGTCTCTAGGCCTCTTCCTCGTGCGTTTAGCGATTCAAAAATTATAAAAGCCTCTTCAAGTGATGTTGTTTCCACATACATAACCTTAAATCCATTTATGAAACTCTTATAATATTCGTTAATGATTAAGAAACTTTCATCAGGGTTTAGTCCTTCAATTTCGCTATTCAATTGGTTCAACAGATATTTGTATGACTTTTCAATTCTTTTTTGTGCTTTGGTCAAAGGTTGTACATCAGGCGCAACAGTACTTCTCGTTTGTACGAATGCTCTAAAGAACTCATTATCACTATTAGCAATTCTTAGTTGCAGCCTGTCGTTATTCGGACTCCAACGGCCGATATACTTGATTTTAATGTCTTCAACTATTTCCTGAGCTTCAAAACACCCTTGCTCGTCAAGGCTGTTACACACCTCACTAAGTGCACTTAAAAAGATAACTGAAGTAATGCTCCTTTGTTGCCCGTCAATAATAAACTTCTTGCTTGTTTTTTCTTCTTTTTCATCCTGAACAACAATCTGACCAAAGAAATGCTCCTCTTCGTTGTACTCTCTAAGTGTCTTGAGATCATTCCAAAAGTCTTCAACTTGAGATTCTTCCCAAGAATATTCTCTTTGGTAATCCGGTATATAATATGTATTATCCTGCAAAAAAGATCCTATTGATTTAAAAGCATAATTTTGTATAGCCATTGTTAAAGTCCTCCTTCTTTTAGAATATTGGTACCTTAATTGTATATCATTAAATCTAGACATTAAATATTTATAGCTTTTGATGGTTAATCCCACTTATCTCCAACCATTTAAAAAACCGCCGGGTTTTGGCGGTTTTTTCATAGTCCTATTCAGTTGAAAGTCAGATCATTGAATTCCAAAGTCCCTTGCGAAGACCATATTAGTGTCGACCAGGACCCCTTCTGCGTTTTCATCGAGGTGGAAGACGCGTGCGCCACGGAGGCGGTCGTTTTCCTCGCCGCCGAGGCCGTAAGAGCCAAATCCGGCGCTTCCTGCATAGCCGAGTTTGATGCCGTAGTAGTCGCCGACGTAGGTGTTGATGTGGTCATGGCCGGAGAAGACGCCTTGTACGTCGCCGCGCTCCAGCATGGCGGCGAACATGCCGCTGTTGAATGGTCCGGTGCAGACGCATTCGTTCTTCTCACCGACGAGGTTGTGTTTCTCCACTGCTTTCTGATTGCTTTCATCTGTCCGATCGGATGGGCTGGCATACCACATATACTCAAACTCCGGAAGCGGAATATGCATGAATGCGAGTGACGGAACTTTGTGTCCGGTTGTCTGCTCCAGCTTTTCTGAAGTCTTGTAGTACCACTGAACCTGGTCGTGGCGGAGCCAGTCCCATGTCTGGTAGCCTTTGAAGTCCTGTTCTTCGATCTGTTCCGGTGCATAGCGGCCGCTGTCGAACAGCCAGACGTTGAATGCCGTCTCCGTGTTCTTGGCGTTCTTGATTTCGATCGATGCGTTGCCGGTTCCAGTGACATCGTTAGGGCCCGGCTTGTTTACGTTGTGTTCATACGACATGTAGACATCCAGCATATCCGCTTCGGTCATGCCGGTCTTCGGCGTGTGGTCTTCATCGTGGTTGCCGAATGTTACGGCCCAGTGGACACCGCGGTCTTCCATCGGTCTCGCCATGTTTTCAATGGCCTGCTTGACCTCTTCTTCCGTGTCGATGTCCGCATTCATCATGTCCCCGTTCAGGATGGCCAGATCCGGCTCTTCCGCATCCAGCACCGTTTCCATCAGTTCGATTGTCCGGGGATCGATCTCCTCGTCATCCTGAATATCGTTGAACTGAACAATCTTATAGTTGCCGTCAGCGTTGAACTGCAGTTTCTTGTTCTCGTTCGTCTTCCCCTCGACCGAAGGGTTGATGAAACTTGTCGTCATCAATACGAATGCACAGGCAATGGCGATAATGCCGGCCAGCGATTTCCACTTCATGATCAATCCCTCTTTCCTATGTATGTAGTGTTAGACAGGCTTGGTACCCATTTCACCTACCCTCCATGATTTGGCATTTCTTCTCGCTCTAGTGTAGGTAAGCTGTGTTGATAGATTGTTAACTGGGTATAAACTTTTGTTAAACATCTGATCTGTGGAGAAGATTGGCTTAAACCGGAATAAGAAAAACCGCCGAAGCTCTCCGGCGGTTTGATAACGGTTGTTATTTCGCATTCTCATCCGTCTGATGAATCCCGAAGAGGTTGCCTTCCGGGTCGGTGTAGTAGCCCTGCCAGGCCATTCCGGGGAGGGCGTGTTTTGCGAGGGCGACGGTGCCGCCGTTTGCGAGAATCTTCTCTTCCGTGGAGTCGTAGTCCTCGATGCCGAGCGTGCAGGCGAATCCGTTGAGGGGCTGGCCAGCAGACGGCGGCGGTCCTTGGCGCTGCATGAGTGCGCCGTTGATGCCCATTTCGTCCTTGTCCCCGGTCACGGCACCGAAGTACGGCATGCCGGCGTATTCGCTCCAGTCCTCGAACGTCCATCCAAATACCTCTCCGTAAAACGTCTTAGCCCGCACCATGTCGTCAACGTGGATTTCAAAGTGAATCGGTCTGCCCATTTTTCATTCCCCTTCCTAGTCCTGTTTGGATTCCAAGTGTTCCTTCAGTGAGTCCAGGTCTTTGGCACAGGCCTTGCCGAAGGTCGAGACCATCATCCTGACGAACAGCTTCGTGAGGCCGGTAAGTCCCCGGATCTCGCCGTTTAATGTGACAGTGGAGGCATCGCCGGATTCCTCAACGGTGTACGTGAAGCGGTATTCCCCCTTATCCGATGCGCCTTTTGTTCCGTCTACGCGGAGCCTGATCTTCTCAGGCGCTTTGAGTTCCACGACCTCGAAATGTTCAGACGCCTCTCTTCCGTACATCTTCCTCGTCTCAATCCAGCTGCTGCCTTCCTGCATCGGGCCCGTGTCCTGACGCTCCATCCGGACGAGTCCCTGCATCCAATGTTCCGCGGCCTCCAGGTCCAGCAGCGCGGCATACAGCCGCTCCTTCGGCACACGGACTTCCCGCTGCACTTCGAACTGAATACTCAATGCTGTCCCTCCTCGGACCAGTCCCCACTTCTTACATGGGTTTATGTTCGACTTCGGATGGATGATGCCCTTTCGATGTGAGCAATTTTAAATAAGAAGGAATTCTGCTTTCCTATCCAGAATTTCATCCACAGTCTTCCTATTAAGGGGTGAACGATCAATGATCAGTAAAGTCGGCCAGATCATGCTGTATGTCAATGACCAGGACGAGTCCGTGAAATTCTGGACGGAGCAATTGGGGTTTGCCGTGATCGCGGAGGAGAACATTCAGCAGGGGGTGCGATGGATTGAAATCGCGCCAACCAAAGACGCGGAAACGAGCATCATCCTTCACGACAAGGAGTTCGTTGCAAAAATGTCACCCGGCTTGAACTTGGGCACACCTTCCCTCATGTTCTTTACGGACAATTTCGATCAACTGCACCGTGATCTGAAGGAGAAAACGACCGTCGGGGAAATCGTCGAGATGCCATCGGGCAGAGTCTTTAACTTTTCCGACTTTGAAGACAACTACTTTGCGGTGATGGAGAAGAAATAATCCAAAGAAAAGGAAGTCCCTCCGAAACGCCTGACAATCAGGCCGCTCGAAGAGACTTCCTTTTTTAGTTTCTATCAGAAAAAGATCAGCAGCAGAATCCCGGCGATGAAGCAATAGTATGTAAAGTACACGAGCTTCCCGCTTTTCATGACGCCCATGAACCACTTCAGTGCAAAGTAGGTCATGAACAGGGTGGCGACAAATGCGGCAAGGTAAGGGATCATCAGGTCCGCTTTGTTCGGTTCATCCATAAAATCACCTACGCCCAGTACGAGGCCACCGAGACTCACGGGGATGTAGAGCATGAACGAGAACCGGAGTGCGGTTTCCTGCTTCATGCCGACGGCGATCGAGGTGATGATTGTCGCACCCGAACGGCTGATTCCCGGTGTCAGTGCCACGGCCTGACCGAAGCCGACCGCGATTGCGTCCTTTACTGTGAGGTCGCTTTCGCCTTTGGTCCCTTTCATATTGCGGATCAGCCACAGGGCGATCCCCGTAATGAACAGCATGATGGCGATTGTCGTCATGCTGACGTTTTCCGCGATATAGTCGCTCAGCAAAAAGCCGAGGGTCCCTGCCGGAATCGTCCCGATGACGATAAAGCAGACAAAGCGGAAGTCACTCTTGTATCGGTCATTTTTCGTCTTCAGATACTGCAATGAGTTGACCGCAAGCCGAACTATGTCCTGCCGGTAGATAAACAGGATTGCAAGCAGCGATGCGGTATTGGTCAGGATCGCAAATGTGAATCCCTGTTCCCCCAGCCCGAGCAGTTCGCTTGCCACCATGACATGCCCGCTGGACGATACCGGAATCGGTTCGGTAAAGCCCTGGACGAGCCCGATCACAATCATTTTGATAATGAGAATTAAATCTGTTTCCATGTTGTCCTCCTTGTAAAGCCTCTTCCCATTTTATACAACATGGCCGGAGGATGAAACTACGAAAAGCCTTCGGCATCCGAAGGCTTTTCTTTTACGCACTATTCACTTCTAGACTTCTCAGTAAAACGAGACTTCGACTTCGCCGAGCTTTCCGAAGGTGGCCTTGAACCGGTCTCCGGGCTATTGCGCCACCGGTTCATAGAGGGAATGGGTGGCCACCCGACTCTCCCACTCGATGGCGATTTCCTGTTGGTCGATCTGTTTCAGCAAGCACTGCTTCATGAATGAGATGGTCTGCTCTTCACTGTCCACATAGATCTGGGAGTCGTGCCACGCGCTCCCCGTGCCGATCCGGACGTTATAGATGCCGCTCTGGGGCAGCATGTAATACTCCTTGAGAGACAGGCAGTCTCCTGATACTTCGGCGCGGGTCGTGTAGCATCTGCCGAGCAGTTGCTTCACTTCTGCAATCCGTCCGCCCAGGATCGCTGCACGGATGCGGGTCGAGCTGATCTTCTCGCGGCGGTACTGGACTTCCTCCACCTTGGACACTCCGATCCGGCCGCCCGAATCTGCATGCAGGCGGTCAATCGTTCCTTCTCCCTTGAAGCCGTAGGAAAAGTCATAGCCGGCGACTGCGTGGTCCGTGCCGAACGTCAGGAGGTACTGTTCCACATAAGCCTCAGGGCTCAGCGATGCAAAGGCTTTTGTGAACGTGACAATATAAAACCGGTCGACGCCCATCTCTTCCAGCAGCCTAGCCTTTTCCTCCAGCGGAATCAGGTAGTCCACCTTGACCTTGCCGCCGGACAGCACCGTCTTCGGATGAGGAAAGAAGCTCATCACATCCAGCGGAACGCCCGCCCGCTCCGCCTCACGCCTCGCCGTTTCGATGACTTTCTGATGCCCTTTGTGCACGCCGTCGAAAAAGCCGAGCGCGATAACGTTTCGTCTGGCTTTTTCCTGCCAGTCCGCGAGATTGCCATCGTTCAGGACGATGATTTCCATACCACTCACCCCTTCCTTACTGGACGGCTTCTGCGAATTCTTCCAGTCGGCGGTACTTGCCGCAGTTGAAGATGAGCGGATCCCCGTCCACCAGCGTCATGTCATTCACTTTGCCGATAAAGAGCACATGGTCCCCTTCTGTGTGCTCGTTGTAGACTTCGCACGACAGCTGGCAAAGCGCGTCCTTCACGACCGGCGTGTCCCCGAGTCGCTCGAATTCGAACTTCTCTTCGGTCGTTTTCTGGCCGGCGAAGATCATGGACACCTCCTGCTGTTCACAGGAAAGGACGTTCACCGAGAACTTTCCGCTTTGGCGGATCCGCTCCAGCATTTTGGCCTGATGGCCGATCGAAATCACGATCAGCTTTGGATCGAGTGACACGGACATGAACGCGTTGGCGGTCATGCCGAACGCTTCCCCATCCGTCTCCGTCGCAATCACATTGACTCCAGTGGCGAATTTCCCCATTGCATTTCTGAACTGACGATCATCCATGACGATCCCCTCCTTGAGTTGGTCAGAACCTATAAGACTAAATACTCAACATTTTAAATATACAGACAACCGATTGTAAAAAAATATTCCCCGGACTATAATCATGTAACCGCTACCAAATACTCCGATAGATTAAGGACTCTGAATAGATTACATATACCCTACCACTTTAGAACGTCGTCGGTTACCTATGATAAGTACCAATTCGGACGGATATTTCGTATGAAACACACGAATTCCTTCGAAAGTTGCCAGTCAGAGCGTTCAGATCAAAGGAGTGGATCGATTGAAAATGATGGCGAACAAAGCGAGACTTCGTGATGTGTTTGAGCTACCCACGGATCAGACGATGAAGATTTTCCATGACAGGCTGATCAGCATTCCCGTGACGGCGCTGTCCGCCCTGAAGCGGGAACTGGTCGCAAGCATCGGGGAAGATCGGGCAAAAGGCGTGTTTATCCGGTACGGCTGGCACACGGGTGTGAGCGAGGGCGAAAAGGTCAGGAACTTCGAGTGGAAGGACGAAACGGAACTCGTCGAAGCCGGCCCCAAGTTCCACGTCATCCACGGTTATCTGGATGAGGTCATCGTGGACGACATCCGGTTCGATGAAGCCGGCCATGTTGAGTACGTAAAGGCGCTCTGGTCCAAGTCGTACGAGGCGGATGAATACAAGCAGACGAAGCAACTGAGCGATGAGCCCGTATGCCACACGCTGTGCGGATACGCGAGCGGCTACCTGTCCACCGCCCTGCAGAAACCGATTCTCGTGAAAGAAACGAAGTGCGAGGCGATGGGACACGAGCGCTGCGAGATCGTCTGCATGCCCGTCGAGAAATGGGATGAAGAGGACCGGAACGAATACCGTTATTACCAATCTTCAAGCATGATCAAGGAACTGGACGAGGTCACGGCCAAGCTGAAAACGGAACGGGACTACCTGACGAAGGCCAATGATATCCACAAACAGCTGATCAAGGAGCTTCTGTCCAAGCAGGAACTCCATAAGATCACGGAACTGCTTTACGGGACGACCGGGCTGCCGACATTCATCGAGGACGAAAAGCACCGGGTCATTTCCCGCTCCGGTGACATCGAACTCAACCTGGACCTGAAGGCGCTCGGTACGGACACAACCTGCTTCACGCAGCTTTCCCACGGCAGGGGAATTCTCAGGACCCCCATCCTCTTTGAAAACGAGATCAAGGGGTTCTGCTCGTTCGTCTACCAAAACGGCGAGGAGCCCACTGAACTGGAGCGCATGATCATCGACCAGGCGTCACTCACCTCCTCCATCATCCTGATGAACGAGAACATCAAGCTGCAGACGGAACAGAACATCAGGCGGAGCTTTCTGAACGATATCCTGGATGAAAAGATGGACAAGGAGGAGCTGTATCAGGTTGCGCGTTACCTGGAGCTGGACCTGGAGTCGGACTACTGGATGCTGACGCTCGAACGGAACATCGACGAAACCGACTTGAGAACGGAAGTGGAAATCAGCGAAAAGCTCCTCCGCCACCTGAACCTGTTCCTCAAGGAGCGGGGCATTACTGCCATCGTCTCCCACCGCTCCGGGAACATCCTCATTGTCATTGACTACTCCAGCTGCCTGAACTGCTTTGCCGACCGGACGACCTTCATCAACAAACTGCTGAAACACTGCGAAAAGCGGTTCAAGGGCGAGAGCTTTTACGTCGGCGCAAGCTCCGTGGCGGACAGCCTCGAGGAGCTCCCTGTCCTGTACAGCGAGACACTGACGGCTTTGAATGCGAAAAGCGACGACAAGTGGATCTTGTACTACGAGGAACTGGGGGTGGAAAGCATCCTCTTCCAGATCTCCAACGAAAAGACACTGGATCGATTCGTCGACAACCAGCTCGGCACGCTGCTGGAGGAAGACAAAAGCCTGGAGCTGATCACCACGCTCCGCGACTATATCGAAAACGGCATGAACATCAATGCCACCGCCAAAGCCATCTCCATGTCGATCAGCGGCCTGCGCTATCGTCTCGGCAAAATCAGCGAACTGCTTGATGTGGAACTCGACGACACCAAACGGCTGTTTTCCGTCTACATGGCGCTGAACGTGCTGAAAGCGAAAGGAAAAATCTGAAATATGAAAGCCTGCCGATCACGAGGGTCGGCAGGCTTTTGGCTACGGGAACAAGTCTGCTGCAAAGAAGAGATTCACCAATATCCCCTGCAAAATTGAGTGAGATTAAAAACCATTCATTCCGAGCATAAACATCGCAAGAATGATTAAATATCCTGCCGGAAGCACAATCAAGATAGCGGCTGATACTTTCCGCCAAAAACCTCTTTCGCTATACCAAGAAGCCAGAACCGCTGCCGAGTATCCAATCAAAATAATAAAGACCCATGAGGCCCCGATATCTTTCCCGACAAGCGATTGTAAAATGATAAAAGTAACAACCAAAATGGCTATAGATAAGATACCCAAGTATTTCCTCATTGCAGTTCCCCCTTCGCCCCGGACTCCAGGATCTTATTGTTTAGATTTCTCTTCTTTTTTCCACTTTCTATATGAATGAACCATGTCACCAATAACAAGTAGAGTGGCTATGAGTGGAAACCACACTCTGAGAAATACATTATCGAAATCTCGATGGGCTTCCGCAGCGGCAACAACCCAGTAAAGAAATGCTAGAGCTAAAGCGCCACCCCAAATCGTACGAATGAACTTTCCCTTGGCATCCAGTTCCCGATAGCCAATCTTAATATCTTTCTTCATACCAACACCCCCATTATCTCTTGCCTTTTAGCTCCAAAAGAACCGGTGCGATATTCAGCAAGATCGAAACGATGGTCAGTACCCATAATGCCCTTTCCATACCAGGCACGACATCCATCAGAGCTGCCCAATCTTCTGCGTTTACCCATTCGGATACCAGGCTGTATTCTGCACATAGCGTTAATGCCGTGAACGATAATCCCGCCGCCATGGCAAGCTTATAGTCTTTACCTGCTTGATACAGATAAAGATTTGTAAACGTTGCGGCTATCGCAACAACCCCTACTATGATCCACATGGCTACATCCCCATTTTTTAATATATACGCCTCCATATGCTGGAAGACACCCTGGAAATCCGGACGTTCGGACTTGCTCTTAAGTTTCCTATTTCAATTTTATGTACTACTTTGAGTTAACGTCCAACAACGATTGTGTTAACATTACTTTAGAATTTGGGGGAAAGAGGGGTCAGAGTGTTGACTAAAACAGGGATTGCCTTCATCGGCAGCTTGCTGATTACTTTTGCAGGAATGCTTCGTTTGCTCACTGAATCGCTTTCAGCAACAACATTATTCGTGGCTTGTTTATTTGTAGTAACCGGATTGATCGGGATCATTTCCAATGGCGTCAAGTTAATGAAGCCTGATCGTGCGCACGAATCATAACTTTTAAATTGTAGACAAGGCGAGGTCTTCCCTCCCTGTCTACAGTTTTTTCATTTGTACGGTCTACATCTTTATAAGTCCTTTTGATACAAAGAATGTCCGTCATTCTCACCCACTTTATGAAAACCATTGGATAGATAAAAATCGTTTAATTTTAAGTTCTCTCCTACACAATCCAATCTTAGGATGCGTTTCCCCTGATTCTTCAGATCAGTTTCCAACCATTTGAGAACAACCTTACCCAAGCCAGAACCGATTTCAGAACGTTTTAAGGCTAATCGATGAAGGTAGATGGCTTCATCATTTAACTTTCCCCAAGTATGTTGATCCCACCAACTTTGTTCTTGACACAATGTAAAGGTACCCACAACCTCTCGATCCCTTCTGACGATGAAGGTTTCTTTTCTCTGGATCGCTTGTCTGATTTCTTCGTCTTCCCCTCCGCCAGCCAGGAACCCCCATTGGTCAACCTTCTGTTCCTGAAGCCATTTCGCAACATCTTTCAATAGACCTATGATTTGGTCTGATTTTCTACTGGTTGCCAGAGAGACTTCATAACCGTTTAAAATAGAGCTTTTCATTTTCTTCACCCCCATTATCAGTTTGTAAAGAGATCATAAGCGCATTAAAAGCCACCCCATTTGTACTTTTAATGAGATGGCTACCTGGATGTCTTATCAAGTTTATAATGATTGGATCATTTGGTCGTTTATGAAAGCTTTTATAAAAAATCGTTCATGATCGTTAGGCTCCCTATTGTGTTTTGCCTTAAAGGACTCTAACGAATCTTTCAGTGAAGTGGACGTTACAACTTCGCTTGCTGTTGTTAACTCTTCCCAATAGATATTCATTTCCTTTAAATCGCATATAGATTCATGGCCAAGCAGGAACGCTTCCGCATCATATTTTTGAATGTCTTTAATCATGAGCATTAGCATGGATTGGTTGTAGTGAAATAAGGAATCCGTAGTGGTTCCATAAGCACCATCACCCAAAAACACAACCTTTTCATCGGGGATATAAATGATTGTGGAGTCATCTGTATGCGTACTATTCATCCTATCCAGGATGCAAACCTTATCCCCCAGATCAATCGTTAAGGTGCGTTCAAAGATGACGTCTGGAGATTTCAACTGAAAACTTTCCCTGTTCGGCACTTCAGTTTGTATGATCTTCATGCACATAGGACTCATCTGATGGGCATTCACATACTTCTGTAGTGAACGATCGTCAAAGGAAAAACGTTGCCACTCTTTAATGATGTCGTTTGTTTGATGATTCACGATGACCGTTGCATCAACAAATTCATTTATTCCCAGGATATGATCCCAATGTGCATGAGTAATGACCACATATTTAACAGGCGGGACATTTAAGTTCTCAACTTCCAATAAAAAGTCCTGGGCATGCTGAGGAGAATTCCCAGAATCGATTACCAGACTACACCGGTTACCACATACCAATCCTAGTGTTGGCCGTTCCCGATCATCTTCATGAGGTAAATAATAAATGGCATCACTATATCTATTTAACATGTTGAATTTCCTCTCTGATTTTACTCATTTCATGGAAGAGAAAATCTACATGTACATTGTCAGACTTTCTCTATTATTATTTCTTCACCATTGGATTGTACCTCCTTGTCGCTTTGGATAAGTTCAACAAATAGAACGTTGTTAGATTTTCATCTTAGCTTTATAATCCAAGTCTGGCACCTACTTCTGCATACTCTATATCTTTTCTTTCTGCATTCCAATTACCCCCTGTTTGTCCGTCCCATATCGCTCCTGTTTCAACGAAACCGACAGACGCAAACAACTTTCGGACGGCTTCGTTTACCATCCAATATGATGTAGCAACTGCATCAGCTTTTCCTTGTGGAAACGACTTTATGTAATCAATTACTTTCATCATTGCTTGTTTGCCAAATCCTTTGCCTTGATGCTTTTTATCAATCATAAATCGATTAAGTCCATAAGTAGATTTATCTCCATATTTTTCACGTAAAAGTGAACCTTCCACCAGTTCGTAAAATCCAATATCGACATATCCTATGACTTCATCATTGTTGCATATAGCGAAGATCATAGGAGGTTTTTCGTCGTTGAGTATCTTTACATAGGCTTTAGCCAAACAATATATGCTGGAATCCACATTTCCTTTCTGCTCGTCTGTTATGCTTAACTTCAACACTGCCTCAAAATTATCATGGGTAATCTTTCTTAATTCAATCATTTTTCTTCCCTACTTTCGAAAATATAGTTTTGTGATGTATAGCTAGTTTTAGTAGTCTTTAATGTATTTTTTCATTGTGCTGTATTGCTTGATGACGTGGCATCACGCTGTGTGTAGGAATCATAGAAATCGTAGACAGCGACACACTGAAAAAGAAAAATAAGACGCTGGAATCCCGAGATTTTATTGTTTAGATTCCTCTTCTTTTTTCCACTTTCTGTACAAATACACTAAATCAACAAGAACGACCAGAGTGGCTATGAGTGGCAGCCACACTTTCATAAACACAGTGTCAAAGATAGGTCGCTCTGACGGAAGCGAAATCGCCCAGTACAGAAACGCCAAAGCTAAAGGGTGGCCCCAAAGAGAGCGGATAAACTTCCCTCTCGCATCCAGCTCCCAATAGAAAATTTTGTACTCCTTCTTCAAGACATCGCCCCCCAAACAAATTTTACCACAATTCAAACAATTTTAATTTGAATTCCCATAAAACTGGATTGGAACATGGATAAATATGTTACGATTAACAGGCGGTTGGAAGCGGAAGGAGGAGGGGAATCGTGAGTGTCACGTTCTTGGTGATCAACTTAGTCGCCGTGTTTCTCGTATCGGCCATGATGGCATATATATTTAGAGGATCGGAAAAAGTGGATCAAGGCCCAGAGTTCTTTTATGCGAAATTAACCTACAGAAGGAAAATGATCCGAACCCTGACCCTCCTTCCGATCTTCATTCTGTTCATGATTGCGGCTTATTATTTTTTCGAATGGAGAGAGGAACCCAGTACACACTTTGGACTTTTCCTCCTTACCCTCCCGTTGATTCAGTTTTTCTACGAATATTATATGTGGAGGAAACATGAATACGAAAAGAAATCATGATCTCATCAGGCATAGGCTTCTCCAACTTTTAAGGGGGAATGATGTTGTCTGATCAAAAGAAGAGACTTTTTAACATTGGCTATTTAGTCTACCTAATCGGGCTGGTCATTGCCTATTTCACCGTTGACCCAAGAAATATCTACGCACCCTTATTCATCCTGACCCTCCTGTTTGGCGCGTTTAATGTGTATCTGTTTTTCAGGAAAGAAAGAGACTAAATTTTATTTATGTCCTACAAAAGACTGCTATTTTGCCGACTTTTTTGCTTCTACTGGTATCCTCTTACTAGTCCTTGATTTGGGGTTATGCCAGCGCCATGAAGGCGTCACTCATCGTGACGAGTTGGAAAACAAGAAAAGTGCTGACGTTGAAAAGAAGTGCATTTTAAAAGAACCCAAATACGGGTTCTTTTTCGTTGATCGGTTTCAGTTAATTCGTTCCACACCTGTTTTTTCTTTATCCGACCAGGAGTAGAGAATCTGCGTTCCATCCTTAAGGTTCACCGCAATATCGTAGTTGAATGGAGGAGTGCCTGCCTTGGACTCAAGAACGATAAATTCCTCGATATCTTCGTCTCGGATTGAATCGTCCGCTCCTACCTCATGCACGACCGCATTCATAAGTTTTCCCTGTTCTATCGCAATCTGTTCGGACTGATTGTTGTAGTGTTGAGCAACACCGACTCCACCGATTGCCAGCAATAATCCTGTGAAGCCGACCATCAGATAGGATTTCTTCACCATCACGCCACCTCCACCCTGAATATTGAAAGCCGGTACAGTTCAGACCGGCTTTCCTTTTAAAAACCCTTTGGATCAAAATTATAGATTAGCTGCCAACAGAAGTCATACTGTTCTTCTTTCACGGATTCTCTAACTGGCCCTCCTCTCCTGAAGGATTACCTATTTACTATAAGCAGGTTTGGTCTCCTTTAGATGTTGCAAAGAGCTGATCTCCCCCAAAAGAGGACTCTATATTGTTGGTATCGAATGATTTTAATATCAACTAACAAAGGTGGTCTAAAATGTGAATAGGGTTTGTGTGATCAGTATCTACGTTCCAGATTTAAACCAAGCAATTGACTTCTACACCAATACTTTAGGCTTTGAAGTGAACAGGCGGTATGGCCCTAAAATTGCATCGCTGATACACGGACAGATTCCCATCATTTTAGAAGAGAATGATCAGACCACCCATAATCAAAATATAAAAACCTCGAGAGTTGTATTAGGTTTGCAAACAGAAAACATTTTTGAAACGGTTAATGCCTTAAAAGAAAAAGATGTAACATTCATAGTAGAAGAACCCACAGATTGTCCTCCAGGGAAATACATTAGTTTCAGTGATCCCTTCGGGAATATTTTAGAATACCTCCAGTTTAGAAATACGGAGCAAGCCAAAGTTCAACAAGAGATTTAACAAAGGCTCCGGCCTAAGCAAGAGAGTCCCACTCCTCTGCCGGCCTAACCTGAGGCTGAAATGACTAGTTGAAACGGAGGCCAATTTTGTTGTGTGGAAACAGATAGAGTGTATCGCCATCTATACAGAGGACATTGAGAAGTCGATTGATTTCTACCAATCACTGGGCTTGACCAAGTCATGGGAAACTTATCAAGATGAACAAGAACAATGGCGTCTTGTAGGGATGACATTTCCTGATGGTAATTCAGAGCTGGTGTTAAAAAACAACCCTGATTTAAACTTTGCCGAAACCGAAATTGTCGTTGAGGATGTCAGGGAGACCTATAAAGCATTAAAAGAAAATCCTGAAGTTCATTGGATTCGCACCCCATTCCCCAACTCATTAGGAGGGCATGTGGCCGTAATGGAAGCCCCTGATCGAAATGTTTTTGTTTTAGTCGGTAAATAATACGGAAGAGCATCACGCCAGGGTCACTGTAATCACCATCTTTTCCGAAAAAAAGACTGCAGACAAGGAGGAAGCCCTCACTTTGTCTGCAGTCTTTATTGTTCCTTATTTACCGTTCACAAACGCCAGAATGTGATTAATGAACGGGTCGGTTTTCTCGATCTGCGTCCAGTGGCCGCACTCGTTGAAGAGGTGGAGTTCGGCGTGAGGCAACAGTTGCACGAGTTTGTAGCTGGTGTCTTCGAACAGGATGACCTGATCGTTCAGCCCGTGGAACAGCAAAGTCTCGGTCTTGATGTTCTTGAGGTCCTCATCCGAGAGTGCGAGCTCATCCACCCGCTGTTGCTGATTCTCATAGAACATGGCGTGGAAGGCTTCTTTTGTTTCCGGCTCCATGCTCGCTTCATAGCGCAGCCGGACGAGTTCTTCGTTCTTTGCCGCGGCCTCGTCATAGGAGAACAGTTCGATCAGATGGCGCATATTTTCGATGCTCGGGTCATATCCCCATACTTTGCTGAGGCCGTAGGAGAGCTTGTGCTTCACCCCCACGGAGCCCATCAGGATCAGTTTTTTGACGAGGTCCGGGCGTCTGTGGGCGATATGAAGCGCCATCGCCCCGCCGAATGAGTTCCCGACAAGATATACGGGACCGTCTGCCACTTCCTCGATAAACCCGATCAGGTGGTTGACCCAGTTATCGAGGGAATACTGGTCCTTCTCCAGCTTACCGGTTTTGCCGAATCCGACGACGTCAGGAGCGAAGACATGCAGGGATTCGCTTAAGCGGGGGATGACCAGCCGCCAGTTGGCATAGGCGGAGACCCCGGGGCCGGAGCCGTGAATGAGAATCATCGTTTCCGTACCCGAGCCCGCTTTGAGATAGTTCGTCTCGATGCCATTGACCTTCATGCGTTTTTCAGTTGCTTTCAGTTCATCAGTTTTGACCAACGAGAACATCCTCCTTCTGCTTTTGTTGCTATGGTTAGTCCACGTTCCTTAGAATTGTGCCTCTTTTAAACCGTTTAGGCGCGGATGTCTTCCGTTTCCTCCTCGATCGGTGCCTGTCCTGCCATGGCCGCCACTTTCTCTTCGCGTACAGGTGTCCCATAGCGGAAGAAGTCAGCAGGCAGCTCTGACGCACCGTGCCAGATGATGGCTTTCTGGAGGTCTTCGCCTTTCCACTCGACTGTTTTCCAGTCAGGGTCGAAGATGAGATAGCCAGCATCGCCGAACAGTTCCACCCGGTTGCCGCCCGGTTCACAGACGTAGAGGCAGGAAGCTTGGGAGACGCCGTGCTTGAGAGGGCCCACTTCGATCTCGAATCCGCGTTCGATGAGCAGGTCTGAGACGTCCGTCAGCGACTGCGGATAGCCGTACCAGTAGCAGATGTGGTGGAGGCGGCCTTTTTCGCCGAGCGCATCCCCCATCACCGCGATGTCATGTGCGAGGTTTGTGACACTCGTCCATGCCGCGATGTCGTTATTGTCTTCATCGAGGATCCGCTCGTTGACTTTGAAGCCGAGCAGCGCTTCCAGGAATTCAACGGTTTCGCGCGGGTTGCTGGCCAGCAGGTTGATGTGGTCCAGCCGGCGGACCGGCACGCCGATGTTCGGGCGGCGCTGCGGACGGTTCAAGAGCTTTGTCTTCTCTTCTTCAGGCGCTTCATAGTATTCCACTTCATAGAAGATCTCCATAAGGTGGCCGTCCGGCGACTTGAACTGGTAGGCCGGCCCGTGGCCGATGTCCCCGTCAATCCAGCCGATGCCATATCCCTTCTCTTCGAGTTCCTTCACCCGGCGCTCCAGCGCATTCGGTGAAGTCGCACGTAAGGACAGGTGGCCAAGGCCTGCTTCGTGGTGGTCCGTGATCTTCAGCGTGTTGTGGTAGTGATCCTCGTAGGCACGCATGTAGACGGACTTCCCTTCGCGCGCCGCCACGCTCATCCCGAGAATCTCTCTGAAGAACACCACGGACTCCTCGATTTTCGGGCTGTAGATCTCCAGGTGCGCCAGTTGCGCGACATCAAACAATGGTTCTTCTCGCTTCATGTGAACTCCCCCTATTTTGGTTGATTGGATTCTGATCAGGATGTTGCTGAAGTTGCGAATTACCACATCGGGTGGCCGTCAAAGCCGAGAATCGTCTTGCCGTAGCCGACCATGGCATCTTCATACAGGTGGGTCGGATGGGCGGCGACGGCGATCAGGTCGCGGACAAACCGTTCGGACTGGCCTTCCCTGTAGAGCGCGTTACCGCCGAGGTTGATAATAATGCGGGTCGCCAGTTCCGCGGAGTTTTTCGCGACATATCCACGCATGGCGAAGAGCTGTTCACGCTCTTCCTCTTCGAGGACACGGGTGCCCTCCTCCCGGTAGCCCTGAAGCTTCTCGAGGATTTCGTCCGCGATGTTCTTGAGCGCATTGAATTCCATCTTGATCTCACCGATGTTCCGCTGGCCGCTGCTTCCGTCTTTCTCGTTTTTCTTATTGTTGTAAATCCGGACGCGGCCTTTCGTCTTCTCGATGTAGTCATCGACCAGGCGGTTCAGGCCGCCGATGGCCACCTGCGCGAATCCGGACAGGAAGTAGGCGAGATAAGGGACGTTGAAGATCTGGTAGTCCGGCTCATAGTTGCCGTCCGGAGCGGTCGCGCCCTGGACAACCCGGCTGATCGGGAAGACCATGTGCGGCGCCACATAGGCTTTATCCAGTTTGACGGCGTTGCTGCCGGTTCCCCGGAGGCCGAGCGTATCCCAGTTCTCGATGATTTCCGAGTCGTCTTTGTGAACGATGAACAAACTCAGTTCGGGCTGTTCCCCGTCCCGCATCTTGTGGATGGCACCGAGGGCAATCCAGTCGCACCAGAGCACGCCGCTGCAGAAGTTCCACGTTCCGCTGACGATGTACCCTTCCCCGTCATCCGCGTCCTCGACCTGCCCGACCGGCGCGAACACGTCCGCCATGAGTTCCCCTCTGCCGAAGAGCTTGTCCCGGCCCTCTTTCGGGAGAAATGCCGGCCATGTTTCATGGATGATCGCGAAGTAGGTGATCCATGCGGCAGGCACGCTGTGGTAGGCGACTGTCCGAATGATGTCTCCGAACGTCTTGAAGTCCACTTCCTGGCCGCCATAGGTTTTTGGCCGCATCAGCAGATGGAATTCTGCTTCTTTCATTTTCTCTATGACAACATCGGGCAGTTTACCGTCTTTATCCGACTGCAGGGAATGCTGTTCCGCCAACTCACCGAGTTCTTTCGCTCTGCGCAATAGCTCTTCACGTTCCAAGGGCTTCTGAAGTACATTGGGTTGTCTCATACGTTCCCTCCTTATTTGTAAGCGCTATCAATCGAATAGCTTATGTCATAGTATAGGTTCCGTCCGGGGGTGCGTGTACCTACGTGTTGTACCAATATTCCGATTATTTTCACACGAAATGTACTAAAGCAGTCAGTGACACGGTCTCGTTCATCCATGTATAATCCCCTGCCGAATCTCCCACACTAGGTTCATCTCAGAATCTATTGGAGGAGATCATTTATGACTGTCCAACTGCCGCCGATCCGGAAGGCTGCCGTATATGTCCGTTCCACCTACTGGGGGCGTGCGCCGCTCCATGCTTCTTCCGACGACAACGAAGAGCTCCTCCTCCGCGTGGTCGAGGGGCATTGCGATTATGACTTGTTTTACGAGGCCAGCAGCTACAAGCGGAACGAAGCTGCGATGGAACTGCTGCGGTGGGCCGACATGGGCGAGTTTGACGCGATCGTCACGCGGCACATCCACTCGTTTGGCCTTGGCATCAAGTTCGACTGGGACACGATGATGGGCCTGATGATGGCCCGGGGTATCCGGATCATCACGCCGGAGAAGGTGTATTCGAGAGAAAACCGGAACGACATGACCTACCTGGAATTCATGATGCGAGCGCTACGGGACGAATACGAAATCAAGTTCGGGGCGGAATGGGATCGTGTGACAATGAGCTACCGGCTCATGAAGACGCCGGTGGAGCTCATGAGCTTCTTCGAACAGCCATCCGGTCCGCAGGTGATCGAGTTTCCGAGGGTATCCGGGCGGGATCAACTGCCGGGAGAGCCTTCTTAATTCCCGGGTCGCGGTTTCGTCATACTGGTTTGCAATCTCGTCATTCCCGGCTTCAATTTCGCCATTCGAGCTTACAAGTTCGTCAATCGGGCGAGTGATTTCATCATTCGCGTCACCGGTTTCGTTATTCGATCTCACCAATACCAAAGGGACCATCCGTAGCGGATGGTCCAGGGGGTTTATGCCGGCCGGCCCTCATTCATTAGTAGATGTACGCTACCCCGACGATGATCAGCAGGATGAAGAGGACGACGATCAAGGCGAATCCGCCGCCGTAGTTGGAACCTCCGCCGTAGTTGGAACCTCCGCTCATGTGACCACCTCCCTTCTCTCCCGTATCGTATGCGCGGGAGGAGGGGGGCTGTGGGCTGGATGGTCCCTTTTCTGATTTGCTATATAACGGGCGAGTTGTTCACACTCGGCCGCTGAAGTACACATTGACCCCGGTAGATTACCCATTACTCTTTCATGCTGAAGAACCGGTTAATAAAAGCCCGTAAGTGATAGACCTATTCACTCACTTTTATCCTACATAAGCTACGCATAGGGTTGGCCAGCGCCACCCCAGAAAAAAGAGAAGGAGGTTGAAACAATATGTCAAGATCAAGGTCAATGTGTCAACGACTTGCAGACATTATAGGCGGAGAAGTGGTCACGGACCGTCCCGTTTGTGTGGTCATGAGACTTCGGGACGATATTAGGGCTACGATTCTGGGCCGTCGCACTCGCTCTCCACTGGCCCTTCCGTTTATGCTGTCCTTTGAGGAGAATGGTCTGAACCTCGGTGAGACCGTGATTCTCCAGAGAGAGATCAACCCAATGATGAGAGCCTTACAAAAAAGAGGGATTATCGTGACAGCCGTCCATAACCACTGGCTGTTCGAAGAGCCCCGCCTCATGTATATGCACTGGGAAAATGTCGGGATGAGTCCATCCGAGTTTGCCAGAAGAAGTATTGAAGCCGCAGAAGAAGCGGGACTCTTCCGAGATGATCACTATTGATTTAAAAATGCGCACAGCCTCCAGGGGCTGTGCGCATTCCAATTCTTATGACTCATAAGATACGAATGGTTTCAGTGTTCGTCCGGCATAATGCGCGGAGACCGGGGTTAGATCCAGTTCCCTTGCCCAGACCGAAAGCTGGCCAATGTGATGGATCTCATGTGCGATGAGGTGATGCAGGACCTCGCCCACTGTAAATTTTTCATCATCCCACGGAACACGCACCGCATCCGTTGCTCTTCCCTCTCTATTTTCCTTCAGAAATTCAATAACTTCACTCCTGCATCGGTCAGATAGGGACTGTACTTTCTCAAGTGAATCGTAACCTGCATAGTCGAATACGATATCTTCCTTGCCCTGAATTCCGCGGATCCAACTGTACTCGACGTCAATGATATGAAACAGCGTCTTTAAGAAACTTCCTACCCCGCCGGTCCTGAATCTGATCAGCTCTTCTTCAGGGAGCTGGCTGCACCAGGCAAACCATTCGTCTCTTACCTGCCAGTTATATTCAAAGAAAGGGATCATGTGGATACGCTCCTGTTTTAATGTGTCGTGAACGTACCCCTTCGACCCTGCTGCAGGCTATTCCTCTTCCCGGTACTCCAAAATATCCCCCGGCTGGCAGTCGAGCGCTTTGCAGATGGCTTCCAGTGTCGAGAACCGGACGGCCTTGGCCTTGCCGTTTTTCAGGATGGACAGGTTGGCCATCGTGACGCCGACTTTTTCGGAGAGCTCGGTGACGCTCATTTTTCGCTTGGCGAGCATGACGTCGAGATTGATGATGATTGGCATATGTCTCCCCCTCCTCAGACCGTCAGTTCGTTTTCTTGTTTGATGTCGATTGCCTGTTTCAGCAGCCGCTGGAGCACCGCGGCGAAGACGGCGATCACGAGTGACGCGCTGACGATGACCAGGCCGATCAGGGCAAGACCCGGGGCGTCATCCCATTCGGCGATCATGAAGATGAACGGCAGCGCAATCGTATAAAGACCGCTGATCGTGAAGGCGTAGTTGCGAATTTTCTTCAGCGACACGACCGACAGATCCGAAAACGCTTCGTTGCGGTCGATGTAGCCCAGGAGCTTCAATGCCTGGTAAAGGGCCATATAGAACGGGATAGCCGAAATGTACATGATGGCCATCAGGCCGAGGACGATCGAAGGCAGCTGCATCCCCTCGCCGATATACCCCATTGCTTCCAGGACAATCTTCGGAAGGATCAGTACCGCAATCAGGAGCACCGGGATGCCCATCACGATGACGGCGAGTTTCAAAAGTAATGTAGAACCTTTTTTCATATCGTACACCTCGTTTCATGTTGATGGTCTTACATTCAGACCGTGAATTCATTTTCCACCCGGATGGAGATAGCCTGTTTCAGAAGATGCCCGAGCACCGCTGCAAAAACAGCGATCACAATTGACAGACCGACGACAGCCATGCCGATGACGGAGAGGCCCGGGGCATCTTCCATCCGGGCAATGGCGGCGAATACGGGAAGGCCCAGCGCAAACAGGACGGCGACACTGACAGCACAGCGTCTGATGTTCCTGAGCGCGCGGATGGCCAACTCCGAGAATGCCTCTCTGCGGTCGATCAGGACTAACAGACGCCACGTTTCACGCAGTGCCGTGAAATAAGGCACTGATGATCCGGACAATACGGCAAACAATCCCCATACCACAAACGGCAGCGGCTCCCCGCGAATCAGGGCAAGCGACACTTCAACGCCGAGCTGGAGGACGACAGCGAGTACCGGCAGGCCCATCACCACCAAAGTGAGCTTCAGGAATAACGTGGATCCCCTCTTCATCAAGCGCACCTCTTTCCATTGATTCTTCTCGATTATAGATAAATGTATATCGAATATCAATAAATAATGATTGGAAAACGAAAAACTTTTTTCTCCCCACAAGAAAACGTGCTACACCACGAGCGGGCAGCAGCACGTTTCAGGCTAACTATCGAGTTTACACATTGCGCCACCGAGTGTTCACGTTGGAGCCCTGAGATTACACATTCAGCTCGTGAGTGTTCACGTTGATTAACCCCGTGCACAAATCGCAACAATATTCTCTCCATTTCCTCCTTTCTTTGCAGTATAGTGGAATTAACAGGTTTTCCCTTGGGAGGGATGCGGATGAGGCGGAGTACGCTGTACGGATTGCTGATCGGGGGCATCGGGGTATCTCAGTTCGGCAACTGGATTTATCTGATCGCGCTGAATCTGCTCGTGTTTGATATGACCGGTTCGGCGGCCGCAGTCGCACTCCTTTATGTCATCGGGCCTTCAGCTCGAGTGGTCATGAGTCTGTTCGCGGGATCGGTGATTGACCGCTCCGACAAGAAGCGGCTCATGATCGCCTCCGACGTCATCCGGGGCGTACTCGTCTGCATGATGCCGTTCGCCGGGTCGATTTGGCTTGTCTACCTGCTGGTCTTTCTGACCAACGCGACCGGGACATTTTTCGGTCCGAGTTCAACGTTCGTCATCACGAAACTGGTCCCTGACAATGAACGCAAGCGGTTTAATTCATTCATGGGGATGATGAATTCCGGTGCGTTCCTGATCGGTCCGGCCCTTGCCGGCGTGCTTATCCTGACAGTCGGCACGACATGGACAGTCTTCCTGAACAGCGCCACATTCTTCCTTTGTGCCGTGGCCATCGCGCTTCTGCCCGTGCCCAAGGAAACCGGTGCCCCGTCCGGGCGGTTCGGATGGCGGATGCTCCGGGATGATTTTGGTGAAGTCGCACGCTTTATCCGGTCGGAGCCGTTTTTCTTCCGCATTTATCTGATATTCCAGACCGCTCTTATGTTGGCATTCGCACTGGACTCCCAGGAAGTGACGTTCATCAAGCAGGACCTCGCACTCGATGACCAGAAATACGGGCTGCTCGTGAGCACCGCGGGGGCCGGGTCGCTCATCGGGGCATCGCTTTCCGCTGCATTTGCAAAAAAGCTGTCCCTGCAGGCCTATCTTGGGTTCGGGACGGTGCTGACAATGGCGGCGTATGCGGCATTCTATAGCTCAGCCGGACTTTATACCGCAATGATTGCCTTTATCCTGCTCGGCATCTTCATGGCCTTTAGCAACGCGGGCTACGACACGTTTTATCAGCGGAATGTGCCAACTGCTCTCATGGGCCGAGTAGGCAGCCTCGCAGCGATCTTCCAGAACGTCCTGCAGATTCTCTTCACCCTTCTTCTCGGTATGCTTGCGGAATGGTTCAGCGTGCAGGGGGCAACAATCGGCTTTGCCCTGCTGGCAATCGTGCTTGCCGGTATCCTGTCCATATCGGTGTTTGACCGGAAGAAGGCCGGATACTTTGAGGCGGAAACCGCGTAATCGAAATGAATCAACACCAAAGGGGATGCAGACATGGAGACATTAATCATTAAAGAACTCGAGTCAACCGATGACCTGCTGGCCGCTTTTCCTGTCATGAAGCAATTGCGGACACATCTCGATGAAACCACCTACCTTGACCTTGTTAAAGAAGCACAGGAAAAGGACAGCTACAGGATGTTGGCTCTTCAGGACGGCAACGAAATCATTTCAGTGATTGGCTTTAAACCGATGATTACCCTTTACTACGGCAGATTTGTCTGGGTGTGCGACCTGGTCACCGATCACAACCGCCGCTCCGGCGGATACGGTCAAAAGCTGCTGGATTATGTTCACGGCTGGGCGAAGAAGAACGGCTACACGAGCGTCGCCCTCTCCTCGGGACTCCAGCGGGAGGATGCACACCGTTTCTATGAAGATAAGATGGAGTATGACCGGGTCAGTTACGTGTTCAGGAAGGCACTAGACTGAGGAATAAAGGAGGAACAGTATGAGAACCGCAGATAATCTGGAGAAATACGAAGACCCCGCCGGCTATGATGAGCGGTATGGCGGGTTCGATGCGGACCTCCGTCTGATTCAGGATTGGTTGCCCGCCCCCGGCTCGGCGGTCATCGATCTCGCCTGCGGCACGGGACGGATCACCCTTCCGCTCGCAGAGGCCGGATATGAGGTGACCGGCGTCGACTTACATGAGGGAATGCTCGCGCGTGCGCGGGAAAAAGCTGCGCAACAAGGTCTCTCCGTCCGCTTCCTCCAGCAGGATTGCCGTGCGCTTGACCTCCCCGTTTCCGCTCCCCTCGTTGTCATGGCGGGTAACTCATTCCAGCACTTCCTGACGAATGAGGACCAGGACCGGTTGCTAGAAAGTGTCCGGCGACATCTCAAGCAGGGCGGACGGTTCATCTTCGATACGCGGAACCCCGTGTTCGCGGAACTCGCCGAACCTGACCGGTATGAAGAGATTGTGGACACCGGTGGGCGCCAGATTCGCGAGGAGCATACCGAGACATATGAACCTGTCACGCAGATCCTTCATTGCACGACGGAGCGATTTGCCGAAGACGGGACCCCGCTCGGCCAGGACGGCATCTTGCTCCGCTATACGTATCCGCTCGAACTGCGGCGGCTCCTTCGGCAGCACGGCTTCCAACTGGAAAACATGTACGGTGACTGGAGCGGGCAATCTTTTGAAGCGGAAAGCGGCCAGATGGTGTGTGTCTGCTGGGGAGATGAGCGATGATCATTACCGCCAATCAATGGAAAATCACTCTCGAGCTTCTGTTTTACCTGTCAGCGGTCGCTACGATTGTCTCGGTGTTTGAGCGTCCTTCAGAGTGGGATGCCATTTTTGTGTGGCTCGGCATCGGCATTATCCGGGAAATTATCAACAAGACGATTGGAAAAGACCTCAAAACCGTCTTTGACCACAAAGTCTTCAAATTTTTGGACACTGTCTTGCTGGGTGTACTAGTGGTCGGGGTGTACTGGAACTACCGGGATCTCGGAATCCTTATTTCGACCGGAATCACTGCGCTCCTCACTCTATTAACTTTTCTATTTCGCTTATTTAAGCGGGACGATCCGGCCAGTGAGGATAAGTTTTAAGCTCTGACATCTTGAACACTGATATCTATGTAGGAGGTGAAAAAGTTGAGTAAGGGGCAGCGTTCACTCTTTATTTTTCCGCTCCTTTACTTTTTCCTCGTAACTGTAAGACAGCAGTTTCAGATGGGACTGTCCACCTTGGCAAAAACCTGCCATCTTAATCATTTCTTCAGTCATGCTGCTCCTAGGAATACTCCTATACAACTGGGCTAGTAAGCCGCACCAATGGGGAACCCATAACAGATGAAGAAAATAGACAAGAGGACAGGCAGCCCCTGTCCTCTGTTCTATTCGTCCCACTCTAAGTTTTCTCTCATTAAGGAAATAGGAGAGGGGAAGGAACAGAAGTTGCTACTAATTTTGATCCCTCTTTCTACTTAAATATATAATACTGAATACCGCACTCAAATAAATAATACTCCCCATAAAAGTCATAACGCGATTACCTTGTTCTCCCAATTTATTGCTCGTTATAACTACCATAAAAGCACCAATTACTGTTAAAATTAACAAAAAAACATTTTTCATCATACCAATCCACATTTCAATTATTTTTTTGTAATTACATAATTCTTCTATTGTCTTAAAGAAGATGGGAAGAAAATCTAGTAATAGAGAGGTCTTTATTGTAATCATTCAATTTCAGCATTTAAATTCCTGCCTGCCCAATTGTATGCGGTCCGAATAGGTACGGGAACTTCATCCAACTTAAATGCTACCCTTGGATGTACAACTCCGGTCAATGTTATCATTGCAGTACATCAATTGTTCTTTGGAGGCGAGTGACATGGACAAGCAAGGCCAGGAAAAGTTCATGAGTTTCATCTTGGAGCGGGTACAGGAAGGCAAGGAAGATGAGGCAAAGGCCATTCTGACGGAAAATTTCCGGAAGCAGGATGAGGGCACGTTCTCACAGCAGGAGATCCAGGAGTTCATCCCGAAGATGATCAGCCTCATCAAGCCGGACCGGTTGGATGAAGTACAAGCCGTCGTAAGGAAATTCTCCGGGGATTTTGGCAACAGATGACGTTTG
The DNA here is from genome assembly GCF_001619585.1 of Bhargavaea cecembensis. Classification (GTDB taxonomy): domain Bacteria; phylum Bacillota; class Bacilli; order Bacillales_A; family Planococcaceae; genus Bhargavaea; species Bhargavaea cecembensis_A. Next base: position 241,609 of record NZ_LQNT01000011.1, read on the forward strand.
CCCCGTACAGTCCACTGTATGGGTTTCTTCTAATCCTAATCATCAAAAAAACGACCCATTGCAGGTCGTTTTTTCATTTTTCCCCGATGATTAAAAACCGTTTTGAATTTGTCCGGATCCCCTTGTCAGTTCGGTTCGCTTCAATAAAATCATTCAAGATTTTATTGTCATTTTGATCCCGGCCGAAGTCCGGAACAATTGGTGTGTGCTTCAGCAAAAAAAGAAGATCTTCGGATCTTTGATAGTACTCGGTTGCATCATATTCAAATGCCTGAACATGCGAAAAACCTGCTTCATCCAGTTCCCGTATGTATCTTTCCTTCAATGCTCCATCTTCTTCATTGATGGATTGTCCTCGACCAAACGCTTTTTTGATATTCAACTTATCTGATTCACCCACCTGCTGTGTCATAAACCGTCCACTGGTCTTTAAAATCCTAAATACTTCTTTAGAGGAGAATGGAGCGTGACGGCTTGTCACGATATCAAAAAAACCATCCGGGAATCGCAGTTCGTCAGCACGCATTTGAAAGAACCTGACGTTAGACACAGTTGAATTCTTAAGGTTCATTTCGGCTTTCTTAATCATTTCATTGGATAAGTCAATTCCTATTGTGAAAAGCAGTGAAGTTGAAAGCTGCAACAAATTTTCACCACCGCCAGTGCCGATGTCCAACAACACCCCCGTATTGTTACATCTGCTTTTCACCTCTTCATAAAAATCCCATTCAACACCCTCAGATAAAACCTTCAAATCACTAAAATCCCAACCATTTACCTTTCCGACTTTGTCGTAAAAACTCTCATCACGACTCATCTGTATACCCCCTTCACATATAACCCTCCCGCTTCCCTTCTATCATACGGTTCAACAGATCCCTCCACCACTTTGAGGGAGGCAATTCGACAACCTAAAAGGACCATCGAAACCGATGGTCCCTTCGTTCACTCCTACGGCTCGTCCACCTGCATCCCCCGCTCCTTCAGCATCTCAAGCACCTCGAGCGCCGCCTGCTCCTTCATTTTCGCCTCGACCATGATGTCTACGTCCTTCCCGTCCAGTTCGGCGAGCAGCCAGTCGAGGTCTTCGGGCAGAATATAGTTGTGGTGCGGACGGTCGTCAGGGCGGTCACGGCCGGAGCTGATGTGGATTTTCGGGATGCCGACCGGCTCCCACGTTTTCCAGACACGCGGAAGCAACGCGTCAAGGGGCTCGTCCGCCGGATGGCAGCGGTGGTGGTGGATGTCGAAGCAGGCGGGGATGCCGGCCGCTTCGCATACATAGAGGACGTCAGCTAAATTGTATGTCCGGTCGTCATTCTCGTACCGCAGTTTGGTGCGGATCCAGTCCGGGAGCCGTTCCGTCTCCTCGATGAGCCGCTTGAGTGCAGCTCCCGGGTTGCCATACTTCCCGCCGAGATGCAGGATCATGTCCTCGGCCCCGGTCAGTTCCATAAGGGTGGCGTGATGCTCGAGGTCCTCATGTGTCTTTTTGACAATGTCCGGGTTCGGCGAGCTCAGTACCGAATACTGGCCCGGGTGCATCGAGATCCGGAGACCGAAGCGGTCGCGGAGAGACTTGATCTCCGCGCAGACCTCTCGAACATCGGGATCATTCGCCCAGTCCCAGGTATTCACCGGGTGCGTCGCAAGGACGATGAGGTCACTGCTCAGCCGGTAAAACCCGATGCCGTTCACGATGTTCCATCCGATGATCTTCTTCGTCTGACGCAGGTTCTCAAGCGTCAGCTGTTTCAGTGTGTGCTCGCCTTCCCGCTCCGCCGTCGCCACCCGGCATGTGCGGAAACCGCCTTTTAATGTTGTATTAATGCAGGCATAGCCGACTTTCATCCTATTGTCCTCCCGTCCGTTCCTCCGTCTCTTGAATATCTTTACCCCATTCATGGAGTTTTACCGTGGGACGGCGAATCTTTTCAAGGAAGGAAGGGGCAGGCTGACATCACGTTGCTTTTTAGTGTTTATCTCTTCCATGCCGATCATTGATTTCTATAATCAAATCGGTCATGCGGCACATTTAATGAATGCCCATTGATCACTACCGTGTCCGAGTCTGTCCAAACAATCGATGCGGTTTCTTCCCGGCCATCCCAATAAATCGTTTTGGTTTTATTCTCTTTCTCATTAAAGACCAGCTCTCCCCGAATGGCATACGGTGTCGTTGCCCCGTCGTTTGTTATGTACGCTTTAAGCGTGTACGTTCCATCTGGCGAAGTCTCCTCTGTCAGGTATTTCCCCGAAGGAAGCCTGTCCATGTCAAAGAACAGCCAATACACACCGTAGGCAGCCATTCCCACAAACAGCAGTACGATGCCCCCAACAATCTTCAGCACTTTATTAAGTTCATTACCCCTCAGGGATTCTGATCTCATATAACCCTCACACTTCCGTCCTCTTAATACCATTACTTGTTCAATTTCCGATTTGCTCTTATACCACCAAGGATTAAAAGTGCTCCTACGATGAAGAAGACAAACCCTCTGGAAAATCCTAAAATTATAAAGATGATTCCAAGCAGCAGAAAGCTTGCCACAACTGGATTGTTATAGTTGATTTTATTCAAAGCACTTCCTCCAAACTGATGATTCTCCCCTCTGACCGTTTTTAATAAATATTGCTGTCCGATGTGACAGGTTGCGTGTCAGACTGTGTCTGGTTCCATTTTAGCAATTGTGCGGCGACTCATGATACAATGAAGCAGACTGAATTTTCTGCGGAGGCGATAGATATGCGTTTGACTGTTTATTTGGCCGGGGAAATCCATTCATCCTGGCGAGATGAAATCAAAGAGAAAGCGGCTGCCCTGAAACTGCCGATCGACTTTGTCGGACCGCAGGAGAACCATGACCGCTCCGACAACATCGGTGAAGAGATCATCGGCGAACAGCCGGGGCCGTTCTACAAGGACTGGGCGGCATCGAGCTTCAACAACCTGCGCACCGAAGTGCTGATGCAGAAGGCCGACCTCGTTATTGCCCTGTTCGGCGAGAAATACAAGCAGTGGAACACCGCAATGGACGCAAGTGCTGCCGTTGCACTCGGCAAGCCGCTCATCCTTATCCGTCCGGAGCAGCATATCCATGCGCTGAAGGAGCTTTCCCGCAAGGCAAGCGCCACCGTGGAAGACTGCGACCAGGCAATCAAGGCACTGAAGTACATCTTTGACTGAGCGAAGGTCGCCCACTATGGAGAATGAAAACAAATCACTCAGCCCCGCTGACATCTACACCGGCTACTACATCTTCTTTGGTGCTGTGGCGGGAGCGGTACTCGGTCTGTTGGCTTATGTGAAAGACTGGTTGTGATGAAATGAAGGTGCGGGAAGCTGTCTCGGCTGATGCGGCGGGTCTTGCGGAGACGATCGCCAGCGCAGAAGAATCCGGGATGATGCTGTTCGGGCCTGGCGAGCGCCGGCTCTCTCCGGATCAGGTGGAGCAGATGATCGTGAATTTCCTGGGGGACTCCGCTTCCGCCTTGTTCGTCGCGGAAGACACCGGCGGAATCACTGGCTACCTGATTGCACGCGGCGATGACACCGGCCGCACCCGCCACCGCGCCTATGTCGTCATCGGCGTCCATCACCGTGCCCGAGGCAAAGGTGTCGGCACCGCACTTTTCCGAAGGCTCGAAGATTGGGCTCGCGAACGCGGACTCCGGCGCCTAGAGCTGACCGTGATGACAGAAAATGATGCTGCCGTTGCCCTCTACCGGAAGATGGGATTCGAAGTGGAAGGCGTGAAGCGTGACTCGCTCGTCGTCGACGGCAGGTACGCGGATGAATATTACATGGCGAAGATCATTGAATGAGGAAAGCCGTCCGGCAGGTGCCGGACGGCTTCTTTAATGTTGTCTCCAATTTCGTCGTTCCGGACGACAGGTTCGTCATTCGCTTTAAAGACGGCTGTGAATGGCGAAATAATTAGGGCGAATGACGAGATTGGACCTCTGAATGATGTGACCTAATACCTGAATGCCGAAATCGGCAAGTCCCGCTGTCAGCCTCATCGGAATGACGAAATGATTCATCCGATGAAGTGCAACAAGACAGTCACGCCCGACACACAGACACCGGCAATCAGTGCGAATACGAGTGTAACTTTGTACACTTCGGATTCCTTTCCTTGAGAACCCGTCGTGCTCGTTCCCAGTACGACATTGGCAGGAGCGATGACATTGCCGATGGAACCGCCCGTTCCCTGTGCAGCAATGACGAGCGGAAGGGATAAGTCATCCATCGAATCCACGACGGCTCCGTGCAGCGGAGCAAACAGAACGTTGGATGACGTGCTCGATGAGGTCATAAACGCCCCCATCATCCCGATCACGTTCGCGAGAGCCGCATAAACCGCCGGCGTTGATACTTCTGCGATCCCAAGTGCGAGCACACCTGTCTGGCCAGAGCTTTCCATGATCATCGTCATCGTCAGGAAGCCGGTAATCGCAAGAGATGCCCCTAAAGCATTGCCCTTGATTCCTTCCCAGACATTTTTCAGCGTGTCATCCCGGTGCAGGCCCAAGTGTTTGTACCAGAAGAAGGCGAAAACTGCAGACAACAGCAGGTAGAATCCCGGATGGGTAAATGGAGCGATCGGGGAATACGATTCTTCTGCTTCCACTTCAAACCCATAGCCTGTGTCCACCGCCGGAAAAGAAAAGCCGAATTGGACCTGGTCCAAGAAGCTTTGGATCGGCTGGATGCCGAGAAAAACGACGCTGACTACCGTCAGGAAGTAATAGGGCATGAAGGCCTGATGCAGGGAAATATCCGGCTTTTCTTCTTCCTCGGAGCCAGATTCCTCCATAATCTCTGTCTCTTCTTCCGTCTCGGATTTCTCACTGTACTTCTCCCGTTTTGCCAGCAGGAACAGTGCACCCAGAGCCAGTATTCCGGGTATGAAGGCGCTCAATTCAGCATTGAAGCTGACAATTGCCAGCTGTCCGCCTCCATGGATCAGCGAGATCACCAGTACCGCAAGAAGACCTTCCTTGACCCCTTCCCACCGGGCAAACAGCCAGCAGATCATCAGGCCGGCCAGCAGGTTCGGAATCCATAAGAGGATGGCCGTATAAAGGAGCGTCGCAGTCGTATTCTCGATCTCAACTGCGCTCAAGGTCGCAATCCAGCCGACACCAAGTGTGCCAAACATATTGGCCCACGCATGCCCGATCAACGGGATGATCACTGCCGGGATCGGATTAACTCCAATTCCGACAAGAAGCGGTGCGACCACGGCGATCGGAACACCGAATCCGGCCACCCCCTGCAGGAAAGACGCAAACACCCAGCCAAAGCCGAGCACAAGGAACAGTTTATTCTCACTATGATTCTGAATTTCTTCCCGGATGACTTTAAATGATCCGGATTCATCGGTGATATGGTAAAGCATCAATGCAAACCATACGACCAGCAGTATGAAAAAGGCTTCCCACAGTCCTTTGCCGAATCCGACCGCAATGTTGTCCAGCGGCGCCTCGAACATGAAGTAGCTGATGGCTGCTGCAATCGCCATGGCGATCCAGCCGGAAGTGCCGCCTGACCATTTTAAGACGATCATCATGACAAGCAGCAGGATCAGCGGGGAAATCGCCAGTGACCAATGCAGGATATCGACCGGCAAGTTATTGTCCATTATTCATCCCTCCATTGCAGTGAAACTTACTTACCAGCATAAGGCGATTCCGTCCCCACGCGGATCCGCTCCTGCACTATAAATCCCGGTTTTCGGGTCAATCAGGATGCCCTGTGCATGTCCCATAACCTGATCAAAGTTGTCGACCACTTCCACCTCGTGTCCGCGGCCTTTCAATTCTTCGATCACGTCATCCGGGACTCTCCCCTCCAGCTTCAGCGTGGAACTGTCCGCTCCCCACGTTCTTCCATACAGCCAACGCGGTGCTTCAATGGCCTGCTGCATGTCATAGCCGAAATCGATGACTCTGGTCAGCATGGCACACTGGGTCTGGGGCTGCCCTTCCCCGCCCATCGAACCGAACAGCATGAACGGTTTGCCATCCTTTAGCGCCATTCCGGGGATAATGGTGTGGAATGTGCGCTTGTTCGGTTCCAATGAATTGGGGTGTGACGCTTCCAGGCTAAAGTGGGACCCGCGATTATGTATCAAGAAACCGCAGCCCTCCGGCATGAATCCGGATCCGAATTCATGGTAGATGCTCTGAATCAGCGAGATGCAGTTGCCTTCCCGGTCCGCCACACAGAGGTAGGCGGTATCGCGCCCCGGTTTGACATCCGGCAAGTCTTCCAGAGTCTCTGTTGGAAAGGCTTCTTCCCATGAGAAACGTTGATTGACTTCTGCCGAGAACGATTTGGACAGGAGCCGTTCATAGGGGAGGTCGATGGTTTCCGGATCGGTCACCCATTCATCCCTGTAACGGAACTTCAGCTTGGCAGTTTCGGCCAGCAGATGATAATAATCCGCGCTTCCGTCTTGAATCGATTGGAGGTCGTATTTCTCCAGCATGTTCAGCATCATCAAAACGGCAATGCCCTGGGTGTTCAGTTTAACCTGGAAGATATCGTATCCCCTATACGTCGCGGATAAAGGTTCGTCCCACTCAGACGTATGCTTTTCGAAATCTTCCCTGGTCAGCAAACCACCGTACTCTTCCATCGCCTTGATGATCTTGTCTGTGATGGCACCATTGTAAAATGCCTCTTTCCCGTAACGTTGGATCTGTTTTAAAGACCACGCCAAATCAGGCTGAACGAGCTGTTCACCGGGTGAAAGTGGCTGGCCATCTTTTAAATACACCTTTCCCGCTGTCGCAAATTCTCTTAATAAATCAACCTTGTCGGCGATGTAACCGCTCAATTTATCCGTAACCGGAAAACCCTCTTCGGCATAATGAATGGCGTCTTCAAAAAGGGTGGGCCAATCCAGTTTTCCGTACTCATAATGGAGAGCCCACCATCCATCAACCGCCCCGGGAACTGTAATGGCCGCCAAAGGCCCGCGTTCCGGAATGTTGCCATAGTCATTCTCTTTGTAAACGTCCCGGCTCACCCTGTTTCCGGCCCTGCCGCTGCCATTCAGCGATTTGACCTCCCCCTCATTCCGGTCCCGGACCAACGCAAAGAGGTCTCCGCCCAGTCCGGCCATATGCGGGAGTACTACGCAGAGGACGGCATTGGCCGCAATGGCGGCATCCACCGCGTGGCCGCCACGCCTGAGGATATTCTCTCCCGTCTGTGTCGCCAGATAATGGGGCGAAGCAACCGCTCCATTCGTACCACGCGCAACAGGCCTGCCTGTCTCGAATAAAGTCCTATTTTTCTCTACTTTCTCCGGCAAATTACCCCTCCTTATAATTCTTCCTCTAGTTCCTCCTTCCCCCGAGAATTCCGACAAAACTGAAAGAAGTGACATTTAGGTGAACAACTAGCAATATGTCTGGACATTCACCGGGCACAAAAAAACCGCCACGGATGGCGGCATCAATGCTGGTCTTATAGGCGGCTGCTCAAGAAAAACGGCGATACTGTTGCTGGGGGGCCGGACCTTCTGGGTTATGCAAACGTTGGCTTTTATTAAAGATAAGGAAGCCGTCAGGCAAGTGCCGGACGGCCTTTCAATGCTGATCTTCGATTTCGTCATTCCGGACGACAGTTTCGTCATTTGCTTCAAAGACGGTCGCGAATGACGAAATTAATCGGAGGAATGATGAGATTGAGCCGCGGAATGACGAAACCTAAAGCCCGATTGATGAAATCGGAGGGGGATCATCTGTTCCAAAACTCTCACGGCTCAGCGAATAAATCACCTGCTCCTCCCCGAACCGCTCCACCCGTCTTTCCTCTTTCATTCCAATCCGCTCCAGCAATCGGCGGGAAGCCGTGTTGGCGGCCTGAGTTTCTGCGAGCAGCCGTTCCTGCCTCAGGTCACGGAAAGCATGCAGGATGACTTCCTTTGCCGTCTCGGTTCCGAAGCCCCTGCCCCAGTACTCGGGCATGAGCTGATAGGAAATTTCCAGCGCCTCCCCGTCATGGTGAATGTCCAGCGAAATGGTACCGAGAAATGCCCCGTCGTCCTGTTTCCGGATCATCCAGCAACTTTCAGGGTTCTTGAGCATATCCGCGAATGCCCGCTCCACTTGGGCGCCTGTCCTTGTTCCGCCCAGAAAGGCGCGGACCTTCTCGTTCCCATAGAGCAATTGGACGTCATTCAGGTCACCCGCAGCCGGAGGCTCCAATACACAACGTTCGGTTTGCAGTCTCATTCCTGCATCGCTCCTCTGATCTTCTTCTCCAGGAAGTCAAAATTGACTGAAGCCAAGTCAATCTCCGGCTCCGTCCATCCGAAACCGTCTCCTTTGTACCGGGGAACAATGTGCATATGATAATGCTCCACATCTTTGAACGCCCCGTTATTCTGCATGACGGTGATGCCGTCTGTTCCAAAGGCTGACTCAATCGCTCGCGTAGCTTTCTGTGCAGCCAGGATCACCGCCTTCAGGCTTTCCGGATCCACATCGGTGAATTCCTGCGCATGCCGTTTGGGCACGACGAGGACATGGCCCGGATTGATCGGAAACTTATCAAGGAAACAGCAGACGAGGTCGTCCTCATAGATGATGTGCGCCTCCGCTATCCTATTAATGATGTCGCAAAAGATACAGGACGACATGGGCTTTCCCCTTCCCAACTCGTTGTTCTCCGATTTCGTCATTCCCTCTGATAACGGCTGTGAATGACGAGACTGAGCCTCTGAGTGACGAAACCTAAAGCCCGAATCACGAAATCGGCGGTTACCGCAGAATTGCTGTAACTGCTGCCCGGAAGGTTGACTGCTCTCCGATTAACATCTATCCGCTTATCCTGTACAATTGGAGAAAGATGGGAGGTGACCAGGGATGAAACAGAAATGGGTGTGGCACGGCATCGGAGCCGGAATCATCAGCGGCATTGTGCTGGGGGCGTTTTTGTGGGCGGTTGAAGAACAGAGCGGCCGGCGTGTGTATACGCTCCTCATGAATGTCGACTATATACCGGTCGTGAACGCGGTCACCTATCCCGCTCCGATTGAATTCCTCTTCCACCTGATCGTCTCGGTCATTCTCTCGACTGTCCTTTTATGGCTCGTCAGACGGTTGCGGATGCTCGGTTCCCGCATCATCGTCTGGCTTATCACTGTGAATGCCCTGGTCGGTGTCCTGATCTGGCCGGTCACTTCTTTGTCGGAGCGTACACCGGCACCCGACGACTGGGCGTCCTTCGCCTGGTGGCTCGCGGGACATGCCCTATATGGAACAGTACTTGGCTGGATCTTCTGCGATACAGAAGATCAATCCTGACCGATCACTCAAACATAAATTCATATCCCTTATAGTCGAATGCATTTCTGAACCCCAGCTTCTCCGCGACGGCCACCGAAGGGGTGTTTGACTCCATACAGTCCCAATACGGGAGAAGACCGCGCTCCAGACAATCTTCCGCGAAAGCAAGCGCTGCATGCTGTGCAAGCTTCTTGCCCTGGTGCTCCTTCAGTGTCTCGATATCCACACAGTGGACATGATCCACGACAAATCCGGAAAAACAGACACTGACCACCTGACTTTTATAAACCGCACAATAACCGATACCCGTATTCAAGAAGGCCTCCGGTGACGGCCAGAACTCGAGTATTTTGGAATGCAGAAACCCGATGTTGCTGATCGATTGATTCCTGTTGTTGTAGAGCGGCCGGTCGATTTTTTCGATTTTGTACCCTTCTTCAAGAGGATGTTCCAAACCGGAAATAAAGTCATCTTTATGTAAGGTATAGACCTTCTGATTCCAGGTCCCTAACTTCCTGGATTCAAACACCTTTTCAATCGTCTGATCCCACTTGGGGTGGTTCCCGACCCCTTCAAACCAAGCCAGTCCCACCTTCTCCGCCTCCGGCTTTATCACGGTATCGATGAAATGATGGATCTCAGCATTGAACCCTTCATTTTTTTCATCCCCAATAAACAAAAATCCATCGTTGTTGCCCAGCCAGATCAGCCCGGAAGCAGGAGACTCCACATCATCCACAAATATCCGCCCCGGATTTACCCCTTCAACGATCGCTTGCGCTTCCAGCTGACCCTGCTTATTCAACAAACCCCTGCACTTCTTAAATTCGGCTCGTTTTAATTCTGTAATCATTGGTTCACCCCCTTGCATACCGCTCCCTCTTATCCCAGTATGTCTAAGATATCCTGGGGTTTCTCAAAGTTGTATGTTGCGGATATCTTCTCCGGATGTTTGCAGCCCCATAATGCCACTCCGAAGTCGATCCCCGCATCTCTTGCACATTCATAGTCGTAAACCGTATCCCCGATATAGATGGAGGTTTCCGGGTCTGCTCCAGATATCTCCAGAAACTTTAATAAGGGGTCCGGGTTGGGTTTGTGTTTTTCTGTGTCATCGGCAGAGACCGTGTAGGTCATATAATCCGAAAGCCCGAACGGTTCAAAGTCATCTATAATTTCCTGATTCGTCTTTGACGTCACGATTCCCTGAACCAGGTTTCTGTTCTCTAAGGTCTCCATTACTTCTTTCATGCCGTCAAAGACCTTAATCTCATGAAAGAAGTCTTTCATGAAATGATTCCAGCGCTCGTTTGCGTGATCAATATCCTGGATATTCAGCTTTGGCAGTGAACTGGAGCCGGGAATCCCGAGAACAAAAGTCAGATCTTCAAGCTGCACCTGTTTGCCGTAGTCCTCTTTCAGCATTTTCTGAAGTGAGCCCAACACTGCTTTTTCCGTATCAATCAGTGTTCCATCAACGTCGAAAATAATGGTTTTGTACACTCGATCCATCTCCTTATCGCTGTTTATTCGGCTCAAACGGGCTCTCGGAGAACCGTTCCGGCAGCGGCTGGTCCACGCCATATCTGGCAAACTCGGTGTCCTGATCCGGATATTGCGCCTCTACAAGCTGAAGCGTTTCTTCAAGCACTTCCCGAAGACTCCCGGCCGCCACGGTTGGTGACTCCCGATACATTTCCCTTAGCCGCCACTCCAGGTTCTCCGGCTTGACCGGCAGCTCATGAAGACGCTTGAACATCCATTTATAAGTCGGGAAGTAGGAGCCGTTCAGCGCGAGCAGGACGATAAAGAGGCTGGAATGGATGTTGCTCAGGATGTTGAAGAAAGCCGCCGGGTTGTTGCGGTGGGCTGCGAAGTGGAGCTGGCGCAGGTGGAAGTGCGGAAGGTACTCGCCCAGGAAGCGGCGGGCCAGTTCATCCGGGTACTGCTCTGTCCTTGCCTGCCACACCTGTACCAGATCCTCACCGTAAAGAGGGATGCCGGTGCGCACCGTATCGACCACATTGTTGTCCCCGAGATCCGTGCTGAAGCTCTTCAGCACCCGCTCCATGACCTCTTCTTCCACTGACACCGATTTGTGCCACAGGTCCACCGGGAAGTTTCCAATTTCGAGGGCGCTCTCGTGACCATGGTCGATCATTGGATACCGATGGACAGCCCCCAGTTCCCCGGCGATGGCCCGTTTTTCCTCCGTGCCCGGCGGCCGGTCCCAGTAGGCGATCAGTTCCAGGTCCGAATACACGTCAGAATATCCGCGTGCCGCGGAGCCGCCGACCATTACCGCCCGGATGCCGGTTTTCTTTCTCAGTTTCTCTGTGAGCATTCGCGCGGCATCCAGTCTCCATTCCGTCTGGTGGTCCATCCTCCCCAACTCCCTTCACTTCTTGCCTCTCACTTTACCAATCTGTGGATTCGCTGTCATTCTTCGTCCGGGATTCCGTTTGCCCGTCCCGAACCGGGGAATAGAAAACTATTCTTAAGATTCCGGGGTGACAGACAATGAAAAAGGTCGGAATGCTTGCGCTCATCGGTTTTATCGCGGGTTTGGTAATGATTGCGGTCATGAAGGTGATTCAATGGGTGACCGGGAGCCCCGCGTATGTGCTTCTGTTCAACTTTGACTACATACCGGTCGTGAACACATGGGAGCCCGTCTGGCTGGTCGGGTTCATGTTCCACAACATCACCTGCATCGCGAGCGTGGTCGTGCTGTATTACATGCTAAGGCCGTTCGGAATGGAAAATCAGATCGCACCGTATATCGCGGTCTATTCGATCGGCGGCGGACTGCTGTTTTCACTTACCGCGCTGTCCGAGCAGCCGCCGGACTTCTCAGACGGCGAGGCATGGATCTGGTGGACGCTCGGCCACGCCGTGTTCGGCTGGGCAGTCGGCGGGCTCATCAAGCGTTGGATCAGTTCCTCGGGTTTAAGGCGTAAGGAATTTGTCTCTATAAACCGGGCTTAGTTCACTCCATACATCGAACCGGTTGCCATCCGGGTCGGCAAACACGAAATTCCGCCCGGCGTGGCCCCGGTCTTCGATGTCGCCGACATTGACTCCTTTAACCCTGAATTCCCCATGGACGGATTCAAGTGCCTCCAGGCCATCCACCTCAAAGGTTAGCGAAAAGCGCTCCGCGCCATGGATATCGGTGAAATTCGAACGCTCGCCTTCTGCTGCTTTTACTAGAAAGAAGCTTTGGCCTGCAAGATTAATGATCGCTTTGTCCTCATCCCGGTAACTGACTTCCGCATCCAAATGCTCCGCGTACCATCCGGCCGACCGGTCCACATCCGATACGGGAACGTAGACGGTCCCGACTCTCAACAACTTTCCGCTCATCGATATCCCTCCTGAAAGCTTGTTCAGTTAACATTCTCTTTCCCGTCCCGGTTCTCCTTCAGACAGCAAGAAGCCTCCAAACCATGATTGGTTCGGAGGCTTCTTTTTTAATTCTCCACTTTCGTCCTGTTCGACAATGCGATCAGTGCCGGTAGCAGGATCGGCATCATGATGAAGGCCAGGAGGACAAGCCCGACGATGACGACCATCGCGACCTGGATGAGCGTCAGGATGCCTGACGGAATCAGTGCGGCGAACGTGCCGCCAAGGATGATCGCGGCCGAGATGACGACGCTCCCGATGTGGCGGGCGGCGTCGACGATCGCAGTCTTCGGATCGCCCCCGGTCTCCTTATAGCGCATCATGAGGAAGATGCTGTAGTCAACGCCCAGCGCGACGATCATGATGAAGCTGAAGAACGGCACGTTCCAGCCTAGTTCGCCCATGCCGAGGAACCAGTTGCTCAGCAACTCGGTCGCACCGAGCGCCGTGAAGTACGACAGAATGAGCGAAATGATGATGAAGACCGGCTGGAGAATGGAGCGCGTGATCAAGATCAGCACGATTGCGATGCCGATCAGCATGATCGCTGCCGTCCGGCTAAAGTCACCCGCCGACATCTCCTGCAGGTCAGCGTTCTGTGAAGACTTGCCGCCGACGGCCAGTTCCGCATCCGCCAGTTCCGTGCCCTTCACCGCCGACTGTGCCTGGTCACGGACCACCTGGACGACATCCATCGCTTCCGCGGAAAACGGATTGACGTCGAGGATGACCGTCATCTGTGCGGTCTTCCGGTCAGGTGACATATACATGTCGATTGCCTCCTGGAAGTCCTCACCTTCAAGGACGTCTTGCGGAACGTAGAACGTGCCGGAAGCTTCGGAGTCGCTCAGGCCGCCGAGGAAGCTCTGCGCCTCTTCAAGCCCTTCGCTGATCTGACCGAGGCCTTCTGTGCTTGCCGCGAGGCCGGATTGAAGCTGGCCCATCTTTTCCTGAAGGTCGGAAAGCCCCGCCATCAGCTGCCTCTGTCCGTCATTGACCGTATCGAGCCCGGTCGCGAGCCCGCCGGATTCCTGCTGGATCCGTCCGGCACCGGTTGCCCCCTCATTCAGGCCCGATTCCAGTTCAGAGGCACCCGACTGAAGCTGGCCGACTCCTGTCTGCAGGGTGCCCAGGCCGTCTTCCACGGACTGGAGCGAGGCGTTCGCTTCGCGGAACTTGGCAAGCACGCCCTCATACTGCGGCGTCATCTCGTCCAGTTGGGCGGTCAGGCCGGCGAGCTGTTCCTGTGCCGCTTTGGCCGTCCCGAGCGCCTGCCGGACATTCGGGTCCTGTGCCATGTCCGGATTGCTTTCGATCAGTGCGTTGAGCGAGGTCTCGATCTGTCCGAACGCTCCCTGGGCACCGGTCACCGCCTCGCGGATGCCGTTGAAGGACTGCGTGAACGAGCCGAGACCCGATTCGATCGCTGTGTAGCCGTCATGAAGTTCGGCAACTCCATTTTGAAGGGTCCGGACATTTTCATTGACCGAGGCAAGTCCCTGCCGGATATCTCCGGCACCGGCAGCCCCGTCCTGCATGCCGGACGTTACCTGGCCGAGGGCATCCTGAAGGGAAGCGGCGCCTCTCCTCAATTCGCCGGTGCCGTCAATCAGGCGCTGGACATTGGAGAGGTCGGTGCTGCTTCCGCCGACGACCTGCCCTTCCGCATCCGTCAGTCCGCGACGAAGTTCTTCGACGCCCGACTTCGCATCGCCGATACCGCTGTTGAGTGTCCTCGACTGGTCGTCGATATAAAGTTCCCCGATACGTTCGCCGGCCGGACGGGTCGGCGCGAGAACCTCGGAGACACCATCGACCTTTCCGAGCTTGGCGGCCAGTTCATCCAGCGTCTTCAGCGCTTCCTGCGAATCCATCGGTTCATCCGTCTGGATCATCACAGTCGCGGGAGATGAAAAGCCGGGTTCGAAGTGCTTTTCAATCACATTGATGCCCTGCTTGGACTCGTATTTGTCGTCCACTTCATACAGGTCGTTGTAGTTCAGCGTCCCGTCATGCAGAAGGATGAACGGCACGCAGACAGCAAGTGTGAACAGCAGCGCGAGAAACGGCCGGAGCACCGACTGTCTGGACAGGAAATGCCAGAGCCTGCTGTCGCCGTGCCCTTCGAACGTCTTCGACGGCCAGAACATCTTACGCCCGAGCAAAGCCATGAAGAACGGATTCAGCGTCATGAGGACGAGCAGCAGCACTGCGACACCGATGCCGATTGCAGACGTCGACTGATACAGCGAGAACTCGGCAAGCGCGAGCACCGCTACACCGATCATGACCGCGACGCCGCTGTAGAGAACGGTCTTGCCGGCAGTCCGGTACGTTTCAATAAGGGCGGCGACCTTGCTTTCCTGGCAGCTCAGTTCTTCTTTGAAGCGCGTGAACAGCAGAATGTTGTAGTCGGTCCCGATTCCAAACAGGATGACGACGAGGAACACCTGCGTGAAGTTGGAAAACGGAAAGTCCCATTTGTCGACCATCTGCGTGACGACGCCGAGCGAGACGAGGTACGACACTCCGACGCCAAGCAGCGAGATAAACGGCACGACCGGGGAGCGGAACACCGCGATCAGGATCAGCACGATAAAGACGACCGCAATCAGCTCAGTCTTTTTCACGCCATCTTGCGTCGAGCTCGAAAAGTCATCGGAAATCAGACCGGCGCCGGTCAGGTACGTGTCGATTCCTTTCGCCTTCACCGCTTCCCCAATGTCTTTCCGGACGTCCTTCAGCTCACCCTGCGCCTGGTCGACCGAGATCTGTGTCAGGTAAGTCGTCCCGTCTTCGGACACAAGCTGGGCCTCCGCCTGCTCGCTGTCAAATGGCGTCAGGAGATCCGTGATTCCGAGTGTCTTCCGGTCTGATTCCAGTCCCTCAATGACGGACCGGATCTCCTCGACCTGGGTTTCGGTCAGTACCTCATCATTGCCGCTGTTAAAGATGGCAATCAGCTCATACCGGTCCCCATCGCCGCTCAGGTCTTTCGCCATCTCATCCGCAACGACGCTCTGGAATGAGTCGGGAATCGAGACCTGACCTTTTTCCCGTACCAGCTGTTCCATGTCCGGCATAGTGACGACGGCCAGCACCGTGGCCGCCAGCCAGAGCACGAGCGCCGTGATTCTTGCTGTCTTTGATTTCATCATCGGATCACCTTTCATTATCAGCATGAGGAATGAATGTTCATTCCGTTCATTGCGAGTTCCGGAATGAAGATTCATTCCGCTTTGCCCGGGAAGAACCGTCAGCTCTCGCTGACGGCGTCCCAGCAGCTATTTTCGATGCCGGACAGCAGTTCATCGGCCGGCTCAAGCGTCCCGTCTTCGAACATGCGGGACAGATGGAAAATCGTCCCGTATACGATTGCAATAAAAGCCTGCGATGGCAAATCGCGCAGCAGCCCGGCTTTCTTTCCCTCATCGAGATGGCTTTCGATAAAGTCCATGAAACCTTCGAAATCTGCCTTGCTCTGCTCATCTAGAAAATAGGCATTCGCCGTTGCATTGATGAACCGGAAAGCTTCCGGATTCTCCCGGGAATAGCGGATCAGCCGGTAAAACACATGGCGAAACTTCTGCCGGAAATCCTCCTGCTCCGGGAAGCCGTCCCTGAGCGTGGCCGCAAACCGGGCCACAGATCCACGGAACAGCTCGTTAACCAGCTTCTGCTTGTTCTCAAAATAACGGTAGATCGTCCCCGCACCAACCCTTGCCTCTTCGGCGATCATCGGCACCGTCGTCCCGTCATACCCGCGCTCGGCAAACAGTTTCTGCGCGGCTCTCAGTATTGTTTCATGCTTACTCTCCGCCACTGGATCCCTCCTGTTCCCCCCGGTCAACCGAGACCGGAATGAACGTTCATTCCTACATTATAGTCCGCATCTCTCAAATTGCAAGTGCATGATGCTTTTTTGTTCATAAGAAGAAAAAGCCGCCTATTCCAGGCGGCTTTTCAAACAATCAGCTGTTCAGTTTGTTGTAGGCAACTGCAATTCCCGTGCCGACTTTTGCGTTGTGCTTCACAAGCGCGATGTTGGCGACCAGGCTCTTGCCTTCGGTGAGTTCCTTCACTTTGCCGAGGAGGAACGGAGTCGTCTCCTTGCCGGAAATGCCGTTCTCTTGCGCTTCCTTCAGGGCGTTCTCGATGATGCCGTTGATGAATGCCGGGTCGAGCTCATCCTCTTCCGGAATCGGGTTCGCGATGACCGCGCCGCCTTCCAGGCCGAGGTCCCACTTCGCCTTCAGCATGCCGGCCACTTCTTCCGCGCTGTCCGTGCTGATGCTGAGCGGGAAGCCGCTCTTGCGCGTGAAGAATGCCGGAAGCTCGTCCGTGCCGTAGCCGACGACAGGAACACCCTTCGTCTCAAGGTATTCGAGCGTAAGGCCGATGTCGAGGATCGACTTGGCGCCTGCGCAGACGACGGCGACATTCGTCTTCCCGAGTTCGTCGAGGTCTGCGGAGATGTCCATCGTCGTTTCCGCTCCGCGGTGTACGCCGCCGATGCCGCCGGTGACAAACACCCGGATGCCGGCAAGGTCCGCGCAGATCATCGTCGCTGCGACTGTTGTCGCGCCGAGCTGCTTCGTTGCAAGCAGGTAGCCGATGTCGCGGCGGGATGCCTTTGCGACATTGTCCGCATTGCCGAACATTTCAAGCTCCTTATCGGACAGGCCAATCTTGATCTTGCCGTCAATCAGAGCCATCGTCGCAGGGACGGCGCCGCCATCGCGGACAATCTGCTCAACTTCGCGGGCGGTCTGTACGTTCTGCGGGTATGGCATGCCGTGGGAGATGATTGTCGACTCAAGCGCCACGATCGGCTTGCCTGCTTCAATCGCTTCTTGTACTTCCTTGGAAAATTCGAGATATTGTTTCATCGGAGTTCCTCCATTTCAGTTTTAAGTTGTTCAGCGGACAGCTCCGGCCGCACCGTCGCGCCCGAAGCGAGTGTTTTCGCCGCATTTACAAGTCCGCAGCGGATTTTCTCATCAAAATCGAGACCTGACAGGTGTCCGTGAAGTACACCCGATACGAACGCATCGCCCGCACCGGTTACGTCTTCCACATGGATATCGCTGATCGCAGGATAGTGACGGATCCCGTCCCTGTTCCCTGCCATGACGCCCCTTGCACCTGACGTCACGACCGCGTTTTCGACCCCTTTGTCCAATAAGAACCGAACCGCTTCTTTCCAGGAAGACTCGTCTTCCACCGGGACACCGGTATAGGTTTCCGTTTCATCCCGGTTGCAGACAAGCCAGGTGATGCCTTTCAGATCGTCCGGCATCCGGTCCATCTTCGGCGAGGACACCGGGACGACCGCAAGTTCCGTTCCGCTCTGGCGGGACAGTTCCTGCACATGGGCGACCGTCTCCTTCGGACAGTTCAGGTCAATCACGGCAAGAGCCGACCGTGTGAGGACCGATGCATGGGCGTCGATATAGTCCGGCGACAGGTCGTCATAGATGTCCATATCCGCCATGGCAACGACCATTTCGCCGTCCGGATTCAGGACAGCGGAGTACGAGCCCGTTGTCCTGCCCGGCAGCAGCGCCACATCGGTCAGCTCCACATGGGACGAGGTCGCCTGCTCGATGCGCTGCCAGTCGGCATCATTGCCCGCCACCGTCAGAAGGCTCACCGGATGGCCGAGCCGTCCGATGTTTTCCGCGACATTGCGTGCGACGCCGCCGACCGACGAAGTCACCGTGGACGGGTTTGATGTTCCTGCCTGCGCAGATGCATTGAGGTGGAACTTCCGGTCGACATTCGCCCCGCCGATCGCGACGACATGGTTATCGTCTGCGAGAATATAGGCCCGCCCCCGGATGACTCCGCGCCGCATCAGTCCGGAAATCAGGTTTGCCAGTGCCGGCCGTGAGATGCCGAGCGTTTCCGCCATCTCCTGCTGGGAGAGGTACGGATTACGCCGGATCAGTTCTACGATGGCCGCTTCTTTCTCATTCATCCCCGGCACTCCTTCCCCTAACATTTGTTTCGATTATAAACTTTTGATTAATAACCGTCAACTGTTTGTATTTTATACAAATGTTTAAACACGACAAGCCCGGCTGCATCATCTTTCCCCTACTTGCTGTAAAAAAACCGTCCGGTTCATTCAGAGGGACGGTCTTTCCCTAATGACCAGGCCTGTGATATCGACCAGCCTGTGCTCTCCGAATGCGCAGCAAACAAACGTCTCCCAATTCCCCGGAATCAAAAATCCGCCCGGAATTCATTCCGGACGGATCGATTATTCACTTAAGCTTCCAAGCCCATTTCCGTACGGACGACTTCCGCGATGCGGTTCACGTAGCTGGCGGCTTCTTCCTCGGACTGTGCTTCGACCATGACGCGCACGAGCGGCTCGGTACCAGATGGACGAACGAGGACGCGGCCGTTGCCCGCCATGTCCTTCTCCACTTCCGAGATGACGGCGGCAACTTTGGCGTTGTCCGTGACGGCATGCTTGTCGGTGACGCGGACGTTCACGAGTTCCTGAGGGAACATCTGGACGTCCGACGCGAGGTCGGACAGCGTCCGGCCGGTCATCTTCAGGACATTGACCAGCTGGAGCGCAGTCAGCAGGCCGTCGCCTGTCGTGTTGTAGTCGAGCATGATAATGTGGCCGGATTGCTCACCGCCCAGGTTGTAGCCGTTCTTTTTCATCTCTTCTACGACATAGCGGTCGCCGACGGCTGTCTTGACGCTATCCATATCATAGTCACCGATCGCTTTGTAGAAGCCGAGGTTGCTCATGATGGTGGAGACGACCGTATTCTTGTCTAGCCGGCCTTCGTCTTTCAGGTGGCGCGCCAGAATGAACAGGATCTGGTCGCCATTGACGATTTCGCCGTTTTCATCGACAGCGATCAGGCGGTCGCCGTCACCGTCGAAGGCAAGGCCGATGTCGGCACCTTTGTCCCCCACAAAATCGGATAGCACCTCGGGATGGGTCGAGCCGCAGCCATCATTGATGTTCAGGCCGTTCGGCGAGGAGCCCATCGACGAGATGTCCGCGTCCAGGTCGGCGAACAGATGGGTCGCAAGGGACGACGTTGCGCCGTGTGCGCAGTCAAGCGCAACATGGATGCCGGTGAAGTCCTCGTCGACCGTCTGCTTGAGGTACTGGATATACTTCTGTCCGCCCTCCTTGTAATCGGTGACTGTGCCAAGAGCGGCACCGGTCGGGCGCGGCAGTTCGTCGGTTTCCTTGTCCAGCAGCTCTTCGATCTCCGCTTCCTGCTCGTCGCTCAGCTTGTAGCCGTCGCCGCCGAAGAATTTGATGCCGTTGTCTTCCACCGGGTTGTGCGATGCAGAGATCATGACACCGGCATCCGCGCTCATGGCGCGGGTCAGGTAGGCGACGCCCGGCGTGCTGATGACGCCGAGCAGCATGACGTCCGCCCCGATCGACAAAAGACCCGCGACGAGCGCGTTCTCGAGCATATGACCGGAGATCCGGGTGTCGCGGCCGATCAGGACCTGCGGCTTGCCGGATGCATGTTGCGTGAGGATATATCCGCCGTAGCGGCCGAGCTTGAATGCGAGTTCCGGTGTCAGGCCTTCATTGGCGACACCGCGCACCCCGTCTGTTCCGAAGTATTTTCCCATCATGACTCTCTCCTTCACTGTTGACGTTCATTTATGTTTC
This sequence comes from Bhargavaea cecembensis, assembly GCF_001619585.1. Lineage (GTDB taxonomy): Bacteria > Bacillota > Bacilli > Bacillales_A > Planococcaceae > Bhargavaea > Bhargavaea cecembensis_A. The sequence goes on from NZ_LQNT01000011.1 coordinate 261,992, forward strand.
AGGCGGCAGCGATGCGGACCGTGACCCGTCCCGGAGCCGGTTCGGCTTTGATGCCGGATGGCCCGTCCACATGCACCACGAGTGATGCTTCTCCTTCACTGATGCCGCCCGCATTGACAAATAGCTTAAAATCGCCGGATTGGGCGCTTTCCACTTCACTTTTCGGACCCCGGATCTTGAGGGAGAGCGACCCGTCCGGCTGGATGACCTCTCCGGTCTGCCCTTCCTCAAGACCCCGGACTTCTACCGCAAGTCCGTCGAGGGTGCCGGATGTCTCTTCATCGGCAGCTTCGCTGTCTCCTGTGCCGGATTCGTTGCTCTGGGCCTGGGCGGTATCCTCGCTGCCGGATGATCCGGCAGCCGGGTTTTCCGCGTCGGCCGCTTCCTCCGACGGTTCGGCCTCGGCCACCTGTTCTTCATCGTCTTCGGTCGCTTCCGCCGTTTCCTCGTCATTATCGTTGACCGTCGCACGGACGTCCACATCGATCGATCCCGGAGACACCTTGGTGACCCCGGCCGGTTTCTTGAGTTCCACGGTCACTTTCCCGCTTGCTGTTACTTTCGAAACATCGACTGAGACCGGAAGCTCGCCGATCTCATCCAACACATTCCTCGGGCCAAACAGCTTGACGGTTTCTGTTGCCGTATTGATGGATTCGATGGTGACGCCTTCCTTCGGTGTGCCGGATTGCTCCAGCGAGACCGGCACTGAACGGGAGTACTCGGAAATGTCCGCCTTGACCGTTACTTCGGCCGGCTCGATGATGACGTTCATTTTATTCAGGTCGCGGTCGAGCACGCGAACGCTTGCCTTCTGTTCGATTGACTCGTCCACGCCCGGGTCGGTCGTGACCGACGCCTTGACAAAGCTGATGGACTCGATGACGCTCTTGGCACCTGTGACCATGACGGTCGACGGCTCCGCCTCAAGCGAGTTGATGACATGGTTTTCCGCGAGCAACCGCTCGTTCATCTCCGGATCCACCCGGAATTCCCGGCTGATCCGCTCTTCGATGACGACTTCGACTGTTTCAGGATCAATCGAAACATCAAGCTTTTCCGACAGATTCTCCGTGTACACCCTGACTTCATGGGAGCCCATTGTGAGCGCGCGGAGGTCGACGAACACCGTGAAGTCCTTGAGTGTCCTGGTCGTCCGGACGAGATTGCCGGGCCCTTCGATGGTGACGCTGACCGTCTCGGGTGCTCCCGTGACGACCGTATTTTCATCATCATAATACACTTCAAGCGGCACATCCTGCAGGACGGCGATATCCAGCCCGCCTGCGGCGCGGCTTCCCTGCTCCTCATCCGACTGCACGACGAGGAACATCAGGCCGGCGAAGAACAGGGCGATGCCGCGGATAAACCACGGATTATCCATGAACTTATCCATTCTTCTTCCCTCCCCGTTTCCGCTTCGAGGCGGCCTGCGGCTCAGGCGCCGGGCCGAACCACATCTTCCGGAGCAATGTTTCGAACTCCTCAGGCGGCAGGTTGCGGTGAAGGTCCCCGTTGCGCGTCAGGCTGACCGCACCGGTTTCCTCGGAGACGACGATCGTGATGGCGTCGGTCACCTCGCTCAGGCCGAGCGCTGCGCGGTGGCGCGTGCCGAGCTCTTTTGAGATAAACGGGCTTTCCGACAGCGGCAGGTAGCAGGCCGCTGCCGCGATGCGCTCCTGCTGGACGATGACCGCCCCGTCATGGAGCGGCGTATTCGGGATGAAAATGTTGATGAGGAGCTCCGACGTCAGATTGGAATGCATCGGGATTCCGGTCTCGATATACTCCGACAGCCCTGTCTCCCGCTCGATCGAGATCAGCGCGCCGATGCGCCGCTTCGCCATATAGCCGACAGATTTCGTGACGGCTTCGACGAGGCGGTCCCGCTCCTCTTCCTCCGCCATGCTGCTCCGGGCAAACAGCTTCCCTCGCCCGATCTGCTCAAGCGCTCGCCTGAGCTCAGGCTGGAAGATGATGATGACCGCGAGGAACCCCCACGTCAGCACCTGTTCCATGATCCAGTACATGGTCGTCAGGCCCAGCTGTTTCGTGACGAACCAGGCGATGACGACAACGAACACGCCTTTCAGCAGCTGTACGGCCTTCGTGCCCTTGATGATGGTAATCAGTTTATAAAGAACGTACCAGACCAGAAGAATGTCCAGGATATTCACCAGGACTTCCACCCAGGTCAGGTCCGTAAAACGCTCAAAGAACGCCACAGGCATCCCCGCCTTTTCTTAACACTTGCATATCGAATAGTATACCATAACGGGCCGTATCCCCGCTCGGCTGAGGGAGACTTTTGGCGGCACGAATTGGTTTCCCGGAGACTGGCGGTACCGGCCGGATTCCGGTCGTGCCGGTGAGAACGGATCAGTGTCCTGGCGATCAGTGTGGTTCGTTGCTACGGATATTGTCAGTAAAACTATTTTCCTATAACAATATTTCATATTCCCTCATTTTGACTTATAATTATCGATAGAGGGGACCGGGTATTTTTTCTTACTTCCCGGTCCGCATCAACATCATGGAGTGTGAGTGAACATGAGGAATTTGGGCCGTTTCGAGTCACTGAATGGCCGGACGGCAAGGAAGGACATCCTCGCCGGCATCACGGTCGGGATTGTCGCCATCCCGCTCGGCATGGCTTTCGCAATCGCATCGGGTGTGAAGCCTGAATACGGCATTTACACGACTGTGATCGCCGGGCTGCTTGTGGCACTTCTCGGCGGTTCCCGCTTCCAGATCGCGGGCCCTACGGGTGCGTTCATCCCGATTCTGCTCGCCATCGTCCTGGAATACGGTTATGAGGATCTGCTTGTTGCAGGCTTCATGGCCGGTGTGTTCCTCGTCATCATGTCGTTTCTTAAGATCGGGGACCTGATCCATTTCGTCCCGAGGGCAGTGACAATCGGCTTCACCGCCGGGATTGCCGTTACGATCTTTACCGGCCAGATCGGCAACTTCCTTGGCCTCGAGGGCGTGGAGCGGCGGGAATTCTTCCACGAGAACATGTGGGAAATTCTCCGTAACATCGGCACATTCAACGGGTATGCGTTTCTGACGGCGGCAATCGGGCTTGCCGTGATCCTCCTCCTGCCCCGGATTGCGCCGCGTGTCCCGCTATTCCTCGCTGCACTTCTCATTCCGACACTTGTGTCGGTGCTTTTCTATCCGGGCCAGCTCCCGACGATCGGGACAGCCTACGGCGGCATCCCGCAGCAGCTGCCGGAGTTCCGCCTTCCTGAAATCACGGGCGGCAAGATCCTCGAGCTGTGGCAGCCGGCGCTCATCATTGCAGCACTCGGTGCGATTGAATCGCTGCTGTCCGCGGTCGTCGCCGATAACATGGCCGGCGGCAAAAAGTCATCTTCCAACCGCGAGCTGTTCGGGCAGGGCGTCGCCAACATGGCCGTACCGCTGTTCGGAGGTATCCCTGCGACCGGCGCCATCGCCCGCACCGCGACGAACATCCGGGCGGGGGCCATCAGCCCGTTGTCCGGTGTCGTGCAGAGCCTATTCGTCCTGCTCGTCCTGCTCATGTTCGCGCCTTTCGCCTCGCATGTGCCGCTCGCCAGCATGGCGCCGATCCTCATGCTGGTCGCATGGAACATGAGCGGTTTGCGGTCATTCATTAAGATTTCCCACCTGAAGTCCGGAGACTCGGCCGTCCTGTGGGTGACGTTCCTCCTGACCGTCTTCGTCAACCTGACCGTCGGCGTCGAGGTCGGCTTCCTCCTTGCCGTCCTGGTCTTCCTGAAAAAGATGAGCGGCAAACTGAAGCTGCAACCGGGCGAAGCCACGGCCGATGATTACATCTATAGCGGAATTCCGAAAGATTCGGTGTTCCGAACCGTACGGATCGACGGTCCGCTCTTTTTCGGGACCGCCCAGCAGTTCGAGCGTGAAATCGAAAAACAGCTCGAGAAACCCGCAGACGCCCTCATGCTCCGGCTCCAGGGACTTTCCGCACTGGATGCCGGAGGCGTCGCGGCCCTGTCACTTGCCCACGACCTCGCAGACCGCCAGGGAATCCGGCTTCTCTTCCAGGGAATCCCCGAAGAGAAAAAGATCCTGCTGAGAAAAAGCGGCCTGTATGAGAAGGTCGGAGCGGAGAATATGGTGAAATGAAACAATCCGCCGTCCCGGAATGGGGCGGCGGATTGTTTGGTGTGTGAGGTTCGGTCCTGGGTGCCTGGTCTTTCGTTGTCTCCGCCCGGACTCTCACCGGACGTGCCTGGTCTTTCATTGTCTCCGCTTGGACTCTCACGGGACATTAAAGCCAGTTTCTATGGTTGCCGGATTTTTTTCTATCAGACCGATGGTGATCGTCCCTTTTTCCATCATGTCCGGGGAATTCAAATAACTTCGGCTTATGATCGGAATTTGAATGATGTTTTTTCCTTCTTTTATCCCGGTCGATCAGTTCATCGAGCTTCCGGAGACCTTTTTCCAGTTCTGCATCAGAAAGCTCTCCCTTGGCAAACAAGCTGCAGAGCATCCCGAAAGCGATTGATTTTGTATCGATATCAATATTGACGGTCAGATCTACATCGGAATTGCCGCTGTGGCCCACGACTGTTTTGGAAAAGTTTTCAACCTTCTCTCGCTTGTCAAACTTATTTTCCCGCTTATCAAACTTACTCTCTCTATGTGATCTCTCCATGCCCATCCTCCCTCCTCACCTCATGATCAGAATTAAAGAAAGAGGGTACTAGGAGCTGACTAGTACCCTTCCATGTCCTGAAAGGTATTTTTAGAATTCGATGCGCTGATCCTGGTCGGAATCGACGTCCGAATCAGACTCGGCACGGGAACGTACTCTTGCCCTGGAGTCAGTGTCGACGTCTACGTCAATATCGACTCTGGCATTACCGCTGTTGCTGACACGGGCTCTTGCAACGTTGGTGTTCCGGTCGCTCAGACGGACATCGGTATCATTGTCCGCATCTGCCCGGGAACGGGAGCGTGCTTCGTTGTCCAGGTCGATGTCTACATTCACCTCATTGTCGCCGAAGCGATTTCTGCGGCGATTCCGATCCTCATCAAAGGACGATTCAACGTCAAAGAACGAACGATGTTTGCGCCGGTCACGGTCACGACGTCTTTTCCGGTCATGGTCCCGATCTCCGAAGAAGGAGTCGTTTCTCCAAACTTTGCTCATGATTTCCCCTCCTTTCCCAGTGCTTCTGTAATATATTCATCAGGGGAAGTCTAACTTTGGACAAATGCCTTTAACGCTTAAATTCAATGAATGGGTCAATTCCAAAAAGATATTACCCAGTCTGGGATGCTGTCTCTATTCCCTATTCCAAAGGACAAGCGCTGTCGGCTCGTACCGGTTCTCATCCTGATAGAAAATGAAAAAACGGGATTGGAAGATGTACTCTTCCAATCCCGTTTGGTTCTTTTATTCGTCTTCCTGATTTTTCGGGCCCTCGAAGACGGAGAGCCCTTCTTTGACGCCGGACTTGATCGTGTACCAGAGCCACTCAAAAGCCTGGTCGATTTCCTCGATCTGGCCGGTGACGACGGCCGTGGAGGCCATGTATTTGGAGCCGTTGATGACGGTGACGTCACCCTCGACTTCCCCTTCAATATGCAGCTCTCCATTTCTCACAAAGAGGTCGCCTTCAACCTTCTCGCCTTCGGGAACGATGACTTTGTTCCCTTCGACGACAAGGTTCGGCTGGGTGGACACGGCCAGCTGCTGGTCGGATGTATTAAAATTCGAGAACAGGGCGAGCCCGGCGAGGAGCATGAACATGGCCGCAGCGGCGAGCATCGGATGGCGGCCGAACCAGCGGCGCAAGCCTGCACTCTGACGCTCCTTCGGCAGCGATGCCATAATGCGATCGCTAAGCCCTTCGGGTGCCTCGACGTGTGCTGCGCTTTTCAGGAATGCGACCGAACGGCTGAGCTGGTCCATATGTTCCTGGCAGTCCGGACATTTTTCGAGATGCTCTTTCAGAATCTGCTCGTCCCGGCGGGTGATTTCCCCGTCCAGATAATCATGCATGTACTGGACAATTTCTTCCGGACACGGTTTCATCCCGATTCCCTCCTACAACTTCTTCATTTGTTTCCTAAGGGCTTCTCGGCCCCTATGTATGCGCGTCTTTACTGTGCCCAGCGGAAGCTCAAGGATTTCGCTGATCTCCTGGAGCGGCAGTTCTTCGATGTAACGGAGCACGATCGCCGACCGGTATTTGTCCGGAAGGCGGCTGATTTCATACTGCACGCGCTCCTGCTGTTCCATCTTCTCGACTTCCTCTTCCGGCAGCGGCGAATCATGGGCGAGGCTGGAGTAATGATCCAGTCCGTCGGTCCCGGGCACCGGTGCATCCAGGAACGTATCCGGCTTTTTCTTGCGGATCCGGTCGATGCAGAGGTTGGTCGCGATACGGTACAGCCACGTTGAGAACTTTCGCTTCTGGTCGAAGGTGTGCAGGTTGATGTACGCCCTGATAAACGCTTCCTGCGCGATATCCTCGGCTTCATGCCGATTGCCCAGCATCCGATAGCATACTTGGTATAGCCGGTTCTGATAGAGGGAAACGATTTCTTCGAACGCCGACTGGTCCCCCTTCAGGACTTGTTTGATTCGTTTTTTGACGATGTCTTCCATTGTTCTCGATTTCCCCCCGCTTCATGCGGCTAGTTGGTATACGGACGGGCAAACCAAAGGGTTTCACTTTTTCCGTGAAAAAGTTTGAATTCAGATTACCCTTTTTGGCCGTACGGCTACGATTCCACATATTGTCTACATTGTATCAAAGGAAAATCTAAAAATCTTGAAAAACCAAAAAACCGATTCCCAGGGTCGGGAACCGGTCAAAATGCCTTTAAATCAAGGTTTCGCCGAACAATGAGCCCATCAGGCCGACGGCAACGTCTGCTGTTTTATTGCGCTCATCAAGAATTGGATTCACCTCGACAAATTCGGCCGATGTGATGCGGCCGGTTGAATGGAGCATCTCCATTGCCAGGTGGCTTTCCCGGTAGCTGAGGCCGCCCTGTACCGGTGTGCCGACGCCCGGCGTATACAGCGGATCGAGTCCGTCCAGGTCGAGCGACAGGTGAACGCCGTCCACGCCCCGCTCTTCCAGATAGCTGATGGCGTCCTGCATGATCTCGGTCATGCCGTCCCGGTCGATTTCATGCATCGTGTACACCCGGATGCCCTTTTCCCTGACGAGTTCGCGCTCTCCCGGATCGATCGAGCGTGCGCCGATGACAACAATGTTTTCCGGCTTCACCTTCGGACCGCCGCCGATTGAAGTGAGGTCCGAGTGGCCGAGACCCATCGCTACGGCCAGCGGCATCCCGTGGATGTTCCCGGACGGAGAGGTTTCCGCTGTGTTCAGGTCGGTATGTGCGTCATACCAGATCACCCCGAGGTTGCTGTAGTGTTCGTTCAGCCCGGCAAGTGTGCCGATTGCAATGCTGTGGTCACCGCCAAGGACCAGCGGGAATCGCCCGTCGCGGACCGTCTCAGATACCTTCCCGGCGAGCTTCCGGTTCCCTTCGGTGACCGCTTTCAGGTTCTTCAGGTTCGTGCCCGACACTTCGCGCGGTGCATCCATGTCGACCGGGATATCCCCTTCATCCCTTACGCTATGCCCGAGTGCCTCGATCCGCTCCACGACGCCCGCATAGCGGATTGCACTCGGCCCCATGTCGACCCCGCGCCGGCTCTGGCCGAAATCCGCCGGAACCCCGATAATGGAAATTTCTTTGTGACTGTTCATGCTGCCATCCCCCTTTTCCGATCTTGGCTACTATTATGAATCGAAATAGGCAGATGGCTCAACCGGACAAAGATTAGGATATTTATTCATCGGAAGAGTCTGTCTGTTCCGCTATAATGGCCGTATACCGCATGGAACAAGGGGGATATTTCAAGATGATCATGGGGCTGTATGAGGCTCATCTGCCGGTCAGAGACCTGGAACGATCGCTGAAGTTTTACACCGGCCTAGGGCTTGAAGTTGCGCACACCCACGGGGAGAATCTGGCTTTTCTGTGGATCGAGAAAGACAAAAGCTGGCTCGGGCTATGGCAAAGCGACAAGGTTGAATTGGACTATCATCCATCTATTCGTCACATCGCCTTTCAGGTGTCCCTCGAAGGATTAAAAGATGCTGTCAGCTGGCTCAGGGACAGGGGATACGAGCCGCGGGAAGCATTCGGATTCGAGCCGGACGAACCCTTCGTCATGCCGCAGCAAGACTATGCACATGCCAAAATTCATTTTAACGACCCGGACGGAAACAGCCTGGAGTTCATCTGCAAGATGAACAACCCCAACAAGCTGACAGAACGGATGACACTTAGCCAATGGGAGAAACTGAACGCATAATCATACCCGGACAGAGGAAGAAACGTTCTTCCCCGATCCGGGTTCGTTGTTTTCGTTCAGCACCGGACGTATCTGCGCTTGAACCCGAGCCGTCCCTTGTCCAGGTCTTTACGGATATTGTCGTAGGCATTCAGGAAGCTGCTTTTCTTGTTCGGCCGCTTCATCTCGACAGTACCGACTTCCCGTGCGGTCGCGAGCGCCTCTTCACTGAGCGGACTGTAAGAGATTCCTACTGTATAAAGGAAGTTGTTCATTGCTGATTTTGTTCGCTCCGGAGCGTCATGGATGCCATTTTTCACGGCCTCCAGCATACCGGAAAGCTTGCTCTCGGAGAATTCATGGTCCGGGCGGCTGCCGAGCAGCCAGCAATAGCAGCTCCAGCCCGCCGACATCCTCAGCTCCTCGCCGCTCGCGATCCATTTGTCGGCGATGTCCTGTGCCAAAGGAGACTCTGACAGGGTGACGGCCACCACGTAATCGGACAGCATATAGAAATATGCCCCGTCCATCCATCTGTCAAAATCGGCTTCCGTCATGGCTTTCGGGTCTGCGGTGATTCCCGCGAAATACATGGCGTCATAATTGCCCGTCGCGTAAAGTTCCTCCGCCAGGGGCTGGTTGATCTTGATTTGCCTCGACATCGGCCTCATCGCACCTGTGGCGACGCCAAACAGCGGCTCATGCGCGCCGTTGGATAGGTAAATCTTTTTCATCCGTTCTTTGCCCATGGATTCTAGTTCCTGCATGACAGATTGAACATCCATTGTGAATGACTTCCTTCCGGCTTTTTGATAGCTCCCGTGTTTCCGGTCTTTTCCATATTCTTTTTATAGGTTAAGCTATAAACAACATGATAGAGGAGATGGGAGCATTGACCAACCTTGGCGACCTTGTAGTGACCATTTTTTATCTGGCGGTTGCAGCAGTCATCATCACCGCTGTTGTCCTGTTCAGCCGCTCCCACAGAAAGCAGAAAGAGCAATTGGACAGAATCGAGGATCAGTTGAATCATCTAATAAAGAAATAAAGCCGGCATGCCTCCTGTAACGGGCGGTATGCCGGCTTGTATTCTTTAATCCCTGTCCATCAGCCGCTCCAGGTGCAGTTTTACTTCCGGCCATTCGCGGTCGATGATCGAGTAGAGGTGGACGTCGCGCGGTTTGCCGTTGGAGCGGATGCGTTCGTTCCGCATGACGCCTTCCTGCTTGGCGCCGATCCGCCCGAGTGCTTTCTGTGATCGCACATTCTCCGAATCGGTCTTGAATTGGACCCGGATCATGTCCATTTCTTCAAAGCAGCGGCGGAGCAACAGATACTTCGACGTGGTGTTCACGTGAGTCCGCTGGTATGCCTTGCCGTAGAATGTGGACCCGATTTCGCACAGCTTGTTGAATGGGTCGATGCCGAAAATCCGGGTCGTCCCCATCATGACTCCCGTGCCTGCCTCTTCCACCGCAAACGCCAAACAGCTGTCACCGGTCTCCATTGCGACAATCCCTGTTTCAAGCCACTGGTCAAAACGCTCTTTCGTCTCGACCTGGTTCAGCATAAAGAAGAAAATATCGGGTGAATACAGTTCCCAGAGCGCATCGAAATCTCCGCGCTCCAGCGGCCGGAGCCTGACACCATTCATCTCGAGGACCGGCACGGGCCCACCTCCCTGTTTAAATCAGGTTTACGCTTGTGTCCGGAACGTCGTCTCTGTCACTGCCGGCTGTGTCTCCGTGATCACTTCGCCGTTGCGGACCGACAGGAGTACCGGCGCCTGTGTGCGGACCGCCTCATACTCCGAGTCGGCATCGATGACGATCAGGTTGGCCGGATTGCCTTCCTTCACACCGTATTCGTCGTCACCGAGATGGAGGGCCTTGGCCCCGTTGACACTGATCAGGTCGAGCGCCTTCACGATATGCGCATAGTCGGTCATGTGGCAGGCGTGCAGACCTGCATCGACCACACTCATCAGTTCACCGTTGCCGAGCGGGTACCAAGGGTCCACGATTGAGTCGAGCCCGAAACAGACATTGATGTCTTCCGCGAGCATCTCCTTGACCCTTGTCAATCCGCGGCGCACCGGATGTGCGTCAAAACGGCCCTGCAGATGCAGGTTCGCCTTCGGCAGCGAAACGAAATGGATACCTGCTTTTTTCAGCGTCTGGAACAGCTTATAGGTATAGGCATTGCTGTAGGAAGCCATCGCAGTCGTGTGGCTCGCCGTCACCCGGTCGCCCATGCCCCTGCGGAGTGCCTCTCCCGCCAGCACTTCCAGGTAGCGCGACTGGTCATCGTCAATTTCATCGCAATGGATGTCGACCAGCTTGTCGTACTCCTGCGCAAGGTCCAGCGCGCGGATGACCGATTTGACGCCCTCTTCCCGGGTGAGCTCATAGTGCGGGATGCCGCCGATGACGTCCGCTCCCATCTCGATCGCCCGGATCAGCAGCTCTTCGCCGTCCGGCTTCGTGTAGAGCCCTTCCTGAGGAAACGCCACTAGCTGCAGGTCCACCCACGGCTTTACTTCCTCTTTTACTTCAAGCAGTGCTTCCATGCCCTTCAGTGTCGGGTCGCTGACATCGACGTGCGTACGGACGTGCTGGATGCCGTTTTTCACCTGTAGTTCGATCGCCCGGAGCGCGCGCTTTTTCAGGTCATCTTTTGTTTCATTCAATAGCTGTTTGCGCTCCGCCCAGATCTCGATCCCTTCAAAGACCGACCCCGACTTACTCCACCTTGGTGTGCCTGCTGTGAATACGTAGTCCAGATGAATATGCGGCTCCACGTAAGGCGGCAGGACCAATTTGCCTTCCAGGTCTCTAACATCCTTGTCTGACACGTCTGCCTCGCCGGCAGCGGTCACCGACCGGATCCGGCCATCCTCAATATCGATCTTCCATAGGCCTTCAAGGCCGTACAGTTTCGCGTTATTCAGAATCAACGTCGAATCCTCCTCTCGATTTTTCCATGTCTATTATATCAATCTCCGTCATGGAATCCCGCCGGACCGCACTTCGGCAGCCCTCCCCATAAAGTGGCAGTCATACCCCTCTGTTTAACGGGTATAGAGGTGGGGTAGATACCTCGGACGGAAAGGCGGAGATGCCGATGTTCGGCCTTAACGATTTAATATCATTGGTCATTTCGGCATTTATCATCCTGCCGGTCGTCATTTTTATGCGAGAGCTCGGCTATGTGATCATGAGCGCGATCTTCGGCGTGGTGAACCCTCGCCTCACGATCGGGTCCGGACCGCGCTTATTCAAGTTCTGGATTTTTGATGTCCGGAAGTATTACCACCTTTACAGCTGGTACTCTTATGATGACCTAAAACGGAAAGGTAAATTCGCTTACGTGCTCATCTATGCGGGACCGATCCTGATCAACCTGGTTCCTGCACTGATTCTGAACGCGTTAATCGCAAACGATATTGTCACTGAATACGAGACTTTCTGGAACCGGTTCCTGTTTTATCAGTTCTATTACGTGCTGTTCGACATCGTACCGATGAAAACAATTAACGGCATGCCGAACAACGGCATGATCATCTATGAGATGCTCCGCTACGGCAAGCGTGTCGATTACAACAATGAGCCGTTTATCCCCTCCACCTCAGAGGTTGAGGAGGAGTACCGGCATGAGATGGAGGAACTCGAGGAGCAGGTGGAGGAGATGGAAGAAGCGGCTGAGGATATGAAAGAAACCTCCGGGAACAAGGGAACCAGACATGAAGACGACGTAGACGAGAAGGATCGCGAAGAGCGGACGACGGGCGGGTGGTAAGACGATACGATATGAAGGCAAACGAAAAAACGCCTTCCCGATGCCGGGAAGGCGTTCCGTATGAGCCATGCAGGGCTCGAACCTGCGACCCTCTGATTAAAAGTCAGATGCTCTACCAACTGAGCTAATGGCTCATGAAAATAAAAAAATGGCTGGGGTAGCTGGATTCGAACCAACGAATGACGGAGTCAAAGTCCGTTGCCTTACCGCTTGGCTATACCCCAACGCTATGAAGTGTTGCCTTTTTAATGTTACCCGGGAACGGGAATTTTAAACATAAAAAGTGGTGGAGGGGGGCAGATTCGAACTGCCGAACCCGAAGGAGCGGATTTACAGTCCGCCGCGTTTAGCCACTTCGCTACCCCTCCGTAATATATGACCCCTACGGGATTCGAACCCGTGTTACCGCCGTGAAAGGGCGGTGTCTTAACCGCTTGACCAAGGGGCCGTGTCTCAATCGGACAACGTTTATATTAGCAAAGAAAAACTGCCCATGCAACCCATTTTTTGAAGTCGGAATATTTATTTTTGAAAGGTGTCGATAAAGGGCGATTTTGGTGGAATCAGCTCAAGGGTTTGCGGAAGATTGAGCACCGTTTGTGGTGGTTAACACAACGTTTTGCTTTTATAACGCAACATTTCATAGTCATAAAGCAACGTTCACACACCGAACCGCTATTCGGTACCTTTCCCCTTCACGCCGGAAATTTTCCGCAAAGCCCTTCCCTGATGTTTCCATCTTATCCTTCCCGTGATGATAGAATAAAGTGAACTGCTTGCAAGGGGGAGATCGGATGAATTTGGCTTTATACGAGGCGGCTCTGGAACGGATCAGCGGGCTTTTCGGCGAGGATGCGACCGGGCACGATGTCCACCACACGCTCCGGGTATATCGGATGGCGATGCGGCTCGCGGAAGCGGAAGGCGCTGACCGGGAACTTGCGGGGCTCGCCGCGATGCTCCACGACGCGGACGATCCGAAGCTTTTCGATAGCGGGGACGGCCTGCCGAATGCACGGGCATTCATGAAGGAGCAAAGGATCGCGCCTGCCCGTGCGGAGGCAGTCTGCACGATCATCAGTGAAGTCTCCTTCAGTAAGAATGGAGCCAAGCGACCGTCGACGATTGAGGGAATGGTTGTCCAGGATGCCGACCGGCTTGATGCAATCGGCGCCATCGGAATCGCCCGCACATTCGCCTTCGGCGGCCACCGCGGCCAGGCGATCCATGACCCGAACCGCACGTCCGGCACCTCCATCGCCCACTTTCATGAAAAGTTGCTGAAGCTGAAAGATCTGATGAACACGGATGAAGCCAGGCGGATCGCGGAAGAAAGGCACCGGTTTATGGAGGCGTTTTTGCTGGAATTCCGGGAGGAGTGGGATGGCACCCGCTGATTCCTCCCCTTCTTCGCGACCAACAAATGCCATTAATTGAGGAGCCATGAGCCATGACCCAACATTCACATCAAGTCCTCGCCCTGATGGAGGACGCTGATTTCACTGTATTGGATGATCACTTCAACCGCTTCAACCCATTTAAAATTCTCCAGGTCGATAACTATGAAATCCGCCATTCCAATGTGCTTGGCTGGCTGATGGACCCGGCCGGGAATCACAACCTGGGCCCTTACTTCGCGAAAAAGATGATCACTAAAGTGTTTACGAACCCGGCGAATACAGAAGACGAAGACAAGCTGTCCAATTACAATGTCCTGGAGATATCCAGCCATCCCTACCATGACCTCACCGTTTACAAGGAGCTGCAGACTTCCAACCGGAAGAGGATCGACCTGTTTGCCGTATCTGATCTCCATAAAATCGTCCTGCTGATTGAAAACAAGTATTGGTCCGGCGAATCGGAAGGCCAGCTTGAGGAGTATATTGAATACGCCAGATCGGTCTATGAAGAATATAAGATCATCCCGATTTTCCTGACCCTCCAGGACGAGGAACCGACGCACGAAGATTATCTGATGCTCGGCTATTCGGATATACTCGCGATTCTGGAGCAGCTCCTTGAAACGCGGAAGGAGTATATGAACGCGCACATACATAGTTTCATTTCGTATTACACCGACATCCTGGAAGATCAGCTTGTCGAGAATGAAAAACTGAACGCCATCGGGATGGACCTTTACAGAAATCATAAGGAAGCAGTTGACCTCTTGCATTCGCTCCGGCTAACTCCTGTTGAAAAGGAAGATATCCTGCTCAGCACCTATCGGCGGCATAAGGAAACCATTGATTTCATCAAGAGTGTCGGGGACAGCATCCTGAAAGAGGCGTTCCTGAAGTTCGCCCGAAAACACAAGTGGCCAGAACACCTATACACAGCCCATTTCCGGACACCCAATTTCCTTGAACCGGTATGGTTTGACCACTACGGGGAAAACGACCTGCGGAAAAACTGGTGGATGAACAGAGGATTGATCGCCTGGTTTGAAAGAGCTGGCGACCGGCTCAAATTGAGAGTGGAGGTCGGCCCGCTCGAACACGAACTGCGCGTCAGGCTGCTTCGTGGCCTGGCCGCCAGGGGCCTGGATATCAAGGAACAGGCTTTCGAGGAAAGCAGTCAGTACACCCGCATCTATATGGATGCCGACGCACCCGAATCCTGGGAAGACGTCAGCGATCTCGCTCGGATCATGGAACGTCTTTATCAGAAAGAAGCTTTCCAATCCTTACTTCGCCTCGCCAACGATGCGGTGATCAACGGCGAAGTTGTTGTACAGAACAGGGTTGCAGACGGGACGCCTTTAGAGCAAGCATTCCGGCAGTTTCTCGGGGCCAAGGACATCCTACACTATCAGATCCACCACCGGCTGCCCAACTTCGTCGAATCGGAGTGGACCCGCTTCCCTGACGGCTACTGGCTGACCGAGAAATACTGGCTCGGGTACCCGGTCATCGCCTGGTTCCGGCTGAGGAACTCCACACTTCGCCTGATCATCGAAGTCGGTCCCCTTCCCTCCAGGGAGAGAAACCATTTTCTGTCTCTGCTTGAGGAAGAAGGCGTACAGGTCCGTGCGCTGGCTTACGAAGAAGGAAGGAAATACACCCGGATCTTCTCCCGCGCCGTTCCTGTCGGAAATATCGAGGATGCGAATAAACTGAGAACCGCAATGGTTCAATTGATGGACGGCGCGGAATATGGTGATATGCGTGACCGAATACAACGGGCTATTGGGTCATTATAAGAAGAGGCATCATCCGGAATGTGAACCGGATGATGCCTCTTCATTATGTTGAAAGTGACGAAAGGCGGCTCGAAAGTGAAGAATCATGCCCTGAAAGTGAAGAATCCAGTCTTGAAAGTGAAGAACCATGCCCTGAAAGTGACGAATGATTCCCGCCCCGCCCGATCACCTCTTATGCAAATCACTTGGCTGAGCAGCATCCCGGGTCACCTTGATGTCCCACGTAATGATTGTCGTGCTGTCTCTGACGCCGTTTTGCCGGATGGTTTCCAATATGGAATGGACGGCATCAGCAGCCGGAACTCCCCCATCAAACGCCTGATCGATTCGGACAGGATCGAAGAAAGGAGCACCTGGGCATTCGACCAGGCCGTCGGTCGTCAGGAACAGCCGGTTTTCGCCTTTCCGGAGCTCTCTCGTGCCAATCGTGTAACAGGGTGCTTCCTGCGCGAATGTGTTTACTTGGCCGATCCATTCATAGAATTGCCGCTGGTTGATCTGATATTGCCCCATACGTGCAAGCTCCGGATGAAATAGGTAAAGCAGGCAGTCTCCGACGGACAGCCACCATACAAACCGCCCTTTTCTTGCTGCGATCAGGCATGCGGTTTCCCCTTTGACCTTCCGGCAGGTGGCCAGAAACTCATCGGACATGAACATGTCCAGTATTTTTTCTTCCAGCCCTCTGAATGCATCATATACTTCCGGCAATGCGAGCAGCCGTCTGATGGCAACTTCCTCTTGACCGAACAATTCCAGGACGGCCCCGGCACTCTCGGCTGAATAGTGGGCATCCAGAACCACCGCGAGTTCCCAGCCCTCCTCCCGGCTGAACCAGACCAGACATCCGTCTTCATTCTTTGATTGACCGGCAGTTGAATTTCCGCCGTACCGCCCCACCACGATATGATTCAATTGAAGAACGTCCGGCTGGCCGACAAAGTCATCCTGGCTGCCTACCCAGTTAAACGAAGTCATACGGGGTTTTTCTCCATGTAATCTTTCAGTCGTACGCAAAGGCGGACTACCTCTTCGTTATCCCCCATCGGTGCGCCTTCCCAGTCGTAGACTTCAGATGGCCCCCAATATTCCCGCGGCGTGCCCGGATAACGTGCCACCAGATGCATATGAAGATGAGGAACTGCATTGCCTGAGACGAATGAATAGATGTGCTCGGCGTTTTCCGATTCCTTCAGGGCTTTGCTCACCCGGGCCATCGCGATCCCGAACGCCTTGGCCTCATCAAGAGTCAGGTCGGCCAGCGTAGGGACATGCCGCTTTAGATCGACCATGATGTGTCCCAGGTAGTTCGGCTGGCCGCCCCTGTCGATATGCCCGATGTACACATGCTCATCTTCATAAATCACCGCTCCGGACGTTTCAATGTTCCCTGCGTGTTTGTCGCAGATAAAGCATTCCCCCATCTTCCCTGCCCCCTTATTAGTAGTACGGGTATCCTTCTTTGTATGAGCGTGCATTTCCTTCAATGAATCGAAAAGCCATCATCCGCGGCAGTCGGATGATGGCTTTGATTGATCGAAAGTGACGAATCGCGTCTTGAAAGTGACGAAAGGGGCCGTGAAAGTGATGAATGATCTCTTGAAAGTGACGAATCACTCATCGAAAGTGACGAATGCCCGTCTCGCCGTGTCGGGATTCGATTATCCTGACATCTTCAATTTCTTTGCAAAGTAGTTTCCAAGGGACTGAATAATTTGCACGAGGACGATCAGGATGATGACTGTTCCAAACATAACCGGCATATCCCATTGCTGATAGCCGTATCTGAGTGCGAGGTCGCCCAGTCCACCGGCCCCGATCACACCCGCCATTGCAGTAGCGCCGATCAGACCGATCAAGGCAATGGTCATGCAAAGCAAAATTCCAGGCCGTGCCTCCCTGATCATGATCCTCAAAATGATTTGAAAACGGGAAGCCCCCATCCCTCTGTACGCCTCGATAATTCCATAATTGACTTCCAGGAAAGCCGTTTCAACGAGTCTGGCAATGTATGGGGCAATATAGACGATGAGCGGTACGATGGCCCCCCGGATCCCGATGGACGTCCCGACAATCAGCTCCGTAAACGGGATAATGGCAAGCATTAGAATAATAAATGGCAGCGATCGGATAATGTTGACGATGGTGTTTAATAATTGGAAGATCCACTTATTGGGATATAAATGATTCGGCCTCGTCACAACGAGCAATACCCCAAGAGGAATTCCTATGACGGTCGCAATGACCAATGAAACAATGACCATGACAAGCGTCTCGTATAAAGAGATGCCAAACAGCGGAGCCAGCTCATCCATTCGATCCAACATGGCTATACCAATACCTCCTTAGGTTTCCCGCTGATTTCCCTGATGACTTCCACACGGTATACCTTTTCTTCGAGGTAAGAGATGGCCTGCTTTAATTTGTCGGCATCACCGGAAAGATGTACGAACAAAATGCCCAAAGGTGTTCCTTTCAAATACGTGATGGAGCCATGAACAATATTGGAAGTGACGGAATAGCTGGAGGCCACCTCACTCAAAACAGGATCTAGAGCCGTATCTCCCCGGAAAGCCAACCGAAGAATATAAGATGGCTCATCTCCTTGTAACGCAGTCAGCATATCCTCTGTAATCATGTTTTCGTAGACGTTCCCTACAAAATGATTGGTTGTTTCTTGCACCGGATTGCTGAAGATATCGAGTACTGTCCCCTGTTCAATGATTTCTCCCTTTTCCATGACAGCCACTCGGTCACATACTTTTTTGATGACTTCCATCTCATGGGTAATCAAAACAATGGTCAAACCGAGCTTTTTATTAATATCCAGCAGCAATTTCAATATGGAATCCGTCGTTTTTGGATCTAAAGCAGACGTTGCCTCATCGCACAGAAGGATATCCGGATCCATCGCCAACGCCCGGGCAATCCCGACGCGCTGTTTTTGCCCCCCCGAAAGATTGGCCGGATATTGGTCCGCCTTATCTTCCAGGCCAACAAGCAACAGCAAGTCCTTAACCTTTTTATTGATCTCCTGTTTCGGGACACCATTCATCCGCAAGATCTCAGCTACATTATCAAACACGTTATAGGAGGAGAGTAAGTGGAATTGCTGAAAAATGATGCCGATCTTTTTCCTGACATTCCGCAATTCCCTTTCCTTTAGAGTCAGTAAATCCTTCCCGTTAATCGATACCTCGCCGGATGTCGGTTCTTCAAGAAGATTAATGATCCGGAGCAGCGTGCTTTTGCCCGCTCCGCTAAACCCGATAATCCCGAAGATTTCCCCTTCCTTAACCTCAATATTGATGTTTTTCAAGGCTTCGACTTTTGTTTTCCGGTCATAAAAAGTCTTGGTGATGTTCTTCAGTTCAATCATTGTCATCCCCCTTACTCATCCTGGAAAGGGTCATCTGTCACAACAATTACACCTTCATATCTCTCTTCTATGAACGCCTTCACTGCTTCCGAATGATACAGTTCCGTTATTCTTTTATAATCCGGGTTCTCTTTGTCTTCTTCCCTTGAAGCCACAACCATTGGAAATTCCATGCCGGTTTCCAAATAGATGGCTTCTTCCAATGGATTGATCCCCTGATCGATCGCATGTGTGCTTGCCACGACGCCCGCATCAATGCTGCCCAGCGTACGCAGCATGAGTGGCCCTTCTATTTCCATGAACTCGAATTTTTTCGGATTCTCTTTAATATCATTTAATTTTGGAAGTCCGTCTGTCTCCTCTACTTGAAGCAATTCGACCTCTTCGTATAAAAGGAGAGAGCGGCCAATATTCACGGGATCGTTTACAATCCCTAATGTTGACCCCTCAGGTATTTCATCAATACTTTCATACTTTTCCGAGTAGATCCCATACGTACTATTGTAAGTTGTTCCTACCGCCGCGAGAGAATCATTACGATCTTCTATATAATTCTCCAGGAACTGTTTTGTCTGGAACATGTTCAGATCCAGCTCGCCGCTGCTTAAAGTCCGATTCGGTGTGATATAGTCATTAAATTTAACTACTTTTAATTCGATGCCTTCCTTTGCGGCTTCTTCCTTCACAATTTCTGTGATTTCTTCCGGAGGTCCTCCGGTTACTCCGATTTTTATCGTCCGATCTCCACCGTCTTCGGAAGCATTTGAACTTGAACATCCGGCAAGGAATAGTGAAACTGCAAGAACTGCCCACCATTTTTTACTCATGATCTGTCCCCCCTCTTTTCCAGTCGCCCATCGTGAACCTTCAATATTGTTCCTTCATCTTTCCTTCTGAACTATCCCTGTCTAAGAAATAGTGGCATCTACAGTACCCCATCCAGGCACTTAGATTGGCCCTTCAGTTCCCAGTCGGAACCGACGCTTCCTCCGCCCTCTTCACTTCCAGCGCCTTCAGCTCCCGGCGGAGGATCTTGCCTGAGATCACCGTTTTCGGCAGGTCGTCCATGACCTCAATCTCGCGCGGAGCGGCGTGGGCGGCGAGGCCCCGCTTCACAAACTGCCGGATGTCCTCCAACAGCTCAGCTGACTCTTTAAAGCCAGGGCGGAGCGTAATGAAAGCCTTGACGATTTCTCCGCGGACCGGGTCGGGCTTGCCGATGACGCCGGCTTCAGCTACAGCCGGGTGCTCGATTAGCTTGCTTTCAACTTCGAACGGTCCGATGCGCTCACCCGAAGAGTTGATCATGTCGTCGTCCCGGCTCTGGAAGAAGACGTAGTCGTCTTCGTCCTGGTAGGCCAGGTCACCGGACAGGTACCAGCCTTCGTATTTGAAGTAGGCATCGAAGCGGTCTTTGTTCCCCCAGATTTCTTTCATGAGGCCGGCCCACGGGGTCTTGATCGCCAGCTGGCCGACTTCGCCGCGCGGCAGTTCCTGCCCGTTTTCATCAAGGATGCCGACGGTGATGCCCGGGAACGGGCGGCCCATCGAGCCGGGCTTGATCGGCTCGGCCGGCAGGTTCACGATCAGATGGCCGCCGGTTTCGGTCATCCACCACGTGTCATGGATGCGGACGCCGAGTTCGTTCCATGCCCAGTGGATGACTTCCGGATTGAGCGGCTCACCGACACTCAGGATGTGGCGGAGCGAGGACAGGTCGAATTGTTTGAGCGCATCGCCTTTTGACAGCAGCATCCGGAAGGCGGTCGGCGCGCTGTACCAGATCGTCACACCAAACTCTTCGATGAGACGGTACCAGTCTTCAGCCTTGAAGCGGCCGCCCTGGATGATGACCGTCGCGCGGTTGAGCCACGGCGCGAACAGGCCGTAGACGCTGCCGGTTACCCAGCCCGGGTGGGATGTGCACCAGTAGACGTCGTCGTCTTTCACATCAAGCACCCATTTGCCCGAGACATAGTGATGGGACACGGCGCGGTGCGCATGAAGGACGCCCTTCGGCTTGCCGGTCGATCCGCTCGTGTAGTGGATCAGCATGCCGTCTTCCGGCCCGACCCACTCGGTCAACTCCTCGCCCGGAGCGGCGTCCACTTTCTCCGCTTCGATTTCATCTTCGTATAGGACTGTCTTGAGAGATGGGATCTCTTCACGCGGGACGCGCTTGCCGAGCTCCCGGTCCGTAATGAGGAGGGTCCCGCTGCAGTCGTTGATCCGGTCCTTGACCGCTTCTTCCATGAAGGCCTCGAACAGAGGACCGGCGATGGCGCCAATCTTGATGACCGACAAAATGGCGATGTAGCATTCCGGTGTTTTCGGCAGGAAGACGAAGACCCGGTCGCCTTTTTTCACGCCGTGCTTTTTCAGCACCCGTGCATAGTGGTCCGTCTTCTCTTTCACTTCACGGAATGTCAGCGACCGGCGTTCGTCCCCGTTCGCATAGTGAAGAGCAATCTTGTCACCGTAGCCCTCATCGACATGGCGGTCGACCGTGGCATACGCCGCGTTCACTTTTCCGGCTTTCCAGAACAGCTCGCCCGATGCGTCCTCCCAGATGAATGTGTTCCGGATCTCGTCATAGTTTCCCAGGTTATAGTTGCCCGGCAGCGGTGCCAGGACTTTTTCTTTTACGATGGTCATGCTATCTCCTCCTCATCAGGAC
Organism: Bhargavaea cecembensis; assembly: GCF_001619585.1. Lineage (GTDB taxonomy): Bacteria > Bacillota > Bacilli > Bacillales_A > Planococcaceae > Bhargavaea > Bhargavaea cecembensis_A. Next base: position 283,392 of record NZ_LQNT01000011.1, read on the forward strand.
CGGCTCAGGTCCAGGTTTTCCAGTATGTCAGTCTTCAGTTCTGCAAGACGGGTGCTGCCGCGGGGTCTCGGCCGCGGCTCCCCGACGTTGATTTCGCTCACGACTTCACCCGGCCGTCCGCGCAGGATGACAATCCTGTCGCACAGATACAACGCTTCGTCGATGTCGTGGGTGACGAGCACCATCGTTGTGCCCGCCTCTTTCCAGATGTCGAGCAGGAGGTCCTGCAGCTGCATCTTCGTGAAGGCGTCCAGCGCACTGAACGGTTCATCCAGAAGCAGGACCTCTGGAGAAGTGACGAGTGCCCGGGCAATTGCGACGCGCTGCGCCATGCCGCCGGACAGCTCCTTCGGATACAGGTTTTCGCTGTCTCCAAGCCCGACCTTCCTGAGGATCTCGCGGCCTTTTTTCTCCTTGTCTCCGGCCTTGCTGGACAATCCGAATGTGACGTTTTCCAAGACGGTCAGCCACGGGAATAGCCTCGGCTCCTGGAAGATGAACCCCGCGGACTCCTGCACGCCGTCCACCATTTTGCCGTTCAGACGGATCTCTCCGTCATAGTTTCCGTCCAGTCCCGAAATCGCCCGGAGCAGCGTGCTTTTCCCGCAGCCGCTCGTGCCGAGAAGGCCGATGATCTCGCCCTCCCCCGCGGACAGATTGACGTTCCGGACCGCTGTCTGGCCGTCGAATGTGCGGCCGACGTTTTTCAGTTCAAGTGCCATGGCCGAGGCCCCCTTTACCTAACTTTTATGATTGAACCGCGCGGTCCTGATAATGCAGGGCGCGCTCTTCGATGATTTTCAGAATCCAGTCGGACAGTTTGCCGATGACGGCGAACAGAATGATGCTCGCAATGATCGTTTCCGGCGACAGCGTGTTTTGGCCGACGACCAGCAGATAGCCCAGTCCCTGGCTCGCGCCCATCAGTTCTGCTGCGACGACGAACATCCAGCCGAGGCCGAGGCCGCTGCGAAGCCCGGTCAAGAACGACGGGAGCGCCGCCGGCAAGATGACGCGCGTGACCAGCTGGTAGGCGTTCAGGCCGTACATGCGGCCAACCTCGATCAGCTTTCGGTCAACACCGGCGATACCGCTCACCGTGTTCAGGTAAACCGGGAAAAACACGCCGACCGCGATCATCGTCACCTTGGACGGTTCGCCGATCCCCATCCAGAGGATGAAGAGCGGAACCCATGCAAGGGACGGGATTGAGCGGAAAGCCTGGATCGTCGGATCAAGCACATGCTCTGCCTTTTTGTAAAACCCGACGACGGAACCGAGGACGACCGCAACAAGCGACCCGATCAGGAACCCTGCGAACACCCGGTAGACCGTGATGCCGACATGGCTCCAAAGGGAACCGTCCTGCGCCATCCCGGTGATGGTCGACAAAATCACGCTCGGTGCCGGCAGCTGGTAAGCCGGGAAAACCTCCGCCCGGCTGAGCGCCTCCCATATGATGATGAGGGCCAGCGGCAGGATGCCGCCGAGCAACACTTTCTGGGTGCCGCCCGATTTGGAATTCACTTTATCCTTTGCCTGCCGGCTTGCGCCGGGAATCGATATTGCCTGTTTTACCATTTAGGGTTACTCCTCTCCGATCGCCTTCTCCGCGAAGGCCGGGTCGATCAGTTCATCCGTCAGTTTCTCCACGTCTGCATCCGGCTTGATGACTTCACCTTCCTGCAAAATCCGTCCGGCTTCGATCAGCGCTTCTCGCTGCGCATCTCCCGGAACCGGTTGGGAGAAGTCGTTGCGCTCCATCTGGATTTCCGCGACTTCAAGCGGGATCTCCGCCTCTTCCGCAAGCAGCTCTGCTGCTTCTTCCGGGTTGTCGAGCACCCACTGGCGTGCCTTTTCGTAAGCTTCGATCACCCGTTCGACATGCTCTGGATACTTTTCTGCGAACTCTTCGCGGACGTTCAGGAAGCTGTAAGTGTTGAAGTCTTCGTTCCGGTAGAACAGGTTGGCTCCGGATTCCACTTCAAGCCGCGCCATATGTGGGTCAAGGCCCGCCCAGGCATCGACCGCGCCTGTCGTGAGGGAGCTTGCGCCATCGCCATGCTGCAGGTTCACAATTTCCACATCATCCGCTGACAGGCCGGCCTCATTCAACGCGCGCAGCAGAAAGATGTACGGGTCTGTACCGAGCGTCGCTGCAATCTTCTTGCCCTTCAAGTCTTCCACGCTCCCGATCCCGGAATCGGAATCTGTCACAAGTGCCGTCCATTCCGGCTTCGAGGCGATGTAGACGTTTTGGATCGGTGCGCCGTTCGCCTTTGACATGAGTGAAGCCGCCCCGGCTGCCGAGCCGAAGTCGACACTGTTGCTGTTCAGGAATTCCAGTGCCTTGTTGCTCCCCTGGCTGAACGTCCACTCTACCTTGATGCCATCCTCTTCAAATTCCTCTTCCAGCCAGCCGAATTTCTTCAGTACGAGACTGGTCGGCGAATAGTGCGCGTAGTCCACCCGGATCTTCTCCGGGTTACCGTCTTCTTCCGCGTTGGATGATGAGCATCCCGCCAAAGCCAATAGTGCCGCCGCTGCCAGTCCGAGCAGTTTGATTTTCGAGTTTTTCATGTTTTTTCTCCCCTTCATCTGTATGTAGTCCGCTCCGGGCCCTTTGCAATAAAAAACGCCCTCTTCTAAGAAGAGAGCGCGGGTTTCCCGTCCTCTTCTTATCTCTTGGGAATTGCTTCCCACAGGAATTAGCACCTTTCCAGACATCTGTCTGGTGGTTGCCGGGCATCGTCGGGCCAGTCCCTCCGCCGCTCTTGATAAGAATTTGGTTATTCAGTTTGATGGGATACGAAAAGCCTCCCTGAATGATCAGAGAGGCCGACTTTCCCGTTCTCTCTTATCTTCCCGGACAGATGGATGTCCGGCTGGATGTGGCACCTTTCAGGCATCGCCTGAAGGTTGCCGGGCTTCATCGGGCCAGTTCCCTCCGCCGCTCTGGATAAGATTATTTTGATTTGATTGCCATCTTACAGGAAGAATTTTCTTTGGTCAACACTAATTTTTCAAAATGGGTCAATAGTCGGAAACTTGGGTCTTTAGATGGTCAGCTCAGCTTTCCCCTAGCCTCGACCGGAATCTCGTCCACGACCTCGCCTCCGGAGACGAGCCAGGCCCGCTCGTGCAGGTTGCAGACCGGACAGATGTGGTTAGGGATAATTTGGACCTTGTCGCCGATCTCCACCTGTCGGCTGAAGGACTCGTTGTAGATGATCGCATGCTCATCGAACACGCCGTCAAGGTAGACCTCGTCGAACGCCTTGATCTTGCCGAGACCCTTGGTGGATGTGATGCCGACGTTCCGGGTCTGGGCAGTGATGCCCTTCGCCCCGACGTCTGTGATCACGCGCTCACGGGTCGGCTTGCTGATGACGGTCGTCAGGATCGTGGCGGCACAGCGGCCGTAGTCACCGAGCACATTCGACTGCGAGGCATCCATGAATACATACGTGCCGGGCCGGATCTCCGTGATGCCATCAGGGATGTCAAAGCCGAGCAGGAACGGCGGCGTCGAGCCAATGCTCACGGTTTCCGGCTCCATTCCTTCATCCCGGGCGATTTGTGCGAACTGCAGCGTCCGAGCCGATGCTTCCTCAAACAGTTCACGGCATTGTTCTCTGTTTTCCGCCTTGTACGTATGTCCGTCATGGGAGAAAACTCCGCGGAAATGCACGTGTTCACTTTTGCGGATTTCTTCAAGCAGCTCACGAAAATCACTTTCCTCAATGATCCCCGAACGCTTTTCACCGACTTCAATCTCGACTAGCACCTGCGCAGGCTTCTGTGCTTCTTGGAACACCTCTTCGATCTGTCTGATTTGGACGGGACTGTCCACCCCGAATGAGACATCAACGGATTCAGCCAGTTTTCGGACCCGCTCCAGCTTCGTCTTCCCGACGACTTGGTTGGCGATAAAAATATCTTTGAGGCCTCGCGCCGCCATCACCTCTGCTTCGCCGGTTTTGGCGACGGTGATGCCTGATGCACCGGCTTCCTTCTGCAGGTTGGCCACAACCGGCATCTTGTGCGTCTTCGTGTGTGGCCTCAGCTTTACGCCGTTCGCATCGGCATACTCTTGCATCGAGCGGATGTTTTCAAGAAGAATCTCCCGGTCGACCAGCAATGCGGGCGTGTCCAGCTCATTAATGTTCATATCCCCTTCCCCCTCTATGTTTGAATAGTCTATTAATATTGTCTCCCAAACATGTAGCTCTTGGCAATGGAACGGCCCGGACTGTTACAATTCCTGTAAGGTCGGCTCAGTAGATGAAGGGGGAATTACGAATGAGGAAAATTGGGGGAACCACTTTGGCTATCAAATCAGGAGATGTCATCCGCTTCGAGCGGACATTCACCAAGGAAGACGTACAGATGTTCACAAAACTCTCCAAGGACGAGGGCGATCATCACGTGCAGCCCGATGAACTCGACCGGCTTATCGTGCAGGGGCTACTGACGGCGACGCTGCCCACGAAAGTCGGCGGCGACAACAACGTGCTCGCCCGCACGATGAACTTCGAATTCTTCCGTCCCGTATTCACCGGAGACACCATCACCTGCGACGTCACCATCGAACAGCTGGAAAAGAAAGACGAACGGAAAACCGCCATCTACGCCACATTCCACTGTGACAACCAGCACGGGAAGCAGGTACTCGGTGGGAGTTTTGGTGGAGTGATTTTGACGATGGATTAAATTTTGGTATACGATATTATATCGACTCCGGAAATGTACCGGAGTTTTTTGATTTGCAATCGAGCACCTATCTCACCTGTTCATTTACCATAAATTCACTTGTAAAGTCGGCATTTCATTTTGGACACCCTATTTCCAACAGAGCCAAAAGGAGTCCACACATGAAAAAGAAATCCGGAAGAAGAAAGAGGACAGATACTTTTACATTACAAATACCTCCGAAACTCTATATTGCAGCTTTTGCTTTTTATATAGGAATGGAACTAGCATTAAAAATCCAACATAAAGAACTTGATTCCCCGGCTTCCTGGTTGATCCTATTATTTATAATTATTCTGTTGTTTTTTCTGCTGGGACTGTACAGACCCTTTTTCCAAACTAATCGTATCCGTCAATGGAAATTCAAGCAGAAATTATTGCTTGGTTTGCACCACATCTTAACGATAGCCCTCCTCGTGAGAACCGGTCTGTTTTTGACATTGGGATTTTTTATCTTTTCATGTGTATTGCTTTTGGTAGGTGTGTTTTGGATTTGCTTTAGGTTAAAGTCTGTAAATCAGCTGCCGATAAATGAGGGTAGTACGAAGATTGATCATGTTTCCCTTGAGGATATTGATCAAATGACGGGAAAAGAATTTGAAACATTTCTTTATAAACTCTACATCGCTAGGGGATACGACGCCAAAATCACCCCACACACGGATTATGGAATTGATTTAGTTGCTGTAAAAGATGGGATTAGAACAGGAATTCAAGCAAAGTGCTATGGCGAAGGCCGAACTGTGGGTGTTGCAGCTGTAAATGAGGTTTGTGGAGGGGCAGGTTATTGGAACGTTCAAAATAAAGTAGTCATCACAAATCGTGTTTTTACTAAGAAGGCGATGATCACTGCACGCTCAAATAACGTTATAATGATTGACCGTAATGACTTACAAAAGATGATTGACAACTACAACAAGACGTTGAACTCAAAAGAATATATTCCTCCTCCTTCAGCTTAGATTGGGTTATGAATGAGTGTTTGCATTGAAATCGTGAAAGTATTCAATGAGCACGTGAGAGTACACCATCGCTACACGAAAGTACACTATGGCTGCTTGAAAGTACACCATTCTCCCCCGAAAGTACACAACCGCGGTGCCAACAAGAAAAAACGCCTGTCCTCTCGGGACAGGCGTTTTCAGTATCAGCTCGTTTTCAGCAATCCCTGCGAATGCATGCAGTCCAGGAGATCTTCCACGGCCAGTTCTCCCGCATGGATCCATCTGTTTTTATTGATAATGTTTCCGTCTTTGTCCACCGGTTTCTGGAACTGGCTAAAGCCGGTTGCATCCAAAAGTGAGTCACCGCCATGATCCAGGCCGATATGCACGACGTGCTTGATCACGTATGGCGTGCCGAATCGGATCGTTGCAAAAGGATGGTCAAGCTGGCCGTCGACGACGACGAAAGGAAGCCGGACATAGATGGTTTCGCCGCCTTCCTGGCACAGGATGTGATCAAAGCAGCCGTGGTCATAGTCCCAGTTTCCGCCCATATGATAACCGAGATCCCGAATGCAGTCGCTCACAATCCCGTAAGATGCCATTTGTCCCTCAAGCTGTGTCTGAAGCTTCAGCATGCTGTCTCCTCCTCTAAGTTGGTCCTTTTCAGCATTTACCAAAGGAGGGGAGAGCATACCCGAGCGCACGACTCGTTCTGCTTACAATTCAAAGGCGACAAAGCTGCCTTCTTCATTGAAGTCGCTGATCCGGACCATCCGGTCGGTGAACGGTTCGACCGATTCCGGGTTGGTGCCGATCAGAAGAGAAAGCACCTGGAAGGCTTTCTCGCGTTTTAATTGATTGAACCGCTCCAGGAATTCATCCGTTACTTCATCTTCGCCGTCGGTGACAAACACGAGGTCGGCCTCTTTAAAGCGGCTTTCACCGATCACTTGCAGGGCTTCCTCAAGGGCGAGTTCGAACTTCGTCCCGCCTCCCAGAAAGGCCTCGGCAAGCCTGACGATCTGGGAAGCCCCTATGTCCCCTTTGCTGAATTCAAACTGCCGGACCTGAGAAGAAAACAAAATCAGGCACAGGTCCCGTTTCTGTTTTTTCGCGATCGACATCAGGGCGAGCACAAAGCCTTTTGACTGGGTATCCAGCTCCCTCATGCTGTCAGACTGGTCCAGGCAAAGGACGATCGGGCCCTTGTTCAGATGTTCGGGGCCTTTCAGTTCAAATTGCATCGTCTGCCTTTCTGAGAAGCGCCGGAGAAAGTCCATTTTGGTCATCGGATGCGTATACAGGCTGAGCTCGACCGGCAGCAGATTCTCGACGTCAATTCCGGTCGTGACACCCTGCCTGGCCACCGACTCGGTCTGCTTCGCCTTTTGCTTTTTCCGTGCGGTCTGTTTGAACCGTCCCGCCCAATCCGCGATTTCCTTCATCTTGCGGTCCGTGGAGATTTTTTCTGCAAGGTAAATCTTGTCTCGCAAAGGGACTTTTCTCAGTTCCGCATCGCCGCTTCCTGCACGGCTTCCGCCCAGGAGTGATTTCAGCCCTTCTCCCGCCTGCTGGGCTTCCTCCCGCGCCTGTCCCATCGACTGCCGGAAACTTTCAAGATTGAATTCGATGGTCTGCTGCAGCTTCTTATTGAATTCATCCAGGCTTTCCTCAAGGGCTTTCGGATCCGGCTGATTTTGCTGCTGGCTTAGTTGTTCCCGTACATTCCGCAACTGATCCCGCAGGCTTCGGTCTTTTTCGGTCTGCCTTGCCAGCCACTGATGCGTCTTCTCACCGGCTTTGACCGTGCCGATCGCGGAGGCCCAGTCATTTAACCTGGTAAAATGCCGGAACGTTTCAAAGGACGGATCCGCCATGATGGCTGTCATGATCTGTTTGTTGGCCACAAGGGATCCGTCTACTTCCCCTTCCGTGACCGACGGTTTCATCTTGTACAAGGATGCCCAGATGTCTCCGAGAAGCGGTTCAAAAGTCGGCATGACGGCCCCGTCCCTGAGCTCCCGGAGTCCTTTAGACATTTCCAGGATTTCTTTAAACCGCCTTTTGTCGAACGCGTCTGTGTTCAGGACTGAGGTATTCTCTTCCGGTTCAATCTTCCTCATCCGGCATCGCCTCACATTCTGTAGTAGATCCCGGACGTATCCTGGCCAGATTCCGCGTCATACATCGAGTTCACGGCAAGTTCCTGCTGCATCGATTTGACTTTAAGGAGGACGGCATCAATTTCTTCGCCGCGGCCTTCATGGCGCGCTTTCAGCCCATCCAAGTCAGCCGCCAGCTTTTTCAGCTTTTGGGACGCTTCCGCTCCATATTCCGCCGATGGGTCTTTTCTGACTCGCTCAAAAATGTCCTTGGCCTCATGTTTGAGAGAATCCAGCGTCCTGACCAGTGCGTCCTGGGCATGTCTGCGTACGATCACACAAACGGCCTCTTTCTGGTCAGTCGTTTCCCAGAGGGAATGCTCCAGGATGATCAGGTCTTCCGGCAGCACCGTTTGCCGTTTGTTGATGAGCGCCCTCGCCTGCAGCAGATGCAATGACTGCTTGAACCGGCGGTCGGAAGGGCGGATCCCTTCATCCTTCAGCTCGTTCCGTATTTTCAACAGCGCCGTATACACGTCATCCTGGATGTTAACCTGATCCGTCAGGTGCTGAAGATCGATCAGTTCCTCCATGGTCATCGTCGGCATCTGCTGATGCTGCCCCGAGTCTTTCATCATCGCAATGAAATTCTCTTCATGTGCAATATAATCCACTTCAAACCGAAGGAGGAAACGGTCAAAAAGTGCTTCAAGTCCTTCCCCGTCTTCCGGAAATTCATTGGACGCCCCGATGACGGACATCAGCGGCACCTGCACCGGCATGCCGTCATTGTAAAAGACCCGCTCATTCAGCAGGGTCAGCAGACTGTTCAGGATCGCGCTGTTCGCTTTGAAAATCTCATCCAGAAACGCCACATGCGCCTCGGGCATCTTGTTTTTCGTATTCCGCTTGTAGACACCCTGCTCCAGGTCCTTAAGCGACAAAGGGCCAAACAATTCCTCCGGCGTACTGAACCTTGTTAGCAGCCACTGGAAGTATTTCGTGCCCTTGATCATCTTGGAAAGTTCCATGACCAGCGCGGATTTCGCCGTGCCGGCAGGACCGATCATGAGGATATGCTGCCGGGACAACGCCGCGACCAGAATCGCTTCAATCTCGGCTTCGCGTTCCTGGAACCTCGCATTCAACGCATCTTTGATTTCATCTATTCTTGTAAGGTTGTTCTCCATCTCACCACTGCTCCCGTCTCATGCTGTCTATGTGCAATCAGCGTTTCCACCTTTTTCATTCCCTAATCGTGGAAACCGTAAGCCCATGGACGCTTCCCCACACTAGTTACAAATAAAAGGAAATCAGGTAAAATAAATCACACGACATCGCAACACCCTGTAGGAACTTAGCCAAACAGTTGGGATAGAGGGGAAGTTTATATGTGGGGATTTCACAGAAAGAGTCACTGAAGGATTGGTTGAAATATTGGATGAAATTCTTATTAGTAGTTTTCTTAATCCTTGGCTATGCAACCTACTACATGGTATTCCATACACCTAAAAATTCATTGGAACTCTATCAATCAATAGCAACAGCAGACGATTTTGAAGAGGCAACAAAGTTAATGTCAGAGGGGTTTGAAGGTAATTTTAAAGAAGAAGACTTTGAGTTTATATCGAAATCGAATGCGTCACCAAATCGGGTAGGACAATTTGCGATCTTTGAATATGACGAAAAAACTTTTGTGGTTATGACTACCGCCGGTACAAATAAGCTAGAAATCCTTGCGGTAGATGATTTGCCAAAAGATCTTAGGGATTACTTTCTGCAATTGGGACCGTAATGAAGCCAAAGAAAAACGCTTCATCCCTTATGGGACAAGCGTTTTTTAGCCTTAAATTACTCTGCCGGCAGATCCACCGCAAAAATAAACTCAATCTCAACCGGCGTATTGTCAGGCAACTCAGCCGCTCCAATGGCAGAGCGGGCATGACGCCCTTTCTCGCCGAAAATCTTCTCCAGCAGCTCGGAAGCCGCATCGATGACTTTCGACGGCTCATAAAATCCGGGGGCCGTCTGGACAAAGCCGGTCACCTTCAATACCTGCTCCATCCGGTCCAGGCTTCCGATTTTTGCTTTCAGTGCACTGAGCCCTTTCAGCACGCAGTACTCAGCCAGCTCACGGGCCTGTTCAACAGTCACATCTTTTCCGACCTTTCCCCGATACGGCACACTCCCATTGATCCGCGGAACCTGGCCGCTCACGTATGCCGTCCCCCGGTGGATCGTGACCGGCACATAACTGTACAAAGGCGCCACCGCCTCCGGAAGCTCCAGGTCCAGTTCCTTCAGGCGACGTTCAATCGTATCCATGTCCGACACTCCTTTTGACCAAACAATCCTACTATCCATCGCTCATTTTAACACTTGCATACCATCAAAACATTTCCGTCCGGATCTTTGAAATTAAAGTAATGACCATGTTCGATCGGCGTGACCATTTCCACGTTTTTGTTGCTCATATAGCTGAATGCTTCTTCAATGTCTTCAGTAAGGATATGAAAGGGAGGTGTCTGAAACACCCGATCCTCCGCAAAGATTTTGCTGTCCAGCACCATCCCTGTACCTTCCATCGGAATAACGTAGATGTGCCCAAACTGAATCTCATCGTCAGCTTGCAGGCCTAAAATGTCGCAGTACCAATCTCTCGCTTTCTCGATGTTGCTCACCGGGATAAATACAGTTCCGATTCGTTTTAAAATGGGGCTCTCCATTAAGACCTCCGCTAAAATAGGATATTTAATCTATTTCGTTGTTGGGATGGAAATCCCTTGTAAGCTTCCGCCCAGGCTCATTTCTTCTCGATGCTTCTGACAAGCCTCACCAGCCAATATAAGATGATCCAAGGCAAAATGTATTTTGTGGCCCATTCAACCAATAAAGGAAATACAGCCATCACATTGAGATTAAACAGGTCAGAAACAATCGCGAGTAATAGGATGATCGCGATAATGTAGAATGTTATAGAAAATCGTGACTTCTCCATGAATGCCCCCCTCCCCATTACTGTAAGGCAAAACCCAGTTTAATATCAATAATATTCCAAAAACATTACCGGAGATGAATCGCCTTTCAATTGAACAGCAGCGGCCAACCAAAATAGCAATAACAAAAAACGCCTGCCCCCATGGGACAAGCGTTTCGCGTAAGCTTCCAGCCGGGCTCGAACCGGCGACCTCTTCCTTACCATGGAAGCACTCTGCCTACTGAGCTATGGAAGCGTAATATGGGTGAAAATAAAAATGGCTCCGCAGGTAGGACTCGAACCTACGACCGATCGGTTAACAGCCGATTGCTCTACCACTGAGCTACTGCGGAATATTGAAATATCGTACCGACAGATTTCATTATACACAGGACGCCGATACGTTTCAACCCTATTTTGTTGTTTTGAGGAACCTGTTTCAGTCTGTCCGGATGACCCGGTTTCCATTCACTTTTTTCTGATCCTGCCCTCTTCTCATGCCCGTCCCCTGCCCCGCATAAGCTGATAAGAGCGAGTTTCACGGAAAGGGGCGCCCCCGATTGAAGAAGTTGCTGCTGTTTACGCTGTTTTTCCTGTTTACCGCATTTGTGCTCGTCCGGTCTTCGGGCGGCGGGCCGCTCATTCCCGTCTTCAACATCACCCAGGAGCCGGACGTGATCGTGCAGGGGAGCCAAGGTACCGCGCTTACGGTTGACCTGTCGTTCGGCGATTCGGAAGTGAAGGCTTGGCTTGAGGGACTGCAGGCCCCGTATCCGCTCATCTTCACCGATTCTGCCTGGATGGAGCGCTCCCCGGAGCTGGTCAAACTGATGATTGACCGGAACATCCCCGTCGGTCTGCTCGGGACGGAAGGCAAACGCTATGAAGAGGAGCCGAAGCTGCTTGATGAGCAGATTGGCGTGTATGAGGCCCACTTCGGCCGGAAGCCGCTTTATTTCCGGACGTCCGACGAGGAGTTCCCAAAAGCGCTCCAAAAACAACTGTTTGAGGCCGAGGTGAACGCGCTCGGGTCAACATTGCGGTGGGACGGCGGCAAGCTGCCGAAAAAGCGGGAAGGTCTGATTTTGTCCGTCCAGCATCACCAGGAAGAACGGACTGACCTCAAAAAGGTTTCGGAACTTCTGTCCTCCAATGAATTCCTGGCGATTGAAGACGTGCTTTTCGGTGTGGAGACAAAGGAAAGGAAGTTCCCTTAAACGGAAAACACCCGGCTCAGGCCGGGTGTCTGATGCGGTCCCCCATTACTGGGCGGTCCGTTTTTTCTTTTGTTTCGGATTGCCGGTTGCACCTTCCGCACGTTTGCGGGCTTCACGGCGCTCCTGGCGTTTCTTTATGTCTTCTTCCGATTTGGCATTGTACTTCGGCAGCACAAGCAACTGGTACATATTCACGGCCAGAAGCGGGAACAACAGGATCGTGACCCACTGGTCGATATTGCCGCTGCGAACCATCAGTGCCGGAAGCCATTCCAGCGTTGTAATGACGATCATAAAGAAAAGCGCCGAGATGAGGACGTGCTTTTTGCCGGTCATCTTCACTTTCAGCCATGCGGTCAGGGCAGGCACCGCGATGAGGAAGAAGAGAAGGGTCAGGTAAAGGGCAGTCCTTTTTCCATCACCTTGCGTCAGATCAAACCGGAAGTATACAAGATCGAACAGGACGATCGCGATGATGAGCATCTGCACCCAATTCCACAGTGTGAGCGAGCGGAAGATGTTTACGCCGAACTGGTGGACTGTCAGATAAGCGAAAAAGCCCATCTGCGCCACGACGCTCATCGTAAATCCGAGAAAGACCATCCAGAGGAAAGCCGCAAAGAACTCACCAAACTCTCCTGCCTGGATAAATGGCGAAAACGTATCGTTCCAGCGCACGATCAGACCGACGAGGCCGGTGATGCCGCCCCCGATCAAAAGTGCGTTGAGGAAAAATTTAAACCAATTGCGTATTGTCACGTCAGATTAAGCCTCCGTTTTTCATTTCCATTCATCAGTGTATCAACGATGGGCCGAAAAATCTATTTTGCGCGTGCATAGTCTGCACCAAAATGTGAACAATAATTGAAACAATGGCGGGAAAGGATTTGATGCGTGTGAAGCGGTTCCTCCCGGCCGGACTCGCTCTTCTCCTGCTTGCGGGATGCGGAGGCGGGCAGGCCGCCCCGAACTATGAAGAGACGAAAAAAATGGTGACCGATGCACTCCAGACCGAGGACGGCAAAAAAGCGATCCGCGACCTTCTCTCCGACCCGGAGTTCAAGGACATGGTCGCCCTTGAGCAAAAGGAAGTGAAAACTTCAATCGAAGAGACGATGCTGTCAGACAAGGGGAAAGAGTTCTGGAAAAAGCAGTTCGAGGACCCGAAGTTCAAGGAAACCATCGCCAAATCGATGCAGGAACAGCAGCAGGAAGTCATGAAACAGCTCATGAAGGATCCGGAATTCCAGAAGGACCTGGAGTCTCTGTTTGGTCAGGCGGAGATGCAGAAGACGCTCGGTGAAGTCATGAAATCCTCCGACATGCGCAAAGAGATGCAGAAAGTTGCCGAGGAAACGATCAATTCCCCGCTCCTCGCCTCGAAATGGAAGAAGCTCATCGAGGAGGCCGGCAAGCAAGAAGGCGGCGGGGGCGGAGGAAGCAGTGGCAGTGGCGGCGGCAGTTCAGGCGGCGACAAAAAAGATAAAGGTAGCGGCATGGGAGGCGGCGGCTGACCGTGAAGAAAAGGACGTTCCGGAGAATTTCGGAATCGTCCTTTTTTGGCGTTTTATTTATAATTAAGGCAAAGGGGGAAGCATCATGCAGGCATCAGAAATCGTGTGGCATAACGAAGAATCCGTCCGCTTTATGCAGTCTCTCAGCCAATTAAACGAGGAAGAATGGCGGCTGCCGATTGGTCCTGACAAGTGGACCATTGCGGAAGTCGCCGGCCACTTTGCGTCCTGGGACCGGTTTATCCTGGAGCACCGGCTTCCGTATTTTCTCGGTGATGCGCCGTTTCCTGCGGGACCGGATGCGGACGAACTGAATGCACATTCAGCGCGGGAAAGCCGGAGGCGGAGCCGGGATGAAACGATTGATGAGTTCGTCTCGGTCCGCCGGCAGCTGATCGGCGCACTCCGCGATTTACCGGCCGGCGATTGGAGCCGCGAGTTCCAAATCGGGGATTCCCGGATAACGCTCGGGCAGTATTTCGGGGGAATGATTGAACACGACCTGCACCACTTCCGGCAGATCCGGCAGGTGCTGCAGGCCAATTAAAGAAGGAGTTCCGGCCGTTCCGGAACTCCCCATTTTTATGTTTCTTCCTTTGCCATCACGAGAAAGCGTGTCCCTTCCCGCCTGAAGGAACCGGTCTCCCGGAAACCCGCTTTCCGGTAAAGACGGATAGCGCGCTTATTAAAGTCCGCCACGGTGAGCCGAAAGGCCAAGGGTGACCGGGTCAACCTCAGATGGTCGAGGATGAGCTTGAAAAACTCTGGCCCTTTCCCTTGCCCCGTCCGCTCAGGCTTCATCCCCAGGCCGATATCGATGATCTCGTCTCCTTCCGGATAGGCGCCTGCGCCGTATCCTGCCGGCACCCGCGCCTCCGCTCCCGTGCAGAAAAAGCCGATCAGACGATTGTCCTCAAAGACGGCTTGATACCCCATGAGCTCATCTGCCCCTTCACCATTTAGGTTATATAAATCATACGGCGGCGGATACGCCCATTCTGTGATCTCCTGCGCTTCCCGTTCACTCATTGGCCGGATTTCCATGTCAGTCACCCTTTCATGACGATTCATTCGACGATGGGCGTCTCCGCTCCTCTTTCAGTAAGGGCCTCAGCAGTCGAAAGTGACGAATCGGGCCGTGAAAGTGACGAAAGAGCTCCCGAAAGTGACGAAACGCTCCCTGAATGTGACGATTCGGGCGAGAGTCGCTCCAAATGAGAAAACCGCCGTACCCGGGTGGGTGCAGCGGCTGCTGAATTCGATCAGTTATTCCTTGGGTCAAATGGGCTGACCGGGCCTTCGTTTTGCGCTGGCTTGTCGCCCTTGTCGAGTTTCGCCACGATCTTCGAGGCCATTTCGCCGTAGAGCTTTCCTGTCGGATGGTCTTCGGCATAGACGGACGGGGCGAAGTCGTTTTCGTCCCAGTCCGGCTGACCAAGCGGAATCTGGCCGAGCAGTTCGGTACGGAGCTCTTCGGCCAGTTTCGGGCCGCCGCCCTTGCCGAAGACGTATTCCTTCTCGCCCGACTTGGACTCGAACCACGACATGTTCTCGACGACGCCAAGAATTTCGTGTTCCGTCTTCAGCGCCATCGCGCCCGCACGCGCAGCGACAAATGCAGCCGTCGGGTGAGGCGTTGTGACGATCAGTTCCTTCGACGTCGGAAGCATCTGGTGAACGTCGAGTGCAACGTCGCCCGTGCCAGGAGGCAGGTCGAGGAGGAGGAAGTCCAGGTCGCCCCACTCCACATCGCGGAAGAACTGGTCAAGCACCTTGCCGAGCATCGGACCACGCCAAACGACGGGCGCGTTCTGGTCGACGAAGAAGTCCATCGAGATGACCTTTACACCGAAGCGCTCTACAGGGATGATCGAGTTGCCGCGGACGACAGGGTTCTGTTCGATGCCCATCATGTTCGGTACGCTGAAGCCGTAGATATCAGCATCAACCAGGCCGACTTTCTTGCCCTGGCGTGCGAGCGCGACGGCGAGGTTGACGGAAACCGTCGACTTGCCGACGCCGCCCTTGCCCGATGCGACCGAGATGATCTGAACTTTGTTCAGCGGGGACAGGATGTCCTGTGCCTCGGAAACGTCCGCAGTGCCGCGGAACTGCTCGAGCTTCTCAGGCGACAGTTCCTCGAAGCGGATGCCGACTGTCTTTACACCCGCTTTCTTCAGTGTGTCGACGACTTTCATCTGAAGCTGCATTTGCTCGGCGTTATTGATTTTTGCAATCGCCAGCTTTACGCTCACGTGTTCTTTTTCCTCTTTGATCGAGACTTCGACGATGCCGCCGGTCTCGTCCAATGTACGGTGAAGGAACGGGTCCTGAAGCGCTCCGACCAGTTCCCGGATTTGTTGTTCATTGATCAATTTCAGACACTCCCAATCCGGTCATTTCTCCCTACAGTATACCACAGGGAAATGCCGAATCGAGCAGACCGCTCACTGGACGTCCTGCGACAGATAGTCCGATACGCCGTCCGCGATTGCAGAGGCCATTTTCTTCTGGTAGCCCGTGTCTGTCAGCAGGTCGCGCTCCTCCGGGTTGCTCAGGAAACCGGTCTCGATCAGCACGGCCGGCGTCGGTACTTTTTTCAGCAAATACACCTGACGGACGGCGAGTGCCTCCCGCTCCGTGTTCTTCACGTTCTCGACAATCGAGCCCTGCACAGCCTTTGCCAGCAGTTCGCTTCTCGGATGCCCTTCATGATGATAAAACACCTGTGCTCCGCGCCACTTTGCCTCCGGAACCGCATTCCCGTGGATACTCAGGAACATATCCGGCTCCTCATCAAGCGCAATCTGTTCCCTCAGCTTCAGGTCTGCCATCTTTCGTGCGCGGATGGACGGGAAATCCTTCCCCGGCTCCCGCTCTGCGAGTGCATCCCCGCTCTTCGTGCGAGTCATGATGACTGTAGCGCCCTTTTTCTTCAGCTGTTTCTCCAGTTCCTTTGCGATCGCCAGGTTGATGTCGCCCTCGATGACGTCTCCCGAAGACGCGCCTCCGTCCGGTCCGCCGTGCCCCGGATCGATCACGACCTTCACCCCGCCCATCGGCTCCGGCAGGAAAAAGTCGCGATCCGACGCCAATGTCTCATACGCCAGGAACGCCGCTGACGCGATCAGGATAAATGCAAGAACCACTACCCGCTTTTTAAACTTCCCCATGCGTAACGGTCACCGCCTTTTTCACCATCATACGCCCGTGGTGGACCGGCTATGCTTGGACCTGGAGACAAGGTTGCGAACCACTGGGGTGCCGGCGCGGATTGTTTGGTTGCCGGCGTGAAATTTCAGGTTGCGGTCGCGAATCTCCAAGGTGCCGGCGCGAATCCCACTGTTGCGGTCGCGAAACTCCGGCTTGCCGACGCGAATCTTATTGTTGCTGTCGCGAATCACCTCATTGCCGGTGCGAACGCCCATCCAACTCCCATCCATAAGAAAAACCGGCGCACCCAAAAAGGTGCGCCGGTCCAGCCGGTCAGGCGATGGTTTCGCCTTCCCATGCCAGCATGCCACCGGTCATATTCGTGACGTTGTAGCCGTTTCCGCCAAGGAAGTTGCATGCCATCGAGCTGCGGTTTCCGGAGCGGCAGATGATGATGTATTCCTTGTCCTCATCCAGTTCTCCGAGCCGCTCGGGCAGTTCCATGAGCGGGATGTGGACCGCTCCAGGGATCATGCCGGCGGCGACTTCTTCGTGCTCACGGACGTCGATCATGTCCGGCTGCTCGCCTGCTTCAAGGCGGGCTTCCAGGTCTTTGGTCGAAATTTCGTTCATAGCAATCCCTCCTGCGGTTTATTGTAGCGTATCAGTACATCTTCATGTACTGTTCGCGCTCCCACGGGTGGACGGTCATACGGTATTGTTCCCACTCCATGCGCTTGGCGTCCATGTAATTCTTGTAGATATGGCTGCCGAGTGCCTCGCGGATCGTCTCGTCGGATTCGAGCGCGTTGAGCGCGTGGTCGAGGTCGGTCGGCAGTGTGCCGATGCCGGCCTCTTCCAATTCCTCCGGTGTCATCTCATAGAGGTTGCGGTCGACCGGCGCCGGGACGTCGAGGTCCCGCTTGATGCCGTCAAGGCCAGCCTTCAGGATGACCGCGAGCGCCAGGTACGGGTTCGCGGACGGGTCGACGGAGCGTACTTCGATCCGTGTGGAGAGGCCGCGCGATGCCGGAATCCGGACAAGCGGGCTGCGGTTCTGAGCGCTCCATGCAACGTAGCTCGGCGCCTCGTAGCCCGGCACGAGCCGCTTGTACGAGTTGACGGTCGGGTTGGTTACCGCCGTGAAGCTGCGCACATGTTCGAGGACACCTGCCATGAATTTGTAGGCAGTCTCGCTCAGCTTCATCTGGCCAGATTCGTCGAAGAACGCGTTTTCGTCGCCCTTGAACAGCGAGATGTTGCAGTGCATGCCGGAGCCCGCGACACCAAACAGCGGTTTCGGCATGAACGTCGCATGCAGGCCGTGCTTTCGTGCGATCGTCTTGACGACGAGTTTGAACGTCTGGATATTGTCACATGCGGCCAGTGCGTCCGCATACTTGAAGTCGATCTCATGCTGGCCCGGTGCCACTTCGTGGTGGGACGCCTCAATCTCGAAGCCCATCTCCTCCAGCTCGAGCACGATGTCCCGGCGGCAGTTTTCGCCAAGGTCGGTCGGTGCCAGGTCGAAGTAGCCGCCGTTGTCGTTCAGCTCAAGCGTCGGCTGCAGGTTATGATCCAGCTTGAACAGGAAAAACTCCGGCTCCGGGCCGAGGTTGAAGTGGGTGAAGCCCATTTCCTCCATCTCTTTCAGGACGCGCTTCAGGTTGTTCCGCGGATCTCCCTCGAACGGCGTGCCGTCCGCCTTGGAAATGTCACAGATCAGCCGCGCGACCTTGCCTTTGCCCGTCGTCCACGGGAACACCATCCACGTGTCAAGGTCCGGAATCAGATACATATCGGACTCTTCGATCCGTACAAAGCCTTCGATCGAAGAGCCGTCGAACATCATCTTGTTGTCGAGCGCCTTGTCGAGCTGGCTGACCGGGATCTCCACATTTTTGATCGTGCCGAGCACGTCCGTGAATTGGAGACGGATGAAATTCACATTGTCTTCCTCAACAAACTTCCAGATATCATCGCGTGTGTACTTGCCCATATTCAGCCACTCTCCTTTTTCAGTGTTGCAACGGCGCCCGGCCATCACATTTTTTTATCATACTGTCGGAAAACGGCATAAGCAAGAAAAATTTGAGGAATTTTATTGAAGAAATGAGATAATTTCTTCCAGATGATAGGTAAAATAAAATCCCTTCCCCATAATTGGGAAAAGGATGAAAATGGAAGCGTTTTATTTCCCTGATTCTGCCTGAAGGCGGAAAGGGAGCGGGCAATCAGAATAGCACAGAGATGGAGTCCGGACAAGCGTCCATTAAAGAAATCACCTGGTCTTTCGTAGTCTCCGCTTGGACTCTCAGCGGAGTCGCCTGATCTTTCGTGATCTCCGCCTGTACTCTAGACTGCTTTGCCTGGTCTTTCGCTGTCTTTGTCCGCTTACTCCCCCGCTTCCAGCGCGAGCAGCCGCTCCTTCATCGCCAGTCCTCCACGGAATCCGGTAAGCTTGCCGTTTTTGCCGATGACCCGGTGGCACGGGACGAGCATGAGCACCGGGTTGGCTCCGATGGCTGCGGCGACGGCGCGGACGGCGGTCGGGCGCCCGATGCGCTCCGCGATGTCGGAGTATGTCACGGTGTTGCCGCACGGAATGTCCCGGAGTGCCTGCCAGACTTTCTGCTGGAACGGGGTGCCGCCGAGGTCGACGGGCAGATCGAATTCGGTCCGCGAGCCATCAAAGTATTCCCCAAGCTGTTTCCTGTACGGATCTAGTGCCCCGTCGTCGCGGACCAGTTCGGCTCCGGGGCGGCGCGCGCCTGCCCACTCCTCGAGCTCATCGAAGCCGCGCCCTTCCGAACCGATCCAGCAGAGACCCTTGTCCGTCGCGGCGATGATGAGGTCCCAGTCCCCCTGCTGAAGCTGTGACCAGCGGATTGTTTCCATGGTTCATCCTCCCCTTTTGCTGTTGGTGAACCCATTATACCTTCTCAACCGGCACCCCTCGACATATTTCCCGGGAAATGAATCAAAGACTGTCGAAGTCACAAGAAAAAATCCCCTCTCCATAAAGAGAAGGGATGGCACGGCATCAGCCGGCCGAATAAACGCGGCTTTTGAGGCGAGTCGAGAACACCTCAAGAACGATGGCGACTGCCAGGATCATATACGTGATCATGCCGACTTCGCGCAGGTCGAAGTAGAAACCGGAAGCCATGAAGAGCTCAAATCCGATACCGCCGGCGCCGGCTGCCGCGCCCATCGCAACGGCCACCGAGAAGTTGATCTCGAAGCGGAGGAAGGTCCAGGACAGGAGATAAGTGAACGTGGACGGCAGTACGCCGTGGACGACGGTCTGCCACCAGCCGGCACCAGTCGCCCGGAGCGCCTCAAGAATCTTCGGGTCTACCTCTTCAAACGCCTCGGAAAATGCCTTCACGAGATAAGCGACCGAGTGGAACAGCATCCCGAGAACGGCCGCCTCGCTGCCGAGCCCTGCTGCGATGGCGAAGATCAGCACCCAGAGGACCGTCGGCACCGCGCGCACGAATGCGACAACGACACGGATCGACCTGGACAGCCAGGGGACGCTCAGGTTTTCCGCAGCGCCCAGTGCGAGGAAAAAGGCGAAGACTGCGCCGAATACTGTGGCAAGTGCACCGAGTCCGAGCGTGATGGCGACCTGCATGGCCGCCTCGCCCCAGCCGAAGTGGCTGAGCTTCGGCTCAAGGAACATGGCTTTCAGATTATAGAGGGTCTCCGGGATCGCCTGGAGCGGCCGGAAGCCGGTGTAGTCAAAGAAGAAGAAGGCGAGGACCGTCAGTGCGCCGAGCGTCCAGAGTGTCGAACTGAGGACCAGGCTGACCCGGTTGCCGGAGCGGATATTGATTTTGCCGGTCCTTGTGCGTCGGATGACGGTTGGTTGTTGGGTTATCTGCTGCATTTACAGGATCACCTTCCGGATTCTCGTCGAGAGGAGTTCGATCAGAATGACCGCCAGCACGATTGTGATCGTGATCAGTGCGACCACCTCATAGTTCATCGTCTTGTAGTACATGTCGAACATATAGCCGATTCCGGTGCCTGTCAGGATGCCGACAAGCGTGGCGCTGCGGATGTTCGTCTCGATCATGAACAGCACCCAGCTGACCATCTGCGGGAGGCCCTGCGGCACGACGGCCTTGCTGACAATCTGCCAGTACGTGGCGCCGGTCGCCCGGAGCGCCTCGACCGAGCCCAGCGATGCTTCGTCGATCGTCTCCATAAAGGCCCGGGTCAGAAACCCGAGGGTGCCTACAAAAAGGGCGAGGAAGCCGGTTACCGAGTTCTGGCCAAAGGACAGCAGGAGTATGAGCGACCAGGCCACGACCGGAATGTTCCTCGACAGCGAGGCGACAAAGCGGGAGACCGCACCGAGCGCACGGTTCACCATTGTCGTCTTGGATCCCATGATTGCGAGGAACAGCGACAGAACCGCTGCAATCGTTGTGGCGGCAATTGACATGAACACAGTCTCGATCAGCTTCTCCATGATGGCCGGAAGCTTGCCGAGTGCCTCTCCGTCCACAAGAAGGTTGGAGAAGATCCATGCCATCGCCCCGGGAACTGCCTCCAGACTGCTGACGAAGCCATAGTCTGTGATCCATGCAGACAGATAGGTGAGGACGATGACCCCCAGAAAGAGCATTGTCATTTGGAATTTTCGTTTTTTCAGTACGGTTTCATTCATGTGGGGCAGGCTCCTCAGACAGTGATCAGTTCGCGGGTCTCTACGGCGGTTTTCATGCCGTAGATTTCATCGGTGAAGCGCTGGTTGAGCAGCGGGCTCGGGCCGTCAAACACCACTTCGCCCTTTTTCAGCCCGATAATCCGGTTGGCATAGTCCTTCGCCACGTCCACCTGGTGAAGGTTGACGATGCACGTAATGCCGAACTCGATGGAAATGGATTTCAGGTGGTCCATGATCACCTTGGACGAGTTCGGGTCGAGCGAGGCGATCGGTTCATCACAGAGGATGATTTTCGGGTCCTGGATGAGCGCCCGGCAAATGCCGACGCGCTGCTGCTGGCCGCCGCTCAGCTGGTCGCAACGCTTGTAGGCGTGTTCGGCGATGCCGAGCTTTTCCAGAAGTTCGAACGCCTTTCGCTTTTCCGCTTCCGTGAACAGCCCGAGAACTCCCTGAAGGGTCGACTTGTATCCGAAGCGCCCGTGCAGGACGTTTTCGATGACGGTCAGTCTCGGGACCAGGTTGTAGTGCTGGAACACCATGCCGATGTTCGTACGGACTTCCCTGAGGCCCTTCTTGTTTTGCGCTCCGACATCATTGCCGTCGAAGAACACCTGGCCTTCCCCGATGTCGACCATCCGGTTCAGGCAGCGCAGCATGGTGGATTTCCCTGCCCCCGAAGGGCCGATCACCGCTACAAACTCTCCTGCTTCAACGGAAAACGTGACATCCTTCAGTATCGGATTGCCCGGCTGGTATGACTTGGTCAGACCGTTCACTTCCAGTAATGGCACAGAAAAAACCCCTTTGCTGTTTAAGATGGCCTTGGCAGAATGGCCCGCCGGCCGGCAACTTGCCGTTCCGGCGGGCCGGGAACCCATCAACTCAGTTGGAAAGCTCGCGGATCGGATCGAACCAGCTGTCTTCCACTTCTGCAAAACGTTCGCCGTCGGACTTCTTGAAGAGACCGGATGCTTCCGAGTCTTCCGGAACGAAGATTTCTTCATTATCGGCTATTGCATCAGAAGTAAAGGCATCACGGATCTTATTGAAGTCTTCCTCGCTCAGTACTTCCGTGTTGGCGACAAACGGTGCGTTCAGAACAGGCGTCACGCTGACGAGCACAAACTCTTCTCCCGGTACAGTGTGGAACGGTTCTGCCGCGCCATCCTTGACCCGGTAGACCGAACCAGGCGTGTTTTCCTCACCCTCGGCCACTTCCACGTAGTTGTCCACGCAAGTGTCGCAGAATGCGGCTGCTTCAACAGTCCCCTTAAGGAGATTCACTGCCGAACCCTGGTGGGAGCCGCCGAACTGGACCTGTTCAAAGAACGGGCCGCCTTCCATCAGGTCTTCCTCGCTCAGCCCCTTGTCGGAAAAGTGATTCAGAATCGAGGAGGAAGGAACGACAAAGCCGGAAGTCGAGCTGTTCGAGACGAAGGAGAAGGACTTTCCTTCAATCGGGTCGATCGTGTATGCATCTCCGTCCTTGTAGTCATCCGCATTTTCCTTCTCGACCGCGATCCAGGAATGGTACTTGGCGTCATCCAGCGTACCGGACGGGCCGGTCGGAACAGCCAGCGGTTCGATGGCGTCATTGGCTTCCCTGGCTTCGATATAGCCCTGCGCCCCCATGAAGGCGAGCTCGGCGTTGTTGTTGACGATCGTTTCGATGGCGATGGCATAGTCGGTCGTCAGGTGGTGTTTGACTTCTTTTCCGGTGGCTTCGCCGACCGCTTCACCGATGGCATCACGGGCGCCCTTCAGGTCGTTGCCGGATTCATTCGGATACCAGACGATGTCGACCACGTCGTCTCCCTTGCCAGTGCTTTCTGCATCGCTTTCAGAACAGGCTCCCAACAGTGCGGCAGTTGCTGCGGCAGCAAGCAGCAGCCCGAATCGTTTTTTCATCATTCGATCCCCTTTTCCTGGTGTTTTGGCTTTTTCATTCTGCATGTCCTGCGTGGTTCAGTTACATTGAAGCACGTAACCTGACCCCAGGGCTATGGGTTGTCCCGCTTCTTTAGACTGTTTTAAGAATGTTTACAAGACATTAACAGCGCGTTGTCCGGGCTGGTGAATTCCCCCAGATTCACAGGGGTGCCGTACCGGCCGTGGTAGTCGGATCCGCCTGTTATGAACAGGCCGTATTCAGCGGCCAGTCCGTAGACCCGTTCATGGTCCTCCGCAGTATGATCCGGATGATGGCGCTCGATGCCGTCCAGACCGACCGCTGCAAGTTCAGGAATCAGCTCATAGGAGTCCAGCTGTCCGGGATGGGCAATAACTGCGAATCCGCCATCTTCTTTGATGGCACGAACGGCATCGAACGCGTCGATGTATCGGATATCTCCCGAGGCCGGCCCTCCGTCCTTGAACAGGGAGCGGTACAGCTGTTGGTAGTCTGCCGACTCAAACGGCGCATCCGTCAGCAGGTCCATCAGGTGCTGCTTGTACACAATGCCGCCCTCCGGAACCATGGCGAGCACCTGCTCCTCATCGAGCAAGAGGCCGGTTTCACGGATTTTCCCGGCCTGCCCGAGCGTGTGCCGGTGGCGCCGTTCCTGCAACGGACGGCAGAGGGCACTGATGTGCCGCGCTTCGCGGTTGTAGTTGTATCCCAGCACGTGAACTTTCCTGTTGCGTTTGAAGTCATAGGCAGAAATCTCGATGCCCGGGATGACCGTCACCCCGTACTCCCCGCCCAGGGCGAGCGCCTCATCCAGGCCGTCTGTTGTGTCATGGTCGACGAAGCTGATGTGGGTTATGCCTGCGTCCACCGCACGCTCCAACACCTCCCGTACCGTGTCGGCTCCGTCGGAATACCGGCTGTGGACATGAAGGTCCGCTTTCATCGCTGCACCTCCGGCATCCCGCGAAGGGCTTTTTCGTTCATGTCATACACGCAGTCGCACAGTCCTTCCATGAACTCCAGGTCGTGGAAGATGCCGACGAGCGTCGTGCCGTCCGCCTTCAGCTTTTCGATGACTTCCCGGACCTTCAGCTTGGACTGGTAATCCAGGCTTGCGGTCGGCTCATCCAGGAGCAGGAGACGCGGCTTCTTCACTGTTGCGATGGCGATATTCAGCCGCAGTTTTTCCCCGCCCGAGAAGGTGTTAGGGAATGTGTCCCACAGTCGCTCGTCAAGGTCAAAATGGCGGAGCGAATGCTCGGCCTGGACCTTTGCGGCCTCGGGCGACTCGCCCATCCCGAGAAGCGCCTGCTCAACGAGTTCCCTCGCCGTCGTGCGCGGCATGACGTTCAGGAACTGCGAGACGTAGCCGATCTCATGCTTTCTCAGCCAGATGATCTGCCGCTCTTCCGCCTTCAGCAGGTCGATCCTCCCGAACCGCTCTGAGTCGAACCATATCTCCCCCTCATCGGGCAGATAGGTGCGGTAGATGCTTTTCAGGATCGTCGACTTGCCGCTTCCGCTTTTGCCCACGATGCCGATAAATCCGCCCTGTCCCAGGCTGAAGCCGATGCCTTCCACTGCCTTCCGTGTCGTGTTCAGATGATGGCTTGTAAACCGCTTGCCGAAATCTTTCACTTCGAGCATGACCAATTTGTCCCCCTCCTCTCAGCTTTTCCGGTAATTCGTCCGTGTGACGACCACGCCGTTGACCATCGTCGCGCACAGCATCGGATAGCCGTCTTCCATCCGCTCGATAACGAGCAGATCCGCTTTTTTCCCCGGACAGACCGACCCGATTTCCTGTTCCATGTTGACGGCCTGCGCCGGCCGGATTGTCACCTTGGCGAATCCTTCGTGGAGCGGCAGGCCGCAGTCGTCGTGCAGCTTGAAGATCGAATGCAGGAGTGCCGCCGGATAGTAGTCGCTGCACAGGATGTCCGCGCAGCCTTCCCGGATCGCTTCCGCGGCGGACAGATTGCCCGAATGCGAGCCGCCCATCAGCACGTTCGGCGCGCCGACGATCGTGGCCATTCCCATTTCATTCGCTTTTTTGGCGACGTCCAGGGTGATCGGAAACTCGCTGATGGTCGTGCCGTACGAACGGACAAGCTCCAGCTTTTCCTCGTGGTCGTCATCATGGGAGGCGACCGCGATGCCCCGGTCGATTGCGATTTCGGCCACTTCCTGGATTCGTTCGATTGTCATCTGCTCGCGGCTCGTCCGCTCGGCGATCAGGACACCCACTTCATCATCCGAGATGTCCCGGTATCCCTTCAGGGTGTTCCGGTACACCTCGAGGTCCCGGTACTGGCCCTGCCCCGGCGTATGGTCCATGAACGACAGGAGATGCACCTTCCCGTCCCGGATGTTTTGGATCAGCGTGTCCACTTCCCCGATGTTGTCGACCTCGAACCGGGCGTGAAGACGGTGACGGATCAGATGAAGCCCATCACGAAGCGAACTGATCGCATCGACAAGCCGCTGAACGTTTTCCGGCTGCCGGATGGGTTTATGGCTGAACATGTCTTCCTTATAGAAGGACAGGGAATGAAACATTGTTGTGATCCCATGGTTGATCAGGATCTTCTCGGCCTCCCGCAGGGCCATGTTAAAGTCCATTATGCTTGTCGGACGCGGTGAAGCGATCGTCTCGATATAGTCGGAATGGATGTCCACAAAACCTGGCGTGATGTACCCGCCGTTTGCATCGAGCCGTTCCGCGTCCGGCCAGTGCCCGATTTCCTCCTCCGGGATGATGTCGGCGATGCGGTCGCCATCGACGAGCACTGCCATCCCCTCAAGAATCCGGTCTTCCAGAATAATCTTTCCGTTATGCAGAATGTGCATATTCTTCGTCCTCCCTACAGCAGCGAGTAAACCAGCTGCTGGGTATATGCGTGATTGGGATCTTCAAGGATCTGGTCGGTCAGGCCGGATTCAATCACCCTGCCGTTCAGCATGACGAGTGTCCGGTCGGCGAGCATCCGGATGACGGCCAAGTCGTGTGACACGACAATCATCGAGATGCCAAGGTCGCGCTGGATTTGCTTGATCAGGTCGATGACAGCCGCCTGAACTGACAGGTCAAGTCCTGTCGTCACCTCATCGAGGAACAGGATCGGCGGGTCGTTTGAGAGGGCCTTGGCAATCTGGACCCGCTGCTGCATGCCGCCGGAGAAATTCCGCGGCTCTTCCTTCATCCTGAACAGCGGGATGCTCACGACATCGAGAAGCCGTTCCCCGGCGGACTGCATGTTCCCGACATGCCGGCCGCCCGCGGCGATCTGTTTTTCCGCGATGTTGCTGATGGAGGAAAAGTCCATCCGGAGGCCCCTGACCGGGTTCTGGTAGACCATGCCGTATTTGTGGTTGCGGATGTACCGCTTGCGCTGGGAAGAGACGTCGAACAGGTTCTCCCCGGCCAGCTCCGGGTCGTCGATCGTCAGCGTGCCGGATGTGACATCCTGGTCAAAATACAGACACTGCATCAGGGTCGACTTGCCGCTGCCGCTCTCGCCGACAATCCCGAGAATCTCACCCGGGTACACGTCGAGCGAGACGTCGCTGCAGGCGTAGACCGTGCCGCAGGACGGGCAGTAGTTCTTGTTTAGTCCGGGCCTTCCTGGCCGGCTGCATTCAACGCATCCTGGGCCGTATTGTTTGGTCAGGTGTTCCACTTTCAGGAGGGGGCGCTCTTCAAATTGTTGCATGCTGCACCTCTTTTTCCCCCTGGCGTTCCAGCCGGTCCGCGCAGTGGCTCGTGTCGTTGCACTGGTACTCTGTTACGTCGGTTTCTTCACTGTACAATTCATCCAGGAAGACACCGGTCGCGCCGCAGAAGCGGCAGGACTTTCCGGAAAAGTCCTCTCCCTCGAACGGATGGTCCTCAAAGGCGAGGGAGCGGATCTCGGTATATGGCGGGACGGCGTAGATTTTCTTCTCTCTCCCGGCTCCGAGCAAGATCAGCGCCTCGGAATGGTCCATCTTCTGGTTATCGAACCGGGGAATCGGGCTCGGCGCCATGACGTACCGGCCGTTGACGAGGACCGGATGGTCGGCGCCCGTGGTCGTCCGTCCGTATTTCATGATCTGCTCGAACAGCATGAGCCACGCGCCGCTGTATTCGCTCTCGGCATGAAGCCGCTTCGTGATCGATTCTTTTTTCTCATACTTGCGGAGCGGTTCCGGCATCGGAACCTGAAGGACGAGGATCTGGTCTTTGGTCATCGGAACCTCGGGGATCCGGTGGCGGGACTGGATGAGTGTCGCTTCCTCGGTCCGCTCGGTCACCGGGATGCCCGTCGTCGCCCGGATCAGCTTCTTGATGCTGACGGCATTGACCGATTCATCGGCCCCCTGGTCGATTACTTTCAGCACGTCGTCTTTACCGACGAGCGAGCAGGTGAGCTGCAGGCCGCCCGTCCCCCAGCCCCGCGCCATCGGCATCTCGCGCGAGGCGAACGGCACCTGGTAGCCCGGGATGGCGACCGCCTTCAGCGTCGCTCTGCGGATCTCTTTTTTCGAGCCTTCATCCAGAAAGGCGAATTGCGGTTCAGCTTTCATGTCCGTCCCTTCCTTTCCTCGTATTCCGCACACTGTCCAGCTTGGACTGGAATGTGACATAGTGCGGCATCTTCAGGTGGGAGATGAATCCGGTCGATTCCACCGTATCTACATGGAGGAGAACAAACTCCTCGTCATGGGACGGGGCATCGCTTCCCGGGTGCTCCAGGCACTGATCCAGGATGCTCATGGCGATCGCCTTCGTCTCGTTCTGTCCATAGCAGATGCCGTAGCCGATTTCGAACCGGAGCTCCTGCTTGCCGTCCGGCCCTTTGGCAGGCATCGGTACAAACGACTCCACTTCGGTCGCACGGACCGATCCGATATAGTACGAATCGTCCCCGTCCTCGCTGCCGTGCGCCGGGACCGTGATGGGCAGTTGGCCCACGCGGACTTCGCCGACCGTCGGGTGGACCTGGCCGTAACCCCTGAGCGACGCATAGCCAAGTGCCGTCACCGCTCCGGTCTGCCCGCGCGTCAGGATCTGCAGGCGCTCGCTGCGCGACGCGGGGAACTGGAAGACATTCTTCGTGACATCATCCGGCTCGGCGTTGTCAGGCTCGAACGTCTCGAACAGCCCCTCGTCCCTCAGGTACTCCACCACTTTCGGATACGTGCCGTCGCCCGCCGCGTCTTCCAGGGCGGACAGTTCCGCTTCATATTGCTCCAGCCACTGCTTCCGCTCTTCTTCCTCTTCTTCAAGAAGAGAATAGTCGATCAGGCGGTGCGTGTAGTCATGGGTCGCGCCGAGCAGCTGCCCGCCCGGGATGTCCTTGAAGCTGGCCGAAATCCGTCGCTCCACCGCCATCCGCTCCGGTTCCACCGTCTCGCTGTAATACAGCCGAGGCAGTGTCGAGCGGTGTGCCCGAAGAAGGAACACCGCTTCTTCCATGCTGCCTTCCGCCTGCTTGATGGCCAGTGCTGCAAGTTCCGGAGAATAGAGGCTCGCTTCGGACATGACCTGGTCGATCAGCAGTCTCATCGAGGACAGGATGGCGGACACATCCACCTGCTCGCCGCCCTTGAGACGCTCATATTTGAGGCGGTCGATGGAGGCTTCAATCGCTTCCGTCCCGCCTTTGACCGCTACATAACCCATGCCGATTCCTCCTTCGCTGTGATGGCCGTCGTGCGCGGGATGCAGGAGATGCACCCGTCGCTGTCCGTAAAGATGAGGTCGATACCCGTCGGAAACTCCTGAGTTTTCGCGTTTCGCGTGCTGACCAACGCTTCACTGAGGGTAATGGGGGCTTCCTCTTCATCCCGGATGCCGGGGCCGGACAGCTTCCATTCTGAAGTTCCGTCTATTGCCCCGGTTTCGATGATCCACGTGGCCGACTGATGCGGGTTCTCAAGCGTGCCCGTCTTGCAGCCGCTCATTGCTTCAAGCAAGTCCGTCTCACTCGTGTCTTTCGGAGCGATGATATAGTCCGCTTCTTCAGCAGAAGTGTGTACGGCAAACGTATAATCCGCAATTTTGCGGCGAACAGCGTCAGTACGATCCCCGAGCACATGGAACGTGACTTCCGCGTCCAGAAGCGTCTGGATCACGAGGAACGTCGCCGGATGGCACTCCCGGACAAAGTCCGCCTTCGCCGCCGATTCCCGGATGTCAGCGATCTTCCCGGGTCTTGCCATGCACTGCAGCAGTTCACGGTAAACTTTCTGGATGTCATGCACTGAATCGAGTTGCATTGCGATCTCCCCTCACTCTTCCATCGTGTCGAATTGGACTTTTGTCTTTTCCAGCGCGGCCAGCTCCCTGCGATTCCTGTCGGCCAGACGGATTTCCTCCGCCTCCAGCATTGCGCTCCAACCGGCCGTCTCAGAAAG
The DNA here is from genome assembly GCF_001619585.1 of Bhargavaea cecembensis. Classification (GTDB taxonomy): domain Bacteria; phylum Bacillota; class Bacilli; order Bacillales_A; family Planococcaceae; genus Bhargavaea; species Bhargavaea cecembensis_A. The sequence continues at coordinate 313,043 of NZ_LQNT01000011.1, forward strand.
CCCGGCGCGGCAGGCCGCGTCAATCACCGCCAGATCCCCGGCCAGCTTTTCGCGGACGCCTGCGACGATGCCGACGCCGATATGGTCGCCGATCTCGACCTTAGCTTCCGTCACCAGCACTTCGCCCAGATAAAACAGGGACTGTTTGGCGGTCTCCCTCATTTTGATCATCGTCAGGCCCTGCCGGGGGGCAACCAGTTCACGTACGGGATAGTGATGCCTGATTTCAGATGCGAGCCGGTCCGCCAGCTCCGGGTTCCCTTCGATCAGGATTTCAGTCATGCGTCTCCGCTTCATTTCGGACTCTCCTCCTCTGCTGACTTCATCCTAACTTGGCGACAACTTAGCGCGGGTTAAGGCTGTGTTAAGAAATGTAAAGATGTGAGGGCAATAAAAAAGACAGACCTCCGGTTTTTCCGGAAATCCGTCTTGCATGTATTGGTCAATTCCGATGATAGATCAGCTGGACCACGCCCGACGGGAACGAGCGGGTCCCTGCCAGTCTCAGGTCCAGCCGCTCTCTGATGTCCGTGAACAGCGGCTTGCCTTCGCCGAGTACTACGGGATGGACGGAAAGCCTGAACTCGTCCACGAGCCCTTCGTTGACAAAGGTGGTAATCAGACCCGCTCCGCCGTACAGCCAGATGTCCCCGCCCGGCGTTACCTTCAGCCGTTCGACCGTGCCCGGGATGTCATCATGGACGTAAACCGCCTCATCGCCGTTTTTGGTTCTAGAGAATACGATCTTTTCCTTGCTGTTGATCTGCTTCCAGAAGTCGTTTTCTTCTTTGGGGGCGTCTTCTTCAGGGGCATACTGCCCCCACATGTCATAGCTCTTCCTTCCATAGAGGATCGTATCGACCCCGTCGAGGAATTCATCAAATTTCATCTCGGGCTCCATGATGCACCAGTCAGTTTCGCCGTTCTTTCCTTCGATGAATCCGTCGAGTGAGACGGCCAGATCCAAGAGGACCCTTCTCGTTCCGTGTTCGGGCATCGGCCAGCTCTCCTTTCCTTGCGCTCAATTACTCCTGTGTATCGGAAATATCGTATTTGAACGTGTCGCTCCGGTACAGGATCCGGGTGTATTCCAGCGTATCGCCGGAACGCCCGTCCAGGCAGCTGCTCTCCAGGGCGAGGAGAGGGACGAGACGGCTGCAGCGGAGCAGCTCCTGTTCCCTTGAAGAGGGAAACACGACGCTCAGGAGGGCCTCGCCGCTTCCGAAATCCCCATAGCCCCGTTCCCGGTAGTACTCGAACATCGAGCGGATGCCCGGCCCGTCGTCGCCGATTTCGGGAAACCGGGACTCGAGAACATGGGAGTAATGGATCGCAATCGGTTCCCCGTCCACTACGCGCAGCCGGCCGATCCGCCAGACTGTATCGTCCCGGGAGGCAGCAAGAACCCGTGCCGCTTCCCCGTTATCACTGGGTTCACATGAAACGACCGTCGTCTCCAGCGAATGGCCGAGTTCCTCTATTTTCTCCGTGAAGCTCGTCCTGCCGTTAAGCGGAATCCGGATCCGTGCCGGTCCGGGCTTAAGAAATCGCCCCTTCCCCTGTACGGATTCAATCAGCCCCCGCTCCTCCAGATGGTTCAGTGCATTCCGGACCGTATAGCGCGGCACCCGATACTGCTCGGCCAGCTTGTTTTCGGACGGGAGCTTCCCACCCGGCCGGATGTTTCCGCTTTCCAGCAATTCGATCAGTTCATCTATGATCAATGCGTCTTTCTCAATTTCCATCGTGTTTCGCTCCCCGTGCAGACAATCCTGTTTTTCATCATCATACCTGAACCGTCCGCTTTTCAGAAACCAGAAAAGACGTTACGGAGCCGGAGGGGCTTCGTAACGTCTTTTTCCGAAAGGACCGGCTGCAATCTTCAAACTCAGGACTGTTTTCTTCAAACTCAGGGGTGTAATCTTCAAACTCAGAAGCTTTTTCTTCAAACTCACATCCGCCGGTCACCATCCCTTAGGCGGATTGCCTCCGTCATCGTCCAGGAACTCCTTCACGACAGAGTAAAACAGCCGTGGCTCCTCGATGTTCGGCAGATGGCCGGACTCCCGGAATTCCATGAACACGGCATCTGGTATGAGCGCCGCCGTCTCACGGCCGTCCTTAGGCGGGTTAAGCCCGTCATGGCTTCCCGCGATCACGAGCGTCTTTGCTTGAATTTTGCGGAGTTCCGGCCTGAAGTCAAATCCATTCAGCGCCTCGTTCGCCGCTTTTTGCTGCTCTCGGGTCAGCCGCACGTTCAGATCTTCATTTTGCATGGTGTCGGCGACTTCCAGCAGGTTGCGGAACATGTACTTCGAGGCGGCGTTCATCTTTTCCTGGAAGTCCAGTCCCTCCAGTTCCTCCGCGTGGCGCTCGAACAGTGCCTGTGAGGAAGATGTGGTCCCGTGGGATTTGGTGGATACCAGAATCAGACGGTCCACCCGCTCCGGTACCCTGATTGCGACACCCTGCGCAATATAGCTTCCCATCGACACACCGACCAGATCCGTTTTATCAAGTTCCAGATGGTCCATCAGCGCAAGCACATCTCCGATATGGTCATCGATTGTATAGGCTTCCGGCTTGTCCGATTTCCCGTGGCCGCGTGCATCCATGGCGATCACATGAAAGTGCCGGCGGAGCCGCGCCATGTCCACGCTGAAGTGAAGATGATTCATCGTAAGACCGTGCAGCAGGATCAGCGGTTCACCGCTTCCTTGCTCTTCATAATAAAGAGAAATGTCTCCGTTTTTGAATGTGGGCATGCCATCACCTCACGACTCCTTTTCCCTCAAATCCTGCAGAATATCCCCTTGGCCGAGGCGACAGAGCGCCCCTGCTCGTCATAGACCGTGCATACCGCATGGACGAGTGTACGGCCGTCCTTTTCGAGGCGCGCGACCGCGCGCAGTGTATTACCTCTGGCCGCCCTCAGGAATGACACGTTCAAATCGACTGTGACCATCTGCTGGACGCCATTTTCATCGGCAGGTACCAGGTTGGACATCGCCACGTCGGCAAGCGACGAAATGATGCCGCCATGAATCACGCCGGCACTGTTCACGTACAGTTCCTTCACTTCAAGCCGGACCTCGACTTCCCCTTCTGACAATCGGTTGTATGTATAGCCCAGAAACTCATCAAAACGCTGCCGGATCCACATCTTGCTGTCCCCCTTTCGTCATCTGTCCCCCTTCCATTTCGGGAAGTGTGCGGACATTCCCTTCTAAAAAAAAGCGCCGCGGCAGTTGCCGCAGCGCTTTCGTTCTTATTCTGTTTCTTCGCCGAGCGACTGGGAGACGAAAACCTCTGTCACCTTTTCAATCGCCTTTTTTGCTTCCGCGCCTTCCGCGGTGACCGTTACGACCGCGCCGTGCGGGACGGCCTGTGCCATGACGCCCATGATGGACTTCAGGTTGGCCGACTTGCTGCCGTGGATCAGCTGGATGTCCGCGTCCAGCGAATTGACCGCCGAGACAAGCTGAGTGGCGGGACGGGCATGAAGCCCTTCGGGTGCTGTGATCTTGAATGACTTTTGCATCTTGAAACGCCTCCGTTGGTTCGTGTATTATCCGTTCTTTTTGTATAGTTTCTTAACTTCATCGGCTACAAACTGCACGCTCGTACCGACGATTACTTGTATGTTGTGCTTGCCGACGACATTGATGCCCGGGACGCCGGTGGATTTGATTTTCTGCTGGTCGACTTTGTCCATGTCGGCCACTTCGACCCGTAGCCTGGTCGCACAGTTGTCGACACTGCGGATGTTGTCATTGCCGCCGAGGCCATTGTAGATTTTAGCGGCCATCGACTTGAACTTGTCATCACCTGTTACGGTTTCAGCTTCCTCTTCGACGATTTCATCGTCTTCCCGCCCAGGAGTTTTCAGATCATACTTCTGGATCAGGAAGCGGAACAGGAAGTAATAGATCAGGGCGAAGAACAGACCCTGCACCAGGAGCATGAGCGGCATGTTGGCGATCGGAATGCGCAGGCTGAGCACAAAGTCGATAAGCCCGGCACTGAATCCGAAGCCGGCCGTCCACTGGAACGAGGCCGCGATAAAGAGCGACAGCCCCGTGAGCGCTGCGTGTACGACGTACAGTGCAGGCGCGAGGAACATGAACGAGAACTCAAGCGGCTCGGTAACGCCGGTGAAGAACGAAGCAAACCCTGCTGCCAGCATAAGCGAGGCCGCCTGCTTGCGGCGTTTTGTCTTTGCCGTGTGGTACATCGCGAGCGCCGCTGCCGGGAGTCCGAACATCATGATCGGGAAGAATCCGGCCTGATAGCGGCCTGTGATGCCCTGTTCGCCTGTACTGCTCCAGAAGTTGCCGATGTCGTTGATGCCGACCGTGTCAAACCAGAACACGGCGTTGAGCGCGTGGTGAAGCCCCGTCGGAATCAGGAGGCGGTTAAAGAAGCCGTAGATTCCGGCACCTGCCGCTCCGAGGTCCAGAATCGACTGGCCAAACGCAACAAGTCCGCCGTAGACGATCGGCCAGACGAAGAACAGGATGGCTGAAGCGAAGAGCATCGCGACAGCGGACATGATCGGCACGAGCCGCTTGCCGCTGAAGAACGCCAGGAAGTCCGGCAGCTTCACCTGGCTGAACCGGTTGTACATGATGGATGCGATGATCCCTGAAAGAATACCGATAAATGCGTTTCCGATCTGGCCAAATGCCATATCCACGTTTTCCGGGTCAGTCTGCGTCAGAAGCCCTACGGAATTGGTCGACAGCATGGTGGTGACCACGAGATAGGCGACCAGGCCGCTCAGTGCTGCCGCACCGTCCTTTTCCCTGGAAAGCCCGATTGCGGCACCGACCGCGAACAAAATCGGGATGTTTTTTAGGATCGAGTCCCCCGCCGTGATCAGGAACGCCGCGAAGACGTTTCCGGATCCCCAGCCGCTAGGGTCGATCCAGTAGCCGATCCCCATCAGGATGGCCGCAGCCGGCAAGACCGCGACCGGAAGCATGAGGGAGCCCCCCAGCCTCTGCAAATACTTTTTCATGTGAATTTTCCCCCTTTCGTCATGTCCCCTGATTGCCCGGATTCCTGAGCCTTTCGATATGCAGTGCAATATATGCCAACTCCGGCTCCGGTATTTCTATTTCGTGCAGCCGCCTGCTTTCCGCCGCCATCACTTTTGCACACTGGTAGGATTCCGAGTAACGGGAGCGGATCAGCTCCGCCATCTCTTTGTCCAGTGTATGGGCATCATACCGGCCGAGGTTGGCGACGGAGTGCTGAAGATGCGTTACGAGCCTTTGGTAGGAGATGTCGTCCTCTTCGATCTCCGTCTGCAGGCAGCCCCGGATCGAGCGCAGCATGTCACGGACGATCGTCGCCTGGCGGATTGTGTCGTTCAGGTTGCCGCCGTGCGGCTTCATCGTATGAAGATGAAGCGCAATAAACCCTGCCTCGTCGACGGGCATCTCCACGCCGAGCGTATCGCGGATATGGCCGATCCCCCACAGCCCGATGCCGTACTCCTTCGGGTACAGGAGGCGGATCTCCCCGAGCAGCTTGTTGTGCACGTGGATGCCGTCCTTCGTCCGTTCGATGGCGAACGACAGGTGGTCTGTCAAAACGAGATGGATGTGCTCGTTCAGCTTGGTTCCAAGCGTTTTCTCCGCCCGCGAGATGATCGCTTCCGACACCGTGAAATGCTCCTCCGGAATCCGCCCGAGCAGCTGGCCGAGCTGCTCGTTCTCCGTCATGACGAACACCTTCTCGATCTTGTCGGCCGGGACGGGATCATTGCGCTTCTTGCCGAAGGCGACTCCAGCCCCGACCACGACCTTTTCCCGGTCTCTGTCACGGACAATGACCGCATTGTTATTGAGGATTTTGCTGATTTTCATCGGACTCCTCCTCCCTTCGGGCAGCCGGGTCAGCCGGCGGTCACCGTCAGGACCAATGTCTCCCCTGCCGTGCAGGTGCCTTCGGCTTCCGGCCGGACCGTCTTTCCTTCCCCGTTCGTCACGACAATCGGCGTAACCGTGCTTTTGGCGTTTTCTCCAAGATACGTCCAGTCCGCTTCAATCAATGGCTGTCCGGCTGTCACTTTGTCATCCTGCCGTACCAGGACATTGAACCCTTCCCCTTTGAGCGCGACCGTATCCAATCCGATATGGATCAGGTATTCGGTTCCCTGGGCCGAACGAATGCCAATCGCATGGCCCGTGTCTGCGACCATCACGACCGTTCCGTCGACCGGCGCCACAACGCTCCCCGAATCCGGCATGACAGCGATTCCCTCGCCCATCATCTTGCCGCTGAATACCGGGTCAGGCACTTGGTCAATCGGCATGAGCTGACCCGAAACCGGAGCCACGACTTTTTCTTCCTTGTCTTTTTTCTTGAACAGATTGGATAGCATCCGCACATTCCACCTTTCGGGTTTTTGTCACTGGCGCGGTCCGGTTGATGCAAAAAGGCATGGGAGCATAGCGAAAGCCCGCAGGCTCCGCTCTTGCCCCCATGCCTGATCGGATCAGTCACATGAGACCGCTGTGAATTTATGGGTTCAGAATACCATAGATAAGTAGACATATCAATAAAGCGTTTACATTTTTTGTGGAAATTCGCCTCATTGCGCGGCGGCTTTGAGTAAATATTGACGATGTTAAATGAGATGGTTGACCATCTCCATTGAAACGTAGATTAGCTTCAACAAAACGTTGATGATCCGCCGGCAAACAAAACACGCCCCGGCCGTAGCCGGGACGTGAAGTCATAAGCCTTTTCTCACCAGGCGAGTCGTATCCTTCAGTTCGCGCAGATTCGACGCGCCGATACCGAACATCGCCATGCGCAGTTCCATCTCCCGCACGGCCATCGACTCCAGCACGTCTTCTGTGCTTTGTGTCGCTTCCTTCAGGATCGAGCGGCCGAACCCGACAAAGTCCGCGCCGAGCGCCAGCGCTTTTGCGGCGTCAAGGCCCGTCCTCATGCCGCCGCTTGCGACAAGCGGCCGGCCGCCGATTTCCGGACGAACCATCCGGACCGAGTCGGCAGTCGGAATGCCCCAGTCACTGAACGCCTCTGCCGCAGCACGGCGCACCGGATCCTTGGACCGGAACTTTTCCACCTGGCTCCAAGACGTGCCGCCGGCGCCCGCAACGTCGACGAACGCGATGCCAGCATCCGTCAGCCGCCGGGCTGTTTCCCCGTCGATGCCCCAGCCGACTTCCTTGACCCCGACCGGAACACCGAGCTCCGCGCAGAGCGACTCGATTTTCCAAAGGAGTTCCCTGAAGTTCGTGTCGCCCCCGTCCTGGATCACTTCCTGGATGCTGTTCAGGTGAAGGACGAGCATGTCGGCCTCTGTGAGCTCGACGATTCGCCTGCATTCATCGACGCCGTATCCGTAGTTGAACTGGACGGCGCCGATGTTCGCGATAATCGGCACGCTTGGTGCGTACCGGCGCATAAGAAACGAGGGCGGATGACCGTCACTGTCGAGGAGCGCCCTTGTCGATCCCAGCGCCAGCGCCCAGCCGCGTTCCTCGGCCGCCTCTGCCAGATTCCGGTTGATGGTCTCGGCGAGCGCCGTCCCGCCCGTCATCGAACTGATCAGAAACGGCGTCCTGCAGGAGTGCCCGAGAAACTCGGTCTGTGTTGAAATCTCTTCAAAGTCGATTTCGGGAAGGGCATTATGGATGAAGGTGTACGACTCAAAACCGGTCGTAATCGCATCACCCGTGACTTTTTCATTTAGTGTGATCTGGATATGTTCGGACTTTCTCTGTTCAATCGAGCCGGCCATCGCCAACACCGCCTTCTGTCTTTGCTGTACCGGTTCCGGAGGTGTCAGTCTACGCTGACCTCTTCGACCGTCCGGACCACTTCGTCCCGTGACATCTTCTCGCGCCCGTCCTTCAGCGCGCCGAGTGTCTTGTGGGCAAGGGCCAGCGGCAGGCGGCAGAACAGGATGACGCTCTTCGTGCTGAGCGCTTTCATATATTGGTCCGCCTTCGCGAGATTGTCTTCCGCGTAGCCGAACAGGTCATCGCGCGTCCATCCGTCCGGCACGAAACGGACACCGCGCTCGTCCATGTCTTCCTTTTCATTGCGCAGGATGTTGACCGCCTGGAGGCCCCGGCCATAGCCGATCGCGAGCTCGCGGTCCGTTTTCTCACCCGCATAATGTCCCCAGAGATCAGACAGCAGTACCCCGACGAGCCCTGCCACGTAGTACGTGTAATCATCCAAGTCTTCCCGGGTACGGATTCTCCAGCCTGCCTTTGCCCACTTTGCCATGCCCTCGGACATTTCCCGCGCCGCATCCGCAATACGCGGCCGCACATCATCCGGGCAGGCCTCCATCCAGTCGGCTAGCCTGAGCGTCACTTCGGGCATCCGTTCCCTGACCGGACTGAGGATTCCGAGGTAGCGCTCGTTGTCGAACGGCTGTGTGAACAGCTCGCTCACCTGCATGAGGAGAGAGTGCTTGAGGTCGTTGCCCAGCTCCTCGTGATCCTCGATCTCATCGATCGCCCGGAAGACGAGATAGGCGGAGGCGACGGAAGCCTTGAGCTCTTTCTGCAGAAAAGTAATCGGAATATAAAATGTCCGGCTTGTTTCTTTCAGTACTCGCATCGCATCTTTTGGAAACCCACTCATTTTGATCCCGATCCTTCCTCATAAAGTGAACTATATACCTTTCATCGTAACTCAATTTTTTCGATAAATACAGCCCGCACTCCTCCCCTCCGGTGTACATTCATTGAAAACTTGGTATCAGGCCGATAGCATTTGCAGAAAGGAGGCGGCACAGATGGAAGTAAGCATGCTGGACCAGACACAACTTGTGGAAGCGCAGACCCCGGAGGAGGGGTTCGCCGGTACGGTGGAGGCCGCGCGCCTTGCAGAACAACTCGGTTTCCGGCGGTTCTGGGTGTCGGAGCATCACAGTTCCGACACAATTGCCGGATCTTCTCCCGAGATTCTTGCAGCACACCTGCTGGCGGCGACAAAGACGATCCGCGTCGGAACGGGAGGGGTCATGCTGACACACTATGCACCGTATAAAGTGGCGGAAAATTTCCGGGTGATGAGCGCGCTTGCCCCCGGCCGTGTCGACCTTGGCGTCGGCAAGGCACCCGGCGGTACGCACCTGCCGACCATCGCGCTCCAGGGCGGCAGGGCGCTTACGGACGCAAAGCCCCGCAACAAGGAACGGTTCTCGGAGATGGTCGATGAACTGATTGAATATCTGGAAGACCATCTTCCGGAAAGCCATCCGATGAGCGGCTATCTGAAGGCCTCCCCCGCTGTCTCCCAAAAACCGCTTCCCTGGATCCTCGGAACCGGCCCATCCTCCGCCCGGCTTGCCGCCGAGCGCGGCCTGCCGTATGCCTTTGCCCGTTTCATCAATTCTGAACGGGAGGAGATGCGGGAAACGATCCGCCTATACCGGGAAAGTTTCCGCCCTTCCGCCTTTTCAGAGGAGCCGTACGCCCTTGTCGCCTCCCGGGTATTTGCAGCCGATACTGACGATGAAGCGGCATGGATTGCACGGAGTGCGGCCCATGTCCAGTTCGGCTTCCACCGCGGTCTCCAAGGTCGCCTGCCGGACCCCTCAAAAGCGCTCACCGAGATTGTGACGGAAAAGGAAATTCAGGAGGTCCGGGACATCTACGCCACATATATGATCGGTTCTAAAGAAACTCTCAGCCGCCAAATGGATGAATTATCCACGTACGGGGCAGATGAAATCATGGCAATCACCCCTGTGTTCAGTCCGGAAAGCAAAGAAAATTCGATGGCCGTACTTAAGAAAGCTGCGCAGCGCTGACCGTAGCATCCGACAAATTTCCCGGGAAATAGACCGGGCCGTGGTGAGAAAATTGGCGGATTCCGGACCCTTTCTCATTTTCATTCAGGTTATTTCCTGCGATACGGGGAATAGAGTACAAACCCAATGAATGGAAAAGGAGTGTGGAATCATGCTGAAACTGGAAACGGACCTTCAGGGAAAACAGGCCCGGTTTGGCGATATTTATCCGATCCTGCAAGAAAAAAATCTTACGCTCGGCGGGAACTGGGATTATGACGAGGCGATTTTCGACGGGATCCTATACAAGGAAGGCCCTGAGACCATTTATCTCCGAATCCCGTTTGACGTCACCTCCGGCATGCTGGAAGATCCCGACACACAGATCGTGTTCGGCCAGCCGTTTGTCCTAAAACATGTAGCCAATGTCGGCCTCGACCACGAAGGGGATGATCTGCTTGCAACAACGGGCCTCAACCAGTTTCAGAGCCCCGAAGAAAAGGATGGCCCGATCCGCCGCAAGTCCCATTGGGAAGAAGAAGGCGAGCGGGTCGTACAGGGCATTGTCGAAAGTTTTCCGCTCCTGGACGAACGGAATATCGGCTGACGCCAAAAAACAAAAGAAACCGGCATGGGTACAACCCGTGCCGGTTCTTTTTTATAAGTGTAAGATGATTCCGTTGTCACGCCGGGGCATTGGTACCCAGGTCGCGCATCACCTGCCCGATATCATCAGTCACGCGGATATGATGCGGCTTTCCGGCTGCCGCAGCAAGCAAGGCCCCCGTCCCGCCGGCATAAAAGCGGGTCTCCGGATGTTTGCCCGCAAAGCGGTCGAGCTGTTCCAGCAGATCCGGATGACGGAGGAATGGTGCCGTGGTGGATGCAGACAAAAGGACCGCATCAGGCGTCAGTTGCTGCACAATCGACTCGATTGCGCCTGGCGCGGGTGAAGCTCCGACCAGATGCGTCCTGTATCCCTTCATCATCGCCTTCAGCAAAATGAGATGGACCGGCAGTTCATGCCGCTCCTCCGGGAAACAGGCGCCGATGATAAGCGGAGCACCGGGAGCGGGGCTGACATTCCGCCGGATATTGACGAGCAGGTCACGGACAATGAGGCTGGAAACAGACTCTTGGTACTCTCCCCATTCTCCCTGCTCCCACAAGCCGCCGACCTGTTTCAGGAACGGGATGACCACTTTATCCAGAAAACGTGCCAGCCCGAGTTCGCTGTGCGCCTGCCGGAGAACCCTCTCCAGTTCGGCCTCCTTGCACTGCTCTCCATGACCGATCAGTTGCCGGACATACAGGCCGGCTCCGCTTTCCCGCTCCTGCGGCACGTCGGTCCGCTCTTCAGCAATTGCCAGTTCCGCAGCCCGCTTCAGCGGATGCCCCTCTTTTCGCAAGGCCTGCACCTTCAGCAGCCGGCGGATCTCTTCCTCACCGTATACGCGGTATCCGTTTCCCTTCCTGACCGGGCGGACGACGCCGTACCGGTCTTCCCATTTCCGGATGACCTGTTCGGAAAGGCCGGTGATCCGTGCAACGTCCTTAATGTAATAGCCCTCCGTTTCCTTCATTGCGCCGCCTCCTTCACTGTCAGAATTCCTCATCTACATTATACATCACCCCAGCTAAACCTTATACAAGTTTAGGCCTTTTACTCCAAGGGAAGACAACACAAAACGCCAATTCGTTGATTTTTTTATATTATTTCGCTTTAGTTGTACATAGTTTAAACCAAAACATTGTACAACTATCCAAACTCTGACCTTTTACCTGAGAGGAGCAAGACCATGAGCAAACATGTCATCGTCATCGGCGCCGGAGTGGCCGGCCTGGCCAGCGCCATCCGCCTGCAGCACGCCGGCTACCAGGTCGAAATCTATGAGAAGGAAGCCCTTCCCGGCGGCAAGATGCACAAAGTCGAACAGGACGGGTTCTCCTTCGACCTGGGCCCCACCATCGTCATGATGCCCGAACTGTACAGAGAAATTTTCGAGCTGGCAGGCAGGGATCCGGATGATTACATCCCGATGGAACGGCTTGATCCGATGTATTCCGTCTTTTTCGGAAATGGACCGGAAGACCGTTACGATATCTCTTCCGATCTTGTCGAGCTGACGAAGACACTTGAATCCATCAGCGAAGAAGATGCGGAAGGTTTCCTTACCTACCTGAAAGAGATCTATGAGCGGTTCACGGTGGCAAAAAACCACTTTATTCAGCGCCCGTTCCGCAATGCTTCCGACTTCTACAACCCGTCCACCCTGCGCCAGGCGCTCAAGCTGAAAACCTTCGACAGCGCAGACAAGTTCATCGGAAAGTATATCAAGAATGAGCGGCTCAAGCAGATGATCAGCTTCCAAACATTATACATAGGTGTGTCCCCCTATAACGGACCTTCCCTTTATACGATGATTCCGATGATTGAATTCCTGTACGGTGTCTGGTTCATCAAAGGGGGCATGTACACGATGGCATCCGCCATGGAGCGCCTTTTCCTGGAGCTCGGCGGCAAGATCCATTATGAATCCCCCGCGGAAGACATTCTGATCCGCAACGGCCGCGCCGTGGGCATCCGGACAGGCGGCCGGGAGATGCGTGCGGATTTTGTCGTCTGCAACGCGGATTTCCCTTATGCCATGAAGCATCTGGTGCTCGACCCGGCAGCCAAAGGCAAATATACCGACAAGAAAATCGACAAGATGAAATACTCCTGTTCCTGCTTCCTCATGTATCTCGGGATGGACCGGAAATATGACGAAGTCGACAACGTCCACAATTTCGTCTTTAGCCAGGACCTGAACGCCAATCTCGAGGCCATCTTCTCCGGCGACCGGATGGACGACCCCTCCTTCTACGTCTATATCGGGTCGAAGCTGGACCCTTCGATGGCACCGGAAGGAAAGGACGGGTTGTATATCCTCGTACCCGTGTCCGACCGTTCCGCCTCCAGCTATGAGTGGGACCGGGGAACGATCGATCATTACCGCAGCCGCGTCTTTGAAAAACTGAAGGAAATCCCGGAGTTCGGCGACATCGAAACCCACATCGTTTCCGAATCCTACATGACCCCTCCTGATTTCGAGAAACGGTTTAACGCCTATAATGGGGCCTGTTTCGGGCTGCGGCCGAATCTCGCGCAGAGCAACCATCTCCGACCGCAGAGCAAGGCCAAACACTGTGAAAACCTTTACTTCACGGGAAGCAGCACGCATCCCGGCGCCGGAGTTCCGATCGTCCTGCTGTCGGCCAAAATCGCCACGGAGGAACTGATGCTTGATGACCCGGGCACCGTCCCTGAAGCCGCGCGGGAATCCCCGCATCCGGCGGAAGCCGGAACGGATGTGCCGTCCATATGACCACCCACAAGGAGGAGATCGACATGACCCTGTCCTTAAGCCGCAGCACACAAGAGGATTACCGCTACTGTGAGGCCATCATCAAGCGTCACTCAAAAAGCTTCTATTATGCCTTCAGCAAGCTTCCAGCGGAAAAGGCCAGGGCCGTGTATGCCATCTACGCATTCTGCAGGACCGCAGACGACAGTGTCGACGGATCAGGCAGCCGGGAAGAGCGGATGGCCGCACTCGGCAGGCTGGCGGAAGATCTGGACCGCTTCCGTTACGGCCAGGATCCGGATACCCCGCTCTGGCGCGCGCTCCGGGACGTATTCAGCCGCTTCGACATGGACTTCCAGCCATTCTATGACCAGTTGACCGGCCAGCGGATGGACATCGATTTCAGCCAGCCCGCCGATCTCCGGCAGCTCGAGGAATATAGCTACTATGTCGCGGGTTCAGTCGGTATGATGCTGTTGCCGATCATCGCGCCGGACGCCGGCCCGGAAACCCGGCGGCGCGCTGCCGATCTCGGCATTGCCATGCAGCTCACCAACATCCTCCGGGATGTCGGCGAAGACCTGCGGGACAACGGCCGGATCTACCTGCCCCTGGACGATATGAATGCGCACGGTTATCAGGAGGAAGATCTGCAGTTTGGCGTGATCGACATCCGGTTCACGAGCCTTTGGGAGGCCGTTGCCGTACGGGCGGAAGAACTGTACGACCGCTTCGGTGCTACTCTTGGCGACTATTCTGCCGACAGCAGAATCCCTGTGGCCCTTTCAGCCGGCGTGTACCGCGGAATTTTAAATGCTGTCCGGAACAATGGATACGACTGCTTCAGCAGGCGCGCTGTCGTCGGCCAGATTGAAAAAGGAAGGATCGCGCTGTCAGTGAAAGCAGGACTGCGCGGGAAAACCGATTCGGCACAGCCAGTGGCGGCGGATGTGGCACCCTGACCGGGGGCACTTCAGAGGAGGAACAGGAATTCATGGATGCACAACAGCAGAAAACAGCAATGGTCATCGGAGGCGGGCTCGGCGGGCTGTCTGCGGCCATCTCGCTCGCACAGGCAGGCTATCGTGTCTCCCTCTATGAACAGAATCAACATCTCGGGGGCAAACTGAACCGTCTTGAACAGGACGGCTTCGGCTTTGACCTCGGTCCGTCCATTTTGACGATGCCGCATATTTTCGAGCGGCTGTTCCATGGCGCCGGGAAACAAATGGCCGATTACATCCCCACCGTCCGGCTGGACCGGGAATGGCGCTCTTTCTTCCCCGACGGCACGGTAATCGACCTTTACGGGGATCTGGAGAAGATGCTCCATGAGAATGATGCGCTGGATGAAAAGGACATACAGGACTACCGCAACCTGCTCCACTACTCCAAGGGACTCTATGACATCACGGAAGCGGGCTATCTGGGCGAGGAAGGGCTCGATACGGCAAAAGAGGTGTTCAGCCACCATGGCCCGGTCACTGCGCTCAGGCAGTTCGACCTGTTTTCATCCATGTACGGCGCCATCGAAAAGCGGATCAGCCAACCTCACTTCCGGACGATGCTGTCCTACTTCATCAAGTATGTCGGCTCGTCCCCCTATGACGCGCCGGCCGTCCTGAATATGATGATTTACATGCAGCATGCCCAGGGCGTGTGGTACGTGCCGGGGGGCATGGACCGGATCGCACAGGGGCTGACCAGGCTGGCCGAAGAATGCGGTGTGGAACTCCATACCGGGAAGAAAATTATCAGGCTGACGGATGATGGCAGCGGGACCATCACCGGAGCGGAGCTGGAGGACGGCACAAAGCTTCAGGCGGACCACTATATCTCCAATATGGAAGTGATCCCGCTCTACGAGAAACTGCTTAATGTCGGACCGGAGAAAATCCGGAAGCTCGAGAAAAAGTTCGAGCCGGCAAGTTCCGGGCTGGTCCTTCACCTTGGGCTGAATCGGACCTATCCCCAACTGTCCCACCATAACTTCTTTTTCTCCGATAACCTGAAAGAACAGATGGACCTCGTCTTCAGGGAACACCGGCTGCCCGATGACCCGACGATCTACCTGGTCAATGCCAACAAGACAGATCCTGCACAGGCGCCGGAAGGACACGAAAACCTTAAAGTCCTGCCGCATATTCCGTATATCCAGGACAAGCCGTTCACCACCCAGGATTACCTTGATTTCAGGGAGCGTGTCCTGGACAAGCTGGAGCGCATGGGGCTCGAGGGGCTCCGCAGCCATATCGTGACGGAAGACATGTGGACGCCGGAAGATATCCGCCGCGTTTACGGCTCCCACCGCGGCGCGATCTACGGGACGGTTTCCGACCGCAAGAAAAACCTCGGATTCAAGCACCCGAAGGAAAGCGGCCTTTTTGACAACCTTTACTTTGTCGGCGGCACCGCGAACCCCGGAGGCGGGATGCCGATGGTGACATTAAGCGGACAGCAGGCTGCGACAAAAATCATCCGGAAGGACCGGGAATCGTAATGGATCATTGCGAGGAGGCGAAACGTCCATGCTGACTGTACTCATGGCCGCGGGAACCGTGATCGCGGCATTTGGCCTCCTGTCAGGGACACTCATGATACGGCGATTTCCCGTGCCGGAAATCCATCCCGGAACATCACGCCCTTCCCTTTCTGTCATCATCCCTGCCCGCAACGAAGAACACCGGATCGGCCCTCTTCTGGAATCACTCAGGAACCAGTCCTACCCGGACTCAGAAGTGATTGTAGCGGACGATGACTCCTCGGACAGGACAGCTGAGGCCGCAAGCGCCGCCGGAGCCCGCGTCCTCCGGTCCATCCCCGCCCCTGACGGAAGCGCTGGGAAGTCGGCCGCCTGCTGGCAGGGGGCAACAGTGGCCCGCGGCAAACTGCTGGTCTTTCTGGATGCAGACACCCGCCTTACTGCTGCGGACAGCCTGGACAAGCTGGTTTCCGAGTACATGAAGCGGGGAGGAAACGGACTCTTGTCTGTCCAGCCCTATCATACGATCAGACGCCCGTACGAAAACCTGTCCGCCGTCTTTAACCTGATCGTCACGGCCGGCATGAACACCTTTACTCCGGAAAGCTGGAAGCTGCCCCCGGCGGGTGCATTCGGAGGGTGCATCCTCTGCAGCAGGGAGGAATATATGGGGACCGGGGGCCACCATGCGATCCGCGATGAGCTGATGGACGACCTTGCGCTCGGCTCATTGTTCCGGGACAGCGGCCTCCCGGTCCACTGCCTTGGCGGACGGAATGTCGTCTCTCTCCGGATGTACCCGGATGGAATCGGGAGCCTCGTGGAAGGCTGGACAAAAAGCATAGCCTCGGGAGTCCGCTCCACCCACCCGGCGGTCACAGGACTCGTCAGCGTCTGGATTGCAGGCGCCTTCATGCCTGCCTCCGTCCTTATGGCTGCCCTCTGGAGCAGTACGGCCGGATGGGTAACTGCCGGTGCGGCCCTTTATCTTTTCTATGGCCTGCAGGTTTTCCGGATGATCAGGAAAATCGGAAACTTCCGGTTCACCGCGGTGCTTTTCTATCCTCTTCACTTTCTTTTTTTCACAGCGGTCTTTCTCTGGTCTGTCTATGCCGTCAACGTCCGGAAGCGCGTCACCTGGAGAGGACGCCAGGTTGACGTTTGAAGGAGGAGAGTCATGCAGGTTATTGAACTCCCGATGATTTGGACGATCGTTGCGGATATCGCCGTCTGGGCGCTGTTTCACCTGGCAATTTCCTATGCCCTGTACCGGCTGCCGCTCCGCCTGTTTGAAAAAGAGACCGCACTTACCCGCATCCGCAGCCTGGAGCAGAACGGCCGGATCTGGCAGCGGCTGTCCCGGGTCAGACAGTGGAAAGACCGCCTGCCGGATGGCGATTCCGTGATTGGCAGAGGCTTTCCGAAAAAGCGTCTTGGCAATGGGTCGAAGGATTACCTGCGGCAGTTTGCCGCAGAATCCAGGCGCGCCGAGTGGACGCACTGGCTGCTTATCCCGCCGGCGTTCCTGTTTTTCCTGTGGAATCCCCCGTGGGCCGGCTGGGTCATGGTGGCCTATGCCCTCGCGGCAAACCTGCCGTTTATCCTCATCCAGCGGTTTAACCGCCCCCGTCTTTTGCGCCTGTCGGACAGAATGGCCATACATAAGGAGGAGGCCCCATGAATGAACGCCGCCTGATGGAGCAGCTGTGGAGCCGCGAAAAATACCGGGTCATGTACCACAGCCAGGCCCATTATGACCGGATCCGGGAAACCCTGAAGGAGAATCCGGCTCTCTCAGACATCGAGACGCTGATCGGCGAAGCGGTCCGGATTCCGCCCACGCCCGGGTCCGTCCGGAATGCCGTCCAGCATATGTGGGGCTATTTCAAAAAGGAGGCGGATGACAGTGAAAAGCAGGAATACCTGCGACTGGTTGAAGGGGCCTCCTCAGGCACCATTCGAGAAAAGGAGCTCCTCCAATTTCTCGGGGAACTTGCGGTAAAGTATAGCGCGGAATACTTGCTGAACAGCACAATCCTCAAGCAGCCGCCACATTGAAAAAGGGCTGTCCGTTTGAACGGACAGCCCTTTTTGGGGATGCAAATATGTGATTGAGTATGTCAACGTTTACGCTGCTTTCACCACAGGCTTTTTCAGCATGCCGGCGAGGAATGCGGTGACGATGGCGCCGGCAATGATTGCTGCCGCATAGAGGAGCACTTTCATAAGGCCGCCGTCTACAAGGCCCATGACGAAGATTCCGCCGTGCGGAGCGCGCAGGCTGATGTCGAACAGCATCGTGAGCGCGCCCGTCACGGCAGCGCCGCCGATCGATGCCGGAATGACCCGTGCCGGGTCGGCCGCCGCGAACGGGATGACGCCTTCCGTGATAAAGCAGGCGCCCAGCACGTACGCCGTCTTGCCCGCTTCTTGCTCCTGTTTCGAGAATCGCTTCTTGAACAGGGTCGTGGCGAGCGCCATGCCGAGCGGCGGCACCATGCCCGCGGCCATGACCGCTGCGATGAAGTTGAAGTTGCCCGCATCCAGCATGGCGATGCCGAATGTGTAAGCCGCCTTGTTGACCGGGCCGCCCATGTCGACCGCCATCATGGCGCCGATGATCAGGCCGACCAGCACCTGGTTGGTGCCGCCTAGCCCTTCAAGGAACGAAGACAGGCCTGTATACAGCTTCGTCAGCTGCGGGTTGATCAGCATCATGATGAGGCCGGTGATGGCGATGCTGAACAGCGGATAGAAGAGGACCGGCTTCAGCCCTTCAAGCGCATCCGGCAGTTTGGCGAACATCCTTTTGACAAAGAGCGTCACATAACCGGCCAGGAAACCGGCGATGATACCGCCGAGGAAGCCGGACCCGCCGTCGGCCCCTTCCACCCCGGATATGGTGACCGCGATCAGGCCGCCGACCATACCGGGCGCGAAGCCGGGACGTTCGGCGATGCTTGATGCAATAAAGCCTGCCAGGACCGGGACCATGAGGAAGAATGCCATGCCGCCGCCGATTGTATTCAGCATGGCGGCGAATGCATTGTACTCGGGGCTATCCGGATTGCTGGAGTTGATGCCCCAGAAGAAGGACAGGGCGATTAGGATCCCGCCCCCGACGACAAACGGAAGCATGTTCGATACGCCGTTCATCAGGTGCTTGTAGAAGCCGCTTTTCGGCTCTGCCGAATCCCCCTTGTCCGTACTGCGTTCGGCGTGGTAGATTGGGGCGTCTTTTGTTGCGGCGCGGTCCAGCAGCGCATCCGTTTCATGGATCGCCTTGCCGACCTTTGTCTGGATGACGGGCTTGCCGTCAAAGCGCGCCATCTCCACTTTCGTATCGGCGGCGACGATGATGATATCCGCCTCGGCAATCTCTTCAGGAGTCAGCCGGTTTTTCACGCCGGACGAGCCGTTCGTCTCGACCTTGATCGGGATGCCCCGTTCCTTCGCCCGTTCATTCAGCTTCTCGGCTGCCATGTACGTATGTGCGATGCCGGTCGGGCATGCAGTGACTGCGAGCACCTTTCCAAGTGCAGGGGCCGCATCCGCCGGCGTTGGCGAAGGTTCAGCCGGCGCTTCGGATTCAGCCGGGGCCTCCGGCTCATCCAGTTCCCGCTCCTTGTCGTTGACAGCGGCAAGCACTTCATCGGCAGATGCCGCATTCAGAACACGCTCCCGGAACTTGCCGTCCATAAGGAACGTTGCGAGCCGGGACAGCGCCTCAAGATGGTCATTGTTCGCTCCTTCGCTTGCAGCGATCATGAAGAACAGGTGGGCCGGCTGGCCGTCGAGCGACGCGTAGTCGATTCCTCCGGCGGAGCGGCCGAACGCAATTGCCGGCTCACGGACCGCAGCTGACTTGGCATGGGGGATGGCAATTCCATCACCGATGCCGGTCGTGCTCTGCTGCTCGCGCGCGAGGATGTCATTCATGAAAGCTTCCCGGTCGGACAGCTTGCCCGCCTCATCGAGCTTGCCGACGAGTTCCGAGAGTGCGGCTTCCTTGGTTGAAGCCGCCAGGTCGAGAAGCACTGTATCTTTAGTCAACAAAGAAGTAATGTTCATCGGTTATTCCCTCCGTTCAATCGGGTGACCGTTACCTGTTCAGCCAGTGCATCCACATCTTCTTTCCGGCACAGGTCCGAACGGGAGACGGTCGCACTGCCTGCCGCGACTCCGTACCGGAAAGCGTGTTCCGCCTCCTTGCCGGACTCAATCGCTGCGATGAAGCCGGAGACGAGTGAGTCGCCGGCACCGACGGTATTGACCACCCTTACTTTGGGCGCCTGCGCCTCGGCTTCCATGGCCTCAGAAACGTAGAGCGCGCCTTCCCCGCCCATCGAAACGATGACGTGCCGGACCCCCTGCCCTACGAGCAGACGGGCATAATGCAGGGCCTCTTCCTTCGTTTTGATCTCTGCTCCGAACAGTTCGCCGAGCTCATGTTCGTTCGGTTTCATCAGTTCGGGCTTCATGCCGGCGAGCTCCTTCAGGACGGGTCCGGACGTATCGACGGCAAGCCGGATGCCGCTGTCCCGGCAGATGCCTGCCAGTTCCGCGGCAAAGTCCGCTCCTGCCGAATCGGGAATCCTTCCCGCCAGTACGAGCCAGTCGCCCCGCTCCATCCGTCTCACACGGTCCAGCAGCTGCCGGAGCTCCTGCTCCGTGATTTCAGGGCCGGGGCCGTTCAGTTCCGTCTCCTGTTCCGACTTGATCTTCACATTGATGCGGGTGATGCTGTCCGTCCGGATCATCTCTGTCCGGATGCCCTCCTCCCGAAGGAACTGCTCCAGATAATCGCCCGTAAAGCCCCCGGCAAGCCCGATTGCGGTGCTTCCTGTGCCAAGCCGTTTCAAAACGCGGGAGACATTGATTCCCTTGCCTCCCGGATAGTAGTAAACTTCTTCCGAACGGTTAAGTTTCCCGGGGGTGAAGCCGGGAAGGTAAACGGTATAGTCCAGAGAAGGTGTCAGTGTATACGTGTAGATCATTCCGTCACCACCTTGACAGTTGTCTCGTTCTCAACGGCATCCATCATGGCCCCATCCAGGGAGTCCGTGATCAGTGCGGCGCCGGCGAGCGGAAGGACTTTGGTAAAGCTGACCTTGCCGGCTTTGCTGTGGTCCGCGACGACGTAGGCGCGCCGGGCAAGGGAAGCGGCCAGTTTCTTGACGGCGGCCTCCTCGGGGTCAGGCGTCGTATAGCCGTACTCCGGGTCGAAACCGTTCGCCCCCAGAAAACACCGGTCAAAGCGGTACTCGGAAAGCGCTCCGGTCGCCTGCGGACCGACCAGCGCACGCGTCTTCCCCTTTATGCAGCCGCCGGTCAGATAAGTCGTGATTCCATGATCAATGAGGGCATCCACATGGGTCAGGCCGTTGGTCACGACGACGGTCTCCTTCCCTGCAAGAAACGGAATCATCCGGAAAGTCGTCGTGCCCGCGTCAAGGAAGATGAATTCCCCTTCCTCGACAAGCCCGGCGGCATGTGCCGCAATGCGCTGTTTTTCCTGCTCGTTTTTGACCGATTTGTCAGAAACGCTCAGTTCCTGGATATTTCGGTCACGGATTGTGGCACCCCCGTGAATGCGCTCCAGGAGATTCATCGCCTCAAGTTCCGTCAAATCCCTGCGAATGGTCGACTCCGAGGCCCCTGTGCCTTCCATGAGCTCGGCGATTTTCACAGTCTGCCGTTGTTTCAGCAGACCCATGATCCATTCATGGCGTTCAGTTGTCAGCATGTTCAATCACCCATCCGTCGTTGATTAAAGCCCATTTTACTTGAAATCGGTTCCAAAATCTATCATAATCGTTCACAAACAATCAAAAACAGTCATCCATTCTGACTGTCTTCATTTAGGAGGAATTACTCATGGTCGAAAAACAATATACAATCAGTGCTTCCGAAGGCCTCCACGCGCGGCCGACTTCCCTGCTCGTCGGTTCGCTTGCGCCGTTTTCTTCCGATATCACCCTGATCTACAACGACAAATCCGTAAACATGAAGTCCATCCTCGGCGTCATGTCGCTCGGAGTGGCATCGGGAGCGACCATAACAGTCAAGGCGGAAGGCGCGGATGAAAATGAAGCGATCGCCAAAATCGATGAAGTCATGAAATCCGAAGGGCTGGCCGGCTGAATGGAGCAGCGGATCACAGGCATCGCAGCATCCGGAGGCATCGCGATTGCAAAGGCCTTCCGGCTGGAACATCCGGACCTCGAGACAGAACAAGTCACCGTGGCAGACGCGGAAGCGGAAAGCGCCCGCCTGGACAGGGCAATCGCCGACGCGCGCGGGGAACTTGAAACCATCCGAAAGCATGCGTCCGAACAGCTGAGCCAAAGCGAAGCAGAGATCTTCAGCGCCCACCTGCTCGTTCTTGATGACCCGGAACTGATCGGGCCGATCAAGGAGAAGATCCGCTCCAAACAGGTGAATGCGGAGCATGCACTGAAACAGACAGCGGACGGCTTTGTCGCCCTGTTCGAGTCAATGGACAATGAATACATGAAAGAGCGTGCAGCCGACGTTCGGGATGTCACCAAGCGGATCCTTGCCCATCTGCTCGGCGTGACGCTCCAGAGTCCCGCGATGATCCGCGAACAGACGATCATCATCGCGGAGGACCTGACCCCTTCCGACACCGTGCAGCTGAACCCCGAATACATCCAGGGATTTGTCACAGACATCGGCGGCCGCACGTCACACTCCGCAATCCTGGCAAGAACGCTTGAGATCCCGGCGGTCGTCGGCAGCCGCTCCGCGATGGCACAGGTCGAAAACGGCGTAACGGTCATTGTCGACGGAACAGCCGGCGAGGTGATTATCAGCCCGTCTGACGCCACGCTCAAGGCCTATCAAGAAAAGCGCCGGCTGTATGCGGAAGAACAGGCACAGCTCACCCGGCTCGTCCATGAGCCCACCCGCTCCAAAGACGGCCACCAGGTTGAACTGGCGGGCAACATCGGATCCCCGTCCGATGTCGCCAAAATCCTCGAGAACGGCGGAGAAGGCATCGGCCTGTTCCGCACAGAGTTCCTTTATATGGGCCGCGACCAGTTTCCTACGGAAGACGAGCAGTACGAAGCTTACAAGAGCGTACTGGAACAGATGAAAGGACGCCCGACGATCGTCCGCACACTCGACATCGGCGGCGACAAGGAACTGCCTTACCTGAACCTGCCGGAAGAGGCGAACCCGTTCCTCGGCATCCGCGCCATCCGGCTGTGCCTCCAGGAAGAAGACATGTTCCGCGTCCAGCTCCGGGCGCTGCTTCGGGCAAGCGTACACGGGCACCTGAAAATCATGTTCCCGATGATCGCGACACTGGATGAATTCCGGCGCGCCAAGGCGGTCTTCCTCGATGAGAAGGAAAAGTTGGAACAAAGCGGGGTGCCTGTCAGCGACCGGATCGAACTCGGCATGATGGTCGAGATCCCGTCCGCCGCGCTCATGGCCGATCAGTTTGCCAAGGAAGTCGACTTCTTCTCGATCGGCACGAACGACCTGATCCAGTACACGATGGCCGCCGACCGGATGAACGAACAGCTGTCGTACCTGTACCAGCCGTTCAGCCCGGCAGTTCTCCGGCTGATCAAGATGGTCATTGATGCCGCCCACCGGGAAGGCAAGCATGCCGGCATGTGCGGCGAGATGGCAGGAGACGAAGCCGCCATCCCGGTCCTGCTCGGCATGGGCCTCGATGAATTCTCGATGAGCGCTTCCTCCATCCTGAAAGCCCGCGCAAAGATCGCCGGCCTTTCCAAGTCGGAGATGGAAGCGAAGATCGACCATATCCTATCCCTCTCCTCCGGTGAGGAAGTCCGTTCATACGTTGAACAGTCTCTATAAAAAAGCGCATCGCCCTAGTGAGGGTGATGCGTTTTCTCTTTATAATTATCTAGAATTCGAGATAAAAGTGTTGACTTGCCCCTTCCTCCCTTTCATAATTCTAATCAAATACCTCGAATTCGAGATAATTAAGGAGATATAAAGCATGACAAACTGGACAATCGATACAGCACACTCGAACATCAGCTTTTCGGTCAAACACATGATGGTATCCAAAGTACGCGGATCATTTGGCGACTATTCGGCAGTCATCCATGCAACGGATCTGACAGACCTTTCCGGTGCCGGCGTGGAATTCACCATCCGAACCGCTTCCATCGATACAGGCAACGAAGACAGGGACAACCACCTTCGTTCCGCAGATTTCTTCGATGCAGAGACATTCCCGGAAATCAAGTTCCGCTCAACGCATATTGAAAAAGACGGTGATGACTACAAAATCACCGGCGACATGACAATCAAGGATGTCACAAAGCCTGTCACTTTCAATGCGGAATACAATGGCAAGGGAACAAACCCTTGGGGCGTGGACGTGTATGCATTCGAAGCGGAGTCGAAACTGTACCGTGAAGACTTCGGACTGACATGGAACGCTGCCCTTGAAACGGGCGGCGTCCTGGTCGGCAAAGAGATCAAGATCAACCTCGATCTCCAGATCAATCCTGCATCTGCCGAATAATCCAAGGCCCGATACAAGAACGCCCTTCCGGAAATTCCGGAAGGGCGTTTTCGATTTCATTCTATGCATTAAAGCCCGGCCTGCACCTGCAGGCCCGCCTTTTCCTTTTTACCGTGCATCGAGAAGTACAGCAGCGCCGATACGAGCACGACCGCAGCCAGGATCAGGTAAAGCGTACTGAAGCTCATGTGTGCAATCAGGAACCCGATCAGGAACGGGCCAAATCCGAGTCCCACATCCAGTGCAATGAAAAACGTCGATGTGGCAAGGCCCATCCGGTGCGATGGCGTGAGCTTGACCGCGACCGCCTGCGTGCAGGACTGCATGTTGCCGAACCCCAGTCCGATCAAAACGCCGGAAACGAGCAGCATCAGCCCGTTCTGGGCAGTCCCCAGCAGCACTAGGCCGGCCGCAAACAGGACAAATGCAGGATACATCACGGCGTTCGCCCCTTTAACATCCATCAGCCGGCCGGTAAACGGACGCGACAGCAGGACCGATACGGAATACACGAGAAAGAAGAAACTTGCCGCGCTCACCAGGTCGATCTCGATGGCATAGCTCCCGATAAACGACAAGACGCCGGAATAACAGAACGCGACGACCATGGTCACGAGCGCGATCGGAATAGCGCGCGGTTCAACAATCCGGGAGAGGCTGAACCTCCTCTCTTCCGCCGGTTCCGCCACATCCTCCGCTTCAGGAACCCGCAGGAACAGCGCAACCGCCAGGCCGACGACACTGACGGCGAGGCAAAGGCCGAAGATGGCCGTCATTCCGGTTTTGCCGCTCATGTAAAGTCCGATGAACGGCCCGATCGCGGTGGCGAGCGTCGAGCTCATGCTGTAGTAGCCGATCCCCTCCCCCTTACGCGCCCTCGGGATAATCTGGGCCACAATTGTCCCGGTCGCTGTACTGGCGATTCCCAGCGCCACTCCGTGAAGAAATCGAGTCAGCATGAGAAAGGGGATTCCCAGCTGGATGAAATACAGGGCAGTTGTCAAAGCAAACAGGGTCAGTCCGATGAACAGGGTTTTCCTCCGTCCCACTGATTCAATACTGTGCCCGGTAAACAGCCGTCCGGCCAGCGCCCCCACAATGAAGAGGCCGGTGACCAGCCCTGCCTCAATGGCAGTCGCCCCGTATTCGTCAGCTGCATAAATACCGATGATGACCACCAGTAGGTAAAAGACCAGCGTCATGAGGAAGTTGACACCGGATACGATCATGAAGTCCCTTGTCCAGAGCTTACCCTCAGGCTTCATCTCCGGTCCCCCCTTCCCGCAGGAGATTCTTTTTGATTTCAGGAAGGAGACGGTTCAGCAGCACCTGCTCCTCGTACCCGACCCCTTCCAGGAGTTTACGCTCCAGCCGTGAAATCTTCTCCCGGCAATCCCGGTATACGGTCTCTCCTGATTCCGTCAATCGGATGACCTTGACCCGCCTGTCATTCCCCGGAATCTGTTCGACCACGCCCTGCTCTTCCAAGCGGTGGACCCTTCTCGTAATCGAGGGCTTTTCGACCTCGTAATAGTTCGAAATCTCCACAAGCGTAGACGGTCCTTCCCGCTCAATATAGAAAATGACCTGCCACAACGAATACGACAGCCCGTGCGGCTCCAACAATTGATTCAGCCTGGTGATCAGCGGACGATATACGGCCAGATACTGGCGAAAAATCCCTTCCATCATTCCGTCCTCCTATGTTACTCAAATTAACTATTGACTAAGGTAACTATAGGGGAGGCGAAATGAATTGTCAATAACTTACGCTCGCTGAACACTGATAATCTGAAGCTGACTATTTGGTGATGGCAAGTCTGTCCTGACTTAAGTTCACACAAAAGGGAATGATTCTTTTATAATGGGCCAAGACGAGGAGTGGTGACCTATAAAACTTAATACGCAACAAGACAAACATCAAGAGACATTGCTACATAATCCGACCGGGAAAACCCGGCTCGGGCTGGCGCTCGTCCTCGGACTTCTTGCAATTCTCGGACCTCTTAATATTGATATGTATCTGCCGAGCTTTCCGGAAATCTCCAGGGAGTTGGGGACCGGTGCCTCACAGGTGCAGCTCAGTCTGACCGCCTGTCTGATCGGGCTTGCACTGGGGCAAATCGTTGTCGGCCCGATCAGTGATGCCCAGGGCAGGAAAAAGCCGTTGATCATCGGCACTTCACTGTTTGCCCTGTCATCCATTTTCTGCGCGCTCGCCCCCAATATTACGGTGCTCATCATTGCACGGTTCCTGCAGGGATTCACCGCTGCGGCGGGGGTTGTCCTTTCCCGTGCCGTTGTGCGGGATGTCTTCAGTGGACGGGAAATGACGAAATTTTT
This sequence comes from Bhargavaea cecembensis, assembly GCF_001619585.1. Lineage (GTDB taxonomy): Bacteria > Bacillota > Bacilli > Bacillales_A > Planococcaceae > Bhargavaea > Bhargavaea cecembensis_A. The sequence goes on from NZ_LQNT01000011.1 coordinate 339,541, forward strand.
CTCGCTGCTGATGGTCATTAATGCCGTCGCCCCTGTCCTGGCCCCGATGCTCGGCGGAGCGATTCTGGCACTGCCTTCGGCAAATTGGGAGACCATTTTCTATGCATTGGCTCTGATCGGCGTCCTGATCGTTGCCATCGTAGCCGCAAAGCTGAAGGAAACCTTACCGCCGGAAAAGCGGATTCCAAGCTCCATCGGTTCCTCGGTGAAAACGATGGGCAGTTTATTGAAGGACCGCTCCTTTATCGGCTACGCGCTCGTTGTCGGGTTTGTCCATGGCGGGAGTTTTGCCTATGTTTCGGGCACGCCTTTTGTTTACCAGCAGATCTACGGTGTGTCCCCGCAGGTATTCAGCATCCTGTTCGGGATCAACGGAATAGCCATCATCACCGGAAGCTTCATCATCGGGCGGTTCGGCGGAATCGTATCTGAGAAGAAGCTGCTGCAGGCAGCCGTCACCATCGCTGCGGCTTCAACGTTCTTCCTGCTGATCATGACCATCGTCAAAGGCCCGCTGGCGTCGCTGGTGATCCTGATTTTCATCTACATGACCACGATGGGCATGATCATCACCAGCACCTTCACCCTCGGAATGGCCAAGCAAGGGGGCCGTGCCGGCAGTGCCAGTGCTGTTCTCGGCATGCTTCCTAGCCTGCTCGGAGCGGCCTTCACCCCGCTTTCCGGCATCGCTGGCGCCACTGCCGTCCCGATGGGTGCGACCCTTTTCGGCACTTCCCTCATCGGCCTGATCGCCTTTTTCACACTGGTCAGGAAAGGCAGTGAAGAGGAGTACTAAATGCAATCATCCCTCTCCAGATGATAACGGAGAGGGATTTTTTTCTTATCGGGCACGATCCGCAAGACTCCGGTTCCCTCTCCCCGGTCATTCTGCTGTATACTGATGGAATACCGAAGACCATTCTTTACTTTATATAGACCATCCTTCGGAAAGGACGTTTCCTTGACCGGATGAATCTTAAATCAGAAATGAGCAGGTGAATTATTTGATCGAAATCAAAACATCCACACTAAGCGACGGGGAATTCAACAGAGGGGTTTTTGCCACGTGTGATATCAGCAAAGGCACGCTGATCCATCAGGCCCCGGTGATTGCCTACCCGAATGACCAGCATGAACATATCGAGCAGACGCTTCTGGCTGACTATGCGTTTGAATACGGCCTCAATCATACCGCCATCCTTCTCGGTTACGGGATGCTGTTCAACCACTCGTATCAGCCAAATGCGACCTATGAAATCAGCTTCGAGAATCATACGTTCGACTTCTATGCCCACACGCCCATCAAAATGGGTGAGGAGATCCTCATCAACTACAACGGAGACGAGGATGACCAGGAGCTACTGTGGTTTGACCGGGAGGAAGAACCCGAAGCCTGAAGGGGTCAAAAAACCACTCATAAAACCTGAATACAGAGTCCGGCATGGTTTCAATTAACGAATTTTCATAAACAAAAGAAAGGACGATGAACCAATGGGGTTCATCGTCCTTTCATATTTATCCGATTGTAATGACGCCAAGCAGAACTGCAGCAATTGTCATGACTGTGACTGTTCCGAACGCCCATTTCATGGCAAAGCGCTGCAAGTCACCGAATTCCGTCCCGACTAAGCCGATCAGCAAGTGCGCAGCAGCCACCAAGGGGCTCAGAACGTGGACCGGCTGGCCGATCAATGACGCCCTTCCAATTTCCACTGCGCTGACGCCATAGGCTTCACCGGCTTGAGCAAGAATTGGCAGAACCCCAAAGTAGAAGGCATTATTGGACATGAAGAACGTGAATGGTGCACTAATGAATGCTACTAAGACTGCCAAATAAGGACCCAATGCATCCGGGATTATCACGACCAATGTTTGTGCCATGGCGTCGATCATCTCAGTGCCTGACATGATCCCCGAGAAGATACCAGCTGCAATAACAATCGATACTACAGCCAACGCGTTTCTCGAATGAGCTGCAATACGCTCTTGTTGCAGCTTCAATTCCGGATAGTTCACAAGCAAAGCGATTCCAAAGAAGATCATGAAGAGAATGGCCAATGACATAAAGTCGATAATCAGGCATGCCATTAAGACAACTGTCAATAACAGGTTAAACCAAACCAATTTTGGGCGCTTATAATCTGCGTTCCCAACTGTGTCCATTGCAGCCGCCAGCTGAAGATCCGCCTCTCTCTTGGACACGGGTTCAAGCTCCACGACACCCAATCTTTTTTGTTCCATCCTGCCCAAGAGGAATGCCGCAATCAGCACCCAGATCAGACCGAAGCCCATGACAGGAATCATCGGGATAAACAATTCAGAGGAGTCCAGACCCAGTGATGCCATGGCCATTGCAGAAGCACCACCCCATGGGGTCATGTTCATGACGCCCATCGAGAGCATAGCTACGGTCGCCAGGACGAGCCGGTTCATGCCAAGCCGTTTATACAGAGGCAGTAATGCGGAACAAGTGATGATGTAAGTAGTTGTCCCGTCCCCATCCAATGCAACCATCATCGAAAGGACAGCTGTTCCAAGAACAATCTTTAACGGATCCCCTTTTACAATTTGAAGGATTTTAGCAATTAGTGGATCAAAGAGGCCTGTGTCGATCATGATTCCGAAGTATAGAATGGCAAACAAAATCATGATTGCCGTCATTGCAACGTTTTCTACACCGGCCTTCATCATTGGCCCCAGCTCGGTAAGGAAGCCGCCTATGATACCAAACACAATCGGCACAATCATAATCGCGACTAAAGCCGACATCCGCTTTGACATGATCAGATACATAAAGACTGCAACCATCGAGAAACCTAGTAGTGCTAGCATTTATTCCCTTCCCCCTTTGTATATGAATGTTGTTTGAAAGTCTGAAGCGCTAAATTAGTGCCAGCTTGGTAACGCTTTCAGTAATGTGATTATTTTATCAAGGGGTTTTTGGGGTGGATATATATAATTCTTAATGGGTATATAAATCCTTTTTCTCATTGTTTTCATATTTTCCACGATTAAAAAATGAATCCCCGCGCTGCTGCAACAGCTGCGCAGGGATTCATTTTGCTACTCGCTTATATTTCCTTTCAGGTCGGCCAACACTTCCGTAAATGATTTCTACTTCAATCTCTTCAAGGGATACTAAATACTCAAGATACCTTCTCATGGTTGAATAGCTGATCCCCACCATACGGCTGAGTTCATCCGCACTCTGACTTCCTTGCATTTTCTGAGTTGCGGTCCTGACCAACTTCAGAGTATGTTTGTCGATGCCTTTTGGATAGGCCACTTTTGGGCTTTCTGAAACAACCGATGATTGCTGGTTTTTCCGAAAATACACATCGATTTTTTCCTGGTTCACAACTGGTTCCTGATGCAATTGTCCTCTAAAGACTTCATATTCCCTCAAAGTCGCAATCAGCTTATCAACAATTACCGGTTTCACCAAATAACCAAAAGCCCCTCCGTGAATGGCTTCACTGACTGTTTTTGTATCATTTGCAGCTGTGATGAGTATGACATCGATACCCCGGTACTGTTTCCTGATTTCCCTCAACAGGTCAATCCCGTTCATATCCGGCAGAAAGACATCCAGCAGCAAGAGTTGAGGTTGAATGACTTTCAATATCTGCAAAGCCTGTTCACCCGTGCTGGCCGTTGCAACCACATGAAAGCGCTCCATCTGATCCGTAAACTGCTTGTAAATATTTGCCGCATCTTCATCGTCTTCTATAATGATGACATTGATTTTTTCTTCAGCCATGTGATCATCACCTCTTTACTCCTGCGGAATCACGATTGTGAACCTCGCACCGCCCAACTCGCTTTTAGCCACATAAATCTGACCGTTGAGCGAATTAAGTGCACTTTTGGCAATGGCGAGGCCGATGCCATGATCTCCTTCGCTTTTTGTCGTGAATCCTTCTTGAAAAATCTCTTCTGCCATCTTTTCCGGCACGCCCGCACCGTTATCTTCAATATCAAAAACAATCTCTTTTCCTAAATCCGTAAAAGATACATTCACCCTGCCCTCACTCCGGTTCTTTTTACGGGCAGCTTCCATCGCATTGTCAATCACATTGCCGATGATCGGAACAAACTGATTAGACTTTGACATCTCCAGTTCACTGCTCATATGGCTTCCGGGATCAATCACCAATTGGACCTGCAGTTCTTTGGCCCGATTCACCTTTCCGAGCAGACATGCCGCTATCAACGGGTCTCTGACAGATGACATTAGAAATGAAATGACATCTTGCCGATCGCTCACCTCTGAAGAGACGATGTTGATTGCACGATCATACTCTTGCAGGACGAGCAGCCCATAGATGGTGTTGAGCTTATTTAGAAATTCATGGTTTTGTGCTCTCATATTCTCAGAGAAATTCTTGATCTTCGAGAATTCTTCGGTTAACTGTTCAATTTCCGAAACGGAACGGATTGTCAGGACCACGCCGCCGACTTCATCCTGCTTAAGGATCGGCGATGCATCCAGCACATAGAATTGCTGGTCCAGCAGCAGCTTTTTGTTATTGGCGCTTTGCTTTGTCGAGATGACCTGATCGATATATGTTGTCAACTGATGCTGATTGATGATTGTTTCCACAGACAGTTGGTGATCACCCAACAGTTCTCTGGCCCGCCTATTCATTGATGTAATTTTCTTTTCATTGTTTACAGTAATCGTAGCATCAAGAATCGATTCAAGCGTCGCTTCCTTCTCTTGAAAAAGATAAGATATCTCTTCCGGTTCCAATCCAAAGGTAAGCTTTTTCATCCGCCTGGCAATCATGACCGCACCGGCGATTCCCAAGAAAAGTGGAATTATTGATAATTGGATGATGTGTCTTCGGTAATCAAATACTTGCGCCTCAATCCGGTTGATCAGAAAACCAACGGAGGAAACGCCAATCAGATCCCCTTCTTCGTTCCAGATCGGCGTCTTAGCCTTGATGGCTGGACCGGAAACCCCTTCCCCCCGATAAATGATCGAACGGTGTTCCTTGAAGACCGCGTCGTTGCTCGTCGCAGTGGGTTCACCAATATTCTCGGGATTGGGATTCGAGTAACGCAAACCCTTTTCATTGGCGACGACCACATAGTCCGCGCCCGATATATGCCGGATTTCTTCTGCAATGGGCTGGATGGCGACAGACGGCTGTTTATCTTCGAATGCCTTTATGATGTCCTCATTTTGTGCCGTCAATTTGGCGACAGTCATCGCCTGTTCCCCCATATAGCTTTCCACGATATCGTCAAGCATGGTTGAAAACAAAACGATGATCAGCAACGCACTGGTGCAGATGACGATGACGATAAGAATGGTGAGTTGTGTCAGTAACGTGATGTGCTTTCTTTTTCGTGTAACGCCCATTTGCTCAGTGTCGCTCCTGTCTTGAATATAAACCGCTTACAAGTCGTATCCAATCATTATATCCCGACAATACAGATTGTTCAATGTACGGTTGGATCAGCGGGAAGTGCGGTGAATTTTGAGTCCAAAGAAGAGTTCACCAAACCTCCACGGCCTCTTCTCAGTTTGGCCAGATGCACATGCTACACTTTGGGTAATGGAGGTTGAATCGAATGAAACAGGCAATTACCGACAATCCGCTCATGACGAAAGCCGAACAGTTTATCAGAGAATGCTACGGGGAGCTTGGCATCCCGGAGGACCGGCAGGAGGATCGGATCCGGGAAATCCGTTCGGAAGTGGAAGCCACCGGAACGTATGTCCACACGTCCTTTGAACTTACACACGGGGCCAGGATGGCGTGGCGCAACAGTAACCGATGCATCGGGCGGCTGCTCTGGCACACCCTGCATGTTGTCGATGCCCGCCATGTGAGCACTGCAGAAGATGCGTATGAACAACTGCTGGACCATATCCGCTTTGCCACGAATAGCGGGAAGGTCCGCTCCACGATCACCGTTTTCCCGCCGCGAAAAGACGGAATTGACCCGCTCCGGGTCCTCAACCATCAGCTGATCCGCTACGCAGGGTATGAGGCTGGCGAACAGGTGACCGGCGATCCGGCATCCCTCCGATTTACCCGCCTGTGCGAAAAGCTCGGCTGGCAGGGAGAAGGCACGCCATTCGACGTCCTCCCCCTCGTCGTCCGGGAAAACGGGAAAGACCCCGAACTTTTCAGAATTCCGGACGACGTCGTCATGGAAGTGCCGATCACCCATCCGGATAACGGCAGATTCCGCGAGCTTGGCCTGAAATGGTATGCCGTCCCGATGATCTCGGATATGCTGCTGGAAATCGGCGGAATCGAGTATCCGATGGCGCCGTTCAACGGCTGGTACATGGGCACGGAAATCGGCGCGAGGAACTTCGCGGATGAGGACCGCTATCACCTCCTGCCGGCCGTGGCGGATGTGTTAGGGCTCGATACGTCGTCCAACCGGTCGCTCTGGGTCGACCGTTCCCTCGTCGAGCTGAACGTCGCTGTGCTGCATTCCTATCAGCAGGCCGGTGTCACGCTTGTCGACCATCATACGGCGGCCGAGCAGTTCCGGAAGTTCGAGGAAAACGAGCGGAAAAACGGCCGCGCCGTCACCGGAAACTGGTCCTGGCTCATTCCCCCGCTGTCCCCTGCGTCGACCCACATTTTCCACAAGCCATATCATAATGAAAAGCTGACTCCGAATTACTTTTATCAGGAGCCGCCTGAAATCTGAAAGGGACCCATCCGCCGATGGGTCCCTTGCTTATTCCGTCTTCCTGACTACGATCCGATTTTTCCTCTAGCAAACAATCTGATCCCTCAACAAAGACACTGTATAAGATTTCCATTCATTGGTCGGTTTGACCACGGGGAACAAAAATCCGTTCATATGATATAAAGACTGAAATTGTTACAATTTCGGTCCTATGACAATACTTTAGAAAGGAGGAGCTAAGATGAGCACATACTCTAGTTCCGAATGGTATAAAGATGACGATTACCACAAGGAATACAACTGCCATGGGCATGATGGATGCAAGGGCAACTGCCATGGATATGGCGGATGCAAAGGCTACTGCCACGGACAAGGCGGATGCAAGGGCAGCTGCCACGGACAAGGCGGATGCAAAGGCAACTGCCACGGACAGGGCGGATGCAAAGGCAGCTGTCACGGACAGGGCGGATGCAAAGGCAACTGCCACGGACAGGGCGGATGCAAGGGCAACTGCCACGGACAACATGGAAAATGCCATTGCAGCGGCAAGGGGCACTGCGATGATTGCCATCACGGATCCTGCAGAAGGTTTATCTGCGACGATGATTTCAGACTGCGCTTAGGCGGCCTGCAAAATGGATTGGGCTTCCGTCTCAGGCAGCTGATCGGCTGCTATGCAGAATTCACCCTGGAAGACGACAAGGTCGTCCACGGAAAAATATGTCATGTCGGATCCAACTTTGTTGAAATGCTGGTGGATGAGTCCGCTCCCCAAACCGAAGACCCACCCAAGGCGGCTGCTGAAGACAAGAATGATGATCCGGATCCAAAAGAAAAAGAACCGTATCCTAAGAAGAAAACCCACACCATGATCTTCTCATTGGAAAAGATCAATCATTTAAAACATCGATGCGGATGCACTGGTCCTTGCGGATGCAAGTAACCGATTGATTCAGAAAGCATGACTGAGGGGGATGGATTTGATCCTCCCCTCATTTGAGATGAGGAGGATACCATGCCATGACAGATGTTTTCAAGAAGATCCTTGCCGAGAGCAGCGGACATTCTGTTATAAAACGCATGCATTTATTTCTTATGCTCCATTTAAATAATGGGACCGCCTTTTCCGTTTCGGCGGAAGATGATTCGGGAGAACTTTTCAACACTCATCTGTTCAGGTTTGAGCATCACATTCCACACCGCCGTTGTGTGACCTTGATACCGGTTCATCCGCTTACCCATATTGCTTCCCCCAAGTCCTCCGTCACGGTGGACCTTCACTCGTTCTGCGGCTTTCAATGGGTGGATCCGAAAAGGCTGACGAAGATACCGGATCACCGCTCTGATCCGGCTCAAGGTCATTTGAGTGTGCGAAAAGATGATCCGATAGACGTTTCAAATGTCTTATCCAAACACCCGAAAGTCTCCCGGTCCACAACCGTCATTCCGTTTGATAAGATCAAGAAGATTACGATCAGACCAAATAAAGGGAAATAGAGCTGCAGCGATGAGAGGTTACCATCGCTTCGGCTCTTTTGTTGTGGCACCAACCTTACAGTCCTGCCGCCAACTAAAAGGGAACCATCCGGACAGCGGACGGCTCCCTTTTGATATCAAACTGCTTCCTTCACTATTTTGATCATCGTGATTCTTCCCATCGGGATGATCTCAACGTCTTTCTTGACCTTCAGGACAACCGATTCCTCGTTGACATCCGTTACGAATCCCACAATCGTCTCATCACCGAGTGTAAGTTCAACCGTTTTGGCCTCCAGGAACAACAGGTAAATATTGAATCTCATCCTGAAGAACAGATGCAGCAATTGTGGAGACGAAGCCACGGTTGCGCCGAAATTGAACGTCAGGTCCCGGCGGAGACAAGGGTCGATCTCCCGCAGTTCCGCTTCATGGTCAGGTTCAGCAAACCTTCCGCATGGTTCCACTTTTGCAATGGTCCGGTAAGGCAGGATGACTTCCGTCTGTTCATCCAGGAGAACCGCAAAGTCATGTCCGGCTGTGTGGACTTTTCCCATTACCGTCCGTCCGCCCCCGATTTCCACTTTTACCTGTAACCCCATCAGCCCGGAGAACACCTTCAGGAACGTTTCTTCCGGCGGTCTTTCATCATCCAAAGCAAGATCCAGGAGCAGGTTATTGGCGGCATCGATTCTATCGATCAGCTCTGCAAGTTCCCTATCCGGAAGACAGCCCGTAGGTGATGGAAATTCAGGAGATTGGAGTCTTTCCGGACAGCAGCTGTCGTCGATGCAAAAGTCTTCTATGGTGTCCTGAGCCACGAGCGGCAGCTGATCACCGGCAGCAAACTTCATGCTATTCACCTCCTTTCCCCGATGCTCCCATAAGACAGGGAGAGGCCGGATCGCACCTCTCCCCTTCTTTGGAATTCTTCTATTCCCGAAGCGGTGGCAGGTGCTTTTGAAGGGTCTTATGAACCCTCATGATGCCCCACATGCCCTGCTCGATATCCCAGCGGATGTTTCCGGAGCGGTACATATAGTCACCCGGATTCCCCGCCAGCGAGCCAGCTCCGCCGTTTAACAGCAAGTTGCGGACAGCTCCGGCAACGCTAAATCCGACGAACGATTCAACCCGTGAATTGGCATCTTTTGCATCAAAGTGCCAGCGGTGGCCATGCAGGTGGAATGTGTGTGACCTGCGCCTTTCTGCCGGCGTCACCAGCCGGATGGTGACCGGATCCCTCACATAGCTCTCAAACACCGGCGTGGCCGGGTCTTCGAACACGTTGGAGGAAAACAGTTCATGGAGCACCGGGTGCTCACGGTAGCGGTTGATGAGACGCTCGGAGCGGTAGTTGAATCCCCGTGACCCCTGATCGTAAGTGTCCACCAGGTCTGCATCAGCTTCCGGCGGAGCCAGTAGAATGCCGTCGACCGGGTCAACGATCAGCTGGTCGTCATTATCCAGAAGACGAACGCCGTCATGCATGACCAGTACAAACTCTCTGATATCCGGAAGCAGCGGATTCTTCAGGATCACATTGGCTCCGGAGCGTACGGGCTTCAGCGAATACGGATCGACATATTCCGTAAATCTGGGCTCGGCAATGAATGCTCCGAAGGCACCGTGGCCTTTGTGGTTGCGGATGTCCGCCATATCCCACAAACCGCAGGCGCCAACCTGGGAATCCACAAACCATCGATAGGTCCTGCTTTCGCCCGGCCCGACTGTCTGGTCACCGTTGAATCCGACCGTTTCTCCGGAAGAGGTTTTGACATCATAGTCAATCAGCTGCGGGTGCAGCGAAATCCTGAGGGACGGCGGATAGAACGCCTGCTCCTTGACCTGCGGATACGGGTAGATGCCGTCCTTGAACGGGAACAGGTCGAGTTTCAGCATGCTGGTCAGGGTCACATCGACTGTATCCCCCACGTTTGCCCGGAGAATCAGCGGCTCCGGGGTCTTCTTCCCAGCCAGCAGATCCTTCATGTCTGCACGGTGGGCAAATACGATTCCATGGGGATCATGGTCTCCGTACCGGTTGTACTGCAGCGGAATCTGGAAAGCGACGATGTCAAATTTCCGGACCGGACCTTTAACCGGCCGGCAGGTCGGGTCATCGGCGGGCGGTGCATGTCCTGTGCATTCCGGCAGCGGCTTGCTCTGTTTCGGCGGCAATGGCCGGTCCGACAGAGGAATCAGGTCCGGCACCCGCTCGGCATATGCACGGATCAGCCCCCACAGACCGTTCCACAGATCCTCCTCTGTTTCAAAGGCCCATAAATAATCTCCGGCTCTTGGAATAAAGGTCTCCAGCGTGAACGACTCCGATATTCCGGTGTGCTGCTGGCTGTCCAGCCGGGAATAGAGGTCGCCGCGTTCCTTTAGCCACCTGAGCCCGTGGACGTTAAAGCTATGGGACTCTTCCTGCGCCCCCTGGAGCAGCCGGATACGGATCGGGTCACCCTCATAGGCCCGAAGAATCGGCGTCACCGGATCACCGTGGACGTGTGAGCTGAAGCTATAGGCCGGATCGCAATCCGGACCCAGCCGGAACTGCAGCGGCTCGTTTTTATAGTTCACTCCGAACAGACCGGGATCATCCTGCGAACCCGGGAATTTCGGGGGGTTCAGCGGTTTTCCGTCATTGTCAAACAAAAGCGTGAAGTCCTGTGAAAACAGGGCGAAATCCCGGTAGTTCGGAATGAGCGGATTCTCTACGGTCACTTGCGTTCCATGGTCCACTTCGTCGCCCGTCCTCGGATCAAGGAAAGTGGAAAAGCGGGGATGGATCACGCCAGAACCGAATACACCGTGCTGCTGGTGGGACAGCGGGAACAGGTGATCATGGAAGAACCACGCCTTCAGCTCAACGTCCGCAAAATAGGAATATTGGGCCGTTTCCCCCGGCAGGACGGATGAATCGTAATTCCATCCCACATTCGCCCCGTCACAGACAAGCACATCGAATTTGACGAAGTGAATGTGGAATCCGTTCTCATACGTCCTTGTGACGAGCTGGAACGCGTCGCCGTCCAAAATATGCGGCAGCCTGTTCGTGTAATTGATCTTGATGCATGTATTGGCATTTGCGTGAATGACAAGCGGTTCCGGCTCTTTCTTACCTGAACAGACATCCTCCAGGTCTTCGTCCAGGACATACATCCGGCCCTTTGGATCGTGCCAGCCTTGCTTGTTATACGTGATGGGGAGTTCAATGACCGAAATATTAAATTCCTTGACCTCGACCCCCGGCGGACACGGCTCGGTGAAGACTGCACCCGGCCGCGGATTCGGAACGGCCGCGTGCCGCTCCAGTTCAGTCAATCCCCTGCCGCCGACAATGCCGAGCGGCGGACGGGGCGCTTTGTTCCCGACCTTGCCCGGAATGAAGTTTGGAAATCCGGGTCTCAGCTTGGTCGGTTTTGGCGGCGGATCCCGGTCCGGAAGGGGCTGCAGTGCCTTGATCGGCACCCCGTTCGGGTAACACTGGCTTCCATCCTGCAGGGTATTGAAGATCCGGTTCATCCCCCACATGCCGGCTGCAAAATGGGGATACAGGTGACAGTGAACGATTGCGTCACCGAAAGCCCCCTGTAAACTGCCCAGACCGTAGAGCGGCTCAATCGTATAGTGAGACTGAGGGCTGATTGCCTGGGCATCAAAGATTTCGGATGCCAGATCTCCCGGATCACTGAACCATTGATGGACATGATAGTGGAACACGTGGGTTTCCTTGGAACCTCCGTGGAAGAGGCGGATTTTCGCGGGATCCCCCACATAGCCCCTCAGGATGGGCGCAGACGGATCTCCGAACACCCACGAATCATGGTGGACTTCCTCCCCCGCAGCATTTGGGGCGACGACGCCTTCCGAAAGCAGCTGGGACCGCCGGTTTTCCGGTTCATAGCGGTAGTTGGCCCCATGAAACGATTCTTCATCCTGGTTGGTGATATGGTTGATCGGCCGGTTCCCGGTGATATCGTCCACTTCCATTTCATCATGAAACATCCAGACATATTCCCGGAATGACGGCAGAAACGGATGATGGATATCTGCATACACCCCGCTGTTGCTTGGTTTCCCGGTCACCGGGTCTGTCCACCAGGAAAAACGGTTTTGCACCACCAGCGCGCCGAAAAGGCCGTTTGTACTTGAGCCGTTTTCCGTGCTTGACGGATTGCCCAAGTCCGAGAAGAAGTAATTTCCCCCCTGAACGGCATGGATTTTGTAAAGCACACATTCACCGGGTGCTGCGGTGCTGTCTTTGTTGAAGCCCACCATGGCACCATCGGAATCACAGACATCGTAATCCGCTTCCTGGAAATGGATTCCGGTATTAAACGGCAGCTTGTTCTCGAACAACACTTCTACGAAATCGCCCTCATTGGCCCGGATAACAAGGGGCTCAACGAGATCGACCGGTGTAAACGGGTTTTTCCTGACAAGATCCTTCACTTTCTGCTCATTTTCTTTTAGTACGTACATCATGCCATTTGGGTTGTGGTCTCCGAATGTATTGACCACAATCCGGATCGGAATGGCCACCACGTGGTACCTGCGTATCATGGTTTATCCTCCTTTCTGTTGATTTTTCAGATCCGGAATCTTCTCACCCATCCCGGTCTCTATATAAAACACATCAATGGAATGGACATGGACATGCCATTCCTTCTCTTCCAGTGCAGGAACATGGGAGACCTCTACATCCAAGACCGCCATATCATCAACCACATCTTTGAGAATCCCGATGTACAAGAATGGAAAAGACTCGGTCAATATGAACACCTTTCGTCCGATGTTGCTCCTGAAATGCTCGATAATCGCCCCATCCCGTCTCACATTGACCATATGCATCTCTTGAAAATCCATAAGTGACACCTCCCTGTCAGGTTTTGGGGTGAAGAATTACGTTAACGGAAATACGAGGTCACACGGCACCTCAGTTGAAAAAGCAGTGATCCTCTCCAGCGGGATGCTCAGCGGAAACGGAAATCTGTAGAACGGCGCGTTCACCATTTTCACGTTCACCGGCGTCAATGTAATATGGCCTCCGCTGACCTCATCGACCGTTCCGCAGAAAATCGGGCGGAATACCTGCCCCAGCAGGTTCAGCTGGACAGCATTCGTAATGATCAGCACTTGCCTGCCCTTCAGTTTCCGGAATTTCTCCAGCAGCTCCTCATCTTCCCCGCAATTATGATCTGGCTTGTATTTGCTCATATCCTCTCACCCCCCCTCCAAGCCCTCATGCTTCAAAACCCTGACACTGCGAACATCAGAAAACTGCGCGGATCCATTCCTTCCACACGGTCATCAGTCGGATGGTAGAGACAGACTGGATCTCTTCCAGAGGAATCACATGGTTTTTGCGCAAGAGTTTCAAGTAGAGATTTTTCTTGTCTGTCCTTTCAATTCTTCCGGTGAACCTCCGGCCGGCCACCAGAACTTCGACCCACGTCTTCTGCCAGGTGTGCAAGTTGGTTCTAAGCGATTCTTCAAAGAACTGTTGAACGAGCGCATCTCTTTTGGAGACTGTTTCACCGAATTTGAGGATGATTTTCTGGCGCAGCTGATTGTCATAGATAAAATTTTGGTGGGGGTTGGAATACGTGGGGGTGCCAAACGGGATCTCTGCGGATTCGATGGCGGTATACGGGATCCAGATCCGTTGCTTCAGGTTGGTGAGCATGACAAAATCCCTGCCGATCGCCGTCACTTTTCCGGAAATCGTACCTGCCTCTTCCTTTGCGAACTTGGGGGTAATCACGACTTCCTGATGACGCTTCATTTTAAAGAACTTTTTTAGGACCAGCGTCTTGCGGTGGGGCTCATACTGATTGATCAGCTTGAACAGGTTCATCTGGCTGATCTGCTCCTCCAGAATCCGCGTTTCCTCTGCTGACACTGCGCTTGCCGGTGATGAAAAGGATGGCTTCTTGCTTGATGGATCCATTGCAATCCCTGCCTTTCCTGCGGTTCTCCCCTTTGCCGTTTAACCGCTAATATATGGAATGGAAATATTTTGAATTAGTCCTTTTACCCGTCAATGCAGAATGTGCAAAGAGGCACCAAAAGAGAAAAGCCCTCAGGCAGGAGGCAATTACACCGGCCGCCTTGCCTGAGGGCTATTTGATAAGAGCTTCAATATGCTCGGCGATCTGCTGCACGTTGACGGCAGCCTGCCCCGTGTTCATGTCATGGACGGCCCGGATCTGATTTCTGGTATCCAATACATACATTGTCGTGCCATGAACAATCTGTCCGTCCTGGTCTTTCTGGAAAGCCATCTTGAACTGGTTCGTGACCCCCTTCGTCTGCTCAGCGGTTCCCCGGAGGAACACCCAGTTCCCGGCAGTGATTTCAAACTGTTGTTTGTATTTTTCAATCCTGTCCGGAGTATCCACTTCAGGGTCGAGTGTGATGAGAATGACGTCGTAGTCTTTTTCTTGAACGCCCTTTTCCTCCAATGTTTCCTGGAGCCTCAACAGGTCCATGACGGTCATCGGGCAAACATCCGGGCACTGGGTGTAATAAAACGCCACGAGCTTCGGCTTTCCTGAAGAGAAGGCATCCGTTTCGCCCGTGATTGAAGGCACCTTTGGATCGTCGACTGCGGCAAGCTTGGGGAGGTCTACAGTCCGGGGCCATAAAAAGTAGACTGCTGCAAATCCGAGAAGAGCGATCAAACCAATCACTAAAATTCTTTTCAAACGGTTCACCCTCAAACTTTCATTGAATATAAAACGAGGCCCACGATCATAGTAAGCAGCAGTGTGGCGAATCCGCACAGCTGATACATATTCAGCAAGAGCTGGGTATGGTCGGAGATGGGGATGCTGCAGATCTGCGGGTTCTTCAGAACCTCCCCGATCATCACACCCATCGAGATGCCGATCAGTCCGTTGTAGAGACCGGCCAGAACCGAATGGTATTTGACGAGCGCTCCGAAAAGAGTCCCGATCACTGCTCCGAGAAGAAGATTCAGAAGAAAAACCAGGGAGAGACCGGCTGACATCAACACAGTCACATGCATTCCGAGAACGAGTGTGGTACACAATGTTGCCGTGCTCGTAATAGTGGTGGCGTACCGGTCGTCAAACAACTGCTTTCTTCTGCGCAAGCCAAAATAGCAGAAACATGCTGCCGCAACATTCCAGATCAGCAGTCCAATAATACCCAGCATTTCCTCACCCTCATGACCTCTTGACCGCGGCGGACAGGACTCCGATGATCAGGAATATGAACACTTCCAGAACCACCGTGAAAAAAATTGGGTCTGTCAGAATGGCCCCCAGCATGGGCGCCATCATGCCCATCATCAGGCCGTTGACCAGCCCGGTCAGCATCGTCTGGTAGTCGAACAGCGCACCAAATAACGCACCGGCTCCCATCCCACCCAAAGTGGCCACCATCGTGATGGCCGTGAAGTGGAACGGATATTGAAAGATCAAGAATATCCCCGTCGACAGGGCGACCAGCCCGCCCAAAGCCATGGCAATATTCATTCCCAGATGAAAACCGACCAACTTCCGGTAACGGTGCACATACACATACAGCAAGGCAAACATCACCAGATTGATATACAGGATCAAGACAAATGAAAGCTCGCGCATCCAACCACCTCCCGACAGAATATGCGGTGCTGACGGTTTAGGGGCCGGCCTATGTCCGGATATGGCCGGAAGTGTGTAATTGCTTCAATTTAAAAGACCTCCCCTGATCCTGTTAACAGAATCAGGGGAGGTCTATTGTTCACACCGTAATAGCCCATCCGGATAGTGAGGCTCTAATCAGCGGAACTGTTCAGGAAAGCGATCGCGGTTCATGGAATAAAGGACTTCTCCGACCATATCCTCAAAATCGCTTGCGACATTTGTCTGTTTGACGAAGATGGCATTCAAATCGTCTTTCCGGTCTTCAAAGACGATGTAGTGGCTCTGGGCATCGACCTCCACACGGTAATAACCGACGCTGTTCCGAAAACCTGCAGCAGTCTGGCTGATTTCGTACGCCTTTTCCTGGCCCTCTTCATCCGAGATGGTCATTGTCTTGTCACCCGAGAAGTGGATCTTCACCTGGGAACCGTCCTGTGCCACCGCGTACCATTCACCCAAATACTTGTCCGACGGCTTGCACCCAGCCAGCAGGACAAAAACCAGGGCCAGCAGGACTCCTGTCACGATTTTTTTGTTCATATGTATGTCTCCTTCCTTCCGCGCTACCTTCACTATGCCAGAATTGACATTGGCAGACAATGGATTGAATGGAAACCCTATTTATGATTGAACAAGTAAAGGGACGCAAACAACAGCACAATCGCGATCACCTTTTTCGCATCAATCGGGAAGCGTACCCCTCCGAACAGTCCGAAGTGGTCAATCACTGCCCCCATGATGACCTGCCCTCCGATGATTCCGGCAAGCGTCGCCGCCACACCAATTTTCGGCACGGAGAAAACAAGAATGATGACATAAATCGCACCCATCAGCCCCCCGATCAACTGCCATCTGGGAACCGTCGCCATGGCCAGCAGGTTGCCGTTCCCGAAAAAGATCACAGCAAAGAACAATGCGAGCGTGCCGATCAGGAATGAAATAAACGATGCTTCAATCACGCCGTCGCCATCCAGAGCCAGGTTTCCATTCACCTGGCTCTGGATGGCGACGGCGATGCCGCCGATCAATGCAAGTAACGGAAAAAGCAGCTTCATTCAACATACTCCCCTTGTGAACAAGTCATCTTTAAGTCTTTTGAATATTGTATCAGATTAGCCTGTTCTACTCCGAATTCCCGGTATAAAAATGCCCCTTCCGATTGTTTCCGGGAAGGGGTTCAGCTTTAATAGGCAATTCCTACACGTTTTCTCGTGTGCTCGCTGCTTTCTATCTGGCTATATGCGAATTCTGCGGTGTCCGGCACTGAGATCTTGCTGCCGCCTTCCGGCAGGAAATCTGTTTCTGTCCGGTAGTTGCCCAATCGCTCTCCGTCCGGCAAGTATGTCGGGCAGACGATGGTCCAGTCGAGATTGGATTGCTTGAGCAAATTGTAGACTTTTTCATGCTCTTCGGCCGCACGGGTCGTTTTGCGCTTGGATTCGCTTGACTGATAGCGCAAGACTTCCGGAGTGACCCGGCTCTGCAGAATTCCGGCCGTCCCTATCGTGATGATCCGCTCAATCCCTGCCGTTTCCATGGCTTCGATGATCAGCGGCATGCTTTCCGAGAGCGTTGTGCCTCCGTCCGTATTCAGGGCGCTGATCACCACGTCCATTCCGTGCATAGCGCGTGCGACCGCTTCTTGGCTTAATACATCACCCTGTATGACCGTCAGGTGTTCATCGTTGATGTGAACCTTTTCCGGAGAGCGGGCAAGGACTGTGACATGATGTCCGTCTCGAAGCGCATGCCTGATGATATGGCTGCCAACCCTTCCGGTCCCGCCTAATATTATGATTCTCAAGAATGGGCCTCCTCTAGCGTCCTTATCCTCTTAAAGATAACAAAAAAGCCCCCAACCAAAAGTATGAAGCGTTATTAAAGCGCAACAAGACGTTCACGATGCTTTTCCTTTATAACATAGTGGGATTAAATATATTAGGACTCCACCACATTCCCCTCAGCAGGAATCGGATGTAACTGAAGCATTTTAGAGAAATGGATGAGATTGTAAGCCATAATCTTTGCGTGCTGCATTGTGAACTCATTCTTGTTCCCTTCAGCTTCTATATAGGACGGACCAGGACCTGCTTCCCCGACCCAGTATGTATCGACGTTCGGTGGAATGGTGAAGCCGATATGAGATAACCCATACAGAATTGAGGCAGATGCGTGCTTTGCCCCATCTTCATTCCCCGTAACGATTACTCCCCCCACTTTGTTGTAGTAGATATACTGTCCCTTATCATTCGTTAATCCGCTTCCTCCATAGAGCCTTTCCACCACTTGTGTCGCGATACTGCTTTTCTCTCCAAGCCATAAAGGAGTTCCTATAATCAGGATATCTGCGGCCTTCACTTTTTCAAAGATGGCTGGCCACTCATCTCCTTCCCCCTCATCCTCTGTCACACCAAATGCAATCTGATGATCCACTACCCGCACGATTTCACTTTCAATTCGATGTTCTTCAAAGATACTGATGACTTCCTCCATTAATGCCTCCGTGTTTGATGGCTGCTCTGATGATTTCAAGCTGCAGTTTAAAAACAAAGCTTTAGTCATAATTTCTATCGCCCCTTCTGTATTCATAAAATATTCTGTCAGATATCCTTACCCTTGCTCCTGTACTCATTAAACAGACCGGCTTTCAACAGCAAGCTCCTTACTCAGTTTACAAAGACTCTGATTCACACAAACGGCAAAAAGCAGCTTCAGACATCCAAAACAAAGTCCTCTAGACGCGTTGTTAGTGTGGATGATGAAGCTCTTGTAATTTTAATGAAATGGCGTAGCAAGCATATACAGCGCTAGTTTAAATTAGATCTTTCCGCTCCTTTCAATCTGATGATAAGCAACCCATCTTCACGGTCTATAACCAGTTAAGTTGAAGCGAAGGAAAAAACAGCCTAGATGTTCCAGCAGTACATAAATTTTTAGCTAGGGGTATTCAAGGGGTATTTAATACCATATTCAGACACAAAAATACCCTCCTTGCCCAATAAGAGCAAAGAGGGAAAACCCTTGTATATAAGGTTTATTAGCGCTTCGAGAACTGAGGTGCACGACGCGCGCCTTTGAGACCGTACTTCTTACGTTCCTTCATGCGTGGGTCACGCGTGAGGAGACCTGCAGTTTTGAGTGCAGGACGGAAGTCAGGGTCTACCTGAAGCAGGGCACGGGCAACGCCGTGGCGGATTGCGCCGGCTTGTCCAGTGTAGCCGCCGCCGTTGACGTTTACGAGAACGTCGTAGCTGCCGAGTGTTTCAGTCGCTACAAGCGGTTGCTTGATGACTTCACGGAGTGTTTCGAATGGAATGTAATCTTCTGCGTCACGGCCGTTGATTACGACTTTGCCTTCGCCGGGTACGAGGCGTACGCGGGCAACGGAAGTCTTGCGGCGGCCAGTGCCGATGTATTGAACTTGTGCCAAAGTGGTTTCCTCCTCTTAATTACCCGCGAAGTTCGTAGACTTCCGGTTGTTGTGCTGCGTGTGGGTGTTCAGCGCCCGCGTAAACGTGAAGTTTGCGGTACATCTGACGGCCGAGCGGGCCTTTTGGAAGCATGCCCTTGATGGACGTTTCGAGAAGCTTTGTAGGATACTTCTCGCGCATTTCGCCTGCAGTACGCTGACGGATGCCGCCCGGGTGGCCTGTGTGACGGTAGTAGATCTTGTCCTGGAGCTTGTTTCCAGTCATTTCGATCTTTTCTGCATTAATGATGATGACGTGGTCACCTGTGTCCACGTTTGGAGTGTACGTTGGTTTATGCTTGCCGCGCAGGATTGCTGCGACTTCGGACGATAGACGGCCGAGCGTCTTGCCCTCTGCGTCGACAACGAGCCACTTGCGCTCGACTTCTTGGGCTTTCGCCATGTACGTTGTACGCATTTGTTAGTCCTCCTAAATTTCACTCAATCAAAAGTTCCGAGTTCCAAGTTCCGATTCTCTATCCCAAACACAAAGAAACCTTACCGGGGCATTCTTAGTGGGGTTATCGAAATACCGTTTATCATCATACCTTGAATTGGCATTGAAGTCAACCATTTTTGTGTGTACACCAGGAAAAGTTGTTTCATTCCCCGTAGCGCACGTTTTCGAGGTATAAACCCTGTGACTGCGCGGTTTTACCGGCTTTGGACCGGTCCTTTGCGGCGAGGATCCCCGGGATGTCCCCGGGGTCCAGTTCTCCGTTGCCGCACATCCAGAGTGTGCCGGCGATGATGCGGACCATGTTGTACAGGAAGCCGCTTCCGGTAATCACCATATGGAGCTCCTCGCCCTGCCGCTCGAACCGGATGGATTCAACGGTACGGACCTTGTCCTCCACATCGGTCTTCGCCGAGCAGAAGCTTGTGAAATTGTGCGTGCCGATCAGGTGCCGGGCTCCCTCTTCCATCCGGGAAACATCCGGATTCACGCCGAGCGACGGTGTCGTGAAATACCGCCTGAACGGGCTGATGACGTCGGACAGATGCCATATGTACCGGTAGGTCTTCCCCGTCGCCGAGAAGCGCGCGTGGAAACTGTCAGGCACCTTCTCAGCCGAGAGGATGCGGATCGCCCCCGGCAACCGTGTATTGAGGGCCATAGCCCAGCGGTCGTCCGGAATGCCGAGCGGCGTATCAAAGTGCACGACCTGCCCGCTCGCATGCACGCCGGCATCGGTGCGGCCGGATGCATGCACACGGACCGCCTCCCCCTTATGGAACACGGAGAGCGCCTGCTCCAGATCGCCCTGCACGGTGCGACCCTTCGGCTGGATCTGATAGCCTTCAAAGCCGCTCCCGTCATAGGCGATAATCAGTTTGATGCGCGGCATGGAATCTCTCCTTTCAGGTGTTGGAGTCCGGTTTTAAGTGAATCGGGCTGTTGAGTCCGGAAATGGTACTCTAAGTCCGAAACCGGGAATGTAAGTCCGAATCGAGGCGGCTAAGTCCGGAAATGACAGTTTAAGTCCGAACTCTAGAATGTAAGTCCGGAATCGCTGTGCTAAGTCCGGAGTCGATATCCCGAGGCCTTATCCCCTCAGGAACCACAGGGCGACAATTACCGCAAGCAGGATCAGCAGCGCCGTGGTATCCCGCCAGTCCCATTTCAGCTGGCGGTAGCGGGTCCGCCCTTCTCCCCCGCGGTAGCCGCGGACTTCCATCGCGACGGCAAGGTCTTCGGCGCGCTTGAAGGCGCTCACGAAGAGCGGGACAAGCAGCGGGACAACCGCCTGGATGCGTTCCTTCATCGTGCCCGACGAGATGTCGGAGCCCCGTGCAAGCTGGGCCTTCAGGATCTTGTCGGTCTCGTCCATCAGGGTCGGGATAAAACGGAGCGAGATCGACATCATAAGGGCAAGCTCGTGGACCGGGAATTTCACTTTCTTCAGCGGGTTCAGCAGGACCTCGAGCCCGTCCGTAATCGAGATCGGCGACGTCGTGAGTGTAAGGAGAGACGTCATCAATACGAGCACGAGGAAGCGGATCGAGATATAGATCCCCTGCCGCAGCCCTTCTTCATAAATTTTCAGGAAACCGAGCTGGAACAGCAGGTCGCCTTCTTTTGTAAAGAAGATGTGCAGAAGGAACGTAAACGCGATCAGGAACATGACCGGCTTCAGGCCGCCGATGAGAAACCCGATCCTCACTTTCGATGCGAGGATCGAAAACAGCGTGAAGGCGAGCAGGAGCGCATAGCTCACGGTATTGTTCGCAAGGAACACGGCCGCAATGAAAATGAAGACGAAGATCAGCTTCGATCGGGGATCGAGCCGGTGGACGAATGAATCGCCCGGGATGTAGCGGCCGAACACCATTTTCTCCATCATGATGCGCCGCCCCCTTTCGCGAAGTCCGCCGCGAGATAGGCCGCGAGCTGCTCTTCCGTTAGTGCCGGAGGGCCCTTTGGCAGGCCTGCGCCTTCCTCATATAGCCGCTGGAAGCTGACGGTGCGCGGAACGCCGAGGCGCCACCTGGCGAGGCGCTCCGCATCCGCGAACACTTCTTCAGGCGGCCCCTGCAGGACGTCCGTGCCGTCATGCATGACGATCATATGGTCCGCATAGCGCGCGGCGTCCTCCATGCTGTGGGTGACGAGGATCGTTGTCATGTCCCGCTGTTCATGGAGTTCATAGAACAGGTCCATGATCTCCTTGCGTCCTGCCGGGTCCAGCCCTGCGGTCGGTTCGTCCAGGACAAGCACATCCGGCTCCATCGCCAGAACGCCGGCAATCGCGACGCGGCGCATCTGGCCGCCCGACAAATCAAACGGCGACTTTTCCGCCGTCCCTTCCGGCAACCCGAGACGTTCGATCCATCTGAGCGCCCTGGCCTTCGCCTCTTCTTCCTTCACGCCGAAGTTCAGCGGGCCGAACATGACGTCCTTCAGCACGGTCTCCTCGAACAGCTGGTGTTCGGGGAACTGGAAGACGATGCCGACTTTGCGGCGGATCGGCTTCAGCTGCTTGCCCTTCGTCTCCTTGGTGACTTGGGTGTCCCCGATGCGGACGATTCCCGTCGTGGGCTTCAGGAGGCCGTTCAGGTGCTGCAGGAGCGTCGATTTGCCGGAGCCTGTGTGGCCGATGATGGCCGAGTAGGAGCCGGATGGGATGCGGACGTTCACATCAAAGAGCGCCTTCTTCTGGAACGGCGTGCCCGCCGCGTATGTGTAGCCTACCTGTTCGAGCGCAATGTCCATAGCTGCTCCACCAACTTCCGTTCCGTCATCGTTCCGGGCTCTGTATGGATGCCCTGCTCCCCGAGAAGCGAAGATAGCCGCATGGCGAACGGCAGATCAAGCCCGAGCGCCGTCAGCGCCTCTCCCTTCAGGAAGACTTCCTGCGGCGTTCCTTCCGCAAACTTCCGGCCGCCGTTCATGACCACGACCCGGTCCGCAAGAAGGGCCTCCTCCAGGTCATGGGTGATCGAGATGACAGACAGTCCCGTCCTCTCCCTCAAGTCGAGGATGACCCGGATCACTTCCTCACGCCCCTGCGGGTCAAGCATCGAGGTCGCCTCGTCCAGGATCAGGAGCCTCGGCCGGAGCGCCAGGGCCCCGGCGATTGCGACACGCTGCTTCTGGCCGCCCGACAGATGCTGAGGCTCATGGTCAAGGAAGCTGTCCATCTTGACCTGCTTCAGCGCCCCCTGAACACGTAGAGTCATCTCCTCGAACGGGATGCCGTTGTTCTCAAGGGCGAAGGCGACATCGTCCTGAACGGTGGCGCCGACAAACTGGTTATCCGGGTTCTGGAACACCATGCCCATCTGCGAGCGCTTTTCCCAGAGGTTGTCCTCCGTGAGCGGGTCGCCGAACAGCCCCACCGTCCCCTCCTGCGGGAACAGGAGGCCGATCATGAGCCGGGCAAGCGTCGACTTCCCGGAGCCGTTATGCCCGACGACAGCGATCCACTCGCCCGCCTGCATATCGAACGATACGCCGTCGACCGCGTAGCGGCCGTCCGGATCATCCGGTGTATAGGTAAAACGGACATCCTGAAGGGACAGGATCCGTTCCATAGTCATTCCTCCTCTGCTTCACTCAACTCTGCTGTCTATTGTAACGGAATCTGCAGGCCGTGTCGTCCGGTCCCGGCGGGTTTTGGCGGCCCTGAAACGGTGCTACAGCAACATCTCACAACCCGCCGCTCGCACCGTCTCCCTGATTCCGTCCGTATGTAAAAAAAAAGCGCGCACCCCATCTGGTGACTGCGCTTTTGTCGTATGGCATGACCGGCGGCTGCTCACACCGCCGGGACCATGATGGGGTGCGGAGAGCTAGACGGGACGCAAGCAGTTGCTCCGCCCATCATAACGCTCAGCTTTTTCATTTGCCGTATAAATCATTATAGAAAGAAAAGGGTGCCGTCCATACTCGGTAACCGCACACCCTTTTCCGTACCGCAATTAAACGAGTTCGATGATGACGACCGGTGCGCCGTCACCGCGACGAGGGCCGACCTTCATGATGCGGGTATAGCCGCCTTGACGCTCAGCGTAGCGAGGTGCCACATCGTCGAACAGTTTCTGCAGTGCATAGACCGTTTGTTCGTTGCCTTCTTCGTCAGTCGTCGTAACGAGTTCGCGACGGATGAATTCGGCAGCCTGACGGCGTGCATGGAGATCACCGCGTTTTCCGAGAGTGATCATTTTCTCAACGACGGAACGGAGCTCTTTCGCGCGCGTTTCAGTCGTCTGCAGGCGTTCGTTGATGATGAGATCGGTTGCGAGGTCACGAAGCATCGCCTTACGCTGGGAGCTTGTACGACCTAACTTTCTGTAGCCCATCTAGTTTCCCTCCTTTTGGGTGAATTGGATGGTCCGCTATGGACGATTTATTCTTCCGTACGCAGGCCGAGTCCGAGGTCTGTCAGTTTCGCCTTGACCTCTTCGAGGGACTTGCGGCCCAGGTTGCGCACTTTCATCATTTCATCTTCGCTCTTGTTCGCGAGCTCAAGCACCGTGTTGATGCCGGCACGCTTCAGGCAGTTGTAGGAACGGACGCTCAGGTCAAGTTCCTCGATCGTCATCTCGAGGACTTTCTCCTTCTGGTCTTCTTCCTTCTCCACCATGATCTCGACGGACTGTGCTTCATCCGTGAGGCCGACGAAGATGTTGAGGTGCTCGGTCAGGATTCTGGAGCCGAGCGAGATTGCCTCTTGCGGCCCGATGCTGCCATCGGTCCAGACGTCGAGGGTCAATTTATCGTAATCGGACAATTGCCCGACACGTGTGTTTTCCACCTGGAAATTGACGCGTGAGACTGGGGTGTAAATGGAGTCGATCGGGATCACGCCGATTGGCAGATCTTCACGCTTGTTGCGGTCAGCCGGAACATAACCGCGCCCGCGCTGTGCGTACATGCGCATGCGGAGGTGGCCGTTCTTGCCGACAGTTGCAATGTGGAGATCCGGGTTGAGGATTTCAACGTCGCTGTCGTGCGTGATGTCCGCGGCCGTTACCTCGTTCTCGCCCTTCACATCGATCTCGATGACTTTTTCGTCGTCCGAGTAAATTTTCAGGGCCAGCTGCTTCACGTTCACGATAATCGATGCCACATCTTCCACAACGCCGTCCACCGTCGAAAACTCGTGGAGGACTCCGTCAATCTGGATGGATGTAACAGCGGCGCCCGGCAGTGAAGAAAGAAGAATCCGGCGCAGGGAATTGCCCAGGGTGGTTCCGTAGCCCCGCTCAAGCGGCTCCACGATGAACTTTCCATAGGTGTTCTCCACAGTCTGTACAGCTTCAATCCTCGGTTTTTCTATTTCGATCATTCAAATTCACCCTCCCTCAAAACGTCCATGAATGGCAGTTCCTATTGGAAATCGATATACAAGACAACTATTGCACTCTCACAAACCAGTTTATCCGTAAATCGTGTTTCTCAATCAATGGACGGACAGCCATTATACACGGCGGCGTTTTGGAGGACGGCAACCGTTGTGAGGAACCGGTGTTACGTCGCGGATCGCAGTGACTTCGAGGCCGGCAGCCTGCAGTGCGCGGATTGCCGCTTCACGGCCTGCACCAGGTCCTTTAACCGTTACTTCGAGAGTCTTCATGCCGTGCTCCATCGATGTGCGTGCAGCAGTTTCTGCAGCCATCTGTGCAGCGAATGGCGTGGACTTACGGGAGCCCTTGAATCCGAGTGCACCTGCGCTTGACCAGGATACTGCGTTACCTTGCGTGTCCGTGATCGTAACGATTGTGTTATTGAAAGTGGAACGGATGTGTGCGATGCCGGATTCAATATTCTTTTTGACGCGGCGTTTACGCGTTTGTTGTCTACGTGCCATAGTGTGAAGTTACCTCCTTTACTGATTATTTCTTCTTGTTTGCGACTGTCTTGCGCGGGCCCTTACGGGTACGTGCGTTGTTCTTCGTGTGCTGACCGCGTACAGGAAGGCCGCGGCGGTGGCGGATTCCACGGTTGCTGCCGATTTCCATCAGACGCTTGATGTTGAGGTTCGTTTCACGACGAAGGTCACCTTCAACTTTCAGGCTGTCGATTTGTTCACGGATCTTGTCGAGTTCAGCGTCAGTGAGGTCGCGGACGCGAGTCTCTTCTGAAACGCCTGCATCGGCGAGAACCTTTTGGGAAGTCGTTTTACCGATTCCGAAGATGTAAGTGAGAGCAATGACGACGCGCTTCTCGCGCGGTACGTCTACACCAGCAATACGTGCCATATATTCGTGCACCTCCTTAGGGTTTAGCCTTGGCGTTGTTTATGTTTCGGGTTTTCACAGATTACCATAACCCGACCGCGACGGCGGATGACTTTGCACTTTTCGCAGATCGGCTTAACAGATGGTCTTACTTTCATCGCATGGAACCTCCTTATCGTCCGGAGTGCTTAGATCATTTGTAACGGTATGTGATACGGCCACGGGTCAGATCGTAGGGGGAAAGTTCCACTGTCACACGGTCACCCGGCAGGATCCGGATATAGTGCATCCGCATCTTTCCGGAAACGTGCGCAAGGATCGTATGGCCGTTTTCGAGTTCTACTTGAAAGTTAGCTCCTGGCAGAGTCTCGACGACCTTGCCTTCCACTTCGATTAAATCATCTTTCGCCATCCATCATCATCCCTTCATGTTAGAATCAGGTCTCTCTTCGTCCCGCTGCGCCCTACCTTCAAACATATGAACGGTCTGCATGAGAGATGTCCGAAAGACTACCAATGGATTCCGCTTCCCTGTCCGAAAAGCGGACAAATCCACGGTCCCCATTATACCTTGTTCCGGACTGCATTGCATGGCTAAGGTCCCGCCACGCCTGCATTTCCGCGCCATGCCCGCTGTTCGCAGCGGCCGGCGGACATGGTCTGCCGTCACATGCCATAAAACAGGATCGTCTCGCCTCCCCGGCACGGGTTCAGTTGCCCCGGAGCAGCCGGTCGATGTCCTCAAATACGACTTCGATGTCCTGCTGCCCGTCGATGTGGGTCAGAACGCCTTTATCGCCGTAGTAGGCGAGGAGCGGTTCACTCTGTTTCATATTCACTTCCAGGCGGTTATTGACGGTCTCCGGGTTGTCGTCGGCGCGCTGGTAGAGCTCCCCGCCGTCCTTGTCGCAGACACCTTCCTGTTTGGGAGGGTTGAAGACGAGGTGGTAGGAAGTTCCGCATTCTTTGCAGATGCGGCGGCCGGTCAGCCGTTTGACGAGTTCGTCATGCTCCACCCGGATATTGATGACATGGTCGATCTTACGGCCGAGCCCGGACATAATTTCGTCCAGTGCTTCCGCCTGTGCGACCGTCCGCGGGAAGCCGTCCAAAAGGACGCCTTGCTCGCAGTCCTGTTTCGACAGGCGTTCACGGACGATGCCCACGGTCACTTCATCAGGGACGAGTGCCCCTTCATCCATGAACTGCTTTGCCTTCAGACCGAGTTCCGTTCCTTCTGAGATCGCGGAACGGAACATGTCGCCTGTAGAGATATGAGGGATTTCGTACTTCTCGACAATCCTGTCCGCCTGGGTGCCTTTACCGGCACCCGGCAGGCCCATCAATACGATGTTCATACGTCGTGCCCTCCTACAGTGTTTTGTGCCGCCGGCCGGAACCGGCAGCAGATCACTTCATAAAGCCTTTGTAGTGCCGCTTGACGAGCTGGGATTCCAGCTGTTTCATCGTCTGAAGCGCAACCCCGGCAACGATCAGAAGGCTGGTGCCGCCGATCTGCACGGACTGCGGGAGGCCTGCCAGGTTGATGAAGAAGATCGGCAGGACCGAGATCACCGCAAGGAAGAGTGCTCCAACGAAGGTCAGGCGGTTCAGGACACGGGTCAGATAGTTCTGGGTGTCCTGACCCGGGCGGATGCCCGGGATGTAGGCGCCCTGTTTCTTCAGATTATCCGACACGTTCTCAGGGTTGACCTGGATGAACGCATAGAAGTAGGTGAAGGCGATAATGAGCGCTACATAGATGATCATCCCCACAGGCTTCGTATAGTCGAAGATTTCGATGATCGCCGCCGTCCAGCGGTTCTGGCCGAAGAACGATGCAATCGACTGAGGGGTTATGATGAACGCGACGGCGAAGATAACAGGAATAACGCCGGCCGCGTTTACTTTCAATGGCAGGTGGGTCTGCTGGCCGCCCTGCTGGCGGCCGCGGCCCGTGACACGCTTGGCATACTGCACCGGAATTTTCCGGAGCGCCTCCTGGAAATACACGACGCCTACCGTGATGGCGACGACCGCGAGTGCCAGGAGGATCAGAATGAGGATGTTCAGGAACAGCTGGTCCCCTGCATCCTGGATCTGCTGCGCATAGATCTGATTCACCGCATTCGGAATCGCCGCAACGATCCCCGCAAAGATGATGATCGAGATCCCGTTCCCCACACCGTTCTCGGTGATTTGCTCACCGAGCCAGAGGAGGAACGCCGTGCCTGCTGTCAGGACAACTGCAATGACGAGGTAAGTCGCAATGCTGTCGTTCTGAATCAGCGTGCCGCCGTACATGCGGTTAAAGCCGTACGACATGGCGATCGACTGGATAAATGCCAGAACGATCGTAAAGTATCTGGTGAACTGGGCCAGCTTCCTCCGGCCGACCTCGCCCTGTTTCGCCCACTCGGCGAATTTTGGAACGACGTCCATCTGAAGGAGCTGGACGATGATCGATGCCGTGATGTACGGCATGATCCCCATCGCCAGAATGGAGAAGTTCGCGAGCGCGCCGCCCCCGAACGTGTTCAGAAAGCCGATCAGGCTGAATTGATCGGCTGCCTGGAGTGCCGACGCATCCACGTTCGGCACCGGGATGAACGTCCCGAGCCGGAAGATGATGAGCAGCGCCAGCGTAAATAGGATTTTTTTCCGGATTTCCGGAACACGCATAAAGTTGGAGATGGTCTCAAACATTAGATCACCTCGACAGAGCCGCCTGCGTTCTCGATGGCCTCTTTAGCGGAAGCAGAGAATTTGTGAGCCTGTACAGTAAGCTTTTTCTCAAGCTGACCGTTGCCGAGGATCTTGATGCCGGATTTCTCCTTGCTCACGACGCCCGTTTCGAGCAGGAGCGCTGGAGTAACTTCCGTACCTTCTTCGAAGCGGTTAAGCGTTTCGAGGTTCACGATGGCATATTCCTTGCGGTTAATGTTCGTGAAGCCACGCTTAGGCAGGCTCTGGAAAAGAGGCATCTGGCCACCTTCGAAGCCGAGGCGTACACCGCCGCCGGAACGCGAGTTTTGACCGTTTGCACCGCGGCCGGACGTCTTGCCGTTGCCCGAACCTGGGCCACGACCAACACGGTTGCGCTCTTTGCGGGATCCTGTTGCAGGTTTCAGTTCATGCAGTTTCATTTGACTGGCACCTCCTTATATGTTGATAAAAGATTAATTTTCTTTAACTTCGACGAGATGGCCGACTTTGTTCAGCATGCCGCGGATGGCAGCATTGTCTTCGTGTTCGACCGTTTGGTTCGTCTTGCGCAGACCGAGAGCCTCAACCGTTTTGCGTTGGTCCGGTTTCGACCCGATCACGCTTTTCTTAAGGGTGATTACGAGCTTAGCCATTAGTTTTCCCCCCTCAACCGAGCAGTTCTTCTACGGATTTGCCACGGAGTTTTGCAACTTCCTCGGCACGCTTAAGGTCCTGGAGACCTGCGATCGTAGCACGGATGACGTTGATCGGCGTGTTGGAACCGAGGGATTTCGAAAGGATGTCCGTGATGCCTGCAAGTTCAAGTACTGCACGGACAGGGCCGCCGGCGATTACACCGGTACCAGGTGCTGCAGGTTTGATGAAGACAGAGCCTGCACCGTAACGTCCGGTCACTTCGTGAGGCGTTGTGCCGTTGACCATAGGAACGTTGATGAGGTTCTTTTTCGCATCCTCGACTGCCTTGCGGATCGCATCCGGAACTTCTTGTGCCTTACCTGTACCAAAACCGACACGGCCATTCTTGTCGCCGACGACGACGAGTGCCGTGAAGCGGAAACGACGTCCGCCCTTTACGACTTTCGCTACGCGGTTGATCGTTACTACGCGTTCTTCGAACTCACTTTTCACTTCATTGCGACGCATGTGTATGGGTCCCTCCTTTTGATTAGAATTCGAGTCCGTTTTCACGGGCTGCATCTGCCAGAGCCTTCACACGGCCGTGATAGAGGTAACCCCCACGGTCGAAGACGACAGATTTGATGTTCTTTTCAACAGCTGCCTTAGCGATTGTTTCGCCGATTTTAACTGCTGCTTCAGTGTTCGAAGTGGAACCTTCGAAACCTTTGTCCATTGTGGATGCACTTGCGAGTGTCACACCGTTTGCATCATCGATCAGCTGAGCATAGATATGCTTGTTGGACCGGAAGATGTTCAGGCGCGGACGCTCGGCAGTGCCACTGATCTTGGAACGCACACGTGCATGGCGCTTTTTGCGGACCTGGTTCTTGTCCTGTTTCGTAATCATCGTGGTCACTCCTTTCGATGCCTATGCGGCATTATTTACCTGTCTTACCTTCTTTGCGGCGGACGTGTTCGCCTTCGTAGCGGATCCCTTTGCCTTTGTATGGCTCAGGCGGGCGTACGGCACGGATGTTGGAAGCGAGCGCGCCGACGTGCTCTTTGTTGTAACCGCGGACGATGACTTTCGTGTTCGAAGGAACTTCGATTTCCACGCCTTCTTCAGGAGTGAACTCGACCGGGTGGGAGTAACCGACGTTCAGGACAAGTTTGTTGCCCTGTTTTTGCGCACGGTAACCGACACCAACGAGCTCGAGGGACTTTTCGAAGCCTTTCGAGACGCCTTCGACCATGTTGTTCAGGAGCGAACGGGTCGTTCCGTGGATCGCGCGGTGTTCTTTGTGGTCGGACGGGCGAGTCAGGGTGATGACGTTGCCGTCCTGGTTGATCGTGATGTCACTGCTCAGTTTGCGAGTGAGTTCGCCTTTCGGGCCTTTGACCGTGACCGTGTTGTCATCCGCAATGGTGACTGTCACGCTTTCAGGCACTTCGATCAGCTTATTGCCAATACGGGACATGTGTGTGCACCTCCATTCGTTTGTAGCAGATTACCAGACGTATGCGACGACTTCGCCGCCGACTTTCTTCGCACGCGCTTCTTTGTCAGTCACTACACCGTGAGATGTCGAGACGAGGGCGATGCCAAGGCCGTTCAGGACTCTAGGGATTTCGTTTGTCTTTGCGTATACGCGCAGACCCGGCTTCGAAATACGCTTCAGGCCCGTGATAACACGTTCGTTGTCCTGACCGTACTTGAGGAAGATCCGGATGATCCCCTGCTTATCATCTTCGATATATTCAACATCGCGGACAAATCCTTCGCGTTTCAGGATTTCGGCGATCTCTTTTTTCATGTTGGAAGCAGGAACTTCCAGTTTTTCATGGCGTACCATGTTGGCGTTACGGATACGCGTAAGCATATCTGCGATCGGATCACTCATAGTCATTGTGTTGTACCTCCTTCCCAGGTATAGGGATTACCAGCTGGCCTTCTTGACGCCAGGCAGTTGCCCTTTGTATGCAAGTTCACGGAAACAAATACGGCAAAGCTTAAATTTACGATACACGGAATGAGGACGGCCACAACGCTCGCAGCGTGTGTATTCCTGCACTTTGTGTTTCGGTGTGCGTTTTTGCTTCGCGATCATCGATTTCTTAGCCACAATTTCGCCTCCCTTTCGTTTACTTTTGGAATGGCATGCCGAGCTGCTTCAGGAGCTCACGGGCTTCTTCGTCCGTGTTAGCAGTCGTGACGATGACGATGTCCATGCCACGGACTTTGGATACTTTATCGTAATCGATTTCCGGGAAGATCAGCTGTTCTTTGACGCCGAGCGTGTAGTTGCCGCGGCCGTCAAACGCGTTCTTCGATACACCGCGGAAGTCGCGGACACGCGGAAGTGCGATCGAAACCAGCTTGTCGAGGAAATCATACATGCGCTCGCCACGGAGGGTTACTTTCGTACCGATCGGCATTCCTTCACGGAGGCGGAAGCCGGCGATCGATTTCTTCGCTTTTGTGACAACCGGTTTTTGGCCGGAGATGATTTCAAGGTCTTCTACAGCAGTGTCGAGGGACTTGCTGTTCTGGACAGCGTCGCCGACACCCATGTTGATGACGATCTTTTCGACTTTCGGCACTTGCATGACCGAGCTGTATTCAAACTTGCTCATGAGAGCAGGTGTGATGTCTGTTTTAAATTTCTCTTTTAGGCGGTTCATCAGGAGTACCTCCTTCCTCTATGTCGCTTATTTCTTGTATGGGTCAGCAATGATCTCGCCGGATTTCTTGGAAACGCGGACTGTGACCATTTTGCCGTCTTGTTCTATTTCTTTATGGCCGATACGAGTCGGTTCGCCCGATTTCGGATCAAGCAGCATAACGTTGGAAACGTGGATTGGGGCTTCTTTGCTCACGATGCCGCCCTGTGGGCTTTCCTGGTTCGGCTTCGTGTGCTTCTTGATGATGTTGACGCCTTCCACGATCACACGGTCTTTCTTAGGGAATGCAGCAAGGATGACGCCGGTTTTCCCTTTGTCTTTTCCTGTGATCACCTGGACTTTATCACCTTTTTTAACGTGCATTCTCTTGCACCTCCTTGGTTGGCACTACCCTATGGATTAAAGTACTTCCGGAGCGAGGGAAATGATTTTCATGAAGTTGTTGTCGCGCAGCTCACGTGCGACAGGTCCGAAGATCCGCGTACCGCGTGGGCCTTTGTCGTCACGGATGATGACGCATGCGTTCTCGTCGAACTTGATGTACGTACCGTCATTGCGGCGGACTCCACTCTTCGTGCGGACGACAACCGCCTTCACGACGTCACCTTTCTTAACAACGCCACCTGGTGTTGCTTTCTTCACGGTGCAGACGACGATGTCGCCGATGTTCGCTGTCTTACGGCCGGAACCGCCGAGCACTTTGATCGTGAGGACTTCACGCGCGCCGGAGTTGTCAGCGACTTTCATACGACTCTCTTGTTGGATCATCGAGGGTACCTCCTCTCAAGTTAAATTCCGATCAGATGATAACCGCTTTTTCAACGACCTCTACAAGGCGGAAACGCTTCGTAGCGGAAAGCGGGCGAGTTTCCATGATGCGGACGATGTCGCCTGTTTTTGCAACATTGTTTTCATCATGTGCTTTATATTTTTTCGAGTATTTTACACGTTTGCCGATGACCGGGTGTTTCTTGTAAGTCTCGACAACAACCGTGACCGTCTTGTCCATTTTGTCGGAAACGACGCGGCCTGTGTAAACTTTGCGTTGGTTACGCTCAGACATGCTTGCAGCCTCCTTTTATCAGTTGTTGGCGCTGAGTTCGCGTTGGCGAATGACTGTCTTCATGCGCGCGATCGACTTGCGCACCTCACGAATGCGAGCTGTGTTTTCGAGTTGGCCGGTAGCAAGCTGGAAACGCAGGTTGAAGAGCTCTTCTTTCAGCGACTTCACTTTTTGTTCGATTTCAGCAGTGGTCAATTCACGGATATCATTAGCCTTCATTCGATTCACCACCAATTTCTTCGCGTTTTACAAACTTGCTCTTAACCGGCAGTTTGTGCGATGCGAGACGCAGCGCTTCACGGGCAACCTCTTCGGAGACGCCTGCGATTTCAAACATGACACGGCCTGGCTTCACGACAGCCACCCATCCTTCAACGGCACCTTTACCGGAACCCATCCGGACTTCAAGAGGCTTTTTCGTATATGGCTTATGAGGGAAGATCTTGATCCAGACCTTACCGCCACGCTTCATGTAACGAGTCATGGCGATACGGGCTGATTCGATCTGACGGTTGGTGATCCAGCCGGCTTCAACAGCCTGGAGGCCGTACTCACCGAAATTCACTGTGCCGCCGCCTTTTGTTTCTCCGCGCATTTTGCCGCGGTGTACACGACGGTGCTTAACACGTTTAGGCATCAACATGATCAGTTGCCTCCTTCCTCGGATTTCTTCTTCTCAGGAAGGACTTCACCGCGGTAGATCCATACTTTTACGCCGAGTTTGCCGTAAGTTGTATCGGCTTCCGCGTGAGCGTAGTCGATGTCGGCACGGAGTGTATGGAGCGGTACAGTACCTTCGCTGTAGTGTTCGGCACGGGCGATGTCGGCGCCGCCGAGGCGTCCCGATACCATTGTGCGGATCCCTTTAGCGCCTGCACGCATTGTGCGCTGGATCGCTTGTTTTTGTGCGCGGCGGAACGATGCACGCTGTTCAAGCTGGCGGGCGATGTTTTCTGCGACGAGTTTCGCATCAAGATCTGCACGCTTCACTTCAACGATGTTGATGTGCACACGCTTGCCGGATAGTGCGTTGAGTTCTTTACGGAGCGCTTCAACTTCGGAACCGCCCTTCCCGATCACCATGCCGGGCTTCGCTGTATGGATCGTGATATTTACACGGTTCGCGGCACGCTCGATTTCAACCTGCGACAGGGAAGCGTCTTTCAGGCGTCCGTCGATGTACTCGCGAATCTTAAGGTCTTCATGGAGAAGAGTTGCATAGTCTTTTTCTGCATACCATTTCGACTCCCAGTCACGGATGACTCCGAGTCGCATACCGTTTGGATGTACTTTTTGACCCACGAATTATCCCTCCTTCTTCTCGGATACCACTACTGTGATGTGGCTAGTGCGTTTGTTGATGGCAGTTGCACGGCCTTGCGCGCGAGGGCGGAAACGCTTGAGCGTCGGGCCTTCGTCTACGAAGACTTCACTGACGACGAGGTTGTTGATGTCCAGGTCGTAGTTGTGTTCTGCGTTTGCAATCGCGGATTTCAATACTTTCTCGACAACCGGCGATGCGGCTTTCGGTGTAAGTCGCAGGATTGCGACCGCTTCGCCCACTTGCTTGCCCCGGATCAGGTCGACGACCAAACGGACTTTGCGAGGAGCGATCCGGATTGTACGGGCTACGGCTTTAGCTTGTTGCATCAGGAGTACCTCCTCTCAATTAGCGTTTCGTTTTCTTATCGTCGGCTCCATGACCGCGGTAAGTGCGTGTAGGTGCGAATTCACCCAGTTTATGGCCGACCATGTCTTCCGTTACGTAGACCGGTACGTGTTTGCGTCCATCATAGACAGCAATTGTGTTGCCGATGAAGTTCGGGAAGATTGTAGAGCGGCGGGACCATGTTTTAATGACCTGCTTTTTCTCGTTAGCGTTCTGTGCTTCGACCTTTTTCATGAGATGATCATCCACAAAAGGTCCTTTTTTCAAGCTGCGACCCATTTTGGTACCTCCCTCCGTGATTGCCCGGCGGCCCACCCCGTGAACCGCTGAGAAACCACATTATTTTTTGCGGCGACGAATGATGTAGTCGTCCGATTTGTTTTTCTTCTTGCGGGTTTTGAGACCAAGTGCAGGCTTGCCCCAAGGAGTGACTGGAGACGGGCGTCCGATTGGCGCGCGGCCTTCACCACCACCGTGCGGGTGATCGTTCGGGTTCATGACGGAACCGCGTACTGTCGGGCGCTTGCCGAGCCAGCGGGAACGTCCTGCTTTACCGATGTTGATCAGTTCGTGCTGCTCGTTGCCGACCTGGCCGATAGTCGCGCGGCATGTGCCGAGGATCATGCGGACTTCGCCGGACTGGAGACGGACGATGACGTATTTGCCTTCTTTACCGAGAACCTGAGCGGATGTACCCGCGGAACGGACAAGCTGTCCGCCTTTGCCAGGCTTCAGTTCGATGTTGTGGATGGTTGCACCCATCGGAATGTTTTCCAGCGGGAGTGCGTTCCCCACTTTGATGTCTGCTTCAGGACCGGACATGATTTCCATGCCGACCTTGAGGCCTTTAGGAGCGAGGATGTAACGCTTTTCCCCGTCCACGTAGTTGATCAGTGCGATGTTCGCAGAACGGTTCGGATCGTATTCGATCGTAGCAACGCGTCCCGGAATGCCATCTTTCCGGCGTTGGAAGTCGATGACACGGTATTGGCGCTTGTGTCCGCCGCCTTGGTGGCGGACAGTCGTACGGCCTTGGTTGTTACGGCCGCCCTTGCGGTGTTTAGGCGCGAGGAGCGATTTTTCCGGCTTGTCAGTTGTGATCTCTGCGAAGTCGGAAGCCGTCATGTTACGTCGGCCGTTGGAAGTCGGTTTGTACTTCTTGATCGCCATTGTTTTCCCTCCTCTTGTTTTTTGGATTCAGAGCGTAAGTCTTACGCTTCGAAAAGTTCGATGTCTTTAGAGTCAGCCGTCAGTTTGACGATGGCTTTGCGGCGTTTGTTCGTGTATCCGCCGAAACGGCCCATACGCTTGAACTTGCCTTTGACGTTCATGATGTTGACTTTCTCGACCTTGACACCGAAGACTTCTTCGACGGCCTGTTTGACCTGTGTCTTGTTGGCGCGGACGTCTACATCGAACGTGTACTTTTTGTCTTCCATCGCCTGCGCGGAACGCTCGGTAATGACCGGACGCTTCAATACATCACGTGCATCCATTAACCAAGCACCTCCTGTACTTTTTCGACCGCGGATTTTGTCATGACAAGCTTGTCATGGCCTACCAGGTCGAGGACGTTGATGCCGTTTGCGGAGACGACCGTGACGCCCGGGATGTTGCGAGCGGACAGTGCCACGTTTTCGTCGAGCTCTGCAGTGACGAACAATGCTTTTTTGTCGACGGAAAGATCTTTCAGGACCTGAATGAATGCTTTCGTCTTAGGTGCGTCGAAAGTGAGTGCGTCGAGTACGACGAGGCTTTCTTCGCGGACTTTCGCGGAAAGTGCCGAACGGAGTGCCAGACGGCGGACTTTCCTAGGAAGCTTGTAGCTGTAGCTGCGTGGAACCGGACCGAATACGGTACCGCCTCCGCGCCATTGCGGGGAACGGGTAGAGCCTTGGCGTGCACGGCCTGTGCCTTTTTGGCGCCATGGTTTGCGGCCTCCACCTGCTACTTCTCCGCGCTGCTTCGTTTTGTGGTTACCCTGGCGCAGCGATGCGCGCTGGGAGATGATCGCTTCAAAAAGAACAGCTTCGTTTGGTTCGATTCCGAATACGGATTCGTTCAGTTCGAATTCGCCGACCGAAGCGCCTGTTTGATTAAGTACGGATACTTTTGGCATTGTGTTGTCCTCCTTTCCTTATTTCTTGAGGGATGCGCGTACTTTTACGAGCGACTTGCGAGCGCCCGGCACATTCCCTTTGACGAGGAGCAGGTTGCGCTCTGCGTCAACTTTTACAATTTCGAGGTTTTGGATCGTTACGGTGTCGCTGCCCATGCGGCCTGGGGACTTCATTCCCTTGAAGACGCGTGCCGGGTCAACCGGACCGAGCGAACCAGGTGCGCGGTGGAAGTGGGAACCGTGGCTCATCGGTCCGCGGGCGTGCCCGTGGCGCTTGATGACACCTTGGAATCCTTTACCTTTTGTGACACCTGTAATATCGACGAAATCGCCAGCTGCGAAAATTTCTACGTTGACTTCCTGACCAACTTCATAATCGGCCGTGTCCTCTCCGCGGAATTCGCGAACGAAGCGCTTAGGCGCAGTTTCTGCTTTAGCTGCATGGCCTTTTTCCGGTTTGTTCGCGAGCTTTTCGCGCTTGTCTTCGAAGCCGATCTGGACTGCTTCGTAGCCGTCCGTTTCAGCTGTCTTCTTTTGAAGGACAACGTTTGGTGCCGCTTCGATGACAGTTACCGGGATGAGATCGCCGTTTTCAGCGAAGACTTGTGTCATGCCGATCTTTCTACCCAAGATTCCTTTGGTCATTCGTCACACCTCCTGCATTCTGTGTGTTTTTTTATTTTGTGTTGATTAAAGTTTGATTTCGATGTCTACGCCGGATGGCAGATCAAGCTTCATGAGCGCATCAACCGTTTTTGGTGTCGGGTTGACGATGTCAATCAGACGCTTGTGTGTGCGCATCTCGAACTGTTCACGCGAGTCCTTGTATTTGTGGACCGCACGAAGAATGGTGTAAACCGAGCGCTCTGTCGGAAGCGGGATCGGACCCGAAACACTTGCACCAGAACGTTTTGCCGTTTCAACAATCTTCTCAGCTGATTGATCGAGGATACGGTGGTCGTACGCTTTCAAACGGATACGGATTTTTTGTTTTGCCATTACTTTCCCTCCCTTTCGCCTTTTTTCAAGACAATTCTCCACGGAAATCTCCTGCACACCGCCATGGCAAAGCGGCCGGGTGTGTCAGCAACCTCCCGCTTCATCGCAGTCAAATGACCAACATTCCGTATTATACACAAAACGGAAGAGCCTCGCAAGCATTACGCGCGAGATTCTTTGCTGGACCCTAGAATTATATAACGGTTTGGCTCAGGATGCAATCGGTAAGGGAAGAGTCGGAATATTAGGTTGCTGTGAGTGGAGATTGTTATATGGAAGGAAGTCATCTTTCGGCTGTCTACTAATCAAAGTGGTTGATTTCCGTTATGGGCGAACGCTTTCCGCGGGGAAGGCTAAGAGCCGGCGCCCATACGAAGATGGGCGTCTGCGCCCAAAAGCGAAGCGTTGGGCAGCACCTACTTGCAGGGTCTCTCCGCGCTTCCTTTCCCGCAGGAGTCGCCGCCCTTCACTTCAATCAGCAGATCAAAGTTGAAGCAACCCATCTCTTTTCTCTTTTCTATAGAAGAAATTAATTTCGTTCTTCTTCGGAATATGAAAAAGCTCCGGCTGCCCGGAGCTTTTTCTTTTCCCTCAGAGAATCATGGCGGCGATCCAGCCGAAGATGATGAGAGGGATGTTGTAGTGGATGAAGGTCGGGACGCAGGTGTCCCAGATGTGGTTGTGCTTGCCGTCGGCGTCGAGTCCGGCGGTTGGTCCGAGTGTGGAGTCGGATGCCGGGGAGCCGGCGTCGCCGAGGGCTCCGGCCGTGCCGATTAATGAGATGATGGCGAGCGTGCTGAAGCCGAACTCCATGCTGAGCGGTACAAAGATGGCGGCGATGATCGGAATTGTCGCGAACGAGGAGCCGATTCCCATCGTGACAAGCAGGCCGACGAGGAGCATGATAAATGCAGCCATGCTCTTGTTGTCGCCGAGCATGCCGCTTGCAGATTCGACGAGCGTCCCGACGTGGCCTGTTGCCTGGATGACGCCGGCAAAACCATTAGCCGCAATCATGACAAAGCCGACGAAGGCCATCATCTTCATTCCGTCATTCAGGAGTTCGTCTGCTTCTTTCCAGCGGACCGCGCCTGTCACATACAGAACTGCAATGCCGGAGATGGCGCCGATGATCATCGAGTCAGTCGTGATCTGTCCGGCAAGAGCCGCCACGAGCGCGATGACCGTGAAAACGATGTTACGTGTCCGGACTGCACGTTCCGGCCCGGATGCGATCGCCTGGCTTTCCCCGTAATCACGCGGTTTTCTGTAGGAGATGAAAATCGCGATGATGAGGCCGAGTGCCATGCCGGCAACCGGGAGAGCCATGGCCGACGGGATATCCGCCATGTTGATCTCGAGTCCGGCCAGTGCCATCTGGTTGGCGATCACTTCGTGGAAGAGGAGACCGAAGCCGAACGGCAGCAGGATATACGGAGCGGTCAGGCCAAATGCCAGCACACAG
This sequence comes from Bhargavaea cecembensis, assembly GCF_001619585.1. GTDB lineage: Bacteria > Bacillota > Bacilli > Bacillales_A > Planococcaceae > Bhargavaea > Bhargavaea cecembensis_A. Next base: position 378,839 of record NZ_LQNT01000011.1, read on the forward strand.
GCGATCAGCCGCCGGTCGATCTTCAGCATATCGAGAATATGAAGAATCGGCGGTACGAGCAGCGGAACAAATGCTATGTGGATCGGAATCAGGTTCTGCGACGAAATGGCGACCATAAGCAGGATCAGGACGATCAGCGCCTTGGCAAGTCCTCTGCGCTCCCCTTCCCCCTCATTGCCGACAACTTTCAGAATCAGTTTAACGAGCACCTCCGGGATGCCGGTCCGTGAGATCGCGACCGCAAATCCGCCGAGAAGCGCGTAACTAAGTGCGATGGTCGCACCGCCTCCGAGGCCTTCTGTGAACGCCCCGATTGTATCATTTATGGAAAGGCCGCCTGCCAGGCCGCCGGCAAGTGCACCGACCGCCAGCGCCAAAACCACATTGACCCGGAGAAGACTCAGGATCAGCATGACCGCGACCGCAAGAATAACTGCATTCATGGCTGGTACTCCTTTACGCTTCATCACTTTACTATGATAAAGTGTTAAATTGAATGTTATTAGATTACCATGGCTGCTTTAGACTGTCAACCTTCGGAATAAACTCATATTGGCAGGCTGGCAGACGGCGTTCACTACCATTTCGGAAGTGTGTTAAGTGTAATCCGAACTGCCGCAACCGCGCATAGAACCGGTGCAAGCGCTCATAGAACAGCAACTACCGCTCATAGAACCCGCTTAAGCGCTCATAGAACGGCAACAAGCGCTCATAGAAATCTGTGAGCGCTCACCCCTGCCGCAGAACAAATGCACCAACCAAAAAACCGGCAGACCCCCAAAAGGGCCTGCCGGTTATGGCTTATGCGCGCTGCATGACTTCTTCATATTTGGTGATCTGATCTTCGTATTTGAAGGTCAGGGCGATTTCGTCCCAGCCGTTCAGGAGCATTTCCTTCCAGTACGGGTCGATATCGAATCGGTGGACGGTGCCGTCCGGCTGCGTGACGGTTTGCTCTGCAAGATTGACGGCGAGGCTGACCGGTTCGGCCTTGCCCTTGGCGAGGAGCTCTTCCACTTCCTCTTCCGGCAGCCTGATCGGCAGGATGCCGTTTTTCATGCAGTTATTATAGAAGATATCGGCGTAGCTCGGCGAGATGACAACGCGGAATCCGTAGTCGAGGATCGCCCACGGTGCGTGTTCGCGGGACGAACCGCAGCCGAAGTTCTCACGTGCGACAAGGATCTCGGATCCGTCAAACCGCGGATCGTTCAGGACAAATCCGTCCCTCTTGTTGCCTTCTGCATCAAAACGCCAGTGATAGAACAGGTACTTGCCGAAGCCGGTCCGTTCGATACGCTTCAGGAATTCCTTGGAGATGATCTGGTCTGTGTCGACGTTGCTCCGGTCGAGCGGCGTCAGGACACTGGTCACTTCATTGATCGGTTTCATGGATGCATCCTCCTTTCATCGTCACGCGTCAGGCGTGGACGGCAAATTCTTCGCGGACGTCGGTGAATCGGCCGTTGACGGCTGCGGCTGCAGCCATGGCCGGGCTCATGAGGTGCGTACGGGCACCCGTCCCCTGCCGTCCTTCGAAGTTCCGGTTGGATGTGGATGCACAGCGTTCGCCTGCAGGGACGACATCGTCGTTCATGGCGAGGCACATGCTGCATCCCGATTCGCGCCATTCAAAGCCTGCTTCGGTGAAGACCTTGTCGAGGCCTTGCTCTTCCGCCTGCTTCTTGACTGTACGGGAACCCGGTACGACGATGGCGCGGACCCCATCACGGACTTTCTTGCCTTCAATCACGCGGGCCGCTTCGCGAAGGTCGCTCAGGCGGGCGTTCGTGCACGATCCGATGAAGACGTGCTGAATCTCAATATCGGTAAACTTCTGGCCTTCTTCAAGTCCCATGTATTCAATGGCACGGAGGAAGGAATCGCGCTCAAGTTCGTTTTCGAAATCCGACGCATAAGGGACATGGCCGGAGATCCCGTCGCCCATGCCGGGGTTCGTGCCCCAGGTAATGAACGGTTCGATCTCGTCGGAATGGATCGATACGGACTTGTCGTACTCCGCCCCTTCATCGGAAGCGAGGGAAAGCCAGTCCTCTGCAGCTTTTTCGAATGCCTCGCCCTGCGGTGCATACTTGCGTCCCCGCAGGTATTCGACCGTCGTTTCATCCGGGCTGATGAGGCCTGCACGGGCACCTGCTTCAATTGACATGTTGCAGATGGTCATCCGCTCTTCCATCGAGAGCTTGCGGATCGCTTCTCCCGTATATTCCACGATATGGCCCGTGCCCATGTCGGTACCGAACTTCGCGATGATTGCGAGGATAATGTCCTTGGCGGCAACGCCCGGGGCAATCTCACCATCGATGCGGATCTCCAGGGTCTTCGGGCGGGACTGCCAGAGCGTCTGTGTGGACAGCACGTGCTCGACCTCACTCGTTCCGATACCGAAAGCGAGTGCGCCGAATGCGCCGTGCGTCGAAGTATGGGAGTCGCCGCAGACGATCGTCTTGCCCGGCTGTGTGAGCCCGAGCTCCGGTCCGATGACATGAACGATCCCCTGGTCGGGGTGGTCGACGTCCGCGAGCGGCACGCCGAACTCCTCGCAGTTTTCCGCCAGTGTCCGGATCTGCTTGCGCGCGATCGGGTCTTTGATCACCTTGCGGTTGACTGTCGGCACGTTGTGGTCCATCGTCGCGAAACAGAGGTCGGGGCGACGGACTTTGCGCCCGTTCAGGCGCAGCCCTTCAAACGCCTGAGGAGATGTGACTTCGTGAAGAAGATGGAGGTCGATGTAGAGGAGGTCCGGTTTGCCCGGTTCCCCGACGACGATATGCCGGTCCCAGATTTTATCGATGATTGTTTTTGCCATTGCGTTCCGCCTCCTGTTTTACATATACGAAAACATGATATCTTCCGACACAGCTTCCGCGTCGAGCTGTTCGATGACTTTGTCGGTCCATTCTTCCGTCGTGAGTGACCGGACTCCCGCCTCGGCAAGATCCGACGTGCGGTAGCCGTCCACAAGCACGGTCTGGACCGCTTCTTCGATTGCAGCCGCCTCGGTGTCCATGCCAAACGAGTAGCGGAGCATCATCGCGGCCGACAGGATGGCCGCCGCCGGGTTTGCGATTCCCTTGCCGGCGATGTCCGGGCCTGAGCCGTGTACCGGTTCATACAGGCCGAAACCGTCGGTACGGATGCTCGCGGACGGCAACATGCCGAGGGAGCCGGTGATGACCGATGCTTCATCGCTCAGGATATCCCCGAACATGTTCTCCGTCACCACGACATCGAATGCGGACGGATCTGTAATCAGCTTCATCGCGCACGAGTCGACAAGCTGGTGCTCTACCGTGACATCCGGATAGGCTGCTTTTTTCTCCTCGACGACTTCCCGCCAGAGCCGGCTGGACTCCAGAACGTTGGCTTTGTCGACGGAAGTCACTTTGCCCCTTCTTACACGGGCAAGCTCGAATGCCTGCTCGACGATCCGGGAGATTTCACCCCGCGAGTAGACGAGCGTATCGTATGCATCGTCTGCTGTGCGGGCCTTTTCACCGAAGTAGAGGCCCCCGGTCAGTTCACGGACGATCATGAGATCGACACCGGCCGCCTTTTCCTCTTTTAGAGGAGACGCGGACAGAAGTGCCGGAACCGCCTTGACGGGACGGAGGTTTGCGAACAGGCCGAAATGTTTGCGGATGGCAAGCAGCCCCTTCTCCGGGCGGAGTTCGGACGGATTGTTATCCCATTTCGGACCCCCGACGGCGCCCAGGAGAATGGCATCTGCCGTCTTGCAGGCGTCGGCCGTCTCCTTCGGAAACGGATTGTCGAGGGCGTCAATTGCCGCTCCGCCGATGAGGCCGTAGGAGAAATTGAATTCGTGCTGGTAGCGGCGTGCAATAATCTTCAGGACCTTGACGGCAGCCCTTGTCACTTCGGGACCGATTCCGTCTCCGGGCAATACGGCAATTGTCTTTTCCATGTTCATTTCCTCCTTTATGATGGCCGGCCCGGCTGTGCGGGCCGCTTGGTAGTTAAGTTAAGGGTACGGTCTCTGACGGCTGCGCATTTTTGACCAGTTTCCGGTTGATGGCGTTCAGATACGCATTGGCTGTTGCTTCAAGGACGTCCTGCGCGGCATCCCGGCCCGTGATCTCGTCTTCCCCGATCTGGACTTTGACGACCGCCTCGCCGAGTGCGTCGCGGCCCTTGCCGACGGACGAAACCCGGTAGTCGAGGATGTGGACTTTTTCGCTTACGATGCGCTCGAGTGCGTTGAAGATCGACTCGACAGAACCGGTGCCGGTCGCTGCCTCGGTGACGGTCTCGCCGTCAGGCAGGACAACGGTGATGGTCGCCGTCGGGATATTCGCCGTGCCGCTGGACAGCTGGACACCCTGCAGTTCGTAGATCGGCGCATCCGCTTCCTGGATCTGCTGGTCAGTAAGGATGACCATCAGGTCTGCTTCTGTGATCACTTTTTTGCGGTCTGCCAACTTTTTGAACTCCGCGAATGCTTCGTTCAGACGCTCCGCCTCCAGGGCGAAGCCCAGCTCTTCGGCACGGGTCTTGAACGCGTGACGGCCGGAGTGCTTACCGAGAACCAGTTCTGTCTGGGCATCACCGATCAGTGCCGGTGTGATGATTTCATAGGTGTTCGGGTTCTTCAGCATGCCGTCCTGATGGATGCCGGACTCATGGGCGAAGGCGTTCTTGCCGGTCACCGCTTTGTTCGGCTGGATCGCGACACCGGTCAGCTGGCTGACCAGCTGGCTCGTGCGCTTGATTTCCTTCAGGTTGATGCCGGTCTCGACATTGTAGTGATCCTTCCGGATATGGAGGGCGACCGCGACTTCTTCGAGGCCGACGTTGCCGGCACGCTCGCCGATCGCATTGATGGTGCCTTCCACCTGGTCTGCTCCGTTCTCGATGGCTGCGAGTGTATTCGCCGTCGCCATGCCGAGGTCGTCATGGCAGTGTGCGGACAGCTTCACCCGGTCGATGTTCGGAACGGTTTCCTTCAGGAACTTGAAGATGGCGCCGTAGTCATGCGGTGTCGCATAGCCTACGGTGTCAGGAATGTTGACTGTCGTGGCGCCGGCCTTGACGACTTCGGTCACGATGCGGGCGAGGAAGTCCGGCTCGGTGCGCGAACCGTCTTCTGCTGACCACTGGACAAGCGGGAAGAATTTCTTCGCATACTTGACTGCCTCGACCGATGCTTCGATCACTTCCTCCGGAGTCTTCTTTAGCTTATAGGCCATGTGGATCGGTGACGTCGCAAGGAAGATATGGATATGGGGCTGCTCCGCAACGCGGAGCGCTTCCCATGCGGCATCAATATCCTTCTGATTGCAGCGGGCAAGGCCCGTTACGATCGAGTTCTTGACCGTGCCTGCGATTTTCCGGACGGCGTCCTGGTCGCCGGGAGAGGCTGCCGGGAAACCGGCCTCCATGACCGTCACGCCGAGGCGTTCCAGCTGGCGCGCGATCTCGAGCTTCTCGGCGGTGTTCAGGTTGATCCCCGCCGACTGCTCCCCGTCCCTCAGGGTCGTGTCGAAAATATCAATTTTGCGCACTGCCGACCACTTCCTTCTTAATTTTCTTCCCTTCGTTGACAAATGGCATCATTGCGCGGAGTTCACGGCCGACCGATTCGATCTGGTGCTCGGACTCGCGGCGGTTGATGGCGTTGTATTCAGGACGGCCAAGCTGGTTCTCAAGCAGCCAGCCTTTTGCAAACTTGCCGTTTTGGATATCTTCCAGCACTTCCTTCATGCGGGCTTTTGTTTCATCAGTGATGACGCGCGGTCCGGAGACGAAGTCGCCCCACTGTGCCGTGTCGGAGATGGAGTAGCGCATGTTTTCGATTCCGCCCTCGTACATGAGGTCGACGATCAGCTTCAGTTCATGGAGAACCTCGAAGTAAGCGACTTCCGGCTGGTAACCTGCTTCGACCAGTGTTTCGAATCCGGCCTTCACAAGTGCTGTTGTACCGCCGCAGAGCACAGCCTGTTCGCCGAAGAGGTCTGTTTCGGTCTCTTCCTGGAAAGTTGTCTCAAGAACGCCTGCACGCGCAGCGCCGATTCCTTTCGCATAAGCAAGTGCAAGATCCTTCGCCTGGCCGGTTGCGTCCTGCTGGATCGCGATCAGCGCCGGTACGCCTGCGCCACTTTCATATGTGCGGCGGACAAGGTGACCAGGGCCCTTCGGTGCGACCATGAATACGTCGACATCAGCCGGAGGAACGATCTGTCCGAAGTGGATGTTGAACCCGTGTGCGAAGACGAGCGCCTTGCCTGCTGTGAGGGCCGGCTTGATCTCTTCGTTGTAGACTTGTGTCTGGCGCTCATCCGGGAGGAGAACCATGATGACATCTGCAGCTTCGGCAGCTTCTGCAACCGTGCCGACCTGAAGGCCGTCTTCCTTCGCCATTTCGAACGATTTGCCCGGGCGTACGCCGACGATGACATCGAAGCCGGATTCTTTCAGGTTCTGAGCGTGGGCATGGCCCTGGGAACCGTAGCCGATGACCGCGATTTTACGTCCTTCAAGAACTGCCTCGTTAACATCCTGGTTATAGTACATTTTTGCCATTTTCAATTTCCTCCCTGTGGGTTCTGTTTTTTTGGTTGGCCGGTCTTGAAAGCGGGCCGGCCTGCCGCGGGAATTACTGATTATGGTTGCGCCTTACTGAAGGATCAGATCAGGCACGGTTTCCGTGCGCTGGGTCTCGCGGGTAAAGGCGGTGACGCCGGTGCGCGAGATCTCCTTGATGCCGTACGGGCGGAGCAGGTCGATAAATGCCTCGATCTTCTCCGGGTCCCCCGTCACCTGGTATGTCGTGACGTTCTTGCTCATGTCGATGACCTGGGCGCGGAACGGCTCGACAATGCTCCGGACTTCCTGGCGGAGCTGGGGCGGGGTGACGACTTTGACAAGCGCCAGCTCCCGCATGACGATCGCCTTGTCGGAGATGTCATTCACCTTGATGACATCAATCTGCTTGGACAGCTGCTTGACAAGCTGCTCCACCTTCGAGGGATCCTCGACGTGGACGACAAAGGTCATCTTGGACATGCCCGGCGTCTCGGTGTGCCCGACGGTGATGCTCTCGATGTTGAACTGCCGCTTCATGAGGAGTCCCGTCACCCGGTTCAGGACGCCGCTTTGATTGAGGACTGTTGTCGTTATGATCCGTTTCACCGTTCCATCACTCCGATCATTTCACTGAGGCTCTTGCCCGGCGCGACCATCGGGTAGACGTTTTCCGTCGCGAGCACCCGGCAGTCGACCAGTGCCGGTCCGTCCGACTCGATCGCTTCGCGGATCACCCGGTCCGCATCGGCAAGCGTCTCGACTTTGTATCCCTGGATCTCATACGCTTCTGCCAGCTTCACAAAGTCCGGCTGTACCGGAACGAGCGAAGAGGAGTAGCGCTCACCGTGGAAGGTCTCCTGCCACTGGCGCACCATGCCGAGGGCTGCGTTATTCAGGATGATGACCTTCACCGGGAGTTTGAATTCCTGAAGGATGGACAGCTCCTGAAGCGTCATCTGGAAGCCGGCGTCGCCGACGACCGCGACGACTTTCTCACCCGGGAAGGCGAGCTGGGCACCGATTGCCGCCGGGAATCCGAAGCCCATTGTCCCTAGGCCTCCCGATGTCACCCAGTGATGCGGGTGGTTCGGCTCATAATACTGGGCTGCGAACATCTGGTGCTGGCCGACGTCAGTCGTGACGATCGCGTCGCCTCCGGTGTACTTGTGGATGAGCCGTACTGCGTCCTGTGGCATGATCTTTCCTTCCGGTGCCGTCTCGTAGCCGAATGGGCGGGTCTCCCGGGATTCTCCCAGGCGGGCGAGCCAGGCTTCCGTGTCCGGTGCTTCAAAGCCTTTTTTGTTCAGCTCGGCGAGGGCCGCCTTGGCGTCCGCGACAATCGGGATATCGGTCGGGACGTTCTTGCCGATTTCGGCCGGATCAATGTCGATATGAATCACCTTTGCATTCGGCGCGAACCCGGCAAGATTACCGGTGAGCCGGTCGTCGAAACGGGCACCGATGTTCAGAAGAACATCACATTCCTGGATCGCCGTGTTTGCCGTATAGGATCCGTGCATTCCCGCCATGCCGAGTCCGAGCTCGTGTCCGCCCGGGACGGTGCCGATGCCCAGCAGTGTTGTGGTCACCGGAATGCGGTACCGCTCGATAAAGCTTCTGAGTTCCCCTGTGGCTTCGGCAGCAAGGATTCCTGCACCTGCCAGGATCAGTGGACGCTGCGCCTCTGAAAGGGCCTGTGCGGCTTTCTGGATCTGGAGGAAGTTCGGCTTGACCGTGGGCTGATAGCCCGGCAGATGAACGTCTTCCGGATGAGGAATGTCCGCGGCGAGTTCTGCCAGCGACACATCCTTCGGAATGTCGACGACGACCGGGCCTTTCCGTCCGGTGGAGGCGATATGGAAAGCTTCCTTGATGATCCGCGGGATGTCTTTTGCATCCTTCACCTGGTAGTTGTGCTTCGTGATGGGTTGTGTGATGCCGATGACGTCCGCTTCCTGGAAGGCATCTGTGCCGATTACCTGCTGGGCCACCTGCCCGGTCAGGACGACGAGCGGGAGCGAGTCCAACATGGCATCCGCGATGCCGGTCACAAGGTTTGTCGCCCCCGGACCGGAAGTGGCGATCACCACGCCGGTCCTTCCTGTCGTGCGTGCAAACCCTTCGGCTGCGTGGATGGCACCTTGCTCATGACGGGCCAGGATATGCCGGATCGGATTCTTATACAGTGCATCGTAGATCGGGAGCACCGCCCCGCCCGGGTAGCCGAAAATAATGTCCACGCCCTCGTTTTTCAAAGACCGGACCAGCAGGTCGGCTCCGTTGCCGGCCTCTGCCGGCGTGACGGCTTGTTTTGTTTCCCTTACCTTGACGCTCGCTTCCATCTGCGCCTTCCTCCTTCACTTGTGAGTTTTGAGTATAAAAAAACAAAAGACCCCTCCACTCCCTGCACGGAACACAGTCGTATTCCGTAGCAAGGGATGAAAGAGCCTTTCATGGTACCACCCTTGTTCGCGGCATTGCCGCCTCGGCAGCCGGGCACAGTGCCCGGCCGGTTGGTAACGGGGCGGCGCGATGCCTGCCCCGGGAACACCTTGGGAATCATCCGTTCAGTGTTCCGCTCGGAGGTGATGTCGGTCAGGGCTGCATTGCCGGGTTCCAGCGGTTCCGGCTCTCTGGTAAATGCAGGGGTCCTTCCCTTTTGCCTCTTCTGCGCTTTGGTTCGATTTAAGCGGTCACCGTCAGATTTTCATGACGCCGCCGGTGTTGGCGGATGTGACCAATTTTGAGTAGCGGGCGAGATAGCCCGTCTTGATTTTCGGTTCAAACGGCTTCACATTCTTGCGCCGCTCTTCCAGTACGTCTTCCGGGACCTTGAGTTCAATCTTGCGGTTAACGAGGTCGATTTCAATGACGTCGCCGTTTTCCACCAGGCCGATTGGCCCGCCTTCCGCCGCTTCCGGCGAAATATGGCCGACAGCGATGCCGCGGGATGCTCCCGAGAACCGTCCGTCTGTGATGAGTGCGACTTTTGTGCCGAGTCCCCGTCCGACAATTGCGGATGTCGGTGCGAGCATTTCAGGCATCCCCGGTCCGCCTTTCGGACCCTCGTACCGGATGACGACCACATGCCCCTCTTGGACCGTGCCGTCATCGATACCCTGGAGGGCGTCTTCCTGAGATTCAAAGACGATTGCGTCGCCTTCAAATACCTTGATCGAAGGATCGACTGCACCGACCTTGATGACGCCGCCATCCGGTGCCACATTCCCGTATAAGACGGATAGGCCGCCCACCGGACTATACGGGTTTTCTTTTGGCCGGATGACCTGGTCATTCAGGATTTTGCTGTCTTTCACGTTTTCAAATAGTGTTTTGCCGGTGACCGTCATCCGGTTCGGGTGAATAGCACCCGGGATGTCACACAGTTCACGGATGATCGCACTGACGCCCCCGGCAAGGTGCACATCATGCATCGAGTAGTCCGATGCAGGCATGAGCTTGGACAGATAAGGGACTCGCTCAGCAATCTCATTGACCTTTTTCAGGTCGTAGTCGATGCCTGCCTCATGTGCGATGGCGAGTGTATGAAGGACGGTGTTCGTCGATCCGCCCATCGCCATGTCCAGGGCGAATGCGTCGTCGATGGTTTCTTCTGTGACGAGGTCGCGCGGCTTTACGTCTTCCTCGACCATGCGGATCAGCTGCTTGGCTGCTTCATAGATCAGATCCTTACGATGATCCGAAGTCGCCACGATCGTTCCGTTCTGAGGAAGAGCGACGCCCATCATCTCCATGAGGGTGTTCATCGAGTTGGCGGTGAACATCCCCGAACAGGAGCCGCACGTCGGGCAGGCACTCTGCTCGATCTCGAGAAGCTGTGTCTCCGACATCGTGCCTTGCTTGTAGGCGCCCACGCCTTCAAACACGGATGTGAGGGAAAGCTGATTGCCGTTAGAATCGACTCCGGCTTCCATCGGACCGCCCGATACGAAGATCGACGGGACGTTGGTCCGGACAGCTGCCATCAGCATCCCGGGTGTGATCTTGTCACAGTTCGGGATGTAGAACACTCCGTCGAACCAGTGTGCATTCACGACCGTCTCGGCTGCATCCGCGATGATTTCCCGGCTCGGAAGCGAGTAGCGCATCCCGATGTGGCCCATTGCAATCCCGTCGTCAACGCCGATCGTGTTGAACTCGAACGGGACGCCGCCTGCTTCGCGGATCGCATCTTTTACGACCTCTGCGAATTTGTTCAGGTGCATATGCCCCGGGATGATGTCGACGTAGGAGTTGCACACGCCGATGAACGGCTTGCCCATGTCTTTCGCCTTGACGCCCGCTGCATACAGAAGGCTCCTGTGCGGTGCCCGATCTATTCCTACTTTTATCATGTCGCTTCGCATAAAATATCTCTCCTCTTAATGGAGGCGGAGCGGCTGCTGGCCGAACTCTTTTGCCGTCTCTCAAAATGAATTGAACACATCATAACTTGCTTGAAATATTGCGTCAAGTCGCTTTTTCCAAGTTTTTGTGCAATTTAGAATAAGTTTTGGTCTGTAACCGTTTGCAAACGTTGATATATCGCATTCTGCGCTTTTAAAAATTTAATTTAAATTTTTTTATCAACTGCGTCCTATTCAGATGAACAGAGGCAACCCATGCAGGAGACGCACCGATTTCATTCACTGAAGGCCCGCAAGAGGGCCTATTCATCATTGCAGCATATGGCCGAATACTCCCTGAAATAAAAAAAAGACCCCCGCCCACGTCTGGGCGGAGGTCCATGTCCACGTCTGGACATAGGAAGCGGAGCGGCTGATCAGGCCGGCCCGTTTCCGGTATTCGATTTACATCATTTCAAAATTACTTCTGGATAGAAGCTACGACGCCAGCACCAACTGTGCGGCCACCTTCACGGATCGAGAATTTAGTACCTTCTTCGATCGCGATTGGGGAGATCAGTTCTACTGTCATTTCAATGTTGTCGCCAGGCATAACCATTTCAACGCCTTCTGGAAGCGTGATGATGCCAGTTACGTCAGTTGTACGGAAGTAGAACTGTGGGCGGTAGTTGGAGAAGAATGGCGTGTGACGGCCACCTTCTTCTTTGGACAGAACGTAAACTTCGGATTTGAAGCTAGTGTGTGGAGTGATCGAGCCTGGCTTTGCAAGAACTTGGCCACGCTGGATGTCTTCACGTGCAACACCACGGAGAAGCGCACCGATGTTGTCGCCTGCTTCTGCATAGTCAAGAAGCTTACGGAACATTTCAACGCCTGTTACTGTAGTCGATTTTGCTTCTTCAGCAAGACCGATGATTTCAACAGTGTCGCCGACTTTAACCTGGCCACGTTCTACACGGCCGGTTGCAACTGTACCACGGCCTGTGATCGAGAAGACGTCCTCGACAGGCATCATGAATGGCTTTTCAGTGTCGCGCTCTGGAGTTGGGATGTAGCTGTCAACTGCGTCCATGAGCTCAACGATTTTATCTTCCCACTCAGCTTCGCCTTCGAGGGCTTTCAGAGCAGAACCTTTGATGACAGGAACGTCATCGCCAGGGAAGTCGTACTCGGAAAGGAGGTCACGGACTTCCATTTCAACGAGCTCGAGGAGTTCTTCGTCGTCAACCATGTCGCACTTGTTAAGGAATACGACGAGGTAAGGAACACCAACCTGACGGGACAGGAGGATGTGCTCACGAGTTTGTGGCATTGGGCCGTCAGCTGCGGATACAACGAGGATTCCGCCGTCCATCTGAGCTGCACCAGTGATCATGTTCTTGACATAGTCAGCGTGACCTGGGCAGTCAACGTGAGCGTAGTGGCGGCTATCTGTTTCATATTCGATGTGGGATGTGTTGATTGTGATTCCGCGCTCTTTTTCTTCAGGAGCGTTGTCAACGTCCGCGTACGAACGTGCTTCACCGCCGCCTTTTTTCGCGAGAACTGTCGCGATTGCAGCAGTCAGAGTTGTTTTACCATGGTCAACGTGACCGATTGTACCGATGTTAGCATGCGTTTTGGAGCGATCGAATTTTTCTTTACCCATTAGGAAAATCCTCCTTAAATGTAAGAGATAGTTGGTATGGTCCGCGGGGAAGTCACACTTCCCCACCCTCCATATCTTATACGTTAGTTATACTTGAAACAAAGGGGAATTTCAATTATTCACCTTTAACTTTTTTAACGATTTCTTCTCTTATGGACTTTGGAACTTCTTCGTAGTGATCGAACACCATCGAGAATGTACCGCGGCCCTGAGTGTTCGAGCGGAGCGATGTCGCATAGCCGAACATTTCGGAAAGAGGAACCATCGCGCGAACGACTTGAGCGTTTCCGCGAGCTTCCATACCTTCGACGCGTCCGCGGCGGGAAGTGATGTCGCCCATGATGTCGCCCATGTACTCTTCAGGGATGACGACTTCAACTTTCATCATCGGCTCAAGAAGTACAGCGTTGACCTTCGATACTGCGTTCTTGACTGCCATGGAAGCGGCGATCTTGAACGCCATCTCGCTGGAGTCGACATCGTGGTAAGAACCGTCGAAGAGCTTGGCTTTGACGTCGATAACAGGGAAGCCTGCAACGACACCGTTTTCGAGTGCGTCTTTGACACCCGCTTCAACAGCAGGGACGTATTCACGCGGAACAACACCGCCGACGATGCCGTTCGTGAACTCGAAGCCGGCGCCTTCTTCGTTTGGCGAGAATTCGATCCAGACGTGGCCGAACTGACCGCGGCCGCCGGACTGGCGTACGAATTTACCTTCGACATTTGCGGTCTGGCGGAACGTCTCACGGTAGGATACCTGAGGCGCGCCGACGTTCGCTTCAACCTTGAACTCGCGCTTGAGGCGGTCAACGATGATGTCGAGGTGAAGTTCACCCATACCCGCAATGATAACTTCACCAGTTTCCTGGTCAGTATGCGCGCGGAATGTAGGGTCTTCTTCCTGGAGCTTGCCGAGGGCAATACCCATCTTGTCCTGGTCGCCTTTGGTCTTCGGCTCGATTGCAACCGAGATGACCGGCTCAGGGAATTCCATCGACTCAAGGATGACGAGTGCTTTCTCGTCGCAGAGCGTGTCGCCTGTGCCTGTGTCTTTCAGGCCGACGGCAGCGGCGATTTCACCTGCGTGCACTTCGGAGATCTCCTCACGGGAGTTCGCGTGCATCTGCAGGATCCGGCCGACGCGCTCACGCTTGCCTTTTGTCGAGTTCTGAACGTAAGAACCGGACTGAAGGACACCGGAGTAGACACGGAAGAATGTCAGCTTACCGACGAACGGGTCAGTCATGACCTTGAACGCGAGTGCCGAGAACGGCTCGCTGTCGTCAGCATGGCGTTCCATTGCTTCGCCTGTTTCAGGGTCTGTGCCGTCGATTGCCGGGATGTCCAGCGGGGACGGGAGGTAGTCGACAACTGCGTCGAGGACGAGCTGGACACCTTTGTTCTTGAACGCCGTACCGAGGACAACCGGGTAGAATTCTACCGCGAGTGTCGCTTTACGGATGGCTGCTTTGATCTCTTCAACAGAGAGTTCTTCGCCGCCGAGGTATTTTTCCATGAGCTCTTCGTCGAACTCCGCGAGTGCTTCGATGAGCTTTTCGCGGTACTCATCAGCCTGATCCTGATACTCAGCAGGGATTTCAGTGATTTCGGTATCCGTGCCGAGGTCATTGCCATACATGATGGCTCTCTGCTCGACGAGGTCGATGATTCCGCGGAATTCATCTTCAGCGCCGATCGGAAGCTGGATCGGGTGAGCGTTCGCCTGGAGGCGGTCATGAAGCGTCTTGACGGCATACAGGAAGTCAGCACCTGTTTTGTCCATCTTGTTGACGAATACGAGACGCGGTACGCCGTAAGTGGTTGCCTGGCGCCATACAGTCTCTGTCTGAGGCTCAACGCCGGACTGGGCGTCAAGGACCGTTACCGCACCATCAAGTACGCGGAGGGAACGTTCAACTTCAACTGTGAAGTCGACGTGTCCAGGCGTGTCGATGATGTTGACGCGGTGGCCTTTCCAAGCAGCAGTCGTTGCAGCGGATGTAATCGTGATTCCGCGCTCTTGCTCCTGCTCCATCCAGTCCATCTGGGAAGCACCTTCGTGCGTTTCGCCGAGTTTGTGAATTTTACCTGTGTAATAAAGAATACGCTCAGTTGTCGTAGTCTTACCGGCATCGATGTGAGCCATGATCCCGATGTTACGAGTGTTCTCCAAGGAGAATTCTCTAGCCATAATGTGTTTCTCCTCCTGTTATGTCGGAATAGAGTGGACTTCGGCTTGAACTTACCAGCGGTAGTGAGCGAATGCTTTGTTCGCTTCCGCCATCTTGTGAAGGTCTTCGCGACGCTTCACGGATGCACCAGTGTTGTTGGATGCATCAAGGATCTCGTTTGCCAGGCGCTCTTCCATCGTCTTCTCACCGCGCAGGCGGGAGTAGTTGACGAGGTAGCGGAGGCCGAGTGTGACACGGCGGTCCGGGCGGACTTCAACCGGTACCTGGTAGTTCGCGCCACCGACACGGCGGGCACGGACTTCGAGAACTGGCATGATGTTTTCAAGAGCTGCTTCGAATACTTCCAGAGGATCCTTACCGGAACGCTCACGGACGAGTTCGAATGCGCCGTAGAGGGCTTTCTGGGCAGTACCCTTCTTGCCGTCTACCATGATTTTGTTTACAAGACGTGTCACGAGCTTCGAGTTATACAGCGGATCAGGCAACACGTCACGTTTTGCTACTGGACCTTTACGAGGCATGTGTGTTCCTCCTTTCAAACTTTAAGGCACCTTTTAAAAGGTGATTATTTTTTCTCTTTTGGCTTCTTCGCGCCGTATTGGGAACGGCTCTGCATACGGCCTTGAACGCCGGCTGTATCGAGGGCGCCGCGTACGATATGGTAGCGGACACCCGGAAGGTCTTTAACACGGCCGCCACGGATCAGGACAACACTGTGCTCTTGCAGGTTGTGGCCTTCGCCAGGGATATACGCGTTGACTTCGATCGTGTTCGTCAGGCGGACACGAGCGTATTTACGAAGCGCGGAGTTCGGCTTCTTAGGCGTCATAGTGCCGACACGTGTGCAGACACCGCGCTTTTGAGGCGAGTTCACATCTGTAAGAGATTTCTTGAAGCTGTTGTAACCTTTCCCGAGTGCCGGAGACTTCGACTTGGTCGCTTTCGACTTGCGCGGGTTGCGGACCAGTTGGTTAATTGTAGGCATCGATAGGGTCCTCCCTTCAGTTCTTTTTAATACCACACATCCAGGTGGTTCATTTTAGGGGTAAAAACAAAGTCTTTGCGCAGCATGACGCAAAAACCTACTCAGTAATGGCGATGACCGATGCGCCGACATCGATTCCGTATGCCCGGCCGAGGTCTTTCCTCGTGCCTTCATAGCGTACCGGAATCCCGTTCTCTTCCGCAAGGGACAGAACGTCGCCGATCAGCCGCCCGTCAGCATCCGAAGCGAGAATCACTTCCCGCACCAGGCCCTTCCGGAGCGCCTTTACTGCCTGCTTTATACCGATGATCGTCTGTTTCTGATTCGCTTGTCCATGAGACATGCCATTTCCTCCAAGGAACCAAAAGTCAACTCTCAACCTTGAACATATTATCATCCCTGATACGGGATGTCAATAAAAAACATATCATTTTTTCGGGTGCGAAGTAAAGGCTGATTGTATAGGTAAAGTGGTGAGTTCCGAAGGCTGCAGGTGATCCCGTGAATCCTTGCTCCCCCGTACGGTTTCCGGCTGCGAACTGCGATTCCGCCTGGATCATCCGTCTGGCCCAGACGAAACTCTGATTCTCCCAGTCTCCCTCCATTATTCCCTGCCCGCCCCAAACAAAAACCCCCGGGAAGCGCTGGGCTTCCCGGGGGTTTTGCAAGGATTATTCCGCTGCTGCGGTTTCTTCCTGTTCTTCCATGCCTTCGTAGGCCATTTCGATCTGACGGTAGCGCTGCATGCCGGTACCGGCAGGAACGAGTTTCCCGATGATGACGTTCTCCTTGAGTCCGAGGAGTTCGTCCATCTTGCCTTTGATGGCGGCGTCGGTGAGGACGCGGGTCGTCTCCTGGAACGAGGCGGCCGAGAGGAAGGATTCCGTCTCGAGAGACGCCTTTGTAATTCCGAGGATCACCGGGCGGCTTGTCGCAGGCAGACGGCCGTCGCGGATCGCATCGAAGTTCGCTTCCGTGAACTGGTGGATGTCGAGCAGCGTGCCCGGAAGAAGATCGGTTTCGCCGGCTTCGATGACGCGGACTTTGCGCATCATCTGGCGGACCATGACCTCGACGTGCTTATCGCTGATCTCAACGCCCTGCATCCGGTAGACTTTCTGGACTTCCTTCAGCAGGTATTCCTGGACGGTCTTGACATCCTTGACGACGATGAGCTGCTTCGGATCGATGGACCCTTCGGTCAGCGCTTCGCCGCGCTTGACGGTGTCGTTCAGGCCGAAGCGGAGGCGCGCATTATACGGCGGCGTATATTTGCGTGTCTCGACTTCGCCGGTGACGGTGATTTCCTTCTGGCCTTCGCGGATTTCGTCGATCT
Source organism: Bhargavaea cecembensis (assembly GCF_001619585.1). Classification (GTDB taxonomy): domain Bacteria; phylum Bacillota; class Bacilli; order Bacillales_A; family Planococcaceae; genus Bhargavaea; species Bhargavaea cecembensis_A. The sequence goes on from NZ_LQNT01000011.1 coordinate 395,934, forward strand.
CGGTGATGACACCGTCGATCTCCGAAATGACCGCCTGGCCTTTCGGGTTCCGTGATTCGAAGATTTCCTGGATTCGCGGAAGACCCTGGGTGATGTCGTCTCCGGCAACACCGCCTGTGTGGAACGTACGCATCGTCAGCTGCGTGCCCGGCTCCCCGATCGACTGTGCCGCAATGATGCCGACTGCTTCGCCGACTTCGACCGCTTCGCCTGTCGCCAGGTTCATGCCGTAGCACTTCTTGCAGATGCCGTGCTTTGTGTTACATGTGAACGCGGAACGGATGGTGACGGTCTCGACGCCCGCATCCAGGATCGCACGCGCGATGTCCTCGGTGATGAGCCCGTCGCGCTCGACGAACACTTCGCCCGTTTCCGGATGGCGCACCGATTTTTTCGCGTGGCGGCCGATGATCCGCTCATCAAGTGTTTCGATGATTTCCGTACCTTCGGTGAGCGCGCTCACTTCGAGTCCGCGGTCCGTGCCGCAGTCGTCTTCGCGTACGATGACGTCCTGGGCAACATCGACCAGACGGCGTGTCAGGTAACCCGAGTCGGCTGTCTTCAGTGCCGTATCGGCAAGACCTTTACGTGCACCGTGTGTCGAGATGAAGTACTCGAGGACGGTGAGGCCTTCACGGAACGACGACTTGATCGGGAGCTCGATGATCCGGCCGGCCGGGTTGGCCATGAGGCCCCGCATCCCTGCGAGCTGCGTGAAGTTCGATGCGTTACCCCGGGCACCGGAGTCGGACATCATGAAGATCGGGTTCGTGTTCTCGAGGGACTCCATCAGCAGGGACTGGATGGTGTCCTTGGCCTGGGACCAGTAAGAGATGACACGATCGTACCGTTCCTCTTCGGTAATAAGACCGCGGCGGAACTGCTTCGTGACCTTGTCGACCTTGTCCTGCGCCTCCTGGAGGATTGCCCCCTTGTTCGGCAGGACGACGATGTCCGAGATGCCGATTGTGATGCCGGCACGGGTCGAGTATTTGAATCCGAGGTCCTTCATGCGGTCGAGCATCTTCGACGTTTCCGTGATGTGGAACCGTTTGAAGATCTCGGCGATGATGTTTCCAAGGATTTTCTTCTTGAACGGCTGGACAAGCTCTGCTTCCCCGATCTTCGCCTTGACATCATCAGTCGGATCGATGAAGTACTTTTCAGGCGTTTCGACCTGCAGGTTGTGGTTTGTCGGCTCGTTGATGTACGGGAACGACTTCGGAAGAATCTCGTTGAAGATGACCTTGCCGACCGTCGTCATGAGCAGCTGGCGGTTCTGTTCTTCAGTGAATGTCGGGTTGTTCAGCGATGACGCATGGATGGCGATGCGGCTGTGCAGGTGCACGAAGCCATTTTGGTAGGCGACCATCACTTCGTCCGAGTTGCTGAAGACCATTCCCTCGCCCATTGCGCCTTTGCGCTCGAGCGTCAGGTAGTAGTTCCCGAGGACCATGTCCTGGGAAGGCGTAACGACCGGCTTCCCGTCCTTCGGGTTCAGGATGTTCTGTGCCGCAAGCATCAGAAGGCGGGCTTCCGCCTGGGCTTCTGCAGAAAGCGGCACGTGGACCGCCATCTGGTCACCATCGAAGTCGGCGTTATAGGCCGTACATACGAGAGGATGGAGACGGATGGCGCGCCCTTCGACAAGGGTCGGCTCGAATGCCTGGATTCCGAGGCGGTGAAGCGTCGGTGCGCGGTTCAGGAGGACCGGGTGTTCCTTGATGACTTCCTCAAGGACATCCCAGACGTCCGAATGAAGACGTTCGATCTTGCGCTTCGCACTCTTGATGTTGTGCGCAAGCCCGCGTTCGACAAGCTCCTTCATGACGAACGGCTTGAACAGCTCGATCGCCATTTCGCGCGGCAGGCCGCACTGGTACATCTTCAGGTTCGGCCCGACGACGATAACGGAACGGCCGGAGTAGTCAACACGCTTCCCGAGAAGGTTCTGGCGGAAACGGCCCTGCTTACCCTTCAGCATGTGCGAAAGGGACTTGAGCGGGCGGTTGCCCGGACCGGTCACCGGACGTCCGCGGCGGCCATTGTCGATGAGGGCATCGACGGCTTCCTGCAGCATCCGCTTCTCGTTCTGGACGATGATTCCCGGTGCGCCGAGGTCAAGCAGGCGCTTGAGGCGGTTGTTCCGGTTAATCACCCGGCGGTACAGGTCGTTCAGGTCGGATGTCGCGAAGCGGCCGCCGTCCAGCTGGACCATCGGGCGGAGTTCCGGCGGGATGACCGGAAGCACTTCGAGAATCATCCATTCCGGGCGGTTGCCCGAATGGCGGAACGATTCGACGACTTCCAGGCGCTTGATGGCGCGTGTGCGGCGCTGGCCCTGTGCCGTCTTGAGCTCTTCTTTCAGCGCGTCGGCCTCTTTGTCGAGATCGATCTGCTTAAGAAGCCTCTCAATCGCCTCCGCACCCATGAGCGCAGAGAACTTGCTGCCGTATTTTTCGCGGTACGCACGGTATTCGCGTTCGGACAGGAGCTGCTTGCGCTCAAGCCCGGTGTCCGCAGGGTCGGTCACGACATAGGAAGCGAAATAGATGACTTCCTCAAGCGAGCGCGGGGACATGTCGAGCAGAAGCCCCATACGGCTCGGGATTCCTTTGAAGTACCAGATATGGGATACCGGAGCCGCAAGCTCGATATGGCCCATGCGTTCGCGGCGGACTTTTGCACGAGTCACTTCTACGCCGCAGCGGTCACAGACGACGCCCTTGTAGCGGACGCGCTTGTACTTGCCGCAGTGGCACTCCCAGTCCTTTGTCGGTCCGAAGATCCGTTCGCAGAACAGGCCGTCTTTCTCCGGCTTCAGTGTCCGGTAGTTGATCGTTTCCGGCTTTTTGACTTCGCCGTATGACCACGACCGGATTTTGTCCGGGGACGCGAGGCCGATTTTCATATACTCGAAATTATTTACATCTATCAAGGAGCCTACCTCCCTTTAGTCTCAATCTGAACAGGCTCACCGTTCATGGCATTGCAGCGTCCCGGGCGGCAGTGCCGCCCCGCTGCTTCCTTCATCCGCGTTATTCGGCCCCGATCGTTTCCTGCTCGTTGGCCGGCAGGATGTTCAGCGCATCAGTCGGCTGCAGGTCTTCGTCTTCGTCGAGGTCGCGGAGCTCGATCTCCTCATAGTCTTCCGTCAGCATCTTGACATCGAGGCCAAGGGACTGGAGCTCCTTGATGAGAACCTTGAACGATTCAGGGATGCCCGGTTCCGGGATGTTCTCCCCTTTGACAATCGCCTCATAGGTCTTCACGCGTCCGACGACATCGTCAGACTTGACCGTCAGGATTTCCTGGAGCGTGTAGGCTGCGCCGTACGCTTCAAGCGCCCAGACTTCCATCTCCCCGAAACGCTGTCCGCCGAACTGCGCCTTACCGCCGAGCGGCTGCTGCGTGACGAGGGAGTATGGCCCGGTCGAACGGGCGTGGAGCTTGTCGTCGACCATGTGGGCAAGCTTGATCATGTACATGATGCCGACCGACACTTTGTTGTCGAATGGCTCGCCGGAACGGCCGTCGTAGAGGGTCGTCTTACCCGAGCGGTCCATGCCGGCTTCTTCCATGGTCTCCCAGACATCTTCTTCGTTGGCGCCGTCGAAGACCGGTGATGCCATATGAAGGCCGAGGTAACGGGCAGCCATGCCGAGGTGAAGCTCGAGCACCTGTCCGATGTTCATCCGGGAAGGAACGCCAAGCGGGTTAAGCATGATGTCAACCGGCGTACCGTCCGGCATGAACGGCATGTCCTCTTCAGGAAGGATCCGGGAGATAACACCCTTGTTCCCGTGGCGGCCTGCCATCTTGTCGCCGACGGAGATTTTCCGCTTCTGGACGATGTAGACGCGAACAAGCTGGTTCACACCCGGTGCAAGCTCGTCGCCGTCTTCGCGGTTGAACACTTTGACGTCGAGGACGATTCCGCCAGCACCGTGAGGAACGCGGAGCGAGGTGTCGCGGACTTCGCGTGCCTTCTCGCCGAAGATGGCGTGAAGAAGCCGCTCTTCCGCCGTCAGCTCGGTGACGCCCTTCGGCGTGACCTTGCCGACGAGGATGTCGCCGTCGCGCACTTCCGCACCGACGCGGATGATGCCGCGCTCATCGAGGTTGCGGAGCGCGTCTTCCCCGACGTTCGGGATGTCGCGTGTGATCTCTTCAGGTCCGAGCTTTGTATCGCGGGAGTCGGATTCGTATTCTTCGATATGGATCGATGTATACACGTCGTCCTTCACCAGGCGCTCGCTCATGATGACGGCATCCTCGTAGTTGAAGCCGTCCCATGTCATGAACGCGACAAGGACGTTGCGGCCGAGCGCAAGCTCGCCCTCTTCCATCGACGGGCCGTCACCCAGTACGGTAAGCGGCTCGACGCGGTCGCCGACCTTGACGATCGGACGCTGGTTATAGCATGTCCCCTGGTTGGAACGGATGAATTTCTCAAAACGGTAGATGTCGAGGTCGCCCTTGACTTCTTTGCCGTCCACCATTTCGATGCGGCGGACACGGACTTCTTTCGCCTCGACGTGCTCCACGATTCCGTGGTGCCTCGAGACAATCGCCGCGCCCGAGTCACGCGCAGACACGTACTCCATTCCGGTACCGACGAACGGCGCTTCCGGATTAAGGAGCGGAACTGCCTGACGCTGCATGTTCGCACCCATGAGGGCACGGTTCGAGTCGTCGTTCTCAAGGAACGGAATGCAGGCCGTCGCTGCCGAGACAACCTGTTTCGGCGAAACGTCCATGTAGTCGATCGATTCGCGCTTGAACACGGAGTTGTCACCCCGGAAGCGGCCGACGACTTCCTCGTTCACGAAGCGGCCCTCTTCATCGAGCGGCGCGTTCGCCTGGGCGACGACATAGTTGTCCTCTTCGTCGGCCGTCAGGTAATCGATCCGGTCGGTGACGAGGCCCGTCTCCGGATCCACGCGGCGGTACGGCGTTTCGATGAAGCCGAACTTGTTTACTTTCGCATACGTCGAGAGCGAGTTGATCAGCCCGATGTTCGGGCCTTCCGGCGTCTCGATCGGGCACATGCGGCCGTAGTGAGAATAGTGGACGTCACGGACTTCCATGCCGGCGCGCTCACGTGTGAGCCCGCCCGGTCCGAGTGCGGAGAGGCGGCGCTTGTGCGTCAGTTCCGCAAGCGGGTTTGTCTGGTCCATGAACTGGGACAGCTGGGAGCTGCCGAAGAATTCCTTGATCGATGCGATGACCGGACGGATATTGATCAGCTGCTGAGGCACAATAGATTGTGTATCGTTGATCGACATCCGTTCGCGGACCACGCGCTCCATACGGGAAAGGCCGATGCGGAACTGGTTCTGCAGCAGTTCCCCGACCGAACGGAGACGGCGGTTGCCGAGGTGGTCGATGTCATCGGTCGTGCCGACCTGATAAAGCAGGTTGAAGAAGTAGCTGATCGACGCGACGATGTCCGCCGGCGTGACATGCTTCACTTCTTCTTCGATATCTGCATTGCCGATGACGTTGATGACTTTCTCATCTTCGCTGTTCGGCGCATAAATCTTCACGGAAGAAATCGTAATATCCTCATCGAGTACGCCGCCGACCGGCTCAAGTGTTTCATAGCCGGCGCCCTGCTCGAGGAACGGGATAATGCGGTCGAGTTCGCGGCGGTCGAGCAGCGTTCCCTTTTCCGCAATGATTTCGCCCGTCTCCGGATCAGCAATCGCTTCTGCGAGCGTCTGGTTGAGGAGGCGGTTTTTGATGCTGAGCTTCTTGTTCATCTTGTAGCGGCCGACATTGGCAAGATCGTAGCGCTTCGGATCGAAGAAGCGGGAGTAGAGCAGGTTCTTCGCGCTCTCGACCGTAGGCGGCTCGCCCGGGCGGAGGCGCTCATAGATTTCAAGGAGTGCTTTTTCAGTGCTTTCGGTGCTGTCCTTCTCAAGTGTGTTCTGGAGATATTCGTTATCCCCGATCAGCTCGATGATCTCCTGATCCGAGCCGAAACCGAGCGCACGCAGAAGGACAGAGACCGGCAGTTTGCGCGTGCGGTCGATGCGGACGTGGACGACGTCTTTCGCGTCCGTCTCGTATTCGAGCCATGCACCGCGGTTCGGGATGACTGTCGCCCCGAATCCGCGCTTGCCGTTTTTATCCGTCTTGTCGTGGAAGTAGACGCTCGGGGAGCGCACGAGCTGGGAGACGATGACGCGTTCCGCGCCGTTGATGATGAATGTCCCGTTGTCCGTCATGAGCGGGAAATCGCCCATGAAGACATCCTGCTCCTTTACTTCCTCGGTTTCTTTATTATGGAGGCGGACCTTGACGCGGAGTGGTGCCGCGTACGTCGCATCGCGCTCTTTCGACTCGCCGACTGAATACTTCGGTTCGCCGAGGCTGTAGTCGACGAATTCAAGCGAAAGATTGCCCGTGAAGTCCTCGATCGGAGAAATGTCGCGGAACATGTCCCGCAGGCCTTCCTCAAGGAACCATTCATAGGACTTCGTCTGGATCTCGATCAGATTCGGGAGCTCAAGCACCTCACTGATCCGCGCAAAACTCCTGCGCTGACGATGTTGACCGTACTGAACTAGTTGACCTGTCAACTGATTCACCCCTCAATTAAAGCGATAATGGGTCTTTGCGGATGCCGGCAAATTGATGTATGATATCCGAAAAGACAAAAAGAAAACGAGTCCGATGCAGAAGCTCATTTTCGGTTTCACCAGGCTTATTCCATACCAGGCCAGTATTCCCAATTGAAGAGCCGGACTATACGGTACGATTTATCCGGCCCCGGATGCCGCCAGGGCAGCCGGAGGCACTTCAGTCAAAAGGGCACACGACCTCAATTTTATTTGTGCATTTTATTATACTATCATTGAATATTTGTCAAGTCAATGTTTGTCAAGTCATTTTTTAACCGACCTGTAGATGAAGTAACCTTTTTTCTTTTCTTCGGCCACAACATTTCCGAAAAGCTCCTGAAGCTTCCTCTCGGTGGATGCGGCGCCCTGTTTTTTCTGGATGACGACCCAGAGCTCGCCCCCTTCGGCGAGAAGGCGGCAGGCATCTTCGTAGACCCGGAAGACGGTATCCTTGCCTGCACGGATGGGCGGATTCGTCAGGACGGCTGCAAACCCGGTCCCGCGCACATCCGCTCCCGCATCACTTTCATAGATCTCCGTGTTGCCGGCGCCGTTTGCGCCGGCATTTTCGCGCGCAAGATCAAGCGCCCGGCTGTTCACATCAACCATATGGACGGTCCTGTCCGGCAGCAGCTTCGCCGCCGTCAGCCCGACCGGTCCGTAGCCGCAGCCGATATCCAGGACATTCCCCGGAACCTGCGGCTCCCTGAACGTATCGATCAGGAGCCTTGAGCCGAAATCAACACTTTCCTTGCTGAATACGCCCGCATCCGTCTTGAAACGGAACGGGATGCCGCGGAGCGTTGCCGTCCAGGTCTTCGGTGCACTCCCGGCACCCGGGTTTTTCGAATAGTAATGGTCCGCCATGCCCGTCGCCTCCGTTCGTGAAGATGGTGTCCGGCCGAAACCGGCTGCCTTTGCCCCTATCATACCCCTCGGACATGAATAAAAAAGCCCGTCGAGTTGAGACGGGCTTTTTTGTATAGGAAGCTGGAATTACTTGAGTTCGACGCCTGCGCCGACTTCTTCGAGCTTCGCTTTCATTTCTTCTGCTTCTTCTTTCGCTACGCCTTCTTTGAGTGGCTTCGGCGCTTCGTCTACGAGCGCTTTCGCTTCTTTCAGGCCAAGGCCCGTGATTTCGCGGACAACTTTGATGACTTTGATCTTCTGGTCGCCTGCGGAAGTCAGGACAACGTCGAAGTCAGTTTTTTCTTCTGCTACAGGGCCTGCTGCGCCTGCAACTGCTACAGGTGCTGCTGCTGTTACGCCGAATTCTTCTTCGATAGCTTTGACAAGGTCGTTCAGTTCGAGGACCGTCATTTCTTTGATCGCTTCAATGATTTGCTCGTTGCTCATTGATGTTTCCTCCTAATAGATCGATTTATTTTATGCGGCGATGCCGCGTTCCGTTGGCTCAGGCTGCGGAATTATGCGCCTTGCTCTTCCTTCTGGTCTGCAACTGCCTTCGTAGCGAGTGCGAAGTTGCGGATCGGCGCCTGGAGGACGCTGAGGACCATGGAGAGGAGACCTTCCCGGGATGGGAGTTCTGCCAGTGCCTTGACTTCTTCCAGCGTTGCAACGTTGCCTTCGATGACGCCCGCTTTGATCTCAAGCGCATCGTTTTCCTTCGCGAAGTTATTGATGATCCGCGCAGGAGCAACAACGTCTTCTGTCGAGAACGCGATTGCGTTCGGGCCTGTCATGTACTCGTTGAGTGCTTCGAGGCCTGATGCTTCAGCCGCGCGGCGTGTCATCGAGTTCTTGTATACCTTAAATTCGATGCCTTCTTCGCGGAGCTGTTTACGCAGCTCAGTCACTTGCGCCACGTTGAGGCCGCGATAGTCCACGACGACGACGGATGCCGCTTCTTTCAGCTTGCCGCTGATTTCATCGACGAGCGCTTGTTTCTGTTCGAGAATCTTGCTCATGTCAACACCTCCTGTTAGAGTAGCTCATTTATACCGCATCTAAACGGAAAAGCCCTGTATCCGCGAACGCAGACACAGGGCATAAAGTCGGCTTCATTTGAATCAAGCACGTCTTTGTCCTCGGCAGGGAAGTTTAAGCGGCATGCCGCCCCTGCTGTCTACGGTACAAACGATATTCACAACATCGGCAATCTTACCAGACCGCCATATCTGTTGTCAATGATTATTTTTTGATGACGACGTTTGCCGCATCGATTTTCACTGCAGGGCCCATTGTAGTCGTCACGTTGACGGACTTCATGTAAGTGCCTTTTGCAGCTGCAGGTTTCGCCTTCTGGATCGTTTCGAAGATGGTTTCGAAGTTCTCGATGAGCTTCTCGTTATCGAACGAAACTTTTCCGATTGGCGCGTGGATGATGCCGGCTTTGTCGGCGCGGTATTCCACTTTACCTGCTTTGATGTCCTGGACAGCTTTCGTTACATCGAATGTAACTGTGCCTGTCTTAGGGTTCGGCATGAGGCCTTTTGGTCCGAGGACGCGGCCAAGTTTACCGACTTCGCCCATCATGTCAGGAGTTGCAACGACGACGTCAAAGTCGAACCAGCCTTGCTGGATCTTTTGGACGTAGTCCGCTTCGCCTACATAATCAGCACCTGCTGCTTCCGCTTCCTTCGCTTTTTCGCCTTTTGCGAAAACGAGGACTTTTTGCGTTTTGCCCGTTCCGTTCGGAAGGACGACTGCGCCGCGGATTTGCTGGTCGTTTTTACGAGTGTCGATTCCGAGACGGAAAGCGACTTCGACAGTAGCGTCGAATTTAGTAGTGCTCGTTTCTTTAGCGAGCACGATTGCATCTTCTACGCCGTAGAGTTGTTCGCGGTCTACTTTTTTAGCCGCTTCTACGAGCTTCTTGCCTTTTTTAGCCATGTTTGTTTCCTCCTTGATTGTGGTTATAGCGGATTAACCCTCCCACGAAAAAGGATTGCGGCGTTCGCGTAGAACGGGCGCAACCCTCCTGTAACAGAACAACATCAAGTGAAAGAATCAGTCTTCGATCGTGATGCCCATGCTGCGGGCCGTGCCTTCGACCATCTGCATTGCTGCTTCAACAGAAGCGGCGTTGAGGTCAGGCATTTTAGTCTCCGCGATTTCGCGGACTTTATCACGCTTGACGACGGCAACCTTGTTTTTGTTCGGTTCGCCGGACGCCTTATCGATGCCTGCTGCTTTCTTCAGAAGAACGGCAGCCGGCGGAGTTTTTGTAATGAATGTAAACGAGCGGTCTTCAAAAACCGTGATCTCAACAGGGATGATGAGACCTGCCTGGTCAGATGTCCGTGCGTTGAATTCCTTACAGAAGCCCATGATGTTTACACCTGCCTGACCGAGTGCCGGTCCGACCGGTGGTGCCGGGTTTGCTTTACCTGCAGGGATTTGCAGTTTAACGATTTTGCTTACTTTTTTAGCCACGAGACGCACCTCCTTAAAGTCCGTGATGTGGTAATAGGGTTGCCCCTCCCACTCATATGTGTCTGCCGGCATTGCCGGTAGAATACGGTTGATCCGCAGCAGACCTATTTTAGGCCTGACCTATGGAATGATACCACTAACAGTGCCCGCTTGCAAGCGGAATGTCAAATTTTACGAATCTGGACGAAATCAAGTTCCATCTTCGTTTCGCGGCCGAACATCTCGACGGCGACTTTGACTTTGCCCTTGGATGGGTCGACTTCCTCGACCGTGCCCTGGAAGCTCGCGAACGGCCCTTCCAGCACTTCAACGAGTTCGCCTTCTTCAATGTCCATTTCGACCTTGGCTTCCTTCATGCCCATCTGGCGGAGGATGAAGTCGACTTCATCCGGCATGAGCGGCGTCGGTTTTGCACCACCGCCCGACGAGCCGATGAAGCCCGTTACGCCCGGCGTGTTCCGCACAACGTACCAGGAGTCGTCCGTCATGATCATCTCGACGAGAACGTATCCTGGGAAGGTCTTGCGCATGACGGTCTTTTTCTTGCCGTCCTTCAGCTCTGTTTCTTGTTCTTCCGGGACGATGACGCGGAAGATCTTATCAAGCATCCCCATCGTTTCGACCCGTTTTTCGAGGTTCGCCTTCACCTTGTTCTCGTACCCGGAATAGGTGTGCACCACGTACCAATTTTTCTCCATTCGATCGGACTGGCCGTCCGTCCCTCCCTTTCACTTCCATATGAACGACTGAGCGCCGGGAACACTGCTCTCCGGACGCGGTTCCTCCAAAGAGTGTACCCCCATCCGGCAGATGCAACCCGTCCCGGTAACTTCAGCAAAATGAAAAAGCCCGTTCGGTTCTCCAGACGGGCTATTGTGGCCATGTATTCAGACAGTCTGAGTCAGATGCTCAGGAACCAACGGAACAGTTCCGAAATGCCGAGGTCGATGACTACGAAGAACAGAGCCATAAAAACGACCGTCGAAAGAACGACGACCGTATACTTGGTCAGTTCTTTTCGTTTCGGCCAGCTGACCTTCCGCATCTCGGAGACGACGCCGCTGAAAAACTCACGAATCTTGCCCATTTATCGTAAAACCTCCGGATTATAAATGTCTAAGTCGAGTGTGGCTGTGTCACCGGAAGCTCCGGCGTCGATCATGATTTCCGCCGGCCGCCGGGTAAAGACGGCCGTGCAGCCGATCCGCGGACCGGTCCGTTTCCAGCCTACCACCTGCTTCACAGGCTGTCAACGAGCCCGGGGCCTACCTGCGCGCCCCTGCGGCAAGGTGCTGCTCCAGCTTCCGCTTGATCCGCTGGAGAGCGTTGTCAATCGACTTCACCTGGCGGTCGAGCTTATCGGAAATCTCCTGGTAGCTGCGCCCTTCAAGATAAAGGGCGAGCACCTGGCGCTCCAGTGTGCTGAGGACATTGTTGACCTCTTCCTCAAGCCGGTGGAAATCCTCCCGGTGGACCATGAGATCAGCCGGGTCATCCAGCTCCGGCCCGGTCAGCATGTCAAGAAGCGTCCGCTCAGACTCATCCTCGTAGACAGGCTTGTCCAGCGATACCGACGAATTAAGCGGAATGTGCTTCTGGCGCGTCGCAGTCTTGATCGCCGTGATGATCTGCCGCGTAATGCAAAGCTCCGCGAACGCACGGAACGAGCTGAGCTTGTCCGCACGGAAGTCGCGGATCGCCTTGTACAGGCCGATCATCCCCTCTTGTATGATGTCTTCCCGGTCTGCGCCGACAAGAAAGTAAGAGCGCGCTTTCATCCGGACGAAATAATGATACTTCCTGATGAGGTAATCGAGCGCGTCAGACCTTCCTGCATGTACCAGCTCGACAAGAGACTCATCGCTGTTACTTTCAAATGCTTCCCCCAAAACCTCTTTCCGGCTGTCAATCATCATTTCAGATCACCCCGGTCCCCCTCGAGTTTAATGACAAGTTTACAGGAAGGAAAATATTGTCGTCAACCGCTCATTTTAGTCCGCGCCGCCATTTTTCGAAAATTTCGGCCACGTCGTCACTGAGCGGGATTTTGGAGAACGGCCGTTTTTCGCGGATTTCCCGCACACGTTTCGCAATGCCTTCGCGGACCTCGCCCATTTCGAGCCGAAGCTCCCGGGCAGATTTCCGGAGGGCACCCTGAGCGAAGATGACGCGCTGCTCGGTATAGTCCGATGTGGCGACATGCACCCGTGTGCGCCGGCTGCCGAGCTCTGAAGCCAGGCGCTCGATGCGCTCGTCGGCCGTCTCGTTCTCCCTGGTGTAAAGGACCTCGACATCCCTGCGCCGCTCCGGCTTCGGGATGCCCGGGACGTACTGCGCGTCGAAGACGACAATCACCCGCCAGCCCGTGTACGCCCGGTATTCCGCCATCATCTCGACAAGCAGGTCACGGGCATCTTCAAGCCGGGTATCCCGGAGCTTTGTCAGCTCAGGCCAGGCGCCGATGATGTTGTAGCCATCGACAATCAGGACGTCCATCACTGACCGCCTTCTGCATCACGCTTGCGGAACACTTCGTACATGAGGAGCGCCGCCGCGACGGAGGCATTCAGGGAATTGACATGCCCGACCATCGGCAGGCTGTACAGGAAGTCGCATTTGTCCCGGAGGAGGCGGCTCATGCCGCGGCCCTCGCTGCCGATGATGACGGCAAGCGGCAGGCCCGCATCCATGTTGCGGTAATCCGCATTGCCCTTGGCATCAGTTCCGGCAATCCAGACGCCGCGGTCTTTCAGATCGTCCACAGCCCGCGCCATGTTGCCGACCCGCACGACCGGGACATGCTCAATTGCGCCGGTCGATGCCTTGGCGACCACGCCGGTCAGGCCGACGGATCGCCGCTTCGGGATGATGACGCCGTGCACGCCCGATGCGTCAGCCGTCCGGAGGATTGAACCGAGGTTATGCGGATCCTCAAGCTCGTCCAGGATGAGGAAAAATGGGTCTTCCCCGCGCTCTTCGGCCCTGCGGAACAGATCGTCCATCTCCGCGTAGTCGTAGGCGGCGATGGAAGCGACAACGCCCTGGTGGGTCAGATCGGTCAGCTGGTCGAGCTTTTTATTCGGCACCTGCTGGACAACCGTGCCGGATTCTTTTGCGAGCCGGCGGATGTCCGATGCAAAGCCCTTCTGCATCCCTTCTCCAATCCAGACCTTGTTCAGCTGACGCCCGGAGCGCAGCGCCTCAAGCACGGGATTGCGTCCCGCAATGATTTCTTCTTCACGGTTAGTCACCGCACTTCCCCTCCTTTCGATTCGGCAAAGCCGATGGCGTACAGGATCACTTCTTCGAGCCGCTCCTTTTTGCCGAGCAGGTGCAGATAGCCGACCAGCGCCTCGAATGCCGTGCTGTAATTATACGTCTGCACGTCCGTGTTTTTCGGGGCATGTCCCGATTTGGCGTTCCGTCCCCGGCGGACAACTGCGGATTCCGCTTCATCGAGGAACCCGCCCTCTTCCATCGAGAGGATGATTGCCGCCTGGGACTTCGCCGATACATAGCCTGTTGCCAGCCGGTGAAGCGTGTTCGGCTTCGCCCGTCCAGAACGGATCAGGTGCTCACGGACGGCTACCTCGTAGACCGCGTCACCCATGTAGGCTAGTGCGAGTCCGTTTAGCTGGCGGATGTCGCCGTCACTGATTCCGGCCATCCGATCAGCCCCTCTTCCAGCGGACGCCCTGCCTGGTGTCCTCGAGAATGATTCCCTGGTTCAGCAGATGATCGCGAATTTCGTCGGCGCGCTTGAAGTCACGGTTTTTTCGGGCTTCTTCACGCTCGGCGATCAGTGCATCGACTTCTTCGCCCGGAAGTTCATCCGCAGTCTCAATCGAGATGCCGAGAACGCCCGCCAGCTTGCTGAACGTGCCGAGGAACGCCTGGAGCACATCCTTCTGTGTGTTTTGCTCATTCAGGTAAGTGTTCGACAGGCGGGTCAGGTCAAACAATGCCGCAACGGCGTTTGCCGTGTTGAAGTCATCGTCCATCGCGTCTTCAAACGCTTTCTGCGCCTCCTTGACCTTATGGAGCCAGATATCCGCCTGGTCTCCGTTGTCCGCTGTCTGTTCAAGGCGGAACATGAGGTTGCGGTACGCCGTGCGCAGCCGCTCAAGGGCATTTTCCGCATCAGCGATCACTTCAGATGAGAAGTTGATCGGGTTCCGGTAGTGGACCGTCAGCATAAAGTAGCGCAGCACCTGCGGATCAATTTTCTGCCGGATGTCATGGACGGTGATGAAGTTGCCGAGTGATTTCGACATTTTCTCGTTGTCGATGTTCACATAGCCGTTGTGCATCCAGTAGTTCGCGAATGTCTTGTCGTTGTGCGCCTCACTCTGGGCGATCTCGTTCTCGTGGTGAGGGAATGTCAGGTCTTGGCCGCCTGCATGGATGTCGATCGTGTCACCGAGCACTTCGCGGGCCATGACCGAGCACTCGATGTGCCAGCCCGGGCGCCCTGTGCCCCAGGGACTTTCCCAGGAAATCTCGCCTGGCTTCGCGGCCTTCCAGAGGGCAAAGTCGAGCGCATCTTCCTTTTTCTCGCCAGGCTGGATGCGTGCGCCGACCTTGAGCTCGTCGATCGACTGCTGGGAAAGCTTGCCGTAGCCGTCGAATTTCCGCGTCCGGTAATAGACGTCGCCGCCGGACTCGTAAGCGTAACCTTTGTCGATCAGCACACCGATAAAGTCGATGATGTCCCGGATATGGTCCGTCACGCGCGGGTGGTCATCCGCGTGGCGGCACCCGAGCGCCTCGATATCCGCGAAATAAGCGGCGATAAACCGCTCCGTCAGATCTCCGACTTCTTCTCCGATCTCATTTGCCGCCTTGATGATCTTGTCGTCGACATCCGTGAAGTTCGAAACGAAGTGGACGTCGTAGCCCTTGTACTCCAAGTAGTTGCGGACGGTATCATAAACAATGACCGGGCGCGCGTTGCCGATATGGATGTAGTTGTAGACGGTCGGTCCGCATACGTACATCTTCACTTTGCCTTCTTCGATCGGGACAAACGGTTCTTTCTTTCTGGTCAGTGTATTAAAAATCTGAATGGTCATCGCCGTACCTCCTTAAGCTTTTCCTGCAGCTTTTCCAATTCATGATTGAGCCGGTTGATCTTTTCTTCCAGCATGTCGCACCTGTCCGCAACCGGATCCGGAATATCTTGGTGGTCCAGCTTTTGCGTCACCTTGACTCCATTCTGGACGACGACTCTTCCCGGAATTCCGACGACCGTCGAATTCGGCGGAACGTCTTTTAGCACGACGGATCCCGCTCCGACCTTGACGTTGTCGCCGAGCGTGATCGAGCCGAGCACCTTCGCCCCCGATGCGACAAGCACATTGTTGCCGAGCGTCGGGTGGCGCTTGCCCTTTTCCTTGCCGGTCCCGCCGAGTGTGACGCCCTGGTAGAGCGTCACGTCATCGCCGATCACGCATGTTTCTCCGATGACGACACCCGAACCGTGGTCGATAAAGAACCGGCGTCCGATGACGGCACCCGGATGGATCTCGATCCCGGTCAGAAAGCGGAAGATTTGGGAGGTTGCACGGGCAAGGAACCGCATTCCTCTCTTATGGAAAGCGTGGGCGATCCGGTAGCCCCAGAGCGCATGGAGCCCGGAATAAGTCAAAATGATCTCAAAGGAGCTTCTTGCTGCGGGGTCCTGGTCGAAAATTGTCGCAATATCTTCTTTCATCCTCTTGAACATGGTAGGGCATTCCTCCAAATATCCGAAAACTGAGGCGGGCGGGAGGCATCCGGCGGCAATGCCGACAAAACAAAAAGCGCCCCTGTCAGCTGACAGAGACGCCTGGTATGCGCGGTTCCACTCTGGTTTGGGAGGAGCAAAAAGCGCCCCTCCCCCCTCGGTGCCCGTAACGGGGGCAAGGCGGCCGGCCTACTTCATTTCGGCTCGGGCGCTCCGAGGTGCATTTCCGCGCGCAGCGGCCCGGGCCGCTTTCAGCCGGCGGCGGCCCTCTCTGTCGAGCTTGCGCAACGTACTTCTCCTCTTCGTCGCTTTCGGTATGTTGATTCCTTGTTGACCTCTATTGTACTTGCGGAACACGGAATGTCAATTGATTAAACCGTATGCGGCAAACGCGGGATGCATTCAGCCCGCATACGCCGAGACGCGCCGGATGACCTTGTCGCGGCCGAGGAGCGAGATCGCTTCCTGCAGCTCCGGACCGTGTGTCTGGCCCGTCGTGACGACCCGGATCGGCATGAAGAGATTTTTGCCCTTGTGGCCCGTCTCTTTCTGCACGGCCTTGATGGCAGCCTTGATCGATGCCGGGTCAAATGATTCGAGTTCTTCGAGCTTCGCCCTGAACGCCGTCATGACTTCCGGAACCTGCTCTCCGGAAAGCACCGTCTTCGCTTCCTCATCGTATTCGATATCGTCGTTAAAGAACTGGGCGGACAATTCGACAATTTCCGCGCCGAAGCTCATCTGCTCCTGATACAGCGCGATCAGCCGCTCCGCCCATTCACGCTCGTCCGCGGACAGCTCTTCCGGCAGGCGGCCCGCCTTCTGGAGGTGCGGCAGTGCCAGCTTTACAACTTCTTCGGTCGGCAGCTGCTTGACGTACTGGTTGTTCATCCAGGTCAGTTTCTGCTTATCGAAGAGCGCAGGCGACTTCGAGAGACGGTCCGCTTCGAACATCTCGATAAACTCGTCCTTCGAGAAGATCTCATCCTCGCCCTTCGGCGACCAGCCGAGAAGGGCGATGAAGTTGAAGAGCGCTTCCGGAAGATAGCCGAGCTCTTCATACTGCTCGATAAACTGGATGATCGATTCGTCACGTTTCGACAATTTCTTGCGGCTTTCGTTCACGATCAGTGTCATGTGGCCGAATGTCGGCGGCTCCCAGCCGAACGCCTCATAGATCATCAACTGCTTTGGCGTGTTGGAGATGTGGTCATCCCCCCGGAGCACGTGCGAGATCTTCATATAGTGGTCGTCGACCGCCACCGCGAAGTTATAGGTCGGCACACCGTCCTTCTTCACGATGACCCAGTCGCCGAAATCGCCGGATTCGAACGACACTTCATCTTTGACCATGTCGTTGAACTTATAGGTGCGGCCTTCCGGCACGGCGAAACGGATGCTCGGCTTGCGGCCTTCCGCTTCCAGCTTCGCGCGGTCGTCGTCTGTCAGGTGGCGGCACTTGCCGCCGTAGCGCGGCATCTCCCCGCGCGCCTGCTGGGCTTCGCGCTCCGCTTCCAGCTCTTCTTCGGTGCAGTAGCACTTGTAGGCGAGCCCTTTTTCCAGGAGACCGTCGTACAGTTCCTTGTAGAGGTCGTTCCGCTCCGACTGGCGGTACGGTCCGTACTCGCCGCCGACATCAATGCTCTCATCCCAGTCGATGCCAAGCCATTTGAGGTAGCGGAGCTGCGATTCCTCGCCGCCCTCGATGTTGCGCTTCGCGTCGGTGTCCTCGATGCGGATGATGAACTTGCCGCCGTTGTGGCGTGCGTAGAGATAGTTGAAGAGCGCCGTCCGGGCGTTCCCGATATGCAGATGCCCCGTCGGACTTGGCGCATAGCGTACACGGACTTCCTGTGTCATAGATGGTTCCTCCTGTTCGTTCGAACATGTTTGCTCCGTCCATTTTACCACAGCACGTGCGGTTTTAAAGCGCCGGGTGTTAATCTCCCCTATCTTAAAAGGCCGCCCGGCAAAACTGGCGGCCCTGTCCTTATGCTTTCTCCAATAAAATCACCGCGAGTGCGGCGATGCCTTCTTCACGGCCGACAAAGCCGAGCTTTTCGGTCGTGGTCGCCTTGACGTTCACCTGCGACACATCCGCATGAAGCAGTTCCGCGATGCGCGCGCGAATTTTGTCGATATGCGGCGCCATTTTCGGGCGCTGGGCCATGATCGTGCAGTCGACATTGCCGAGCTTCCAGCCCTGCGCTTCAACGTCGGCCCAGACTTTCTCCAGCAGCACCGCAGAATCCGCGTCCTTGAATGCCTCATCGGTGTCCGGGAAGTGATGACCGATGTCCCCTCTCCCGATTGCGCCGAGTGCCGCGTCGGTTACGGTATGGAGCAGCACATCCGCATCCGAGTGGCCGATGAGGCCGCGCTCATGGGGAATGGTCACGCCGCCGATGATGAGCGGGCGCCCCTCCGCGAATTCATGCACGTCAAACCCTTGTCCGATCCTGATCATTCCATCTCCTCCTGCTGTCCCAACAGCGCCTCGCCGATCGCGAGGTCCACCTTGGTCGTCATCTTCAGATTATCATACGTGCTCTCGACGACGCGGACGGGATGTCCGAGCCGCTCGACCAGCATCGATTCGTCCGTACCGAGAAAACCTTCCGCCAGCGCTTTTTCCTCTGCTTCGGCCAGCAGGCCCGCACGGAACGCCTGCGGTGTCTGGACAAGCCAGACAGTGCTCCGGTCGGGTGTGGATTCCACAATACCGTCCGCCACCTGCTTCACGGTGTCCTTGGAAGGTACCGCCGCGATTGCGGCACCGTGTTCCCTTACCGTCTCCGCCAGTTCCCGGATCACCCGGCGTGAAAGAAACGGCCGTGCGGCGTCATGCACCATGACGACCGCATCGTCCGCGCCGCCCGCATCCATGAATGCCCGGATGCATGATCGGACGCTATCCTGCCGCTCTCCGCCGCCGTCCGGCATCGCCGTGACTTTCGTGATGCCGTGGGACGCCAGCATCTCCCGGATCCGTTCGCGTTCGTCCGGACGCACGGCAAGGATGATGCCGGCGCAGTCCGGATCCTGCTGGAACACGGAAAGCGTCCGGACAAGGATCGGCTTACCCGCAAGCGGCAGGAACAGCTTATTCTCCCCCGCCCCCATCCGCCGGCCGCTTCCCGCCGCCGGCAGCATGACTGTGTATTCCATTTGATTCCACTCCATCAAGCGAAAGGACAGGGCGCAGGGCCCTGCCTTTTCGTCAGTTTTTCGCTTTCACGTCACGCGGCCGGGCGAAGATCATCCGACCCGCAGACGTCTGCAGGACGCTTGTCACCGCGACGGTGAGCGTCTTGCCGATCTGGTTTTTTCCGTTTTCGATGACGATCATCGTCCCGTCGTCCAGATAGGCGATGCCCTGGTTGGCTTCCTTGCCTTCCTTGATGACGGTGACACGCATTTCCTCTCCCGGGATGACTACCGGCTTGACGGCGTTTGCCAGATCGTTGATGTTGAGCACCCGGACATTGTGCAGCTCGCACACTTTGTTCAGATTAAAGTCGTTTGTCACGACGACCCCGCCGTTTTTCTTCGCCAGACGAACAAGCTTCATGTCGACCTCGCTTACGTCGTCAAAGTCTTCGTCGGTGATGACGGTCTGTCGGTCGTCCTGGATGCGCTTCAGGATATCAAGCCCCCGGCGCCCCTTCGTCCGCTTGAGCGAGTCGGATGAGTCCGCGATGTGCTGCAGCTCTGTCAGGACAAATTGCGGAATGACCAGTTCTCCCTCGAGGAACCCGGTCTCGGAAATGTCCGCAATCCGGCCGTCGATGATGACGCTCGTGTCCAGGATTTTCTGGCTTGCACGGAATTCGTCAGACGGCTGCACACCGTCTTTTTTCTTTTCCGTACTTCTCGTGAACGTCTGGATCAGCTCTTCCCGCTTCTGGAAACCGAACTGGAAACCGAGGTAGCCGAGCAGCACGGAGAGGATCACCGGCAGGATGTCCGTGATGGGCGGGAACTGGATTGCGCCGACCGCGAAAGACAGCAGAAACGCGACGATCAGACCAATGATCATACCGACTGTCCCGAACAGCAGGTCAAGCACGGGTGCTTTCATGAGGCGCTCCTCGAGCCATTTGATCGATCGCACGGTCGGCTCTGTCAGCACGAGGCTGAGCAGATAAAAAAGAATGGCACCGATTAATGCGGAAGTATAGGCATTGGTGAGCCATGGCTGGTTAACGGATAAAAGTTCGAATAATGACGGAAGAAAAATGGCACCAAGCGTGGCCCCGATCAGTGCATAGGCGACCTTCACAAAAAAGTTCAGCATGGTTTTCACCTCCTTGCTTAAAGTATACACTTTCGACCCCCGGACTTCCTTCCGGAGGGTGATGAAAACCATATGATTTCCATAAATATTCGGACGAAAAAGAAGGGAAGAAGTTCCTTTTGGCAGGGACCCCCCATAGCCCCTCGCTCTAAACAGTCCGGATCCTCAAGTCCTTCCCCTATCCGCCGCTCCTGAAACCAAAAAACGGCCCCGCCGCATGTATATGCAACGGAACCGCCTTGTTTTAATCTATGCCGCTGACTTTTCTGCGTAAAGGCCGAAAGTCCCGGCCGGTTTTCCGGAAATACGGGGCAGATCGACATGCCTCAGTAAACCTGTCATATCCGCTTACTTGAAAGCCTCACCCAGTGCTTCGGCGACGGTGCTGACGCCGACGACCTGTATGCCTTCCGGGTAATCCCAGCCGCCCAGATTCGAGGCGGGTACGATGGCGCGCTTGAATCCGAGCTTTTTCGCTTCCTGGACGCGCTGTTCGATTCGGGACACACGGCGGATCTCGCCGGTCAGGCCGACCTCGCCGACAAAGACGTCGTACTGGCTGACGGCGGTGTCCTTGAAACTGGAGACGATGCTCGTGAGGACAGCGAGGTCAATTGCCGGTTCGTCCAGCTTCACGCCGCCTGCCACCTTGATATAGGCGTCATGTGTCTGGAGCAGCATGTTCATCCGCTTTTCCAGAACGGCCATGAGAAGCGACACGCGGCTCTGGTCGAGTCCAGTCGCCATGCGCTTCGGATAGTTGAAGCTGGACTGCGTGACAAGTGCCTGGATCTCGACGAGAATCGGCCGGGTGCCTTCCATCGAAGCGACGACGACGGAACCCGCCGCGCCCTCTGAGCGCTCCTCGAGGAACAGTTCGGAAGGGTTCAGCACTTCTTTCAGCCCGGACTGGATCATTTCGAAAATCGCCATCTCGTTCGTCGAACCGAACCGGTTTTTCACGCTCCGGAGAATCCGGTACGTGTGATGGCGCTCCCCTTCAAAGTAAAGCACCGTGTCGACCATGTGCTCCAGAAGACGGGGACCTGCGATCTGGCCTTCCTTCGTAACATGCCCGACGAGGAAAATGGCCGTCCCGGTCGTTTTCGCGATCCGCATGAGATCAGCGGTACACTCGCGCACCTGAGAAACACTGCCCGGTGCGGATGTGACGTCCGGATGGTGCACTGTCTGGATGGAGTCGACGATGACAAACTGCGGCTTCAGTTCCTCGATGGACTGGCGGATATGCTCCATGTCGGTCTCGGAATAGATATAGAGTTCCGGGGAGGTGACGCCGATCCGCTCTGCCCTGAGTTTGGTCTGCCGCACCGATTCCTCGCCGGAGATATAAAGGACGCGCCGGCCCTTCTCGGCGAGAAGCGAAGACACTTGCAGCAGGAGCGTCGATTTGCCGATCCCCGGATCGCCGCCGATCAGGACGAGGGAGCCCGGGACCACGCCGCCGCCGAGCACGCGGTTCAGCTCCCCGAAAGCCGTCTCGACTCGGGGCTCTTCCTGCGTCTCGACCGATGTGATCGGGGACGCCTTGCTGGCGGAACCCGTCCCGGTGCGGAAAGCACCGCTCCGTGCGGCTTTCCCGACAATCGCCACTTCCTCATCCATCGTGTTCCATTCGCCGCAGCCAGGGCAGCGGCCCATCCACTTCGGTGATTCGTATCCGCAATCCCGGCACATGAACTTCGTTTTCTTTTTCGCCATTTGTACCTCCAGGCACGGAAAAGACATCCCGCCGCGGATGCGGGCGGGATGTCTCAACCATTTGTTTGATAGCCAGATTATATCATTCTTTCGCGCTTCCTGCAGTTGCGGGCTCTCCGGTGCGGACCGTGTACTTGCCGTCTTCGTCGACGTCAAACACGACTTTTTGGCCGGCGAGCATTTCGCCTTTAAGCAGTTCTTCGGACAGGCGGTCCTCGACGTTCTTCTGGAGTGCGCGGCGGAGCGGGCGGGCACCATATTCAGGGTCGTACCCTTCATCGGCGATCCGTTCCTTCGCAGCCTCCGTGATGACAAGCTCGATATCCTGTTCGGCCAGGCGCTTGACAAGCTGGTCGGCCATGAGGTTGACAATCTGTCCGAGCTCTTCCTTATCCAGCGAGTGGAAGACGATCATTTCGTCCACACGGTTCAGGAATTCCGGCCGGAAGGCTTTCTTGAGTTCGCCGAGCATCGTGTCCTTCATGTCCTTGTGGTCCCGTTTGCCGTCCTGGAGGTTGAATCCGACGTATTTGTTCTGCTTGAGGGTCTCCGCTCCGACGTTCGACGTCATGATGACGACGGTGTTTCGGAAGTCGACCGTACGGCCCTTGGAGTCTGTGAGGCGGCCGTCCTCAAGCACCTGGAGGAGGATGTTGAAGACGTCCGGGTGCGCCTTCTCGATCTCATCAAGCAGGATGACCGAGTACGGCTTGCGGCGGACCTTTTCTGTAAGCTGGCCGCCCTCGTCGAAGCCGACGTAGCCCGGAGGCGAGCCGACAAGACGGGACGTGGAGTGTTTCTCCATGTACTCCGACATGTCGATGCGGATCATCGCGTCCTCGTCGCCGAACATCACTTCGGCAAGCGCACGGGCGAGTTCCGTCTTACCGACACCGGTCGGTCCAAGGAAGATGAACGAGCCGATCGGGCGTTTCGGATCCTTGAGGCCCGCACGTGCACGGCGGATGGCCCGTGAGATCGCGTCGACCGCTTCGTTCTGGCCGATGACCCGTTTATGAAGCTCTTCTTCCATGTTGAGGAGCTTCGCAGTCTCGGTCTCCGCAATCTTCGAGACCGGGACACCGGTCCACATGGAGACGACCTGCGCAACGTCTTCTACCGTCACTTCGGATTCTTTCTTGCCCTGCTTTTCTTTCCATTCTTCCTTCGTGCGCTCCAGCTCTTCTTTCAGCTTCTGCTCCTTATCGCGGAACGAAGCGGCCTTTTCGAATTCCTGGCTCTGGACCGCGGCGTTCTTTTCGGAGCGGACGCTGTCGAGCTGCTGCTCGAGTTCCTTCAGGTCAGGCGGCGTCGTGAATGAGCGCAGCCGGACTTTGGAACCTGCCTCGTCAATCAGGTCAATCGCCTTGTCCGGGAGGAACCGGTCGGAGATGTAGCGGTCAGACAGCTTGGCTGCCGCCTCGACGGCTTCATCCGTGATCTTCACCCGGTGGTGCGCCTCGTAGCGGTCCCTCAGGCCGTGGATGATCTTGATTGTATCCTCGACCGTCGGCTCGTCTACCTGGATCGGCTGGAAACGGCGCTCAAGCGCGGCGTCTTTTTCGATGTACTTGCGGTACTCATCAAGGGTCGTCGCACCGATGCACTGGAGCTCACCGCGTGCGAGCGCCGGCTTCAGGATGTTCGACGCATCGATTGCGCCTTCCGCACCGCCGGCCCCGATCAGCGTATGGAGCTCGTCGATGAAGAGGATGATGTTTCCTGCCTGGCGGATCTCCTCCATCACTTTCTTCAGGCGGTCCTCGAACTCACCGCGGTATTTCGTGCCGGCGACGACCGTGCCCATGTCGAGTGTCATGACGCGCTTGTCGCGGAGTGTTTCCGGAACTTCGTTGTTGACGATCTGCTGGGCGAGGCCCTCTGCGATCGCCGTCTTACCGACACCCGGCTCCCCGATGAGGACCGGGTTGTTTTTCGTCCGGCGAGACAGGACTTCGATCACGCGGGTGATTTCCTTGGATCGGCCGATGACCGGGTCGAGCGTGCCTTCACGCGCAATCTCGGTCAGGTCGCGGGCAAGGGAATCCAGCGTAGGCGTGCTGGCGGACGAGTTGCCGCCGCCTGCCTGGGCACCCTGGCCATTTTCATTTGAGCCGAGCAGCTGGAGCACCTGCTGGCGGGCCTTGTTCAGGGATACGCCGGCATTGGCGAGAACGCGTGCAGCGACCCCTTCCCCTTCGCGGATCAGCGCGAGGAGGAGGTGCTCTGTGCCGACATAGGAGTGGCCGAGCTTGCGGGATTCATCCAGCGACAGCTCGATGACCTTTTTCGCGCGCGGCGTATAGTGGATGATCGGGCCGACTTCGCGGTCGCCGGTGCCGACCAGCTTTTCGACGCCTTCTTCGATCGTCTCGAAATTAACTCCGATCGCCTCAAGCGCTTTTGCTGCGATGCCGCCGCCTTCTCGGATAAGGCCCAGAAGAATATGTTCGGTCCCGATGGCATCATGGCGCATCCGGATGGCTTCTTCCTGCGCAAGCTGGAGAACTTTTTGTGAGCGTTGCGTAAAGCGGTTGAACATCATACACAATCCCTCTCTTCTCATAATGATCATTTATGCAGATCCTGATGAACTTTGATTCTTGTTATATGATAGAAGGTTCCCCTAAACACTCCGGAGTCAAACCGGAAACGGAAGAACCGCCATAACTCTTTTGGGAAGGTCTTATTTGACCTTCTTTGACCATTATAAACGGGAGTACTTCCCCGTACAAAACATATGCTCGCGGAACACTTTCCATCCTGCTGATCAGTCTTCTCCGCCGCCGGACTGGCGGCCCATGCCGATCCGTTCGCGGATCAGCTTCGCCCGGAAGACGTCGCGCTCGCCGGGCTGGAGCGTCTCTCCCGCATACTGCTGGAGAAAAGCCGGCTGCATAAAGATCATGAGCTCGTTCAGGACGGATACATCGACATCGGGGATAATGCCCATGTCGATGCCGAGCCGGAGGTCGGAAAGCCGGTTTGCCGCTTCATCGGTCGCTAGCACGCGGGCGTTCGTCAGAATTCCGAACGACCGCCAGATGCGGTCCTCCAGCTTCATCTGCGAATGCTCCCGGAGCGCGCGGCGCGCCCGTTCCTCCTGCTCGATCAGCCGTTCCGTCAGATCGCGCAGGTCCATCAGGATGTCCCGCTCCGACTTCCCGAGCGTGATCTGGTTCGACACCTGATAGACGTTGCCGAGCGCATCGGATCCTTCGCCGTAGCTGCCGCGTACCGTCATGCCGAGCCGGGCGACCGCCTGGGTGATGCGCGCCATGTTGCTCGTGATGGAAAGCGCAGGCAAGTGCAGCATGACCGATGCGCGCAATCCCGTGCCCGTATTTGTCGGGCAGCTTGTGATATAGCCGAAGTCCCCATCAAACGCGTACGGCAGGGACTCTTCAAGCCGGTTGTCGATGTCGTTTGCACGGTCGAACGCTTCCATGAGGTGAAGGCCCGGGTAGATCACCTGGATCCGGATATGATCCTCCTCGTTCACCATGATCGACACCGACTCGTCACCGGAGAGAATCACCGAGCCGGGCCGCTCCGGGTCCGCCAGCTGAGGGCTGATCAGATGCTTCTCGACAAGCGCCTGCCGCTGGATCGCCGGCACAGTTTCCATCTGGATATGAGAAAAGTCCTCCATGCCCTCGAGTGCGGCGGCGACTTTTTGTTCGACCTCTCCCGCCTCCTCCCGGCTGAAATCAAGCGGGAAACGGGAACCCTTCAGGTTACGTGCAAGCCGGACGCGCGTCGACATGACGATATTCGAGTACTCGCCCTTCGGCCCCATCCAAGGGGTGACCGCATTTTTAAGGAAGCTTTCAATCGACGACATCCTGTCCGCCCCCTTCCTCCAGACTGCGCTCCAATTCCCTTACTTCATCCCGGAGCTGCGCAGCCCGCTCGAATTCTTCCTGGTTGATGGCTTCCTTCATCTGTCGCCTCAGGTCCTTGATCTTCCGTTCGGCGGCGATGCGCCCGCTGTAGGTGGCAGGCACCTTGCCCTCATGCTTCGTGTGGCCTCCCTGGACCTTATTGAACACTTCGGGCAGTTCCTTGCGGAAGGCTCCGTAGCATTCTGCACAGCCGAACTTCCCGCGCTCGATAAAGCGGCGGAACGTCAGACCGCAGTTCGGGCATTCGGGGCCGCTGTTGACCTGGGGCTGCGCTGTATTCTGAAACGCACCCGGGCCGGCAAACCAGTTCTGGAGAAATTGCTGGATGCCGAGCGGGTCCCCCCCGAAGTCCCCCTGGAACGGCTGGAAGTGCGCCGCGCAGACGTCGCACAGATGCCGCTCCTCGGTTTTTCCGTTTTTGCTCTGGGTCACGACGACCGAAGCAGGCCGTTCATGGCAGTTATCACAGATCAACGAACACACCTCTTTCAGCGGCCGGCATGCGGGTGCCGGCCGGGGTCATTTGCCTCATCCTTCGGCGGAGCCGCCCTGGTTTTTCGCCTCGCCGCCTGCCGCCTCATATTTTAACGCGCTGAGCATTGCCTGCATGATCCGGGAGCGGAGCAGATCCCGTTCCGGAAGCTGCGACATGAGCGTCATACGGTGCACGGCGGCATGCATCATGTTTGCCTCGCGCTCCGTGAGGACATCCTCATCGATAAGGCGCCGGATGATGTCCTCGGCCATCGCCTGGGTGGAGCCGCCGTCCAGCCCCTCGACAATCTGCTCGATCAGGTCGATCCGGCTGTGCGGCCGGACCCGGACGATGCGGATGTACCCCCCGCCGCCCCGCTTACTCTCAACCATGTAGCCGCGTTCCGTCGTGAACCGGGTCTTGATGACATAGTTGATCTGCGAAGGAACGCACTGGAATTTCTCCGCGACTTCACTCCGCTTGATCTCCGCCATCCCGTCCTGTTCCTTTTCGAGAATCGACTTGAGATATCCTTCAATGATGTCGGAGATGTTCCTCATGGTTTCACCTCTTTCCAGGACACATAGACTCAGTTGACTTTGACTATCTTTGACTTAATTATACGATGTTATACATGCACCCGCAAAGATTTTGCGCAGGATAGAGCCTGATTTTTTGCAGGATGAAAATACTTTTTTAATAAAAGAGGTTTATCCTGTTTTGGACCGGGTATAGAAAGGGATGTGGACTGCGTTATTCCCAACGCAGGTTTGCCGGCATGTCCGCCGGAACGTGCGAGGTTTTTTTCTCATCTGTTTTTTTCCTCATTTGAACTCCCCCCAAACAAAAACCCCGGATGAAACCAAACATACCGGAGGCGGTTCAATTTGAACTGGTACGACAAGCTCAACGAATATTTCCCCGTGGAAGAAATGAAGTCCAAGGATCATATGGAAACACTCCTGAAAGAAAAGGAAGGCGTGTACGGCAAGGATGAGGGTCCGTACCACGTGTTGATGTATGCAGAATTCGACGAGTTTCTCTTTGTCGATTATCTGTTCGTTTCGTCGAAATCTCGCGGACAGGGGCTTGGCGGCAAGCTGATCGAAAAACTGAAAGCCAAAAAGAAACCGATCATTCTCGAAGTCGAGCCTGTCGACTATGAGGACACCGACACCGCCAAGCGGCTGAAGTTTTATGCCCGCAACGGGTTTGCCCACGCCCGCCGCATCGGCTATAGCCGCCGGTCGCTGGCGACTGGCGAGAAGACCGACCTGGAGATTCTCTACTGGGCCCCGAACCATGAAGGTGAAGAATCGGTCGAGCAGGCCATCTACGATCATATGCGCAGAACGTATGAGGAGATCCACACGTACAAAGACGAAGATTTCTACGGTGACTCCTACGAGCATACCGATGAAGTGTTCAACTTCCATGAAGAAGAGCGTCAGAAAGAAGATATCCTGGAGCCGTTCACGGTCTCCGCATAATATAGCAAGCCCTCCGCAGCGCGCGGAGGGCTTTTCTTATTGTCCGATGGTTGTGTTCGTCATTTCTTTCACCGGCAGGAACAGTTCGCCGGTTTCAAGATAGGTGATGTCCAATTGGTCGCCTTCCCGGATATAAACTGCGAGCGGCACCGTCTCCGTTGATGCGAGGAAGCTCCGCCCGTCTTCTGCCAGGACCGACACGAGCGTGAAATCACCCGCGCGCTCCTTATAAACGCGCTGGACGGTGACTGCCGCTTTGGCCTCTTCCGCCCCGGAAGATCCGTCCACGGTCGAGCCGCCGCGCTGGAGCGCCGTCTTGTACAGCTTGAGGGCTTCGTTCGGCGTACCTGCGAATACGGATATCTCGGGATTCGCCGCCGAGACGATGAAGTAATTCTGCAGGAAGCCGTTCTGGTCGAGCACCGGCGTCAGCCAGCTGGCCTCGCCGTAGAAGTTGTACAGCACCGGCATCTCGCCGGACCATTTTTTCTCGATAAATTTCTTCTCAATGATTTGAAGCGTTCCCTGCGAGTCCATGTATGACTCTTCAAGATTGCCCGTGTAGTAAGTCGCCTCACCCGTCCGTGCATCGGTGAGCGCATAGCCAAGCATCGAGTCGACCCCTTCTTTCGGGCTCGTGAAGTCGGTGAAGTAATACATACGGCCGGTCTCGTCGAACACCGGGCTTACGTTGGCCTCGGTCCCTTCGTCGGACGGCAGCTTCACATCTTTCTTGCCGAACAGCGAGTTCCAGAAACCATGGACATATTTTCCGTAGTAGCTGTTTGCCAGGCTGACGGCCTCAGGCGATACGGCACCGTCGATAAACTCCGGCACGTCCCCTGTTGCGTAGCGCTGCGTCTTCCCGGTTGCGGGATCGACGGTGACGATCCCCTTCACGTCAAAGCCGTTCCGTGCGGTGATGAACTCCCCGTACGATCGGATATAGTGCGGCTTGCCGTCGTCGTCGATCTCCAGCTGGGCATCTCCGTAGAAGATGAGGCCCGGCTCCGCCATGCGCATATGGCGCCCGACATTCTTATGGAAGTACGAAGACGGCGTGTAGGCCATCTCGGACTTCACGAACTTCGGATTGTCGGCTGAGTCGGTCGCGCTCATCGTAAAGTAGCCCGGCGTCGTATCGCCGTTGATCCACTTGAAGAATCCGGCAAACTCGACCGGTGCGATGTAGACGAACTCGCCCCCGACTTTCTGGATCTGCAGCTCCCCGAGTTCATAGTAGCTCGTGTTCGGCACCTGGCCGAATGCCTTTTTCATTTTGTTGCGGGCAAACTTGGGCGGCACGCTTGCCGGCGTCTTCGTTTCATCGAACGCGCTGATCTCAACCTGCTCTTCCATCTCAACCGCCTTGTATTTGTCATTGGCGTTAAAGAGCGGCGCGGCTAGGATATACGCCGCGAACACCAGCGCGGCAAGCGACAGGATGGTCCGCGCCTTGCGCTCCATTCCCCTTGCGGCTGACGCAGCACCAATCACCGCCGCGATGACAACCGCCGGCCAGAGCGATGTCCAGTTGCGGTCAAGATTAAGGAAATAGTAGACAGCAAATATGAGGATTGAGAAAACGGCGGCGGACCCGATCAGGAGCGGTACAGTGTTGACCTGCTCCATCACTTTGTGGCCATCCTTTTTCACATCACGGGTCGCCCGGAACGGCACGGCAAGAAGCGCCAGCACCAGACCCGCAATCACAGAAAACAACAATAAATTCAGCATGAGGAAAACCCTCTCTTTTTGAAGGATATAGTCATTCTACGGTGGAAAGGGGCGAATGGTTTCATGTTGCGGGTGAGCGCGGGCCTATCCTTGATTTGTGGGGGCGGCGGAGCGCAGGACGACCGCGCATAGAATCCTATGCGCGGTTCACGGCGTTCTATGCGCGCTCGCGAGTGTTCTATGCGCGGTTATTCGGTTTCTATGCGCGCTTGCAGAACTTCTATGCGCGCTCACCAAAAAGAGCACCCTCCAGGAGTGCTCCAAGCTTCATCATTGAGAATATGTTTTCCAACGGCCTTTTCCTTTTTCAATCAGCCCGGCACTTTTCATCATTCTTCTGGCCGCATGCCGGTCCTCCACTCCAAGAAACCTCCGGCATTCCTCATTCGTGAGTTCACCGCCGAAAATGTGGAACCAATCCTGAAGTGCTTCATTATGTGCGGAGCGGGAGATGCATCCGCAACGGCAATGCCATGCCCGATTGAGCCAGTGCATGCCGATGTCACCGCAGCCCGGGCATATGATACCGGTCCGGATATCATGGGCGGTCACCTGAGGATACATCGTGCAGAGCGGCCGCTGGATATAGGGTTCATGTGCAGCGAGCACTT
The DNA here is from genome assembly GCF_001619585.1 of Bhargavaea cecembensis. Taxonomy (GTDB): domain Bacteria; phylum Bacillota; class Bacilli; order Bacillales_A; family Planococcaceae; genus Bhargavaea; species Bhargavaea cecembensis_A. Next base: position 425,921 of record NZ_LQNT01000011.1, read on the forward strand.
GCCGGGCGAGCCCGTCCAATTCATGTTCATCCAGCAAAGGCTTTGCAGGCAGATTGCGCAAGAAAAACGGAATACTGTTCGGGAAGAGAATGGGGTGTGGAGCGGCTGCCGCCTCGACCATCTGGCTCGGGTAAGCGAAGACGACAGCGCCGTATACAGGAATGGGGGTGTTGTGCTCATGCAGCCAGTCCCTGAACAGCATGAGGTGGCTGTCCAGCTGGGCAAATGGGCTGCCGAGCGCTTCTTCGCGGCCGTCCTTTGTGATCCGGACCAGTTGAGGGGGGATGTCCCTGATCACGGAGCGACCGGAGATGTTTTTGACTTCAAAAAGGCATGCCCACGAACGGGTAAGCAAAAGTGCGTCCAGCTGAAACCTGGAACCGCAGGCGAGCCCAAGATCCGCGAAAACCCGGATCGGCTCAGGATGGCGGTACTCCCGGAGCACCATGTCGACCCGCGCTTCTCCACCGAAGCCTGCCTCGGCCTGTTTCCGGCGTTCCTCCAGCTTGCCGGCAAGCGGATGGCCCGGCCTGAGCCTGCGCAGTCCGGCGTCACACACCTCTTCGATTCCGGGCCTCGCCCGATTCTTCAAGATCAACTCATCACCTCCATCTTCATAGTACCCGATTCAATGAGAAACTCCATGCAGTATCCTGCCGCTTTTTCGGGTATACACAGAAGAGAGACTCCCGATACTCGGAACAACAGACCAGCTGTCTCGAAAAGGAGTGAGCCAATTGGAACCGGAGAAGTTTGAAATTCGCTCGGTGACGCACCGCCCAGGTGTGATCACCTTTGAATGGGACGATACGGGCGATGAATACCGCGTTTATAAGGAAGGCGAACTTCGTCAGGAAGGACCGGTGTGCGATTTTACCGATGAGTACGTGAAAGACGGCAAAATGTATCACTACTCGGTCGAACGGATCCGCAACGGTCGGACCGAGGACGTCATCATGATGCAGACCTCCGCACTGAAGGCGGAAAAAGATGCCTACAACCCGCTCCGCTACCTTGTTTTCACGACAATTGTCGCCAAATCGCAAGTAGCCCTCTCTTGGGAGAAAGTCCCGAAAGCCAAGACCTACGCCGTCTTCAAAAACGGGGAACTCCTGACAGAAACCGAGGACTGCTATTTTATCGACCGGGAAGTGCCGGACGAGCAGACCTACTATATGATCCGGACAAGCCGCCCGGCACGCAAGGCGGATGAACCGATGAGTGCCGGCAAATCGATTCTCGGCCGCATTGCCGGAAAGTTCAATCCGGAATCGAGCACACAGGAAGACGTCATGGAAGAGTTCTGGATCACCAAAGTGATCGGAAAACCATCGAAGCTGCTCCTGCCGGCGGAAGAATGGCGGGAGCCTGAGCCGGTCCAGCGCTGGCGGATGCGCTATACGACTTTCCTCGAGGAGAAATTCATCAATAACCCGAACGTACTCTCCCCGAACCGGACGTTCAAGGGGGACGGCCGCGACTTCGATCCCGAGGGCGAGTCGTTCCGCACGCGCGGGGATGTGACCCTCTCCTATAAGGATCCGGGCTACCCGCTCGTCTTCCGGAAAGAAGCCGGCAAGACGGTCGCCTACGGGCTGTCAGGCCGAAAACGCGAGGAAGGCACCGCCTCGATCGAAGACTTTACAATCGAGCCGCTTGAGCATGACGGCAGAGAGTTCGGCTTCCTGCTGAAGCATTCGGTCGGAAACCCGATTACGCCTGCCCCGCTGATCGATTATGAAGTCCATGCCATCCTGCGCCGGCACGGCACGTTCCATGTGACGGGCTTCCATGACCAGGCGCCCCATCACGAGGTCTATCTCGACAAAGGGGATGGCTGGGTGCCGATTCACCGCGCGGCGTCAAAAGGCCTCGCCCACATGTCGGAAGTGATTGCCTACCAGCACTGGATTGCATCGAATTTCGAATAATGACGAAGGCCGCCTGTGAGGGCGGCCTTCTTTATTTCGGGAAATAATTTCAAAAAACAACACATTTCCCGGGAAATAAACGCGGAATCGACAATTTCCCGGGATAACAGCCATAAAAAAACCGCGGAATTCCGCGGTCATTATGCGAGGAAGCGTTCCCGGATGTTCCGGGGCGGCAGCCTGCAGGCCTCTTCTTCGGTTTTTTTGCCGAACCACTTGAAACGGTTTTCCGCGACATAGTCGTAGGCGCGGTCACGGATCGGTTTTGGCACGATGATGAAGAGGAAAGCCAAATGCCAGAGGCCGTCGAGTTTTTTCGCAATATGAAGGGCAGCAGTGGACTTGGTGTACGCCTTGTCTCCTTCGATCAGGACCATCGAGTCGACATCTTCCGGAATCTTGTGCTTTTCCCTCAATTCCTGGCCGACATCACTCTGGAGCGATGCGTAACTGAAGTGCCCGACAGGATCCCGCTTGATGATGAATTGAACACTTTTGTCACAGAAATTGCAGGTTCCGTCGAACAGCACAACACGTTCTTTCTTCATTTCGGAATGCCTCCTTCCGGACTGTCTTGATTCTCCTTCAAGTATTCCCCGTCCGCCATGCGGCAAAACAGGACCGGGACGTGACGAGTGTCCATCCGCCTCCGCCAGTCATGCATGTAATAAGAAGAGAGAGGAGGTGCTTACCATGATGCGACACATGCATCACCATCACCATGGTCACGGCTGCAGTTGCCACAGGTGTGTCAGGCAACCGATCGTCTGCCCGCCGATGTACCGGTTCCATGACACCTTCAAAAAGTGCGAAGTGCCGGTCATCCATCCGATTGTCAACGTCAACCGGCAGAACGTCGTGAACGTACCGCGCCACTACTTCACCGAGTCCCAAAGAACGGTCCCAGGCCGCGAAATCTGGGCAGATTCTTCCGGTCCCGGCTTTGGCGGACCAGGCTTTGGCGGACCAGGCTTTGGGGGACCAGGATCCTTCCCGGGCGGCCGCTACTGATCCGTTGTGGTAAAATCGGGTCAACAACACACAAAGGATGACTCCGATTGAAACGAGCACTTAAATTTGCCATTCCCATCATGCTCATCGTCGCCGGTCTGGCCTGGTGGTATCTGAATAAGGAATTCCAGGACATACCCGGAACACACCGCATGTATATCACAATTGGCGCTGCCCTCCTGAGCGGCGTCCTCTCCTGGTTCCTGTTTCCCGAAGGACCGCAGGACCCGGAAAGGTGATTCCCCCCCGCCTCGTGCGGGGTTTTTTAGTTCCCTGCAATTACCCGTTCGACGAATTCCAATTTCCCATCGGCATAGGCACGCTCGTCACCGGGATACCGATCTGCCAGTTCAAGCTTCAGCCGCTCATAGTCTCCAGAAATCTCCGGATTTTCCCGAAGCCGGTCCCGGAACAGGATATGTTTTTTCCACCAGTCACCACCGTGATCAACAATGTGCACGACATGGGTCTTGACCGGCGGGTCGAGCTGCCGGAATTTCGCCATAATCTCCTTTCCTTCAATCGGCTCGTTCCGCAGCCGGTAAAAGCCATGGGCTCCGAGCGACTTAAAGTCGAACCTGTCGTATTGAGCCAATTCGTCCAGCCCAACGAGCAGGTCTACTAGTGGCTTGGCTTTCAGGCCCGTCACTGCCGTGCTTCCGATGTGCTCAAACGCAACAATCTGCTCGCCGAGCAATTGCCGGAGCAAAGCCGCCTCTTCCCGGAATGATTCTTTCCATCTGTCGTCATGGGCAACGAGAAACACCTTTCCTGCCGGCAGTCCTTTCATACATATCCCCTCCTGAACACAGCGTAGCGAACCTGTACACACAATAAAAGACTGAACAGCAATGCACATGGATCATTTAATTGAATGACCAAAAGCGGAGGCCAAGCGCCTCCGCTTTTAAACCACATGTCGGGTCTATCAATGTTTTCCCGGGAAATGCTCCCGCTTATGAAAGATCCCTTTTCCTGAACAGCAGATGCCCAAGTGCCATCAGCAGCAATCCGACGCCCCCGACAGCCAGGCAGGCCGTCAGATTGACGGCTTCGTTCGGTGTTTCATTGAGGTAATAAAATGGCGTCAGGATCCGGTAGATGTCGTCCAGGCCCAACAGCTGGCCGAGATAGCAGACCAAGAAGTTGTAAAACAGATACAGCCAGACAATCACGTGAAGACGGTGATGGAGGCCGATCAGGAAGGCGGACAGCCCGGTAAACAGCATGACCGCGGGAATGTAATTGAGCGTGCTCACTGTGTAATCACGGAATGTGAGCCCGATACCCTCCACTCCGAGACTGGCCGCATACATTCCGGCATTTGCGAGGAACAGAGACAGCGCCCCTGTCGCCAATGCGAGGATCATGTAATCTCCCATCATTCTCAAGCGGCTGATGTTCAGTGTGCCGAGGATTTCTAGATGAGAGCGGCGCTCTTCTTTCAGGAGCTTTCCCATCACCATCAGCGGCGGTACGAGTCCGATAATGGTGACGATCACCATGAGCGTCCCGACAAATTGGACGGTCAGGCCGCTTCCTCCCTCTCCGGCCATCTGGCGGAGCATCTCATTGTCGCCGATGAACGATTCCAGATCACCGAGGACGGAGCCGTAGCTTGCGCCGAGCAGCAGTAATCCGGCAAGCCAGCTGATGATGAGTGTCCGGCTCAGGGTAAATGCCAGGCGCAGATGGCTTCCGATGTTCCGGATGCGGCGGTTCACCTGCAGCCTGATGACCGAATCCCCGAGGTCCCGATTTCTGAACAGCAGCCAGGCGGCAATCAGAAAGACCGGTCCCAGGAAAAACGGGACAAGCCAGACAACCTCATTTTCGCTGTACAGCGAAAGCCTGCTGATCCAGTTGTAGGGCGAGATGACGGAAAGATCGGGAGCCGCCACATCAGTCGCAGCGCGGTACGCATAGCCGAGGAGCAGCACGGCCAGCATGATGCCGAACGCCCAGTCCGCTGATGGCAGCAACTGTGCAATCAGCAATGTCAGGCCGTAGAAAAACAGGCCGAAGCCGAATGTCTGGGCAGCATACAGGAAGTTGTCCGCGGTCTCCATCGATTCATAGCCGAACGACTGGAGGCCAGCAAACAGCACAAGCGCGAGGATGGCGTTCATCAGGAGGCCGAGTAAAACCTGCGCCGAAAAAACACCGCCACGTGTGATGTTTTTGGACAGCACCACTTCAAGCAGACCATCGTCCTCTTTTCGGCGGCTCAGCGAGTTCGCAATCATGATATTGAACAGGCCGATGACAATTGCCATGAATACCGCCATCTCATGCGAGAACATGACGCCGAGTGTGTAGTCGCCTTCCTGGATCGGTCCTGTCATGGCGATGACAGCCGGATTTTCCATCGTCGCCTTCAGTACGTCCCGGTCCCCCTGGGTCGGATAGAGCCCATGGAACGCAGGCGGCATCATGAGCGTGAGTGAAGCGATGCCGAAGATCCACCAGAAAATCCGGAACCGGGTGTCTTTCATGGAAAGGCGGAAATAGTGCCTCATGACGCACCGCTCCCGGTGTCGTAATAGCGCATGAAAATATCCTCGAGCTTCGGAGGCAGTGTCTCGAGGCTATCCAATTCGTAGCCCCTCAGCACACCGAGTACTCCTTTCACCCTGTCCGCGTCAACAAGAAACTCTGCTTCAGGGCCTTCCTGCCTGAACTCATGCACCCCCTTCATGCGTCCGACCTCCGCCAGATCATCCGGCGTCCGGACCCGGTAGTGCACGCGCGTGATGTGCTTGAGTTCGCTGAACCGGCCGGTCTCGATGATTTTCCCTTCACGGATGATGGCGATCCGGTCGGCCAGCTTCTCGACTTCCGAGAGAATATGGCTGCTGAGGAGGATGCTTTTGCCCTCCGATTTGGCTGCGAGCACCTGGCGGTGGAACGTCCGCTCCATGAGCGGGTCGAGCCCGGTTGTCGGCTCGTCGAAAATGAGCAGGTCTGCATCGGACAGGAATGCCGAGATCAATGCGACTTTCTGCCGGTTCCCCTTTGAATAGGTCTTGCATTTCTTTTTTGGATCGAGCCGGAACTCCCGGATCAGCGCTTCCATCTTTTCCGTATCAGCATTTCCGCTCATCTTCATGAAAAAACGAATGACTTCTCCGCCGGTCAGGTTCGGCCAGAGCTGGACATCGCCGGGAACGTAGGCGATGTACTTCCGGTAGTCCGGCTGCACGGCAACCGGCTTTCCATGAATTCGTACTTCCCCCGACGTCGGGCTGATCGCGCCGATAATGGCCCGGATTGTCGTCGATTTGCCGGCGCCGTTCGGCCCGATGAACCCGAACACTTCCCCTTCCCGGATTTCGAATGATACCTCTTCCACCGCGGTGAACTTCCCGAACCGCTTCGTGATCCCCTTTAGTTCCAGCACGCTCATGACCGGTCCCCCCTGTAATAGATCGTCTTCATCGCATCCAGATAGCCGCTGAATTCATCCCAGTAACGGTCAAGGTCTGCAAAATCCATCCCTTCCGCCTTCATCCGCTCCTCAGTCTCACGCGCATAGCCGTCGAACGTCCACTGGACGAGCCTCATGAGCGTTTCCGCCGGCAGGTCACTGCGGAACCGTGACAGATCAAGCCCGTCGAACATCTTCCGCTTCCCTTCCTCACCGAGCGACTCCAGCCTCTCCTTGAAGGGCGCGGGCACATCCGGCGACAGGAAAATCACCGCCACAAATTCGGAAACCTCAGGGTTCTCCGTGAAATATCGTCGCTTCGCCTCGGCGATGCGGGCCATCCGCTCGATGAATCCCTCCCGCTCCGTACCGATCCAGTCCTCCAGGCTCTGTTCCATATGGTCCAGTGCATAACCGATACAATCCCGGAACAGATCTTCCTTGTTCTCAAAGTAGTAATAGAGCATTCCCTTGCTCATGCCGGCATCCTTGACGATCCGGTTTGTCGACGCTTTATCGAATCCGTTTTGCGCAAACTCACGCATGGCAGCCTTTAGAATTTCGTCCTGCCGTTCGCTCTCCAGGCGCCTGAACGCTTCTTTCATCGTTTCACCCCGCTCTGCAGTTGGCCATTGACCACACTGGTCAATACCAGTATATGCATGTTGACCAGTGTGGTCAATAAGCAGTTAAAGCAAGGCGGAGGCATGCTGCCTCCGCCTTTTATCGAGCTACTATTAGGGCTAACAGAAGGTGGGTGAAGCCTAATGGTAACCACCGCCTGTCCGCCGGGCTCCCGCATCATTCTATGAGCGCCTGCCCGGATTCTATGAGCGTTCCCGGCCATTCTATGAGCGCTTACTCAGTTCCTATGAGCGCTTGTCGTCCTTCTATGAGCGCTCCCCGATCACGGGCAGCCGGCCCGCCGACTCCAGGCGCATCGCGATGGCCAGGCCGATCAGCGCACCGCTGATGCTCGAGACGAGGAAAGCCGGAAGGAAAAAGAGAACACCGGCCGATGCGCCCATCAGAAGATTGGCATAAGGTGCTGCGAGCAGCGAGGCGATAACACCCGTTCCGGCCATTTCGCCGGCGGATGCCGTCCACGCCCTGCCCGTCTTCCGGTACAGCCAGCCTGCCAGGAGGGCACCGATCATGCCACCCGGGAAAGCGAGCAGCGAACCGGTCCCGGTAAGGATCCGGATTAGCGCCGTCAGAAACGCGATTACGACGGCCGGGCCCGGACCGAGCGAGACGGCCGCGATGACATTTACCGCGTGCTGGACCGGATAGGCCCGTGCCACGCCCGCCGGGAAGGATACAAACACCGAGCCTGCGACCGCAATGGCCGTGAACATGGTCATGAGAACAAGTGTCTTTGTATTCCATTTCATTTGAAGACACGCCCCTTCCGCTCAAACGCTTCTTCAACCGTCTGCCGAATGCCACGGACTGCACGCTCCGGGTCGGCCGCCAGGGAAATTGCCGTGATAAGGGAGACACCGGCTGCACCCGCTGTGATGACTGGCCAGGCATTGTCTGCGGTGATGCCGCCGATGCCGACTGAGGGAAGCCCGGGGAATGCCTCAGCCGCCTCCCGGAGCGGCTGTGTGCCGCATACAGGGCGGGCGTCCGGCTTGGACGTTGTCCCGTAGACCGGGCCGATGCCGACATAGTCCGCACCCGCGGCAGCAGCTTCTCTGACTTCATTCAAATTGTGTGCCGATACGCCGAGGATCCTGTTGCCGATCTGCCTGCGCACTTCCCTTGCGTCTCCGTCCTCCTGCCCGATATGGACTCCGTCCGCCTCAAGCTCGAGCGCAAGACCGACATCATCGTTCACGATAAACGGGACACCGTGAGCACGGCAAAGATCCCGGCAAGCCTTACCGAACGCGCGCAGCTCGCTTCCCTCAAGCGCACCGGGCCCCTTTTCCCTAAGCTGGAAACAGGTGATGCCGCCCCTCAGCGCTGCCTCCAGCACCTCAAGTGGATCGCGCGAGCCGGCATTCCGGCTGCCCATGATGAAATAAACGCCAAGCTTATCACGTATCAACGAGCACCTCTCCCTTCAGGGCGTTGCCCGCCCGGTGGTAGGCCCAGTGGTTGGTCGGGCCATGGCCGGCACCGAGACCGAGGCCGTCGGAGATCGCCGCGTGGATGAACCGCTTGGCTCCCACAACAGCTTTTCCAAGCGGGTCCCCGGCTGCAAGAAAGGCGGTAAGCGCCGCAGAGAATGTGCACCCCGTGCCGTGGGTGTCATTCGTCCGGATCCGCTCCGCCGACAGCCAGAACCGCTCACCGCTGCCATCCATGAACAGATCGCAAGCCCGCTCTTCTCCCTCAAGATGGCCGCCCTTTACCACCACAGCCCGCGAGCCGAGTGCAATCAGCCGGCGGCCGGCTTCTTCCATGTCTTGTTGATTCCGGATCGTCATCCCGGCAAGCACTTCCGCTTCCGGGATGTTGGGCGTGATGACCGTGGCCATCGGCAGGATCTTCTCCCGCATCGCCTCCACGGCCTCTTCCCGGAGCAGATGCGCGCCGCCCTTTGCGATCATGACCGGGTCCACGACGAGCACCGGGCTTCCTGCCGCGGCAAGGCCGGCAGTGACTTCTCCGATGATCTCCGCAGAAAACAGCATGCCGGTTTTTACAGCCGAGACATCAAAGTCGGCAAACACAGCCTCCATCTGTGCCCGTACCGCATCCGGGCCGAGCGGCCAGACGCCGTGAACACCAAGCGTATTCTGCGCGGTGACTGCGGTGAGCGCGGATGTACCGAACACACCAAGTTCCTGGAAAGTTTTCACGTCCGCCTGGATTCCGGCACCGCCGCCCGAATCCGATCCGGCAATTGTTAGTGCCACCCCCGTCATGCGCGCACCTCCTTAACAAGCTCCGGAACCGCAAAGTCCCCGTCTGAAAGAAGTGCCAGTTGGTCGATAAATGCCTGAAGAAAGCTTCCCGGCAGCTCTGAAACCTCAGCCGCCCGCTCTCCCGCCGACTTGTAGAAGGTGAGTGCCACAGCTGCAGAGCGGAACGGATCTTCTTTGCCGGCACTGAGGAAAGCCCCGCAAACCGCACTCAGCAAGCAGCCGGCACCGGTGATCCGGCTCATGACCGGATGTCCGCCGCTGATGCGCAAAGCCCGCTCCCCGTCCGTCAGCACGTCCGTTTCCCCCGTCACCGCGACGAGACATCCGTGCTGCCGTGCCACCTGCGCAGCAACAGCCTCCACGTTCATTTCACCTTCTCCCGCGTCCACACCGGACGCCTTCCAGTCCACTCCCGCAATTGCAGCAAGTTCACCTGCGTTGCACCGGATCAGCGCGACATCCACCGACCCCAGAAGCCGGCTGACAGCCTTCCTTCTGAACCGGGTTGCGCCAGCACCGACAGGGTCCAAAATCACGGGAGTTCCCGCACTGTTCGCCGCCTTGCCTGCCATTTCCATCGTCTCAAGCGACTCCTGATGAAGCGTGCCGATATTCAGCACCGTGCAGGAAGCGGCGCTTGCCATTTCTTCAACTTCCTCCGGTGCATCCGCCATAACCGGAGAGGCACCAAGTGCAAGCAGCCCGTTTGCCTGGAAGTTCGCGACGACGATGTTCGTCATACAGTGGACAAGCGGCCGTCTTTCACGCAGTTCCGACAGCAGATGACTCATCGGACGCCCTCCTTTTCTAACGTTTCCCACTGTTCTTTCGTCCAGGCCATCTCCCAGAAATTAAGCTCATAGATGCTGCTCTTCCGGAAGCGCTCCGCAAGCTCCAGGACCCGCTCTCCCGGCAGTCCTTCCGCCAGCCGGTTCATCCTGCCGATCTGTTCGTTCACCAGCCCGCAGAACCATTCAGAGCCATAAGTCTCGATCCACTTATCGTAGATCGGGTGCCCCAGCTCGGCGCCCTTCAGCCGTTCGCCGATCTCCCAGTACAGCCAATAGCATGGAAGCAGCGCCGCGAGAACATCGGCAAGGTCCCCCTCGATTGCCGCCCGGTACATATGTGACGTGTAGGCGTAGGCGGTCGGCGCTGGCCGGAACGCCGCATGCTCTTCAGGCGTTACACCAAGCATCGTGAAGAATTCCTCATGAAGCGCCAGTTCCGCGGTACATGTTGCTTCGGCATGCTTCGCGAAACTTTGTGTCGTCAGCAAGTCCTTCGCCTTCACCGCGCCAAGCGCCTGGACTTTTGCAAAATGTGACAGGTAATACGCATCCTGCAGCACATAAAAGCGGAAGACGTCCTCTTCGAGTGTTCCGTCCGCCAATGACTCGACAAACGGATGCCGGAAGCTCGCCTCCCAAATTCCGTTGCACTCTCGCCGTACCCGTTCACAAAACCCCATCTTCTCCGTCCCCTTTCCTGGTTGGAGAACATGAAAAAGCCGCCTTCCGGATCAACGCGGAAGGCGGCCTGAATCTGCATTCGGATACAGCAAAAAGCTGAGGGCCCCACTTCCCTACGCCGGTATGATCCGGATCAGGTTCCAAGGGTCCGCGCAGCCCATGCGCGTCTCAGCCTTTCTAAAGGCTCCCCCAGTGGCAGTTCATGTTCAGTTTTCACCCACTATATCATGGGCAGAATATTTTGCAAGCGACGGAATTACCTGCAGATCCGGCCGACTGAATCCCGGATGAGCGCTTCCACCTTCTCAGCCGCGAGCCGCTCCGGTTCAAGAAACGCATGGAGCGCAAGCCCGTCGGCGATGGAATATAGCCTCTCCTCCTCGAGCTCGATGTCCAGATCCTCCCTCAGCACCTTTTCATGGCCGAGGAAGGCAAACAGCTTGGTGACGGCACCGCGGAGCGCATGGCCCGGCGCGCCCTCCAGGTCCTTCCGGTGTCGGACATGAGCCTGAAAGGTGAACCAGACATCCATTTCCGCCCGGCGCTCTTCGTCTACCGGCACAATCTCGAGGAGTACCCGGATCACTTTCTCTTTGGGAGGAAGTTCCTCTTGCAGGATATTCAGCGCGCGTTTTTCCACGCGCTCATTGACCAGGCGCATCGCGTACACCAGCAGTTCATCCTGGTCTTTGAAATAATGCCGCAGGGCGCCCGTTGAAAGCCCTGCTTCCCCGGCAATATTCCTCACCGTCGCTCCTTCCATGCCTTTCTCCAGGATGACCCGCCACATGGCCTCTGCGATCTGCTCGCGCCGCTCTTCATGATTCACGATTTTTGGCATATCTCTAGTATATCATCCATTTCTAAATAAAACACTTGTGCTAAATAAAAGCGGCATGCTAAAATCTAAATAACACAGATGTATTAAAAAAGGAGTGCAAACATGAGTCTCATCGCCTACCTGATCATTGCCGTGGAAATCGGTTTCTGGGTGTTTATCGCCGCCGGCCTGGTCACCCGCTATCTTTTTGGAAGAAAACGGCTGGGACTGCTGCTGCTCGCCATGACGCCGGTGCTCGACCTGACGCTGCTGATTGCGACGACTTACGACATCCTCGCAAACAATGCGACTGCCACGGCTGCCCATGGCATCGCCGCCATCTACCTCGGCGTCTCTCTCACCTTCGGCAAACGGATGATCCGGTGGGCGGATGAGCGTTTCCTTTACCACATCATGAAAAAAGGGCCCAAACCGGCAAAGCGGTACGGCTACGACCATGCCCGGTATGAACTTTCGGGCAGCCTCCTGCATGTGCTTGCCTGGGTGCTCGGCGGGGGTTACCTGTTTCTCCTGATCTACCTTGCAGGAAACCCCGGGCAGACCGAGGTCCTCCTGCAGATCCTGAAAGTCTGGACCCTCGTGGCCGCCATCGACGTTGCCCTCTCCCTTTCGTATTTTATCTGGCCGAGAAAAGCCAAAACGGACAGCGCCCGTTAAGGTCAACCACACCACTGTTATATAACAATGAAAGGTTTCCGTCAGTCCTTCTAAAGGGAAGAGTGGAACAAACTGTCCGAATCCGGACACGGGAGTGATGGAATGGATCCTTATATTTTCGGGGCATTTGCCCTTGCCTATCTCGGACTGCTGATCTGGGCAGTCAAAAAGCAGCGTTACCTGACACTGATGAGTGCGCTTCTGCTCGTCATGCTGGCCCTCGTCTATGACAATGGCATTCTGGCAATCGGAGGCCTGATCGGTGAAAGCACCCTTCTGGAAGGACTGAACGCCGCCCGCTTCTGGCTACATGCCATTGTGACGCCTACACTCATCCTGTTCTCGCTCGGCGCGATGCGTCAGGCAGGGATCGGATGGGCACAAAAAAGCTGGGCGGCCGTGCTGTTCTGGGCAGCTGCCATCGCAGCGGTCGTCGTCGAATACACCACCGTGCTGAGCGGCCTCAAGCTGGAGAAAAGTGAAAGCTATGGCGTGCTGAGCTACTCATCAGCGGCTGAAGCAAGCGGACCGCCGGCCATGATCCTGATCGTCCTCGCTGCGCTTCTGGTCGCCGGAATCTTCCTTGCATGGAAGGCCGGTTCCTGGTGGATGCTTGCCGGGACAATCATCATGACCCTCGGCAGCATGTTCAACCCGGACATCCCGAGCGACGCTGCGACGAATCTGTTCGAACTCATCCTGATTGCCTCGCTAGCAGTGACAAAGGTGAAGTTGGAGACCAGGTCAGCCGGTACCGCGGCTGCCGGTGTCCCTATTCGGGAATGACAGCCTGGAAGCCGGGTTTGTATACGGGACGATTCAGCTCTTCAGAACAAAAGCCGGCCGCGCCCCATTTCAAGGGTGCGGCCGGCTTGCTTTTTTCATTCCGCAAGGAGTCTGTCTATGCGCTTCTCCAACATTGGCATGCCGCCTTCGCCCGCCTGGTAGTGCCGGAGACGGCCGCTCTTATCAAAGACGTAATAGGCGGGCACATACTGGTTACGGAATGCGACGGTCAGTTTATTCCTTCCGTCGACAAATACCGGCTCCGTGATTCCGTGTACCGCAGCCGATTCTCTTACCTTCACCGGGTCCGTATCTTCCCTTGAGCGGGGCATATGGACGGCGATGACGTTCAGCCGGTCACGGTATTTGTCCCGGATCTCACTGACGTGCGGCATCATGTCCTTGCAGAAGCTGCAGCTGACGGACCAGAAATGGATCAGCGTCGGCCGTTCACCGACGAGGTCCGCCCTTGTCCTCACACCGTTCAACCATTCGGTTGCGCCATGAAGTTCGGGCATCGGTGTGCGAATTTTCATCAGATCTCCTCCTGTTTAAAAGGTCCCCGTCCCAAGTCAGTTCGCAGCACGGCGGCCGTCCACTTGCAGGCCCTGGAGCACGCGGAGCGCCTCATCGACGTCGCGGCCGATGTCTTCGCGGAAGGCAGTCTGAAAGCGCAGTTCGCCTTCCGGGCTGATGATGAAGAGGCCCCGGAGCGTGATGCCCTCTTCTTCAATAAGCATTCCGTAAGCACGGGAAACGGCGAGCTTCCGGTCCGAGGCGAGCGGGAAGTTCAGCCCGCCGGGACCATTGTTCCTGCGGGCGAGCCCGACCCAGGCGAGGTGGGTGTGGACCGTGTCGGTCGAGATGCCGATGACTTCGGCATTCAGTTCCGCGAACTCCACCTGCCGGTCGGAAAATGCCGTGAGTTCTGCCGGGCTTGCCAGCGAGAAATCCATCGGATAAAAGATCAGAACCGTCCATCTGCCCTTGGCCATGTTTTTCTCCAGGCTGACGGTGCCGAATTCCCGGCTCGGGAGGACGGCCTTCATCTCAAAGCGGGGTGCCGGATTGCCGATCAGTCTATTAACCATTGCACCTACCCCCTTAATTTAAAGAAAATTCAAATATTAAGGAAAGAATAGCAGAACAATGGCCGGTTTTCAATGGTTCAATTGCCTTTCCGGCATTCTTCAAGCTGCCTGATTTCGCGGGTCAGCTCCAGGAAACGGCGGTCCAGCCCGGCATATTCCAGGTCACCCGGCATTAGGAGGCTGAGTTTCCCGAGTACGGCCTGGCGCTCGGTTTCGAGTCGCATGCGGTTTTCTTCCTGCACCTTGCCGCCCCTTTGCTCTCCTGTCACACTCCGCTTTTCTTCCCATTCAGCGGGGCCCATCAGCAGTTTCCGGACAGTCCCTTCCCCGAAGACCAGGATGCCGTCCGCGAGCTTTTCCGTGAAATACCGGTCATGCGAGGCGAACAGAAGCGTTCCCGGGAATGTACCGAGCGTCCGCTCGAGTTCCTCGCGGGACGGCAGGTCGAGGTGGTTCGTCGGCTCGTCGAGGAGCAGGACATCGGTGCCTTCCAGGATGAATCGCATGAGCTTCACCTTGAGCCGCTCGCCCATGCTCAAATGTGAAAGCGGGAGCGTCCATTGCTCCGGGCTGAAGCCAAGGTTCGCTAGGTCGGTCCGCAGCTTTCCCTGTTGTTCGTAGGTGGTTGAAGAAAAGTAGGCCTTCATGGTTTCCTCAAGCGGCAGATCGAGCACCGACTGACTGAGGACGCCGATCGTCATCCCTTCCGTCCTCCAGAGCTCCCCTTCATACGGCTCCTCACCAAGAAGCATGCGGAAAAGCGTCGTCTTTCCCGAACCGTTCGGCCCAAGGAGGGCGAGGCGTTCTCCGGAAAGGATGGTAAGACGCACAGCGCGGAAAAGCGTGCGGTTTCCATAAGACTTCGAGACATCCCGGAGTTCAAATACCCGCGTGCCCTTGCGCTGCCCGCCTTTTACGTCGAACGTGACCGATGCCTCCTCTGCGGGCTTTTCGACGCCATCCTGATCCAGCTCGGCTTCTAGACGTCTGCGCTTTGAGCGGATCTGGATGTCTTTTTTCTTGGCCTTCATCCGGAAGTATTCCTTGGCTCCCATCCTGCCTTCGCCCTTTTTCATTGACTCCCGATGTCCCTTGTCCGACCAGTCCGACAGCTGATCGATCTGTTCCTGGACCCGGGCAACTTTTTTCTGCTGCTGTTCGTAATGCTTTTGCTGCGCGGCGCGCGCGGCTTCCTTCTTGTTCCGGTAATCGGTGTAGTTGCCCTCGTATTCGGTGAGGGTGCCGTGGTCCAGCTCCCAAATGCGGTCTGCGACCCGGTCGACGAAATGCCGGTCGTGCGACACGACGATGAAGGTCGACCGGCTTCCCCTGATTTGCCCGATCAGCCGCTCCAGTGCCTCCCTGTCGAGGTGGTTGGTCGGCTCATCGAGCAGCACGAGCCGGCTTTGCTCCGCCAGGGCGGCAGACAGCCGGAGCTTCATCCGCTCACCCCCGCTCGCGGTATTGTATGCAACACCTTCGGATAGGCGCCATTTTTTCCGTTCGGCCAGCACTTCGCCTGTATCGGCAGACAGGTCCGGCGAAGCCTCTTCCTGCCGGAAATAAGTGATGGACGGACGCTTCCCGTTCCAGCGCACAAGCCCCGAAGAGGGTTCCCTGCTGCCCGCAATCCGTTCCATCAGCGTCGATTTTCCGGCACCGTTCGGCCCGACAAGAGCGATGACCGCGCTTTCCGGAATTTCGGCCGACACCTGCTCAAAAATCGTGACATCCCCGTACGCAACGGAGAGTTCCTCCAGTCGTCCCAGCAACATCTAAATTCCTCCCTGTATCCCGGAGGGCACGAAAAAGCCCCCCCGGCCATAGTGGCCGGAGGGATCCGAATAACGCCTCATTTTACGCGTCGCCAAACAAACCGCATTGATGCGGCTGTGCTTCTGGATGACGATGGAAAAATGGGCAGACGGATCCCGCCGACGTTCGAAATAAGCATTCGATTCGTCTAAAGCGCTCCGTCACTTGTCCATCTTCCCATTCGTCATCCCTTTCCGATATAAGTTGAGTCCAGATTATCATATGCCCCGCCGCCCGGCAACTATGTCCGGGCCCGCATCAAAAAGCCCGGCGCTGATGCACCGGGCCTCTTCTTATTGTTCGATGACGCGCTCGATCCGGTCTTCCACCATATCAAGACCGGTCCTGCCCGCCTGATAGTGGCGTAGCTGTCCTTCCCTGTCGAAGACATAATAGGCCGGAGCAAGCTCGTTCTCGAAAGCATCTGTGAGCTTGTACTCACTGTCGACGAATACCGGCTGGGTGAGGCCGTACTGGTCTGCCGTCTCCCGGACCTTGTCCATGTCGTTGTCCGCACCGGTAAGCGGCATGTGGACCGCCACGACATTCAGATCGTCTTTGTACTTGTCCCTAAGCTCATTCACTTCGGGCATCGTTTCCTTGCAGATGTTGCAGCTTACAGCCCAGAAATGGATGAGCGTCGGTTTCTCGCCGACTAGCTCGGCCTTCGTCGTTTCGCCATTCAGCCAATCGGTTGCGCCGGACAGTTCCGGCATCGGTTCATGCAATTTCATCCGGTATCCCCTCCTGCTGAATAAGTTTCCCGGGAAATGAACCGTTGAAACCGCAGGTTGGGAGTTCGGTTAATATTAGCTGAGATAAGGGGTTGCTTCACATTCGCCGATCCGGCTCATGTGAGAGCTAATCTTAACCCTCCCCGCGCATTCTTCAAACTCACACACCTATTCTTCAAACTCGGACACTTATTCTTCAAACTCGGAAGGTTATTCTTCAAACTCGCAGGGTCTCCAATAAAAAAACAGCCGGGGTTTCTCCCGGCTGCAGACGAGCTTCTCATCCCTCTTTCACAAACTCGATAAACGCATCCACTTTCTGATCAAGGAAATCAAGCGTGGATTCATCGATCAGGCCGCCCGATTCGCCTTCGAATTTCTGCTGGGCAAAATTGACGAGCACTTCGTTGCCGCCCGGAGGCAATACTTTTGCGGAGACACCGGGCGCGACAAGGATCTGGCGCAGGTGGATCTGTGCCCGGAGCGTACCCGCCATGCCGATCGAGGCGCCCAGCGGGAAGACCGGCTTGCCGACCATGACCCGTTCCCCCCTGGACGTCCAGTCCAGCGCGTTTTTCAGGACGCCCGGGACCGACCAGTTGTACTCGGGCGTCACGATAATGATCGCGTCCGCATCAAGCACTTTCTGCTTGAAGTCCTTTACAACAGCAGGCGGATCAAGTTCCTCGTCCTGGTCAAAATGGGGCAGCGCGCCGATATCGGCGATTTCCATCTCGAATTTATCCTGATAGCGTTCCTGCATCGTCTCGGCCAGCCGGCGGTTGAACGATTCCTTCCGCAGGCTGCCGACCAGTGTCAGTACCTTCACAGCAATTCCCTCCCCTTATGTAGACCTCTTCTATTTTCAGGCAAGGAGTTGGAAAATTTCAAGTATTAGATTTGCATCAGCACGAGAATCACCACCAGGTTGGCGATGAAATGGGAGGCCGAACTGAGCCACAGATTGCCGGTTTTATGATAAATGAAACCGTACAGCATGCTGTTGATGAAGATGAACACCAGGTCATAGGAAACCAGCATGAAATCGCCCGCCGCAGCATGCCCCAATGCAAAAACAATGGAAGTGACCAAGATTGCAGGCAAGGCGGGTGCCAGCCGGCCAAGCTGCTTCTGGAAAAACCCTCTCCATGCGATCTCTTCACCGAGGGCCAGCAGCGCAATTTGCAATGCAAGGACAGCCAGCGGAACTTCCGCCACCATGAGGGCGATCCGTTCTCTGAGATGTTCATTGAAAGTAGGCATGATATAGGTGGATGCGCCGATTGAAAGGCCATTCATCACAAGAGGAAGCAGGAGCAGGAGCCAGACAGATCCGCTTTTGAGATGCCGTCCCGCATTTGTCACGCTGAGGCTACTGTCGGCAGAACGGTTCCGGTTCAAAATAAAACACAGAATTCCGATGAGCACCGAAAGGCCGGCGATGTTCAAACCGATGAAAAACGAAAATGATATGGCCGCCATGATTACAAGGCCTGCCCGGCAGATTCTATGTGCTCCCGCTTCTTTCTCTGTTAACTGAATCGTTCTCATCCCCCACTGTTTATTAAGGTAAAGCGTTCTGCCCACCTGCCATCCGGAAAACAGGCAGCCGCCGAGGAAGGTGCCTCCAAGTGACCGGTAGCCGTGGATACCGCCAGGTTCGCGATGAAACGGATAGTCGATCAGTCTCCGTCCTCTTCCATCAGCTTCTTCTTCTCTTCGTTGCCCTTCTTCAGAACATCTTGCCTAATCTCAAGGCCCTTCTTCACTGCTTCCTTTCGAATTTCCAGGAAGCCGTCGTTCACATGTTTCCGCATCGGGAGTGCTCGATCAACGATCATTCTCCGGATCTCAATATCGTCAATGTCCTCCATCCGCTCCTTCAGGTAGCGGGAAAGCTCGTTTTGCCTGAGCTGTTCCTCATTCAGCAAGTTGATGGCTTCGATCTGATATTCGTTCGAGTCGTTCACATAATCAATGACCTCGCTATTGTTAGTGTTGAAATTGTCTACG
This sequence comes from Bhargavaea cecembensis, assembly GCF_001619585.1. Classification (GTDB taxonomy): domain Bacteria; phylum Bacillota; class Bacilli; order Bacillales_A; family Planococcaceae; genus Bhargavaea; species Bhargavaea cecembensis_A. Next base: position 444,578 of record NZ_LQNT01000011.1, read on the forward strand.
ACCCAGCTGTTCCATTCATTGATCAGGACGGTCCGCTCTTCGCGGAATGTATCCCTCAGTTCTTGAGCGGTGTCTGCGCGGAGGTACTCCCCGCCGCCCGCTTCGGCGATGGCCTCGAGGGATTGCCGCTCGTCTTCTCCGATGTCGAAGCCGATGATGTTCACGACTGCCTGAATGCCTTCCTGCTGCATGCGTTTTGCAGCGGCGGCAGCATCGCCGCCGCACGTCTCCTTGCCGTCGCTGACCACATAGACGACGTTTTGTGCATCGCTTTCCCGGGATTCCAGGTCGGCTGCCGCTTGATCCATTGCCAGGCCGATCGGCGTGTAGCCCGTCGGCGAAATGCCGGCAAGTGCCTCGCTGAAGGCTCCATTTTCATATGTACCGAGCGGATACACTTCTTCCGTCGTCGTACAGGAAAGTTCCTTCCCGTCAGGTTGGTTGGAGCCGGCGTGTCCGTAAACCCGGAGAGAGACGTTCGCCTCATCCGGCAGGCTTTCCGCGAAGTCGGTGATGGCTTCTTTGGCAAGATCCATCTTCGTCTGACCTTCCATCTGACCCGCCATGCTTCCGCTTGCATCCAGCAGAATCTGAATGTTAAGCGCCGGTTCATTTTCCGGAGCTTCAGTCGCGGCTTCACTGCCAGGCGTTCCGGTCAGTTCAGAGAACGCGACTTCCGTCTCATCGAGGACTTCCTGATACTTCCGGTAGTCGGCGGATGTCAGCGAGACGATGGCACGGAAGTAGTCCTCGGGTTCGAGGCCCTCCGGCCACTTGTCCATTTCTTCCCGGACCGCCGCCTCATCGTACCGGTCGCCTCCGTACGGCCCCGGGCCGGTCTTCATCCAGCCGATAATGTCGCCTTCCTCCACCCGGAAAGCCGGGTCGATGAGGTCTTCGGCATCAGCAACAGCAGGATCCTCTCCTCCACCGTCCGTTTCTTCGGCGGCAGCCGCCTCATTCTCCGGTTCGGGCAATGCTTCCTCCCCGCCGCATCCCGCCAGGCCAAGCAGGCCGGCAAACAATATTCCAGCAAATAATTTACGCATATTTCGCGGCACTCCCCGTGCCGCCCACTCCCCCTGTCTGTTGGTCTCTTCTTCTCTACGGTCCCGCACAGGCAAAAGTTCCTACTCCCGTCCGAGCGCCCTTCCCGCCTGCCGCCCGGAGAACAGGCATCCGCCGAGAAAGGTGCCTTCGAGCGACCGGTAGCCGTGGACGCCGCCTCCGCCGAAGCCGGCCGCCTCACCTGCGGCGTAAAGGCCCGGCACCGGTTCGCCGTCCGCTCCCATCACCTGGCCCGACAGATTCGTCTGAAGGCCGCCGAGGGTTTTCCGGCTGACGATGTTCAGCCGAACCGCGATGAGCGGACCGGCAGACGGATCGAGGATACGGTGCGGCGGAGAGACCCGCACGAGCTTATCTCCCATGGACGCACGTGCGCTCCGGATCGCCATCACCTGAAGGTCCTTTGCGAACTTGTTGTCGATCTCGCGGTCGCGCGCCCGGATCTGCCGCTCCATCTCTTCCAGGAAGATGCGCTCTTCGCCGACCAGGTCGTTCATGCCGTCTACAAGATCCGGAAGTGTCCTGGCGACAACAAAGTCCTCTCCCTGCTTCAGGAACTTCTCGACAGGTTCCGGCGCGCCCGGAAGCACGCGCGATAGGATCATGCGGATGCTTTTGCCGGTCAGGTCGGGGTTCTGCTCGGAGCCGGACAGGGCGAACTCCTTCTCGATCATCTTTTTCGTCAGGACGAACCAGGAATAGTCGTAGCCGCTTTTCCCGATCGCCTGAAGCGTTGAGAGGGTATCAAAGCCCGGGAAATTCGGGGCGCCGAAGCGCTGGCCTTCCGCGTCAAACCAGAGCGGTGACGGACCCGGCAATATGCGGATGCCGTGATTCGGCCAGACCGGATCATAGTTTTGGATGCCTTCGGTATAATGCCACATTCTGTCACGGTTGACGAGCCGTCCCCCGGCTTTTTCCGCTGCCCCGAGCAAGTGTCCGTCCACATAGGCCGGGACGCCTGACAGCATGCGCGCAGGGGGCCTGCCGAGCCGCTCCGGCCAGTTTTTCCGGACCAGTTCGTGGTTGCCCCCGATGCCGCCGCTCGTCAGGAGCACAGCACCCGCATGCACTTCAAAAAGCTGCTCCACTCCACGGGAGGTCTTTTCGCCGCGTGCCCGGTCGTCCGGCACGAGCTTCTCTCCGCGCACCCCCGTCACCGCGCCATTTTCCTTGACGAGTTCCGTCACACGGTGGCGCGGCATGTAATGGATGAGGCCGTCGCGGATTCCCTGCCGGACGCGATCGGCGAACGGTTTGACGATTCCCGGGCCCGTCCCCCACACGATATGGAAGCGCGGGACCGAGTTTCCGTGACCGTCCGCGAGGCTGCCGCCCCGCTCCGCCCAGCCGACTACCGGGAAAAACCGGACGCCGAGCGACCGCAGCCACTCGCGCTTCCCACCCGCGGCAAAGTCGACATACGCCCTCGCCCATTGGTAGCCCCACTCGTCTTCATCATTCATCCGGTCAAACCCCGCCGTCCCGAGCCAGTCCTGCCAGGCCAGTTCATGGGAATCCTTGATCCCCATCCGGCGCTGTTCCGGCGAATCGACGAGAAACAGCCCGCCGAACGACCACCACGCCTGGCCTCCGATGTTTGACGCCGGTTCCTGGTCGAGGAGCAGAACCTTCTTGCCCGCAGCGGCCAGCTCCGACGCGGCCACAAGTCCCGCGAGCCCGTGTCCGACCGTGATTACATCGTATTCCATCCCCATCCCGCCTTCCGAATCTACTTACCTCTCATTGTAAAGGAATCTTCTGTCTATTCACAGAATGACGAGGAAAAGCCGCGCTCCATGGGGAGTGCGGCTTAAGATTTTATGATTTGGTCTTTTCCGATTGCTGCTCTTAACCATTTCGCGGTCACTGTATCCGCGTTCAGCATGTCCTTCGGCGTTCCTTCAAACAGGATTTGCCCGCCTTGCTTCCCGCCGCCCGGGCCCATTTCGATGACCCAGTCACTTGCCGCGATAAAGTCCAGATTGTGCTCGATGATGATGACCGAGTTTCCACGGTCCACAAGTTTCTGGAAGACATCCAGAAGCTTTTCATCGTCCTGTGCGTGCAGGCCAAGTGATGGTTCATCCAGCAGGTAGACCTGGCCCTCTTTTTGTAATTGGCTCGCAAGTTTCAGGCGCTGGATTTCTCCACCGCTCAGAGAACTTGTCGTCTGGCCCAATGTCAGGTAGTCCAATCCGACGTCCTTGAGCGTATTGACCCTGTTCAAGATCTTTTTCTGCTTGAAATAACCGGCAGCTTCGTCGATCGTCAGTTCAAGGATCTCAATAATATTTTTGCCCTCAAACCGGTAAGACAATGCTTCGTCCGAGTATCTCGTCCCGCCGCATGCTTCACATGGGATGGTCACCGGATCCGCAAATGCAACTTCCGGTGTCAGCACCCCTTTTCCCTTACACACCGGACACGCACCCAGAGAGTTGGAGCTGAACAATCCTGCCGGCTGTCCCGTCGCTTTTGAAAAGGCTGCCCGGATATCATCCATGATCCCCATATACGTGGCCATGGTCGACCGGTTGGAAGTCCCGATCCCGCCTTGCCCGACCGTTATGGATTCCGGATAGTGTTCCTTGAACGCCTCAAGGATCAGGGAGCTTTTGCCGGAACCGGATACTCCGCATACAGCGACCAGTACACCTTTCGGAATCTCAGCATCCACATGTTTCAGGTTATTGTTCGTGGCTTCTCTGATCACATAGTAACCGTTATGATCTCTCGGATTGCTGTTGATGCCAGGCTGATGCTGAAGGGCTTTTGCAGTCGGGGAGTTTTCCAATCCTTCCAAGTGTCCCTGGAAGACAACGTTTCCTCCATTAACGCCCGCTCCCGGTCCCATCTCTACGATTTCATCGGCCGACCTGATGACTGACAGATCGTGCTCGATAATGATGACGGTATTGTGCTGATCTTTAATCTTTCCAAGCATCTGAATGAGCAGGCTCACTTCTTCAGGATGAAGGCCGGCGCTCGGTTCGTCGAAAATGTAGGTGAGGTTATTCAGGCTGTTCCCCAGATGACGGGCAATTTTCACTCTTTGGGCCTCGCCGCCGGAAAGGGTGCCCATTTTCCTGGACAGGCTCAAATAACCGAGTCCCATATCAACCAATTGTTCGACAGAGGGAATCGCCTGTCTGGCGATGGCTTCTCCCGTCGGATCCTGAATGTTCCTCAGTTCTTCCGCCAACTCCGGAAGCTCCAATTGATCGTATTCGGCGATGTTCAAGCCGTTGATCCGGGACTCCAATACCTTTGGGTTCAGGCCTGAGCCCTGGCAGGTCGGACACAACGAATGGGTCGACACCGCCAGTACATCTTCCTGGGAGACTTGCTTGAGCTTTGAAATGTCCCGGTTAATATAGACCCGCGTAAACCTGGGCAATAACCCGTCCCACTCCGCATTATGGGGTCCATTTTTCGTGTGGAACGGCGCGTAGGCCCGCTCGCCTTCCCGCGGACCATACAACAGCAGTCGCCGGTCTTCTTCCGAATAGTCCTTGATCGGCTTATCCGGGTCGAACAGCCCGCAGGTCATCATCCAATTGCCTTGCCATCCGGAAGGGGACAACGGCTTGAACCGGACGGCATATTCCCTGAGCGACTTGTCAAAATCAACGAGCTTATTAACATCCGGGGCGATCACTTCCCCGAACCCGCCGCATTCCGGACACCTGCCGAATGAGCTCTGGCTTGTGAAGTCATGGGCAGTACCGATCGACGGTTCCCCGATTCTTGAGAACAGCAGCCTGATCAGCGGGTCGATATCCATGTACGTGCCGACCGTGGAGCGGGAATTGCCGCCTACCGCCTTCTGCTCCACCACAACCACCGGGCTCAAGTTTTGCATCAGGTCGGCATGGGGCCTTTCGTACCTTGGCATCTGGTACCTGACATAGGCAGGGTAGTTCAACGTCATCTGCCTTCTGCTCTCTGTTGCCAGCGTATCAAAAACGACTGAGCTTTTGCCCGAGCCCGACAGTCCGGTAAATACGATGATTTTTTCTTTTGGGAGGTTCAGATCGATGTTCTTCAGGTTGTTTTCTTTAAGTCCTCTTAGAATGATCTCATCTTTTTCCTGTGACATTTCACTATCCTTTCTACCTGTACACAGCGACCACATGGCGAGATTCTTGATGCATTTAAGATTTGCGCATTAATGCGCCGTCTGGCTGTGGTAATTCTTGATCCATAATCTGATTCATTTTACAAAAATGCTCGAAGAATTGTTGTGCCAGTTCTTGTTCCTCCGGATCTTTTTTCAATGAAGCAAGATCCCGCAAAATTTGAGCCATCATGGTATTGTCAAAATAACGGTATTTACCGGTATTCCAAGTCATTTTCTCGGGGGATTTCTCGTTCACATAATAGTTCCAGAAATTCATTCGGGCCGATTCCTGTTCGGTAAGCTGGAGTCTGTAAACAGAATGTGCAGGAACAATGCCATCTTCACTCTGTTTGCCTATAAATTCTTCATTCACCATGAAGACCCCCAGAATTTTTCTTTCTTTTTCAGGCATATCGGAATTTCTTTCTGTCAGCAGGACCGCGCTGTTTTGGTGCAGACGGCTTGGTTTATTCGGTTTTCCTTTATTTTTACCGCTTTTAATCTCACCCGAATATACTTTCCACTTCGAGAAAGCAAGCTGCTTTTCTTCCGGCTCACACCAAAAAACCATCTGCGATTCCGGATGAAGTTTATGGTTTTTCATCAGTTTTTCATGTTCCGCGCGGAGCTCATGTTTTTTTCGTTCGAGCTCTTTTTCCTCTTCTTTTTGCAGCTCTTCCTCTCTTCGTTCGCTTTCCTTTTCCCTAATCATTTCTTCGAGTGAATGAGCAGCACTTTCATCCTGCAGAACCAGGTGCTTTTCAAAAGCATCGGGGAACACAAATGTTTTATTATCCTCGCCGAAATCAATTTCAATTCTGGAATCACTATGATCCACGATACTGCCCGTACCAAAACGCTCGTGTGTAACTTTCTTATTGAGTAAATTCATTTATTCTTTTCCTCCCTTGTAACAATAAAAAACAAAAATCCCTTACAACTGTTTTACTTCGTGTAAAAAAGAATATAAAAAAACGCATCCTTCATTCTCTCTGTTGAATACACAGCAGAATTTCGGAATACGCCTCCCCAAAAAATGTACCATTATTGTAACATTTTTATGACGAAAACACAAATTTATTATTGACAACACTTCTTTACCTATGTAATATATAAAGTTTTATTGGATTAATTCCATCACATAAAAAAGGGGATTGGCTGCCCAATCCCCTTCCTTATATTCTGTTTAGTTGTCGAGTTTCATCGCTTCAGCGATCAGTTTCGGCAGGTCCGTGTTGTCATGGAAGCCAACAAAGCTGTCCGCTTCCGGTCCGAACACATAAAGCGGGATGTCCGCGCCTGTGTGGTTCGTGCTTGTCCATCCGATGTTTGCACGGTCGCTGATAACGTGGTTGATCGCAAGGCTGGCGTTGCCGGCTTCTTGGATCGTGCTGATTTCTTTTTCGGACAGGTAAAAGCCGGTGTAGGTCTTGACCACTTCCGCCACGTTCGAACGGTCTTCGTTCAGCTGTGCGGCCATATGATCGCCTGTCGCCGTCACATTTTTCAGGACGTCAGCGTTCAGCGCCATGGAGCCCTTCGAGCCGGTTGTCATGCCGCCTGTGTCGTGGTCACCCGCGACAACGACGAGCGTGTTTCCGTCTTCTTCAGCGAATTCAATCGCTTCTTCAACTGCCTCTTCAAATGCCGCGACATCCGACATGGCCCATGCCGCGTCGTTGTCATGGCCCGCCCAGTCGATCTGGCTGCCTTCTACGACCAGGAAGAATCCGTCTTTGTCTTCTTCAAGTGCATCGATTGCGGCTTCAGTCATCTCCGCAATGCTCGGCTGTTCCGTTTCCCCGCGATGGAGTTCCGGTGCCAGCGCATCTTCAGCAAAGAGGCCGAGCAGGCGGTCGCCGCCATCCAAGTCCAGGTCATCTAGGTCCAGCAGCTGTTCACGGGTTTCAACATATGTAGCACCTTGTTCCTGAACTTCCTGGATCAGGTTGCGCTCTTCCTGGTTGCCGCCATCGGCTGCCGGCAGGAAGTTGTTTTTGCCGCCGCCAAGCAGAACATCGACGTCGCTGTCCGCCATCTGACGGGCAATTTCCGTTTCATTGTTCCGGCTTTCGACATTCGCGACAAACGAAGCCGGCGTTGCATGCGTGATGGTGGAAGTAGCGACCAGACCGGTGGACTTGCCGGCTTTTTCCGATGCCTCAAGAATTGACTCAAGCTCATTTCCTTCTGCATCCAGACCGACTACGCCGTTGTTCGTCTTGACGCCGGTCGCCATGGCCGTGCCTGCCGCTGCGGAGTCAGTGATATCCGAGTTGGCCGAATAAGTGGTGAACAGCCCTTTCAGATGGGCATCCCACACCGCTTCTTCACCCTTGTAGACGCGGTAGTTCGACGCGTAATCCGCGCTGAACCCATCCGGGATCATGTAAATGACATTTTCAATTTTGCTTTTGTCCTTTCCATTTCCCTTACCGGGTTTTCCGGCCCACTCCGGTTTTCCCTGTCCGGCCCACTCCGGCTTTGCTGCATCTGCCGCTGTAAGGCCTCCCATTCCCGACAAGATGAGACCCGCCCCCAGTGCGGCGATTCCGACTTTCTTCAGCATGCTACCCACTCCTCAGTCTAGTTTCTAGAACACTTGCAACTTTAACGGAGGATTGTTTACGCAGAGTTAATCTGAGGTAAAGGAATTGTTTGAATTATCTGGTTCGAAAAACCCATTACGATAGCCTTAGAAATTCTCTAATTACAAATAAATACCGCCCGTTTGCACTTTAATTTCTGCAAACGGACGGTATTCGCTTTATTGGCCCAAATGAATTCCGCCGCCAGGTCCGAGCGGAATATCCAAGAGGAACCATACACTGAACAGGATGAGCCACATGATCGTAAAGGCGATCGAATATGGGAGTAGGGTAGTCATGAACGTGCCCATCCCCATTTTCGGATCATACTTCCTGGCAAATGTCAGGACAATCGCAAAGTACGGGAACATCGGTGTAATCGGGTTCGTGAGCGAGTCGCCGATCCGATAGGCCACCTGCGTAACAGCCGGGTCATATCCCATCATCAGGAACATCGGGACAAATACCGGTGCGAGAATGGCCCACTTTGCAGAGGCGCTGGCGATCAGGAAGTTGATGAGCGCGGCGATCAGGATGAAGCCGAGGAAAAGCGGCAGTCCTGTGAAGCCGATCGATTCAAGTGCCGCTGCACCGTTTATGGCGATGACCGGCCCCAGGTTACTCCAGTTAAAGTAAGCGATCATCTGTCCCGCAACAAACGCGATGACAATATACGGCCCCATGCTGGCCATCGCTTTTCCGAGATGATCTCCAAAGTCCCTCGAGTTCTTAAGTACGCCCGATGCTTTCCCGTAGGCGATGGCAGGGACGATGAAGAGGATCATCATGATCGGGATAATCGAATCCATGAACGGTGAAATGATCAGCCCGCCGTCTTCAGGGTTCCGGAGTATCGCGTTTTCAGGAAGGGTCAGAAAAGCGAGAATGGCCCCGGTGATCAGAATGGAGAGGCCCGCCCACTTCAGGCCCTTTTTTTCTTCCGCAGTGATTTCTTCAGCTGATTCTGCCTCAACAATGCCTTCGAACTTGCCGAGACGAGGCTCGACAATCCGATTCGTCACAAATGTGGCAACCGGAATCAAGATGAGCGCGGAAATGCAAAGGAAGTAATAGTTGATCATTGGGTTGCCTTGGTAATCCGGGTCTACCATGTGGGCAGCCGGTTCCGTAAACCCGTAGACGAGCGGATCAGTCAGAGACAGCAGCAGGTTTGCCCCGAAGGCGCCAGCACATGCCGCATAGGCCACGGCGATCCCGGCAAGCGGATGGCGTCCGAGCGCAGCGAAGATCATGGCGACGATCGGCGGAAGGACGACAAACGCCGCGTCTGCCGCCGCGTTTCCGGAAATCGCGACAAGAACGATGATCGGCAGGATGATTTTCTTCGGGGCTTTCAGGACGGTCGCCTTCATCATCGCTGTGATCAGCCCGGTCGATTCGGCCAGCCCGACTCCGAGCATGACGACCAGTACAAGTCCAAGAGGCGGGAAGCTGGTGAAGTTCGTGACCATTTCCGTCAGGATCCGGATGAGCCCCTCCCCGTTCAGGAGGTTGACGACGGTGATTGTCTCCCCGGTCCCCGGGTTGACAGCAGACGTCCCCATCATCCCGAAGATTGCGGAAGCCACGAGGATGGCCGCGGCAAGATAAACGAACAGCATGACGGGATCCGGCAGCTTGTTTCCTATTTTTTCGACGGTGTCGAGAAAGCGGTCAAACGCCCCGCGTTTTTTTGGTTGGGTGGCATTCGCCATAATTTGGTTTCCCCCTTTAGCACGGTAAAGTGCTACAGCAATGTTTATTATCTTAACAAAATCCGCAGAGAATTCAATGCTGTCCGATAAATCTTTCGTGCCCGGAGGGTGGTAGTTACTTCCTTCCGTCCGACAGCAGCTGTTTCAGATTACAAAAAAACAGAGATTCCGGGATGTCGACCCGGAATCTCCTATCTGGCTAAGCCTTCTTTTTCTTCGCGGCCGCCCGTTTTTTCGGAGCGGGCTTTTTCTTTGTGGACTTTTCGAGGGATGCCTGGAGCGCGGCCATCAGGTCGGTCGCGTTTGTCGCCGCCGGTGCTTCCCGCTCCGTTGCGGTGACTGTTTCCTTGCCCGCCTTTTTCGCCTCGATCAGCTCCAAGAGCGCTTCGCGGTACTCGTCCTTGTATTTTTCAGGCTCGAACGGCGTTGTCAGCTGCTCAATCAGCATCATCGCGACGTCCAGCTCCTTTTTCACTACACTTTCAGCTTCCGGCACGTTCGGTACATCCTCTACTTTTCGAACTTCGTCCGGATAGTGGATCGTCTCCAGCATCAGTGCATTTTTATAGACCCGGACCGCGGCAAGCTGCTCTTTTTGCCGGATGATGATTTTCGCAATCCCGATTTTGTCCGAATCCCCGAGCGCCGCGCGCAGAAGCGCATATGCCTTCGCCCCGCCCTTATCGGGCGCAAGAAAGTATGTCCGTTCAAAGTAGATCGGATCGATTTCTTCAAGTTTTACAAAGTCGACAATCTCAACCGCTTTGTCCTCGTTTTCTTTTTTGAGCGCCTTCAGGTCGTCCTCATCGAGCACGACGAACTTGCCCTTCGTGTACTCGTACGCCTTCACGATATCCTCCGGCTTCACTTCAGCGTTGCACGACGTACATACTTTTTTATACGAAATCGGCGCGTTGCACTCTTTGTGCAGTTGCCGGAGCTTAACGTCCCGGTCCTCGGTCGCCGCGTGCAGCTTTACCGGAATATTAACGAGCCCGAAGCTGATGCTGCCCTTCCATACCGTATGCATTTCATCACCTGCTTTTCCTCTAGCATGTCCCGTCCCGACCGCACTATGTATGAAGTTTTCCGCATGGCGCACACTGGAGTTGTATAGAGGCCTCAGCCGTCGCGAAAGGAAGTCATTCCATGAAACCAATGAAGCTCACGCCCGCAGAAACGCTTCCGGAAGGCCCGGGTTGGCTGTATGAAGTGAAATACGACGGCTTCCGGTGTCACCTGGACTGGCGGGAGGATTGCATCCGCCTGCTGAGCCGGAACGGGCATGACCTTTCGGACCGGTTCCCGGAAATCATGGCAGGGATTGCAGAGGCAAGTGAAGCGGTTCGCCCTTACCTTCCCCTAATCCTTGATGGCGAGCTCGTTTATCTCCTGAATGATGTAAGAAGTGACTTTTCCGTCGTTGCGCGACGGTCCAGGCTCCGAACGAAGGCAGCGATCGAGGAACAAAGCCGGATGTTCCCTTGCCGTTTTTCTGCGTTTGACCTGCTGGAGACGGGCGATGACGACCTGCGGTCCCGAACGGTCGAGGAGCGCAAAGAGGTGCTCGGCCAGGTGCTCCGGGCCGGGCAATTTCCGGTTGATACGAATTACCGTAAACCTTCCCCGATACAGGGAGTGGCTGCACAACACGCACCGGAGCCGCTCAAAAGCCGACTCGTGGCCGGAAACGGCGAAGGGCTCGTCGCCAAACGCAGCGGCAGCCGTTGGACGGAAGGCATCCGGTCGACCGACTGGCTCAAGGTAAAAAACTGGCGCACCGTCCCGATCGTTTTTACGGTTTTTGAAGCGGAAAACAGCAACTTTTCAGGACGTGTCCTGGACGGAGAAGAATGGCTCGAGGTCGTGACACTGCGGCACGGATTCTCCGAAGAAGAAGCAAAGACACTAATTGCACTCTTTCGTGCTAATGGGACGGAAGGACCTCCAGGCGTCTTCCGGCTTGCTCCCGCTGTCGTTGCTGAAGTGCTGACGATCGGCGAGTCCGGCGGCAAATTGCGCGAGCCGCGCTTTTCCCGTTTCCTCCTCGATGAGGACCCTGAAATGGTCACCATACAGCGTTATCGGCGTGCACTGGAGCCGATTCCGCCTGGTGTCACTGTAACCAATCCGGACAAGCCGCTTTTTCCCGAAGCCGGGATTGACAAGGATACCTTTCTCCTTTATCTGCAGCATGCAGCTCCCCATCTGCTGCCCTGGCTTGAAGACCGCCCCCTTACGGTGATCCGGTACCCTCACGGCACGGAGGACACCGAACGGTTCTATCAGAAGCATGCCCCGGATTCTGTCCCTTCATTTGTAAAAACCGCGCCGGGAGAAGAAGGAGAACTTCTGTTATGCAACAGTCTGGAGACGCTTCTCTGGCTTGGCAACCAGGCAGCACTGGAGCTGCATGTCCCATTCGGTCGGCTAAGAGACGGAGAAGAGTCTATATATCCGGATGAAATTGTCTTTGACCTGGATCCGCCTGATGCCACAAAGTTTCAGCTTGCCGTGGATGCTGCGCTTCGGCTGAAACAAGTGTTTGACGGATTTGGGCTAAAGACCTTTGTGAAGACATCCGGCGGCAAGGGGATGCAGCTGTATATCCCGATTCCTCCCAAGACGTTTACCTACGAGGAGACACGGCATTTTACTTCGTTTGCGGCAGAGTATCTGTGCGAGCAGGCACCTGACAGATTCACGACAGAGCGGATGAAGAAAAATCGAGGGGGCCGGCTTTATGTGGATTATGTCCAGCATGCGAGGGGGAAGACGATTATCGCCCCTTATTCCACGCGCGGAGCTGGCCATGCACCGGTCGCTACCCCGCTTGAATGGCATGAACTGACGGATGACCTCCGGCCGCAGAACTTCACCATTCATACGGTGACAGAACGGTTGAGGACGAAAGGCGATCCCTTCCTGCTGATGGAGGAGGCAAGATTCTCGCAACCGTTTGGTGAGGTGCTGAAGAAACTCAAGGAAATGATGAAGTAGACTTTCTTTCTTTATCTGTGAATAACCAAAATTGGTTTCTGCAGGTTATACACATATTATCCACACAACCGAAATATATTTTGCGTATATTGCGTTTGTGTGTATTTTATCCACAGGTTACCTTATATCCTGTGGATAGTTATATTGAAAGAGAAAATGACTTCCGGGAAGCATATAGAGTGTTCACGAATTGAATTAGAGGACGATGATGATCGGTAGAGAAGAGGGACAGAACCAAATATGGATGAAGGGGAATTTCCGGAGAGGACACCAAACTTAAATCATGGAGTTTGTCGAAAAGGGGAGAATGGAATGAAATGAGGAAGAAGACGAAGCAAAACAACCTAAGTTTGTTTGTGCGGAGAATGTATGTATTTACTCCTCAGAATTGTTACATAGATTTTGTCGGGGAGTTTTGAGGGTAAACTTCAAGCCAGGATGAAGATCTGGAATTAAACGAGAAGAAAATGAAGGGGGAAGCCCGAGAAGATGACGGAATGGGTAATGAGAAGAGCAAATTAGATTCAACTCATTTCGACAACAAATATAGAAGAGAAATCCGGTATTCTATTTATTGTCGAAAATAGCCGAACGGCTCAAAAAAGAAGCAGCAATGCAGCCTCAGAGATTCCAATATTACCTTTTATTAACTCTCACACATTGTATTTCTATTATGCGCACAATAACCTCACAATATCCGCACGTTTTTATACATACAATATACGCATAATAGAAATAGATTATCCTCCTAAAAGTCGCTTTTCCTCGGGAAATGTAAGATTTTTGTGCGCATATCCTCCATATTCTCTATTTCTATCATGCGGATGCCGCGGTATAATCATTGATAGAAACCTAGAGGGAGTGAATGGGAATGGCAGTACTCAAAGCCGGTGCAGATGCCGGTAACAACGCACTAAAATTATGGGTGAAAGATCATGAACCAATTCTGATTCCGACTGTCTACTCGCTGTACATGGGCGAAACGACGGAACTGATGGATATGGAAGATATTCCGAAGGATGCCCTTCTTGAGAATATTGATGTCACGATCAACTCCAAGGCACTTTCCTTTAACGGGCAGCGCTACGTAATCGGAGAAAAGGTTCTGAACGATTCGCTTCCGGGGATTGAACTGGAAAAGCGTTCGGACAAGTCGGCAGATGAGATTCCGGTTCTTGTGACACTTGCAGGCCTGGCCATCGATGCCATGCAACGCGAGTATAAGAAAAATAAAATCACAGTCACTTATGACCTGTCCGTGGCGCTGCCTGTCGGCATGATCACGCAGGAAGCGGCAAAAAACAACGCGGCACGCTACATGGGCACGCATGAAGTCATCTTCCACCATCCGTCCGGACGCAATGTGACCGTGACGATTAAGATCGAATACTGCAAGTGCCTTCCTGAGGGAGCTGCGGCCGCATGGGGCGTCGTCTTTGATGAGGGCGGCAAGCTGTCCGAGCGCAAGGTTGAAGTAGGCGACAAGATCATGAAAGTCGACTTCAGCGACAAAACACTTCTTCACTTCGACATCGGTTCCGGAACGACGGAAATTGTCGTGACGGAAGGCGTCCGATTCAATCCTAAACTGTCGGAAGGCCTGAATTTCGGCGTGAAATCGGCAATCAGCGAGATCCTCAAGCGCTGGAACCGCAACCACCCGGTCAAGTCGATCGATTCCATGGCCGAGTTCAACGAGATCTACTTCGACCCTGAACACCCACGCCATAACGAGCTGAAAGCAGAGTCCCAGACCGGCCTCATGCAGCTTGCACAGCGCATCAGCCGTCCGATCATCAACAAGATCGACGACCTGAAAGATGACCCGTACGTCTTCATCTATGGCGGCGGAGCGGCCATCCTGAAAGACTATCTCCAGCAGATTCTGAACGCGAAAGAGCGCACAACCAATGTCACGTTCCTCCAAGATCCGATGTTCGTCAACGCGCGCGGCCTCCTCGTCTACACCTGCTCGCCTCGCTATGAGCAGCAGAAAGAAAAGGAATTAGGTGTGGTCGCAAGTGGCGCGGACTCGAAGTAAAACCTATCAGCAGGGGGAGCGGATCAATATTTACTTGAGCCGCGATCTCACACCGGAGTTCATCGACTGGATCAACACCCAGTCCGACCTGTCGAACTTCTTCCTGTACGCCGCGCAGCAGCTTTACGGGAAGACGGGCTTCGTCGACGTCGCCGAAGTCATGCCGAGAAAGATCAACTTCGAACTCGCCGGCGCGGAAGACCGTGATCTCTACATCCCGGAGGCCGCCCCGCCGGCGCCTGTCCGCGCAGAAAAACCGAAAGTGGAACCAGAACCCGAACCGGAACCGCCGAAGGAGCCCGCTCCTGCCTGGGGCGCTCTGGACGACTTTGACGACCCGTTCGCATAAGAAAACCCCGCCATTTTGGCGGGGTTTTTTCTCATTATTTTCTTCTCAGTAAATACGAATCGTCCAATACCCATGCCAATAACAGATACACCCATACCGAAACCGAGACGGTCACGAGAAAAATCAGCCTCACCACAAATGAGGAAATACCGAAGAACTCCGCTATTCCGCCGCATACCCCCACAATTGTACGGTCATTCGATGACTTTCTGAGCTTCTCTTCAACCGACTCCCTCCCCATCAATCCTATTTAGTGATGCAACCCCTAACCTACTTTCCACACTCCTTGGAGCAGGAATAATTGCCGGCAATGTCCAATAAGAATCCAACAAATGCATACACGGAAGGAAGAGATCCAATGAATCAGCCTGCCACCAGCCCAACGCTGAAAACAGAGCGCCTGTTGCTTCGTCGCTTCACTGAGGCCGATGCGCCGGAAGTCAGCCGGCTGTGCGACAACTATAACCTGTATAAAAGCACTCTGAACCTGCCGCATCCCTATCCGGTGGAGAGCGCGCTGGAGTGGATTGCAACGCACGACAAAAGCTTCGAAGACGGACGGATGTACGAGCTCGCGATCACGGACAAAGAAAGCGGCAAACTCTACGGAGCCATCGGACTTTCCCACCAGCAAACTCACCGGCACGGGGAAATTGGCTACTGGGTCGGCGAAGAATACTGGGGGCAGGGCTATGCTACTGAAGCCGCCAAAGCCGTGCTGGACTTCGCCTTCCGTAAAAAGGACTTTCACCGGGTCTATGCCCGGTTCTTCGCTTCCAACTCCGCTTCCGGCAAAGTGATGGAAAAGTGCGGGATGACGTATGAAGGTACGCAAAAAGAACACGTCCTAAAAGAGGACCGATATGAAGACCTTCTGCTCTACGGCATCCTAAATCCATATCAACAGTCCTAGTTACACACAAAACCCGCCTCTTCCGGCGGGTTTTCTTAATATTCCAGGTTATCCACTTGTTGATAAGTCTTCAAAAGAGCCTATATCCACAGACTTATTCAGAAATCCCCTCATCCTGTGGATGGCCGGAACGCTCTTTTTTGGCCCGCGCCGCGGCTATCACCAGCTTTGCAGGATCATTCTTCCTCGTTGACGATGACCGACTTGCCTCTCATCTTGAGGATCAGAGGGATGAGAAGCCAGGCCGTCGCAGCGATCAGGAAAACGAGGGACAACGGCTTTGTAACGAAAATCGAGAAATCGCCATTGGAAATCGTCAGGGCTCTCCTCATGTTGTTTTCGATCATCGGCCCGAGCACAAGGGCCAAAACAAGCGGCGCAACAGGGAAATCGTTTTTCGTCAGCAGATAGCCAAAGACGCCGAATGCAAGCAGCAGATACAGGTCAAATGTGGTGTACTGGACTGCGTAGACACCGAAGAACGAGATGGCCACGATGATTGGAAGCAAGTATTTCTTAGGTGTCTGGATTACCTTTGCGAACACGCGGACCAGCGGCATGTTGAGTGCCAGCAGCATCAGGTTACCGATAAACATACTTGCAATCAGGCCCCACGCCACCTCCGGGTGGTCATCAAAGAGCAGCGGGCCCGGCTGGATGTTGTACATGATCAGTGCACCCATCAGAATGGCAGTCGTCCCGGAACCCGGTATGCCAAGTGTAAGCAATGGAATCATAGCACCACCGGAAGCTGCGTTGTTCGCTGATTCGGGACCAGCCACACCCTCGATGGCACCCTTTCCAAACTTCTCAGGATGCTTACTGAACCTCTTTTCCGTGATATAGGAGAAGAACGAAGCGAGTGTTGCACCTGCACCAGGCAGCACTCCGATGAAAAAGCCCAAAAGGGAGCTGCGTACAATCGGAACCGAACTGTCCTTCATATCCTGCTTGGTTGGCAGGATGCGATGGATTTTGGCAATTGCGCCGTCTGCCCCGTCACGCTCCAGAATCGTCTTGAAGACCTCGCCGAGCGCAAAAAGGCCAACCGCAATGGTCAAAAACTCAAAGCCGGAATAAAGGATTGGCATGTCGTATGTAAAACGCGCAATCCCTGATACGGCGTCAATTCCAACTGTCCCGAGCATCAAGCCAAAGACTGTCATCATCAATGCCTTTGTCATCGACTTGCCGGCCAGCCCGCTGACCGCCGCAAGCCCGAGAAGCATCAGGGAGAAATACTCGGCAGGCCCAAATTTCAGAGCGACATTGGAAAGCGGCTCGGCCAGCAGGACCAGCCCCAGCAGGGAAATGATTCCCGCTGCAAACGAACCGATTGCCGCAATCGACAGAGCGGCTCCCGCCCGACCCTGCTTGGCCATCTGATACCCGTCGAGCGTCGTCACGACCGAAGAAGATTCTCCCGGCGTATTCAGAAGGATAGAAGTGGTCGAACCGCCGTACATCGCCCCATAATACACCCCGGCCAGCAAAATGATGGAACTTGCAGCAGCCGCCTCCGTCGGGAGGCCGGACGTCATGGTGGCCGTGACAGGTATGAGGAGGGCGACACCGCTCATCGGGCCGATTCCCGGTAGGACCCCTACCGCTGTCCCAATCAGGACACCGACAAATGCAAAGAGAAGATTGTGCCACTGGAACGCGACGCTGAAGCCGTCAGCCAGAAATTGCAATGTATCCATTTCGTTCCCTCCTCCTTAAAGTCCCGGGAATCCCGGCAGCACACCGCCGAGCAGCTCCGAGAAGAAATAATAGACACCGAAAGAAAAAGCAGCCGCGATGATCAAGGTCTTTACCCAGCTTCCACGTTCCATCGCCTGGAAGGCGACAATCAAGAAAAGGAAGGTGGAAGCCACATAACCGATTTTTTCAAGGAGGAAGGCATATGCCACGGCACTGAAGAAAATGACCAGGAATCGCTTGTATTGGACCGGTTCTTTTTTACCGGCTTCTCCCTTGTATCTGAATGTTTCATAGATCAGCCGCGCACTGAGCAGGACCAGAAGAATACCGAGACCAGTCGGGAAAATATCCGGGCCCACACTGGATCCGTAGGCGCTCTGGGAGATTTTCCTCGCTTCCATGACAAATAATAGACCAATTACCAAAAAGACAATTCCCGCATAGCGGTCGAACGTTTTGCTCATCTTCTTTGACACCTCTCTAACATAAAAGGGCGGCCGGTTGAGCCGAGCCGCCCCCTACTTTTTATTTTTCCATGCCGAGCGCCGTCAGCAATTCAACAATGACCTGCTCCTGCTCTTCCAGGTAGCTCGTAAACTCCTCGGCGTTATGGTATTCGCTTTGCCAGCCGTTACGTTCGAGTTCAGCCTGCCACTCTTCCGTTTCGGCCATTTCCGCAAGCTTGATGGACCAGTAGTCGAATGCCTCATCGGACATTTCCTTTGGTGCGAAAATTCCGCGCCAGATCGTGAACTCGGCATCGATGCCTTCTTCCTGGAACGTCGGAACGTCCTTCAGCTCCCCGTCAAGACGCTCTGTCGAGCTGACTGCAAGCACGCGCACATCTCCTGCCTTCACGTACTCTGCGATTGTGGAAGCATCAGTCGCGATCACGTCTGCGTTGTTGCCGAGCAGAGCAGCCACTGCTTCGCCCCCGCCGTCATAGGAAACGTATTTGACGGATTGCGGATCAATGCCATATTCGAATGCCGGAAGAACACCGACCAGGTGGTCCATGGAACCCGGTGCCGATCCGCCGGCCAGGGTCACTTTCTTAGGATCCGCCTTTATCGCTTCCAGAACGTCCTTCAGCGTCTTGAACTCGGAATCCTCACGGACGACGATCGCCCCGTAATCGCGTGTCAGTTGTGCAAGCGGCCGGGTGTCTTTATAGCCGAACGGGCTGTTGCCCTCGGCTTTGTTGTTGTTGATCAGGATTGGCGGAGACTTGACCATCAGCGCATAGTCGTTTTTCGCTTCTTTCGTTGCGAAATCCGCCATGTAGACTGCGCCTCCCCCTCCCGGTTTATTCTCCACGGTGATCGGCTTTTCAATCAACTTGGTATCGTTCATCGTCTTTGCGATTGCCCGCGCGGTCAGATCCCATCCGCCGCCGGCACCGGAAGGCGCTACGATCGTAATGTTGCGCTCCGGATAGTTGGATGTCTTATCCGCCTCTGCGCTATCCCCCTCAGAACATGCTGCAAGGCCTAAAGTCAACGATCCTGCCAATAAGACAGCCGATAGTTTTTTCCACATAGCATTTCATCCCCCTTGTACAATATAAAAAGACAGCACTTGAAAGCGCTGTCTAAAATTTATCAGAACCTTTGGCCTATTCAATGTTTTTGAGCTTAAAATGTACTTAAAAACCTTTTTGTCTTTTTGTTCGTTTTGTTCACGGTTTTATCAAAAAGTATCTTCTTTCCGGACGCCCAATCATCCCGTAGATCAGTTCGGCACCTGCCTTTTTTTCCGACACGAGATATTCCAGATAACGTCTTGCCGTAGATCTGCTGACGCCGATTTCACGGCCAATCTTCTCTGCGGTCATCCCCTCTTCGGCACCGTCCAGAAATCCTGTGATCTTTTCCATCGTGATTGGGTCAATTCCCTTAGGGGTGGCAGCGGGTTCTGCACCGGATGTATCGGTATTATTCCACAAAAGACGGATAGAACCTTCCTGCAATTTCCCGTCCCCCGCAAATGTTTCCCTTTTTATCCTGTAGGAAAGCAGGCTTTCCCTGAAGCGATCCAGCGTCAGGGGCTTAAGGATGTAGTCCGCCACTCCTCCGCGGAACGCCTTTTTTACAATCTCTGCCTCCGCGGCGGCCGTGATGACGATGATGTCCGAGTCCGCGCTGTACTCATGGATATAAGAAATGAGTTCCGTACCGAGCATATCCGGGAGATAGACATCCAGCAGGACAAGATGCGGCTGGAGCGCTTCGATCCAGTCCTTCGCCTCAGCTCCGGTATTCGCTGACCCCACGACCGTGAAGCCCCCGATCTTGTCGATAAATCGGCGATGGATGTCAGCAATGCGCTGATCGTCTTCAATGATGAGAACTTCTATGGTCTCCTGCATGAATTGATCCTCCTTTCGGGATAGAGATGATGAACATGGCGCCCCCGAGGTCGCCAGTTTCGTAATAAAGCTGGCCGCCCAGTTCGCGAACATGGTTGGCGACCGTCACCAGCCCGTAGCCGCGATCCGCGCCGACTTTAGTGGAGATCCGTTCACTGAACAGTGTATTTTCCACTTCTTCCGTAATTCCCGGTCCCGAGTCTTCCACTTCTATGAGAATTTCGCTGCCATTGTCCAGAATGAAAATCCGGACCACCCTGTCGGACTCAGGGTTCTTTTCCACGGCCTCGAATGCATTCGTCACGAGATTGCCCAATATGGATACAAAAAAGCTTTTTTCAAGATTTGCCGGAAGCTCCTCCAGTGCGCTGTCTTCGTCGAGAACGAGCTGCACCTTCAGCTCCTTGGCCCGGTTAAAGAGACCTATGACAATCCCTCCGAGGAAGGGGTCCTGCAGCCGCTCCATGACAAACCGGATCAGTGACTGATGCGCCTCGGTCTCTTCATGGATGAGACTCAGCGCCTCGTCCAGAGAATTCAGCTGGATCAGCCCAGAAATCGTATAGAGAAAATTGTGGTACTCATGCGTCTGGGCGCGCAATGCTTCTGTATACTGCTTAACCTGCGATAGTTCCTCCGTCAGCCGGTCGATGTCTGACTGCAGGCGGAAACTGGACACCGCTCCGATAATCCGGCCGTCTGCCCGGATTGGAATCCTGTTTACGACCGCCTTCTTGCCGTGGATTTCCATTGGGCGGTCCAGCATCTTTTCTCCTGTTTCCATGACGCGGGGAAGGAGTGTATTCGGCAGCACGTCCTGTATGGGGCGCCCGACCAGTTCTTCATCTTCCGGAAGGGATAGGACATCGCGGGCGGCCGAGTTGGTCATCGTGATGGTGCCCCCTGCATTGACCATAATGATCGCTTCACGTACGGATTCGATCAGCACACTCCGTTCCGTGAAGTGGCGGGCGATTTCCGCAGGCTCGAGTCCGAATAGTTCCTTCTTGATACTCCGCGACAGCAAGCCGGAACCGGCAACGCCAAGAAGGATCGACGCCAAGACAATGTAGGCGATGTTATCTGCATAGTCGAAAAAGATGGACGACAGGTCTGTTTCCATAAATCCCACTGAGATGACCCCGATGATGTTGCCTTCCCCGTCTCTGACCGGTGTCTTGCCCCGCAGGGCGGGACCAAGTGAGCCGACAGCTTCGGATATGTAAGACTCGCCATTGATGAGGGCCCGTTCATTGTCATCCCCCACCATCTTCTTGCCGATCCGGTCAGGAACCGGATGTGCATAACGGATGCCTTCGGAATTTCCGATAACGACATATTCTGCCCCAGTCTGTTTGCGGACCGTCTCGGCAATCGGCTGAAGCACTTCTGTCGGATTCTCTGCAAAGAACCCCTCCCGTACATCCGGCCTGTCAGCGGTCGTCACAGCGATATTCAGCGCCCGCCTCCCGACCTGCTGCTCAATCCCATGCGACATCGTGAAGTAAAAGAGGACGCCAATTAGAATCGCCAGCAACGAGACAAAGAGCGCACCGTACAAAAACAGTCTCGTCTGAAGCGACTTGGGCTTCAGAGTTTTCATTAAAGCTTTCATATCCCGGGCTGCGGTTCAGCAGAACGGTCATTCTGCTCAGAACACTCAAAACAGATCAGCCGCCCGTTCTCCGAGACTCCATTCAGGAAGCCGTCCAGGCAAAACACTTCCTTACCACATTCCTGGCATCGACCGACTAATTCCTGCATCCCCATCCCTCCTTTTCACCTATTATATCGAAAAATGCAGTGGCTTTTTACTCTTCTGAAAACTTACGCCACACAAAAAACTCCCTCCACATCCGGGGATCACAATGATCCTCGGTTTTCATGGAAGGAGCTACTTGTCAAAAATTTATAAGTCACAGTCTATTCCGTATCAGGATTCCGCTTCCGCCTTCTGAAGACGGTCCAGCAGGAACTTGACGAACTGGTCGTCATTCAGCAGCCAGACGTTTCTCTCGCGCTTCAGGAACTTCTCAGCATCATAGAACGTTTCAAAGGTCTCGTCCTGCACACGACCATTGCGCTCGACACCCCAGCTGCCGTCGTCTTTCGGATGGATAAAGTACAGGTCGCCTTCCGGTGCACGGTAGATCGTGCCAAACGGCGATTCCTTCAGGTTATAGCGGGTATGGCGTGCGTCTTCACGCAGCGGCTCCTTCTGGAATGCCGCTTCCACGTACGATGCGAATGCCTCTTTCGACATCGAGGCGCCGCTGGCCTTGGCATGTCCCCCGCCGCCGAATGTTCCGGCCACTTCGGATACATCGACATCGTCATGCACCGTACGGAACGATACCTTCCGGCCGCCCATGTTGAGGATCACAATGTAGTCGAGATGCAGGTTTTCCTTGCCGAGCTCATTGCCGAGCTCGGAATGGTACGACTCTGCATGCACGACACCGGCATATAGGCCTTCATGCTCGAGCTGCACCATTTCGCGACGCTTTTTCCGGATATAACGGGCCATCTTGTCGTCTTCCATGTTGAGCAGCTGCTTCTCGAACGGGTCGAACTGGAACGGGGCGTCAGACTGCAGCCGCTCCAGCATCTTCGACTCGAATTCGTCGAACGAACCCATGAAGAACAGTGCGTTCAGGCGCCGTGCCTTGTCGTTGCCGTTTTTCTCCCATTCCCATGTATCGTACTGCCGCACAAGCTCCACAAACTCATCAGCGGCGCGTGTACGCTCCAGGAAGCCCTTGTCGATCAGCCACGCATAAAGCAGAGAAGTGGCTGACGTCAGCTTGCCGTCCTCCTGCTCGACAGTGACATTGCCCCACTCGTATTCGTTCAGATGGAGCGCCGTCTTGTGATGATCGATCAGTGTTACTTTTCCGCCTTTTTTGATGAATTCCTCGATCCGGGTTTCGTTTTCCTCATCCACCGACAAGTCGGTGATGATCAGTTCCGTGCCCGTGTTGCCTTGTTCCAGAAACCGCTCCACTTCGCGGTTCAGCATCTGGACAGAATTGTATCGCACGTTCACATCGTCCCCGAACGCCAGCTTCGCCACGATGCCGCAGCCGATTCCGTCCAGGTCGTTGTGGGACAATAATTTATACACCGAATCACCTCAGATAATTGCTTTGAACACTTAACCAAGTATACCCGTTTTTCGGACGGTTTTCTTGCGAAAGTAAAAAGGAGGAAGCCGAAAATTCGTCATTCCTCCTGCCAGGTCCGCTGAATCTTTACTTTGGTCCCAATTGAAAGCTGATATACATCGGGATTTGTAAGCCGTCTCCACTGCTCAAAGCCAAATTGCGGGTCATATTCACCGATCAGCAAAGCCATCAGGTTTCCGTGAGTGACAAGTGCCGTACAGGAACCTTCGGGAAGCCCGTCGACCACAGAGCTTGCTCTCACGGCAGCTTCTTTTCCTGATTCTCCTCCACCGTATGAAATGTCCGGATCCTCGAAGGAATTCTCCAGCTTCTCCATCCAATCATCCATTGGCGTGGCGCTCAGCACCCTTTCCGCAAGCCGTTCATCCGACGCCATTGTAAGCCCGCTCCATTCCAGAAAAGGCTGGATCGACTGCCTGGCGCGCAGATATGGGCTTGAAATCACCCGATCGATTCCCCTATCCACCAGATGTTCCGCGAGCTGCTCCGCCTGTTTACGGCCTGCCGGAGTAAGCGGTGCTTCCGATTCCTGTCCCTCCGCGGCGCAATGCCGAATCACGTAAATCTGTTTTGCCATCAGCGGGTTTCCCCGATCCGCTTGGTGAAACAGATAATCCGATTGGCTTCCGTAAAGCCGAGCGCAAGATGGACCTGCAGGCTGACATCATTATTCAGCTCACAGTCGCTCGCGAACTCCATGCATCCTTGATCTTGCGCCCACTGTTCTGCACGCCTCACGAGCTCACGGGCAAGTCCATCCTGTCTGTAAGTCTCTTTCACATACAGTCCTTCCAGGTAACCGACCGGGGAGGTCGACGTGCCCTCGACATAGTCTTGCCGGAGCTGGACCTGTGAGAAACCCACAGGCTCTTTTCCGTCAAACGCAAGGAAAACGGCCGCTTCCGGGTCTCCGATCAGCTCCGAAAACTCCCTTTCCAGCTCCTCCACCGTATGGTCCGGCCAGAGAAGCAGTGCCAGTTCCCCGGAAAACCGTGCGTCATTCTGTGTGGCTTGCCGTATGTTCATGCTCCTCCCCCTTTTCATCCAAACGCTCCAGTACCGCAGCCACCCCATGCATCAGGATGCCGATGGAAACCATAAACACGAGCACGATCAGGCCGAATATCCTGCCGGAAAACCCGCCTTCCTGCATATCCGTGCTTGCTCCCGTATCCAGCGAGCCGATACCCGCAATAATGCCAAGAATGACCATCAAGCTGCCGAACAGCTTTAGCCTAAACGTGATCCCTATTTCCATCCCCCGTCAATAGAATTCGTACAGTCCTTCTGCATAGTACTGGAACATTTCTGCTGAAATGCGTTTTCCGTAAGCTTCGAAAAAGAAGTCACGATCCTCCGGCCAGCCGAAGATGCCCGGTTTCTCCCGAACTGCAAGGGCGATGTCGTAGTCCGGGTCTCCCGAAGTGCCGCCGCTCCAGTCAATGATGCCTGTAAGGCGGCCATCCTTCACCATGACATTGTCGACCGTGCAATCGCCGTGGATCAGGCACTCCCATGGGATTTCAGGCCGCTCCCTCTTTAACTGCTTAAGACGCTCCGGAGATCCGTCCGTCTCATAACGGTTCAGGTTGTCCTCCGCTTCTTCCAGCATGCGGTCAATCCAAGGATGGTCCTGCTTAAGGGCGCTTGGGACTGGAGTCTGATGAACCATTCTGAGTGCTTCAGCAAATGCCCTGATCACCTTGCGCCGTTCTTCCCGATCGGTCGTCCGTCTTAATGCACTGCGCACCGTCTCTCCTTCGATGAAGGATATCAGCGCCCAGCTGCAGGCCGGCTCTTCAAGAAATGCAATCAGTTGCGGAACCGGCAAATCGGTCTCCGATAGATGTTTCAACACCTCGGATTCGCGCTTGAGCCACTCATCAAACGGCGCCCGCTTCGAACGCTTCAGCACAAACTTCCCCGCATCAGTTGTCAACAGGGCCACTTCAGACGTCCCGCCCTCCGGCATACTGTCCACATTGTGGATGGTACCTGTAAGTTTTTCAGTTATCCCCTTGGGGATATCTTCATGATGGATTGGCATGTTATTCACCTGTGGATGATTTGGCCGCAGCCGGCATGTTCAGTTCCACCATAACCGCTCCAGAACCGTCACTTGTTATCAGCCAGTTTGAAGACAACATGTCGTTTAACTGCTCCAGTTCGTGCGGCGGTAAGCGAAGATCCTTAATCCCCGCTTCCGTCACCGCATAGTCCCGCTCCACTTCTTTACCGAATCGCATCCGAAGCAGGTTCTTTAATCCGTTAAACGTCACGAACTTCACCTCATAGCCGTCAAAGAGAGCCGACCGGAACGCCTCCAGATCTTTACGGGCAGCTTCCACCAATTCCCCGTAATCAAAACGCGGCTCGATCTCTTTTAGGCCTTCAGCGTCTTCCTGTTCAACTAAGGCAAATAGTTCTTCATTCGAAATCCCCTTGCTGCGGAGAGATTCGACCATATAGGCCTCCATCAAAGACAGTTTTGGTTTGGTCAATGGATGTTCCCCCTCAATCACAAGATACTTTTGTTAGCCTTCGGAACGAGATAAGCCGGCATTGGCGTATCGAGTTCCCAAACAAAACTTACCGGCTGGCTTCCTTCATGGCTCACATAGTTCGCAGTTCCCAAGAATGTAAATGGCGCAGTGAGTCCGTCTTCCATCTTGTATTCTCTCACGAATAACGCGATCTGCTGTCCTTTCTCCTGATGATGGATATAGCGTTGTGCCGTAATACTCGTATCGGACGTACGGCTTTGCGATTGCCAATGAAATAGCCGATCGCTAATTGCATAGTCTTCATACATCGTAGACTCCGAGAATTCCTTGTCGGATTTGTTCAGCGTAATAAAAAACACGTCTGTCTTTTTTTGTTCAAAGTGTTTGACTCCTTCACGGAAAGCGGGGGCTTGTTGGTCATTGTAATAGTCAAACGCCGCCATAATCTGATCAGTCGTATAGCGGCCGTGCACACGCAACGGAGAAGGGAAAACAAACGGTGACTGGAGATCTACGTGATGAATGTTTTCATAACACACTTCTAAAACAGCCAGAATCTCATTTTTATTTTCTTCGTAATCTAGTAGATCGCGAAGCACTTCATCCATCGATTCAACACTTATTTCTTTGGGTGGCTTCCGGTAAAAAGAATAATAAAACATGCCAACCATCAGTTGACCTTGCTCCGTCTGAGGTTCCGCACCATTTACATAACGAATCAAAAATTGAATGAGGTCCTGTGAATCAAGATGAAACAGCTTGTGGGTCTGCTTTTTGACGATTTCTAAATATGGATTATCAAATTCTGCTCGCAGTCCCGCTTCCGCTTTTAATTCCTCAAATGTTCTGCGGCTCTGCTGTCTGCTATAAAACTCGTGGAGTGTGAGGTGTTCGTACTGCAAAAATCCTTGTAGTGTCAATGGTTGACCGGTATCTTGCTCAAAGTAGCGAAGCTTTTCGACGAGCTGTTTTTTTGAGGCCTTAGTGGCTTTAACATTTCGAAGGACATATTCCTTTGCTTGCTTCTCCATCTGAATTACGGAGCCCTTCGGCAAATATGAAAATCCATTTTCCACGTAATGGCGGATAGAATGTTTGGTCGGTCCAACTAGTGCCCTGAACTTTTCCTCAAACGGGTAATCCTTGTGGGCTTGTCCGATAAAGTCTAAGACCGTCAAACATTCCTTGTCCTCATGTAGCCGCAATCCCCGGCCAAGCTGTTGAAGAAAGACTGTGAGACTCTCTGTCGGACGCAAAAACAAAATCGTATTAACTGCAGGGATATCCACGCCTTCGTTGTATAGATCGACAACAAAGATCAAACGTATCTCACCTGATTCCAATTTTCGTTTTGCGGTTTCTCGTTCTTCATCCTGAGATTTTCCGTGAAGCGCAATGGACGGAATTCCTTTTCTGTTAAAGTACTTTGCCATATAAACCGCATGCTCAACTGACACACAAAAACCAAGCCCTTTTACGCTGTCAATTGAAGTCACATAGCGGTGAATCGCTTGGATGATTAAATCGCTCCTACGATCATTGGACGTATATAAATTCGTAAGCTGATCTGTATCATAACCTCTTCTCGACCATTTCATTGCTGAAAGATCAACAATATCAGTGACGCAAAAATAATGGAAAGGGGAAAGTAACTTTCGATTGATGGCCTCGGTCAGACGCATTTCTGATGCAATGTAATCATCGAAGTAACTCAGAATGCTTTGTTGGTCCATCCGCTCTGGCGTCGCAGTCAATCCTAGCAATATTTTGGGCTCATAATGCTCTAGCAACTTTTGATAGGTACGCGCAGCAGCATGATGAAATTCATCAACAATGATCATGTCGTAAAAACCTGGAGTCGTTTTTGTCGCCATCTGCTTGCTATTCCAGCTTTGGATACTCATAAACAAATGCTCCATCGATGATGCCACGTGTTGTCCAACAAACAATTCACCAAAGTTGGGGTCTTTTAAGATCGCCCGGAAAGTCGCTAAACTTTGACTTAAAATCTCCTCCCGGTGGGCAATAAATAGTAGCCTCGCGTTCGGATTGTCTTTTAACATCCGTTTAAAGTCGAACGCAGAAATAACCGTTTTCCCAACGCCTGTTGCAGCCACGACCAAGTTACGGTAACGACCATGCACTTCACGTTCAGCCTGAAGTTCATCTAATATTTCCTGTTGATAATAATACGGGCGTATGTCCAGGTGATACGCCACCTGTTCTTCTGCCACTCGATCTTTTGTGAGGCTAGAACGAAGAAGAAGCCAGGATTGATCTTTGCTCAACGATTGGAACTCTTCATCATTCCAATAGCTTTCAAATGTCGCCTTAAATTTACGAATGATATCGAAAGAATCCTGCTCTGTCACTTTCAAATTCCACTCAAGCCCTGATGTCAGGGCAGGATTGGACAAATTGGAGGAGCCGATATATGCCGTACTAAAACCGGTTTCTCGCTTAAACAAGTACGCTTTTGCATGCAATCGCGTTCGTTCTTTATCGAGGGATACTCGTATTTCTGTGTTCGGAAGTTTACTGAGCTCTTCAAGCGCCTTATAATCCGTAGCCTCCATGTAGGAGGTTGTGATCACGCGCAGTCTTCCGCCTCGAGAAGTGAACTGACGAAGTTCGTCTAATACGATTCGCGTGCCAGACCACTTTACGAACGAGACAAGCCAGTCAATTTCATCGGCTGATAGGATTTCCTTACGGAGTTCTTCAAGCATATTCGGTTCAGCTTGAGAACCGGTGAATAATGAACTTCGGGATATGGACGTAACTGGGCGAACAGGCTTTTCGTTTTTCAACGCATAAACAGAATTCAACTTCTCGTAAATGGAAGTTAGAATCTCTCCTTGCTCATCAAGTTGAAGTTGCAGAAATTCTTCTTCATGCAGGTGTTCACTCAATGTCTTAATCATTTGGTTACAGACTTTGATTTGTGTGAGGAGCTTGCCATCGGCTTTGTTTTCCCGAACTAGTGTGAGTCCTTTTTTCGTAACAGCACCAATATAGGCAGAAAGGTAAGTCTTTGCCTCTTCCTCATCGAGCTCTTCTGTATCAATCGCATAGAGCTCCAGCGAGAGCGCATCTAAATCTGTCCGTATTTTCTCGTTGATTAATTGCTCATAAATGCCTTGCTTCATTTGGTTCACCCTTTGTTATTGGAGAGAATATAAGGACTGGAGTTTTTCAATAGCCGGTAGATCAGCCGCTGCCCAATCAACAATATGTAAATCTTTAGGTTCTACCCATCTTAGATCGATATGTTCGGTTAACATGGGAGTACCGGTTACTAACTCACAATGGAACGTCGTAAGGTGAACGATTCCAAATTCGTATTCATGAACGGTGTGTTCCACTTGTTCCCCAACGTGAATGTCACAGTTCATTTCTTCTTGAATTTCTCGCATTAATGCCGCTTCCGCTGATTCCCCCTGCTCAATCTTCCCACCTGGAAACTCCCATTTATAGGCCAAAGTCTTGGTGGCCCCCCGTTGAGCACACAGAATTTTCCCGTCTCTCCAAATCACAGCTCCTACGACATGAATGTTCTTTTTCACGCTCCCACCCCATTTCCCAAGTTATTTACAGTCTATCATACCTAGTAGATGTGCTTGAATTGAACGGAATGTCTCTTACTTTTGATTTTCCCAACCTTAGAGGCGGTGGTTTTTGTAAAAATAAAGGGATTTCCTCCAGCTTATTGAATGCTAATGTTAACCCTATTTGAAAGGCGGATGATGATGAATTCAACTGCTTCACCAATTGCCGGCAAGGTCAACAATGTGTTTATTCATGTCAGTGACCTGAAGAAGTCTGCAGCTTGGTACAGCCGCTTGCTCGGGCTTCCGTTTGATGAACGGAATGTTGAGTCTCCTGTCTATAATGTCCCCGTTACCTCCAAAGCGGGACTGACGCTGGATGATCACACATTTGATCCCGGCTTCAGCCTCCAGCCATCCGATCATGCACTGTTTAACTTTTATGCCGAGGATATCGACGAGGCATACCGGTTCATCCGGGAGAATGACATTCCGATCGCAAGAGAGATTGAGCGGATCGGCGACTTTGCCTATTTTAATTTCCGGGACCCGGATGGCAATGTCCTGATGATCTGCAATAACTGATAACTCCTGTTCCAAGCAATGAACAGCGCCCTCCCGCAAGATGCAGGGGGCGCTGTTCGCTGTTTACTGATACGTGATGTTTCTGAGTTCCTCTTCGCCGAAGCCGTTTTCCAGCCGGAAGTCCCGTTCCTCGCGGATTGTATGGACCGGACCACCCTCATCGATCATGTTAAGGACTTCTTCGTAGTCACCGTGCTGTGAGCCGATCAGGTTCGGCTTGCCGTTCGGATGCCTTACCATGTGAATCCCTCCTTACTTTTAATGAGCCAGAGAGACTTGGAGACAGACAACCTTTCCTGCTACCATTATACGAAAATTCCGTTCTTTTAGAAAGAATATTGCCCTGAAATTTGCGTTTGTTTGCCTTTTCAGGTGAAGGGAAGAATAAGTGCTGAATCCATGAAAAAACGGACCGGTGCATCCGGTCCGAGGGGTCATGCGTCTTTATTGTTACGGCAGTATTCAAGGACCGCTTCTTCCTCATCCTCTTCAAGTGCAAAGCCCATCGGCTTGCCCGTGGCGGCCTCGATGAAGTCGTAGTTCGCGATCCATTCGCGGCTGTCCTGTACAGCAAAGAGGACGCGGAGCTTTACGCCGCCTTCCGTGTACAGCTCGTCCTCTTCATCGAGGTCGAGTTCCAGGAAGAACTCATAGCGGTCGCCTTCGATGATTCCTGTCGGGTCGTTCAGCAGCTCAACCGTGTGGCCCGTGATTTCCATGTGCAACATCCTTCCGTTCCGTGATGGTGGTTATATTATACCCGAGAGGGCCGCGCGGGACGCGGAGAAATCGAATTTAAGCATTGTTAATAGTTTGTTCATATCTGTCCCTTAAAGTGGAGTTAACAGAAGCAAGGAGGAAGTGCAGATGACGTATCATCAAAACGGCCGGGAACCCGGCGATCAGCATGATTCCATAAACGAACACAACCAGGGCCCGGCAGAGCCGGACATCCGGGAACAGGAGTGGCAGCACGGCGAGGACGGCGTGCCCGATCACGTAGACACTGAACACCTGACCGAACCGGCAGCGTTCCGTACGGAGGCATCCCCGGGGGAAACGCGTGAGGAGGCCTATCGCTCCGACATGCCGGGGGCGGCAGAACAAGCCACACCTGGCCAGGCACGCGGTGTCCGGGATAAAAAAAAGCGCGGCGGCGCCGGATGGCTCCAGGCGATTGGCGGCGGGATCGCGGGTTCTGTCCTGACGCTCGCCATCGCCGTACCGCTCCTTGACGGAGACCCGGGCGAGACGAACCCGCCGGCGGAAAGCGGCGTGCAGTCCGAATCGCAGCAACAGGCGTCAGGTGACGTGACGAAAGTGTCGACGGACGGGTCGCTTGCCGACATGGTCGAGCAGGTATCCGGCTCAATTGTCGGTATTGTGAATTACCAGCAGCAACAGCAGCGCAATCCGTTCGGCGGCTCCGGCAGCGGCCAGTCGCTCCCTGCCGGCACGGGATCCGGCGTCATTATTCAAAAAGAAGGCGATTCTGCGTACATCGTAACGAACAACCACGTTGTAGAGGGAGCCTCTAAGCTTGAAGTTTCACTGGAAAACGGAGAACGTGCAGAAGCTGAGCTCGTAGGAGCCGACGCCCTGAGTGATCTTGCCGTTGTTCGCGTCGACGCAAACCTGGTAGATGCCGAACCGCTTGAATTCGGCGATTCGGATGCGCTCCGCGCCGGTGACTCCGTTGTCGCGATCGGCAACCCGCTCGGCCTCGAGCTGTCCCGTTCCGTAACAGAAGGGATTGTCAGCGCGACCGACCGCTCAATCAATGTCGACACGTCCGCCGGCGAATGGGAGATGAACGTTATCCAGACCGATGCCGCCATCAACCAGGGGAACTCCGGCGGCGCGCTCGTCAACATGAATGGGGAAGTAATCGGCATCAACAGCCTGAAAATCGGCGGCTCCGGCGTTGAAGGACTCGGGTTCGCCATCCCTTCAGATGACGTTGTGCCGCTCGTCGAGGAAATGATGGAGTCCGGCCATGTGGAGCGGCCGTACGCCGGAATCTCGATGTATGATGTCGCCCAGATTCCTCGTGGTGAGCTCGACGGCCTGCCGAACGACATTTCCAGTGGCGTCTTTATCGCCGGTGTGGATCCTCAAGGTGCGGCGGCGAAGGGTGGCATCAAGGAAGGCGACGTCATCACCGCCATCGACGGCGAGGAAGTCGAGGACGGCCAGGCGCTGCGCCGCTACCTCTATTCCGAGCTCGAAGTCGGTGACCAGGCCGTGTTCACTGTCTACCGCGAAGGCAAGAAAACGGAAATCCCGGTCACGCTCGGATCAAATAAAGCCTCGTCCCCATCCTGATGGGAGTGTGCCCGCCAGATCGGATACCGGCGGGCATTTATTGTGCATGCAGTGCTCCTATTTTGCTGGGTTGCTAAACCTTTGATTATACTGAAAGGAGTGGAGAACGATGGGAAAGGAGGCGGAGGCGGTGAGGATCCTCGTCATTGAAGACAGTGAAAGTGTTGCGTCAATGATCGAAATGTTTTTCTCAAAGGAAGGCATCGACGGAACATTCATCACGGACGGTGACGCTGGCTACCGGGAGGCGATGACCGGCACGTACGACTGCCTGATCATCGATTGGATGCTTCCGGGCATGGACGGTGTGACGATCTGCCGGAAAGTACGCGAAGCAGGGCTCGATATGCCGATCATCATGCTGACGGCAAAAACAGCCGAGGAAGACCAGGTGACGGGGCTTGAGACCGGAGCGGATGACTACGTGACGAAGCCGTTCAGCCCGGCAGCGCTCTTGGCCCGGATCCGCGCCGTGACCCGCCGCTACGGGAAGCAGATACAACCGGAGGAGGACGGTCTGATCCGGACCCGGCATTTCCTGATTCACGAGAAAACGCGGGAAGTGAAGCTCGACGGTGAACCGCTGTCCGGCCTGACGCCAAAAGAGTTCGATTTGCTGGTTCAGTTTGCCCGGCATCCGAAACAGGTGTTTTCCCGCGAGCAGCTGATCGAAAGCGTCTGGGGATACGGCTTCTACGGTGATGACCGGACCGTCGATGTGCACGTGAAGCGCCTCCGCTCCAAAACGGAATCGGACGGACGGCAGTTTTTCCATACGGTATGGGGCGTCGGCTACCGGTTTGAGGAGACGGACGGATGAAGTTCCGGTATCTCTATCAGCTGATCGCCAGCCATATCGGTGTCCTGATTATCGCCTTCCTCATCCTGACACTGCTGTTCGCCCATTTTGCCGAGCAGCTGATCTATGAGGACAAGACTGATGAGCTCGTGTCCTACGGGAGGAATCTGATGGGTGACCTGTCGGAGGATCCCGGACAGACAAGGCGGATCCTCGGCGAATACGGGCGCGTGCTGGAGGGCAGGGACATCCAGTTCAGTTTGTTCAACTCAGGTTCAGCGGTTGTCTATTCTTCCGGCCGGCCTGCCTCTCTCATCAAGTTGCGCCGGGAGGAGTGGGACAAGATCCGGAACGGCCAGGCCATCATCGTCAATCAGGAATTCGAGCGGTCTGACGTCGGAGTCACCTTCACGCTCCTGCCTTATATACAGGACGGTCAATTCACCGGTGGTGTGCTGCTCACTTCCCCAATCTCCGGTTCCCGTGAAATCATTTCCGAACTGAACCGCTATCTGCTCTGGGCGATGCTGGCGGCGCTTGCCGCCTCCCTGCTTCTCGGATGGGGGCTTTCCGCGTTCCATGTGAAGCGGCTAAAGCGGCTTCGTGATGCCGCATCACACGTCGCTTCCGGCGACTATTCAGTCCGCGTTCCTTCCACCAAAGCGGATGAAATCGGAGAGCTGTCCGCGGACTTTAACGAGATGACCGAACGCCTGGAGGAATCGATGACTGAGATCGACCGGCTCGAGAACCGCCGCCGGCAGTTTATCGCGGATGTCTCACATGAGATGCGTACACCGCTCACTACGATCCGCGGGACACTCGACGGACTCCGGGACGGCATGATCCAGGAAGAAGAGCGGAATCGGGCGCTCGCTCTGGCGAGCAAGGAAACCCGACGGCTCATCCGCCTCGTGAACGAAAACCTGGATTACGAGAAGATACGCTCCGGCCAGATCACTCTCGAGAAAACGGAAATCCCGCTTGATGACCTCTTGCCGCTGATCGCCGAGCAGCTGGAGCCGCTCGCTGAAGAAAAAGGCAACACCATCGACGCAATAGCGGACAGCGACGCCATGGTATTTGCTGATTATGACCGCCTCACTCAGATCCTGATCAACATCACAAAAAACAGCATCCAGTTCACCCGCGACGGTATGATTAAGCTTCGGGGCTATATGGACGACAGTATTGCAGTTATCGAAATCGCCGATACAGGTGAGGGCATCGACCCGGAAGATGTGGAGCGCATCTGGGATCGCTTCTACCGCGCCGGAGTCTCCCGGACGTCCAATCCGTTCGGGGAGTTCGGCCTCGGGCTGTCGATCGTGCAGCAGCTTGTCCGTCTGCATGGCGGGACAATCAGCGTTGAAAGTGAAAAAGACGCTGGCACGATTTTCTTGCTGCGTTTTCCGCCAAAAGAGTAAAAGGGCCTCCCGCTTCGGGAAGGCCCTTTCGTTACTTTTTCTCTTCACGTTCCCACCGGCTCAGCGAGGGATACGGATCGAACGCCCACTCCGAGCGGCCGTCGAACTTGTACATGCCGTAATGGAGATGGGGCGGGAATTTGCCGGAAGTGCCTTCTTTGCCGTAGCCGGAACTGCCGACATAGCCGACAACGGTTCCGGGCTCGACGACTTGCCCTTCTTCGATTCCTTTTTCAAAGCCCGAGAGATGAGCGTAATAATGATATACGTTGTGAGCATCGCGGATCCCCACCCGCCAGCCGCCGAACTCGTTCCAACCCTTCATCTCGATCACGCCGTAAGTGACGGAACGAACCGGAACACCGTAAGAGGCGAACAGATCAGTCCCCTCATGCATCCGTCGGCCGCCCCAGCCGCGTCGGGCGCCCCATGTGCTCCTGTAGGTGTAGTGATGGGTCTTAGGCAAAGGAAACACATAGGCGTCGAGCTCGATGGTGCCGAAGCTGCGGAACAGTTCGTCAATTGTCATGATTTGCCGCACGGCCTCTTCGCTGCCGAAGAATTCGTAGAGCGCGAGACGGCGATCCTGCGTGTCTCCGTTATTATTGCCGATAGTATTTGCCAGGGTATAGAGAATGTCCTCGGGGTCTTCCGGGTCGGCCTTTCCGTCTCCGTTGCCGTCCAGGCCGCCGCCCTCGAAGAACTCAATAGCCGCGGGATCACTTTCTCCGTGTTCCGGGTTCGGCGCACCTGCCCAGAATTCATCTTCGAATCGGAACGCGATGGGGCCCTCGACCTCTTCCAGATCATTACGGACACGCTGGATGTTCCGCTCATACCGGTCAATTGCGGCCAGCGTGTGCCACGGAACCGCAGGCGTCTCATACGTCATATACAGATTCATCCGTTCTTCTGCGATGGACCGCTCTGTTTCCTCCCCGGAATCCTCCGCCCGGACAATGCTTACAAAAAGGACTGATAACAGCAGCAAATAGGCCGGCAGCCAGATGGCGTGGCGCACGGGTCAAAACCTCCCTTCACCATCTTAGGCTTGCCGGCCGTCCCATTCTCATGAGTGGCAATATGCGGTTATATTAAAGATGATTCAACCTAACATTAAGCTCATTTTTGATATGGCAATTATTGTGCCGCCCGGTCTCGGCATGCCGCTTCGGGTCGTCCCGCCGTCCTCGTATAAGGCAATCTTGCGCGGCAGAAGATAAGTCGAACAAAATTTGTCGATTTCCCGGGAAATAACGTTATTTCCCGGGAAATGCGTCGAACTCAGGAAATGTCAACTTCGCTCCACCGGCATCGAACAGCAGCGGAATGAACCGCCTGATTTGATAATCTCCGTAAAGTCGATTTCGATGACCTCGTAACCGTGCTCACGCATGGCGCGGTTCACTTCAGGATTAACAGGCAGGCTGAACAGCTTGCCCCCGCCGATCGACAGGACATTCGTGCCCATCGTGAACTGCTCTTGTGCATTGACTTCGATCAGTTCATATTTGCCGCCAAGTTTCTTCACCATCTCAGGGTTCAGGGCTTCCGGGAAAATCAGAGCCGTCTCAGTCGACAAAATGTTGAAGACACAGTCGAGGTGCAGGTATTTCCCGTCAAACTCGACCGCGACGATTTCGTGTTCCGGAAGTTCTTCCGACAGCATTCGGATCGCATCTCGCGAAGTCCGTTCGCTGACCCCGACATAAACCGTGCCTCGATCAACAATGACGTCCCCGCCTTCAATCCTTCCCCCGCTCAGTTTCCGGTAGCGGATGCCCTTATCGCGAAGAAGCTTTTCCAGCGCTTCCTCCTCGCCCTGGCGG
Source organism: Bhargavaea cecembensis (assembly GCF_001619585.1). GTDB lineage: Bacteria > Bacillota > Bacilli > Bacillales_A > Planococcaceae > Bhargavaea > Bhargavaea cecembensis_A. The sequence continues at coordinate 480,649 of NZ_LQNT01000011.1, forward strand.
ATCTCGCTCGCCATCCGGGAAATGAACAGCTCATCACCGACCGCAAACCCGATGTCGCGGGTAAACACCTGCTCCGGGAATTCCTCGGACGGTTCCAGTTCGATCACCTCAGCGCCGTGAGTGCGGAGCGTGTCACGGAATGTGCGGTATTGATCCATCGCCCGCTCCCGGTCAATGTTTTCGTCTTCGTACCGCTTTTGCACTTCATTAATCGCTTCTTCTATGGCCATATAGCGCGGCGGGCAGAGAATCACCCGCTGGAGCGTGCCGTATTCGGTGCTGACTTCAATCTGAGTTGTCTCGTCCTTCGGCAGTGTCAACTTTTCTTCTCCTCCACTTCAGAGCTAATGGGTTTACTTTTCCCCATACCGGCCTGATAAAAACAGGCTGTTTCGTTCTCGGACACCCGGGAATAATAAGAGCAAGAACAGAAAGGGAGCGATTCTGATGAAGAGCTACGCGGAAAACGATAAAAATCAAAAAAATGGTAAATGGTCCGATAACGCCAACGATGCCGCAAAAAAGGCCGAGGAAAAGCTAGATGACATCAAGAAAGAAGCCCGGGACGCGGCGGAGACCCAAAATAACGATGATAAGTCTGAATAGGAGTTAGCATGTGCAAAATCATTAAATAACGCCGACCGGAAATTACCGGATCGGCGTTTATCATTTCAGACGGTGATCCCCGCTTCTTCTCCGAGCTTCAGGCGGTCGCCGCTCCCCGCGTCAAAGAAGTGGGCAAGTTCCATATCGTAGGCGAGCCGGACCGTATCACCCGCCCGAAGGTCGAGTCCTGAATCGATTCGCGCAATCAGCTCTTGGCCGCCCAGTTTCGAGTAAAGGAGGGTTTCCGCTCCGGTAAGCTCGGAGACAATGACTTCCGACTCCACAACGGCCAGCGACTGGCCTGCTGCGGCAGGCGGCTCCAGCGTGACATGCTCCGGGCGGATACCCATCGTGACCGGCCCTTCGCCGTAACCGGCCGCCTGCATCGCCCGTGATTTCGTCTCGGGAAGCGGCAGGCGGATACCGTCGGACGTGACGAATTCACCGCCCCTGACTTCCCCGCTGAAAAAGTTCATCGCGGGCGATCCGATGAATCCGCCGACAAATGTGTTTTCCGGATAATCGTAGACGTCTTTCGGTGCTCCGACCTGCTGGATGACGCCGTCTTTCATGATGACGATGCGGGTCGCCATCGTCATTGCCTCAGTCTGGTCGTGGGTGACGTAGACGGTCGTCGTCTTCAGCCGGTTGTGGAGCTTGGAAATCTCCGCGCGCATCTGGAAACGGAGCTTGGCGTCCAGATTCGAGAGCGGCTCGTCCATCAGGAACAGCTTGGCGTCCCGCACGATGGCGCGGCCGAGGGCGACCCGCTGGCGCTGTCCGCCGGAGAGGGCACGCGGTTTCCGTTTCAGGTAATCCTCGAGGCCGAGGATCCTCGCGGCCTCGGTAACACGCTTTTTGATCTCGTCTTTCTTGAACTTCCGCATCTTCAGGGCAAATGCCATATTGTCGTAGACGGTCATATGCGGGTAAAGCGCGTAGTTCTGGAACACCATCGCGATGTCCCGGTTTTTCGGCGGCACGTCGTTCATGAGCCTTCCGTCCATCACAAACTCGCCGTCGGTGATTTCTTCAAGGCCGGCAATCATCCGAAGCATCGTCGATTTGCCGCATCCGGACGGCCCCACCAGGACGATAAAGTCCCCGTCCTCGATCTCCAGGTTAAAGTCCTTTACCGCTGTGACGTCTTTGTCATAGGTTTTCGAGATGTTCTTGAGTTCGATTTTGACCATGAGAATTCTCCTTTTTACCGCTTGCTGAGTTGGAATTTACATTGATGTTCTGGATGAGCGGCCTTGGAATGAGAAGCAGGATAGCCGGCAGAAAGACAAGCAGCAGGACAAGCGTTCCGGCCTGAAGACTAAATTCCCTGACTGGTTCCGCATCCCCCGTGTCCCTGGCCGTGCGTTTCACTTCGATTTTCAGCATGTTCATTTCCCCTTTCGTCCGCATGCCTCCCAATTTATGCGGCACACGGCGAATTCATCAGCCGGCCGGCGTCACTTTCCGCCGGACTGCAGATTGATCCCCTGGATAAAGTACTTTTGGAAAAAGAAGAACAGGATGATTACCGGCAACAGAACGAGAAGCGAGCCGGCCATCAGATAGTTCCACTGCGTGCTCATCTGGCCCTTGAACACCTGGAGCCCGAGCTGAAGGGTATACAGGTTTTCGTCATTCACGTAAAGGAGCGGGCCGAGGAAGTCGTTCCATGCCCCGTTAAACGAGAAGATGGCTACAGTGGCAAGAGCGGGCTTCGTGAGCGGAAGGCCAATCTTCCACCAGATCCAAAAGTGACTCGCCCCCTCCATCTTGGCCGCCTCGATCAGCTCGTCCGGAATCGTCATATAAAACTGCCGGAGCAGGAAGATGTTGAACGCGCTCCCGAAAAAGGCCGGCACGACGAGCGGATAGTATGTATTCAGCCATTGAAGCTTTGCAAACAGCACATACTGGGGGATGAGCGTAACGAATCCCGGAATCATCATCGTCGAAAGCACAATCGCAAACAGCGCATTTCGCCCCTTAAAGGGAACCTTGGCGAATCCATAGGCGATAAACGAGTTCACGAACACATTTCCGATGACGACGAGAATCGTGATCGTCAGTGTGTTAACCGTATACAGGTCGAACGGCGCCGCTTCCCACGTTTTCATATAGTTGCTCCAGTTCCAGCTTTCCGGCCAGAACGTCGGCGGATAGGTCATCACTTCCTGCATGGTCTTGACGGAAGTGACGAGCATCCACCAGAGCGGGGACAGCATGAGGATGCTGCCTGCCGCAAGAAGGACCCAGTTGATGATGTTGAGCGCCTGCCTGCGGCCCTTGATTGTTTCAAAATGCGAGACTTTTGGTTGGTGGAACTTTTGGTGTACGTCGGCTGTCTGTTTCACCATCACTTCCCGCCCCCTTCATAGTGCACCCATTTTGGTGCAAGCTTCAGGTTGACGATTGTCAGGGCGAAGACTATGACAAACAGGATCCACGACATCGCCATCGCATAGCCCATGTCGAACGCTTCGAACGCCTTTTGCCACATATAGAGGTTATAGAAGAGCATCGAGTTGACCGGACCGCCCTCGCCGTTCGACATGACGTAGGCCTCCTGAAAAATCTGGAAGCCGCCGATGAGGCTCGTAACGATATCAAAGAAGATGACCGGTGTAATCATTGGAATCGTAATTCGGGTGAACTGCTGCCAGGCATTGGCTCCATCGATCTCTGCCGCCTCATAAAGGCTCTTGGAGATTCCCTGCATGCTCGCCAGATAAAGCAGCATTCCTCCGCCGACACTCCAAAGCTTCATGAAGATGAGTGCCGGTTTGGTCCATTCGGGGTCAAACAGCCAGTTCGGCCCCTGGATGCCGAACCACGCGAGGACCGTGTTCACCATGCCGGTCCCCGGCTCAAGCAGTTGCATCCAGAGAAGGTACACGCCGACTCCCGATAGAACGGCCGGCAGGTAATAGATTGTCCGGAACAGCCGCATGCCCGGAATATCACGGTTCAGGAGTGCCGAAAGAAAAATCGCCCCTATCGTCGTAAGCGGCACCGAAAACAGGACATAATAAAGGGTGTTGTAGAGCGATGTCCAGAACAGCTGGTCACCGGAGAACAGCCGCTCATAGTTGCTCAGCCCGATAAAGTCCATCTGTGAGGTGACGTTGTAGTTGGTGAAACTGGCTGCGAACGAGAACAGCAGCGGGCCCGCCGTGAATACGATGAATCCGATGATCCACGGGAGGATAAAGAGGTACCCCTGAAGTCCTTCTCTCGTCTTGTAGTTGAACCTGCGCTTTCCGGCCATCCCGCCTCGCCTCCTTGTCCCGTTATGTAATGAAAAGAAGGAGGACGGCTCCGCCCCCCTTCCCTGTCTATGACCGTTTAGTTACCATTTTTCTCAATCAGTTTTTCCACTGCCGCCTGCGCATCCTCCAGCGCCTGCTCCGGCGTTTTTTTGCCGAGGTAGACATTGTCGAACTCCGAATTGACGAGCGTCATATAGTCAGGAGCCGCAAGCGAAGTCGGTGTCAGCATTGTCAGAGGCATCGCCTCGACGGCCAGTTCGTAAACCATTTTGCCGTTGTCATTGAATTCGTCGCTGGAAGCCGCGCTTTCAGCCGCCTCAATGTTCGCTACGTTATCAAAGTTCTTGACCGCCCAATATTCTTGCGCTTCTTTGCCGGTCAGATACTTGATGAACTCCCAGGAGGCATCCGGATTTTTTGCGCCTGCCGGAATTTCTGCGACGAAGCCGCCGCCCCAGCTTGTATGGCCGTTGCCCGGTTCCTTCTCAGGAAGGAGTGCGACTCCGAAGTTCAGGTCAGGTGCGTAGTCACGGATCTGAGTGTAGAAGGTCGGCTGCTGCACAAGCATGGCAAGATCGCCGGAGAAGAACGGATTGGCCTGCTGGCTTTCCATCTGTGCCTGCCATGAGTTGATGTTGTCCGCCCCATATTTTTCATGCCACTTATTCAGCCACTCCAGCGTCTCAAGCTTCGCCGGCGTGTTGATCTTCACTTCGCTGTTTTCGTCGACGAAGTTGACCTGATCCGCGTTCATCATCCAGACATCGGTCTGGACGCCAAACATCGGATAGAACCCGAGGCGGTCATACTTGTCGCCATTTTTCACGTCCAGCTTTTCCGCGTACTCCCACAGCTCTTCCCAGGTTTCGGGCGGCTGCTCGGGATCGAGGCCGGCTTCTTCAAAGGCATCCTTATTATAGAAGAGGACACGGGTGTCCGTATTGAACGGGATGCCGTATGAATCGCCTTCATAGAGGGTCGCGTTCCACAGTTCCTCATAAAAATCGCCCGAGATGTCGTCTTCCTCCAGATATTTGGAGAGGTTTTCCGCCTGCTGGTTCTTGCCTCGGAGCGCGGTCGCGTTGATGTCGTTGATGACCACATCAGGCGGGTCACCGGCCGCGATGGCCGCGAGTTCCTTTGTCCAGATGTCTCCCCAAGGGACGAAGGTATGCTTGACTTCAATCTCGTCCTGGGAATTATTGAAGTCCTCGATGATCTGTTCGATGATCGGACGGCGGATTTCAGAGCCCCAGAATGTCCAGAAATCGAGGGTAACTTTGCCGTTTTCCGCTTCGACCTCTTCTGCGCCGGAACCGCCTGTTGTAAATCCGTTGCAGCCGGACAACACTAGTATCATGACAAGCAATGCCGGCACCCACTTAAACCGTTCCATGTCACTTCCCCCTGTTCGTTTTCACTATGTATGGGCTAAACCTATCTTCTCTTACCACTTCGACAGACGAAGTAAACCTTCTTCACTATCTTACAAGAGTAGACGCGCAATTCAAATAGTTCGAAAGTATTCCTGTCGAAAAAAGGCAGGACTTGTCGATTAATGACAGCCTGCCTTTTCTTGCTTGATCATAGTGAAAATGTCATAGTCCCGCCAGAGTCCGCCTTCCTTGGCAAACTGCTCCCTCGTGCACTCATATCTGAAACCAGCGCTTTCCGCCAGTCGCCTGGATGGGATGTTGTCGGGTCGGATATGGAGTTCCAGCCGGTGAAATCCGAGCTGGCGCATGAAAGACCCGGCGGCGGCTGCTACGGCTTCCTTTCCGTAACCTTGACGGAAGTACTGGTTGTTGATGTGGTAGCCCATCATGCCCCAGTCATAGTCGAAACGCAGAATCGTGATAAGTTCAACCTTGCCGATATTGGCCCCGTCAGATTTCCGGAAGATCCCGAGGATGACCATGTCATCCGCCTCCGCTGCCTCGCGGAAACCGCGGATCCATTCCCTGAACCACGCTTCCGTGGCGCCTGAAAGATCTCGGGGCTTTCCCTCATCATACGGACCGTTCGACAGACCCCTTCCCTGCAGGCCCGCAAGCCACGCGGCATAATCCGAATCCAGATACGGCCGGAGAAGGATCCGTTTCAATTTCAAAATTTTTCATTCTTGTCCCTCCAGTTACCGTTCATTATAGCGGATGCATAACAGCGCCGGGAAAGCGGATACTATCCGTGTTCGGCCATCATGAAAAAATGGAGGGAATATGCAGATGACGCAAAACTTCGGCCAGGATCAGCAAAACATGACGCACACGAACATGCATACCGGACAGGTAGGTCAGCAGATGAACCACGGTGGACACGAGCTATTTGATGTCCATGAAGTGCTGTCGACGATGATCGGCGCAATGGACATGTCTACCCTGATGCGTCCTCACGCACAGGATCCGGAACTCATCGATATCATTGACCGCCAGTACCGGTTCATGCAGCAGTCCTACAACACGCTGGTCGACTGCTTCAAGTCGGGATCGGATCCCCAGACGCCGACGCAGAGCTATAAAATGGCGGGCGATAACGACTGGGTGTACGGCATGAAGCAGTCTCAGCCGAAAAAGCCGATGCAGTCCCCGCAAGAGCTGAACGACGCAGCCATCTCCGGCTTCCTTCTGTCGGGCCACAAGGCCGGCGCGACTGCCTGCACGGCGTCCGCACTCGAAGCGACGAACCCTGTCGTCCGCCGTGTGCTCGCCGACTCGGTGCCGAACTGCATCGAGATGGCCTACGAACTGTCCATCTACCAGAACAAGCACCATTACTACCAGGTGCCTCAGCTCGCAGAACAGGACATGCAGGCAATCCTGAACGCTTACGCCCCGGCCGGCAGCCAGGGAGGCATGCAGTAACCACTGCATCAACGGAAAAAAAGCATGCGGACCCACTGGGTGGGCCGCATGCTTTTTTATTGCGAGCAAAGGTTGCGATTACTAACCAAATGTTTTCCTCTTATGTGTACTAAAAAGCGTAAAGAAAGAGAATAACTATAGAATCATTTTTTATGAGGGTGAGTGATCAAAAATGCCTTGCGTAACCATAATTGGCGGAGAAACGTTTGAAGCGGACAATGGCCAAAAATTAGTGCTGGCACTTGAAGATAACGGCGTAAATATCCTTCATCGCTGCGGGGGAAATGCCAAATGCACGACTTGCAGAGTAGAAGTTTTGGCAGGCGATTACTTGGAAGTCACCCGCAAGGAAAAGAACGCTTTTTCTAATATAGGCATTGATGATCAGTTGTTTGAGGACTGCTTGCGTTTATCATGTCAAATTATTATTAACGGGGATATCACAGTCCGGCCAATCATGACAGCCGAAAATACCGGAAAGCCCGTTGGTCCAAGACCAGCGGACTAATCCGGGATCAAAATCACAATCCCCGTTTCTTTACATACTCTTCGATCTCCCGCAATAATCTGTCCGTGAGCGAAGGGTTCCTCAGGATTTCCTCCACATCCTGTTCCCGAATAAACTCCCGGAATTCCTTGCTGTGGAGCACAACGGGGCCATAACGGATGTTTAGACCGTTCCAGATTCCGCTTTTCTTCAACAGCCTCAGCCGCCTGCTGATCAGGCGGTTTTTCTTTGTCGGCCAGCGGGTTTCGAGGAAACCTGCCAGCATCGTAATCAGGTCACCCATACGCATTCACCCTTTCTACACCCAGTCCCTGTACATCCGCGCGAGCCCCCTGAATTTCGGGGCCAGCACGTGCACCCGGTGTTCGCGAAGCCGGTGTTCTTCCGATGTCCCGTCCTGCACACGGAAGCGGTCGTCTGTGTAAATCAGCCGGTTGATCGCGTACTTCACCCGGTAGGCGAACCGGGACACGAGAAGTGCGCGCGGGAAAAAGAGCCACACAAGGAGATAGCCGATGACGAACAGCAAGATCACCGCTCCGGCGCCCGGCACGTCCAACGCCGCCACGCAGAAGGTCAGGTAAAGTCCGTAAAGAAAACCGAGCCAGCGCCAGTGCATCTTTTTCACGTGCAGATATAAGAAGACGAAAATACCGGCCAAAAACGCCGCAAGCCAGCCTGCCGGCATCGCGGCGACTACCGCCCCGGTGATGGCGACAGCCGTCGGGACAAGTGCGGCAATCAGCAGCACGCGCTTCGGGATTCTCAGGTTCATCGTGCCCGCTTCTTCGAGCATGGCGAGGACGGACCCGTGCCATTCCCTGAGCGCCTTTTTGGCCCTTTCTGATTCGATTTCCCGCGGTCCGAGGATGCGCCCGCCGGCCGTTTCCCGGAACAGCTTCCTGACGAACAGCTGCTCATGCGGCTCGAGCCGGGCCGTGCTGCCCCTCATTTCCCAGACCTGTGCATCCGGCCCGCCGGTGACCGACACAGCCCGCTTCTCGAGCAGTCCGTACAGCATCGCGTCTGCCGCGCGCGGCGTGAAGCGTCCGGCCCATCGAACAAAGTGAAGGTATACGAGATCCATGGACAAGATCAGCGCCTCGTCTCTTCTCGTGATGGGAAGCCGCTGGGGCACGGCAAGGCTCACCAGGCCGGCCATGATAAACGTCAGGGCCAGGGGAAACCCGACTTCCTCAAACGTTTCCCGGTACGGGCGCATGGCTGCAGCATGGGTGAACCGTTCCTCTTCCGCCTTTTTGGCTTCTTCCAATGACAATGGAGCTGCCCCCTTCACTGCCTCCGTCATGACTCCGGAGGGGAAGAACACGCGATAGGATGCATCCTGCGGCTCCTCGACGACGGGGTCCCGGAAAATGACGCCGTTGTCCTTCAGATCAACCTCGGAACCGTTCATGTTCCTCGTGTACGGACTGATTGAAGCGGCGCCGGCATGGCCCGGCAGGATCACGGAGACTTCGAGGTTCCGGAGACCCTCAAATTCGTAGCTCGTGGTAGAGAAGAGTCCGACTTCGAGATCGCTGTACTCGTCGTACACGTTCAACGCGTCTTCCAATAAATAAGACAGGAGGAATGTCCGGCTGCCGCCCCTGCCATCCAGCAGCAATTCCCAGCCGGCTCCGTTTTCCTGCACCGCAACGGGCCGGACCTCGTCATCCGCGACTTCGCCTACCCGTGCTGTCCTATCCACTTCCCCTGCGTTGAAGCCGATCACGTTCTCATGGGTGCCATAGGTAAAGTCCCTCAAAACTTCCTTGGTCCCTTCAGGGATTTCATATGTATGGATTTCATTGACCCTCACTGCGCCCTCCGGTCCGATCCAAAGACGGACCTGGGAACCGGTCACCTTCACATCTGCGGCGGATACCCGGACGGCACCGGCCAGAACCATCAGGACCGCAAGCCCTGCCATCACCCATCGCTTCATCCGGACACCTCCCTTCTCTCTGTTACCATGATACCGTATACGGAAGAACGGTTGCCCCGGTTCCGTGAAACCTTCGCGCGCGCCGTTCCGTAAAGGAAATAAGATCACTCGGAGGTGCAGGAGAAATGGAACTCGACATCAGGGAACCGGAAGGCAGAATTTCAAAGAAGGCGGTCACGGTATGGCGTCTGTCGAACACGATCGGGCATGGAATTACACTTCTCGTGTTCGCAGGTCTGATCATAGCGGGAAACCAATTCGGCTGGTGGGACTGGGCGATGACCGCACTGTGGATATTCGGCGGGCTGACCGCCCTGTCGGCAGTTTATTCGATCTTCATTGAGCCGGTCATCCTGCAGCGGACATGGCGCTACGGGGCGGACGAAGAATTCGTGAAACTGCGGCACGGCGTGATCACCGTCCAGCACCAGACAGTCCCGATGACGAAGGTCCAGTATGTCGGACTCGAACAGGGCCCGCTTCAGCGGAAATTCGGCCTATATACGCTCACGGTCGGCACGATGGGATCGAACCACTCCATCCCGGCATTGCCGGAGCAGGAAGCGAAGGAATTCCGCAACCGGATCTCCCGCCTCGCGAAGATCCGGGAGGAGGACGAATGATGGAGAACCGGCGCATGCACCCGGGAAGGATCATCCTGTCCCTTTATGAACTCATCAAAAACACCGCCATTGTGTTTATCTTTCTGTTCATTCTCAGAAGAGGTTCAGAAGCGGGATGGGTGGTGGCCGGCCGCTGGATCTTCATCGCCGCGATTACGATCTCCGTCCTGAACATCGTCCTGTCGTGGTGGCGTACGACCTATCGTCTGGAAGCGGATTCGGTGCAGATCGACAGCGGCGTCTTTTCCCGGAAGCACCGCAATGTGCCGTTCCGCCGCGTGCAGAATGTCAACCGGCAGGTGCCGGCCGTCCTCCGGCTGTTCGGCCTCACCTCGCTCACGCTCGAAACCGGCGCGGACGGCGAGGACGCAAGCGTGAAATTCCTTGCTGTCACAAAAGCGGAGGCCGCCCGGATCGAAGAGGCGCTTGACGGCTACCGGAGGGAAAGGATGGAGGCAGCCCGGGCAGTGCCCGGGGCGGAAGGCATGGAAGGCGGAGCTTCGGAGATTCAAGAACCTCTCCCGGAAAACGTCCGCACCGTCCACTTCACACCCGAGCTGAAAGACGTGCTGAAAGCATCCTTCCTGTCGTTCAGTTTTATCGCACTCATCCCCGTACTTGCGACGATTTACTCGAACATCGATGACTTTTTCGATGTGGAGAGCCAGGCCGAAGGTTTCCTGTCGTTCCTGGCGGGCTCCGGGGTCGTGCTCGGCATCACCATCGCCCTGTTTGCCGTGGCGGCAATCGCGTTCGGCATCATCCGGACCTATCTGAAGTACGGCCGGTATGAGATTTCGTCGGATGACGAGCGGATCTACATCCGGCGGGGTGTGCTGACCGAGCAGTCGCTCTCCGTCAGGAAAAAGAATGTTCAGGCGGTCCAGATCACCGAAACGCCACTGAAGCGGCTGCTCGGACTCGCGGAAGCAAAGCTCGTCACAGTCGGAAGTTTTGAAGACAATCTTGAAGACATCAGCTCCCTCTATCCATTTCTACGGAAGCAGCGCGCGGTGGAGCTCGTCGGCGAACTTCTTCCGGACATCCGGGTTCAGGACGGAATGGAGCGTCTTCCGAAGGCGGCGCTGACCGTCCGGATGCTTCGCTTCCCATTGACAGCCGTAATCGGCACCGTTGTACTGTACTTCTGGCGCCCGGACTTTTCATACATTCCGGACTGGCCGTTTCTGGCAGCGGCGCTTTTCGCCTTCATTTATCTCCTCAGGTACTTTGACTATCGCAACACCCGCTACGCCATTAGCGGGCCGTTTGTCCAGTTCAGGAAAGGCGGCTTGTGGCGGGAGACGTTTCTCAGCAAGCGGGAAAAGGTCATCGAGGCAGCGGTCTCCCAGTCGTGGCTCCAGAAGCGGTTCGGTGTCGCCACAGTCGGCACGACCAACCGCGCGAAGCCGGTCCATGTCGAAGAACTGAAGGATTTGCCGGCTGCGGCTGCGGAGCAATTTGACCAATGGTACACGGAAAGGAATCCGGAACTGATCCGGGGAGATGAGGAGGCGGCGCCATGGAAGACTTTACAGAGCGAGTCGTGAAGCTTCTGAAGGAAGTACCGGTTGGAACCGTCGCTTCCTACGGCCAGATCGCACGGCTCGCCGGCAACCCGAGGGCCGCTCGCCAGGTTGCCCGCATCCTCCACTCGATGAGCCGGAAGCATAATATCCCGTGGCACCGCATCGTGAATGCAAAGGGCGAGATCGTCATCAGAGACGGCGAAGCCGCCTATGAACAGGAGGAGCGGCTCCGTGAAGAAGGGGTGCCCGTGATCGGCGGAAAGCGCGTGGATATCGAGCGCTACAGGTGGGATCCGGGGTTTGACGGGGAGGAATGGTGAATCGCAACCAACGGGGGCGCGAGTTACCACCTGACACCATCCGAGTTACCACCTCGCCCCCGTTGAGATACCACCCCATACCCCCTGAATCACGACCTGCTGGTTTTTACACGAGCCAATTGATAGACTATTGGCAACACAAGTATAAATAGGGGGTATCGGTGATGGCAGAAACATTGGCATGCAATGATGTGATCTACGCATTCGACCGAACACACGAACCGGTCAAGCGCGTGGCATCGGGAACGACGATCGAAATCGAAACCTATGACTGCTTTGAAAACCAGGTCCAATCAGCCGAGACGAAAATCGGCGGAATCGACTGGGACCGGATCAATCCGGCGACGGGACCGATCTTTGTGGAAGGGGCACAGCCCGGCGATGTGCTGAAAGTGAAGATTGATAAGCTTGAGATCGGTAGCCAGGGCGTGATGGCGACAGGTCCTGACCTCGGCGTGCTCGGCCACCGCCAGGAAGAGATGGCGTCCAAGATCATCCCGGTCGAGGGCGATTATGCCGTCTTTGACGACAAGCTGAAAATTCCGCTCAACAAAATGATCGGCGTCATCGGTGTGGCGCCTGAAGGCGAACCTGTGCCGTGCGGGACACCGGGCGCCCATGGCGGCAACATGGATACGACACTGATCACCGAAGGTGCTACGCTCTACTTCCCGGTATTCGCAGAAGGCGCGCTGTTTGCACTCGGGGATTTCCATGCGGCAATGGGCGACGGGGAAATCGGCGTCTCCGGCATTGAAGTGCCCGGCAAGGCCACGGTCACGCTTGAAGTCGTGAAGGAAGGCGCACTCCGGCACCCGCTCCTCGAGAACAAAGACGGCATCACGTTCCTCGTCTCGAAACCGACACTGGACGAAGCGGCAAAAGCGGCCGTGGAAGAGATGGCGGACTTCCTCCTGACGAGAACTGACCTCGATGTCGCCGACCTTGCCATGATGATGAGTGCTGCCGGACAGTCACAGATCAGCCAGATCGTCGACCCGCTTATGACGGCACGCTTTTTCGTGCCGAAATATGTGCTGGAGGCATATGGCGTCACCCTATTTGAATAAGATGAGGACAAGCCGGTTTCCGATAGGGAGCCGGCTTTATCGCATTTAAAAGGAGCGGATTCGATGAACGCAGGCTTCCCCGTCCGGATGAAGGCATTTCTGTTTGATTACCTGCTGATTCTCGCTTATATGCTGATTCTTGCTATTTTCAGTGTCTTCCTGTTTCCTCCGATCCAGCAGCTGTTCACGGGGGCCCCGGGATTGGCGCAGCTGTCGGGATTCCTCTTGATCACGGTGCCCGTCTCCCTCTACTTCACCTTGGCAGATTCTCGAATCGGCGGCGGCTCATACGGCAAGCGCATCACCAGTATCCGGGTCAGGGACCTGAACGGACGTCCCCTTTCCTTCCTGCATTCCGCCGCGAGGACCGCGCTGAAATTTATGCCGTGGGAGCTTTCCCACTTCCTCGTCTACCGGCTCATGTGGCTCGGGGATGATCCGGTGCCGGTCAGCTACATGGTGATTGGCGGATTGATCTACGCTTTGATCGGTGCCTATATTGCCGCTCCGTTTCTCACGAAGAAAAAGCAGTCCGTGTATGACCTGGCCGCACGTACGCAGGTCATCAGACCGGAAACTGCGGCAATAAAACAAAAACCCGGCAGCCTGACCGCATAAGCGGAGGGACTGCAGGGTTTTTATGCACGATCAATCTTGCGCCTTTCATAAAACAGATGTGCTGCGATGACCAGGGCGACAGCGATAAACGGGATGAAGGCCGATGCCACCATCTTCGCCTCCTCCTGGAACGGCATGGAAAGAATCAGCCACTCGGGCAGGAATAGCGCAACCGCAATCGTGATGAGGAGCCACGAGCCGGTCATCATTGCAGCCGCCGCAAATGCCACGACCGACAGCACGATGACCGCCAGATTTCCGGTCCGTCCTGCCGTGTAGAACGGGTCCATGATCAAGGAGCTCGCCAGAAGCACACCGACGAACAGAAAAACGGACAGCATCGACAGTCCGCCGCCCGCTAAGAACAGCTTTCTGTTGCTCCATTGACCGGCGGCCATCTTGCGGAACATGTTTCTGTAAAGCACGGCGACAATCACTGCGACAAGCGGATAGCCGATCAGCTGAAGCAGATTGAGGGAAAACATTCCCCGGATGGCCGGGCCCATGGCGGCAAAAGCCGCAAAGGCCAGCAGAAATGCGGGCACATATTTAAGCCAGCCGGCATAGTCATTGTCCATTTCCTGTTCCAATGACGCGAAGTATTCCTTCGGCGATCCGCCTGTGATCCGGTCCACACTTTCCCCCCGGTGCTCAAGCTCTGCCAGATGGTCTTCCAGCTCCTCCGCGACTTCATCGATCTCCCGTTCGTTCTTGCCCGATGTCATCAGGTACATCCGGACATTCGCGATGAATTCTTCACTTTCCCTCGACAGCTTCATCTTTTCCGCTCCCCTCCAGCAGATTTCCGACGGCCCCCGCCATCACGCTCCAGCGTTTTTTGAATGCTTCCAGCTCCTCTTCACCGGCCTGGGTCAGTTTGTAATACTTGCGCTTCGGCCCATTGGGCGATGGCCGCATGACCGTCATAACCAGCCCTTCCTTCTGCATGCGAAGAAGCACCGGATAAATGCTCCCCTCACTCACCATCGTCAGTCCGTATTCCCCCAATTTCTCCACCATCTCATAACCGTACGTTTCGCCCCTGCCGATGATGGCAAGGAGGCACCCTTCCAGCACCCCCTTCAGCATCTGGCTCGTCGTCATGCCGATCTCCTCCAGTACCTTGCTAAACCAACTACCTCTATCTTGTTTTCCATGATAGCGTCTGGAGTCACTCCAGTCAACTATCTTGTAAAACAAAATACCGGAACAAGAAAAACCGCCCGGCAGGTGGCCGGACGGCTTCTGTGCATCATTTAGTTTTTTCGGATGACTGAGTAGAGCGCTGCGCCGACAAGGTCGCCCGCTTCCTTCAGGCGTTCCTGGCTGACATATTCGATCGTGTCTTGGGGTGTGTGGTAATACGGCTCAAGTGCCGCCGTTCCCGGCTCACGCCGGATAAAGTTCACCGCAGGGATGCCTGCCTCATGGAAATTCACATGATCCGAAGCGCCCCGCTGGTAAAGGATCAGCTCGGATGGTGTGCCGATTCTTTCCTGAGTAGAGAGCGCCGCCTCGGTGACGATGTTCGGCTGGCCATCAAGTGTGTTCATGAAGATGGCAGTCGCATTTTCCCACGAAGTTCCGACCATGTCCATGTTGAAGTTCGCGATGCTGCGGGACACTTCATCTTCAGTCAGAGTGGAAACGTAATGAGCGGAACCGACCAGGCCGATCTCTTCCGCTCCGACAAAGGCGAAGCGTACTTCCTTGTCGATCGGATAGCTCTTCAGTACGCGGGCGATTTCGAGCGCGGTTGCCGTCCCGGTTGCATTGTCACTCGCACCCGGCGCCAGCGGCACGCTGTCAAAGTGTGCAGACACATGGACGATGTCCGGATTGCTTACATGCTTCGGCCCACGTGTCGCAATGACGTTCTGGGATGTCTGTCCGGTAATGGCGTCCACTTTCAGGGTGACCGTACCGCCCGTGGCCACGACGTCTTCAAGAAGCGCTTCTCCGGAAACCTTTTTGATGCCCGCAACAGGAAGCGGCGCATCCTCGCCGATGCTCATGTTCGGCGGCCCGGACGCCACACTGTTGTCATAGATGATCACACCCACGGCACCAGCCGCAGCGGCATTGTCAATCTTTGCTCGGAACGGGAGTTCGCCACGGCTGATCAGGGCGATCTTTCCTGCCGCTTCTTCCGTGTAGTCGCCCGGATGGCCGAAGCCCGCATCGTAAAGCTGCGCAGTGAGCCCTTCCTCAGGCGTCTCCGCGGCTCCGGACGGGAAGGATGCTTCCACTTCGTCCCCATTCGACGTAGCCAGGTGCCCGGTCATCGTATCCGGGATGCTGAACTCCTGGACCTCGATCTCATATCCGTATGACTCCAGCCGCTCCCTGATCAGGGATGCAGCTTCCCGCTCCTCCGCGGTTCCTGCGACGCGGGGCCCGATCGTTTCGCTCAGGTGATGCACATCCGAATAGATGCGCTCCGCATCAATCCTTGAAATCACCTTCTGGTCAAACGCCGCCGGATTACCAGGCTTCGCCGCCTCTGCGGTGGCCTGCCCGCCGAAGTCGGCCGGCATCATCACCACACCCGAGAGCAACAATGACGCCGACAGCGTCAGTGCCGCAAACCTGCTTTTCTTCATACATCCATTCCCCCTCTTCGACTTTGTTCATCAAGGGGATTCGTCCAGTCCTGCGGGCTTTCCTCCAAAATCAATGAAAACGGTTACAAAGGCACATCCTACATAAGTCCGGCAGAGGTCTGAAGCCCCATAACCGGCGAAAAAGTCCTCTCTTTATTATCCCGGTTGCTTCTCATGGCCATACACCGGCCGAACAGACAAAATTCGGTCAATCTTGAACGTGCGCCGCTCCTGCCTGAGGAAGCAATATGCGGTTACGCAGTCCTGACGGAGGCGCATCAGGCGTACACGCCGTTTCGTAATGCTCCCGTCCGACCCGATATAGATCATGTCGGCCAGCTGGTGCCGCTTCATACACTTCATCAACAGTCCGTGCATCTTCTCCGCCTCCAATAAGAACGTTTGTTCTCATTATATGCGAACAGATTCATTCGGCACAACAGAATTCACTCGACCGCGGACAGGTATTTTCTGCCCTGTTGAAAATTGAAAAGGGTTCAGTTGCCCCTTCCATTCCTAATCTAATTAGGCTACACTGGGGCGCGAGGCATTATACGGCGGTATTCTAACTATTAAGGAATGAAAAACATGTGGAAAGACTTTAGGGAATTTGCTTTCAAGGGGAACATCATCGACCTGGCTGTCGCCGTCGTCATCGGCGCCGCCTTCGGCAAGATCGTCTCATCCCTTGTTGAGAATATCATCACCCCGCTGATCGGCATCCTGGTCGGCGGCATCGACTTCACAGGACTGAAACTGACCGTCGGCAAAGCAGAAGTTACCTACGGCATTTTTCTTCAGAATGTCTTCGACTTCCTCATTATCGCTTTTGCCATCTTCCTGGCCCTGCGCATCCTCATGAAACTGAAACGCCAAAAAGAGGAAGAAGTCGTCGAGGAAACCGAAGAAGAACTTGACGTGAAGGAAGAACTGCTGCGCGAAATTCGCGACCTGCTGAAGGAACAGAAAACGAACTGAACAAACAAAAGAAACCCGCTCCTCTATGGTATTTCCATTGGGAGCGGGTTGAAATTTATAAATTATTATCTTGTGACCAACTCGTATGGCAGGTCAGTCATCGGGTTGACGCCGCTCATTACGAGACCAAACGCACACACACTCATAGCCAGGGCCATGAAAAGCTTTTTCTTCATCTTTCCATCCATCCTTCCGTGTGATTTAGTTCAGTATAGCATGAAAGATTCAGTGTAAATATGCAATTATGCATATTTTGAACTTTTCTCAAGTGACTTATGTAGCAGTTTTGCGATGTATGCCTCTTCCTCATGGCTTATGCCCAGCCGGTTGTTCGTATCGTGCAGGTAATGGAACAGAAACTCCTCAAAAGGAGGTGAAGGAATCAGCTGGTCCTCCACCTGATGACGGACAGACGCCAATTCTTCAATAAACGGGCGAATTGTCCGGAGAAGATGGACGTTGTTAAGCGACCGCGTCCACTGGTTGCGGAATTCCCGTTCGTTCATTGCCACGGCACGGTCCAGGCTTTCCGCAAGATCCGGGTCCGCACAAGTCTGGATGCAATGCGCCGCATACTTCTCCAGGAACCGGATGGCTGCATCGGTGCTGCATAGGCCCGAACGGATCGCCTGGTGCATCATAAGTGTCACCGCTGCCGCACGATCCGCCCCTCCAAGGAGCTCATTTTCAATGATAAGAAATGCAATATCTGTTGATCGTTTCAGAAGCAGGTCCGGCCAGACTATGCCTGCGGCAGGATTTTCTCCAAACACCGGCTCCCGTTTATACGGCCGGACGGCAGGCTGCTGCCTGGCCGTATTTTCGGACGGCAGCTGCCTTCTCCGCAGCTTTGGTTTTTCATCGTCCATTGATTGAAGCAAAAGGTTGCAGTCATGTCGGATGCGAAAACGCAGCCGCTCGGCCTCCTCATCTGATAGTTGGAAGCCAGCCATGATGTGATGGCCATGATGATCTTCACGGCGAAGGTAATAGTAGTAGTGGACTTCTCCCGTCAGATCAGACGTCAGCGGCATGACAATCTGATGGACCACCTCATCCAATTGATATTCATATTTCGGATAGAACCGGTACGTGTGCCATTCTTTTTCTAGCTGCATGTTCACCCTCCATTCAAGCCCACTTTACAGCTACCCGGAACTCTGTGACACAAGGCTGGCCCGAGCGCCCGATGGCATGCGCGCCGCGCTCCGGAAACACTTCTGTCAAAATCAGCAAATCCTTCTCTGCAAGAGACCCCTTCAATCGCCCGATGAGTCTCGGGCTTCCAAAATGGACATACCTTTCCTTTCCGTCACTGCAGGCTGCAGTCGGGAATTTCGAATCGACAACTGCAAACATGGCCTCTTGCGGTATTCCGTTCCGTACCCGCCAGTCATGGAGGCGGAGGTAATAGTCAGATTCCGATTCCCCAATTTCCTGCAACGGTACATCCACAGAAGGAATTCGCCACTCCGCAGGTAACGTGACTACCCTGCCCTCTGTCTGCCTCGGAGAATATCCCTGACTCTTCCTGCCGCTCCCACCTTTCTTGACGTATGTCCATGGATTGGACAGCTTAAGAAACAGCCGGACGCCAACCGGCAGCTGATGAACCGGTATTTTACCAGTATAGACAGGAGCAACGGGGGTTCCCTCGGGACCCACAATGACCAGAGTGTCAGACTCCTGATCATGGACGATTCTGAGATCTGGAAGTGTCAGGAAGTGGCCGCCTCTTCCGGCGTACTGGCGGTCAGTCGGCCAGAGCAGCTGCCGCCCGTTATATCGTCTTGAAGCACCCGTCCAACCGGACCCGTAAGAGAACCAGAGCGGCTCGGCATCCGGAAGCAGCTCCCGGATCCACTTTTCATCCTCAGACGCTACCCCTCCCTGCCGGCACTCGGCAAGGATCTGGTAATCACCCCGCTTCATGGCCTGCTCGGAACGGGCAGCCACCCGGAAGGACAGTGTGCCGTGCGGAACCATCTCGGAAGGGCCTGCCGGCTTTTGCATCCCTGCTCCGCTTGCAGCCAGTTGAGCATCCTTCTCGGCAATTCCGGCTTCCTCTGCTGCCCCCAGACGGGATTCGCAATAGGAGAGGAATCCCAGCACATCGCCGCATTCACCCCCGCGGCCGTACTTATCCGCAAACCATGCGGTCATTGTATCCGCTATACTTGACCGGATAACGGTGACTCCCGGATCATTCGCGTAAACCTCCAGGTCTTCTCGGATGGATTCAGGAAGTCCGATCGGTTTTTCATTGCAAGACTGATGCTCCGTGAACCAATCGCCTGCCGCCAGCCGTCCACTGAGGCGGATCGGCAGGATTCCATGAATTCTCTCTACCGTGCAGGCTGCTCTATTCCGCAATGCCGGTAAAGAAGCCGGGGTGCCACTCTCCATCTGGCCAAGCAACTGTTCTAGGAGAAGAAAGCATCTGCGGAGCCGCCTGGCTTCTGGAGAATCAATCCTTGCAACCAATGAAGCGAGCCCCTGAAGCGGGCACATTTCTGCCTGCTTTTCCGGCAAGATCGGAACCAGAATCTCTTTTGACAGCAACTCTTCAAACTTTGCCTTCCCGCCGGATCTTTTCAGCGATCGAATCCAGTCTTTCTTTCTTCTGGCGGTTCCTTTTTTCAGATGTCCTGCAGCCTTGCCCTCAACGGGATAGACATACTCATGAACAGTCGGAGTGCCGCCGACTTCAATGCCGTCTGCAACCAACAGTCCGGCCTTCCCTTCCTGACAGATGAGCCCGTCGTTCACTCTGAATGTAAAGCCTTCATTCAGGCTGTGATCAAGTGCCATTGCTTGTGTCCACCGGTCAACAAGTGGCTGCCGGATGCGTACCTGAGGATAATCCTCTGCAAATTCATCGGTTGTGGACTGTTCTCCCAAGCGGAAGCGGACCTCTGTCGTGCCGGATTCGCCGCTTTCCACGGTGGAGTGGAGCAGATGCACAAGAAGAGCTTCTGACGTTTCTTCTCGCATTCCGATATCGGCGTTAAGCAACTCCGGGTGCTTTAGAACAACTTTTCGTTGAAGAGATGGAATTTTCGTCATACCGAATAACTTGGCATCCGCCTGTTCCCTTCCCATCCGATAGATCAGTTTGAACCGTTCCAGAGCATTATCCAATTCCGTTTTTCTCTTCACCCACAATTGCACGATCTCCCAGTCACTGTCGCTCAGCCCGGGGATGTTCTGTTCCAGTTCTTCAACAGTCTGCAACCCGGCCCGCTCCAAGACCCCTTCGACGGAATTCCAGGCTTCCGAAACAGCCGCCTGGTGACGGGAAAGCCGCTGGACCAAGCTCATCGAAGCGGACAGGACGAGGGAGTCGATAACTGAAGCCGGCAGATCATGCACCTGCGCAATGGCAACTTCTGATAAGTGGACGGAAGTTTTAATTCGGTTCAGTTTCAGGTTCATGCTTCCTCAATCCTTTCTTCGTGGCTTGAACAGCAAACATATTTTCGTATAATGTTGACAAACTGCGGAAATTTTCCGTTACTATAGAGATAGGACAGCCGGTATCCGACTGGACCATTTGCCAAAAGGGTGATGGACAATGAATCAGGTTCGCCTCGGAATGGAAATCCGGAAATGGCGTAAAATCCGCAAAATGACCCAAAAACAACTGGCAGACGGCATCTGCAATCAATCCGAGATCAGCCGACTGGAGAAAGGTGACTCGTATCCGAGCATCGATACACTCCAGGCTATTTCAGTCAAACTTCGATTGCCGCTTTCATATTTCTTTGAGGTACTCATTCATGATGACTTTGAGGCTAAGGAAAAGATGCTGGATGATGTAAAATCCTTTTCATCCAAAAAGGATTATGAAGGGCTATACCGATACACCCAGGAATTGTTAAACAACGGAAGATTCCTCCATCCCGAGCTTAAAACTTACTTAGAGTCCTATTATTACGTAAGTCTCTATTACCTTAAGAAACATGATTACCGGTACTGCGTCACAGAACTGTATCGGCTGACAGACGTAGAAGTTATCGGTATGGATGTTTTGCTAAAAACCCGGATCAAGAATGCCATTGCTATCATCCTCGCTGAGAATAGTAAACATGAGGAAGGCATGAAAATCTTTAAAGAAATTCTCCAAGAACAAGTTGCAGCAGAGGAATATGACAAAATGCGGATAACCATTCTTTACAATGTAGGGAAAACTCAATTTGTCCTAAAGGAATATCAAGAAGCTTTATCGACTACAGATGAAGCTATAGGACTATCGATCAAATACCGCGACATGTCTATCCTCGGCCAGCTCCATTATCAGCGAGCACAAATACTTGAAGAGCTTGGCAGCCCGTTTGGAGAGATCCAATCAAGTTATCAAAAGGCCCGCTTCTTCTTCGAGTTATTAGGACTCGACTACTACAAGAAGATTTTGGAGACGAAGAAAGGCGAGTATCTGAATCCCGTGCAGGCTTGAATCTTTCCTGTCTACTACTCTACACATTTTTTATCAACAGAAATATGCACTTACGCATATCGACGGTTTTTTTGGTTTTTCTTTTGGAAACGAGGAAAAACGGCTGTCTTCCGCCTTTGTTTTTGGGCGGTAGCAGCCGTTTTTCGGTTTCTCAGAACATGCTGAGGTCGTATTTTTTGGACATTTTCTCCATCAGGTCCCAGCCGGCGACACTGTTGCCGCGGTCGTCGAGGGCGGGACCGAAGATGCCGATGCCGCAGCGTTGCGGGACGGACGCCATGATGCCGCCCGAGACGCCGGATTTTGCCGGGACACCGACACGGATGGCGAATTCTCCGGAAGCATTGTACATGCCGCAGGTGACCATGAAGGTTTTGCAGATGCTGGCGACACGCGGCGGCAGGATCATCTCGCCGGTGGTCGGGTGCTTGCCGTCCATCGCCAGAAGCAGGCCAACTTTGGCAAGGTCGACACAGTTCATTTCAATCGCGCACTGCTTCGTGTAGAGCTCGATGACCGTATCCACTTCTTCCTCGATGACGCAATGCTGTTTCAGGTAGTAGGCCATCGAGCGGTTCAGGTCGGCCGTTTCAAGTTCGGACTGGGCCACTTCCTCGTTGTAGCCGATGCCTTCCTCACCGATGATGAGTTCGGTCAGCTGGATCAGCCTGCCAAGCCGCTCCTCGACGCTTTCGCCCTTGATCATCGAAGAAACAGCCAGGGCACCGGCGTTGATCATCGGGTTGAGCGGCTTGTGAGGAGCGATGGTCTCGAGTTTGATGATCGAGTTGAACGGGTCTCCCGTCGGTTCCATGCCGACGCGCTGGAAAACGTATTCTTCTCCGTTGTCAAGGAGGGCAAGTGCGAGCGCAAGCACCTTCGAGATACTCTGGAGCGTCGATTTTGTCTCGACGTCTCCGGCGGAATAGCAACTTCCATCCGGGAACGCCATGGCAACGGAAAGCGAGCTCAGATCCGCCTTGGCCAGTGCTGGAATATAGTCGATGACCTTCCCCTCTATCGTATGTACTCTCGACTCTTGCACGAGCTGGTACAACTCCTCGTCGGAACGGCAGTCCATGATGGTTCACTCCTTTAAAAAATGTCATCCTTTCGACAGTTTACCCATTCCGGACATCCTCAAGCCAGCCGCTCATTGCCGGACTCGCGGGCCGATGATATAATGAAGCTGAATTGCCTGCAAAGGAGTGGAGACTGACATGTGGTTCGTTATCATCCTGGCTATTTTATTCGGATTCATCGCGATCGGTACGATTGCAGGCCTCGTCCTGACTTTCACGGGCAGCAACGACTGATACCGACTTTAAAAAAGGGACTGTTCCGCGCATCGGCCCACGCCGGTTTGCGGAACAGTCCCTTTTCTATTCGTTTTCCCCAGACAGGGCTTCATATCTGTCGGTGTCCTCCGGCCGCCAGCCGGCGTTGAGCTCCGAGGTCGATAGTCCGAACGTCATCTGCAGATGCGGATAGTCCTTGAAGCCGCTCCAGTCGCCGCCCCATTCAAATCCGAGCTTTTTGGCGATATCCGCGACCTCGAACCAATCGCTTTTGCCGTTGCCGTTGCCATCATATCCGGTATCCCAGATCAGACGGCCTTCCGTCGTGCGAATCGCATAATCGATCGCAAGACCGTAGTTGTGGTATGACTGGCCTCCCCTTGCATGGGTGACGACAGGGCCGTCCGTGGTGCGCCCCTGTGCGTATATCTGGTCCTGCTCCTCATGGGAGCGGAAGCCGTCCGTGATTTCGATGCGGATACCCTGCTCCGCCGCAAGGTCGGCAAGTTCCTCTGCCTTCTCCCCGACCACCGGATGGAGGCCTTCCGGAAGCGGGCGCGTCTCCAGTTCTTCGCGGAAATCGAGCTCGCGCTGGATAAAGGTCCACACCCCGGCTGCCACCAGCCCGGCGATTACCAAGCCGGCGACTTTGCCTGCAAGAGCGGCAGGGTGATTCTTTCTGTTCTTCTGTCCGATTCCGGAAGCCTCCCTTCTTTTTTGTAATGACGTCAAATCCTTATGTGCCGGTCTTCGCAAGCCGGACAACAGGCCTGGAGATCGTTGTCCATTTCCTCACTTTTTCCTCAAAATCAGGAACGTCACCCGTTGTGCAGAAAAGGTGTTCCCCCTGGGACGCTGCTGCCAGATCGCCGCTCTTTCTGAGCACCTCTTCAGCCTGTGCAACCGTCTCGCGGGCCGGGTCAACCAGGTTCACATCACTGCCCCACACACGGCGGATCTGCTGTTCGGCAAGCGGATAGTGAGTACAGCCCATCACAAGTGTATCCACCTGCTCTTTGCGGAGCGGTGCCAGGTACTCTTCCAGGGCTTCCGTGATCGCATCCTCCGGAGTGTCTTCGTTTTCGAGATAAGAGACCAGTTTCGGGCAGGCCTGTTCATGGATGTCCAGGCCTTCTCTGTTTTCCTGGATGATCTTGCGGTACATATGGGATTCAACTGTCCTCTGGGTGGCGATGACGCCGATCTGCCGGTTCATCGTTGCATGTGCCGCCATCCTGGCGCCCGGCTCGATGACCCCAATGACGGGGACGTCCACCCTTGCTTTCAGCTCGTCCAGCATCAGCGCCGATGCCGTGTTGCATGCAACAATGAGCATCTTGAGCTCAAACTGCTCCAGAAAGCGGATCACGCCGAATACGAGTTCTTTGATCTTTTCGGGGCTCTTGTTCCCGTAGGGACAATTTCCATGATCGCCTACATATATGATCCGTTCATCGGGAAGCCGGTCAAACAGCACGTTGGCAACGGTCAGTCCGCCGCTCCCCGAGTCGATAATTGCGATTTTTTTCATCATATTACCCTCTAACCTGACACTTCCCTGATGTAGGAAGCAAAATAGAATCATCCTTCCATTGTAACGCATCCTGCCCCGTTGTGGTTCCATGAAGCCACAAAAAATGCCCTCTCCAATTTGTGGAGGGGCAAGTGATTCATGCAGTGACGTCCCGCTTTGAGAAAACCAGATAGCTGACTAACAGGAACACGATGGCGTATGCCCCCAGCACCGCTGCCGCAAATGGGAGGGTCACATCTTTGATGAGCGTCATGCCCTGTGCCAGCGCTACGAGGTCGTGGGAGAAGAACAGATACTTGGCGATTTCATAACGGCTCAGCAGCCCCGAAACCGTGCTGCCGGTAAAGAAGATGAACAGTGACAGGCCGATGGCGAGGGCTCCGGAACGGAATACGCTGCCGATCATGAAGGCAAACGTTGTGTAGACAATGATGTTTACGAACGCAAGCAGCAGGTGGGAGATCGCCGGAGTCCAGACCGAGATTTCGGCCACTTCACCGCCCCTCACCACAAGCTCCGTTCCTCCGTCAGGGGAAAACAGAATGTAGGACATGACGATCGAAACCACGAAGCCGGCCAATGTGAGCAACGCACCGAACAATGCGGTGGCCGTGAATTTCGAGGTCAGTATCTTCCACCGCCTGACCGGGCGTGCAAGCAGCATCTTAATCGTCCCGTCCGAAAATTCCGTGGCAACGATACCTGCCGCGACGATGATGGCGAACAGCATTGCGAATGTGGCGATGCCGGAAGAGTCTTTGATCATTTGCTGCCGGCTGTAATTGCCGTGCGGCTCAACATCTTCTGCCAGGCGGTAATCCACGATCTGGAGGTCTTCTTTCAGCTCCGCCTCACGGGAGGAAGAGAGCTCCGGGTCGGCCAGCTGCGCGGAGATTCCCTCCCGCTCAGCCTCCGCCTGCTTGCGCCAGTCCGGTGCTTCCGCCTGGCCTTCGACCGAGACACCTCCGCTTTCCGCCCGGTTCCCCTCCATTGTTGAGATCCATTTGGTCAGTCCGAGCATGCCGGCCACGCCGACGACGAGAAGGATGGCCATGACCCATGTCGCTTTTTTGTTCCACAGCTTCATCCATTCATTTTGCAACAGTTTCAGCAATCTGTCCGCCTCCCGTCAATTCGATGAATTCGTCTTCAAGCGTCTTCCGGTGCGGGCGGACGGCATACAGGTCCAGCCCCCCGGCAACCACGCTTTTCACGAGTTCCGGTATCCGCTCGACTCCCTCTTCGATGATGAACCCGGCTTCGGATTCAGCGGGCTCGTAGCCTTTTGATTCGAGGATCGCCCTGAGCTGTTTTGCCGGCAGGGCCTCGATGTAATGGTGCGGGCGGCCTTCGTCCTTCATCTCCCGGATGTCGATCAGCTTGCCGTTCTGGATGACGGCGATCCGGTCGCACATGAGCTCGATCTCGGACAGCAGGTGGCTCGAGACGAAGATTGAGACACCCGCTTTTTCCGCGAGGCTCCTGAGATATGTCCGGAACTCCCGGATACCGGCCGGGTCGAGGCCGTTTGTCGGTTCATCGAGGATCAGGAACTTCGGGTCGTGCAGGAGCGCCTGGGCGAGTCCGAGGCGCTGGCGCATGCCGAGTGAATACGTGCCGACTTTCTCATGGATCCGGTTTTCGAGCCCCACCTGGCGGACCACTTCCATGATCCGGTCCTTTGTGAGGCCCTTGTGCATGCGGGCAAAGTGGACGAGGTTCTTGTAGCCGGTCATGTATTTGTACATTTCCGGGTTTTCGACGATGACGCCGACGTTGGACATGGCAGCCTCGAACTCGTTCTGAACGGACTTGCCCGCGACGAACACCTCGCCGGATGTCGGCTTCATCAGCCCTGCCATCATGCGGATGGTCGTCGTCTTTCCCGCACCGTTCGGTCCGAGGAAACCGGTCACCTGGCCCGGATACAGCTGGAGGTTCAGGTCATCGATAATTTTCTTGCCGCGTATCGTCTTCGAAAGGTGCTTCAGTTCCACTATTGGCTCAGTTTGGTTTGCCAACCGGTTCACGTCCCTTTTCGTAGAGTGTGCGCATGTATGCGGACAGGCCGCCCGGCTGCGCCACCCGGATGTCTTCCACAGCATCATGGGCGGCGATCCGCCCATTTTTCAGTACGGCGATTTCATCGAGGAGCGGGGCGACGTCATGCAGTTCGTGCGTTGACATGATGACGGTCTGCCGCTCCGGGTCGGTGAATCGGATCAGACCCTTCACGATGGACTCCCGGACCATCGGGTCAAGTCCGGAGAATGGTTCGTCGAGAAGGTAGACATTTGCTTCCCTTCCTAATGTTGCTACGATCTTGGCCCGTCCGCGGTTTCCTTTTGACAGGTTTTTCAGCCGGGTTTTTCTGTCGATGTTCAGAAATTCCGCTGCTTCAAGTGCTTTTTCCATCGAAAAGTCCGGGTACTGTGACTGCTGGAAGCGGAGCAGCTCATCGGTTGTGAAGTAAGGATAGTACAGGTCGGCGTCTGCCATGTAGGCGATCTGCCGGCCGGCTGATCGTCGGGTGACCGGCTGCCCCTTCAGGAGGACCTCCCCCGAGTCCGCCCCCATGACACCCGCCATGATTTTCAGGAGTGTCGACTTTCCGCTGCCGTTTTCTCCCGCCAGGCCGATGATCTTTCCCTGTCCGAAAGTCGCGGTCACGCCGTCCAGCGCCCGTCGGCGGCCGAATGACCGGGCCACCTGTCTGATCTCGATCATCGCTGTCTCCTCCTCGTCATGGATTCTGCAATCTCTTCTTCCGTGAAGCCGAGCGCCTCGATGTTCCGGATAAAGTCATCGATGAGCTGCGATTTCTTCTCCTCTCTCAGCTGTCCGAGCCGTTCCGCGTTCTCCGTGACGAACGTCCCCTGGCCCCGCTTGGTTTCGGTAATGCCCATCCCCTCCAGCTCCTTATAGACACGTTGCATCGTATTGGCATTGACGCCGGCCTCGACCGCGTATTCTCTTACCGAAGGCAGCTTCTCGCCCGGCTGCAGGGCGCCGCGGATCAGGTCGCCCGTGATCCGGTCGATCAGCTGCTGGTAGATCGGCTTATCCGGCAGGAAATCAAAACTCATTCATCGCGCCACCTTCCGGTTGAAGATATAGATGGCGAGCATTGCGAGGAGAATCGCCTCGATCACGGCAAGCCCGACACCGCTCGCAGCGAGGCTTCCCGTGATTTCCAGCGCCCAGTCATTGACCTCGTTCATCCGTTCCGTATAGGTAAGCGGAATTTCCCCGTATCCGGAGAGCTTCTCATACGGCTCCCACCGGGCCACTTTCTGAAACACATAGAACGTTGCCCCGACCAGCACGCCTGTTAGGATGACCGCGCCAATTTTCGTGTATTTCTTCAGCCACTGATAAATGGTCCAGAACAGGAAGCCAAGAACCATCTGCATGATCCCGAGAAACAGCGAAACCGCCCCGACCTCAGCAAAGAATCCCATGTACCATCCAATCGGCACGCCCTCAGGAAGGCCAGACCCGCCGAGCAGGTAAATCAACCCATTGGCCAGTGCCAGTACCGCGAAGAGGAACAGCATGGATGCCACGGTCATGAGCACGGTAAAAACCGCCTTGGCGCCGACCAGAACATAGGACGGTGCGGGGGAATGCAGCCAGACATCAGGCCGTTTCATGTCCGCCTGCAGGCTTGCAATCAGACTGACCACCGGCATATAGCTGAACGCCAGAACCCAGAAACCCATGATGATGAACGCAATATTCATCACCGGGACTTCAGGAAACACGTAATGCTTCAGCACAAACGGTACCACCCCGATGCTGAGCACGGTGCCGAGTACCAGGAACGCCATCCCGAGACGCGCCAGAACCCACTCTTTCCACAAGAGCCCTTTCCATCGGCCCATCAAAACTCCACTCCTTCAAACTGCATTGTGTACCGGTGTATTAGTTACATAGTACACTGGTATTTGAATACGTTGCAAGCCATTAGCGGAATTAATTTGAAAAAAGTGGGTTCCAAAATAAAAATGCCTTCCGAAGAAGGCAAACTCGTTCAGTTAAGTGGTGCAAAACAAGAAATAACAAAGGAATCAGACCCCGAATTAGCAACAATTTCGGAGGTCTTTTTTTGTTGGTATGATGGGTTGATCTCTTCTGACAATGCTTTTAACACTTTAATTAGCATGTGTTTTGACGAACGTACAAAAATTAAAATCGTGCTAAAACGACTGCAAAAACGTTGCTGAAACGTATTAATAATTCTTTTCATAATGGAGATAGTAACGAGAAAAGAGGTGAATTTATCTTGAAAAAAATGTATGTACTGATTTTAATCATATCTTTTTTTACTTTGGCATCATTTGAAGCTTATGCACAGCCAAAAAGTTGTCCTGTATTAAGTGAATTAGAGAACACATCGCTTAAGGATAAAAAAGAGGTAATAGAAGCGTTAAATACTTTAATACCAAAAACTTATGGAACTGGATTAGATGTTTTACCTGACCTGTATACTAAGTGGAATGTAGTAACTGCCAAACCTTTCCCTAAAACAGTTGGCAATAAAATAGAAGAAGACTATTTTGGAATGGCTAAAACCTTTTGTGGCAAAGAAATTGCTGAAAAGTCATGGCTTATACGCTTAGATTTCCCCAAAGCACCTGGAGCTGACTTAGCCCAAGGTCAAATATTCTTAGCTAAAAGTAAGGAAAAAGGATGGTTTGTATGGTTTCGATACCATTAAACTGCTATTCCTAACGGGTGCTTTAGTAAATGGACATCAAAATACAATGAGCTTGGAGATACATTTCCCAGCTCATTTTTATGTGCATTTCTTTAAACATAGCCCATAAAAAAAGCACCCATCTGGGTGCTAATAAAGATGTTAATGTCTTGATAAAACCTCTGCTATTCCCGGTGCTAATTCGATTGTTTGCACCACCAAACTGAACGGGTTACGAAGAAGGCATCAGTGGCTAAATAGAGCGGGACCTGATTTCAAGATCCCGCCATCCGGTGCAGTACCGGTGTGTTCATTTCAAGCGGACTGGTGACTACCGCTTCCGCCCTGCCTTCCAGTGAAATCCTGTCGATGGTCAGCCTGCTCCGGAGCGGGAGTCCGACATCTTCCGAGAGGTCTTCTTCCAGTCCGAACAGCACGGCGAACAGAATCCGGCGGATAAAGAAGTACAGAAGGGCCGCCTCGCCGGGACCTTCCTGCGGTGGATCAGGAGCAGCCTCCTGCGGCTCAGGCATCCGGAAACGGTCCGTCACGATCAGCGGCCCCACTTCCATCCGGCTCCGGGTAAGATCCACGAAAAGCACCCGTTCGGCAGCTGCCCGGACCTCTTCCCTATCCATAGGATTGGTGCTTTCCACAATCGCCGCATGGTATCTCCCGTTTCTTTTCTTGGTATCGACCTGCAGATACGGGATTTTCCCGAGCATTGTCCTCAGTTGCGGAAACCGCTCCGGATCCGCCGCAAACCAGATTCTGAACCCGCTGCCATGACTTGCGAAATTTTTTATCGTCTGCTCAATCCTCCCAAACGGCTGCCCGGTCAGAAACAGATTCCTGAACACCTCCAGATCCGATCTGGCGGCCGCAAGCATCGCCCGTTCCCTTTCCGACCGCAACTCCATAAACAGGCCGGGAAATTTGTTCAAGAATGCTTTTGCATAGGCGTATTCCCTTGATTGTTCGGCAGCATTTGATGAAAAGCCCTGGTTCAGTAGTGTGCTGAACCGGAGAAAGTTCAGTTCCCCTTTTCGGACAGCCGCTTCCACTGTTCCCTTTTCGCTGTTTTCTGCGGTTACCAGCCCGCCTCTGTCATAGAGGCCGACGGCCGGTCTCACGATGAACATTCCGATCACCTACCCTAGTAAGAATGAATACAGCACGTCGTCCCCTGTTCCGATGATCTGTGCGAGAGGCACATCATAAAATCCCCCAAGCGGCAGCGAGCGGACACCCAGGTAATTTGCCACGAGCTGGATGTTCTGGCCGATATGGCCGGCTTCCTGCTGCACCAGTTTGTAAGAGATATCCGGATACTTGGCTGAAATGGAGTCCAGATCGGCCGTCAGGACAATAGCGAACTGTGCGCTGGCGGCACTTTCCTTCTGGATATAAGCCTGTTCGATCCGGCTCCACGGGACACTTTTCCGTCCCGCCAGAAGTCCCCGGTCAGCGTCCACCTGACAGACATTCCACCTTCCGAGAGACTCTGCCACCCTGGTTTCGTTGAACAGCATATGGATCTTGACATAATAACGGGCACCCCCGGACGGATAGGCCCTTCCCTCACGGTCATGGCCGATAAATGCCAGCTGGGTAAATCGGGCGATCAGCGGCAGGTCTATGGCTCGTTCGTTGGGAAACGGATACGGCCACGTATGCCGCTGCATCAGAGCAGACTCGAAGCCCTGAGTGAGGTCCGGGACATAGTCGATCGGGTGGTGCACAGCCCCTTCCACCGGCTCGGGAATCCGGTCAGTATGCTTGTACACCTGCATGCTCGTATAAACCGGATCATTGATGGACAGGCGATGATAGTCCTGGAAAAGCCGGTCATAGCCGACTTTGAAATCCCACAGTTTCATACCGTCGCTACGCCTTTGCCGAGAAAGATACCAGACAGAAAATACTCGTTTTCCGGAGAGATGCCGAGCCGGTTGTTCAGCATATGGATATGGGAAACCATGAGGTAATGAATGTTTTCCGCCCGGTAGGTGTTCTGGGTTTCCAGAATCCTTTCCATTGCAGTTTCAAGTGCAACCAGATAATCCCGGTAAACGTCCGGCACCTCCAGACGGTCCCGATTCTTGACCATCCGCTTTTCCAGCGCTTTCCGGACACCCTCATGCTGCGGGCCGGCACCGAACGACTCCCAGACTCTGTGATACGACGAGAAGAACTCTTCCTCCGATCGGGTCATTCCCATCTTCTCAGCTACCCCGAAACTGTATTGCATCAGATCGAACGCCACCACGTACCGTTTAGGCCATTCAAGCGAGTCGATGATCGTTTTGGCCATCTCGGATGATCTGTGGAAAAGTTGTTCCGAATAGGCCATGGCCTCCTGACCTCCGTAGCGTTGCCACTCCGGCTGATACGGGATATCCCGGATGCTGAAATTCGGATAGATGTCCAGGTCGCTCACGCCCTCGAGTTCCACAATCCGCCCGTCATAGCTGACTTCTCTGAAGGGATGACCCTCATGATCCTTTTCGAACACTTGCAGCCGCTCCGACAGCAGGCCATCAAAACTCTTTTTTCTGGCAGGATCATCAAAACGGTAGCGCAGCCGGATATGCGGCCCGCCCTGCCAATAGCGGATAAAGAACCACTGATCCGGTGTTGCCGCGTCAATCACACTGAACAGATGGCTGCTGAGAAAACGGTCAATCAGACCAAAATCATGAATAAACAGGTGCTTGGAATGCCACATTGCTCTCCCCCCATTTTTACTTAACGGCCTTCCGGTATCCGGACCGATACCGCCTGGTTCCGGTCCGGGAACACGATGGCCGAGTATCCGATGGCCATATCTTCCGGCAGGCCGGTTCTGCTTCTGACATACGCATCATCATAGTTTTTCAGGCAGCGGACGGCACAGTTTTCTCCTGCCATGAAAATGGAGATCAGCTGCATCAGCCGTCCCATCTCCATGAACATCGGCTCTGCATCCGCCCCGGCCCCCTTTTTGCTGAACGCCATAAAGACCCAGAAGTTGAACCCGTGGAAATTCGAATACTCATGGTATTCCGTGAGCAGACGCTGATCCTCCCGCCCTCCCTGGAACGTTCCGGCCCAGACGAGGCAGCTGTCTTCCAGCCCGTAATAGCCCGGCGAAAGACCTGCTACATCATTCACTGCGATCAGCATCCGGATTCCGGTTTTCTCCAGCACCGGGCCTGCAAGCTTCATCAGGCTGTCGAACGGGCGCTTTGCCAGCTTCCGGCGGAAGAATACGTCCCCTTCTCCTCTCTGGTCCGCTGTCCGGTTTATGAAATGCCTTTTGTTCACGGCGGAAAGCCATGCATCAGGCACCGCCGCGAGTTGTCCCCGGTCCGTGTCCTTTCCGGGTCCGAGGCGGAGAACCACACGCGGACGTATATGGACACCGGTGAAACGAGCGGTTTCGGCGGAGCTGCCTACCGGTGCATACCGGTATCCGCATCCCGCCTGCCGCAACGCAAATTCAAGGTTAAATAACGCATGCCCTGCGTTCAGGGCGGACAGCATCCGGGAAAACTCACCGTAATACAGCTGGAGCCTGCGGTCATCCGTCATGAGAACAACCCGGCCGGCGTCATCTTCTGCCGGACCGATATCCATCACGCGGTCCCTGAACGGGTCATAGGCATGGATCAGACCTCCAGTCATTACCAGGATTTTGGCTGTCCTCATATTCCGGGCGCCCGGCACGAGCGGATGAAACGGGTACCGGCTCGCAAGGTCGACCCGTCGGATCTTCTCCGTGTATCCGTAAACCGACCGCATCAGCCGTTCTGCCTGCGGCGCAGTACTCGACGGCATTCCGGAACGGACCGCCTCGCCGATCAGGTCCGGATCCGGCGATAGGCCCCCTCGGGAAAAGTGTTCAAACCGCCTGTCCGTGAAAGCTTCCAAATATGCAGCATCCATGGTTCTCACCTCACGGGAAGGGATGCGGGACCCGTTTCAGCCATTCTTCGTCGAGGTGCCCGCGCCCTTTCAGCAGGATCGCCTTCTCCACTCGGCTGCGGATGATCCTCCGGTTCTGGTGGCCGAATGTCATCGTCAGCATTTCCGGCACGATGTACTTCACATTGACAAAGCCGATCCTGTCGAGGTTCGGGTTTTTGGTGACCGCCCGGAATGCCTTACCGGATAGGCTCTTGACGATTTCATGGAACTGATCAACGACTTCTCCATACATTCCGCTGAACCGGGTATACACCTGATCCAACTCTTCCATCGTCTGTTCATACGGCGTGTCGAGCGCAAATCGGAGATACGTTTCCGCTTCCCGATTGGAGTAAAGAAGGAGATGGTCCTCAAGCCGGCTCACCGCTTCCGGATTCTCCAGCAGCATCGCCTTCCGCTCCAGAAATTCCTGCTTCCTGAACACATTCTGGAACACCGATATGGCCGTGGTCGCTTCAATCAGCGCTTTCTCGATCGCGTCTTCCAAATCAAATGAGGACGCCGCTGCGGTATAAAACGCCATGTCTTCTTCCCCTGCATCTTCTTTCTCCAGGAGCACCCAGATGGTCGGAATCTTCAGTTCCATCGAGATATCGAACAGATGGGCGCGGATTCCTTTTTTCTGTAGCGCAACCAAATAGCTTTTCAGCGTTTTCGAGGCGATCGAGGACTCCCTGATGCGGACTGGCGGGATCTGTCCGTACCAGGAGCTGAGGAAGGCATCACGCTCAAACAATTCCAGCATCGCAAACAGACTGGCCTCATTCACGGTCGAACCGAGTGCACTGCCGTTTGAACTGTCGAACAGATAGCGGGGTTCCCCCGACACATGATGGGAATCAAAGTAAATCACCTGCTCGGGAATCAGCTGCATGTCACCGCTGTGCAGCTCTTCGGCTTCCCGGTAGCGGATTCTCTTTTCCGGTGTATAGGCCCCGGTATCCATTTGGGCCGATTCCATCACCTCGGACAGGGTCAGTCCGATTCTCTGTTCTTCTCCTTCCTTCAGCTCTGCGTCCGGCGGGCCGTATGGAAAGGCCGTCCCATACCGCTCAAGTGATTCGAGGACAGACGTATGGCGTGACTTTCCATATGTAGCGGTGCGGCCGTATGAAAGAAGGGAAATGCCGTTGTGATGAACTTCCGTCTCCACCATCGGCAGGCCGTACGAGTCGCCCGATCGGCTTTCGCGATTGACGATCGACAGGCGGCTGCCCCTGATCAGTTTGTCATGCCGCCGGAGACGGGCCTTGACGTCTTCCCAATTGTGTTCGCGCGGATCGTCCGGGTTGAAAGTGACCGATTGTATCTGATTCTGTGACTCGGCAGGGGCATCTCCAGAACAGACCGCGCAGTCTCCGCGCTTGTAGGTCGAGAGCAGTGTCACTTCCTTGGTATTCCGGTTCAGGGCGAACAGCCCGTCCATTACCTCCATGTTTTGCAGCTTCCATGCATAGGAACTGATCAGCCGTTGCTCGATCCTATCCGGCTCTTTGGCCCATTCTCCGTTCAGATAATGATCTTCCAGTTCCATCTCCTGGATCCGGCTCTCCAGGCAGGACAGACAGAAGTTGCCGGATTGCCGGATGGGACCGATAAAAATGAACGGATGGGTCGCAATAACAGGAAGATCCCCCATTTGCAGATCTGCCGCGTCTTCCCATTGATCCAGTAACTTGACCATTATCCATTCACCTCCTCAAACTGCTGTGCATATTCCATGTTTTCAAATCCTGCAGACTCTGCATCGATGCCGTTTTCCCTCGCGCTCACATAGGTATAGAGCGCTACAGGAATCTGGCCGATCTCCAATGGCATCCTGAAGTCTGCCATGATGTCGGCATCACGGTCGTGAATCCGGACGGTGTACGTGCCCGGCAGAAGCCCGACGATAGTCCACTCCAGGTTCATCTCCTTCTCTTTGATCAGTTGCCGGATGGTGTCCGATTCGGGAATTTCCGCGGCAATGTTTTCTCCTTCTCTCCTCGGGGAGTCCGTCCTGCTTCCGTATGCCCGCTCAAGAATCTCCGGGAATGCCGTCCGGGACACAAAGGAGGCCAGGCGCCCGTAGTCCATATCGGCGAAATAAAGGCTTCGGACGGTGTCGTCACTGTCCACATACTGGACGGTCATGATCTGAAGCGGAAGCTGCCGGTAGTCGTCATATTCCGGATTTCCGTTGACCGACAGGATCCGTGAACTGTACCGGCCGATAAATTGCTCCAGTTTATTTAAAGCTGCAATCGGATCTTCACTGACCTGCCGGAATTCTTCCGGAAGTCCGGCTGCGGGTTCATACAACGTTTTCCGGCTGACTTCGAATTCTTCATTGACGCTGAATACTTCGGGTGCCTTCCCGATAACTCTCAGGATGACGCTGAAGAACACGAACGGGGCGATCAGTTCCGCCGAGACCGTCCCGCTCCCGACTTTCCCGGGACCCAAGTGACGGATCATCCGTCTTTCTGCGCCTGCGACTGCCACCCCGCCTTCAGGACTCGCTGAGACATTGACCTGCCGGGTGTCCCCGGCGGACAGGATGGTGACATCATTCTCCGTGTTTTTTCCGGCAATCCCGATCGCAAGACCGTTTTCAAACAGCAGGCCGGACAGTTCCCCGCCTGCAAAAAAGTCGGGGGAGACCGTGATTTTGGCATCGGAAATGGCTCCGAGTGCCTTTGTCACGTCACTTGCTTCAGTCTCGACAATCCGGAAATAAGCCTTGTCCCTATGCTGCGTAAGGAGATGTTCATCGATTTCATAGAGAAGCCCCTGGTCTTCCAGGAGGTCGACCAGTTTGCCGAAGTGCGGATAGCGTCCCATGATTTCATGTTGATCCGCCCCGTCGGCAAGTTCGCCCAGCATCCGGTGAATCTCCAGGTACACCTGCTCCGATGCACGGATGCTGAACTTTTTGGATGCACTTGTAAAAATGACGGTTCCATTGGTGTAATGGAACCGGCAATTGGACCGATACTTCAAAATCGCCATTCTGTTTCCCTCCCTCAGGCTTTTGCCCGGCGGCTGACAAGCAGCACCGAGACAAAGACCAGCAATGTCAGGTACGCGAGTGAGATCGTGGTTTCGGTGTTCAGGACGAACAGACCGTTCCAGACGTCGATGAAGATGTGATTAATGTGGTAGATCGGGTTGAGGTTTGCGATCCACTGTACGAACTCCGGCATCTGTTCGACCGGCACCGTGAAGTCAGCCGTGAACAGGACCACCTGGAAAATGACGATGGAGAATACAAGGGCACTTTTCATCTCTTTAAAGAACGAGTAGATCGCAGATGAGATCGTCAGCAGCGCCGCAGTGATCAGGATAAACACCGCGTAGGCGGATAAGAAATCGGTCAGGCTGATCTTCAGGCTGTATACTGCGATGCCGATGGACGTGATGAGCATAAAGCCAAGCGAGGTGATGATGACCGACTTGATGATGTTCGACAACAGGATGGTGCGCATATTGACCGGCGAGACGCTGATCCGCTTTTCGATTCCGAGCGAGCGGTTCATCACCTGGTCGAAGCCGAAAGCGAAGAACACGACGGAGAAGGTGATCAGGATGATAAAGGACGGCGTGTAGAACTGGACGTAGTTCAGGCCCCCGCCATATGTTTCTCCTCCGAACAACTGCCCCATGAAGAGGTATGTGGCCGGCGGGACGATCACCGTGAAGACCAGGTAGAAAATCTCCCGGAAGAACATGATGAGGTCATATTTCAGCTGTGTCGCAAGCATCGTCATCGTACTGCCTCCTTTTCACCGATCCGGTCCAGGTAGAAGTCATTGATGGAGGTGTGCCCCGTTTTCTTCAGCAGATTGGACGGTGTGTCGAACACATTGGTCTGCCCTTCATGGATGAGCATCACCTTGTCGCAATACCGTTCGACCTCGTCCATATAGTGTGTTGAAAGCAGCACCGTCCCGTTGTGTTCCCGGTTGTGGCGGATGATGTTCTTCCAGAGCACATCCCGCATGTACGGATCCAGCCCGGTTGTCGGCTCATCCAGGATCACGAGCTTCGGGGAACTCATAAATGCGATGGCAAGTGCAACACGCTGCTTCCATCCGCCAGACAGTTTGTCAAACGGTGTCTTGAGATGCTCCTGGAGTTCAAAGTCACGGATCGTCGCCTGTACGTCTGCGGATTTTCCGTAGTACGACCTGAACAGCTCCAGCAGTTCCTTCACTTTCAGGTTTTTATAGAAGTTTGTCGGCTGCAGGACGATCGACAGATCTTTTTTGAGTTCGCGGACGCCCTTTGCCCCCAGTGAACCGATGTCATTTCCGAACAGGTTAACCGTGCCTTCATCGAAGTCCCTGATCATCATAAGCGTCTCGAGGAAAGTCGATTTCCCCGCCCCATTCTTCCCGATGACCGCGATCACTTCGCCCTGTTCGGCCGTGAAATCCAGCCCCTTCAGCACCTGCTTGTTCCCATATGCCTTCTTCAGGCCTTTGACGATGATGTTCGGCATGTGTTTCGCTCCTTTTCAAGTGAGTATTCAACGAGGAATTCATTTAGCTCGACCTTCGGATCCGGCAGCATTTCCTCGATGTAGGCGTTGTCCTTGAGCTCGTTGGCGAAGAACTTCAGCAAGAGCGGGACAGAAACGTCGAAGAACATCGGCTTCTCCACAACGAAGTCCCCTTCGTTCCGGAAGTACTTGAGGAAGAACCGCTTCGGCATTCCCTTCTCCTCAAAGTACCGGTTTACCCGGGCATACAGTTCTTCCGGATCGGCCGCTCCGTTCATCAGCTCCTGCAGTTCCTCCGTCTCCAGCTGCCACTTCCTGCGGGACAGGACAACATTGCCCATCGTCACCCGCGGTGCTTCCCGGTAAGGCTTCAGTACACCCGTGATATCAAAGTTCATCCTGCCTGACTGGAACAGATGCAGCATGACGGACAGGATTCCCGGCAGGAAGATCGGAACGAGCGATGACTTGTAGACAATCCGGCAGACCTTCCCGTCGCTATCCAGAAACTCGATTTTCCTCGTGTTCGGGTTATACCGGACCGTGATGTCACTGACCGGATGCCCGCCGTCTTCTGCGAACTGCCGGTATCCGACTTCGAGCTTGGCCGTCTTCAAATCTTTCCGGACATGGATGCCCCCGTTGAACCCGAAGAGCTCATCGATCTCATAGTAGTTCCGGTCGCGGAAGACGCGGTCGATGTAGTCCGCATACTCCCGGTTCTCTGCAGCCTCCCCGAAAAAGTCCTTGAAGCGCGAGATGAACTTCTCATGTCCGTCATACACATCATTCAGCACGGCGGTATCCGGGCTTGCATACTGAAGAAATAGCGAGCAGGAGATGTCGATGTCTCGTCTGATATCTGCCGGAATTCGTTCGCTGTACGACCGGATCAGGGCCCCGGCGTCAACTTCTCCGCCTCCGCTCCCATCGATGAGCCGGCTGAATTCATCCAGGAACTCATCCCGCAGATCATCGAGGATCCGGATTTCCTCGGCAACAGCTTCCCTGTACCGATACCGCTGGTTCTGGTAATACGGATAGAAATGGTGGATGTTCTTGAAGAACACCTGGTTCAGCAGCCGGCTGTCGGTCAGTTTCTGCGGAGTCTCTCCGTACTCTTTCTGGAACAGGTGTCCGATTTCATACTGCACACGGACATTGACATCGAACAGCAGCAGAAAGTCTCCGATCACTTTCATGAAGTCTTCCCCGACGATGGAGGAGACGAGATCCTGACGGGTCTTTCCGAAAATGACGTCTTCGTAGATCAGTTCCTTGCCGGACTGCGGATGCGCCTGCCGGATCAGTTCGCCGATCCGCTTCCAATGGGCAATCCGGTCAAATGCGCCTTTTTGTTCAAATGCCTTGAGTTCGGCATCCAGTTCATCAAGCTTTCCGATCACGCCTTCCCCGATGCCATAGATATCGAACAGGCGGCGGACGGACTGCAGGATGCCCCGGTTGTTCGGGATGTCGACCTGCTGCCTGAGCAGCTTGAGCTGGATCAGTTTCGCGAACAGTGCTTCCTCTTCCCCTCTGTATTCCGGTATCTGCCCGGCCTGTGCCGCGAATTCCCCGTATGTGAGGGTCTGCTTTTTCTGTTCCAGAAGGTACCCGATCAGGCCGGGATGGAGCGGATACTCCACGAATTTGTCGCTGGTTTCAAATACCTTCTGGGACTGGTTGACGCTGTGCTGGCTGACATAGTAAACCTTTCCGTCCCGGACTCCGAAATTCTCCACCTTCACCGGAATCTTCTTCAGTGCGTCCTCATCTGTCCGGAGAAACTCATGGACAATGTTGAGGATGATGGAGTGATTCATCTCGCAGAAGCTGGTGTTTTCGAATGTTTCCTCCCCTTCCCCTGCCAGACCGGTCTTGGTCAGGTAGGAAAACGGACTCGTCTTCATGGAGCCCCTGACAAGCAGCTTCAGCAGGAAGAAATCGAGCTTTTTCAGTTTCTTGTTGTGGGCTTCATGATCTGTTTCCAGATACTTTGAGAGCTTTTCGTAGATCGTGTCATTAAAGAAGGCGATGGATTTTGCCAGATCTTCGTGAGCAGCATGTTCCTGAAGCGCTCCGCGGTTGGCTTCGGCGGCGGAATGATAGGCATCCCGGAACGCACCGATGGCTGCCTGATGGCGGCTTTCGCTCTCCAAGTAAGTGCTGATCGCCTGAAGGGCGGCTTCCGGATGGTCTTTTCCAAGAGCATTGGACAATCGTTCCAGACGCTGATTGAACATATCCCGCTTGAGGTTGAGCAGATCCGGATTCTTGGATTCCGCGAACAGCTCTTCCAGCCTGGTGACCGCCCGGTCCGAGGCCTGTTCTGCGTCCTTCCGGGCATCTTCCACTGCGTCCAGCATGGCGGGCAGCGGGACGGATTGCTCCTGCATCTGCTCATACCAGGTTTTCGGGATGTCACTTCCTCTGAATAATACAATCGGGTTTTTCAGTACCTCGACGTTCAAATTCCGATCTCCTCTCTCCACGTGCGGGCGTTTTTCGTTTCGTTGTACCGGTAAGCCATGTAAATGAATTGCTGTTTTTTGAGTGCGCTCACTCTCAGGAAGGGCAGGGAAAGATACAGAACATTAATGATGAACCGGTAGGCGGTGGCATCCCTGTCTGCCAGGAACCCGGTCCGTCTGAAGTAATGGATGAACTGCTGGTGAAAGTCATTCCGGAAGCCGGCATCCAGTTCGTCCACCGACTTTCTGATCGTGTCCAGATAACCTTCATCGACATTCCGGTGGATTTCGGTCTTGTACGAGTCTGATATCTTTCCCCACACTTCCTTCCATTGCTCAATGTGGGGATCGCCTTGCGCGTCGAGAGCGCCGATATCATGTTCGTGTGTCCGGAACCGCTTTTCGAAATCAGCCTCGGTATAGGGCAGGTTTTGCTTTTCCGACAGTTCCAGGAACCCCTGGACGTGAGAGATAAACGAAAAGTAGCCTTTGTTTCTCCCCTGGTCCCGGTAGGTTTCCGAAACGTGATGGAACAGCAGCGGCATAAGCACCGGCATCGGTTCGCCGTCTTCATGCAGCCGGAAGAACACCTCCTCCAGCACCGGCTGAAGTTCAAAACGCATCTGATGAATGATTCGGGTCAGCGCCGGGTTATGGTAATGGAACCGATTCTCCTCCACCTTCACCGTCCCGTGATCTGCCATCGTTTCCGGAGCATCTTTCTCTTCCAGCACTGCGATCCGGCTCACCATTTTCCGGTATTGCTCCCGGACTTGCAGGTCGTCACGGGGATCCAGCTGAACCGCCTCTGCTTCCCGCCTCATACCGGAGGCGAACAGCTCGATGGCTGTGTCATCTGCCGATCCGTCGAAGGTCACCGCAAGATGCGGTCCGGATTCCCAGGATCGCGAGATGTAATAGGGAACCCTGACATCCCGCGCCCTGAAAATGACAGTCCGGACAAATGCGGTATCCGTCGCCTTGCTGAAGTTGAAGATTTTCACGTCTTTCATGATATCCGCATCCTTCTTCATGATTTTGCCGGGGCCTGTTGCAGGCAGTCCCTCAGCTGTAAGTCGGTTGGAGTGCCGGGCTCAGCAAGAGCCGCAGCAGGAAGTGGAACCGCAAGTGGATGTTGCGCTGCAGGATGTTGAGCCTGAGCTTGCCGTTGTTTCAGGGATGGCGCTCACTTCGTCGAGGTCGAGGAAGTCGACATCCACTTCGAATTCCTTTTTTGTTTGCTCTTCCGGTTTGTTATTCATCTGAATCTCTCCTTTATGGTTGGGTTTAGTGGTGGTTCCGGTTTCAGCAGGAGCCGCAGCAGGATGTCGAGCCGCAAGTCGATGTGGCGGAACAGGATGTTGAGCCTGAGCTTGCCGTGGTTTCCGGGATGGCGCTCACTTCGTCCAGATCGAGGAAGTCCACGTCCACTTCGAATTCCTTCTTCGCCTGTTCATTTGACTGGTTGTTTACTGGTTTGTTCATTGGTATCTCCCCTTTTGTTTGATGGATGGTTTTCGGCAGGTCCTTGCCGTCAGCATGAGCTGCAGCAAGAGGTTGAACCGCATGTGGAGGTCGCCGAACAGCCGGACACCCCGGAACTTGCCGTTGTTTCAGGGATGGCGCTCACTTCATCAAGATCAAGGAATTCCACCTCGATCTCGAACCCCTCCGACTTCTGTTGTTGATCATGCATCCTGTTTCCCCCTTTCAACGAATGCAGGAAGGGCCGATCAATCTCCCGCTTCCGCAATCCATTGAATGCTGAGCAGCGGCAGGTCCGGATGATCCGGCCCGGCTGTCTCCGGATAGTCGGTCAGATTTCCGTGAAGAGAAAGAACAGAACTTAGTCCGTGTGCAAGTTCCAAGCTCATCCCGCGGAGTCTGTCGGTTTCTT
The DNA here is from genome assembly GCF_001619585.1 of Bhargavaea cecembensis. Classification (GTDB taxonomy): domain Bacteria; phylum Bacillota; class Bacilli; order Bacillales_A; family Planococcaceae; genus Bhargavaea; species Bhargavaea cecembensis_A. The sequence goes on from NZ_LQNT01000011.1 coordinate 522,392, forward strand.
GATCCGGATGAATCCCGTTTTGGAAGTAACCGACGGCCAATGGTGTTTTAAGGCCGGAAGGTCCCAGTTGGTGCCTGATCTGGCGGATATCAATCCGATCCGTCAGACGGAATGCATCTTTCCGAAAATCCGGAACATACACGCCCGGTCCCGGCAGGCCTTCCACCACGCCCTCCCGGAACAGGATGACGCCAGGTGTCAGTTCCCGGGCCGCCTCCTCTTTCCGCCGGAATGCCTCATACAGCATCTGTGCCAACGTATTCACATGAAGCATCGGTTCGTTTGATTCATGTGCGGCGGGCGTCCGGTCGCTGCGGAATATCCGGAACGGAACCAGTCTCAGTTCCCGTTTTTCCGGAAGCTGTCCGGCTGCCTTGTTCATTTGTTTTCACCTCCTTTTGGTGTAGCCCAATCGTAGGACGGTTTAAAAGTAAAGCTCAATAAGTAAAACAAGCACAAAAAAACAGCCGGTTAACAGGCTGCAAACCGGCTGACTTTACTAAAATTCCGGGGTTGAATTGTGACATAAACACGTCGATAATTAACTGAATTTTACTTCTTCTCTTTAACATTTCCTCTCCATTACGATGAAGTTACAAAACGAGCAGGGAGGAATATACAATGAAAAAAGCAAAAGCAATTCTGTTGAATGTCCTGGTAGTCACAGTGATGGTTCTTCCGGGGATGGCATCTGTAGGGCTGGGGGCTGACGACATGATCAATCCTTTTGATAAAGGGGAACGCGGTGAACAATTCCTCTAAACACGCCTTTCGGACGAATATCGACCGTTTTCACCATACTTTCTAAGCCAAAACGGTGATTGATGGGAAATTTGTCACCACTATGAATAAGCCTTTAAGATCAATTCCTTCCGCAGCGGAGGAGTTTTTTTTTGTCCATCGAAACTGTTAGGTAGATTCTGGTTCCATTTAAGGATATTTGAAGGGGATTATTTAGTAATGGAAGGAGTCCATATAATGGAAGTGGGGGAGCGACTGAGACAAATCCGCATACATAAAGGATTTACGCAGTCTGAGTTGGTCGAGGGGATCTGTTCGGTCACCTACATCAGCCGAATTGAAGGCGGAAAAGCAAAACCGTCAGGACGGTTTATCAAAGAAGTCGCAGGTAAGCTGGGGGTTCTCCCGTCACTGATCCTGGAGCCGGATAATGATCGGGATGAGCAGGAAGTCGATAAACTCTACGAGTCGTTCAGATCCGGAAAACCGCTTGATGACTCCGAGGCATCATTCCTTGGAATGACAGCCCTTGAAAATCATTCACCCAAAACGTTTTTCCAGATCTATACCATGCTGATCGGACACACATCTTCACAGGAAAACCCGGCCACTGATGTGGAGGAATACGTCCGGCGCTCTGAAAACCTTCTGCCTACTGAGCCGGAACCTCAGCATGTGGAAATTGCCCTCGATTATTATCGGGCCCTGTCCCGTTTCTACTATTCCAGACAGCAGTTTGAAAAAGCTTACCGCTATGAAAAGATCATCGAAAAACATCTGGACGACAGCTCTCCCGGCATCGACCATGCGAGGAATTCTTTCAACCTGGCCCTCTCGCGCACACAGCTGGATGATGACACCGATCTGGAACTTGCCCTTCACTACGGCAAGCAGGCATTGGAGATTTTCCGGCAGGAAGACCATCAGAGGGGTGTTGCGGATTGCCTGACCACATTGTCGATCATCACCCACAGAATGGGAGATTTTGAAGACGCGCTTCATTATCTGGATCAGCTGGACGATCAGACGCTCAGCTACCTGGCGGATCTCGATCAGTCCTCGGACGGACATGCCACCCTTTCCAAGCGGGCCGTGATCGATTATAACTATGGCCGGATCTATCAGAAGATGGGTGATTCGGGACAGGCCCGATCCTATTTTAAAAAGAGCCTTGAATTGGACACGCTCGCACAAAACGAAAAGTTTACCACCCCCGTTCTGACGAGGCTTGCGGAGCTATATGCCGAACAGAAAAACTGGGAACGGACAGAAAACTACCTCAAACGGGCATTCGACGTAGCCGAACGGTACGACCTGCCGGGATCAAAAGTTCTGCTCCTGCACAAACAGGCCCATCTCCACAAAGTAAAGGGTGACGAGCCGGCCTATGAAAAAGAGATGCAGAAAGCCATTCAGCTGGCATCCGACTGGAATTTTATCGTGGATGTGAAAGAAATCAGCACGGAATTGGCCGATCATTACTATGAAGTCCGTGCATATAAAATGGCCGCAAAGTATTACCGGTTTGCACTTGAAAGAGACTGATCCGTCCCGCTCCCGGTCACGGATCTTTTTATTTGCAGTCAAAAACGCCAAGTCCGGATTGGACTTGGCGTTTTGATTGGGTCATTAAAGAAAGTTCTCCGCCGCAATCTGGACGATCAGCAGAAGCGTGACCACCCGCAGGATCGGTTTGACGAATCGCGGATTAATTTTTTCGGCGATATGGACACCGACCCGTGCGCCGGTCAGCGATCCGAGCATAAGCGCGATGGCAACCGGCCAGATGATGTGGCCCGACGTGATGTAGCCGATCGCCGCTCCGAATGCGCTCGAGAATGTGGCAACACGGACGAATCCGATCGCCCGGATATAGGAAATGTTCAGGTGGCCGAACAACTGCAGGAGAATCGTCGCCTGGCCTGGCCCGAACAGGCCGTCGTAGATGCCGATGCCAAACAGGCTCGGAACGGCGGTCTTGCTTGGCTTCAGCTTCGCATCTCCGCTGAAGTCCCCTTTTGAGAGGAAAGAGAAAATGAACGCCACCACCAACAGCACCGAAGCAATCGTCAGCATCGCCTCTTCACTCAGCCCGTTTGCGATAAAACCGCCGGCAAGACCGCCCGACAGCGATACCGGCATGATCCAGTACAGTTCCCTAAAGGAAATCTTCTTCTTCAGGAGGACCGTCAAAAACGTCGAAAGCGAACTGACCGTATTGGAAATCTTGCTCGCCCCGACCGCGGCGTGGACCGGTATGCCGATCAGAAGCATCGCCGGCAGCGTGATCAATCCGCCGCCCCCGGCAAGCGTCCCGATCGTCACCGCCACGAGCCCGATAAAAAATAGCCCGATGTATTCCATCACCGCACCTCCCTCTTTCGTTGGTAATATTAGTATACGCCTGTTTTACCTATAAGGAAATTAGAAGGTTTTTATGAATTACAATAACGTTTTCTTATCAATAGAAATGAGTCCCGACAGGACCGATATCCGTCTAATCATTGAAAAGGAGGTGAGCGCTTGGACGTCATGGCACACAGTCCCGCTGAAACCGAGGCTGGTCACCGCAAACTGTTCGACGACCTCGTGCGGCGGTATGCGGATGAGCTAAAGCGGATTGCTTACATCTATGTCCATGATCACGCAGAGTGCGAGGACATTGTCCAGGAAGTGTTTATCAGCTGCTACACGAACCTGGGGAGCTTCCGGCAAGAATCCGAATATAAAACTTGGCTGATCCGAATCACCATCAACAAATGCAAAGACCACCATCGGAAATGGAGTTTCCGCAACCTGGTCTACAAGCCGGTAATCGGCCTGTTCAAAACCGGTCCTTCCGCCGAAGAAAAGCTGATGGGCCGCCACATCTCCCAGGAAATGATCGGCCGAGTCTCCGCGCTCCCCGCAAAATACAAGGAAGTGCTGATCCTCTACTATTATCAGGATATGGGTGTAGCAGAAATCGCCGCGGTTCTCGACATGAACGTCAGCACCGTCAAAACCCGGCTGCAGCGCGGAAGGGAATCCCTGAAGCGTTCACTGGAAAGGAGCAATGTGAATGGATCCGTTTGACCGGAAAGTTTCATCGGAGCTGAAGCAGTCTGTGAACAGTGAAATCCGGTTCACGGCACGTGAAGAAGAAAGGCTTTACCACTCCATCAATACGGAGAGAAAGCGGAAAGCCCGCCCGGTCTATTGGGTAGTCGCTGCGGCAGCCACCGCCCTGTTCATCCTACTAGGGGCTTCATTCCTGACGCCGGACCTGACAGAAGAGTTATCGGCATCCCCGGAAACGACCGCCCCGGATCCTGCCATTCCGCCCGCAGATGTCAGTCCGGGTAAATCTACCGCAGTTCTTGCAGATGACGGTCTCTGGGAAGAACTCAAAAACGTTGAACTGTCATCCCGTGAGATCAGCCGCAGCGAACGGGCGACCAGCTATGAATTCACCGTTGTGAACCGGTCTTCCATCCGACTTGTGGACCTCCGGCTGTACGCAAGCTATGACCGGATTGATGACAATCAGATACAGGGAAATCCATTCCGTGCTTCCTTGTTCTCCGACCGGGAACTGGCACCGGGCGAAACATACTCCTTCACAACAAGCCTGCCGTCGGCTGTTTTCCGCGAGGACAAGGTGAATCTGGACAGCCTCACCCTCGATTTGGAAGGATACGCCGGGGAAATGAAACCGGAGCGTTATTTCTCCGTCGGCCGATCGGAAAGTGTTGCGGAATAAGTCCGCTCATGCGAAAGCACCCGTGATCTGAATGGTCCCGGGTGCTTTTTTGATTATGAAAGGATAATCTCCCGCTCCCGAGCGGCAAGGCGTGCAATCTCTTCATCGGTACGCGTGAGCCGGTCGCGGAGTTCACGCAGCACGCGCTCGACATCGGCGAGGACACGGTCCAGCTCGCTTTTTGCCTCCGTGATGCGCGAGTGGACCATCCAGTCCGTGAAGACGTTGTCGAAGAAAAAGTCCGCGAAGTTCAGGAAGTCTCCCCGGTTGACCGTCAGGCGCTGCTGATCGAATTCCTCGATATCCGCGAGCTCCGACTTGAACCGTCGCAGGGCGCGCTGGGCGCGGTGGATCTTGTCGTCGGAACTGTTGATGCTGGAATACTTCATGGCCGTGACGATCATGCCGCCCCCGAGGAACGTATCCCACATCGACATCCCTTCCGCATTGCCGAGCTGGCTCATTGCGGACTGCATCACCCGGCCGGCATCCTGACCGGCGTGGATCGCTTCCTCGATTTCCCGCCGGAGCGACTGGAGCATCGCCCGCTCATCGGCCACCTGCTGGAGCTTTCTGACTGCATCTTCGTCGTTGTTGCGCATCCACAGTTCTTTTTCCTGCAGGAACGCTTCCCAGTCATCATCGAGGAATTCATACTCCGGACGGTCGAGTTCGGCCTTCAGCGCGTCCGTTTCTTCTTCCAGATCCATGAGCACTTTCTCGGCTTCATTGAACTTCAGCTCTGCTTCCGCCGCCTCATTCAGTTCCTTTTCCATGATTTCATCCATCTTGCCGGTCAGCTGGCGGAACTTGTTGGCAAATGAAAATTGTCCAAGCTTCAGGACGTCCTGCTGTTCTTTTGTGAGGCGTGCCTTTAGCCGGTCGTAGTTGCGCCTGGCCTCAGTGCGCTCAGCGTCTTTTGCTTCATATCGTTTTTTCATCCGGTCCCGCTCTGTCATCCGCATCCGGAGATCGGTCTGCCGGTCGTAGATTTCTTCCCTCATCTTCAGAGCACCCCCTGATTTATCTACGATTTTATCACTGCCAGGTTTCATTTCTCTTATCTTGGCATGGGTCAGCAGATTGGCGGGAAATCGAAAAACCGTGTCGCGGGAGTTTCCCGCAGCACGGCCTTTCTGTCATGAATGCTTGATCTGCTTTCGTTCCTGCCGGTTCGCGCGCCGCGCCGGAGCCTTATCGAACAACGCTTTTTCCGCCTTTGTCTCCGGGTACACCGGAGCAACCGGCGTCGGCTTGTTTTCTTCGTCCATCGCTACCATCGTGACGAATGATTCGGTCGTCAGCTTGCGGGCACCGGTGACGATGTCAACCGAGTGCACCTGGACAAACACTTCCATCGACGTCCGCCCCGTGGAGCACACGACGGCTTCGATCTCGAGTACGTCGCCGACTCGTGCCGGCGAGACGAAATCAACCGAATCGACCGATGCGGTTACGACTGCAGCACCGGCATGCTTACTCGATGCAATCGCGCTCATCTCATCGAGATAGGCGAGTACCTGCCCTCCAAAAATGGTACCGTGATGGTTCGTGTCCGGCGGCATGACGAGTTTCGTTGTTCTCGTCCGTGACCGGCTCATAGGGATCGCTTCTGCCATATGGCAACACCTCTTCCGTCCGGATGCTTGTCCGGGTTGGTACGCAACAGTATACCTGAACTCTCCGGCAGATGCATCGCCCAAAGCGGATGGGCCGGCCTGCCTATTCATCACCGGTCTCTTAATTGCAACCTTCGACGCCTTATTGCATTTTCGGGCTTCTTATTTCAAGTCCGGATCCCTTGTTTCAACTCCAGATTCCTTATTGCAACTCCAGGCCCCTTATTGCAACTCCGGACCCCTTATTGCAACTCAGTACTTCCATCCCAAAAGGAAACCTCCCCGGCTGGCCGGGGAGGTTCGGCATTATATCGTCTTCAGTTCCTTGCCTTCTTTCGCCATGATCTCCGGGTCGTACAGGTGACAGGCGACGGAGTGGCCCGGTTTGACTTCGCGGAATTCCGGGTCGATCGCCGCGCAGCTTTCCATCGCGAATGGGCAGCGGGTGCGGAACCGGCAGCCGGACGGAATATCCGTCGGACTCGGGACATCACCCGACAAAATGATTTGTTCGCGGGTACGCTCCTTCTCCGGGTCCGGCAGCGGGATTGCCGACAGCAGCGCCTGGGTGTACGGATGGAGCGGCTTTTCGTACAGCTTCTCGCTCCCGGCGAGCTCGACGATCTTGCCGAGGTACATGACGGCGATGCGGTCACTGATATACTTCACCATCGACAGGTCGTGTGCGATGAAGAGGTACGTGAGCCCGCGCTCCTCCTGCAGTTCTTTGAGCAGGTTGACGATCTGCGCCTGAATCGAGACATCGAGCGCTGCAATCGGTTCATCGGCGACGATAAATTTCGGCTCAACGGCAAGCGCACGCGCGATGCCGATCCGCTGGCGCTGGCCACCGGAGAATTCGTGCGGATAGCGCCCGGCATGGTTCTTGTTCAGGCCGACCAGCTGAAGGAGTTCATGGACTCGCTTTTCACGGTCCTTCTGAGATAGGTCGGGATTGTGGATGACAAGGCCTTCCGAAATGATTTCGGAGACGGTCATCCGCGGGTTGAGCGACGAGTACGGATCCTGGAAAATCATCTGTACATCCCGGTTGATCCGGGTTTTGGTTTTCCGGTCGAGCTTTCCCTTCAGCTTCACGCCGTCAAAGTGCACCTCGCCGTCCGTCGACTCATAGATCCGGGTAAGTGTGCGCCCGACCGTCGACTTGCCGCAGCCGGACTCACCGACAAGGCCGAGCGTCTCGCCCTTTTTAATCGAAAAGCTGATGCCGTCGACCGCCTTCAGCACAGTTTTCCGGTCGAGGCGGAAATGTTTCTTCAAGTCGTTGACGACAAGCAGGTCATCCTGTCCGGCATTCCTGATGTTCTGTTCCTTCAATTCATGTGTCATACCGGCACTCCTCCCGCTGCATCGATGGCGGCCTGATCGGCTGCGATTTCCGACGTCTGCCGGCCTTTCCGGATCACTTCCGGCACATGTTCCTCCGGCGTGCGCTCATCCTGCAGCCAGCACCGCACGGCCTGAGTGCCGCTCACTGCAGTGTAATCAGGATTGAAGTCGTGGCACACCTTCATCGTGTACGGGCAGCGCGCGGCAAACGGGCAGCCCGTGCCGAGCGTCGCAGGATCCGGCGGAGAACCCGGGATCGGGATGAGCGGCTCTGTGCGCGGAGCGTCCAGGTTCGGCATCGACCGGAGCAGGCCGAGCGTGTACGGGTGCTGCGGGCTGTAGAAAATCTCATCCAGCGTGCCCTGCTCGACGACTTCACCGGCGTACATGACGGCAACGCGGTCGGCCATGTTGGCGACCACACCCAGGTCATGCGTGATCAGGACGATCGCAGTGTCCATTTTTTCCTGAAGGCCGCGCATGAGGCGGAGAATCTGTGCCTGGATCGTGACGTCGAGCGCCGTTGTCGGTTCGTCGGCGATCAGGACCTTCGGGTTGCAGGCAAGCGCGATTGCGATGACGACGCGCTGCCGCATCCCTCCGGAGAACTGGTGAGGATAGGCATCTAACCGTGCTTCTGCGTTCGGAATGCCGACCAGCTCAAGCATTTCCTTCGCCCGCTCGCGGGCCTGCTTTTTCGTCAGCTTCATATGGCGGGAAAGTCCCTCCATGATCTGCTTGCCGATTTTCATCGTCGGGTTCAGCGACGTCATCGGGTCCTGGAAGACCATCGAGATGTCCGACCCGCGGATGTTCTGAATTTCCTTCTTGGAAAACTTCAGAAGGTCCTTCCCCTCGTAGCGGATCTCGCCCTCGGGAATCATCGTGTTCTGCTTGGGCAGCAGCTGCATGATCGACTTCGCCGTCACCGACTTGCCGGAGCCGGACTCGCCGACGATTGCGAGCGTCTCCCCCTTTTTCAGAGAAAAGTTGACGCCCCTTACCGCCGGGACCTCGCCGTTGCGGGTCTTGAATGAAACATGCAGGTTGTTGACTTCAAGGATGTGGTTGTTCATTGTCTGACCCCTCACTTTCTCATTTTCGGATCGAGCGCGTCGCGCAGCCCGTCTGCCAGAAGGTTAAAGCAGATCATGACCAGGCTGATGACGACCGCAGGGATAAGCAGCTTGTACGGGAACGAGCGGATGGCATCGTATCCATCCTCGATCAGCACCCCGAGCGAGGCAAGCGGAGCCTGCAGCCCGAGGCCGATAAAGCTCAGGAACGCTTCGAAGAAGATTGCCGTCGGAATCGTGAACATGACGGTGACGATGATCGGCCCCATCACGTTCGGAAGTAGGTGCTTCCTCATCAGCCTGGAATCCGAGGCGCCGAGTGTCCGTGAGGCGAGGACGAATTCCTGCCCCTTCAGCTGGAGCATCTGGCCCCGGACGACACGCGCCATCCCGACCCATCCGGTGATGATCATCGCGAGGATAATCGACCGGATGCCCGGCTCGAGTATCAGGATAAACAGGATGATCACGATGAGGTTCGGGATCCCGGTCAAGATCTCGATGATCCGCTGCATGACGTTGTCGATACGGCCCCCGTAATAAGCGGAGATGCCGCCGTAGATGACCCCGATCACGAGGTCAAGGAACGCCGCGACGAGTGCGATGAACAGGGAGATCTGCGTCCCCTTCCAGACACGCGTCCACAGGTCCCGCCCGAACTCGTCGGTGCCGAACCAGTAGTTGGTCTCTACACCACGCTGGGCGTATTGGTCAACGCCATTTACGTCTTTCCCGTCAAATCCGAGCCATTCGAGACCCGCGACCTTCGGAGGTAGGTTCGAGTGCGGAATATGCTGCTCGCGGTAAGTGAACTCGTTCATCGACGGTCCGATGAGTGCCATGGCGCCGAGGATGATCAGGAGAACGAGGGACACGACCGCGCCCTTGTTCTTGAACAGGCGTTCCATCGCCTCTTTCCAGAAAGTCGGTGCGGGTGCCGCCAGCTCCTCCCGTGCCGTTGCATCAAGGGGTTGCGGGACGAACAGGTCCGCGGACGGTTCCGCCGGACGGTCTTGGCTGCGGAGATTCTTGAAGTCTCCGTCATTCGGCTGGATGGTCGTCATGCCTTGCTTCCCCCTTTCAGGTCAATGCGGGGATCAAGCAGTCCGTACAGCACATCGACGACGAAGACGACGAAGATGAAGAGCGCACTGTAAAGCAGCGTGATGCCCATGATGACGCTGTAGTCGAGCACGAGGATCGACAGCGTGAACTGTTCACCGAGACCAGGCACACCGAAGATTTTCTCGATGACGAGGGTACCTGTCATGATCGATACCGCAAGCGGTCCGAGCATCGTAACGACCGGGATGAGGGCGTTGCGGATGACGTGCTTCCAGATGACGCCGGATTCATTCAGGCCCTTGGCCCGTGCGGTCGTGACATAATCCTGACCGAGCACCTCAAGCATCTCGCTCCGGATAAACCGTGCGACGGTCGCGATGACGGTCACGGACAGGGCAAGCGAAGGCAATATGGTACTCTGATAGTTTTCCCACAACGCAACCGGCAGCCAGCCGAGCTTGACGCCGATATAGTATTGCAGAAGCGCCGCGAAGACGAACGACGGAATCGACATGCCAAGGACGGCGATGGTCACCGACACGTAGTCAATCGCAGTGTTGTGGCGGAGTGCTGAAATGATTCCGAGCACGAGGCCGATGATTGTGCCGAAAACGAGCCCCTGAAGGCCGATCAGCGCGGAAGGCCCGATGCGGTCGCCGATCATGCTCATGACGGTACGGCCCTGGTACTGGAATGAATAGCCGAGATCACCCTGGACCAGGTTGCCGATATAGGTGAGATACTGGAGCGCAACCGGCTTGTCGAGCCCGTATTTTGCATCCAGGATCGCCCGCTGTGACTCGGTCAGCTTTTCCGCGTTCGAGTAAGGCGTACCCGGAAGAAGCTGCATGAGCAGGAACGTCGCAGATACGATGATGAACAGCGTAATGACAGCATAGGCAAAGCGTTGTATCAGATAGCGTTTCATGATGTCGGTCACCTCGCTTTAGTTCGGTGCGGTTGAAATATAAGAAAAGCGGGGCCGCACCAGTGGCTCCCCGCTTGTCTGCTGCTATAGAAGAATTATTTGACCGATGCCCACTTGAGCGAGAGGTCTGCGCCAGCCGGGTGGATGACAAGGTTCTCGATGCTCGGGCGTGTCAGGTACGTATTGCCCCGCTGATAAAGCGGTGCGACCGCGGCATCTTCTTCAAGAAGGACCTTCTCGATTTCGAGGAGGGTCTTGTAGCGGTTGCTGAGGTCAGTGTCCGTGCGTGCTTCGGCTACAAGCTCATCCAGCTTCGGATTGCTGTAGTCCATCCGGTTCGCCGAACTGCCGTCTACCCACATATCGAGGTAAGTCATCGGGTCGGCGTAGTCAGGTCCCCAAGTCGAGAGCGAGAGATCATACTCGATCGCCTTTTCGATTTCAAGACGCTGGGCGAATGGAACTGCCTTCAGTTCAAGCTTGAATCCAGGCAGGTTGTCTTCCAACTGGGCCTGCAGGTATTCGCCGACTTTCTTCATTTCATCCGTGTCCGCGATGTTCAGGGAAACGGTCAGGCTGTCGATGCCTGCTTCCTCAAGGCCTTTTTTCCAGAATTCCTGTGCTTCCTCTGCAGTGCCTTTATTGATGTCGCCGTTCAGTTCGCGGTAGTCTTCGCCTTCAGGGGAGTTGTAGTACCCTTCAGGAACGACACCGTAGAGTGGCGTGGAACCGTCTTTGAGAATGACATCGGTCAGTCCGTCACGGTCGATTGCCATATTGACTGCTCGGCGGATGTTCGCATTGCTCAGCACTTCATGGTTGTGGTTAAAGCGCAGGAACACGATTCCGGACGCTTTCTCGTTCGTGAATCCATCGTTGTCCTGGTACTGGTCAACGAGGGAAGACGTCAGCTTCACGCGGTCTACTTTCTCGGTTTCATACAGGTTGGCGCCGGACTGAGGGTCCTTGACGACGACAAACTCAGCCTTGTCGAGTTTGACGTTTTCGGCATCCCAGTAGTCTTCGTTCTTTTCAAGTGTCCAGCCCTGCTCCTGCTGCCATTCGGAGAATACGAATGGACCATTCGCGAGAACGTTTTCAGCTTCAAGCGCGTACTGGTCACCCTGCTCTTCGACGAACGCCTGGTTCTGAGGCAGGAAGGTCGCGAATGCGAGCAGTGTCTCGAACAGCGGGTTCGGCGCTTCGAGTGTCACTTCAAGCGTTTTTTCATCGATTGCCTTGACGCCGAGCTCATCGGCATCCACTTCTTCATTCATGATCGCTTCGGCGTTTTTGATTCCCGCCGTGACGAGCATGTAGTTGTACGGGCCGGCTTCGCGCATGACGCGCTTCCATGCGTACTCGAAGTCCTGGGCCGTTACAGGCTCTCCATTGCTCCAGTTCTGTTCACGGAGGGTGAACGTGTGAACGGTTTCATCTTCGTTTTTATCGTGCTTCTCGGCCATGGCGAGTTCCACTTCATTCGACTCGTTCTGGCGGTAGAGCCCTTCATTGATGTTGTTCAGAACGTTAAATGCGATTGAGTCATGTGCTTTCGTGGAGTCCATTGTCGGGATGTCCGATTGCTCACTCAGGACAATCGTCTGCGCCGCAGAACCATCCCCCTCGGCGCCGCTTTCCCCTTCTGAGCTTCCGCCGGACTCGTCCCCGCCGCTGAAGTTACAGCCCGCAAGGATGAGGGCAGCCGCAGCCGGTGCCATAAAGCGAGATACCCACTTCTTGTTCATACCATTTCCCCCTAATCTCTATCGAAATGTAATCTCATTTTACGTATACTACGGATATAAAGCAATATCTTTTTTCACAATTTAGATAGTTTAAACCGTTGTTAATATTAAGTATGAAAGTAGGGCGGACATGAATCGACGTTATGCACCGGTTATTTTTGTCATCCCCCCGATGTTTGTCGGATGGTCATGGATGACACACACACCTGACCCCGTGCAGGCCGCTGATATACTATTCTGGGCAAGCATTCTCGTCCTCATCACCGGGGGTGTTCTTTATATCGCCAGGCATGATGTAACAGAGACTTTTACAAGAAACTGGAGAAAATTCTTCCGATCGCTGAACCGGAAAGAGAGCTACATCAGGGAAGCGGAGGGCGGGAAAAAAGACCCGGAGTTCAGGAAAGCTCCTCTCCCTTACCGTCCTGTGCTGCTTTTCGGACTGTATCTGTTTACCGTAAGCATCATCGCATCCATACTTGCGATGGCATAGGGCTGTCATTTTCTGTGGTTATTTCCCGGGAAATTTGTCGGAAGGCGTCGAAGAACAACACAAAAAGACAAGGTCCCGCCGTAGCGGTCCCTTGTCTTTTCTTCATTTCGGCCGGTTTTCGAGGAAGTTCCGGTAGGCGAAGCCTTTAACCTGGTCCTCCGAATACCGTTTCAGCAGTTCGTTGATCAGGTTTTGCTGCATCGAGGCGTCGGACAGGTTCTTCACTTTGTCGTCGATGCCGTCAAAGTCAGAGCCGAGGCCGATGAACTTCTCTCCGCCGAGGCTGCAGAAATGGTCGATGTGGCGAATCAGGTCATCGATGGTCACTGAACCGCCTTCCTTGATGAATGCCGGGCAGTAGACCACATGGATCATGCCGCCCTTATCAAACAGCGCATTAGCCTGGTCGTCATAAAGATTCCGGACATGGTCGCGGACCGCCCGGGCGTTCGAATGGCTCGCGATTGGGTAATCCGCCGTCTCGATCACGTCCCAGAATGCCTTCTCGCAGAGATGTGACACGTCGGTCAGGATCTGGTGCTCGTTGTTGAACCGGACAATTTCGCGGCCAAATGTCGTGAGGCCGGCCCCTCGCGGCTCGCCTGCACCGTCTGCTGCCAGGTTCGCATTGTTCCAGGTCAGTCCGACCGAGCGGACACCGAGTTGGTGGAGGATCGACAGCTTCTTCAGGTCGTTGCCGATTGCGTCCACGCCTTCAAGCGTGAGGAGAGCGCCGGTCTCCCCTTCCTTCAGTGTATCGATGTCCGACCAGTCGCGGATCAGTTTCATGTCCGGGTTGTTGCCGAGGACATCCGTGTAGAACCAGTGCACCTGGTCGAGGGCCGCCTGGAACTTCTCTTCCGCCTTCATGTCCGGCCAGATAAAGATGGCGAAAGCCTGGATCTTCACCTCACCCTTGCGGAGCCGCTCCCGGTTCGTATCCAGTTCCGGCGCATCGGCAAACCGGATCTTGCCGTCTGCTTCATACAGTTTCAGCAATGCATCACAGTGCAGGTCAATGATTTGCAATGGTGCCAGCCCCTTCCTTTGCTGTTTCGATGAACCGCTCAAACAGGCGGAGCGATGTGCTGTCCCCTGCCGCGGCGAGTGCTTCCGGATGCCACTGGACGCCGACCGCGAACCGGTGCTCCGTGCTCTCGACCGCCTCAATCACGCCATCTGACGCCACGCCTGATACTGCGAACGGCGCCTTCACATCTCGGACCGCCTGGTGGTGGTAGGAATTCACGCGGAAGTTCTCGGCCTGTGCAGCCTCCCGCAGGATGCTTCCCTCTGCCGATTTGACGAAGTGGGACAGATGAACCCGGTTGGCGCGCTGACTGTGCTGAAGCAGCTGCCGGTCAATCTGGGAGTAGATATCCTGATACATGTCGCCGCCCTCCGCAATGACCATGACCTGAAGGCCCCGGCAGATAGTGAGGAGCGGCATGTCTCGTTCCAATGCGCCCTTGATCAGCGCAAGCTCTGATGCATCGCGGCCGGGCGAGATCTCCCCGAGCTTCGGATGCGGCTCTTCTCCGAACAGCGTCGGGTCGATGTCTCCCCCTCCTGAAACAACCAGCCCGTCCAGCGCGTCCAGGATCCGGTCTGCATCATTCTCCGTGTCAATCGGAATGAGCATCGGAATGCCGCCGGCCCTTTGGACAGCGGTGATGTAGTCGTGGTTCAGGACGTGCTTATAGTCCAGTTCAACATGGGTCGTGATGCCGATGAGCGGTTTCATGGTGAATTTCCCCCTTATATTAACCTTCATTGATTCTAATATTAGCTTGATGCATCTGTCCGGTGCCCGGACGCCTTACTGCACGCCCGGCAGGATCGTGAGCGTCTTGGCCTCCGCGTCCAGGTACGCTTCGACGCCGAGCGGGACCGCGAAGTGCGGCTGGCAGTGGCCAATTCTGAAACCGGACACAACCGGCTTTCCTAACTCTTTAAAGAAGTCCTCGAACACCTCTTCATAAAAGAAGTCGCCCTTATGATTCTTAGGATATTTAAAGTCGCCGATGACGATGCCGGCCACCCGCTCCAGTACGCCAGACTGCCTGAGCTGTGTCAGCATGCTGTCGGTCCGGTAAGGCTCTTCGTCGGTGTCTTCGATGAGGAGCAACTTTCCGTCGAACGACGGCGCGAACTTCGTGCCGATGCTGGAAGCAATCAGTGAGAGGTTTCCGCCAATCAATTGCCCGCGCGCGCTTCCGCCGGAATACGTAGTGAGCGGCGAAACCGATTCATCGTAATGGAGCTCGAGCGGCTGGAACAGCTGGGCAAAGAGTTTGGCCGACAGCGGGTCAAAGTCATCCTTGACGACGTCCGACTCGAGCATCGGCCCGTGGAACGTCACCAGGTCCGAATACATATGGATGGCCTGGTGGAGCGCAGTAATGTCGCTGTATCCCCAAAGGATCTTCGGGTTTTCCCGGATCATCTGGTAGTCGATCTTCTCAAGGTAACGAGCGGAACCGTAACCCCCTCTTGCGCAGATGATGCCTTTGACATCCGGATCCCTGAACATGGCGTGCAGGTCGTCCAGCCGTTCCTGGTCGGTACCAGCGAGGTAACGCTCCTTTTTCCCGACCGACTTGCCGATCTTCCAGTTGAGGCCAAGCGATTCCAGAAAGGCGAGCGAGCGCGTCAGCTGTTCGGTTTTCGGCGGGCTGGACGGGGCGATGATGCCGACGGTGTCGCCCCGCTTCAGCCGCTCCGGACGGATCAGTTCCGTCATCGGTAGGTGGTCTGCAGCGCAAGCTCAATCATGACGAGCATCGCGCTGTACGCTTCCAGGATGTCTTTCGCTTCGAACCGGACGACCGTCGACCCCGGTTCGATTTCGCAGCCCGGCATGAATGCCGCCCATTCGGCTTGGCCGTAGTTCGTGAACTCGATGCGGAGCACCGGGTTGTCCGGGGGCGTCAGCGGTTTGACGTTGCCCCGGTTCGCGATCGCTTCCGCTGCCTTTTCCTTCAGAAGTTCATGCGCCTTCTGTGGGGATAGGGATCGGACCGCGGAACGCGTAAGCGACGTTTTTACTGCCGCCGTCACCACGCCCGGTATCAGTTCCTCCGCCTCGCGGCAGGCCCCGTCATCGCCCGCCACCATGATGACCGGCACGCCGTGGTAACCCGCGATGTACGCGTTAAAGCCGATTTCCCCGATCTCCTGCTCATTGATCCACATGTTGCGGACCGCATGGATCATCGAGTGGCTCATGACGCCCGGCTGTCCTGCGCGGGAATGGTAGCCTGTGAAGATAGCGCCGTCATACGTATTGTCGAGGCCTTCCACCATCGAGTACAGCTTCACCCCACCGTTGATGAGCTCCGCCTCTGGATGGAGTTTCTCAGGCAACAGGTTGTTCATCTTTGAATGGCTGTCGTTGACGAGCACATGCTCCGCACCCCCGGCCAGTGCCCCTTCGATAACCGCGTTGGCGTCCCCCGTCATGAGGCTTCGCCCGATTTCGTAGTTGTGCTGGGTTGAATCGACGAACGTGTAATCCGGGATGCCCGTAATCCCTTCCATATCGACCGAAAGATAAATATTCATCGGTTCGCCTTCCTTCTTTTCAGAACTGTTTTCGTTTTCGAAATACAAGTCCACTTTAGCAGAACGAAGGGTGCCGGACAATGCGATTTCCCGCTGGACATGAAAAAACGGAAGCCGGCGGGGCTTCCGTGTTTCGATTACCATCTAAGGATCATCAGGTCTTCGTCATAATACTTCCCGCTGACTTTCAGAGCGTTGGGCTCGGTTCCGTATACCTCGAAGCCCAGGGACGTGTACAGCCTCCTGGCCGGGGCGTTGTGGGCTACGACAGCCAGATGGATCTGCTCCAGTCCGTCGCCTTCCCTGGCCCGCCTGATCAATTCTTCCAGCAAGGACTTCCCAACGCTCCGGCCCCTCGCTTCCGGCGCCACATACATGGCGAAGACATTTCCCCTGTGCCGCATCTTGGGGGACTCTTCACGCTTGAACGTTACGATGCCGGCCAATGACCCATCTTCCTGAAATGCCCCCAGGACAAACTGATCTTGACCCGGCTTTAAGCGGTCCCCCACAACCTCAAGCGGGTATGCAACTTCCTGCTCGTACGTTGAACCAAAGGCTTCAGGGTTATTTTTCAGGGCACTTAAACGGACTTGCTGGTACGAATGGGCATCGGACTCGTTTAACAGGCGGATCTCCATCAGAATTCCCCTTTACTCGTTGTCTGGTATGTATATTCATTAATTCTACTTTGATTCAATCCCATATTTGGCCTTCCAGGCTTCACGTTGCTCCACAACGTAAAGTTCGTCCACGGCTCCTGACTATTGGCCATAAACTCGTCCTGCAATTGTCCGATCTGTTTTCGCAGCATGCGTTTAAGCCGTGTATATTCATCGCGGTCGACCTCAAACAGCCGGGAAATGCTGAGGCTGAGTACAGGTTCTGCCCCATTGTCCGGAAAGTAGTAGAAATAGATTGTTGAAAAATCATCCCACATTTCGGCGTAGAGTTTCACCAGTGTCCATTTCTCCGGAATCATTTCAATGACGGTATCCGCAATCTGTTGATAAAAGAGATTCAACTTTTCATCCGTCATTTGGATTCGCCTTCCTTCCAGTATGTCAATCGATTCCGTACTTGGCCTTCCACGCTTCGCGCTGCTCCCCGGGATCCGCTTCTGTCAAATCTTCATATCCGTAGTCGACATGGAACGTTCCATTACGGTTGAGAATGAAAGTGAAATTCGTCCAAGGCTCTTGTCCATCCGACTCGAACGCTTTTTGTAGGGACAAGGCGGTACGTCTAATCTTGCGTTCCTGCTGATGAAACTCCATTTTATCGATAGCAAAGCGTTCTGGAATGGAATAACTCAATATTGGCTTTTCACTGCTTTCAGGGTAATAGTAAAAATAGGCTGTGGAGTATCCTTTCCATCCTTCTACATAGAGTTTTACGTTCTTCCACTCTTCCGGAATCGTTTCATCAATTAACTCTGCGATTTCTTGGTAAATTTCTTTCATTTTCTCCTCCTTGGAGAACAGCAGCATCGTTTTATTTAATCCCGTATTTTACTTTCCAAGCCTCTCGCTTCTCCCCCGGATCCAGTTCTGTTAAATCCTCATATCCGTATTCGGCCTTGAACGTGCCGTCATGATTTAAGATCAACGTGAAGTTCGTCCATGTTTCCATATCCTGTTCACTGAACAACTGTTGAAGAGCCAGGACCGTCCTTCTCAGCTGACGTTTCTGCAGAATAAAATCATCTGGATCAACAGAAAAAAGGTCCGGAATATCTAAGTTTAGAATCGGCAGAGTGTTACCTGCCGGGTCGTAATAGAAGTAAACGGTAGAGTAGCCTGGCCAACTTTCAGCATAGAGCTTCACAGTGCTCCATTCCTCAGGAATCATTTCGATGATTTGTTGCGCAATTTCTTCATAGCACTTGTCTATTTGTTCTGTAGTCATTAGTCCCTTACCCCCCCATAAAGATAGTCGGATTCCCAACGTTTTCGTTTTTCAAGAGGGTTAAGATCTGACAGGTCACTGTAATCATAGTCGATCTTTATTTTTCCATCGTTTTGCAAAGAAAGTGTCAGGTTCGTCCAGGGGTCTTCATCCTGGTTTTCGGATTCATTCCATAGAGCTTTGACGTGGTCATATAATTGCTCATCCAATCGATCAAATGTTTCCTGGCTGACCTCATATTCATCAGGGATATCCAGACTGTATACGTGTTCGCCGCTTCCCGCAGGAGAGTAGTAGAAATAGCATTTATAGTACCCATCCCAATACTCGGCGTACAGCTTTACCCAACCCCACTTTTCCGGAATCATCTCAAGTACTGTATTTGCAATGTCAGTATAAAGATTTTCATTTTTTCCTGTGTCCACCAAATCCATCCTCTCCAGACAGCTTATTCCCCATTTCGATTCTTGACCGATTTTCTCCATACATCTATTCTACCGGGATACGACTGAGCGCGAGGCGGGGTTTCCTAAGTTGGAAGAAAAGAGGAAGAAAGCCCCGGAAGATTGGGCGGAAAGAACCAAAAAGCCGGAAGAGGGATGTCCTCTTCCGGCTTCTGTTTTATCGGTTGTTAATTACCTTAAATCCCCGAACACTCAAAACGTCGTCTTCACCGTAATGAACTTCAGCTCGGTCATGCCGTCGATGGCGTATTTGACGCCTTCGCGGCCGTAGCCGCTCATCTTGACGCCGCCGTATGGCATGTTGTCGACTCGGAATGTCGGGATGTCGTTGATGATGACGGCGCCGGCTTCGATTTCGTCTGCGGCTTTCATCGCGGATTCGATATCACGCGTGAAGATGCCGGCGTTCAGGCCGAATTCGGAATCATTGACGAGATCAATGGCTTCGTCGAGGTCCGAGTACTTCATGATCGTGACGATCGGGGCGAACACTTCCTTGCAGACGACGTTCATGTCCGGCGTGACGTCTGTCATGACGGTCGGGGCAATGCCGTTCTGGACACGCTCGCCACCCGTACGGACGGTCGCGCCGGCTTTTTTCGCTTCTTTGATCCATTCCATGGCACGGTCCGCCTCGCCCGGGTGGATCATCGAGCCGACATCAGTCGCTTCATCCGCCGGGTCGCCGATCTGAAGTTTCTCCGTTTCCGCAACGAACTTGTCCACGAATTCATCGTAGATGCTGTCGTGCACGTACACGCGCTGGAGCGAAATGCACACCTGCCCGGCAAAGCCGAATGCGCCAGTGACGGCTCGCGGCATGATTTTCTCGAGCGGTACGTCCGGTTCGACAATCAGCGCGGAGTTCGAGCCAAGCTCGAGCGTCAGCTTTTTCAGGCCGACCTTCGATTTGATGTCGAGTCCGACCGGCACGCTTCCGGTGAACGTCACTTTCTTCACGAGATCGTTCGTGATGAGCGGGTCGCTCAGTTCGCTTCCGCTCCCCGTCACGATCTGGAGGGCGCCATCCGGCAGGCCGGCTTCCTTGAAGATCTCAGCGAGCGCCAGAGAAGAAAGCGGCGTCTGCGTGGCCGGCTTCAGGACGACCGTGTTGCCGACGGCGAATGCCGGCCCGAGCTTATGTGCGACCAGGTTCGACGGGAAGTTGAACGGCGTGATTGCCGCGACAACGCCAAGCGCCTCCCGCTTTGTCCAGCCGATGCGGTCCGTGACGCCGGGTGCCGCGTCCATCGGCACTGTCTCTCCGGAAAGCGACTTGGCCGCTTCCGCCGAAAACTGGTACGTCGCAATCGTCCGGTCAATCTCTCCACGCGCGGTCTGGATCGGCTTGCCGGCTTCCTTCACGAGAAGCTGCGCCAGCTCTTCCTTCCGCGCCTCGATCAGGTCGACGGCCCGGTAAAGCAGTTCGGCCCGTTCGTATGCCGGCCATTTCCTGAACTCGAGAAACGCCTCATGGGCGCCTTCAATCGCTTTTTTCACATCTTCTTCATCCGCTTTTGCAACGGTTGCAATCACTTCCTGGGAATACGGCGACTTCAGCTCATACGTGCGTGCCGCATCCTTCCATTCCCCATTGATCCATAGTTTCCATGTTTCCATTTCCCAGCACCTCCCTAAATTATTCTATACCCGTTCCGTACGGGGACCAAATCAGGTACTCTTATTAAAACGGTTTCAGGAGGAAAGAACGATGAACGAACTGGATGTTGTGCTCCGGACAGGGGAATTCATTTCAAAAGAAACGATTAAAGAGCATCTGCTTCATGCGGGCATCGGGAAAGGCGACCGGATCATCGTCCATACATCGCTGAAAAAGGTCGGCTGGGTATCCGGCGGAGAGCAGGCTTTTGTCGAGGCGCTGCTCGAAACCGTAACGGCGGACGGGACGGTCGTCATGCCGTCACAGTCCTCGGACAATTCCGATCCGAAGCACTGGATGATGCCCCCGGTCCCGGAAGAATGGCACGAGCCGATCCGGCGCACGATGCCGGCATACAATCCTCATCTGACGCATCTGCGCGGAATGGGCAAAGTTCCCCAATGCCTCCACCGCCATCCGGAGACAATCCGTAGCCCACATCCGGCGCATTCGTTTATCGCCTGGGGGCATGATGCAGCGGAATGGATGCGGGATCACCCGGTGGAGGATTCCTTCGGGGAGGGTTCCCCGCTCGGAAAGATGTACGGCTCCGGCGTGAAGGTCCTGCTGATCGGAACCGGCTATGATTCCTGCACGGCGCTCCACCTGTCGGAATACCGGGCTCCGGGCCTAGAAAAATACAGGGACGGAGCGGCAGTAATGGTTGATGGCGAGCGCAAATGGATCGAATACGACATGGCCGACCTGGAATCCGACGACTTCCCTCCGCTCGGGATGGCATTCGAGCGCGAACATCCGGAAGCGGTGACCCGCTGCAAAATTGGTCAGGCGGACACCCGCGTAATTGGCATGGACCAACTTGTCGATTTCGGAGTGGAATGGATCACGAATTGGCGGGAGAAGAAGAAAGTTGTGCAGGTGGAGAAAACGACTGAGTGAACGTGCAGATCGGTTAGCCGTTCGGCTCAACGTAGCGGCACGGCTAATATGGGCACTAATTGAAAAGACTCCATAAATGGACGATTCCCGCAATGCCTGCCATGGCGTTGCGGGAATCGTTTTCTCTTTGTCCTTTGGCCGTTCAGGAGCTGCCGTCTCCCCCGCCGCCGGCCGCTGCTGCCGAAGCCGCGGCAGCGGCGCCACTCGATGCCATAATCGCCTGCTGGGCTCGGAGCACCTGTTCCACAGACGCGGCGATGCCGATGTGGGCCGCCTGCTCTCCTGTGGTCATTTCCATCAGCACTGACTGAATGGCCGCTGACAACGCCATTTCTTTGTACCAGCGGAACAGTTTCATTTCCGAAAGAACCTTTGCCGTCTCCACGATGTGGTCCACCTGGGATTGTTCCACGTGGAACACTGTGAGAAGCCCGATTGCCGGATAGTGAAGCGGCTTCACTTTCAGCCCCTCCGCTTTTAGCCTGCCGCGGATTTCTGAAGCCTTTTCCGCCCGGTTCTCTTCAAAGGCGGCATTGCCGTAGGTGATCGTCTGGGACATCCACTGCAGCTCATTTCCAAAACGGAAACCGCGGGTCTTCAGATCCTGGTAATACTGGTGCATCACTTCGGCCAGTTCCGACGGACTGTCTGCATGGCTGCCGAGCAGCACGGCAAATGTGTAGTCATCATCTGATGTAAGGATGCGGTGCCTGCGCTTCATTTCGTCAAAGAGCATCTTTCCGGCAATCGCCTCACGGCGGGCCTCTCCTTCCTCATCCGAAAGCAGCGTCGCCGCCAGATAGGAATGGATCGTGTTCCTGAAGCCGAGTCCTTGGAGGATCTCCTGTTTCTCAAACAGATCGTCTGCCATTTCCTGCGCGCCTTCCCCCGACGCATCCAACAATGCAGAAATCAGCGGGTGGAACTGGCCCCGGACCGGAGAAAAGAGGCCTGACCGCTTTTTGAGCGCATCAGCGACTTCCCGGAGCCTCCGGGCATCAAATTCCTTTTCTCCAAGCGCGTAGATCCCCGCAATCGACAGCAGCACCCGCTTGTCGACCGTCCAGCTGAATAGGTTCAGGAGCTTTGGGTAAATCGTTTCATAGCGGTTCTTGATCGTGGCCGTTTCCATTCGGATCACTCCTCTTGACTGGTATACGGACGGACGTCGCCATAGTTTCGTTTTTATTGCGGCAGAAGCCGGGCGTTCACGTTCCGGCCTGGAACTTGCACAATCGCTTTACGTCCCCATCTCCATAGCATACCCAAAAGGGCATCCCGCTCAACAGGATGCCCTTTACTCTATTATTCCGCAGGTACCGCAATGTCTTTCGCGGAGCCGATCAGTTCTTTGATTGGTTCCTTGTCGCCGCGGTGCAGCGCGTCGACAATCGCGCTGCCGACAATGACGCCATCCGCCGTTCGGCCGAAATCTCGGACGTGTTCAGGTGACGAGATGCCGAAGCCTGCCAGGACCGGGATGTCCGCGATTTCTTTCAGCCGCTCGAGCCGGCCGTCGGTCGTCCCGCCGAAGCTGTCGCGGACACCGGTGATGCCGTCGACGGTGACTGCGTAGATGAAGCCTTCCGCCGCCTCCGCGATTTTTCGGATGCGTTCTTCCGGAGCGGACAGGGGGATCAGGCGAATCAGGTCGATGCCGTTCATCCTGAGGCAATCCTCGAGCGGTGCACTTTCCTCGAACGGCACGTCCGGCACGATGACGCCGGCAATGCCCGCTTCCTGGCAGTCGTTTGCGAAACCGGCCATGCCGTAGCTGAGTATAGGGTTCAGGTACGTCATGAAGATGATCGGGATGTGCACTTCGTCTCCGATCGCCTTCACTTCTTCGATGACCGCCTTCAAGGTCGTGCCGGCTTCGAGTGCGCGGAGACCCGCTTCCTGGATGACCGGCCCGTCCGCTGCCGGGTCGGAAAACGGGATGCCCAGCTCGACGGCCGTCGCGCCCGCTTCCTGCAGGAACAGAAGGTCCTCCTTCAGGCGTCCGAGTCCGCCGTCTCCCGCCATGATGTACGGGACAAATGCACAGCCGCCGGATTCACGAGCCTCAAGGATTGCTTTTGTAATCTCAGACATTTCCGTTTCCTCCCTTCAGCGCGTCGCGCACGGTCATGACGTCCTTGTCGCCGCGCCCGGACAGGCAGATGACGACAATTTGGTCCGGGGACATGCCGGATGCCAGCTCGACGGCATAATGTACGGCATGCGAGCTCTCCAGCGCGGGAAGGATGCCTTCCTTCCGGCTGAGCATCTTCAGCGCCTCGAGAGCCTGGTCGTCGGTGACCGACGAGTAGGTCACGCGCCCCGTATCGCGGAAGTGCGAATGCTCGGGGCCGGCACCCGGATAGTCGAGCCCCGCCGAGATGGAATGGGCCTCATTGATCTGGCCCGCTTCATCCTGAAGGAGGTACATGAAGGCGCCGTGAAGTGCGCCCGGGCGGCCGCCTGTGAGTGCTGCGGCATGTTTGCCGGTTTCAACGCCGCTTCCCGCTGCCTCAACACCGTAGAGGGCGACATCCGTGTCGTCCACGAACGGATGGAACATGCCGATCGAGTTGCTGCCGCCGCCGACGCAGGCGACGACCGCATCCGGCAGGCGCCCTTCCTTTTCAAGGATCTGGCGGCGGGTCTCGACGCCGATCACCCGCTGCAAGTCACGGACAATCTCAGGAAACGGGTGCGGACCGAGTGCGGAGCCGATGACATAATGCGTGTCGGAGACATTCGCGACCCAGTAGCGGAGCGCCTCATTGACCGCGTCTTTCAGCGTGCCCGAGCCCTGCTCGACCGAGACGACGGAAGCGCCCAGCAATTCCATCCGGAAGACGTTCAGTTCCTGCCGCCGGATATCCTCCTTGCCCATGAACACGATGCATTCCATATCGAGAAGCGCACAGGCGGTCGCGGTCGCAACACCATGTTGGCCTGCCCCGGTTTCCGCAATGATCTTCGTCTTACCCATCCGCTTGGCGAGAAGCGCCTGGCCGATCGCGTTGTTGATCTTGTGCGCGCCGGTATGGTTCAGGTCTTCACGCTTCAGGTAGATTTTGGCGCCGCCCGCGGTTTCTGTCAGACGTTCTGCGAAGTAGAGCGGGTTTTCACGCCCGACATAGTCCTTCAGGTAATGGTCCAGTTGTGCCACAAACGCCGGGTCTTCTTTTGCTTCCCGGTATGCCGTCTCAAGCTCGAGGAGTGCCGGCATGAGCGTCTCGGGGACGAAGCGGCCCCCGTATTCGCCAAAGCGGCCTGTTTCGTCGGGTGCTTGGTATGCTTTCTTCTCTGTTGTGTTCGCCATCATGCTTCTCCCCTTTCCTTCACGGCTCGGATAAACCCGCGGATCAGCTCCGGGTCTTTCCGTTTTTCCCGTTCCACGCCGCTCGATACGTCAAGGGCATACGGGGTTGTCTGTCTGACCGCCTCAGCCGCATTGCCGGCGTTCAGCCCCCCTGCGATGATCGTCCGCTCCCGCGGGATGCCGGCATCGGCAAGAAGCGACCAGTCAAAAACGTTCCCGCTTCCGCCGCGGAAGTCCGTGCCCGGTGCATCAAACAGATAGTAATCCACGTCATATTCGGCAGCCCGGCGGACATCCTCTGCCGTCCGGACGGAAAATGCCTTGATCGACGGCAGGCCGATTTCCCGGATCTGCTCCGGTGTCTCGTCGCCGTGGAACTGTACATAGTCAAGCGGGACATTGCGGTAGACGGTGCGGAGCTCTTCCGCATCCGGATTCACGAAGACGCCAACTTTCTTGACGTTTTCCGGTACCCGGGATGCCAGCTCGGCAGCCCATTTCATATCGATGCGCCTGCTGCTCGGGGCGAAGACGAAACCGATGGCGTCCGCCCCCGCATCGACGGCGGCTTTGACATGCTCGGCTTCCATCAGTCCGCAGATTTTCACCTTCGTCATGGACGGAGCACTCCTTCCGCTTCGCGATAGGAGCGGATGGCCGCACCCGGGTCGCCGCTCCGCATGAGCGACTCACCGACGAGGATGGCGTCCGCGCCGTTTTCCCGGACGCTTGCGGCGTCCTCCGCCGACATGATCCCGCTTTCCGAAACAAGATACCGTCCCGGCTTTTTCCCGGCGCGGGCCGCAAGCCGCGCCGTGTTGCCGAGGTCGACCTTGAATGTCTTCAGGTCCCGGTTATTGATGCCGATAAATGCCGGATCCAGCTCAAGCGCACGGTCCATCTCCTGTTCGTCATGCACTTCCACGAGAACATCGAGTCCTGCCGACATGGCATAGGCGTGCAGTTCACGGAGCCGCTCCTGAGGCAGCGCCGCCACGATCAGGAGGACGACGGAAGCACCTGCCTGCAGCGCCCGGTCAATCTGCAGCTCGTCGATAATGAAGTCTTTGCAGAGGATCGGAATCCGGACAGCTTCCGCCACAGCGGCCAGATCTTCATATGAACCCTTGAAAAATGCCTCTTCCGTCAGGACGGAAATGCAGGATGCACCTGCCTGTTCATAGCGCAGCGCCTGCTCCGCGGGATCCGCGTTTTCATTGATGATGCCTTTTGAAGGCGAAGCCCGTTTCACCTCGGCGATGACGCCAAGTCCGTCCCTTGCATCAAATGACTCCGACAGGCGCGGCCGCGTGTGCCGGATGGCCGGTGTCGCCGGGATTTCAGCCCGCAGGGAGGGCAGCCGTTTTCGTTTTTCTTCCAGAATATCGTCCAGTATTGTCATGGCGTGACCGCCTCCTTTGTTTCTTTATGGAACCGGATCACGGACTCCAGCTTTTCCATTGCTTTTCCGGACAGGATGATGTCTTTGGCGAGTTCGACGCCTTCCTTTGCTGTTTCGGCACGTCCTGCTGCAAACAGGCCGATACCCGCATTGAACGCGACGGCATCGAATTTCGGGCCCCGTGCACCGCCGAGGACCGAGCGGAGGATCTCCGCGTTTTCCCGGCCGTCGCCTCCCTTGAGGGCGGATAGCGGCGCGGACTCCAGGCCCACATCTTCGGCTTCAAGCGTGAACGGGATGAGGTCGCCGTTGTCCAGCAGAACGAAGTCATTCGGACCCGCAAGAGAGGCCTCATCCATGCCGCCTGCTCCGCAGACCACAATCGCGCGCTTCCGGCCCTGCATCCGGAGAACCGATGCATAGTTCATCGTAAAATCGTTCCGGCTGATGCCGGTGAACTGGGACGCCAGAGGGACCGGGTTCGTCAGCGGTCCTGTCAGGTTGAAGATCGTGCGCCGCCCGAGACGTGCCCGGATTTGTCCGATCCGCTTCATTTTCGGGTGCAGCCGCGGTGCAAAGAGGAATGCGATGCCTTCCTCGCGCAGCTGCCTGGACGCTTCTTCCATATCCTGTTCAAGCCCGATTCCGAGTGCCTCCAGCACATCGGAGCTGCCCGATCGGCTGGAGATTTTCCGGTTGCCGTGCTTTGCGACCGGAACGCCTGCCGCGGCCAGGACGAATGCCGATGTCGTACTGATGTTAAAGCTGTCCGAACCGTCGCCTCCCGTCCCGCAGTTGTCGGTATACGGGGCCTCCGGGACTTCCGGCACGATTGCCATGCCGCGTGTTACCTCGGCAAGCGCAGCCACCTCGTAGGTGGTCTCTCCCTTGTCGGCAAGCGCCGCGAGGAATTCGGCGACCTCTCCTTCCGGCGTACGCTCATCAAACATGAACAGCGCGGCTTCAGTCATTTCCTCGTAGCTCAGATCGTTTCCGTTCCGTACTTTCTGTGTGAACTCTCTCATCTCTGCTCCACTCTCCTCTGCTCTCTATCGTGTCAAAGTCCGGGAATCCGCTGGGGTTCCGTTGCATTCTGTTTGTTAAAGGCCTTGGCCTCTTCCAGGAAGGCGGCAAGCAGCCGCTCCCCCTTTTCCGTTCCGACCGATTCCGGATGGAACATAAGCCCGTAGACCGGATGGCGGTCGTGCCGGATGGCCATGACCGTGTTGTCGTCCATCGAGTAGGCGTCCGCATGGAGAACTTCCGGAAGCGTGCCCTCGTCAAGTGCCGCCGAGTGGCAGCACATCACGCGCAGCGGCTGGGGCAGATAAGCGAACAGGCCGCCGCGCTTGTGGCGCACCATGGCCGGCTTGCCGTGCCGGATCTGCGGGCGTAGCCTTTCCTCTTCCCCGTAAGCGGCCGCGATGATCAGCTGGCCGAGAGAAACGCCGAGGATCGGAATCTCCGCCCCGAACTCCCGGACGATCTCGATCGATTCCGGCCATTCTTCCGGACTCCCCGGCCCGGAAGACAGGATGATTGCGGAAGGGCCGAAGCGCTCGACTTTCGACAGTGTCGCCGCCTTCGCGTCCAAGATGCCGATATCCTCGCCGAGCACGGCGAGGGCGCCGGACAGGTTCTGGGTAAACGAGTCTTCATGATCGATCAGCAAAATCATTTGACCACCTCCGTGAGCGAACGGGCTTTGTTTGCCGTCTCCTTATATTCCAGTTCCGGCCTGGAATCATGGACGACTCCGGCGCCTGCGCGAACCGAAGCGATGCCGTCCTTGATGAAGAAGGTCCGGATGGCGAGCGCCATGTCCATATTGCCGTTAAAGCCGATGTAGCCGACCGAGCCTCCGTACAGGCCGCGGGGTGACGGCTCCAGCCGGTCGATGAGCGCCATCGCCCTGCCCTTCGGCGCACCGGTCACGGTGCCGGCCGGCAGGCATGCCCGGATGGCATCAAATGCATCCGCTCCCTCTTTCAGCTGTCCTTCCACTTCCGAGACGAGATGCATGACATGTTCATAGCGGACGACTTCCTGATAGGCGGTCACCTTGACCGTCCCCGGGACCGCGGCTTTTGCGATGTCATTGCGTCCGAGGTCGACGAGCATGTCGTGCTCGGCCAGTTCTTTCGGATCGGCAAGGAGTTCCGCCTCGAGCGCCCGGTCTTCTTCCCGGTTTTTCCCGCGCCGTCTGGTTCCCGCGATCGGGTTCATCGAGAGGATGCCCCCCTTCGCCTTCACGACACTTTCCGGGGAAGTCCCGACGATGACCGTCTCTTCAAGATCGATGATGTACATGTAAGGAGAAGGGTTGCGCCGGCGCAGCCGCCGGTACAGGCCGAACGGGCTGCCGGAAAACGGTGCGCTCAGTTCGCGGGACAGGACCACCTGGTACAGATCGCCCGCCGCAATGGCGCTGATTCCCTGCCGGACCGCTTCCTCGAAGGCCTCTTTCTCGGTGTCCGAAGTGAACTCGCCGAGCGCAAAGTTTTCCTTTTCCGGTTCGCCGCCGGAGAGAATCTGAGACTCGATCCGGTCAAGATCTGAGTCCGCCGGTCCGTCGCCGAGATCGGTCCGGACGATTGAGACCGTGCCTTCAAGATGGTCGAAGACGATGACCGTGCTGTAGACGTTCAGCAGTACATCCGGTCCATTGCCGCCATTTACCTTATGCTCACCCGCTCCGTATCCGATCGCCCCGACGGCGCCTCCTGCAAACGGAAAGGCTTCCGGCGATGCGACCCTCGGCAGCAGCCGCTGCAGCAGTCCCAGCGGCTCGCCCTCGTGCCGGAATACTCTCCCCGTCCTGCAGTCCCTCTCTTCTAGGATCTGGCCTTCGGCGCGGTACGTCTTCACCGGATCCTGCCCGATGTAGGAATAGCGTCCCGGTCCATCGTGCGCGCCGGAACTTTCCAGCATGAACTTCCTGCGTCCCTTCAACTTGCCGAATACGGCCACCGGCGTCAGCGCATCCGCCGCGATTCTCCTGACGGCCACCCGTCCGGACTCTGTCTGTTCTCTGACTGTGCTCATCTCTGCTCAGCTCCCTTATCATTGGAAATCAAAAAAGTCCCCCGCAACAGGCACAGCAGTCCTGTTGCGGAGGACGGAAAAAATCCGCGTTGCCACCTCCGGTTGGGGCATATATCGCCCCCTCTCGGTCATGCCGCAGGTCGCGGCATGCTCCCTTAACGCGGGAAGGTCGTCCGCCGGGCCCGGGCCGCGGCGGCTCTCGTAAGTCCATTCACATGCGGGGCGCTCCGGCTTCCACCTGCCGCCGGCTCTCTTGGCCGCCTGGCGCATGCTACTTCTCTTACTCTGCAATTTCTCTGCTATGCTGTGCTCTACTCTGCTCTTTGATCCAAGGGCGATGCCGCTCCCGGCACCTCCTGCCCCTCACGGACTAAAAAGTTAACACTCATCTTACATTGTTTAGAAAATACCGTCAAGTCTGTTTTTCAGATTTTCTTAGTCTGCCAGTCATTCCTGTTCCGCGATGGTCTCCGCGATCTCATCCTGGATCGGCGTGACAGAGCCCGCGAGATAGTTGTTGAACAGAATGGAGAAAATGTATTCTTCGCCGTTTTCAGCGGTCACGTAGCCGGACAGTGTCGAGACACCGGTGAGCGAGCCGGTCTTGGCCTGTACGTTTTCCGAGGCTGCCCCCTCTTTCATGCGGTTGCGGAGCGTGCCGCCGGTCATCCGGTCCTGATGGCCCGCGACAGGAAGCGAGTTGAGGAAGACCGGGAACCATGGCTCGGCCTGGACCTTGTAAAGAAGGACGGACAGCTGCTCCGCAGTGACCAGGTTCTTATGCGACATCCCTGAACCGTCCCGCAGGCGCATGCCGGCCGTGTTAAGGCCGTATTCCGCAAGCACGTCTTCCATCACCCCGAGCCCGGCATCCCATGAGCCTTCCCCTGCAACCGCGCGTCCGATCTCCTTTACAAGCACTTCCGCATGGCCGTTATTGCTGAGCTTCATGAATGGAATATAGAGTTCGCGGAGCGGCATGGACTCCTTCGATGCAAGGGCGTCTGCGCCTTCAGGGGCAACGCCTTCGGAAAGCTTTCCGGAAACCGTGATGCCCTCCTGTTTCAGTGCCTGCCGGAACAGATCAAGCGCGTACATCGTCGGATCCTCGACAGCTGTCCAGGAACGAGATGGGGTTGCGCCGACCGGTATTGTTCCCGTGATCACAATGTTATTCGTGCCGTGCTCGCGGGTGATGGAAATCGATTTTTTACCGTCTTTGGAAACGGTCTTTGCACGATTTTCGATCGTCACCGATTCCGTAAACGGATCGAGCGTCACTTCCGCCGCGGCACCCGCTTCCTTGGCCGGATTGACGTTTACGATCACGGTGCCCGCATCATAGTCGGTGTTCGGCGAAGCGGTCAGTGCCGACACACCCGCCCCGGTATAGTTGTGTTCATCGGACCAGTTCAGGTCCTCCGAAAGCAGCACGTCATCATACCAGCTGTCATCCGCGATGAGGTTGCCATGGACTTTTTTGAGCCCCTTCGCCTTTACGTCCTTTGCGAATTGGGCAAAGTCTTCCTTGAGCAGTGTCGGGTCGCCCTTGCCGCGAAGATACAGGTCACCCTGCAGCACACCGCCTGGAGTCAGCTTGCCCGTGTGCAGGACATCCGTTTTGAACCGGTGGTCCGGTCCGAGCACTTCAAGTGCAGCGACTCCGGTCAGGATCTTCATGTTTGAGGCGGGGTGAAGCAACAGATCATCGGTGTGTTCGTAAACGGTGTCCCCTGTCGAGGCGTTTGTGACATTCACCCCGATTGTGGCGCCGTCCAGCCTCGAATCGTTGAGGATTTCGTTTAGTGCGTTGCCGAGCGCGGCGTCTTCATCAGTCGCGACAGCGGGCTGCAGGCCGGGTGCGGCACCTGCGGGTACGAGAAGAAGTGCGGATAGCGTCATAGCGGTTAGCCATTTTTTCTTCGTGGCAGGCATGGGACTCCCCCTTAAGAATGAGTTTGGACCAGTTTATCAATAAAATTCTGAATTCTCTATCTTATGATTGGCTTATTTTGTTCTTGCATGAGCGGTAGAAAAGTCCCGGACGCAGACTAAGCCCCGGACGGATGGGTATAGTGAAAACAGAGCAAGGAGGCGATGGATCATGGCGGCAGAAATCAATACCGAACGGTTGACAATCGCTCTCGTCCGTCAGCTGAAGGCAGGAGACAAGAATGGCTTTTTAAAGCTATTCCTGGATCTGCGTCCGTATGACCAGGCCGTGCAGTACACGGAAATCCCGAAAAAGCTCCATCCGGTGATCCTGGAATGGCTCGACCTTCCGGCCATTACAGAAATGCTGCCGTACCTGGAACCGGAGGATCAGATGGAGTTCATCCGGTCACTCGGGCCCGACAAGGCCATCCCCGTGCTCGACATGATGCAGAACGACGACCTTGCCGCGATGCTGACGGACCTTTCGCAGGAGGAAATCGACCGGCTCACCGGCCAGATGCTCAAAGAAGAGGCGGAGAGCGTCCGCAAAATCCTCGATTATCCGGTGGAGACCGCCGGCCGCATCATGACGAACCGCTTCGTCTGGGTGCACGAGGACTATACGGTCGGGCAGACGGTCGAAAAGCTGAAAAACTACAGCGACTATGCCGAATACCTGAACTATACATACGTCATCAACAGCGACAAGCAGCTGATCGGCGTTCTGTCGTACCGCCAGCTGCTGCTGACCGATGCGGACACACCGGTCCGGGACATCATGTACCGCCGTGTCATCTCGGCGAACGCACGGACCGACCAGGAAGTCGTGGCCAAGCAATTTGCACGCTATGATTTTGTAGCCATCCCCGTCACGGATGATGACAATGTCCTCGTCGGTATTATCACCGTTGACGACGTGATCGATGTCATCGTGCAGGAAGCGGATGAGGACATCGAAATGCTCATGGCGAGCGGGAAGCAGATCGACTTCCGCACAAAGCCGGTGACGGCCGCTATGCGTCGCCTGCCGTGGCTGATTCTTCTTCTCTTTATCGGCCTTGTGTCCGGGAGCATCATCAGCGGATTTGAGGATACACTCAATCAGGTGGTCGCCCTCGCGTTCTTTATGCCGCTGATCGCCGGCATGACCGGAAACACCGGCACTCAGTCCCTGTCGCTCGTCGTCCGGGGGCTCGCGACGGAGGACCTGGACCTGAAAACGGCCATCCGGGTCGTGATCCGGGAACTTTTCGTCGGCATCCTGATCGGCATCATCTGCGGTGTCCTCATTTCGGTCATCGCCTTTATCTGGCAGGGCAGCTTTGTACTCGGCATCGTGGTCGGCGCATCACTCGTCATTACGCTCATCATCGGGACACTTGCGGGCACGATCATCCCGCTCGTCCTCAGCCGGTTCAAGTTCGACCCGGCCGTGGCAAGCGGCCCCCTCATCACAACCGTGAACGACATCCTCTCGCTCCTGATCTATTTCGGGATCGCGACGATGTTCCTGAATCACCTGACATGAACGCGAAAAAACCGCCGACAGCTTCCGAGAATGCTGCCAGCGGTTTTTGGACGGCACACTTATCATCAACGGGAGTTCATGAACAAAAGCAGCTGGCAGTCACTCTTTCGAGTGCTGTCAGCTGCTTTCATCCTGGCCAATCTTTGCGATCAGCTGTTCAATCATTCCATTGAGCCGTTCAATATCCGGACACTGTTGCTGATTCAGTTTCTCGGTTAACCTATCAATCTGCTTTTGAATCTGATCCATCTGCTGCTGCCTTTGCTGGTCCTGCTGGTCATTCAGCTGCTTTTTCAGATCATCGATTTGTTGCTGGAACTGCTGATTCTGCTGGTCCTGCTGCATCGAACTGATGCGGTCTTCCTCTATTGCAATAGCGGCGCCGATCGCTCCAATCGTATCACCGATCGCTGCAAGGATTCCGCCAAATAGTCCGATTGCAGCTCCCCGGCTGACCGGTTGGCCACATTGTGAATTGGCGCCTTGACCGGCCTGGTTTTGCTGACTTGGCGGATATTGAAGTCCTCCGCCAGCCTGTTTTTGCTGGCTTGGCGGGTACTGAAGGCCTCCACCGTTCTGATAGGGAGGTCCCTGCCACATGCCCATCTCCCCACGGCTCCCCCCTCTTTATGAGTCCGCTTCTCCATTATCATATGAACCGGGTGTCCAAAGTGGTCCATTCCGGATATCAGTCTTCACCGTTCATACCGGACGAACCAGCCATTGCCGCCTTCTGCCATCGCCGTTCCAACCCATCCGTCCGCAAGCAGCGCCTGCTGTGCGGCAATGTCGTCCATCGGAATTTCCCGGGATTCTGTCCGCTCCTGTTCCGGTGCCTGCAGGTCTTTCATAAACACATACCGGAGCTTGCCGCCGTATTTCTCCTTGAGCGCACGCACCTCCAGGCCATGTCTGAACTTGTCCTTCAGGCTTGGGATGTTCCCCGGCATGACCGTTGAGCAGACGTAGCGGTAACGCTCAGCGTCCACGCGGTCCATGAGCACGCTTCCCATGATTGTCTGGAGCGAAAAGCCGCGCCACTCCGGTGAGACGGCGGAGATCTCCTGGTAGATGACCTTGCCGATCTCTTCCTCCGGCACACCAACATCCCGGCCGAGTCCTTCGTGGTCATTATCCGGGACGAGCATCGCCCGCCAGGCGATCATCTTCCCGTCTGCATACACCCCGATCATCTCCCCGTTCCCTTCCAGGATAAAACGGAACTCATCCTCCGTCAGCGGCTGAAGGCGCTCTTTTACCTCAAGTGCCTGAATGACTTGTTCCTGGAGCGAGAGAATCTCCGGCAACTGTTCCGGTGTGAGCTTGTGCATATGGATGGGCTGCCCGTTTTTCAGTTCTCCCTCAAAGATGATATTCTCCATCACGATCCCTGCCTTCCGTCCTCCATCGTACTTTACAAAGGATACCCTGAAAAGTATCTTTGGGATAACAATGGGAAGGGGTTGGGGAAATGGGGAAAACGACAATCGGCCAAATCGGCCTGCCGGCAGAGGATATCGAAAGGGCTGCTGCATTTTATTCGGAAAAACTCGGCCTGCCGCTC
This sequence comes from Bhargavaea cecembensis, assembly GCF_001619585.1. Taxonomy (GTDB): domain Bacteria; phylum Bacillota; class Bacilli; order Bacillales_A; family Planococcaceae; genus Bhargavaea; species Bhargavaea cecembensis_A. The sequence continues at coordinate 556,437 of NZ_LQNT01000011.1, forward strand.
TGGTTCAAGACAGACCGCATGGCGTTCTTTGACTGCGGCGGCGTCCGGCTCATGCTGACTGTGCCGGAGCACGAAGCCTTCGCATCAAACGGATCCGTCATCTATCTGAATACGGACGACATCCATGCTCGGGCGAAGGAATTGCAGGAAGCGGGCGTCCCGTTCATGGGTGAACCTCACGTCGTCGCCAAGATGGGGGGAACAGAAACGTGGATGGCGTTCTTCTCGGACACGGAAGGCAACCACCTGGCACTGATGAGTGAGGTGCCCGCGGATGAGACCGCACAGTGAGCCACGCACCGGACAGGGATTTCCTGCCGGTGTTTTTTATTGCATGAAAAAAGAGCCGGACAACCGACTCTGATGAAAGGCAACCGGACCGCCGCATGGTCCGGGGAAAAAACTGGTCAGACGACTTTTGCGCCAAGCGTATTCGTAAAATGCTCGAGCGCCCATTCATGGCCCGCCGGGTTAAAACTTGCCACGGCGTCTTTGTGGACGGTGATGGAAAAGCCTTTGTTGTAGGCATCAACGGCTGTATGGAGCACACAGATGTCAGTACAGACGCCGACGAGATGCAGCTCGGTGATGCCCCGCTCGCGCAATTTAATCTCCAGGTCCGTGCCCGCGAATGCGCTGTAGCGGGTCTTGTCCATGTAGTGCACGTTTTCATCGTCCCGATGCGCCTCAAATACCGCCTGAAGTCCGCCGTACAGGTCACGGCCTTCGGTGCCTGCGATGTTGTGCGGCGGGAACAGCCGGCTCTCCGGATGGCAGGTGTCGCCCTCCTCATGCCGGTCAATGGCAAAGACGACGTAGTCCCCCTGTTCCAAGAACTCCCGGGTCAGCCGTACAATTTCCCCCTCGATTGCCTGCCCGGGCTTGCCGCAGGTCAGCTTTCCGTCATCCGCAACAAAATCGATCGTGTAATCCACATTCAGCAATGCCTTCATAACCATACCCCTTCCGTGGTCCGCATTTCCTACTATCATATCAGGGAAGCCCATCACCTGTCATGACACACCAAGACCAGAAAAATCCCTGCCTCAGAGGGGCAGGGATGGGTGGATTTATTTTGTTTCGACTACTTCCTTTTCCATCTTCATCGTGCCGTGCTCGGCAAGATGCTGGTGCCAGGAGAAGGCCTTCTCGAGGACGTGAGGCGTCTGGCCGCCGCGCTCGAGCGCTTCCTGATAATAGGCCCAGAGTTGCTGTTTGTAGTCCGGGTGCACACAGTTCTCGATGATGAGCGGCACGCGTTCGCGCGGTGCAAGACCGCGGAGGTCCGCATAGCCCTGTTCCGTGACAACGATGTCAACGTCATGCTCTGTGTGATCGGTATGCGAGACGAATGGAACGATGCTGGAGATGTTGCCGCCTTTGGCAACCGACTTTGTAACGAAGATCGCAAGACGCGCGTTACGCGCAAAGTCGCCCGAGCCGCCGATGCCATTCATCATTTTCGTGCCGGATACGTGCGTGGAGTTGACGTTTCCGTAGATGTCGAACTCAAGCGCCGTGTTGATCGAGATGAGGCCGAGTCGGCGGATCACTTCAGGATGATTCGACATCTCCTGAGGACGCATGATCAGCTTGTCGCGGTACTGTTCAAAGTTGCCGAATACCTGCTTCATCTTCTCGTCGGAAAGCGTGATCGAGCAGCATGAAGCAAAGTCGACCTTGCCGGCATCGATCAGGTCGAATACCGCATCCTGGAGCACTTCCGAATACACTTCAAGATTCTTGAATTCGGAATCGATCATGCCATGGAGGACGGCATTCGCCACGCTGCCAATGCCCGACTGGAGCGGGGCAAGCGTTTCATCAAGGCGGCCGAGCTCGATTTCCTTGCGGAGGAAGTCCAGCAGGTGGTTTGCCATGATCTTTGTTTCCTCATCCGGCTGGACAATCGTGGACGGGGAATCCGCCTGGTCCGTGAAGACGACGCCGCGGATCAGCTCAGGATCCACTTTGATGCCCAGTTCGCCGATTCGGTCATCCGCTTTTTCGAGCGGAATCGGGCCGCGCTCGCCCTGCTTGCCGGGTTCATAGATATCATGGATACCTTCCAACAGCGGTGTCTGGGCCATGTTGATTTCGACAATGATGTTTTTTGCATGGGTCGCAAAGAGGGACGAGTTGCCGACGGAAGTCGTCGGGATAATCGTGCCGTCTTCCTTGACCGCGACCGCTTCGACAATGGCGAAGTCGATCGGACCCATGACACCAGAGCGTACAAGCTCGGCTGTATGAGAAAGATGCTGGTCAACGAAGAACATGTCACCGTTATTGATGCTCTTGCGCATCGTCGGGTCCGCCTGGAATGGAATACGCTTGTTGACGATGCCCGCCTCGGCGAACAGGGTGTCGACGTCCGAACCGAGGGACGCCCCTGTGAAGACGTTCACTTTAAATCCGTTCTCTTTTGCGCGGTCGACCAAAGCGAACGGAACCGCTTTCACGTCACCGGCACGGGTAAAGCCGCTGAGGCCCAGGGTCATGCCATCTCCGATCCAGGAGGCTGCTTCCTCAGGCGTCACAACACGATTGCGCAATGCTTCATTTTCAATGCGATCAAGTTGAATATTAGTCATCTTATAATCAACCTCTTCTGAATGTTTTAGTTGGGATTAGGAGCAAGTATAAATTTACTTAGCTTCATTATTCCCTAAAACGCTTTCATCGGAGAGGTTTTCGGATAGAAAAGTTGTTTTCATGTGCCACCTACAGAAAAATGTGACTAAAACCGCACAATTTTAATATCCTAATATCTTCCTGAAATAACTGGAATAGGATTGGCTGACCGGCACGCGGTGTCCGTTGTCCATTTCCAGCAGGAATGTCGAGTGGGAGTCCGGATAGATTTCCCTGATGTGGTGGACGTTCACGATAAACGAACGGTGGCAGCGGACGAACATGTCCCTCGGCAGGACATACTCGAACTCCTGGAGCGTGTTTTTGTGGGTGCCCGTCAGGCCTTCCGTGACAACCTGCGTCTTTCGATCCTTTACTTCAAAGTACTTGACGTCCCCAAAAGGTACGGGCTTCCAGCCGTCTTCGGTTTTGATCGTGACGACTGACTTGCCTTCCGTGTAGGTCGGATAAACAGCAAGTACTGTTCCCTGCAGTTCTCCATCCTGATGGAACGGCACTGCCATGCCATGATATGGAACGCCGAACAACTGGCGGTCGATAAATTCGGATTCCTTCTGCCCGGAGGAAAGCGCCTTGTAGGCAATCGTGCCTTCCTTCACCGGGTCGCCCGGCCGGATTTTCAGATCGACCCGCTTGCTCGGACGGTAATAGATATATTGTTCAGTATCGGTGACACCGATTGAGATTTCATCGGAGAACAGTTCCCCCAGCACATCGAGCAGTTCTTTTTCTGTAATTTTTTTCACTCTGTCACCTTCCTCCGTTTTTCATTGTTCCCATTATAACGAAAACTGGTACCGCCGCCTATTTATCCACTGCCCATTTTGTTATTTACTTATAACAATTATTATTCCGATGCCCTGTGTAATTTAAAGACTCCCCGGTATGCCCGAACATCGTTGGGGCGTTCCGGGGAGCCGATCAAAAGAGTTGCTTCAGTCATGACCTTTATTCGTAGAACGACTCAGGGATGGCGTCGAATTTGCGCCGGTGGTAGAGAAGCGGTTCTTTCCCGTGGTTGTCGATGTGTTTCACTTCACCGATCAGGATCCGGTGGTCGCCGCCGCCGATGGTTGTATGCATCTTGCAGTGAAGAACACCGGCTGCGCCTTCGATGACCGGAAGGCCTTCCGCTGACATCTCCCAATTGCAGTTTTTAAACCGGTCAAGACCATGGCTCGCGAACAGGGCACACAATTCCGCCTGATCCGCCGCCAGGATGTGGACGGCGAACTGCTTGGCATTCGTGAATATATCGTAAGTGGAGACCCGCTTGTCAATCGACCAGAGGATCAGCATCGGGTCGAGCGACACAGATGCGAACGAGTTGACCGTCATGCCTACGGGCGTACCGTCAGGTGCCGTCGCGGTAATGACTGTCACGCCGGTCGGATAATTCCCCATCACTTGTTTAAAGTCATTGATTTTCTCATTGTTCATCTCTGTCATTCACCTCTTTTCCTGGTGGTGGGTTTGCAGGACTTCCATACAGCCCAACTATATCAGAATCGTCCAGCATTTTTCGACATGGACGCTTTCTGTTTCACGTGGAACTTTTGAATCGCCAGAGCGAGAATCGTTCATTGGGATTTCTCCCTGACAGCTCCGGTACGGGGACATCCATCAAATGAAGAAACGGGGAATGGTTCTCGAGATGGCTAAGGTAATCAAGCGTCGGGTAGTAGAGGATCAGATCGACCGGACGCGGCCGCTCTTCCACCGATTTCAAAATGTTCGAGAGCACCTTGGCGAACAGGCTGACGGAAAAGGGATTAAAGAAATAGAAGACATCATCGAGGGGCTTCACCCGGTACTCTTCGGCCCGGCAGCGGATGAATGTAACGGAGCCCTTTAGCCGGTTCTTTTTCTTTATCATATACAAATCCCGGTTCTCCAGTGCATCCAGATAAAGCTGACCGTCCATTTCCACTCCGGTCACTGATGCGCCGGTCCTGTGGTTTATGTAAAAAGCCGTCCGTCCCTTGCCGCACCCAAAGTCCACGACAGAACTTGTTCTGCCCGGCCTGTATTCATCCAGCAGGGCATCCAGCCCCTCGTAGGGGGTCGCCTCGTACCGGTTATCATGAATGGAGCGCACACCCCAGTCCTGGATGCCCGCCGTCCGGATGCCGAGCAGCCGGTCTGTTTCATGTTCGTTCATCTGAATGCCTCCATAAAAGAACTCACCCGCGGATGCGGGTGAGTTTATTATATCGCACGTCATTGCCCCGTAGGCTTTGTCCGGTATGCCTCCGATTGGCCTTTCGGAATGCTGAGGGTTGTCCAGTTTTCGCCTTTCAGCATCTTGGCGATGTAGACGATCTGGCCAATATGGGAAGCGACATGACTCAAGTGGCGCTCCATTGCTTCGATTACGGTATGGCGCTCCCCGCGGATGTAGAGCTCTCTCATCAAGTCGTCTTCATTAAGGCTTTCCAGTGCGCCGAATAAGGTCTTCCACCCTGCTTCGGAAATTTCCTGCAGCTCTGCTTTGGTAACAGGAACCGTTTCGAATTCCCCATCCCTGTTGCGGTCGGGCTTTTCACCGTCGGTTGTGAAGAAATCCGTCCATCTGGAGATCATGTTTCCCGACAGATGACGGACAATCACCGCCACGCTATTGGATTCCGGCCCAGGCACATGATGGATTTCCTGATCGTTCAGTTGGGCGACTGACCGGTCCCCGAGGTCCTTCAGCTGAACGAACCTGCCGCGGACAGCTTTCAGATATTCTTTGCCGATGCTCATTGGCTTCCCCCTTAATCAATGACGAGCATGTCTTGTTCATCAAACTGCCAGTTAGGTCCGTAAGCGACTTCCCATACATAGCCTTCCGGATCCGAGAAATATCCGGAATAACCGCCCCAGAAGACCCGCTCCGGCTCCTTCAGAACTGTCGCTCCGGCCTGGCGGGCCTGATCCATGGCGGCGTCCACTTCCTCTTCCGACTTGGCATTGTACGCGATCGTGATGCCCGGGAATCCGCTTTTCTGCGGAGGTTCGGCCGCATCAATGTCCTTTGCCAGCTCCGCCAGCGGATAAAGCGCAAGGCGGGTGCCTCCGTTTTTAAAGAACACAATGCCGGGATTGTCTTCCGTGACCGATGTCTCAAATCCGAGACCGTCACGGTAAAAGCGAAGCGAGACGCTCATGTCGCTGACCCCAAGTGTCAGCAGGTTCATGCGGTTCATCAGTTCCCCTCCTTAAAATGAAGATGTTCCTCGAATGCTTCCATCATCGGATATGCGCCTTTCGACTTGTTTGAGGCCGCGGTGAACACCGCTCCTGAAGACGGATAAATGGCGGAATGGAAGCTCACACCCGGGTCGTACCCCATGACGTGGATCCGCTCGGCATGTCCGTCTGCCATATCGACCCAGACCCCGTATCCATATCCGTCCCCGTCCTCGTCTGCCGCTTGCCGGGTCAGCATGAGGGCGGTGAGTTCTTCCCCGAGCAGATGCCGGCGGAGCAGCGCATCCCAGAACTTGTGCATATCCGGCACAGTCGTGAACGCTCCTCCGTCGGAACCGCCCTGCACCGGAAGCGAGTAGACATTCGTCCGCCATGTACCGTCCTCTTCATCGATATATCCGGTTGCCGTGTTTTTCGGCAGGCGGTCCAGCGGCCAGTAGCCGGAATCTGTCATGCCTGCGGGACGGAAGATGTGCTCCTCCACATAGTCGGTAAAGCGAATGCCGGACGCCTGCTCAACGATCAGGCCGAGCAGGATATAGCCTGCATTGTTGTAGTGGAACCGCTCGCCCGGTGTGAACATCATCCCGCGGTCCCGGAAAAGCGGCAGAAAATCCTTGAGGCTGCGAATTGTGTACATCGGAAGGTCCTTCCACAGCTCCTGGAAGTCATCCATGACCGCTTCATCAAAGTAATCCGGCACGCCGGACGTATGCGTCAGCAGCTGATGGACGGTGATGTTCCGGTCAAAATCCGGGAACGTTTCATCCAAGCATTCTTCGAGTGTCGATTCCAGGGAAAGCTTACCTTCCTCCACCAGCCGGAGGACGGCAACTGCCGTAAATACCTTGCAGCCTGAAGCAATGCCGAATTTCGTATCCGGCAGGTTCTCTCGCTCCCCCGTCCTGTCCGCAAGACCCCACGCGAATGTCCGGACTTCACCATCTCCCATGTCCGCTCCGACAGCACCGGAAAACCCCTTGTTTTCTGCAGCTTTTCCAAGCCCGATTTCCATGGCCTCTTTTTTTCGCGGAGCAATCTTCATTGATCTTCCCCCCAGTTTTTCACCTGCCCTTTTCCATTTCGACAAACTCAATTGCATCCCTTTTTCCAATCAGAACATTTAAGAACAGTGCTTGTTTTCGTTCCCGCATGATGTATAGGATCACCCGTTCCGCAAAGACTGAATGAAGGACAAAATGAAGGAAGTGAAAATGGTGGAAACGGCCTATAAAGGAACAAACAAATTAATTATCGGAATTGTATTTGGGGTGCTGACATTTTGGCTTTTTGCACAGGCCATGGTCAACATCGTTCCGGCAATCCAAGAGGACCTGGGCGTATCAGCGGGAACGGTAAACATCGCCATCAGCTTGACTGCCCTTTTCTCGGGTATCTTCATTGTTGCTGCGGGCGGTCTTGCCGATAAAATCGGCCGGAAGAAAATCACCAATGTCGGCCTCATCCTAAGCATCATCGGTTCACTCTGTTTAGTGTTGGCAAACGGATCATTCTTACTCATTCTCGGCCGGATCATCCAAGGTGTATCGGCTGCCTGTATCATGCCGTCAACAATTGCCCTGATCAAAGACTACTTTGAAGGAGCAGACCGGCAGCGGGCACTCAGCTACTGGTCCATCGGTTCTTGGGGCGGTTCCGGCCTTTGTTCGCTCTTTGGCGGAGCGGTGGCAACCTATATGGGGTGGAAGTGGATTTTCATCTTATCCATCATATTTGCCGTTCTGGCTTTGTGGCTGATCAAAGACACGCCTGAGAGCAAGGCAAAGCAAACCGCACGCTCCAAATTTGATGTCAGCGGTCTGATCGTTTTCATCATCGCCATGCTGGCACTGAATATTTTCATCACACAAGGCGCTGATATCGGCTGGGGGAACTGGCTGACGATCTCCCTGATTGTCGTTGCAGTCATTGGTACCATTGTCTTTATCAAGATTGAAAACGGGAAACCGAATGCCCTCATCGATTTTAAGTTATTCAAGAACGGGCCATACACGGGTGCCACCATTTCAAACTTCCTGCTCAATGCCATCGCCGGAACGCTTGTTGTGGCGAACACGTATGTGCAGGAAGGAAGAGGCTATACTTCGTTTCAATCGGGGCTGCTTTCCATCGGATATCTGATTGCCGTCCTTTCCATGATTCGTGTCGGAGAAAAGATTCTTCAAAGAATTGGTGCAAAGAAACCGATGCTCTGGGGGAACATTTTGACGGTGATCGGGGTAGGGCTGATGGGCCTGACCTTCTTGCCGGATCTCGGATACACCATCGTCGTCATTATCGGATTTGCCCTGTTCGGTTTGGGATTGGGGATTTATGCGACGCCTTCTACAGACACCGCAGTTTCAAATGCTCCAAATGAAAAAATCGGGGCTGCATCAGGTATTTATAAAATGGCAAGTTCCCTCGGTGCTGCTTTCGGGGTTGCGATTTCCGGAACGGTCTATGCGTCAATCGCAGCCAACATCGGACTGGATGTAGCGGCAACCGCAGGTATTGTTACCAACGTCATTTTCGGAGTGCTCGCATTGCTGTCCATCATGTTCCTGGTTCCGCATGACGCAGGCAAAAATGACGTTAAATAATCAGCAAAACAGGCGGCCATGCATACAGATGGCCGCCTCTTTTCTTTTGTACCAGGAGCTTCAAAGTTGGATCAGCGGATGGAACCATGATATAGCTGACCGCCGTCCAGGTCGATGACTTTCAGCATGTTTGTCCGCTTGATGAAAATGGTTTTGTATATCGGCTGACCACTTGTGTCCATAAACAGAAGGATTCTCTTGCCGTAATTGTCTACGACAATCTCAGGTGTCAGGCCATTCGTATCGATGATGGATTCAATCTTGTTGATTTCGGGATATTGGCTGATTGCATCACCTGCAGTCTTGACTGCCGCTGCCGCCTCGTCTGTCTGGAACATACTTGTGGCTCCGATTCCTGCTCCCGCAATTAGCGCTGAGCTAAGTGCAATGGTCATTACTGTTTTTTTCATTGTGACCCTCTCCTTTTCTCTCACGGCCTGCTATCAATTTATCCCTGAACCCTGAGAAAATAATGAGAGGATAATTAAAATTCTCAAAGAATGGAGCAGTCCGGACGGCCTTCACCCAAACCCTCCCGCACGATCTGTAAGTTGCTGCGCATACCAATCGGTGATCCGGTTCTGAAGTCGGATTCCCGTCAGATTCCCTTCCTCGGCATTCCAGCAGGCGGACATGACGGTCATCGCGATGCAGGCGCGGAACAGCCGCTCCCTGCCGACAGGAAGCTGAGCGAGCATGACAGATGTTCGAAGGGCGAGTGTTTCTTCGAGCGGCTTTCCTTCCAGTTCGTTGTATAGGTAAGGCGCGAGGTCACAGGCGGGATCGCCCGCATAGCCGTGCGGGTCGATCGCCATCCAGCCGCGCTCTTCATCCAGCAGGATATTCTGATGATGGAGGTCTCCGTGGAGCAATTCGGTTGTACCGTGCTCCGCCAGCCACCGGAAACAGTCCCTCGCAAGCATGACATGCCGCTCCGGAACCGGCCCGCCGGCGGGATGCATGGCTCTGTAGTTGGCAATCGCCGTCTCACCCATTTCCCTGACCGTGCGGATTCCAGCACCGGGAATCGGCCTGCGGATCCGTGTCCACACCTTACAAAATTGCTCTGTTGCTTCCCTTTCATCCTTGATATTCGGGAGCATGACACCGGGGGACAGCCGCTCGATCAGCTGCACGCCGTCATCGGGCACGGTTCTGAGAAGCTGGGCACAACCATCCCCACCATAGGCTGACACAGCCAAAATCTCACTCCGGCTTTTTTCAGACGGCACACTGACCTTCAGCACAGCTTCCGTTCCGTCCGCGCATGCGACGAAGAGCACATAGTTGTAAGACAGATTGGGGACGGGACCTTTCACAGTCAGCTGCCATTCCTCAGCGTACCGCTATATCCTTTGCCTTAGCCCTTTAAGATAGATCCTGCCCGTCTCCCCGAAAACAGCAACCATCCGATCTTTGAATTCCTGCGGCAGATCATTCTGATGTTTTAATGGTTCCATGAACAGTCCCCGCCTCCTGATCTCTCATGTCCCAACGAACCTTGCATGCAGTTATGTGCATAAAAACAAATAATCGCAAGGTATTATATACAATATATTGTCTGAAAACACTATCATATAAGGATTCCTTCAAATTCCAGTTATAATTATACAAAATACCACATAACGGAAGGAAGGTTTTTCAGATGGACGGACTCTTGGGATACATTACAATAGCGGCGATGATTGTCATTATGCCGGGTGCGGATACGATTCTGCTTGTCCGCAACACGCTGAGTCACGGGACGAAAGCCGGCCGGTATTCCACATTGGGAATGGCGACGGGCCTCCTCTTCTGGACGCTCATCGCGGTGCTTGGTCTTGCTGTCGTCATCGCGAAATCGGTCGTGCTCTTCACCATCATCAAGTACCTCGGAGCCGCCTATCTGATTTACCTCGGCATCAAGAGCCTGTTCTCGAAAAACCTGTTTTCCGTTGAAGAACTCGAAACTGACTCTTCCGCAGGGACGAAATCCTACCACAAAGAATCATTCAGACAGGGGCTTTTCAGCAACATCTTCAACCCGAAGACCGTCATCGCCTATGTGACTATTATGCCTCAGTTCATCAACCTGGAAGGCAATGTGCCGGAGCAGCTGATCATTCTCGGCCTCATCCTGACGGGGCTTGCGGTCGGATGGTTCTTTACCCTGGTCTTCATCATGGACCATGCGAAACGCTGGCTGAACAACGCCCGGTTCCAGAACGGATTCATGAAAGCGGCAGGCGCCCTGCTCGTCGGGTTCGGCATCAAGACGGCACTATAACCAATCTATCTATCTGACCGGCAAGGGTTTCCGCCCTTGCCGGTTTTCTTTATACTGGAAATAAATAAGGGGGCAATCCGGATGGGGATGATGGAATACATTCCAATTGCGGCAATGGCTCTCGTGTCGGGAGCCATTGCCGCGGTTATCTGGACGACGGTGTACTTGAATAGCAGGCGGAACGGACTGATTCTCCTTGCCGTATTCGTCTTTCTGGGAATCAATCAGATGATTAACGTCTATCCTTTCTCAAACGCAGCCGGAACGATGTTGCTGGTGATCTATTCGGCCCTTGGGCTGCTGTCGGTCCATCGCATCAAAACCCGCAAACATAAAGAGACATCCGGAGATTCATGCTGATTCCCGGATGTCTCTTTTTAGTCAACTGTCAGACCGGCTCCGCCAGTTTCGGCATCTCGATCTCAAAGCCAAGATCCTGAAGCATCTTAAAGTCGCTGTTTTCTTCCTGGCCTTCTGTCGTCAGGTAGTCGCCGACAAAGATGCTGTTTGCCGCATACAGACCGAGCGGCTGGAGGGAGCGCAGATTGACTTCACGTCCTCCTGAGATGCGGATCTCCTTTGTCGGATTCATATAGCGGAAGAGGGCAAGCGCCTTCAGGCAGTAGCGCGGATTCAGCTCGTCCGTGCCTTCCAGTTTCGTCCCGTCGATGGCATGGAGGAAGTTGACCGGAATCGAATCGGCATCCAGCGCACGCAGCGACCGGGCGATGTCAATGACGTCTTCCTTCGTCTCCTTCATGCCGATGATGGCGCCCGAGCAAGGGGACATTCCGTTGCGCTTCGCCATTTCGACCGTGCCCACCCGGTCTTCGTATGTATGTGAGGTCGTGATGAAGTCATGATGGCGCTCGGATGTGTTCAGGTTATGGTTGTACCGGTCGACACCGGCTTCCTTGAGCTTGGCTGCCTGCTCCTCTTTCAGGATGCCAAGGCAGGCGCATACCGTTAGGCCGTACTTTTCCTTGATCTCTTCGACTGCCTCGCTGACCACACGTACGTCTTTTGTCGTGGGGCCCCTGCCGCTCGCCACAATACAGTACGTACCGGCCTTGTTTTCGTACGCCCGCCGCGCACCTTCGAGGATTTGTTCTTTTGTGATGAACGGATACTTTTCAATCGGCGCGGTGGAGTCCCTCGACTGGGCGCAATAGCCGCAGTTTTCCGGACAGTAGCCGCTTTTCGCGTTGATGATCATGTTCAGCTTCACTTTTTTCCCGTAGTAATGTTTCCGGATTGTAAACGCCCCCTGAAGGAGCGGCAGAAGATCGTCATCATCCGTCTCCAGGATCGACATGGCCTCCTCGTCCGTCAGCACTTTCCCGTCAATTACTTCTTCTGCAAGCGTCTGCCAGTTCATCGCGCTTCCCCCTCATTTGTTTTAATCGGAACGATTTTCAGCACTTTCTGCATCCGGAAGGCGAAGAACCCGGCCAGCACCGCAAGCAGAATGTCCTTCGGCAGCGGCGGCATCATCCAGGCCCATGCCATCCAGTAGGAAAAGCCTTCCGGTGCGCCGAACCACAGGCTGTACGCCGCGTACATCCAGTTTGTCCCGAACAGGTAGTTGATCGCTGTCGCAACCAGAGCTGCAACTACAAATGACTTGAGCGTTCCCCTGCGCTCAACGATCCGTCCCGCCACGTAGGCAATCAGGATAAACGAGACGATAAAGCCGAAAGTCGGAGACACGAGCGATGAAGCCCCTCCGCTGAACCGGGCAAAAACCGGTGCTCCTGCAAGCCCGATCAGCATATACACCGTGCAGGCGATCGCCCCTTTCCGGCTTCCGAGGATCAGCCCTGCCAGGACGGCAAAAAATGTCTGAAGGGTGATCGGCACGCCCCCGACGACGAGAAATGGCGCGAATGACGTGATGTTGGCCCCGATCATCATCAGTGTCGCGAACAGTGCGCAATGCACGAGATCAAGCGGATGCCATCTCGTCTGAGTTCTTGTTGCTGCGGTTGCTTGCATGAATCATTTCCCCCCTCGATTAGGTTAACCACCAAAATAATTTTGTTAACACAAATATAATAGATAGAGAGGGGCTATTTAGTCAACCTATTATTCGTTTAAGTTAACCTATATTGACTTGTGTGAAACTCTCTCCTTTCGTTAAGATGAAGGCAGGTGATGAAAAATGAAACCGAAAATCTATATAAATGATCATATCCTTTCCGGTATGACGATGAAGGACCCGGCTCGGCCGGAAGACAATAATATGGCGCTCCACGCGTGCAAAAACCCGGAGGAGGTCCTAGAGAACCGCCGGGCCCTTGCAGATTGGGCAGGCGTGCCGCTTTCCCGGTTTGTCCTTGCCCACCAGACGCACAGCGATCGTTTCCATAAAGTGACCGCGGATGACTTCGGGCGCGGGGCAGAACGCGCGGATACCGCGATACCCGACACCGATGCGCTCTATACCTTCGAGCCCGATGTACTGATCGGAAGCTTCACAGCGGACTGTGTGCCGGTCATTTTCCGTAACGGGAAAAACGGCCTGATTGGCGTCATCCACTCCGGCTGGCAGGGCACCATCAAGGAAATCACGCCGAAGCTGTTCAGGCATCTCCGGGACGAGGAAGGCTGCAATCCCGCAGATTTCCACGTACAGCTCGGTGCCGCACTCAGCCAGGAAAAGTTCGAGGTGGATCGCGACGTCTGCGAGAAGTTCAGGGCACTCGGCTATGCTGACGATTTCATCGACTACAATGAAGCAACCGGCAAATGGCATATCGACAACCAGAAAACTGTCGAAGCTCAGCTCCTGCAGGCAGGCATTCCGGCCGGCCGGATCACAATCGACCGTACCTGCACGCTCAAAAGCCCCGACGGCTTCTCGTACCGCGAGGACAAGAAGGCGGGGCGCCACTTGAGCTTTATCGTGAGGAAAAATAGCTGAATCCATCCGTCCGGCAGGTCCGGGCGGATTTTTCATTCATGTCCAGATGCGGTCCAGCTTGTCCGCGTAAAAGCGGATCGCCTTCTCGTAACTGCGGATATCCGGATCCGATGTAGTATCTGCCAGGTTGATCAGCAGAAGCTCCATTGCTTCCGAATGCCGGCCGAGGTTGTGAAGCACCATGGCATGAAACACCTGAAGGGCGCGGCTCACCGGAAACTCTTCCCTTCCGCGGCAAAAGACCTGATGCGACTTCCGGTACTCACCGAGCGTCCTGTATGTGCTGCCGAGTCCGAGATAGGCGCCTTCGAGGTCTTTTCCCGAAAGGCCCGCCCGGATCGCCGCCTCATAGTAAGGAACGGCCGAAGCCTCTTCTCCGAGCACATCGAAGCTCCATGCTACCTGGTATTGGATCTCCGCATCATCGGGGTGTTTTTTCGCCAGTTCCATCAACAGTCCATTCGATTCCTTCAGCCGCCCTTCCTTCCGTAGCCTGACGGCCGTCCCGATTTCTTCTCTCACAGCACTTCTCCCCCTTCTTTTGTCCCCTTATTGTGTTCAGCTATAATTAAAAGACAGTTCTTCCTCATACGGAAGCGGAAAGGAGGCCGCCAGCCTTGGAAAAAGAAAAAACCATCTCCGGGTGGATCCGGGACAGGCGGTTCAGCCTGAGAGGAAAAATGATCCTGCTGATCAGCCTGCTGATTGCGGCGGTCTCCCTCCTGTTCGCTTCCCTCCTGTATGATCTCATCTCCGACACGATCGAGGATCAGGTCGGCAAGCGGGCGCTCAGCATCGCACACAGCGTTGCCGAGATTCCTGAACTGCAGGATGCCTTTGCACTGGAGGACCCCGGCGCTGTCATTCAGGACATCGTTACGCCTATCCTGGAAAAGACAGAAGCGGAGTTCATCGTCGTCGGCAACCGGGAAGGCATCCGGTATTCCCATCCTGATCCGGAGAAAATCGGAGGCGAAATGGTCGGAGGCGACAATGAGCGCGCCCTCCGATTCGGGGAATCGTATATTTCAAAAAAGAGAGGCACGCTCGGACTGTCGATCCGCGGAAAAGTTCCGGTCTATCATGAGGGTGAAATTGTGGGCGTTGTATCGGTCGGCATCCTCAACGACAGTGTGCAGACCACGATCGAACAGAGGGCCCGTTCCCTCTGGCTGACATTAGGGCTGGTCCTGCTGATCGGAATCATCGGTGCTGTTGCCATCTCCAACTACATCAAGCAGCTTCTGGGCAACAAGGAGCCGGAAGAAATCTCCGATCTGTATACGCGGCAGGAAGCCATTCTCCAATCGACACACGAAGGCATTCTTGCAACGGATGCAGAAGGCCGGATTACGCTCATCAACACGGCAGCAAGCGAAATTCTGAACGGCAGCCCGGAGGCTATCCGGGGCGGCTCCGTCCATCGGCTCCTCCCCCCCAACACTGATCTTGGCCAGGCCTATCGGGGAAGGGAAATGGTGCTCGGCAACCAGACAGTCCTGGCCAATCAGATACCGATTTCGGGAAGCGGGACATATGCGGGTTCCGTCATCACCTTCCAGAGAAAAAGTGAAATCCAGAAAATGACGGAAGAGCTTTCAAGGATCCGGCAATATGCAAATGCGCAGCGGGCGCAGACGCATGAGCATTCGAACAAGATGCATATCATCCTCGGGCTGCTGATGAACGGACGTCCGGATGAAGCCATTGACTACATCCGAAAAGAAAACAATGCCCAGCACAGTCAGCTGAAGTTCCTGGAAGATCGCCTGTCCGACCCCCTTATACAGGCCCTCCTGCAGGGCAAGCAGATCCGGGCGGTTGAACTCGGCGTCACGCTGTCCATCAACCCGGACAGCAGACTGTCCCATGAATTGTCTGAAGTGCGGCAGGATGCCCTACTGACCGCACTCGGCAACGTGATCGAAAACGCCTTTGATGCCGTTCGCGGTAAAGCCGACGGGAAACGGGCCGTCTCGGTATACTTCACTGACCTGGGGAACGATGTGCTGTTCGAGGTTGAAGACACGGGGGGCGGCGTCGCTCCGGGCAGTTTCAGGCACCTGTTCGAACAGGGTTTCTCCACCAAGAACGGGGAGGGCCGGGGCATCGGCCTCGCCCTCTCCAGGCAGTCACTGACGGAAGTCGGCGGCGAAATTACTTATGAAGAAGGGGAAGCCGGAGCCTGCTTCATCATCAGCATCCCGAAAGAAGAGGTGGAAAAATCATGAATGACTTCTCTGTCCTGATCGTCGAAGACGATTTCAGAGTGGCCGATATCAACCGGCAGTACATCGAGGCCGTGGAAGGGTTCCGGGTAGCCGGCACAGCACGGAGCGGCAGCGAGGCGCTGGACTTTCTCGCCCGGCCGGATCCGATGCCGGATCTGGTCCTGCTTGACCTCTATATCCCGGATGTGCAGGGCCTGGAGCTGTTTCGTACAATCCGGCGCCTGTATCCTGACATGGATCTGATCGCCGTTACCGCGGCCAACGAGGCGGAGACGGTCCGCGGCCTGCTGCGGGGCGGCATATTCGACATCATCATCAAGCCATTCGATGCGGAACGGTTCGCCAAAACGCTGGAAAGGTACCGGGCATTCCGTCAGCAGACCGACAGTGCAGCGGCGTTCACCCAACAGGAAATCGACCGGTTTACCGGCTTCCGGGGCTTTTCCCCGTCAGCACCGGCCGGCGGGGACGACCTCCCGAAGGGAATCGACCCGATTACACTCGGAGAGATTCTCAGCTTTTTCGATGAATCCCGACCAGAAGGCATCACGGCAGCCGAACTCAGCAAAGAAATCGGGACGAGCCGCTCAACGGCCCGGCGGTACCTGGAGTACCTGGTCTCTGCCGGCAAGATCCGGACGCATCTGATTTACGGTACTGTAGGACGGCCGGAGCGGCGGTATACCCCGCTGTGAAACTTATGAACTTTATTCGTCCTTATGAGGAATATCCGTTTTATCACAGTAATCTTTATCCCCCTTCCGAAAGTGTGCTATTTTTTTCTACAATGCGAAACGCAAAATGATTCAATCAATTGCAAGCGCATTCAGTCATGCAACGGAAGGGGATTTATCAATGAGCCTGAGTGTTATCGGATTTCTTACCATACTGGTCATCGTCGCCCTGCTGATCAGCGGGAAGGTCACCCCTATTGTCGCGATGGTCATTCCGCCGATCATCGGTGCTTTCATCGCGGGATTCACCTTCTCTGAACTGGGAACTTTCTTCGATGACGGGATCGCAACGGTCATCTCGGTTGCCGTTATGTTCATCTTCGCGATCATTTTCTTCGGCATCATGCAGGATGCCGGACTGTTCGACCCGATCATCAGCAAGATGGTCGCCTGGTCAAGGGGAAATGTCATCCTCGTCAGCATCGCCACGGTTCTGATTGCGGCAATCGCCCAGCTGGACGGCTCAGGGGCTTCTACATTCCTGATTACGATCCCGGCCCTTCTCCCGCTCTATAAGCGGCTGAAGATGAACCCGTATCTGCTTCTTTTACTGGTCGGCGGATCAGCCGCGATCATGAACATGCTTCCGTGGGGCGGCCCCCTTGGCCGTACGGCTTCCGTTCTTGGCATGGATGTCACGGAACTTTGGAGACCGCTTATTCCCATCCAGGGAATCGGCCTCGTTCTGATGGTGATTCTCGCCGTCCTTCTCGGAATGAGGGAACAGCGCAGGATCATCAAAAAGTATGGTTCTCTCGAAGTGGCGGCCACGATTGATATGACCGCTGATGAAGTGATTCAGGACGGGCCGGATACAGCGGAATCGGACAACTCCCTCGTCCGGCCGAAACTGATCTGGGTCAACGCAATCCTGGCCATCACGATCATTGGACTGCTCATGTCGGGCATCATCCCGGCAGGCCTGGCCTTTATGATCGGTGTCGCCATCGCCCTGCCGATCAACTATCCGAACACAAAAGACCAGATGGAGCGGATCCGCGCCCACGCGCCAAGCGCGCTGACAATGGCCTCCATCATCCTGGCTGCCGGACTGTTCCTCGGCATCCTGAACGGGACAGGCATGCTGACTGCCATCGCAACAGACGCGGTCAATATCCTGCCGGCCTCTGTTGCGCCTTACCTCCATATCATCATTGGTATTCTCGGCGTTCCGTTCGATCTGCTTCTCAGCACGGACGCCTACTACTTCGGCCTGTTCCCGGTTGCCGAGCAGATTGCTGCGACGTACGGCGTACCTTCGCTTTCCACCGCTTATGCCATGATCATCGGGAACATCGTCGGGACGTTCGTCAGCCCGCTCGCGCCTGCTGTCTGGCTTGCACTCGGCCTCTCCGGTCTCGAGATGGGCAAGCACCTGCGCTATTCCCTTTTCTGGCTTTGGGGTCTGGCCATCGTCCTGCTGTTCATCGCTGTATTGATGGGACTCATCCAGGTTTAATCAGAAAACAACCCGCCCCGGGTCCGGGGCGGGTTGTTTTTTGTGATCCAGTATCAGAATTGCACGCTGAAGCTTGGGAACCGGTGGATGCCCGTGCCGAACCTGACGAGGTCCCGTTCCCGGAGCTCTCTGGCCGCCGACTTGACCTCCGGCAGAATCTGAGGGTCCAGCCCTACAGTGTGATGCGACCCGAAGACCCTGGTCACGCCCGGGATATCCGCAATGCGCTCCAGTGAGCGGACCAAGTCTTCCGGGTTCGTCGTCGGATAAAATGCATAAACCGGTGTCCCGTCGTACAGCAGATCCCCCGTGAACAGATAGCCTTTCATCTCGTCGTGGATGGTGATGTGTCCCGGCGAATGGCCCGGCGAATGATAGATTCGGAGCAGCCTGCTGCCGAGATCGAAGACATCCCCGTCTTTTACGGTCTCAGAAGGAACTCCCCGGAACGGACGATACGTTTCCGGTTCAAAGCCGGGCGGAGTCGGAATCGTGATGTCCCGGGTCATGTCCTTCCTGATCTGCTCGTCAGTCCGCCCCTTGATCCCGTTGACGATCCAGTCAAGCTCCTCTTCGTGGACATAGAACGTGTCAAATTGTCCATGGCTTCCGATATGGTCAGCATGGACGTGGGTGGTCAGCACTTCAACCGGCAAATCCGTCAGTTGGTCCGTCACTTTCCGGATGTTGCCGATTCCGAGGCCGGTGTCGATCAGGATTGCCTTGTCCTGCCCGATCAATAAAAACGAATGCACTTTCTCCCAATGGCCATATTCACTGATGGCGTATGTATCGGAATCAATTTGCTGAACCGTAAACCAATCGTCCCGGACCATGCTGCCGCCTCCTATTTAACCGATGACAATCGGCTTCCCCTGGTTCTTTAATGCCGCCAGGACGCTCAATGCCGCAAGGTAACTCGTTTTCGGGTTGCCCGGCATGGGCAGGTTCTCGATGGTCATCGCCATGTTGCCGAAACTTCCCTCAACCTCAATGGTATGGGTGTTCCGCTCCACGGACGGGTCCGCGATTACTCTGACCCCTGTCTTTTCCGTCCCGATGCCTGCGAGTGACAGGGCAAGTGCGACGTTGACGTTTTTCGGGAACTTTTTGATCGCCTCGCCTGCCGGGCCGTCAAACAGCAGCTTTTCTTCGCTGATTCCTTCAAGCCCGAGTGAGGCCGGTGATTTCCTCGTGGTGATCATCACCTTCTCCAATCCGCCCAGGGCATTTGCAGATTTCAGCAGATCAAGCCCGCCGACCGCACCGGACGGGAGATGGACGGTGCGTCCGTTCATTTCCGCGGTTTTCCTGACGGTTTCTAGAAAAGCGGCATCTGCAAATGCGCCGATGCTGCTGACGACCAGATCTTTTTGATTCTCCAAAACCGGAATGGAATAGGCCGCGGCCACTTCCACGGCGGCCGCCTCGATCACCATGTCCATGTCTGAGCCGATAAACGAGTCAAAGTCCTGATAAAAGCGGGTCTTGTACTGCTTTTCCAGCTGCCCGCCGGCCTCCCGGTTGCGCCCGAAAACAGCGGTGACAGTTCCAACAATCTGCCTTTCTTCATTGATGCTCTTAAGAAGGTAGTCCGCAATATTTCCTGTTCCCATGATGCCGATGTTCAAAATAAGCCCCTCCTCCAAAAAGCTTCATCAGGTTCAGTTCCTGACCGTCTGGGCCTTTGAGAGAAGCGGGCGCCCATTGTCCCAGATGACATTGACCGGAATGCCGAAGAACTCGGACAAGCGGTCACTTGTCACGAGCTCATCCGTGTTGCCCGCATCGAATACCTGTCCTTCTTTCAAAAGGAGTGTCTTGTTGAAGGCCGGCAAGATCTCCTCGATGTGGTGCGTGACATAAAGGATGGTCGGTGCATCCGGCCTTTCTGCGATCCGCCCGATCGACTCCAGCAGCTCCTCGCGCGCAAGAAAGTCAAGCCCGCTTGTCGGTTCGTCCAGGATCAGCAGCTCCGGATCCGCCATGAGTGCGCGGCCGATCAGCACCCGCTGCTTTTCACCTTGCGACAGCGTATCATAGTCCCGGTTGGCATATTCGAGGCAGCCGAGTTCCCTGAGGATGTCGACACCCTTCCGGTCGATTTCCTCCGTCGTCTCCTCATAGAGCCCGAACGATGCATACGCTCCGCTCAAGACGACCTCATACGCATTGTCCCCCGGCTCAAGCTTTTGCTGGATCAGTGACGAGACAAATCCGATCCGCCTGCGCAGCCGCTCTGCCAAATATGTTTTCCCGAACTCCATTCCGAGTACACGGATGGTGCCTGTTGTCGGGAACAGATAAGCGTTGATCAGCTCAAGAAGCGAGGTTTTTCCCGCGCCGTTCAGCCCGTACAGCACCCAGTGATCCCCTTTTTCGACGTTCCAATTGATGTCTTTCAGTATCCATTTCCCCTCCCGCTTGCGGGAGACGTTCTCCATCCTGATCATCACGGCTTCACCTTCTTAATGTTCTGACTATATTGTACACCTGATTGAACATAGGAAAAAGAGGCCCTTTGCCGGGCCTCTTTTTAATCATTCATTCAGATTCAGTGTTTTCCCTTTGACCATGAAGATAATGTTCTCGGCCATGTTCGTGACGTGGTCGCCGACCCGTTCGAGGTGGCGGGAGATAAAGGCCAGCTGGGTGATCTGGTTCACGTGATCCGGGTTCCGGTGCATGTAGCCCATGAGTTCCTGGATCATCCGGCCGTATGCCTCATCGATTGCATCGTCTTCTTTTGCAAGCTCGAATGCAAGGTCGATGTCCTCCAGATCATAAGCGTCAAACGCCTTACGGAGCATGACCCGGACAGCATCCGCCATTTTCGGGATATCGACGATCGGTTTGATGAGCGGCTCTTCTCCGATGTGGAGCGTACTTTTCGCGATGTTCACCGCGAGGTCACCGATGCGTTCCACGTCGGTCGAAATTTTGAGCGCGACAATGATTTTGCGAAGGTCTGTCGCGACCGGCTGCTGCTGTGTAATCAGCTGGATGACCTTCTGATTAATCTCCTCATCCAGCGTATTGATCTCCGCGTCTTTCTGCTTGACTGCATTGGCAAGAGTCAGGTTCTGTGTTTTTAGTGCGTCCATCGAATCTCCGAGCTGGCGCTCCGCAAGATCCACCATCCGGAGCAGCTTACCCTTCAGTTCTTCCAGTTCCGATTCAAACGTTTTGCGTACATTTCCCATATTCCTCAACTTCGTGTCCCCCTTCTTAACCGAACCGGCCGGAGATGTAATCTTCGGTCCGCTGGTCGGCCGGGTTCTGGAAAATCTTATTCGTGTCATCGAACTCAATGACTTCCCCGTTCAGGAAGAACGCCGTTTTGTCCGAAATCCGCGCTGCCTGCTGCATGTTGTGCGTGACAATGATGATCGAATAGTTTTCTTTGAGTTCCTGGACGAGCTCCTCGACTTTCAGCGTGGAGATCGGGTCAAGGGCAGATGTCGGTTCGTCCATGAGGATGACATCCGGCTCGATTGCAAGCGCACGGGCGATGCAGATCCGCTGTTGCTGACCGCCGGAAAGCGAGTAAGCATTCGTGCTCAGGCGGTCCTTGACCTCATCCCAGATCGCCGCGCCGCGAAGGCTCTGTTCAACAATTTCATCAAGAATCTTTTTGTTCTTGATGCCGTGGATACGCGGGCCGTAGGCGATATTGTCATAGATCGACTTCGGAAACGGGTTCGGCTTCTGGAACACCATGCCGACACGTGTGCGGAGTTCCTCGACCGAATACTTGGCATCGAAGATGTTGCGGCCGCGGTAGAGGATCTCGCCAGATGTGCGGACGCCGTCAACCAGCTCCACCATGCGGTTGAGCGTCTTGATGTAGGTTGACTTGCCGCAGCCCGATGGCCCGATGATCGCGGTGACTTCGTTTTCGCGGATCGGCAGGTCGATGTTCTTGAGGGCGTGGTGGCTGCCGTACCAGAGGTTCAGCTGCTTCGTATTATAGACGACCGGCTTTGCCGCTTCCCGGGCTGGGGTTTCCATCGGGCTCACGGCTGCTTGGGTCTCGTTATCGGTTCGGTTCATAAGTTGTACCATTCCTTTTCTCCTCCCAGTTCTCAGTATCGCTTCTGGAATTTATTCCGGATCAGGACAGCAATCGAATTCATCAAAAGCAGGAACGCCATGAGAACAATGATGCCCGCAGAGGCAACATGCTGGAAATCGGCCTGTGGCCGCTTCGCCCAGTCGTAAATCTGCATCGGCAGTGCCGTGAACGTATCCATGACACCCGACGGCAGGAATTGAATGATGACCGGCACACCGATGACGATGAGCGGCGCGGTCTCTCCGATTGCACGGGACAGGGCAAGAATGCTTCCTGTCAGGATGCCCGGGATCGCACTTGGAAGAACGACGCGGACAATGGTCTGCCACTTGGTCGCGCCCATCCCGTAGGATGCTTCACGCACATGCTGAGGCACGGCGCGGATCGCTTCCTGGGCGGCGACGATGATGACCGGAAGGATAAGCAGGCTCATCGTGAAACCTGCAGCCAGGATGCTGTTGCCGAGTGCCAGCGCCCGCACGAAGATCGTCAGTCCGAGAAGACCGAAGACGACGGACGGGACACCTGCCAGGTTCGAGATGTTCATGCGGATAAAATCATTGACCCGATTTTTCTTGGCGTATTCCTCCAGGTAGATCGCCGTGCCGATTCCGAGGAACATCGAAAGCGGTGCAACAACCGCCATGAGCCAGAGTGATCCGATGAGGGCGGCCTTGATGCCCGCCTTTTCTGGGAAACGCGATGCAAAGTTCTGGAAGAAGTCTGCGGACAGGAAGCCAAGGCCCTGCGACAGGATCCTGTAAAACAGGATACCGAGCACGAGCAGTGCCACAAGTGTCGCCATGAAGAACAGTGTTTTGAAGACCGTATTGGTGATTTTCCGGCCGTCCATCCGCTTGGACACGGACGTCTGGTCGATATAGCGTTTGTTGACGCCGGGTTGCTGTTCAGTGATTCTCATCTTAGTACGCCTCCCTGAATCGTTTCGTGATGCGGTTTGCCAGGAAGTTCATCAGGAGTGTGAAGAGGAACAATGTGAAACCGACAGCATAGATCGAATAGTAGATCGGTGTGCCATAACCTGCGTCACCCGTGGAGACCTGTACGATATAGGCGGTCATCGTCTGGATGGAGCCGGTGAAATCCGCATCGAAGCGCGGTGTCGAACCGCCTGCGAGTGACACGATCATCGTCTCTCCGATCGCACGCGATGTGGCCAGTACGACCGATGCAAGGATTCCGGAAAGGGCCGCCGGAAGGACAACTTTCATGGCGACCTCAAATTTCGTCGCGCCCATCGCGAGGGCCCCTTCCCTCATGGCATTCGGGACTGCACTCATGGCGTCTTCGGAAAGCGAAGCGATCATCGGGATGATCATAAAACCGACCACGATCCCGGGACTGAGGGCATTGAAGATTTTCAGGTCCGGAATGATCGTCTGCAGGACCGGCGTCACGAATGTCAAAGCGAAGAAGCCATAGACAATCGTCGGGACGCCCGCCAATACCTCAAGGACCGGTTTGATGATCCGGCGCGCGTTGTCCGAAGCATATTCGCTCAGGTAGATCGCAGCTGCCAGGCCGATCGGAACGGCCACAACCACAGCGATCAGTGTGACCTTGAGCGTACCGACAATCAGCGGCAGAATGCCGAATCTCGGTTCCTTATTGGAGAACGGCAGCCATTCTGTTCCGAAGATGAACGACAGGATCGGCACTTGTCTGAAGAACGTCACCGTCTCGAAGATCAGCGTGGCGACTATGCCGATGGTTGTCAGCACAGAGACGCCTGCAATCAGGAAGAGGATGACCGGGATGATTTTCTCGATGACTTTTTTTCGTTTGTTGTTTCCCGCTTTGGCGATAAGTTCCTGTACGGATGCCCGTTCCCGGGTAGTCGGATTTACCATCATTTACCTCCATTTATTTGAAAAGCAGAAAGAAATGAGCAGCGGAATGCCGCTCATTTTACTCTGCAAAAGATTAGAGAGATGAAGCTCAGTTTTTGAATTCTTCCAGCTTTGCTTTCTGTTCGTCAGACACTTCCTGAGGGAGGCTGACGTAGCCGACTGCTTCAGCCATCGCTCCAGCGTTATCCAGTGCGAATTCGAAGAAGTCATAAGTTGCTGCATCGTTCTCGAGCGATTCGTTGCTCACATAAGTGTAGAGCGGACGGGAAAGCGGAGAATATTCACCGGATTCAATCGTTTCGTTCGACGGCTCTACCCCATCAATTGCTACAGCTGTGATGGTATCCTGGTTGGCTACGTAGTACGAGTATCCGAAGAAGCCAATGGCGTTCTTGTCACCTTGTACACCTTGCACGAGGACGTTGTCGTCTTCAGAGAGTGTTGCGTCCTGGACCATGTCTTCTTCTTCAAGGATGACTTCGTTGAAGTAGTCATACGTACCGGAATCTGTACCCGGGGAGTAGAAGACGATTTCTTCTTCAGGCCATTCAGGGTTGATGTCGGACCATTTCTTGGTTGTGCCGTCTTCCACCCAGATCTTCTTGAGGTCTTCGACTGTCAGTTCTGTTGCCCAGTCGTTTTCCGGGTTGACAACTACTGTCAGGCCATCGTAGGCCAGAAGGAACTCCGTATAGTCAACGCCTGCTTCTTCAAGCTTCTGCTTTTCTTCGTCTTTGATCTCACGGGATGCGTTCGAGAAGTCAGTTTCGCCTGCGATGAACTTCTCCATTCCGCCGCCCGTACCGGATACGCCGACCGTTACCTGGACGTCAGTGCCTGTTGCTGCATATTCTTCAACGAGGGCTTCCATGACCGGCGCGACCGTACTCGAGCCATCGCCGGAAACTTGGCCTTCAACTGCTTCCTCAGAAGACTGATCTGCAGATTCACTTGCCGTGTCGCTTTCAGCTGCCTGTTCTTCAGTTGCTTCATCTTCAGTTGCTGCATCATCTTCCGCGTCGCTTCCGCATGCGCCAAGCAGTAGAGCCGATGAGACGACTGTGAGTCCGAGATAGTGTTTCCAGCTTTTCATGTAATTGTTCCCCCTGTTAGTCGTAGTCGTTTTGTTTACAGTCCCTACTTTACCAACGGGTTGTTGAGGACAAATGAATCAGATGTAAAGGGATTGTTAATGTAAATATGAAGGGAGTTTACAAAGTTAACAGAGGCCCTGTGGAAGGCGGCAGAACGGCGTTCTTATTTTGGAGATGAGTCTTAAGGCAGACCGAAAAAGAACTTGAATCTGCCAAACAGATTAGTTTCTTATCCTATTTATAGTTACATTAGACGGATATGTCCTCCTGCGCATTAATAAGAAAGACGGATTTACGAACATACAAAAAAGACAGGCCCCTCTTCTTTGATCCGTCTTTTGAAATACACGATAGCTGTCTTGTTTATGAGATATCATACGGTTTTCCACTCCAGGTCCTCTCTCTGTTGCCCGATCAGTCGCCGGTGACTGGCGTCTTTGAAATGCACAAAACATTGTGTTGTGTCCTGTGTAGTTCCCGGCTATCTTATTTCACAACTGACCCCTTCAGTTCAGATGAAATTGAACCTTTTAATAAGTCAGCCAACCGGTATGATAAGTCTTATCTTATATAGAAGAGAAGGGGTCATTATGCAGAAAACTCATCCGGTTTCCGTCACACGGAATAAAACATACGACATGATCATCACCGGAATGCTGATTGCGCTTGTCTTTATGACGACACTGCTACTTAATATCAAACTGCCGATCACGGCAAACGGCGGCCTGGTGCACCTTGGCACCGCCATGCTCTTCATTTCTTCAATCATGTTCGGACCAAAAAAGGGCGCCATTGCCGGGGGCGTCGGCATGGCGCTCTTCGATCTGGTTTCCGGATGGACATTGTGGGCACCGTTCTCCCTCCTTACCCGGGGGCTGCAGGGCTACATCGTTGGTAAAATCGCCTGGTCTGGCGGCCGGGAAGGAAAGAGCACGGTTTTCAACGTCATCGCCGCAGTTGTCTCGCTGCCATTCATGCTGGCAGGGTACTACCTGTGTGAAGCCGTCCTGTTCAGCAACTGGATCATTCCGGCAGCTTCGATTCCGGGCAACATCACCCAGAACGTAGTCGGCCTGATTGTCGCCATCCCGGTCTGCATCGCACTCAAGAAAGTCCCTGCATTCAAATAAACAGAGAGCGCCGTCCCACTTGGGACGGCGCTCTTTTCGCATCAGCTATGGACTGGCTCTTTTTCGCTTTCGTTCAGGCCGAGCACTTCTGCAGTCTCGGAATGAATTTTCTCGAAGAGTTCAGGGTTTTCGGAGAGGGAGGTGCCGTAGGAAGGAACCATTTCCTTGATCTTCGGCTCCCAGTCACCGTACTGCTCAGGGAAGCATTTCTCGAGAATCTCGAGCATGACATGAACGGCGGTGGACGCGCCCGGTGATGCGCCGAGAAGCGCCGCAACAGAGCCGTCCTGGGCCGTCACGACTTCCGTACCGAACTGGAGTGTGCCCTTGCCGCCCTGCTCGGTATCTTTGATGACCTGGACGCGCTGGCCTGCGATGACGACATCCCAGTCTTCGCTTTTCGCACTCGGGATGAATTCACGCAGCACGTCAACGCGCTGTTCCTGGTTCAGCATCAGCTGCTCGATCAGGTACTTGGTCAGTTTCATTTCCTTCGCGCCTGCGGACAGCATCGTCAGCAGGTTATTCGGCTTCACGGACTTGATCAGGTCCAGATAAGAACCCGTCTTCAGGAACTTCGGCGAGAAGCCTGCATATGGGCCGAAGAGAAGGGAACGCTTGCCGTCGATATAGCGGGTGTCGAGGTGAGGCACCGACATCGGCGGTGCGCCGACCTTCGCCTTGCCGTATACTTTCGAACGGTGTTGCTCGATGACTTCCGGGTTGTTGCAGACGAGGAACAGTCCGCTGACCGGGAAACCGCCGATATGCTTGGATTCCGGAATGCCCGTTTTTTGGAGCAGGTGAAGGCTGCCGCCGCCCGCGCCGATAAAGACGAACTTCGCTGTGTGGTACTCCAGCTTGTTGCCGTCGAGATCACGGACTTTCACTTCCCACTTGTCGCCGGAGCGCCGAATGTCTTCGACACTGTGACGATAGTCCACCGAAACTTCCTGACGCTGCAGGTGTTCGAAGAGGACGCGTGTCAGTTCGCCGAAGTTGACGTCTGTCCCGGAGTCGATTTTCGTCGCCGCGATTGGCTCGTCAACATTACGGCCTTCCATCATCAGAGGAATCCATTCCTTCAGTGTCTCCGGAGAGTCGCTGAACTCCATCCCCCCGAACAGCGGATTGTCGGATAGCGCTTCAAAACGCTTTTTCAGGAACGTGACATTGTCCTCGCCTTCCACAAAGGAGATATGCGGAAGCGGCATGATGAAATTCTCCGGGTCCTGAATCAGATTGTTTTTGACCAGGTGGGCCCAGAACTGACGGGAAAGCTGGAACTGTTCGTTTACACGAATGGCTTTCTTCGTATCGACCGTGCCGTCTTCTTTCTGGGGTGTATAGTTCAGCTCGCACAGCGCAGAGTGGCCTGTGCCCGCGTTATTCCATTCGTTGGAGCTTTCTTCCCCCGGCTTATCAAGTTTCTCGAATACTTTGATCTTCATATCCGGCGAGAGCTCTTTCAGCAAGGATCCCAAAGTCGCGCTCATGATACCGGCACCGATCAAAATCACATCTGTTTGCTTTTGCATGCTGCTCATGACAACCTTCCTTATCCCCTGGATTTATGATTTACTATCAGAGCTCCCGCTCCGGTGAAGCACCGGCCGGGAACACATTTAGGTTTATTCTTAATCTTCATTATAACATAATTCGACAGTAGACCTTCCTATTTACTGCAGATTGCATACCGGTACAATTATACCTTTTTTGCATATGTAATGAGGCCTCATTGGCCAAATAAGGAACACCATGCGTGAAATAGCATTCAACTGTACAGAATAGAAAAGGCTTTCATCCATATGATACGGATGAAAGCCGATGAGATCGTACTCAAGCGGACGTAGCTTAAATTCTGCGCGAAGCCAGGCAGTGTCTATGATTACAATCCATCGTTGTTGCGGTTGTCCTTTTTTAACTCATTATCCCGCTCTTTACTGAAATCGGGCTCTTCACCGAATTCTGTGCGTAAATCCTGATTGGAGATTCTTGATGGCCGGTCACTGGTAACCACGGTGTCAATTTCTTCGCTCGGCTTAAACAACAAACCAATACAGACCAGGGCACTAATTCCGACAAGACCATAGACGACCCTGGACAAGAATGCATCTTGACCTCCAAATAGGGATGCCACTAAATCAAACTGGAAAAACCCGATCAATCCCCAGTTAAGGCCACCGATGATGAGGAGAGCCAGCGCAATCCGTGAAAGCACACTCATACTTTACATCCTCCTTCCTGATTCGTATTTATCCTTTACCAAAACCCATTTTTAATACATATTTAATCATAAAGACGTACTTAAATTGTCATCTTTATTTGAAGCATTGGTACGGTTCATTTCCATCTTTCTCACAGCCCAACTGAAAACATCGCCGTCATTCTGCTGCCCGCGTGTTCTTCATCCGACACTCCGGCATAGGGAGACGGGTTGCCTGATCCATTTTCAAGCCGGCTCCCGGGACATCTTCGTAATGAAAATTTGTGATTCACCCGTAAAACAAAGTATAGTAAGCATCAAACCAAACAATCCTCCGATTAAGGACGTGCATACATGCGGATCAATAAATTCATCAGTGAATCGGGAAAGGCCTCCAGACGCGGTGCTGATAAACTCATCGAAGAAGGGCGGGTGACGATCAACGGCAAACGTGTATCGATCGGCACCCAAGTCGAACCCGGTGACGATGTCCGGGTAGATGGGAACCCCATCCGTGTCGCCAGGAACAATGTCTATATTGCCCTAAATAAGCCTGTAGGCATTACAAGCACTACAGAAAAAAACGTAAAAGGAAATATTGTCGATCTGGTCAACCATCCATTGAGAGTCTTTAACATCGGGCGCCTCGATAAGGATTCCGAGGGCCTGATCCTCCTTACGAATGATGGGGATATCGTCAATGAAATCCTCCGTTCCGAGAACAGACATGAAAAAGAATATATTGTATCGGTAGATCGGCCGATCACTCCTGAATTCCTAAAGAACATGGAAGAGGGCGTAAAGATATTGGGAACAAAAACACTTCCCTGCAAGACCGAACAATTATCAAAGCATGATTTTAAAATCATCCTGACACAAGGCCTGAACCGGCAGATCCGCCGCATGTGCGAGGCACTGGGCTACGAAGTGTACCGGCTGCAGAGAATCCGGATCATGAATATCCATCTCGGGAATCTTCCTCCGGGACAATGGAGAGATCTTTCCAAAAAAGAACGGACCGCGTTATTTAGAGAGTTAAACTACGAGCCTAAAGAGTGGTAATGACCACAGAACAAAAATGATCATCGGATACTTGTCCAGGAACAGGACAAATCCGATGATCATTTCATTTTGTTGCCTGTCGTTATTCCCCGTGCAGGCGATCTAAAGCTTGGTATTCCTTCATATATGGACCATCATCAGCGACGGCTGAATGGTACAGCGCTTTAATGGCCAAATTCTTCTCCAGGCCCATTTCGACTTTGATCTTCTTCATCTCATCATGCAATTCGCGGTGCTGGTTAATCAGTTTTGTCATGACGGTTTTGTTATATCGCATCAAATCCACATCCTTTTTGACCGCCTAGGCTCGGTTATTTTGGCATAAAGTGTTCCATTCAAATGAGCAGAATCTGTCCTCTTTAGTATGGCATTACACCTTGGGAAATTAAAAGTCTCATGAGCAAATCTCATGAGACTTTAATGGAATTACCTATTATTCATCCCCATCATACACGGCTACCAAACGGCCTTGTACTTCTCCGGCTTTTAGTTTCTCAATGCCTTCAGGAATATTTTCAAATTTAATCTTCGTTAATTTCGGGTTCAGTTTGCCTGCAGCCATCAGTTCATAAATTTCCGCGATGTCCTGAGGTGTCCCGCCCACATTCGCCAGCAATCTCTTGGCGCCTGTGATAAATGAAGTCGTATTGATGGTCGTTTCCAGTTTCCCCATACCTACCAATACAACCGTTCCGCCTGGTTTCACAACTTCCAATGCATCAGAAGTGGTCACTCCAAACCCTGCGTAATCCACAATCAGGTCCAAGTCTTTGTCTGCCAGATCTTTAATATCGGATACCACTTCCGCTGCCCCGATTTCCTTGGCCAGTTCACGCGCTTTCTCACTCACATCGGCTGCGTAAATGTTCTTGATTCCTTTAGCTACAGCCGCTTGCAGTGCGAATTGACCCAGTCCGCCAATACCAATTAAGGCAATGTTCATGCCAGGTTTTGCTTGTCCTACATTAAACAAAGCAGAGTATGAAGTCATTCCCGCATCCGTCGCTGAAGCGGCCATTTCCATGGAAAGTTCATCTGGAACACGGACCAGATCCTCTGCAGGCGCATGAATTTTGGTCCCGAAACCACCGTCATAAGCATATCCTGGAGCTGTTCTGGATGGTCCGGTCGGGCAAATCGCGACACGATCTCCTACCTTAAAATCGGTAACACCTTCGCCTACTTCAGATATGACGCCGGCATTCTCATGGCCCATAATGACTGGTGCATCCATCAATGCCATCCAGCCCTCATCCTCCAGAGAACCAACATCAGAATGGCATAATCCTACTGCCTTCGTATCAATCACTACACGTCCTGGTGCCGCTTTCGGATCTTCTTGTTCTACGAGTTTGAGCGGTTCATGTGTTTTAGTGAATTGCCAACCTTTCATGTATATCTCCACCTTTTTTTAATATCTTAAATTCAAACTAAATATAACAGGGTTATTATTTGTAATCAACGTTTACGGCTTTGGGTTTATTTTCATAAATCGGCTGCTTATTTATGGTATGGCTCATTCTTCATAATCCGGAATGACCTGTAGATCTGCTCCATTAATACCAGCTTCATCAGCTGGTGTGGGAAGGTCATCTTGGAGAAGCTCAGCTTCTCGTCGGCTCGCTTCAGTACATCTGCATGCAGGCCGAGGGATCCGCCGATGACAAATACGACCTTGCTCTTTCCGTATGTCATCAGGGATTCCAGGTTTGCCGCGAGCTCTTCCGATGACCGCTGTTTGCCTTCGATGGCGAGAGCGATCACATGAGCATCAGCGGAAATCTTCGACAGAATCCGCTCTCCCTCTTTTTTCTTCACCATTTCCATCTCCGCGTCACTCAGCTGCTCGGGTGCTTTTTCGTCCGGTACTTCTGTCAGCTGGATTTTTGCGTAAGGGCGAAGCCGTTTTTCGTATTCCTCGATGCCCATTTTCAGATACTTTTCTTTGAGTTTTCCGACTGTAACAATTGTAATATTCACAGGTTGTCCACCTTTATCAAATCGGTTGTTCACAGGAATTATGCACATATCCACAGGTGAAATCAAGATATGGGGGGCGACTGCATGTTCGACACCACATATATTGCAGCCTGTGGGCAATAGTCGCAGGTTGTGGATAACTCCTCTGCTTTGTTGAGAGTTTCCATAATCGGGAAGGCTGCAGTTTCGGCAGTCACTTCGTCCAAAGCCCGGTATACGTGGGTTTCACACGCTTTTTTCGTGACAGTTTCCATTCAAATCCCTCCTTCTCCGCTCCAGAAAGTTATAAACATTTGCAATTAGTTATCCACATTGGTGGACAATTGCAATTATTCCTTTCAAAAACACAGGCAGCCGGTTAAAATCTCACCGTGCTGCCCCTTGTGGATAGTTATATTTGTAACACTAGAACAAAATTTCAGTTATTTAGTTGCAAGTTGCTAGAATTTAATCTCAATATTTGTGGATTTACCGTCCCGATACACCTCGAGCATGACCGTGTCGCCCTCTTTCACCTCATTATACAAGTACTTCCTCAAACCGATCAAATCCGCAATGGGCTCTCCATCCATCGCCGTGATCACATCATACTGGCGGAGTCCGGCTTCCTGTGCCGCGGAACCCCGTGCCACCTGGTCCACGACCACACCTTCTGTAACATCCTTCGGAAGGTTCAGTTCCTGTTGCTGATACACTGCCGGAATATCCATCAGATCAAACAGAGTGACGCCCATTTGCGGACGGCGGACCTCTCCGTACTGCTCCAGATCCTCAATGATCGGAATAGCGGAATTGATCGGAATGGCCAATCCGATCCCTTCGACCGATGCTTCGGCAATTTTCATCGAGTTGATCCCGATCAGCAGTCCATTCAGGTCGACAAGCGCGCCTCCCGAGTTGCCAGGGTTGATGGCGGCGTCGGTCTGCAGGACTTCTGCATTCCAGTCGACCGACTGGTCTCCGTTCAGATCGACCGGTATGGACCGCTCCTTCCCTGAGATGACGCCTACCGTCACCGAACCAGAAAATCCGAGACCGAGCGGGTTGCCGATGGCGATTGCCGTCTGCCCCCGTTTCAGTTCGTCTGAGTCCCCGAATTCAATGACATCCTGTACGTCTGCGTCATCTATTTCAACAACTGCCAGATCAGTCCAGATGTCTGCGCCAAGCAGTCTGGCAGGAACTTTCGTGCCGTCTTCCAGAGTGATTTCAAGCTGTGAGGCGCCCTCAACGACATGGTTGTTCGTCACAACGTACGCTTTGCCCTCTTCCCGCTTGTAGATCACGCCCGATCCGACACCGGCCGGAACGGTCTCTTCTGAGCCTGTCCAGTAGTTTCCGGCGGTCTGGAGATTGGTCACACCCACGACAGCGGCGGATGCCTCATCAACCGCTCCGACGATGCCATCCTGGAGCTCAAGCGCCGTGTAAGCCGCATCGTTGCCCTTCCCGTTTCCATCCTTTGCCGCTTCCGCATCGGCGGCGGTATTCACATTGTTTTTCTCCCCTTCCGCTTGCTGTCCAGAGGAGAGACAACCTTGCAGGAGCAGCGCAGCCGACAGAATGCCGGCTGTGCCCGCAAAACGCAGCCTCCGTCTTCCGGGTTCCAATCTGACCATCCGATCCATCCTTTCTTCATGAAAACAGCATATACGGATTAATCTACCCGATTGGCGGAATTTGAACACAGCCGGGTTTCGCTGTGTCTCTTGAAAAACAAAAAACCCGTCCCACCATGGGGACGGATTTCGGTTCAGACCATTACGAGCTCGGTCGGTGCTTCGGCATCAGTGTCATACAGATGCACAAATTCGCCGGGGCGGATGCCGCACGTTTCGAGTGTCTGCGAAACACTCAGTCTCGCGAGGTCTTTCATATTATTGTCTTTCGACAGGTGGGAAAGGTAGATGCGGGTCTCCTTCTGGTCCACCACTTCGCTCATTGCGACCGCTGCGTCCTCATTCGACACGTGGCCGACGTCGCTCAGGATGCGCCGCTTGACGTTCCACGGATAGCGGCCCATCTGGAGCATGCCGACGTCATGGTTGCTTTCAAAGACGAATGCGTCCGCTCCGGAAATCCAACCTTTCATCCGATCACTTACATAGCCGGTGTCTGTAATAAGGGCAAGTTTGCGGCCGCTGTCATGGAACACATAAAACATCGGGTCAGCGGCGTCGTGCGAAACTGCGAACGACTGGATATCAAGACTGCCGAACGACTTCACCGTCTCCATGTCGAAGGTGAACCGCTGGCCGACCGGAATCTCGCCGACCAGGCCGTCCATCGCCTTCCATGTCTTGTCGTTTGCATAGATCGGCATCCCGTACTTCCTGGCCGCTACGCCCAGCCCTCTGATATGGTCGCTGTGTTCATGTGTGACGAATATGCCGTCCACCTGCTTCATGCTGCGGCCGATGCCCCCGAGGAGCCCCTCGAGCTTCTTGGCACTCAGCCCTGCATCCACGAGGAAAGCATGCTCGTCGTTTTCTATATAAATGGAATTGCCCGTACTGCCGCTGGCCAATACACTAAATCTCACGTTTCGGCCTCCTACTGTTCTTCTTCTTCGGTGACTGGTTCGGAAAGTTTGTCCAAAATTTTATTATCCACCGCGTTGACAAAGTGGTCGGTGGAAGTCCCATCGTCCAATTGTACATGAATATGCCAGGTCGGTACCAGTACCTGCTTCTGGGTAAGCTGCAGGAGCGGGGAGTAGCCCAACTTCACTTCCTTGATGTCGGAACCCGGCTTCAGATCTGCGGACCGGGATAATGCGCCGATTGCCTGTAGAGGGGCATTGAGGGCTTTCTTCTCATTGATTTCCCTCAGCTTGTAAAGCATATTCTGCTCGTATCGGATGGCCTCCCTGTCTGCATTCCAATGCACGGTCAGTGTCGAATCTTCATTATAAAAGATTGTGCTGCCGTTGACTTTCTGGAAGAAAGTTGCAGTCCGGTCTTCCTCATCCACTTCCCATAGCGTGTAATCCTGGCTGTCCATCACGTACCCTTCCAGGAAATCGTCAAAGTCCAGTTTACCATCGCTGGTTTCCAGGCTGAACGGCTCCTCAAGCACTGAAATGAGTGTGTGTTCATCCTCAATTTTGGCTGTCTGGCCGGTCAATTCCCTCAGTTCTGTAGGGCTGACAGGCTTCAGCTCGCCGGATATATATGAGGCTTCCTTGATCTCCGGAAGTTTTCCGTAGGTGATGTCATCTCCTTTCAACCGGTCTTCGATGCTGGTTTCACCGTAAACCTGGAGATTCTCGAAGAAGTTGGTCCGTTCCATATACAGCGAGAACAGGAAGATGTTCAGGATGGCGAACACGACGATGAACATCGTCTTTGTCTTACTCCAGTCCACCCATGCCACCTCCCGTTCCGGCTTTCTTTACGGAATACCATTCCTCGTTCTCCTCATAGAACCATGCCGGTTCCAGGATATACAGGTTGTTGTCATCATCCCTCCGGAGAGCGTATCCGCGGACAATGTCACTCACCTCATTCAAGTCGACTTCCGGGTCTGTGCGGAGTTCCTCCACCACATCCGTCCCGGCCGGCAGCCTTTTTTCAGCATTCTCCGGGAGCGGATCGCCCAGCTGGTAATAGGGCCGTGCGTAGTTGGCTATCCGGCCGCTGGCCCAAATCTGCGTGATTTCCGTAAACGTGAAGTCACTGAAGACGGGATATCCTCTGATCTCCATCTGATACTTAATCTGATTGCGAATCGGATCTATGGAGGAAAGAACGAAGTCATTGGTCCAGCCGCCATGTTCGTTGACAAAGTCAAGACTGTCCAGAAGGAGTTCACTCGGGATGGAAACACCCTCGTTGCTGCTTCTCACTTTCATATCCGTAAACTTCAACGTCTTCATCTGTGTGTTAACAATCATCTGGTGATGGGTATCGTGGTACCTTTCCGAATGTTCACCCATCCGCTCCCGCTGGACAAGGCTCTTGTCGATAAACAGCGCATCCGCGAAGTCGTCAGGGCTAACATCCTGCTGGAAAAAGGTCATATTACTGACAGATCTGCTTGCTGAAGGAAGATAAAGGGTCCGGGCCTTTTCCCGCTCAACTGCGGCATACGGTTCAATTTCTTTTGCTTCTGCCAGCAGGTTGTTCAACCGGTCGGGTTCGACGCCTGTCGCATGGGCTGTAAATCTGCGTCCGCCGTCTTTTCCGATAAAGTGAACAAGGCCGCTGTCCGATTGGGTTTCGATGACAATCTGGCTGAAGCTGGCTTCGGTCGTCACCGAATCACTGAACCGGAACAGATTATCCACGACCCCGAACGGAATAAGGGACCGGAAAAAGAGGGTGACAGTGTCAGGCTGGCTGATGATGCTGTTCGCCTCATCCTCGGTGATTTCCTTGTCAGCCTCCGTCAGGTTCTGGAACGACCATGTTTTCATGAAGTCCATCAGCGACTCGATATCCTCCCTGTCCGTTGTTCCGGACAGATCATTTTCGGAAATGGCGATCATCTTATAGGGAAGAATCACGTCGCCGAGTTTCTGTTTATCCTCATCGATGATGATATCGGACGTCGGTGCCTGTTCGATCGGCTCGTAATTGGGCCGGAATGTCCAGATTGAGAATGTCAGCGTGATGCTGAGGAAAATGAGGAGAATGAGGACTGCCGATTTGATTTGCTCTACATATTTCAATCCCATTCACCCGCCTCTACAACCTCAAAAGGAAGCGTGAAGAAGATGGTTGTCCCCTTGCCTTCCTCACTCTCCGCCCAGATGAGGCCGCCGTGTGCCTGGATCATTTCCTTGGCGATGGCCAGCCCGAGACCGGTTCCGCCCATCGCACGCGAGCGGGCTTTGTCCGCACGGTAAAACCGCTCGAAAATCCGATTCACATTTGCTTCCGGAATGCCCATCCCTTCATCGGCAACCGCTATTTTGATATGGTCATCCTCTGCCTGAACGGTAAACCGGACATTGCCGCCGTCCGGGGAGTACTTCAGGGCGTTGGAGATGATGTTGTCGATGACCTGGGTCATCTTGTCCATATCGAGCTCCGTATAAAGCGGACCGGGCGGAATGAGCCGGATCAGCTCCACATCCTTTGATTTCATCAGTTCAAACCGGTCAATGATCCGGTGGAAGAATTTCACGAAGTCCACAATATCGGTGTTCAGCTCGTATTCCCTGCTGTCCATCCGCGACAGCTGGAGGAGATCCGTGACGAGACGGATCATCCGCTCCGTCTCGGTCTGTGTGACATGCAGGAAGGAAGGCGCGATCTCCTCATCCTTCCATGCGCCATCCGCCAGCGCCTCAAGATAGCTCCTCATCGATGTGAGCGGCGTGCGGAGCTCATGGCTGACATTCGAGACGAATTCCCGGCGCTCCATCTCGATCTTTTCCTGCTCGGTGATGTCGTGCAGGACGACAATCAGCCCGTTTACAAACCCGGTCTCCTTCTGGATGACCGAGAAGTTCGCCCGCAGGATATAAGGCCGATCCTCATCGCTGAAGTCGATTGTGACCGGTCCCTGCATATCGACAAGGTCCTCGAAAGTATGATCCTGCTCAAGGCCGAGCACGGCCGGCACGGGACGGTTCAGAACATGCTCGCGGGGGATGCCCAGCATGCCGAGCGCCGTGTCGTTGATCAGGATGATTCGGCCCTTCCGGTCAGTCGAGATGACGCCGTCCGTCATGTTGGAGAGGACCGAAGCCAGCTTCCTCCGCTCGGATTCAGTCGATGATTGCGCCTCCTGAAGGCGGGTCGTCAGGTGGTTGAATGCCTTTGCCAGATCGCCGATCTCATCCTGCCCGTACACCCGGACCTTCCGGGCAAAGTTTCCTTTTGCCATGGCGCTCGCCTGCTTCGTCATGTCGGCAATCGGACGGGTAATGGTCTGTGCGATGAGGATCCCCAGAATGACGGTGATTCCCAGGGAGAACGCCGTACCGCCGGCAAGAATCTGGTTGATTTCGTTGATCTGACTGTATACCTTCTCAATGTTCGACTGAATATGCAGGACCGCAATCACTTCACCTCCGGAAATGATCGGTTTCGCAAGCACCCAGATCCGGCGTTGCGACTCATTCAGGAAGGTACTCTCGAACGAGGTGCTGGACTGGATCGATTTCCGGACAAGTTCGTCCATCGTGCGCTGGTTGACCAGGTGCTGATTTTCATACTCGGATGTGGCGAGAATCTGCGTCTTGGGGTCGATGATCCTCACTTCGATGATGTCATCTGATGAAAATTGGGAAAGGACAGTCCCTAGACTCACTTCGATTGACGGGTCTTCCTCTGTCCTCAGCCGCGTCATTTCCTCCCTGATGCTGAATTCCAGAATGTTCACCCGGTCCTCGATGGATGCCTGGAAGTTTTCCTTCAGGGTCTTCTCAAGTTCCTGGGCAAAGTAGATGCCGATGATCTGCATGGCGATCAGGATGAGAAGAACGTACATCAGGACGAACTTCAGATGGATGGACCGGAAAAAGCCGACTTTCCGCATCAGACGTTACTCCTGTTCCGGATTGCGCAGGTAGTATCCGACGCCGCGTCTGGTTACGATCCATGCCGGATGGCTCGGATTGTCTTCGATCTTCTCGCGCAGGCGGCGGATCGTCACGTCGACCGTCCGCACATCGCCGAAGTAGTCATAGCCCCATACGGTCTGGAGCAAGTGCTCTCGCGTCATTACCTGGCCGATATGTTTGGACAAATAATGGAGCAGTTCGAATTCCCTGTGGGTGAGCTCGATCTGCTCACCGCGTTTCTGGACGAGGTAGGCATCCGGCTGGATCGTCAGATTGCCGACGGTGATGTCGTTGGACACTTCCTCTTCCGCCTCAGCCGGCGCAGCCTGGTGGCGGCGCATGTTGGCCTTCACGCGCGCGATCAGTTCGCGCGTACTGAAAGGTTTGGTGACATAGTCATCCGCTCCAAGCTCCAAACCGAGAACTTTGTCAATCTCTGAATCTTTCGCTGTCAGCATGATGATCGGAAAATCATATTTCTTTCGCAGCTCCCGGCAAACTTCCATGCCATCCTTTTTCGGGAGCATGATATCGAGCAGCGCCAGGTCCGGGACAGTCTCTTCAACAAGCTCCAGGGCCTCTTCGCCGTCGTATGCCGTGATGACGTTGTAGCCTTCTTTTTTTAGATTAAACTGGAGGATGTCCGCAATCGGTTTTTCATCGTCCACTACAAGAATCGTCTTGTCCATGCTGGTCTTCCCTTCTTCTTATCAGGTTCGATCCTGTTTCCCTTATGCTATCACGAGTTTGCAAGTTCCGCACCTTTGTGAGATTAGGTCTCAACCTATTTAATGTCCGGAAAAAAGATTTCACGGCACTGCGGTGGGAAGTGTCGAACCCGGGAAATAATGGGTTCATTTCCCGGGCAATAATCGCCTCCGGACGACATATTTCCCGAGGAAATGCCGGAAATGCAGCAATCAAAAAGGACGGCAAGCCCGCGGGCTGCCGTCCTATCTTCATGATTCGTTTACTTGCTCACTACTGTGAGCGGGTCGATCAGCTGTCCGTTCTTGCGCACTTCAAAGTGCAGATGCACGCCGGTGGAGTTTCCGGTGTTGCCCATCACGCCTAGCTTCTGGCCCTGAGCAAGTTTCTGCCCCGGCTTGACACTGATTGATTCAAGGTGGGCATACAGCGTCGTATAACCATTCCCATGATCGACCACGACCCGGTTGCCGAATCCTCCTAAAGGACCCGTCTCGGTGACGGTTCCCGCATCAGCAGCCAGGATCGCTTCCCCGCTGGGGCGGGCAATGTCGATGCCATTGTGCTGGCGGCCCCATCGCGGTCCCTTCTTGCTCGAGATATAGCCGCCCTGCGCCGGCCAGGCGAATTGGCCCGTCGCTGCGCCCTGCACGACTTTCGTACCGTTCAGGATGAGTTCGTCAACCGGCTCTTCGACCACCTCGTCTTCCAGCACCTTCTCGGATACTTTCTCCCCGTTTACGGTTTCCGTGACAGACAGCTTCTCTTTCCTGCCGTCTTTCCCTGACCGTGCAACTTTCTTCTCACCCTTGAGAATGGAACGATCGTTCTTTGTAACTTTCTGGTGTGCGATTGGAGAAGCTTCACGTTGCTTCCGTGTGACAGAGACTTCCACGTAGGGTTCCTCGACGAGGACCTTTACCGTACTTCCGGCATCCAGTTCCGTCTGTCCGCCCATCCCGTCATTCAGCTCTTGGAGCCGTTCCACGCTCATGCCATGCGACTTTGCGACGGTCTCCGGCGTGTCACCTTCCTCAGCGGTATAGTCACGTTCGACAGGCTTTCCGGAAAGCAGGAGTGCGAGTGCATCTTCATCCGTCTTAATGTTCTCCGGAGCGGTATAAACTTCTTTTGCCTGCAGGTCCGCCTTCAGGGAAAGGTGGGTCACCTGTGTCTTGCCTGCTTCAGGCTCAGGGAATTCACCGGCTTCCTGTGCTGCTTCATAAGCCGCCAGTTCTTCCTCGGTCATATGCGTCAGCTTGACGCCCCGGATCACCCGGTTGAATGCCTCCGCATCCTTCAGGTGGAACAGGGTGTCTCCGCCTACCTGGACAGCGAGAGACTTCGCTTCGACGGTGAGTGCTTCGTCCATCATTTCCTTTACAGATTCCTCGTCGGCAGAGTCATTGCTTCCAAATACTTTCTCTTTTACGACGGAAAGCTCACGGCCAACGACGAGTTCAAGGTCTTCATGGGCAGCCTCCGCCTCGGCTTTTTTCTCATCCACCGCATGGTCGACGACTTCCGGACTCTTGACTGTCCCGATGTATTCGCCATCTTCATAAACATGGTACTGATCACGAAGACCTTCCTTTGCGAAACCCGTTCCGGTGAAAAGCAGGGAACCCATAAGTATAGCCAACGAAACCTTCCTGAATTTACCCTGCCTCTTTTGTCCAGAAGATGGAGAACTTAAGTTAGAATTATCTGTGCTTCCTTGCATCTTATTTCTTTGTCCTTTCTGTGTTTCTCTATCTATATCTCATTATTTATATACTCAGCCTCAGCCACTTTAACAGTTCATATATATAGGTACAAGGAGTGTGGGACGTTTGTAATGCAACTGTAAAATGGGACCCAATACCCAGCGGACATACCAAAATATTCGTTTATTATTTCAGCAATATGACAGGTGTGACAGCTGATAAAACACAGAAAAAGGAAAGGAATTTCATGAGCAATCATGCTTGCAGACATCAAAAAACCACCCTCCCAGATGGAAGAGTGGCAGGAAGCATCGGCTTAGCGCCAGACGCTCTTGATAATATTGGTCTGTGTGCGGTCGGGTCCAACCGAGAAAATGGAGATCTGGACGCCCGTCAGCTGGGCAATCCGCTCCAGATAATGGCGTGCATTATCCGGCAGTTCGTCGAGGGAGCGGACACCTGTGATGTCTTCACTCCAGCCCGGCATCTCTTCATAAACCGGCTCGCAGTCGTCCAGCACACGAAGGTTCGCCGGATACTCGGTGATCAGCTCGCCCTTATACCGGTAGGCCGTGCAGATTTTGACTGTCTCGAGACCCGACAGTACGTCAATGGAATTGACCGTCAGATCGGTTAGCCCGCTCACGCGGCGCGCATGGCGGACGACAACGCTGTCAAACCATCCGATGCGGCGAGGGCGGCCCGTGGTTGTACCGTATTCCTTGCCCACTTCACGGATGCGGTCACCGGTTTCGTCGAACAGCTCCGTCGGAAACGGTCCGTCTCCGACACGGGAAGTGTAGGCCTTGCAGACGCCGACGACGTGGTCGATCTTCGTCGGGCCGACGCCCGCACCGATTGTGACACCGCCCGCAACCGGGTTGGACGACGTGACGAACGGGTACGTCCCCTGGTCGATGTCCAGCATGACGCCTTGTGCACCTTCAAACAGCACACGGCGGCCCTCATCCAGTGCGTCGTTCAGCACTTTGGATGTATCCGTCACATACTGTGCGATCTTCTGCCCATACTCGTAGTATTCATCGAGGATGTCTTCAGCCTTGAAGCCTTCCGTCTCATAGAACTTCTCAAGCAGGCGGTTTTTCTCCTTTAGATTGCGGTTGAGCTTTTCCTCGAACACTTCCTTGTCAAGGAGGTCGGCAATCCGGATGCCGATCCGTCCGGCCTTGTCCATATAGGCCGGGCCGATGCCCTTGCCTGTCGTGCCGATCTTATTCTCGCCCTTGCGGAGTTCCTCGACTTCATCCAGCTTGATGTGGTAGGGCAGGATGACGTGCGCACGGTTCGAGATGCGGAGATTGTCCGTCTCAACCCCGCGTGCATGGAGCCCTTCCAGCTCGGTGACAAGCGCCTTCGGATCAACGACCATACCGTTGCCGATGACCGAAATTTTATCCTTATAGAAAATTCCCGACGGAATCAGGTGAAGCTTATATGTCTCCCCGCCGAAAATGATCGTATGGCCTGCGTTGTTTCCGCCCTGATAGCGGGAGATGACCTCCGAGTTTTCCGAAAGGAAGTCGGTGATCTTCCCTTTTCCTTCGTCTCCCCATTGCGTTCCGACTACCACCACTGATGGCATAGATCTGCACCTCCGATGGACGGCCTGTTGTTCACGTCCGATTTCAAACAGATATAGTGTATCAGTGATCCGGTATCGGGTCAAGAAAAAACCGAACGCATGGATGCACTCTAGCATCGAACGTTCGGGTTTTAAAAGTCATGCCGGCGGCGCCTCGTGCTGGCTCCAGTCAACATTGACAAATTTGTTGTATTCCTTCACGAATGCAAGCTTTACTGTGCCGGTCGGGCCGTTCCGCTGCTTCGCGACAATGATTTCAATCATGTTCTGGTCTTCGGTCTCTTTGTCGTAATAGTCCTCGCGGTAGAGAAATGAGACGATATCGGCATCCTGCTCAATCGAACCCGATTCCCGAAGGTCAGACATCATCGGACGTTTGTCCTGGCGCTGTTCGACACCACGGGACAGCTGCGACAGGGCGATGACCGGGACCTCAAGCTCACGGGCGAGCCCTTTGAGTGAGCGGGAGATTTCCGAGACTTCCTGCTGGCGGTTCTCGCCGGGTTTGCCGCTGCCCTGGATCAGCTGGAGATAGTCAATCATAATCATTCCGAGGCCGTGCTCTTGCTTGAGCCGGCGGCATTTGGCACGGATTTCGCTGACCCGGATGCCCGGTGTATCGTCGATGTAGATCCCTGCGTTCGACAAACTGCCCATCGCCATCGTGAGTTTGCGCCAGTCTTCGGCTTCCAGTGCACCGGTCCGGAGCACCTGCGCATCAATGTTGCCTTCGGCGCAGAGCATCCGCATGACGAGCTGGTCGGCGCCCATCTCGAGGCTGAAGATGGCCACGTTCTCGCCGGCCTTCGTCGCAACGTTCTGTGATACGTTCAGGGCGAAGGCCGTTTTCCCGACGGACGGCCGCGCCGCGACGATAATCAGGTCGTTGCGCTGGAAGCCTGCCGTAATGTGGTCGAGGTCACGGAATCCTGTCGGGATACCGGTGACCTCGCCTTTGCGTGTATGAAGCAGTTCAATATTGTCGTACGTCTGGACGAGGACATCCTTGATGTGTTTGAAGTCGCCCGCATTCTTGCGGCTGGCAACCTCCATCATCTTCTTCTCTGCCTCGGCAAGCACCGCATCGACCTCATCCTCACGGGTGAAGCCGTCTTCGACGATGCCCGTCGCGGTCCGGATCAGCCTCCGGAGAAGCGCCTTCTCCTCGACGATTTTCGCGTAATACGCGACGTTCGCCGCCGTCGGTACGGCATTGGCGATCTCCGTGAGGTAGGAGATGCCGCCGACGTCCTCCAGCTCTTTTTTCGCCGAAAGCTCCTCGGTGACGGTAACGACGTCAATCGCTTCACCGCGATCGCTGAGTGTCACCATCGTCCGGAAGATTTTCTGGTGGGATACCCGGTAGAAATCCTCCGGCACAAGCGTCTCCGCCGCCGTGATGAGTGCCTGCGGTTCGAGGAAAATCGCCCCGATTACCGACTGTTCGGCTTCGTTGCTGTGCGGCGGGATGCGGTCAAACTGCTGTTCCATTCCGTTCTCTCCTTATTCTTCCGTCACATGCACCTTGAGCGTCGCGGTGACGTCCGAATGGAGCTTGATCGGAACGTTGGTATAGCCGAGCGAACGGATCGCATCCGGCAGGTCCATCTTCCGCTTGTCGATTTTGATGCCCTGCTGCTTCTCCAGTGCCGATGCAATTTGCTTCGATGTGATCGAGCCGAACAGCCGGCCGCCCTCCCCGGACTTCGCCTTGAGTTCGACAGTCATCTGCTCCAGTTTTTCCTGCAATTCTTTTGCTTCGGCCAGTTCCTGCGCGGCATCCTTCTCGGCGCGCTTTTTCTGTCCATCCAGCTTGCTCAGGTTTGCAGGCGTGGCTTCGACGGCTACGTTGTTCTTGAACAGGAAGTTCTGTGCATATCCGACGGAAACTTCTTTGATTTCGCCTTTTTTTGCTTTGCCTTTTACGTCTTTGAGGAAGATTACTTTCATTCTTCGGTTCCCCCTTCTGTCATTTCACTGATGGTCT
Source organism: Bhargavaea cecembensis (assembly GCF_001619585.1). Lineage (GTDB taxonomy): Bacteria > Bacillota > Bacilli > Bacillales_A > Planococcaceae > Bhargavaea > Bhargavaea cecembensis_A. The sequence goes on from NZ_LQNT01000011.1 coordinate 600,439, forward strand.
CCTTCAGCCTGGCAAGCGCCTCGCTGACGGAGTCCGTATCAAGTTGTGCGGCGGCGTTGGTCAGGTGTCCGCCGCCTCCAAGCCGCTCTGCGATCAGCTGGACATTCAAGTCGCCGAGCGATCGGGCGCTGATGCCGACCCGTCCCTCGGGCCGCAGTGCCACGACAAACGAGGCAACGACGCCTTTCATCGTGAGCAGCGTATCGGCCGTCTGCGCGACAAGGACCGGGCTGTGCGGCTCCCCCTCCGCTCCGTGCGCGATGGCAATGCCGCCTTCCAATACCTCGACGGTCCGGATGATGTCCGCCCGTTCAAGGTACGTGCCGATGTCCTCTCTCATGAAACGCTGAATCAGCACTGTGTCGGCACCGTTTGAGCGGAGGTAGGAAGCAGCTTCGAACGTGCGGGAGCCTGTTCGGAGGGTAAAGCTTTTCGTATCAACGACAATACCGGCAAGCATTGTCGTGGCCTCAAGCGACGAGACCTTTTCGCCTTTCGGCTGGTATTCCAAGAGTTCGGTGATCAGTTCAGCCGTCGATGATGCATACGGCTCCATATAGACCAGAAGTGTGTCCTCGATAAATTCCTCGCCTCGGCGGTGGTGGTCGATGACGACGGTCTTTTCAGCCTTGCCGAGAAGACGCTCATCGACGACAAAGTTCGGCCTGTGCGTATCTACAATGACAAGCAGCGTCCGGTCGGTGATGATGCTGAGCGCCTCGTCCGGCGTGATGAAATGCCGGAACAGGTCAGGTTCTGAGCGGATCTCCTCCATGAGGCGGATCACACTCGCGTCGAGCTCGTCCGGGTTGATGACGACATAACCCTCGACACCGTTCAGCTGAGCCATTCTGCGCACTCCGATGGCGGCCCCGATGGCGTCCATGTCCGGAAGTTTGTGGCCCATGACGATGACTTGGTCGCTTTCCTGGATCAGGTCGCGCAGGGCATGCGAGATGACACGCGCGCGGACACGGGTGCGCTTCTCGACAGGGTTCGTTTTGCCGCCGTAGAACTTCACGCGGCCGCTCGGCTGCTTGATGGCGACCTGGTCGCCTCCCCGGCCCAGAACGAGGTCAAGCCCTGACTGGGCAAGTTCCCCGAGTTCCGGAAGAGAGGCGGAATCCGCTCCAATCCCGATGGAGAGGGTGAGCGCCGAGCTTTCGCGCGCTGTTTCTTCACGGATTGAGTCGAGGATCCGGAATTTGTCCTTTTCCAGCTCATGGAGGATGGACTCATTCAGGACGGCGAGGAACCGGTCCGAGCTGAACCGTTTCACGTAAATGCCGTACTCGGCTCCCCAGTCATTGATGCGTGTGGTCACCAGGCTGTTCAGGCGGCTTTTCGTCTGGTCATCCATGCCGGAGGAGAGTTCATCGTAATTGTCGACAAGAATCATTCCGAGAACGGTCCGGTCCGCATAGTAGAGCGTTTCGATCTCGAGCTGTTCGGTGATATCAAACAGGTAGAACAGCTTTTCGTCCGGCTTGTAGATGACCTTGTACTGCCGGTTGCCGAGGGAGATGACCCCCTCCGGATCTGCCCCTTCCTTCACGAAGGAACGGAAGTCTTCTGACAGCCCGAACAGTTCCTCGCCGATGAGCGTATCGTGCTCGAGCAGCTGGGACATGTACGGGTTCGCCCATTCAATCGTAAACTGGTCGTTGATGAGGATGATTCCGATCGGCATTTCGAGAAGTGCTTCCTCGCCGACCTTCTTCATCCGGACGGAGAGATTTTCAATATGTTTTTCGGTCTCGGCATAGGTCCTCGCCTCGATGCGCCATGCGGCCGCAAGCGCAAGGATGGCAACGATCAGCCATGCAGCCGCCACCCATTCATTGTAAAGCCATATCGGGACGGTCGCCCCGAGAATAATTACCGTCAGGACCGCAAGCGGTGTCCGGATCGGCCGTTGTCTGAAAAAACTTCCCATTCGTCAGCCACTCACTTTCCTTTGCTTCCCGTAATGTACCCCCTCAGCTTGAAGCCGATGTCGATGATCCCGAGCAAAGAGATGATCGGGAACAGCAGCGGCGCCAGGAAGACTGCAAACACGAGGAGCCAGCCCGGTTTGCCGGAGGCGTGGAGAAGATATGCGATCAGCGACAGGCCCTGCAGGAAAAACAGTGTCCGCAGGATGAGCATCGCATTCATGACGATCAGATAGCCCGTTGAACCGGGCTCGAATTCCCCGACCAGCGACGCGATCAGAATGATCACGTAGTAGATGAGGAGAACCGCCGGCAGCTTCATGTCGCGGAACGGGGGAAACTTCGGCACCGCCGTCCCCAGCTTCCGCATGACCGGGAAAAGGATGGCGAGCGTCACGAAGGCGGTCACGTAGGAGACGAAGATGAAGGCGGAAGGGATGAGCGTCTGCACCTGCAGAAGCGCATCAGAGACCATCTCATCGTATTCCGGGGGCTTCTGGCCCATACGGTCCATCAGTTCGCCCGCCTGCGCGTACATTTCGCGCATCTGGCCGGTCAGTTCGGCGATGATGTTCATATTCATCAATAATGCGGCAGCCGCGTATTGCAGCACCCCTGTGATGAGCACCGCCAGACCCGACGCCATGAATATATACAATTTGGATTTTCCGGTCCTCACGCCGTCCCCGATGATGAATCCGACGGGAGCGTTGAGCAGGGCCAGGATCAGCCCGCCCGGACCGGCGATCAGGAGGGAGAGGATCACCCCGGCACCCGTCACGGTAAGCGACGGACCGCGGCTGTAGCGCGCACTGTAGAGCGCCAGCGGAAGCGGGATAAAGAACACCGTGAGCACACCGAGGACCGGCACATAGTAAGTGATGGCCGTAAGCAGTGTGAACAAGGCGGCCATCATCGCGCCGAAGGTCAGTCTTCTCGCGTTGTCATTACCCATGGTCAGCCTTCTTTCGGATAGGATACCCACCAGATTTTCATGTGGAATCTTCCTATCATTGTATCATGTTTTGCTGTAGGGACCAAAAAGGGACGGGCTTCCTGCGGCTGTCCGCGGTGCCCGTCCTCCGATAGAAAAAAAGACATTCCGGCAAGGGCCGGAACGTCTTTCGTTCTCATGATTAGCGTTCTTCCGCTGTGAATGGAAGAAGTCCCATGATCCGGGCACGCTTGATGGCAACTGTAAGCTTGCGCTGCCATTTTGCGCTAGTACCCGTCACACGGCGTGGGAGGATTTTCCCGCGCTCGGAGATGAATTTTTTAAGCATATCGACCTCTTTGTAGTCGATGTGCGTGATGTTGTTGGACGTGAAGTAGCAGACCTTACGGCGTCTGCGTCCGCGACGTGGTGCCATACTGGTTCGCCTCCTTTGTTCTTGGATTTGACGGTGTGATGATCAGAACGGCAGGTCGTCGTCCGATACTTCGATCGGTCCGCCGCCCGGCGAGAACGGATCATCATCCGTGCGTGTATAGTTATTCTGATTCGGGGATTGCCCCTGATAATTGTTATTGTTGTAGGACGGCTGGCTCTGCTGAGGCTGGCCACCGTAAGACGGCGGTGCCTGCTGGCCGCGGTCGCCGCCCGCTCCGCGAGGTTCGAGGAACTGGACGCTGTCCGCCACGACTTCCGTCATGAACACGCGCTTTCCGTCCTGGCCGTCGAAACTGCTCGTCTCGATGCGGCCATCGACACCCGCGAGGCTGCCTTTCCGCAGGAAGTTGGCCACGTTCTCGGCCTGCTTCCTCCAGGTCACCACGTTGATGAAGTCCGCATCCCGCTCCCCGCGCTGGTTCGTGAACGTACGGTTCACGGCCAGGGTGAAGCGGGTGACGGCGATGCCCGACTGCGTGTATTTCAGTTCAGGATCCTTCGTAAGTCGGCCGACCAGGACAACACGGTTAATCATCAGACAACAACCCCCTTTTGAGATTTCTGTTTAACGGAGAATCACTTCTCGTCTTCGCGGATCGCGATGTGACGGATGATGTCTTCGTTGATATTCGCAAGACGTGTGAATTCATCGATCGCAGTTGTAGGCGCGTTGGTTTTTACGATGTGGTAAACCCCTTCGCGGAAGTCGTTGATCTCGTAAGCGAGACGACGCTTGCCCCATTCTTTCGACTCGATGATTTCCGCGCCTTCAGAAGTGAGGACTCCGTCAAAGCGCTCAACGAGTGCTTTTTTCGCCTCATCCTCGATTTTCGGCTGGATGATGTACATGATTTCGTACTTGTTCATCAAGATGTCACCTCCTTGTGGACTTGTGGCCGGCCGCGATGCGGCAGGCAAGGAGTAAAATATTCAATACTTACTCACATCGGTTTATTCTACCACGGTGCCTGTCCGTTTTCAACTATTTTCTATGGAAAGCGATGCAATCGATGTATGGCTTATAATTTGTGATATGGGGCAGGTTGATTTCCGCTCCAGGCGGACGCTTTCCGCGGGCTTGGCCTTAGCCCACGCACCGCTCCGCTTTGCGTGGGCTAAGGCTCAAGCTATTCCCGCAGGAGTCGCCGCCCTTCGCTGCAATCAACATAAAACACACATTTAATCTAGGGGGCAATTATGTGAACATGGAAGATTTGGAATCCCGTGAGCCGGATCGGGTGATTGAGCTGGATCTCCGGCGGGTGATGAAGCAGAGTCTCTGGCTGACGGGCGGAGGCGCTGCCGTTCTTTATCTGGTCAGTTTCCTCGTGAGGGGAGAGCTTTCGGTGTCCGTCTCGTTCGGGGGCTTTATGCTCGGGTTGCTGCTGTTCGCCGTCGGCTACGTCGTGCTCATCGTGCTGCATGAGGCGTGCCATCTGCTCGGTTTCCGGGTGTTCGGAGGCGTGCCGTTCAAGAAGATGGCTTACGGGGTGAACCTGGAGATGGGTATCGCGTATGCGACGACCGAAATCCCGCTCCGGAACCGGCCGATGCGGCGCGCTCTGCTGATTCCGCTATGGCTCACCGGAGTCCTTCCGGGCATCATCGGCATCTGGCTCGACAGCCATCTGCTCATCTTGCTTTCGGCCTTTCTGATCGGCGGGGCGGCGGGCGATCTGGAGATGGACCGCCGGCTCAAAGAGCTTCCGGACGACTGGCTCATCCGGGACGATCCCGAGAAGCCGAAGCTGTATGCCTATGATCCCCAAGGAATGGCCGCAATACCGGATGAACCCGAGAGAACAGAAGATGGGCCGGATGAAAACGGCACGACTCACAAAAGCTGACCGCCCGCCATTGCGTGGTCTTTCGTGTTCCCCGCGCGGACTCTCATGTCCCTTGCCTGAACTCTTATTCTCTGTCCCTGGTCTTTCGAGACCGTTTCCCGGTCTCTCGTTAGAATCGTCTATCAAATCCAAAGCCCCGGCTCCGCTTTGCTGCGGAGCCGGGGCTTCAATGTGTAATCAGACGTTAAAACGGAACAGCATGACATCGCCGTCCTGGACGACGTACTCCTTGCCTTCCAGGCGGACCTTGCCCGCTTCCTTGGCAGCGGCCATCGATCCCGCTTCAAGCAAATCTTCATAAGACACCGTCTCGGCACGGATAAAGCCGCGCTCGAAATCGGTGTGGATGACGCCGGCACACTGCGGGGCCTTCATGCCCTTGCGGAACGTCCAGGCGCGTACTTCCTTCTCACCGGCCGTGAAGTAAGTGGCCAGGCCGAGCAGGTTGTAAGATGCACGGATCAGCTGGTCAAGGCCGGCTTCCTCGATGCCGAGTTCCTCGAGGAACATCGCTTTCTCGTCATCATCGAGTTCAGCCATTTCTTCCTCGATTTTTGCGCAGACAACGATGACTTCGGCATTGTCGCCTTTTGCGAATTCGCGGACCTGCTGAACGTATTCGTTGCCGTCCGGATCCGAGATCTCGTCTTCCGAAACGTTTGCCACATACAGCATCGGCTTGATCGTCAGCAGGTTCATGCCTTTGATGACTTTCAGCTCGTCCTCGGTAAAGTCAAACGAGCGGGCCGGCTTCTCATTTTCGAACGCTTCTTTCAGGCGTTTCAGGATCGGCTCCTCAACGAGCGCTTCCTTATCCTTCGATTTGACCATCTTCGACACACGTGTCAGGCGCTTGTCGACGCTCTCGAGGTCGGCGAGGATCAGTTCCAGGTTGATGACTTCGATGTCATCAATCGGGTTGACCTTGCCGGAAACGTGGGTGATGTTTTCATCGGCAAAGCAGCGGACGACCTGGCAGATCGCGTCGACTTCGCGGATATGCGAGAGGAATTTGTTGCCGAGGCCTTCACCTTTGCTGGCGCCTTTGACGATGCCCGCAATATCGGTGAACTCGAATGCGGTCGGCACTGTTTTCTTCGGTTTGACGAGTTCCGTCAGTTTGTCGAGACGCGCGTCCGGGACTTCGACGATCCCGACGTTCGGGTCGATCGTGCAGAACGGATAGTTGGCCGCTTCCGCTCCGGCTTTGGTGATGGCGTTGAACAGAGTCGACTTCCCGACGTTCGGGAGCCCGACGATTCCGGCAGTTAATGCCATGGGTTTCCACAACCTTTCAATCTATATCCAAAAAATTTAAACAGTCTGATTCAATCCCTACAACTTTATAAGTATAAGAAGAAAAGGCAGGGATGTCCATCATTCCCCTGCCTCTGCACGTTCAAGCACTTTTTTCATCTTTTTCTCGAAGTCCCGCCGGGGGATCATGACGCTGTGCTGGCATCCTGTGCATTTGATCCGGATGTCCGCTCCCAAACGAATGATCTTCCAGGCATTTGTGCCGCACGGGTGCGGCTTCTTCATCTCAACCACGTCTCCGATGCCGTATTCTTTCGGCTCCACCGGGATCACCTCCGGGATTCTGCTTTACTCTTGATTCTAACATGTCATTCCGACGGTTTCGAATCCACCATGACCATTTTCGGATACGGGATCTCGATTCCGTTTTCCTGAAGGAATTGCTTCAGGTCCATGCGCAGCCGGCGCGCCAGGCCAAAGTGCATCATCGGGGCGGTTTCCGCGGAAATCCGCATGACGACATGGTTCGGCTCCAGTGCCTGCACACCGAGCAATTCAGGCGGGGCAAGCAGGTCCTCGTAGTTTTCATCACCCATGAGGCTTGCCAGGAATTCCTTGATCAGCGACTCGGCTTTCGGAATATTCGTTTCATAAGAGACCCTGACATCAATGATCGCCAATGAATTGTAAATCGACGAGTTGACGACCTCCTGGATATTGCCGTTCGGGATGATGTGAAGTTCTCCCGTATAGACCTTGATCTTCGTTGTGCGGAGACCGATCTCCTCGACAGTGCCCTCTGCTTCGCCGATCCGGACATAGTCACCGACCGAGAACTGGTCTTCGAAGATGATGAAGAATCCAGTGATGACGTCCTTTACAAGGCTCTGTGCCCCGAAACCGACGGCAAGACCGAGCACCCCGGCTCCGGCGATGAGTCCGGCAACATTGATATTGAATGTCGACAGGATGGCGAGAATCGCCGCAAAGTAGACGACGTAAGAAATGACGTTCTCCAGCAGCTTGAGGAGCGTGCGTTCCCTCCGGTCAGATAGCGGACGCCTCAGCCGGACGCTGAAGACTCGCCGGAGGACCGCCTTGCCGAGGCGGACGACCAGACCGGCAAGGACGATGATGAGCAGAATTTTCAGGGCAACCAGCCCGACATCAAACCATAATTTCTCACTTAACAGAGCCTCTTTTACCCGCTCAAACAAATCGAATGTTTCCTTGGTTTTTTCGGTTACTGTCTCTGCCACCGTAGGTTCTTTGGCCATATCGGCATCAACCTCCTTCGACTTCTGTATATCCTCCCACTTTTGCGCGTATACTTCCAAAAATACGCATAGAAAAGAGGTTCATATGATCCGCATCGGGACGAGTTCTGAACAGGGACGTTTACATTACGCGGAGGCCGGGGCGGCTTGGAGGATCGCCTCCGTCCTTCTCCACCACATACCTTTCGGCGATCGGCCGGTCCGGTTTGTCTGTATCGGGACGGACCGGTCAACCGGTGACTCCTACGGTCCTCTCACCGGCACCTCACTAACCGAGCAGGGGAGCCTTCGCCATCCGATCCTCGGGACACTTGACAGTCCGGTCCATGCACTGAACCTGCAGCGGATCGCCGAGACTGACGAGGATGTGTTCACCGTGGCAATCGATGCCTGTCTCGGCAGGGCCGAGCATATCGGCCAGATTGTCATCGAAGACCGCCCGCTGTTTCCCGGCCGGGCCGTAGGGAAGACGCTGCCGCCGATCGGAGACCTTTCGATCAAGGGCGTCGTCAACGCCGCTGCGCCCAACAGCCAGGAAATTCTCCAGAATACCCGTCTTCACCTTCCGTTCATGATGAGTCGCGTGACAGCAAGGGCGATCTCACTCGCCTGCTGCCGGCATGAAACCAAACCCGTACAGGAGGCCGGTCACGAGGGCCACAATGAGGATCCCCGGTATGAGGTTTGCCACCCGGATCTTCGTCAGCCCGATCAGGTTTAGTCCGATTGCAATGATCATGAGACCTCCGGTCGCCGTCATCTCCTCGATGAAAAATTGCAGCATGTCATCCGGGATAAACCGGCTGATGACGGAAGCAAGCATTGTAATCACACCCTGATAGAGAAAGACAGGCACCGCGGACAGGATGACGCCGATGCCGAGCGTCGAACTGAGAATGAGTGCGGTGAACCCGTCGATGATGCCTTTTGCGATCAGCACATCATGATCGTTCCGGAGTCCGCTGTCGATCGCGCCGATGACCGCCATCGAACCGATCACGAAGATGAGGGTCCCTGTGACAAAGCCCTGGGCGATGCCGCCCTGGCCATCGTCTCCAGGAGTCTTGCCCGCCTTGGACTCCATCCAGCGGCCGAGGCGGTTCAGCTGTCCGTCCAGGTCAAGCCATTCGCCGATGGCCGCCCCGACGACAATTGAGATAATGACAATGATGATCTGGGATGTGGCAAAACTCATCTGGATGCCGATGACCATGACCGCAAGGCCGATGGCATAGGTCACCGTCTCTCTGATCCGTTCGGGTATCCTGCCGAGAAACCGGCCGATGACCGAACCGATGATGATGAGCAGCACGTTTACGAGTGTGCCGAATAATGCCATAAGGATCCCCCTCTCCACCAAAAATAGACCGCCCTTTTTCTCTGCAGAAAAAGGGCAGGTGGTTATTGTTGCTGGTCAAGAAGCTCAAGAATCCGTTCAAGGTCTTCATCCGAGAAAAACTCGATCTCGATTTTTCCCCGATTTTTCGTCTTCCTGATATTGACGCTCGTGCCGAAGAAGTCCCGGAGTTCCGTTTCTTTTTCGGTGATGAAGATGTCTTTCTTTTCTTTCTTTGTTTCACGTGGAACATCTTCGTTCATCCGCTGGACAAGCGCTTCAAGCTGCCGGACGTTCAGATTTTCAGTGGCTGTTTTTTGCGCAACCGGTTCAATCTGTGCTTTTTTCTTTAGCCCCAGTAGTGCACGGCCGTGGCCCATCGACAGCCGGCCATCCGAAAGCATGGCGCGTACCGGTTCCGGAAGAGAAAGGAGGCGCAGATGGTTCGCGATATGCGGACGGCTCTTTCCGAGACGGAAGGCCAGCTGCTCTTGGGTCAGGCCGAGCGTATCCATCAGCTGCTTGTAGGCTTCTGCCTCTTCGACCGGATTCAGGTCTTCACGCTGCAGGTTCTCCAGGATCGCCAGTTCCATCATCTGCTGGTCGGTCATGTCGCGAACCACCGCAGGCACAGAATCAAGTCCCGCCTCTCCGGAAGCACGGAATCTCCGTTCGCCGACGACGATTTCATACTTCCGTCCTTTTTTCCGGACGATGATCGGCTGGAGGATCCCATGTTCACGGATCGATTCGGTCAGTTCTTTGAGGCTTTCCTCCTCAAATACCTTTCTTGGCTGGTACGGATTTGGCTTCAGAAGTTTCAGATCGATCTGTTCCACTTGTTCGGACTGCTTGAGCGACTCTCCGGGAAAAAGCGCGTTCAGTCCCTTACCTAGCCCCTTCGCCATTGCGGATCACTTCCTTCGCCAATTCTAGATAAACTTCCGCTCCGCGTGACCGCGGATCGTAGACAATGATCGGTTCACCGTGGCTCGGTGCCTCGCTCAGACGGACATTACGCGCAATGACCGTATGGTAGACCTTATCCTGGAAGTACTTTTTCACTTCCTCGATCACCTGGATGCCGAGGTTTGTGCGCGCGTCGAACATCGTCAGGAGGACTCCGTCAATCATCAGGTCCTGGTTGAGGTGCTTCTGTACGAGCCGGATGGTCGAGAGAAGCTGGCTTAGGCCTTCCAGGGCGTAGTATTCGCACTGCACCGGGATGATGAGCGCATCCGACGCGGTGAGTGCATTGAGCGTCAGCAGACCGAGGGAAGGCGGACAGTCGATGATAATGTAGTCATAATCATCCTTCAGCTCATCCAGCGCATGTTTGAGGCGAACCTCACGGGATATTGTGGAGACCAGCTCGATCTCCGCCCCGGCAAGCGCGATAGTGGCCGGAATGACGTGGAGGCTCTCCACCTTCGTCGGCATAACCGCACTCCGCACATCGGCATCATCAATCAGGACATCGTATATGCAGTTCTGGACATCGCCTTTGTTGATGCCGACTCCGCTCGTCGCGTTCCCCTGGGGGTCCGTGTCGATGAGCAGCACCTTCTTGCCCAAATGTGCGAGGCAAGCACTCAGATTGACGGAGGTCGTCGTTTTGCCGACGCCGCCTTTCTGATTGGCGATTGATATGATTCTTCCCACAATGCACCTGCTTTCCAACTGCTTCGTTTGTTACGGTATTGGCCGGCCCGTGAATAGGGGGCAACCATTTCTTATATTCTACCAAAATTCTGCCGGACGGTCTTTTGGCCTGACAGAAAAAACTCTTGCCGGAACGGCAAGAGACGGTTACTTCTGTTTCGGAATTCGTACTGTAATCTTGTAGAACTCCTCCTCGTCCTCTTCTTCCGTCTGCAGGCGGATGCCGCTTTGGTTGACGAGGGAGAGGGACTGCCTGATTGTATTGAGCGCGATGCGGACGTCCTTGCTGACTGCCTTGCGCCGCTTTTTCGGCTTCGTCTCTGGTGCCGGCTCTTCCTCAGGGGGATTCAGGATCTCTTGGATCCTAGCTTCGAGCTGTTTGACATTATATTGATGTTCTTTAATTTCTGCGAAAACCTGAAGCTGAAGTTCCTCTTCCTTGAGAGGGATCAGTGAACGGGCATGCCGCTCGGATATCTCACGGTCAAGGATGCCCCTTCTGATCGGTTCCGGAAGTTTCAGAAGGCGGAGCTTGTTGGCCACGGTGGACTGGCCCTTGCCCAGCCGCTGAGCGAGGGCTTCCTGAGTGAGGGAATGGAGCTTCAGCAGTTTGTCGTACGCCATGGCCTCCTCGATCGCCGTCAGCTCTTCACGCTGCAGGTTCTCGATGAGTGCGACAGAAGCGGTCTCCTTGTCGTCCATGTCCCGGATGATGGCCGGCACTTCCGTCCACTTAAGCTTTTTCATCGCCCGGAATCGCCGTTCTCCCGCAATGATTTCAAACTTGCCATCCTCGATCGGGCGAATGACGATCGGCTGGATGACGCCGTGGATATTAATGGTTCTCGCCAGTTCGTCGATCTTCTCTTCATCAAAGATCGTCCTTGGCTGGAAACGGTTAGGTATGATATCGGCCAGGCGGACCTTGATCACATCTTCGGAACGTTCCGCCCCGCTCGTTTCAAATAATTCATCTTTATCGCTGTTCCCGAAAAAGCGCGAGAAAGTGCTTTTCAAAACGGGCACCCCCTTATGGACATCCTACTACAAGACAATTCGATGCGGGGCCGGAAATTCCTTCCCGGGGAGTCCAAATGTAAGAATATATAAAAAATGTTCCACGTGAAACAGCAGGAGGCCATTCACGCGGAACCAATCATTCATTATTTAACAAGCGGAAGTTTGCCCGGGGTGCCGGGTTTCCTCGGGTATTTTTTGGGGGTGCGGGCAACTTTCTCAATGATGAAGATATTGCGCTCGCTGTCTTCGACAGGCAAAAGGAACGAATGGGATTCCTTCAGGCGGCCGCCGAGAAGTTTCACGGCGTATTCCGCTTCCCGCATTTCCTCGCCGGCTGCCGCCGCCTTCATGGAGATGAACCGCCCGCCTTCCTTCACGAGCGGGAGGCACAATTCAGCGAGTACCGGGAGCCGTGCAACCGCACGGGCGGTCACAACGTCGAAAGCTTCCCGGAATTCTGGATTGCGGCCTGCCTCTTCCGCGCGCGCATGGACAAAATGGACATGGTCGAGCCCGAGTTCTTTCCCGAGTTCATCAAGAAACGTGATCCGCTTGTTGAGAGAGTCAATAATCGTCACACGCAGTTCCGGGAAGCAGATCTTCAGCGGAATGCTCGGGAAGCCCGCGCCCGCGCCAACGTCGCAGACGGTCAGCGGCCCGTCAAACGGTGCCTGGAATGCAGCGCTCACCGAGTCATAGAAGTGCTTCAGGTAGACCTGTTCCCGGTCCGTGATGGCTGTCAGGTTCATTTTTTCATTCCACTCAACAAGCAGTTCATAGTAGCGGCGGAATTGGGCAATCTGAGTTTCGCTCAGCGAAATGCCGCGTTTTTCAAGTTCCTGCACAAATTGTTCTTCATTCATTGAGACGGTTCCCCTTCCATAAAACAGGCCGATGCGAATCTCGTTCACATCGGCCTATTGGTGTTTAACCGGATACTTTTGCGATCTTTCCCTGTTCGATGTAGACGAGCAGGATGGAGATGTCTGCCGGGTTGACGCCTGAGATCCGGGAAGCCTGCGCAATGGAGAGCGGACGGACTTCATTGAGGTTGTGGCGCGCTTCGGAGGCAATGCCCTGGATGGCATCGTAATCGATGTTTTCAGGGATCTTCTTGTCTTCCATCTTCTTCAGACGTTCCACCTGCTGCATCGACTTGTTGATGTAGCCCTCATATTTAACCTGGATCTCGACCTGTTCCTTAACCTCTTCCGGCAGTTCCTGATCCGCCGGTGCGGCTGCCTCAATCAGGCCGTAGTGGACTTCGGGACGGCGCAGAAGATCGGAGGCGTGGATCGCTTCCTTGAGTTCGGTGCCGCCGATCTCACGGATGGCTTCCTGCAGCGCTTCGTCAGGCTTCAGGACGGTGCGGCTGAGACGTTTGGTCTCTTCTTCGATCATCCGCTTTTTCTCGATAAAGCGGGCATACCGCTCCTCGCTCTGCAGACCGATGTTGTGGCCGATCTCCGTCAGGCGCAGGTCGGCGTTGTCATGGCGCAGAAGCAGGCGGTATTCCGCACGCGATGTGAGAAGGCGGTACGGCTCGCTCGTGCCCTTGGTCACCAGGTCATCAATGAGAACACCGATGTAGGCATCGGAGCGGCTCAGAATCACTTCCTCGCGGCCGAGCACCCGGGCAGCAGCATTGATGCCCGCCATGATGCCCTGTGCAGCAGCTTCTTCGTAGCCCGATGTGCCGTTGATCTGGCCAGCCGTGTAGAGGCCGCGGATCCGCTTGGTCTCGAGCGTCGGCCAAAGCTGTGTCGGCACAATTGCATCGTATTCGATGGCGTAGCCTGCACGCATCATTTCGGCCTTTTCAAGACCCGGAATCGTTTCGAGCAGGCGGCGCTGGATGTGCTCAGGCAGGCTGGTGGACAGTCCCTGCACATACACTTCACGCGTGTTGCGGCCTTCCGGCTCGAGGAAGATCTGGTGGCGCGGCTTGTCGCTGAACCGGACGATCTTATCTTCGATCGACGGGCAGTAGCGCGGGCCTTTGCCTTTGATCATGCCGGAGTACATCGGTGACAGATTCAGGTTGTCGTTGATGATTTCATGTGTTTCTCCGGTGGTGTAGGTCAGCCAGCACGGAAGCTGGTCGGTGATGAATTCCGTCGTTTCATAACTGAACGCTCGCGGTTCTTCATCGCCGGGCTGGATTTCTGTTTTGCTGTAGTCGATTGTGCGGCTGTTTACACGCGGCGGCGTCCCGGTTTTAAATCGGACAGTCTCAAATCCGAGTTCCTCGAGGTTTTCCGCGAGGCGGATCGACGGTTGCTGGTGGTTCGGGCCGCTGGAGTATTTCAGGTCTCCGATGATAATCTCCCCGCGGAGGAATGTCCCTGTTGTGACGACGACCGTCTCGGCGCGGTAAACAGCGCCGACCTGCGTGATGACACCCTTGACTTCATCGTTCTTGACAATCAGTTCTTCGACAATTCCCTGGTGGAGGTGAAGATTTTCCTGCTCCTCCAGCATGCTCTTCATTTCCTGCTGGTAGAGCACCTTGTCGGCCTGCGCACGGAGTGCCCGTACAGCAGGTCCTTTTCCTGTATTCAGCATGCGCATCTGGATATGCGTTTTATCAATGACTTTCCCCATTGCGCCGCCGAGCGCATCGATTTCGCGGACGACGATCCCCTTAGCCGGACCGCCGATCGACGGGTTGCACGGCATGAACGCAATCATATCTAGATTCATCGTGAGCATGAGGGTCGATGCACCTATTTTCGCTGCGGCCAGGCCGGCTTCTACGCCCGCGTGGCCCGCTCCGATGACGATTACATCGAACTTGCCTGCTTCAAATTGTGGCATGTTCGTTCATCCTTCCTAATTTCTGAGTATATGATGCCGACTTTAGCCGGCGTTTACTTCCCTAGACAGAACTGCGAGAACAACTCATTGATGAGGCTTTCCTGAACGGTATCCCCGATGATCTCACCGAGGATTTCCCATGCGCGGGTCACATCGATCTGGACCATATCCACCGGTACGCCGGCCTCCGCCGCCGAAATGGCATCATCGACGGCACGGCGGGCCTGGTGGAGCAGTGCCACGTGACGGGCATTCGAAACATATGTCATGTCCTGGGAACCTGTCCGGCCCTCAAAGAACATTGAAGCGATGGCCTCTTCCAGCTCATCGATGCCCTCATCTTTAAGAAGGGAGGTCGTGACGACAGGCGCATTGCCTGTCCGGCTGCGCACTTCACCGATGTCCAATTTTCTTGGAAGGTCGGTTTTGTTCGCGACGATGATGACGTCCATGCCGCTGACTGCCTCGAACAGTCGGATGTCTTCTTCGCTCAACTCCTCCGAACTGTTCAGCACGAGGAGGATGAGATCAGCTTCTTTCAGCACCTTGCGGGAACGTTCGACCCCGATCCGCTCGACGATGTCCTCGGTTTCCCGGATGCCGGCGGTATCGACCAGCTTCAGCGGGACTCCCCGCACATTGACATATTCTTCAATGATATCCCGCGTCGTCCCTGCGATATCGGTGACGATCGCTTTGTTTTCCTGGAGAAGACTGTTGAGAAGCGACGATTTGCCGACATTCGGACGGCCGATAATCGCCGTCGAGAGCCCCTCCCGGAGAATTTTGCCTTGGCCGGACGTCCGGATGAGCGCGTCAATTTCCGAACGGACCCACGTGCACTTCTCAACCAGCACCGGGAGCGTCATTTCCTCGACATCGTCATATTCCGGATAGTCAATATTCACCTCGACCTGTGCAAGCGTCTCGATCAGCGCCTGGCGCAGGTCCCCGATGAGACGGGACAGCCGGCCTTCCATCTGGCCGAGCGCGACGTCCATCGCGCGGTCGGTCTTGGATCGGATCAGGTCTATGACACCTTCCGCCTGGGAGAGGTCGATCCGGCCATTGAGGAATGCGCGCTTTGTGAACTCGCCCGGTTCGGCAAGACGCGCGCCGCTCCGGAGAACCAGTTCCAATACGCGGTTCACCGAGACAAGACCGCCATGGCAGTTGATCTCGATGACATCTTCCCGTGTATAGGTTTTAGGTGCCTTCATGAGAGACACCATGACTTCTTCTGCTGTTTTTCCCGTTTCCGGGTCGACGAGATGGCCGTAGTGGATCGTATGCGATGCTGATTCGGCCAGCGTCTTGCCGGAAGGCGAGCGGAACAGTCGGTCGGTGATGCCGACCGCTTCATCCCCGCTCAGCCGGACGATGGCGATCGCGCCCTCGCCCATAGGTGTGGATATCGCCGTAATCGTATCAAATTCCATTCCGGCCACCCCTTTCTATATGGTTATCCACATGTGGATAATCCTCATGCGGGCATGTCAATCTAACATAATATAGTACCACAAATACTCCACGTGGAAAAGTGGCTGAATCGGGCGAAGAAAAATCATCCTGATCTGCATTTGTGGTGGACTGGGAAGATGCCGATCCGGGGGGATTTTCTTCACTGTAAATCCATGTGATCCGACAGAAAAGAATAGATGATTCCAACTGCGAAACATGAGAGAAAGAGCCGGACAGCATCTTTTGCTGTCCGGCTCTTTCTTATTTATGCGGTTCAATCACGATATGGCGGTGCGGTTCCTTGCCTTCCGAATGGGTGTCGACATCAAACCGCTCGGAGAGAGCGTGGTGAATTACTTTCCGCTCCGAAGAAGGCATCGGTTCAAGCGCGACGCGCGCACCGGTCCGGACGGCCTGGTCGGCTTTCCGCTCGGCCAGCACCTTCAGGGTTTCAGCCCGCTTTGCGCGATAATCTCCGACATCGACCGAAACGACGAGAAACTGTTTTGCGTAGTTGTTGGCAACCACCTGGACAAGCTGCTGAAGGGCATTCAGGGTCTGGCCGCGCTTACCGATCAGCATGGCCGCCTTCCCGCTTTCAAGCCGGAACTCCAGGTTCTTGCCATCAAGCGCATGGAACACTTCCGCGTCCTCTGCTCCCATCTCCCGCACGACCGATTTCAGATAGTCTGCGGTCAGGCCGATCGCTATATCAAGATCCCGCTCCTTGTCCTCATCCGAGGCTTCCGGGAGAACCGGCTCAAGCGACTCCACCGGAACGACCGGGACGGCGGGGCCCTTTTCTTCTTCCTGTTCGTTATTAAGCGGCACAGGATCCGGATCTGCAGGATCCTCCCGAAGCGCAGTTCCTTCCGGGTTTTCCGGACCATCGGAAGTCAGCTGCTCCATGGGGACTGCCGGTTCGGCAGCAGGTTCCTCTGCGGGTTCGACCTTCGCCGCTTCCGAAGCTGCCTCCGGCTCGGTCCCGACCACTTCGGCCGTGACGCGCACCTTTGCCTCACGCGCACCGAAGCCCAGAAACCCTTTTTTGCCTTCGTCAATGACCTCGATTTTCACCTGATCACGGGTCAGGCCGAGTTTGGCCAGTGCGTTCGAGACTGCCTCATCGACCGTGGTGCCCGTCGCGACCGTCTGAATCATTTTTTCTTCCCTCCTGATTTGCCGCCCTTTTTCTTCGCCTTTGGCTGGGCCGAAGGACGGGTGCCTGCCGGCTTTTGCTGTGCCGGGCGCTTTTGAGCGGCAGGAGCAGCAATTGCCTCCGCCGGCTCTTCTTTCTTATTAAACGGCTTGTACATGAAAATGTTCGTAATGAACGAAATGATGTTCCCGATGATCCAGTAGAGTGTCAGTGCTGACGGCAGGAACGTACCGAAAGCGAAGATCATGACCGGCATGAAGTACATCATTGCCTTCATCTGCGGGTTGTCCATGGCAGGTCCCGTGCGAAGCACGACAAATTGCGCAGCCGCCGCGATAAATGCCAGGATGATGCTCGGTTCAGCCAGATGGACGCCGAAAATGTCACCGAGTGCAATCTCAGGCGTTGCGTTCATCCGGCTGATCGCATGGTAGAACCCGATCAGGATCGGCATCTGGACAAGAACAGGCAGGCAGCCTGCTGCCGGATTGACATCCCGTGTTTTCAGGAGCTGCTGGAACTCCTCCTGGTACTTCTTCTGAGTGACCGCGTCTTTTGACGGATACTTTGCCTGCAGCGCCTTAATCTCCGGCTGGATCTCCTGCATCCGCTTGGAACTTTGCACCTGCTTGATCATCAGAGGCAGAATCACAAGACGGATCAGGATCGTTACCGCGATGATCGCCAGGCCGTAAGTGCCGAGCAGGCCCTTGAACATCATGATGAGCGAGACAAGCGGCCATACAACAAATTTATTCCAGAAACCTTCGCTGTTCTCATAGATCGGCTCGTTGAATTCCGTACAACCCGCGAGGAACGCGGCGAGGAATGCGACCATGAGAACCAGCCACAACTTCTTCTTCAAAACCTTTCCCCCAGACGTTCATTCTTTTCCACCGGCGGCAAAACCGCCTTTCCCACCATCGTACCATGCGGGAGCGGTGCGTTCTACTTCTTTCTGAGTACTCTGGCGATCCTCATGATATGGATCAGGCTCTTCTTTGTCTCATGGAAATCGATCGACGCCGCCTGGTTGCGGGCAATGATAATGTAGTCCCTGTCCTGAAGGAGTTCATCCTTTAACTCATGGACCGCCTGGCGGACATGGCGCTTGATCCGATTGCGCGTGACTGCGTTGCCGATTTTTTTCGAGACGGAGATTCCGATCCTGAACTCCTCCTGTCCCTCGGTCCTGACCGAATAGATGACGAACTGCCGGTTCGCGAACGATTTCCCATGCTTGAAAACCCGCTGGAAGTCCTTATTTTTCTTTACCCGCTGGTGTTTATTCATAGTTGGATCCACCTGCTTCTCGATTACTGTCTACCTTATAAGGAAGGGATCGGCCGACATTCCTTACCTATTCATATCCTTCACAGCCGCCCCTAAACGAAAAAAAAGACCACTGAAGTGATCAGTGGACTTATGCGGAAAGTACTTTTCTTCCTCTGCGGCGACGTGCAGCCAGAATGCGGCGGCCGCTTTTTGTCTTCATGCGCGCGCGGAATCCGTGTACTTTGCTGTGCTTGCGTTTATTTGGTTGATACGTACGTTTCATAGTCAAGGCACCTCCTAATCGTTGCCGTTTAAACATCAGACAGTCTTGCACATTATATAAGACCCAGGAAAAACTGTCAACCGTTTGTTTCATCTTCCGAATCAGGATCTGTGCCGTTCTGGCGTTTCTGATGTCCCTGACTTTATCCACAGTTCTTCCTGGCGGCCTGTTTGCACCGTTCGACATGAAAAAAGTTATTCACAACGCTTATCGACATGTTTCGCACATCCCAATACCCTGTGGATAAAGGATTTGTGCACAGGAAACAAGCATGTGGATAAGTACCGCAATCGGTTGTCAGTGCCGGTTTTTTCTGTTACGATGTTGGAGCATAACTTTTCCGCGGAAAATACCGGGCTAATTCTTATCCACAATTGTTGATAGGTTGTGGATAATTTTTTCCGCATTTTTAAAACATGCTTGTCCACAGCTTGTGGATTTGTTCGCAAATCCTTCTAATAGGGTTCACGATTCGACAACCAAATAAAAAGAAAAGGAGGTTTCGTGTTGGAACAGTTCGATGATTTATGGAACCAGGTGCTCGCCAGGGTCGAGCAGCGGATCTCCAAGCCAAGCTTTGACACATGGCTAAAATCGACCCGCATGATCGATTACCGTAACGACACCATCATCATCGGCGCGCCCAATTCGTTCACCCGGGACTGGCTGGAGAACCACTATATCCAGCTGATCGCCGGCATCATGAGCGAACTCACCGGCGAAGACGTACATATCCGTTTTACCGTGCCTGAAGACGCCGAAGAGGACTCATTCGACATGCCGAAGCCCGCTCCCAAGCCGAAAAACGGGCGCCATGTCGATCAGTCTGACGGCATGCTTAATCCTAAGTATACGTTCGATACATTCGTCATCGGTTCGGGCAACCGGTTCGCCCACGCCGCTTCCCTGGCTGTTGCGGAAGCACCGGCCAAGGCGTATAACCCCCTATTCATCTATGGGGGCGTCGGGCTGGGAAAAACCCACCTGATGCACGCAATCGGCCATTACGTGCGAGAGCACAAGCCGGACGCAAAAGTCGTGTATCTTTCTTCAGAAAAGTTCACGAATGAGTTCATCAACTCGATCCGTGACAATGAAGCCGTTGAATTCCGGGATAAATACCGGAACGTAGATGTACTGCTGATTGATGATATTCAGTTTATCGCGGGAAAAGAACAGACCCAGGAAGAGTTCTTCCATACCTTCAATACGCTGCACGAATCATCGAAGCAGATCGTCATCTCCAGTGACCGTCCGCCAAAGGAGATTCCGACGCTTGAAGACCGTCTGCGTTCGCGCTTTGAATGGGGACTGATCACAGACATCACACCGCCCGACCTTGAGACCCGGATCGCCATCCTGCGCAAGAAAGCGAAGGCGGACGGGCTAGTTGACGTGTCCAACGAGGTCATGATGTACATCGCGAACCAGATCGATACCAACATCCGGGAACTCGAAGGCGCCCTCATCCGTGTCGTTGCGTATTCATCACTCGTCAACGAAGACATCACACCAAAACTGGCCGAAGAAGCACTGAAGGACATCATCCCGAATGCGCGGCCGCGCCAGGTCACGATCCTCGACATCCAGAAAGCAGTCGGGGAGCACTTCAGCATCCGGCTTGAGGATTTCGCCGCGAAAAAGCGTACAAAATCCATCGCTTTCCCAAGGCAGGTCGCCATGTACCTTTCCCGGGAAATGACCGAGTTCTCGTTGCCAAAGATCGGAGACGAGTTCGGGGGCCGCGACCACTCGACCGTCATCCATGCACATGAGAAAATCTCAAAAATGCTCAAGGAAGACCAGAATCTCCAGCAGGATATCAAGGAAATCAGGGCTGTACTCGGCAAAAGCTGATGTTGATAACCCCCTTTTCGGCGACCACGTCTGCCAACAGGTTATGCACATGTAGATAAGTATGCGGCAGTAAGCTAAAACCCACTTACCAACTTATCCACAGCCCCTATTACTATTACTATCTATCTTTTTACTTTTAAATTAAATATATAAGCGAGGTATCGAGATGAAATTTGAGATTGCGAGGGACCGGCTTCTCGACGGCCTGAGTGACGTCATGAAAGCCGTCAGCTCAAAAGCAGCCATTCCGATTCTGACGGGCATCAAATTGGATGTGGATGAAGAAGGACTTCACCTGACCGGAAGTGACTCGGATATTACAATCCAGACATTCATTCCGGCGGAGGAAAACGGTGAACAGCTGATTCGCACATCGCAGAGCGGTTCGATCGTTCTGCAGGCCAAATACTTTAACGAGATCGTCCGGAAACTCCCGACAAACGACATCGAGATCGAAGTGAGCGGTCATCTGCAGACACATATCCGGTCCGGTAAATCCGAATTCCATCTGATCGGCTCCGATGCGGAAGACTACCCGCAGCTGCCGGAGATCGATGATGACCGGCATTTTGCCATTCCTGCAGATCTGCTGAAGTCAATCATCCGGGAAACGGTCTTTGCCGTATCCGCATCCGAGTCCCGTCCGATTCTGACCGGCGTCCACTGGCAGGTCCAGGAAGGGGAACTGGTCTGCGTCGCCACAGACAGCCACCGCCTGGCACGCCGCAAGACCCGGCTCGAAAACGCCCCCGAAGACGATTACAGCGTTGTCATCCCGGGCAAGAGTCTCCAGGAACTAAATAAAATCCTAGGGGATTCCAATGATCCGGTCGGAATCACAATGAGCAACAAACAGGTGCTTTTCCGTGCTGGACATGTCCTGTTCTACTCACGTCTTCTGGAAGGTAATTATCCGGATACGAGCCGGCTGATCCCTACGGAATACAAGACAGACATCCATGTGAACGGCAAAACCCTTCTGCAGTCAATTGACCGGGCCTCTCTGCTTGCACGGGAGGAGCGGAACAACGTCGTCCGCTTTACAGCAGACGGCAGCAACATCGTCGAGATCTCCTCGAACTCCCCGGAAATCGGGAAAGTCGAGGAACAGGTCGAAACAGCTTCCGTTGAAGGAGAGGAACTGAAAATTTCCTTCAGTGCCAAATATATGATGGACGCGCTCCGTGCGATCGAAGGCCAGGACATCGTGATCCGATTCACCGGTGCGATGAGGCCGTTTATCCTGAAGTCTGCCGAGGACGATACGCTTCTGCAGCTGATCCTCCCGGTCCGTACGTACTGAACAGGAAATAATTGTAAAAAAGGAACAGCCCGAATGGCTGTTCCTTTTGTTTATCGCCCGAAAGCGATAAAATAGGGGGAAGGACGAATATTGGACGAAGGGCGGTGTCGACCGTGGAACGTCTTGCGATCGATGCGGAATTCATCACACTCGGACAGGCGCTGAAAATGACCGATACCATCTCCTCCGGGGGCATGGCGAAATGGTTCCTGTCCGAACATGCCGTTTATGTGAACGGTGAACCGGAGAACCGGCGCGGCCGGAAACTGCGTGATGGGGATATTCTCAACATCCCGGGAACAGGCAGGTTCCGGGTTTCAGGACCGGCTCCGGGTGACAACTGATGCATATCGAGCAACTCAAGCTGAGGAATTACCGGAATTATGAATCATTGGACCTGTCATTTTCGCCGAACATCAATGTGCTGATCGGCGAAAACGCGCAGGGGAAAACCAACATCATGGAAGCCATCTACGTGCTTGCCATTGCGAAATCACACCGTACGTCAAATGATCGTGAATTAATACGCTGGGGCGCGGATTATGGTAAAATAGAAGGAGCGGTACAGCGGAAATACGGCGTTCTGCCGCTTGAGCTGACGCTCTCCAAAAAGGGCAAGAAAGCCAAGGTCAACCATCTGGAACAGCAGAGGCTGAGCGATTACATCGGACAGCTTAATGTCGTCATGTTCGCGCCTGAGGATCTGCACCTCATCAAGGGCAGCCCGCAGGTGCGACGCCGTTTTCTGGATATGGAAATCGGCCAGGTGTCCAGGGTCTACCTGCATGACCTGCTGCAGTTCCATAAGGTGATGCGCCAGCGGAATGCCATCCTGAAGGCAAATCAGGGCAAGAACGGGCTTACAGATGTCATGTTCGATGTCTACACAGACCAGTATGTCGATCTCGCCATCCGCATCATCCGGAAGCGGTTTGAATTCGCGGAGATGCTGCAGAAGTGGGCTGAACCGATCCACAAGGGAATTTCCCGGGGCCTGGAGGAACTCCTGATCACGTATGAAACGATGAAAGATATCGTACCGGACCAGTCGGCCGAAGAGATGGCTTCCCGGCTCAGGGAGCGGCTTGACGGTCTCCGCCAGCGCGAACTTGACCGCGGAGTGACGCTGGCCGGCCCGCACAGGGATGATCTGACGTTTCTCGTGAACGGACACAACGTCCAGGTGTACGGATCGCAGGGCCAGCAGAGGACGGCTGCCCTGTCGCTGAAACTCGCGGAAATCGAGCTTCTCCGTCAGGAAACGGGGGAATCCCCGGTGCTTCTTTTGGACGACGTTCTGTCCGAACTGGACGATTACCGGCAATCGCATTTGCTGAATACGATCCAGGGCCAGGTACAGACGCTGGTCACGACAACGAATGTGGACGGCATCACCCATGAGACCATCCGGAAAGCGGATCTCTACCGGGTAACCGCCGGCACGGCGGAACACGAGAATCACGACGACTGAACACGCGGCAGGGTCCTCCCTCCGCGGGTTTTCACGCATATAGGAAATCGTTGCATCTTGTTTGGGCAAGAAAGGGCAGGTGAACGGAATTGGCGATGGAAGAAGAAAACCTTCGCAATGAAGATTACGGGGCGGATCAGATCCAGGTCCTTGAAGGGCTTGAAGCGGTCCGCAAGCGTCCCGGCATGTATATCGGCTCGACCAGTTCGAAGGGCCTCCACCATCTCGTCTGGGAAATCGTCGACAACTCGATTGACGAAGCACTGGCGGGATACTGTGACCACATCGAAGTGGCGATTGAGAAAGACAACTGGATCCGCGTAAATGACAATGGCCGGGGTATGCCGGTCGGTATCCAGGAAAAGACGGGACGGCCGGCGGTGGAGGTCATTATGACCGTACTGCATGCCGGCGGCAAATTCGGCGGCGGCGGATATAAGGTGTCCGGCGGACTTCACGGTGTCGGCGCTTCCGTCGTGAACGCGCTCTCGGAGCGCACGGAAGTGACCGTGGCCCGTGACGGCAAGCTCCACTTCATCGCGTTCGAGCGCGGGCTGGTCGAAGAGGAGCTCCGGATCATCGGGGAATCGGAAAAGACCGGGACACAGGTGCGCTTCAAGGCGGATCCGGAAATCTTTACGGAAACCACCGTCTATGAATACGAAATTCTGGCTCACCGGCTCCAGGAACTTGCCTATCTGAACCGTGGCATCCGTATTACGCTTACAGACGAACGCGGGGAAGAAGTGCGCTCTGACGCTTATCATTACGAAGGCGGCATCAAATCCTATGTTCAGCACATCAACGAAGACAAGGAGCCGATCCACGAAGAGCCGATTTTCATCGAAGGCGAGAAGGACGGCATCTCGGTTGAAGTTGCCATGCAGTACAACTCGGGCTATGCATCGAATATCTTTTCGTTTGCGAACAACATCAACACATATGAGGGCGGTACGCATGAATCCGGCTTCAAGACGGCGCTCACCCGTGTCATCAACGACTATGCCCGCAAAAACGGCCTCCTGAAGGACAATGACGCAAACCTGTCCGGAGAAGATGCGCGGGAAGGGCTTACGGCGATCATCTCCGTCAAGCACCCGGATCCGCAGTTTGAAGGTCAGACAAAGACGAAACTCGGAAACTCCGAGGTAAGCCAGATTGTTGGATCGCTCTTCTCTGAAGGGCTCGAGCGCTTCCTCATGGAGAACCCGACCGGCGCCCGAATGATCGTCGAGAAGGGCCTCATGGCAGCCAGGGCCCGGGTCGCGGCGAAAAAGGCACGTGAGCTCACCCGCCGCAAATCGGTGCTTGAGATTTCGAACCTTCCGGGCAAGCTGTCCGACTGTTCATCCCGCGATCCTGCAATCAGTGAACTGTACATCGTTGAGGGAGACTCGGCGGGCGGCTCGGCGAAAAACGGCCGCGACCGCCACTTCCAGGCCATCCTCCCGCTGCGGGGCAAGATTCTGAACGTCGAAAAGGCCAACATTAACCGGATTCTCTCCAATGCGGAGATCCGTGCGATGATCACGGCGCTCGGCACGGGAATCGGCGAGCAGTTCGACCTGTCCAAGGCCCGCTACCATAAAGTGGTCATCATGACTGATGCGGATGTCGACGGCGCCCATATCAGGACGCTGCTCCTCACATTCTTCTACCGCTTCATGCGGCCGCTCATCGAAGCGGGATACGTCTATATCGCCCAGCCGCCGCTTTACCAGGTCAAGCAGGGCAAACATATGGAATATTGCTACACGGATGATGAACTCCAGGAAATACTCGCCCGCCTGCCGCAGGTACCGAAACCGGTCATTCAGCGGTACAAGGGTCTCGGGGAGATGGATGCCGAGCAGCTGTGGGATACGACGATGGATCCCGAGTACCGCACGCTTCTCCAGGTCAGGCTCGAGGACGCGCTCGATGCCGACGCCATTTTTGAGCAGCTCATGGGCGATGAGGTCGCCCCGCGCCGCCAATTCATCGAAGAAAATGCAGTTTACGTCAAAAATCTTGATATATAAGGCTTTACTTGAAAGGGGTCAATGACCATGGCAGACACGCCGGACCGTGGCGTCCAACGCATTAACATCAGTACGGAGATGAAAACCTCGTTCCTTGACTACGCGATGAGTGTCATCGTGTCTCGTGCGCTGCCGGACGTCCGTGACGGGCTCAAGCCGGTCCACCGCCGGATTTTGTATGCCATGCAGGACCTCGGCAACACCGCAGACAAACCGTACAAAAAGTCAGCGCGTATCGTTGGGGATGTCATCGGTAAGTACCACCCGCACGGCGACAGCGCAGTATACGACACGATGGTGCGGATGGCGCAGGACTTCAACTACCGGTATATGCTCGTAGACGGACACGGAAACTTCGGCTCTGTCGACGGCGACTCCGCGGCCGCCATGCGGTACACGGAATCCCGGATGTCGAAGATTTCCGCTGAGCTCCTGCGCGACATCAATAAGGACACGATCGACTATCAGCCGAACTATGACGGCCAGGAAAAAGAGCCGATCGTGCTCCCGAGCCGCTTCCCGAACCTGCTGGTGAACGGTTCCTCCGGGATTGCGGTCGGGATGGCGACAAATATTCCCCCGCATAACCTCGGAGAAGCGATCAATGCGGTGCTTGCACTCGCGGACAATCCGGACATCACAACAGAGGAACTGATGGAGATTATTCCGGGACCCGACTTCCCGACCGGCGGGCTCATCCTCGGCCGGAGCGGCATCCGCCGCGCCTACGAAACAGGCCGGGGCTCCATCCTGACCCGGGGCAAAGTCGAGATCGAGACCGCATCGAACGGCAAGGAAACCATTCTTGTCCACGAACTTCCGTACCAGGTAAACAAGGCCCGGCTCATCGAGAAAATTGCCGAACTTGTCCGGGAAAAGCGGATCGAGGGCATCACGGACCTCCGTGATGAGTCGGACCGCCGGGGCATGCGCATCGTGATGGAAGTCCGCCGCGACGCGAACGCCAATGTCATCGTGAATAATCTTTACAAGCACACTGCCCTCCAGACCAGCTTCGGCATCAACATGCTGGCGCTGGTGGACGGCCAGCCGAAAGTGCTCAGTCTGAAAGAGATGCTGTTCCATTACCTGGAGCACCAAAAAGAAGTCGTCACGCGCCGGACCCGGTTTGAGCTGAACAAGGCGGAAGACCGTGCGCATATCCTCGAAGGTCTCCGCATTGCACTTGACCACATCGATGAAATCATCGCGCTGATCCGTGCTTCAAAGACGACGGAAGAAGCGAAGAATGCGCTCATGGAACGGTTCAGCCTCTCGGAGCGGCAGTCCCAGGCCATTCTCGATATGCGGCTCCAGCGCCTCACAGGCCTCGAGCGAGACAAAATCGAGGAAGAGTACAATGAACTGTTGCTTCTGATCGCGGAACTCCGCGCCATCCTCGCAGACGAGCAGAAGCTTCTTGAAATCATCAAAGAGGAGCTTGCCGACGTGAAGGAGCGGTTCACGGATGCACGCCGTTCGGAAATCACTGCCGGAGGCTCCGAGATGATCGAAGACGAGGACCTGATTCCGGTCGAGAACTCGGTCATCACCCTTACACACCGCGGCTACATCAAGCGACTGCCGGCAAGCACATACCGCAGCCAGCGGCGCGGCGGGCGCGGTGTCCAGGGAATGGGCACAAACGAGGACGACTTTGTCGAGCACCTCCTCTACACATCCACTCATGACCGGATTCTGTTCTTTACAAATACCGGTAAAGTGTACCGGCTGAAAGGCTATGAGATTCCGGAATTCAGCCGGACGGCGAAGGGCCTTCCGATCATCAACGTGCTCGGACTGGATAAAGGCGAAAGTGTCACCACGATGCTGCGCGTTGACGAGTACGATGAAGAGGCATTCCTGGTCTTCACGACCAAGCAGGGGATCGCAAAGCGGACGCCGGTTACTCATTTCGCCAATATCCGATCAAACGGGCTGATCGCCCTTTCCCTCCGCGAGGACGATGAACTCGTCCAGGTTAAAGTGACCGACGGAACGAAAGATGTGGTGATCGGAACGCGGGGCGGCATGCTGATCCGGTTCCTTGAAGACGATCTTCGTCCGATGGGCCGGACAGCGACCGGTGTGCGCGGCATCCATCTCCGGGAAGGCGACCATGTTGTCGGCATGGATGTGGTCGAAGAAGGCCAGGAGATTCTGGTCGTCACGGAGCAGGGCTTTGGGAAACGTACGCCTGAATATGAATATCGCACACAGTCACGCGGCGGATATGGACTGAAGACAGTCCATGTGACCGACAGGAACGGCCCGCTTGTCTCCATGAAGTCAATCGATGGCACGGAAGACATCATGATCATTACGATCCATGGCATCCTTATCCGGATGGATGTTGCCGACATCTCGGTCATCGGCCGGATTACTCAGGGTGTGAGACTCATCCGTCTCGATGAAGGTGAGTATGTGGCGACTGTTGCGAAAGTGGAAAAAGAAGAAGAAGAGGATCTCCCGGACGGAGAGATGGAAGACATCCTTGAAGAACAGTTCGACGATCCGGAGAAGCTGGAACAGGAGTCAGCAGTTGAAGGAGAATTCCCTTCTGTTGAGGAAGACCGGGAAGACTTCGGAAACGGTGAAACTGAAGAAACCGGAGACGAATCCGGGCAAGATGATTAATGGAATACCGGGAAAACGGCACTTGAGCCGTTTTCCCGTTTTTTTATTTTTGGGGTTGCATTCTGCAGTCAATCCGAGTATAGTAGAGAAGTTGTCGTTCGGAGCGGCAGTCCACAAAAATTAATTCATATTTTATGTTGACTTTCCGGAATGGCGATGGTATGATAATTAAGCTCTCGTTAAGAGATGTGAAACTTTGCGGCGAGCACATTGAACCTTGAAAACTGAACAGCAAAACGC
>NZ_LQNT01000012.1 GCF_001619585.1 Bhargavaea cecembensis
AGCCGTCTCCTTATGGAGGCGGTTTTTTTGTGCTTTAAATCAGTCCGCAGGACACTCCCCAAGAGTCTTATTTAAGACCGTGGGCCGCTCGTCCGGTCTTATTAGCAAATACATCATATGGAATCCTCATATCTTAAGCATCCGGAATCATCGCCGGAACATCAATCCAGAGAAGCGATTCTTATTTCTGACTTGTCATGAAGGTTTAAAAGACGGAAATTATAGAATTGTCATTCTAATAAAACCTCCATTGTGGTATTGTGGAGTTGGATGATTCTAAAGACAGGGGGGCTTTTGAATGAAGGGGTTCAAACAATTGCTGACTATGGCGGCGCTGGTTCTGTTCCTTGCTGCATGCGGCACCAATGATGAAGGGGCGTCTGAAGAAGAGAGCGGCTCGGGTGAAGGCGGTGGCGAAGGTCAGACGTATACAGTCGGTATTGATACAACCTATCCGCCATTTGAATTCGAAGACAGCAACGGGAACTACAAGGGGATTGACGTTGACCTGATCAATGCCATTGCGGAAAATCAGGGGTTTGAGGTGACGCTTGAACCGATGGACTTCGGAGGCATTATTCCGGCACTCCAGGCAGGCCAGCTGGATGTTGCAATTGCAGGGATGAGCATCACGGATGAGCGGAAGGAAATCGTTGATTTCTCCGAACCGTATTTTGAAGCGGGGCTGACGCTTGTCGCCCAGAATGACAACAATGAGATTGAAACGCTTGAAGATCTTGATGGCAAGACGGTTGTTGTCAAATCCGGCACAACGGGTGCCCAGTTCGCACAGGACAACCAGGAGGAATATGGTTTTGAAATCACCGTGCTTGAAGACAGCCCATCGATGTTCCAGGAAGTGTCGAATGGCAATGCGGATGTCCTCATTGAAGACTATCCGGTAATCGCGTATGCCATCGCGGAAAGCAACCTGGATCTGAAGATCGTGGGAGACCGTCTGAATGGTGACAATTACGGCATTGCCGTCCTGAAGGGTGAAAATGCAGATCTTCTCGACAAAATCAATGCGGGGCTTCAGGAACTGAAAGACAGCGGCGAGTATGATGAGATCCTGAACACGTACATCTCAGAATAAGCCGGACAGGCAAACGGCGCGCTGAGGCGCGCCTTTTCCATTTACAACATCCGAGATCTGCAACGATGGGGGAGTGAATGAATGGATACGATTATTGAGTCCCTTCCCATGCTGTGGGAAGGTTTGAAAATGACGCTATATATATTTGCAATCGCGATTGTCCTGGGCTTTCTCATTGGCCTGATTATGGCGCTTCTGCGTCTGGCGCCGGTCAAGGTCCTGAACTGGATCGCCAAGATTTTCGTGGATGCGATACGGGGGACGCCTTTCATCGTCCAGCTGTTCTTTATTTACTTCGGACTGAACTCGTTTTCCTGGGTGTCCCTTGATAACGTCTGGGCGGGAATTGTAACCGTTGCCATCAATGCCGGAGCTTATTTCGCAGAAATCATCCGTGCTGGAATCCAATCCATCGACAAGGGTCAGACGGAAGCGGCGCGGTCTCTGGGGCTGAACCAATCACAGAACATGCGCTATATCATCCTGCCCCAGGCGTTTCGGCGGATGCTGCCGACGATCACGAACCAGGCGATTATTTCTCTGAAAGATACTTCGCTCCTGTCGATCATCGGAGTCGCCGATCTGACACAGCGGGGGCGGGTGATTGTCAGTGCGACATTTGAGCCATTTACGATCTACCTCGCTCTTGGTGTCATGTACTTCATCATCATCTATCTGTTATCACTCTTGTCCAGTTATCTGGAAAGGAGGTTTGTCCTGCGATGAGCATGATTCAAGTGAGCAATCTGAAGAAATCATTCGGGGAGCTGGAGGTCATCAAAGACATCTCAACGGCCGTGGAGCCTTCTGAAGTGGTGTGTGTGATCGGACCTTCCGGCTCCGGGAAAAGCACGTTTTTGCGGTGCCTGAACCGGCTTGAGGAGATATCAGGGGGACACGTCTATATAGACGGCGCGGATATCACTGATCCGAAAAACAACATCAATGTAATCCGTCAAAAAGTCGGAATGGTGTTCCAGCACTTTAACCTGTTTCCGCATATGACGGTGCTGGAAAACCTGACGCTAGCCCCGGTTAAGCTCGGCAAATTGAAACAGGAGGCTGCCGAGAAAAAGGCGCTTGGCCTTCTGGATAAGGTCGGTCTGGGTGCCAAGGCGAAGGCCTATCCCGGGGAATTGTCAGGCGGACAGAAACAACGCGTGGCCATTGCGAGAGCGCTCGCGATGGACCCGAAGGTGATGCTGTTCGACGAGCCGACCTCTGCACTTGATCCAGAAATGGTCGGGGATGTTCTCGGCGTTATGAAGGATCTCGCAAAGGAAGGCATGACGATGATTGTCGTGACCCATGAGATGGGCTTTGCCGCCGAGGTCGCAGACCGGGTATTGTTCATTGACGGAGGATACATTGTCGAGGAGAATGTCCCGAACGAGCTGTTCGGCAATCCGCAGCATGTGCGGACCAAAGCCTTCCTGAGCAAAGTGCTATAGACATCCCGAAACCGTCTCTCTGCTGAGGGGCGGTTTTTCTTGTTCGGCAACCGGTTAATATTAGGCTCACAAATGTTCATGAACACTTATAGAAAGCCCGTGAACGAGCATTGCTCCCGCTTGTCCTGCTACCCGCCGTATTGCACAATGTAGTCAGGAAAGTAGGGATGAACGTGAAGATTCTTGTTGTGGATGACGATCCGGGAATCCGGGAACTGGTCCGGATCACCCTTCAGGATGCGGGGTACGAAGTCCATGCTGCGGGAGAGGCTATCGGCGCACTCTCAATACTGGGCTCTGAAAGTCCGGATCTGGCGGTTGTCGATGTCATGATGCCGGGGATGGACGGATTTGAGCTTACGAGGGAGCTGAAGTCGTTCGGGGATATGCCTGTGCTGCTCCTGACGGCGAAGGGGGCGCTGGAAGACAAAGAACGGGGGTTCCGGGCGGGGGCCGATGACTATCTCGTCAAGCCGTTCGAGCCGAAGGAGCTGCTGTTCCGCGTGGAGGCGATCCTGCGCCGTTACAGGAAGGACGGGGAAGCGCCGATCCTGGCGGGCCCTCTTGAAATTGACCGGCAGAGTTATGAAGTGTCATGCGGAAACCGGACGCTGCTGCTTCCCCTGAAGGAATTCGAGCTGCTGGCGATCCTCGCATCCCGTCCGAACGTGGTGTTTGAGCGTGAGCGGCTTCTGGAGCGTGTGTGGGGCCTGGATTACGAGGGGGATGACCGGACACTGTCCGTTCATATCAAACGCATCAGGGGCCGCCTGGAAGGGCTCACGGACCGTATCGCGATCGTGACCGTCAGGGGGGTCGGCTATAAGCTGGAGGTGCGGACATGAAATCGCTCTACGGAAAGTTCGTCCTGTCCTCTGTCCTCGTACTCGCGGCAGGACTTGTGTTGTCCTATCTGATCGTCAATTCGGCGTATCACCGTGTGATGAAGGAAGACAATGATGCAAAACACGTCGCAATTGCCGGTTCGATGGCCGGCTTCATCGGGGAAAACGATAATCTCGATCTAGACCGGTACCTGAGGACACAGGCAGATGCCGGCTATATCCTGTATGCAACGGACAGAGAAGGGGGCGGCACTTTCTACGGAGGTCCCTTTGATGATCAGACCCTTCCGCCGGGTACGGTCGAAAACGTGCTTTCAGGAGAAATCTATCACGGCATGCGCGATTTGCCTGCGGAAACATTTTGGGCAGGATATTTCGCAAATGATCTCGCCAATACGGCAGGAGTCCCGTTCACCTATGACGGCCGGCCGCACGCACTCTTTATCCGGCCGGACATCGCCCTCCTGTTCAATGAGCTGCACTGGCTGACGGCGATCATGCTCGTGTCGATCGCGGTGATCGGTTTTCTGGCAGTCCTGCTCACCGCGAAACATCTGATCCGTCCGCTCACGGAACTGACGGAGGCGACGAACCGGGTGGCGGAAGAGCGGTTCACGGATCTGCCAGATATCCGCCGGGCCGATGAAATCGGCCAGCTGTCCGACAGCTTCCGGAGGATGGCCGGCAAGCTCGCGGAAAACGATCTGGCGAGAAAAGCATTCATCAGTGATGTGTCCCACGACTTCCAGTCCCCGCTGCAGAACATGAAGGGCTACGCGACGCTCCTCATGGATCCGGAGCTGTCCGCGGGTCGGCGCCTGGAATACGCGGAAATCATTCGGAGCGAATCCTCGAGGCTCTCGGTACTGTCAGGCCAGCTGCTTGTCCTCACATCGATCGACCAGTTCAAGGAGCTGCCGGAGCACAATGTTTTCAGTGTGTCGGAGCAGCTGAAGGAGACGGTGCGCAAGTCCCGCTGGCCGTTTGAGGAAAAGGGGATTTCCGTGACACTCGATGCGGAGGAGGCATCTGTCAGAGGAGACCGGGAATTGCTCGGAAAAGTGTGGGAGAACCTCCTGTCCAATGCAGCAAAGTACACGCCCGAGGGCGGGGAGGTGCTGATCGGGGTTAGCGGCGCGGCTGATTTCGTGACGGTCACCGTGGAGGATTCCGGTCCGGGAATTCCGCCCGGGGAGCGTGACCGGATCTTCGATCGTTTCTACCGCTCTGACAAAGCCAGGAGCGCAGGAGGAGGAACAGGACTCGGATTGTCGATAGCAAAGGGGGTCATTGCGCTGCACGGCGGCACTATTTCCGCCGGGGAGTCGCCGGCGGGCGGCGCCCGGTTCACGGTAACGCTCCCGAAGAAACGTCCGGCTTGACCGTTTTGTCACTCAGAGTTCATCTTCCGTTCAACTTGGAAATTTATAATGAAATCATTAAGTGAACGGAGGAGATCACATGCAAGAAAAATGGAGTCTGCGCCTTATGCGCATTGCAGCCATTTTCGGGCTGATCGGAACGGTGATCGGTTCCCACATGGCGGGGGCGGGGTCGTATGCGTTCCGCCCGATCCATGCCCATATCCTGCTCGTCGGATGGCTGTCGGTGTTTTCCTGGGGCGTCTTTTATAAGCTGTATGCCGTTCGTTCCCAAAAGCTGGTCACCATCCACGGCTGGGCCGGAATCATCGGAGCAATCGGTCTGACTGCCGGTATGTGGCTGCAGTTCATGCAGCCGTTCGGCGTCAATGAAACCTTCTCGCTCGTCTTCTATATTGTGGGCGGCACGATCCTTCTCGTGGCATTTGCACTCTTCGTTGCTGTTACGTTTATGACGGAGAAAGGGGCAGGCCGCTGATGAAAGGAAAACGGAAGTATTGGGCCACCCTGCTCATCTGGGTCATCGCGGCGTCCGTGCTGTCCGTGGCGGCACCTGGAGCAAGGGACTTTTTCGAGCCGAATGAAAATTCCGGACTTCCGGCGGATGAGCCGTCGATCATCGCTTCGGAGCGGATCAACGATTACTTCCCTTCTGAGGAAGGGGTTCCGGCCATTGTCGTCGCTGAAAACGCGGATGGCCTGACCGAGGAACAGATCGCCGCCTTTGCGGAAGCGATCGGCGGACTTTCCGATAATGAAGAGTATCAGGATGTGACCACAGTACCGGCACAGGCGCTGCTCGGCACGCCGGATGCGTTCCTCTCGGAAGACGGCACCGTGTTTTTCGCGCCTGTCACTTTGCCCGGATTGGAAGGCACTGAGCTGAAAGTGCTGCTTGATGACATGAAAGAAACGGTCGCTTCAGAAGCGGATGACGGCATGGAGATCTACTGGACCGGCCCTGCCGGCATCTCGGCCGATGCAGTCGAATTGTTTTCGCGGGCGGATGTCGTCCTGATCCTTTCGACTGTCGCCATCATTCTGGTCCTGCTACTCATCATCTACCGCTCGCCGCTCCTGGCCCTGATCCCGCTGGTCGGCGCATCAATTGTCTATGTGGTTGTCGACAAAGTGGTCGGACTCGGGGCATCGGCAGGATGGTATGTCACCGAGAACCAGTCCATCTCGATCATGCTGGTCCTCCTGTTTGCGGTCGTTACCGACTACTCGCTTCTTGTGTTTTCTCGTTTCAGGGAAGAGTTGAGGGCGCATGAAGACACCGCCGAGGCGATGGATGCCGCGGTCCGCGGCGTCCGGGAACCGATCTTCTTCAGCGGAAGCACGATTTTCCTCGGCGTTCTGACGCTGTTCTTCGCACTGTACGAGTCTTATCGGAACTTTGCGCCGGTGTTCGCGATTGCTGCGGCCATCATCCTGATTGCTGGACTGACGCTGCTGCCGGCCCTGTTTGCCATTGCCGGACGGAAGGCATTCTGGCCGAGGATTCCTGCATATGGCGAACAACAGAGCGAGAAGAAGACCGTCTGGACCCGAATCGCCGAGAAAGTCACGGCCCGTCCGGTCGCTTTCCTCGTGCCGGTTCTGGCCCTGCTGGTCATCGCTTCGATCAACACGGTGAACTACAAGGAGTCCTTCGACCTGATCAAGTCGTTCCCGGACGACCTGTCTTCACGGCAGGGGTTTGAGGTGCTGGGTGACGCATTCGGTGAAGGGGAACTCGCTCCGGGTACGGTGCTTGTCGTCTCCGATGACACGATCACGCCGGAACAGGCTGAGGAACTCGCTTCGTCCATCGAAAAAGAACCGGGCATCGCCGGAACCTCGTTCCAGGGCATGCCGGTCTCGGAAGACGGCGAGGCGGTTCACGTCACGGTCACATTCGACGCTAACCCGTACGAAAGCCAAGCGCTTGATGCGGCGAACCAATTGAGGGACCGGGGCATGGAGATCGCGGAAGAGGCGGGGATCGATGCGGCCGAGTTTCATCTGGCGGGCCAGAGCGCCATCAACGCGGACCTGAGGGACATCAATGACCGTGACACATTGATCATCATGATCGCCGTCGCGCTCCTGATCACGCTCATGTTGGCGTTCCAGACCCGTTCGGTGATTGCGCCGCTGTATCTGATCGGCACGCTGCTGCTGTCCTTCGCAGCCACGCTCGGGCTGTCGATCTTCCTGTTCGACCTATTCTTCGGGACGGATGAAATCAGCTATCGAATTCCGCTTTACACCTTCGTCTTCCTGATCGCGCTTGGTGTCGATTATTCCATCATGCTCATTGCCCGTATCCGTGAAGAACGGAAGCACCATGATCTGAAGGAAGCGGTCAAGCTCGGGCTTGAAAAAACGGGCGGTGTCATCAGCTCTGCAGGCCTGATCCTGGCGGCGACTTTCCTGGTGCTCGGCACGATGCCGGTCTATGAGCTGAAGCTTTTCGGGATCATGATGGCACTTGGCATCATGATCGACACGTTCGTTGTCCGGCCGCTGCTGATCCCGTCCATTATACTGCTGCTCGGGAAACGGAGCGGCATCTGATCGAACAAACAAAACCGCAAGCCCAGTCATGCTGACAGGGCCTGCGGTTTTTTGCATCGGTTATTCAATAATGATTTCCTTGGCCGGCATCGTGTGCTGGCCGCGGGCTGTCGTATGAGGGATCACCTTGTAGGTGCCCGGTTCGTCAAAGGTTTTCGTGATGGGATACGATTCTTCACCGTCAAATTCGGCCACGATCATTTCGCTTTCTCCGGACTCGCTTCGGATTTCATACTTCACTTCATCCGCGTCTTCGATGATTTCATCGTTCAGCGTGACAATGGTGCGGATCGTGACTTCCTCTCCGACTGCCGCTTTCTCTGGCAGCTGCATATCGACTTTGAGCGGGTACACGCCTGCATCCTCTTCCGTATCGCCATGCTTAGCATGTTCATCGCTGCCTGACGTCTGGTTCTGGTCATCAGCGGAACCGCAAGCGCCAAGCAGGAGGATCAGGAACGCGGACAAAATCGTAAATTTGAATTTCTTCATCAGACTGACCTTCTTTCGATTTGTGCTGACTTTATCAAACCATATGGGCATCCGGCAAGGGTGACAGACCGGAGACGTTTACGACGATTCCGTGACAGGCGGCGCGGACCGCCGCCTGTGCTCAAACAGAGTGGGCAGGACCATGCCGACGAGGATGACAATGATTCCCGCCAGCTGAATGCCAGAGAACGGTTCATGCAATAGCAGCACGGAAACGGTCACCGCGACAGGCAGTTCGGCAGAGCTGAGGATCGATGAGAGTCCGGAACCGACATGCGGCACCGCAATCCCGAACAAAGCAATCGGCGCAATAATCCCGAAGACGCCGAGAAGTAGCCCGTACATCCAGAGCCCTTCCTGCAGGCTTCCGTCCCAGAGGATTTCCGGGGATTGGAAAGCCGATATGACAATCACGGCTATAAAAGATGTGATAAGCATGCGGGTGAGCGTATCCATGCCTTCCACAGTCTTGCGGTTCGAGAAGATGAAAAGAGAGAAGGTGAGTGCTGCGGCCATCCCCCATGCCCAGCCCTGCCAAGGAATTCCGGTCAGGTCGGTGCCGATCAGTCCGGCGGCAAGCACCGTACCCATAAAGAGAAGGACGAGCGAAAAAACTTCCGCCCGGTTTGGCAGCCGCTTTCTGGCGATGCAATCGATTAGCATGCCGATCCAGGTGAACTGGAACAGCAGGACGACGGCAAGGGAGGCCGGCAGGTAGACAAGCGACTTTCCGTAGACGATCCCGGTCGCCGCCGTGAAGACTCCGGCAGGAATCAGTGCAGATGCCCCCTTCAGGTTCGGCAGCCGCCGGTTGATGGCTGCAAACAGCAGCAGGGCCAGGAAAAAGCCGGTCATGTATTGGGCAGTGACCGCTTCAGATGCCGTGAAGCCGGCGTTCATGGCGAGCTTGATATTAGTTGAAAGGATGCCGTAGCAGGACGAACCCACTGCGATCATCACAGGATAAATCCATTTTGGCATTTCTGTGTTTCCTCCATTCCAACCGATAGTATAGCATGGCTGGAGGGTATGGAGGGAGTGGGACTATTGGCTGAGGAGTAAACAAAGAGCCGGGAAAATTTTCTTTTCCATGAAACTCCTGCCCCTTCCGAAACGTAGAATAATCATCAAGATCATGGAGGGATTCTCATGTCCATCACGGAACAGCTTGCAGATGTTCCATGGGGTCTGGTCTGGCCGCTGATTGCCATCCAGCTTGTTCTCATGACGGCTGCACTGATTGATCTGAATAGAAAGCGCTCGACGAACGGACCGGTCATTCTCTGGGTATTCATCATCATCTTCATCAACACAATCGGTCCGGTACTTTACTTTACGGTAGGGAGGCGGCATTCGTGAACGCGGTGCTGGAGGTATCGGCGCTCACCAAGCAATATGACGGGTTCCGTGCTGTTGACGGACTGACGTTCTCGCTCGCGGAGCAAACCGCGACGGCACTAATCGGGCCGAATGGATCCGGCAAGACGACAACGCTTTCCATGCTTGCCGGACTGCTCCGGCAGTCATCAGGCACAATCCGGTTCAGCGGCTCAGGGAAGGATCCGCGCAGTGCGATCGGGTTTCTTCCCCAGTATCCAAAATTCTTTCCCTGGATGACGGCAATCGAGTACATGGAGCTGGCCGCCGGGCTGAGCGGCCTGGGGGGCCGGGAAGTGCGTACAGCATGTGAGAAGACACTCGGTTTCGTGGGGCTCGGTGAAGCCGGGAAAAAGCGCATCGGCGGATTTTCCGGGGGGATGAAGCAGCGTCTTGGGCTTGCCCAGGCGATCATCCACAGGCCGGCCCTTCTTCTTCTGGATGAACCGGTATCCGCACTCGACCCCGCCGGCCGGCGGGAAGTGATGGAAATGCTGAAGGAGCTCGGCGAATCCTCGACAATTCTTTATTCGACCCATATTCTGAACGACGCGGAGGAAATGACCGACCAGCTGCTGTTTCTGCGGAACGGCAAGCTGATCGAGCAGGGACCGCTTCGTGAGGTTCGGGAAAAGTACGGGGATTCCGGATATCGGGTCCTATTCCGTGATCCGGAGGCGGCGGAACGGTTTGCAGGAGCGGCACCATGGGCCGGCAGTGCTGACGGCTCAGCCGTCATGATCTCCGGGGAAGAGGTTTCCA
The DNA here is from genome assembly GCF_001619585.1 of Bhargavaea cecembensis. Classification (GTDB taxonomy): domain Bacteria; phylum Bacillota; class Bacilli; order Bacillales_A; family Planococcaceae; genus Bhargavaea; species Bhargavaea cecembensis_A. The sequence goes on from NZ_LQNT01000012.1 coordinate 9,968, forward strand.
TGCAGGAACTGCTCCGTTACGCCTCTGAACATCCGGAGGGGATCACAGACATCGGCAGGTCCTCCGTGAGACTTGAGGAGATCTTCATGAAGGTGGTGGAGAAGCCATGAAGCAGTTTGGCCTTTTCCTTGGAAAAGAATGGCGCGAGCAGGCAAGAAGCTTCAAACTGGTGTGGGTGCCGCTCGTCTTCATCTTTTTCGGAGCTCTGGAACCGCTCACCTACCATTTCCTTCCTCAAATTCTGGAGAGCGTCGGCAACATGCCGGAAGGATCCGAGTTCACACTCCCCGAGATGACGGGAGCGGACGTATACGCTTCGCTCACCGGGCAGTACCAGACTGTCGGTCTGCTCGTTCTGGTTCTGGCGTTCATGGGCTCGCTTTCAGGGGAACGGAAAAGCGGCACCGGCACTCTTTTATACGTTCGTCCCATCTCATACGCAGCCTATTACATGTCGAAATGGACAGCGGCCGTTCTGCTTGCAGCTGCCTCCCTGTGGCTCGGTTACGGCATGGCGGCCACCTATATCGTCCAGCTGTATGATGATATGCCCGGCTTCTCGGATTTGATCCTGTTTCTCCTGGTCATGGCAGTCTGGATCATATTTGTCGTAACGCTCACGCTGACGGCAAGCGCAGCGCTTCCGACGGGCGGAGCTGCGGGTGCGGCGCTCGGCATCCTGTTTATCGGCATGATGATTGACGGCCTGGTAGGGACGTACTGGACCTGGTCCCCATGGAAGCTTCAGTCTTACGGGCTGGCGTATCTCATGGGCGGTCCTGACACTGGTGACTTGGCAGGGGCTCTCGCCGTGACTTCGGTACTGATTGCAGTATTGGTCATGTGCGGCATCCTGATGGCAAGGAGAAATGCAGCAAAAGCAAGAGTATAAGGAAAAAGGGCCCCGGGAATACAGGGAAAAACAGATGGTGAAGACGTCATTTCCCGGGAAATAACGACTGTTTCCGACATAATCCGACATATTAAACCCGGCCGCTGCCGGGAAAGAACGCAAAAGCCCCCGGGCGGCAAACTGCCGTCCGGGGGCTTTTCACGTGATCAGTTTTCGTCCTCAAGCGTCTCTTCATTCTGCTGATAGTCGGCACCGGGGAACTTTTGGGTAGTCGAGGAATCATGTTTGGTCATCCGGTTATGATTTTCCTCGATCTCTTCCTGTTTACGGTCCTCTTCGGGAATGGCATCGACATTCTTCATATCCTCATCCCTGTCGTAGATGCTCTCGCCTTCCATTCCTTTTAAGTTTTCAGGGTTGTCCTTGTTCTCGGGGGTCAGGTCCAGTTCCTCTTCGACTCCCCAAGTTTCCTCAACTTTTTTCTTTTCCTGACGATGTTCCATATTCCGCACCTCTTTCCTTTATTAACCGGTTTCTGCCTCGATTTTCAAGGGCATTCCGGAGGTTTTCCTACTTCTATTATTTCCATGCCGGCAAGGCTTCAAACCAGGAGCAGCGTGTGCTGCGAGTAATGATTCTGTCATTTTTGTAATAGTTTCAGACTCTGTGACCCGGGTAAACATCAAGTAGTCGCACCTCAACATCAATAATCAAACGATGGAGGGATTCAGAATGGTAAACAGAAAGTATATCGGTACGTATCGCACAGAAGAAGAAGTGATGAACAAGATCGAGCAGCTGAAGACGGAAGGGTATGACGAGTCCAGCCTTTACGTCGTGACGAACAATTCGGATAACCTGAATACGCTGCGGGGACGGATGGATGTTGATGCGCGGGCCACAGATGAAGATCGCGGCTGGCTCGACCGCTTCATGGACTTCCTCGGTGGCGATGAAGCGAACCGCGGCGCCTTCAATGACATGGGCTTCACGGAAGAAGAGGCGAACCAGTATTACAACGATGCGCGAGACGGCGGGATCCTGCTGTTTGCCGATGCAGATTACGGCCATGCCGGCGGTGATATGATGAACAGCACGAATGTCGGGCATTACGACTCCGGCGTGGTAAACGAGGATGGCATGACAGTGGATGCGCCACCGCTCGGCGAAGGCCGCGGCGAGACAGTCGGCTCCGGCAACTACGTGGAAAGCGAGCATCTCCACACCCATGCACATGATCATGACCATCTGCACGGAGAGGATCATCTCCACGAAGATGACGAGACACGACGCCTGCGCCTCCATGAAGAAAAACTGAATGTCGACAAGGAGCGGGTCCAGACGGGCGAAGTGGACATCGACAAACATGTCGTCACGGACGAGCAGACCGTTGAAGTTCCGGTCACACGTGAGGAAGTCTACGTCGAGCGCCGCAAAGTGGACGGCGAAATGGCAGACGGCGAGGTCTTTGAGGACGAAGACAGCATCCGCATCCCGGTGACGGAAGAGCATGTGGAAGTCACGAAGCGCCCAGTCGTAAACGAGGAGATTGTCGTCGGCAAGCGCCAAGTCCAGGACACCGAGACCGTCAGCGAAACGGTACGCCGTGAAGAAGTGGACATTGACAAAACCGGCGACGTGCACGAAGGAATCGGCCGTGCAGGCGGTGAAAGCCGCGGGTTAAACGAGGCAGCGGCAGATTTCGACCTCACTGATGACGAAGATCTCGAACTCCGAAACCGCGACGTGAATAATCGCGATCTGAACGATCGGGACCGACTATAAAACGAAGATACTCATACAGCAAGGAGGAATATCACATGGCAGACAAGGATAATGGCTTCTCGGATAAGGTGAAGGGCACGGTCAATAAAGTAAAAGGTGAAGCAAAAGACCAATGGGGCAACGCTACGGACGATACGTCCATGCAGGCCGAAGGCAAGTACGATAAAGCCAAAGGTGATGTCCAGGACAAGATCGGAGCAGTCAAGGACAGATTCTCCGACGGCGAGCGATAAACACCTTTAAGCCGGGGGGGCATAGCCTCCCCGGCATTTTTTTGTCATATTAGTACGAAAGTCCATAGATGAAAAACCAAAAAAATGCGGGAAAAAACAATAAATCGTCTAATTATTGTTGAAAGAATTTTCTAATAAATTTATACTGGAAGAAATAGAGAACGGGGAAAGGCGGGAGTGAATTGAAGTTGAGAAAGGGCAGGTATGCCAAATGGAATGGCAGGGACTATGAGCTTGCATCCTATCAGCGGATTTATTACCTGACGACAGAAGATCCTTCTCTTGCAGATGAAGGATTCACGCCACAGGAAGGACGACCGGGCCGCTACATCCGGGAAGTGTCTGTCAAGGAGCTTGAGGATGCCTACGAGATTATTCCCTATACCATCTATAAAAGTCACCGGTTCACTGTCGAGGGCGAGACCAAGGACGGGAAACTCGTCATGGTCACGAGCGACCCCTATGTCCGGAATGATATGAATGTGAAGCCGTACGGCCGCCATGAATTCATCATTGAGGCGTCGCCGGAAGAAGTCGACCTTGCAGAGGAGTGCAAAGGCATCCTGGGGTTTGACGGTCAATCGACTAATTGCCGGAAATTTCTGAAGTAGTAAAATTGCATATGTTATAATAAGAAAAAGGTTCGCCGCACAGGTGAACCTTTTTAGAGTTTCCACACCAATAATCAAAGAGAAGGCGGGGGTTTTGAGATGCTTGTGTTTGATAATGTTTCCAAAGTTTATTCGGGCGGCAAGCGGGCCGTCGACCATCTGAATCTTGAGATCGGTGAGGGGGAGTTTGTCTGCCTGATCGGCCCGAGCGGCTGCGGCAAGACGACCACCATGAAAATGATCAACCGGCTGGTCCGTCCGACAGAAGGGAAGATCCTTCTGAACGGAGAGAACCTGCTCGACAAAAATGTTGTCGAGCTGCGCCGTTCGATCGGCTATGTCATCCAGCAGATCGGCCTATTTCCGCATATGACGATCCGTGACAATATTGCGCTCGTTCCGCGGCTTAAGGGAATGCCGGCAGAAGAACGGAACCGGCGAGCGGAAGAGCTGATGGAACTCGTCAATATGCCGAAAGAATTTCTGGACCGCTATCCGTATGAGCTGAGCGGCGGCCAGCAGCAGCGGATCGGTGTCCTGCGTGCACTCGCCTCCGATCCGCCGCTGATCCTGATGGACGAGCCGTTCGGCGCACTCGATCCGATCACACGTGATTCGCTGCAGGCGGAATTCAAGAACCTTCAGCAGACGCTCGGCAAGACGATCATCTTCGTTACCCATGACATGGACGAAGCACTGAAACTGGCCGATAAAATCGTCATCATGCGTGCGGGGAAAATTGTGCAGATCGGATCGCCCGATGAGATTCTCCGGGATCCGGCTGATGAATTCGTCGAAGACTTTATCGGCAAGGAACGTCTTGCCCAGGCACGGCAGCAGCTCCAGACAGTCGGCCAGATCATGAATACGGATCCGGTATCGGTCGGTATGGGAGAAACTTTGTCCCAGGCCGTCCGGCTCATGCGCAAACGCCGGGTGGACTCGCTGCTTGTGACGGACGGGGCTGGCGTGTTCCGGGGCTGGGTGACGGTTGAAATGATTGACAGGCATAAAAACTGGGATGCCGCAGTCGCGGACATCATGGAAACGGATGTCCCGACTGTCCGCGAGGATACGCTTCTCCGGGACGCCACACGCAACATCCTCGTCCGCGGTCTGAAATATGTCCCGGTCGTGGACGAGCGGAAACATCTGGCCGGCATCCTCACCCGGACAAGTCTTGTCGACGTCCTGTATGACTCCGTCTGGGGAGACGCGGAAGACGAATCCTCCGGCCTGGCTGACGGGGAGGGAGCCTGATGGACAGCATCCGCAATTTCTTCTCCGAGTACGGCGCACTGCTTTTCGAGAAGACTTGGGAGCACCTTCTGATCTCCTTTGCAGCCCTTGCACTGGGCGTAATTGTAGCGGTGCCGCTCGGCATCCTGCTTGTACGGCTTCCGAAGATCGCAGGGGTCGTCATGGGCATCGCGGGGGTCGTCCAGACGTTTCCCAGTCTCGCAATCCTCGCATTCTTCATTCCTCTCCTCGGAATCGGGAAAGTCCCGGCGATCGTCGCGCTATTCCTTTACTCCATGCTGCCGATCCTGCGAAATACATACATAGGCGTGAAAAATGTGGATCCGAATCTGCTCGAGGCTTCACGCGGAATGGGCATGACCGCCCTTCAGCGGACGACGCGCGTCGAACTGCCGCTGGCTGTTCCCGTCATCATGGCGGGGATCCGCATGACCGCGGTCTATCTGATCGGCTGGGCGACGCTTGCCTCGTTCATCGGGGGAGGCGGGCTCGGGGATTTCATTTTTGACGGGCTGAACCTGTTCCGTCCGGACCTGATTATCGGCGGAGCGGTTCCTGTCACACTGCTCGCCATCCTGTTCGACTGGCTGCTCGGGAAGCTGGAGAAAGCGGCGACGCCGATCGGCATCCGTCTGGAAAGGGGGGAGGCGTGATGAAGAATCAACTTCTGAGGACCGGACTGATTGCAGTGCTTGCCGCCGCCCTCCTTGCGGGTTGCTCGCTTCCGGGGCTCGGGGGCGGTGCGGATGGCACAATCCGCATCTCGACGCAGACGCACACCGAGACACAGGTGCTTGGCCACATGCTCCGCCATCTAATCGAAGAGGAGACGGATCTGAAAGTGGAGATGGTCGAAAACCTAAGCACGTCGATCATCCAGCATCAGGCGCTCACCGACAGGCAGGTGGACATCACGGCGGCGCGCTATACGGGTACCGACATGGCGGCGATTCTTGATATCGAGCCGATGAAGGACCCGGCAGAGGCGATGGCCTTCGTACAGAAGGAGTTCGACGAACGATTTGATCAGATCTGGTATGACTCCTACGGTTTTCAAAACACCTACGCGTTCACAGTGACGGCGGAACTTGCCGAACAAGAGGGGCTCGTGACGGTGTCTGACCTGGAGAAGGTGGCCGACAGCCTGACACTCGGCGTGGACAATAGCTGGCTGAACCGCCAGGGCGACGGGTATCCGGGCTTTATCGAGACGTACGGCTTTGAATTCAGCGAGGCGCTCCCGATGTCGATCGGTCTCGTCTACCAGGCGGTCAAAAGCGGCAAAATGGATGTCGTTCTTGCCTACAGCACCGACGGCCGGCTCAAGGCGTTCAACCTGAAGACACTCGAAGACGATAAAAAATTCTTCCCGCCGTACGAAACGTCGCCTGTCACGCGTAAAGATGTGATCGAGAAGCACCCGGAACTGGACGGATTGATCCGGCGGGTGACCGGAAAGATTGACGCGGAGACGATGACTCAGCTGAACTACGAGGCCGACGTCAACAAGAAAGAACCGGCCATCGTCGCAAAAGAGTACCTCGAAGAACACAATTATTTCAGGGACAAGGGGGAGTGATGGAATGGAGACCATCCAGGAACTGTGGAATTATTACCAGATGAACGGATCCTACGTCATGGAGCAGTTCATCCGCCACTTCCTCATGTCGGCCTACGGTGTGCTGTTTGCCGCCGTCGTAGGCATCCCGGCGGGCATCCTGATCGCCCGTTACGGAAAACTGAGCGGATGGGTGCTCACTGCGGCCAACCTGATCCAGACGATCCCGGCACTTGCGATGTTGGCAGTCCTCATGCTTGCTATGGGGCTCGGCGCTAACACTGTTGTCATGAGTTTATTCCTTTACTCGCTGCTGCCGATCATCCGGAACACCTACACCGGCATCCGGAGCGTCGACGGCGCGATTTTGGAGGCGGGGCGTGCCATGGGGATGACGGGTGCCCAGAGGCTGTTTATGGTAGAGTTGCCGCTGTCGCTCTCGGTCATCATGGCGGGCCTGCGCACCGCGCTCATCATTGCGATCGGTGTCGCCACCATCGGCGCGTTCATCGGCGGCGGAGGTCTCGGGTCGATCATCATCCGGGGCACAAACGTCACCGACGGCGCAGCGATCATCCTCGCCGGCGCCATCCCGACCGCCCTCATGGCAGTTATTGCGGACATTGTCATGAGCTGGATCGAAAAAGCCCTCTCGCCCGCAAATCAGAAGCGGGCAGGCAAAGCAGGCACAGCCAATACGTGATGAGCCACACCCCCGCGAGTACATGCGGGGGTGGTTTTTGTCTTGGCGACGCGAATTCTTGTGATGCGGTCGCGAATTGTTTGGTTGCCGGCGCGAAATTGAGTGTTGAGGTCGTGAAAACGTTGGTTGCCGACGCGAATCCAAATTCTCCAGCTGCGTACCCCTGTACAGCCGCAGCGACCTGCCAATTGCAGTCGCCAAAAAGCCTCTATTTCTCCGACCATGATCGCACAATTCCGAAAGCCGGATTTCATTTCCGTCATCAGTCTTCATGCGGTACAATGAGAACACTTTGAAACTCCCGTTTCAGAGGGAGAAAGGAAGACTATAATGAAGAAATTTGTCCTGTTCCTGCTTTTGATCGCCGCGTTTGCCGCGTATGTCGTCTATGATAACGGGCGGCTGTCGGTGACGGACTATACCGTGTCGGACAACCGGATTCCCGAGTCATTCGACGGACTGAAAATTGTCCAGATTTCGGATGTCCATGACGCGGAATTCGGCGGGGAGCAGGCGGATCTGATCGAGGCTGTCCGCCGGGAAAATCCGGATTATATTTTCCTGACAGGGGACTTCATCGACAGCAACCGGTATTTCCCGGATCGCAGCCTGGCGATGATTCCCGCACTTACCGGGATGGCTGAAGTCTTCTATGTAACAGGAAACCATGAAGTCGCGACCAATGAGGTCGATGAATTCACAGCCGCCCTTTCGGATGCGGGTGTCCGTGTGCTCCGGAACCAGGCGATGGTGGTCGGCTCGGGAAACAGCCGCATTGCGATTGCGGGAATTGACGATCCGCTCACTGGTGTCGGCACAGAAGAAGAGTCGGCATACACGCGGCATTCGATCGAACAGGCGACCGCGGATGTACCGGAAGGGATGTTCACCATCCTGCTTGCCCACCGGCCGGAGCAGTTCGGGACATACGCGGACATGGACATTCCGCTCGTTTTTTCCGGACATGCGCATGGAGGACAGGTCCGAATCCCGTTTGTCGGCGGGCTCAACTCGCCCGGGCAGGGCTGGTTTCCGGAGCTGACATCGGGCATCCATGAACAGGGCGGAACACAGCTTGTCATCAGCCGCGGGCTCGGCAACAGCCAAATTCCGATCCGCCTCCTCAATACACCGGAGATTGTCTCCGTCACCCTCCAATCCGAATAACGAAAGCGACACCCGGGTACGGCGTTCAGCCGCTGCCCGGGTGTCTGATTTCCATGAGGCGGTCGTCTCCTTCCCTGGGAGTGCCGCGCCCGTCCGTGTTGTTGGTAATGAAATAAACCGATTCTCCGTCAGAAAACACATCCCGCACCCGCCCGTAGCCTTCGATCCGCTGGAGAAGACTGCCGGTCCCGGGATCGAATACCAGGACCGCTTCACCCCGAAGCGCAGCCGCATAGAGCAGGCCTTCGTGATAGGCCAGGCCGGAAGGGGACCAGGTGTCAGCGGCTCCGGAAGTCGCAATCGGACCCTCCATGCCTTCCTGCTGTTCTGTCCCCTGGATCACCGGCCAGCCGTAGTTTCGCCCTTCAATAATGCGGTTCAGTTCATCGTTTGCCGTCTGCCCGTGTTCGGTCGCATACATCACGCCGTTTTCGTCCCAGGCAAGCCCCTGAGGATTTCGATGTCCCATCGTGTACACCTCGAATTCGCCGGACTTATTCATCTGGAGGATTTTGCCGTTCAGCGACTCCGGGTCCTGTGCGGTGCCGGGCTCGTGCCGGTCGCCGACAGTCGCGAAAAGGGTGCCGTCGGGGGACATGGCGAGCCGGCCCCCATGGTGCACCGGTCCCGACATCACCATATCCAGATGGATCTCCGTCTCTTGCCAGCCGCTGTCACCGCGCTTGAGCGTAACGATCCGGTTGACCGGACCGGTTGTCCCTTCGTAGGTGTAGTAGGCGTAAGCCTCCTGATTTTCTCCGAATCCGGGTTTCAGGACAAAGCCCATCAGGCCCGCCTCTGACGCACCGGACAGCCGAGCGGAAAGCTCGGCATCCAGCCGTCTCACTGCCCCGTCTGTTCCGGCTTCCGCGATGGTCCCGCCCCGTTCGGTGATGTAAAAGGTATCCCCATGCCGGGCGATCGACCAGGGGGAACGCAAACCGGCTGCGACTTCCGTAATCTCTTCCTGCGCGCCGTCCTGATCCTGCTCCTGCTCAGCACTTTCTTCAACAGGTCCGATCGTTTCCTTCGCTTCGTCCGAACAGCCTGCCATGACCAACAGGAGAACAAATACAGCCGCAATCCGTCTCATCCGGACCCTCCTTTTCGCCGGTGTTTCCTTCATCATACCCGATGGGCCTTTTTCCGTCCCGCCTGCACTTTGCTATAATGGGAGAATCAGTGGATGGGAAGTGTTGTTAATGGATAACTGGACGGACCGACCCGCATATACGATGAGGGACTCTGCATTCTGGAAGATCATCGGGGCACTTGGATTTGCCTCGCTGTTTGTGTTCGCGGCGATGTATACGACGCAGCCGCTCCTGCCGCTGTTCACGGAGGAGTTCGGCGTATCGGTCTCCTCTTCCAGTTTGTCCGTCTCCCTCACAACGCTCGGGCTGATCGTCGGCCTGCTTGTCATCAGCTTCCTGTCCGACCGCCACGGGCGGACGCTTTACATCAAATGGTCGGTCGCGCTCTCCGTGATTCCATTTTTCATCATGCCGCTGACCGATTCGTTCTGGCTGATTCTCACTCTCCGTTTCCTGCAGGGCTTCACGCTCGCAGGGGTTCCAGCGGCGGCAATCGCTTATATTAACGAGGAAGTGGACCGGAGAAGTGTCAGCTTCGCAACCTCGCTTTACATCTCGACAAACGCGCTCGGGGGAATGGTCGGGCGCGTGCTGACGGGGTATGTCACCGAGCATTATTCTTGGGAGACTGCGTTCTATGGACTTGGCATCGCCGGGGCACTGATCGCGGCTGCAGTCATCTTCCTCCTGCCGAAGTCCAGACGGTTTGAGGCGGCGGACGGTACTGCGCGTCAGGACATGGAAGCGTTCCTGTTCCACCTGAAGAACCCGCTCCTGCTCATTTCGTTCGGCCTCGGAATCGTCCTTCAGCTGAGCTTCACCGGCGTCTGGACATTCCTGCCGTTCCATCTGCAGGGGGATCCATTCGGCCTGTCGCTGGAAGCCATCTCCTATACATACTTTGCGTACGGAATCGGCGTAATCGGCTCGCCGCTTGCCGGCTGGCTTTCCGACCGGCTCGGCATCAGGCCGGTCCGGATGGCCGGTGTGCTCATCCTGTCGGCGGGGATTCTGATCGCACTTTCAGAAAGTGTCACCATGATTGTCGTGGGGCTGTGTGTCATCTGCCTCGGCTTCTTTACTGCCCATTCGCTCACAGCGGCCACGGTCGGCCGCGATGCGACCCATCACAAGGGCAGCGCCTCCAGTCTTTATCTCGTCTCCTATTATGTCGGAGTCGCCGCGGGAAGTACGCTGCTGTCGCCGCTTTGGATGGCTGGCGGCTGGACGCTCCTCATCCTGTTCACAGCGACCATACCGGTCGTTTACCTGGTGTTTGCCATCACCTTGCGGAAGCGGCTTGCGGCACACGCGTAATACCCTATGTATCCATACGAAAAGCCATGCACCCATTGAGGATGCATGGCTTTTTCTAATTCTTATTTCAGGAACTCCGGCAGCGTGTTCAGGTCGATGCCAAACACGACCGGCAACAGGAACCAGATAAACAGCGGCACGAGGATGATGCCCATGATGTTAAGGGCAAGTCCTGCCTTCGCCATATCGGGAATCCGCAGATAACCGGAACCGAACACAACGGCGTTCGGCGGTGTTGCGACCGGCAGCATGAATGCGCATGAAGCAGCAACGCCGGCTGCGACCATGAGCGCGAATGGATGGACGCCGAGTGCGACAGCGAGTGCGCCCATGATCGGATACATCATCGCGGCTGTCGCGGTGTTGGACGTGATCTCGGTCAGGAAGATGACGAGTGCCGTGACGACAATGATGACAACGATGAGCGGAACGGCATCAAGTGCCGTCAGCTGGCTGCCGATCCATTCGGACAGCCCCGACCCGACAAAGCCGGCTGCAATCGCGAGACCGCCGCCGAACAGAAGCAGAATGCCCCATGGAAGTTTGACGGCCGTCTCCCAGTCAAGCAGCCGGTCACCCTTTACGTTCACCGCCGGGATGACGAACAGGGCAATTGCAAAGAACATCGCAATGACACCGTCACTGATTCCCGGCAGGAAGTTCTGCAGGAAGAACGAACGCGTGATCCAGGAAAGCGCAGCAAGGACGAAGACCGCAAACACCAGCTTCTCTTCCGTGGATGCACTGCCGAGCTTTGCCTTTTCTTTGTCGACCATCTCGCGTCCCCCGGGCAATTCTTTTATTTTTTGCGGGTAGGCGATCTTTACGAGATACAGCCAGATCAGGAAAATGAACAGCCAGGCGAACGGCGTCCCGAATAGCATCCACTGGCCGAATGAAATTTCGATGCCATACATTTTCTCCATCGCGGCAGCGAGCGCCGTGTTCGGCGGAGTGCCGATAAGCGTCGCAATCCCGCCGACAGAAGCAGAGTATGCGATCCCCAGCATCAGCGCCTTGCCGAAACCGAAGTTTTCCTGCGATGTATCCACGGATGGGTCGTTCTTAAGTGCATCGGCGACCTGATAGGTAATGGCCAGGCCGATTGGCACCATCATCATCGCAGTCGCCGTGTTGGAGATCCACATCGACAGGAAGCCGGTCGCGACCATGAAGCCGAGCACGATTCTATTGATATTCGTGCCGATCGCAGAAATGATCGTGAGCGCGATGCGCCGGTGGAGGTTCCACTTTTCCATCGCGAGCGCGATCATGAAGCCGCCCATGAAGAGGAAGATGTTTTCGTCGCCGTAGGCGGAAGCGGTGGCCTTCACGTCCATTCCGCCGGCGAGCGGGAAGAGGACAAGCGGCAGCAGGGAAGTAACCGGAATCGGCACGGCCTCGGTGATCCACCAGGCCGCCATCCAGACCGTTCCCGCCAAGATGGCGCGTGCCTCCGGCGACAGCCCTTCCGGATCGAAGAACAACAGAATCAGGAAAAAGAGCAGCGGGCCGGCGATGAGCCCGATCAGCTGGGCAGTCGTGTAGCTGCGCTCATTCCGCTTGCTTTCCGGGTCCTTCTCCGTGTAGCCGAATGGCGCCCCCGAGCCTTCGGCATTCATCATGACCTTGTTTGGCCGGATAAAGAACGTAAAAAGCCGTTTGACTTCATCGTGCCAATCCCACATCCGGGACCAGGCGTTTTGAAACATATGTATAACCCCCTTCGTAGTTCGCTGTAACTAAACAGTCATAATTATTATACGGGGTGTTCCATCACAGAAACAATCAGTTTTTTGGGAGAATGCAGACTGTTGCTACGAAAGACTCATTGTCAGAGAGAATCTCCAATCTATTAGAATGATTTTAAAATGTGGAAGTTTAATAGATGAGAGGCGAGGGAAGAGGCGGGAAGGGTATGAATATGAGGACGAAGCATGCATTACCGGTATAAAAAGGAATTCCGGGAGGTATGCTTCGTTGTAGATTTCTCATATTCAAAGAACATACAAAGGAGGAACAGGCATGGCGGATGAAAAGAAAGACGTCTCCCGTCGAGATTTTCTCAAGACGGCGGGCGTAGCGACCGGTGCCCTGGTCGGAGGCGGCGTCATTGGCGGTCTCATCGGATACAACGCTAAGGATGGCGGCAATGCGACCAAGGAGGGGGAACGGAGCGGTGGCAGGGCGGACCAGTCGGCAGGTTCACCGAGCGGCCGCATGTTCTTCACGAACGACCATGACTTCAATATCCTTTCAGAGGCGACGGAGCGGATTTTCCCTGAGGACGACCTCGGACCGGGTGCCATCGGACTGGGAGTGCCGTACTTTATCGACCATCAGCTGGCCGGCGCTTACGGCAACAATGAAAAAGAGTATATGCAGGGGCCGTTCTACGCTCCGCAGGCGACACAGGGCTACCAGAGCCGTTTAAGGCGGAAGGATATCTTCCTTCAAGGTATCCACAAAATGGAGCAAGAGGCGCAGAACCGGTTCGAAACGAGCTTTGCCGAACTGGATGGCGACCAGATGGATGAAATCATCACGGCCTTCCAGAAGGATGAAGTTGAAATGGAAGGTGTGTCAGCCGCCTTCTTCTTCCGCCTGCTCCGTTCTGCAGTGCTCGAGGGAGCCTATTCGGATCCGATGTACGGCGGCAACAAAGGGATGGAAGGTTGGAAGATGAAAGGTTTCCCTGGTCACCAGGCAGCCTACATCGACAAGATCGACAGCGAGGATTTCGTCGAGATCGATCCACAGTCCCTTGGCGGACATCACTGATTTTAGGAGGGTAAAGGAATGGCCACAACATTGGACAAAGTAGATGTCGTAACGGTTGGTGCAGGCTGGACCGGCGGCATCATTGCAGCGGAAGCGGCTAAGGCGGGACTGAAAGTCGTAAGCATTGAAAGAGGTCGGGAGCGGGGAACTGAAGATTTCCTTCGCGTCCATGACGAATACCGGTATGCCATCCGTTATGAACTGATGCAGGATCTGTCGAAGGAAACCATCACATTCAGGAACAAGAGGGACCAGCGGGCACTCCCGATGAGGACGATGGGTTCGTTCCTTCTGGGTGAAGGGCTCGGCGGTGCGGGTACGCACTGGAACGGTCAGACCTGGCGGTTCCTGCCATATGATTTCGAGATCAAGACATTATCTGATAAAAAATACGGCGCGGACAAGCTGGGACCGGAATACCAACTCCAGGACTGGGGCATTACATACGACGAGTTGGAGCCGTATTACGATACATTTGAGAAAACTGCCGGACTATCAGGGGATGATACAAACCCGTTCGCCGGAAAGCGATCCAATCCGTTTCCGACACCGCCGATGAAGAAAACACCGATCCTGCAGAAATTCGAGAATGCGACAAAAGACCTTGGGTATACCGCATTCATGATCCCTTCGGCCAACCTGTCCGAAGCCTATACGAACCCGGATGGCCAGACGATCAATGCCTGCATGTACTGCGGATTCTGCGAGCGGTTCGGCTGCGAATACGGTGCAAAGACATCACCTGAGATCACAGTCATCCCAACGGCGAGGGAGACGGGGAATTTCGAAGTCCGGTTCCACTCCAATGTTGTAGAAGTCCTTCATGAGGGCGGAAAAGCGACGGGGGTCCGGTACGTCAACTGGATGTCCGGAGAGGAATTCATCCAGCCGGCGGAAACCGTCGTCCTGACGAGCTATGTCATGAATAACGCAAAGTTGCTCATGGTCTCGGACATCGGAGAGATGTACGATCCAAAGACGGGCCGCGGAACGCTTGGTCGCAACTATTGCTATCAGATTCTTCCGGGGGCGACCGGTTTCTTTGATGAACAATTCAATACCTTCATGGGTGCCGGATCTCTGGGGATGGCCATTGACGATTTTAATGGAGACAACTTCGACCACAGCGACCTTGATTTCCTGCACGGAAGCCTATTGACAATGACCCAGACCGGGGTGCGGCCGATCGCCACAAACCCTGTGCCGCCGGACACGCCTTCTTGGGGAGCCGAATTTAAGAAAGCGTCCATCGAGAATTACACAAGAGTCCTTTCGGTCGGCTCAGAGGGTGCCTCGCTTCCGCACCGGGACAACTACCTGACACTTGATCCAACTTACAAGGATGCTTACGGAGTGCCGCTCCTGCAGCTTACCTACAACTTCACAGACCAGGACCGTGCCCTTCATAAGTTCATTACGGAGAAAGCGGTCGAAATCATGGAGGAAATGGGAGCTAAGCAGACGATCGGAAGCAACCCGATCACCGACTATGACATCGTGCCTTACCAGACGACGCACAACACCGGCGGTACCGTCATGGGCGCCGACCCGGCCACAAGTGTCGTCAACAACTATCTGCAGCACTGGGACATGGACAACCTGTTCGTCGTCGGTGCGGGGAACTTCGCGCACAACGGCGGCTATAACCCGACCGGTACGGTCGGCGCATTGGCCTACCGTGCGGCAGAAGGCATCATTAAGTACAGCAAAGAAGGCGGCTCGCTAGTTTAAGTGCTGATAGCGCCGTTAAGAGGCTTATGACCCGAGCCTCTGGTGCCAGAAGCCGGATAGTCCAAGTACGGAAGGCATGGAGGTTTACCCTAACCTTCCCAGTGGAACTCTATTAATAAAAGGAGGCGATCCGCATGGGTGGCATCGCAAGCATCGGTGTTCCGGGACTGATCATTATTCTCGTCATCATCCTGATCCTGTTCGGTCCAAGGAAGCTGCCTGAAGTCGGTTCGGCCGTCGGAAAGACGCTGTCCGAATTCAAGAAGTCGGCAAAAGACATCATGGACGACGACGATGACAAGCCGAGAAAAGATGAATTGAAAGAAGAGCGTAAAGAAGCGTAACGGCAGGACCGGCTGGGCCGCCCGGCGGCTTGGGCCCGGTCTGCCGTTTTTGGCGCTTCTCTGTGAATCATGAGGCGTTCAAAGACAGGAAGTGATCGATATGGATCCGTACGGAAATGATTATAATGCCACATTAAGCCCGGTTGACAAACGGAAAGCCGAGGCGAAAAAGGCTGAAATCGAGAAGCGGGAAAAGGTATCCGAAGAGGAGGCTGAGGCGGAAGCAACTGCCGAAACGCTTGTTCAGGCGGCCCAGGAACAGGGCGCAGGAACACCTCCGCCGAAAAAGCCGCCGCAGGAAAGGCCTGCGGACGGGGAGGGGGAAAACTACATTACCCACCTTTCCGACCTCAGGAAATCATTGATCAAAGGCATCAGTGTTTTCCTGCTTGTGTTCTTTGCGGTCTTTTCGACAATCAACCTATGGTTTCCGTATGTCACGAAGGGCCATGACCTGGTCATTCTCGGCCCCCTTGAGGTCGTGAAGTTTTACATGACCATGTCCGCGGCGATTGCCCTTGGACTCTCTCTTCCGTTCCTTTGCCACTTTATCTGGCAGTTCGTGAAGCCGGGCCTGAATGAAAATGAGTCGAAGTTCATCGGTCTTTATTCGCCGGTGATGCTGCTGCTCTTTCTCGGAGGCGTGGCATTCGGGTACTTTATCATCCACCCGCTCAGCTACGAGTTCCTCCTGGGATTCGGGGCAGTGAATTTCGACATCATGGTGTCGGCGCAGGAGTATATGCGGTTCCTGCTCATGACGACGATGCCGGTCGGCCTGCTGTTCGAACTGCCGATCGTGGCGCTTTTCCTCGGGTCAATCGGCCTGCTGACGGCGGATAGTATGAAAAAGGTGCGCAGATGGTCCTATGTCGCGCTGGCGGTCATATCTGCCCTGATTACGCCTCCGGATTTTATCAGCCAGCTGCTTGTCCTCATTCCGATGGCAATTCTTTATGAAGCGAGCATCTGGCTTGTCCGGCGCGCAGAGCGCAGGCAGGAACAGGCTGCAGTGGCAGAATAATGACAACGATTCAAAGAGCGGTTCCCGATTGGGAGCCGCTTTTTCAATGTTGATCAAGAGATTGAAACTCTGCATTTATAATTCTGATAAAAAAATCGCACTAATATATTGCATTCTTCATGAATCGATAGTAGGATATAAAACATCACCACAAAATCAATTTTCCGAATATTAAAAGTCATCATAAGAAAGGATTTGTCATCATGAAAGAAAACTTGTCGTTTTCTAAATTTATCGCTGTAGGAGTCATGCTGTTCGCCTTGTTCTTTGGAGCAGGGAACCTGATTTTCCCGGCCCAGCTGGGGCAATTGGCCGGAGACAATTTCTGGCCTGCCATTATCGGATTCCTCATCACAGGTGTAGGACTGCCGTTCCTCGGCGTCATCGCCATCGGCTATTCCGGAAGCAGTCACTTGCAAGATCTTGCAAGCAGGGTTCACCCGGTTTATGCAGTGATTTTCACATCTGTCCTTTACCTGACAATCGGGCCGTTCTTTGCGGCACCCCGTACAGGTACGGTTGCCTTTGAGGTGGGCATCACCCCTTATGCAAACGGGCCTCTGGCTCTCCTGCTGTTCACGGCCGTCTTCTTCGGCATCACACTGTGGCTGTCGCTCAACCCGGCGAAGATTGTCGACCGGGTCGGGAAAATCCTGGCACCCGGCATTGTCATCCTTCTCCTGGTACTGATCGCGGCGGCACTCTTCAACCCAATGGGCGCGATTCAGCCGGCGACAGAAGGGTACTTGGGCAATGCGTTTGCCAAAGGCTTCACCGAAGGCTATAACACGATGGATGCCCTTGCGGCGCTCGTATTCGCCATCATTGTGATCAATGCTGTCAAGGCAATGGGCCTGAAGACGAAAGAAGGGATTATGAACGCGACGTTCAAAGCGGGAGTTGTTGCTGCATCCCTTCTCGGGATCCTCTATGTCGGAATCGCCTATATCGGGGCAACAAGTGTTGAGCAATACGGTCTTTTTGATACGGGCGGCCCGGTCCTCAGCACTTCGGCCGAGCACTTCTTCGGGGCATTTGGCACGGCGCTTCTTGCCATCATCATCACTCTGGCCTGCCTGACAACGGCAATCGGACTGATGATTGCGAACGCCGAATACTTCCACTCGCTGTTCCCGAAAATCAGCTACAAAGTATTTGTTACAATCTTTACTACGTTCACGTTTGTGGTGTCGAATTTCGGGCTCGCGAACATCATCACCTACTCGGTGCCGGTTCTCATGCTGCTTTACCCGTTGGCCATCTCCCTGATCCTGATGGCATTCACTTCGAAGCTGTTTAATCACTCTCGCCTGGTATACGTATCGGCGACAGTCGTCGCACTTGCCATTGGCATCGTTGACGGCCTGAAGACACTGGCAGGCACGCTCGACACGGAGTTTGCGTGGCTCCAGCCGATTGTGGACTTCTACACTGCATACCTTCCGTTCTATGCGGATGGACTTGGCTGGCTGATCCCTGTGGTAGCCGTGATGATCCTTACAGGCATCATCGCACGCGTCACAGGACCTGCAACCAATACGGCAGAAGCTTAAATCTATTAAAACGAACATCCGGCGGATTTTGTCCGCCGGATGTTTTCTTTTCTATTATATAAGCCCCGGAGGAGACCCCCCGGGGGAGTAGCACGGTTGCCGATCAGCTGAAGAAGTTGGTCAGCAGTCCGCCTTTTTTGTTGTTGGCAGTGGTTGCATGGCTGCGGTTAGAGCCCTTCGCATTTCCGGCAAAGTCGTTTACCTGGCCTTTTAACTTGTCACGGGATTCCTTGTTTCGCATGAGATAAGCGGCACCCAATCCGAGGGCAGTCATCAGCATTTTATTCCGATTCATGTTGTTTTCCTCCTTGTGTGGTGCGTCTGACCGTTATATTCCCGGACGACAAAATGATAAACAACACTTTTACAGAGTAAAACATTGGATTTGTCATTTCGCTGAAAATACAGTAGGATGAGAAACATTGGTTTGATAACCGACAACAATCGATATAATCTGACAGAACAGCTAATTATATAGCTCAGGCAGAAAGGATTGCGTCTCATGCAGGAAAAAATGTCATTATCCAACTATATTGCAGTCGGCTCCATGCTGTTTGCCCTGTTTTTCGGTGCGGGCAACTTGATCTTCCCGGCACAGCTCGGCCAGCAGGCAGGCGAAAACCTATGGCCGGCGATTTTGGGCTTTCTGGTTACGGGAGTCGGCCTACCGTTTCTCGGTGTCATCGCCATCGGCTATTCAGGAAGCAATCATCTTCAGGAGCTTGCGAGCCGCGTACACCCGCTGTATGGAGTACTGTTCACATCGATCCTTTACCTGACCATCGGACCGTTTTTTGCGGCTCCCCGTACAGGGACAGTCGCCTATGAAATCGGTATTACGCCGTATGTTGGCACGGATGCAGGAGGAATGCCGCTCTTCCTGTTTACATTGGCTTTCTTTGCGGTCACACTTTGGCTGTCGCTGAACCCGGCAAAAATCGTTGACCGGGTCGGGAAAATCCTGGCTCCGGGAATTGTCATCCTCCTCGCCATTTTGATCGCCATGGCGGTCTTCAGGCCAATGGGGGACATCCAGCCCGCGACAGAACCTTATGCAGAAGGGGCTTTCACAAAAGGATTTACGGAAGGCTACAATACGATGGACGCGATTGCCGCGCTGGTATTTGCCATCATCGTCGTCAATGCAGTCAAAGCGATGGGCATGAAGTCGAAGAAAGCAATCACCAGTGCCACCTTCAGGGCCGGCCTCATTGCCATTCTGCTGCTTGCGGTCCTCTACATCGGAATTGCTTTCATCGGAGCGACGAGTGTACAGCTGTTCGGCATGTTTGAGACCGGCGGGCCGGTGCTGAGCAGTGCCGCCACACACTTTTTCGGTTCGTTCGGCACACTTCTCATGTCGGTGGTCATCATTTTGGCCTGCCTGACAACCGCAATCGGGCTGATTTCGGCCAACGGCGAATACTTCCATTCCTTGTTCCCGAAAATCAGCTACAAGGCGTTTGTATGGATCTTTACGGTGTTCACGTTCACCATTGCGAACTTCGGGCTTTCGAATATCATCACATTCTCGGTTCCGATGCTGATGCTGCTGTACCCGCTGGCGATTTCGCTGCTGCTGCTGACGTTTACATCGAAGTTGTTCCATCACTCCCGGATCGTCTATGTGGCGGCTACCACCATGGCATTGATTATCGGCATCATTGACGGGCTTAAGGCACTTGCTGGTTCGCTCGATACGGAGTTCGGCTGGCTCGTGCCGGTGGACGAATTCCTCACAGCCAATCTTCCGCTTTATTCAGAAGGACTCGGCTGGGTTCTTCCGGTCATCGCTGCCCTGGTCATTACCGGTACGATCGCCAGGCTGGCAGGGCCGGACACCGAAGAACGTCCTAATTAATAAAACAACCCGCAGGGAATCCAAGTCCCTGCGGGTTGTTTGTGTTACTTTATTATTGGCCGCGCAGTGCACGGAGCTCTTCAATCGCGGTGAGCCAGTTCTTGGTCATAATGCCGGTCACCTTCCCGGCATCCCCCTCCATCATGGAACGGATGATGTCGGAATGTTCCTTGTACGACTGCTCCCGCAGCACGATGGCATCATGATAGAAGTGCCTGCGGACATGGGCCTGCAGATTGCCGACAATGCTTGTAATGTACGGGTTGCCGGCTGCTTCAACGATAATCTGGTGGAATTCCTCATCAATTCGGATGGCGGATAGTTCATCGCCTTCCCGGATCGCCTTGCCGAAACGTTCGTTTGTCTCAGTGAGCCGGCTGATGATTTCATCCGTCAGGTGCGGGATTGCGAGTTCTGCGGAAAGGGCCTGCAGGACAGCAAGCGGCGGAAGCAGGTCGTTGATCGCGTCCGGATCGATTTCCGTCACCTGGGTCGCCTTGCCGGGATACATCTTCACAAAGCCCTGTGTCTCGAGAAGCTGCAGCGACTCCCGGACCGGTGTCCGGCTGACACCAAGTGCCTTGGCAATTTCCATATCGTTTAATTTCTCTCCGGGACGAAGTGTCCCGTCGATAATCCAGTTTTGGACCTGATTGAATGCGGTTTCTTTTGCGGTCATGCGAACCGGCTTGGACAGCTGTGTAGGTAGTGGCATGTTCCCGTCCCCCAATCGGAAATCTTCTTTCATCCATTATACATGAAACCCAATAAAAGGGGTATACAATATATCGCGCGAGCGGAAAACCAGTCCAATCAGCTAATACCTGTCTGAACGACAAAAATAGCCGGCATCCGCTTGGCCTTCCCTGTTATGATCAGGTTAACCGGCTTCGGCAGATGTCAGCTGGATCATCATCTTCAGTTGGCCGATCAGCGGACAGAAGGTTCCTGTTCATCTTCGGCCGCTTCCTGGACGGGCAGCCACTCCTGGGACCATTTCTCGATTTCTTGCATGACCGGTGCAAGGGCACGTCCTTTTTCGGTCAGACTATATTCAATGCGGACTGGTGTTTCCGGGAAGACGTTCCGTTCGACGATGCCGTCTTTTTCCAGTTCTTTCAGCCTCTCCGACAGCAGCCGGTTGCTGATGCCGATCGACTCGGTCATCGTGCAGAAGCGCTGCGATTCACCGAGAAGGGAAAAGATGATCAGCGCGTTCCAACGCCGGCTCAGCATGCCGACAGCCTGTTCAAAACGGGGACACAGTTCTGGCTGTACCATATGGCATTCACTCCTTGTAAATATTGTATCACAGGAATTAATTAATCGAAAGTAATTCAGTTACTTGAAATAACCTTAGAAATCCGATATGATGGTTACAATTCGTAACTGAGAGAGGGGAACAATCATAATGACATCTTTCCACGAAGCACCGGCCATCTATACCGGTGCCGTTTACCTGAATGTACTTGATCTGGAGGCCATGAAGGCATTTTATACAGACATCATCGGTTTCCGTGTGCTGAGCGAGACGGAAGGCCGGATTGAACTAACGGCTGACGGCAAGACGCCGCTTCTTGTGCTTGAAAACCGCGAAGGCCTTCATCCGAAGCAGCCTAACCGGGCAGGGCTCTATCACTTCGCGATTCTGCTTCCGTCACGTGAAGACCTGGGCGCAGCCATTCTTCACTTTATCCAGAAAGGTGTCCGTCTGGGCGCGAGCGACCATTATGTCAGCGAGGCGCTTTATCTGAACGACCCGGAAGGCAACGGCATCGAAGTGTATCGTGACCGCCCGGCCGACGAATGGAACTGGAATGATGGCCAGGTCGAAATGGCCACCGTCGCGCTGGACGGAGATGGGGTTGTTAGCTCCGCACAGGAAGCGGGACGCACATGGAACGGCCTGCCTGAAGAAACCCTCATGGGACATGTCCATCTGCATGTTTCGGACCTCGACGAAACAGAACGCTTTTACCGCGAAGGGCTCGGGTTTGAGATCGCGACAAACTACCCGGGCGCACTCTTCATGTCCACGGCACGCTATCACCACCATCTCGGACTGAACATCTGGAACGGCGAGGGCATTCCGGCGCAAGAAGAAGACAGTGCCGGCCTCAAGGCCTATACACTTGTCTTCCCGGACAGCACAGCCGTAGAGAAAGCCGCGGAACAGCTCCGTGCGATCGGTGCGGAAGTCAGCGAAGACAGCGGAAAAACCGTAACCGCAGATCCATCCGGAAACCGCATCATCCTGCAGGCAGGCGCCTGACCCGAACCGCTCCGAAACCCGGAGCGGTTTATTTTTGTGTTCAAAAGGCTGAATGATTCCGCAAGAAATGGGACGGGGAATGCGATTTGTGCATGGAATCGGTTATACTGGGAATAAGATTGGTAGAAACCAATATAGCAAAGGGGTCCCTATGACTAAGAAACTCTGGTTCCAGGCGGGAGTCGGCATTCTCCTCGCACTGCTCATCATTCAATTCTTCATGGATATCAAAGGCCTGTTCGCACCGATCGGCATCATTTTGAGGACGATTTTCCTTCCGCTACTCGTGGGTGGCCTGCTGTTTTATCTGACGGAGCCCGTGCAGCGCTATCTGGAAAAGCGCAACTTCCCTCGATGGGCAAGCATCCTCAGCGTATTCGTGTTGCTCATCGGCGTGTTCTGGGGCCTTTCCGCCATGATCGGTCCGATGATCACGAAACAGGTCAATTCTTTCACCAACAATCTTCCTCAGATTACCGAAGATGTCCAGGAGAACGTCAGCTACTGGCTGGACCGGCGGGATGAACTTCCGGATTTCATGGAAAATGCGATTGAAACAGCGCAGGACCGGGTGAATGAAATTGCCGTGAACCTCGGCGGGGGCATGGTCAACTTTATCACGGGCTTTTTCCAGACAATCTTCATGCTTGTCCTTGCCCCGTTCTTCCTCATCTACATGCTGAAGGACCATGAGCGGTTCATTCCGTTCGTGTCCCGATTTTTTACAGGGGATAAGAAAGCTTTTGTCATTAAGACATTGGAAGATGTCAACAGGACCATTTCGAACTATGTTCAGGGCCAGATGCTCGTCAGCCTCTGTGTCGGCATCATGCTGCTAATCGGCTATCTCATTATCGGCCTGGAGTATGCGCTGATCCTGGCGATCTTCGGTCTCTTCATGAACCTCATTCCGTTTATCGGGCCTTGGATTTCGGTGGTGCCGGCAATTCTGATTGCGCTCATCCAGGATCCGAAGCTCGTGATCGGGGTCAGCATCATCATGATTGTGGCCCAGCAGGTTGAGAGCACCTTCATTACACCGAACATCATGGGCAAAACGCTTGATATCCACCCGCTCACCGTCATCACGGTCGTCTTGGCCGCAGGGAACATCGCCGGATTCGTCGGCGTGCTCCTTGGAGTTCCGATTTATGCGGTCGGGAAGTCGATCGTCAAGAACTTTTACAAAGAGCGAACGAATATCCGCGAAGTTGCTACCAGCGATGTGGCGGAGGAATAGGCAGAGGAAAGCCCGCGGTGAAATCCGCGGGCTTTTGTATGTCAACCTCCGAAGTACAGATGGCGATGGAGCCTGCAGCCAGGATTGAAGGCAACGACGCAGGAAGGGCAAGCAGAGTCTCCATCCAGGTATTCTGCCACCGTCAGCTCATGACCGCAGGCGCCGCAGAGGACGGCTTTCTCGGAAAATCGGTCCTCCGGCCAGACTGCATGCCCGCCGCAACCGGATTCCGAGTGGCAGGCATGGCAGGGAAACCATTTTTCGCAGCAGAAAAACTTGATTGCAATCCGGTCGGTTTCTCCATGGTAATGGAGGCACCGGGTCTCTTCATCGATGACCGCGCCATGTATTTCGTGTCCATGAATAATCAATGTTAACTCCTCCTCCAAAACCGGTTGACTGAATATCTTCTCATTATATATGATGGATTTAGTAAACTAAAAGATTAAATGAGTTAACCAATTGGGGGATGGGGAAAATGGGGAACGAACGACTGAAAATGATGATCATGGCTGCCTTGTTTGCAGCAATTATGGGGATCGGGGCGCAAATCATCATCCCGATTCCGCCGGTGCCATTCACCGCACAGACATTGGCGCTGGCGCTGGCCGCAACAATTCTCGGAAAACGCTATGGAACACTTGCGGCAGCACTCTACGTACTGATCGGCGCAATCGGTGTTCCGGTGTTTGCGGGGATGAAATCGGGTCTCGGCATTTTGCTCGGGCCGACCGGCGGCTATATCCTGAGCTATATACCGGTGGCATTCATCATCGGATGGATTTCGGAAAAGGGCGGTTTCCGCACGCCGGCTGTCGTTGCAGCAAATATCATCGGGGCACTGATGATTCTCGTGATTGGCACCGCGTGGCTGAAGTTCATGGGGAACCTTTCCTGGACTGGTGCATTTGCCGGCGGCATGCTTCCGTTTATCGTCACGGACAGCATCAAGGCTGTGGCAGCGGCTATCCTCGGCGTCATGGTCCGGAACCGGCTTGCCTCTGCACGGCTGCTTCCGGCTGTGCAATAATGGCCTGATCGGATCAATCGGACTGCAGATCGGACAGTGCTCTCACTGTCTCCTGATCTGCAGTCTTTTGTCTGAAAACCTTTCCACTAACATCAGAATACGAATCATCCGCCAAGAGAACTCCGTTCAAGAACTTCCATATCAATTCATGGAAGTTCTTTTTTAATGTAAAGCATCATACGAGCGATTTTAGTATAGAAAAGGCCGCTGAAAGGAACAATTAGTTCTGTGATAAACACTTTTCTGTGGATGAGGAGAGCAGAACAAATGCAATTGATCGGAATGGCCATTTTGCTCGTGCCGATTCTGCTGTTCACATTTGCGCTGGAGGAACGGGGCAAAAAAATGATGAAGAGAATCGAGCAGATGGACAACTCTGGAATAGAGGCGGACGCTGTAAAGTGGGTGGAGGAAGCGGATGAGGGAGAAAAGTGGTCCAGCAAAGAACTCGCCCTGGGCTTCATGATTTCTCTTGCAGGATTTGGCAGCTATGTATTCATGTTTCTGTTGAGTTAACCTTTTGTATTTGGGTTGCGTGTGCCTTTTATTTTTACCAATAACTGAAGCAAGCTTTCTTGACGTCTAACCTGAAAGGCATCCGCCCATACTGAGCAAGAATGCAGAATCAGGGAGGAGTCCGGACATGACGGAGTTTCCGCAAATCAGCACGAACGTCTGGGATGTTTTTGTCGCCGTTCCATTGGTGCTTATAGCCACACAGTTGCTGAAAAAAACATTGCCGATTCCACCGGCGTTCGTGCCGACACTGGCAACTCTGATCGGCCTGTTGATCTCCATATTTTTCAGTCACAGAGGAGATTTGCCCGCGGGTATATTTATGGGTGTCATGTACGGGGCCGCGGCGGTTTCATTTTACGTTTCAGTTAAGCTCGCCATCCGGGCGTACCGATCCCGCTAGATTAGTTTGCCTGATAACGGGAATGAATTAGGTGATGTCATTACAGGAGGGATCATTCATGGATATGGAGAGAAGTTCATCGACCGAGAGGTTTCAGCCGGTGACGTCCGTGAACAGCGGGGACGGCATCCCGCTCGGAGAAGACCTGTACAGCTATACGAACCAGGTTGTGAATGTCATTTTCTACGGAAAACCGGGTATCGGAAATGAATGGGTACTGATTGATGCGGGCATGCCAAAATCCGGCGGTAAGATCATGGAGGCCGCGGGCGCCCGTTTTGGTGACAACAACCCGCCAAAGGCAATCATCCTGACACATGCCCATTTTGACCATATCGGCGGCCTGATCGATTTGCTCGAAATCTGGGATGTGCCGGTCTATGCACACCAGCTTGAGCTTCCGTACATTACGGGCAAACGGGACTATCCGGACCCGGATGTGACCGTAGAAGGCGGCCTGGTAGCGAAGATGTCCAAAATGTTCCCGCATGAGGCGATTGATATCGGCTCCCGGGCCCGTGAATTGCCATCAGACGGAACGGTGCCGCATATGACGGGCTGGCGGTGGATTCATACACCGGGCCATACAGAGGGTCACGTATCACTGTTCCGGGAGTCTGACGGATCGCTGATCGCGGGCGATGCATTTGTCACGGTGAAACAGGACTCTCTGTACAAAGTGATGACCCAGGAGCTCGAGGTCAGCGGCCCTCCGGTCTATCTGACCCCTGACTGGGAATCGGCCGAGCAATCGGTGAAGACCCTTGCCCAGCTGCAGCCGCAGGCAGCCATAACCGGACACGGTGTCCCGGCTACTGGAGAGTATTTGCAGAATGAACTGGCTGCGCTCGCCGAGCACTTCAGGGAAAAGGCTGTTCCGGACCACGGGAAGTTTGTGGACGGCGAGAAATAATTGAGCCAACTGCCCCGCCGGGTATCCGGCGGGGCTTTTACTTTTAGCCGGCGTGCCCAGAGGAATAGAGGGCCTGGCGGTACCGGTAAGCATTCGTATTGACGGAATATACCCATGGGAGTATATTATAAATACCCATTAGGGTATAAAAAGTCGAAAGGAATGATAGCAGAGTGTTTTTCCAATCATTTTTTGACGAACGTCTCGCACAATACGCCTACCTTGTGGGCTGCCAGCGTACAGGTGAAGCCATTGTCATCGATCCGCCAAGGCATTCGGAGGCCATCCGTGCGCGCGCCCGAGAAGAGGGCCTGAACATCACGGCTGCCGCCGAAACCCATATCCATGCAGACTTCACTTCCGGTGCCCGTCAGCTGGCAGAAGACCTTGGAGCCAAGCTGTATCTGCCGGGTAAAGGCGGAGAAGACTGGACTTACCAATATACAGATGGGCTTGATGCTGTTCTTCTGAAGGACGGGGATACGTTCTCTGTTGGAAATATCGACTTTAAAGTGATGCACACACCGGGCCATACGCCGGAGAGCGTCTCTTATCTCCTGACGGACCGCGGGGGCGGCGCGACAGAACCGATGGGCATTTTCACGGGTGACTTCGTATTTGTCGGGGACATCGGCCGTCCGGACCTGCTCGAGAAAGCGGCAGGCATCGCAGACACCGCAGAAAAAGGTGCTGTTCAGATGTTCGATTCGGTACAGAAGTTCAAGAAGCTCCCTGACCATATGATCGTCTGGCCGGGCCACGGCGCAGGTTCCGCATGCGGAAAATCGCTCGGAGCGGTTCCCCTTACGACAGTCGGCTATGAAAAGCAGTTTAACTGGGCGATGAAGGAAAACGACCGTGAAGAGTTTGTGAAGCAGCTGCTTGACGGCCAGCCGGAAGCACCGAAGTATTTTGCAATGATGAAGAAAGTGAACAAGGAAGGCCCGGAGCTTCTGAACAGGGAAGACATCCGGGTAATTGAGGATGCATCGGAATTCAACCGGCTCCGTGAACACGGCGGCACACTCGTACTGGATACACGCCTTGCAAAAGAAGCCGAAAAAGCGCTTGTTAAAGGCTCCATCAATATTCCTTTCAATAAATCGTTCACCAACTGGGCGGGCTGGCTGATCGGATACGACCAGCATCTCCTCATCATTGCCGAAGAAGGCAAGGAAGAGGAAATCCGTGAAGCGCTCGAATCGATCCACCTGGACCGGATCCTTGCATTTGCCCGTCCGGAAACCGCAGTTTCCGCAGCTGAGACGGATTCGTACGAAACATTGACCGTCGAAGAGTTCGTGGAAGCGAAGAAAAAGAAGAATACGTATGTCCTGGACGTCCGGAACGATTCCGAATGGGAAAGCGGACATCTGTCCGAGGCTGCCCATCACTTCCTCGGTCATCTCTGGGACGAGGAGCTGCCGCATGATAAGGAATTGCTTGTTCACTGTCAGAGCGGTGCACGTTCCGCGATCGCGTCCAGCATCCTGAAGGCACGCGGTTTCGATAAAGTCTCCCACATGGAAGGCGGATTCGGTGCGTACGAAGGAAAGGGATATGATACAGTGAAATAAAACCCGACCGCCCGGGCTGGACGGTCCGGAAAGGAGAACAGCAGATGGAATACGATCAGAAAGTCAAAAACCGGATGCGGCGTGTGGAAGGACAGGTAAAGGGTGTCCTCCAGATGATGGAGGAAGGCCGGGACTGCCGGGATGTCGTCATGCAGCTCCGGGCGATCAAGAGTGCCATCGACCGGACCGTCGGCGTGGTCGTCAGTACGAACCTCGAAGCCTGTGTACGTGAAAGTATTGAATCAGGTGAGGACACAAGCGAAAAGGTCCAGGAAGCGATCGACCTGCTCGTCAAATCGAACTGATCGTCGCTGAAGGGCTGCGAAAGGAAGTCAATTAAATGGAATGGATCGTTATCTTGATCATCGTCGCATTTTTCGCCTGGCGGATGATGCCGGCGAAGGGCGTGCGGACCATCGATGCAGCAGGGCTGAAGGACAAGCTCGGCGACAAGTCGGTGCAGTTTGTCGATGTCCGGACCCCTGCGGAATACAAAGCCCGCCATATCAAGGAATTTAAAAATATCCCGTTGAACACATTGCCGTCAAAGGCAGATTCTCTGGACAAGTCCAAAGAGACCGTTGTGATCTGCCAGAGCGGTATGCGGAGCGCGCAGGCAGCACGTGTTCTCAAGAAGCACGGTTTTGAGACCGTCGTGAATGTGCGCGGCGGCATGGGAGCCTATAACGGGTGAGCGGCGCGGAACTGACAGTGCCGTTCATCCTGGCCCTGTTCGCGATCGGGTTTGCCGGTTCATTCGTATCCGGCATGGTCGGAATCGGCGGGTCGATTATCAAATACCCGATGCTTCTCTATATTCCGCCGATGCTTGGCTTTGCGGCATTCACAGCCCATGAAGTTGCCGGCATCAGCGCGGTACAGGTGATCTTCGCGACCATCGGCGGGGTCTGGGCCTACCGAAGCGGCGGATATCTCCATAAAAAGCTCATCATTGTGATGGGTGCGGCCATTCTGGCCGGAAGCTTCATCGGAGGATTCGGTTCCTCCGGAATGAGTGAAATTGCGGTGAACGTTGTCTACGGTATTTTGGCTGCCATTGCCGCTGTTATGATGTTTATTCCGAAAAAGGAAGTGCCGGATATGCCAACGGAAGACGTTTCGTTTTCAATTCCACTGGCGGCGGGGCTCGCGTTTATTGTGGGAATCGGGGCAGGCATCGTCGGTGCGGCCGGTTCGTTCCTGCTCGTGCCGATCATGCTGACGGTGCTGAACATCCCGACTCGGATGACCATCGCGACATCGCTTGCCATCACGTTCATCTCATCGATCGGCTCGACTGCCGGCAAGGTGTTCACCGGCCAGGTTTTGCTTTGGCCTGCGGTCATCATGATCGTGGCAAGCCTCATTGCCGCACCGCTCGGAGCAAAGGCCGGCCAGAAGATGAACACAAAGGTTCTCAAGGGGATTCTTGCGATTCTCATCGCAGCGACCGCCATCAACATATGGCGAGACCTGTTCATGCAGATGCTTTAAGTAGATATTTTTTTGAACTGAAAAATACCCATACGGGTACATGTATATAAGGAGGAACATCAATGAAAGTAGCGATCATCGCAGCAAACGGCGGTATGTTCGACGCCTACAAAGTATTCAACATCGCAACCGCAGCAGCGGCAACGGACGGGGAAGTCGAGATTTTCTTCACGTTCGAAGGTCTGAACCTGATTCATCAGGAAGGCATGAAGCAGCTTCCGATGCCGGAAGGCAAGGAGCATTTTGCAGAAGGATTCGCGAATGCGAACGTCCCATCGATCGGAGAACTTGTCGGCATGGCGCAGGAACTGGGCGTCAAATTCATCGCCTGTCAGATGACGATGGACGTCATGGGCCTCAAGAAAGTAGATTTCGCGGACGGAACAGAAGTCGGCGGGGCCGTGACGTTCCTTGGCTACGCGAAAGATGCGGACATCACACTCACATTCTGATTGAAGGATGACAGGTAAAGATTCATTGAACGTTCAGGAGGGAATGCAGAAATGGAAAACATGACAAGGACATTGGATGCAAAAGGGCTCGCGTGCCCGATGCCGGTTGTCCGGACGAAAAAAGCGATTGAGGAGCTATCGGCCGGAGACATACTGGAATTGGTGGTGACCGACCGCGGATCAATCGCAGATATACCCATGTGGGCAAAGAACACGGGACACGAATATCTGGAACTCGTAGAAGAAGGCGACGTATTAAAGCACTATGTCCGCAAAGGCGGAGAACAGGCATCTGACAAGGAGGAATCCCAGTTGAAAACCATTACGAATGAAGAATACATCGAAATCGCAGATAAAGGGCCGGTCACACTGATCGACGTCCGTGAACCGGATGAGTTCGCTGCAGGCCATGCGCCTGGCGCAAAAAACATCCCGCTCGGCCAGATTGACCAGCGTGCGGATGAAATCCCTGCACAGGGAGAAGTCTACATCATGTGCCGCTCCGGCGGCCGTGCGGGCATGGCGTGCGACACGCTCGAAACACTCGGACACAAGAACCTTATCCGTGTGGCACCGGGCATGGGGGACTGGAACGGCCCTGTCGAATAAGAACTCTCAAAGGACGGCAACGGATTCGCTCCGTTACCGTCCTTTTTACATATGCATGAATCTTCGGCACTGTCAGTCTAACATTAGGATGATTCACCCCTAACATTAGCTTGGTTCCGTGCTACAATGGGAGATGGAGAACGGCTAACATAAGCAAATAACCGGAAAGAGGAGGACCCATGGTTAAATACATAGGAGATGTTACGAAGGAATTCGGCATTGAATCTCATACACTGCGCAACTGGGAAGACCGCGGCCTCATCGGGGACGTGGAGCAGGATTTCGTCCACGGCCGCATGTACAACGACGAACAGATTGAACGGATCAGGACCATTCAGGAAGTCATTAACGCCCAGCGCGAAAAGGGCATGAAGCGGACCGACTATCGGGAAGTGGAAGATGTCCTGCTGGACCGGTTCGGCGGCCTGGTCGTTGAGCGCCAGGAAAACATTCCGGCCACTCCGGAGACATTCATCAACCTGCTGAAGAAACTCGAGAAGCAGGAGCAGGCCAATGAGCAGCTGAAAGAGCTGCTGATGACGATGGCGAAAAGTCAGGTGGAAGGAAATGACCGGATCCACCAGGCACTTGTCGAGAACACGGCCAAACAGGAAGAGGACATGAAGGAGATCCGTGAAGTCAGGGAGATGATCGTGGAGCTGAACAAGGATCTTCCCGCGCGCACAAGTGAAGCGTTGAGCAAAACCCTTCCCGAAACACCGGCAATCTCGAAGGAACAGGCCGACACCGTCATCAAGGAAAATCAGTCGCTGAAGCAGGAAGTCCAGCTTATGAAGAAAGTGCTGGACGAAGTCTTGCTGCAGATTGAGGAAGACCGGGAAAAGCAGGCAAGCCTTGAGACGGCTCCGGCGGAAGAACCGAAAAAAGGTTTTTTTGCGAGGATATTCGGATAAATAAAAGAGGAGCTGCAGGGATGGAGAATCCCCCCGCAGCTCCTTTGTTATGCAATCAACCTGATTTTGACTATCTCTTCAGAGGGCAGTACCCGCACTGCATGAGGCCCGGCACGTCCTTGGAGTGGCAGCAAGTGGTCCGCACGGTCGTATTAAGGAGGAGTGACGGACTCGAGCCCCGGAGATACTTGGCGAAGAGGGATTCCTTTGCAAGGCCCTCCCAAGTCCGGTCATCTTTCAGGATCTCCATGATGGCCTCGGCCTCTTCCGCTGTCCATGGATCAGACAGCAGGACATGCAGGTGGTACAGCAGGAATCCGAACATATTCTCCCAGTGAGTGAGGGACGGAGCGGCCGAGACCATCCGCAGCGCATCTGACACCTCTTTTGTATAGGACTGCAGGAGATTCCGGATCAATTCCTGGCGTTCTGCCCCGTCAACCATGACATAGCCGCCGCCTGTCAGGAACATGCTGACGGAGAGCTTGCCATATTCTTCGACTGCACCGAACTGCAGAGCATCATCCGGCCCTTTCCAGACCTCTTCATATACGATCAGTGTGTACAGTTGCATCGCCGTGAACATGCCGACCCGCCTGCTGAAGTAGGAGGCCGCGACTGCAGGGTTGTCCGCACCGCTTACTGCACATACAAGCGGCAATGCACTCTCCGGGTCGGATCTCAGTGTTTTTAGGGTAAAGAGGGGGTGTGCAGGTTCACCTATGTAGATGCTGTAACTATTCAATTGACGCTTCTGTTCCTGGGTCAGATTCATCATACAGCCATTATACCGCATCAGGCCGGGGTTCCGTAATGATTCCGCCGGTCCGGTGTGCTATCTTGAAATTATTCAGAAAGGAGGCGGCCGGCATGCGATTGGCCATCATGACAGTGGGGAAGACACATAGCGGGAAGACCACATTTGCAAACCGGCTTGCAGAAGCATTGCCCCGATCCATGGTGGTCGACCAGGATCTTCAGGCGGAATTTCTCAATAGGCATTATCCGGAACTGCTGCCCGTCAAGGGGCCAAACACGATCAAATATGCCCTTACGCAGACATTGGTCGACCACGCCGTCCGCCATACTGGCCTCCATCTCATCATCTCCAATTCGAATCTTGGTCAGGAAGCACGTCTTGAGTGGCTGGACTACTACAGGAGACATGGCTTCACAACGGTACTCGTTTTCTTCAATATTCCGGAGGACCATCTTCGGATCCGCATCAGGGAAAGCGGCCGGAGCACGAAGATCTTCAGGGTCAGCCTGACCTTCGATGAACTGCTCGACCGGCAGAAAGCTGCCTTTCCGGTTGCCGCTCCGGCAGAAGATGAGGCGGACCATCTGTTCACGGTACGCCTGCCGGATGATACGGAATCCGTCATCCGACGGATTACCGGGCTTGCACGGGGAACGGAGGACCGCCGATGAAAGTTCTGGTAGACGCGGACGGTTGCCCGGTCGTCGATGAAACGATCCGTACGGCGAGGAAGCATGGCATCCCGGTCACCTTGCTTTGTGATACCGCACATGAGATGCACCGGGAAGGCGCGGAGACGGTCATCGTCTCAAAAGGTGCCGATGCAGTGGATTTTCTTCTTGTGAACCGGGTGAGCCCCGGGGACATCGTCGTGACACAGGACTACGGCCTTGCCGCCATGGTGCTCGCCAAAGCCGGACGGCCGATTGACCAGAACGGCCGAATGTACACGGAAGACAATATCGACAGCCTGCTCATGAGCCGCTATGTCTCAAAGAAAGTGCGGGAAGCGGGCGGCCGCATGAAGGGGCCCAAAAAACGCAAGCCGGAAGCGGATTACCGGTTTGAGCGCAATCTGAATGCGCTTCTCTCAGATATCGCAGGAGATGAAGTGTGTAATGAAAGGGACGAAGAGTAAATGGCATTTGTCTGGTTTATACTCGCCGCCGCTGTCACGGTGTTCGCAGCCATCAAGCTTTCCAATTACGCGGATGTGCTCAGCACGAAGACCGCGATGGGCGGCCTCCTCGTCGGAACGCTCCTTCTCGCAGGGGCCACATCGCTTCCCGAAGTGACGACGAGCGTCTCGGCGGTACTGATCGACAACCCTGATATTGCAATCGGAAACGTTGTCGGATCCAATATGTTCAACCTTTTCATCTTTGCCTGTTTCGACCTGGCCTACCGAAGACACCACCTTCTGGAACTCGCAGGCCGCAACCATCTATACACGGCAGGAACCGGTCTGGTTCTCATGGCGGTGACCTATCTGTCACTTTTGTTCCGCCCCGAGTGGGAAGTGTTCGGTGTCGGGCTGGACTCGATTCTTCTCGTTGTGCTGTACGCCATCGGAATAAGCGTCGTCGGGCGTGTTTCCAAAAGCGGAGCTGCAGCGCCTTCTGTAACGGAACCTGACGAAACTGTTGTATCTGATGAAGACGACGGCATCACCGTCCGCCGCGCGGTGATCGGCTTTTCCCTAGCGGCCCTGCTGATCATGGGGGCCGGCACCGTCCTGTCGATTATGGGCGACAGAATCGCGGTCATCACCGGCCTCGGATCCAGTTTTGTCGGCAGCTTCCTGATCGCTGCGACCACTTCTCTACCGGAAGCCGTCTCGGTCTTTGTGGCTCTCCGGGCCAAGAACGTCAACCTTGCCCTCGGTTCGATTCTCGGGAGCAACATGTTCAACATCCTCATCATTTTCCTGTCCGATCTGTTCTACCGGGAGGGACCTGTGCTTTCCGTCGCTGACCCGTCCCATCAGATCACTGCACTTGTCGTCATGGTACTCTCAGTCATCATCCTGGTTGCACTTGCCAGGAAGAAGACCGTTTCCCATGCCTCTTATATGGTGCCGTCCATTCTCATCATCATCGGCTATATCGTCGCGTCCTATCTCATGTTCCGGGGATAAGTGGAAGAATAATCCGGGTATAGAGTCTAAGAGACCTTCCCGGCGGCCATGATAGGGACAGACGCGGTTTTGTTCCGCGCCGAAACATTCATCCGCAGGGAGATGCAAATCTTCTGGGAAAGAGTGGAGATGAGTGAAATGGCCGGTATCTTCGATGAGTTCATGATTATGGTCTATTGCCTGGTGGTCCTGTGGATCAATCTTGGCTATCTTCACGATCAGCCTGAAGAAGCCAGGGGCATTGCCGAGCTTTCGCCCGGTGAGGATCTTGCCATCAAGCAGGACAGCCTTCCGTTGCTGACTCTGTCGCTTGCATTTAACTTCAGCCGCAGGTGGCTGTTTTATATGCTGGCGCCAATTGTGACCGGCAACCCATTGGTCACGGTCCTGTCGGCATCGCTTTTTGCCGTGAGCCTGCATAACAGCATGCCCCGGCAGAAGACGTCGGTATGGAAAAGGAAGCGGAAGCGCGATCTCGGCATGTTTTTGGCAATTGCCGACGCCTTCTTCATCACAGGATTCCTCATCTGGCTAATCTGGACTTGAAGGGGCCTGCGCAGCCGGCTCCGAAAAGGCCGTCCGCCTATATGTACAGCCGGACAACCTTTTGCCCGCCTCAATAAATGAGGCGGGCTTTTTGGTGCCCAGACATCCGCCCGGGCGGGCTCATATCCTGTACGGGAAGGGGTGAAGGCGTATGGCATTGGACCATAATCCGGTCGCGGTCGAACGGGCCGAATGGAAAAAACGGCAGATGAAGGAACGGATGAAGCAACTGCTCACCGTCTCCTCCCCAATCTTCATGCTGCTATTGTGGGAAATCCTTTCCCGGACGGCTGTCCTAGATCCGAGGTTCTTCCCTCCGCCGACGGCGATCCTTGAAACGTTCTGGAATCTGGCGGCGAGCGGGGAACTGCTCACGCATATCGGGGTCTCGCTCTACCGGATTTTCGGCGGCTTCCTGCTGGGGGTCATCCCGGGTGTGATCATCGGGCTCCTCATGGGGCTCTACTCGCCAATCCGGCATTTTGTCCAGCCGATCGTCATGGCGATCATGCCGATTCCGACTTTGGCACTCTTGCCGATCATCATCATCCTGTTCGGCATCGGCGATTTTTCGAAGATTGTGACCATCGCGGGAAGCGTGTTTTTCCCGGTCGTCATCAATACGGCAGCGGGCGTGATGAACATTGACCCGATCCACATGGACCTCGCGAAAAACTATGGGGCCGATTCAAAAGACTATTTTCTCAAGATAGCCTTCCCGGGTGCGCTTCCGGTCATGCTGGAAGGGATCCAGATGGGTCAGGCAATTGCCCTGCTGACGATTGTTGCGGCGGAGATGATGGGTTCGGTATCGGGGATCGGGTTCCTGATCTGGACTTCCTACAAGGCGTTCCTCCTGCAGGAGATGTATGTCGGACTTATCCTAATCTCATTCTTCGGCTATCTGTTCTCGCTCCTGCTGCGCGGGCTCCAGAGGAAAATCCTGAGGTGGAGGTGACGGGATGAAGGACGACGTGAAGATCCGCATCCGCAACCTGACGAAGGTGTTCTACCAGAAAGGCGAAAGCATCACTGCGCTCGACAACGTCACACTCGACATCCTTGACGGGGAGTTTGTCTGTCTGGTAGGCCCGAGCGGCTGCGGCAAGACGACCCTTCTCCGCATTTTGGCGGACCTCGAGCAGCCGAGTGCAGGCACATACGAGATTGCACGTGAAAAGGAGGACCGGCCGCTCCAGTCGATGGTGTTCCAGGAGCGGGGGGTCATCCCGTGGCTCACCGTCCGCGACAATGTCGCATTCGGCCTTGAAATGCGGAAGCTTCCGAAGAAGGTCGTGAAGGAGCGGACCGACTATTATCTGGCAAAGACCGGGCTGATGGCGTTTGCGGACCGCTTCCCGAAGGAACTGTCCGGAGGAATGAAGCAGAGGGTCGGCATCGCCCGCGCTTTTGCAAACGATCCGGAAATCCTCCTCATGGATGAACCGTTCGCCGCTCTCGATGAGCAGAACAAGTTCATCCTCCAGGAAGAGCTGCTGCAGATCTGGGCGGAGACGAGGAAGACGGTGCTGTTCATCACGCACAGCATCGATGAAGCGCTCCTCTTGTCCGACAGGATCCTGCTCATGAGCGCCCAGCCAGGAAGGATTTCCGAAGAGATCCGTGTGGCGGCGCCGAGGCCGAGGATGATGGAGGCCATCAGGGCCGACCCGGATGTCGCGGAGCAGTTCGTCCGGGTACTTAAGCATCTCCAGGATGAAGTGCAACGGTCGAGAGGGTGAATGCCGATTTTTCTGCGTTCGTACGTGAACAAGGTGACTGACTCAAGGGAATCGCCAGGCCGGCATTCCGGCCTGGCGGGAAAAGACAGGGAGATGGGGGATCAGCATGGGAAAACATCGATTTAAAGCAGGTTTCGCCGCTGCTGCGGCAGCTTTCCTGCTTCTGGCGGGATGCACACAGAAAGAGCCGGCGCCGCCGAAGGAAACTGCGGATCCGCCGGAAGGCGAGCACCCGTCCGGGGATTTGGCGCCGCTTGAAGAGCGTGTGACGGTCACGATTGCAGAAGACGGTGCAGCGTCGGGTGCCGGTTTCTATATCGCGAAGGAAAAAGGTTATTTCGAGGATTACAACATCGATGTGGAGTTTGCCCAGTTCGCCAACAGTGACGAGATGCTTCCTGCGGTCGCAGCGGGCGAGGTTGACATCGCGGGCGGCGTTTCGACCGCATCGTTCTTCAACGCGATTGCCCAGGGCATCGACGTCCGGATCATCGCAGACAAAGGCCATAACGTACCGGGGGAGTCGTACTTTACATTCGTCAAAGGTGTGGATAGCGGCATCGAGGAATACGCCGATATTCAGGGCAAGAAGATCGCCGTCTCGTCACGCAACTCGATCGACAGCTACTTCTTTGATAAGCTGATCGAGCACGCCGGCTTTACTGAGGAAGAAGTGGAGTTCGTCCTGATTGCCGACTTCGGAAGCATGCTCGGAGCGGTCGACAACGGCACCGTTGACATGGCACTCAGCATCGAGCCGCTTATTGCACAGGGCGTCCTTCAGGGCATGCACGAGCGCTTCCGTGACGCGACCGAGTTCGCTCCGGACACCCAGGTGGCCATGGTGCTCGGCTCTCCTCAGTTCATGACCCAGGAAAAGGATATCTCGCTCAGGTTCATGCTCGCTTACCTGAAGGGACTGCGTGATTATAACGACGCGTTCCAGAAGGATGAAGGCAAGGATGAGATCATCGATATCATGGTGAAGCACACCGCGCTGAAGGATCCGGAAATGTGGGAGCAAGTGCAGGTGACCGGCCTTGATCCTGACGGGAAGATGTTCGTCGACAACATCCGCGAGCAGTACGAACACTATAAGGCGGCCGGCGCCATCTCCGGAGAGATTGATTTCGACAAGGCAGTCGATACCTCGATTACGGAAGAGGCACTCGAAATTCTCGGGCCGTATGACCGCGACTGACCGCGTGTTTCAAAAACCGGAGTTTTCTTGAGGCAGCCGGTGCGATAAGGTATAATGGCATGAGAAAGAGGAACTACGAAAAA
Source organism: Bhargavaea cecembensis (assembly GCF_001619585.1). Classification (GTDB taxonomy): domain Bacteria; phylum Bacillota; class Bacilli; order Bacillales_A; family Planococcaceae; genus Bhargavaea; species Bhargavaea cecembensis_A. Next base: position 47,732 of record NZ_LQNT01000012.1, read on the forward strand.
GACCGGATGCGCGAACATCCGGCCCGATGCAGCCTGTGCCCGGACGGGGCAGGCGGATACGACGATAGCCGTCCCAACCTTGGCCGAGGGGGACGGCTATTCTTTTTTGGTGATGACGACAATCAGTGTCACGACAAGCGTCAGCAGGCCGACGATGGCGCCGGCCACCTCAATGATCAATCCGGTCGCTTCGGCGACGGTCAAAAGCATCACCCCCTCCCCGGGGAATGCCGTCCGGACAAGTCTGCTCCCCTATTATACCACAAAAGCGAACGTGTGTTCTTTATCCGCTCCGGGATTTTTCTGTAATCCGGTCATTTTGCCCCTGTCTGCGAGGTGATTTGATCAGGTGGACAAGTATTTCCTCAAAAAGTCTACGTGTAACAGGGCCTTTCACCGGGAATGCGAATAACAAGACACCGAAGGAGGGATCAGGATGAAGGCGAAATTTGCATTCCCGATCGTCATCACGGGGTCGCTTGCATTGGCGGCATGCGGTTCGGACGGAGCGGAGGAAGCAGCACCGGCGGAAGAAGTGGAGGCTGCGGAAACCACGGCAGAGGAGAACAATGATTCCGCAGACAAAGCATCCTCCAAGACGGACAATGAGGCACCGGTCAAGTCGCAGGCTTCGGATGGGACCGGCCAGGCGGAAATGAGGAAGAAGATGGAGGAGCTTGAGTATGCGGAGTTTGAACTAAAGGTTGAATACGACAACGACGAAGAGTACGAAGCCCGGCTCGAGCTGAAATCGGACAACTCAGTCATGGCCGGCTATAAAGACGACATGAACGGCACCAACAAACAGGGCATCCACGCCTTCAATGACCTTTATCCGCTCGTTGAGCAGCTTGAAATCACGCCGTCTTCCAATCAGGAGGAAGAGGTCCGTAAGGTGCTTTCGATGTTCAGCCTGCCGGATGATTTCACCGACTTTTCCCTGAAGCTCAGGGCCAGTGATGGGACCAAGCATGAATTTGAAGTGGAACAATGAGTAAAGAACGTTCGCCACTGGCATAGTGGAGGGCGTTTTTTTGTGTTGGAAAACATTAGTAATTACCATATAATTTTAATATTACATAAATAGGGATTTTGGAGGGATCATGGTTTATTTTGTGCTGGTAATCGGTGTCATACTGTTTATCTTGGGTATTGTTTCGCTTTATAAAACCGAACAGGTTAGGCTAGCAGTTCCGCTGATCGCGCTAAGCGCCGCATCATTGATTGCCGGGGCGTTCGTACTCATCAAATTGCCAGGTCAGACCGAGAAAATATTAGAGACCGAGAATGCACTGGAGACTGATCGGTACACGATTATCTATCCGGAGGGACAGGAGCAGAAAGCAGAAGAAGTGAGTTTGGTACTCCTTGGGATTGAACCGGAGATCACGGAGTTTTTTGGCGAAGATACAGAAACGCGGCTGACAGTCCGTCTGGCGGATCGTCTTAGGAGAGCAGAGAGTCCAGATCGAGTTGCCGGTTTCTATGACTGGGAGGCGAATACAGTCACATTGTTATCTGACATACCTGATTGGAAACCAACCTTGATTCATGAATACGTCCATTTTCGTTCTCATCAATACCAAGTAATCCGCAACATCTCCCCTGAGGCCATACCCATATGGTTCGAGGAAGGATTGGCGATGTATCTTCAACATGACGTACCACCGGCGGATCCGACTGGGTTCGAGGTTTCAGGAGATCTTAGAAGCATGAGCAGTCAGAAAGGTTTTCAGGCTGCTCTTGAGAGCACAGCTGCATATAGTGAAAGTTATTTTGCCGTCACCCACCTGATTGAGCATTACGGAAAAGAATCCACTTTCCGCCTCCTCCATGTTTCTACACAGAATCAGTTCTATACCCGACTGGAAAAGATGACCGGAAAAAGTATCGAAGATTTCAGTGAATCCCTGATGGAAGCGTATTTGGACGATGAAGCAAGAAAGAAGAAAATCGAAAATCATTTCTATGAGCTCTTAGACAGTGGCGAAATTGAAGCTGCAGAACAGGTCTTGGCTGAGATTACAACTGCAGGCAGCCGGGCCCCTGAAGAATTGGAGAGCTATCAACAGAATCTGTTGCTGCGAGCAGGGGAATATGAAGAACTGATGGAGTACCTGGAGGATAAGAGATCATCCTATCCGGATGACATGAGTTCCCTTAACTATGCTCTGCTGGCGGAGGTGACTCTGTTGTTTCATCCTGAACAGGCGTCCGGTTTGGTTAAAGAAGCACTGACCAACCTGCCGGAGGATGCCACATATTATCATTTCATCAATGAAGTGGCGGAACCGTATGAACAGATTGCCGGTACCCAACCGTTAGAGGGGTATCAGGCTTTGTTTGAAAAAGAGATGTTTTTCAATCAGGCAATCAGGACGGAACTGATTGCGAAATGGAAGAAAGAATTCCCAAATGAAGATTTTGGAGAGAGGAGTGGGGATTAATATGTGGCGGGGGGCTGCGGCGGTCTGTTTGGATGAAGAAGACCGGCTGCTGATGGTGTTGCAGGGCACACCCGAAGAAGAGAAGAAATGGGCGGTGCCATCAGGAGGAAAGGAAGCAGGGGAAACGTTTGAAACCTGCTGTCTTCGTGAGCTGAAAGAAGAGACCGGGTATGAAGGTAAGGTGGTCCGTCCGCTTTTCGTGAAGTCTGACGGCGCGGTTGAGGTCCGGTATTTCGAAGTGGTCATGACCGGCGGCCGCATGGAGGTCCGTGATCCGGACGGTCTGATTCATGAAATCGCCTGGAAAGCGGCGGCCGAGATCAGTAACCTGGCGCTTTCCTTTCCGGAAGATCTGCCGTTCCTGCTGTCTCTTTTTGAGGAATCAGCGTCCTCTCAAACCAGATGAATCCCCATGCGAAAGGACCGCTCCGAGTAAATCGGAACGGTCCTTTGATGTCTGATTTATGAAGCCTGTGCGACGGCTTTGCGCTTAGCGAGCATGGTCTGAAAACTGTGCAGCGACATACCGGCGATGATGACGGCGATGCCGCCGAGGGCGACCGGGCCGGGGAGCGGGAGCGACAGCAGGATCATCTCTCCGGCAAGGGCGAAGACAATCTCAAGCGACTGGGTCGCTTCGACTGCTGCGAGCCGGCCCTGATCATGCCGGGCAAGGTCCGTCGCCATGAAAAACAGCGTCGTTGCAATCACACCGGACGAGACCGCGACGATGAACGACTGGACGACCTGTCCCCAGGAAGGCCACCCGACAGTCGCAACCGCAATACCGGCAAGCAGCATCCAGAACGGCAGCGAGGCGATCGTCATGGCCAGCACACGCTGGAACGTATCGAGCCGACCTCCGAGCGCCTCCATCATTTTCCGGTTGCCGAGCGGGTAGGCAAACGCCGCGACGGCAATCGGCAGAATGCCGAGCAGGACGGTCCGGCCGTCTACCGCACCGGCATGCGGCAGCTGGATCAGCACGACGCCGAGCAGGATGATGCAGGAAATGCCGAGTGAGATGAGCGGAACCCGGTGTCGCGCTGTTTTTTCGCCGTCAACTGTTTTCTCGGTGAAAATGAACAGAGGTGCGAGCAGCACGCCCGCCACAATCGTCAGCTGCCACGTTCCCGCTACCAGCCAGCCCGGACTGAATGCCGCTGCAAAAGTCAGCGGTGCGTAGAACAGCACAAACGCGAAAAAACTCCAGAGAATGAACGGACCGGGGATGCGCTTCATTTCGGTGAACGGGGATTTCAGCCCCCTGCGCACCGCCACGATCAGGAACAGAAAAGGGACCATGAAGAAGAAGCGGAGTGATGCGCTCCACATCCAGCTGCCGCCGTCCAGCTCCATCGAGCGGTTCAGGACGAACGTCACCGCGAAAAATAGAGAGGCAAGGATGCCAAGCGTGATCTCCTTCATGAAGCGGCCTCCTTAAGCGCGCTCTTCGTAAAGCTTCACCATCTCAATGATGACATTCGCCGCTTTTTCCATGTTGTCGGCGGAGATGAATTCATACTTGCCGTGGAAGTTCTCGCCGCCTGTGAAGATGTTCGGTGTCGGCAGGCCCATGTAGGACAGCTGTGAGCCGTCCGTGCCGCCTCGCACCGGGATGATGTTCGGTTCAATGCCGAGGTTCTTGAAGGCATCGGAGGCGATGTCAACGATATGCATGACCGGTTCGATTTTCTCGGCCATGTTGTAGTACTGGTCGTTCAGCTCAAGTTCGACCGTGCCTTCGCCGTATTGGCCGTTCAGTTTGGCGGCCGTCTCCTCGATCAGCTGCTTTTTGGCTTCGAACTTCTCTCGGCTGTGGTCGCGGATGATGTACGAGAGCGTGGTCTTCTCGACCGCGCCGTCCACATACATGAGGTGGATGAAGCCTTCGTAGTCATCGGTTTTCTGAGGAATTTCGTCCGCCGGCATCGCCGCCTGGAATTCATGCGCAATGAGGATCGAGTTGATCATCTTGTCCTTGGCGGAGCCCGGGTGGATGTTCGTGCCGTTGAACGTCACTTTCGCCGCAGCCGCATTGAAGCTTTCGTATTGGAGCTCGCCGAGCGGGCCGCCGTCCATCGTGTAGGCGTAGCCCGCACCGAACGCTTCGACGTCAAACTTGTGAGGCCCGCGGCCGATTTCTTCGTCCGGCGAAAACGCAACACGGAGTTTGCCGTGCTTGATATCCGGGTTTTGTGCGAGATATTCCATCGCCGTCATGATTTCCGCGATGCCCGCCTTGTTGTCGGCGCCGAGAAGAGTCGTGCCGTCCGTCGTGATCAGCGTATGGCCTTTGTAGTTGTCCAGCTGAGGAAACACGGACTTGGCCATGACGGTGTTTTCGTTCAGTTTGATGTCGGATCCATCGTAGTCGTCGATGCGCTGCGGATTGACGTTCTTGCCCGTATAATCCGTTGCCGTGTCGACGTGGGCGAGGAAACCGATCACCGGCAGTTCCTTGTCCGTGTTCGCCGGAAGCGTACCGAACAGGTAGCCGTTTTCGTCCAGCGTGATCTCGGTCAGGCCGATCTCCGCCATTTCCTTCTCGAGCAGGCGGAGCAGGTCCCACTGGCCTTCTGTAGACGGCGTCGTTGTGCTTTCTTCATTGGACTGTGTATCAATCTTTGCGTAGCGCACGAGGCGCTCGATCAGCTTTTCTTTCAACGGAATACCCCCCTGGTGTTGGATAAATTCGGAATAGTAACATTTTAGCATTTCTCCCTCAGGAGGGGGAGCGCGGGGCGAAAGATCACATGACCCCAGTAAATATCACTATGGCTGGAGCCGGCGGCTTTGCCGGGGTGACTTCAGCTGCTCCCGGCAACCGCCTCCAGAAACGCAGATACGGCGGCGTGGCCGGCCATCGACGGCGCATGCAGCATGGAAAATGTCCGTTTCTGCGGCGGAAGATTGGCGTCCAGCTGAACAAGCCGTCCGGTTTCGATTCCGTCTTTTGCGGCATGGATGGATACGGCTGCAATGCCGAGGCCCGCGATGACTGCCTGAATCACGCCGCCGTTAGACCCGATAATCATGCGGCCGGGTTTCACATGTCCGAGGGAGCGGAGCAGATGGTCGGTGTGCTCTCGCGTTCCGGACCCTTCCTCGCGGGTGATCCAGCGTGCCTGCTGGAGGTCTTCAGGAGTGACATCGGTCTTTTGGGCAAGCGGATGGCCCGTGCCGCAGACGACGATCAGCTCGTCCTCCATGAATGGGACGGCATGGAGCCCTTCAAGCCGGACAGTACCTTCGATACAGCCCACGTCACAGCGGAACTCGCGCACTTTCGCCTCGACTTCCTCGGTATTGCTGATCGAAATGACGACTTCAAGCTTCGGATGCTCGGCGAGCAGGTCTTCCAGCAGGCGGGGGAGTACATATTCTCCGATCGTGTAACTTGCCGCGACCGTCAGTGTCCCGGTGAGCTCGCCGCTCTGCCGCATCATGTCTTCCTTCGTTTCTTCGGCAAGCGCCAGCAACTGCCTGGCGCGTTCATAAAGCAGCCTTCCTGCCGGCGTAATGCTGAACTGCTTTCTTGACCGGATAAAAAGCGGTGTGCCGAACTCTTCTTCCAGCTGGCGGATGTGCAGGCTGACAGTCGGCTGGGCAAGGTTCAGCGCTTCTCCCGCCTTGGTGAAATTCCGCCTCTCCGCGACTTCCGTGAAGGTCCTCAGTTGTTCAAGAAGCATAACCCGCACCCTTTCCATCAGTATTTCTGATTGATTCTATCATAAAGGTTCATTTTAATGATTGACGGTCAAAGCCTATAATAAATACAAGGAAAGGGGCACCATTCATGAATAAAGGTTTCTGGACAGGGATCGGACTGGCGCTGTTGCTGGCTGTCATCGCGGAGCTGGCAGCCGGCCTCCCTTATATATCGCTGATCGGGCCGCTTGTCTTTGCGATCCTGCTCGGCATGCTGTGGAATACATTTCTGCCGGTGAAGGATGAATGGGGGAGCGGACTCAAGTTTGCCTCGAAGAAACTTCTCCGGGCGGGCATCATCCTGCTCGGGATGAGGCTCCATCTCGGTGACCTTGCAGAGGCCGGCTGGTCAGCTTTCGGTCTGGCGGCAATCAGTGTGGCTGTAGGGATGGGCGCGGTCTGGGCAGCGGCGAAGATCCTGAAGTCGGACCCGTCGATCGGATTCCTGACTGCGGCCGGCACCGGCATCTGCGGAGCGGCTGCAATCGGAGCGGTTTCCTCACAGGTCAAGTCAAAGCCCGAAGAGACCGCTGTGAGTGTCGCGATCATCTCAATCGTGGGGACACTGTTCACGTTTCTGTATGCGCTCCTGCACCCGGTCATGGGCCTGACCGAGCAGCAGTATGGTCTGTTTGCCGGCGGCTCCTTGCATGAGATTGCGAACGTCGTCGCTGCCGGGGACGCGGCAGGCGCCGAAGCGCTGGACTTCGCACTCGTCGTCAAGCTGACACGCGTCGTCCTACTCGTCTTTGTCGCGGCGGGCATTGGCATCTACGCCGCCCGGAAAATGCAGAAGGAAGGGAAACAGGGACGCCGCCTGACGTTCCGGGAGCTCCCGATTCCGTGGTTCATTGTCGGCTTCCTAGCTGTCAGTGCGATCAACTCGACAGGAATCGTGCCGGCAGCGGTCGCGACGCGCTTTGTCGATCTCGCCTATGTTCTGTTGGCGATGGCCATGGCGGGCATCGGCCTAGGCGTCAGCTTCAATGCATTCCGAAAAGCCGGCTTCAGACCATTCGCGGCCTGCCTGATCGGTTCCATCGTGCTGGCCGGTGTTGTCTACGGATATGTTTTACTCATTGGCTGATACAAAAACAGCGCACCGCCTGTCCATATTGGACAGCGGCGCGCTGTTTTTCTGTAAGCTTATTCAAAGACGTGATAGTTCTTGTGCGACACAACGGTGCGGTCGGACGGCACGCCGATCGCATCGGCGTCGTCTTTCGTGATCTGTACGATGACCGAGTTCTCGAGGATCTTTTCAATCTTCCCGATGACCTCGTGATCGTTACGGACGAAAGAAATCACCTCGCCCACTTTCCGTGCTGCAACAAACGGCGACTGATCTTTCTGCTTGGCAGGAAAAGCCATCCTGATCCACCCCTTTGAAATTATCAGTAAAAAGAAAAAGCCCGGGTCTGACCCAAGCGCGAGTACGGAACGGCGAAGTTGCCGGTCCTCCGGACAGGTTGTCCACTACCATTATAGCATACTTTGTATAATTTTGCTGTTTCCTGATATAAGCAATATTTGACTGCAGGTGTGCGGGTGCCGGAATTCTGTATGGACACAACGTCAAATGTAGTTTAGGATTCTTGAACAGATAGACAGGCGAATCAGAATATTCTTTCCTATAATATTTAAGGGAGGCGTGTCCGTCATTAAGAACCCGAAGGCCCATTTTAATGGAGCAGCAATTTCAGTAGAATCAACAGACATTCACACAGATTCAATCCACAATAGAGGATTGGAAAAGGGGGAACAGCATGGATAACAGGGACAAGACAGACTGGCGATTTAAAGTCGCCAACCGGGAGGCGCTGATCGGATGTGGTTTGGCGCTGCTCAATTTCATCTGGTGGTTCGGTTTTGCATACGGGATGGGGTCGAGGCCGGTGGAGGAATATTCATACATAATGGGAATGCCGGATTGGTTCTTTTACAGCTGTGTGGTCGGGTTTATTCTGACCACGGTACTCGTCATTTTTGTCGTGACAGTATTTTTCAAAGAAGTCCCGTTTGAGGAAGAGGAGGAAATGCAATGAATTGGGAGGTCATCATTCCTCTTCTTATTTTCCTCGTCATCATCTTTTTTATCGGAGTCTGGTCCAGCCGCAAGGGGGCACAGGTTTCGGATGAAAACTTCCTGCAGGATTACTTCTTGGGAGGCAGGGAACTTGGCGGATTTGTACTCGCGATGACGATGGTCGCGACCTACGGCAGTGCTTCAAGCTTTCTCGGCGGGCCGGGAACGGCATACACGATGGGCTTTGGCTGGGTTCTCCTTGCGATGTCACAAGTCGTGACAGGTTATTTCGTCCTGATGGTGCTGGGAAAAAAGTTCGCCATTATGGCGCGGCGGTATCAGGCTCTGACACTTGTCGACTTCTTGAAGGCCCGCTATAACAGTGCGCCGGTCGTCATCCTTTCCGCCGCTGCCATCATCATCTTCCTGTTCTCGGCAATGGCCGCACAGTGGATCGGCGGGGCGCGTCTTGTCGAATCCCTGACCGGCTTGAGCTACCATACGGCGCTCGTCATCTTCGCCCTTTCCGTCCTCGTCTACGTTACCATCGGCGGGTTTCGCGCGGTCGCCGTGACGGACGCTGTCCAGGGCGGCGTGATGGTGATTGGAACGCTCATTCTTTTGGGGGGAGTGGTCATAGCGGGCGGCGGCGTAACGAATATTATCAATGATCTCGTTTCTGAAAACCCGAATCTTGTCACGCCGTTCGGGGCGGACGGGAATCTCGGAAAAGCATACGTATCCTCGTTCTGGATACTGGTCGGTGTCGGTGTCGTCGGACTTCCGCAGATTGCGGTCCGCTCGATGTCCTACAAAAGCTCCAAGTCGATGCACCGCGCGCTGATTATTGGCACGGTCGTCACCGGAGTCATCATGCTGAATATGCACCTGATCGGTGTATTTGCACGGCCGATCCTGCCGGGCATCGATGTCGGCGACAAGGTCATTCCGCTCATCTCAATGGAAGTGCTGCCGGCCTGGCTGGCTGGAATCGTGCTTGCCGCTCCGATGGCGGCCATCATGTCGACCGTCGACTCGCTGTTGATACTCGTTTCCTCCACTGTCGTAAAGGACGTCTATCTGAACTATATCAAGCCTGACGCCAGCATCAAGGCAATCAAACGTGCGAGCTTCGGGGTGACGGCTGTTCTGGGGATCATCGTCTACATCCTGGCACTCGACCCGCCCGATCTGCTCATTTTCCTGAACCTGTTTGCATTTGGCGGTCTTGAGGCGGCGTTTATCTGGCCGATCGTCCTGGGGCTCTACTGGAAATATGCCAACAAGTACGGGGCCATCGCTTCGATGATTGTCGGTATCGGCAGCTATATCGCCATTCATTTTTACAACCAGGCGAACGGCAATCTGTTCGGCGTGCATACGGTGACGCTGCCGATCCTCCTGTCATTTGTCGCCTTCATCATTTTCAGCCTGGTCATGAAGCAGGAAGCCTACGACTATGAACGGATCAGAAAAGGGGAGATTGCATGAAGACCGAAATGAAGAGCGTGACCTATCTGAGAGACCGTGAGGCGGTCATCCGCCTGACACAAGAGCTCGTCCGGATCGAAAGCGTCTACCGCGGCGAAGGCATCCCTGGCGGAAATGAAGAAAAGGTTGCGAACTATGTGGCGGATGTACTCCGTGGCTTTGCCATCGAGACATACGTCGAAGAAGTTGTTCCCGGAAGGCCGAACGTCATCGGAATTGTGGACTCCGGCAAACCGGGCCCGACGCTCTTGTTTGAAGGGCATACCGATGTCGTGACGGAAGGGAACCGGGAAGCCTGGACATACGACCCGTTCGGCGCGGAAGTCATCGACGGCCGTATGTACGGACGGGGCACGAATGACACGAAGGGCAACCTTGCCTGCATGATCACTGCCGTCCACTCGCTTCTTCAGGACGGAGAAGACTTCCGGGGCAAGATTATCCTTTGCATCCCGTGTGACGAGGAAGGCATGATGATCGGGATCAAGCATTTTATCGAAAGAGGCTGGGCGGACGGTGTGGACGGCGCCATCATCTGCGAGCCGGAGGAAAACAACGTCTGCATCGCCCAGCGCGGCGCGATGCGCATCCAGGTCGACATGTACGGCAAGATGGCCCACGGCGCGATTTCCTGGAGCGGGATCAACCCGAACTGGCGGATGGCCCGCCTGATCGTCGAGCTGGAAAAGCTGGAGAAAGCGGAGCAGGAACGTCTGGGTGAAGATCCATACCTGAAATGGCCGTCGATCACGCCGACCATCCTTCAGGCACCGGTCAAGGGTGATGCCCAGATCAATGTCATCCCGGATCACTGCCGGATGACACTGGATATCCGGACTGTCCCCGCGCAGGACCATGAAGAGCTGCGAGGAAAGATTGATGCCATCATCGAAAAGCTAAAGGCGGAAGACCCGGACTTTAACTGCGAACTGACCGTTCTCGATGACCGTCCGGCAACTGCAACTTCGAAGGATGAGCCCGTTGTCCGGGCGATTTATGAAGCGGTGCAGCATGTGACGGGGAAGCAGCCGATCTACAACGGCGTGCCGGGTGCAACCGACGGCACCTTCCTCCACGTGCACGGTATCCCGATCGTGACAATCGGGGCAGGCGACCGGGACATTCCCCACCAGATCGACGAATACGTCGATATCGAGGAACTTGCCGAGACGACTGCGATTTACCGGGATGCGGCACTGCGCTTCCTGAACAGATAAGGGGCGGGTTTATCGCGCTCCGGAGAAGTTTGGGTTTTGATAGCAAGGAGAGCGGCCGGATTAAAATCCGGCCGCTTTTTTATGAATTCAACCCATCGGGTGCCCGCTTTCACGCCCAATGGAGTAAGACCCCCACCAAAAACCCCCTGCGGTTTATATCGCAGGGGGACGTTTTGACTTTTAAATTCATTCAGGCGACCGCTGCACCTGGGCCGGGGCCTGTCCGAGTCCTGTTGCTTCCTGCTTCCTGCGGTAGAACAGGAAGTAGATGCCGATGACTCCGAGGGCGACGAGGGTGGTCAGGATGACCTGGATCTGCATCGACGGGATGAAGAACATCGCCAGGTAGATGCCCGCGACAACAATGATCGTCGCGTATGTCAGGTAAGGGAACAGCCACATCTTGACCGGCAGGTGGCCACGCTCCTGCTCAAGCCGTTTCCGCATGCGCAGCTGCGAGAAGCTGATGATCAGGTAGACGAGAAGGGCGACCGCACCTGATGAGTTGATCAGGAACAGGAAGACCTTATCCGGTGAAATAAAGTTCATGATGCAGGCGACATAAGAGAAGACGGTACTGAACAGGATCGCCCGCACCGGGACGCCTTTTTTGCTGAGCTTCAGGAAGTACTTCGGCGCATCTCCTTTTTTGGCCATTCCAAACAGCATCCGGGAGTTTGCGTAGAGTGCCGAGTTCAGGCAGCTTAGCACCGCCGTCAGGACGACGAAGTTCATAATCTGAGCGGCCGCAGGAATGCCAATGTGGTCGAGTACGGCAACGAACGGACTGACGAGGATGTTCGCCGAGTTCCACGGAAGGAGTGTCACAACAACGGCAATTGAACCGATATAGAAGATGAGGATCCGCCAGACGACGCTGTTGGTTGCTGTACGTACGGAGCGTACAGGGTTCTCTGATTCACCGGCAGCGATGGCAACGATTTCAGTGCCCATGAACGAGAAGATGACAACAGTGATTCCAAGCATGATGGCGCCGAATCCGGACGGCATAAACCCGCCTTCACCAATCAGATTGACTGTGCCCGGAGCCTCGATGCCCGGGTACCAGCCGAACAGGACGGCAACGCCAAGCACGAGGAAAAGCGTGATGGCGACGACTTTGATGAGGGAGAACCAATATTCGAATTCACCGAACGCCTTGACGGAGAACAGGTTCGTAGCAGTCAGCGCCACCGTCAGAATCAGGCTCATCAGCCAGATCGGGAAGTCCGGGATCCAATATTGGATGATGGCCGCACCGGCAAGCGCCTCGATGGCGATGACGACCACCCAGAAAAACCAGTACAGCCAGCCGATCGTGAATCCGGCCCAGGGTCCGATTGCTTCATTCGCGTAGGTCGAGAACGAACCGCTCGTCGGGTAGGCGGCGGCCATCTCACCGAGCATCCTCATGACCAGGACAACAATGAGTCCGGCAAACGCGTAGGAAAGTATGGCCCCCGGCCCGACGGAGTTGATGACTGCGCCGCTCCCGATAAAGAGCCCGGCGCCGATCACCCCCGCGATAGAAATCATGGTGATGTGGCGGGTTTTCAGGTCTGATTTCATACCCGGCTGTGTACTTGCACCGGGTTCTGTCTGGTTCTGTAAGGTCATTATAAAATCCCCTTTCTGCTATAGGCGCTTCGGGAAGCGCTTTCATAAGTTGTTTGAAGATACTGACCTTTCTTTATCATAGTGAAACGGAAGGATTAAAGGAATAGACAGGACGTCAAATGCTCGTTCGGAATCGGTGACGGAATGTAAAAAGATTCTTTGCGGCATAGCAATGCCTAGCCGATACCAAACGGATGGCAGTCGTATCGGCTACGGTAATCCCAATAGGACCACGGCCGTTCAATCAGATGGAATTTGCCTGAATTGGTAAGGGTATCCGTGAATGTTAGACAGACTGTCCAGAGAATTGGAGTGTTCTTTATACACAAATATAGAAGAATCAGAATCTTCTATCCATTACGATGGTTAGTGAGAGTTCCTGAAGACTTGCTTCAACTATATTGAAAGCGTTGTCATCTCGGACCAAAATCGCAGGGGGGAAATGCATGAAAGCAACATTCAAAACGCCTAAGACGTACAAGGGGTGGATCGGTCTATTTGCTATTCTGACGATCGTATTATTGGGGAGCTGGCCGGTCATTCCGCTGCTGAACCATGAAACGATCGTATTCGGCATGCCGATTCTCATGACTTGGTCAGTCATCCTGATTTTCCTGACCACAGGAATTCTGATGCTACTGAATAAGATGGGGGTGAATGATTGATGGCACAGTGGGTTCCTTTTATGATTACGGTTTCCTATATGGTGATTGCGGTCTGGCTGGGCTTTGGGGCAGGCAAGGGACGCAATATGAACAAGGTGGAAGAATGGGGAGTAGCCGGCCGAAGTCTTGGTCCTCTCGTTATGTACCTGCTGGTAGGCGCGGGGGGAATTAGCGCTTACACATTCATGGGAGCGCCTGGTTGGGCCTATTCCAAAGGCGTTCCGGTTCTGTACGTCGTCGTTTATCTGACGTTTATGGGAATAACCGCCTGGTATCTTGGTCCAAAAGTGTGGGACCTTGGCGTGAAGTACAACCATGTGACGCAAGGGGCAGCGATCACGCATCGTTATGAAAGCCCAGCCTTGGGGGCCCTTGCTTCCTTTGTCACTTCAATTGGCGTTCTTGCATACGCGGTTCTTCAAACCACCGGATCGGCTTATATTCTGAATGTCATGAGCCATGGGAAAATACCTGTCTGGCTGGGCGTGATCTTGTCACTGGCCGTCATTTCAATCTATTTGTTCAAGAGCGGTCTGCGTGCAATCGGGATCACCAATGCGTTTCAGGGGGCGCTCATGTTCGTTGTTTCCTGGGCATTCGGACTTTGGGCGGTCAAACAGTTTACAGGCGGTTATTCATTTGCTCCGGTGTTTGAGCGGGTCCGCGAAGATGCACCACAATTCCTGACACTCCCAGGCAATTTAGGAGATATGGGCTTTGCGTTTTGGACGACATCCATCTTGATCTCCATGGTATCAGTATGGCAGACTCACTGGATCCAGTGGATGGGTGCCAACACTAAAAAATCGATCCGTACCGCAGCCACGATGCTCCCGACTTACTACATCGTTTGTATCCCGATGCTGGTCGTGGGATTCATCGGCATCTTCGTCTACCCATCGCTCGCCCAAGCCGACACGGTCGCGATCCAAATGGCGATGGACAGCATGCCTGTCGTCATTGCAGGACTTCTGGGAGCGGGAACATTGGCGGCGGCCATGTCCTCGAGTGAGCCGTGTATTCACGGGACTGCACTTAGCTACAGCAAGGATATTATCCAGCCGATCTTTAAAATCTCTGATGAGAAGGCAGGGAAAATGACACGCTGGCTCATCTTCCCGATCATGGGTCTGATCGTTGCGCCAATCTCAATCATGCAGCCTGCCAGCCTTGTCTACATCCTGCTGATCGGTTACGGCTTCATTGGACAGGCATTCCCGGCACTTGTCGGCATGTTCTTCTGGCCGCGTGCAACAAAGCAGGGCGCATTCTGGGGGCTGGCAGCCGGCTTTGTCGTGACTCTTGCCTTCTCGGTCTGGTTCCCGCATCCGCTGGGCATTCACGCCGGAATATGGGGACTGTTCGTCAACCTGCCGATCTTCTTTATTGTCTCTCTCTTGACCGAGCCGGTCTCCAAGAAGACAGTCGAAGACTTCTTCCCGGATATGGTCGATGAACTTTATGAAGAAGTCCCGGAAACGACAACCAAGCCGGCGTCAATCTGATATGAATTTGTTCATGGAAGGGGAAATGCCATTATGGCAAGGGAATTGTTGATCAACGGTGAAGTCTTGACCGTTAACAAACAGAACGAAATTGCGGAAGCTGTTGCCGTGGAGGACGGAAAGATTCTCGCCGTCGGCACAACGGAAGAAATTCTGGAATTGCAGGACGGGGAAGCGGTGGTAACGGACCTTGAAGGTCGCACACTCATGCCCGGAATCATCGAATCACATATTCATACTACGATGTATGGGGCCAACGTCCTTGCCGTTTCCTGCAAGGACCCGGAGATCCGGACCATTCCGGATCTCCTGGACAAGTTGAGTGAGCAAGCGGCTTCAGTTCCTGAAGGACAATGGGTACGAGCCTGGGGCTTCAATGAGAACTCCATAGCTGAAGGCCGTTTTCCGACCAGGAAAGAGCTGGATGGTGTAACAGACCGGCACCCGGTGATGGTGGTCCGTGCATGCGGTCATATTTCCGCGGTCAACAGCAGGGGACTCGAAGTCGGAGAGATTACCCGTGATACGCCCGATCCCGAAGGCGGAACCATCGGCCGGGATGCCAATGGCGAGCCTGACGGACGACTCATTGAAAATGCGCATATGAACCTGTATCAGCTTGCCGCGCACACCCGTGATGAGATCCGCGAAGCCCATCGGGTCGCTTCCCGTCATTTTGCGGAAAAAGGAATTACATCTGTCCATGATGCAACCGGTTATGGCATCGATAATATTGAAGCGTTGCGTGAGGATGCCGAGGAGGGAGTCATCGCACAGCGTGTCTATGCGATGGTCGGGGCATTGAACAATCCGGACCGGGTCGTCCGGCACTACCTCGGAAAAGACATCCGAACCGGTGATGGGAACGACCGGTTCAGGTATGGGCCGGTCAAGGTATTTCTTGACGGTTCAAGCAGCGGGCCGACCGTCTGGACCACGGAACCGTATACAAGTGATCCGGAAAACTACGGCATTCACTATTTGACACAGGAAGAGCTCGACGACCTGTTCGTTCCGGCACATGAAAGAGGATGGCAGATCACGGCCCATGCACAGGGCGACGCGGCCATCGATCAGCTGCTGAACACCATCGACAAGGCACTCCGCCTCCATCCGCGCGAGGATGCGCGCCATCGCATCGAACATGCCGGGCTTGCAAGAAAAGACCAGGTACAACGGATGAAGGAATTGGGCGCTGTCCCGACACCGAACCCTGCATTTTTCCACGAGTACGCGGACGGATATGTAAAGAACTACGGTGAACGTGCGCAGATCATGTACCCGCTCGCCAGCTACCGTGATGCAGGCGTTCCGGCAACGCTTACGGCGGACTGCCCGGTCACAGACTTTAATCCGATGAGGGGCATCCACAGCGCGATGACGAGAAAGGCGCCTTCCGGTCAGGTGGTCGGGGAAGCGGAGAGGATCGGCCTGCTCGACGCCATCCGTTGCTGCACGATCAATGCGGCGTACTCAGGGTTCAGCGAGGACAGCACCGGATCCATCGAACCCGGCAAGCTTGCCGACCTTGCCATCCTTGACCGTTCCATTCTGAATGCTGAAATTGACGAAATCCCGGATATTCTGGTCGACAGGACAATCATTGGTGGAGAGACGGTCTTTGAACGGAGCGGAGAGGCGGTCCGGTCATGAACGATACCCGGACGGTCAGAAAAATCCATCTAAGCGGCTCGCCTTATGAGATCGGCCGCGGCCACGGGGAGCAGGGAAAGAGAGAAATCGGGAATAGCCTGACCACATATGAGGCACTTTTCCGCGGGTACACGGGGATGTCCTGGCAAGATGCCTGTGAAAAGGCACTGCTTCACCATGACGCAATATCGGCATTCCGGCCGGAATATCTGGAAGAGATGCAAGGCGTCGCCGACGGTGCCGGTGTCCGGTTCGAGGACATCCTGGCATTAAATGCGAGAAGTGAGATTGCGCTAACGGCTACCCCGGATGGCTGTACATCATTTGCTTACCTAAAGCAGGGCGAAGTCTGGCTCGGACAGAATTGGGACTGGAAAAGCAGCCAGATTGATTCCTTGCTGGATATTGAAATCGGGCAGGAAGGGAAACCCTCGGTCCGAATGATCACGGAAGGCGGTATTATTGGGAAAATCGGCTGCAACAGTGCCGGCGTGGGTGTCTGTCTGAACGCACTCATGACAAGGACCTGGCAGCCGAAAGTGCCGATCCACCTTGGGCTGCGCGCTGTTCTGGATTCCCATACATTCGGGGAAGCTTCTGAAGCGGTAAGTGACGGACGGATGGCCTCCCCCGCGCACTTCCTCATTGCCTCCAAAAGCGGTGAGATGGCGGGAACAGAGGTGTCTCCTGTCCATACTGCAGCCATTCCGCCCGAGGACGGAGCGGTTGTCCATACAAACCATATTTGCGATCCGCGGATGCAAGAGGCCGTATCTGATTTTCCGATTCCGGATTCTGCCCCCAGGCTGAATCGGATCAAAAAGCTGATGAGCGGGCTGGATGAAAAAGCAGGCGCTGAACAGATGTTTGGCGTGCTGTCCGATCATGAACACTATCCGGATTCCATTTGCAGGCACATCAACCCGGCCCATCCGGAGCACATGCAGATGGAGACTGTTTTCAGCATCGTGATGAACCTCACCACCGGATCGTTTGACTATCGCACAGGAAGGGCATGTGAAGCAGGCGCCGGTTCAAGGAGTTTCTGAACCGGTGCTATTCCTTTTGTGCAAGCGGGGATCATCGGAAAGGAGTTGGCAGTCATGTATATTCCTCCGAAGTTTAAAATCACGGATGACGAAGTGAATATTCAAATGATTGATCTTTATAGTTTTGCCACTCTGTTCTCACAGCATCATGGAGCGCCTTTTGCCACGCACTTACCGCTAATATTAGGTGAAGATCATGCATCTCTTTATGGGCACTTTGCCCGCCAGAATCCTCAATGGGAAGACATTGCCGGCCAAACTGTATTGGCCGTCTTCCAGGGACCCCATTGTTACATTTCGCCTTCCTGGTATGAGACCGACCAGGCGGTGCCGACATGGAATTACGTGACTGTTCACGTATTTGGGGAGGTTGAACTGGTTGAACACGGGAGTGAATTAACAAAACACCTGAATGATCTCGTTCTTAAATATGAGGCGCCTGACAGCATGTACAGGCTGGACAACGCAGATCCGGAGTTCATCGGCGGAATGACCAAAGGAGTTCAGGGATTCAAAATCAACATAACAAAAATCGAAGGGAAAGCGAAGTTAAGCCAGAACCATCCCATCCATCGACAACAACTGGTCATAGAGCAACTTAAGAAAAGCAAGAACTCGGATGAGCAACAAATTGCATCATTGATGAAGAGTAATCTACTAACAGGACGTGTAGATCCTGCTCTTTCAAAATAGCCGTTCAATCACTTTTAGGGGGATGCCAATTGGAAAAGATCAATCGCCAGCGCCTGCAAGGTTTGCTGGAACAGTTCAGTTCATTCGGGGCAACCGGAAAAAATGGAGTGAGCAGACTTTCCTTGTCTGAAGAAGATCTTGCAGCACGCGGTAAGTTCATCGAAATCAGCGAAGAAATCGGGTTGTCGGTGACAGTGGATGATATGGGGAATCTGTATGCAACTCTGCCCGGAAAAGAAGATCTGCCGCCGATTGCGATGGGCTCGCACCTGGATTCGGTCGTAAAAGGGGGAAGGTTCGACGGAACACTGGGCGTAGTGGCCGGATTGGAAGTGGTCCGGACAATCGTAGAGCGAAACGTCGAGACGAAACATCCAATCACAGTGATTAACTTTACCAATGAAGAAGGTGCCCGCTTCGACCCGGCGATGATGTCTTCCGGAGTGCTGGCGGGGAAGTTTGCAAAAGAAGACATGCTTCAGTCTTCAGACACCGAAGGCATGACATTCGGCCAAGCACTTGAACAAAGCGGGTACGCGGGAGAAGTCGGGAACCGTCTCAAGGAAGCAGCTGCATTTGTAGAGCTTCACATTGAACAGGGCCCGGTTCTTGAACATAACGCTGAGGAGATTGGCGTTATAGAAGGGGTTATGGGAATGGCTTGCTATGAAATTTCACTTAAAGGCGAGTCGAACCATGCCGGCACCACACCGATCCCGATGAGGAAGGATCCGATGTTTGCTTCCGCACAAATCATGGTCGAACTTCAGCGGGAGCTCAAGAAGCTTCCGGAGGATCTCGTTTACACAATCGGCAGGATCAATGCCTATCCAAATATACACACGGTCATTCCGAATGAAGTCACGTTTACGATTGAGGCCCGCCATACGAACATGGACGTTATCCGCCAAGTCGAGAAGATGATTGAACATCTCCCCAAAATGGTGGAGCGGTGCATGTTGAGTTCCAGGAAGTTGTGGGGAAGGGACACTGTTGAATTTAATCGGGACATTGTCCAAGCAGTCTCAGAATCAGCTGAAGCGCTCGGTTTCAAGAGTCGCAAAATGTATAGTGGAGCCGGGCATGATGCCCAATTTATCGCAAGTTATATTCCGGCAGCCATGATATTTGTTCCGAGTGCCAAAGGCTACAGTCATCGTGAGGATGAATATACATCGTTTGAGGATTGCGCAAAAGGCGCCGATGTTCTCCTGAATACAGTGTTAAAGCTGGACCGGAGTGCCGGTTTGCAAGAGAACAAGGTGTTGGAAGAGAATAGAGCCTGACAGCAATAACGGGGATGTCCTTGTAAAAGGACATCCCCGTTATTTAAACATTGGGCAGAACAGAAATCCATCAATGTACCGGAAGCCGCTTCTCCGCTTCAGTCTGCTCCAGCATCCGGTACGCCTGCACCGCCACTTCCAGCGCGAGCCGGTTGGCGGGCTCCATGAAGTCGGTACCGAGCAGCCCTTCGAGTTTGCCGATCCGGTGGTAAAGGGTCTGGCGGACGATAAAGAGCCGCTCAGCCGCTTCTTTCTTGACGCCGCCGCACTCCAGATAGACCACCAGCGTTTCAAACAGCCGGCTGTCATGCCGGGCGTCGTGTTCCAGCAGTGCTCCGAGGTAATCCTCGACATACGTTTCGAGTTCTCCGCTTCGCTTCAGCAACAGCAGCAGCCGGTGGATACCGAGTCCTTCATAGAACTCCGAATCTGTGATGCCCTCTTCCTGAAGTCGGATGACGTCCTCGCTTTCCCGGTAGGCCCGGCGGACATCGGCGATGCCCTGATAGGTTTTGCCGATGCCGAAGCGGCTACCTTCGAACTGCGGGGCGGACATGTTCCGGAATTCCCGGATCAGCGGCAGGAAGCGGTCGTTCCGCCGGCTCTGCTGCTCTTCCGATATGAAAAAGGCGATGACGGCCATCTCGCTTTCACCGGAAGTGATGGCAGGGAAGAAACCGTGCCGCTGAAACAGACTGCGGATGAGCAGCGCGCGCTGGACCAGCTCTTCTTCAAGAAGGTCCTGTGACGGGAATGGAGGAATTTCCGGCATGCGGATGCTGAACACCCGGTAGTACATGTTTTTGCCGCGGGCCGACAGTACGGCACGCACGGTTTCCGGGTCCATGCGCTGTCCGTTAATGAGGTTCCGGACGACCTTGTCTTCGAGATTCTGCTTGCGTTCCTCGATTGTCCGGTTGCGGAGGAGCACCTGTGAAATAGCGAGACCTGCACGGTCCAGGATCAGAAAGTAAAAGTCATCCTGGAGAGGCTCATCCATACAGAGGAAGAGCCGCCCCCAGACTTGTCCGGGTCCCCGTACGGGCACTGAGGCGTAACGGTTGTCCGATGTCTCCAAGTATCTTCCCACACCTTCAAGCCCGCCTTCTGCCTCAAGAATGTCCCGAAGTGCGGCTTCGCTCTCTTTGGCCTCCGACGGATAAAAGTAAGGGGAGGGACGGTCGGAGATGAAGATGGCCTCCCGCCGGAAGTATTCATGGAGCTCCTGGAGAATCTTCAGAATGCCGTTGGACATTAAGGAAAGTTCGATAAATCGCCCCGACAGGCGGTCCATTTCGGAGATCATCTTATGATGCCGGTTGATCAGCGCCGTGTGGAGATCCTGCGTGATGTCGACAAAGCGGATCACTTCCTCGAATACGATGATCGGGAAGCCAAGCCTGTCCGCCAGTTCCAGCAGCTCCGGAGCGATCTGTTTCGAGTTGTCCGCCAGTTCAATGCACAGTGCGGATGCCCCCAGTTCGTTTAGCTTCCGGATATAGGAAAGCTGCTCCTCGAGGCCAAGTGCCATGCTGAGGCCGGTCGTCAAAATCAGCTCACCGCCATTGATGAGAGACTCAAACTCGCGTACTTCAAGAATATGCGACCAGCGGATCTTCCGGGAAAGGCCTGTTGCACCTGCTGCCAGTTTGGCTTTTTGGAAAGACTCCCGTTCCAGTACGTCCCGCACAGTCAGCTCGATGTTCTTCACAATCAGCCACCCTTTCGTTAAATCCCAAAGCCTCACTATTTGACACATTGTAAAATGACAAACATTCTGATAGTTTGTACAGTAGATTATGAAGTGAACAAGTCAGCCCGTCAAGATGACCATTTAACCAAGAGGAGGAGTTATCAATGGAAACAGCAACCGTAAAAACGCAAACGCTTTCAAACTATATCGGTGGACAATGGGTCAAATCGGCCACAGAAAAATATGAGGAAGTTCCAAACCCGGCAACAGGCGAAATCATCGCGGAAGTCCCGATTTCCACAAAGGAAGACCTGGACAAGGCAGTTGCCGTGGCGAAAGAAGCATTCAAGACCTGGAAAAAGACGCCTGTGCCACAGCGTGCACGGATCATGTTCAAGTTCCAGCAGCTGCTCGTCGAGAACTGGGATGAGCTTGCTCGACTCGTCACAATCGAGAACGGCAAAAGCTTTACGGAAGCACACGGCGAAGTGCTCCGCGGCATCGAATGCGTCGAGTTCGCGGCAGGTGCGCCGTCCCTCATGATGGGGCAGCAGCTTCCTGACATCTCCAAAAACATGGAATCGGGCATGTACCGCTATCCGATCGGCGTCATCGGCGGCATCACACCGTTTAACTTCCCGATGATGGTCCCGGCATGGATGTTCCCGCTCGCCATTGTCGCGGGCAACACATTCGTCCTGAAGCCGTCCGAGCGCACGCCGCTGCTGGCAAACCGGCTTGCGGACCTCCTAAAAGAAGCGGGCCTGCCTGACGGCGTGTTCAACATCGTCCACGGTGCGCATGACGTCGTCAACGGCCTGCTCGAGCACAAAGACGTTCCGGCTATTTCCTTCGTCGGCTCCCAGCCGGTCGCGGAATATGTCTACAAGACAGGTACGGCACACGGTAAGCGTGTCCAGGCACTGGCCGGCGCGAAAAACCACTCCATCGTCATGCCGGATGCGGACCTCGACAATGCCGTCAAGAACATCACAGGTGCGGCATTCGGTTCCGCAGGCGAGCGCTGCATGGCTGCGGCAGTCGTCGTGGCGGTCGGTGACGTGGCGGATAAGCTCGTCGACCGGCTGAAAAAGGCAGCGGACGACATCACAATCGGCAACGGACTCGAAGATGATGTGTTCCTCGGACCTGTCATCCGTCCGGCCCACAAGGACCGCACGATCGGCTACATCGAGTCGGGCGTTGAAGAAGGCGCGAAACTGGTTCGCGACGGCCGCAATGACAAATCCAGCTCCGAAGGCGGTTACTTCGTCGGACCGACAATCTTTGACGATGTGACACAGGAAATGAAGATCTGGAAGGACGAGATCTTCGCGCCGGTCCTGTCGGTTGTCCGCGTAGAAACCCTCACGGAAGCGATCGAATTTGCGAACGCCTCGGACTTTGCAAACGGCGCCTGCCTGTATACCGACAGCGCATCGGCAATCCGCGAATTCCGCGACGACATCGATGCCGGCATGCTCGGCGTCAACCTCGGCGTCCCGGCACCGATGGCCTTCTTCCCGTTCTCGGGCTACAAGAAGAGCTTCTATGGTGACCTCCACGCCAACGGCAAAGACGGCATCGAATTCTATACACGCAAGAAGATGCTCACACAGCGTCACTGATAGATAAACGGAGCGTCCATCAACGAAAGACCAACGGGGGCTTGGGAAAGACCAAGCAGACTCAGCGAAAGTCCAACCAAGGGTCACGAAAGACCAAGCAGCGATAACGAAAGACCAACAAGCAGCCGCCTCCGGGGCGGCTGACTTTTAAACGAATTTATCCGAGAGGGGATAGTACGATGACCGTTGTAAAGACGGAAGCCCAAACGCTAGTCGAAAAGGACCGGCAGAACGTGTGGCATCACATTTCTCCATATGTTGAGAAGAACCCGCCGATGATCTGGGCAAAAGGGGAAGGCGCCTGGGTGACGGATCATGAGGGGAACCGTTACCTGGACGGCATGTCCGGACTTTGGTGCGTCAACGTCGGCTACGGCCGCGAGGAGCTTGCGAAAGCGGCCTACGATCAGATGAAGGAACTGTGCTATGTGCCGATGACGCAGAGCCATGAGCCGGCAATCGAGCTCGCGGCAAAGCTCAACGAATGGCTCGATGACGATTACATGATCTTCTATTCCAACAGCGGATCTGATGCGAACGAAGTCGCGTTCAAAATCGCACGCCAGTATCACCAGCAAAAGGGCGAGGCTTCGCGCTACAAGTTCATCAGCCGCTACCGTGCCTACCACGGCAGCTCGATGGGTGCGCTTGCCGCGACGGGCCAGTCGCTCCGAAAGTACAAGTATGAGCCGCTTGCACCGGGCTTCCTCCATGTGGCACCGCCGGACAACTACCGCCGTCCGGAAGGCATGAGTGTTGAGGACTACAACATCATGCGTGCCGAAGAGCTAGAGCAGAAGATCATCTGGGAGCAGGAAGAAACCGTTGCCGGGGTGATCATGGAGCCTCTCATCACGGGCGGCGGCATCCTCATCCCGCATCCGGTGTATCTCCAGAAGGTACAGGAAATCTGCAAGAAGCACGGTGTCCTGCTGATCATCGATGAAGTCATCTGCGGATTCGGCCGTACGGGTAAGAAGTTCGGCCACCAGAACTTCGGCGTGAAACCGGACATCGTGACCATGGCAAAAGGGCTCACAAGCGCTTACCTCCCGCTGTCGGTCACAGCGGTCCGCAAAGATATCTACGAGACATTTAAGGACAGTGCGGAAAACAGCCACTTCCGCCATGTGAATACATTCGGCGGCAACCCGGCAGCATGTGCGGTAGCGCTTAAGAACCTCGAAATCATCGAGCGTGAAGGTCTCGTCGAGCGCGCAGACCGCCACGGCGAGCGTCTCCGTGCGGAACTTGCGCATCTGGAAGAGCATCCGAATGTCGGTGAAGTCCGGGGAATCGGCTTCCTTCTCGGCATCGAGATGGTCGAGGACAAACAGACACGCGAACCGGCAAGCGCCGCACGCATCGGCAAGATCATCGCAGACTGCAAGGCAAACGGCCTGATCGTAGGCAAAAACGGAGACACGGTTGCCGGACACAACAATATCCTGACCCTGTCCCCGCCGCTTGCCTGCACGGACCAGGATGTCGATTTTATTATTTCTGTCCTGAAGAAGGTTTTTGAAGAGAATCGTTGAAATTATACAATTGGGGATCTAATATCCGGGAGGCGGTTGCCTCCCTTTATGATGGAGGGAAATGGAATGAGAATCGGTGTACCTAAAGAAATCAAAAACAATGAAAACCGCGTCGCAATGACGCCTGCAGGAGTAGCGACACTGGCCGCGGCAGGCCATGAAATCATCATCGAGAAGGGGGCGGGCCTCGGCTCGGGATTCACCGATGAGGAATATGCCAACGAAGGCGCGATGATCGCGCAAACGGCTTCCGATGCATGGGCGGCCGATATGGTCATGAAGGTCAAGGAACCACTGCCGGAAGAATACGGCTATTTCCGTGAAGACCTGATCCTGTTCACGTACCTGCACCTGGCTGCAGAACCTGAACTGGCGGCCGCGCTTCTCGAGAAGAACGTAACAGCCATCGCCTATGAAACGGTCCAGCTGCCGAACCGCACGCTTCCGCTCCTTTCGCCGATGAGCGAAGTGGCGGGCCGCATGGCGACACAGATCGGCGCCCAGTTCCTGGAGCGCATCCACGGCGGCAAGGGCATTCTCCTGTCCGGCGTACCGGGCGTCCAGCGCGGCAAGGTGACCGTGATCGGCGGCGGCATGGCCGGTGCGAATGCAGCCCGCGTTGCAGTCGGCATGGGTGCCCAGGTTACCGTAATCGACCTGAGCCCGGAACGCCTCCGCCAGCTGGACGACCAGTTCGGCAATGACATCCAGACGCTCATGTCGAACCCATTCAACATTGCCGAAGCGGTGAAGGATGCAGATCTCGTCGTAGGTGCCGTGCTGATCCCGGGTGCCAAGGCTCCGAAACTCGTCACGGAAGAGATGATCAAGTCGATGCAGCCGGGCTCCGTGCTCGTCGACATCGCGATCGACCAGGGCGGCATCTTTGAAACATCGGACCGCATCACGACACATGATGACCCGATCTATGAAAAGCACGGTGTTGTCCACTACGCCGTCGCCAACATGCCGGGCGCTGTGCCGCGCACATCCACGATGGCGCTCACAAACGTCACCGTTCCATACGCACTCCAAATTGCAAACAAAGGCTGGAAGCAGGCGGCACTCGACAACGAGCCGCTCCGCAAGGGCTTCAACACTTACGCCGGCCGTGTCACCTACAAGAGCGTAGCGGAAGACCTCGGGTATAAGCATGCCGATCTTCTCGACCTGATCGAGAAGGTCGCACAGCATAACTGAACATGGAAGAAGGGGACCTGTCCTGGACAGGTCCCCCTTTTAGTATGAGTGCTAATGTTAGCGGTGCTTAACTGATAATGCGTTACTTTTTCTCCTGCCTTCTCTTATGCCGTCTTCTTCTTCCCAAACACCGACGACACCCGATTTTCCTCGTGGACCCTCATCCTGTGGAAGTTCTCGAGGTGTTTCCATACCGCCATCCCGAACAATCCGATGGCGATCAGATCCGGCCCGATGCCTGGGGCGAAGAAGACGGCAGTCGCGGTAAAGGTGACATACAGCATGAGCACACCGAAGACGAGGAAGTCGGTGATGAGAGAAATGATGATGAGGAGGGCGAGCCCCACGAGCCCGATCTTCCAGTCAAAGCCCAGGAGCACACCGATCACCGTTGCGGTACCCTTGCCTCCGTTAAATCGCATATGGAACGGGAAATTATGTCCGAGAATCGTTGCAGCGGCCATCGCAAAGACAAGAAGGGCACCCGCATCGGGTCCA
Source organism: Bhargavaea cecembensis (assembly GCF_001619585.1). GTDB lineage: Bacteria > Bacillota > Bacilli > Bacillales_A > Planococcaceae > Bhargavaea > Bhargavaea cecembensis_A. The sequence goes on from NZ_LQNT01000012.1 coordinate 73,649, forward strand.
AGTGCCAGTTCCGAGGAAATCCATCTGGCAAGAAGCACGGCCGCGGTCCCTTTTCCGATATCAATGGCGGCGACAAGGGCACCGTATTTCTTGCCGAGGACGATGGCGGCATTTGACGCGCCCGCGTTTTTAACGCCCGTTTCTTTAAGGTTCACACCGGAAAGCCATCCGGCAACGGTGGAACCGTGGATATTTCCTATAAGATAGCCGGCCGCCACGGCCATAATGATCCATAACCAGCCCAATTGTTCGGGCATATCGTCAGCCTCCTTATTTTGAAGTGCCTTATATTAAGCCTGATTGAGCCTAATATAAGGCGGGGTGATTCGTTACCCGCATTGCATGATCATGTGAGTCCGGTCAAATCGTTTTTCCTCAAGATCTTCTTTCCGGATACAGAAGTACAGCATGCCGAGATCGCCCCAGATTGCATCAAGTTCATCGTCGCTGTCCATCTGGAAGAGAAGAACATAGTCTTCGGCCGCTTTCTCCGCAGCATCCCAGTCTTTAATCCCATCGCAGTAGTGGGCGACTTCCGGGAACACCGGGTTCTGGACAGCGAACGGATGCCCGAGTACACGGTGATGGGGAGCGCTTTCCTCCAGCAGCTCGAAGATCGCCTCTCCGGTGTCATCGTCAAAGTCCATCCCGAAGACGGCGTCTGTGTCCAACGTTTCCTGCTCGCGGAACGAAGCGGCAAACTCCGGCAGCATGACTTCTTCGGGCACTTCCCGCCGTTCAAGCTCCTCATGGTTTTCAAAGTAAAGCACCTTCCACGCGCTTCTGTCGTCTTCTTCTCCGCCCCACGGCTGTTCCTCTGTATCATAGAAGAATGACAAAACACCGGAACCGGGGAGTGGGCGGGCGTTGCCGGCAAGCGCTGCGTCCTCCAGGTTAAGCTGGGCGATGAGCGTGAGCGGCTTGCCGTCTTTGGACGGAATCTCTGTATCCGGAGGCAAGTCCGGCGCTCCGCCAAACTTTGATGCGCCGGGCGCGAGCGTTCCGGCAGCGTCTTCCTTTTCCAGGATGAAGCCTGATTTTGTCAGCTCGGAAAATGGAGCAACGTATTCGGCAAGTCCATTTGCTTCGAATTTCTCTCTCCACGTTTTCATCGAATTCCTCCTAGAAATGGCAATCTACTATGTTAACGGATGAAACTTGAAAACGTTTCATGTTTTTTCTGAAAAATACACTTGACTTCGCCCGCAGCACAGTCCTATACTGTTTACCAGATGGAAAACAAAATCAGAATACTCTTATCAAGAGCGGCGGAGGGAATAGGCCCTGCGAAGCCCGGCAACCGGCAGACCATGTCTGCAAAGGTGCTAATTCCTACAGATTCGGGAGCGGATCTGGCAGATAAGGGGAGGCATGCGGCGTGTTCGCATCGGCCCTCTTCCTATCAGCGAAGAGGGTTTTTCATTTTTCCGAAAAGATAAATCCTCCTCTCCTAGCGTGTTTCCATCGAAACCATCACCTTTAGGAGGCAATCAATATGACTAACCAATTCAAACCAGAAACGATTCTCGTACATGGCGGCCAGGAGCCGGACCCGGCAACAGGCGCAATCGCGGTACCGGTCTACCGTACGACAGCTTATGCATTCCGTGACACTGAACACGCTCAAAACCTGTTCGCCCTGAAAGAGTCGGGGAACATCTACTCCCGCATCATGAACCCGACGGTTGACGCTTTCGAGAAGCGCATCGCTGAACTGGAAGGCGGAACAGCTGCAGTTGCACTGTCGTCCGGCATGGCGGCCATCGCGTTCTCGATCCTGAACGTTGCCCAGGCAGGCGACGAGATCGTCTCCGCGGCTAACCTGTACGGCGGAACGTACAACCTGTTCGCAGTGACACTTCCTCGTTACGGCATCAACGTGAAGTTTGTTGACTCGACAAACCCTGAAAACTTCCGCGAGGCCATTACCGACAAGACAAAGGCGATCTTCGGCGAAATCATCGGTAACCCGAGCCTGAATGTTCTGGATGTGGAAGCTGTTGCGAACATCGCACATGAAAACGGCCTGCCGCTCATCATCGATTCCACGTTCGCTTCGCCTTACGGATCGAACCCGATCGAGCACGGTGCGGACGTCGTTGTCCACTCCGCGACGAAATGGATCGGCGGCCACGGCCGCGGTGTAGGCGGCGTAGCCGTTGACGCGGGCAAATTCGACTGGACACAGGGACGCCACCCTGGCTACACAGAGCCGGACGAGACCTACCATGGCCTCCGCTACGGCATCGATACGGCACAGGCAGCATTCGCAACACGCCTCCGCGTGCAGCTGCTCCGCGACTTCGGCCCGACGCTCAGCCCGGACAATGCATTCCTCTTCCTCCAGGGGCTAGAGACGCTTCACCTCCGCATCCAGCGCCACAATGAAAACGCGCTGAAAGTTGCCGAGTGGCTGAAAGATCACCCATCCGTCGAGTGGGTTCAGTACAACGGACTCGAAGAGCACCCGTCGTACGAACTCTCGAAAAAGTACCTGAAGAACGGCGCAGGGTCGGTCCTCATTTTCGGTATCAAGGGCGGACGCGAAGCGGGTCGCAAGCTGATCGACAATGTGAAGCTGTTCTCGCATGTCGCAAACGTCGGCGACGCTCGCTCGCTGATCATTCACCCGGCTTCCACGACGCACCAGCAACTGTCTGCAGAAGATTTGAAGAAATCCGGCACGACTGAAGAACTTGTCCGCCTTTCCATCGGACTTGAGAACGTCGAAGACATCATTGCCGACCTGAAGCAGGCGATCGAGACTGCGGCACCCGTAAACGCATAAGACATGCGGAATGTTTGAACAATTTTAAACTTTTCCCGCCCCGGGGGTTTCCTTACGGGGCGGAACTTGTTATATTGGAAGGAATCTTTGTGTCGGAGGTGTTTCGCCCATGGCTCCAGTGAAAGCGGCCATCCTTGGATTCGGTACGGTCGGCCAAGGCATTTATACAATCGTGAATGAACGGAAACAACAACTTGAGAAAACAATCGGATCCCCGATTGAAATTGCTGGCATCCTCGTCCGCGACTTGGATAAAACCCGCCCTGAGACCCCGGGAGTCCTCATCACCGACCGGTTTGAGGACATCCTCGCCATTCCGGATCTGAAGGTCGTTTTCGAGGCAATCGTCGGTGAAGAGCCGGCAACCACATATCTGGAGCAGGCGATCGCGGCCGGCTGCCATGTCATCACGGCCAACAAGGTCATGTATGCCAAAGCCGCTCCCGCACTTGAACGGCAAGCCAAGGAACAGGGTACAGGCGTCGGATACGAGGCAACCGTCGCAGGCGGAGTCCCGGTAATCAAGACGATCGGAAACCTGAACCTTACCAATGAAGTGACCGGAATCCAGGGCATCCTGAACGGCACATCAAACTTCATCCTGACGAAGATGCGCAAAGAATCGTGCACATTCGAGTCGGCACTGAAGGAAGCACAGGAACTCGGCTATGCCGAGGCGGATCCGACCAATGACGTATCCGGATTCGATGCGTTCTGCAAGCTGATGATCCTGAGCGGCCTGTCGTTCGGCGAACAGCCGGATTGGGAAGACGTGCCGATGGAAGGCATCGATTCGCTCTCGCTCGAAGAAGTGACCGATGCTGACCGCCAGGGCCTCCGCTACCGCCACATCGCGGATGTCCGCCGCGGAGAAGACGGATCCATCCAGGCGTCCGTCGGCCCGGTACTGATCGGACCGGACCATCCGCTCTACGGTATTGACGGCGTGGACAATGCAGTTGCCATCGAAACCGCCTATGCCGGGACGCTCACCGTCATCGGCCCGGGCGCCGGCATGCTTCCGACTGCAAGCGTCATGGTGGAGGACGCGGCAGTACTGCTGCGGGAACCCGCCACCTTTCGCGAACTCGTGACGAAGTAAGGAAGAAAAGCGATGCCCTTTCGGAGGGGCATCGCTTTTTTATGTGGGAATCCGAGTTTGAAAAATACCCCTCTGAGTTTGAAGAATAAGTGCCCGAGTTTGAAGAATGACCGCCCGAGTTTGAAGAATAGCCCCCTGAGTTTGAAGAATCCGAGCGGCCAGCAAAAAGGAGGTCCCCAAAATCGCGGGGACCTCCTTTTATTCCGGAAACAGGTCGGATGACAGATACCGCTCTCCGGTGTCCGGAGCGAGGCAGAGGACGTTGGCGTCCTTCGGCAGTTTCTTGGCAACCTGGACGGCGAAGTGCGCGGAGGCCGCGGCGGAAGCACCGACGAAAATACCTTCTTCCGCTGCGAGGCGGCGCGCCATCACCTGGGCGTCATCATCCTCAATCAGGAGAATTTCATCATAGATCTCCCGGTTAAGGATGGACGGGACGAATCCGGGGCCGGTGCCCGGAATTTTGTGCGGACCGGGTTCCCCGCCGGACAGCACGGGAGATCCTTTCGGCTCGACAACGTAGATCTTTAGGTCGGGGATCTGTTTTTTCAGCTCTTCTCCGGTTCCTGTCACGGTGCCGCCTGTTCCTGCCGTCAGGACGAATGCATCGAGCTTGCCGTCAAAGGCTTCCAAAATTTCCACGGCAGTCGTGCCGCGGTGGGCGTCCGCGTTAGCAGGGTTCTCGAACTGCATCGGGATGAAGGCATCCGGGATGTCCGCGGCCAGCTCTTCCGCCTTGGCGATGGCGCCATTCATGCGCTCGGCTGCCGGGGTCGAGTATACTTCCGCGCCATATGCCTTCAGGATTTTGACCCGTTCTGCGGTCGCATTGTCCGGCATCGTCATGATGCACCGGTAGCCTTTTGCCGCACACACCATGGCGAGGCCGATCCCAGTGTTGCCGGACGTCGGTTCGATGACCGTGCTTTTGCCGGGAATCAGTTTGCCTTCTGCTTCCGCACGCTCAATCATGTTCAGTGCGGCACGGTCTTTTACGCTGCCGCCGGGGTTGAACGATTCCAGCTTGATATATACATTCGCACCATCCGGATCCGGAATTTTATTGAGCCGGACGGCGGGAGTGTTGCCGATCAGATCCAGAATGGACTGTACAATTTTCATGGCAGATTCCGCCTTTCTCACATACGATGGAGTTAATTCCTATTTATAAAGTATAGATTAAAAAAATATCTCCAGCAACAATCCGACTTCCAAGTTACATCCATTGACATATCAGCTTTTTCGGGTATGATCATACTTAAAACTTAGTAAATCCATATGGATTATAATTATAGACTAGAAGGAAGTGCAATGATGTTCCTTAAGATAGATGGAATACAAAAAAGCTTCGGGAAGGACGGCAGGCGGGAGCAGGTGCTCAAGGATATCAGCATCGATGTCCGGGAAGGCGAGTTCGTCTCGCTGCTCGGTCCATCCGGCTGCGGCAAGTCGACGCTGCTGAACATTGTCGCCGGGCTGAACCGTCCGGATTCGGGTGTTCTCCAGCTGGATGGCCGCGACATCGTGAAGCCGGGCAAAGAGCGGGGGATGGTGTTCCAGCAGGCTGCTCTATTCCCTTGGCTGACCGTCGAGGAGAACGTTATGTTCCCTCTGAAGGGAATACCGAAAGAAAAAGCGCGTGAAATCGCCAAGAAATACCTCCGGCTGGTGCAGCTCAGCCAGTATGCGGGCCATCACCCTCATGAGCTGTCGGGCGGGATGCAGCAGCGCGTATCGATTGCCCGTGCACTTGCGATGGACCCGGCGGTTCTCCTGATGGATGAGCCATTCGGCGCGCTGGATGAACAGACGCGGATGCGCCTTCAGGGCGTGCTCGAAGAAATCTGGATGGAGACGAAAAAGACGATTATTTTTGTCACGCACAGCATCCAGGAAGCCGTCCGGCTTTCGGACCGCATCATCGTCATGGGTACCCATCCGGGCCGTGTTCTGAAGGATATCGAGGTCAGGCTCGGGCGCCCGAGGGAAGGGCATCTGAAAGAGATGGCGGCCTATGAGGAATCGATTCTCGATATGCTGAAAACGGAAAACGACAAAGTGGAAGAAGAGGAACGTAACCATGCGGTTGGTTATTAAGCGGCTCGTCTTCTTCGTTTCTTTGTTTCTTGTCTGGGAACTTGCGGTCCGGCTGTTTCAGATTCCGGCGGTTCTCCTGCCGGCGCCGACCGACGTGTTCCGTGCTCTAGGTGAAATGATTGCGGACGGCACGCTGTTCCGCGACCTCGGGGCCAGCTTCATGCGGCTTCTGGTCGGACTTGCAATCGCCCTCCTGATCGGGTTGCTGCTCGGCATTCTGCTGGCGAAGTCAAAGACGGCTGATGACACGCTCGGCTCGCTGATTCTCGCACTCCAGAGTATCCCGAGCATCGTCTGGCTGCCGCTTGCGATCATGTGGTTCGGCCTCAATGAAAAATCGGTTATTTTCATTATCGTGCTCGGTGCCGCGATCGTCATGACGATCAACGTGCGGACCGGCATCCAGAACGTGTCGCCGATCTACCTCAAAGCGGCACAGACAATGGGATCATCAGGCCCGGATCTGTTTTTCCGGGTCATGCTGCCGGCATCGGTGCCATATTTCGTCACCGGCACGCGCCTTGCCTGGGCATTCGGCTGGCGCGCTCTTATGGCCGGCGAGCTTCTCAGCACCGGTCCGGGGCTCGGCTACACATTGAAATACGCTTCCGACTTTGGGCGGATGGACATGGTGCTCGGCATCATGATCGTCATCGGCATCATCGGCGTCACAGTCGATCTGCTCCTGTTCCAGCGATTTGAGCAGCAGGTACGGGTAAAGTGGGGGCTTGAACCGTCTGTGTGACGGAGTTTACCGATTGTGGAGTAACTTCATTAAAATTCATAACCGGGGAAAGTCCCGGGAAGGGGATGTTGAAATTGAAAAAATGGTGGCTTGGAGCATTCATGCTCGGCATCATCACGCTGCTCGCGGCATGCGGGGGCGGAGACAACGCAGCAGACGGGGACAAAGAGAAGATGGTCATCGGTTATTTCCCGAACATTGACCACGCGCCTGCGATGGTGGCAAGGGAAAATGGCTATTACGAAGAACAGCTCGGCGATGACGTCGAACTGCAGTACATCACATTCCCGGACGGCGGCACATTCATGGCTGCACTCAAGTCGGGTGAAATCGATGCAGGGCTTGTTGGTCCCGGCCCTGTCCTGAACAACTTCTCAAACGGCGCGGATGTGAAAGTCCTGGCCGGCGCGTCTTCCGGCGGTACGGTCGTCGTTGCGAGCGAGAAAAGCGGCATCGAGTCGGTTGAAGATATGGCAGGCAAAACATTTATCACACCGGGTATCGGCTGCACGCATGACGTTCAGTTCGAAACGTATCTCCAGCAGCTCGGCAATGATGAGCTCGCTTCTTCACGGATCGGCGGCTCGCTCAATCACGTGACAGGTAACCCGGCGTCCTATCAGGCGATGTTTGAATCCGGCAAGGTTGACCTTGCGGCAGTTCCGGAGCCATGGGCTTCGATTCTCGTCGACAACGGCGCGAAAGTCATCATCAGCACGGAAGAGATTGCCTACGGTGAAAACCTTCCGAACACGGTACTCGTTGCAAACAACAAACTGACGGAAGAAAAGCCGGAACTCGCGGCGAAGCTGCTGGAAGCGCACAATGAATCGGTTGCGTTCATCAACGACAACCCTGAAAAGGCACAGAAAATCGCCATCGACTCCATCAAGGACCTCACGAACCAGGAAATGGACGCGAAAATTGTGGAGCAGGCGATGGGCCGCGTCACATACACGACAGAAGTCAACGAAGCAGTCCTTAAGGAATTTGGAAACTCTTCCTATGAACTCGAGTTCCTGAAGGAAGCTCCAGAATTCGACGGACTTGTAGCGGATAAGGAATAACCAAAAAAAGCGATGCCCCGGCGGCATCGCTTTTTTGAAGTGACACGAATGATCATCCATCCAAATGTTTATCTGTCGGCATCACGATGGCTGCAACCAGGTAAATCATCCAGGTGATTCCGGAAGTGAAAAACCCGGACAGGACGGTTACGATCCGGAGGATGCTTACATCAATCCCGTACCGTTCGCTGAGGCCGCCCAGTACACCTGCAAGCTGTTTTTCGCGTGTGGATCGGTAAAATTTTCTCATCTCGATCACTCCTTCTTATTTATATACGGATGAAGACCGCGGACAGTTCCATAAAAATAAATCCCCGGCATGGAGGCCGAGGATTTATTTTTGGTTTAGTCTTCAATCAATCTGCTGAAATCGATCCGTTTATTCAAGGCATTCATGACCGGCACGCCGACAATCATGACGATAAACTCACTGATAGCAAGCGTGGCATAGGTGAACCAGAACGGGAAGCCGAGTGCCAGGTTCAGCGAGATCGCGATGATGAACATCGTGAACGTGAACACGAGCGTGTTCGCAACCATTCCTTTTACGCGCCCTTTTACAAACTTGCACAGCAGGATCGTGATGGTCAGCGAAATAAGTGAATGGGCCACGCCGAATGTCAGGTCATACCAGCCGAGCGTCGACAGCATCAGGTTCGAGATGAACACGCCGAGGACGATTCCGATCAGGTACTTTTTGTTGAACACGACGAGGTGATTGAACATCTCGGATACACGAATCTGGATATTCGTAAAGCCGAACGGCGCAATCAGCGCGGTGACGGCGAGATATAGTGCAGCAATGACGGCATTAACAGCCATCGTTTTGATCTTCATGGTTTTCTCTCCCTTAGTTTTGTTATCGCGGGATGGTTACGAACCGCGCGGGATGTAAAAAGCCCGAAGTTCAATGGTATTACAGTTTGGACATCCGGGTCAATGGGGAATGATGGCAAGAGGTGATTTGTCATCTGGATGTCAGAGTTCATCTGTATCTGGCAAAATGACACACTCGCATGTTGTTTATCGCGGTTCGCTGCTTTAAATTAAAGCAGCGAGGAGGTCCGATTGTGCTGCCAACGATCGAGGAGAAGATGGACGAACACGCCCGCAGCCGGGAGTGAATATAATGACTGACCTCTCAAATCACTTATTGAAAGAAGGAGATCGCATGAAAAAACTGTTTCTGGCTATCGTTTTAGCCCTAACCTTGCCAAGTGCGGCAATGGCTCATTCCCACATGGAATCGTCAGTGCCGGAAGACGGCGCGACGGTGACTGAGCCGCTTGAGGAGGTCAGCCTGACGTTCAGTGCGGGTATCGAAGAGGGGAGCACGTTAACCCTGACTGGAGCGGAAGGAGAGATCGCGTTTACAGATATCATCATTGAAGGAACCCAATTGACCGGTACGCTTGCCGAGCCCCTGCCGGATGGTGAGTGGACGCTTCTCTGGAATGTCATCAGTGAAGACGGCCATCCGATCGATGGAGAAATCACGTTTGAGGCGGCTGCGGGCATCTCCGCAGACGGCGCAGAGGAAGAGGATACAGTCACAGAAGAGAATGCAGCCGATGAGGAAGAGACCGGGACAGATTCTGCCGACAACGGAGAGGAAATGACGGAAGAAACTCCTGCCAATCAGGAAAATGACTCGAACCAGCAGGAAGAAGGCGGGAATCTTCTTCTGACAGTCGTGCTGTTAGTCATTGTCATTATTCTCTTGGGCGTGATCTTCAGGGCTATTCGCAGGAAGAAATGATGACCGCGTTCACCGCACTGTCCGATTTTCTGCTGTATATCGTGATGGCAGTATTGGCGGGTGCCATTACACTCAGATTCATTCCCGAAAGCCTGAGGCCGGACGTACAACTGGGCAAAAGGACTGAGGCTCTGCTCGCCGCAGCCATTCCGGTTCTTGGAGCAGCTCCCGTCATTCAGCTGACGTTCCTCCTTGCGCCCGAGGGCTACCGGCTGCGGGGTTTTATGGACATTTCCACGGGATTTCGTTCCGGACACAGCTTTCTCGCACTATCGGCAGCCGCCTTCCTTCTGTTGGTGGTGCTCAGATTCGGAATGAACCGGATCCTCCAGGCCCTTCTTGTCCTGGCGGCGTTTGGAGCGATCGCCTACGGCAGTCATTCCGCGACTATTGATGAACCGGGCGGCATCATCGCCCATGGGGTTCATCTGACAGCGCTGTCCGTCTGGGCGGGCATTCTATTTCTTGTTGCGGCAAAGCCTGATACCGTTTCAAACTGGCGGGGTTTCCTTAAATGGTTTACCCCGGTTGCAGCAGGGCTGATGGCGGTTATGATCGGTACAGGAATCTTCCTTATGCTGCTTGTGATGAAAGCAGGGGATTATGCGAGCTCCTGGATTCTGCCATATGGTCAGATGCTGCTGCTCAAGCATTTAAGCATCATCCCGCTTCTGGCGGCAGCAGCGATTAATGGGTTTATTGCAAAAAAGGAATATCCGCCTTCAGGGTGGCTAAAGACGGAAAGTCTCATGCTGCTGCTTGTCCTGTTCTTTACGGCTTTTATGAGCAAGCAGTCACCGCCCCATGATATCGACTCGACATTCCGGTCGGAGGGAGCGGCACCGCTGGCGGAATGGTTGTCAGGTCCTCCGGTTATGCCGATTGATTCCCGGTTCAACCCGTCTCTGGAGGGAATCCTCTTCCTGTTGATCTCGCTGATGCTGCTTGCACTGTTCTTTATAGGAGGCCGGCGGGATTTTCCGAAGTGGCTTTCCGCCTTATTGGGGATCGGTTTCATCGCGGCGGCCTATTTAGGTCTGATGATGATCACTTCGTTCTGATGCACACCCGGGTCAGACCGAACAATAAAACAGCGGAACGTCCGCTCCATCAGGGAGCGGACGTTCCGTTTTTTCTTCTTTGATTGCCGGCGGGTATTGCGGGTTGATTATTTTCCTTTAGCGAGCTTTTCCATCCGCTGCCGCTCTTCCTTAAGGGCCTTCAGGATTCCGATGGTCATGAGGATCATGACGAAGGAGAAGGGAAGCGCGGCGATGATGATTGTATTCTGGATCGCCTGCAGGCCGCCTACATACAGCAGCAGGATGGCGATCATGGACTGGGAAATGCCCCAGATCAGCTTTACGGTGTTCGGCGGCGTCAGTGAGCCGTGCGTTGACTGCATGCCAAGGACGAATGTCGCCGAGTCTGCTGAAGTGATGAAGAACGACGCGATCAGAAGAATTGCGATAATCGAGAGTACGATGGACATCGGCAGCTGGTCGAACATGTTAAAGAGGACCAGTTCCGTGGAGAAGCCGCTCAGGTCTGTGATGGAGTCGTTGACGAATGCCGCCGTCGTGCCGAACGCAGCGAACCAGAATGACGCGAACACGGTTGGGATGATGATCACGCCGAGCAGGAATTCACGGACTGTACGTCCTCGTGAGACGCGGGCGATGAACATCCCGACAAACGGCGCCCAGGAAATCCACCATGCCCAGTAGAAGATGGTCCAGCCGTCCACGAAGCTGCGGTTATCTTCACCAAGCGGAGCGGTGCGGAAGCTCATCTGCAGCAGGTTCTGCAGATACATGCCGAATGTCTCCGTGAAGAGGTTCAGGATGAGCAGCGTCGGTCCGACGACCAGGATGATGATGAGCAGCAGGACGGCAAGCACCATGTTCGTGTTGGACAAGTATTTGATTCCCTTGCTGAGTCCGGACCATGCGGACGCGATGAACAGCACGGTCACCGCCACGATGATCATGAACTGGGACAGGAATCCGATCTCCAGCCCGAACAGATGATTCAGGCCTGCGTTAATTTGGACAGCACCGAAGCCGAGGGAAGTCGCAACGCCGAATGCGGTCGCGAATACGGCGAGCACGTCAACGACAACTCCCCAGGGTCCGTTCATCTTGTCTCCGAAAATCGGCTTCAATGTTGAAGAAATTAACCCGGGTTCGTTTTTTCGGAACTGGAAAAAGGCAAGTGCGAGCGCGGTAATGCCATACATCGCCCATACTGGAGCCCCCCAGTGCAGATAGGAAATGGTAAGCCCTTCTTTCAGCGCGGCACCGGTGCCGGCCTCTTCCGTTGCAGGACTGATGGCGTAGTGCGATAGCGGTTCGGATGCGCCGTAGAAAACGAGCCCGATGCCCATCCCGGCGGAAAACAGCATGGCGATCCAGGTGGCCGTGGAAAAGTCCGGGCGGTCAGTGTCTTTGCCGAGCCGGATTCTTCCGTAAGGGCTGATCGCGATGATGAGCGCCATCACAAGGAAGACCGCCATCAGAAGCAGATAATACCACCCGAACGATGTGGAGACAAAGCTTTGGATATTGCCGGTGATTGATTCGTATTTTTGGGGCGCAATTACGCCGAAAACGACCGTCAGCGCAATCAGAGCCAGTGTGATATAAAAGACTTTCGAGACTTTTTTCATGATTCCCCCTGTAAAATGGTTTGGCCTGACAATCAGTTTCCCACCATATCAGACTTTTTAACCAACCGCAAACCGATTTGTGTGATAATTTTCATCCGACAACGAATCCTGACGCCTGAAATCAGAATAACCACGCGCTTCCAGGCAGGAAGGGAATGAACGGTATTACTTTTACTTGCTGCGTACTTGCTTCCCTTTTGCGAGTTCTTCCATGCGACGGCGCTCGATCTTCAGTGCCTTGTACGTACTGTAAGTCATCAGGATCAAAATCACGGAAAACGGCAGCGCAGCGATAATGATTGTGTTCTGGATGGCCTGCAGCCCGCCGACATAAAGAAGTAGGGCGGCGATGCCGGATTGGGCGACGCCCCAGATCAGTTTGACCTGGTTCGGCGGAGTCAGTGATCCGTTGGTCGACTGGATACCCAGGACAAAGGTCGCCGAGTCCGCGGATGTGATAAAGAACGACGCAATCAAGAGAATGGCGATGCCGGACAGGATGATCGACAGCGGAAGCTGATCAAACACATTAAATAGAACAAGTTCTGTCGCAAGGTCGCTCAGATCCGTTCCCGAATTGTGGACATGGGCCGCTGTCGTGCCGAAAGAGGCAAACCATAAGATGGAGAACAGGGTCGGGATGAATATGACAACAAGCAGGAATTCGCGGATTGTTCGACCGCGGGAAACCCGTGCGATGAACATGCCCACAAACGGTGCCCAGGAGATCCACCATGCCCAGTAGAAGATTGTCCAGCCTTCGACGAAGCTGCGGTTGTCTCCGGAAAGCGGGGCGGAGCGGAAACTCAGCTGGATCAGGTTCTGGAAGTGCGTACCGAGCGTTTCCGTAAACAGGTTGAGAATCAGAAGCGTCGGACCTACGATGACCACAAAAATCAGCAAAAGAACGGCAAGGACCATGTTCGTGTTCGACAGGTACTTGATCCCCTTGCTGAGACCGGACCAGGCAGAAATCATAAACAGGATGGTCACGACCGAAATGATCACGAACTGTGCGGCAAAGCCGATCTCCACGCCAAAAAGATGATTGAGTCCCCCGTTAATTTGAACAGCACCGAAGCCGAGTGACGAGGCAACTCCGAAGGCGGTTGCGAAGACGGCCAGCACATCGACGGCAATGCCCCATGGACCGTTCATCTTGTCACCGAAGATCGGCTTCATTGTTGCAGAAATTAAACCGGGTTCATTTTTGCGGAATTGGAAAAAGGCGAGTGCCAGTGCCGTGATCCCGTACATGGCCCATGGCGGAACGCCCCAATGAAGATAAGTCGACACCAGGCTGTCCTTCAGAGCTGCCTCCGTGCCGGGTTCTTCCGTTGGCGGGTTGACCGCAAAGTGGGTAAGAGGTTCGGCTGCCCCGTAGAAGACGAGCCCGATCCCCATCCCTGCAGAAAACAGCATGGCCACCCATGTGGGTGTCGAGAAATCCGGGCGGTCGGTATCTTTCCCGAGCCGGATCCTGCCGTACGGGCTGAGAGCGATAATCAGAGAGATCAGTACAAATGCGGCCATGATCAGCAAGTAATACCATCCGAAATTCGTGAGGATAAAGGACTGGATGTTGCCCGTGACCGTTTCATACTGTTTGGGCACAATGACACCGAATAACACGGCTGCGGCAATCAGTGCGATTGTAATGTAAAAGACATTCGTGACTTTTTTCATGGTTCCCCCTTTAAAAGTGCAAGTGATTATGAATACAGTTACCCACCTTAACAAAAACAGAAACCGATTGTAAACGGGCTTAAGGAAAAATGAAGGTTCGGACGGCCATCTGGTTATGATATAGTCGAATCAGAATAATGGGACAAAGGGGGAGTCATGATGAATCTGCTGCCGTTTATCAGTGTGCTGATCGGCGCTATTTTGTGGGGAACGACAGGTACCGCGCAATCCTACCTTCCCGAGAGCGTCCAGCCGCTGACGGTCGGTGCGCTCCGGCTTGCCGGCGGCGGATTGATCCTCCTGTTCTTCGCGTTTGCGATGCGCCAGGTGAACTTTGGGGAGTGGCCATGGCGGGCGACGCTGGTTGCGGCCATTGCCATGGCTCTGTTCCAGCCGTTCTTCTTCGGCTCGGTCCGACTGACGGGCATCGCGGTCGGCACGGTTACGGGAATCGGAAGTGCGCCGGTTTTCGCTGGGTTCATTGAATGGATCATCCTGAAGCGGAAACCATCCAATAGATGGGCAATGGCCACGGTCCTCGCCGTCTTGGGGTGTGCCCTGCTTCTATTGACCGGCGATAATGTCACGGTCAATCCTGCAGGTATCCTGCTCGCGCTCGGTGCCGGTCTTACATTTGCTGCTTATTCAATGACAAGCAAGATCGTACTGGAGTTTGCGGAACCGGCAGCGTCGGTCGGTGTCATCTTCACAATCAGTGCCCTGATCCTGTCGCCGTTTCTGTTCATTTATCCGTTGGACGGCATCCGTTCCCAGGAAGGGATTTCGGTGATCGTCTACATCGCGATTGCCGCTACAGCAGTCGCCTACCTGCTTTATTCATCAGGATTAAAGGAGATCCCGGCGGCCACCGCCGTCACGCTGTCGCTCGCCGAGCCGCTCACGGCTGCGATCCTCGGCGTTGCCATTGTCGGCGAGGAACTCAACTTCTTCGCCTGGATGGGCGTCGGGCTGCTGCTTGGGGGACTGATCGTCCTGACAGTCGGCAAGCGCGGCCCCGATGAGGTGGAAGCGCCCTATTTCCGCAAGGGGATCCGGACAAAGAAGGAATAAAAATAAATGGGCAGCCGTCTCTGACGGCTGCCCGTTTCATTCATTCTTCTTTTTTCCCGCTCCGGGGCTTCTGCTTTTTAGCCGCTTCATTCTGACCGATGACGCCCATGTCGTCGATGCTGATGTCATAGCCGTAGCCGTATTCCTCACGGTTTTTCGTGTTGCCGGGTTTTTTGTGCTCTTTCTTGTTTTTGCTCATGATGCACCTCCGATTCCAGAATGCCCGGGAAGGGAGCGCTTCATTCATCAGCCCGCCAGGTCAGAACCTGCTCCGCATTTCTTCCTTAAGAAAATCTTCATCTTTCCCCTTCTTTTTTCTTCAGTTTTCCGCGGTACAATGAACTCAACATGAAAGGGGCGGCTCTGTATGGAACAGTATAGGGTGCTGGTCGTCGATGATGACAAGGAAATCCGGGACGGCATCGAAATTTATCTGAAGAATGAAGGCTACGCTGTGCTCAAGGCGGGCGACGGACTCGAGGCGCTCCGGCTCCTGGAGGAGAATGAGGTGCATCTGATCATTCTTGACATCATGATGCCTGAGATGGACGGCATTCAGGCGACGTTCCGTATCCGGGACTCGCGAAACATCCCGATTATCATGCTGAGCGCGAAATCCGAGGAGACGGACAAGATCCACGGGCTGTCGGTCGGGGCGGACGACTACGTGACGAAGCCGTTCCACCCGATGGAACTGATGGCACGCGTGAAGTCCCAGCTCCGGCGGTATGTCCGGCTCGGCACGTATGCTGAAACGGGAGGCGAGATCCGCGTCGGCGGCCTGACGCTCAACCCTGAGTCAAAAGAAGTGCTGGTGGACGGCGAACCGGCAAAACTCACGCCGATCGAATTCCGGATCACCGAGCTGCTCATGCAGAACGCGGGCCGTGTGTTTTCCATCAATGATATTTACGAACGGGTGTGGAACGAAGAGGCGTACAACGCCGACAACATCGTTGCGGTCCACATCCGGAAAATCCGCGAGAAGATTGAGGCGGATCCCAAAAATCCGAGATACCTGAAGGTGGTGTGGGGAATTGGCTACAAAATCGAAAAGTGATATCTGGCTGTCAGTTATTGCGCTGATGATTGCAGCCGCGAGCCTCATCTACTGCTCGGGCTTTATCGGGCTCCTGTTTGACAGCCGCGGCGTGGATCCGGCAGAGACGATTGCCCAGCTGCGCAACGTGCTGAAAGGGAGTGCGCTGTGATGCCTAAGGATAAGTGGACACAGGCCGTCTGGCTGCTGCTTGCCGCATTTGTCCTGTTTTCCCTGATGGTGCTGATCGAGGCGGGACCGCGGATCATCGGGAAGTCGTATACGGAGTCGGATGACTTCCGGAACAATTTGAATTTCTTCTATGATCAGATCGGCCCTTACGTCCTGAACCCGGTCGAGCCGGAAGAGGCGAAGAAAGGCATCGGGGTTACGGAAGAGGAGCTGGATGAGCACAGGTACCGGTACGGAAACCTGGAAGATCAGCTGGCATCGATCAGGGACCAGTATGAAGGCCGGATCGGCGCGGAGAGCGACGAGGAAAAAGAAGTGCTTATAGCGGAACGGAACAAGAAGCTTGAGGACATCCGGCAAAACTTCCTGGACGATGAACATGTCGCGGAGAAAGTCCGCGCCGAAAAGGGCCGGGTCATCGATGAGTATATGAAGACCCTCCGGGAGAACCGGGCTTCCTTTGAACATCATGTGCGCCATGTCTATTACGAGCTGACCGACACGGCAACGGGAAAGACCTACACGAACGGCAATATCCGGGAGGAAGCGGCCTACAAGCGGACCTTTAACGAGAAGGACGGCTACCTCCGGGCTTCGCAAATCGCTATGGACCTGGACTATACAGGTGAGGCCAGGAGCCTGATCGCGGATGAAGTGAAAACCTTTGAGGGAACGGTGATTGTTCCACAATCGGTGCTGAACGAAGCTTCAGATCGGGGAATCACGGATGCCGTCTACCTGAATGATGACCAGCTCGCTTGGGGATATACCGTGTTCAAAGCGGAACAGCGGGCGTACATGGGGGTCTGGCTGGCAGGAATTCTTGCTCTTGCGCTTCTGCTCACGGTGTTCCGGCTCCAGCCTACGGTTTGGACGGGAAGTGCGCTGTCACTGAAATTGGACCGTTTCCCGATAGATGTCGTGACAGCAGCGGCAGCCGTGGCATCGCTGATCGCGATCGCCTTTGCGGAATACATGAAAGAATCCTTCATGAATTTTGTCCATCATACAGGCAGTTTCCTGTACTCGGAACTGTCCGTGAACGCCGTATTTTTCGTGCTTGCACTCGGCGCGGCCGTGCTCCTGATCCTGCATGTTGTCCGGCGGTTTTCGGACAGCTCACGGATCGGGCAGGACCTTGAGCGGGCCTACATCAGGAGAGCTGCCGATGATATGCGGGCGTTCTTCCTGAACCGGAAAATCGGTACGCAGGTGCTGTTCCTGCTCATCGTTGTGTTCCTTGCCGGCCTCGGGTTCGGAGGCGTCATTCTTTTTGGACTCAGAGGCAGCGAAGGCGTGGTGCTTGGAGCCATCTGGCTGTTCCTTTTCTTCACGATTGCCCTGCCGGTGCTGCTTCTGATGTTGCGGCGGACCGGTTACCTGAACCGGATCATTGATTCCACTGGCCGGATGGCGGCAGGCCAATTGACAGAAGAGATTCCGGTAAAGGGAACAAATGTATTCGCAAGGCACGCTTCGGACCTGAACCGCCTCCGGGAAGGCGTCCGCCTCTCGATGTCCGAAAAGGCACGGAGCGAGCGGCTCAAGACGGAGCTCATCACCAACGTCAGCCACGACCTGCGCACGCCGCTGACGTCCATCATTACCTATACGGATCTGTTGAAGAAACCGGATCTTTCTGCAGAGGAGCGTGCGGAATACGTGGATGTCCTCGACCGGAAATCACAGCGTTTGAAGACGCTGATCGATGACCTGTTCGACGTATCCAAAATGGCGACCGGCAATGTGGAGCTGAACCGTCAGCGCGTCGATCTCGTCGAGCTCATCCGACAAGGGATTGCCGAACACGGTGAGGAAATCGCCGCGTCTCCGCTCGATTTCAGGATCAACATTGCGGAAGGTCCGCTGCCGGCATCGGTCGACGGCCAGAAATGGTGGCGTGTCATCGACAACCTGATCCAGAACGCACTCAAATACGCCATGCCGGGCACACGCGTATATGTCTCGCTGGACGAGACAAAGGGGGGTTCCCCAGAAGTCCGGTTCACGATCAAGAACGTTTCGAAGTATGAGCTTGGCGACAACGCAGACGAACTGTTCGAGCGCTTCAAGCGCGGCGACGCCTCCCGACATACAGAAGGCTCCGGCCTGGGCCTCGCCATCGCGCAGTCAATTGTCGACTTGCACGGCGGCCGGATGACAATCGATCTGGACGGGGATCTGTTCAAGGTGACCGTTGCGGTGCCGAGGGCGTGAGTGGCATTGCGCTAATTGGCGGAATGGAGCCGTACCCGGAAACGATACAGACAAAAAGTGCTCCTGCAGATTGTTCTGCGGGAGCACTTTTCTTATTGTTCTTGTGCTGTAAGTGTGAGTGGGAATCGGTCGAGTCGGATGACGAAACTGGTGTGGCGAATGACGTTGGAACATGCCGAGAACCTGTATGTACGATCAGCCAATAAATTTCCCTAATAGCTTGTTGAACTTGTCACGCTCTTCCCAGAAAAGACCATGACCGCTGTAATGGAACGGAACAAGCCGTGAATTTTTTATCTGCTGATTGAGCTCGTGGGCTTGTTCAAATGGAATCACTTTGTCGTGAACGCCATGAACAATCAGGGTAGGGACAAGTATTTTTGGCAAATCTGAATAAAGTTTCTCGTCTCTCAATGTCATGATGATCGCTGCCGTTGACCATCCTGCTGCTTGCAGGCCCAATTGGAGAAACCACTCAGAGAAGGGTTCTGTAATATATTGAAAGAAAAAGTTCTCTGTCACTTCCCGCATCATCTTGGGGCGGTCATTTAACGCTTCAGTGAGGAATCTGGCCGCAGTTTCTTCAGAAAATCCTATAGGAGCTGCAGCATCAATCAGCACCAGGTTGGATACTCCGTAACCGTTATGTCGGGACATATACCGAATCGCAATGGCTCCGCCTGTAGAGTGGCCTGCCAGAGTGAAATCCTCCAATTGAAGAACATCAACTACTGCACGAATATCATCCGCCAATCGGTCAAAACTGTATCCGCTCATTGGCTTATCTGATTTTCCAAAGCCTCTCCAGTCAATTCCGATACAGCGATAACCCATATAGGGAAGGACATTAAATTGATATTCAAACTGTTTATGGCTTAGAGGCCAGCCATGTAAAAACACAATTGTCTTACTGCCCTCCGAATTGAGATCTTCCACATATAATTTTACGCCGGGTTCAACAGTAACATAGTATCCCACACCGATTCCCCCTAAAAATAAGCATTTCAAATAAGGTATTCAATGAGGCTGATTAGGTGAATGCCTATTCCGCTGCCTTAAGGCGGCTATTCATTCTTAATGAAGGGCATCTTGTGGGACAGGCATGGCCGGATTGTAAGCGCATCGGAATCGGAATATGCTAATCGTACTGTGGGGCTTGGTATTCCCTAAAATAAATCGCTCCTGCATCTCGTTTCTGCAGGAGCGCTTCTTTTATCTAAAGATCCAGTTCTTCCGCCCGTCGTATGATGACGAGTTTTTGGGGATAGCGCTGCCGGAAAAGTGCCAGCAGTTTAGGCTTGTCTCTCCGCTCAAAGGCATGGTTCCACTTGAACATCTTTCGGAAGATGGTCCATGTGGACGGTAATGAGCGGTTTCGATGCCGGCTTTCTGGAGGACGAAGCGCTTGATAATGCGCTCTACCCGTACCCGGTAGGGAGGGTCGAGGAACACAATCAGCTCCGCTTCCCGAAAACAGGGCAGGACCCAGTCATGCGGGTGTGTGCCCTCCGTGATCCAGGTATCACTGGAAACGATTGAATGGAGCAGTTTGTCGCGATCCTCCGGAATTCTCCGGACATCACCGCCTGCCCGGCGTTCCCAGGCCACATTATCTATTTCGTAGTAAGGGATTCCGAGCTTTTCTGATAGTTCCCGCGCCAATGTCGTTTTCCCGCTCCCGACCGCGCCGATGATATGAATTTTACATGCCATGGCCGTGCCTCCAGTCAATCATTCATTCTCTGAATGAACAAAAAATCCTCTTGCCGGGGCAAGAGGATTACCCGTAAATCATCACAGCCCCAATCACAAGAATGGCCAGGTCGGCTGCCATATGGATGATCCAGGACGGCAGGATGGTGCCGTCCGGGCCGTTCGCCAGTTGGAAAATGACCCCGCCTGCCCACAGACCGGCCACGGCCAGCAGCAGAATCGGGAGGTCAAACCAGGGCAGGAAAATGGCAACATGATAAACAGCAAACAGGAGCGGCGGGACGGTGAGGGCAAGCCGCGGGCGGCTTCTGAACTGTGCAGGGAGCACGCCGCGGAAAAAGAATTCCTCGAGCAATGAATTGCCGAACAGGATATAGAGCGCGATAAACGGATAAACCGCGCCCGTCACCCCGACACGTCCGGCAAGGTCCCCGGTAAGTGCCTCCGCATCGATCAGGCTGCTGAGCAGAAGATATGCGGCGAGGATCACTGCTATCACACCTGCTCCCGTCCAGAGCGCAATCCGGACCCGTCGGGGTTCGGTTCTTCTAAAAGCTATGAACCGCCGGACTTCTCCGCGGAATACAAGCAGAGGAATGATGAGGAAGAGCACAATCTTCGCCAGCGTCTTCCATCCATATGAGACTGAGAGTCCCTGCTCGACCCAGAGCAATATCATGATTCCCGCCAGCGCGATGATCAGTCCCCGCTTCATTCGACCGCCTCCCTATATTCTGATAGGACGGAAATAAGAACAGGCTAGTTGCAGTAAAGGTTGACGGTTTGAAGAAGGGCGGGAAGGTCGCCGGGCAGTTCCTTCAGGTAGACGATGAACATAAAGAAGAGCCAGACGAAGGCCGGCATGCCAAGACTCTTGAGGGCACCCGACCAACTGTGCTCTTGCCGCTTCCGGAGCAGCCGGTCGGCGGTAAAGCCGATAAGCGCAGCGGCCATGCCGGAGCCGAGCGCGACCAGCCCGAACACGGCATGCAGCACACCGGAGATTACCGGCTCTGCAGTCGGTTTCTTTAACCGGCGCGAAAGACGCGCCGATAGAAAGTCTGCAAGCAATGATGCCGGGACGCCGAACAAAAGAATGACCGGAAAGCTGTACATCATATAGACCGGGACGGACAGTGTGAATGCATTCCAGAAGCCGCCGGGCGCTGCGGGGAATTCCCCGAATGGGTCCGGAACAACGATGCCGAGGAGGACGGCAAAGGCCGCCCCTGTCAGGGAGGCGGCGGTGATTTTTCTGCGAAGGGACACACTAGCGGCCGTCATTCAGCCTGTTCAATCGTCAGTCCGTCATCATTGAAAACGGCATGTGCCCATTCCTTGCCGCCTTCCAGCTTGACTGGCTTGGTTTGCCGGGCACCGGTTCCGGTTCCGTCCGTGCTGACAGACAGGGCGAATGCGGTCGTTTCTTTCCATTCCCCCGGCTGGACATCGAACCAGATGACCTCACCGTCCTCGAACTGACTGCCATCTGCGTTAACCACATTTTCATCCGGCACCTTCTCGCCGTTTTCGTAGCGGATCAGCTGGACGTGGCGGTACTGTCCGCCGGTCTGCATTTCCACAGAAAGGCCACTGCCGTGGTCTGCGGCGGTTTTCGGTGCCCCGCAGCCGGAAATCAGCACCATGGCAGCTATGGATGCTGCGAGCAATAGGTTCTTCATCGGAATTCTCTCCTTCCGGCCGAAGTGATTGTCATTTCGAGTAACAGGACGCGCGGTCCGCCGGAGAGTTGCGGTTACCGGCATGTCTTCCGGGGTAAGGAAAAAGACCAGACCCCGGAAAGAAGGGCGCTTATGTTCAAGAAAAAATGGCTCGACATCCCGACCGGTTACCGGCGGCTGCTGTTTCTCAGCCTCCTGGTCATTCTCCTCGTCGGGGTCGGGATTATCGGGTTCATGCATTACGAGAGTCTCATATTCTTCGATGCACTCTGGATGACGATCATCTCGGTCATGACGATCGGTTATGGGGACATGTATCCGGTGACCGATGAGGGACGACGCTTTGCGCTGCTGATTGTGCCGTTCGGCGCAGGAGTTGTCACGTACGGGCTCGGCACCGCAGCTTCCTATCTGATTGAAAAACAATTGTCGGAGAAAGTGTGGGATAAGCAGATGGACCATGAAATCGACAAGCTCGAAGACCATATCATCGTGTGCGGATTCGGCCGGGTCGCCCAGCAGGTGTACCGGGAACTGCGCGATATGGATGGGGAATTGAAGGTTCTGTACATACATGACAACGAAGAGGAACTCCTCGAAGTGGTTGATCAGGGGACGCTCCGGTTGATCGGTGATCCCACTGACAGGGACATCCTCGAAAAGGCCCGGACAGGCAATGCCAGAGGTCTGATTGCCGCACTCGACAGTGATGCAGACAATGTATTCGTCACACTCACGGCAAAAGGCATGAACGAAAATATCGAGATTGCGGCGCGTGCCGAGAAGGAAGGTTCCGAGGAAGTGCTGAAGCGGGCAGGCGCCGACCGGGTCATCAACCCGTCCAGCATCGGCGGACGTGAACTTGCCATGTCTGTCGTAAGCCCGTCCGGCATCGATTTCATCAATAACCTCATGAGAGCCGAGAAAAAGGAATTTGTCGTCGGAGAGGTCATTCTCAGCGACCAATGCGTGCTTGCCGGCCAGTCCGTCGAAGAAGCTAACCTCCGCCGTGAATTCGGCATCACGCTGCTTGCAATCGGACGGGAAGAGGGCGTTCTCAGTAACCCGGATCCCGATGAGCGGTTCAGGGCCGGGGACAAACTCATCATCGCCGGCAATGAGGACAGCATTACCTCGATTGACGGGAAGGTGAACGGGACGATTGACTGATCTTGGACCGGATTGCGTTTCCCTGACACGGCAGTGCGGGGCTTATTGTCTATTTCTGGAGGTGCAGGTTTAGGAAAAAGCATGAAAGAGGAATAGTCAATCACGGTTTACCATTTTATGCCTGCTCGCTGTGTTCCGGCTATGTTGAGTTTTTGTAAATTTGAAATTTTAAGCAGGAATTTAAATGGGAATCACGAAGAGGCTATTAGAGAAGGCCGGGTGATTGCAGCAGACAGGGATAGGCATGGACCGACGGGACAGGACGGACATCAGTCCGAACTTAAAGATGCATGGACTGACGGGCTGAAGCCCGATCAGCCGGGGAAAGGAGCGGAAATCATGACAAGACACGAAAACTATCCGAACGCACGTGATTATGATCCGCAGCGCGGCGACCGGAACGAGGGCGAGCTGCCGCTGGCCGATCCGTCCGAATCCAACTCGACGGATATCTTCCGTGAAAACGAAAACGAAGATACCGGCAACGACGAACCGTCCGCATTCGAGGGTGATGAAAGTCCGGATAAAGGGGAATAACGACACCTCCCCAAATGAACGATAACCGGGAAAGAGTGAAGCAAAACCGCTGGCCCATGACGGGCAGCGGTTTTGTGTGTGTTTCGGTTCAAAAAATTCGGCGGTTGGGCGACAATGGATGCAGTACTTAGAAGGAGGAATTCATATGGCAACGATTCAACAGATGAAATTTGCCCGCGGCTACACCCTCGGGCAGCTAAAACAGCTGGAAGGGGCCGACTGGGATCAGAAGCACCCGGGATTCAGCAACAACATCCGGTGGAACGCGGGCCACATTTTCGTATCACTCGAAAACTTCACGAAGATGATCAACCCGGACTATGAGACTGTCAACCCGGAATGGAACGGCCTCTTCAACACCGGAACCAGCCCATACAGCTGCAGCGAAGGTGTCCCATCGAACGATGAGCTTTTGTCGGCGCTTAAGGAGCAGAACGACCGCATTGCGGGGGCGCTTGAAGGCAAGCTTGACAGCCAGCTCGTCCAGCCGCTGGAGATTGCGGGACATCGGATGGACACAGGAGAAAAACTCCTGCAATTCACCGTCTGGCACGAAGGCGTCCACGGGGGCATCCTGAACGCCATGGTGCATCTGTCAAAGGCATAACCAAATACGCGAAAAAGCCGCTTCCGGCAGGGGAGCGGCTTTTTTATGTGGTGGGGAGTATGGAGGTATGCATCCTGTGTCTTCGGCTGCTCACTCGCCGCGTCCGCCGCCCCGCCTTTTCATCCACAAAATCACAAGCGCTCCGGCAATGCCGATGACGGCGATGATGATGACCATCATCCACCGGAAAGGAAGTGCGGGAAGGACGATATTCAGAAACAGGATGACAGCAATCATCAGGATGACCGCCACCGGAATAAGTGCGGAATTCTGGTTGTTCTTGTTGTTCAATGACATGCACCTGCTTTTCCGCGACTGCCAAAGGCTTCGCGGATTTTCTTATTCTGCGAGGCCGTTCTGATAGGCGTACACCGCGGCCTGCGTACGGTCGTCGACGCCAAGCTTCGAAAGGATATTGGAGACGTGTGTCTTGACGGTCTTGAGGGAAATGAAGAGTTCGTCGGAGATGTCCTGGTTTGTCCTGCCCTTTGCAATCAGGAGGAGTATTTCCATTTCGCGCGCGGTTAGTCCGTCGTGAGGCGCACGCTCCGTGCCGCGCATGCGCTGCATCATCTTCGTCGTCACTTCCGGCTCGAGCACCGTCCGGCCGCCAAGCGTTTCGCGGATGGCGTCGGCGATGCGTGATGCCTTTGACGTCTTCAGGATGTAGCTGGACGCGCCGGCCTCGAGAGCCGGATAAACCTTGTCGTCATCGAGGAAGCTCGTGACGACCATGATCTTCGCCTCCGGCCACTTCTTTATGATGGCGGCAGTCGCCTCCGCTCCGTTCATCTCCGGCATGACCATGTCCATCAGGATGATGTCCGGCCGCAGCCGGAGCGCGAGATCGACTGCCTCGCGCCCGTTGGAGGCCTCGCCGACCACTTCCATGTCGGGCTGGACCTGAAGGTAGGCAGATACGCCGATCCGCACCATTTCATGATCATCCGCAAGCAATACCCGGATCATCTCAATTCCTCCGTTTCTTCTGGCTGGCCGTCCGCCTTTTCCTCTGTGTGGGGAAGAGGGGCGGTTTCCGCTTCGTTTTCCGGCTGGCCGTCTTCATCGGGGCGGGTCACCGGCAGTTTTACCTCGACGATCGTACCCTGCGAAGGTACAGAGACAATTTTGCATGTGCCGCCGATCTCGATCGTGCGTTCACGCACATTGCGCAGGCCGTAGGAACCGCTCTTGCCGTCACCGTCACGGAAACCGACGCCATTATCCTGCACTCGGAAGATGGCAAGGCCATCCCGCTCGACGAACAGCACGTCGAGCTCGGTCGCCTTGGCGTGGCGAAGGGTGTTCGACAGCGTTTCCTGGGCGATCCGGAACAGGTGGTCCTCGGCACCCTTGGAGAGTGGAACGTCTTCGATTCGCCCGCGGATCGTAAAGTGGACCTTTTCATCCAATTCGTGCAGAAGGCCACGGAGTCCTTCCGACAAGGTTTTATTGTTAAGCGGGGCGGGGCGCAGGTGGAGGAGCAGCGCCCGCATCTCAAGCTGTGCCTGCTGGACGGTTTTTTCGACCTGTTCAAGCGTCCGGGATGGTGCCCCGCTCTCCGCCCGTTCCTTTTCCGCCATTGCGGACAACAGCATCGAGGCTGCGAACAGCTGCTGGGAGACGGAGTCGTGAAGCTCGCGGGCAAGACGCTGACGTTCCTGCACAAGCCGCTCCTGAACCATCTGTTCCTGGTTTTCCGCACGCTTGTCGGAGATTTCCTTAAGGCGCTCGCGTTGGGTGTTGAGCAGCCCTTCCACTTCACCGACTGCGCGTTCGGTCGGGCGGGGGAGCGTCCGCGTTTTTTTTGCGGGTGCCGACTCAAGCAGGCCGTAGAGCCGTTGCTCAATCGCGCGGATGTTCGAGCGGACGAGTCCGGATGCCCAGAAAGCAATCAGCCAGCCGGAGGCAAGCGAACCGGCTGCAATCCAGATGGCAGCCGGCAGGCCGTAGCGTTCCTCCTGAATGAGGAACCACCAATCTTCGCCCGGCACGCCAAGCAAAAGGAAGAGAACTCCCGCCGAAACGGCGAGGAACAGGGCGGACAAGGTGATGCCGCGTGCGATGATCTGCCTCATTTCCGTGACACCTCCACGTCCCCGAACCAGGTGGCGACGGTGATGATCAGCTCGGACGCCGGACGCTCTTCCGTGCCGTAGCCATCCTTCATATGAAGTTGTTCATTGAACAGTCGGTTCTGGTGGCGGCCGAACAGCCTGGAGTCGCCGAGAAGTGTCGTGTAGTGCACACGGACGGGAATTTCATACGGTACGTCGACCCGGACTTTGCCGATGCCCTGGCGGATGGAGATCAGAGATGTCCCTTTGGGAAGCACGGTCTCCGTCACGTCGACATGGATGTCGCCGAAAAGCCCCTGAACATGGACGTCTTCCCATTCATAGGAGCTGAACGGGGTCGACTGGACGGAAAACAGCCGGTTTTTCAGAATGCCGTTTGGTGTCTCGGAACGCGCTTCGCGGAGCGGCCGGGTGATTTCCTCGGCAGGCACGCCTTTCCAGAGGCTCAGGAAAATATAGACGAGCACGCCGAATACCAGCAGCCTTAGGCTCCATAGCGACAGCACCGCGATTCCGAGAAAGAATACGCCCGTCCAGAGAAGCCATTTGTTGCGGTGCCGGAAACCGAAATAAGCCAGCGCGCCGCCGATGATGACAAAGATGAAGCTGCCGTCCTGGAAAAACGCAGCCTCGACAAAGACGAGCAGCACAAAGGCAATGAGGATAAAACGGATCTGATCGGACGACACATGCATGACGGGGCCTCCTTTCGGGCGGAATAAGGACCAAACGGGAGCGGGCAGCCGCCCCTCTCGCTAATTTTAGGCTAATGTTAAGGGAAGGGGGAGATCCCCCTTCCCATCTTACAAAATCTTTTCGCCGATGTCCCCGTCAGACGGTTTCTTTATCGGCTTTGCCGGTGTTTTCAGCCTGCTCAATGATGGCGAGGGCATCCAGCCGGCGCTCCATCGTGTCATGGCGGTGTTCTTTCTCGATCGTCCCGCCAAGCTGTTCGACGTACGCCTTCATCTCTGTGTAAGGAGCCATCCCGCTGCTTTCATCCTGGATGACCTGGTCCATGCGTCGGTGCGCCCGCGTCACATTCTCCTTGCCCATCAGCTGAAGCTGCCGCACTTTCATGTCCTTGATTTTATGCTTCATCTCTTCGTACTTGCGTTCGAGGCCGATCAGCTCGGCATCGGTCTCGGCAAGGGTGCGGTCAAGCTCGTCGACCCGGTTCCCGTAGGCGCGGATTTCGTCCCGGGCGAAGGCGACCAGGTCTTCCACGCCCGCTTTCTCTGCAACCCCCAGCTGGCCGCGGCGCTTCTCGAGCATATCGGCCGCTTCTTTCCATTCCTTCTCCAGTTCTTCTTTCAGCTTCGCCTGCCGGTCAAGCAGGCGGCCTGTTGCTTCTGTCTGCTTTTCAGCCTGTCGGAGATATTCATTCAGAAGGGAGACGGGGTTCTTTTCTTCCTTTTTGTCCAGCAGCTCATGAAGGTCGGCCTGGACGGAGTACTTGATGCGATTGAACAGTGAGCTCATAACGATTCCTCCTTGGTGGGATCTTATTTCGTGATGTTTTTCCATTCGCGTTCGAAGTTGGCGAACGGGTCGCTGTCTTTTTCGAACAGGACTGCTTCACGGCCATTCCACTTCTGGTACACGTACCAGAGTGCCGCGATGGCGAGCAGACCGACAAATGCCGGAATGTTGCCGATGGCAGTCAAGAGGCCGATGATGCCGACCGCTGCCCAGCAAAAGCGCGCAAAGCCGGATGTGCTCCGCTTGTAGTAGT
Source organism: Bhargavaea cecembensis (assembly GCF_001619585.1). Lineage (GTDB taxonomy): Bacteria > Bacillota > Bacilli > Bacillales_A > Planococcaceae > Bhargavaea > Bhargavaea cecembensis_A. The sequence continues at coordinate 101,602 of NZ_LQNT01000012.1, forward strand.
GGTAGCCGGCATACATGATGGCGGCCGAGATGGCGAGACCGATGATCGCGCCGAGGTTGGCAAGGATGGTGATCCCTGCGACGATTCCGATGGTAATCAGCAGAAATTTCTTCAAGGTTTCCGCCTCCTTTCGTTGTTAACCTTATTGTAGTCAGGAACTCAAGTTTTCCGAACGGACCGGATGTTGATTTCCGTCTAGGTCCAGAGGCTGATTTTCACTCGGACCGACATGGCCGTTCCGAGCTCCAAATGTTATGGACGATGACAGCGTTTTCATGATACGATTCTTTTAAGAATAGTCTTTCTATTGTGATAAAGGGGGAGAGAGAATGAGAGAAGTTGTGATTGTGGAAGGCGTACGTACGGCAGTCGGCCGGCGAAAAGGGGCGCTTTCCGGAACCCGGCCGGATGAGCTGGCGGCGGCCGTATTGGATGAACTGGTGAAGCGCGCGGGTGTCGGCAAGGAACAGGTGGAAGACGTGATTCTCGGCTGCGTGACACAGTCGGGCGAACAAGGCGGCAACATCGCCAGAACATCGGCACTGATCGCAGGATTCCCGATCGAGGTGCCGGGCGTCACGATTGACCGCCAGTGCGGGTCGAGCCAGCAGGCGGTCCACTTCGGCGCGCAGGCGATTGCCGCGGGAGACATGGACATCGTCATCGCGGGCGGCGTCGAAAGCATGACGCGCGAGCCGATGTTCTCGAATGTCGGAGATGTCAGGCCGAGCGAAAAGCTGACATCGCAGTACGAAATCATCAACCAGGGCCTGTCCGCTGAACGCATCGCGGAAAAGTGGGACATGAGCCGCACCGAACTTGATGAATACAGCGCGACAAGCCATGAGCGGGCGTTTGAGGCGATCGGGGAAGGCCGGTTCAAGGACGAGATCGTTCCCGTGGAAACGGCGGAAGGCAACGTGTTCGACACGGACGAAGGACCGCGCGAAGGCTCGACGCCGGAAGTGCTCGGCGGACTCAAGACGGTGTTCAAGGAAGACGGCGTGATCACGGCCGGCAACGCCAGCCAGATGAGCGACGGTGCTTCCGCGGTGCTCCTCATGTCCCGCGAAAAGGCGGATGAGCTCGGACTCAAACCGAAAGCCCGTATTGTCGCACGTTCGGTGGTCGGTTCAGATCCGACTCTGATGCTGACGGGACCGATCGCTGCGACAGAGAAAGTATTGAAGAAAGCCGGTCTCTCGATCGGGGATATGGACACGTATGAAGTGAACGAAGCCTTCGCGCCTGTTCCGCTTGCCTGGCTCAAGGAAACCGGTGCAGACCCGGAAAAACTGAACGTGGACGGCGGTGCCATCGCACTCGGCCACCCGCTCGGAGCTACCGGAACAAAGCTGCTTGTGACTCTTGTAAACCGGCTCGAACGGACCGGCGGCCGCTACGGCCTGCTTGCGATCTGTGAGGGTATGGGCATGGCGAACGCCACGGTGATCGAGCGGTTGGATTGAGACGTTAGGTTTTTACCGAATGAGCATTCAGTCAGATGAGGGGGATTTGAGATGGACATGAACAATGTGAAAGCAATCGTCACCGGCGGGGCGTCGGGTCTCGGCGGCGCGACCGCAAAACGGATTGTGGATTCCGGAGGGAAGGTTGCCATCTTTGATGTCAATGAAGAGAAAGGCGAAGCGTACGCTGCAGAACTCGCAGAGCGAAACGCCTTCTTTTATCAGACGGACGTCGCCGACGGGGAAGCCGTCACGGCAAACGTGGCGGCGGCAAAGGAAGCGATGGGCGGCCTCAACACCGTCGTCAACTGCGCCGGCATAGGCACGCCGGGCAAGCTGATCGGCAGGAAGGGCGTCCACCCGCTCGATCAGTTTGAGCAGGTGATCCGCGTCAACCTGACCGGCACCTTCAACGTGATCCGGCTTGCCGCTGATGTAATGACGGACAACGAACCGGGAGAGGACGGCGAACGCGGCGTCATCATCAACACCGCCTCGGTCGCGGCATTCGAGGGCCAGATCGGCCAGGTCGCCTACAGCGCGTCCAAGGGTGGCGTCGCCGGAATGACGCTCCCGATCGCCCGCGAACTCGCGGCCTATGGCATCCGTGTCATGACGATCGCCCCGGGCCTCATCAACACGCCGATGTTCGACGGCCTGCCGGACAGTGCCCGCACCGCCCTCGAACAGACCGTCCCGTTCCCGAAACGCCTAGGCGAGCCGGAAGAATACGCCCAGCTCGTCGAATCGATCGTGACAAACCGCATGCTGAACGGGACAGTCATCCGTCTGGACGGCGCGATCCGGATGCAGCCGAAGTAAAAGGGAGCGGGAAAGGAGGGAGCCGTCGCGAAATACGGGGATGCCGACGCGAAATGGCGGGTTGCGGTCGCGAAATTACAGGTTGCCGACGCGGAATGTGATGTTGCGGTCGCGAACAAAGCTGCCGACGCGGATTTATGAGTTGCAGACGCGAAAACACGACCTGCCGACGCGAAATCACCCGCTTCCGTCGCAAATATCCTCCTCCTGCCCCACCTAACCCGCCATATCGAAAGAAGGGAGTGGTCGCCATGCCGCGTTACCGCTGGGAAACCGAAGAGCATGATCTGTTCCGGGAGTCACTCCGGAAATTTCTCGAAAAAGAAGCCGTGCCGCATTATGAACAATGGGAACACGATCGCCTCATACCAAAATCCTTCTGGAAAAAGCTCGGGGAGATGGGGTTCCTCTGCCCGCAAGTCGAGGAGAAGTACGGTGGCCTCGGACTGGATTTCAGCTTCGGTGTTGTGATCGAAGAAGAGATGGAGCGTGTCGGCGCCGGACTCACCGGTGTCGGACTGCACAATGACATCGTCGTGCCGTATATCGAAGCATACGGGACCGAGGAGCAGAAGAAACGTTTCCTGCCGGGCTGCGTGACGGGTGACCTGATCACCGCGATTGCGATGACCGAGCCGGGGACCGGATCGGACCTGGCCAACATCAGGACGACCGCGATCAAAGACGGCGACCATTACATTGTAAATGGCCAGAAGACGTTCATCACGAACGGGATCAACACGAACCTGGCGCTGGTTGCGGTAAAGACCGATCCGAAAGCCGAGCCGAAGCACCGGGGTGTAAGTCTGCTTTTGATTGAAGAAGGGACCCCTGGCTTTACGAAAGGCCGGAAGCTCGACAAGGTCGGCATGTATTCGCAGGACACGGCGGAGCTGTATTTCGAGGACTGCCGGGTTCCGGCCACAAACCTGCTCGGCGAAGAGGGCAAGGGCTTCAAGTACATGATGGAAAAGCTGCAGCAGGAGCGGCTCACCGTCGCAATTGGCGCCCAGACCGCGATGGAGGACATGCTCGAGATCACGCTCGACTACGTAAAATCCCGCGAAGCGTTCGGACGGCCGGTTGCTGCGTTTCAGAACACGCAATTCAAGCTGGCGGAACTCGCAACGGAAGCCGAGCTCGGCAAGGCATTCCTCGAGTCGCTGATCGCAGACCATCTTGAAGGCAAGGACATCGTGACAAAGGTATCGATGGCAAAGTACTGGATCACCGAGACCGCGCGGAAGGCAGCGGCCGAATGCATGCAGCTCCACGGCGGCTACGGCTATATGGAAGAATACAAGATTGCCCGCTGGTACCGCGATATCCCGGTCATGTCGATCTACGCCGGTACAAACGAGATCATGAAGACGATCATCGCGAAAAACATGGGGCTGTCGGGAGGAAGGAAGGCATGACCAGCATGAAGGAAACACGCACACAGAATGCCGTCCGCCCGCCCGGCGGCGGCTTCCTCGAAGGCATAAAGGTACTGGACGTGACATATTATCTGCCGGGACCGTATTCGAGTTACCGCCTCGCCGAGATGGGCGCCGACGTCACGAAGGTCGAGCCGCCCGGCGGGGAACCCGCCCGCCGGCTTGCCGGCGGTCTGATCCATGAAAAGAAGAATGCCGGCAAGACGATTGTCGAGCTCGACCTGAAGTCCGAAGAAGGCAACAGGCTGATGAGGGAATTGATCCGTGAAACCGACGTCCTGATCGAGTCATTCCGCCCCGGCACACTGGGGCGGCTCGGCTTCGGCGAGGACGAGCTGTTTTCGCTGAACCCCGGACTGATTTACTGCTCGATGACCGGCTACGGGCTCGTGGGCGAGTTTGCCAGGGCCGGCAGCCATGACCTCAATTATCTGGCGCTGTCGGGCGTCCTGTCGCAGCTTACCGATGAAAGCGGCCGGCCGATCCAGCCTAAAAACACGCTGGCCGATTTTGCCGGCGGTCACTTTGTTGCGGAGGCCGTCCTGGCCGCCCTTGTCCGGAAAATGAAGACCGGGGAAGGTGCGCGCCTGGACGTGTCGATCACCGACGGACTCACACATTGGCAAAGCGTCCACAAGGCGTTCGAAGAAGCCGGCCTGTCGGACCGCGGGGTGCCGGATCTTGACGGCTCCCGAGCCCGTTACGCCATCTATCCGACATCCGACGGCCGATACGTCGCGCTCGGTGCACTTGAGGACAAGTTCTGGAATGCCTTCTGTGAGTTCGCCGGACATCCGGAATGGAAGGAACGCGATGATGTCCACGACGACGTCGCCCGCTACTTCGGGGCGGAACCCCTCGGCCACTGGCTTGACGTCTCGCTCCGGACCGACTTCTGCCTGACCCCGGTTCTGCGTCCGGGCGAGCTTGAGGATCATCCGCACTGGAAGAAGGGCTGAACGGGACGTAATCTTCAAACCCGGGACATCAATCTTCAAACTCAGGCCAGTAATCTTCAAACTCGCAGGCTTAATCTTCAAACTCACAGCCGACAGTCGCCAGTCCCATGCAGCTCCAACTCAACCAGACCTTCACCATCGCCAATCCGCCATACAAAAGGAGATGGATTCAAATGATGAAGACGCCGCTGCTCTTGAAAACGTTCGTGGACCGCGCGGAGCGGTTTTTCCCGGACAAGGAGATCATCTCGAAAACCGCCACACAGACGCATCGTATTCCGTACCGCGAATTCGCCAAGCGCACCCGGAAACTCGCGTCACTCCTGACCGCACTCGGCATGGAACGGGGGACGAAGGTCGGCACATTCGCCTGGAACACTCACCGCCACCTGGAGGCCTACTTCGGCGTCCCGTGCGCCGGCGCAATCCTTCATATGATTAACATCCGGCTGTCGCCGGAGCACATTGTCTATGTCATCAACCACGCGGAAGACGAGATCCTGCTTGTCGACGATGACCTGTTCCCGCTGATCGAGAAGCTCGCGCCGCAGCTGAAGACGGTCAAACACATCGTCGTCATGTCGGACTCGGACAAGCTGCCGGAAACGGCCCTCGAGAACGTCCACTCCTACGAGGCGCTCATGTCGGAAGCGGCGGACGACTTTGTATTCCCGGATGATCTGGATGAGAACGCGCCTGCGGGCATGTGCTACACAAGTGCAACGACCGGCAATCCGAAGGGCGTCGTCTACTCGCACCGCGGACTCGTTCTCCACAGCTATGCGCTCGGGCTGGCAGACGGCATGGGCCTGTCGGAGCGCGACATCACGCTGTCAGTGGTTCCGATGTTCCATGCGAATGCATGGGGGCTGCCTTTTGCCGGCGTCTTCTTCGGCATCACGCAGGTGCTGCCGGGACCGGGCGGATTCAACCCGGATGTTCTGCTCGACCTGATCGAGCAGGAAAAAGTGACACTCACGGCAGGCGTGCCGACCATCTGGCTCGGCGTGCTGAAGACACTCGAGCAGAAACCGCGTGACATCAGCTCGCTGCGCACCATTGTGTGCGGCGGATCCGCCTCGCCGAAAGGCCTGATCAAGACGTTCGAGGAAAAATACGGCGTCCCATTCATCGTCGGCTACGGAATGACCGAAACGTCGCCGCTCGTCAGCTTGTCGAACTTCACCTCTTCGGTTGAAGACCGTTCGGCGGAAGAAAAGCTTGACCTCCGCGCCTCGCAGGGCATGACCATTCCGGGCATCGACACCCGCATCATCAACGAGCAGGGGGAAGTGCCGTGGGACGGCAAGACGATGGGCGAGCTGACCGTCCGCGGCCCGTGGATCGCAGATGAATACTACAAGGATGAGCGCACGAAAGACGCCTTCCGCGACGGCTGGCTCTACACCGGCGACATCGCCGTCATGACGCCGGAAGGCTACATTAAAATCACGGACCGGACCAAGGACCTGATCAAGTCGGGCGGCGAGTGGATCTCCTCGGTCGACCTCGAGAACGCACTCATGACGCACAAAGATGTTTTCGAAGCCGCCGTCATCGCCATCCCGCATGAAAAGTGGCTCGAGCGTCCGCTCGCATGTGTCGTGCTCAAAGACGGCATCGGTCGGAGTGATGAGAAAAAGCAGGAACTCCTGGACTATCTGGAAAGCCAGTTCGCCAAATGGTGGGTCCCGGACAACGTCGTCTTCCTAGACGAAATCCCGAAAACGTCCGTCGGCAAATTCCTCAAGGCGAAGCTGCGGGAGCAGATGGGGCAGACGGTATAAGAGAATCCTTCATACAATATGCAAAAAACCGGGCGATGCCCGGTTTTTCCATTTTGGCCCATTAGGTAGAGGGGATTTCCATTCTATTTTTGTGGATTTCATATTGACTGTAAATCCGTATAACTGTATATTTATACATATTCTAGACGCTGATTGCATGCGTCAAAAGGAGTGGCAATCGGTGGCCAATATTTCAGAACCCATTACCCGCAAAAAGCGGTTTAAATTCGAAGCTCCGCATCCGTTCGTCATTTTGTTCACGATCATCCTTCTGACCGCGCTGATGACGTATGTCATACCGGCCGGTGAATACGACCGGACCACAAACGACGCAGGGCAAACGCTCGTTGTTGACGGATCGTATCACCAGATCGAATCCACCCCTGCCGGATTCATGGATATCTTCAAAGCGGTCCATGCCGGTCTTTCCGCAAGCGCCGGCATCGTGTTTTTCCTGTTTATCGTCGGAGGGGCATTTAATGTCTTTAAGGAAACCAAGGCGATCGAAGGGGCATTCGGCTCTGTTTCAGGAAAGCTGAAAGGCCGGGAGATGCTCATGATTCCGATCTTCATGATCTTTTTCTCATTCGCCGGCGCCACGATCGGCATGTTCGAAGAAGCGCTTCCGTTCACCCTGATCCTCGTGCCGCTTGCCATCATGCTTGGCTTTGATTCGATGACCGGGGCTGCTGTTGTCATTGTCGGGGTCGCATCCGGCTTCGGAGCAGCGTTCATGAACCCGTTCACGCTCGGGGTCGCCCAGGGCATTGCAGAACTGCCGACCTTCTCCGGCATGGTTCCCCGGATCTTCTTCTGGCTCATCTTCATGACGGTTTCCATCCTGTTTGTCATGCGGTATGCAGCAAAAGTCAAGAAGAATCCGGAGAAAAGCATCATGTTCGAAGAAGACCAGAAACGCGACGTCGATCCTTCGTCTGTAATGGACATGAAGCTGACGCGCAGCCAGGGGATGACCCTGCTGATTCTTCTGGGGACCTTCATCGCCCTTGGTTTCGGCGTGATCAAGTACGGCTGGTACATCCAGGAGATTTCCGCATTGTTCATCATCATGGCAATCCTGATCGGCATCGTGAACAAAATGGGCGTCAACGGGACGACAATGGCATTCGTCCGCGGCTGTGAAGAACTGCTGGTCGGCGCGCTCGTCGTCGGGTTCGCCTACGGGGCGGTCGTCATCCTTGAGAACAGCAATACGATCGATACGATTCTTTACGGTATATCAGGTCTCGTCGAGGGCCTCCCGTCCGTCATCGCGGCAAGCGCGATGGTCGTTGTCCAGGCCTTCATGAATATCCTCGTTTCTTCGGGAAGCGGCCAGGCGGCGCTCACGATGCCGCTCATGACACCGCTGTCCGACCTGATCGGCGTCAGCCGCCAGACGGCCGTTCTTGCCTTCCAGATGGGCGACGGCATCACAAACATCTTTTCGCCGACGAGCGGCCTGCTGTTCGCGGCACTCGCGATGGCCGGCATCCCGATCGTCAAGTGGTTTAAGTGGATGGCGCCACTATTCGTTATCCAGTTCGCGCTGGCGATCATCTTCGTCACGGTCGCGCATCTGTTTGTCTGGCCGGCCTGAGCCGGCCCGGCACATTTCAGGCAGGAGGAATAACCATGTTGGAACAACTGATTAACCGATACGAACAACTTCAGGACGAACTTGTCGCGATCCGCCGCGATCTCCATATGCACCCGGAAGTCGGGCACACCGAGGAGCGGACGCCGGCGTTTGTCGCCGAGTATCTGCGGAATCTCGGCATTGAGGTCCGCACGGGTGTCGGCGGCCGCGGGGTCGTTGGGACGCTAAAGGGCGGAAAACCCGGCAGGACGGTCGCCCTGCGCGCGGACTTTGACGCGCTGCCGATCCAGGATGAAAAGAATGTCCCGTACAAGTCGACGGTGCCGGGCGTCATGCACGCCTGTGGCCACGATCTTCACACAGCTACACTGCTCGGCGTGGCAAAAGTGCTTTCTGAAGTCCGTGATGAGCTTTCCGGCACGGTCGTCTTTCTCCATCAGCACGCGGAGGAAACAACACCGGGCGGTGCGGAATTCATGATCCGGGACGGCTGTCTGGACGGAGTCGACGTGGTTTACGGGGCGCATGTCATGGCCGACGAGCCGCTCGGCACCGTCGGGGTAATGGAAGGCTACGCCTCTTCTGCACAGGACGATTTTGAAATTACGATCTTCGGCAAGGGTGGCCACGGAGCGGCGCCGCACACGACGATCGACCCGCTCGTGACCGGCAGCCAGCTTGTCGTCAACTTCCAGCAGATCCTCAGCCGCCGCGTGAACCCGATGCGTTCGGGCGTGATCACGGTCGGCTCGTTCCAGAGCGGTGAAGCGACGAATGTCATTCCGGACAAAGCGGTTCTGAAAGGCACCGTCCGCACTTATGATCCGGAAGTGCGCGACCTGATCGAGGAAGCAATGGAACGCCTGACCCGCACCACCTGCGAAGGGAATGGCGCAACTTACGAGTTCGGATATGTCCGCGACTGTCCGTCGATCCACAACGACGCAGTGGAAACAAAGCGCGTCGCCAAAGTGGCGGCTTCGATCTTCGGCGGGGAAAATGTCCGCTATGTTGAACCGATGTCCGGCAGCGAAGACTTCGCCTACTACACCGAGCACGTGAAAGCTTCCTATTTCATCGTCGGCGGAGGCAACCCGGAGATTGGGGCCGATTATCCGCATCACCATCCGAAATTTGATGTGGATGAGCGTTCGATCCAATACATTGGCAAAACCTTCATCGGAGCGGTCCTCGATTTTCTTGGGGACACGGCAGAGCAGGAAAATACGGCAATTCATGCATGAGGAATCGGGCTTCTACCCGATTTTTTCATTTGTGGAAGGTGTATCATGCCGGAAGTGCGCGGAGAGTAAGTTGAATGAGGAGTTGTTCGCCCGCGTGATCTCCAGATTCATAGAAGCGCACGGCAGAGCCCGGTGATACAATCGGAGAAAAGGGGGAATTGCCATGCCGGCTGATATTTCGGGTAAGGACACGCTGTCGCGCGCATTGACGGTCTATAACGACGGTTTTGCGCTGGTCAAGGAAACGAGGAGACTGCCGGAGTTCCCGGCGGACGGTGTACTTCGTTATCTGGACGTCGCACAGCGCATTGAGACGGAGTCAATCCTTGTGGAGGGGCTGGACATTCGTGAGATGAACTACGAATACGACCTCGTGGACAAGAATAAATTGCTGGAGAAGTATATTGGGCGCGAGCTCACAGTCGTTGACCCGAAATCCGGCAAGCGGACGGGGTACCGGCTATTGAGCGTCGCGAACGGCATGGTCGTAGAAGATCTGGAGACGGGAGAAATCGTCCTTGATCCGGTCGGGCAGGTCCGCTTGCCGGAACTCCCGGGCGGGCTGATTCTGACGCCCGCTCTCGTGTGGTACGCCGCTCAGGCCGCCTCGGATAAAGTTCGGGTCAGCTACCTGACACAGGGAATGACGTGGGAAACGGATTATGTCATCGCACTCCCTGCTGAGTCTGCCGACGAGGAGACATTTAGCCTGACCGGCTGGATGACGCTCCGGAATGAGTCGGGGATGACGTATGAGGATGCGGTTCTCCGCGTGCTGGCAGGGGAGGTCCACCGTGCGGAGGGGCCTGACCGGTTCATCCTCTACAGCGCTGTCGAGGAACGGGGCATGCCGGAACACGAATCATTTGCGGACTATCACCTTTATACGATCCCTGGCACGGTCACCATCAAGGACCGCCAGCAAAAGCAGGTCCGGCTGATCGGCGCGGAGGGGGCGAAGGGCCGCACCATCTACGAAGCAGGCCCGTATGACCGCAACCCGGGCATTTACTTTGAGTTCGACAATACTGAGGCGGCCGGCCTCGGCTTCCCGCTCCCGCAGGGGACCGTGAAATTTTACCGGGACAATCCGTCCGACGGCACGGCGGAATTTGTAGGTGAAGACAGGATCGGGCATACCGCCGAGGGTGAACGGATCCGCCTCCGTATGGGCAGTGCATTTGACATCACCGTGGATTCAGGCCTCACATCTTCGCGGAAAGAGGGCCGATACGATTTTGAATCCTATATGTACGCGATCCGCAACGCGAAGGATGTACCCGTGACGGTGATCATCCGCCATCCGGTCCATGAGCGCCACTGGGACATTGCCGAGTCTGACCATCCGGCGGAGCGGAAGTTCGGCGACGTGCTGATCGCTGTTACGGTACCGGCAGGCAAAGAGGAAACGGTCCGGTTCACGCTACGGATCGACCGGTCGATTACCGTGGCCGGAGAAGAGGAATAAGCGGGAACTTCCGATGGGCCTTTGCGTCTTTATGAACTCCGGGAGTGCGCCCTGCCTGCAGGCCGTCCGATGGGAGCGGCACTTGGCACGTCTTCCCAAAAACAGGGTTCTCTAGTAAACTGTTAAAGGCAAAAATTTGGAGGAAACAGATGGAGAATTGGATTACCGACATCATGGAGCAGTTCGGATATGTCGGTGTGTTTGTATTGATTATGGTGGAAAATGTATTCCCGCCGATTCCGTCCGAGGTGATCCTGACGTTCGGCGGGTTCATGACGACGGCCAGCTCGCTCACGAAAATCGGAGTGATCGCGGCGGCGACGGCGGGTTCCGTCGCGGGCGCCATCATTCTGTACTATATCGGGCGGCTTCTCGATGTGGAGCGGCTCGAGAAGATCGTGGACCGCTGGGGAAGGGTACTCCGCCTGACGCGGGAAGACATCCATAAGGCGGATGCGTGGTTCGACAAGTACGGTCCGTGGACGGTGTTTTTCTGCCGCCTCGTGCCGCTGATCCGGAGCCTGATTTCGCTTCCGGCGGGGATGTCGAACATGAACATTTGGCTGTTCCTCCTCCTGACGACGCTCGGAAGCCTGATCTGGAACACCGTTCTCGTATCACTCGGAGCGGCCGTCGGCGATAACTGGGAAATCATCGTCCACTACATGGACATTTATTCGAATATCGCCTATGCGATCATTGCCGTGCTGGGGATTGCTGCAATCATCTGGTACATCAACTTCAGAAGAAAGCGGGCTTAATAAAGTATGGATTGGTTTGACCTATTAAAAGCCATTATTCTGGGGTTCGTCGAAGGGATGACGGAGTTTGCGCCGGTTTCCTCGACGGGCCACCTGATCATCGTCGACGACATGTGGCTAAAGACGGAAGAGTTCCTCGGTAAGTATCCGGCGAACACGTTCAAGATCGTCATCCAGCTCGGATCGATCCTGGCCGTCGTCATCGTGTTCTGGAAACGCCTGTTCAGCCTCATCGGGCTCTACCAGGTGGAGACGCGTGAAGGCGGAAGCACCCGCTTCAACCTGATGCACGTCATCATCGGGATGCTGCCGGCGGTCGTCCTCGGATTTGCATTCAAGGACTTTATCGATGATCATCTTTTCGGCGTCGAGACCGTCATCTGGGCGCTTGTCGCAGGGGCGATCCTCATGATCGCGGCAGACAAATTCGGTCCGAAGAAGCCGAGTGTCACGTCGCTGGACCAGCTGACGTACAAGCAGGCCTTCTCAATCGGGCTCGTCCAATGCCTGTCGCTCTGGCCGGGCTTCTCGCGCTCCGGCGCGACCATCTCGGGGGGCGTCCTGTTCGGCCTGAGCCACAAAACGGCTGCCGACTTCACCTTCATCATGGCCGTCCCGATCATGGCCGGCGCTAGCCTCGTCTCCGTCGTGAAGAATATGGATATGATGTCGATGGATTACCTGTCGTTCTACGTGGTCGGCTTCGTGAGCGCATTCCTGTTCTCGCTCCTGTCAATCAAATTCTTCCTGAAACTCATCGACCGCATCAAACTCACCCCATTCGCCATCTACCGCATCGTCCTCGCAGCGGTGCTGGCATGGATTGTTTGGATGTAATGTGAAAACCCCGCCAATTGGCGGGGTTTTTTCATTGCAGGGGGCGGTTTCAACGAGTCTTAATATCCATATGGATAGCCATAGGGAGGATAATAGTATGGCGGATAATATGGCGGATAATAGAATGGCGGGAAGAGGTATGGATACCTGTATGGCGGATAATATCTTCTGCGTGGTCTATAGAAATCACGATGCCTGTAATCTTCTCGGTAATACCTGGTCATTTGTCACTCTCCTTTTTACACCGTAGCCTATTCTGAGTTAGGCAGGAGGGAATGGGCGTTTGCCCAGGTTTGCATCCCCACCCGTTACTCCGGACTACTCGGACGTTTATGGTTCCGCCCATTGGACCACTCTCATCCCCTGCCTTTTGGACTTCCTTTTCATCATGTTTCGACAGTCGTCCATTACCAAATAACTGAATAGTTTGTCATCTATTGTGCGTGGGTTGCGGCCCTGCTAATCTAAGGTTGAGCTCAGCAAACAAAGGAGTGGGAGAGATGAAGAAGTGGGTTGGTGTCACGGCTGCGATCGCCATGGCCGCAGGGATCGTCTTGCCGGCAGCACCGGGGGCGGCGCTGGCAAAGGAAGCGTCGCACCATGAGTATTCGATCAAGGGCTTTACCGATTATGCGGAACTGACGAAGAAGCTGCAGCAGATCGAACAGACAAGCAAGGGGCTGGTGTCCGTTGATGTGGCGGGCCAGTCGAACCAGGGCCGTGACATTTATACGGTACGTGTCGGCTCCGGCGAAAAGGTCGTCCTCATTCAGAGCGAAATCCATGGAAATGAGAAGACCGGAACCGATGCGATTCTGAATCTCCTGAAGACCGTATCGGGCGGTTCGCCTTATGCCCAGCAGCTTCGGGAAGAGATCACATTCGTCTTCATGCCGATGATGAACCCGGATGCGTCCGAAGGGGACAAGCGCCGCAACACGATGACGTGGTCGGAAGTGGTCGAAGACTTTCCGCAGCTCAGTGGTGCACGGCCTTCTTGGAATTACCTGGACCGCGGCATCAGCCAGAGCTATGATTACGGCAAAAATCCGGGCTTCGATGTGAACCGTGACTTCAACCCGGACCTTGATTACGTGCCGCAGCCGGAGGACTTCCCGGGAAGCTCGAGCGATCCGGGCTGGTTCATCACGCCGGAGTCCCAGACGTCCCGTGACGTGTACAAGTCGCTTGTCGAGGAGTTCGGCAAGGTCGATGTCTTTATTGACCTTCACCACCAGGGCGTCTACTACGTCGAGGGCACTTCAGATGAAGTCACCCTGTCGTTGTCCGCACAGTTCGTTCCGGATCCGTCGAGCCCTGAAGGCGCGGATTATGCGCAGTACGCGGACAAGTACAACTATGACTTCTCGCGCCAGCTGAATGTCGCCGCCTATGATGCGCTGCAGGCCAAGGGCAACTCAATCTTCAACAACATCACGCTCTATTCTCAGGGGCTTGACCTGCCGGGCACGGCGCTCGGTTCGTATGCACTGAACGGCAGCGGAACCGTCCTGTTTGAAGTGACCGGCCAGACCCAGTCGTTCGGCCAGAAAAAGCGCGGCCAGCTCGTGAAGGCAGTGGAAACCGGCCTCCTGGGCATCGTGAATGCCGTCGCGGACGGATCTGTCCATAATCTGGATCCGGAAGACTATGAAGACATCCCGCTGACGGCTTACCGTCCGGCAGAATAAAATCATCAAGAGAAGCCCGGCAGCCGCCGGGCTTTTTTTAAAGACTCCAGCTCATGGAGGAAAAAAGCCCCATCATTTCTTGCCGGAAGCGTACGTAAAGACCTGTTGGACAGGCAGGGAAACCCGTCCATCGCCATATGGAAGCGGTTACTTTTGGGGTGTACGATAGAGACAGACAACTGAAAAGGGAGTGGGGACATGAAGAAGACGATGATCTCTTTGGCTGCCGCGGGGGCGCTCATGTTGAGTGCGGCGCCATTGCAGGCAGACGCAGTAGGGAACGGGCCGAACTACGGGGGAAATGAAACGATCAACACATCGATTCTTCATACGTACAGCGAGATGGCGTCATACCTGCAGAAGCAGGAAGCGAAACAAAAGGACATGGAGCTCGAGGTGATCGGCCAGTCGGTCAAGGGCCGCGACCTGTACCTCGTGAAGTACATGAAGAACCCGGAAAACCCGACGATCCTCTTCCTGACACAGCAGCACGGCAACGAGCAGCTGACGACGGAAGGCGCGCTTGAGTTCATCAAGCACCTCGGCACGGGCAAGATGAAAGGCGTGACGGATAACGTCAACATCCTGATTGTGCCAATGCTGAATCCGGACGGGGCGATGGGGGACGTCGACTTTTCGCTGGATGACTATGTGGCTTCCGGGGGGCGCCATCTGACGCGATATAATGCACTGAATGTGGATCTGAACCGCGACCACGTCACGAAGATTCAGCCGGAAACGCAGGCGCTGCACTTTAATGTCATGCAAAAGTATAACATTGATTATATGATTGACCTTCATCATCAGGGCGCGGACCGTGTGATCAACGGGGACGAGCTCGTGTCAGGATCAATTCTGTACCCGACAACGCCGAACGTTGATCCGGAGGTGCTCGAGGGTTCGAAGAAGCTGGGCGCGGTTGTCTATGATGCCATCAACCCGAAAGGCTGGGGCACGCTGGGCAAATATCCGGGAGGATCGGCCGAGACGATTTCCCGGAACGGCATTGCGGTCGAATACGGTATTTCCACGCTTCTCTTTGAAATGCGGGGAATGTCTGACCATGCATACGAGGATTACGTCCTTGGACAGAAGAGCAACGGCTACCTGATCAAGCAGACCATCACGACACTGGAGTCGACTGTCAAAGCAATTGCTGACGGCTCCATTGACTCGAAAGACACATCTTTCTGGGACACACTCCCTGAGCAGACGAACCGCCAATCCGAAGACGAATGATCCTGAAGCCCCGGCCGAATAGGCCGGGGCTTTTTCATGATGTTCAGCGATTGTAAAGGTTCACCCTATTTCACCAATTAGAACATATTGAAAGCACCTTCAATTCTCCACCGGTCCACGCTATACTGGGCAAAGCGTAATTTTCTGAACGCTAAAATGACTGAATATTATTTGTCATCTAAGAAAGGAGAAAACATGGAAACGACCAAGAAAAAAGGGTTCGTCCAGAAATTCCTCGATACGATCGAAACGGTCGGGAACAAGCTGCCGCATCCGGTTACGCTGTTTGCCGGGCTGGCACTTCTCGTGCTCATCCTTTCCGCAATCGTCTCGTCCTTCGGTATCTCGGTAGAGCACCCGGGCAAAGAAGGAGAATTCATCGAGGTCAAGAACCTTCTCAATAAAGAGGGAATTCATTATATCTTCACGAGTATGACCGCTAACTTCATTGGCTTTGCGCCGCTCGGTGTCGTGCTTCTTACAATGCTCGGCATCGGGGTCGCGGAACATTCCGGCCTCATCTCCGCGCTTCTGCGCGGATTCGTCATGTCGGTGCCGAAGCGTCTCGTCACGCTCGGCCTCGTATTCGCGGGCGTCATGTCGTCGGTTGCATCCGATGCGGGCTACGTCGTACTGCCTCCGCTCGGTGCGGTCATCTTCGCCGCGCTTGGCCGGCACCCGCTCGCGGGTCTCGCCGCTGCGTTCGCCGGCGTCTCCGGCGGATTTAGCGCGAACCTGCTCCTGTCGGGAACCGATGCACTCCTCGGCGAACTGACCATCCTCGGCGCCGGCATCCTCGATCCGGCATACGCCGATGGCATGAACATCGCCATGAACTACTACTTCATCATCATCTCCACCTTTGTCCTGACATTCGTCGGTGCATGGGTAACGGAGAAAGTCGTCGAGCCTCGCCTCGGCGAATATAAGGGTGAGTTCCGCGAAAGTATGGACAAGCTTACAGCTGTCGAGAAAAAGGGCCTTGTATGGGCGACTGTATCGGTCGTTGTCGCAGCCGCTCTCATGGCACTGCTCGTCCTGATTCCGGGCGCACCGCTTCGCGGTGACGAGGCAGACATGCCGATTATCCGCTCGCCGTTCATGAGCTCGCTCGTTCCGATCATCGCAATCCTATTCTTTATCCCGGGCGTTGTTTACGGAATGGTTACAAAAGCAATCCGCAACGACAAAGACGTCGCCGAAATGATGGGCAAGACAATGTCGGCGATGGGAATGTTCATCGTCCTCAGCTTCACCGCCGCCCAGTTTGTCGCCTACTTCTCAGAATCGGGCATGGGCCTCGTCCTTGGCGTATACGGTGCCGAATTCCTGCAGAGCATCAACCTGACAGGTATCCCGCTTGTACTGCTCTTTATCGCGATTGCCGCTTTCATCAACATCTTCATCGGCTCCGCTACCGCGAAGTGGGCCATGATGGCACCGATCTTCGTCCCGATCATGATGCAGCTCGGCTACTCGCCGGAGCTCACACAGATGGCGTACCGCATCGCGGACTCCTCGACGAACATCATTTCGCCGCTCATGACGTACTTCGCGATCATCATCGCGTTCGCACAGAAGTATGACAAGAAGATGGGTATCGGAACACTCGTCTCCACAATGTTCCCGTACTCCATGGCCTTCCTGTTTGTCTGGTCGGCTGTTCTGGTCATCTGGATGCTCCTCGGTCTCCCGCTCGGACCGGACGCGCCGATCCACTACAACGGAAACTGATGATAATGAAAAACCCCGCCTATGGCGGGGGTTTTT
>NZ_LQNT01000013.1 GCF_001619585.1 Bhargavaea cecembensis
GGGGGCTTCCCCCTGCAAGAGTAGGACGTTGCCGGGCTTGCCACAAGCAAGATGATATTATTCCGCAGTAGCTCAGTGGTAGAGCAATCGGCTGTTAACCGATCGGTCGTAGGTTCGAGTCCTACCTGCGGAGCCATTAATGGAGAGCTGTCCGAGTGGCCGAAGGAGCACGATTGGAAATCGTGTATACGCTAACCGTGTATCAAGGGTTCGAATCCCTTGCTCTCCGCCAGTTTTATATTTTAAATGTGGCCCCTTGGTCAAGCGGTTAAGACACCGCCCTTTCACGGCGGTAACACGGGTTCGAATCCCGTAGGGGTCACCACTTACATGGAGGATTAGCTCAGCTGGGAGAGCATCTGCCTTACAAGCAGAGGGTCGGCGGTTCGAACCCGTCATCCTCCACCATGATCTACAAAATATGTATATTTTATTGTCGCGGAGTGGAGCAACGAGCAGTGCAACGGCTGCGAGTAGCACCGACAGCGAAGCGTAAGGTGCCCAAGTACCATATGCGTAGAATCACCAATGCAACATCTATATTATTATCGCGGAGTGGAGCAGTGGCAGCTCGTCGGGCTCATAACCCGAAGGTCGCAGGTTCGAATCCTGCCTCCGCAACCAATGGTCCCGTGGTGTAGCGGTTAACATGCCTGCCTGTCACGCAGGAGATCGCGGGTTCGATTCCCGTCGGGACCGCCATTTTTTTACATAATTTATAGATGGCTTGGTAGCTCAGTCGGTAGAGCAAAGGACTGAAAATCCTTGTGTCGGCGGTTCGATTCCGTCCCAAGCCACCATTTGCCGGCCTAGCTCAATTGGTAGAGCAACTGACTTGTAATCAGTAGGTTGGGGGTTCAAGTCCTCTGGCCGGCACCATCTTGGAGGGGTAGCGAAGTGGCTAAACGCGGCGGACTGTAAATCCGCTCCTTCGGGTTCGGCAGTTCGAATCTGCCCCCCTCCACCATACATAGGGGCATAGTTTAACGGTAAAACAGAGGTCTCCAAAACCTCCGTTGTGGGTTCGATTCCTACTGCCCCTGCCATTATTGACTGACGGCGATTGTGGCGAAGTGGTTAACGCATCGGATTGTGGTTCCGACATTCGTGGGTTCGATTCCCATCAGTCGCCCCATTTATCGTGAACCTCAAGGTCACCGGGGGTCAATCAATATTATATTGTGGCGGTTGTGGCGAAGTGGTTAACGCACCGGATTGTGGTTCCGGCATTCGTGGGTTCGATTCCCATCAGCCGCCCCATTGGGGTATAGCCAAGCGGTAAGGCAACGGACTTTGACTCCGTCATTCGTTGGTTCGAATCCAGCTACCCCAGTTTTTCGCGGAAGTAGTTCAGTGGCTAGAATACCACCTTGCCAAGGTGGGGGTCGCGGGTTCGAATCCCGTCTTCCGCTCCATTTTTATATACGGCGGCATAGCCAAGCGGTAAGGCAAGGGACTGCAACTCCCTTATCACCGGTTCGATTCCGGTTGCCGCCTCCATTTTTTTGTTTCTGCATGATTTTAAATCATGCCGGTGTGGCGGAATTGGCAGACGCGCACGACTCAAAATCGTGTTCCTTCGGGAGTGTCGGTTCGATCCCGACCACCGGTACCAACGAATATACTTATGACGCGGTGCCTACTTCGGTAGGCACCGTTTTTGTGTTAGAGGAAAGTGAGAAATGGCTTTTGGCAAAGTTTCCGGCTTTAAGCTCCAGGGGAAGGGACAGAGACAGGCAGTTGAGAGCAGCACAAGTCCATGATCATGAGACTGGCTGTGCGGCTTCGTTGGATAAGGATAAAGCGGAGAAGGGGTGAAGCGGATGGGGAAACTGCGGGTGATCACTTGGAATCTCTCAGTAATGGGACCTATCGAATCAAAGTGGTCGTATCTCCAATCAGTGATGGCTGAAACGGATGATCCCACTATAATCGCTCTACAGGAGGTCAAAGAACGGGACAGGGATTATCTGATGGATCAAAAGGGATTTAATGAGTTCTCCTATTCACTTGAGTTCAGGCAGCCTGGCCTATTCGATGGTGCAAACCGAAAGATGGGTTGTCTGATCGGGGGAAGGGGAGAAGTCGATGCCACCCATCCCGGAGTCCTCACCCGTGCTCCCTTTCCGGATCGGACGGTTTTCTCTGATCTTTTAATGGACGGTATGATGTTGAAATGCCTTTGTTTTCATTCTCTGACGGGAGTGGGCTATAAGAAAGCAAAAACGGCTCAGTTTATCGGGGTAGCGGAATATCTTCATCAATACCGGGGACAGCCCTTTATTTGCTGTTTTGATGCAAACGAGCCTGAAATTGATCATGTTGAAATGCAGAAAATGAAGTACTTCAATCAGGCTGGTGACCAAGGGAAGGGAGCTGAGATGATTCTCGGGCCCAAACCGGTACACCGGATGAAAGATGCGTACAGGATTTGGCTGGACATGCATCCCAAACTTCTTGCCGATCTGAAACAGAAACAGGCGGATTTGGACTCCTCCCAGCTCAGATATCTTCCTTTGGCGGTTTCTCACCTGGTCAGCCGTAAATATCCCAAGCGCTATGATTATATTTTTGTCAGCGACCACTTCAAAGTGATCCATGCCGAGTATCGTTTAGAAGAAGCCATCCGGGCGGGCGGTGACCATGCGATGGTCATTGCCGATTTGGAATACTAGATTCATTTTAAACAGGCAGCCATGTGCTGTCTTTTCTTTTTGCCAAAAAGAAAAGAACCGCCCATTTGGACGGTTCCGAAACAGTTGATTACAAATAGTCTTTACGCAGTTCTTCAGGAGAGCGCGGGGAAATGTAGCCCGGTGCCACATCATAGACGGTTTTGGCGCCGTACTGCTTTTCCTGGTTCATCCGGTGTGCGGCTCTCGCGTAAGCGACGAGGACGCTTGCCGTGAATTCCGGGTTGCTGTCGAGTTTTAGGGAGAACTCGAAAATCTGCTTGTTGCCGTCTCCGGTGTTGCCGCCACGGATGACAAAGCCGCCGTGAGGGGCCTTGGAATGGTCTCGCTTGAGTTCTTCTTCAGTGATGAAGTTCACTTCCGTGTCATAGTCGGCGAAGTAGTTCGGCATCGTCTTGATCTCGTTTTCGAGCGCTGCCTGGTCAGCGCCTTCTTCCGGCACGATGTAGCAGACACGGCGGTGCTTTTCTGCCGTGGAGAGTTCGGGATTCTCACCGCTGCGCACTTTATCGATGGCCGCATCGGCAGGGATGGTGTACTGAACGCCGTTTTTGACGCCGCTGACACGGCGCACAGCGTCCGAGTGGCCCTGGCTGAGGCCCTTGCCCCAGAATGTGTAGTTCTCGCCGTTAGGCAGGATGGCATCGGCCATGACGCGGTTGATGGAAAATAGACCCGGGTCCCAGCCGACGGAGATGATGGCAGTAGTGTTGTTCTTCGTCGCCACCTCATTGACGGATTGGTAGAACTCAGGAATCTTCGCGTGGGTATCAAAGCTGTCGACTGTATTGAACAGGCTTGCAAAGTGCGGTGTCTGTTCCGGCAGGTCATGGGCGGAGCCGCCGCACAGCAGCATAACGTCAATTTTATCCTTATAGTCGGCTGCCTCCGAAATATGGGCGACTTTAATGGACGGATCATCCAGGTTCAGGGATTCCGGTTCTCTTCTCGTAAAGACGGCGGAAAGCTCCATGTCAGGTGTCTGACGGATGGCAGCCACGGCGCCTTTTCCGAGATTCCCGTACCCGACGATGCCGATTCTGATTTTCGATGTCATATTCTCATCTCCCATTGTCTAAAGTTGATTAGTCTTGCCGAATGCCCAAAACTTCATTGTTCGAAGCTTCTCGAAATTTAGGGTTTTTCCATTATAACATTAGTATGGTGCAGTGATAAATCGTGAGTCTCCCTGTTTAGAATAGCCAGGAACAGGTCGGTCCCGGTTTCAATCAGTTCATCGCGGAAATCGTATTCCGCCGTGTGGATATGGGGGTGATTTTCACCGTTTCCGATGATGCAGTAGGCCGCTTTGGTCAGCTTTGCCAGATGGCCAAAGTCCTCGGACCCTCTGAAGGCTTCCTCCATATCAAAACATACGAGGCCTGCACCTTTGGCAGCTGCGCGGACTTTATCGGCTATATCCGTGTTATTTGCAGTTTCGGGGAATTCGTCATTGTACTCGAACCGAATGCGAAGGCCGTGTTTTTCTGCCTGTTCAGCAGAAAGTTGTTCGAGTTTTTTCTGGAGCCGATCCAGTTCATCTTCATGCAGCGCACGGATCGTCAGGCGGATCAGTCCTTTGGAAGCCGAGATGCCAAACGCTTTCTCCCCGGCATCGATTTGGATGACAGTGCAGAGTACCAGCCCACGGTAGTCTGCCTGACTTGTGAGTTGCGGGATGGCCTGGATGATCGAAGCAAGCGCGAACGCGGGGTTGATGCCGTCTTCCGGCTGGCTCGCATGCGCAGGAAGGCCTTCAAGATGGATGGTCATGCCTTTGGAGGCGCAGAACATCGTTCCTTCCCGGATGCCGACGGCCCGGTAAGGGAAACCGCTCATGTTGTGGTAGGCATAGATCTCATCGATTTGCTCATCGGCGATCAGACTGACACATTGTTTGGCACCGTCCCCGGTCTCTTCGGCCGGCTGAAACAGGAAGAAGACGTTCACGTCCGGTTTCTGCTGATCCACTTCCAGTGCGAAACCTGCCAGGGTAGCAGAGTGGCCGTCGTGTCCGCATTTATGTGCCTTGCCGGGGACTCTCGAACCCCAGGGGAGATCGATGGTCTCGTCAATTGGCAGGGCGTCAAAATCAGCCCTGAAGGCGAGGCTGCGGCGGTCTTCACCGGCTCTGTGGGCTGCATAAAACCAATTGCCCTGATCGATGATTTCAAGGTCTGTGTGCGCCTTGATAAATTCGATCAGCCTTGCTTTTGTCCAGGTCTCTTCATTGGAAAGCTCGGGATGTTGGTGCAGCTCGCGACGCAGGCTCACCGCCAGATTAATATTCTCCTTTTTCATGATCCATGCTCCTATTCCGTATGACTGAAAATCACCTCTGCCAGAATAGTATAACAGGTATGAAGATGACAGGTTTAAATTAGCCCGCCGGTATGCAATCAGAGTTTCCGTGGGCAGGTGGAATAACAGCCATCAAGACCCAAGCCGAAACATTGATGGGTTTGACCTTTTTTGATATTATATTATCTGAAGGATGGAATAAGAAAGTCATGTCGGAAGCCGCCAACCCGGATTTTGAGGTTTAACCTTTATGAAAGTGGGGTATAGACCTAAGAAGAGAGAAGGCAGGTGGTATTTATGACGCGACAATGGAATTTTATCATCGGCAATAAATTGATTACCGTTTATGACCGAAATGAGGAACAGGCTGAGCAGAAAGCAAAGCGGCTTTATCAAGAACTCAAGAAGACAGCCTGACCGACAGTCCATCCATCACTGGATGGGGTTTTTTTATTTCAGGAAATTTATGTTTAAAAAATTTAGACGGTTAATCTCGCAAGTGAATCGGGTTTGGCTGATCAGGAAAAGCTTCCAACGTGAATTCTGTCTTACATAATACGGGGCTTGAAATTCACAGGCTCCAATAATGAATGTGCAGGTGGAAATGATGGATGCTTTTTCAGTTGCGGTCTTTGTGTTCATTGTAGGCGGTATTTGGCTATATGCTTATAAAAGAAGCCGATCCGTTGATAACAATAGCGGGGAAGGCTTCTTTTTGGGTGGTCGGAGCCTGACGGGGCTTACGATTGCCGGGACGATTATCATGACCAATCTATCTACGGAACAGATTGTCGGCCAGAACGGCCAGAGTTTTGCCGGAGGAATGCAGGTTATGGCCTGGGAAGTGACCTCGGCATTCGCATGTGTGGTTCTGGCGCTGGTCTTCCTGCCGAAGTATTTTAAATACGGGGTGGATACCGTCTCGGACTTTGTGGAGATCCGATACGATACGACGACGAAGCGGATTGTTTCACTGTTGTTCATCGTGACGTATATGTCGTCGTTCCTGCCGGTTGTCCTCTATTCCGGTGCGCTGGTGTTCAATAAGATCTTTCATATCGATGAGGCATTCGGATTGGATCCGCTTGTTTCCATTGCATTAATTGCAGCATTTATCGGCATCATCGGACTCGCTTACCTGATGCTAGGCGGCCTGTCGCTCAGTGCGTACAGTGACACGCTTTACGGAGTCGGTTTATTTGCAGGCGGTATCGCGATCCTCGTCCTGGGTCTGTCAGCACTTGGCCAAGGAAACCCGATTCATGGCATGGTCACAGTGAAGGAACAGTCTCCGGAGATGCTGAACGCCATTGGAGCGGCTGATTCCGAACTTGTCCCATGGCCGACGCTGTTCACCGGGATGCTCTTCAACAACCTGTTCTTCTGGTGTGCGAACCAGATGATCGTCCAGAAGACACTTGCCGGCAAGAGTCTGAAGGAAGGGCAGAAGGGAGCACTCTATGTAGGGTTCTTCAAGATTTTCGGTGCGCTGTTCCTCGTCCTCCCGGGGATTGTTGCCTTTAATCTGTACGGCGGCAGTATTTCAAATCCCGACAATGCCTATCCGACGCTGGTTTCGGATGTTTTGCCGGAATGGGCATACGGTATTTTTGCGGCGGTGATTTTTGGCGCGATTCTCAGTTCGTTCGTGGGATCACTGAATGCAACTGCAACATTGTTCACGCTGGACTTCTACAAACCGATTTTTAAACGTGATGCAACGGATCGGCAAGTGGCCAGAGCGGGAAAACTCGTGACCGTCATCGTCGGTTTTGTAGCTGTATTAATAGCGCCTCTGATTTCCTTTGCCCCGGCCGGCCTGTATGCCGTCGTGCAGGAATTCAATGGCATCTACAGCATGCCGATGCTGGCGATCATCTTATTTGGCTTTTATTCAAAAACAGTGACGGCGTTTGCGGCCAAGGTAACATTCGGTTTCCACATTGTGGCTTACATACTGTCCAAAGTCTTTCTCGACATCCACTACCTCTATGTGTTTGGGGCCCTGTTCATTCTGGACTGTCTGCTCTTATGGGGGATTGCGAAAATGAAACCACTAAAGCAGCCATTCCAATTTGAGGACAATCACAACAAAGTCGACCTGACTCCCTGGAGGCATAGAAAGAGTGTGGCGGCACTCGTTGTCATCACAATGGCAGGTATGTACCTGATCTTTTCTCCGCTCGGAATCGCCTCATAAACAATCATTCCTAAATTCACCATAACAATTCCCATTCGTCTGTGAGCTGCCTGCATAAGCGGGCAGCTTTCTTTCCGCTAATGATCCTTTTCAGCTTCCATCCGCTCGGGTTGGGCAACGGAAGTTTTTTCCCTTATACTTGACGGTAGCTTCATACATAAGAAAAGAGGAAATGCCCATGCAGCAACCTGAACAGTCTGCGGCTCTTCCCGCATACAACCGGACGATCATCCTGATTGTCCTGATCGCAGGGGCGTTTGTGGCCCTGCTGAATCAGACCCTGCTTATTGTGGCCCTGCCGCCCATCATGGGGGATTTCACCATTGACGCAAACGAGGCGCAGTGGGTGACGACGGTTTATCTGCTGACCAACGGGATCCTGATTCCGATTACGGCTTTCCTGATCGACCGCTTTTCCAGCAGACGGCTTCTGATGGTGGCAAGCGGTCTGTTTGCGGCAGGTACGCTCGTCGCGGCCATTGCCCCGAGCTTTTTCTTCCTGCTGGCTGCACGTGTGATCCAGGCAGCGGGAGCGGGGATGATGATGCCGCTCATGCAGACGATCCTCCTGACCATCTTTCCGGTGAACCGGCGCGGCTCCGTCATGGGACTTGTCGGACTGGCCATCGGGTTTGCTCCGGCTATCGGACCGACGCTGGCCGGCTGGGTGCTCAGCTTCGGTTCATGGCGGATGCTCTTTGTCATCGTTCTGCCGCTTGCCGTGCTGCACCTGGTTGCCGTATTCTTCTTCATGAAGAACGTCACGCAACAGCGGCCGGTAAAGATCGATCTGCCATCCGTCGCCCTGTCGACGCTCGGTTTTGGCGGATTGCTCTACGCCTTCAGCAGCATCGGCGGGGAAGGCTGGCTGAGCCCGAATGTGCTGATTTCCACTGTCGTCGGATCCATCACGCTGTTCCTGTTTATCCGCCGGCAGCTGGCTCTTGAGACACCGATCCTGAATTTCGGTGTGTTCCGCTCCGGAGTCTACCGGCTGATCATCCCCATGGGTATGATCACATTCGCGCTGCTGATCGGCACCGAGACGCTGCTTCCGCTGTATGTCCAAAATGTCCGCGGCGGGACTGCGTTCGAATCCGGATTGCTGCTTTTGCCCGGCGCCATTGCCATGGGGGCCATGTCCCCGTTTTCCGGGCGGATTTTCGACCGGTTCGGAGCCGGCTGGCTTGTCGTTACCGGGTTTGCCCTTCAGGTCGTGACGACGGTGCCATTCGTTCTTATGACGCCGGACACGCCGCTTGTTTTGCTGGGGCTCGCATTCGGCCTCCGGATGCTCGGTCTGTCCATGCTGATGATGCCGCTGAGTACGGCGGGGATCAATTCGTTGCCCCGGCACCTGATCGCCCACGGCACGGCGATGGACAATACGTTCCGGCAGATCGGGGGATCGATCGGCACAGCTCTTCTCGTGTCCGTCATGACCGGCACGGCTGCCGCGATCCAGCCGCTGCCGGATCCTCCGCCGGATGCGCTCATGACCGGCGTCCGTGTCGCTTTCCTGGTAGGAGGCGTCCTCTCGGCAGCCGGCTTGATCCTTGCGCTCCGGCTGAAAAAGCTCCCGGCAATACCCATTCATGAAGATTGATCAATCCTGCTTATGTTGGGCCTGCATCCGGGCGACACGGAATATTAAAAAACGGCTTCAGTCCTGTATGCAGGGGACTGGGGCCGTTTAGTCGTTTCTGGAGATCGGTTCATCCTATGGATTACTTAAATGATTGCTATTTTATAAAATATTCTTGCGTAATCTGTTATAAGTGATAGAATTTTGTCATACAACAGAGATAAGGGGAATGACAGATGATTACTTTTTTTCTGAGCATCTTGCTGTTGATCGTTGGTTATTTTACATACGGGAAATATGTCGAGAAAGTCTTCGGCCCAAAAAATGAACGGCCGACACCGGCCTATGTCAACGCGGACGGCGTGGACTATGTACCGATGTCGACTCCAAAGAACTCGCTGATCCAGCTGTTGAACATCGCCGGGACAGGCCCGGTGTTCGGTCCCATTGCGGGGGCCCTTTATGGTCCGGTTGCATTCATCTGGATTGTCGTTGGCTGTATTTTTGCAGGGGCGGTCCATGATTATTTGACGGGAATGATTTCGATCCGGAATAAAGGGGCCCATCTTCCGGAGCTGGCGTCCAAGTTCCTGGGCAATTTCATGAAGCATGTCGTCAACATCTTTGCGTTGCTTCTGCTCATCCTGGTTGGTACTGTGTTCGTCACGTCTCCGGCGATGTTGCTCAACATCATCTTTGACGGCAAAGTTGCTCTCGGCATTCTTGTCGGAATCATCTTCCTGTACTACATTTTGGCGACATTGCTTCCGATCGATAAGATTATCGGGCGATTCTATCCATGGTTCGGTGCACTGCTCGTGGTCTCATCCGTGGGTGTTGGAATCGGTCTTGTGGTAACGGGAGCCCCGATTCCTGAGCTTTCCTTCACCAACATGCATCCGGGTGAGCTGCCGATCTTCCCGCTGCTTTTCTTCACGATTACATGCGGCGCACTGTCCGGATTCCACGCGACGCAGACGCCGATCATTTCGAGGACGACGAAGAAAGAAAAGGAAGGACGCAAGATTTTCTATGGCATGATGATTGCTGAAGGCATCATTGCCATGATTTGGGCGGCTGCTGCAATGAGCCTGTTCGGCGGCTACGGCGGACTAAACGAACTTCTTGCTGCCGGCGGCCCCGCAGCGGTGGTGAGCGATGTATCAATCATGATGCTGGGCGCCTTCGGCGGAACCCTGGCAGTCCTTGGCGTAATTGTTCTTCCGATCACTTCCGGCGATACCGCATTCCGTGCTGCGCGTATGATCATCGCTGATTACTTTAAAATCGGACAGGCAAAGATTCTGAGCCGCCTCTGGATCGCGATCCCGCTGTTTGTCATTTCCTTTGTCCTGACGAAGATTGACTTTAACCTGCTTTGGCGTTATTTCTCGTGGGCAAATGGAGTGACTGCGATGATTGCCCTCTGGGTCGGCGCGATGTACCTGTTCCTGCAGCATAAGAACCATTGGATTGCGACGATCCCGGCAATCTTTATGACGTCCATGGTTTTCGTCTATATCCTGTTCGAGCCGACGATGGGCTTCGGCATTGACTTGACCCTATCCTATATCGGCGGCACCATTGCGACCCTGTTCGTCACGGCAACGTTCTTCATCTCCGCACACAAGAAGCGGGGGACGGGAATCCTGCTGGACGAGGATGTATCCGGGTTTAACCAGGCCACGTTATAAGCAAGACATGCCGATGCCAAACTTTCTGTGGGGAGGCATCGGCATTGTTGTAAGCAGACAAAAAACCATAAAGAGCCCCGTTCCGCCGAAGCGGAGCGGGGCTTTCCATGTTTGCTGCGGTTGGTCAAGGACGGCGGGCACAACGCGAAGGGTGACCGGTCATCCGTTTCATTAGATGAATGATGTTGCCTATTCGGGTTCCCACTCAGATTTCAGCGGATCGGTTCCCGGCATGTAAAATCTCACCCGTGAATCCTCCGCCTGTTGCGGAAGTGAAGAAGATGCCTGTTTCCTCCAGCAGCACTTTCGCTTCTTCGACCGTCATGGAGGGCTGGATGTACAGAACATGGAGCGCTTCCGTTGTCTGTTCCGTGACCGCGGTCCTCCCGGAGTCGACAAATGGGCTGCCGAACGGACCCTGTTCATCGGAAGTGAGCAGGAGATTCTCGAGGCTGTTGACCCTTCCGTTCAGGCCTTCGTATTCGTCTTCCACTGATCCTTTGCGGATCGCCACATCACCTGTGACAGCAGACAGGTCGTACAGACCGCACGGGATGCCTTCACGGACAGAGAAGAAGTTATTCAGGTCCACGCCGAGATTGATCTCGCCCGGCACTTGGCCTTTTTTCACGCGGCGGATCAGTGCCTCGGCAGAAGGGCGGTAGCGGCCCGGGTCCTTTCCGAATGCTTTCCATACTTTGCGCCATTCGGCGATCCCCGGGATGTCTGTCACGTTCTTGTCTTCCAGGTCGATCTGCATCTCCTGGTAAAAGTAGCCGATCCGGCCCTTTAGCATTCCGGGAGCGTCAGAGGTGCTGATTCTGTTATAATGGAGGATGCCGAATTTCAGATCCGGCACTGTTTCAAACAAAGACTGATCTGCTGTAATTTTCATGTCCATCACCTGTATTTTGTGACTTTTCATATATCGTAACACAACAGAAAGGGGCAGTCCCTATGGATACCGTCACACTGCAGCGGGAGCTGCGCGCGTTCGCGCGGGAGGCGGGCATCGACAAGATCGGATTCACAACCGCCGATCCGTTCCGGGAGATGAAGAACCGGCTCCGTCGCCAACAGGAGTCGGGCTTCCAATCGGGCTTTGAAAAAGGATCGCTGGATGAACGGACCGATCCGGCACTGCTTCTGGAAGAGCCGGAGAGCATCATCGCCATCGCGGTCGCCTATCCCTCGAAGCTGGATGACGCGCCGAAGGGGAAGAAAGGCGCAAGGCGGGGAATGTTCTGCCGCGCCTCCTGGGGACAGGACTACCACGACGTCCTCAGGGAAAAACTTGCCCTTCTCGAAGCCTTCATCCTGGAGCGGGTTCCGGATGCCCGTCTCCGGTCCATGGTCGACACAGGAGAGCTCGTTGATCGTGCGGTGGCGGAGCGGGCCGGCATCGGGTGGTCGGGGAAAAACTGTTCGATCATCACGCCGGAATTCGGTTCATACGTCTACCTCGGGGAGATGATCACGAACATTCCCTTTGAGCCGGATGAACCGATCGAAGACGGGTGCGGAGACTGTACGCTCTGCCTCGACATCTGCCCCACCGGTGCCCTGATCGAAGGAGGCAGGCTGGACGCACAGCGTTGCATCGCTTTCCTTACACAGACAAAAGGCAGTCTTCCGGAAGAGTTCCGTACCGAAATCGGCAACCGGGTGTACGGATGTGACACCTGCCAGACGATCTGCCCGAAAAACAAGGGCATGCACAACCGGATCCACGAGGCGTTCCGCCCCGATCCGGAACTGGCGAAGCCGCTTCTCGAACCGCTCCTAAACCTGTCGAACCGGGAGTTCAAGGAAACGTTTGGCCATATGTCGGGTTCCTGGCGCGGGAAAAACCCGATCCAGCGAAACGCTATCTATGCACTCGGCCATTTCAGGGAACAGTCGGCACTGCCGGAACTCTCCCGCGTCCTCCGCGAGGATGTCAGGCCGTATATGCGGGGCGCCTCTGCCTATGCGCTCGGGAAAATCGGCACTGAGGAAGCGGAGACCGCTCTGCATCATGCCGAATCACGAGAAAAGGAAGAGGAGGTCCTGGAGGAGATCCGGGGCGCGCTCCGCCACATCGCAGACCAGAAGAAGGAAGTGCACGAATGATTCACGTCGTTTTACATGAACCGCTCATCCCTGCAAACACCGGGAACATCTCCCGCACCTGTGCGGGCACCGGGACCCGCCTGCATCTTGTCCGTCCGCTCGGTTTTTCGACGGATGACCGGATGCTGAAGCGTGCCGGGCTTGATTACTGGGAGCATGTCGACCTGGAGTACCATGACCGGATCGAAGAATTGTTTTCCGCCTATCCCGACGGTGATTATTACTATCTGACGAAATTCGGTGAAGGGAACTATGCCGACCGGGACTACTCGGATCCGGAGCGGGACATCTTCTTCATCTTCGGAAAAGAGACAACCGGCCTGCCGAAGGACCTGCTTGCCGCCCATCCGGAGCGCTGCCTTCGCATCCCGATGAACGATCATATCCGCTCGCTCAATTTGTCGAACACGGCGGCGGTCCTCGTCTTTGAGGCGTTGCGCCAGCAGGGCTTCCCGGGCCTCCGGTAGGGAATTGCGCATACAAAAAGGGACTGCCTGAACGGCAGTCCCATTTTCTCAGCTTCGGCTCGCTTTGTTATCTTTTGCTGTGCCGGGCTTGTCCTCATAACCGCCTGTGAACATAGCGGAAAGGAAAGCGAAAGTCACACCAAGGATCAAGAGAGTGTTCATATCGTTACCTCCTGGTTCGAAGTTCGATCTTCCCTCAGTATAACGCATCCGGGATAAAAAGAAAATGGGGGCGGGAGGACAGTGGCGCCGTTCGCCGGGAATCGCCAAAAATCCGTCACGAAATCATCATACAGAATGAAACTTTCGGCCTGTACGGCCGTATTACAGTTAAGACTAATAAGACTAAACGAAAGCAGGGATCACTCATGAGAGCATCCACCATCATGCGCTGGGTCACGGGGCTTGGAGAGACCTTTCTCGCCATCCCATTTCTGGGCGGGCTTTATGTCATGGGCTCGGGATATTCATTGCTCGGTGTCATGTTCGTCCTTCATGCCATCACGCTCATCCTGGCCATTCGTGACTTTTCTGCAAAGTCCGGTTCCATTGTCGGCCTCGTAACAAGTGCCATTGCATGGATTCCATTCCTGGGCTGGTTCATGCATGCGGTGTCCGCAGTGCTGCTCATCATCCAGGCCGTCACGTCGCGCCCGAAACAGCACTATTGATCGCTGACCATCATATAGGGAGACTCGTACACGTATGAACTCTATGATTACTGTGATGCTCCTCGGACTTGCGCTCATCTCGGGCGGCATCTTCGGGGCCATCTTCATATCGCTATACCAGAGAAACAGGAAAGCCGGACTGGCCATGCTGATCACCGCATTGCTTGCGGCGCTTGTCCAGCTGTATCTGCTCTTTACGCTGTCCCCATGGCTGACCGCAGCCGTCTTCGTCATTTACGCCATTATCGCGACATTTGTGGCATGGACATTAAAGAAAAAGCAGCGCCAAGCATCATACAGACCCGGAAAATAAACAAACAAAACGGCAACGGTTCAGAAACCTCTCAGGAGGCTCGGACCGTTGCCGTTTTTCAATATGTTTTATTATGTGTGAAGTTCGGAAAGCAGATTGTTCTCGATTCATTCTAATTTTAATAGTATGAGGATTGTAGAGGAGGGTCCGAGACACCTGTGGGAAAAGCGTTAGCTGAAGACCCCGCAGAGCGAAGCTCGAGGAGGCTAAAGCAACGCCCGCGGTAAGCGAGGACCCGCAGCGTAAATCCGGTGGATTGCCGAGACACTTTACTTCCCCTTAATGCGGCAGGAACAGCAGCTGATAGGCGAACATGACCGCAAACAGATAGAGAAGCGGATGGACATCGCGCCACCTGCCCTTGACGATCTTGATGATCGGATAGGAGATGAACCCGAGCGCAATTCCTGTGGCGATGCTCGAGGTGAGCGGCATCGTGAGGATGATCAGGAAAGCAGGAAACGCCTCGTCGAACGACTCCCATTCGATTTCCTTGACGATGCCGATCATCAGGCTGCCGACAATGATCAGTGCGGGAGCGGTGATTGCGGCGACCCCGGACAGCGAGCCGACAAGCGGGCCGAAGAACGATGCAACGATGAAGAGAACACCGACCGTTACAGTCGTGAGCCCGGTCCGTCCACCGACAGCCACGCCCGATGAAGATTCCACATATGCGGATGTCGGGCTGGTCCCGAACATCGCGCCGGCAGTCGCGGCAACAGAATCGGCGAGCAGGGCAGGACGGACCCTCGGCATCTTGCCGTTTTTGATCAGTCCCGCCTGGCGTGCGACCCCGAGCATCGTGCCGGTCGTATCAAAAAGTGTCACCATAAGGAAGGCGAAGACCACTCCGTAAAGACCATGGGAGATGACATCTCCAAATGCATCAATCGGATTCCAGACGATCAGTCCTTCAGGCAGGTGCGGCATCTTCACAAGCCCGTCCGTGAAACGGAGTTGGCCTGTCAGGTAGGCGACGATGCCGGTGACGGCCATGCCGATGAAGATGGCTCCGTATACATTCCTCGCCATCAGGACGACTGTGATGATCAGCCCGAAAAGAGAAAGCAGGACAGGCGGGGACGTCAGGTCACCGAGTTTCACCAGATTGGTTTCATGGTGCGCGACAATCCCGGAAAGCCGGAGACCGATAAAAGCGATAAAGAGTCCGATTCCGGCAGTGATGCCATGCTTCAGGTTTTCAGGGATCGCCTCAATCAGTTTCTCGCGGATCGGCGTGAGCGACAGAATGACAAACAGGATGCCTGCAACAAAGACGGCAGAGAAGGCTGCCGTATAATCAAGCGCACCGTCTGAGGCGATGATGACAGAAGTGAAGTAGGCGTTCAGCCCCATGCCGGGTGCGATGGCAATCGGATAGTTGGCGAAAAGCGCCATCCATAGGGTTCCGATGACAGACGCAATGATCGTCGCCATGAACACCTGGTCAAACGGAACACCTGCATCGGCCAGGATGATCGGGTTGACGATGACGATGTAGGCCATCGTCAGAAAAGTCGTCATGCCTGCCAGAACTTCAGTTTTTACAGATGTACCATGCTGTTTTAAATGGAACATGGATATTCCTCCTTTGGAAACACGAACGAAAAAGAGAGCCATCCAACATAATATTCGTTTTACAGGCAGATTTCAACTGAAAATTTTAAGTCAGAACAGTCGATTTCAATGATGTGCTCCGATAAAATGGAAGGGAATCAAAAGGAGGGAATGGCATGGAACTGAATCTGCAATCGAAGAAAACGCTTGCCAATGGTGTGGAAATGCCGCGCCTCGGCCTGGGCGTGTATAAGATGACAGAGCCGGAAGAGGCGGTCGAAGCCATGACGGCAGCACTTGAGGCGGGTTATCTTGCCATCGACACGGCTTCCCTGTACGGCAACGAGGTCCAGGTCGGCGAAGCGGTCCGGGCATCCGGCGTGAATCGTGAAGAAATCTTCATCACGTCCAAGGTATGGAACACTGACCAGGGTTACGATGAGACACTCCGCGCATTCGAGAAGACGCTGGAGAATCTGAAGATGGACTATCTTGACCTGTATCTCACGCACTGGCCGGTGGAAGGGAAGTTCGCGGATACATACCGGGCGATTGAACGCCTCTACGAAGAAAAACTGATCCGTGTGCCGGGTGTCTCGAACCACCACCGCCATCATCTGGAGGCCGTCTTTGCGAAGGCCAACGTGAAACCGATGGTGAACCAGATCGAGCTTCATCCTTACCTGAGCCAGGAGCCTCTCCGCGAATTCTGCCAGGAAGAAGACATCGCCGTAACGGCCTGGTCGCCGCTTGCACGGGGGAAGCTGATGGAGGAACCGGTCGTCATGCGCATAGCAGAAGCCCACGGCAAGACGCCTGCCCAGACGGTGATCCGCTGGCACCTTCAGCATGACATCATCGTCATCCCAAAATCTGTCCGTCCGGAGCGGGTCCGTTCAAATGCGGATGTATTCGACTTTTCTCTTTCTGATGAAGAGATGCAGCAGTTGGATGCGCTGAACCGGAACGAGCGCACCGGTAAAGACCCGGACCATATGGATTTCTGACATAAGAAAAGACAGGTGCGGAGGAAATCCGCCCTGTCTTTTTTATGGAAGCCATTCAGGCTTTACAGTGTCTTCGATGTCGAGCGGCTTGCCGGTAAACGGATGGATAAAGGCGAGCCTTGCTGCGTGGAGCCTGTACCAACCTCCGGCAGTATGGCCGCCATACAAGACATCTCCGATGATCGGATGGCCGAGATGTGCCAGATGGACACGGATCTGATGGGTGCGGCCGGTATCGAGCTCGAGCTGCACGATACTCGTGCCGTCTTTTGCGCTGATCACTTCATAATGGGTGACCGCTTGCTGGCCGGAAGGAGAGACCCGTCTGCGGGTGGCATGATGGCGGTCCCGTCCGATCGGAGCAGAGATGGTCCCGCTCCGCTTGTTAAATGGTCCTGGCGTTTCCGCCATATACGTGCGACGGATCGCCTTTTCCTCGAGCATCCGGTCGAACACGGCCTTTGCCACCGGGTGCCGCGCAATCAGAACCAGCCCGGATGTCCCCTTGTCGAGGCGGTGCACGTGTTCCACGTAGGGACCGAACCGGGCAATGACGCGGTTCATGAGTGTGCCGGTTCCGCCGGAGTCATTCGGATGGACGGCCAGGGAAGCAGGCTTATGGACGACAAGACAGTGAGGGTCTTCGTGGATCACGTCTAGCTCACCCATTTCCGGGACGTAATCCGATACGGCTTCGGGCAAGCGGATGGAGAGGGCCGTACCGGCCGGGAGCAGTTCATTCCAGCGGACCCGTCCGCCGTCCGGCAGTTTCACCGCGTCCGCCATGCGCAGCTCGTGCACCGTCTTGCGGCCGAGACGCCATCGGTCCCTCAGGAGTTTCTCGACAGACAGTCCTTCTTCTTCAATCGAATAGTTGAATAATTCCATGTGTTCACCTCTTGAAAAAAAGCCGCGCTTGCCGCGCGGCTTTGGATTATTTGGCGTGTTCGTTCAGGAAGGCTTCAATGTTTTCATTCGGCTGGGCACCGACCATTCGTTCAACTTCCACACCGTCTTCAAAGTGGATCAGGGTCGGAGTCGCTTCGATCTGATACTGGATAAATCCGTCTTCGTATTCGAGGAGGTTGAACTGGTCAATCTGGACGTCCATGTCTTCTGCAATCGGCATAAGGCGCGGCGTCATCTCCTTGCAGTACTGGCAGGTCGGGCTGAAGAAATAAGCGGTGACCGGCTCGCCGGATTCGATTTTCGCTTCCAGTTCGTCAGGGAGGATGATGTTCTGGTAGTTCTCGTCATCCAGCTGGTCGATGGTCGCCTGATCCAGCTTCTTGTCCCCGTATGGGCTGTTTTCAAGCTTGGACTTGTTGGATTGGTTTGTGAGGAAAATGATCATTGCGAATACGACGATGACCGCGCCTCCGATGATAAGCAGTTTTTTCATGGGAAATTAATTCGTCTCCTTCTGCCGCTTCAGCATGAGTAAACTGATGACAGCGATGATGATGAATGCGGTCAGGGCAAGGAACGGGATCGTTACAAACCCAAACCAGTTGATGTAGGCACCCGTGCAGCTGACCTGTCCGCAGGAAGGTGCGGATTCCTGGAGCGCAGGAAGCTTCTGGATCCCATAATGGTAGAGCGAGATCAGACCGCCGATGACCGACAGCGCAAGGGTATAGGCGGCTGCCCGAAAGTCCTTTCGGAAATAGGCGACCGCACCGATGACCACAATCGGATACATCAGAATCCTCTGATACCAGCACATCTCACACGGGATGTATCCGCGGACCTCCGAGAAGTAGAGGGATCCGGCCGTCGCGACAAGTGATACAGTCCAGATGGCGAGCAGCATATTTTCAAGGCGTTTTTCCATGGAACGCGCTCCTGACATTTGATTTCATTCTGATTATAGGTTGTGTGTTCCCGGCTTGACAATGATTTTGTCCCGAAGCTGTGCGGAACGGTGACAATCTTCCGCAAGAAGCGTTTATTATCTGGTATTCCGGGGAAAAGAGATAGAGTTTTCCAGAGTGGCCATCACAGCGTATAATAGGCTCAATGGAATGAAAGGGGGCTCTGTCATGTCGGAGCAATTTGATTTGTCATCCTTTGAAAAAAGCATGGTCATCCGCGAGATGACCCGTGACGATATTGAACCGATCCTGAAGATGCAGGACGAATGTTTCCCCGGAATGGATCCCTGGGAAAGAGAACATCTTGAAAGCCATCTGAACATTTTCCCGGAAGGTCAGTTCGTGGCGGAGCTCGACGGTGAAATCATCGGATCCTGTTCAAGCCTGATCATTAACTTTGATGAATACGACGACCGGCATACATGGGACGATGTGACCGATGAGGGTTACATCACCAATCACAATCCGGACGGTTATAACCTGTACGGGATTGAAGTGATGGTCCATCCGGATTACCGGAGGATGCGTGTCGGCCAGCGCCTGTATGAAGCACGCAAGGATCTTGCCCGTGCACTCAACTTGAAGTCGATCGTCATCGGAGGGCGGATCCCGAACTACTACAAATACGAGAAAGAAATGACATCGCGCGAGTATGTGGATGCTGTATCCCGCCACAAAATCTATGATCCGGTGCTTTCGTTCCAACTGATGAACGACTTCACGCTCATGCGGGTCAACCCGGACTATCTGCCGGACGACAAGGCGTCGCGCAAGTATGCGACGCTCATGGAATGGAACAACATCGACTACAAGCCGCAGTCCAAGCGCCACTTCAAGACGAGCTATCCGGTCCGGATCTGCGTGGTCCAATACCAAATGCGTCAGATTTCCGGCTTTGAGGACCTGGCCGGCCAGGTGGAGTATTTCGTGGATGTCGCGTCGGATGCCTATTCCGACTTTGTCGTCTTCCCGGAAATCTTCACGACCCAGCTGATGTCATTCCTGGACGAGCCCGTCCCGAGCATCGCAGTTCGCAAAATGACCGACTACACCGAGGAATACATCGAGCTCTTCACGGACCTTGCCGTGCGTTATAACGTCAACATCATCGGCGGTTCCCACTTCGTTAAGGAAGAGGACGAGGAAATCTACAACATCGCTTACCTGTTCCGCCGCGACGGCTCGATAGAAAAGCAGTATAAGATTCACATTACGCCGAACGAACGGAAATGGTGGGGGATCTCGGCAGGTGACGCAGTCCGCGTGTTTGATACCGACTGCGGCAAGATCGCCATCCAGATCTGCTATGATATCGAATTCCCTGAACTGGCGCGCATCGCGACAGACAGGGGGGCAAATATCATCTTTACGCCATTTAATACGGAGGACCGTCAGGGGTACCTGCGCGTCCGTTACTGTGCACAGGCCCGGGCCGTGGAGAATCAGGTGTACACCGTCATCTCGGGAACAGTCGGCAACCTGCCGCAGACCGAGAACATGGACATCCAATACGCCCAGTCGGCGATCTTCGCGCCTTCCGACTTTGAATTTGCCCGAGACGGCATCGTCGGCGAGACCAATGCCAACGTCGAAATGGTGCTGATCGGGGATGTCGATCTCGAGATCCTGCGGCGCCAGCGGCAGGACGGCACCGTCAAGCAGCTGAAGGACCGGCGACACGATGTGTACCGGGTGGAATATAAAAAAGACTGAACAAGAAAGAGAGCCCCGAAACGGATGCTTGTTTAATTTACGGTAACTTAACAAATGTCTGAGAGCCTTGCAACGGAGGCTCTTTTTTTCTATTGGTCATGCTCCTGATGAAAAAAGGAGGTTAACCAATCCCTGTTCGGGTAAGGATGAGTGGGCACAGAACAGTTACAAGGAGGAATACATCATGGAAACGAGCAAGTGGCTGAAACTAGGTGCAGCGGCTTTCCTGTCTGCCGGTATGCTTGCCGCATGCGGCGGCGGGGATAACGATGATGACGACATGGATGTCAACGAAGAGGAGCCGGTTGAAGAGCAGGCACCTGCCGGAGACGGCGGTACCGGTGAAGGAATGGACAATGGAGAAGACACCGATGTAAATGACGATACAGATTCGGAAACCAATACCGATACGGAATCAAAAGATGACGATGAGAATGACGTCAATACGGATGACACGACTGATGACCAAGATATGCTGAATGAAACCGATGAGGAAAACGACAACTCCTGATCTTCGGTAAAGGAAAAGCCCGGGGCTATATTCCCGGGCTTTTTGGTATTTCGGGGAACATCAGCCCCCGTTCCGGATATGTTCGCCTCCGCTTGCCGTGACAGCACCGACGATCGGCTGATACAGCTGAAGCATCCTGCCCCGGTCGAATTGATAGGTGTTTCCGTCTTTCATCTTAAATTCCAGGGACTCGACGAACAGGGTTCCGCCTTCCTTGGCCAGATTCTCCGTGACACTTTCAAAGTCTGACCACTCATAAGTCTCAGTTGTCAGGGTGAACGGACCGTTAATGACAAAATGCTCGGACGTGTAATAATAGTAGTCCTTCACAGTAAGCAGGATACCTGCCACGCCCACTGCGAAAAGGGCAAGCGACATTGTCCATTTCTTCTTTTTGTCCTCCATCACGGCAAACAGGACGAAAACGGCAGCGAGGGCGAGAAAACCGATGCCCCCCGTGATAAGCGACCAGCCGCTGGTGCCGATCAGTTCCGCTTCCCGTGTGATGAAACCTGTTTTCAGCGGCAGAAGAATCGCGGCAGGCCCCAAAAAGGCCAGGATGAACAGGATGATGGCAATCGTGAAGGAAATGACCCTGCGCTGATCCACGACGTCATGCAATATAAAAACCCCCTTTTCGTTCTCGCATCTTCCCAGATGCCCATTCAGAGACATTCCATGTGATTTCAGAATGTTTCCAACCTTAATACGACTATGCGCACGAAAGGTTTCACATACATTCCGGAATGGTCACGCGTGTTCTACCCCCAAACATGAATTGGTGAACTGCGTGCATAGGATAGAAGACGAAAAGGGGGCGATCGTCTTGTCAAAAGGGAGGTTTTGTTTGTACGGAGTCGCGGTGTTGGCCGGTTTGGCGATTGGAGTGGTCGTGACGTATCTGATGTCTTCGTAACATAGCAGATCGGTAAACGATGGCGGCCGACTGTTTATTCTTCAATTTGTTTTGTTTTCACCTTTAGATAAAGCCATGATCCCCAAGGGTTCATGGCTTTTTTTGAAATTCCGGCTCGATGTGGACGAGCACGGTGGATAGCGGCTTCACTTTCTGCAGCCTTCGTTCGATCTGCTCGGTGATTCGGTGACTTTCAACGACATCTAATGAAGGATCGACAGTGACAGTCAGGTCGATGAAGATCATATTGCCGTGCATCCGTCCCTTAAAGTCCTTTAGGCGAATCACCCCAGGAACGGAAGTGGCCAGGTGGGCGAGCGCTTCTCCTTCTTCTTCGTCAAATCCGTCTGTGAGCGTGTAGACGGCTTCCTTGAAAATCGATGCCGCAGCCAGCAGGATTAGCAGGGCGATAATCAGTGCTGTGATCGTATCGATCACCGGGAAGCCGAATATGGCTCCGCCAATCCCGGCAGCTGCACCCAGACTTACGAGGGCGTCGGAGCGGTTATCGAGTGCAGCAGCCCTGAGCGCAGAACTTCCGATTTTTTTGGACAGCCTAAGATTGTACCGATACACGCCATACATGACGATCCCGCTTGCGAGTGCGACAAAGGCGGTAAATGGGGAAGGCGTCTGTGCTTCTTCACTATAGATGGAACCGATGGCGTCTGTCAGCACCTCCAGCCCGACAGCCGCCATGATAAAGGAGGCGATAAGGGAGGCAATCGTTTCGGCACGGAGATGGCCGTATCGGTGATTGTCATCCGGCGGCTTCTGGGAGATACGAAGCCCGATCAGTACCGCCACAGAGGCGATCACGTCTGTCGTATTGTTAAGCGCATCCGCCTTCAGTGCCTCGGACGATCCGGCGACACCGGCGATGAACTTGACGGTGCTCAGCACAACATAACTGATGATGCTGACCCAGGCCCCGCGTTCTCCCTGTTTAAGGTTTGAATAAAGGTCCATGTTCCCACCTCCAGATTGTTCAGTATACCCCAATTTTCCACTGGATGTTTTCCCGGCGGAAACTTAAAATAGGAAGCCTCCCTTGACCGGTAAACGGGATGCTGTAATGCACCCGGTGTACACAAAAAACTCCCGGAAGCAGGGCTTCCGGGAGCAAATCAGAACTCCGCAGCGGCGGCATCTTCAGCCGCCAGCGGTTCAGGTTCGCTTTCAACTTTTTGTACTTCGATGTAGAGGATATGGTGGCCTTCCATGTCTTTGACGAGGAACTCATAGCCCTGCTCGAGGATCTTTTCGCCCTTGACAATATCAAAGCGCTTGGCCATGAACCAGCCGCCGATTGTATCGATGTCCTCTTCATCGATGTGGATGCCGAGGATGTCGTTTACTTCCTCAATGAGCATTTTTGCATCGAAGATATAATGACCTTCGCCGATTGTCTGAACATCTGGCACCTCATCGACGTCAAACTCATCCTGGATATCTCCGACAATCTCTTCGAGGATATCTTCGATCGTGACAAGACCGCTCGTGCCGCCGTATTCATCCATGAGCACGGCCATATGGATCCGTTCACGCTGAATTTTAAGAAGCAATTCGCTGATGGGGATCGATTCAATTACCCGGATGATCGGCTGCAGAAAGTCGGTCACCGGACGGTCGCCGGCTGCCGGATCTTTGATATAGGCGGTGAGGAGATGCTTCATGTTGATCAGGCCGATGATATGGTCCTTGTCGCCATCCGTCACCGGGTAGCGTGTGTACTGCTCGACACCCATAACATCCAGAACTTCCCGGAGTGTCATGTCCTGTTCGACAGTCATCATCTCTGTCCGTGGAGCCATGATTTCACGGGCGATCCGGTCATCAAACTCGAAGATCTTGTTTACATATTTATATTCGGACTGGTTGATTTCTCCGCTTTTCAGACTGTCTGAGAGAATCATCCGCAATTCTTCCTCGGAGTGCGCTTCTTCGGATTCCGACATCGGCTTGAAACCAAACAGGCGGATCAGCCATTGTGCAGTACCGTTCATCGTATGGATGAACGGATACATGAGCCGGTAGAAAGCGACGAGAGGACCGGAAAAGCTCAGGGTGATCGCTTCCGCCTTCTGGATGGCAATCGACTTCGGTGCAAGTTCCCCGACAACCACGTGCAGGAACGTTACTACCGAGAATGCGATGATAAACGAAAGCAGTGAGGAGACGTTCCCCTCAATGTTAAAGCGATCGAAAAGGGGGTGGAGCAGCCTCTCCACTGTCGGTTCCCCGAGCCAACCCAAACCGAGTGCAGTGATCGTAATACCGAGCTGGCAGGCGGAAAGATATTCATCCAGGTTGGAGATGACTTTCTTCGCCCGAACGGCTTTTCGGTTTCCTTCGGCGATCAGCTGGTCGATGCGGGTCGTCCTGACTTTCACAATTGCGAATTCACTCGCGACAAAAAACGCGGTGAAGGCGATTAAGGCAGCAAATGCTGCCAATCGTATGGCAATGTCCAAATAACTCCTTTGTCCATGACCCGAATGAGGGGGAGGACAAAGTGTACACCTCCTGTGAATGTAAAAAATAGTGAGTTACTTTCAATGATAAATCTGCACCCGCAAAAAGACAATCATAAAATCCTTCCAGCCTCCGCAAATTCGTCTATTTTGTGCAGGCGTGCGATAATGGGGAAAACCGGAATATGGAGTTGGAATAATGAACATGATCAGTGTAAAAGTGGATGCAACAACAGCAGAGGCGATCCGTGCCGGACAGCCGGTTATACCGAAGGATGCCGTACGGAACCCGTCTTTATTCGGAGCTGAGGGGACGTTGATCCGTCTGGAGGATCCGTCGGGCAGGTATGTAGCCACAGGCTATCACGGTCTTCAGAACAAAGGCGCAGGATGGGTGCTCTCCCGCGATGAGC
Organism: Bhargavaea cecembensis; assembly: GCF_001619585.1. Lineage (GTDB taxonomy): Bacteria > Bacillota > Bacilli > Bacillales_A > Planococcaceae > Bhargavaea > Bhargavaea cecembensis_A. The sequence goes on from NZ_LQNT01000013.1 coordinate 24,505, forward strand.
GGGAAACCATAGACATGGCTTTTTTCTCCCGGAAAATCCGTGAGGCGGCGGACCGCCGGAAGCCGTTTTTTGAAGACCCGGACACAACGGCGTTCCGTGTGTTCAACGGGGAGGGCGACGGCATCGGCGGGATGACGATTGACCACTATGCCGGCCACTGGATGGTGAGCTGGTACAGCGAAGGCATCTATTCGATGCGCAAATATGTCTACGAATCCCTGAAAGAAATGCCGGAAGTCCGTTCGGTCCACGAGAAAAAGCGGTTCGACCTGAAAGGCCAGTATATGGAGCAGGACGATTTTGTCTTGGGTGACAAGCCTGAGTTTCCATTGATCGTGAAAGAAAACGGAATGAACTTTGCCGTGGACCTGAATGACGGGGCGATGACAGGGATTTTCCTGGACCAGCGGGATGTCCGGAAGGCGATCCGGGACGAATATGCGGCGGGCCGCAAAGTGCTCAATACCTTTTCCTATACAGGGGCATTTTCGGTTGCGGCGGTCCTCGGCGGTGCTGAGGGAACGGTCAGTGTCGATCTTGCAAAAAGGAGCCTGCCAAAGACGATTGAGCAGTTCGCCGTCAACGGCATCGACTATGAGGCACAGGATATTGTCGTGATGGATGTGTTTGACTATTTCCGGTATGCCGGGCGGAAGGGGCTTGAGTTCGACCTGGTCGTCCTGGATCCGCCGAGCTTTGCACGGTCCAAAAAGCGCACGTTCAGCGCTGCGAAAGACTATGCCGGTCTGCTGGAGGACGTTCTTGCCATCACGGGAAAGGGCGGCATCGTGATCGCCTCGACGAACCATGCCGGATTTGGAATGAAAAAGTTCAAGACCTTCATCGACAAGGCGTTTAAGGCAAGCGGCAGAAGTTACCGTATCCTGAAGGAGTACCGGCTTCCGGCTGATTTCCGCACGCCGAAGAATTCACCGGAATCCGATTATCTGAAAGTCGCGGTGATCCGTGCGGACCGATAAAAGGACAGTTTTGTTAAGAGTGTGTTAAGATGCTCCACCTCCCGGACAGAGTCCGTTAGGATAGGGTGGACATCTTTTTTGGAAGGAGTTTTTGTATGGAAAAGAAGGAAAGAGGGCGGTATGGCGAAATCTTGTCGGCGTCGCTCAAACTGGGTCTGACGTCGTTCGGAGGGCCTGCCGCCCATCTCGGATACTTCAGGGACGAATATGTGAAAAAACGGCAGTGGCTCGATGACAGGGCCTATGCGGATCTTGTTGCGCTGTGCCAGTTTCTTCCCGGGCCGGCAAGCTCTCAGGTCGGCATCGGAGTCGGCCTGATCCGCGGCGGCATCGGAGGTGCGATGCTGTCCTGGTTCGGTTTTACGATACCATCTGTCATCATTCTCATGCTGTTTGCATATCTTGTTGCTGGTGATGTTCCGTTTGACACCGGCTGGATCCGCGGCCTCAAGATCGTCGCGGTCGCGATCATCCTCCACGCGCTCATCGGGATGGGAAAGAACCTGACGCCTGATTTGCCGAGGATGGTGCTTGCCGCGCTTGCAGCGGCCGGCGTTCTTCTGGTGCCGACCGCTTGGGGACAAATCGGCATCATCGTATTGGCCGGTCTCATCGGTTATATCCTATATCGGAATCGCCAGGAAGGGAACGGCGGGGAAGAAGCGACCATTCCGATGCCAATCGGGAAAAAGGCTGGTGCGGCAGCATGGGGGCTGTTCTTCGCCCTGCTCGCGCTTTTGCCTCTGCTCCGGCAGACCACTGATCATATTCTCGTGTCGATCACCGATATCTTCTACCGTGTCGGCTCGATCGTCTTCGGCGGCGGTCATGTCGTCCTTCCGATGCTTGAGCGGGAAGTGGTGCCGCAGGGATACATGGACGCTGAGACATTCATCGCGGGCTACGGTGCCGCGCAGGCCGTACCGGGGCCGCTCTTTACGCTTGCGGCATACATAGGAATGATCATGGATAGCGTGCCAGGCGCGCTCGTCGCGGTTGTCGCGATGTTCCTGCCGTCGTTCCTCCTCGTGATCGGAACACTGCCGTTCTGGTCGGTACTCCGCAAGAAAACCTGGCTGAGGGCGGCGCTGGTCGGCGTCAATGCCGCAGTCGTGGGGATTCTTGCGGCGGCTCTGATTAATCCGGTCATCCCGAGCTCGATCTTCTCGGTTTGGGATGTTGCAGTTGCGGCACTCTGTTTCTGGCTGCTCCAGTTCAAGAAAACTCCGCCATGGGTCGTCGTGGTGGTGGCGGGCGTACTGGGCGCCCTGATCCATGTATTCCTTTGAATCTGGATCCACAATTAAACATTTTGGTTTAACAGTGCCCATTCATGGGCAAAATTAATAAGTCAAGTGGGAATTGAAAAATTTCTCTGAAAACAGTTGACAAGGACTTATCCACAAGGGTAGTCTGTTAAGGAAAACAAAACCAACGGAAAAGGAGGTATGGACGATGTACAACATGATCATTTCAATCGGTTTCGACAACCAACTGCATATCGCCATGCCTGCCCGCGCTGCGGCCGTAATCTGACGGCACCAGTGTCAATACATGGGGTCCGGCATGCCTGCCGGACCCTTTTTCATTGAGCGCGCCTCCATGATTCGGGGGCGCGTTTTTGCGCCTTTTTTAGGTATCACCGCGCATTTGCGCGCTGAATACAAAGCGAAAACCGGAAAGGAGAAATGGTGATGTGCATTACAAAAGAACGCAAAATTCTGGTCAAGGAATCTAAAGAAGGCGGGTAGTCCCCGCCAGGGAGAGAAGGGATAACCAATGTTCTCAGTCTTATTTAAACTGAACTGGTTCTTCAAGGAGAACTGGAAGCGGTACACGGTGGCACTTATCCTGCTTACCTTCACCAACATCCTCGTCGTCGTTCCGCCTTGGCTGATCGGCCGGGCCATTGACACGATGTACCGCGGCGACATGACGGAAGGGCTTCTTATGGCCTTCGTCGGCGTGATGGCCCTCGTCATGGCTGTCAATTACGCTTCGAACTTTATCTGGCAATACCAGCTGTTCGGCGGAGCAAATGTGATTGAACGTGTCCTCAGGAGCCGGCTCATGAAACATTTCCTGAAAATGACTCCGACATTTTACGAGAAAAACCGGACGGGTGACCTGATGGCCCGCTCGACAAACGATCTGAGAGCCATTTCCGAGACGGCCGGGTTCGGCATCATGACGCTGATCGACTCGACGCTTTATCTGGCGACGATTTTGCTGACGGCCGGCTTCCTCGTCTCGTGGAAGCTGACCCTTGCGGCCATCCTGCCGCTGCCGATCCTGGCGATCATCATGCAGGTGCTCGGTAAGAAGATCCACGAGCGCTATGTCGTTGCACAGGACGCATTCGGCGAGCTGAACGATGACGTGCTCGAGGCGGTTTCAGGTGTACGCGTGGTCCGGGCATATGTCCAGGAGCGCGCAACAGAAGAGAAGTTCAGAAAGAAAACGGAAGAAGTGTACGAGAAGAACATGGCGGTCGAGCGGATCGATGCGCTGTTTGCGCCGACATCGAAGGTGCTCACCGCAGCGAGTTACGCAATCGGCCTCGGCTATGGAGCGTTTCTCGTCTCGACCGGCGAGATGACGCTCGGAAACCTCGTCACGTTCAACGTCTATCTTGGAATGGCCGTCTGGCCGATGATCGCGATCGGGGAACTGATCAACATCATGCAGCGGGGGAGTGCCTCCCTCGACAGGGTCCACGAGACGCTGTCCTACCTGGAAGACGTGCGGGATCCGGATCAGCCGAAACGGGCAGGACATCCGGATGATGTCACGTTCGATGATGTGACATTCCGTTACCCACAGTCATCATCGGTCAATCTGGACCGGGTGAAAGTCCGCCTTGAGCGCGGGGGGACGCTCGGCATCGTCGGGAAGACCGGCAGCGGAAAGACGACATTCATCCGACAGCTGCTCCGGGAATATCCGGCAGGGGACGGGGAACTCAGTTTTTCCGGCGTCTCCGTCAATGACCTGACAAAGGATGAAGTACGGGACTGGATCGGCTATGTGCCGCAGGATCATGTGCTGTTTTCACGTTCCATCCGCGACAACATCCTGTTCGGCAAGCCCGACGCGTCCGATGCGGAAATCGACGAAGCGATCCGCCTCTCGCATTTCCGGAAGGACTTGGCGATGTTGCCCCAGGGGCTTGAAACGCTCGTCGGCGAGAAGGGCGTTGCGCTCTCGGGCGGCCAGAAGCAGCGGATCTCCATTGCCCGTGCACTCATTAAGGACCCGGATATCCTGATTCTCGATGATTCACTGTCGGCGGTCGACGCCAAGACCGAGACGGCAATTATCGAAAACATCCGGCAGGGCAGAAAAGACAAGACGACGATCATCACGACGCACAGGCTGTCCGCGATCGAGCATGCAGACTGGATCATCGTCATGGAAGACGGCAAAGTCACCGAGGAAGGGACACATGGGTCCCTCCTGGAAACAGGCGGCTGGTACCGCGAACAATTCGACCGGCAACAGATCGGGGAGGTGGATCATCATGAATAAGGGAAAACGGCTGGTCCGTTATGCAACTGACCAGAAACGATATGTCATTCCCGGCGTGATCTGCCTGGCACTCGCTGTTGCGGCCGATCTTGCCGGACCGCTGATCGCCAAAAAGATCATCGATGACCATATTGCAGGCAGTGAAGGGGGCGGAATGGAATTTGCCCCGATCCTGATGCTGCTTGCGGTCTTCATGGGCCTGGCGGTGGTCACGGCTGTGTTCCGCTATATGGAATACCTGCTTCTCCAGAAAGGGGCGAACCGCATTATCCAGAAGATGCGGAACGAAGTTTACGGCAAGATCCAGACCCTTCCTGTCCGCTACTTTGACAACCTGCCCGCGGGCAAGGTGGTCGCACGGATCACGAACGACACGGAAGCAATCCGCGATATGTATGTTACCGTGTTGTCACAGTTCGCGACGAGCGGCATGTACATGATCGGGATTTTCGCTGCGCTGCTATACCTAGAGCCGGCGATGGGGGCGATCACGCTTCTTCTCATTCCTGTGCTGTATATTTGGATGATCTCCTACAGGAAGTACGCATCCAAGTACAACCGGATCATCCGCGGGAAGGTCAGTGACCTGAACGCGATGATCAATGAAGCCATCCAGGGCATGACGATCATCCAGGCCTTCCGCCGGGAAAAACAGATGGAGAAGGAATTCGATGAACTGAATGATGAGCACTTCCGTTACAAGAACAAGCTGCTGTTCCTCGACTCAGCGACGTCGTTCAACCTGGTCGACGTCCTGAGGTCAATGACGTTCATTGCGTTTATCGTTTACTTCGGCAATGTGGCGCTCTCCGCTCCGGCGGCGATCTCCGTCGGTGCGCTGTATGCGTTCGTCGACTACATCACGCGCCTCTTCAACCCGATTACGGGAATCGTCAACCAGTTCTCCCGCCTCGAGCATTCGCTTGTCGCGGCGGAGCGCGTATTTGAACTGCTCGACCAGGAAGGGGAAGATGTAAGCGACGACAAGATCGCCCGTTACCGAGGGAACGTCCGTTTCGAGAATGTCTGGTTCGCCTACAAGGAAGAAGAGTACGTTCTGAAAGGCATCGACTTCGAGGCGAAGCAGGGCGAGACGGTGGCACTCGTCGGTCACACCGGGTCCGGCAAGAGTTCGATCATGAACCTGCTGTTCCGCTTCTACGATCCTACGAAGGGCCGGATTGTGATTGACGGTACAGACATTACCAAATTGTCCCGCCAGACGGTACGGGAACATATGGGCATCGTCCTTCAGGATCCGTACCTGTTCACCGGAACGATCGGTTCGAACATCAGCCTGGATGATCCGCGGATTTCCCGAGAAGACGTGGAACGCGCCCTTGAGGCAGTCGGCGGTGACCGGGTATTGAAGAACCTTCCGGGCGGCATCGATGAGCCGGTCGTGGAAAAGGGCAGCACCTTGTCCGCAGGGCAGCGCCAGCTGATCTCATTCGCCAGGGCCCTCGCTTTCGACCCGGCAATCCTCATCCTTGATGAGGCCACGTCGAATATCGACACCGAGACGGAGGAAATCATCCAGCATGCAATGGATGTCCTGAAAAAAGGACGGACGACATTTGTCATCGCCCACCGCCTGTCGACCATCAAGAACGCGGACCGCATCATCGTGCTGGACCGCGGCGAGATCGTCGAGCTCGGCACACATGACCAGCTTCTCGCCTACGACGGCCAGTATGCACAGATGTATAAGCTGCAGGCCGGTTCACAGGCTGCAGGGAAGACGGGCTGACAGAGGCTCGGGTGACGACGGCACGGTCCAATCAGTTCCACAGTCCGGAATTTGATCAGTCTCGTCATTCACCCGGGAAATCTCGTCATTCGTCAATTCAGTTTCGTCATTCGCAAGGGAAATCTCGTCATTCACAGCCGACCGGTTGCAAATGACGAGATTTTTGCCGTAAATGATGAAATTGGAGCGGTGAACGCTGAAATTGGGCCTGCGAATGACGAAATTGAATGGAGCGGGAGCGGACCCGACGATTTCTCGCCGGGTGCGTTTTTTGCAGAAAATGTGAGATTGACTCTTGCTATTCTTTCGATAATAATTTGAAGGAATATATAGAGAACGAAAGGGGAACGAGGCCAATGAGCTCAAGCAGGGAAGAAATCCTTTCCATAACAAAAACACTGGTCCAGCAGGAAAGTATCGTCAATACGGATGGGGAAAAGTTGCTTGCCCGAACTCTCCATGACCTGATTGCCGGCTTTCCGTACTTTAAAGACCATCCCGATCAGGTGATTCTTTCCCGGACAGCGGATGATGAGCGGGAACGATACAATGTCATGGCATACGTGAAAGGGACAAAAGGGAATAGCGGGCGCACTGTGCTCCTGATGGGGCATCTGGATACGGTCGGGACGGATGACTTTGTTCATCTGCAGGAGGACGCCTGCCACCCTGACCGGCTGATGGAAAAGCTCCGGAATGAGGAACTTACCGATTCTGTGAGGGAACAGCTTGAATCCGGCGACTGGCTTTTTGGAAGGGGTGTGCTGGATATGAAAAGCGGGCTGGCCAGCAATACATACCTGCTGAAGTACTATTCCGAGCACCCCGAAAAGCTGGAGGGCAACCTGGTGTACCTTGCGGAGTGCGATGAGGAGGACAGTTCCCACGGAATACTATCCGCGCAAAACATTCTCAGCCAATGGAAAGAGGAGCACGGCTTCAGTTATGTGGCGGCCATCAATGCAGACTTCGTATCCCCTCGCCATGCAGACGACAGGAATCGCTACGTCTATCGGGGAACCGTCGGAAAACTGCTTCCTTCTTTCTTCATCACAGGAGCCGAAGCCCATGTAGGCTCTTGTTTCGAGGGGCTGGATCCCAACCTTGTCGCAGCAGAACTGACGAGGCAGATCAGCTACAATCCGGTACTTTGTGATGAAGCGGACGGCGAAGTGACCGTCCCTCCGGTCTCTCTGAAACAGACCGACCTCAAGCCGGGCTATACGGTTCAGACAGCCTTGTCCGCTTTTGTTTATTACAATTTCTTCGTCCATTCATGGACGCCTAAGGATGTATTGGAGAAGCTGAAAGGGGAGGCACTGACCGCGTTTGGGAATGCCTTATCCATTTACGAAACCAGATATCGGCAATATTGCGCATCCACCGGCGAACCGGTTCGCCGAATTCCATGGGAACCGAGAGTGTTTACTTTTGAAGAATTGGTAGAACAGCTGGTCCGCGAACATGGAAGGCCGTTTACGGATCATATGGATCAATTCAAAGAGGCTCTCCTGGAGGATGACGGTTTGGACGTGAGGATGTATTCCGTGAGGGTGGTGGAAGAAGCCTGGAAGTGGATGGCCGACCAATCGCCTGCGATTGTCCTGTTCTACTCATCTCTTTACTCACCAAGAGTCCGGATCACCGGAGAGACAGCAGAGGAAGAAGCGCTGGACAGGGCATTGGACCGGGCGATTGAGGAAGTCAAGCCCCTGTATCCTCATCCGATTAGGGTCAGAAACTTCTTCCCCCATATTTCAGACATGAGCTTTGTATCCATCAGTGACGATGAAGAGGGGATCGGGGCCGTCAGGGACAATAATCCTGCCTGGGGCACCAAGCACTTCGTCGATTACGACGCTATCCGCCAGCTGCAGATTCCGGTGATTAATATCGGGCCATACGGGATGGATGCCCACAGCAAGATGGAGCGTGCTGAAATGACTTATTCGTTTGAAGTCGTACCGGCATTGACCCGGCGGGTGATTGAGCTGCTGATCGGTACAGGTGAAAAGGAAGCTATTTAAAAAGTCGGGCGTTTTAATAAAGTCCTGCCATTCTATTGTCTTTTCCTTTCCAATTCCGTATAATTCGCTTATCGAAATAAGTGGAAAGTGAAGGGGCCCCTCCATGATCAATTGGCTGAAAGAATGGAAAAAGAAGGTCTCGGGGTTCAGCCGGAACGTCCGGCTGTTTATACTGGCCAATATCCTCATCCAGATCGGGATGGGGGTATTTGCCGTCATGTACAATCTGTATATCAAGGCACTCGGCATGCCGGAAACCGTGAACGGCAGCATCATCTCGATGACGGCGCTCGCGACCGCCATCATCCTGATTCCGGCCGGACTGCTCAGCGACCGCTTCGGCAGGAAGTGGCTGCTGATCGGCGGGTCGGCATTCACGATGCTGACCTTGTTCTACCGCTCGGTGGAGACAGCAGAAAGCACGCTCGTGGCGGCCGCATTCGTGACCGGCCTGACGATGGCCTTTGTCCAGGTGTCCGGTGTACCGTTCCTGGCGGAGAACTCGACAGCTTCGGAACGGGTCCATCTGTTCAGCCTTTATTTCTCGCTCGTCACCGTGGCAGGCGTGATCGGAAGCCTGGGCGGGGGCGTCATCGCGGACGTATTGGAAAAGTCATTCGGACTGTTTGAAGTGGAGGCGATTCGCTGGTCTCTGCTGGCAGGCTCGGCAGTTTTTACAGCGGGCATCCTGCCGCTGTTTTTCCTGTCCGGCGGAAAGAAATCGGAACAGCCGCAGGTGACTGCCGACCGGATCCCCGATCCACCGGAGCCAGGGGAGCCGGATGAGGCCTCGCTCAGCCGGAACGTCCGGCTGATTTTCCATCTCGGGCTTGCAAATCTGCTGATCGGTTTGGGGTCAGGGCTTGTGATTCCATACCTGAACCTGTACTTTGCAAACCGGTTCGGTGCATCAAACGCCTATATCGGTCTGATCCTGTCGCTCGGATCCGCGATGACGGCCGTCGCGATGATGATCGGCCCGGCACTCGTCAAGCGGGTCGGCAAGGTAAAGGCGCTCATCTTCTTCCAGCTCACATCGATCCCGTTTCTGTTCCTTACGGCCTATACGATGTCACTCGGACTGGCGTCCCTCGGATTCCTCATGCGCCAGGCGCTCATGAACGCCGGAAACCCGATTCAGAGCGCCATCTCGATGGAAATTGTCCACGACAAATACAAAGGCCTCGCCAACTCCGTCAACCAGACCGTGTTCCAGGTAGGCTGGGCGGCGATGGGTCCGGTATCCGCAGGTCTTGTCGTCGCTTACGGATCGTATTGGGGTTACGCGTGGGCGTTCACGATCACAGGCGTTCTGTATATGATCTCGTCCATCTACTATTACATGGTGTTCGGCAGGAGAAAGCTGGCGGGGGAGTAGGAAGGTCAATCATTTACTATTTCCATGCATTTTTAATGACCCTAGCGACCAGCCAGATGGTTCCGAGAAAGAACAGATACATGATGATTAATGGCGATATGGTCATGAACATTTCTATTAAGGCCCCCAGTTTGTGGAAGAGATAATTTGTCATATTTATTGATATGCATTGATCTGAAATTACATGTTTTCTACGCTAGGTAAGTGTAAATGGAAAATGAATTTGGCCCCGGCGGCAGCCCGGGGCTATTCTTTGTCTGTTGTGGGGGTTTGGTAAAGAAAACGGCTGCGAGGGTGAGCTTTTTTAACGGAGAGCATTAGTAGATATGTGTTAGAATAGACTGAAAATAATGGGTTCTCGTGTAAGGTGTCACAAGGCTTTAGATTGATCTGGGTTAAAAACAGAAGTCAGAGAGTGTGGTTTGATAAGCGGTGAACATTCAAGGTCCTCAATCGGTTCGTCTATACGTCTGTGCCTCTCTGATTTTCATGTTCTTTACACTCAATCTCAAACCAGCCTTGTCGGCATCAGATCAACAAGTGTTGGAAAGTACATTATCGGATTATCTAAAGGAACATGGGGAAAAGGCGGCAGGCGTAGCCGTGATCGTCATCAATGAAGATGAAGTTATGAACCTGATAGATGGGTATGCCGATATCAAGCGGCAGATCCCGGTCGATGAAGAAACGATCTTTGAATGGGGATCTGTTTCCAAGCTCCTCATCTGGATCAGTATTTTGCAGTTGGAAGAGGCCGGGCTGCTTGATATGAATGAGGACATCGCAACGTATCTTCCTCAGGATTTCCCGTTGTACAACAGTACCATTACATTGCAACATCTGATGAATCATACGGCGGGCTTCGATGATAGTTATACGGATTTAGTGATCCTGAACCCGACCGGCAAAACGTCACTAAGAGATGCGCTGGAAGCCGCGGATGTTCAGCATGTGTATCCTCCGGGTCAGGTAGTTGCGTATTCAAATTATGGAGCAGGCCTGGCTGCTTACGTTGTTGAAGAAGTGAGTGGAATGGATTTCCGTGAATATGTTCAGATGCACATTTTCGCTCCCCTTCAAATGACGAGAACCGCAATTGACCCCGAACAAGATGACCATCAATGGGTGAAAGAGCAACGGAAAAAAGTACAAGGCTATACAGGTGATCTGGAATTGATTGAACCGAACAATTACGTGATTCCCTTGTATCCGGCCGGAAGTGTGATGGGCGTTGCTTCTGATCTTCAAAAGCTGATGCAAGAGCTGTTGAGTGGTGGGGCCCTTCTTTTTCAGCAGCCCCATACAATTGACTCTCTATTCCAGCCTTCTTTATATTATCCGGATACGAATGTGCCCCGGATCGCCAATGGGCTGTTTTTCTTGCCGTCCCAAAGCAGGCAGGTTTTTGGCCACGGAGGAAATACCGTTGCTTTCAGTTCTTCATTCTACGTGGACATACAGACACGCACCGGCGTATTAGTCATGACAAATATGGCATATGAGAGTGCTTATACACTAGGGATTCCAAATATCGTTTTCGGTGAATACGTACATAATGATAGACCTAATACCTTGGAGGACTCATCTGAGTGGAAAGGAATATACGAACCGGCTCGCGTACCTCAACACGGATTCAGCAAAGTGTATGGACTGCTCTTGCGAAGCAAAGCGGAACCGGCGGGTGAACATGATCTCACGATGAACGGCCTGTATTATTTGCAGGCCGAACCTGGCGTTTATCTGACAAAGGACGATTTCAGTGCCTATGCACTGGATGTTTATTCCGGACAGCCGGGAAATGAGAAAAAGTTATCGTCCGGACAATCGGACTTGCTCTACATTCCTCTTTATCAACATCTTCTGGAGTGGGGAGCGATTGTTCTCGGGGCCCTCGCTGCTCTGTTTTCATTTGTTTTCATGCTCTTTTCCGTTCTAAGAAGGATACGGAAAAACCGATTTTTGTTGATGCAGCATGTTTTAAATATACTGGTGGCGCTCAATATCGTATGGATTGGGTATCAGACAGTATCGATCACCACCTATTCAGCCATTCAACCGTTCTTGACCGCCAATTTGTTCTATATGGCCGGATCAGTGGTCTTAAGCGGCTTCATCCTATTTCACATGAGATATAACCAGATCGACAAACGGGGAACATCCATAATCATCATTACGGTCATGACCGCTGTCGTACTGAGCGGGAACATCCTGTATTGGGAATTTTATTTATGAATAAAAGCCTCCACATCCGGCTATTCGGCTGTGGAGGCTTTTGGCGTTTATTTTCTTTGGTTGTCTGCGGTGTTAATCATCCGATTCTGCTCGTTCGGCTCGCGGGCCTTGTCCTTCATCGCTTCCTGCTCGCGTCGCTGCTGTTCGTTCAGCCGGTCTTTTTCTTCAAAGTTGTTCTGTGATTTGCTGTCTCCCATCGGGAATTCCTCCTTCCGGTAATACTCAAAGTATTCCCGGCAAAGCCCCGAATCAAACGGTCCTGTTGACTGTTCGATTTTGAACAAAAGATGGTGACATGCAATTAGACTTCCCGGGTTGAAATAAGGGCGCCGCACTTGCAATAAGGCCATGCGAATTGAAACAAGGAAGCCCGACTTGCAACAAGACTGCACGACTTGCAATATGGCCACTCGACTTGAAGTAAGCGGCCCCGAAATGCAATAAGGAAGCCAGAGTTGCAACATAGCGGGAAACTTGAAACAAGCCCTCACTCGTAGACGTGGAAGGTCATGAGCTCGTGGATCATCTTTTTTACCTGATCCTCGTCCGGCGGTGTTTCGCCGGTCCAGACAATCGAGCCGTCCTGGCGATAGTCGCCGGAATAACGCTTATTCTTATAATGGAAGGAAAACGTCCAGCCCGGGAGCTGGCCTCCTTCGAACATCGGCTTGTACGTGAAATGCTGAAGCATGTCCCTCATCCCTTTCATGATGGCCGCCCCAAACGCATACCTTGGTGGAAAGATAACGAAAGGATGCGACCGTGTGTTTACCGATCAGCTTCGCGAGGCGATCGAGGACAAGTACAAGGCATACTACTTATACAAGTCGATGGCTTCGCTCACAAATGACCGGTATTGGCTTGACTTTTTCCAGCATGCGATAGATGACGAGAAAAGCCATTACGAAATGTTCCAACAGCTCTATTATATGCTGACGGGCGATTACGTTCAAAGCCTCAGGAAGCCGGGACCGGTGGACAATCTGAAGGGAGCACTCAAGCAGGCGATCCGGGACGAGCTGGAGGCCACCGACAAGTATAAGCTGATGATGCTGGAATCACCGCTCCAGGAAGGGATCAATCCGCTGTTCATCGCGATGCATGACGAAATGGAGCATGCCATCCGGTTTTCGATGATGTACAACGCCATTTGATCGGTGGCGTTCCTTTTTCTGTATGAGACTCTGTCTGTTATAATAGGACGGACACCAACAGGAAAAGGTGAAGTGATTGAACGTATTTCTGACCATCACGATGATGGCGGTAATCGGTGCCATCATCGGGGGCATCACGAACCATCTGGCGATCAAGATGCTGTTCCGTCCCCACGAGGCAAGATATATCGGAAACTGGCGTGTGCCGTTTACTCCGGGACTCATCCCGAAGCGCCGCGATGAACTGGCCAGGCAGTTCGGCCGCATTGTCGTGGATTACCTCCTGACTCCGGATACCTTCCGCAATAAACTGTTTACACCGGCTGTCCGGGAAAAGGCGGAGGTCGTCATCGGCCGCCTGGTCGGCAAGTACGTGTTCGGCGGGGACAAGACATTATCGGACTGGCTGGATATGGCGGGTATGAGGGGCGCGGATGAGAAAATCGAGGCCGTTGCGCTCCGCCTTGTCGATGTTAAGTTTGAGGAGGCGAAGGCCCGCCTCCTCACCGGCACTGTCGCGGAGCGGGTGCCCGCCCGCTGGATGGAAGAGGCAGAAGAGAAGCTTCCGGAAATCCGTCGCTATATCCTGTCGCGCGCAGTGGAATACGTGAACTCAGCGGAAGGTCGGCTGACGATCCGCAAAATGCTCGATGATTTCCTGGAATCCCGCGGAACTATCGGCGGGATGCTTCAGTCGCTGTTCGGCAACTCGGAGACCCTCGTCGACAAGATCCAGAGGGAGGGGCTGAAGTTCCTTTCCGCATCCGGAACCGCCCGTCTCCTTGATGGTCTCATTGAGGGAGAGTTCGAAAAGCTGAAAAACCGCCCGGTCGAGGAACTGATCGGCGGATTTGACTGGGAAGGGCTGAAGACATCGGTCCTCGGGTATGTCAGGAAAGAGCTGGCCGCGGGCGAGCGGCTGGACCGCACGCTGAAGGATTACTGGCCGGAAGGGGAGGCATGGGTGGCACGGAATGTGACACCCGCCCTCACCGACTTCGCGTTTAGCCAGGCGGAAGCAAAGATGGAAGAGGCGCTTGGCCGCCTGAAGATTGACGAGATGGTAAAAGAGCAGGTCGATTCGTTCCCGGTATCCAGGCTCGAAGACCTGGTGCTTGGGATTTCCAGGCGGGAGTTCAAGATGATCACCGTGCTCGGGGCAGTCCTCGGCGGCATGATCGGTGTTTTCCAGGGAATCTTGTCTTTGCTCATTAATTGATTGGAGTGGTGAAAATGGCAGTGAATATTTATGACGACATCAACCGGCTGGAAGCGACGTTCCGCAAGACGGATGAATACGCTGCGCTTGTCCGGGCAATCGAAACCGTCAGGGCGGACGAAGAAGCACTGAATATCTTCCGGAACTTCCGGAAGATCCAGATGGACCTCCAGCAAAAGCAGATGGCAGGCGAAGAAATTGACGGGGACGTGCTGGAATACGCACAGAAAACGGCGCAGCTTGCCCAGAACAATCCGAAAATCGCCGGGATGCTTCAGGCGGAAATGCAGCTGAGCCGCATTATTGAGGACGTCAACCGAATCCTCATGAAGCCGGTGCAGTCCCTTTATGAACAAATTTAATAAAGCATCCAAGCCGTCCGGGGCATTTTGCCTTCCGGGCGGTTTTTTGACGTTTTCTCTCCCTTCTGTCGTGAACCTCGCCGCCTGTCCATACAATGTAGGAAAGTGAATGGGTAATGACTTGGAGCAGGCAGGCAAATGAGAGGGGAGCTGCCAGTGGATGAACTGAATGTATGCGTGATCGGCACCGGAATGATTTCCGATTTTCATTTGCAATCGTACAAACGTAACAATCGGGCAAAGTTGTACGGGGTGTATGATTTGTCGTTGGACCGGGCATCGGAGAAGGCGGCACGCTACGGAGTGCAGAAAGTGTTCCGTTCCCTTGATGAAGTGTTTGCGGATCCTGAAGTGGATGCGGTCAGCATCTGCACGTGGAACCACACACATGCGGAACTTGGCGTGAAGGCACTTGAGCACGGGAAGCACGTTTTAATGGAAAAACCGCTCGCGATGTCGTACCCGGACGCACTTCAGATTGCGGATGCAGCGTCGGACCCGGACATCGTCTTCCAGGTCGGATTTGTACGCCGGTTCGCGGCGGGGACCCGTGTGCTGAAAACATTCATCGAAGACGGACTGCTCGGCAAGATCTATTACGCAAAAGGCACGCAGCTCCGCAGGATCGGAAATCCCGGCGGATGGTTCGCAGATCGTTCGCGGTCAGGCGGCGGGCCGCTCATCGATCTCGGGGTTCATCTGCTCGACGTCTGCTGGTATTTGATGGGGAAGCCGGAAGTCGCCCGGATCAAGGGAGTGACATTCAATGAACTCGGAAACCGGGGGAATGTGGAGGCCCTTTCCTTTTATAAGGCGGCGGATTACAGTGCTGACCGGAATGACGTGGAAGATTTGGCGGCGGCGATGATCACATTTAAAAACGGAGCGACACTCATGCTTGACGTCTCGTTCAGCCTGCACGCAAAAAAGGACGAGACCGGAATCCGGCTTTTCGGGAAAAAGGGCGGGGCGGAGCTTGAGCCGGAGCTGGTCCTCATGACCGAACAAAACAACACGATTCTGAACATCCACCCGCAGATCGACCATTTATCGATTGATTTTGATGAGGCATTCGGGGCGGAAATCGACCATTTTGTCTCGTGCTGCCTCGACGGAGGAAAAACGGAGGCGCCGCTTGTGGACGGGATTGAAGTGATGAAGATGCTGGACGGTATCTACGAATCATCAAAAACCGGAAAGGAGGTCGTTTACGATCAGGCTGAACAATAAAATCGGAATCATCACGGATAACTTAAGGCTGCCGGTGCGGGAGGCGTTGGTGAAGGCGAAGGAACTGGGAGCTGACGGCGTACAAATGTATGCGGTGTCCGGAGAACTGGACCCGGCGGAAATGAGCCCCGGCAAAAGGCGGGAGCTGAAGGCTTTCATCGATGATCTTGGTCTGGAAGTCTCGGCACTCTGCGGGGATCTGGGCGGACACGGGTTCCAGGATCCGGAGGCGAACCCGGCGAAGATCGAAAAGTCGAAGCGGATCATTGAACTTGCCAAAGACCTTGGTACGGATATTGTGACGACGCACATCGGGATCGTTCCCGGGGATGAGACCGGCAGGATGTATGCCGTGATGCAGGAAGCCTGCGGGGAACTGGCTTCCTACGCAAAAGGATGGGACGGGTATTTCGCGATCGAGACGGGGCCGGAAACATGTGACCGGCTGAAGAAGTTCCTGGATTGCCTTCCGGGTGATGGAGTTTCAGTGAATTTTGATCCTGCGAATCTGGTCATGGTCACCGGGGATGATCCTGTGCAAGGGGTGCATGTACTGAATGAGTATATCGTTCATACCCATGTGAAAGACGGCATCCGGCTCCGCCCGGCCGATCCGAGGGATGTTTACGGCATGCACGGCTACAGTCGGGGCGGCTCTCACGGGGAGATTGCGGAAATGGTGGAGCGGGGAGACTATTTCCGGGAGGTCCCGCCCGGAGAGGGGTCAGTTGATTTTAACGCTTACTTCCGGGCGCTCCAGGATATCGGATACGGCGGATACCTGACCGTGGAGCGGGAAGTGAGGACGGATCCGGTCCGGGATATCTCGGAAGCGGTCCGGTTCATCAACAAGTACCGGAATCCGCCGTGAGTTATAGCGGTGGAAGCGAATGAATTCGGCGGGCCCGTCTGCTATAATAAACGGAGCTTTTCAATCCACGGAAACAAGGAGAACAACATGAAACCGATTTATATAAAGCAGACATTCGAGCAGGACTGGGTCCGCATGTTCCAGAATATCGCCAACCTGTTCTATGAGGAAACCGAAATGGTGAAGGAAAATCCGGAAGACGGCGTCTCCATCTCGATGGATTGGACTGAAGAAGACGGCGTGATCCGCGGAGAGGCCGTCCTTCATGACGGACAGGCTGAATTCATGGCTCACTATGTAGAAGCGGCTGTACACGGCGGCGATCCGAAAGCCAAGAAGCGCCAGCTGAAGCGGGTGCTTTCCCATGTTTTCCTCGATGTTCTTGAACAGTCGACGGGACTGATCCAGCCGTGGGGCATACTGACCGGCATGCGCCCGACAAAGCTGTACCACAAAATGCGCCGTCAGGGACTCACGCACGAGGAAATTGCGGATCGGCTGATCAGCGATTACCGCATCACGCCGGAGAAGATCGAGCTGATGAAAGATATCGTCGCACGGCAGCTGAAGATGATCCCGGATCTTGACCGGATCGGCGAGGAAGTCAGCGTCTACATCGGCATCCCGTTTTGCCCGACGAAGTGTGCCTATTGCACCTTCCCGGCCTATGCACTGCCGCGGCGCGGCACTCGCGTCCAGTCGTTCCTGGACGGCCTTCATGTGGAAATTGAAGAGATCGGTGCCTGGCTGAAAGAGCGCGGCATTAAAGTGACGTCCGTCTACTTTGGCGGCGGCACGCCGACCTCAATCGAGGCGCATGAGATGGACGCACTCTACGAGACGCTTTACAAGTCATTCCCGGACATCGAAAACGTCCGTGAGATCACGGTCGAAGCGGGGCGTCCGGACACGATTACGCCGGAGAAGATCGACGTTCTGAAAAAGTGGAACATTGACCGGATCAGCGTCAATCCCCAGTCATACACAGACGAGACGCTGAAGGCGATCGGCCGGTTCCACACGGTGCAGGAGACGATCGACAAGTTCCACCTTTCCCGCGAGATGGGCATGAACAACATCAACATGGACCTGATCATCGGCCTGCCGAACGAAGGGACAGAGGAGTTTGCGCACTCGCTCGCCGAAACGGAAAAGCTCCAGCCGGAATCGCTCACCGTCCATACACTGTCATTCAAGCGGGCGTCCGAGATGACACGCAACCGCTGGAAGTACAAAGTGGCCGACCGCGACACCGTCGTCAACATGATGCATATGGCACAAAACTGGACCGCACGGAACGGATATGTCCCGTACTACCTGTACCGCCAGAAAAACATCCTCGGCAACCTCGAGAACGTCGGTTATTCCAAGCCGGGCGAAGAAAGCATCTACAACATCGTCATCATGGAAGAAGTCCAGACGATCATCGGTCTCGGCTGCGGCGCTTCAAGCAAGTTTGTCCATCCGGAAACCGGCCGCATCACCCAGTTCCACAACCCGAAAGACCCGTCCGCGTACATCCTGAGCTATTCGGAATCAATTGACAAAAAGCTCGAGATGCTGGACGAGCTGTTCGGCGGAGCGGTGCCGGCAAAATAAAGATGTCCCAGGAAATACGAGAGACCAAACCAGTTTGCGGTTTGGTCTCTTTTCTCATTTGTTGGGGTTTTCTCCGAGGTAATCCGGGTGGAAAGGCGAGCCCGGATCTTCTTCCACGACGCTGAACGTGTTGCCGTCCAGGTCAAAGAAGTCGAAGTATTTCATGCCGTTTTCCTCTTTGATCGGCGTGGTGACGACCGCGCGGGTACTGAGTTGAAGGTGAAGTGCGCGGGCATCCGGCACGAGCAGGTTGAAAAACACATGCCGCTCTTTTTCATCCAACAAGAATTCCGTGCCCTGATGGGTTTTCGTGCGCACGAGGGCAAGCTGTGCGGAGCCGTCCGGCAGCGCATAGCCGATGCCGCCTTCCCATTCGCCGATCCGCCTGAGTCCGAGATGGGATTCATACCAATCGGCAGAGTGGTTTAAGTCCGATACCGGGACAAAGATGCCTCCGATTTTCATTTTGAATTCCTCCCTGAGACAATCATTCCATTTCATTATAGCGAATCCGAGAGTTCTGATGGTGGTATAGCCACTCGTCATCAACCAGTTTCTTATAAATTCTGACTTAAATAAAGGGAAACGCCTGAACGGTACCGAAAGGCTATAGTGGTGAACGACTATTCATATCTATAGGAAGAGGTGTCGTTTTTGGCATACGAAACAATCCGGCTTGAACGGGACGGCAAGCTGGCCCGTGTCGTGATGAATCGCCCCGACAAGATGAATGCAATGAACAGCACGATGATGAAGGAACTTGCCGATGCATTTGAAGAACTAAAAGAGGACCGCTCCGTTCAGGTCGTCATCCTGAAAGGCGAAGGCCGTGCGTTTTCCGCGGGCGGCGACATCAAGGAGATGATCGACCCGGAAAGCCCGATGGACCTGAGTGTCGTCATGAAAGACGTCAGCCGCCTGGCGATCGCGCTCTATACGCTGCCGCAGATCACCATCGCCTCGGTGCATGGCGCAGCAGCGGGCCTTGGATTCAGCATCGTCCTTGCGTGCGATGTGATCATCGCGGAACAGTCGTCGAAGCTTGCGATGAACTTTATCGGGATCGGCCTCGTGCCGGATGGCGGCGGCCACTTCTTCCTGAAGGAGCGCATCGGCGTTCCGAAAGCGAAGCAGATGATCTGGGCGGGCGATGTCATGCCGGCCGAGCAGGCGGCAGGTTGGGGACTGATCGACGAGGTTGCTCAGGACGGCACCGCCCATAAAGAATCGGAAGGGATGGCGCAGAAGCTCCTGTCCACACCGATTAGTGCCATGATCGCATCGAAGGGCATCCTCCACACGTCCCGCCTGGAGGAGCTGCGGAGCGTTCTCGAGCTCGAGGCCGATGCCCAGCAGGCGATGAAGGAAACTGCCGATCATAAAGAAGGCATCAAGGCGTTCCTTGAGAAACGCAAGCCGGCATTTACAGGACAATAAAAATAGGAAACCCGCAGCATCCGTCAAGTCGGATGCTGCGGGTTTTTTTCGTATCAGGAATGGAACAGCAGCAGCTTGCCTTCCGGAGAAGCAAGGCGGTGAGTCTGCTCGGACAATTCCTTTTCCTCAAGGAGGGCGCGTCCCTTTTCCTTCGCCGCGTCGTCATGTTCCGCCTGGAACGATTCCTCCGTGATCAGTTCCCCGTCCTGCTTGTATGCCGTCAGTTTGTACGTTCGCATTTCAGCATCCCCCTTTCACTTCTATCCTCATTATAAAAGATATTCTGAAAAGATGAACGAATTTTGTAAAGGTTGCTTGACGTTGTGAATAAGGTAAAGTAAGCTTTACGTAAAGGAAGCTTTACTTCGGCCAATAGGGATGTGTAATGCTAAAGACGCCGAGTAAAGGCGCAGGAAAACAGGAGGTGGAAGAAATGAAGCCGAGTGAAAGAATTTCTAAATGGTTCTTGATTGCCCTGATGCTGGTCATCGGACTCTGGGGCTTATCCAGAGTGATCAGCCAACTTCAGCACGGTGAGATCGGCTGGATTTCGGCACTTATTCCTTTTATGATGCTGATTCCCATTTACTATAATCTGATGGTCTTCCCGCATTGGGACAGAAAGGATGAACGATGGCGCCGAATTACCGAACGTTCGTCCTTCTACAGTTCCCAAATCCTCATCGTCGCGCTCGCTGTCCTGATTACGGTAATGGCATCGAACCCGACCGATTGGACGGCGCTGCAGGCCGTGTTTGGGATCTTTGTATTTTACGGACTGACCCACACACTGGTCACGATTGTCTTGACGAGAAGGATGTAGGAGGCGGCCATGAAAAACTATATCAAAGACAATCGGTCCGAGCGGGGGATGACGCAGGACGATCTGGCCGAGGCGCTCGGCGTATCCAGGCAGACGATCATCTCGCTGGAGAAAGGGCGGTACAATCCGTCGCTTGAATTGGCATTCAAGCTGGCTGCCGTGTTCGGCTGCCGTATCGAAGACTTATTTGATCCGGAGGAGGAGTGACCATGTACGAAGGGTTTGAACTCGGTTCGTTTCTGGCAGGCCTGCCGCTTGGTCTGGCAATCGCGGGAATTGTCCTGTTCTTCAGCTGGAGGAAAGGAAAGAAGGAGCGGCGATACGACGAACGGTTTTATGCAATCCACAATTGGGCCAGGTCGTTTTCCTGGGTGGTGACGACTATTGTGATCCTCGTTGCCTGGACAGTCGTGATGATCATCGAACCGGTCGGGACGGCATTCTTTGTCCTGATGACGGTCTATATGCTGCACATGATTTCATATATTGTCGGCGCGGCCATCGCCTCGAACAAGCATTAATCTGAAACCTGCAGCGGGAACGGACCGTAAAGGAAATGAAAGGGGAGAGATCATGGCGCTCGAATTAAATCACGTAACGAAGAAGTTCGGGGAGTTTACGGCGGTCGACAATCTGTCGCTTGCCATCGGGGAGGGAACGATGTACGGATTCCTCGGAGCGAACGGCGCGGGCAAGACGACAACGTTCCGGATGATCCTCGGGCTCCTTAACACGACACAAGGACGCATCACCTGGAAGGGGCAGCCAATCGATTACGGTACAAGTCACACCATCGGTTACTTGCCGGAAGAACGCGGGCTGTATCCAAAGATGAAGGTTGAAGAGCAGCTCATCTTTCTCGGTGAACTCCGCGGCATGAAGCGGAGCGATGCAAAGGCCGCGATCCGGAAGTGGCTGGACCGCTTTGAAGTTCCCCAGTACTTGAATAAAAAAGTTGAGGAGCTTTCGAAAGGGAACCAGCAAAAAATCCAGGTAATCGCAGCACTCATGCATAATCCGGAGCTGGTCATCCTTGATGAACCGTTTTCCGGCCTCGACCCGGTCAATGTCGAGATGCTGAAAGGCGCAGTCAAGGACGTCCGAGACCAGGGAGCGACGATCGTGTTCTCCAGCCACCGGATGGACCACGTTGAGGAGCTGTGCGAACAGCTCAGCATCGTTCACAAAGGGCAGCAGATCGTGGAAGGGTCCCTGCGCGATGTCAAGCGGTCGTTCGGCCGGCAGAATGTACGGATCCGCTCCGACCATGACCTGACAGGGCTGCAGTCCGTACCGGGTGTCCGGAATGCTTCCTATGCACTTAATGGGGCGGTCTTCCAGGTGACGGATGACGAGACGGCGCACGAGTTGCTGCAGGAAGCACTGAAGGCCGGCCCGGTCCGCCACTTCAGCATCGAGGAACCGTCTCTGCAGGATATCTTCATTGCGAAAGTGGGGAACGAGCATGCGTGATTTCTGGATCATCTTTAAGCAAGCCTTCATGAGCAAGGCGAAGTCCAAGACCTTCCTCATTACAACAGCCGTGGTTGTCGCGGGCATCTTCCTGCTGGCGAACATCACGACGATCATCGAGGCGTTTGACAGCGGTGAGGAAGAGAATACGGCGATCCCGGTTGTGACTGACAACGAAGCGCTCGTGGACCGGCTCGGCCAGCAGCTTACGGCAATGGGCGAGGAAACTGAATTTGAAGTGACGGGTGATTCCCGTGATGCGCTTGAAGATCAGCTGAAAGAAGGCGAAATTAATTCATTCCTGATCCTCCAGGTACCGGGCGGCGATTCAATCCAAGCGGAATATGTGTCGGAAAGCTCGGAGATGTTCGGCTTCCCGATGATGCTTCAGGAAGCGCTGCAGTCGTTGCAGACCGAAATGCGGGCAGCCGAGATGGAACTCGCACCTGAACAGGCTGGGGCGCTCTTCGAACCGGTCGGTTTTGAGCAGACGGCGGTTACTGCTTCCGGCAAGACGGAAGAGGAAATGAACCAGGCGCGCATCCTCGTGTATGTGCTCATGTTCCTCATCTACTTTGCGGTCATCATGTACTCCAACATGATTGCGATGGAAGTGGCGACCGAAAAATCCTCCCGGGTTATGGAGATCCTGATCTCCAGCGTTTCCCCGGTGAAGCACATGTTTGCGAAAGTGCTTGGCATCGGAATGCTTGGCCTGACTCAGATGCTGCTATTCGGATTAGCCGGATACCTGGCGATCAGGTCGTCTTCTTCCGTATCCGATCTTTCCGAGAGCTTCTTTTCGGAGATGGGTCTCGGGGACATCGCGGCGGGCACTATTATCTATGCAATCTTGTTCTTCGTCCTCGGATATTTCCTCTATGCGGTGCTTGCGGCGCTCCTCGGGTCGCTTGTGAGCCGTACAGAGGACGTCACCTCGCTCGTCACTCCTCTTACGATGATTATCGTAGTGGCATTCATTATCGCGGCGATGGGGCTCTCTACGCCTGACGCTGCATTCGTAACGTATTCCTCTTATGTGCCGTTTTTTGCACCTCTTGTCATGTTCCTGCGTGTCGGGTTGCTCGACCTCCCTTGGTGGGAGCCGGCGCTCGCCATCGGGCTGATGGTGCTGACGATTGCGGTGCTGGGCTGGTTCGGCGCTCGCGTCTACAAGGGCGGTGTCCTCATGTATGGCCCGTCCCGCTCGCTGAAAGACCTGAAAAAGGCGCTTCAGCTGGGGAAAGAATAAGAGATTTCCGCCCCCGCTCCGGCGGGGGTTTTTCTATTGGAGCGGATGAAAGTGACGAAAGGGCGTGCGAAAGTGACGAATGACTGCTTGAAAGTGACGAAAGAGCTTCCGAAAGTGACGAATGACTGCTTGAAAGTGACGAAAGAGCTTCCGAAAGTGACGAATCCCGTTCTGAAAGTGACGAACGGTCAGCCGACGGCATCATGGTGCGAATTTTGCCGGCAGGTACACGGCAAATCTCATTTCCAAGCTCTCCCTGATATGATAGAATAAGAACAAACATTCGCTTCGATAGGAGGTGTCCCGATGACCATCCGATTCATCCATGCGGCCGACCTGCATCTGGGGAGCCCGTTCAAAGGCTTTGCCGGGCTGCCGGGCAAGATGGCGGAAAGTGTCCGCGATAGCACTTTCACGGCGTTCCGTAACCTGATCGATCATGCAGCAGAGACGCGTCCGGATTTTCTGCTGATTGCCGGAGACATTTATGACGGTGAGGACCGGAGCCTGCGCGCGCAGGAGCAGTTCCGCCAAGGCATGGAAATACTCCGCAGGGCGGGTGTTCCCGTCTTTGTCAGCCACGGGAACCATGACCACCTGGCGGGTTCCTGGGTCCGGTTTTCCCTGCCGGAAAATGTCCGCGTGTTCGGCCCGGAAGTGGAGACGGCGGAATTGACCATCCGCGGAACCCTTGTAAAAATCCATGGATTCAGTTATCCGGAGCGACATGTGACCGAACCGGTCATTAGTCACTATCCGCAGGCCGAAGGCGATGCCGTTGAAATCGGGATGCTTCACGGAAGCATCCGGGGAGACGAGGCGCATGACGTGTATGCCCCGTTCACAAAGGACGAGCTCCTCGCCAAGGGCTATGACTACTGGGCACTCGGTCATATCCATAAGCGCCAGGTGCTTCATGAGGAGCCGCCGATTGTCTATCCGGGCAGCCTTCAGGGCCTTCACCGGAAGGAAAGCGGCGTGAAGGGATTTTATGACGTGACGATTGGGAGGGGAACCGACTCACTCGAGTTCCTCCCCGCAGGCGCGCTGGTCTTCGGCGAAGCCGAGGTGGACTGCGTGGGCATCCGCCATGCGGACGAATGGCTGGACCGGTGCATGAATCAGGTCCGGGCATTCAGGGAAGAGAACGGCCCGGGACTGATCGACCTCCGGCTGATCGGAATCGACGAGGGTGCGGAAACGTTGTTTGGAGACGCACCAGAATCGGAATGGCTGGAGTTCATCCGGGAAGCAGCAATGCGCGACTGCCCGGATGTCGGTGTTCACCGAATGACGTGGGAACGCACTGCTGCTCCGGCGGTGCCGGGCGGGCTGTTCCGTGATGTACTGGATGAGCTCGGAAGCTGGGACGCGGCGGGATGGAAAAACCGGATGTCCGACCTGTACGGCCATCGCCAGGCTTACCGGTTCACAGGCCGGCTGGATGAAGAGAGCATCAGGGAAATCAGGGAAGAAGCGGAGCGGCTTCTTACCGGCGGGCTCTTGAAAGGGGGGCGGGCGGAATGATGACCATCACGAAGCTCGTCATCTACGGATTCGGCAAACATGAAAATGTGACGATCGATCTTCAGCCCGGCATCAATGTTCTGTACGGGCCGAACGAAGCGGGGAAGACGACGATTCGCCAGTTTATCCTCCACACACTGTTCGGCTTTCCGCAGCGCGGCAGTTCCCTTCTCCGCTACGAACCGAAGTCGGGCGGCGCTTACGGCGGGCAGGTGCATGTGACCGACAGCGAATTCGGCTCCTGTGTGATTGAGCGCATCGCCGGACGATCCGCCGGTGAAGTGACCGTTCGCTTTCAGGACGGCAGGGAAGAAGGAGAGGAAGCGCTCGGGCGACTGCTTCGGGGCTATGACCGGCAGTCGTTTGAATCCGTCTTCTCATTCTCGCTCCTGCAGCTCCAGGAAATCGGCAGAATGAACGAAGAGGAACTCGGTCAGGCACTGATCGCTTCCGGAACGACCGGAGCGGAGGACCTTGCAGGATTTAGAACCCGGATGGAAAAAGAGATGGACGGGCTGTTCAAGAAGTCCGGACGCGTCCCCGAAATGAACGCCCTGCTGAATCAGCTGAAAGAGATGGAGGCCGAGATCGGGGAATATCAGAAAAAGTCGGAGGCCTATGCCCCCATGAAAAAGCGCGCAGCGGAAATCGCACTGCGATTGGAGGCGATGGCGGAAGAAGAAACGGCACTTACCGCCGATCAGGAGCGGTTGGCCATCCTCAGGCAGGCAGCTCCGCTTGATCTTGAGCGACTGCAGGCGGAGGAAGAACTGCGGACAATCGGGGATGCCCCGTTTCCTGCGGAGGGGATCCGCCGGTATGAGGCATTGAAGGACCGGAAGATTGCCGCAACTGCGGCAATCAGGAATCTTCAGGAACGGATTGCCGCTTCCGGCAGAGAGCTGCCGGAAGAGCCGGACATGGAGCGGCTTTCAAGCCTCCTGTCGGTTCTCTCGGAGGAAGCCGCCTGGCATGAAGCAAGGACGATGGAAACTGGTTCGGAACAGTCGCTGCGGGAGCTCGACGGCATGAAGGGCGGCCTGCTGGCGCGTCTTGGTCTGGATGACGGGGAAACGGCTATCCATGCGGATGCTTCAATCCGGAAAGAAGAAGAACTTCATAGCCTCTCGGAGGCGCATGACCGGGCGAATCGCAACCTTGAGCGGCTGGATGATCGGATTGCGGAAAAGGCTGCAGAGGCCGGACGGATTGCCGATGAACGGACCGCGCTTGAGGCATCCGGGCCCGATGACACAGAAATTGAGTGGGCATCCAAGTGGCCTTCGCTAAGAAAGCGCCTTGCATCCGCTGAAGCCAAACAAAGCGCAGGAAAGAGCGTCAGCCGGCTGCCGCTCCTGATTCTCGCAGGCCTTGCCGCATTGATCATCACCATGGCCATCTATTCGGAGAATTTGCTGCTTGCTGCTGCTGGAGTGGCGGCGGGAGCCGCTGCCGTGTTCATGCTATTGAAGCAGGAAGGCGGCAATGACGCACTGACGGATGACGAGCGCCAGCTTCTCAGCCGTTACGGCGGAAGGGAAGAGGAACTGGACCGCAGGGCCGAGCAAGTCGGCAGGCACTTCACTGAATTGGACCGGCTCATTGAGGCGGAAGAACGTCTCCGGGGCGAGATGACGGAACTTCGTACTTCAAGGAAAACAGCCGCTGAGAATCTTGATGATACGGAAAACCGTCTCGGTACGTTCCTTGAAGCGTACGGAATTACCGGGAGGTTGCCTGCCGCAATCGTACCGGAACTGTTCCGGCTTGTCAGGGATCTGCAGGAAACGATGCGCCGCATCCGTTCGGAAGAAGAAAAGCGTGACCGGGCAATCCGGACGGCCGGTGCCATCCGGAGCCGGGCATATGAGCTGATCGGGCATCCCGTCCCGGATCCGCAGCTGTTTTCCGCGCTTAAAGAAGCGGAAAGGAATTTGTTGCGGGCTGCCGAGAAGAGGGAGCAGCTGCTTGAAGATCAAAAGAAACTGGAAGCGGAACTGTTAGAAGCGGAAAGCCTCAGGGAAGCCCTCGAATCCGAAATCGCAACGTTGTATGACGCTGCGGAAGCAGACGGAGAACAGAAGTTTTACGAGGCAGCGGAGCAGGCTGCTAGGAAAGCGGAACTCAGGGAATCACTCGGCCGTATCGGTGAACAGTTAAAGCAGATTGGTGCGCCGGGTGCCGCAGACATTCCGGACATGGAGGATATCAGCCGGAGAATCGAAAAAAACCGCGAATCCCTGCAGACGCTGGCGGATGAGCGAAGCAGCCTGCTTAAAGAACAGGCTGAACTAAAGGCCCGGATGGGTCATCTTGTTGCTGATTCCGCATATGATGCCCTGTTGCAGGAATTCGAGCAGAAGAAGGCAGCTTTCCGGGAGCTTGCAATGGCATGGGCCGCCCGGAAAGCTGCCGTCTCGGCGATCGACGGAGCAACGGGCCGCCTCAAGGAACAGAAGCTTCCGGATGTCATTCACCGGGCTTCCGGCTGGTTCCGGGATCTCACCAGCGGCGCCCATTCGGCCCTGCTTCTGACTTCCGACGGGCGGATCGAGGCGGAAGGGGCGAATGGCATGCGATTTGGTCTGCATGAGCTGAGCCAGGCGACGAAGGAACAGGCTTATATCTCCATGAGGCTGTCCCTGGCGGCTTCTCTTCCGGATTCGGCCCCTTTCCCGATCATCATGGATGATCCGTTTGTCCACTTCGACCGGGTTCGGCTGGCCAATATGATAAACTTATTGGAAGAATTGAAGATTCATCACCAGTTCCTGTACTTCACCTGCCACAGGGAGATGGCCGGCGCCTTCAGCGAGGCTGCTGTCATTAATGTGGCCGGAGCCGGGAGCGAAAGGGGAGTGCTGAGATGAAAGGTATCGGAACCGAAATGAATGGAATCGGGACCTATAAAACAGGCGAGCGGGTCGATCTGTTCATGCTCATCAAGCAGGCGACCAAGGGAATGACGACGACGGGAAGCCCGTTCATGACGCTGATTCTGCAGGACAAGACGGGCGATATCGAAGCGAAGTTGTGGGATGCGAAAGATGAGCACGAAAAGATGTTCCAGCCGGCATCGATTGTCCGGGTCGGCGGGGATGTCCATGAGTACCGGGGCAGAAATCAGCTCCGCATCAAGAGCATCCGTCCTGCCAAGCCGGATGAGCCGATCCAAATTTCCGACCTCGTACCGAGTGCGGAAAAATCAAAAGAGGAACTTTACGAAGAACTGTCGCCGTATATCTTTGAGATCACCAATCCGAACATTCAGCGCATCACTCGATACTTGCTTAAGCAGCACCGGGACGCGTTCCTCGTTTATCCGGCGGCGACCAAGAACCACCATGACTACGTGTCGGGCCTGCTCGACCATGTGGTGTCGATGCTGCGCCTCGGCAAGGCGATCGCCGAGCTGTATCCTTCTCTCAACAAGGACCTTCTGTATGCCGGGATCATTCTTCACGATGTCGGCAAGGTAGTGGAACTGTCCGGTCCGGTCGGCACTGTCTATACGCCAACGGGCAATCTCCTCGGCCACATCACGATCATGGTCAACGAAATTGCCATGGCAGCCAAAGAGCTGGGCATTGAAGGGGAAGAAGTTGTGCTTCTGCAGCATATGGTCCTGAGCCATCACGGCAAGGAAGAGTGGGGCAGCCCGAAGCGCCCGATGCTGAAGGAAGCGGAAATTCTCCACTATATCGACAACATCGATGCGAAGATGAATATGCTCAACCGCGCATTGTCGAAAGCAGAGCCCGGGGAATTCACGGAGCGTCTCTTCCCGCTGGAAAACCGGCAGTTCTATAAACCGACGTTTGAATGACGAGTACGTCACCATGTCAAAAGGGCCTGACTCCCATGAGTCAGGCCCTTTTGGTATGTCAGAATGCTACAGACTTGAGTCATTCCTGCATATTTTTGCTTTGCTGAAGAAGTTTGGAGACCCCTGTCCGTTCCCATTCCTCCACGGTCTGGTATGCTTCCTCCGGGGAATAACCTTTACCTACAAGAACCCCCATGAGAATGAATTCCTGGAGAATATGGGTTGAGTTGATGCCCCTTCGGACATCATTCAGCCCTTCATTCACTAAATACTCCGTGTGTCTGATCCATTCATCAGGTGTCTTGCCGTCAATCTTCATCTCACTTCCTGTGCTTTGGCGGCCTGGTTGTTCACCGGCCATCGCATCTGCTTTCGTGGGATGAACGGTATTAAACGGGTGGTGTGGAGGTGCGTAAATGGAATAAAGTTTTAGCGGGATATTGCCGGTGTTGGTCAAGTTGTGCCAAGTGCCGGCAGGAACCATGATTGCTGAATCATCATAGACATTTCTTACAAAGTCCAAACGGTCTTTCCTTTTGCCCATCTGGACGACTCCCTGTCCCTGTTCGATCCGCAGAAACTGATCATCGGCAGGATGAATTTCTAATCCGATATCCTCACCGGGATTCAAAGACATTAAAGTAACCTGCAAATGACGTCCGGTCCACAGGGTAGTCCGGTAATTCCGATTGAGTTTGGATGCCATATTGATATTGATGACGAATGGGTCAGGTCCATAATCCCTTAACCTGACTTGAGGATTCTCATAATTTACCGGGTAGGAAGCAGGGGGATAGGGATAAAGCGACCCGGCAGGATTTTGATGAGCCATATATCCATAGTAGGGGTTTGGATGAAGATACCCATAAGGCTGTTGATACATTTTTTCATTCCTTTCAAACAGACTTGGGTATCATCATATGCCCAAGTATCGAAATTGTGCCGAACGCAAAAAAGCCGAACAGAAAGCCCGGCTCTAGGTAAAGTCAATTTTGCTGCTGTTCAGCCATCAATTGGGTCCGCAACTGCTGAATCACTTCTTTTGAGGCGGGTGCAGCGGGTTTGTAATGCCCTTTCTGAAGGGCGTAGCTGTAGAGTGTCCGCTGACGCGACTCGTCCTGGTTTCTCAATTGGATCAAAGTCTGCCTGAGTTCTGAGTTGTTTGTCTGTGCAATGATGTTGGCATAGCCGGTCAGGCCTGCATTTAAGCCGGCCAGATAGTCATTAACCATTTCTTTATCCTGGAACATGAATATCCTCCTTAATTCAAATAGGACAAGAGCTCCTGTTGCGCTTGCTTGGCGGCTTGGGCGTCCCGCTCGAAAATGGTTCTGAGTTCAGGATCTGAGCAGCGCTGAGCATAATCCTCCAACTTCTTTGAGACGTTGCCATGACCGCCGATCAGACTCCGCAGATGCTCGACCTCGAGTTCAGTTAGATCGTTGTTCATTTCGCACCTCCTTTTCCATTAAATATCCCCGTTCATCCAAATATTCATACTGTACACTGCGCCAATACACCCAAACCAAAAATGCCCCGGACATATTTGTCCGGGACGGAAGGTGTTCATCAAAGAGGTCGCATCATCCGCACACTGTTCAGAGTGTGTCCGCCGAAGTCTTCTTCAAATTCTTCGACGGAGCTGAAGCCGCGGGATTCATAGAACTGTCTGCCGTTCTCATTGTCCCGTTCGACTGTAATGTACAGACGCCCGGCATCCGACAGATCGCCGATGCCTCTCTCCAATAGGGCGGTTCCGAGTCCCTGGCCCTGATAGAAAGGAAGAAGATAGATGGCCGAGAGCTCGGCATCCCCGGTTTGCGGCAGTCTGAAGAAGTTGGCGAAGCCGACAACGGAGCCCTCATGTTCGGCTACGTAGAGGATGGACTGCTCGAGCCGTCTCTGCAGCGATGCGGGGCTATAAGCGGCCGCGAGAAAACATTCCCGGATCTCCCGGGGGATGATTCCTTCGTACGTGTCATGCCAGCTTTCTGCGGCAACCTGACGGACCGCGGGAATATCATTTTCTTCCATCTTGCGGATCATCGCTTTCCCTCCCCGGATTAATTTTATTCATTATACAGAATTCATCCCGGTATGGATACCGCAAAAAACGGCACCCGTTCGGGGTGCCGTTTTCGATGCAGTTCATTCTTATTTCTCGGAATCCGCCTTTTCTTCAGGCTGTGCAGCTGAACCTTTGAACTGGTCAAGCGCGCCTTCCAGGTCTTCATCCTTGATGTCGATGTCCGCGTCTTCAAGCATCTTGGACAGCTTTTCCATCATGGCATTAGGGTCAGCCTTTTTCTGAATCAGCTCGTCCTTGATTTCCGCGCGGCGCTCATCGGTGATGTCTTCTTTCTTCTCGGCACCTTCTGCTTCGCGTGTATCCGTCACTTGGATGATGTGGTAGCCGAAGTCAGTCTTGACCGGGTCGCTGATCTGGTCCACTTCAAGGCTGTATGCTGCGTCAGTGAAGTCGGCGACCATCTTGTCAGGACCAAACCAGCCAAGCTCACCGCCGGATTCCTGTGCAGCCGGCTCAGTGGAGTATTCCTTCGCAAGCTCTGCAAAGTCTCCGCCCTCATCAAGCTTGGTCTTTACTTCTTTTGCCGTTTCTTCGTCGTCGACGAGGATGTGGCGGGCATTCAGCTCGGTGCCCATGCGGTCGATGTACTGGTCGACTTCTTCGTCGGTTACTTCAACATCCTCAGTCAGGGCTTTTTCCTGGAGAAGGTTGAGCTTAATCATGTCTTTGTAGCTTTCTTCCGTATACCCTTGCTGGGCGAGGAAGGAATCAAAGCCTTCACCGGCCTGTTCTTTCATGTCGTTATATTGCTTGTCGACCTCTTTCTGATCGACATCGTATTTGTCGTCGAGTACTTTTTCGATGACCATCAGCTGGAGCGCCTGCTCGCCGACTGTTGTCTTCATTTCCTCATACAGATCCTGTTGAGTGATGTCGCCCACCTTGGACGAGACGATCACGTCTTCTCCTGCATTGTTGCTGCAGGCGGAGAGGGCAAGCACCGAAGCGGCGACAGTTGCCGCGATTACAGATTTCTTCATAATTAACTCCCCTTCTGATTGTGTAAACAAAAGTAAATATATCATAAAAACGACCTGGCTACAAAAAGGTTCCCGGCAAAAGCCCACAGACCCCTTCCTCCCGCGCATACGATACGGGAGAGAAGGGAGGTGATCACATGAGCGGAGGTTTCAACTACGGCGGCGGCTTCGCCTTGATCGTCGTCCTTTTCATCCTGCTGATCATCGTCGGGGCAGCGTACGTCTACTGATGAATGAGGGCCGGCCGGCATGATCCCCCTTCGGCCGCGCCGCCTGCATAACAGCAGTGAAGGAAAAGGACCGGTATGGCCGGCGGATTGTCAGGTGTACGAAAAGATGCCGGCATGAAATACCGTCCTACCGTCGAATGAAAAACGTCCATCCCCCGGATACCGGGCGGATGGACGTTTATTATTTATAAATATTCAGGAGATGGCAGTCATGATCTCGACAAAGAACGAGATAATTAAAATAGTGATGAGGATGTTAACCGTCTGATAAATTTTCGGTTGCTTTTCCTCGGGGATTTCCCTGACTTCACAGAGGGCATAGGTCATCTTGTTGATCTGGAAAAGATAGAAGATCGAAAACAGCACAGTGACAAGAATGATCATTCCATTTCCCCCTTTCTACACGACTATTGACTTAGCATACCAGAAGAACGGTTAAAAGAAAACCGCTCAATCTGGCAGAGGAACCAGAATTTCGTAACCATTGTCGGTCTCCTCGATGTAGCAGGCTTTCGGAGATCGCGACAGATTCTTGAAGTAAACGAAGTCGATCAGGCAAATGCCGCAGTGGTAGGCGAGCAGTGCCGTAAAGTAATGCGAAAACGCCGGCAGCAGGACCCCACCCGTGATAAAAAGCGGGTTGAGGAAGAAAAACGGTGCCACGAGAGAGACGGCAAACCGCTTTTTCGGGATCGGCTCGCAGATGCGCAGCAGGAAGAGCGGGAAAAACGTCCAGTCCCGGTTGATGACAAGCGTGATCCGCTTGCGGTATTTCCACAGGACTGCAAAGTGAATCGCTTTGTGTACAGGATAAAGCAGAATCACCGCGGCGAGGAATACGGCGAAAAACGCATCGGATTGGCCGGTTTCCCGTGTCAGTTCAAAACCGATATATGAAATGATGAAGACGGCAATCATCAGGATGGAAGAAAGCAGGAACAGTCGGCTGAGCCCGTAGTGCTTCTTCACGTTGATGGTCTTCCAGCATCGCATCAGCTGCATCTCCTTAAATGGATTCCAAAATGGACGATACATACCGTACTGCGATTTGCGATAAAAATCAACCGTTTTATATGAAAAAATAAGTTTAGGATACTTCGTCTTTTTCCTTTACAGCAGAATCCTCAGATTCGACGGAGGAGTCATGGCGTTCGTCAACTGCGGCAGCGTGCGTTTCATTACCATAAAGCTGCTCCATGTTCCTGAATCCCTGTTCGAAAATATCCATGAAGTCGTCTCCGTATATGTTGCGGATGACCGCCATCAGTTCGATGAATTCGGGGAAGCGCCCGTATAGCTGGCGTACGGGAAGTGAACCTTCCAAAACAGAATGTTCCGTGTCGAAGTAATGATTGTTGATCTCAAGCAGAAGAACGTGGCCCTGCTCGGTCACTTCGACATATGTACTGCGTTTGTCATCCTCGCGCTTGGAGAAAGACAGAAATCCGCGTTCCTCCAATTTCTTGGAGAAGTTGAATGCAGTTGAAACATGCATGACACCGAACTTCGCCACCTCGGAAATCGTTGCGCCTTTCAGATGCGCTGCAATCCAGAGGATATGGTGTTCGTTTATGTTCAGGCCGAATGGCTTGATCCACTGCTGCCAGTCTTTTTCGACGGCTTTCCACAGCGCCTTTGAAAGCTGGGCCATCCGCTGGCTGTACAGCATGGCTTCAGGCAGGGTATAGGATTGTTCCGCCAAATTCTCACCTTCTTTCTCAATGTTCGGATAGTTTAAGAATAGTATATCAATAAAGTAGGTCGGAAAGAAGGGGTTCTGTAACAATTGTCACATTTTATCTTTTCATGGGGAAAACGGTCGGTTGCACCGGGGAAGAACAGGGGGGAATAAAAATAGAGAAGGACTCCAGCCGTTCTTGCCGGCTTTTGGAGTCCCAGGTCCCGGATGAATCGCCGGGTGAGTGTAATTAATCTGAAGAGGGCCATAACCGGCAGACGCGGTGCCTTACTTCTTGATCGATCCGACCGCCTGTTCAAGCTCGGCAATGGAAGTCTGAATCTGCTGGACGCGCTTCTGGATTCTCTCACGGTTCAGCTCAGTATCGCGGTTCCAGACGTCCACTGACGTTTTCAGCTCGTCTGCGGCCTCTGGGAGGCGGGTTTTCGCTTCGTTGACCAAGTGTTTGACCGAAGCTTTCAGATCATTCGTTTTTGCTTTTACATCTTCAATTTTAGGTTTCAGGTTGTCGGACGAACTCTTGACGGAATAGCGCAGCTCTTTGCCTGACTGAGGGGCACTCAGCAGGACTGCTGCGGCGCTGCCCGCTGCACCGAGTACAAGTCCGAGGAAAAATGATGATGCCTTCATGAGGGCACTCTCCCTTCTCTATATCGTTCAATATTCCTTTCCGCCTCTTTATTAAAACATGCGGGGAGAGGGGGAGACAACAGACGAACACCCCGGCCGCTTCCGGGTCGGGGTGTTTGCCTGTGTCCGATCAGTGGGACGGCGCCGGCACGTAGTTCGAGCGCTGGGCGAGCCGGAGAACGATCGGATAGATGATAAAGAAGGCGATGGCATTCATGGCGATCGCCGGCAGGACGACCGTCAGGAACAGAGCCATGAACGGAAAGTCCCCGCCGAGCAGGAAGATCGCGACGGACAGGAAGATCGAACCCGACAGCACGGTTCCGAGTGCGGCCATTACAGTTGCCGCGGCCAGCTTGTCGGCGAGCTTCCCGATAAGGAGCACCACGCCGAAGAAGACGATTCCCGTCACCGTCTTGTCGATCACGTTCGGGATGAATCCGCCCGGGAATGTCGTGAACAGGCCGGACAGGATACCCGTGGAGACCGACATGACGAGTACGCTCCTGATGTCGCGGAACAGCAGGATGCCGATGAACATCATCGTCAGCATGAAGTCGGGCTTCATGCCCCCGTTAATCCCCGGAATCACCAAGTACAGCGCCGTCCCGATCCCGATCAGTAAAGCCATCAAAACCAGATTTTTCGTTTTCATTGCTCATCTCTCCTCAGCTAAGCTAAATTTTGCCTCCCCCGGCGTGCCCTTGTGGCCGACGGCAGGTTGCGTAGTTCGATTGTACCGTTTTTGAACGGGATTTTCAATCAGTCAGTTTTTGATCTGTGCGCCGATCGCGGATGCGATTTCCTGCAGCTTCTCTTTAGGAAACTCATCTTCTTTTGTCTCCCAGTGCAGCCCGAAGCCGTCCGTCTGGCGGTCATAGCGCGGGATGAAGTGAAGATGGAAATGGTACACGCTCTGGCTGGCAGCGGCTCCGGTGTTGTTCAGGAGGTTCATGCCGGCCGGCTCGAACTCGGCTTTTAGCGCACGTGCGATTTTCGGAGCGGCGGAGAACAGCTGTGCCGCCTCGTCTTCGCTGAACTCATAGATGTTCTCGCGGTGCACTTTCGGGATCAGCAGGACATGGCCTTTAGTCGTCGGCATGATGTCCATGAAGGCGAGGACATGTTCGTCCTCATATACTTTGGCTGCAGGGATCTCCCCTTCCACCATCTTGCAGAAAATGCATTCGGTCATCGGTCAACATCTCCTTTTCATATCCTGACAACAGGATATCATATATTCAGAAAATAGAGGACAGGCATTCGAGGCATAAGCGGTCCGGATTTGCTAAAATGGAGGCATGAATGGGGTGGAAACATGAACGTATTGGAAGTGGAAAAGATCACCGGCGGATATACGCGCAAGCCGGTGCTTCATGATCTGTCATTTGAAGTCGGCTCCGGCGAACTGGTCGGGCTCATCGGGCTGAACGGCGCCGGGAAAAGTACAACGATCAAGCACATTATTGGGCTCATGGAACCGTCGGAAGGGGAAATCCGGATAGGCGGAACGGCTTTCCGTGATGATCCCGAGAAATACAGGAGCTCGTTTTCCTATATCCCCGAGACGCCGGTCCTCTATGATGAGCTGACGCTCCGAGAGCATCTGGAGCTGACGGCGATGGCGTACGGCATTCCCAAGGACGTGTTCGAGGCAAGGTCCGCGGCGCTCCTGCGCGAGTTCCGGATGGAAAAGAGGCTCCGCTGGTTCCCGTCGCATTTCTCGAAGGGGATGCGGCAGAAGGTCATGATCATGTGCGCGTTTCTTGTTAACCCGTCGCTCTATATCATCGACGAGCCGTTTGTCGGACTTGACCCGCTCGGCATCCGTTCGTTGCTCGAGCAGATGAGCGAGAAAAAGGCGGACGGGGCATCCGTCCTCATGTCGACGCATATTCTTGCCACTGCCGAGAAGTACTGTGACCGGATCCTGCTCTTGCACGAGGGCAGGCTGCGTGCGGCGGGAACGATGGATGATCTTCGCGAACAGTTTGGCATGCCGGGTGCGACACTGGATGATCTGTATATCGAGATGGCAGGGGAGCCGGACGATGGGCAGCCTGCGTGACGTGTGGCGCAGCCGCTTCACCCACTACACGGAGGAGCTGCAGCGCTACACGAAATTCATCTTTACCGGGCACCTCGCCATCGTCCTCGTCTTTCTGATCGGAGCGGGGGGGTATGCGTACAGCGGCTGGCTCAAGACGGTGGCCGCGGATTTTCCGGCCGCTCCTCTCGCCGGCATCATTCTTGCCGCGATTCTTGCCTATGCACCGCCTGTCACACTGCTGAAAGAGGCCGACGCCGTGTTTTTCCTGCCGATGGAGGAAAAGCTCGGCGGCTATATGCAGAGCGCTCTTAAATGGACGTCCGTGTCGGGGATCCTGTTGCCGGTCCTTGCATTCATCGTCTCAATCCCGCTCCTGAATGCGGTGTACGGACTCAAAGGGATCGGGCTTCTTGCCCTGGTCCTCGGCATTGCCGCGCTCCACGTCTGGAACGTGCGCACGGAGTTCGCCCACCGCTGGGCAGAGCAGGGAGAAGGGGCATGGGGCGACAGGGTCATCCGCTTTGTCCTGACGGCGATCCCCCTCGTTGTTGCCATGTACGGCAAGTGGTGGCTCGGCGCGGCACTGCTGATCCCGATCGTGGTGTATGGCATGCTGAAACAGCGGACAAGCGAAGGCAAGCCGTTCCCGTTCCTTCACTTTATCGAACTGGAGCGCGGTCGGATGAGCCGGTTCTACCGGTTCGCCAATCAGTTCACGGACGTTCCGCATCTGCGCGGAGCGGTCCACAGGAGGGCGTGGCTCGACTGGGTGTACGGAAAGGCATCGTTCGAAACGAAAGCTTCGCCGCGGTACCTGGCGATGAGGACGTTTATCCGCTCGGATGACCTGTTCCTCCTGTGGGTCCGGCTGACGGCGATCTCGATGATCGGCGCGCTCTTTATCCCGATGCCGGCGGTCGCCGCCGTCTTCAGCGGGGCACTTGCCTTCGCGACGGCCTATCAGCTGCGGGACGCACTCGCCAGCCAGCATGAGTTCCGGATGGACCGGCTTTATCCGGTGACGGAGGCGGTGCGTGCCTCTGCGGTGCGCCGCACGGTCCGCAGCGCGCAGGCAGTCCAGGCACTGCTTGTCCTAGTCGCTGCGTGGTTCCAGTACGGGATTGGGGCAGGGATGCTGCTGCTCGCGGTGGCCGTGCTTGTGATCTCGGAAGTCACACTCCGGATGTCGGGGAAGAAATCATAAGAAAAACTGGCTTCGCAATTGCGCGAAGCCAGTTTTTATGTGGATCAATGCGGTACGTCAACGTTTTAATGAAGATCATCAACGTTTTAAGCTGAATCCGCTCAGTTCCGCAGCTTGTCCATGTTTGCAAACCCGATCTCCGTGTCGACATGTCCCGTGATCGTTGACCGATCGTCATCTTCGCCGCGGAGCCAGGCATCAAAGTCGAATTCGACCGGATCCGTGTCCCCTCCGAGTGCGAACCAGGCGGTGAGCGTCTGCGGGAAGTAGGCGGAGGTGTGGATCGTACCTGCCCAGCTCCTGTAATTGTCGGCAAAGACGCCTTTGTCGGTGTCATTCAGGAGCCGCCATGCCTGCTGGGCATCTGACAGGGCTTCCGGCCGCTCTTTCATGGCGTCCATCCGTTCGATGGAGTCTTTCAGGTAACGGCGGTTTTCTTCAGTCTGCTGCTCGAAATGGTTTGTGCAATATGAGGAGTCGCGCACGATCACACCACGCGGTCCCGCCTCGACTAGTGCACGGTTGCCGGTTTTGTCGAGCAGGTTGTAGCTGAACGAGCCGCGGTGGGGGAGGTCCTTAAGAAATTGGACGGCTTCCTCCACATCTGCGCATGTCTCCAGGATGAGCCTGCCGACCATCCAGCAGACAAATCCGTCG
This sequence comes from Bhargavaea cecembensis, assembly GCF_001619585.1. Classification (GTDB taxonomy): domain Bacteria; phylum Bacillota; class Bacilli; order Bacillales_A; family Planococcaceae; genus Bhargavaea; species Bhargavaea cecembensis_A. Next base: position 62,712 of record NZ_LQNT01000013.1, read on the forward strand.
CCCGGCCGCTTGCGGTTCGTGAAGTTGTAGCCCATCGCCAGACCTTTCTCGTTCAGGCCGTCCATCCGTCCGGTGATCCGCTGTGCGGGGCCGATGATGGCGTAGCCCCCGTCGTCGGGCTGGAAAACGGTATAAAGCCCTTCGTAGGTGTTCGGGTGGAAGTCATAGTTCCGTACGATGAAGTCACTGCCTGTCAGGACCGAGCAGCCTGCGCGGATAGTTTCTGTCCGGTAGCCCCCGAAATCCCGGAGAATCTCCTCCATCGGCAGGTCGAGCGCATCGCGCATGCCGTTCAGCTCTTCCCACAGCTGAGGGGCGAACCGGCCGAAGACGGCTTCCGCTTCGGCAACATCGATGCGGAAACGGGGCTTCATCGTCCGCCACTTGGTCCTGCGGTTATGGAGCGTCAGGGAGTCGCACAGCCGCTCTCCCTGCAGGCGGCCGAAGTCATAATGCGAGCCGCGGAACTGGACCACGTCGCTGTAGATCTCTCTCATCTGATTCCATCCTTTACAACAGTCATCTTTTCATCTTGACGTAACCCGGCGCAATCGGTCAAGGGAGGAAGGCAAACTGAAAAACACCCGGCTCCCTGAATAGGGTCCGGGTGAACCATTCCACTTAAATTTCGGCCTCGTAAATCCGCACCTCATGGAGCCGGTAACAAATCTTCGCCAGCTCTTCTTTTCGCTCAATGGGTGCTTCAAAGTTTAGGTTGCGTATGCCGTAAAGTTCGCCGCAATCTGATTGGTTAAGAAATTTTTTGAGTATGGGATCGCCGGGATTCCCTTTTAAGAAAGCATTTAAGTACGCTTCCTTGAAGACGAACCCTTTCTTAAGATACCACCGGGTAGCCTCCGGGTCATCTTGTGTCCATACTTCCACACGGTGTACATGGTTATCCTTCAACATCTCTTTTGCCATGTTCCACATTTTCGTTGCGAGCCCATGTTCCCTATACTCGGGCAACACACCCAAATGCCAAATGACACCGCCGATGGAGCCCTCAAAATAGCAGACATCCCCTGGTTGTTCTTCATACTCACAGTCTAGAAAACCGACAACCTGGTCTTGATCGACGGCAACGATTTGAATGACCGGGTTCTCGTACTCTTCGCGATAGTTTTGTACATCATCAAAGTAACTGCTATCCATGAAGGAAAGTACCCGGCAACGAACCCACGAAGTCCTATCTTCTTCCCGATATTCTCTAATTTCCATGTAAGACCTCCTAAATAGGTGAGGGCACTGATAAATTGCAGCAAGCTGATTACACTACGGGCATTCGATCCTGGAGCCTCATCGGATTGCTTCCTGCGGGGGTCTCGACTGGCCCGCTGTTCCCGTAGGAATCCCGTGCCAGCTGCATGGGGTTTTTCAGTGGCCTTAAATTTGATGGAGGCTATTTTACGGTACGACCTCCCCGCACCATGAATGAAGAACCTTTTTCAGTTAATTTCAAAGTGACCACCCCTTTCGAGTTTCAAAAACACCCGGAGTCCCAAAAGGGTCCGGGTGCATCTGACATATTATTTTTCGACCTGATAGCCCGTTGCAGCTGCGCCAAGAATCTTCGCTGCCTGAAGCATCGCGCGCTCATCAAAGTCGAAGCGCGGGTGGTGGTGCGGGTATGGCTCTTCCGGAGCGGCGCCGGTGAAGAAGAAGGTTCCCGGCACGTTCTCCAGATAGTAGGCGAAGTCTTCGCCGCCCATCTGAGGCGCGCCTTCGACAGCTTTCACGCCTTCGAGTCCCTCGATCGTCTTCACGAGGAAGTCTGTCTCGGCCGCATGGTTGACGACCGCCGGATAACCGCGGAAGTATTTGCAGTCGATTTCGCTGTCCGTCGAGATCGCGGTTCCTTTGACGACACGGGCGATTTCGTTTTCCATGAGGTCACGGATTTCCGGCTGGAACGTACGTACTGTACCTTTGAGCTCAGCGGAGTCAGCGATGACGTTGAACGCGTTCTCCGCGACAAACGAGCCAACCGACAGTACGGCCGATTCGATCGGATCAACGCGGCGGGAGACGAGCTGCTGGAGGTTCTGCACCAGCTGGGAGCCGATTACGACGGCGTCTTTTGTCTGATGCGGGTTCGCGCCATGTCCGCCACGGCCCTGTACCTTGATCTCGAACCGGTCGGCTGCCGCCATGACCGGTCCGGTACGGTATTCGACTGTACCGTATGGAGTGAGTGACCAGAGATGTGTGCCGAAGATGGCATCGACACCTTCCAGGCAGCCGTCCTCGATCATCGCAATGGCGCCGCCCGGGGCGAACTCTTCCGCGTGCTGGTGGATCATCACGTATTCACCGGTCAGCTCATCGCGCAGTTCATGGAGCGCTTTGGCGAGTGTCAGAAGCGTTGCCGTGTGGCCGTCGTGTCCGCAAGCGTGCATGACGCCGTCAACCGTCGACTTATACTCGACGTCTTTCTGGTCCTGGATCGGCAGGGCGTCAAAGTCGGCACGAAGCGCGACCGTCTTGCCCGGTTTTGCACCCTTGATGCGGGCGACGACGCCATTGCCGCCGACATTCGCGCGGAAACCCACGCCAAGCTCTGTATAGAAATCCTGGATATATTGGGCGGTCTTGTATTCTTTAAATGAAAGCTCCGGATGCATATGCAGGTAACGGCGGATGCTGATCATGTCTTCGTTCGAAGCTTCCAGTTTCGAGAAGAGGCGTTCCTGCAGATTCTCGGTGCTCACTGTCTGTTCGGTCATAGAAATCCCTCCGGAAAGCGAAATAATTAGAATGTTAGTTAATTATAGACCTGTTCCGGGAGAAGGGCAATAGCCCGAAACATTACAAAATATGTGAATGTCAGGAGAAGCATAGATACTCACATACCTGTGTTTGTTCATCCAAAAAGTTCGCGTACGAAATCGGAGCGGTTTGCGTATGAAAAATACTGCTCCCCCAGGATTCAGATACAAATCAAGGAAGTTTACGCACGAAAAAAACGGCGCCGTGGCGCCGTTCAAGCAGCCGGCTCAGATCTTCTCGTCTTCCGGCTTTTCTGTTTCGTATTCGGTAATGTAGGAGGCCGCGCTGAAAATGTGCTGCGTTTTCTCTGCCGGCGGTGTTTGTTCCTTCCGGTCATGCGCGCTCTTGAAAGCCTGCGAGCCTTTCCACAGTTCGTAGTGGTCCTTCGACTCCCAGGCGGTCACGACGCGGTACGTATCATCCTTAATCGGACGGAGAAGCCTAAAGGTGAGGAAGCCCGGCTGGCCGTCGACCATATTCGCGCGGTTCTGGAAGCGGTGCTCGAAGATCGGCCGTCCTTCGTCAGTAACCGGAATGTTGTTCACGATGTAATAGCCGTGCTTGGCGAGCGGTCCGCTTGCGCCGATCACCTCATAGCGCTTGGGCGTCTGGAAAACGGTCTTGCCCTCTGTCTCGTGCAGGAGAAGCGAGTTCCCTGCACCGTGGAGCAGCACCATGTCTTCCCCACTGTGTTTTTCTCTGACTTTCTCCATGAATTCCGGCGTGCCGGATGTGGTGTATAAGTTCATTTGACATACCTCCCGTATCTGCATGTACTTGCCTTAATTTTCCCATAGCCGGGCCTGATAAAACAAGTGTGACCAAACCTTGACGGAATGTGTGTCAGAACCTTGTCCGGAAAGGTTAAATTCTATGACATTTGCCGGGGCAATCTATACAATAAATAATGGACAGCCTATAGTTAAAACGGAATGATTACGAAGAAAGTAGGAATCATCACATGACCAAGTTTAACGACACGCTGCTTCGCGCAGCTCGCGGGGAAAAGACGGAACACACGCCGGTCTGGTATATGCGCCAGGCGGGACGTTCCCAGCCGGAGTACCGGAAGCTGAAGGAGAAGTACTCGCTGGAGGAAATCACTCACCAGCCGGAGCTTTGTGCCTATGTGACAAAGCTCCCGGTCGACCAATACAACGTCGATGGGGCGATCCTCTACAAGGATATCGTCACGCCGCTTGCAGGCATCGGGGTGGATGTAAAGATCAAGTCCGGCGTCGGACCGGTGATCTCCAACCCGATCCGTTCGCGTGCGGACATCGACCGCCTCGGCGAGTTCCATGCAGAAGAACAGGTGCCGTACGTACTTGATACCATCAAAATCCTGACACAGGAACAGCTCAATGTACCCCTGATCGGCTTCGCGGGTGCACCGTTCACCCTGGCCAGCTACATGATTGAAGGCGGCCCGTCGCGCAGCTACAACCTCACAAAATCGTTCATGGTGTCGGAGCCGGAAGCCTGGCAGGCACTTATGGACAAGCTCGGTGACATGACCATTGCTTATCTGAAGGCGCAGATCGCGGCAGGCGCGAAAATCGTTCAGGTATTCGACTCGTGGGTCGGTGCACTTCATGTTGCGGACTACAGGAAGTTCATCAAGCCGACCATGACTCGGATCGTCTCCGAAGTGAAGAAGACGGGTGTGCCGGTCATTACATTTGGTGTAGGGGCAAGCCACCTCGTCAACGAATGGCATGACCTTCCTGTTGATGTCGTCGGACTCGACTGGCGTATGCAGATCCGCGAAGCGGAAGAGCGCGGTGTAACGAAGCCGGTCCAAGGCAACCTTGACCCGACGCTTCTCATCGCGGATTGGAACGTCATTGAAGAACGTGCAAAGGACATCATCGAACAGGGCGTCGAGCACGGCGCACATATCTTCAACCTCGGCCACGGCGTCTTCCCGGAAGTCCAGCCGGCGACATTGAAAAAACTGACAGAGTTCGTCCATACGTACTCCGCACAACTGAGGAAGTAACCTAAACCCTTTAATCGGAAGGTGAAACAAATGGCGAAAAAGACGATGGGCCTGCTCGTCATGGCCTATGGAACCCCTTATAAAGAAGAAGACATCGAACCGTATTACACGCATATCCGCCGCGGACGCCCGCCAGCTCCCGAGCAGCTTCAGGACCTGAAGGACCGTTATGAGGCAATCGGCGGAATCTCCCCGCTGGCCAAAACGACCGACGAACAGGCGGAAGCGCTCGGCAAGCGGCTCAACGAAGTGCAGGATGACATCGAGTTCAAGGTATACGTCGGCCTGAAGCACATCCATCCGTTCATCGAGGACACGGTGGAGAAGATGCATCAGGATGGAATCACCGAAGCGGTCACGATTGTTCTTGCGCCGCATTACTCGTCATTTTCCGTCGAGTCATACAACAAGCGCGCTAAGGAAAAGGCGGCTGAGCTCGGCGATATGCAGATCCGTTCGGTCAAGGACTTCTACCGCCAGCCGAAGTTCATCCAGTACTGGGAAGAAAAGATCCGCGAAGCCTACGACTCGATGCCGGCAGACGAACGCGAAAACGCATGCCTCGTCGTCTCCGCGCACTCCCTTCCTGAAAAGATCAAAGAGCACGGCGACCCGTATCCGGATCAGCTGGATGAAACGGCCAAGCTCGTAGCGGAAGCGGCAGATGTAAAGACTTACGCGGTCGGCTGGCAGTCCGAAGGCAATACGCCGGATCCATGGCTCGGTCCGGATGTCCAGGACCTGACACGCGACCTCCACAAGGAACATGGCTACAAGGCGTTCGTTTACACTCCGCTCGGATTCGTAGCGGAGCACCTCGAAGTGCTTTACGACAACGACTATGAGTGCAAAGTGGTCTGTGATGAAGTCGGCGCTTCCTACTACCGTCCGGAAATGCCGAAAACCCATCCGTTGTTCGTAGATGCGATGGCAGATGCGGTCATGGACGTACTGAAATAAGAAATGAACGGATCGGGGACGGCTCAGTGCCGTTCCCGATTTTTCTTGGTCCAAAGACTCTTTCTCTATTAAGATGGTCATGACATAGATAGGAGGAGATCGAGATGATTACGGATACGGATCTGAAGCATTTGCGGCGTTGCGTCGAATTGGCTAAAACAGCACTGGAAAAAGGGGACGAGCCGTTCGGTTCGGTCCTTGTCTCAGAAGACGGGGAAGTGCTTGCCGAAGACCATAACCACGTGGCAGGGGGTGACCATACCCAGCATCCGGAATTCGCGCTGGCCAGATGGGCGGCAGAGAACCTGTCTCCTGAAGAGAGAAGCGGAGCGACCGTCTACACCTCCGGCGAGCACTGCCCGATGTGCGCCGCGGCACATGGCTGGGTTGGCTTGGGCCGGATCGTCTATGCGTCTTCATCGGAACAGCTGGCCGAATGGCTCGGTGAGCTGGGCGTCGCACCATCACGTGTCCGGAACCTTGCGATCCACGAAGTGATTCGGGACGCCGAGGCAGACGGGCCTGTTCCTGAACTCGCGGAGCAGGTACGGGGGCTTCATCGCCAGTTTCACAGTTCGTCGGCGAACTAAGTAGGGGGATCGGGTCATATCATGCATTGAGTAAAGGGGAGCTGGCGAAATGGAGTCGTTGATGGGATTGCTGTTGGGTACTTTGCAATTGTTTTATCCATTGATTGTGATGTCGGCAATTGCATTTGTCCTGGGGCTGATTTTGCGCTCATGGTTATGGATGCTGGCAAGCGCAGTCCTGATTTATCCGGATGCCTGGTATATCAGCGGCACTCCGGCCTTCCCCTGGGCGATTTATGTCCCGCTCATCCCGGTCTTTGTGGCATTATGGCTATTTCTTCTGAACAAGCGCGACAAGAAGGCTTCCTGGAAAACTGGACCATAACAAACGCCGTTCCGGACACTACCGGAACGGCGTTTTTCCATTTTAGAATCCGAGAATCTTCCTGAGAGTGGGGGCATGGGTCTGGCTGACCGGGATTTCCGATCCGTCCGAGGTTGTGATGAGGAGTCCTGAGGTGAAATCGTCTTTGCGGATGCGGCTGATGAATTCCGTGTTGATGAGATAGGAGCGGTGCACCCGGAGGAAGGAGCCGGGCAGTTCCGCTTCCAGCTGTTTGAGTGTTCGGGAGGAGGCGAATTCTTCCCCGTCTGCATAGAACCAGGTTTTCTTGTCGGCGCTTTCGATGTGGGTGATGCGGCTGACGGATACAGGCACCCAGTCTTCGTCAGTTCGTCCGGTCAGGTATCGGATCGGCTCCGTCTTCTCTGTTTTTCGTTCTTCGGGCAGGAGGACGATGACAGCACCCGGCAGCGAATCGATTTCGACCGGATAGCCGATTCCATAATAGGAAGCGTTCTGTTCTGGGAAGGACAGCCGTTCTTCGGCACGCCGGCCCGTCTCCAATACCTGGTGGGCAATGTCACCCGGGGTGATGGGATGTCCAGGGACCAGCGGGATGTCCAGGCCCCGCTGGTCCAGGTGAATGTATTGCCCGTCAGCCGCAACGGCAAGAGCCGCCTTTTCCGGAATCCACTCACAAGCAAACTGCGCCAACTGTTCTAACACACCGTTTTTCATCTGATCTCCTCCATTCATCGGCGAACCGCCCATGTTCATCAAAGAATTTCCCCCTTTAGTCAGAAAACCCAGACAAGAAAGATAGTTCTGTTATATAGTAAGTTACAACAAAGAACGCTGTTATGAAACAGTCTAAAAGAACTATTTTATAACAGCGTAAATAAAACCCTCTGAAAGGTGTGTTTCGGATGACGACAAAACAGGCGGAAATCGAGCAGATTGAAATGGGATGGCAGGATGAGCGCTGGAACGGAATCACACGGCCTTACACGGCGGAAGATGTGTACCGCCTCCGCGGCTCCGTCCAGATTGAACATACACTCGCGAAGCGCGGAGCGGCACGGCTCTGGAAATCCCTTCAGGAAGAACCGTTCATCAACGCACTGGGCGCACTCACCGGGAACCAGGCCATGCAGCAGGTGAAAGCGGGCCTGCAGGCCATCTACCTGAGCGGCTGGCAGGTCGCAGCGGATGCGAACATCGCCGGCCAGATGTACCCGGACCAGAGCCTCTACCCGGCAAACAGCGTGCCGCATGTGGTCAAACGCATCAACCAGGCGCTCCAGCGCGCAGACCAGATCGACCGCGCGGAAGGCCGTGAAGGATTCGACTGGTTCGCACCGATCGTAGCGGATGCGGAAGCCGGATTCGGCGGCCCGCTGAACGTCTTCGAACTGATGAAGGGCATGATCGAGGCAGGTGCTGCAGGGGTTCACTTCGAAGACCAGCTCGCATCCGAGAAGAAATGCGGCCATCTCGGCGGCAAGGTTCTCCTCCCGACGCAGAACGCGGTCAAGAACCTGATCTCCGCCAGGCTTGCGGCAGACGTCATGGGCGTCCCGACAATCATCATCGCCCGTACCGACGCTGATGCGGCCGATCTGATCACCAGCGACATTGACCCGGCGGACCACGAGTTCATCACCGGAGATCGTACGCCGGAAGGATTCTACCGCACACGCGCCGGCATCGACCAGGCGATCGCGCGCGGCCTTGCCTACGCACCGTATGCCGACCTGATCTGGTGCGAGACATCAAAACCGTCGCTTGAAGAAGCGAAAAAGTTCGCAGATGCGATTCACGAGAAGTTTCCTGGCAAGATGCTCGCCTACAACTGCTCGCCTTCATTCAACTGGGAAGCGAACCTCGATAAGGAAACGATCGCAGAATACCAGAGGGAAATCGCGAAGATGGGCTACAAGTTCCAGTTCGTCACGCTCGCCGGCTTCCACTCGCTGAACCACAGCATGTTCGAGCTGGCAAACGCGTACAAGGACGAAGGCATGGCAGCCTACTCCCGTCTCCAGCAGGCCGAGTTCGCCTCCGAAGAAAAAGGTTACACGGCGACACGCCACCAGCGCGAAGTCGGTACCGGCTACTTCGACGAAGTCGCGCAAGTCATCTCCGGCGGCCAGTCGTCCACAACCGCGATGGCCGGATCTACGGAAACCGAGCAGTTCGCATAAGGGAAGGAGCGGGTGCACATGACAATGAACGAAACGGCAAGGGAGCGGCAAGTCAATGTCACGGGCGGCCGGACGCCGTCCTCGGACACGATTCTGACCGAAGACGCACTCCGATTCATCGGCGAACTGCATCAGCGGTTCAACAACCGGAGGCTTGAATTGCTTGAAAAGCGGAAGGAGCGCCAGACAAGGTTTGATGCGGGGGAGCAGCCGGACTTTCTTCCGGAGACGGAACAGATCAGGGAGGGCGATTGGGAAGTCGCCCCGATCCCTGAAGACCTGAAAGACCGCCGGGTGGAAATCACCGGGCCGGTCGAGCGGAAGATGGTCATCAACGCGCTGAACTCCGGCGCAAGAACTTTCATGGCGTGCTTCGAAGACGCAACCTCCCCGACATGGGAAAACATGATCGAGGGCCAGAAGAATATGCATGATGCCGTACGGCGGACGATTTCCTACACCCGCCCGTCAGACGGCAAGGAATATAAGCTGAACGAGGATACAGCCGTACTGATTGTGCGTCCCCGCGGCTGGCATCTGGAAGAACGCCATGTGACGGTCGGCGGTGAGCCGGTGTCCGGCAGCCTGTTCGACTTCGGGCTCTTCTTCTACCACAACGCGAAAGAACAGATCGAACGCGGGACTGGGCCGTATTTCTACCTTCCCAAGGTGGAAAGCCACCTGGAGGCGCGCCTCTGGAATGACGTCTTCACTTATGCACAGGAGCGGCTCGGCATCCCGCATGGCACGATCCGGGCAACCGTCCTGATTGAGACGATACTCGCCGCGTTCGAGATGGATGAAATCCTGTATGAACTGCGCGACCATGCGGCAGGGCTGAACTGCGGACGCTGGGACTATATCTTCAGCTTCCTGAAGCGGTTCCGGAACCAGGACGGTGTGCTGCTTCCTGACCGCGGCCAGGTCACGATGACGGCGCCGTTCATGAGGGCCTATACGCAGCTCTGCATCAAAACGTGCCATAAGCGCGGCGCGATGGCGATCGGCGGCATGGCGGCCCAGATTCCGGTCAAAGGCGACGAAGAAGCCAACGCCGATGCCTTCAGCAAAGTCGCCGAAGACAAGCGGCGCGAGGCAACAGATGGCCATGACGGGACATGGGTCGCACACCCGGGACTCGTCCCGGTCGCGATGAAGGAATTCGATGCCGTCATCGGAGACGGGCAAAATCAGGTGGACCGGAAGCGCGAAGATGTCCGGGTGACCGGCCAAGATCTTCTGAAGGTGCCGGAAGGGACGATCACCGAAGGCGGAATCCGGACGAACATCAACGTCGGCATCCGCTACATCGCCGCCTGGCTTTGCGGCAGCGGGGCAGTGCCAATCAACAACCTGATGGAGGATGCCGCGACAGCCGAGATTTCCCGCTCGCAGATCTGGCAATGGATCCGCCATCCGGAAGCCCGCCTGGATGACGGAAGGGAAATCACGGAAAGCCTGTTCCAGCAACTGCTTCAGGAGGAACTGTGGAAAATCCGCAAATCGGCAGGCTCGGAACGATTCACTGAAGGACGTTTCCAAGAAGCCGCCGACCTGTTCAAGGAACTCACGGAAGACGATGACTTTGAAGAATTCCTGACCGTGCCGGGTTACGGCCGGCTGGCATAACCCCCAAACCCATAAGGAGGAGATCAAAATGATGAAAAACCAGCAGAAGATCGAAAAGTCCCGGAAGATCTGTGTCGAGTGCGGTTGTGAAATCGTCGAGAAAGTCGAGTCCCTCCATCATGAATGTGAACGCTGCGTCGGAAAATCGGAGCAGTAACCATAAACAAAGGAGCCCCAGCCAAAAGCGGGGGCTCCTTTTCATTGGCGTGCTGTCACAACCGTTCCTGAAAACCGGTCGTGGGGGAACAGTGCCCCGTCCTGTGACTCGAAGGCTTCCCGGTCTTTCAGGTACTGGAATGTACTGATGGTGTCCCGGTAGGCCATGCGCTTGACGATTTGGCCAGTGGTCGGTTCGGTGCCGTCCATGTTTTCAAGGGCCAGTCCCATTGTTTTGTAGCCGATGGTCCGGCCGCTGTTCCTCAGCTGGGCGTATTCCAGTGCCCACATGACGGCAGTCGGGGTGACGAGTGCATGGAAGGCTTCGCTTTTGATTTTCTTGCGCAGAAGGTATTCCACGCCTGCAGCAGCGGCAGTTGAGACAGCCACATCAATCAAATAGGCCTTGACTCGTTTTCCGGTAATCGGTTTCACGGTTCATCCTCCAATTCGGGTCTTCTATGTAGGGGATACGTAATGACAGATTGATTGGTTTCACGCCAGTGGAACGGATACAGTTCTCCTTCTGTCCGTTTTATCGGGCGATTTTACTGTCCCGTCACTGATTTATCCTGTTTCGTCCGAATTCTATGGGACAAACTGTACTGATACAAACGGAAAATAGCTGTACTATAAAAGCGCTTACATACCTGTTTTGAAACAGAAGAAAAACGCCCCGGACAGAAAATTCGGGGCGCCGTTAAGGTCGGTTGGCTTCAGTTATTTGCAGTTGCAATTGTCGCATTTATTGCTGTAGCACTCATGTTGTTCCTCGATTTTCTCACCGCATTCAGCACACATTTTCGGAGGCAGGTTCTTGAAGAACTCAACGATACTTTCCATCATTCCGCATTCTCCTCTCGAGGAAGTTTTGTTATACAACTTCTGTTGTTGTACACAGTGTATTATAACAGTGAGTAGGCTGTCAATGGTTTTCACCTAATTTTATAAATATTTTTTCAGATTGCTTCCGGACATTTTCGGGCAGTCTAATCGCGGGAGCGTTCATGGGGTGTGTGATAAACTGAATGAAGGAAAATGACAGGAGGTCGATCCAATGAAATTCATCGACAACAAGGGCAACCACGACCCGTACATCAACCTCGCGATCGAGGAATACATCCTGAACACATTCGATACGGATAAGGATTCCTATCTGCTGTTCTACATTAACGGCCCGTCCATCATCGTCGGCCGCAACCAGAACACCATCGAGGAAATCGATGCCGGCTATGTTGATAAAAACGGCATCAAAGTCGTCCGCCGGCTGTCCGGAGGCGGGGCCGTGTACCATGACCTCGGCAACCTGAACTACAGCTTCATCACGAAGGATGACGGCGAGAGTTTCCGCAACTTCAGGAAGTTCACGCAGCCGGTCGTGGACGCACTCAACAATCTTGGCGTCAAGGCCGAGCTGCAGGGGCGCAACGACCTGCTTGTCGAAGGCCGCAAGATTTCCGGCAACGCCCAGTTCTCCACCCAGGGCCGCATGTACAGCCACGGCACGCTCATGTTCGATACGGACATCGGTGAAGTCGTGAACGCCCTGAAGGTCAAGAAAGACAAGATCGAATCCAAGGGTATCAAGTCCATCCGCTCCCGTGTCGCGAACATCTCCGAATTTCTCGAGGAGCCGATGTCGATCGAGGAGTTCCGCCAGTATATTCTCGAGCAGATTTTCGGCGGCAAGGACAAGATCGAGTATGTCGAGCTCACGGAAGACGACTGGGAAAATATCAGAAAACTGTCCGAAAAGCGCTACGGCAACTGGGACTGGAACTACGGAAAATCTCCGAAGTTCAACATTTCCCACTCGAAACGCTTCCCGGTAGGCGGCATCGATGTGAAGCTCGATGTGAACAAAGGCAAGATCGAAGATGCGGCGATCTTCGGAGATTTCTTCGGCGTCGGAGAGGTTGCCGAGATCGAAGAAGCCCTGAAAGGCGCGCAGTACAGCACGGAAGGCATTGAAAAGGCGATCGGGGACATCGAAATCGAGAAGCGGCTCGGCGGCATCAAGAAAGAAGAATTCATCGACCTGATCTACTGATCAGCTGCAGCCTATACCAAGGGGCCCGACAGACGCCGGGTCCCTTTTCTGCTATCATAAAAGCAGTGAAAATCACGGATTTCAGCCGGATTTACAGGCCGGAACCGGAATCGGAAAAGAGGGAATGACCGTGGAACAACATCGGATCCTCATCATTGAAGACGACCGGAAAATCGCCTCGCTGCTCGCAGAGACGCTCCGGAAATACCATTACAATGTGCGTACGGCAGATGACTTTGATCGGATTTTGGAGGCAGAGGCCGAGTTCTCTCCGCATCTGATCCTGCTTGATATCAACCTGCCGTCCTACGACGGCTATTACTGGTGCCGCCAGCTGCGCCAGCGGACAACCGTGCCGATTCTGTTCATTTCCGCCCGCTCCGGCGAGATGGACCAGGTGTTTGCGCTCGAGAACGGCGGGGACGACTTTATCACGAAGCCGTTCAACTACGAGATTGTCCTGGCAAAGATTAGGAGTCACCTTCGCCGATCTTTCGGCGAATACGCGCCGAAAATGGAGGAGCGCACGATCCGCCTTGGCCGTCTGGAGCTGTACCCGGAGCGGATGGAACTGCACGCTCACGGGGAAGAGATCCCGCTCCAGAAAAAAGAGTGCATCATCCTGGAGCTTCTCCTGTCCGAATCTCCGAAAGTCGTGTCGCGCGAAAGGTTCCTTGAGGAATTGTGGGATGACCAGGCGTTCGTTGACGAAAACACGCTGAACGTCAATATGACCCGTGTGCGAAAGAAACTCGCCGACTACGGCATCCAATCACAGATTGAGACAGTACGCGGGGCGGGCTACCGGTTTATCGCCGCGCCTGAGGAAGCATGAAGGCGCTCCGCTTATTTGTCCGGGAACACTCTGCCTATCTCGTGTTCCATGCGCTGCTGACCATTTTCATCCTGTCGCTGTACTGGCTGGACGGCTTCCGCAACGTGGACACGGCCGTGTATTCAGTCGTGATGGTCGTCCTCCTGACCACGCTGTTCCTGGCCGCCCGCTTTATCGGGCGGAGGGCATACTACAACCGGATCTTAAGGCAACCGTCCAAAATGGAAGATCTCCTCATTCGGACCTCGAAATCCCCGGAAACCTCGGAGGCCGAGCGTTTCGGTCATGAAGTGTACGGCATCTATCAAAGGGAAGTGCAGGCGCTGCGCTCGGAAAACGAGCGCCATGAGACGTTCATGAACCAGTGGGTGCACCAGATGAAGACGCCGCTGTCGGTCATCTCGCTGCTGCTGCAGGAAGAGGAAGTGGACCGGGAAGCGATTGGAGAAGAGGCTGACCGGATCCGCCGGGGTCTCGAGACCGTCCTTTTAAATGCGCGGCTCGGTACATTCGAACGGGACATGCAAATTGCCCGAGCGGATCTTGCATCGCTTGTCCGCGAAGTGATATCGGAGCACAAGAAGCTGTTCATCACCAACCGGGTCTATCCGTCATCCTCGATCGAAGAGGGACTGACGGTGACGACAGATTCCAAATGGATGAAGACGATCATCGCCCAGTTCATCACGAATGCCGTGAAATACACGCGCGGGGAAGGCAAGCACGTCTACTTCAGCGCGGACAGGACAGAGGACGGCATCCGGCTCACTGTCAGGGACGAGGGAATCGGCATTCCGGCATCGGACCTGAAGCGTGTGACCCATGCGTTCTTCACCGGGGAAAACGGCCGGCTTACGGGTGAGTCCACCGGGATGGGGCTGTTCATCGCGAAGGAAGTGTGTGACCAGCTCGGTCACGGCCTGAAGATCGAGTCGGAACCAGGTGAGGGGACTGCGGTGTCCGTGCTTTTCAGGGAGAAGAAGGAAGAAGGAAAGGAAGAGGCGCATGCCGATCGTCAGCATTGAGGATGTCATCAAGATTTATGAGGGAAAAGTGACCCACCGGGCGCTCGACAGGCTGAGCTTCGACGTGGAGGAAGGGGAATTCCTTGCCGTCATGGGTCCTTCCGGAAGCGGCAAGACGACTCTCTTGAACCTGATTTCCGGCATCGACATGCCTACATCTGGAAGGGTGATGATCCAAGGAACAGATCCGGCGGCACTCCGGCCGGATGACCTGGCCCGGTTCCGTCGCAAGGAACTTGGTTTCGTCTTCCAGGACTTTAACCTGCTCCGGATGCTGACGGTCGAGGAAAACATCGTGCTGCCGCTGACGCTTGACCGGCTGCCCGTCGCGGAGATGGACGCGCGGGTCAAGGCAATCACGGCTCGGCTCGGACTCGAAGATATTCTGCACAAGCGCCCGGATGAGATATCGGGCGGCCAGGAGCAGCGTGTCGCGATCGCACGTGCCCTAGTCCACCGCCCATCGATCGTGCTTGCCGACGAACCGACGGGGAACCTCGATTCGAATGCGGCGCGCGAAGTGCTGGATTTGCTCGGGACAATCAACAGGGAAAACCGGACGACGTTCATCATGGTAACCCATGACCCGATCGCCGCCAGTTACTGTGACCGGGTACTCTTTATCAAAGACGGCGCCTATTACAATGAAATCCATAAGGACGACCGGCGCAGGACATTCTTCCAGCGCATCCTGAACATCCTGTCGCTTCTGGGGGGCAACGTCGATGACCTTTCGTCAGTTCGCCTACCGTAACGTCGTCCGGAACCGCCGGATCTACGCGGCGTTCTTCCTGGCCAGTGTATTTTCCGTCATGGTGTTTTTCCTTTACTCGATGCTCATGTTCCATCCGGGCATCGGGGAGCGGTTCATCACCGGCATCACGCTGATCGGGATGACTGCGGCGGATGTAGTCCTGTATGTGTTCATGCTGTTTTTCCTGTTTTATTCGATGCGTGCATTTATGCAGGCGCGCTCCGGAGAATTTGCGCTGCTGCTCCAGATCGGCATGGAGCGCCGGCAGCTCGGAAAGCTGCTGCTTCTTGAGATGCTGCTGCTTGGTGCCGCCTCAACCGCCAGTGGCATCGTGCTCGGATTCACATTCTCGAAGTACTTTTTTATGATCGTCAGGGAACTGCTCCAGCTGCCGGCCCTGCCGCTGTATGTTTCATGGGAACCGTTCCTCATGACCGCCGGTGCGTTCTTCAGCCTGTTCCTTCTGATCGGGCTGCTTTCCGCCTATATCGTTTCCAATAGGGATATCTCGGAATTCAGGAAGGGGATCGGCGGGGAAGCGGATCCGTTCGGCTATTCGCCGGGCAGGGCGGCTGCAGGCATTCTTTTGCTGCTGTCTTCGTACGGAGCGGCGCTGCTTGCCGGGCGTGTGAACGTCCTGTACCTGTCAGTGCTGCTCCCGCCAGCTGCAACGCTCGGAACGTATTACTTCTTTTCCCACTCGATTCTGTATCTGCTTGACCTGTTCAGGGACCAGAAAAGCCTGTACTGGAAGAGGGCGCGGATCGTGTCACTCGCCGAGACTGCTGCAAAGCTCCGGGACAATGCGAACATGTTTTTCATTGTCGCGATCGTCTCGACCGTCTCATTCCTTTCCGTCGGGACACTGGCAAGCCTCGCCACCTACACCGCCCAGTATCGGGCACTGAACCCGCTGGGCCTCGTCTACGAGAGTTTTCCCGGCAATCCGGATGAATACGAGCACGTGACCGGGCTGATGGAGGAACTGGATGACGCGGGACTTGAGTACACCCACGTACCGCTTTCCGTCGCCAGGGAAGATTCCTCCTTCTCGGGACAGCCCATCAATATCCTGCGTGAAGGTGAGGTGAACCGGCTCGCGGAAGCGCTCGGCGCAGGTCCGGTGCAGTTAAGTCCGGGCGAGGCCATTTTCCTTCCCTACTCAACGGAAGCTGCCCCAAGACTCCGGGATGCAGACATCCGAACAGAGCTTGAGGAAAGCGGAGTCGAGGTCCATGTGCAGGGCGTGGTCGGCGGTCTGCTGCTGCCGGCCTACAGCCTTGGCACCAACTCGATTGTTGTCAGCGAAACCGACTTTGTGAAAGTCGCCTCCGCTCAGCCAGACAGCCTCCTCCGCATTCATGCATTCGATGTTCCGGACTGGGAGGAAACCGTCGGCATCGGGCTGTCAATCGAACAGTCGATGATGATGTCAGAAATTCAGCAAGGGGAAGCACTGCCGTATTACTTCAAGAACCCGGGCCTTGACTATTCCATCATCCGGTCGACCTTCCACTTGCTGCTCTTGACCGGTTTGCTGGTCGCCATGGTGTTCCTGCTCGCCGCAGGCAGCTTCATCTACTTCAAGCTCTATACCATGCTAGACCGCGACCGTCGGCAGGCTGCCGTTCTGAAGCGGCTCGGCATGACGGAGCGCGAGTTCATCAAGATCGTTAACCGCCAGCTGGTCCCTCAGTTCTTCCTGCCATGGGGAATCGCGATGCTCCACAGCACATTCGCCTTCATCTCCCTGCAGGCGATCTGGAAGGAATTCGCCGACATTTCGATCCTGAAAGAAATGGCACTCGTCCTCGTCGGCTTCACCATCATTCAACTGCTGTATTTCTATCTCATCCGCTGGCGCTATCTGGCGCATGTGAAAGGACCAACTTAAGCGTCAGTGGTACAAAAAAGTTTTTAATCTGCAAAATAACCTTCAAGCCAGCATTGGTTTTGGAGGTTATTTTCGTTGATGCAATGAGTTTTGTGTATGACATCAACCATAATCGATCTTTGGATATTTTTAACTGGAAGAATAGAGTATTATAAAAGAAATGGCTTTTTATATGCAGGAGGAATAAAGATGAAATTAAAAAGCAAAAGAATTTATCTGCGTCCTTTAATGGAATCCGATGCAGAGATATTTTTAAGCAATACAAAAGATGAAGAAATCCGATACATGACCGGAACAAAAGGTTCATTCACTTTGGAACAAATTCAACAACATATCAGACGTTCAAGTGAGGATTCATCACGCTATGATTTTGCTATTTGTCTAAATGAAAATGGACAAATGATTGGAGAACTATCCATTTCTGATATAGATGAAGAGAACAGGAAAGCCGGTTTTAGAATTTCAATGAATGCCATTGAGTTGACGGGTAAGGGTTTTGGCACGGAAGCAATTCAGCTCATCTTAAGATTTGTTTTTGAAGAATTAAAATTGAATCGGCTCCAATTAGAAGTATTCAGCCATAATAAGCGTGGCATTAGAGCCTATGAAAAATCAGGCTTCAAACAAGAGGGGATTTTACGAGATTCTTTATACTATAACGGGGAATTTTCGGATGAAATCATCATGTCTATCCTACAGAAGGAATATAATCAGGATTCGTAATTGTTGATCATGAATGTACCTTATTTTCCTTGAGCATGGAAAGGGGGATGAGTTATGAGGGGAAACAAGCCGCCCTGTCCAAAGGGCGGGCTTGTTAAAGTTTTTATTTATTTTTGTATTACATTGATAAAGTCTTGGGCGGAGGAGATTGTATATACCGTATTGGTATCAGTTGAATCCATGATCGAAGCGGTTTCGTCTAAACCAACCCAGATATAATATTCATCATTTCCCATGTTTAATTTGTATTCCGGTTCATCCATGTCTGCAATGCCGTCTGTCTCGACGGCTCGATTGATTGCATGTTCAATAACCTCAATCTCATCAGCATTGGAAATCTCTTTTAACGTCTCTAACTGATCCTCGGAGTAACTTTTTACTTGCTGAACGGTAATTTCATCATTGTCTGATTCGTTTTGTGTCGCGTTACAGGAAAAAAGAGCCAGCGATACGACTATTAAGGCTACTTTGGAGAGAGCCATCCGTCTATCACTCATCGTCTATTCCCTCCTTGCTTAATTGCACTTATAATAATTCTCCAGGCCTTGTGATTCTCCTTTGCTGTTGTTCACTTCAAATTATTCCTCTATAATAGTAAATGGGGATAGTGAATGACTATTCATTCAATTCAAACAAGGGGGATGGCTATGAATCTCGTAGAGCGCGTACATCAGACGGCGCTTGAGGAGCCGCAGAGGATTGCCTATCATTTCATGGGGAAAGACACGACTTACGCCGAGTTTGACCAGACGGTCGGAATTCTGGCAGCCGGCCTTCGGAAAAACGGAATCGGCAAGGGGGACCATGTCGTCTTCCTGCTCGGCAATACACCGCACTTCCTCGTATCGCTGTATGCCACGATGCGCATCGGTGCGACAGCAGTACCGGTAAACCCTATCTATTCGCCTGAGGAAATTGCGTTCATCGTCCGCAACAGTGACGCCAAGGCGGTCATCGCACTGGACAAGCTGCTTCCGCTGATCCAGCAGGCTTCCGACGCGTTCCCGGCGGTGGAGAGCTATGTCATCTGCGAAACCGAGCCGGGGATGGAGGAGAAAATCTCTTCTCTTCCGGAAACCGTTCGCGGAAAAGTGAAATCGTTTACAAAAGTGGTGGCGTCCGGCGGTGCACCGGCTGAAGCGGCAGAAGTGGATGACGATGATACGGCGGTCATCCTCTACACTTCCGGGACGACGGGGCACCCTAAGGGCGCAATGCTCACACATAAGAACCTGTATTCCAATGCCCGTGACGTCGCGGACTATCTCCAGTTCAGCCCGGAAGACCGGGTTGTCGCGACATTGCCGGTGTTCCACGTGTTTGCCCTGACAGTCGTGGTGAATGCGCCATTGCTTCGGGGAGCCCAGGTGCTTCTTGTGCCGAAGTTCAGCCCGGCAGACGTGTTCCGGATCATCCGCGAGAAAGAGGCGACAATCTTCGCAGGCGTTCCGACGATGTATAACTTCCTGTATCAGTATCCGGAGGGGAACCCTGAAGACTTCAAGTCGATCAATCGGGCCATCTCCGGCGGAGCGTCACTACCGGTGGCCCTGCTGCACAACTTCGAGGAGAAGTTCAATGTCCGGGTGTCGGAAGGCTACGGCCTGAGTGAGGCTTCCCCGGTCACTTGCTTTAATCCGCTTGACCGAGAACGCGTTCCAGGCTCAATTGGTACCAACATTCTTAATGTGGAAAATAAGGTCGTCAATGAATTCGGGGAAGAAGTGCCGGACGGGGAAGTGGGCGAACTCGTCGTCCGCGGCCCGAATGTCATGAAAGGCTACTACAAGATGCCGGAAGAGACCGCAGTTGCGCTCCGTGACGGCTGGCTCTACACGGGTGACCTGGCGCGACGCGACGAAAACGGTTATTTCTATATCGTTGACCGGAAAAAGGACCTTGTCATCGTAGGCGGCTACAATGTCTATCCGCGTGAAGTCGAAGAAGTGCTCTACGCGCACCCCGACGTGGTCGAAGCCGCGGTTGTCGGCGTACCGGACTCCAACTACGGCGAAGCCATCCAGGCCTACGTCGTGAAAAAGGACGGATCCGCCCTGACGGAAGAAGACCTGAAAGCCTTCAGCGCGGAAAAACTCACGAAATATAAAATCCCGGCATCCATCGAGTTCCTCGAAGAACTGCCGAAAAACACAACCGGCAAAATCCTTCGGCGCTCGCTGAAGGACATGGCGGTCAATAGTAAATGATTTGAAAAGGCCCGCGGTTCCGCGGGCCTTTTTTGAATGAAAGTGACGCAAGCAGCCTTGAAAGTGACGAAACGGCTTCTGAAAATGACGAAAGCCCACTTGAAAGTGACGAATCGTTCCTGGACTGGATTGCAAATCTCATAGAGGAGTGTGATGGTGTGAAGCATCTTGAAGAAGTCATTTTGATTGTGTCCGCTGCCTGGATGCTGATTTATTTCTTTTATCCGGCAGGCTCCCAGTTGCTGCAACTGGCATTCTGGGCCATCCCGTTTGCCATGATCTACACGGCAATTTTGATGATTGTCGTTAAGAGGAAACGGGGAACGTCAACAATTTCCTGAATCTTGTTCAGGTTCAATAATAGAAGAATATTGTTCCGTAAGTCGAAATAGTTTAGACTTATCAGTAGGTTTTGTTAAAGGGGGAGTTGCTGATGAGCAAGAAGTACATTACGGCTGAATCGCTGTTTGACCTTTATTCCGTGGCGAATCCGAACTTGTCGCCGGAGGGCGGCCGGGCGGTGTTCGTGCGGACGCATATGGACAAGGAAGAAAACAAGTACATTTCGAATCTGTTCCATGTGGACCTGGCATCCGGAGAGGTAACGCAATGGACGTACGGCAAGAACCGGGTGAGCAGTCCGGAGTGGTCTGCAGACGGCAGCAAGATCGCTTTCCTGTCCGACCGTGACGGCAAGAATCAGCTTTACGTGCTGAGTGCTGCCGGTGGAGAGGCGGAACAGGTGACCGACTTCGTAAACGGGGTATCGGCATTTGCCTGGTCGCCTTGCGGCAAGAAAGTGTGGGTGAACGGAGCGGTCAAGAAAGACAAGTCATTCACGCATAAGGAAGAAGAGAAAAAGGACAAGAAACCGGAGCCGGTCGTCATCGAGAAGATGAAATACAAGGCAGACGGGCTCGGACTCCTGCCTCAGGACATGTTCCGCCAGATCGGCGTCGTTGACCTTGAGTCTGGTGAAGTGACACCGTTTACGGAAGGCGACCATCAATACGGTCTGAACACGGTGTCTCCGGACGGCAAGAAAGTCGTCTTCAGCGTCAACCGCGCCGAAAACCAGGACTTCCAGTTCCGCGGCGGGCTGTACCTGTCCGATGCTGAGACGAAGGAAGAGACGACCATCATCGACCAGGACGGCTATTATGGCGGTGCCACGTTCTCGCCGGATGGCCAGAAGATTGCCTTTATCGGCGCGGACCGCAGGCTCGAAAATGCGACGCATACAGATATCTACGTGTATGATGTGGCGTCCGGTTCGCTCACCGTCTTGACGGAATCACTTGACGCGCCGGTGGGCGACCTCGTCGCGGCCGACTTCCAGCAGGGCACAGAAACTCCGGCCGCTGTCTGGGCGGGGAACGATGCGCTCTACTTCCAGGTGTCCGTGATGGGCGATGTTCGCCTGTATTACGCGACCCTTGAGGGTGAGCTGTACCCGGCGACACCGGAAAACGAGCATGTTTACGGCTATGACATCACGAAAGACGGCAAGACTGCGCTCCTCACGGCAAGCAATCCGGTCCATCCGGGCGAGCTGTATGTCCAGGAAATCACGACCGGTGAACGCAAGGCGCTCACCGCATTCAACCAGAAGTTCATCGAAGAACATGAAATCGCGAAACCGGAGCCGATCGTATTCAAAGGCCCTAAGGATTGGGACGTCCACGGCTGGATTATGAAGCCGGCCGGATTTGAAGAAGGGAAGAAGTACCCGCTCATCACGGAAATTCACGGCGGGCCGCACACGATGTATGCGAACACGTTCTTCCACGAATTCCAGGTACTCGCCTCCAAAGGCTACGGCGTACTGTTTGTGAACCCGCGCGGCAGCCACGGCTACAGCCAGGAATTCGTCGACGCGGTGCGCCGCGACTACGGTAACGGCGATTATCAGGACATCATGGCGGGCGTCGAATACGCGATTGAAAACAACGGTTGGATCGATACCGAGCGTCTCGGCGTAACGGGAGGCAGCTACGGCGGCTTCATGACAAACTGGATCGTGGGCCACACCGACCGGTTCAAGGCGGCCGTCACCCAGCGTTCGATCTCGAACTGGATCAGCTTCTTCGGGGTATCCGACATCGGCTACTACTTCAGCGAATGGCAGCACGGCGTGGTCATGGACGATGTGGAAGGGCTCTGGGACATTTCGCCGCTCAAGTACGCGGCCAACGTCAACACGCCGCTTCTCATCCTCCACAGCGAGAAGGACTTCCGCTGCCCGATCGAGCAGGCGGAGCAGCTGTTCATCACTCTGAAACATATGGGCAAGGAGACGGTCTTCGTCCGCTTCCCTGAAGCCGACCACAACCTGTCGCGCACCGGCAAGCCGAACCTGCGCATCGAGCGCCTGGACCACATCACGGAATGGTTCGAGAAGTACCTGTAAGAAAGGGACGAAGCAGTTGACCTACACTGAAAACGGCACAACGATCCGCCCGGTCAAAGAGGCGGATCTCCGCCGCATGTGGGAACTCAGCTTCCGGGACAAAGACCCGGAATGGAAAAAGTGGGACGCCCCGTACTATCCGCACGAGCCGATGGAGTGGGAAGCGTTCTATGAGAAGAAAGATAAGCTTGTTGACCAGGACGACTACTGGCTGATTGAGCATGAAGGTACGGTTATCGGAATGGTCGGCTACTATTGGGAGCACAAGCCGTCCATGTGGCTCGAGATGGGCATCGCCATCTACGATCCGGCCTACTGGAACGGGGGGATCGGCACGACTGTATTCAAGTTGTGGCGGGACCATCTGTTCAACACGATGCCGCTCGTCCGGACGGGATATACGACCTGGTCGGGCAACGAGCGCATGATAAGGGCAGGCGAGAAGCTCGGCTTCAAGATGGAAGCCCGCATCCGCAAAGTCCGCTACTGGAACGGCACGTACTACGACTCGATCCGGATGGGGATGCTGCGGGAAGAGTGGGAAGAACTTAAGCGAAATCAGTAAGGAAAGAGGCCGGTGTATTCACTTTGAATACACCGGCTTTCCTGTGGCAAAGCAAAAAAAAAGAGCCTTTTTTAATTGCCGGGGAGGAAATCCCTCTCCTCATTCAGAATTAAACCTGAAAGAAACACGCATAAAATGACATAAAGCACGCTTTCTTCGCAAGAATCATTCGTATCCGCTATTCTGCAATTCTCTAAGAGATGGGAGTAAACAACATGGACAAAAAGACATTTTGGGCGTTAATCGAGGAATCCGGCAAATATGATGAACAGGCCGAATGGCTGATTGAGCAATTGTCCCAAAAAAGTCTCGAAGAAGCACTCGAATTTGAGTTCATCATGCAGAGTTTCATGAACGAAAGCTATCAATCCCGTTTGTGGGGAGCGGCCTACGTCTTAATGGGAGGCTGCTCTGACGATACATTTGATTATTTCCGCGGATGGCTGATCGGTCAGGGAGAGGAAGTCTACCACAAGGTCATCAACGATCCTGAATACCTGGCCGAATACATCGATGAAGACAACCTGGACGACGAGGGATATCCGCAAAATGAAGACCTCATCTCGGTCGGGTCGGATGCCTACACATTCATAAAGACAGGGGACACCGAGTGGGATGATGAAAGCTTCGATGAATTGCTTGATAAACTCAGGGAAAAGGGACTGAATTTAGAGCCGGACATCGAACTGGATTGGGAAGAGGAAGATCTGGAAGGAATGTTTCCGGCTTTATGGGAGAGGTTTGGGGAAGAGCCTTTAGGGTGAAAAGGTATGTGTTTTGAAATAGTATAAGAAAGAATGCAAAGCAGGCGGCGCATTGATGCGCCGCCTGCTTTCAATTACGATTGGTATATATACATATAGGAGGAACACCGATGCTGACTGCTCTATTCCACGGAATTATCCTCGCCTTCGGGCTGATCCTGCCGCTTGGCGTACAAAATGTGTTTATTTTTAACCAGGGGGCGACGCACCGCAAATTCTCACGGGCTTTGCCCGCTGTGGTGACCGCAGGTATCTGTGATATGCTTCTGATTCTGCTTGCGGTGATGGGCGTGTCGCTGATCGTCTTCAGCTTCGCCTGGCTGAAGAACCTGATTTTCCTCGTCGGCTTCGTCTTCATGGTGTATATGGGCTGGTCGATTTTCAAAAGTGCTCCCGGGTCCGGAAAGGGCCGGCGGGAGGCACTTTCCCCGAAGCAGCAGATCCTTTTTGCAGCCTCAGTCTCACTGCTTAATCCGCATGCCATTCTGGATCTGATCGGTGTCATCGGGCCAAGCTCGCTGGCATATGAAGGTGAACAGCTTGTTGTGTTCACCGTGGCCTGCATCAGCGTGTCTTTCCTTTGGTTTTTTGGCTTGGCAATAGCCGGCCGGTTGATTGGAGGCTTTGATACCGACGGAAAGATCATCAGAAGGCTCAACCAGATCTCTGCGTTTATCATCTGGGGGATTGCCGCCTATTTGGGGATCCAGCTTGTCGAGAGCCTGTAGTTTCCTCCTCTCCCCCGATTTGATTTGTACATAATGAATCATACTTAAAGAGGCAGCGCGTTTCGCGCTGCCTCATTCACTATTTTCGAAACGCAATGGCTACCGCAATAGAAGAAAGTCCTGCAACGATTGCAAGAGGGAGAGCCCTCGCGCTAATGGCTTCGGCGATATAAGAGGATTGCAGGATTACAATCAGGCTGGCGGTTGTTCCGATCAGGAGGGCCACTAATCCCCATTTTACAATTTGTTCAGGCATGGACGGACTTCCTTTCAATTGGGCTTAGTTTCGGGGCTTTGTTGGCCGGAAGGATGCCGAAAAAACGCTTCTTCTATTTTATGTTTTTTTCCATCAATAGAACCCCAAAAATCAGCTATAATTGATTGAATTTAATGTAACCGAAAGATTTGCAGATTGAACCCGTTTCGGGTGCGTTCTATAAATAGAGATCCATGATGATGCTCGTGGGAAGGAAGGGGCTACTTAAATGACTTGGGACGTGCTGAATATCATCGGGACACTGGCGTTTGCAGTCAGTGGTGCCCTTGTGGCGATGGAAGAAAAATATGATATTTTTGGAATCATGATCTTGGGGTTCACCACGGCTTTCGGGGGAGGGACGATCCGTAACCTCCTTCTCGGAATCCCGGTGGAGGACATTTGGGCACAGGGTAATCTGTTTATACTAGCCTTCATCGCCATCCTGGTGGTGTTTATGTTTCCGACTCACTGGTGGGTTCAATACTGGAAGCGATGGGGCATCTTTTTTGATGCAATCGGCCTGGCCTCCTTTGCCATCCAGGGCGCCCTGATGGCCGTGCACTCGGGAGCTTCGCTCGCCGGTGCCATCGTAGCCGCTACCCTCACCGGAGCGGGCGGCGGGATGATCCGTGATGTGTTCGCAGGAAGAAAACCGATGATCTTCCACGATGAAATCTATGCGCTCTGGGCATCACTCGGAGGCCTGCTGATCGGTCTCGGCCTGATTAATAGCGCATGGATGACCGGTGCACTGCTCGCAGTGATCGTGCTGCTCCGGATGCTGTCCGTGCATTACAAATGGAGCCTGCCACGTGGCTCCCTGTCATAAGTTCCCGAGTAACATCTATATTGGGTGATGTGAATCAGGAAGAGGATATGCCATTTGGATTATGTACTTCTCTTCAAGATGCTGAATTACGGGGTTTCCTTAATCCGTTTCTCCCATTTATGACTAAAGATGAAGGATTTTCCTTTTGCGAATAGAATAGAATATAGTAAAGACTTGAAGAATTCACTTGTATCTTGTCATCTTTTTGTGCTTTTTCAGATGGGTGGTTAGGATGAAAGAACGGGAAGAGTTTGCGGAATACCTGATCAGGGATTGGCGTACATACTGCACGGAAGAGAACTTTCTCGGAATTGGATCGTCCAGAAAGGTATACAAAGCCGGGGAATGGGTCATCAAGGTACATCTTCACCCGATCGGACATCTGCAATCCCTAAACGAGATGGTTATCTGCAACGCGATGAAAGCAAAGGGACTAGGATCTATGTTTGCTGAGGTCCACTACGTTGATGAACGGATAGCCATTCAACGATACTGCGCACCGATCAAGCGCATGAACAACCAATCGTTTGAGATTGATATGAAAGAGCATGCATCCCTTCTCCCCGATCACTATGAGGAAGCTTTGCGTACGCTTGATCGGGAATTCGAGGGCTTCGACTTAAAAGACAGTGACAACTATGGACTCAATAAGCGGCGCAAGCTGGTTTTTATCGATTACG
Organism: Bhargavaea cecembensis; assembly: GCF_001619585.1. GTDB lineage: Bacteria > Bacillota > Bacilli > Bacillales_A > Planococcaceae > Bhargavaea > Bhargavaea cecembensis_A. Next base: position 89,028 of record NZ_LQNT01000013.1, read on the forward strand.
GAATGACCAGATCTCTTTATGAAAAAGAGTGGGTACCGCTTGCGGAATCGGGTGTGCTCCCGCAGATCGATTTTGATGTCTGTGATCGTTGCGGCGAGAAAAAAGAACTTCGGATGTACGGGAAAGCAGATCAGGATAAACGGTGTTATTCATGCGGCAAGGAATAGGACTGAGGAGGGCATTCAATGAAAGCTGACTTCGGGAAAGTGGCGAAGGGCTATGCGTTGTACAGGAATGACCTGACGGAAGATTTGTTTGAGAACCTGAAGATCAGAGGGTTGAGCTTTCAAGGCCGATCAGTGGCGGACCTCGGAGCCGGTACCGGCGTCCTGACCAGGATGCTTCTGAATCAGGGAGCGGCAGTGACAGGCGTCGAACCCTCTGCCGAACTGATCAGGCAAGCCAAGCTCATCGATGAGGAATGCGGTGCGGCAATCGAATATGTGAATCGGTACGCGGAAGATACCGGCCTGCCCGTACAGTCTTTCGATGCCGTGACCGCTCTGCGCGCATGGCACTGGTTTGACGGGCAGGCAGTTTTGAAAGAGGTGAAGAGGATCCTGAAGCCGGACGGGGATCTTCTCATCATGGACTCCGGATTTGTCAGCAGCGACCCGGTCGTGCAAGAGACGATGGGTCTTCTGAAGAAGGCGATACCGGGCAGGATCAAGCCTGCCGGCAGAAAGGCGGATTCCGGTCAATCCATCAACAGCTTTCCGGTGGAGTGGTTTGAGGAATGGCAGGCACATGGGTTTGACCTGAAAGAACTATACAGCGATGATTACACCGTCCCCTTCACCCCGGATACCTGGTGTGAGCGGATCAAAACACTTTCCTGGATGCTGCATTTGGAAGAGGGAGAACGAAACCAGATCATGGCCAGCCTGAAGCCCCATCTGATCCGGCAGTTTGGAGACCGCACTTACGAAATCTCCCATAAGCTCTTTATTGTCTTACTGAAAAATGTCTGAAGAGGAAACCGGGCTGAAAAACAGCTTGGGCTACGGCGTATTCCTCTTTGCCTCTCTCACTCTGTGGCAGTTTGCCTTTCACCGGGAAGTCGAGTGGCTGTGTGAGTATCTTGGCCGGCCTGTTCAATCTCTTGTGGGAATGGGCGAAGTGCCGTTCGAGTGGAAAAAGCGGAACGGACAATGACCGGCTTTCATGCAGCCGGTGGTATACTTGGTAGGACAACTGTTTGACCGGAGGAGCGAGTGAGCGTGTTGATTACAGATGAAGCCAGAAAGCTTCTGGACGAATTTCTGGCGGCGAACGGCCTGGGGGGACTGCGCCTGACGGTGGAAACAGGTGATTTTGGCCCTCAGTTTGCCATCACCTTTGACGAGCCGCAGGAGTTTGATGTCGTGCAGGAGATCAAGGGAATCCGTGTGGCGATCGATGCCCAGCTGAGCGATACGGATCTCCTGACGCTGGACGTCGAAGAGACGCCGGAAGGCCGTGGCATTGTGCTGCGGAGTTAAATACGCAAAAAGCAGGAGCACCCTCATGGTAACCCGTTCAGTTGAGTGGTTCAAAAGAAGTTTTATACCCGCAAACAGCTTCCAAACCAACACTGGTTTTGGAGGCTGTTTTTATTGCTACATCAAGCTTTCATGCCATTTTGACGTATAAATCAGCAATAAAATTAACAGGCTTACAACGGCTATTGTAATGTGAAGAAATGGTGCTAAAGTAACTGTTGAAAATTATGTTGAAATGATTGTTGATTTTGATGCTAATTACTTTGCTAAAACCGTTGCTGAAAGTGCTGCTAAAGTAAAATGATAGTAGATTTTTTATTTCCAATTAATGAAACTTTCAACTCACTCAGAACGTATCAATATTAGGGCTGTTATTGTTCAACTAAAGAAGCAAGTAAATGTAACAAGCGTTATTGAAATAGAGGTGGAGTGGGGATCGTTTAGATGCAAAATACATTGCGAGTTGGAATTGGTCTACAAGTATTATTCTTTATTTTATTTTTCGGAGCTATTTTCCCAAAAATGAACAATATACTTGGTGCAATTGTTTGTTTTATCATAAGTTTATTAAGTTTATTCATTGGAATTAAATCGTTAAAAAAGCAATACAAACCCGTTTTTTCGATAATTGTTATAGCTATTGCGATTCTTATTTTGGCATTTACACTTTTTGCTTATTTCACAACAGAAGGTGGACTCCCACCTTTGATTCTGCAATAAATATTGCAACTAACGGGTGCGTCAATTTAATAAAGATATACTGCCCAAAGGACCTAAATAGGTCCTTTTTTATCTATCCATTTCAGGTCTTATTGTTTTTTTGCTAATACAGATCAATTATTTCATCTAATGTTAATCATAGTGCTAATTAAGTTGTTACTAATACTATAAAAAGCACCCAAACGGGTGCTTAAAAATGAGGTTTAAACATCGCTGAATTTTGAGTTAAAACGACTGCTAAACAGTATGTCATTTTAAATGTTTGTACCACAGAACTGAACGGGTTACCCTCATGGCTGCTCCTGCTTTTTAATCATGCCGCTTATGCGAATACATGCTCAATTCTTCTTTCAGTGAATGGTTGAACTGGACCCATTGGTCGAGCTTATGGTGATTCAGCTCTTTTGCCAGATTCGGCTTGATGCCGATCAGTTTGATGATATCTCCGGTCATGAAGTTCAGTGTCTTCACCAGCTGGATAAATTTTTCGATGCCGTCCGCATGAACCTCGCCGACAGCTGTCAGATCAAAGAGGACCACTTCATAGTTCCCCCTGAAGACAGATTGAAGGCAGCTTTCGGAGATGGTGTTGATCTTATCGGCTGTAATGTCGCCGAACAAAGGAATCATGCACAATGAGTCTGACAGGGGGATAAACGGACCGGATAATTCATCCAGGCGTTTAAGCGCACTTTCCAGCTCTTCTTTTTTCTCCAACAGTTCAAAGTCGGAAGAGGCCAGGCGGTGCTGGATGTTCATCAGTTTTTCAATCAGCTCTTCATTGGAACTGTCTTTTCGCAGGAAAATCATGCTTGCATAATTTTCTGTGTCCCACTGGAGATGCACATCAAACAATGCAAAAGGCTCTTCCTTCGTGATCATATTCAGCTCCATCTTGATCGGCGCCAGCCCCGTTTCCGAGCTGATCCGGACTAACTTATTGATCGATTCTTCATCAATCAGCGATCTGATGTGCCCGTTGCTCAGGTCAAACTGCTCTTCGGCAAGGGCCGAATAGCTGACAATTCTCCCGTCCCTGTTAACTCTTATATAAGGGAGGGGAAGTGGGAGTCGTAATCGTTCCACTCTGCGGGCCTCCCGTCCTATAGTCTAGAAGCCATTCTTCAGTTTCCGGCAAGTCTTTCAGAATGATTGTGTTCCCGGAACCATATCGGCTGAGGTCGTACATGCCTGCCAGACGGCCGCCAACCAGGATATTCGGCTTGTCCGGCAAATTGCCCAAAGCTTCCGCATACTGTTGGAGCTTTGGAAGGTGGTACACGATGCTGACCGACAGCCCGATGACGTCGGGTTTCCAGATTTCCGCGGTCTGAAGGGCATATTCCAAGGGCAGGTCCGGTCCAAAGTACCGTGTTTCCCAGCCATGCTCCCGGAACAGGCTGTCGACCATTTTAAGCCCCAGATAATGCTGTTCACCGTCGAGACACAAAAACATCGCCTTGTCGGCGGATGGTGCTTTCCTGATGCCAAAAGACAATTTTGAAAGAATAAAATCACAGGTGGCAGTAGCCAGGTGTTCGTCGGCAACCGTGATTTTATTGGTCTCCCACAAGTGGCCGATATGCCTCATGGCCGGTGTAATGAGGTGATGATAGACATCCGGCCTGGCGGTTTTGGGATAGCTTTCGATACAGGTCCATGCCTTGTCCGGATCGCCTTCAAGCAGAAAGGAAGCAAGCGTTTCAATATGAGTCATTTTCCACCTCTTCGGTCCCGTCATCTTCCTTGAGTGTTTCGATGGCTTTGGACAGGGCCTGACGGTAACTTTCGGCCTGCTCGCTCTTATCTTCTGTGAGGAGGGACCTGATGATCTCAAAGTTATCGATCAGGTGCTTCGTGTTCATGCCATGCCTGGTCAATATTCCGTTGAGCCAGACCGCATAATCGGTAAAAATCTTTGTCTCGTTCAGCTCATAGGCAGTCTGAAGATGTTTCATATGGTGGTGGTTATCTTCCCGGCACTTCGCTTTTCCCTGATCGCCGAAACGTTCAAGGAGGGCCGGTTCAAGTTCATAGATCTTTTCGGTTACCTGATTGACGATCTCATCGACGTTCAATTGGCCACCACCTTGAATTTCGACACTTTCGGAATGATGGATGCCAGTTCCTGATCCGGATACTTCTTCTCCAGCTCATGAATTCTGCGGAAGTCCTCGCTCCGTGCCCAGTTGAGGTAATGCTCTTTTGTATCAAATATCAGCTGCACCGTCAGTTCGCCGGGACGCCGGTCATTCTGCAGAAGCAGGAAATCGACAAATCCCTCGGCCTCATCGACGAGACGGGAGCGATTTTGATAAATGCGGATGACTTCCTCCGACTTTTCCGGGGGAACATCAAAGGTTGAAAAGACGGTATACATCAGGTTTCCCCCTTTTTCTAGCAAATCGTGTATCGCAAGCTTAACATACTGAGGGGCTGTTCCGAAGTATGGAAGGTTCACTGGCGCTGAATACACACAAAAAAAGCAGGGCACAAAACAGGATGTGCCTGCTCAAAATTGATTCATCACCAGTCGAACAGCCGGCCGAACGAACGGCCGATCCATGTCAGCATGCCCCACAGGATCCTGAACGGCCAGATCAGCAATTCAGGGAACCAGAAAAAAATGTCCGCAATGTCGCTTCTGTCTTTTTTCCTCTTCCGTTTTTGCCCGCCCTGTTCCTGTCCGTTCATCAGCGGATCTCCTCCTGTATAATTCTTCTTATCATTACGGTCAACCGCAGAAAAAGGTTTCAAATATTCAGAGCCGCAGGGTCAGTTAAGGCTCCTATTCCTGTTGCACGATTCACGTATTTGTAAGGAATCCTGCATCATTTCTTCATGCGCGCCAGTTAATATGGTTACAGGAAGATTGAAAGGCAGGAGAAGAGGATGTACGGGCTGTTTTCCGAGATCAGTGCAGTCATTGGGGGGCCATTCAACACGCTCTCTTACCTATACTCCGACAATCCGTTTTTGTTTGCGCTATTTTTGGGGCTGATCGGTGCCGTTGCTCCGTGTCAGCTGACCGGGAACATCAGTGCCCTGACCTTTTACGGCAGCAGGACACTCCAGAACCGGACAGACTGGCTGGATGTCGGTTCGTTCATCGCCGGGAAAGTGGCTGCCTTTACCGGTCTCGGTCTGTTTGCATGGTTGTTAGGCCAGACATTCCAAGACCAGGTCATCGATTATTTTCCGGCAATCCGCAAGGTGGTCGGCCCGCTCATCGTTCTGGGCGGTTTGGTCATGCTCGGAGCCTTAAAGCTCAAATGGGTCAACCGGCTGACGGTTAGAATCCCCCAGCCGCTGAGAAAAGGAAAGGCCGGGTCATTTTTGATGGGAGTCACGTTTTCCATCGCATTCTGCCCGACGATGTTTGTTCTGTTCTTCCTGTCCCTCATCCCGACGGTCCTGGACACTTCCTACGGCCTCGTTTTGCCGGCGGTTTTCGGGGTGGCCACATCCCTTCCGCTCCTGATCATATTGGGCATCATGGAATATCTTCATCTGGACCGGCGCTCTCTCAAGACCGGCAGAAAGGTCGGCGCCATCATCCAGAGGTCGGCCGGCATTTTTCTTATAGTGATCGGGTTGCTGGATACGGTGACTTACTGGACGTATTAAATGATAAAAAGACTGCAGGCAAGACGGGTTTCCATCGCCTGCAGTCTTTTTCATTGATCTTTTCAATTACTCCTCGGACAGCTCTTCTTCCGTCACCCATTTATGATTTTTGACTTCTTCACTGCTGTCACTCGGTACGAAGTCGACCATGTAGACGGTCGTCTGTTCGGCTGAATCGACCGTCGCCGTTGCTCCGTTCATACCCGGCATATGGTCTGCGGCAAGCGTCACTTCAGTTCCCGGTTCAAGCGGTGCTTCTCCGGGGTTCTCAAGCTCTTCATGGACCACCCATTTATGGTCTTCCACGGGCTCGCCACCATCAGTCGGGGTATAGGTGATCGAATAGGCCGTCGTTTCGAATGCTCCGCTGATGGTTGCTTCAACTCCATTCATGCCAGGCATATGATCGGCATGCATCACGGCTGTGCTGCCAACCGGGAATGTAGGGTTTTCGGCTTCCTTCAGGCCTTCCGGCACTTCGCCGGAACTGCTGTGCATGGCGTGCGAGTCGTGACCGCTGCTATTTTCGCTGCTACTTTCCTGATCCGACTGTTCGGCAGTTTCGCTGCTTTCCTCAGTCTGCTGGGCGGCATCTTCCTGGGGTTCCGTGTCGTCAGACTGGCAGCCGGCAAGCAGGAGAACAAGGGTCCCAGCAGCTGCGGTAGTTTTCCATTTCAATAAGTTCATGTGATCTTCCTCCTTGAATGAAAATCGTTCCAGCTATAGGTTACCCGCTTAAGGTGCAGGTTCTGTGCAGAAAACGTGAACAAATGGACAAATCATGTTGGGTTTCTGCACCGAATCTCCTTCTTCCTCAGATAGAATGGAGAAAGAAACCTGCCGAGGGGAGACTCGAGTCATGTTCAGTAAGCTTTCCATCCGATTGGGACTGCTCCTGTTCAGCATCCTGCTTGTGATCGAAATTCTGTTGTATGCAGTGCTGTATGTCTCCCTTGCGGACGAGCGGGCCGATGAAGTGATCGGTCAGCTGTTGGCCCGGGGGAATACTCACCGGGACGTGCTTGAAGACCATTTTGATGATGTCACACTTAACCATGTGGTCATGATGGAATCCGCCTCTGACTTTACGGTCGTGGTTACAGACGGAAGAGGCGGAGTCCTTGATCGTTCGGGAGGCGTAGACCCGGCTTTGCTGAAGGACATCCTCCATTCTGATGAAGAAACGGTTCCCAATGCCGGAAGAGTGCTTGAATCGGGATGGCGGGATCACGAATTCATCGTCACGGACAGTCCCCTTACCCTTGAGGGCCGGCACAGCGGTCATGTGTATATGCTGGCACCGTCCTCGATGATCCGGGAGACCGTCGGGGATATGAGACGCCGTTTCCTGTCAATTGGCGCCTTTTCGGTGATTTTGACGATTCTGGTCATTCCGTTCCTGACCCGCTTTATTACACGGCCGCTGATCCGCATGAAGCGGGTGACAGAACAGTTGGCATCCGGAAACCATCCCTCCGGTCTCGATACATCAAGATCGGATGAATTGGGGGATCTCGCACGCTCGATCGGCAAGCTGTCGAACGACCTGGAGCGGATGAGGGAGGAGCGGAATGAGTTTCTGGCCAGTGTCGCCCATGAGCTCAGGACACCGATCACTTATATCAAGGGTTATGCAGATCTGGCATCAAAGACCGGAACCGATTGCCAGTCACGAAAAGAATATAACGTCATTATCAGGGATCAGGCCGGGCATCTGAACCGGCTGGTCGGCCAGTTACTGGACCTGGCCCGGTCGGACAGGCAGGGGTTTGCAGTCAGCTTATCTTCTGTCAGTCTGTCTTCACTTGCTGAATCGGTTTTGTCGCTTGTCGGTCCGGCGTTTCATGACAAAGGCGTCCAACTGTCATGCCGGATTCCGGATGACCTGATTACCGAATTGGATGCCGGCCGATTTCAGCAAGTGCTTCTGAACCTCTTGGATAACGCGCTGAAACATACGCCTTCCGGGAAAGAGGTCACCCTTGAAGCAGTCCGGGCAAAAAAAGGACTGCGGATCACAGTCATGGACGAAGGAGAAGGAATTCCGGAAGGCGACCAATCGGCTGTGTTTGAGCGGTTCTACCGGGTGGATAAGTCGAGGTCCAGGAAAAGCGGGGGAACCGGCCTCGGTCTTGCGATTGTGAAGGAGATTGTCGAGGCTCATGGCGGCACCATTTCGGCGGAAAGCCGGACCGGCGGGGGGACCGTTATGAAGATTACATTGGAAAGGAGAAGAGAAGATGGTGCAAATCCTGCTCGTGGATGACGAACCGATGATGCTGGACCTACTCGAACTATATTTAGAGCCGCATGGATTCCGGTGCCTGAAGGCGACGTCGGGAGAAGAGGCGCTGAATCTTCTGGATCTGCATCAGCCGAATCTGATCGTACTGGATATCATGATGCCAGGCATGGACGGATGGACGGTCTGCCGGGAAATCCGTCATCGTTCGGCAGTCCCCATTCTGATGCTGACGGCCCGGGGTGAGACAGAGGACGTGGTGAAAGGGCTGGCAATAGGTGCGGATGACTATCTGACAAAACCCTTTGAAGAAGAGGAGCTGGTCGCCCGTCTGCGTGCGCTGCTCAGACGTTCGGGGACGGCCGGAATTCTTGAAACGGCCGGCCTGATCTATGCACGTGATTCTTTTACGCTTACATATGGGAATGAACCGATCCGTCTGACACCGAAGGAGTTTGCGTTATTGGGAAAGCTGATGGGTGAGCCGGACCGGGTGTTCAGCCGGGAAAGTCTGCTGGGGCATGTTTGGGGATGGAATACGGAGACAGAGAACCGGACGGTTGATTCACATGTAAGGAATCTCCGTGAGAAGATCCGCAGCTCGGGCTTCCCGATAGATGATCATCTCCTTACTGTAAGAGGCGTGGGGTACAAGTGGGATCCGAGAGGGAACGGATGCATGTAGGAAGCCAGTAGACAAGAGAGAGAACCGGCCGCTGGAACTTCTCCTGCTAAGAAAAGGCATGGATCATCGGGAATGTGCATAAAAAGTAAAAATGACTGTGAAGGATGGGCGATTGTCTTCTATTTGGCTAACAGGATTGGTTGCCACCTCTTTGGGGATAGGGATTGGCGGATTACTCTCTTTCCTGATCCATGGCAATAAGAGGAGTATCGGGACCATTTATTCGGTATGTACGGGAATTATACTGGGTTTGGCCAGCTTTGAAATCATTCCGGAAGCTCTTGAAAAAGGAAGCTGGATTACCATGAGCGCCGGCTTTTTAGGAGGAATGGTTTTATTCCTGCTATCTCATTTGGTTTTGGGTTTCTCCTTCCAATCTCATAAAGTGCAGCATATCAAATCGGGCTTCTTATTGACCATCGCCATTTCGATTCATAATTTCCCGATGGGGATGACGATCGGCTCCATCGAACAAACTGATCTCACCTCCGCCTTGCTGGCTGCTGTTGTCATGCACAACATCCCCGAGGGGATGATTCTATTTGCACCATTAATTCTGACCGGTTTCAGGATGACTGTCCTGATTGGTTTTTCCGCTCTAGTTGCTGTCCCGTTTGGAATGGGTGCTTACATCGGTGAACGGATCGGGATCGAGAGTGACTATCTTTGGTCATTTTTGGTTGCTTTGTCGGTAGGGATGATCTATATGGTCGCCATCAGAGAAATTCTGCCCGAAGCAATCAGGCACTCTTCCCATGCATACAGTCTCTTTGTTGCCGTGATTTCTTTCCTCTTGATCGGGGCTTATCTTCTCTGTATATGAAGGGAGCGGCCTGTTAGCGCTGAACTGCGCTGCTGTTGGCAAAGACATGTCTTCGGGCATGTCTTTTTTGTTATTTAGACGTTTGTTTGATTATTCAGTTGACGATCAACAAAAGGGTGCATACAATAATGATATTCAAACAACTATTAGAATGAGTAGGTGGGGCAATGTCCGACGGAAAAGTAGTCAATCTCTCCAAGGATTCTTGCGAAACGTTTTGCTACGATGAAGAAAAAGTCAGCCGCATTCAGGCGAAAATAGACCAGGTCAGCGGTGTCGAGATGATTTTCAAGGCGTTGTCGGATGCTACCCGGCTGAAGATTGCCTATGCCCTGACACTGGAGAAAGAGTTGTGTGTATGCGACGTCGCCAACATCATCGGGGCGACGACCGCGACGGCTTCGCATCACTTGAGGTTGCTCCGGAACATGGGGCTCGCCAGATACCGGAAGGAAGGCAAACTGGTGTTTTATTCGCTGGAGGACGATCACGTCCGGCAGCTTGTGTCGATTGCGATGATTCACGAAAAAGAAGGGATCCGTCATGGAAGATAACCAGAACGTCTATCGGCTTCAGGGGCTGTCCTGCACGAACTGTGCCGCCAAGTTCGAGAAAAATATCCGCGCCATCGAAACGGTGGAAGACGTCCAGCTGAACTTCGGGGCGATGAAGATTACGGTCAGGGGCGACGCCTCCATCGAACAGCTGGAGAAGGCGGGCGCGTTTGACGGGATCAAGGTGTATCCGGAACGGGAGCGGCTGGAGAAACCGGAGCCTTTCTGGAAAAAGCGCGAGAACATCACCGCAATGATCTCTCTGGTGTTTATCATCGCGGGGTATGTCTCCTACTTCCAGGCGGGAGAAAAGAGTCCGGTTACCATCGGGCTGTTCGCACTCGCGATCCTCATCGGCGGCTTTGACCTGTTCAAGGTGGGGCTTCAGAACCTGGCGAAGCTCGAGTTCGACATGAAGACGCTGATGACCGTGGCGGTCATCGGAGCGGCGATCATCGGCGAGTGGGCCGAGGGAGCGGTCGTGGTATTCCTCTTTGCGGTCAGTGAAGCGCTTGAAGCGTACTCCATCGATAAGGCCCGCCAGTCGATCAAGGCGCTGATGGACATTGCGCCGAACCGCGCCACGGTCAGACGCGGAACGGAAGTCATGGAAATCGATGTGGAAGACGTCCGGATCGGCGATGTCATGCTCATCAAACCCGGCCAGAAGCTTGCCATGGACGGCGAAGTTATTCAAGGGCAGTCTTCCATCAACCAGGCCGCCATCACCGGGGAATCAATCCCGATCCATAAAGCCATCGGAGACGAAGTGTTCGCCGGCACCCTGAACGAAGAAGGGGCGCTGGAAGTCCGGGTCACCAAGCGGGCGGAGGACACGACAATCGCCAAGATCATCCATCTGGTGGAAGAGGCACAGGCGGAACGCGCCCCTTCCCAGCAGTTTGTCGACAAGTTCGCGAAGTACTACACGCCTGCGATCATGGTGGTCGCATTGCTCGTGGCCGTCATTCCGCCGCTGCTGTTCGGCGGCGCATGGTCCGAGTGGGTGTACAGCGGACTGGCGGTCCTCGTCGTAGGCTGCCCTTGTGCACTCGTGATTTCCACGCCTGTCGCCATCGTGACCGCGATCGGGAACGCAGCACGCAAAGGCGTCCTGATCAAAGGCGGCATCCATCTCGAAGAGACCGGAAAGCTGAAAGTGGTCGCTTTCGACAAGACCGGCACGCTCACAGAAGGCAAACCGGCCGTGACGGATGTCATCAGTTTGTCGGACATGGACAACGATGAGATTCTGGCCACATCCAGGGCGATTGAATCCTACTCCCAGCACCCACTCGCTTCGGCGATTGTCCGCAAAGCGGAGGAAACCGGTGTGAATGGTTTCCCTGCGACGGATTTCCAGTCCATTACGGGCAAAGGGGCAAAAGCTTCGATCGGAAATGAAACCTATTTCATCGGAAGTCCGATCCTGTTTGAGGAGATTCTTCCGATACCGGGGCCTGTCACCCGGCAGGTCAACGAGCTTCAGAGGCAGGGCAAAACCGTCATGCTTCTCGGAACCGGACAGGAGATCAAAGGTCTGGTCGCGGTGGCGGACCAGGTAAGGAAAAGCAGCGCGCCGATCATCCAAAAGCTTCATAAGTTGGGGATTGAGAAGACGGTCATGCTGACAGGGGACAATGAGGCTACCGGCCAGGCGATCGGCCGTCAGCTGGGATTGAGTGAAACGAGGGCGGAGCTGCTGCCTGAAGATAAGCTGGATTCTATCAGAACCCTGCGCAGTCAAAGCGGTAATGTCGCCATGGTCGGTGACGGCGTCAATGACGCTCCGGCACTGGCTGCCGCCACGGTCGGGATTGCCATGGGAGGAGCGGGAACGGACGCCGCGCTGGAAACGGCGGATGTCGCCCTCATGGCCGACGATCTTGAAAAACTGCCGTACACGATCGCCTTGAGCCGAAAAACACTGGCGATCATCAAGCAGAACATCTCGTTTGCCATTCTGGTCAAGATCGCGGCATTGCTTCTAGTGGTCCCGGGATGGCTCACGCTCTGGCTCGCCATCTTCGCCGACATGGGCGCAACCCTGATTGTCGTCGCCAACTCACTGCGGCTTTTGAAAACAAAAGAGTAAAAAATAGAGCAGGCCCGGAAAACACGGATGTTTTCCAGGCCTGCTTTACGTATTATTGAGCACCCAGCGCTTCCTCGGTGCAAGCGGAATGTGGAGGATAGCCCAGTTCTTCAGCTTCTCCCAAGGTCGACTCCTCAATGAAATTGGTCGGGTCTGATTCCTCGAAACAGGAAGGCGCAATATACGTTTTATGAGTGTGATCCAGGATCACCCTTGCATTTGATGGATCGTCTTTTAGCAGGTTGAAAGCAACAACAGCAACAATGATCAGCAAGATGAGCGAGACAACCAGCACTTTCACGTTTTGCTGCATGCTCCTCCTCCTTCCATGGGTGTGCGTTCTAAAAGCTCAGCATACCATTGCCTCCGTGATTAAGGCTGTTTGTAATCATCATGTTCGAAAACTGTAAAAAACAGCCCATTTTATGGGGTCCTCGGCTGCAGAGTTGATTGGAAAGTGAACAGGCTGGGAAGGACGAAGGTTAAATATGGTAAACTGATTTAAAAAGAGGGCGAGAGGAGAAAAAATGTTTCCTACATTAGATACAGAAAGACTGCGGTTGAGAGAAATCACCCAGGCTGATGCAGGCGGTCTATTCGCCTGTTTTTCGGATGATCGGGTCACCCGATTTTATGGGCAGGAAACCGTGCACACCATCGAACAGGCAGAAGCTTTTGTTGATTTCTTTGCAAACAGCTACAAGGACAAACGGGGGATCCGCTGGGGAATTGAAGTAAAAGAGCACCCGGGCATCATAGGAACCATTGGATTTAATGCCTGGTCTCCCAAACACAAACGGGCAGAAATCGGATACGAAATTCTCCCTGAACACTGGAGGAAGGGTTACACCTTTGAAGCGGTAACCAAAGTCATCCAATATGGGTTTGACGAATTGGGCCTGACCCGCATCGGGGCTGTTGTGTTTCTGGATAATGAAGCATCAAATCAATTACTGAGCAAAGCCGGATTTCAAAGAGAGGGCATTTTGAGAGAATATATGTACCAAAATGGAAAGGCATATGACACATACGTCTATTCCATTCTGAAAAATACTTGAATGCTGGCCCTGCAGAAGCAGCCGCAGAACCTTAAGTTTCAGGTTCCGCGGCTGTTTATGTCGGCTTTCTTTTTTTCGCCTAACAATTTTTCCTTGTTCGGCTTCGAGTCATCCAATAAAAACGGGGCCCAATCGAGTTCAAGGCGATCGGTCATTTCTTGCCAGTACTGCAGCCGCTGTTCATAGAAAAGAATCTTTTCTCTTACCGGTTCTTCAAAGCGGCCGCTTCCATGTTTCCTTACGATAGCCGTCAGCTCATAGGTCGGCAATCCCATAGCATGGGTTTCCACATGTACTGTCGCCCCCGCGTGGCCGATGGCATGGCATAAAGCACCGTATTCGGGGTCATCAATTTCTTTTGCTACGGCATGAGCCGCTAAGATCGCCTGTCTGGCTTCAGGCATTTTGATTTTGCCTCTTGCCCATTCCTCGCAGCGGATCAGGCATGTTCCCGGTCTTGTCTCATCGGGATACTTATCTTCGAATTGGGTCAGAGTAACTTCTGCACAATCCAATGCCCACATCACGAGCGTCCGATGATGCTGGATTTGAATAAGCGCGATTAAATCCTGCAGGCAAAGGCTGTCACGGGAAAAGAACAGCTGATTCTTTTTCTTGATTTTGAGTTCCACATCAGAAAACATTTTGGTCCCCCTCCGTACTGATCAGATAGGTCCTTCAGGCTCCTCCGTTGCTTTCTTTCCGTTCGAATTCAAGAGGATGACACCGCCGATAATCAGGAGCACCCCGGCGATTTTAAGCGGGCCGAACAGTTCGCCCCAGACAAGTGCTCCAATCAGGGCGGTCAGCGCGGTCCCGATTCCCGACCAGATGGCGTAGGCGAGGCTGAGCGGCACGGTCCTCAGACAGAGCGACAGACAGTAGAACGACAGCCCGTAACCGGCTGCGACACCGAGGGACGGAAGAAGGACGGTAAAGCCTTCCGACAGCTTCAGCATCGCGGTGCCGAACACTTCGGTGATGATGGAAATGGTGAGATACAGAAAACCTTTCATCCGGCACCTCCAACATTCAGCAGGATGACGCCTGTAATGATCATGGCGAGCCCGGCTAGCTTCCTGCTGTCGAACCCTTCTTTATAGACGATGACGCCGACCATGGCGGTGAGGGCAGTCCCAAGACCCGACCAGACGGCATAGGTCAGGCCGAGGGGAAGAGTGAGCAGTGTCAGTGAAAGGGCGTAGAAGGCGAAGCCGTAGCCGGCGACGACTCCCAGGCTCGGCAGGGGCCTTCTGAACCCGTCGGTCGCCTTCAGGAGCGAGCTGCCGACCACCTCGCTGATGATGGCAAAGAGTAATAATAGGTAGGCATTCAACAGATGACCCTCTCTTTCTTTCCATTTAAAACTCTACCAACGGGGTGTAAGTTTGGGAAGAAAAGAGATTGAACATCTGCTGGTCCAGAGTTCAGCCACCTGTTCCTCAAGGCAAAAGCCGGGAGCGCTTTAGCTCCCGGCATTTTCATTTATTATTTTTTTGGGGGCCATCATAGAGGAGGCAGTCCGACCAGCGCTTTGCCGATTTGGTCGAGTGCGATATTGTTTGACGGCGCCATCGGAATGCCGCCGCGTGCATCGCGATAAAGCTTTTCGAAAATGCCGGTATGATAGCCGTAGCCGCCTGCTACGTCCATGGCGATTCTGGCTGCAAAATCGGCAAGCTCGGTAACCTGGACCTTACACTCGTTCACTTCAGCGGTGACTGTATTTAATGGCTCACCCGTTTCTTTTAAATCATCCAGGTGGCGGGCAATGTCGGTCAGCCATGCGCGGGAAGATTTGATTCGGATGGCGACCTTTGCCAGCTTGGTCCGGATCACCTGATGATCGGCAAGCGTATTCTGAAAGCCTTGGTTTTGGGTTTTCACTACATAATCGGTCGCTGCATCTAGCGCTGCCTGGGCGACGCCGAGCCAGACCGCATTCAGGCCGATAATAGCTGCAGAGTTTTGGTAGATATCTTCAGGCGTCGCGTTCAATAAGTCGCTCTTGTGCACACGTACATTTTCAAAAGTAAGCGGACCGCTGTGATTCCCCCTTACGCCCAATGCGCTCCATGGCGCAGCGATAATTCCCTCATTCCGGCCATCTACGATGAAATAGCTTTGAGCACTCAACTCAGTCGTGTTTGCCGTTCCGGTCTGGGTAACATAGAAATCCGCCTGGCCGCCGCTTGTGGTAAAGGACTTTGTGAGGTTTAAGATGTACTCATCGCCATCCTGAACAGCACGGCTCAGATTGTACCAGACGTGTCCGCCTGTGGACTTTTCACTGATGGCGAATGTCGTGATTGCTCCCTTTTCCCGTACCGGGAGCAGCCAACGCCGCTTCTGGTCTTCTGTACCATAAAGGTACACTTTCTCTGAGGCCGCGATGTGCATGGCATAGACGAGGCCGGTCGATGCATCAGCCTTCGCGATTTCTTCCGCAGCGATCACAAACTCCGTATAGCCCAAGCCCAGACCTTTCAGGCTCTCATCAAACAGGATTGAATTCCAGCCCGCCAAGCCCAATGCCGTGAGACTCTCTCTCGGGAACAGGCCTTCCCGGTCATCGACCTCAACATGGGGAGTCACGTTCAGCGCCACGAATTCTCTTATCTCATTCCGTACGGACTGCAGATACTGACGGTCATAGCGATTTGTATCGACTGCACTGATCACATGCACGCCCCCTTAGAAATAGACCTCATGAATTGGAAGTTCTACACCATTTACCAGATGATTGCCGATCCATCGCTCTTTGTAGACAGCCGGGTTATGGGAAGCGATCGTCCGGATATTGCGCCAGTGCCTGTCGTATTGCTTGCCTGCACGGACGACGGACGATCCGCCGACTTCAAATAAGAGGTTCGCCGATTGCAGGGCCAGTTCATCGACAATCACTTTTGCTTCTGCAGCCTCAAGGGCTGCCTCATGCGTAGCGCTTACCTGCACTTCGCCGTTTTGTACGCTATCCACCGTTCTTTGCAGCGCATGGGCTGCCTGCAGGACAATCGCTTTTGCGGCATAGGCATTGCTCGCGAGGCGGCCCAGCACTTGCTGAAGCTGAGGATCTTCTGCAGGCGTATTGGACGTTGCATAGGTAAAGGTCCGGTTGCGGGAGAGGATGATCTCCTTCGCATCGGATAAAATTTCTTGCGTAATGCCGGCAATCACCGCCTGCAAGAATAGCTGCAGATACGAATTGAACGGTGTTTTGGCTTCCATGAGACTGAACTCATCAGGGGAAACTTCTACATGACGAAAATGAGTGGTTCCGCTGCCGGTTGAACGTTGCCCAAACCCGTCCCAGTCATCAATGATTTCTACGCCCTTCCGGTCAGCGGGCACCACTGCCGCCACGGCTTCATTTTTCTCGTTGGCTGCAGTGACGACGATATAGTCCGAGTACATCGTGCCTGTGCTGTAGTATTTCGAGCCATTCAATACATAGCGCTCCCCGTCCGGGAGGAGGGTCGTGTTGAACTGCAGTTTCCCTACGTTCTTCGATGAGATTTCCGTATAGGCATTGCCCAGGATTGCGCCGTCTGCGACTTTTTCAAGCCATTTTTTATTCCCGGGGGCTTCAGTGTCCATTAAATAGGCTTCCACCTGCCAGAAGTGGGCGCGCAAAATATGTGCGACATCAGGATCCGCTTCAGCCAGCCGGATCAGGGCTTCAAAAAGCTCCGGTATGGTGGCACCGCCGCCTCCGAAGGCAACCGGCAGGCGCAATGCGCCGAACCTTGCCTCTTTCAGCAGGCGGATGGACTGGTGGGGATGTTCAGTTCCGGGCAATTCACGTCTCCGTTTTGCATCATTCCGGACAGCAGCAATCAGTTCGTCAAATTGGGAAGTGCCGTATTGGACGGCTTGTTCTTTAACTGTCAATTTGCAAAGCCTCCTATTGGTTATTTAACTGGTTCAGCGATTCTTTTATAGCTGTGTCCAATATGATCTCTCCGGAGATAAGGTGACTCGCCGAAAAGTTTTTCGCGCAGCGTGCCTTCGCCGTATTCTTTCTTGAAGATTCCGCGCTTCTGCAATTCCGGGATCACCAGCTCGACGATATCTTCAAAGGTGCCGGGAGTAATCGCGTATGCCAGGTTAAAGCCGTCAATGTCGGTTTCATCGATCCATTCTTCGAACAGGTCTGCGATTTTCTCCGGTGTCCCAATGAACACAGGCCCCAATCCGCCGATGCCGGCAAAGTTGGCGAGTTCACGCGGTGTCCATTTTTTGTTCGGACTGGCTTTCGTCAACCCTTCCAGCATGGACTTGACGGCGTTCGTCTCAATGTACTGCAGCTCTTCGTCAGGATCGAACTTGGAAAAGTCGACGCCCGACCAGCCGCTCAGCAGGGTCATCGCACCCTCGTAGCTCACATATTGGGCAAGGTCTTCATACTTGGCTTGGGCTTCTTCTTCCGTTTGCCCGACAATCACCGTTGCCAACGCGAGAACCTTGAGGCTTTCCGGGTCTCTGCCTTGCTTTGCGGATTCTGACCGCAAGTTTTTCACATAAGTCGCAGTCGCTTCTTTGGATGGTGTCGAGATGAACGTAAGCTCCGCATGCTTGGCGGCGAATTGAGTCCCGCGGGAGGAGGCACCGGCCTGGTAAAGAACCGGGGTGCGCTGCGGCGACGGCTCGCACAAGTGAATGCCGGGAACGTTGAAGTATTCTCCCTGGTGGCCGATTTCGTGGACCTTATCCGGATCCGTAAACACGCCGCGGCCGGCGTCCCTGACAACGGCACCGTCTTCCCAGCTGGATTCCCACAGCTTATAGCAGACTTCCAGGTATTCATCCGCGATGTCATAGCGTTTTGTATGCTCGAACTTGTCGCCGATCTCAATGTTTTTGGTCCCGCTTTCCAGATAGGAAGTGACGATATTCCAGGCGATCCGTCCTTTTGTCAGGTGGTCCAATGTGGAGATGCGTCGGGCGAACGTATACGGATGTTCGAATGTGCTCGATGCCGTCAGGCCGAAGCCGATATGCTCGGTGGCATAGGCCATGGCAGAAATCAGCATGGCGGGATCATTGACCGGAACCTGGGTCGCTTCACGGATGGTGGCTTCACGGCTGTTTTCGTAGACGTCATACAAGCCGATCACATCCGCGATAAACAAGCCGTCAAATTTGCCCTTCTCCAATAACCTGGCGAGGTTCACCCAATATTCGATCGTGTTGTATTTGCTGGATTGATCGTTGGGATGTTTCCATAGCCCGGGGGACTGGTGCCCGACACAGTTCATGTCAAATGCATTCAGATAGATTCGTTTTTTGCTCACCTAAAAAACCTCCATTATTCGTTTTCTCGCCAATCACTCTTATCTGTCTAGTCGGGATAATGAATAACGGGGCTCGGTGTTTTTCTTTGATGAGTTTAGGCCGCTCCACAGGGAAGGACAGCAAAAAGCCCCTTCCCGATGAGGAAGAGGCCATATGTTTGATATTCCGCCCCTCATCTTTCAAGCATGCGCTTGCTGGACTTAGCACCTTGTTACATCGTAACGGTTGCTGCGGGATCTCAGGACCAGGTTCCTCCCCCGACTCTTGATAAGGAAATCGAGCTATTCAATTAGCGAGTAACCACATCTTAACCAAAAGGGATTTAACTGTCAACAGGGAATTTTCTTAAAATAGCAGGAGCTAAATTGGATAAGGTGATGGAAAGGGGAGTCGCCAGGGGGCTTTCTGAACCCGTCGGTCGGCTCCCGTGTAATCAGGTCATGTGTTATTATTGGAAATAAGAGGGAAGGAGCGGGGCGGATGTATCTGAAATCTCGTATCAAGCACTACGTGCCGGTGCTTTTGGCTATGGCGGCCGCGTTTGCGGTGATTTCCATGGTGGTGGAGAAGCCCGACTATTCGACGGCCCTGATCGCAATCGGGATCGGCATCATGATGGGTGAAACGTTCCATTACCTGAAATCGAAAAAAACCGGGCGGATTACCGAGTAACCCTTTCGTTGAGTGGTGCAAACTGCAACCCACAAAAAAAGACCCCGAGTCAATTCGGGGTCTTACTTGTTGATGATTAAGATTAAGCTTTTTGAACGTTAGCTGCTTGAGCTCCGCGAGCACCTTGCTCAACGTCAAACGTTACTCGCTGACCTTCGTCCAAAGACTTGAAACCGTCACTTTGGATTGCGGAGAAGTGTACAAATACATCGTCTCCACCTTCACGTTCGATAAAGCCAAAACCTTTTTCTGCGTTAAACCATTTAACTGTACCTTGTTCCATTTTTGTTTCCTCCTAGTGCGTTCACACACATTTTTACTATCGTTGCTCAAAGTATCCTCAAGATGAAGAGTTGATATTCATCTTTTCCTTTACGCCGAACAAAAATAATTATTTGTATCATATCAGCTATCGGAAAAAAATGCAAATTATAATGATGACTGGGAAAGCTTCTTCCCAATAAGTCACCAACCGCTATTCCCGGTTCATCAGATAAAGTATTATACCGTTACTTTTAGTGCAGGGGTAGAAAGTAAAGACGAGGATAAATTCTATATGATCTAGTTGTTTTCCGCAAAGCAGAAATAAAAACGGTTCACCATGCAAATAATGAAATGAAGGGCAGACGTTTCTGAAACATTAGCGAAGGGGAAATGTTGGGGATGGTGAGTACAACGTGTACAGGCCTTTCCCTTGCGGCCTCTGCATATTGTTCAAATACCATATCTCCAGATAATAACAAGGAGTAACATCGCACATTCATAAATAGTGACTTGCTATAAAGTAAGTCACCAACATGCTTTGTTAGTTTTGATTGCTATAAATGATTAATTTGAGGATCGGTAGAAGAAAAGGGAGAGTACGATGATTCCAGGATGGAAAGAGGCAGATGAAGCATTAAAGAACATTGAAGTGCAAGGACATGAAAATAATCAACCTGTTACCATTATAGGGTTTGCTGAAGGCCTAACTTGCGTTGGAATCGGAACAGATGCAGCAGTCTTTCGATACGACAAAATACCGAACTACGTATTTAAAGTATACTCTTCTAAATCATTTAAGAAAAAAGAGGTCGAGAAAGATGTATACGTGCGTTTAAAATGGTCTTGTTTCTTCCCTCAATTTTATGGGGCTGGATCCAACTACATTGTTTTAAGCTTTGAACAAGGAATAACTTTGTATGATTGTTTATTGCAAGGTATTCCGATTTCTGAACAAGTCATCCAAGACGTTGAGGAAGCTCGTGAGTTTGTCAGGAGCCGGGGATTAAATCCGAGAGATATTCATTTGAAAAATATAATTTTACAAGATGGTAGAGGGAAAATCATAGACGTATCGGAATATATGAAAGAAGGAAATGATCATCGCTGGGAACACCTTGTTTGGGCATATAAAAACTTCTATCCGCTAATTTCCGGAATTCAAATGCCTTTATGGATTTTAGAAACCATTAAACATTGGTATTTTGGCATAGGCTCAGCAAGTTTAATGATACAAAATTTTTCCCGGCGAGTGAGTCAACTTTTTTTCGAGGGGAGCAAATAGATTAAGTTGATTTCTTTCCCTAGACTATATCGGCAGGAAAAAAGAACAGCCGGAACCATGACGGAGCGTCCTTTTGGGCGCTCTATTGATTTGAAACTGAGACTTTTGTTGTAAACGTTTTCTGTTTCTATTAAAATAATTCTGATAAGATAAACGATTCTGAAGGGAGAGGGGTTACATGTTTGCTGCGCTGACGCCGCTTGATTGGAAGCGGAGGGCGGTCAAGTACTACCCGGACAAAATTGCGGTGATTGATGAAGATAAGGAGTTTACGTATAGAGAGTTTGCGGAGCGGGCGGACCGGCTGTCCATCGCGCTGCACAACGCCGGCATCCGAGAAGGGGACCATGTCGCGGTGATGCTGCCGAACACGCACTACATGCTCGAGGCCTTCTACGGCATCTGCCAGATCGGGGCGGTCATGGTGCCGCTCAACTACCGGATCTCTCCGGCGGACATGGAATATATCCTGAATCACAGTGATTCCAGGATGCTCATCGTCGACGAGGAATTTACCGCTCCGATCAAGGAGATCCAGGACAAGCTGAGCTTTGACCAGTTCGTCGTCGTGAAAGTGGACGGAGCGGAGCATGGCCTGCCTGCGGCGGACTATGAGACATTCATCGGGGACGTACCGGAAGACGCCAAGGTGCCGGAAGTGAAGATCGACGAGAACCAGCTGCTCACGCTGAACTACACGAGCGGCACGACATCGCGTCCGAAGGGTGTCATGCTGACGCACCGCGGCAACTACCTGAACGCGGCGAACTTCATGTATCACCTGAGCGTGAAGCATGACGACGTCTATCTCCACACGCTTCCGATGTTCCATGCAAACGGCTGGGGTGGGGTATGGGCGATCACGGCGGCCGGCGCGACACATGTGTGCCTCCGGAAAGTCATCCCGTCGCTGATCCTCGACCTGTTCGAAGACAAGAAGATCAGCCTGCTGTGCGGCGCTCCGACCGTCGTCAACATGCTCGTCAACGAGCCGAAGGCCCAGGAAGTGGAGATCACGACAAAGCCGCGCATGGCGACTGCAGGCTCCCCGCCGGCGGCAGCGCTCATCCAGCGTGCCCAGGACCTCCTCGGCCTGAACATGATGCACGTCTACGGCCTCACCGAGACGTCGCCGTTCATCCTGTATAACGAGTGGAAGGCGGAGTTCGACGACAAGTCTGCGGACGAGCAGGCGGTGATCAAGGCGCGCCAGGGCATCGAGCTGGCCTTTAACGGCGAGACGAAAGTCGTCCGGGAAGACGGCACCGAAGTCGATTGGGACGGCATGGAGCTGGGTGAGATCGTCACACGCGGCAACGTCGTCATGGACGGCTATTACAAAGATCCGGAAAAGACCGCAGAAGCGATCAAAGACGGCTGGTTCCATACCGGCGACCTCGCCGTAACCTATCCGGACGGCTACATCGAAATCCGCGACCGCGCCAAGGACATGATTATTTCCGGCGGCGAGAACATTTCCTCGACGGAGATTGAAGGCGTCCTCTACAAGCACGGATCTGTCCTGGAAGCGGCCGTCATCGCCGTACCGGACGAGAAGTGGGGCGAGGTGCCGAAGGCGATCGTCGTCCTGCACAAGGACCGTCCGGCGACCGAACAGGACATCATCCAGTTCTGCCGCGACAACATGGCCCACTTCAAGGCACCGAAGTCGGTCGAAATCGTTGACGCCCTCCCGAAAACCGCAACAGGAAAACTCCAGAAGTTCAAGCTGCGTGAAATGTACTGGGAAGGCGCGACGAAGGTGAACTGAATATGAATCAAGCCCCGGACGATGTTGTCCGGGGCTTTACATGTTTTGTGGTCAGACCCTGATGGAACCGCGGAATCCTCTGGCGGCATAATACGAATCGGCACCGTTGTGGTAAAGGAACACCGTGTCATACCGGCGGTCGCAGAAAATGGCGCCGCCGAGCTTGCGGATGTTTTCCGGAGTCTGCACCCAGCTGGACGTTTTCTTGTCCACCTGCTCCAGCTCCTGCAGATGCCGGTACTCTTCCTCCGTCAGCATCTCGATGCCCATTTCTGCGGCCAGGTCCATCGCGGAATTCTCCGGTTTGTTCTTTTTCCGCTTCTCGAGCGCCTCGCGGTCATAGCAGATGCTCCGGCGGCCTTTCGGGCTTTCGGGTGAGCAGTCATAAAAGAGGTACTCACCAGTCTCCGGTTCTTTCCCGACCACATCCGGTTCGCCTTCGGTGTCTTCCATCGCCTGGAGGGAGCGTAGCTTGTCCGGAGCGGCTTCCAGCCTGGATTGGACATCCGCCCAATCGATGCCTTTATGGCGATGCATGTTTTCTTCAAAGCGCTCTTTTAGTATGTCGAGCAGTTCTTCATGGTTTTGTGTCATGGAGGAGCCTCCTTTATCGATGTGAGTTCAGTATACCGAATGCCGGTCGCCAATTGACAACCCGTTTCGCAACAAGGGTACCCAATATGCAATAAGGATATCTGTTTTGCAACGAGGTCCGTCCGGATTGAAACAAGGGGAACGGAATTGCCGCATGGCATCCGAAATTGCTGCATAGCACCTGAAATTGCCGTATGGCCTCTGGAATTGCCGTATGGGATTCGAATTTGCCACATGGCATCCGGAATTGCCACATGGCATCCGAAATTGACACATAGCACCTGGAAAATGCCGCAAGGGACTCGTAATTGCTACATGGGATTAAAAGTCGCCACAAGGCTCCCGAATTGCAACCAGCTGACCCGTCTCAAACAAAAAGCCGAAAAGTCCCGCAACGGACTTCTCGGCTTCCACATTATCTTCCTTTAAACTCAGGCTTCCGCTTTTCGGCAAATGCGTTAAGCGCCTCAATTCGGTCTTCCGTCGGGATGGTCACTTCATACGCCTTGCGCTCAATGGCGAGGCCGGTCTGGATGTCGGCGTTCATGCCGTGCTTGACTGCGAACTTCGCCTGTTGAAGGCCGATCGGTCCGTTGGCGAGCATCTGGTCAGCCAGTTCGACGGCAGCGTCCATCAGCTGAGCGGCAGGTACGACCTTTGTGACGACGCCATAATGATAGGCTTCTTCCGCCTTCATCCGCTTGGCGGTGAGGATCAATTCAAGTGCTTTGGCTTCACCGATCAGGCGGGGCAGGCGTTGTGTGCCTCCGGCGCCAGGGATGATGGCGAGGCTCGTTTCGGTCAGACCCATGACGGCTGTTTCCGAGGCGACGCGGAAGTCACAGGCAAGCGCCAGTTCCATTCCGCCGCCGAATGCGTAGCCGCCGATGACAGCGATGGTAGGCTGCGGCAGGTTTTCAATGGAGGTGAACACCTCGCCGATTTTATAAAGATTCCGTTTGACTTGCTGATCGGGCAGTGTCTTGCGTTCCTTCAGGTCGGCACCGACGCTGAAGGCGCGGTCGCCGGCAGCCGTGAACAGCACGACACGGATGTCAGGGTTGATGCGGATCGATTCCACGACCTTCCCCAGGTCGGTGATGAGTTCATAGTTGAATGCATTCATCGCGGCCGGCCGGTCGAGCGTCACGATGCCGAGATGGCCTTTTTGTTCGTAGCGGATCGTTTCCATGTACAGTCCCCCTTGTTGTTTGAAAAATCCCCCGTTTACAAAAACATTACCATGAGGCGGCAGGTTCCGCCACCGCATGACAGAAAAAGGTCATTGCATAAAGATGAAAGGATAGGGTAAAATAAAAACACGAACAGATGTTCTTTTTCTTCGGAAGGAGGGGAAGGGACGATGCCGCTGATCCCGCCGGAGGCACTGCCTCACTTTGAAAACCAGATTTACCTGCCGATGCTTCTCATCATTCTGGAGCGTGACCGGCTCGCATTTGAAAAAGGCCCGTTCAAGCTCAAGCGCCCGTACCTCGCGATGATCGCAGAGGCGGAAAAACTTGTGCAGAAGGACCTGAAGGAATCCCGTCTTTACATGCGCCGCCACTCGATGAAGGTGATCAAGGGGGACCATGACGACATGTTTACGGAGTATGTATTCATCCATGGCGGCTACGAGGATCACCGGCGCTACCTGAACGTCCGGCTGCGGAACCGGTCGGAGGAGCTGCTTGGCGTGTACCTGGCAATGGGTGACCGCGCCATCTAGATGAATTCCCGGTCGAGCCCGGGATGGCGGAGATAATACTGCATCCGGGAAAACTTTTTGTCGAGCCGGCATGCGAGGGCATACTGCCGGTTCATCGTCTGGATGGAGACGTTCACCCGGATGGTGTCGCCATTCTCCAGCAGCACTTCACAGGCGTTCGAATTCCCCCAATAATCCTCGATGCCATGAAGGCCGATCCAGACATTGCTCTCGGATTGTGGTGAGAGGGTCGGGAGAAAAATGCAAGGCATTCCCATATCCTGAACGATGAGCACGGGCACTTTATGGTGATTTCCAATCAGCTTGCTGGAAATCTGGATCGCCTGGCGAAGCGTGGTCCCGTACATTTCGCATGCCCGTTTCAGGTTATTGAGCGGCTTGTTGTCGAGAAGGAGCTTGTCTTTCTTCTCCGTAACGACTGTGCAGACCTTGCCATCAATCACTTTAGGCTCAAGAACCAATGTGTCGAACGAAATATAATAAGGAGATGCCAGTCGTTTCAAATCCAAAATGGATGACCCCCTGACTATGTTTACTTCTAATTATAGAAAACACTGGAAGGAAAGCAATACTTATTTCTCATTAATTCAAATTAACTGTGAATATCGAATTTTTAAAAATAACCGTTGCATTCCCCATCCTTTTGCATATATAATAGGAAAAAGCGCCAGGTGGTGAATGGGATGGAACATTATTATTCGTACGCGGAATTCCTGAAGGCAGTCGGTAAGGGTAAAGCGAGTCCGTCTGAGCAGCTGCTGAACGATATCTACATGGACCTGTTCCTGAAGCATGTGCACCGTGAACAGAACCGGGAACGCCTGCTCAACCTGATCGACGAAGCACTCGACCTGAAGGACATGGAAGCCTTCAACCTGTACACCGAACAGCTGAATCAGCTGGATGACGACGAAACCGGGAAACCGTAACGCTGGAGGATTGCTGACATCATGCCGAAATCATATTGTTGAACCGTCCGTACTGAAGGGGATTGAGCCCTGTGTGCGGGCGGTTTTGTGTGTCCGGCACTGATTCCGCCCGTCAGGAGACGGCCGCCCGGAGGGAAGGGGGATCGCTCCGTTTCCCTAAGAAAGCCGGTGTCAGATTAATAGAAAACACCTGTTCGCTTTTTGCTCGTGAAGAATAGGGGAATATGATACGATAATGACATGATTGAGTTTCATGAACGCTATCGGAAGGGGACGGGACATGGTCCAGAAATTTGAACTGCAGGCACCGTATGAGCCTCTGGGCGACCAGCCCAGGGCAATCGACCGGCTGGTGGCCGGCGTCAAGGAAGGCAAACGGCATCAGACGCTTCTCGGGGCGACGGGAACGGGGAAAACGTTCACCGTCTCGAACGTGCTGACGGAGATCAACAAGCCGACACTGGTCATTGCACACAACAAGACGCTCGCCGGCCAGCTGTACAGCGAGTTCAAGGAGTTCTTCCCGAACAACGCCGTCGAATACTTTGTCAGTTACTACGACTACTACCAGCCAGAGGCCTACGTGCCGTCGACGGATACGTATATTGAAAAAGATGCGAGCATCAATGATGAGATCGACAAGCTGCGCCACTCGGCGACGTCTTCGCTGTTCGAGCGGAATGACGTGCTAATCGTGGCGTCCGTGTCGTGCATCTATGGTCTCGGTAACCCGGATGAATACCGCGAGATGCTCGTGTCGCTCCGGGTGGGCATGGAAATCAGCCGCAACGAGCTGCTCAGGCGGTTCGTCGACATCCAGTACAACCGAAATGACATGAACTTCATCCGCGGGACGTTCCGCGTGCGCGGCGACGTCGTCGAGATCTTCCCGGCATCGCGCGACGAGCGCTGCATCCGGATCGAGTTTTTCGGGGACGAGATCGACCGGCTGCGGGAAGTCGATGCGCTTACCGGCGAGATCCTCGGCGATCGCGAGCACGTCGCCATCTTCCCGGCTTCCCACTTCGTCACACGCGAGGCGAAGATGAAAAAGGCAATCGAGAACATCGAGGCCGAGCTGGAGGAACAGCTGAAAGTGATGCGCGCGGAGGACAAGCTGCTGGAGGCCCAGCGGCTCGAACAGCGTACGCGCTATGACCTGGAGATGATGAAGGAGATGGGGTTCTGTTCGGGGATCGAGAACTATTCCCGCCACCTGACCCTGAAACCGGCGGGTGCGACGCCGTACACGCTGCTTGACTACTTTCCGGATGACTTCCTCATGATCATCGACGAAAGCCACGTGACTCTTCCGCAGGTCCGCGGCATGTACAACGGGGACCAGGCGCGCAAGCAGGTGCTTGTGGACCACGGGTTCCGCCTGCCGTCGGCACTCGACAACCGTCCGCTGAAGTTCGAGGAGTTCGAGGCGCGGCTCCGCCAGGCCATCTATGTGTCGGCGACGCCGGGCCCGTACGAACTGGAGCATTCCCCGGAAATGGTCGAACAGATCATCAGGCCGACGGGGCTGCTTGATCCGGTCATCGAAGTGCGGCCGATCGAAGGCCAGATCGATGACCTGATCGACGAGATCCAGGAGCGCATCAAGAAAAACGAGCGCGTCCTCATCACGACGCTGACAAAGAAAATGTCGGAAGACCTCACCGACTACCTGAAGGAAATCGGAATCAAGGTCAACTACCTCCACTCGGAAGTGAAGACGCTCGAGCGGATTGAAATTATACGCGAGCTGCGGCTCGGGACGTATGACGTTCTCGTCGGGATCAACCTCCTGCGGGAAGGCCTGGACATCCCGGAAGTATCGCTTGTCGCCATACTCGACGCCGACAAGGAAGGGTTCCTGCGCTCCTCGCGCTCGCTGATCCAGACAATCGGGCGTGCCGCACGGAACTCGAACGGGCACGTCATCATGTACGCCGACCGGATGACCGACTCGATGCGCATCGCGATCGACGAAACGGCACGGAGGCGCGAGAAGCAGATTGCCTACAACGAAGAGCACGGCATCACGCCGACGACAATCAATAAGCAGATCCGCGAATCGATCCGCGCGACACACGAGGCCGAAGAGACGGCAACGTATGCGGAAAAGGCGACACAAGGGAAGAAGCTGACGAAGGACGAGAAAGAATCGCTCCTCGCTTCCCTCGAAAAGGAAATGAAAGAAGCGGCAAAGGCGCTCGACTTCGAACGGGCCGCCACGCTCCGCGATACGATACTCGAACTGAAAGCAGAGGGGTGAGATTCGCATGAAAAACCAGGAAATCGTCATTCAGGGTGCGCGCGCGCATAACCTGAAGGACATCAATGTCACCATCCCGCGGGACAAGCTGGTCGTGGTGACCGGCCTGTCCGGCTCGGGCAAGTCCTCGCTTGCCTTCGACACGATCTATGCAGAAGGGCAGCGGCGCTATGTGGAGTCGCTGTCTGCCTATGCCCGAATGTTCCTCGGCCAGATGGACAAGCCGGATGTCGACGCAATCGAAGGGCTGTCGCCGGCCATCGCGATCGACCAGAAAACGACGAGCCGCAACCCGCGGTCGACCGTCGGCACGGTCACGGAGATTTCTGACTATCTCCGGCTGCTGTATGCGAGGATCGGCAAGCCGATCTGTCCGAACCACGGAATCGAGATTTCCTCCCAGACGGTCGAGCAGATGGTCGATCGGGTGATGGAACTGCCGGAGCGCACACGCCTCCAGATTCTCGCGCCCGTCGTTTCCGGACGCAAGGGAACGCACAAAAAACTTCTGGAAGATATTAAAAAGCAGGGCTATGTCCGTGTGAGGGTCAACGGGGAACTGTATGACCTGGACGATGACATCGACCTGAACAAAAACAAAAAACACGACATTGAAGTCGTCATCGACCGGATCGTCGTGAAAGATGATGTGGAAGGGCGCCTGTCGGATTCCCTCGAGACCGCAGCATCACTCGCCGGTGGCCGCGCGATCATCGACATCATCGGCGGCGAAGAGCTGATTTACAACGAACATCATGCCTGCCCGATGTGCGGATTTTCGATCGGGGAACTGGAGCCGCGGCTGTTCTCGTTCAACAGCCCGTTCGGTGCCTGCCCTGAATGTGACGGGCTCGGCTCCAGACAGGAAGTCGACCCGGAACTCGTCATTCCGGACAAGAGCCTGTCCCTCACGGAAGGGGCCATCGCCCCGTGGGAGCCGACAAGCTCCCAGTACTATCCGGAGCTCCTGAAGGCGATCTGCAAACATTACGGGATTTCCATGGACGTGCCGGTCAGCGAGCTTCCGGACAGCCAGCTCGACAAGATCCTTTACGGCTCCGGAAGCGACCGGATCCGCTTCCGCTATACGAATGAATTCGGGAAGACCCGCGACAACCAGATCTATTTTGAAGGGGTGCTCAAGAACGTCGAGCGCCGCTACCGGGAGACCAGTTCCGACTGGATCCGCGAACAGATGGAGAAGTATATGGCGGAGCGGCCATGCCCGACCTGCGGCGGCGACCGGCTCAAGGAGGAGGCCCTTGCCGTGAAAATCGCGGGCCTCAACATCTCCCAGGTGACCCGGTTCCCGATCACGGAAGCGGTCGACTTTTTCGAGGGACTCAATCTGTCGGAGAACGACCGGGCGATTGCGAAGCTGATCCTTAGGGAGATCAATTCACGTCTCGGTTTCCTTGTGAACGTCGGGCTGGATTACCTGTCGATGTCCCGGGCGGCGGGCACGCTGTCCGGCGGGGAAGCGCAGCGGATCCGGCTGGCCACGCAAATCGGCTCGAAGCTGTCGGGTGTCCTGTACATTCTCGACGAGCCGTCGATCGGGCTGCACCAGCGTGACAACGACAAGCTGATCGGCACGCTGAAGGAGATGCGCGATCTCGGCAATACGCTCATCGTCGTCGAGCACGACGAAGATACGATGATGGCTGCGGACCACCTTATCGACATCGGCCCGGGGGCCGGGCTGCACGGCGGGGAAATCATCGCCCAGGGCACGCCGCAGGAAGTGGCAGAGGATCCGGATTCGATTACCGGTGCTTATCTGAGCGGCCGTAAATTCATCCCGGTGCCGGTTGAGCGCCGTAAGCCGGACGGCCGCACCGTCCGCATCGAAGGCGCATCGGAAAACAACCTGAAGACCGTCGACGCCGAGTTCCCGCTCGGCCAGTTTATCGCTGTCACGGGCGTGTCCGGCTCCGGGAAATCGACGCTCGTCAATGAAATTCTCTATAAGACTCTCGCCCAGAAGCTGAACCGTGCCAAGTCGAAGCCGGGCGCCTATGCTGGAATTTCAGGGCTTGAAGAGCTTGAAAAAGTCATCGACATCGACCAGTCGCCGATCGGCCGGACACCCCGTTCGAACCCGGCAACGTACACCGGCGTGTTCGACAACATCCGCGATCTGTTCGCCTCAACCAACGATGCAAAAGTCCGCGGTTTCCAGAAGGGGCGGTTCAGCTTCAACGTCAAAGGCGGACGCTGTGAGGCATGCAGGGGGGATGGCATCATCAAGATCGAGATGCACTTCCTGCCGGATGTCTACGTTCCGTGCGAAGTGTGCCACGGCCGCCGGTACAACCGGGAGACGCTTGAAGTCCGCTATAAGGGCAAGAATATCTCCGATGTGCTCGACATGACCGTGTCGGATGCCGCGGTGTTCTTCGAGAACATCCAGAAAATCCACCGGAAGCTCCAGACACTCGTCGATGTCGGCCTCGGTTACGTGAAGCTCGGCCAGCCGGCGACAACGCTCTCGGGCGGGGAAGCCCAGCGCGTCAAGCTCGCATCCGAACTGCACCGCCGGTCGAACGGCAAGACATTTTACATTCTGGATGAGCCGACGACGGGACTCCATGCGCATGACATTTCACGCCTGCTGGAAGTGCTTCACCGGCTCGTCGACAACGGCAATACGGTATTGGTCATCGAGCACAACCTCGACGTCATCAAGACGGTTGACCACATCATCGACCTCGGACCGGAGGGCGGCGACCGCGGCGGCCAGATTATCGCGACCGGCACCCCGGAAGAAGTGGCGGAAGTCCGGGAATCCTATACCGGCCGCTACCTGAAGCCGATTCTCGAGCGCGACCGGAAGCGGTCGGAGGCGCTTCTGGCGGAAGCGGAAAGTCGGGCCTGACGGATTTTTCGGACATGGCAGTGAAACTTTTCCTGTTCCCGGCACGTAACATAACTATCAACGGAAGCGCCATGCCGCTTTCGAAGGAGGAACGCACATGAAAGACGAGAAAAGCCGTATTCTGGACATGCTGGAACAAGGGACAATCAGCGCAGACGAAGCATTGCGTCTTTTGGAAAAGTTCGAGAGCAACCGGGAAGCCGTGAAGGACAGCCACCCCGAACTCCAGGGGCAGGGGGACAAGCAGGAAGCGGAACCGCAGCCGACAGCCGCGGGCGATGAAGGGGACAACTGGCAGGGGGACTTTCATCAGGACGCCCAGCAGGAAAGCGAAGAACACCGCTCCGGAAAACAGGCATCCATGGATGATTTCCTGGATGACGTCCGGCGCGACTTCACGACGATCGGCAACCGGTTCATGCAATTTATGCAGACGGCTGTCGACCGCGTAAAAACATTTGACCTCGATAAGCCGTTCGGTGAGCCAGTCGTCTTCCATGAGACTTTCTCGAAAAGCGCGGAAGGCATCGAGGAAATTGCCGTCGATTTGTCGATGGGCAGCTTTGATGTACGGATCGGCGAAGGGGAAGAGCTCCGCGCCGAGTGCGAGGTGAAGGTCCACCGGGCAGAGGATGAAGCCGAGGCGAAGCGGGAATTTGAGGAGCGCTTCCTCTTCATCACGGACGGCAACCGCCTCCGCATTTCGAACGACCAGAAGATGACCCAGGTGAATGTTGTGCTCCATGTGCCTGAAAAGCAGTACAAGAAGCTGTCTGTCCGCATGTTCAACGGTGTATTCACATCCGGTGCGGGCCTGACTGCGGCACAGGTGCGGGTGCGCACGGCCAACGGCAAGATTGAGGCACACAATCTCCATTTCGACGAGGCGGAGTTTGAGACCGCGAACGGCGCAATCCGCCTGAGTGACATCCACGGCGAACAGGTGGAGGCGGAAACGCTCAACGGCCGGATCGACATCGACGGCATGCTGAAGGACATCGACGCAAAGTCGGTGAACGGCCACGTCATCGTCACGACACGCGATGCCGAATCCCGCAAGGTGGAAGCGACCGCCATGTCCGGAAGCGTCGAAGTCTATGTGCCGAAGGATACCGGCATCGAAGGGGAGGTCTCTTCAAACTTCGGCCGGATGGACATCCGCATGCCGGACGTCACCCGGACAAAAGAGCAGGAACAGCTGCTCCAGAAATCCATCCGATTCAGCAAACAGGGCGGCAACCCGGATCTTCCGCCGCTCCGCATCAAGGGCGAGGCCAAGACGGGCTCTGTCATTGTCGGCTATATCGGAAACTGAAGAATATTAAAAGGACGGAAGGCACAGGCGGCCTCCGTCCTTTTTGTGTTGTGTGGGTGCCGGTTTCGCGAAAGTGACGAATTGCCTTGCGAAAGTGACGAAAGGCACTCCGAAAGTGAAGAATCGCCTCGCGAAAGTGACGAAACACTCCCCGAAAGTGACGAACCGGCGCACTCAGATCCACCTGGTCCGCTCACAGCCCCTTGCCGTAGTACCAGTTCACCACGGCGAATGCGATGGCACGGGCGCATTGCCTCCTGTACCGGTCGTTTTTCAGGAGGCCGGCTTCCGCGCGGTTTGTCATGAATCCGCACTCGAGCAGGACGGCGGGCATGCGGGTGTTGCGCACAACGGCAAAGTCGGCACGCTTCACGCCGCGGTTTTTCCTGCCCGTGGCGGAGATGAGCGCAGCCTGCACATGACCCGCGAGCAGTTCGGACTGGCGCTGTGCACGCGGATAGATATACGTCTCGATGCCGTTCGCCCCATTCCAGCCGGAGCCGAATGCATTGGCGTGGATGGAGATATAGGCATCCGCTCCCCAGTTGTTTGCCTTGCGCACACGTTCCGCCAGCGGAACGTCGCGTCCCGGCGCATGTGCGGTCATCACCGTAATCCCTTCGTTCCTGAGCAGCTTTTCCGCATATGCGGAGACCGATGCGTTAAACGCAAATTCCAGCAGCGTTCCGTCAGGCGTCCGCTTGCCCGGTGTCGCCGGACCGTGCCCGGCATCCAGCATGATTTTCTTCAACGTCATCCCCCCCTCCGACAGTTACATAGAACCATCCCGCCTGTCGGATACGCCGGAATAAAGGCGTTCCGGATAAAAGCGATGTCCATTGACCGAATCTTTGTTAGAATATAGGGCATGGCCGACATTCGGCAGCGAAGGGGGCAATGCCGATGGATCACGTGACGGTAAAAGACGTGATGGAACGTTTCGGACTTGAACTGTCTGCGGGCGCGGAAGGAATCGGGCGGCATATCGCCAGCAGCGACATTTCCCGTCCCGGACTAGAAGTGGCCGGTTTCTTCGAATATTATCCGGCGAACCGTATCCAGCTGTTGGGAAAAAGCGAGATCTCATTTTTCTCGATGCTTCCCCGTCTGGACAAGATGGAGCGCGCCCGGAAGCTCTGCTCTCCGGACACGCCGATGATCGTCGTCTGCCACAGCATGCGGATTCCGCCGGAGCTGGTGGCAGCGGCGGAAGAGGAGCAGGTGCCGCTCCTCTCGTCACCGATGACGACGACCAAACTGTCGAACAAGCTGAGCGACTTTCTCGAGAACCGCCTGGCACCGATGACGGCGGTCCATGGTGTCCTTCTTGACATCTACGGGCTCGGTGTCCTGATCACAGGCAAAAGCGGCATCGGCAAAAGTGAGGTGGCGCTCGACCTCGTCAAGCGCGGGCACCGGCTCGTCGCAGACGACATGGTGGAGATCCGCCAGGTGGCGGAAGATACATTGGTCGGCAATCCGCCGGAACTGCTCCGTCATCTGCTCGAGATCCGGGGGCTCGGCATCATTGATGTGCAGATGCTCTTCGGGGCAAGCGCGATCCGTGACTTTAAGCGGATCACGCTCGTCATCGACCTGGAACTCTGGGATCCGGAGCGGTCCTACGACAGACTCGGCCTCGAGGAAGAGAAATTGAAGATCCTCGACACCGAGCTGACACGGCTCACCGTGCCGGTGCGTCCGGGACGGAATATGTCGTCGATCGTCGAGGTGGCGGCGATGAACCATCGCATGAAGCAAATGGGCATGAATGCAGCCGAGCAGTTTTCCGACCGGCTGAACGATATGATCGGACGGGAACAGGACCCGTCCTACTAAGCCGGCATTCAGCCGGCGTGCACGGAAGAAGGGATCATTGAATGCAGTTTTCTCTCGCGGCGATCGATCCGATCGCCTTTTCTCTCGGACCCATTGATGTCCGCTGGTACGGGATCCTCATTGCGACAGGAATCGTGCTGGGATTCCTCGTCGTTCAGCGGGAAGCGGTGAAGCGGGGCCTCCACCCCGACTTCATGACCGACTTCCTTATCTGGGCGGTGCCGATTTCAATCGTCGGCGCGCGGCTCTACTATGTCATCTTCCAGTGGGAGTACTACCAGAACGACCCCGGGAAAATCTTCAGAATCTGGGAAGGCGGGCTCGCCATTCATGGTGCGCTGATCGCGGCAGTGATAACGGCAATTATTTATACGAGAAAGCATGGTGTATCGTTCTGGAAAGTCGCGGACATCACGGCACCGGGCCTGCTCATCGGCCAGATTCTCGGGCGTTGGGGCAACTTCGTGAACCAGGAAGCACACGGGGATGCGGTTCCGGATGACTGGTGGGGCTATTCCGCGCTGCCGGACTGGATCGTGAATCAGATGACGATCGACGGGGTGACATACCATCCGACGTTCCTTTATGAATCGGTCTGGAACCTGGTCGGCCTGCTTCTCATCCTGTTCGTTCTCAGGCGCATGAATCCCGAACGCGGCGTCATCTTCCTGTTCTACATTGCCTGGTATTCGTTCGGCCGCTTCTTTATCGAAGGGATGCGTACGGACAGTCTGATGGCTTCCGGCCTGAAGGCGGCACAGGTTGTATCCATCATCGGCTTCTTCGGTGCGATCCTGATTTATCTGATCCGCCGATTCGTGATGAAAATCCGCACACGCTATAGAGAATAAGTCAGCTGACGGCCCGACTTGCGGGCCTGAAAGATAAGAAAAGGATGTCGAACTGAAACATGTCTACTCTACGCAAAGGAATTCGGGCGGGGCTGAATACGACGTGGACACTCGGCAAGATTATCTTCCCGATTACGCTTCTGGTCGTCATCCTGCAACATACGCCCGTACTGCCGTGGATCATCAATCTCGTGGCACCGCTTATGGGAATATTCGGGTTGCCGGGGGAAGCGGCGATTCCGCTCGTCCTCGGCAACGCACTGAATCTGTATGCCGGCATCGCCGGTATCCTGTCGCTGGAACTGACGGTGAAGGAAGTGTTCATCCTCGCCGTCATGCTGTCGTTCTCACATAACCTATTTATCGAATCCGGCGTCGCCATGCGCGTCGGGGTCAGGCTCTGGGTCATCCTGGTCGTCCGCCTCGGCCTTGCAGCATTTTCCGCCATTCTGATCAATCTGTTCTGGAAGGGCGGATCGGAAATCGCGCAGTACGGTATGGCGCCCGCACCCGAAGCTGCACCGGAAACTTGGGGCGGCATCGCACTTCTCGGACTTGAAAAAGCCGGTTTCGGGGTTCTGCAGCTTGCGGTCATCGTCATTCCGCTCATGGTCGCGATCCAGTTCCTGAAAGACGGAGGCTGGATGCAGAGGCTGTCCGCCAAGCTAGGTCCGCTCACGAAGCTGATCGGGGTCCAGCCGAACGCCGGCATGACCCTGGCCACGGGGCTGGTCGCAGGACTGGCAATGGGGGCAGGTGTCATGATCCAGGCGGTGGAAGAGGATGGCGTCAGCAAAAAGGACGCAACGCTCGTCCTCATCTTCCTTGTCAGTTGCCACGCGGTCATCGAGGACACGCTCATCTTCATGCCGCTCGGCATTCCGGTCTGGCCGCTGCTGCTGATCCGTGTGGTGACCGCATTCGTACTGACAATGGCGGTTGCCTGGGCATGGAAGAGGGCAGAACTATCCAAAGAAAAGGGAGTCGTGATGCAGCATGGCCAATAAAATCGAAACCATCCTGTTCGACTTTGACGGGACACTGTTTGACACGAACGATCTGATTATCGAGACTTTCATGACAGTTCTCGGCAAGCATTTCCCGGGCCGGTATGCCCGGGAGGACTGCCTTCCGTTCATGGGCCCGCCGCTGCGGGAGACATTTGAGGAGCTGGCCCCGGAGAATGTCGATCAGATGATGGAAGAGTATGTGAAATGGAACCTGGAAAACCATGACAGGCTTACGTCAGAGTTCCCGGGAGTGTCTGATGTACTCAAGAAGCTGAAGGAACGCGGTCTCAAGATGGCGATCGTCTCCACAAAGCGGAACAAAACCATTCACAGGGGTCTTGACCTCATGGATGCGGAGGGCGTCTTCGAAGTCGTGATCGGGCTGGATGACGTGACTCACGCCAAGCCTCATCCGGAACCGCTCCAAAAAGCGATGGACGCGCTTGGCGCAGACCCGGCGACGACCCTGATGGTCGGGGACAACTCGCATGACATCGAAGGCGGCCGGAATGCCGGCACGCTCACGGCAGGAGTTGCCTGGAGTGCGAAGGGCAGGGCCTTCATGGAATCGCTCAAGCCGGATTATATGCTGGATGCAATCGAGGACCTGCTGGAGATTGCGGATGGGAAGGTCCGGGCGGAATGAGGCGGACCGACCGCCATCCTGCGCCGGTCAAAGGAGTCAATCCGCTCTGGCACATGTACCGGACCATCTCGTTTTTCAAGGTGGCCAAGAACTTCGTTGTCATCCAGATCGGCCGGTATACACCGTTTCTGTCAGTGAAGCGCTGGCTCTACCAAACGTTTCTCGGCATGAAAATCGGGGAGAAGACGGCGCTTGCGCTCATGGTGGTGCCGGATACGATGTTTCCAGAGCGCATCCGAATCGGCCGGAATTCCATCATCGGGTTCAACACGACGCTCCTCGCACACGAATACCTGACCGATGAATACCGGCTCGGTGACGTCATCATCGGCGACAACGTGATGATCGGAGCCAATACGACCATCCTTCCGGGTGTGGAGATCGGGGACGGCGCCACCGTCTCCGCCGCTTCGCTCGTCAACCGCGACATCCCGCCCGGCAGCCTCGCCGGCGGGAATCCGGTCCGCATCATCTACACCGCCGAACAACTGAAGGAACGGAAGAGAACCCCCCGTCAGCATTGACGGGGGGTTCTGTATGCCGGGGCTGCGGATCGACCCACTTTTTTAAGGCAACGTCTCGTTCCCATAAAGCATAGCCTCACGCCGATTCATCAGCGGAACCGGCCCTTGTTCAGAATGATACCCATCCATTACCGGCGACCGGGCGGCTGCCACTATGATATAATGGGTAGCTGAAAACATTTGAACCTATTTGTGCCAATACGCGGTCT
Organism: Bhargavaea cecembensis; assembly: GCF_001619585.1. Lineage (GTDB taxonomy): Bacteria > Bacillota > Bacilli > Bacillales_A > Planococcaceae > Bhargavaea > Bhargavaea cecembensis_A. The sequence continues at coordinate 126,384 of NZ_LQNT01000013.1, forward strand.
TCCGCTTCCATAATCTGGAGGAATTTTTATTGAACAATCACTCTCATCAGGGAAACCATAAAGTCATCAACTTCATTCCGAACGGTGAATTCTATTACAAGAAGGCGCTCGGCGCACTGAAGCGCGACGAGGTGGAGAAAGCCCATAAGTTTCTCAGCCGTGCGGCGGACCTGAGTCCGGAGGATGCTGACATCCTTCTGCAGTACGCCATTCTGGAGATCGACATGGGCCGTTTTGAGCATGCCCGTGACCTTCTGATGACCGCCCATGACTCCGGCCCTGAAGATCCGGATACGCTTTTCTACCTGTCCGAGGTGCACGTCAATCTCGGTTATCTCCGGGATGCGATCCGTTATGCGCAGCGATACTTGAAGCTTGCGCCGGAAGGGCTGTACCGTGACGAGGCGGTGGACATCATCGAGTTCTCCGAGCAGGAATTGTACGGACTTCCGGACGATGCCGAAGGCGACGGACGCCTCGACTATATCCTCGACCGCGGACGCCGGCTGATGGAGTCCGGTGAATTCCGGGAAGCCGTCAGTCTGCTGGAGTCGGCGATTGAGGAACATCCCGAATTCTGGGCGGCCTACAACAACCTGGCGCTCGCCTATTTCTATATCGGCGATTCTGAACAGGCGGAGGCGCTCCTGAATCAGGTGCTCCGGGGAGACAACGGCAACCTCCATGCCCTCTGCAACTTTGCAGTCTTCCACTTTTACAAGCAGGACGCGGAAGCACTCAACCGAACGGTCTCCGTCCTGCTGAAAATCCGGCCGATGCTGGTCGACCACCGCTACAAGCTCGGTGCAACCCTTGCCCTGGTCGGCCGTCACGCTGAGGCGTACAACTGGCTCCGCGGCCTTCAGCGGATCGGCTTTGAAGGGGACCCGGGCTTTTACTTCTGGCTGGCACATGCCGCAGCCATGATCGAAGAGGAGAAGGTCGCCCGTGAAGCCTGGGCGGTGCTTGTTTCGATGGACCCGTCGAAGGAAGGCAAGGAGCCTTGGCTGAGGTCCAGGATTCCGGATACGCCTGAAAACGAACCGCAGTTCGTCATCGGTAAGCTGAACAGCGGGGAAGAGGGGCTGCGACTGCTCGGCCTGTTCCTGACCGGCAAGTCAATGCGCCGCGAAGACATCCTCACCCATCCGGAATGGCCCGACGTCGAAAAAATGTCCACGACGGAAAAGCTGTTTCTTGCGAATGGCCTTGGCCACCGTCTCCCCGGCAGGGACCGCGGGGAGCTCCTTTATAACCGGGTGTTCGAAGCGACTGACCTGCTCTACAGCCGCTATGAGCCGCTCACTGAGGAGGACCTGCCCATTCTGGAGATGTGGTTCCTCATGTGCAGCCGTGCCATCGACGATAGCTATGCGTTCAGGAATCCTCGCGCAATTGCCGCATCGGCCGAGTATATGTACCGCTCTTCCCGGCATACAGGTATCACGAAGAAAGAAATTGCGGAAGACTACGGGATATCGGTGAAGACACTTACGAAGTATGTCAATGAGCTGTTCCGCTTCCTGCCGTTCCCCCGCAGTTAGGCAGAAATGTTGAGCCTGGCCTGCAAATGGAATAGCATGAATGCAGACAGGCGTTCACATTTAAGGAGGAACTTTTCATGGCTGAAGATAAAATTTATGATGTCATCATCATCGGTGCCGGTCCTGCCGGCTTGACGTCCGCGGTATATACGAGCCGGGCCAATATGTCCACGCTCATGCTGGAACGCGGTATCCCGGGCGGCCAGATGGCCAATACGGAAGACATCGAGAACTACCCGGGATTCGACAGCATTCTCGGTCCCGACCTCTCCAATAAAATGTTCGAGCATGCGAAGAAGTTCGGCGCCGAATATGCATACGGAGACGTATCCGAAGTGCGTGACGGAGAAGAGTATAAGACGATCATCGCGGGCGGCAAGGAATACAAGACCCGCTCGATCATCATCGGCACGGGCGCGGAATACAAAAAGATGGGCATCCCGGGCGAATCTGAGCTCGGCGGCCGCGGCGTCAGCTACTGCGCGGTCTGTGACGGGGCATTCTTCAAAAACAAGAACCTCGTCGTGGTCGGCGGCGGCGACTCTGCCGTCGAGGAAGGCAACTTCCTGACGCGCTTTGCGGATAAAGTCACCATCGTCCACCGCCGCGATAAGCTGCGTGCGCAAAAAATCCTGCAGGACCGTGCTTTCGCGAATCCGAAAATCGACTTTATCTGGAGCCATACGCTCAAGTCGATCAACGACAAGGAAGGCAAAGTCGGCAGCGTCACGCTCGTTTCGACAAAAGACGGCAGCGAGCGCGAGTTTGAAGCGGATGGCGTGTTCATCTACATCGGCATGGTGCCGCTCACCGCTCCGTTCAAGTCGCTCGGCATCACTGACGAGAACGGCTACATCCCGACGGACGAACATATGAAGACTTCGATTCCGGGTGTGTTCGCAGCAGGTGATGTTCGCGCGAAAACGCTCCGCCAGGTCGTTACGGCGACAGGGGATGGCAGCATCGCAGCGGAAACCGCACAGAAGTATGTAGAGACACTCAAGGAAAAAATCGGGACCGAAGCCTGATTTAATACGTTTTTAACCGCTCTGTAACAGCACTGCAATAAAAAGGGTGTATAGTAAGAAGTGTAAATTGACCCCCCTTTATGATAGCAACACTTTTTAGACGGCACCGGAACGCCCGGCTGCCGTCCTTTTTTGCATTCCTTTTGTATCCCCATTCCGAAGCATAGTATAATAAAGGGTAGAATGTTTTCCGGGAAGGTGGGAGACCGATGCAGCGGATCGCCAATCTGTTGGTTATCCAGGACGGCAAAGTCCTGTTATTGAAAAAGCCCCGCCGCGGCTGGTATGTCGCGCCGGGCGGGAAGATGGAGCCGGGAGAGTCCGTCTATTCGGCCGCTTTCCGGGAATTTACGGAAGAGACCGGTGCCACGCCGGTCGGGCCGCATCTGAAAGGAATTTATACGATGGTGATCCGGGACGAGGAAAATACCCGGACGCTGGATGAATGGATGCTTTATACATTCGCGGCACGCGGGCTTGAGGGCGTGCCATTTGAGGAGAACAGGGAAGGAAAGCTTGAGTGGCATGATGTCGGCAAACTTGATACCCTGCCAATGGCCGAAGGCGACCGGATGAACCTGAAGTTCGCTGCCGGAAGCCCGGGCACCCAGTACGGCACGTTCACCTATACGGAAGATTTCCGGCTGCTCGGGGCGGACCTCCAGCAGTCGGCAGAAAGGGTGGGACCATGACGGAGCAGATGAAAAATAAGAGAGAGAATATGGAACTGGTCGTCATCACCGGGATGTCCGGCGCCGGCAAGACGGTCGCCGTACAGAGTTTCGAGGATCTTGGCTACTACTGCATCGACAACCTCCCGCCTGAACTGCTTCTGACATTCCTGAAGCTTCTTGCAGCTTCGGACCGCAAGCAGAAACGGGTTGCTGCCGTGATGGACATGCGCGGCAGGGAGTACTTTGATTCCCTGACAGGGACGCTGGACCAGATTGAGGCGGCCGATGGGTTTGATCTGCAGGTGCTCTTCCTTGATGCGGACGACAGTACGCTCGTCAAGCGCTACAAGGAAACCCGCCGCAAGCATCCGCTGTCTCATGGCGGACTTGTCAGCGACGGCATCCGCAAGGAGCGGGAGATGCTGTCCGAACTCAAGGGCAGGGCGCGCTACCTGTTCAATACATCCCAACTGCTGCCGCGGGAGCTCCGGGAAAAGATTGTCGAGAGCTTCTCGGAATCAGAGAAGGGCACGTTCACGGTCAACGTCATGTCGTTCGGGTACAAGCACGGCATCCCGATCGACGCGGACATCGCGCTGGACGTGAGGTTCCTGCCAAACCCTTACTATATCGAGGAACTGAAGCCCCTCACCGGCCTCCAGTCAGAAGTCTATGAATATGTCATGAAACAGAACGATACAAAGGAACTGATTGCAAAGCTGGAAGATCTCTTCCGCTTCCTCATCCCGAGATACAAAGAAGAAGGCAAGGCGCAGCTGGTCATCGCATTCGGCTGCACGGGCGGCCAGCACCGCTCCGTGTCACTCGCCGAATATTTTGCGGAGAAGCTGAGCGGCGAGTACAAGACGTCGGTGACCCATCGGGATATCAAACATAGAAAGGGCTGATCCCATGCCCGGTAAAAAGGGAAAAAAGCGCGTTGTGGCGATCGGCGGGGGAACCGGCCTTTCCACGATCCTGCGCGGCCTCAAACAGTACGACATCGACCTGACGGCCATTGTGACCGTCGCCGATGACGGAGGCAGCTCGGGGAAGATCCGGAAAGATTATATGATCCCGCCTCCGGGTGATATCCGGAACGTCATGGCGGCGCTTTCAGACGTCGAGCCGCTTGTGCTGGAAATGTTCCAGTACCGATTTGCCTCCTCGGAGGGACTTGGCGGCCACTCACTCGGGAACCTGATGCTTGCAGCGATGACGAACATCACCGGTGATTTCTCAAGGGCCGTGGCGGAAATGAGCAGGATCCTCAACATCAAGGGGCGCGTGCTTCCTGCCGCGAACCAGATCATCACACTCGCAGCGGAACTGGAGGACGGCTCGATCATCAACGGCGAGTCGAAGATTCCGGTTTACGGTCACCGGATCAGGCGGGTATTCCTGCTCCCGGAAGAGGTCGAGCCGCTGGAAGATGCGGTCCGTGCAATCCGCAAGGCCGACATGATTGTCATCGGCCCCGGGAGCCTGTATACCAGCATTTTGCCGAACCTGCTCGTACCCGGAATCGGGGAAGCCGTACTTAAATCAAAGGCGAGCAGGCTCTACATATGCAACATCATGACCCAGCCGGGCGAGACGTCATCGTTCAGTGCATCGGACCATGTCCGTGTGATGTATGATCATCTCGGCGCCCGGTTTCTCAACGGGGTCGTCGTCAATGACGGCACCGGGCTTGACGCCGTGGCGGAAGTCTACCGCCAGCAGCAGTCCGTTCCGGTACAGGGTGATGTGGAGGAACTCGGGGAATTGGCGGAAGATGTCATCCTGGCAGATATCGCAACCATCGTAGGCGGCCTGGTCCGTCACGATGCGGGCAAGGTGGCAGAACTGATCTGCAACTACCTGAACAGCCCGGACGGGGCGGCAGTCTGTCGGGACGGCCGTCCGTGAAAGGAGAGGAAGCCGGTGTCATTCGCATCGGATACGAAAAAAGAACTGACGCAGGTGGAGATGGACGAGTGCTGCACCCGGGCGGAACTGTCGGCCTTCATTAAGATGAACGGGGTCCTGTCGTTTTCCAATCGGCAGATGAGCCTGGATGTCCAGACGGAGAATGCAGCGATCGCCCGCAGGATGTATACGAACATGCGGCGGCTTTACCCGTATAAAGTGGAGCTGCTCGTCCGGAAAAAAATGCGGCTGAAGAAAAACAATGTCTATATATGCAGGATCCGAGAAGGCGCGAAAACGATGCTGGAGGATCTGAAAATCACCGGAGAAGGGATCAGTTTTGCCGAAGGCGTCTCGAAGGATATCATCAAGGACGACTGCTGCAGGCGATCCTACCTGCGCGGGGCGTTCCTGGCGGGCGGCTCGGTCAATAACCCTGAGACCTCTTCCTACCATCTGGAAATCTTCTCGCTCTACCAGGAGCACAGTGAGGCGCTGGTGGAGCTGATGAACGCCTACGCCCTGAATGCCAAATCGATTGAACGCAAAAAAGGCTTTATCGCCTATCTGAAAGAAGCTGAGAAAATCTCCGACTTCCTCAGCCTGATCGGTGCCCACGTGGCGCTGCTCAAATTCGAGGACGTCCGAATCGTGCGGGACATGCGCAACAGCGTCAACCGTCTCGTCAACTGCGAGACCGCGAACCTGAACAAGACGATCGGTGCCGCGATGCGCCAGGTGGAGAACATCCAGTACATCGATCAGATGATCGGAATCGAAGGACTGCCGGAGCGGCTCCAGGAAATTGCCCGGCTGCGTGTCGAGTACCAGGACATCACGCTGAAGGAACTTGGAGAAATGGTTTCGGGACCAGCCATCAGCAAGTCGGGGGTCAATCACCGTTTGCGCAAGATTGACGAGATCGCGGAAAAGCTCCGCAAAGGCGGGGTATCGTTGAAGTGAGTTTGTTCTTGTTCTTTTCGGGCTTCTCCGATACGATAAAGGAATAGACAAGCAACCGGTTACAAAGGAGGAAGTCGGCCATGACCGAACGGACACTAGAGGTGAAACTGAAATCCGGCCTGCAGGCCAGGCAGGCGGCGCTGTTCGTCCAGGAAGCGAACCGTTTCTCCTCGGACATCTACCTTGAGAAGGGGGCGCGCAAGGTGAACGCCAAGAGCATCATGGGCATCATGAGCCTGGCGATCGCCAAAGGGGTCGAAGTGACGCTGAGCGCAGACGGACATGATGAGGAAGACGCCGTCACGGCTCTTGCTGCAATTATTGAAGATGAAGCGGCAAAGTGAAAGCAGCCGTTATGAATGAGACCAACAAGAAAAGACCCGGCATCCGCCGGGTCTTTTGACTTGCTTGGTAATCTTATTTGTCTTTCTGAAGCTCGTTCCGCTCGATGATGTGGTCGATGAGGCCGTATTCTTTCGCGCGTTCGGCTGTCATGAAGTTGTCGCGCTCCGTGTCGCGCTCAAGTACTTCAAGAGGCTGGCCGGTGCGTTCGGCAAGGATGGTGTTGAGCTTTTCGCGGAGGAAGAGGATGCGCTTAGCCGCAATCTCGATTTCCGTCGCCTGTCCCTGTGCGCCGCCGAGCGGCTGATGGATCATGACTTCTGCGTTAGGGAGCGCATAGCGCTTGCCTTTTGTTCCTGCTGCGAGGAGGAACGCGCCCATCGATGCCGCCATGCCGATGCAGATGGTCTGCACATCCGGCTTGATGAACTGCATCGTATCAAAGATCGCCATGCCGGCCGTGATGCTGCCGCCCGGGCTGTTGATGTAGATCGAGATGTCTTTTTCCGGGTCCTCAGCTTCAAGGAAGAGAAGCTGCGCGACGATCGAGTTGGACACGTTATCGTCAATGCCCGAACCGAGCATGATGATGCGGTCTTTCAGGAGCCGCGAGTAAATGTCGTACGCCCGCTCACCGCGGTTCGTCTGTTCGATTACTGTAGGGATGAGATTCATCTGTTCTTCCTCCTTTGAGTGGATGAGTAAATACCTGCACTGGAACACTATACCCTCCAGCCCTTGAAAATATCATAAGCTATTTGGTCAATGAAGGTCAAATGGGACGCTTCATCAAAAACAAAAAAGGGGCTTGCATCCCGGACACCATACTTGTATAATAAAAGATGTCGTCCGGTAAGGAGACTATGAATGTTCTGCCCTCGTGGTGCAACGGATAGCACGTAAGATTCCGGTTCTTAAGATGTGGGTTCGATTCCTGCCGAGGGCGCTGACAGACGCATCACCTGTATAGGTGGTGCGTTTTTTGTTGTTCCCGGAAACACGCATCTCTCTTTTACTCCCTGCTTTCATTCCACATCTCCTGAATCTTTTCCTTCTTTTGTACGTAGAGAATAGTGAAACCCTCGTTGTTTCAAGAAGAAATCGGTTAGGGTAAGGTAGGTTAGATATCGCAGGTAGAGAGGGGACTGAAGCGAATGAGAAAAATGATGGGGCCTCTGCTGATTATTGTCGGGATTCTGGTCGTACTGGCCATTATCCTGGTGCCAAAGTACAATTCCTTCGTGAATCTGGAGGAAGATGTGAACCAGGCCTACAGCCAAATCGAAAACCAGCTGCAGCGCCGGATGGATCTGATACCGAACCTCGTGGAGACCGCCAAAGGTTATGCGGCGCATGAAGAGGAAGTCTTCACGGACATCGCCGATGCGCGCTCACGGCTCGCAGGGGCGGGATCGCCCGAACAGCAGGCCAATGCCAACGAAGAACTCACCGGCGCGCTGAGCCGCCTGCTTGTCATTGCGGAAAATTATCCGGACCTGAAAGCGAACGAAAACTTCCGTCAGCTCATGGATGAACTGGCAGGGACAGAGAATCGGCTTGCAGTCGCAAGGATGGACTATAACGAAGCGGCCACCGAATTCAACCGGAATGTCCGGAGGTTCCCGGGCAATCTCGTCGCCGGCATCTTCGGTTTTGACCAGAAAGAATACTTCGAAGCGTCGGAAGCCGCCAAGGAAGCGCCGAAAGTCGACTTCGGGGAGTACGGTAACTGATGAAGCGGCTCGGCAGGACCCTTCTGTTCGTCCTGCTTCTCTTTGCCGGAACGCCCGCTCTGGCGGCGGAGCCGGACGTCCCGGAATCAACCGGCACATTTGTGCAGGACCATGCTCAGATTCTTACAGCCGATCAGACGTCTCAAATCGAATCGATGGCAACTCAGCTTGAGCAAGCGACGGGAGCACAGATTGTCATATTGACGATCCCGGATGCGATTGAGGTTCCGGAGATGTATGGTGTTGAAGCATTCCGGAAATTTGCAATTGGTTCTGAGGAAGATGACAATGGGGTACTGCTACTGGTATCCACTGTTCCGAATTCCTCCGGTAACCGTGCTTTTGAAATAACGGTGGGTTATGGCCTTGAAGGGGCCCTGCCGGACGGTAAAGTCGGAAGGATCATTGATGAATATGGAGTTCCTTATCTCCGTGAGGAACAACCGGGCACGGCCATCGCGAACGTCTACCGCGTGCTCCATAACGAAGTGGCCCAGGAGTACAATTGGGACGGAACCGTCGAACAGCCGGAGCCCCAGGCGGGAACCGGAAACGGTGACGGCGGAGGCGGAATCAGTCCGATCGTCGCGATCATCATCATCTTCGTCCTCGTCAATATGTTCTTTGGCGGCGGAGGACGCGGAGGCGGCGGAGGTGGCCCCGGCGGAAGAAGGCGCGGGCGCCGATCGGTTGTATTCATCCCGGGCTCCTTCGGCGGCGGAGGCGGCTTCGGAGGCGGCGGTTTTGGCGGTGGCGGCGGCTTCGGCGGAGGCGGCGGATCCACCGGCGGAGGCGGCGCCGGCCGGGGCTGGTAACCTGAGAGGAAAGAAGGGTTTCAATGAACGTCACACTGTATGTCGGCAACGACTGTCCGCTTTGCGACGAGGCGTTGCTTAATCTGAAACTTGCAGCCGAGGACCTCCCGCTTGATGTTGAAGTGGTCGACATCGGGCAGGATGACCAACTGCACGAAAAATATATGCTGATGATTCCGGTCCTGGAGAAGGACGGCGAAGTCCTCCTCTACGGAAACATCGGCTACGGCGATGTGATGGAAGCGCTCCTGTAGCGCTTCTTTTTTATTTGGATAAAAAGTTTGCAACTGTTCATTACGTGGAATACAATAAGTACGAATCGGGACATAATATAGAACACCGGGACATAAAATGTCCCGATGTGAGGAGGATGTCCATGGATGCGGTTACGCAGTCATTGCTCAGTGTTCTCCCGGAAATGCCAGAGCTGCTGTCCGTGCGCTGCAGCATCCTGACTGCCATCAGGCAGGAAGGTCCCGTCGGCAGGCGTTCGCTTGTCGGACGGGAAGGCCTCAGCGAAAGGGAAGTGCGCGCAGTATGCGACCTTCTCCGGAAACAGGGGCTGATCACCGCGGAAACTTCGGGCATGAAAGTGACACCCGAAGGGGAAAGGGTGCTGGATTTGCTGCAGCCTGTGATTCGGCGGTGGACAGGACTTGAAGAATTGGGGACTGAACTATGCCGTAAATTGGGTATACAGAAGGTGATGGTTGTTCCCGGCGGGGATGACGATGACCTGACGAAGCACAGGATGGCGAGAGCGGCATGCGGCCACATGGCCGGCGTCCTGCAAGGGGGCGCGGTTGTGGCCGTGACCGGCGGAAGCACCGTCGCGGCGGTTGCCGACGAGGCGGCGGCTGCCGGCCTGCCCGAAGGGATCCGATTTATCGCAGCACGGGGCGGCACCGGAGGCGATGTGAAATCGCAGGCCAATATGATTGCAGCCATGCTTGCTGCTGCGACAGCCGGCGATTGGACACCGCTCCATCTGCCCGAGACGCTTGCAGAAACCTCGATCGGGCCGCTTATGGAAGAGCCGTCGGTGATGGAAGCGATGGCCGTGTATGACCGGACGGACTGCATCGTCCATGGCATCGGTGATGCTATTGAACTGGCACGCCGCCGGGGAGCCGATGAAGAGACCCTGGAAAAACTTGCTGCAGAAGGCGCGGCAGCCGAAGCGTTCGGTTACTATCTGGGCCGGGATGGCTCGGTGATCCACCGACTTCGGACAATCGGGCTAAGCCGGAGCCAGATCGACCGCATTCCCCACCCGCTTGCCGTGGCAGGCGGAACAGAAAAGGCGTCACCGATACTCGCCTATATGAAACAGGCACCCGAAAGGACGGTCCTTGTGACCGACGAAGCGGCAGCCAGAGAAATGCTCCGCCTGTCAGGCGGGGAAACGAAGTGAATGAAGGATACTAGCGAACGAATGATAAAAACCGGAGGGATTCAGATATGGCATTGAAAGTGGCAATCAACGGATTTGGGCGGATCGGACGCGTCGTCTTCCGCCAGGCTTGGGAAAACCCGGAACTCGATATCGTGGCGGTCAACGACCTGACGGATGCGGCGATGCTTGCACATCTCCTGAAGTATGACTCTGTGCATGGCATTTTTGACGCTGAAGTGAGCAGCGATGAAGAGCACCTGATTGTGGAAGGCAAGAAGATCCGCGTATTTGCAGAAAAAGACCCGGCAGCACTTCCTTGGGGCGACCTCGGAATCGACGTTGTCCTTGAGTCGACAGGCGTCTTCCGCGACCGTGAGACTGCAGGCAAACACCTTGAAGCAGGCGCAAAGCGCGTTCTCCTTTCCGCACCGGGCAAGGGCGACATCAAGACACTCGTCATGGGCATCAACGAAAACGACTTTAATCCGGAAACGGACCAGATCGTCTCGAACGCATCCTGCACGACGAACTGTCTGGCACCGGTCGTGAAAGTCCTCCACGAGAAATTCGGCGTGAAGAAAGGCCTTATGACGACTGTCCACTCGTACACGAACGACCAGCGCATCCTTGACCTCCCGCACAGCGACTACCGCCGTGCACGTGCAGCAGCCGAGTCGATGATTCCGACGACAACAGGTGCTGCGACAGCCGTTACAAAAGTGCTTCCTGAGCTAAAAGGCAAGCTGGACGGCATGGCCGTACGCGTACCGACACCGAACGTCTCCCTCGTTGACTTCACTGCACAGCTGGAACAGCCGGCGACCCCGGAAGATGTGAACGCGGCGATGAAGGAAGCGGCGGAAGGCGAGCTGAAGGGCCTCCTGTTCGTATCCGACCTGCCGCTCGTCTCCAGTGACTACAACGGCGTGCCGGCTTCGTCCACGGTCGATTCGCTGTCGACGATGGCGATCGGCGACGATATGGTCAAAGTCATTAGCTGGTATGACAATGAAAGCGGCTATTCCGCCCGCTGCATCGACCTGATGGTCCACATGTCGAAGGCAGGAATCTGATAGCCTTCCCATAAAGAAACCACTATAATGGAATGGGGCTGGGAACGGACGCCCCGTTCCTTTTTACATACGGAGAATATGGAGGGGTATTCATGATCCGAAAAAAATCCATCAATGATCTCGATGTCGCCGGCAAGCGCGTGTTTGTCCGCGTCGACTTCAACGTGCCGCTCGACGGCGGCCATATCACGGACGACACCCGGATCCGCGCCGCGCTGCCGACGATTGAGAAACTGGCCGATTCAGGTGCAAAAGTGATCCTGGCGAGCCACCTCGGCCGGCCAAAAGGGCAGGTCAATGAGGACATGCGTCTCGCTCCGGCGGGCAAGCGCCTGTCCGAACTGCTCGGCAGGGACGTCAGGGCTCTATCTGAATCCACGGGCGACGCTGTTAAGGAAGCGGTAGCATCGATGCAGGATGGCGACGTCATTCTTCTTGAAAACGTCCGCTTCCATGCAGGAGAAGAAAAGAACGATCCGGAACTGGCAAAGCAGTTTGCGGAGCTTGCGGACCTGTATGTGAACGACGCTTTCGGCGCCGCACACCGCGCGCATGCATCCACTGCCGGCATTGCAGAGCATCTTCCTGCAGCTTCAGGCCTGCTCATGGAAAAAGAGCTGGACGTGCTCGGCAAAGCACTGGCAGAACCGGAGCGACCATTTACCGCCATCATCGGAGGTGCGAAGGTCAAGGATAAAATCGGTGTCATCGACCATCTCCTGGACAAGGTCGATCATCTGCTTCTCGGCGGCGGTCTTTCCTACACGTTCACAAAGGCCCAGGGCCATGACGTCGGAAACTCGCTTGTTGAGGAAGACAAGATCGACCTTGCAAAGTCATTCATACAAAAGGCAGAGGAAAAAGGCGTGAAGCTCCATATCCCGACTGATGCGGTTGTGGCTTCCGAATTCAAGGCGGATGCGGAGACCAGGACCGTTCCGACCGATTCGATCCCTGAAGGCTGGATGGGACTTGATATCGGGCCGGAGACAGCAGCCGAGTATGCGGATGTCATCCGTCAGTCCAAGACCATCCTCTGGAACGGGCCGATGGGCGTATTCGAGATGGATGCATTTGCAGAAGGCACCAGGACAGTCGCCCAGGCGGTTGCCGAAACAGACGGATACACGATCATCGGCGGCGGGGACTCGGCGGCTGCCGTTGAGAAGTTTGATTTGGCAGACCGGATGGACCATGTGTCAACGGGCGGCGGGGCTTCCCTTGAGTTCATGGAAGGAAAAGACCTTCCGGGTGTTTCTGCCCTGGACGACAAGTAATCGGCAAAAAATTGGAGGGAACGGATATGCGAAAACCGATCATTGCAGGCAACTGGAAAATGCACAAAACCCTCGGTGAAGCGGAATCGTTCTTTGACTCGGTCAAAGGAAAGCTGCCGGAGGCCGGTCAGGCTGAAACAGTAATCTGCGCACCGGCGCCTTTCCTGGCAAGTCTTGCAGGACGTGCCGGCGACGCGACGCCCGCAGTCGGCGCACAGACGATGCACGAAGAGGAAAAAGGTGCCTTTACCGGTGAAGTCAGCCCGGTGATGCTGACAGACCTGGGCGTCAGGTATGTCGTCATCGGCCACTCCGAGCGGCGCGAGTACTTTAACGAAACTGACCAGTCGGTCAACCGGAAGGTGAAGGCGGCGTTCGGCCACGGACTCGTTCCGATCATCTGTGTCGGCGAATCACTGGAAGAGCGCGAGTCTGGTAAGACGGCCGAGAAAATTTCCGGTCAGGTCCGGGCTGCGCTTGATGGCATCGGCGCGGAAAATGCAGCCGGGGCTGTGATCGCCTATGAACCGATCTGGGCGATCGGGACAGGGAAGACCGCGACTTCCGAAATGGCGAATGAGGCATGCGGGGAAATCCGCAGCACGCTTGCTGATCTTTTTGGACAGGATACCGCAGAACAGATCCGGATCCAGTATGGCGGCAGCGTGAAGCCTGAGAACATTGAGGAACTTCTCGCACAGCCGGACATCGACGGCGCTTTGGTCGGAGGCGCGAGCCTGGAGCCGGAGTCGTTCATCGCACTGGCGGAGGCGGCGGGCCATGAATAAACGTCCGGTCGCACTGATCATCCTTGACGGCTTCGGCCTGAGGGGCGAGACGGCCGGCAATGCAGTCGCACAGGCGGACAAGCCGAACTTCGACCGTTACCATGCGCATTATCCGACAACGACCCTTACGGCAAGCGGGGAGGCGGTCGGCCTTCCGGAAGGCCAGATGGGCAATTCGGAAGTCGGCCACCTGAACATCGGAGCCGGACGGATCGTCTACCAGAGCCTGACCCGCATCAACAAATCGATCCGGGAAGGAGATTTCTTCGAGAAAGAGATGCTCCTGTCTGCCGTCCGGAACGCCAAAGAGACCGGGCGTTCGCTCCACATCATGGGGCTGCTGTCCGACGGGGGTGTCCACAGCCATATCGGACACCTGCACGCACTGATCGATTTGGCGAAAAAGCACGGGCTGGAACGCATCTATCTGCACGCCTTCCTGGACGGCCGCGATGTCGGCCCGAAAACGGCTCTCGGCTATATCGAGGAGACCGAACGGCACCTTGCAGAAGCAGGCGTCGGACGGTTCGCTTCGGTCAGCGGACGCTACTATGCGATGGACCGCGACCGTCGGTGGGACAGGGTAAAACTGGCTTATGATGCCATCACGGACGGTACCGGCGCAACTGCACAATCTGCCGCGGAAGGCGTTGAAGCCGCCTACGAGCGGGGAGAAACGGATGAGTTTGTCATTCCGTTCGTTGTTTGCGGCGAAGATGGGAAGCCGGTCGCCACGGTCAATGACGGCGACTCGATCATCTTCTTCAACTTCCGGCCGGACCGTGCGATCCAGCTGACATCCGCGTTTGTTTCGGATGACTTCACCGGCTTTGGTACAACCTATCGCCGTCCGGCAGACCTGACCTACGTCACGTTCACTCAGTACAGCGAGGAATTTGAAGGTCAGGCACGGGTCGTCTATCCGAATGTGAATCTGCGGAAAACGGTCGGCGAAGTGATCTCGGAGGCGGGACTCCGACAGCTCCGGATTGCGGAGACCGAGAAGTATCCTCATGTCACTTTCTTCATGAGCGGCGGCAGGGAAGAGGTCTTCCCGGGAGAGAAGCGGATCCTCATTGATTCGCCTAAAGTCGCGACTTATGACCTGAAGCCCGAAATGAGTGCCTATGAAGTCGCGGAAGCGCTCGTTGGCGTGATCGGACGGGACGAAACAGACGCCATCATCCTGAACTTCGCCAATCCCGACATGGTCGGACACAGCGGCATGCTCGAACCGACGGTCAAGGCAATCGAAGCCGTCGATGAATGCCTGGGACAGGTTGTTGATGCCATTCTCGCAAAAGGCGGAGCGGCCATCATCACCGCGGACCACGGAAATGCGGACGAAGTCGTCACGACCGATGGCCGCCCGATGACCGCGCACACGACAAATCCTGTTCCGGTCATCGTGACGGAAGAAGGACTTGAACTACGGGAAGGCATTCTCGCCGACCTGGCACCGACCATGCTCAAGCTTCTGGGTGTTGAACAGCCGGAAGACATGACAGGCAAACCACTATTCTAATCAGAGGGAGTGTCAATGCAATGCCAATCATCAGCCAGATCCAAGCACGTGAAGTGCTCGATTCCCGAGGGAACCCGACAGTGGAAGTTGAAGTCTTCACGGACAGCGGCGCCTATGGTCGCGCCATCGTGCCATCCGGCGCATCGACCGGTGAATATGAAGCGGTCGAACTGCGTGACGGGGATAAGTCCCGCTATCTCGGCAAGGGCGTCCTGAAAGCCGTCGACAACGTCAACGGTGTTATCGCGGATGAACTGTCGGGCATGTACTCGGTACTTGATCAGGTATCGATCGACCAGGCGCTCATCGAACTGGACGGGACGGAAAACAAGGGCAAGCTAGGCGCGAACGCCATTCTCGGCGTATCCATCGCAGTGGCCCATGCTGCAGCAGATTACCTGGATCTTCCGCTTTACCAGTACCTCGGCGGCGTCAACGCCAAGCAGCTGCCGGTTCCGATGATGAATATCCTGAATGGCGGCGAGCACGCCGACAACAACGTCGACATCCAGGAATTCATGGTCATGCCGGTCGGTGCGGAATCGTTCCGCCAGGCACTCCGCATGGGCGCAGAAGTGTTCCACTCCCTGAAAGCGGTGCTGAAGGATAAAGGACTCAACACGGCAGTGGGTGACGAGGGCGGCTTCGCTCCGAACCTCGGCTCCAACGAAGAAGCACTTTCGACAATCATGGAGGCCATCGAGAAAGCGGGCTACAAGCCGGGCGAAGATCTCGTCCTCGCGATGGATGTGGCTTCTTCCGAGTTCTACGACAAGGAATCCGGCAAGTACAACCTGTCGGGCGAAGGCATCTCCCGCACTTCTGAAGAAATGGTTTCCTGGTATGAGGAGCTGTGCAACAAATACCCGATCATCTCGATCGAGGACGGCCTGGATGAAAACGACTGGGAAGGTCACCGCCTGCTGACCGAGCGCATCGGCGAAAAGGTCCAGCTTGTCGGCGACGACCTGTTCGTCACCAACACGAAAAAGCTGGCGCGCGGCATCGAAGAAGGTGTCGGCAACTCGATCCTTGTCAAGGTGAACCAGATCGGCACGCTTACCGAAACATTCGACGCGATCGAAATGGCGAAGCGCGCAGGCTACACGGCTGTCATCTCCCACCGCTCCGGCGAATCGGAAGATGTGACGATTGCCGACATCGCAGTCGCTGTCAACGCCGGACAGATCAAGACCGGTGCACCGTCGCGCACAGACCGTGTCGCCAAGTACAACCAGCTTCTCCGCATCGAGGACCAGCTGGCTGCAACTGCTCAGTACCCCGGTGTCAAGACGTTCTACAACCTGAAGAAATAATGAGAAGGACCGGCTGGCATGCCGGTCCTTTTTCTATGGGTGGGAGAAGATTGGCGTGCCTGCTTGCAATAAGGAGTGCTCACTTGCAACATGGGGTGCTGACTTGCAATAAGGAGCGCCTGTTTGCTACATAGGGTGACGAGTTGCACCAGGATTGCCGACTCGCAATATGGCATGCCCACTTGCCGCATGGCGCACGGACTTGCCACATGGCACATGAATTTGCCACATGGCACGCGAACTTGCCACATGGCATGCGAACTTGCCACATGGCATACGAACTTGCCACATGGCATACGAACTTGCCACATGGCACGCGAACTTGCCACATGGCACACGAACTTGCCACATGGCACACGAACCGCATAGCGCGCGAACTTGCCGCATGGCATGCCGACTTGCCTCATGGCATATGAACTTGCCACATGGCACGCGAACTTGCCACATGGCATACGAACTTGCCACATGGCGCACGAACTTGCCGCATGGCATATGAACTTGCCACATGGCATACGAACTTGCCACATGGCATATGAACTTGCCACATGGCATATGAACTTGCCACATGGCGCACGAACTTGCCACATGGCACATGAATTTGCCACATGGCACGCGAACTTGCCGCATGTCGTGCCGACTTGCAACATGTCTCCTGAAGGGCGACATTCTACAACCTATTACAAAGTTTTCCCGAGATAGTTGTGGCGGCAGTCCCGCTTTGATAGAATGGATATTGTTGAGAATGTTTCAGGAGGTGGAAAAATGCATACACTGCTCATGACGCTGCTGCTGATCGTGTCGATCGCGCTGATTGTCGTCGTCCTGTTGCAATCCGGGAAAAGTGCAGGTCTTTCCGGAGCCATCTCCGGTGGAGCGGAGCAATTGTTCGGCAAGCAGAAGGCGCGCGGTCTTGATCTCGTCTTTCATCGCGTGACGATCATTTTGTCGGTCCTTTTCTTCGTGCTTGCCATTGCCGTGACGAAGTTCTGAATATAACCCATCCGCCCGGCCGCATGCGCGGTTGGGCGTTTTTACATAGGAGGCGAAACCATCATGAAAAAAGTGAAATTGACCCCTCCAAAGCCGTTCTTCTTTAAACATGGACCGAGGGCAGTCCTGCTCCTGCACGGTTTCCGCGGAAGCTCGGCGGATGTCCGCATGCTTGGGCGGTTCCTTGAAAAGCATGATTACACATGCATGGCTCCGCACTATTCAGGTCATGGTGTTGAGCCGGAGGAATTGCTAAAAACCGGGCCGGCAGACTGGTGGGCTGATGTAGAGGCCGCATACGCTTGCCTAAAAGAGGAAGG
Organism: Bhargavaea cecembensis; assembly: GCF_001619585.1. GTDB lineage: Bacteria > Bacillota > Bacilli > Bacillales_A > Planococcaceae > Bhargavaea > Bhargavaea cecembensis_A. Next base: position 144,079 of record NZ_LQNT01000013.1, read on the forward strand.
CTACGAAGAAATCGCAGTGGTCGGATTGTCGCTCGGAGGTGTGTTCACGCTCAAATTAGGGTATAACTATCCCGTAAAAGGGCTTGTATCCATGTGTGCACCCATGGTCATGAAAACCACGGACATCATGTTCGAGGGTGTGCTTCAATATGCGGCGGAATTCAAAAAGTATGAAGGAAAAGAACCGGACCGGATCGAAGAGGAAGTGGAAGAGATCCGTGAACGGGGAATGGCTTCGCTTCCGGAGTTGAGGGACTTTGTCCACGACGTCCGGGACCACGTCGAAGAGGTGTATGCACCTGTCTTCGTGGTCCAGGCTGAGCAGGACAGGGTCATTGATCCGAAGTCGGCCGACATCATCTATGAAACCGTCGGATCCCCTGAGAAGAAAATCAAAAAGTATCCGGAGTCGGGCCACGTTATCACGCTCGGACCGGAAAAGGAACAGCTCCACCGGGATATACTCGCATTTCTGGAAACACTGGATTGGAGCGAATAAATCGCCGGAGGAAGACAGGCCATCGCAGGAGGGATATTGTGGAAGATTATTTAAAGGAATTGCGTGACCGGCTTCTTTCGTTCATGCGTGAAGACAGCTACAAACCGCTTACCGTACAGGAGATCCAGGAGGAACTGGAACTGACGGATGCAGGGGAATTCAAGGAACTCGTGAAAGTCCTCGTGGAACTCGAGGAGAAAGGTTACGTCATCCGCTCCCGTTCGGACCGATACGGCGTGCCGGAGCGGATGGATATCATCCGTGGCCGCTTTATCGGACATGCCAAAGGCTTCGGCTTCGTCGTGCCTGAAGAGGAGGGCATGGATGATATCTTCATCCCTCCAAACGAGACGAATACCGCAATGAACGGAGATACGGTCCTCATCAAGATTCTGAAAGAAACGGGCGGCGACCGTCAGGAAGGGTCCGTCATCCGGATTTCAGAGCGGAAGAACACGAAAGTCGTCGGAACCTTCCAGGCACACCGCGGCTTCGGCTTCGTCATCGCAGACGACAAGAAGCTTCCGATGGATGTGTTCGTATCCAAGGAAAACACGCTCGGTGCAGTCGACGGGCATAAGGTCGTCGTGGAGATCACCGAATGGCCGAGCGAGCGGAAGTCGGCTGAAGGCATCGTGGTCCAAGTGCTCGGACACAAAAACGACCCGGGTGTCGACATCCTCTCGATCATCTACAAGTATGGCATCGAGATCGAGTTTCCGGACGAAGTCATCGAACACGCAAACCGTGTGCCGGACGAAATCCGCGAGCAGGATCTGTTCAAGCGGCGGGACCTCCGGGGCGAGCAGATCGTCACGATCGACGGCGCAGAAGCGAAGGACCTTGACGATGCCGTCACGGTCACCAAAAATGATGACGGCACCTATAAGCTCGGCGTCCACATCGCGGATGTCAGCTACTATGTGACTGAGAACTCTGCGATTGACGTAGAGGCCCGTGAGCGCGGGACGAGCGTTTATCTGACAGACCGGGTCATTCCGATGATCCCTCACCGTCTTTCGAACGGAATCTGCTCGCTGAACCCTCATGTCGACCGGCTTACGCTCAGCTGTGAGATGGTCATCGACAGCAAGGGCAAAGTTGTGTCCCATGAGATCTTCCAGAGTGTGATCCGGACTGTTGAACGAATGACCTATCACGACGTTTATAAGATCATCGAAGAAAAGGACGAGGAGCTCCGGGCGCGCTACGAGCCGCTTGTCCCGATGTTCGAGCATATGGCGGAACTGGCTGCCATCCTGCGCCAGCGCCGATTCGACCGCGGAGCGATCGATTTCGACTTCAAGGAATCTAAAATCATCGTCGACGAAGAGGGCTGGCCGACCGATGTCGTCGTGCGCGAACGAACGGTGGCGGAAAAGCTGATTGAAGAGTTCATGCTTGTCGCGAACGAGACGGTCGCCGAGCACTTCCACTGGCTGCGGGTCCCGTTCATCTACCGGATCCACGAAGATCCGAAATCCGAGAAGCTGGAGCGCTTTTTCGAATTCATCACGAACTTCGGCCTCCTTGTACGGGGGACGTCAAACAAGGTGCACCCGCGTGCCCTCCAGGAGATCCTCGAGTCGATTTCCGGAGAGCCGGAAGAACCGGTCGTCTCGACGATGCTCCTGCGTTCGATGCAGCAGGCGAGGTATTCCGAGCTGAGCCTCGGCCACTTCGGCCTGTCCAGCGAGTTCTACACGCACTTCACATCGCCGATCCGGCGGTATCCTGACCTTCTCGTTCACAGGCTGATCCGGACGTACCTCATCGAGGCGGACACTTCACCGGCAACGGTCGCAAAGTGGAAGGGAGAAATTCCGGAAATCGCGGAGCACTCTTCTGATATGGAGCGGCGGGCGGTCGATGCCGAGCGTGACACAGAAGCGCTCAAGAAGGCCCAGTTCATGGTGGACAAGGTCGGCGAAGAATTCGAGGGCATCATCTCCTCGGTTACAAACTTCGGCCTGTTCGTCGAATTGGAAAACACGATCGAAGGACTTGTCCATGTCTCTTACATGACCGATGACTACTATTGGTTCGATGATCGCAATCTGATGATGGTCGGCGAGCATACGGCCAAGCAGTTCCGGATCGGGGACAAGGTGAAAGTCCGTGTCATCTCCGTGAAGCCGGAGGAGTCGGCAATCGACTTTGAGCTGGCGGATATGGACAGCACGAACGCGCCGGAACGCCGGACGCGCAAAGACAGCCCGAAAGTCATCCGGACAAAGGGTGACACAAGGGGCGGCGGCAAAGGCCGGGGTGAAGGCGGACGCGGCGGACGCAACTCCGGCGGAAATCGCGGGGAAGGCCGAAACGGCGGCGGCCGCAGTGGCGGCGGACGCGGTGGAAGCGGAGGAAGCGGCGGCGGTCGCGGCGGCAATCGCAGCGGCGGTTCCGGTTCGGGCAGGCCGTCCGGCCAGGGAGGTTCCGGTGGCAGGAACCGGTCACGGGGCGGCGGCGGAGGCGGCCGCGGAAACGCTCCGCGCGGCGGCAACCGGCAGAAGTAACTTAAGTCGAATTGAATAAACCATGACACCGGACGGCATCCTGCCGTCCCGTTGTCCGTTATAGAGGGGGGAAACCGATGGCAAAAGGAAATGACCAGCGTGTTCTGGCACAAAACAAAAAAGCCGGACATGATTACTTTATCGAAGATACCATTGAAGCGGGAATCGTCCTTCAGGGGACCGAAATCAAGTCAATCCGGAACGGCAAGGTCCAGCTCCGGGATGCCTTTATCCGGATCCGGAACAACGAAGCGTGGATCTCGAATATGCACGTCAGTCCGTATGAGCAGGGGAACCGCTACAATCACGATCCGCTTCGGGCGAGGAAGCTGCTGCTTCACAAAAAGCAGATTGGCCAGCTGATCGGCAAGACGAAGGAAGAGGGATTCTCGATCATCCCATTGAAGATGTACATCAAGAACGGCTATGCAAAAGTGCTGATCGGCGTGGCAAAAGGCAAGAAGAAGTACGACAAGCGGGAAGACCTGAAGAAGAAAGAGCACAAGCGCGAGATGGAACGGGCATTCAAGGCGAAGCAGCAATATTGAATGCGCTCCGCCTGTAAGCGGCGAAGCAGTACTGAGTGCCCTCCGCTTGCCATTTGGCGCAAAATACCCTATAATAAGGTTACAGATTGCCAGTATACCGAGTTTCACTAATCCTATTCAGGATTTCCAATCTTCCCAAACGGGGACGTTTTGGATTCGACAGGGATGGTCTGAGCTCCGGTTGCGCGTCGGAGGGTCGGCTCCGTATCAACGACATTTAACAATAACTGGCAAAACTAACAACAACCTCGCTTTCGCAGCGTAAGCTGCTGAAACGGTCCTCCGGTTCCATCGCCCATGTGGCATCTGAGGACTCACTTATCAGTGGGATACGACGTCTGTCCGCCGCCTGAGGCTGACGTAAGAGATTTACAGGATAGCGCGCAGGACGCCTGCTGACCGGCAGAATGCAGCGCGAACTTCAATAGATCAGATACACGCGTAGAAGCCGGAGTGTTGGAGTCTCTGGACGCGGGTTCGAATCCCGCCGTCTCCATAAAGTGTATTTAACCTTGTCGAGTACCATGAATGTTGATTAATCAACGTTCATGGTACTTTTTTGTATGGGACAATTTAATTACCCATATACTTCTTTAATTGCTGAATATTGATTATATAGTAAAATGAATTTGGAAAGGTAGTGAGAAAATGAAATTTAAATGGATAGAAATTAAAAACTTCAGGAACTTTAAGGAAATCAAAGTGGACTTAACAAATCAAAATGTAATATTCGGTCTAAACGATATAGGAAAGAGTAACTTTTTAGCTGCTTTAAGATTTTTATTCGAAAGAGAAATTAGAAAGAATGGTTTTATAGAAAGTGATTTCTATATTAGAGATGTTGATGAAGAAATCTCTATAACAATTTGTATTGATATTAAGGATTTTGATGTAAGTGATCATTCAAAACTAATCGTGTCACGAATGGCGGGAGCAAGGAGTTCAGAGGATTTAGAAAATATTTATATTAGATTAAATGGTGTATATGAAAAAAATGAAGAGATAGGTGGTATAACAGTTTATTGGGGGAATAGTCTTGAAAAATTAAAAGAAATACCTCAAAAAAATGGTTTTACTGAACTAGATAGAATTTTTAAAGTTGTATACATAGACCCCTTGATAAACTTAGAAAGGGTGTTCGAGAAGAATAAAAGAGCAATTTTTAATCAGGAAAAATTTAATGCAAAAGATATTGAAAAATCCGAGAAAATAAAAGAATTCACAAAAGAAATAAATAAAAGTATTGGTGAAATGGATGTTATTAATAATTTTGAGGGAGAAATTACGAGAGAATATCAAAGTTTAAAGCATGAAAATATCAGACTAACTATAAAGTCTGAAATGGCCATTAACGGCTATTTCAGTGACTTAAAACCGTATATTAAAAGAGAAGATGATGATAATTTATATCCAACTTCCGGTGATGGAAGAAAGAAAATAATTTCTTACTCTCTTTTAAATTACGTTACAAAAAATTTTAATTCGGAAAAAATCACTATTTTTTTGATTGAAGAGCCCGAAAATAGTTTACATAGATCTTTACAAATTGCACTCTCAAAAAAGTTATTTTCTAATGAAGCATATAAATATTTCTTTTTAACCACTCATTCACCAGAATTATTGTATGAGATGGATAATGCTTCATTAATTAGGATACACTCAATGGATAAAATTGTATGCTCCTCTTCATATGTATATGTTGTTGGAGATGACTATAGAAATATAAAAACTCAATTGAATAAAAATTTAGTGACTGCTCTTTTTTCCGAGCGGGTATTACTAATTGAAGGCCCTTCAGAACGTGTTCTATTTGAAAAAGTATTAGGGACTGTAAAACCGGAATATGAGTTAAATGGTGCTTATATACTAGAGGTTTATGGAATTGCATTTAAAAAGTATTGGGATGTATTGCGGGAATTAGGGATTAACGTTTTTGTTAAAACCGATAATGATTTAAAGAGGAAGAAAAATACAAACAACATTTTCGATTTAATAGGTTTTAATAGGGCATTAGAGTTATGTGGCAAGAGGAAAATGCCGCCTATTAATATCACATTTAACGAATCAGATACTAAAGATTTGAAAAGTGCAAAAATCGTCCAAGAAAAGAGAAGGTTATTCCAAAAACTAAAAACTAGCAAGAGAATTATTAACAGTAATAATATATATATATCAACAATCGATTTAGAGCATGATCTGCATGCTGCATTAGGAGCAAGACTTGAAGAATTAACCGGAAATTCTAATCCTATTAAATACCTTCAATCTGCCAAGTTGATTAATATGGCTGAATTGGCTAAAGAACTAACTTACGAAGATTGTAAACATCTTTATGATCATCCGAAATTTGCTGTACTAAAGGAGTTGAATAAGCATGAGGGTGAGTGATCATGAAATTAGAAATGAAATAGTCAATTCTGGAATAAAGAATATTGTAATCTCTGCAAGCGCCGGTTGTGGTAAAACCACAATATTAATTGATAAGATACGTAAAACTATTGACGAAATAAATAATCATAAAACTATTGCTGCAATTACTTTTACTATAAAAGCTACAAAAGAATTAAGAGACAGGACAAAAAGCTTTAAATCAAGTAAAGAGATAGTTATTTGCACAAATGATAGTTTTGTTGAAAATGAGATTATACGTCCATTTATTGTGGGTGTTTTTGGAGAGGAATATAGAGAGGATTTTGTAGTGGATTACTATAAAAAGTTTCAAACAAAAAGCGAGGGTTTGGCGCTATTAAAACAACATAATATATTAGGAGTATACAATAATATCAAAGAAAATTTCAAATTTGAACTCGCTTGTTATATATTAAAAAACTCTGTTGCAGCTCAGCAATATTTGATTTCAAAATATTTGATGCTATTCTTAGATGAATATCAAGACAGTGATCAATTTATGCATGAGTTGTTCATGTATATAAATAGAAGATTGAATATACCATTGTTTATTGTTGGAGATTCAAAACAAGCTATTTATATTTGGAGGGGGGCGAAAGAAAATATCTTCAACGAATTTGATGAAACTTTCGATAAGTACGAGTTATTTCATAACTTTAGGTCGCACGAAAATATAACAAACTTTGCCAATATAGTGCATTTGGATAATTATCTAGACAATAAATCAACTGAATTAATAGAAGAAGTAAATATCGGAATTACCGATAAAAGTTTCAACGAAGCCGTTTATAATATAATAAACAACAAAAAAGTTGAATTAAATGATGAGATAACAATTATTATTAACGCAAACAGGGCTGCTGAGGAATGTAAAAAATATTTAAATTACAGAGGTTATGATTTTGAGTTCATACCTAGAACACCTATTGATGAAGGTGTTTTGAACTCGTTCGTATTACGGAATTTAATGAAGTTAACATTATGTGAGTTGTATAACGTGTATAATTTTATGCTTGATTTGAATTTAGAACTTAAACGCGAAAAAGTAAAGGAACTTGAAAAACAGATTGGAGAATTGAAAGAAGGAAACTTAGATTTAAGAAAAATCAAACCCATACTCGATAAAATTTCTGGAATTATAAATATAGATTTAAGCGATATTGAAATAATTAAATTCTTAGAAACATTAACGGATGCCAAATATCATGTGTCGTTCGTTAATAATGAGAAGAAGCATAAAATTATGACAGTATTTGGTGCAAAAGGTTTAGAATTTGAGCAAGTTATAATAAGGGCAGCAGATTATACAATGGATAGTATTAATAATATAAACAATCATTATGTAGCTCTAACTAGAGCGAAAAATAAAGTTGTAATTATTGATAATACACATAGATATACAATTGATTTAATTAAAAGATTGAAAGCGAAAAGAATTGAAATCGGGAAAGCAGCTAAAATTTTTAGGTTTTGATAAACGTCTCCATTATGACTAAGTAATATGACAACCAAAAACGATTCAAGCCCCCTCAAATAATGAGGGGGCTTTTTCATGCGCACTTGTCAGCGGCGGCAGGAAAACGAACGGATTTCGTCCAAATCGATTCCGAAATAATCCCAGCGACGCTGTCTCGAACGCCATCTGTATCCTGCGACGGAGCGGCGCCCGACGAATGTCGGGAAGAACCAGAAACGCTGTCCATTCTCGAGAACGACCATAGTCACGCGATTGAGGCACCCGCGGATTGCTCCCGGATCAACCGCCTGAGGCGTAATCGGTGGCTGCGGTGGCCTTCCCGGTCTTCCTGGCATCCCGGGCCTTCCCGGTCTGCCTCTGCCGCCCCGCTCCATGTCGTCAGTCCACGGCAGCCAATCCATCGGAGACTCCCACATGTCTCCTCCTCCGGGTCTGTTAACCATGATTCCACTCCTTCCGGCAAACCTTCCGTATTCTATGCAGGAAGTTTGGGAATGGCCGGGCAACGGCGGGGAAGTCAGGCAGCAGCTGTTCGGATTGACAGCTTAATTCCTGCAAAAATCGGATAAATTCACGAGTGGCCATGGTGACTGCCGTGTCCGGACGATTGATCCGAATATGAAGTCTGTTTACCGAATGAGACGGCACGGAGCATTTTCAGAACTGGCTTGATCAGCAGCAGGATGCTGCCGACCAAGAAAAGAATCGTCCCGGCCATCATGGTGTCTTTAAAGAAGAAACAGATGCTCCCGATGATGAACAGGAGACCAATCAGGATTTCATTGGCCAGGGAGATCACCCGATAGTTTTTGTTAAAGAAAATCGCATATTTGCTCAACGGTAAATCCAGTTCTTCATACTTGTCCAAATTCTTCAGAAGTGGCAAAAAACACCCTCCTTTTGCCGGATGATGCAGTAAAAATCGCAGCCATTCAGAAAAACAATGGCTCTTATATCCAGATACCCTCAAACCCTTCACTAAAACAGCAGCCAATTTTTCTGCAATCTCAGGCCAATCCTTGTTGCAGGTATCCTTTGTCCTGGAGACCGGGTTTTCCGATGTCTTTGCATGGCCCATCAAATAAAAAGGGCCATCCCATTTCGGGATGGCCCTTTTTGTTAAGGTCGCTTCTTTTTCCATTCCTCTGATTTGATGAGCCGTTTATGATCGTTTTTCATTGCTTTGATCAGAGAAACCATCATCAGCATCATGATGACGGAGAACGGCAAGGCCGCGATAATCAGTGAATTCTGGAGTGCAGTCAGACCATTGGCATACAGCAGGATGATCGCGATGGTCGCCTGCAGGCCGCCCCATGTCAGTTTCACCGCGTTCGAAGGTGTCAGAGAGCCGTAGGTCGTCTGCATGCCCAGAACGAACGTGGCCGAGTCGGCCGATGTGATAAAGAAGATGGCGACCAGCAGGATGGCAATAATGGACAGGATCCAGAACATCGGCAACTGTTCAAACACCCCGAACAGTGTTTCTTCCGTCAGGAGGCCTGTCAGGTCTGTGCCGGAACTCTGTACATCCATTGCGGTCACGCCGAACACCGAGAACCAGAAAAAGCTGACCAGTGCAGGCAGGAGCAGGACGCCTGTCAGGAATTCTCTGATGGTGCGCCCCCGGGATACCCGAGCGATGAAGATGCCGACAAACGGCGACCAGGAGATCCACCATGCCCAATAGAAGATGGTCCATCCGTCAATCCATGCCCGTGCATCCGAATTGAGCGGAGCGGATCGGAAGCTCATTCGGGGCAGGTTCTGGATATACGCCCCGATCGTGTCGGTGAACGTGTTCATGATCAGCAGCGTCGGGCCGACCGCTAGAACGAGAATCAGGAGAATCACTGCCAACACCATGTTCGTATTGGACAGGATTTTGATTCCTTTGCTGAGTCCTGACCAGGCGGAGATGGAAAACAGGATGGTGACGATGATAATGATGATCGTTTGGACGCCGAGGCTTACCGGGATGCCCCACAGATAAGACAGCCCGCCATTGATCTGAATGGCACCGAAACCGAGTGTTGTGGCCACACCGAATACGGTTGCGAATACTGCCAGAACATCGATCAGCTTGCCGAGCGGTCCATTCATTCTCTCTTCACCGAAAATTGGGCGCAGCGTGGAAGAAATCAGGCCGGGATAGCCGCGGCGGAACTGGAAATAGGCCAGGGCCAGCGCGACCACACCGTAGACCGCCCATGCATGAATCCCCCAATGGAAGAAGGTATAGCGCATTGACTCAGCAAACGCTTCGCGTGTTCCCGGTTCTTCCGTTGCAGGATCGATGGCGAAGTGGGACAACGGCTCTGCCGCGCCCCAGAAAACCAGCCCGATTCCCATGCCGGCGGAAAACAGCATAGCAAACCAGCTGAGCGTTGAAAATTCCGGGCGATCATCAGGTTTGCCCAGCCGCATCTTGCCGAGCGGGCTGACGATCATGGCCAGGCAGAAGATGACAATCACCGTCACGATTAAAAGATAATACCATCCGAACGAGGATGTGATAAATGCAGTCATGGAAGTCGTGACCCGCTCGAAACTTCCCGGAGCAAACGTCCCGTATCCTACTGCGAGGATCACGAGAGCAACTGCAATCCAAAAAACACTGGATACTTTCTTCATATAATCCCTCCAATATGATTCGATTTTCGGGAACGTGCACACAGTCACCGACCTTAACGCAATTTTTCGGTTACTGTCAAGGATGCGGCTTGCCTTTATGGACATGCCGCATCCTCAATGTCATTTTGCACCTCCGGATTCCGGATGAAACCGGACTGATGGAATTTTGTCCGGTTTCCGTAAATTCGACCCGTTTTCTTGTATCATCAATTTCCAATACCCTAAAAAGTTGTAATGAAACGGTGATTTCCTTTCGCCGGATAAAATGCTGGCCTATTAATTGGAAAGGAAAAAAAGAAGATGGATGTAAGCGTTAACATTTTCATCTAAGATGGTAGCAGAAGGAGTGGGAGCAATGATCACACTGAACGGGAGCGGACTGACCCTCAGGCAACTGAAACGGATTGTCATCGGCAGGGAGCAGGTCGTCCTCTGTCCTGAGGCAATGAAAAAAGTAAGGCAAAGCCGGGAGGCCGTTGAACACATCATTGCCGACGGGCGGACGGTATACGGCATCAACACCGGCTTCGGCAAATTCAGTGACGTAGAGATCAATGCGGAAGATACAGAAGCACTCCAGCTTCACCTGGTCCGATCCCATGCATGCGGACTGGGTGAGCCGTTTCCGGAGGAGGTCTCCAGGGCAATGGCCGTCCTCCGTCTGAATGCCCTTCTGAAGGGGCACTCGGGCATCCGTCCGGTCGTTCTCGAGCGCCTGTGTGACATGGTGAACCTCGGGATCACGGCCGTCATTCCGAGCCAGGGTTCGCTCGGTGCGTCAGGAGACCTGGCTCCGCTGGCGCATCTGGCACTTGTGCTGATCGGGGAAGGGGAGGCGATGCTGGACGGAAACACCGTGCCTGCCGGGCAGGCATGGGAGAAGCAGGACATCCGGCCAATCCGTCTCCAGGCAAAAGAAGGGCTTGCTCTCATCAACGGAACCCAGGCGATGGCAGCTTGTGGTGCACTCGCCTTTCTGGAAGCGGAACAGCTTGCCCTGCAGTCGGAGTGGATCTCGGGGATGTCCATTGAAGCGCTCAGGGGGATCACGGATGCATTCCATCCGGCCGTCCATGAGGCCAGAGGCTATCCGGAACAGGCAGGGGTGGCAGAACGGATGAGAAACTGGCTGGAGGGAAGCCGTCTCACGACTCGTCAGGGAGAGCTGAGGATTCAGGACGCCTATTCCATCCGCTGTATCCCGCAGGTGCACGGGGCAACCTGGCAGGTGCTGGATTATGTCAGGGGAAAGCTTGAAATTGAAATCAATGCGGCGACGGACAATCCCCTCATTTTTGACGAAGGAGAGACTGTCATCTCCGGCGGCAATTTCCATGGACAGCCGGTGGCGTTCGCGATGGATTTCCTGAAAATCGGTATGTCGGAACTTGCCAATATTTCCGAACGGCGCACTGAGCGGCTCGTGAATCCTCAGCTGAACGGGGGGCTGCCGCCGTTTCTCAGTCCGGAGCCGGGACTGCAGTCGGGTGCCATGATCCTTCAATACGCTGCGGCAAGTATTGTATCCGAGAACAAGACGCTGGCCCATCCTGCTTCCGTGGATTCCATACCGTCCTCGGCCAATCAGGAGGACCATGTCAGCATGGGAACAACTGCCGCCAGGCATGCCGCCCAAATTGTCGGAAACGTGAGGAAGGTTCTGGCCATCGAGGCCTTTTGTGCTTTCCAGGCTTGCGGAATCCGCGGGGAGGAGAAGATGTCTCCCGCACTCCGACGGAAATGGGATGCTCTCTCCGAAATCATTCCGCCGCTTACAGAAGACCGGATTTTCAGCCGGGACATTGCCGGGGTGGAGCGCCGGCTTCTGGAGGAAGCCAGAAATTGGGGTCTGAATTCCGACACAGCCGCCGGTTCCTGAGGTATGATGGAAGGAACGCAATGAGGAAAAGGTGATCGCATGAATACGATGGAGAAATTGGATACGGTAAGCGGCAAGGAGACGGAGCGGCCGAAACTGCTTCTGATCGATGGCATGGCGGTTTTGTTCCGCGCCTTTTTTGCTACGTCCGTATACGGCCGTTATATGAGGAATGCAGAGGGGATTCCGACAAATGCCGTCCAGGGATTTCTGGGCCATGCCTTGTCAGCGCAGTCCATGTTCCGGCCGACCCATATCGCCGTCTGCTGGGACATGGGCGCATACACCTTCCGGAATGACCTGTACGAAGGCTACAAGGCGAATCGTCCGGAGCCCCCGGAAGAGATGAAGCCCCAATTTGATATGGGGCGGGAGTCCGCCTATCTGCTCGGCTGGAAAAGTTTCGGCATGAACGGTGTGGAAGCGGACGACCTGATCGGATCGCTGATCACGCGCTGGAAAGACGAAGCGGATATTTTGGTCGTGACCGGTGACCGGGATTTGCTCCAGTTGCTCGCGCCCGGCGTACAGATCGCCTTCATGAAGAAGGGGCACACGGTATTTGACATTTATACAGATGAGCGCTTCCGGGAAGAATACGGGTTCGAACCCGGGCAGTTCGTCGATCTGAAGGCGTTCATGGGAGATTCCAGTGACGGCTATCCCGGAGTGAAAGGCATCGGGCCGAAGACGGCTACGGGGCTGATCCTGGAGTACGGTTCCGTGGAAGGGGTGCTTCAGCATCTTGATGACCTGAAGCCGGCCGTCCGAAAAAAAATCACCGAACAGCTGGATATGCTCCACCTGTCCCGTGAACTGGCAGAGATCGACTGCCACGTCGTATTCGATGCTGACATGGATGAACTTGAAGTTCCGGAATATGGTCCTGATACCGCCCGGGCACTCGAGGCAGAAGGGTACCCGACTGCAGCCAAGCGGCTCATGAACCTTTTCCCGGTATCCGGAGAACAGGAAGAATGGCCGTTCGGCTGATCGATCCTTAAATACAAAACCGCCGCTGTCCGTCAGCGGCGGTTTTCCTTTATGCTCAGCGGTCCGGTGTCATCCGGACAAAGGTCAGGATCGTCCGGTTCCGGGAGTAGGATGCCCGGCGGATCCGGCTGGGACGCCCGCGTCCTCCGTTGTCATGGACAAGCAGGAGCGTATCCCCGCTTTCTTCGCTGAAGCCGACGACCGGTACCCAATGGTAGGCAAACGAGTATTTCCCGAACCAGCGGAAAGAAAACCATTTGTCGAACTTTGCCGCCACCGGACGTCCGGCCAGAATCTCATCTTTTAAATCGTCAAGAGAACACCTCTGCACTGTCCAGCCGCTGCCGAGAATCCCGGAGGCCCCCCTGATAAATTTCCGGACGGACAGTCCGAGTGGTGTACCGCCGAATGATCGGTAAAGATCTGACACGGTCATCGGACATGCACCCAGAAGATGGCCGATCATTGTATATGCCGTAACCGCCCCGCATGCAGAATTCTGTTGCCCGGGGTCAATGTCCGGGTCATATTGCGACTTTCCCCTGAATGACTCGATCTGGCCCATTAACGGCTCCCTCCGTCCTGACAGTTTCATTGATTATAGCAAAAAACGGCATATAAAAAAGGAAGGCAGTCGCCTTCCTGATGGGTTAAGCATTGTAGCTGTCGAGGAACGTGGTCACCTGATCCGGTGTCTTGGCATTTGCACTGTGGAGGTGAGCCTTTTTCTCGCCGTCTTTGAAGACAAGCAGGCTCGGAATGCCCATCACTTCATGCTTGTCCGCGATTTCCGGAAGGGCATCGCGGTCCACTTCATACCAGGTGAACTGATTGTACTTTTCTTCGATCGGTCCGATGAACATATCCATCCGCCGGCAGTCCGGGCACCAGCTTGCGTCAAACTTGATCAGTGATTGCTCCGGGTTGTTGATGATTTCATTAAATTGTTCTGCTGTCGTAATTTTTTCCATCTCTATCCCTCCCATAGGGACAGTGTACACTTTCCGGCAGGGAATTGGGTAGCCACTTGCTTCAGACGACCGGCGGTGCAGACCCTTCGAACTTTTGGAGGACTTTCTCGTAGTCTTCCCGTTTGGCGGCGTCGGGTGTCATCCAGCCGTGACGTGTGATCAGGTCGCGCAGGTTGCGCCGATTGCTGTTGGAGGTTTGCAGGAAACTTGAGAGCAGAGACTCGAGTTTGCTGCTGTATGTTGCGTTTTCGGCAGACTGGTAAAGCTGACAAAGCTGTTCTTCCATCCCGAGCAGGAGGATGGCCATTTCCTTGTCGTTCAGGGAACCGTCATTCTGATCCTGCTGTTTATTATTGGAGGCGTCTCCGGATTCCTGCTGATTTTGCTTATCGGTGGCCTGGTCTGTACTTTGACTTGCTTCTTTGCCGGTATCTTTATCGGTCATTGTGCCTGGTCCCTCTCTTTTTTCAGGAATTCCATGATGTCACTTGTCTGCTTCTGATGAGCCTTCTGGAGGCTCTCGAATTCTTTCTTCAGATCAGGAAGCTTTGTTGAAGCGGCAGCTGCTCCGTACATTTTGGCACATAGTTTGCTGAGCTCCATGATCCTCGCCAGGTCGCCGATGTTTCTCGTGGTGACGATGTCGGCCTTGAACAGCTCAGGCCCCGCATTGGATTCATTCCCGTTTTTGATGGCGGGCTTGGAGAAGATGCCCATGTCAGGTCCTCCTCATATGCATGGTTTATAGGTAGAATGCCCCGAAGAATCAAAAAGATGAGCGGAAATTCATTTTTTTCTGTTGGTCATGTTGCACACCGTGGTGAAATATTCTAAACTATGAATAAAGCAATTGCCTATTTTTTTGGCAATGAAATGAATGAGCATTCATTCAAGGTAGAAGGAGGCAATCAATTGGCTCACCAAATCAATAAGGCCGCTGTCATCGGCTCCGGTGTTATGGGCTCAGGAATAGCGGCTCATCTCGCAAACATCGGCATTCCGGTTCTTCTGTTGGACATTGTGCCGAATAAGCTGACAGCCGAAGAGGAAGCAAAAAATCTTACGCTCAAAGACAGCAAGGTCCGCAACCGGCTGACGGACCAGGCGCTCAAGAACATGAAAAAGCAGAAGCCGGCACCGCTTGCATCCAGTGATAGTCTTTCCCGCATTACGGCTGGGAACCTGGAAGATGATCTTGAAAAGCTGAAGGATGCGGATTGGATCATCGAAGTGGTTGTGGAGAACCTGGACATCAAGAAAGCCCTTTACGACAAGATTGAGGGAGTCCGATCAGAGCATGCGATTGTTTCGTCAAATACGTCGGGCATCAGCATCGAAGCGATGGCAGAAGGGCGTTCGGAACAATTCCGCAAGCATTTCCTCGGCACCCACTTCTTTAACCCGCCGCGCTACCTGAAATTGCTTGAAGTCATTCCGACGAAAGATACGGCGCCTGAAGTGCTGGACTTCATGGTCCGCTTCGGGGAGGACCGGCTCGGCAAGGGTGTTGTCATTGCGAAGGATACGCCGAACTTCATCGGCAACCGGATCGGGACATATGGTCTCCTCATCACACTCCGTGAAATGATGGAGCGGGGCTACTCGGTGGGGGAAGTCGATTCGGTCACCGGCACGCTGATCGGACGTCCGAAGTCAGCAACTTTCCGCACGCTGGATGTTGTCGGGCTTGACACATTCGTCCATGTGGCGAAAAACGTGTATGACCAGACGGAAGGCGACGAGAAAGAAGTGTTCAGCACGCCGGAATTCCTCGTAAAAATGGTGGAAAACGGATGGCTGGGCGCCAAGTCGAAGCAGGGCTTCTATCTGAAGGAAGGCAAGGAGATCAGCGAAATCGACCCTGCCACGCTCGAATACTCGCCACAGAAGAAATTGAAAGCGCCTTCCATTGAAATGGCTACGCAGCTCAAAGGTGATGCCAGGCTGCAGACGCTCGTCTATGCGAATGACCGTGCGGGCGAACTCCTTTGGAACATCCTGGCTCCGACACTTCTGTATTCTGCGGAGAAGGTCGGTGAGATTGCGGATGATATCGCCTCGATCGACAATGCGATGAAGTGGGGCTTCGGCTGGAAGCAGGGTCCGTTTGAGCTGTGGGATGCCATCGGCGTCGGGAAGTCGGTCGACCGGATGAAGAAGGAGGGCCGGGTGATTCCGGCATTTGTCCGGAAGCTTCTGGATTCCGGGAAGTCCTCTTTCTATCAGGACGATGAAGGGGTTCTGAAATACTTTGATGGTGAAGGTTACTCGCCTGTCGGGGTGAATGACAAAGAGATCGACCTGAAAAAGTGGAAAGCACGCCATGGCGTCATCAAGAAAAACACCGGAGCAAGCCTGATTGATCTTGGTGATGGCGTCGCGCTGCTCGAGTTCACTTCCCAGGCGAATTCACTCGGTCCGGACGTCATCAAGATGCTCATTGACTCGCTTGAGGAAGTGGAGAACAACGACGCATACAAGGGACTCGTCATCGCCAACCAGGGCAAAAACTTCTCTGTCGGGGCGAACCTCGGCATGATTCTGATGGAAGCGCAGGACGACAACATCTTCGAACTGGATTATATGATCAAATCTTTCCAGGACGCCATGATGAAGGTCCGCTATTCGAAAAAACCGGTCGTTGTCGCGCCGCACGGCATGACTCTCGGCGGCGGGGCGGAAATCACACTGCCGGCCGCGCATATCCAGGCGACGATGGAAACGTATATCGGGCTCGTGGAAACCGGTGTAGGACTGATTCCGGGCGGGGGCGGCAACATCAGCCTTTACCGCAAGCATCTTGAAGGGATGCCGAACGGCGTAAAGGCAGACTACGTCGACATCGCAGCAAAAGTGTTCGAGACCGTTGCGATGGCGAAAGTCTCGACATCCGGCGAGGAAGCGCGCGAGAACAACTTCCTCGGCAAGGCGGATGGCGTAAGTGTTAACCGGGATCACCAGATCCATGATGCGAAGCAGGCTGCGCTTGCCCTATACGAAGGGGGCTACACGGCGCCTTCAAAGCGGACCGTCCCTGTTGCGGGAGAGCCGGGTTATGCCGCGATGATTGTTGGCGCGGAAGGCTTGCACCTTTCGGGATACATCAGTGACCACGACCTGAAGATTGCGAAGAAACTCGCTTACGTTCTTTCCGGCGGTAAAGTGCCGTATGGTACCGAAGTCGATGAACAATACATGCTCGACCTGGAGCGGGAAGCGTTCCTGCAGCTTGTCGCAGAACCGAAATCCCAGCAGCGGATGCAGCACATGCTCGTGAAAGGCAAGCCGCTCCGCAACTGAGCGGAGGGCAGACGGAGGAGGATGAACCATGCGTGAAGCAGTGATTGTGGCCGGCGCGAGGACGCCGGTCGGTAAAGCCAAGAAAGGATCCCTTGCAACGGTGCGCCCGGACGACTTTGCCGCACTGACGGTGAAGGAGACGCTCAAGCGGGCGGGCGGCTATGATGGGCCGATCGACGACTTTATCGTCGGATGCGCGATGCCGGAAGCGGAACAGGGCATGAACGTTGCACGTCTGATCGGCGGCATCGCCGGTCTGCCGGATACCGTGCCGGCCGTGACCGTCAACCGGTTCTGCTCGTCCGGTCTTCAGACGATCGCAAACGGTGCCCATCAGATCTTGCTCGGCCACGCGGATACTGTCCTTGCGGGCGGCACCGAATCGATGAGCATGGTGCCGATGATGGGGAACACGATCCGCCCGAACGCGACACTCGCGGAAACGGCGCCTGAATACTATATGGGCATGGGCCATACGGCGGAGCAGGTTGCGGTGAAATACGGCGTGAGCCGCGAGGACCAGGATGCATTCGCGGTCCGCTCCCATGAGCGTGCCGCCGCCGCCATCCGGGAAGGCAAGTTCAGGGATGAGATTGTGCCGGTCGATGTGAGACGGCGAACGGTCGGCCGGGACGGCAAAATGAAGGAAGACACCTTCACCTTTGACATGGACGAAGGCGTCCGCGAAGGAACCAATATGGAGACCCTCGCAAAACTGCGGCCTGCGTTTAATGTGAAAGGCTCAGTCACGGCGGGGAACGCTTCCCAGACATCGGACGGAGCGGGCACGGTCCTGATCATGGACCGCGAAAAGGCGGAAGCCGAAGGACTGAAGCCGATCGCCAAGTTCCGCTCGTTCGCAGTCGGCGGTGTTCCGCCGGAAGTGATGGGCATCGGTCCGATCGAAGCCGTGCCGAAAGCGCTGAAGCTTGCCGGCCTGTCCGTTGAAGACATCAACCTGTGGGAGCTGAACGAGGCGTTCGCCTCCCAGTCGATCCAGGTCATCCGTCATCTGGGCTTGGATGAAGACATCGTCAACGTCAACGGCGGCGCCATTGCGCTCGGACACCCTCTCGGTGCCACAGGCACCATCCTAACGCTGAAGCTCATGAACGAGCTCAAGCGCCGCAATGAACAGTTTGGTGCCGTCACCATGTGCATCGGCGGAGGCATGGGAGCCGCCGGCGTATTCGAAATGTTGGTTTAAAAGCGGAAGGCGGTTGGTCACGGGCGACAGGCATAAGACGGCCTGCGCAGTGAGGCCTGCCTCACGGAGCGGGACGGCTTATGACCCGAGCCCGTACCGCCTGAAGCTGGATAGAGTAAGTGCGGAGGGCGGCTACCCAGGCCCGACAGGCATAAGGGGGCATGCGCAGCGGATCCTGATCCGCGGAGCGTAGCCACTTATGACCCCGAGGGCCTGCCGAGAGAAGCTGGACGTAACCCAAGCCGATAGCCTGCCGCCCGGAGCTGGCGATCGACAGAGCAAAGACCACTTGATATAAAACCAAAAAAGAACAAGGAGGAAACGATTATGGCGGAAACGAAAGACAAGGCGCTCGTCAAAGGCGGTGCATTCCTCATCGAGGACATCGATGCGGATCAGGTGTTCACGCCGGAGGATTTCACGGAAGAGCATAAGATGATCGCAAAGACGACGGAGGAGTATGTCAAAAACGAAGTCATCCCGGTCATCGACAAACTGGAAAATCATGAATTCGAGAACTCCGTGCGCCTTCTGAAATCCGCGGGGGAACTCGGTCTTCTCGGAGCGGATATTCCTGAGGAATATGACGGCTTCGGCCTCGATAAAATCTCGTCTGCGCTCATCACCGAAAAGATGTCCGTCGCCGGCGGCTTCTCCATCACGCACGGGGCTCACGTCGGCATCGGAACGCTTCCGATCGTTCTCTTCGGCAACGAAGAGCAGAAGCAGAAATACTTGCCAGCTTCGGTTACGGCTGAGAAAATCTTCGCCTACGCCCTGACTGAGCCAGGTTCCGGATCCGACGCTCTGGGCGCGCGTACAACTGCGAAACTCAATGAGGCAGGCACGCACTACATCCTTAACGGCGAAAAACAGTGGATCACAAACTCCGGCTTCGCGGATGTCTTCGTCGTCTATGCCAAGATTGACGGCGAACATTTCACAGCTTTCATTGTCGAGAAAGATTACCCTGGTGTTTCCGTGGGTGCCGAAGAAAAGAAGATGGGGATCAAGTCTTCTTCTACCCGTACACTCATCCTCCAAGATGCGGAAGTGCCGGTCGAAAACCTGCTCGGCGAAAAAGGCCGTGGCCATGTGATCGCCTTCAACATCCTGAATATCGGCCGATACAAGCTTGGCGTAGGCGGCGTGGGCGGTTCCAAGCGCGCGCTCGAACTTGCGATCAAGTATACAAACGAACGCCAGCAGTTCAAGCGCAGCATCGCTTCCTTTAACCTGACCAAGGAGAAGATTGCAACGCTTGCATCCGAACTGTACGCGACGGAAAGTCTGATCTACCGTACGGTCGGCTACTTTGATGACCGCATGGGCCAGATGAGCGAGGAAGACCAGAAGGACGGCCGCAAGATTGCCCAGGCAATTGCGGAATATGCCATCGAATGTTCAATCAACAAAGTCGTCGGTTCCGAGACACTTGATCACGTTGTCGACGAAGCGGTCCAGCTGCACGGCGGCTACGGCTACATGCAGGAGTATGAAGTCGAGCGTGCGTACCGTGATTCCCGCATCAACCGGATCTTCGAAGGCACGAACGAGATCAACCGCCTCCTCGTTCCGGGCACGTTCCTCAAGAAAGCGATGAAAGGGGAGCTACCGCTTCTCCAGAAGGCCCAGTCGCTCCAGGAAGAACTGCTCATGATGATGCCGGAAGAACCGGGTGACGAAGCACTTGCGCAGGAGAAAATCCTGGTGAAAAATGCGAAGAAAATCGGTCTTCTTGCGGCGGGCATGGCAGCCCAGCGATTCGGTACGAAACTTGAAGACGAGCAGGAAGTACTTGTCAACATCGCAAACATCGCCAATGACATTTTCGCGATGGAATCCGCTCTGCTCCGCTCGGAAAAGGCGATCCGCAGAAGTGGCGAGGAAAAGTCCCGCCAGAAGATCCTCTACACGGAAATCTTCTGCCAGGAAGCCATGCAGCGCATCGAACAGGAAGCGAAAGAAGTGCTTGTCGCGTCTGTCGAGGGAGACAACCAGCGAATGATGCTGTCCGCTCTCCGCAAGCTTACCCGCTACACGCCAAAGAACCTGATTCCTCTGAAGCGCGAAGCAGCAGACAAGCTGAACGAAGCGCTAAAATACACTGTCTGAAACGGATATTCCCAAAGCCCGGACTGCTTCTTGAGCAGAACGGGCATTCTTTTTGTTATACTGATTCCAAGATAAGATGCAGGGAGGCAAGGGAATGGCAATCACCTATTACGGGTATCCGAAATGCACCACCTGCCGGAAGGCGAAAAAGTGGCTGGATGAGCACGGAGTGGCCTATGAGGCGTTCGACATCAAGGAGGCCCCACCATCAGAGGAACAGCTCCGGGAGATTATTTCGGCCAGCGGACTCGAAATCAAGAAGTTTTTCAATACAAGCGGTAAAGTCTACCGCGAGAGCGGGCTCAAGGACCGTCTTCCGGACATGTCGGAAGATGAGAAGATCCGCCTTCTTGCCTCAGACGGCATGCTGCTCAAGCGCCCGATCGTCTTTGACGGTGAAAAGGCGACCGTCGGATTCCGTGAAGCGGACTTTGAATCCGCCTGGAATTAAGCGACTATTGAGTTTCCAGCCGCTGTATGGCAAACTGAGATGGATGGTTAATTTATTCCTGGAGGGGTCAGAATGAGCACACCAACAGAACTTCGCTACTCCGAAGAACACGAATGGGTAAAGACGGAAGACGGCAAGGCGCGCATCGGTATCACACACTTCGCACAGGCCGAACTCGGCGACATCGTATTTGTCGAGCTGCCTGAAGTCGGCGATGAAATCAAGGCGGACGAGCCTTTCGGAAGCGTAGAGTCAGTCAAGACGGTATCCGAACTGTATGCACCGATCAGCGGCACGGTCGTTGAAGTGAACGAAGATCTCGAGGACAGCCCTGAGTTCGTCAACGAATCGCCTTATGAGAAGGCATGGATGGTCGTTGTTGAACCGTCTGATTCATCGGAAATCGACAAACTCATGTCCGCAGAACAATACGATCAAATGACGCAGGGCTGACCTGCATGCAGGAAACGCCGGCATCTTCCGGCGTTTTTTGCATCTTCTAATACTAAGGACCGCGATATCGGAATCGGCGCCTGTTCCGGATGCGGCCTGACATAACGGTGTGCTCGCGGAGGGATCAGGATGACCGAAAAAGTGATCGTCGTCGAAGGTAGCTCTGACAGGAAACGAATCGCCCCGCTTCTGGATGAACCGGTGGACATCATCTGTACGAACGGGACGGCAAGCCCGACAAGAATCGAAGAACTTCTTGAACCGTATGAAGGGGCGGATATTTTCGCGTTTTTCGACGCGGACCGTTCCGGGGAAAAACTGCGTGCGCTCCTCAGGCGGGAGTACCCGGAAGCGCGTCATCTCTATACGGACCGGGTATATCGGGAGGTGGCCACTACGCCCCTCAGGGTACTGGCGGAGGAACTGCTTTCGGCAAACATCGAGATTAAGACTGAATTTCTGCTATAAAGGATGAGCATGGTGGAAGAATGGAATCTGCAGCAATTTGAAGAAGCATCAAAGACCCCGGCCACAGCCGCCTTTTATCTCTATACACCCCTATGCGGGACGTGCCAGGTGGCCTCGAGAATGATGGACGTCGTGGAGAAGCTGCTACCTGAAGTCAGGCTGGGCAAGGCTGACCTCAACTATCATGAGGAGGTGGCAGCCAGGTACGGGGTGGAGAGCGTCCCGTGCCTCCTGATCGCAAAAGAAGGCCGGCCGGTCGAGAAAATCTATGCTTTCCGGTCGGTCCCGCATCTCTATGAAAAATTGAGTTGACGCAAAATGGTCAGCTGTGATATAGTTTCATCCATCAGTCATCTGCTGGGCGGATGAATATAAACGAATACGGAACACTCTTATTGAGAGAGGCGGAGGGACGTGCCCGATGAAGCCCGGCAACCGTCACGGTAACGTGAAATGGTGCCAATTCACTCAAAGCGCAATCGCTTTGGCAGATGAGAGGAAATGCGCCGGCCGGAGACGGGACGGTTGCGCGACCTGTCTGCCTGTACGCAGACAGGTCTTTTTTATTTCAGAGGTGACCAAATGATTAAGCTAGAACAAATAACCAAGCAGTTCCGCCTGTCCAACCGGACACTCACGGCCGTCGACGCAGTCGACCTGGAGATCCGGGAAGGCGAAATATTCGGCATCATCGGCTACAGCGGTGCAGGCAAAAGTACACTGATCCGCATGCTGAACGGACTTGAAAAGCCGACCGGAGGACGTGTGACAGTAAATGGCATGGAAATGTCCTCGATTTCCGGAGCGGATCTCAGAAAGGCACGCCAGAAAGTCAGCATGATCTTCCAGCACTTCAATCTGCTCTGGTCCCGCACGGTGGCGGAGAATATCGCTTTTCCGCTCGAGATCGCAGGCGTGAACAAGGCGGAGCGTGAGCCGAGGGTGCGCGAACTGATCCGGCTTGTCGGACTTGAGGGGCGGGAGGACGCTTATCCGTCGGAGCTTTCCGGCGGGCAGAAGCAGCGTGTCGGAATCGCACGGGCACTTGCCAATGAACCGGACGTCCTGCTATGTGACGAAGCCACATCGGCACTTGACCCGGAAACGACCGATTCGATCCTGGACCTCCTGACCGACATTAACAAGCGGCTGAACCTGACGATCGTGCTCATCACCCATGAGATGCACGTCATCCGGAAAATCTGCCACCGGGTCGCCGTCATGGAAGCTGGACGAGTCGTTGAGATGGGCGATGTCCTCCAGGTGTTCCGCTCGCCACAGCAGCCGATCACGAAACGATTCGTATCCCAAGTGACCGAATCGCCGGATGTCAAACAGGCGATCAGCCAGCTGGTCAGGGAGAATCCGGACGGTACCCTGATCAGGCTCGGTTTTGTCGGTGAACGGACGGGAGAGCCGGTTCTTGCCCGGCTCATCCGGACATTCGACATTGACGTCAACATCCTGCAGGCCAATGTCTCGCAGACGCACGGCGGAACATTCGGCTCGATCATCCTGAATCTGGTGGGGGATGAGCCGGCTGTGGCGGAGGCAGTGGAGTTCCTTCATTCGGAAGGCGTAGAAACAGAGGTGATCGAACGTGATTGAACAACTGTTTCCTAACGTCGACTGGGATAAAATGTGGGAGGCAACACTAGAGACGCTTTATATGACAGCAGTCGCCACTCTGTTCACCTTCCTGATCGGGCTGGTGCTCGGCATCCTGCTTTTCCTTACGGGACCGAGGGGCATTTATCAGAACCGGATTTCGAACCTGATCACAGCGGCATTCGTCAACATCTTCAGGTCGATTCCATTCATCATCCTGATCATCCTGCTGATTCCGCTCACGAAGTTCCTGCTCGGCTCAATCCGCGGGCCGAACGCGGCACTGCCGGCCCTGATCATCGGATCCGCACCATTTTACGGACGGATGGTCCAGATCGCGCTTGCTGAGATCGATAAAGGCGTCATTGAGGCGGCCCGTTCGATGGGGGCGACCACCTGGACAATCATCCGCAAGGTCCTTCTGCCGGAATCGATGCCGGCCCTGATCTCGGGCATCACCGTGACCGCCATCGCGCTCGTCGGCTATACGGCGATGGCCGGCATCATCGGGGCTGGCGGCCTCGGCAACCTGGCTTACCTGGACGGGTTCCAGAGAAGCCGCACTGACGTCACGATCGTCGCGACCATCCTGATTCTGATCATTGTCTTCGTCATCCAGTGGGTCGGCGACCTGCTGGTCAAGCGGACGGACAAACGCTAATAAAAAACAATACAACCCAAGGGGGAAACAATCATGAAGAAATTTGCAGCAGGACTATTTTTGGCAACAGGCGCACTTGCACTGGCCGCATGCGGCGCAGGCGGAGACGACACATCTTCGGGCACTGAAGGCGGAGAAAACGGCGGAGAGCCGAAGGAACTCGTTGTCGGTGCATCCAACGTACCGCACGCCCTCATCCTTGAAGAAGCAAAGCCGCTTCTCGAGGAGAAAGGCGTCGAGCTGGAAATCGAAACCTATCAGGATTATGTTCTTCCGAACGAAGACCTTGAGTCCGGAGAAATCGGCGCAAACTACTTCCAGCACATCCCTTACCTGGAAACCCAGATGTCTGACCATGGCTATGACTTCGTAAACGCCGGCGGCATCCACATCGAGCCGATCGGCATCTACTCCAAAAAGTATGATTCCCTGGAAGAACTGCCTGACGGCGCGACGATTCTTATGAGCAACTCGGTCGCAGACCACGGCCGGATCCTCTCCATGCTGGAAAGCCAGGGTCTCATCAAATTGGATGAAGGAGTCGACAAGACTGCGGCAGAAGTGAAGGATATTGTGGAAAATCCGAAAAACCTTGAGTTTGACGCAGACTATGAAGCATCCTTCCTGCCACAGCTCTACAACCAGGAAGAAGGGGATGCGATCCTCATCAACTCCAACTATGCGATTGATGCAGGACTCAACCCGCTGGAAGATGCCATCGCACTGGAAGACTCCGATTCACCTTACGTCAACGTGATTGCTGTCCGCAGCGGCGACGAAGATAAAGAAGAGATCCAGGCACTGGTTGAAGTGCTCCGCTCCGAAGAAATCCAGGACTTCATCGTTGAAGAATGGGGCGGCTCGGTTGTCCCAGTCGATGGTGAATAATCACAATATAAAATATGGATAAACAGAAGGCCGCCGCGCCAGGGTATCTTTACAAGAATCCCGGTGCGGCGGCTTTTTACTGCCTGCCTGTCATTTCCTGTTGTAACCGTTGACAAGTAAATGTATTCTGAATAAGTGACCAGACCTACTAATGGATGGGGTAGTGTGGTAAAGTGGTCACATCAGAAAAACAAGTGTCTTTTTAGGGGGAACAGTCATCATGAAGAAAATCGGTCTGCTTGGCCGGATCATCATCGCCATTGCGCTGGCGGTCGGTATCGGATCGCTCCTCACCAGGATCCCGGAAAAATACGGGCTCTGGTTCGTGGAACTCGGAGCGACATTTAATATGCTGTTTGGCGGATTCCTGAGCTTTGTCGTTCCGCTGATCATTATCGGATTTATCGCACCCGGCATCGCCAAACTTGGGAAAGGTTCTGCCAAGATGCTCGGACTTTCAACGGGCCTGGCGTATCTTTCCACAATCGTTGCAGGGATTCTGGCATTTTTCGTGGCATCCAACCTCCTTCCGGGGCTGATCGGCAGCCCATCTGCCGACTCTATCAGCGATCCATCGGAAGCGTTGGCCTCAGCATTTTTCGAGCTTGAGATTACGCCGATCATGGGCGTACTCACAGCCCTGATCTTCGCTTTCCTCATGGGAATCGGGATGGCGGCCACCGGCAGCAAAACGCTTTTTTCGGTTTTCGACGAATTTCAGCAACTGATCGAAAAGACAATCAGCAGTGTCATCATCCCGCTGCTGCCGTTCCATATTTTCGGTGTATTCCTTAACATGACGTATGCAGGCCAGGTGGCAAGCGTGCTTTCAGTTTTTGCAATGGTGTTTGTCCTGATCATCGCCATGCATCTGATCATGCTTCTTCTCCAGTACACGGCTGCTGGTGCACTCACGCAGCGCAACCCGCTTATGCTGCTGAAGACGATGGCTCCGGCATACTTCACGGCACTCGGCACACAGTCGTCTGCGGCGACCATTCCGGTTACCGTCCGCCAGGCACGCAAGACTGGCGCATCTGAAAAAGTAGTCGATTTCACGGTGCCGCTGTTTGCCAACATCCACCTGTCGGGAAGTACAATCACGCTGACAACCTGTGCGATCGGTGTCATGCTGATGAACGGGATGCCGGTCACGATCGGCCCGATGCTCCAGTTCATCGCGGTTCTTGGTGTGACGATGATCGCGGCACCGGGCGTACCGGGCGGAGCGGTCATGGCGGCGATCGGACTCCTTTCATCAATGCTTGGCTTCACGGAGCCGATGGTTGCGCTGATGATCGCCCTCTATATGGCGCAGGACAGCTTTGGCACGGCAACGAATGTCACAGGGGATGGCGCGCTCGCAATCATCACCGACCGTTTTGCCACCTCGGCTGAAACAGCGCCGACAACATCCGCCGGGACGAAAGTAGTCTGACTTTTCCTTCTTGTTTTAATGTGTGACCTTGGGGTACACTAGAAGGGAAATCAAACCGGCCGAAGCCGGCAAAATCGAAAGGAATGGTTCATTATCGACCCCATGAGGCTCGAGTATACGGACAGGATGGCACAAAGTTTCCGGAGTACGCACGGCATCGGCTATGAGGATTACCGCTTAAATCCGAAGCTGCAGCTGGAAGTGGAAAAACAGCGGGAGAGGGAATATGCCCGCAGTCAAAGCTTCGGCATGAGACCGGAGACGGGTGGCCATCACCAAACATGACCGAATCATAATGAACCCGTCCAAAAGGACCGGCGCTTTAGGCGCCGGTCCTTTTATCAATCGGTTTCGATTCTCACTAAATGGTGCATAATTGAAAATGGATGTCAATGATGGACAGGAAGGCCCGGTATCCTTGAAATGACAGTATTTCTGCCATTCTATGTGAGCCGGCCGTAACCTGTCTAAATGATTTGCAAGCATCCCCGGTTTCAGTTAAGATTAGAATGATGATAAATAAGGATGGCACGGCCATCCGTACTGGAGGTATTCGGATGTCTACTCTCGAAATCAAAGGTCTGCACGTCGAAATCGAAGGCAAAGAAATCCTGAAAGGCGTCGACCTGACGATCAATACAAATGAAATCCATGCTGTCATGGGACCGAACGGGACGGGTAAATCCACGCTCGCATCGGCTATCATGGGGCATCCTAAATATGAAGTTACAGCCGGCACAGTAACACTCGACGGCGAAGACGTTCTTGAAATGGAAGTGGACGAGCGTGCCAAAGCTGGCCTTTTCCTCGCCATGCAGTATCCGAGCGAAATCTCCGGTGTAACGAATGCCGACTTCCTCCGTTCCGCCATCAATGCACAGCGTGAAGAGGGCAATGAGATTTCCCTCATGAAATTCATCCGCGACCTCGACAGCAAGATGGAAACGCTCGAAATGGATCAGGAAATGGCACAGCGCTACCTGAACGAAGGTTTCTCCGGCGGAGAGAAAAAGCGCAACGAAATCCTTCAGCTCATGATGCTGAAGCCTAAATTCGCCATCCTCGATGAAATCGACTCCGGTCTTGACATCGATGCCCTCAAAGTCGTCTCCAAGGGTGTCAACGAAATGCGCGGCGAAAACTTCGGCTGCCTGATCATCACGCACTATCAGCGTCTCCTCAACTACATCACGCCTGATCATGTCCACGTCATGATGCAGGGCAAAGTGGTCAAATCCGGCGGTCCGGAACTTGCCCAGAAGCTCGAGGCACAGGGCTATGACTGGATCAAGGAAGAGCTCGGCATCGAAGATGAAACTGTCGGACAAGAAGCATAACGGAAGGGGACGAACGAAATGACGGTTGAAACGAAATTGGCATTGACCGGCGAGGACGTGCGTTCCTATTCGGAATCGAACCG
Source organism: Bhargavaea cecembensis (assembly GCF_001619585.1). GTDB lineage: Bacteria > Bacillota > Bacilli > Bacillales_A > Planococcaceae > Bhargavaea > Bhargavaea cecembensis_A. Next base: position 172,014 of record NZ_LQNT01000013.1, read on the forward strand.
CGAACCGGAATGGCTCGCGTCAAAGCGCTCCGAAGCCTATCAACTTGCTGAAACACTCCAGCTGCCGAAGCCGGACAAAACGAAGATCCAAAACTGGAACTTCACCGAGTTTCCGGTCCACGCAGTGAAAGACGAGCCGCTGACGGGCCTTGCGGATCTCCCGCAGGATGCGCGTGCGCTCATTGATATCGAAAACCAGAAAAACATCTATGTCCAGCGGAATAACACGCCGGCCTACATCAAACTGTCGGATGAGCTGAAAGAGCAGGGCGTAATCCTGACCGATATTTTTACGGCCGCACGCGAGCATTCCGACCTGCTTCAGCAGTATTTCATGAAGGATGCAGTCAAAGTGGATGAGCACAAGCTGACAGCCCTCCATGCTGCATTTATGAACGGCGGTGTCTTCGTCTATGTTCCGAAAGGCGTAGAAGTGAAGGAGCCTGTGCAGGTCCTATTCCTGCATGAGGGCGAAGATGTGTCCCTCTTCAACCATGCGATTATCGTGGCGGAAGACAACAGCTCTCTCACGTATGTAGAGAACTACCTGTCGCTTTCAAAGGACTCCAAGGGACTCGTCAATATCATCTCCGAAGTCATTGCAAAAGACGGGGCGAAAATCACTTACGGCGCAGTGGACGTGCTTGCTGAAGGCTTTACTTCCTACGTCAACCGCCGCGGGGTTGCCGGCCGTGACGCCACAATTGAATGGGCGCTCGGACTGATGAACGACTGCGATACGATCTACGAGAATGTGACCCATCTCGTTGGCGACGGATCGGTCGGCCATTCCAAGTCTGTACTGGTCGGACGCGGGTCGCAAAAGCAAAACGTTACAGCCAAGACCGTACACTGGGGCAAGGGCGCTGAAGGATACATCCTGCAGCACGGCGTCATGAAGGAAGAGGCATCGACCATCTTCAACGGTATCGGAAAGATTGAGCACGGGGCATCGAAGTCGGATGCTGTCCAGGAATCCCGTGTTCTCATGCTGAGTGAAAAAGCACGCGGTGACGCGAACCCGATCCTTCTGATTGATGAGGACGATGTTACAGCGGGACACGCCGCTTCCGTAGGCCGGGTCGATCCGCTGCAGCTTTACTACCTGATGAGCCGTGGCATCTCCCGTGTGGAAGCGGAGCGCCTGATTGTCCACGGCTTCCTGGCACCTGTCGTTTCCCAGCTTCCAATAGAAGGTGTCAAGAAACAGCTGTCGGAGGTTATTGAAAGGAAAGTGCGCTGATGATCAGTAAAGACATCAAAAAACGCTTCCCGATTCTCGACCAGCAAGTGAATGGCCATCCGCTCGTCTATCTCGACAGCGGAGCCACTTCACAGAAACCGGATGTCGTGATCGAAGCGGTCAAACGCTACTATGAAAACGACAACTCCAACGTCCACCGCGGTGTCCACACCCTGGGCAACCGGGCAACAGACGAATATGAAGGCGCGCGCCAGAAGGTCGCGGACTTCATTAACGCCTCGTCCGTACAGGAAGTGATCTTCACCCGTGGTACGACAACCTCGATCAACACGGTCGCACAAAGCTACGGCCGGGCGAATGTTTCAGAAGGGGACGAAATCGTCATCACGATGATGGAGCACCACTCCAACATCATTCCATGGCAGCAGCTGGCCAAGGAAACGGGGGCGACACTGAAATACGTCGACCTCGAAGACGACGGCACCCTCTCTCTCGATAAAGTTGAAGAGACGGTAACCGACAAGACCAAGATTGTCTCGGTCATGTATGTATCGAACGTGCTCGGCACGAAGAACCCGATCAAGGAAATTGCGGAAATTGCCCACCGGCACGGTGCCGTGATGGTGGTGGACGGCGCACAGGCCGCACCTCACCTGAAAGTCGATGTACAGGATCTGGACTGCGACTTCTTCGCATTCTCCGGACACAAGATGTGCGCACCGACAGGCATCGGTGTCCTGTACGGCAAAAAGGCCCTTCTTGAAGACATGGAGCCGGTTGAATTCGGCGGTGAAATGATTGATTTTGTCGGCCTTTACGAATCAACGTGGAAAGAGCTTCCATGGAAATTCGAGGGTGGCACGCCGATCATCGCCGGTGCCATCGGTCTCGGTGCGGCGATCGATTTCCTTGAGGAAATCGGCCTCGACAACATCGACCGTCATGAAAAGCATCTTGCGGCCTATGCCATGGAAAAGATGTCGGAAATCGACGGTCTGACGATTTACGGGCCGGCAGACCCGGATCTCCGTGCCGGTATTGTAACTTTCAATCTCGACGGAGTGCATCCGCATGACGTCGCGACGGTTCTTGATATGAACGGGATCGCCGTGCGTGCCGGCCATCACTGCGCACAGCCGCTCATGAAGCGCCTGGGTGCGACAGCGACGGCGCGGGCAAGCTTCTACGTGTACAACACGGAAGAAGATGTCGACCGCCTCGCAGATGGGCTCCGCATTGCAAAGGAGTATTTCTCTGATGTCATCCATTAATCTCGATCAGCTGTACAGACGGGTCATCATGGACCACTATAAAAATCCACGCAACAAAGGTGAACTCGCAGACGGAGGACTTACCATCGACATGAACAACCCGACCTGCGGAGACCGGATCCACCTGACGATGCAGGTGGAAGACGGAATCGTGCAGGACGCGAAGTTCGATGGCGAAGGATGCTCGATCTCCATGGCATCCGCGTCGATGATGACGCAGGCGATCAAAGGGAAATCTGCAGAAGATGCAGTCAGGCTGTCCAAAGCTTTTTCCGACATGATGCTCGGGAAAGACCTGGATGAAGACCTGGATCTCGGGGACATCGAAGCGCTATCCGGCGTCTCCCAGTTCCCTGCCCGCATCAAGTGTGCGACCCTTGCTTGGAAGGCAATGGAAAAAGGCGTCGACAGCGACGCCAATCCAAACTGAACGGAGGAACAGTAATGGCTAAACAAATGCCGGAAATCGGCGATTATAAATACGGCTTCCACGACAAAGACGTATCGGTTTTCCGTTCGAAGCGCGGTCTGACGAAAGAAATCGTCGAAGAAATCTCCAGGATGAAAGAAGAGCCTCAATGGATGCTCGACTTCCGCCTGAAAGCTCTCGACATCTTCTATAAAAAACCGATGCCAGTGTGGGGCGGCGATCTCAGCGAGCTGAATTTCGATGAAATCACGTACTACGTCAAGCCGTCGGAAGCGACTGAGCGTTCATGGGATGAAGTCCCTGAAGAAATCAAGCGCACGTTCGACAAACTGGGCATTCCGGAAGCGGAACAGAAATACCTTGCAGGTGTTTCCGCCCAGTATGAATCCGAAGTTGTCTACCACAACATGAAGGAAGACCTCGAAGAGATGGGCATCGTCTTCAAGGACACCGACTCCGCGCTGCGCGAAAACGAAGACATCTTCAAAGAGCACTGGGCAACGGTCATCCCGTCAGCGGACAACAAGTTCGCCGCTCTGAACTCGGCGGTATGGTCGGGCGGTTCCTTCATTTACGTCCCGCCGGGCGTGAAGGTGGATACACCGCTTCAGGCATACTTCCGCATTAACTCCGAGAACATGGGACAGTTCGAGCGTACGCTCATCATCGTTGATGAAGGCGCGAGCGTTCACTATGTAGAAGGCTGCACAGCACCTGTCTACACGACTAACTCACTCCACTCGGCGGTTGTTGAAATCATCATCAAGAAAGACGCGTACTGCCGTTACACGACCATCCAGAACTGGGCAAACAACGTCTACAACCTCGTTACGAAGCGCGCGGTTGCAGAAGAGAACGCAACAATGGAATGGATCGACGGCAACATCGGCTCCAAGCTGACGATGAAATATCCGGCTGTCCTCCTCAAGGGCGAAGGCGCGCGTGGATTGACGCTGTCCATCGCACTTGCAGGCAAAGGCCAGCACCAGGATGCAGGCGCGAAGATGATGCACCTTGCACCGAACACGTCCTCCACAATCGTCTCCAAGTCGATCTCGAAGCAGGGCGGCAAGGTTTCGTACCGCGGAATCGTGCACTTCGGCCGCAAGGCGTCCGGTGCCCGTTCCAACATCGAGTGCGATACGCTTATCATGGACAACCAGTCCACGTCCGACACGATCCCGTACAACGAGATCCTGAACGACAACATCTCCCTCGAGCACGAAGCAAAAGTCTCGAAGGTATCCGAAGAACAGCTCTTCTACCTCATGAGCCGCGGCATCTCCGAAGAAGAAGCAACGGAAATGATCGTCATGGGCTTCATCGAGCCATTCACAAAAGAACTTCCGATGGAATACGCGGTCGAAATGAACCGTCTCATCAAGTTCGAAATGGAAGGTTCGATCGGTTAAAAAATGTAAAATTGTCGGCAGAGCTGATTTCTAGTGCAGGAGGCGAACTGATTATAGTTCGCCTTCTTTTTTTAGTAATATCAGGATAAGTATCCGTCATTTTTGGTGTTGTTTAATCGTTTGGTTCAAATACTGGCGTGGTGTACCATAAAAAGCAACCTGCCTATATTGCGGATAACTGGATAAGTAGTAGATAAAGATGGGGGCATCGACGAGGAAGGGATAATGTACGTAAAATTGACGGTCACCATAGATAATTCCATTAAGTGCTGTAGCCATTTCTTTTTTAAATACTTTAAAACGGGTGTCTGCAACTCTTTGACTGAACTCACCACCATCGACATACGCTGTTCCGATCAAATTTAGACAGCCGTGTGAATCTCTTTTCCATTCTGCCAATACTTCGTCACGCATTTTGGGGTCAATGGATTTGTAGTTGTACACATATCCAATATCCAAAAATAATTCTGCTGTAACATCTGAATGCGTGAGAGTATATTTTCTTCCTTCAGCCGGCTGAGCGAAAGTGGCAGGTGGAATGAGTTTGACGGATAATTTCTGTGGATCAAAAACGGACATAGACAATCCCCCTATATTAAAATCAATGTTCTTGATACCCACAGATAAACATAAATTTATAAGTATTACTTTATGTGGACCATAACCTATATATGTATGGATGCCTGGGAAGGATTGAACGATTCATAGATGGCTAACGGTGGCTTGAGGTCAAAAATGACCGCTTAAGTGTTCCTTTTAAAGGAGCAGTTTCACTTATATCAACCGAATAACCTTTGCCGATCCAATATTAAAAACCCTTGCCTTTAACGGTAGGCAAGGGTTTTTTGTGCTTCATGAACAATATGGATAGCGTTCTGGAGATTGACGAATTTCAATATTTGACTGGCTCATGGTCGTCAACATTGACGACTTCAATTTTCTTGGATATGCGGGTCTTATAGATCACGGCCAGAATGATAAACCAGACCGGTGTCACCATCAGTGAAATCCGGGTATCTTCCGCAATCGCGAGCACGACCAATACAAATGCCAGGAAAGCCAGGATCAGATAGTTGGCGAACGGGTAAAGCGGCATCTTGAACTTGTTCACCCTGGCCAGGTCAGGTCTTGTCTTGCGATATTTCAGATGGCTGAGGACGGTGATTCCCCAGACAAAGATAAAGCAGACTGTGGATATGCTCGTGATCAGGGTGAAAACACCTTCAGGCATGATGTAGTTCAAGATAACGGAAATCAGAATCACACCTGCCGAGAAGAATAAGGCCTTGGACGGAACTTTGCGCCGGTCCAGTTTCGCAAACCGTTCCGGTGCCTCTTTTTCCTTGGCGAGGGAATAAAGCATCCGGCTTGTGCTGAAAATCGCGCTGTTGCAGGCGGAGGCCGCTGAAGTCAGAACGACAAAATTGACGATTGCTGCAGCCGCTGCAATGCCGACGGCAACAAAAACCTGGACAAACGGGCTTGCCGCGGGATTGATGGCATCCCAAGGATACACACTCATAATCACGAACAGGGCCCCGATATAGAAAATCAAGATTCGGATCGGGATGCTGTTAATCGCTTTCGGAAGGACTTTTTCGGGATTTTCCGTTTCTCCTGCGGTGAGTCCGACGAGTTCAATTCCGACAAAGGCGAATACAACCATCTGGAACGAAAGGATAAAGCCGCTGATGCCGTTCGGGAACAATCCGCCGTTATTCCAGATATTCGAGAATGCTGCCGTTCCTGAATCGGTGGAGAAACCTTTGATAATCATGAAAATACCGACTACGATCAGGCCGATAATCGCAATGATTTTAATCAGGGCAAACCAAAATTCCATTTCTCCGAAAAGCTTTACCGTCGCCAGGTTCATGAATAGCAATACGATGAGTGCGATGAGCCCGGGCATCCATTGGGGAATCTCCGGAAACCAATACTGCGAATAGATTCCGATGGCAGTCAGGTCAGCCATGGCAATACAGATCCAACAAAACCAATAGGTCCATCCTGTGATGAACGCTGCCATTTCCCCGAAGTAGTCCTTCACAAAGTCAACAAAAGAATGATAGTCCAAATTACTCATCAGGAGTTCGCCGAGCGCTCGCATAATCAGAAATAAAATAATGCCAGTGATCAGATAAGACAGTAAAATTGAAGGCCCTGCCAAATGGATGGACTTTCCTGCTCCGAGGAATAACCCGGTACCGATGGCTCCCCCGATGGCGATCAATTGGACATGCCTGTTTTTCAAACCTCTTTCCAGTGTCTGTTCCTGCATATTCAATCCCCTTTCCAAAAACTTCAATCAGAACAAAAAAGGACAGAAGTACGCAGTATTCTCGTCTTTGTCCGATCTTTTTAGCTGATACTCAATATTGAATGTCTTTCTTCAGCACGAGGGCGTCCTATTTTCCGACGCTGAACCGAAGTTCAAGATTGAGATCGTAAATAATATTTAGATTATTTATATTAAAATATTAATTTTCCATAAGATGTTTGTCAATCGGCTTTTCTGACCAGTCCTATGACTTTTACCTCATTGGCTTAACCGAAGGTTGCTTGTGGTATGGGGTAAAGAGGAAAGGAGAGAATCAATTTGGATATTCCTTTTATTAGACTGAAAGACGGTCAACATTTGCCTGCGATAGGCTATGGAACGGTATTCTTGAAAGGCAGCGAAGCGGTTTCCTCATTTGAATCGGCAATCAGCAACGGATATCGGCTGCTTGATTCTGCCTATAATTACGAGAACGAAGGGACACTTGGCGAGGCAATCAGGAAAAGCCGGGTCAGCCGGGAAGAACTGATGGTCACCTCCAAGCTGCCCGGCCGTTATCATGATTACGGAGAAGCACTGAAAGCCATCGAAGAATCCCTTTACCGTGCGCATCTGGAACACTTTGACCTGTATCTGATTCACTGGCCCAACCCGAAGGAAGGTAAGTTTGTGGAGGCCTGGCAGGCACTGATCGAGGCCAAAAAGCGCGGGCTGGTCCGATCGATCGGCGTCAGCAACTTTCTTCCGGAACATATTGAGCAGCTGGAAAAAGAAACAGGGGAGCTGCCGGTCATCAACCAGATCGAGATGCATCCGTTCTTTAATCAGGCAGAGCAGCGAAAATGGCATGAAGAACGGGGAATCGTGACAGAAGCATGGAGTCCGCTGTTTCGCGGGCGGGGTGTCTTGAGCGAGCCGTCGATCATGGAGTTGGCAGAAACATACGGAAGGACCCCTGCACAGATCGTTCTTCGCTGGCATTATCAGCACGGAAATGTCTCTATTCCGCGTTCCTCACATCCGGATCGCCAGTGTGAAAACTTGTCGATCTTCGACTTCGAACTGTCTTTGGAGGATATGGGTAAAATTGATTCGCTGAGCCGTCCGGACGGCCGCATTGACGACCAGGATCCGGCGGTTTACCAGGAATTTTAATGATCAAAGACTGTATGACGGGAGATTCTACTGCGATTCACTCCATGAGTGTGTGGAAAGGGAGGACAGTGATTAAACACTGTCCTCCTTTTCCCTTTAACCACCGGCTTTCCGGGTCTCCGGTGCGGGTATTGTGATAAGATGAATCATATGAAAATAGGATGAAGGGAGAGGGAGGCCCATGATCAGGGTTGGCCTGACCGGTTGGGGAGACCACCCGGATGTTTACAGCCCCACTTCCAAGAAAACGGAGAAGTTGAAGGACTACAGCGGCCATTTCAAAGTCGTTGAGCTGGACTCAACCTTTTACGCTATCCAGTCTGAACGGAATATCCGGAAATGGATCGGAGAGACGCCGGATGACTTCGGTTTCATCGTCAAGGCGTATCAGGGCATGACCGGTCACCACCGCGGCCGGCTCCCGTATGAATCGGAAGAAGAGATGTTCCGGCTTTTCCGGCTGTCAGTCGGTCCGATGCTCGAGGCAGGCAAGCTCCCGATGGTTCTCGCACAGTACCCGCCATGGTTCGGCTGTACGAAAGAGAATGTAGGGGTCCTGAGGAAGATGAGGGAATACCTCGAGGGGATCAATGTGGCGGTCGAGTTCCGGCATCAGTCCTGGTACTCGGAAAAATACCGGGAGGGGACACTCGACTTTCTGAGGGAACAGCGGTTCATTCACTCGGTATGTGACGAGCCACAGGCAGGAGAAGGCAGTATCCCGTTCGTGCCTGTTCCAACTAGGGAAGACAAGACGCTTGTCCGGCTGCATGGGCGAAACACGACGGGGTGGACGGCCAATGGGCGTGACGACAAGAAGTGGCGGGAAGTCCGCTATCTGTATGACTATAATGACACCGAACTGACAGGATTGGCCGGAGACATTTCCGGCATCGATTCGGAAGAAGTTTATGTCGTCTTCAACAACAACTCGGGCGGACATGCCGCAGAAAACGCCAAGCGGTTCATGGGGATCGCGGGAATTGAAACGGACCGGCCGGGCGCACAGCAGCTGGATCTGTTCGGCGGGGAGGGCCTCTGATGGAGTTTGTTATCCTTGCCGTGACAGGGCTTTTTGCCGGAATCGTCGGGGCTTTGGTCGGCCTCGGAGGCGGCGTGGTCCTCGTGCCGGCGGCCCTTTATTTCGGTATCACACTGGGCTGGGTGCCGGGCCTGACTCCGCAGAAAATCGTCGGCCTATCCGTCATCATGATGATCTTCATCGGCCTGTCTTCGACGTTATCCTATATGAAGTCGGGGACGGTTGATTACCGGAGCGGGCTGATCTTTTTCGCGGGCAGCATCCCCGGAACGATTCTGGGTGCCTACGTGAACAAAGGGCTGGATTTGCCGTCGTTTAACCTGTATTTCGGCATTTTGCTCATCTTCCTGTCGGTACTTCTGCTTGTGAGAAAACACCTGAAACCAGTCCGATGGTTTGTCGAGAATGGCAGTCCCCGCACCTTCCGGGATCCGGAAGGAACTTTGCATAAATACGGTTATCCCGTCTGGTTTGCGGTCATGCTGACGTTTGTCGTCGGATTTGCTTCGGGGCTCTTCGGTATCGGCGGAGGCTCCATCCTCGTTCCCGCGATGATCCTGCTGTTCCTTTTTCCGCCGCATGTGGCAGTTGGGACGTCGATGTTCATGGTATTTCTGTCGGCCATCGTCAACGCTGCGAGCCATATCACCCTGGGCAATGTTCCGTGGCTTTACACGCTGCCCGTCGTGCCGGCTGCATACATAGGGGCAAAGATAGGGGCGGCCATGAACAAACGGCTGAACTCGGAAGCACTTGTCACCGCACTTCGGATCATCCTTCTGATTACAGGAATCCGGTCCATCTATGAAGGAATTTGGGGCTGATTGCACGTTGAAAGAAATCATTCATATTTATCATACGAACGACCTCCATAGCCATTTTGAAAGATGGCCGAGAATCAGGGACTTCCTTATGAAGCGCAAGGCACTTCATAAGGAACAGGGGGAGACTTGCTACATGTTTGATATCGGTGACCATATCGACCGCTCCCATCCCTATACGGATGCTACAAGAGGCAAGGGGAATGTATTGATGCTGAATGAGATCGGCTATGATGCTGTCACAATTGGCAACAATGAGGGCATTACGCTGTCCCCGGAAGAACTTTCCGATCTTTACGGGGAAGCGGAGTTTCCTGTCATATTGGATAACCTATATACGGAAGAAGGGAAACGGCCCGGCTGGACGGTGCCGGAAGCTTATCTGACTACCCGATCAGGCATTCGCCTCGGACTGATCGCTGCCACGGCCGATTTCAGCACCTCTTATGAACGCCTTGGATGGAAGGTGACGGGACCACGCTCCGCCCTGGAGGCGGCAGCGCCGCGCGTTACCGGGCAGTCGGACATCCTTGTCTGCCTGTCTCACATGGGCTCATCGGAAGACGACCGGCTCGCAGAGAATACCGGAGGACAGATTGATGTCATCCTTGGAGGACACACTCATCACCTTTATCCGGATGGCAGGGAAGTCGGCGGCACGCTGATCGCGGCTGCCGGGAAATGGGGACAATACGTCGGTGAAGTGACGCTGACATTCGACCATGCCAATGCGCGGGTGATTGAAGCATCGGCGAAGGTTCACGATACGGAGACACTTCCCATATCCGAAGACGACAGAAGCTATGACAGGCAGTTAAGGAAGAAGGCAGCGGAACTGCTGTCGGCAACTGTGTTCCTGAACCCGTCCGAACTCAGGGGCGGCTGGGAAGGGCCGACGCCTCTCTCTGACTTGTTCGCCGATGCTCTCCTTTCCCACACAGGCGCTGATTGTGCCATGTTCAATTCGGGAATCTTTCTGGGCAGTCTGCCGGAGGGCAAGGTTTCCGGGATGGATCTGCACCGTCTCCTGCCTCATCCGATTAACCCGTGTGTCATCACGCTGACAGGCTGGGAACTTGAAGAGGCTTACGAGTTGAGCCTGAATTCCGAGTGGCCGGATATCCGGCTCAAAGGTCTGGGATTCCGCGGTGAGAAGATGGGGGCGATGATTCATCACGGAATCGGCCGCGGGGCGGACGGCAAGCTGCATGTGTCAGGCAGTCCTGTGGAGCCGGACCAGGCGTACAAGCTTGCGACGCTGGATCTGTTCACATATGGCTTTTTCTTTCCGGGATTCAAGCAGGCCACGAAAGAGTATTTCATGCCGGAACTGATCAGGGACGTCCTGGCCGGATTTGCCATTCGGAAGTTCGGAAACCCGTCCTCATAAAACCATCCCTCTCCCCGTAAGATGGGGCAGGGGGATTATTTATTGAAGTTTCCTTATGCGCGCAGGAGGAGGCTGCGACCCGGAGCGGGAAAAAGGCGGCTCCTGCCGCTTCTCCTCCCGATCGGCCTGGTCCTGATGGGTTTGATGTTTTACCTTGTGAATGCCCGGCTCACACCGGCGCTCACCGAATATGCGGAAGTGCAGACGAGTAAAATCGCCTCGCAGGTGATCGCCAAAGCGATTGACGCGAGAACGGCCAATGTTCTGGATGTGAACGACATTATCGAGTATGTACCGGCGGAGCAGTCGGAAGTCGTGACCGCCAAACTCAATACAGAGATCATCAACCGGTTCATTGCAGAAACCCATGGACTTGTCGAGGATCATCTTGAAATGGCGGAAGCCGGCGACTTGAGCGCACTGCCAAAAATTGAAAACATCGAGTATGACGTGGAGACGATGAAGGACAGGGGCGGAATCGTATTCTTCGTACCGCTCGGGCAGGCGATCGGGATGCCGATGCTCGGAAATCTCGGGCCAAAAATACCAATCCGCTTTCATGTGATCGGCAATGTCCATGCAAACGCCAAGACGGAAATTCGTGAGTTCGGCATCAACAACGCACTGGTAGAAGTGAACGCGATCATCCAGGTGAATGTCCAGATCATCGTGCCGTTCGCATCAAAACAGTCAGCCGTCGAGCAGCAGATTCCGATCGCCATCGGACTCGTACAGGGGCAGGTGCCGCACATCTTCAACAAGGGAGAAAATGTGGACCCGCCATCGATCGAGGTTCCGATTCCGCTTCCGGAGGAATAAGTTGTTATTGCAAACTGAAGGTCTATCTGATATTATCGGTGACATGATATAAATAGACCGATTGGGTAGAGGCCGCAATCGCTTATGAGTAGCACACGTGAGTTGACAACGATGACCGTGCGTAAAAGGAAGCATTGCCGAAGTGGACCGGAGAGTCAGCGAAGGTCCGCTGGGGCCATTCCGAACAGGGATGGCACTGTCATACGGATAATCCGTATGGAGAGCTACAGATCGTACGTTGTGATGAGGTATTTCAACTGACGAACGTAGTGGCGGCCGGCTTCCCTTTGCGCAAACAGCGCAGGGTGCCGGCCGTTTTTGCTTTTGCGGAAAGGCTCTTACCCCCTCGGAAAAACGGAGGAATGAAAACCATGTCAGGTACTATCTTCTCGATCCTGCCGCCGCTGATCGCCATCGTCATGGTGCTGATCACGAAGCGTGTGCTTCTCTCGCTCGGCACAGGGATCATCGCGGGCGCACTGATTGCTGCTTCGTTCAGCCCCCTGGAGTCCCTGAAGACATTCTGGACGGCGCTGACCATCACCTTCTGGGACGGCGGGCTCAACACCTATAACATCTTCATCACGCTGTTTGTCATCCTGCTTGGCGTGCTGACCGCATTCGTCAGCCTTTCCGGCGGAAGCCGGGCATTTGCCGAATGGGCGACCAAGCGTATCCGGACCCGCCGGGGTGCCAGACTGCTTCCGGTGTTTCTCGGAATCCTGATTTTCGTCGATGATTACTTTAACGCGCTGGCCGTCGGTCAGATTGCGCGTCCTGTTACGGACAGCCACAAGATTTCCCGGGCAAAGCTGGCATACTTCATCGACTCGACGTCTGCCCCGATCTGTGCGATTGCCCCGATTTCCAGCTGGGGTGCCTACCTGATCGGAGTCATCGGCACGATTCTCGCGGGTGCTTCCGTTGTTTCGTATTCAGCGCTTGAAGCATTCCTGCTCATGATCCCGATGAACTTCTATGTGTTCGCCACACTGGTCTTCGTCTTCTTCGCGGCCATCACCAACTTCGACTTTGGCGAGATGCGCAAGCATGAACGCCGGGCGATGGAAAAAGGGGAGCTGTTTGATCCACAAAAGGACGTGCCGGGTGAGCTCAAGGAAGAGTTCCCTGTCCACAACAACGGACGGGTCATCGACCTCGTGCTTCCGATTGTCACACTCGTCGCCGTCACGTTCGGCGGAATGATGCTGACGGGCTACCGCGGAAGCATAGCTGAATATGGCCGCGCTGATATCTGGACCATCTTTGAGATGACCGATGTGCCGCTGTCCCTGCTCTCCGGAGGCCTTGCCGGTGTAGCAGTCGCTATGATTCTCTACTTGACCCAGCCGGGGAAAGCGGACTTTCGGAAATCCGACTTTATCGCCCCAGCATTCATCAGCGGCGTCAGGGCCATGATGCCGGCAGTGTCCATCCTCATTCTTGCATGGGCACTCACGTATCTGATCGGGGAGCTTGAAACGGGTGCATTCCTTTCAGGCGTGGTTGAGCGCGCAAACATTCCTGTGGAACTCCTTCCTGCGATCATGTTTGTTCTTGCCGGAGTAATGGCTTTCTCCACCGGAACTTCCTGGGGTTCATTCGGCATCCTGCTTCCAATCGCAGGCGAAATCATGCTGAACGCTGCACCTGAGATGCTGATCGCGTCGCTTGCTGCGGTTCTTGGTGGAGCGGTCTTCGGCGACCACTGCTCGCCGATCTCCGATTCGACGATCATGTCGTCGACCGGAGCGGGTTCAAATCATATCGACCACGTAGCAACCCAGTTGCCCTATGCACTGGCCAGTGCGGTCATCGCAACAATCGGTTACGTGATCATGGGCCTTACCGACTCTCTTGCTCTCGGGCTTTTGACTGTAGCAGTCTTGCTTGCGGCAGTTATTATCTTCTGGATGACAAAAGGGCGCACAGCCAGCCCAGCCGTGCATGGACATACAGGGAATTGAGACATAAGACAGGGGATATACCCCTGTCTTTTGTTATGCCTCTGAATCTTGTCGAAAAAGAAAAAAGACTTTGACTTCATATTTCAGGGTCGTTATACTTACAATAGGATTAAAGAAGTCTGAATAAAATAAATCTTCCCGTTTATTAGAAATATGGGGGATGGACGGGGAGAAACATCAAGGGGGATCAATATGGGACAGCGTTCACAATGGGGGACGAGGGCCGGCTTTATTCTGGCTGCGGTGGGGTCCGCAATCGGCCTGGGGAACATCTGGCGTTTTCCGTATGTCGCCTATGAAAATGGCGGCGGGGCATTTTTCATACCGTATTTATTTGCGCTTCTGACCGCCGGAATCCCGATCCTGATCATGGAGTTCACAATCGGGCAGAAGTACCGCGGCTCGGCACCGCTCTCCTTCTTCCGCATGGAAGGGAAAAAGGCCGAATGGCTCGGCTGGTGGGGCGTCTTTGTCGCATTCGTCATCTCCACCTATTACTCGGTCATCATCGCATGGGCGATGAAATACACCGTGTATTCGTTTAACCTTCAGTGGGGAGACGACACTACGGGCTTCCTGTTTGGTGATGTGCTGAACCTGGCCGATGCACCGGGGCAGGTCGGTGGGTTTGTGCCGGGCGTCCTGATCCCGCATATTCTTGTGTGGATCATCGTCTTCGGCATCCTGTTTGCAGGTGTCAAGAAGGGAATCGAGCTGGCTAACAGAATCTTCATCCCGGCACTCGTCATCGTCTTCCTGCTGATTGTCATCCGGGCGGTCACACTGCCAGGCGCATTGACCGGGCTCGATGCATTCTTCAAGCCGGACCTCAGCCAGCTTGCGAACGGTACCGTCTGGGTAGCGGCCTATGGCCATATCTTCTTCAGTCTCTCAATCGCATTTGCCATCATGATCACTTACTCCAGTTACCTGCCCAGGAAATCGGATATCACGAACAACGCCTTCATCACGGGCTTTGCGAACTCGGGCTTTGAGCTTCTTGCAGGGATCGGCGTCTTTGCCGCACTCGGGTTCATGGCCGTCCAGAGCAACGTCCCCGTCGACGAAGTGGCTACGGCAGGCGTCGGACTCGCCTTTGCGGTGTTCCCGCAGATCATCAATGAGTTCCCGGGCATGAACGCCCTTTTCGGAGTTCTGTTCTTCCTGTCTCTCGTCCTGGCAGGGCTTACATCGCTCATTTCCATCTGTGAGACGTATGTGGCAGGCCTTTCCGAGAAACTGGGAATCTCGCGGAATAAGGCAGTCCTTTTCGGAGCAGGCCTTGCCTCGCTGATCTCGCTTCTGTTCACTACACGCGGAGGACTTTACTTCCTCGATGTGGCCGACTACTTCATCAACCAATTCGGCGTTGCCTTCATCGGGCTGGTCGAAGTCATCGCAGTCGCCTGGGTCTTCCGAAAACTTGATGTATTCAAGGACCATGCCAATCCGATGTCCGATATCCAGATCGGAGGATGGTGGAACTTCTCGCTGAAGTTCATTACACCGCTTGTGCTCGGGTATATGATGTTCGATCTGTTCCGGACGAACCTCGGCAAACGCTTTGATACGGAAACCGGCAACTATGAAGGATATTCGGATGCCTTCATCATGGGGGCAGGGTGGGCGGTTGCCATCGCGGCACTTATACTGGGCATCCTGTTCACCCTGATCAAGTGGAACAGACATGCACTTGAGCCATATGACAGAGACCAATCATAAGGGGGAAGTTCCATGAGCGGATCGGCGATCTTCATGATGATCCTCGGCATTCTGATTATTTGGGGCGGACTCGCGGCAAGCATTGTGAACGCTGTCTCAAAAGCCAAAAAACGTTAAAACAAAAGCGTCCCTATACGGGGCGCTTTTTTTGTGCCTGCCGGGATCCGGAACCTGCCGATGGCTGTTGTTCCAACTTGTCCATTGTGTTACATTGAAAACAGTGAGCATTTTCAATACAGAGAGAATGGAGCCGATGGCGATGACATCATGCAAGCCCGGAAACGAGCATATCCGAAAGCCGGATTGGCTTAAAATCAAGCTGAACACCAATGAGAACTATGTCGACCTTAAAAAGATGATGCGCGAAAAAGGCCTGCATACTGTCTGTGAAGAGGCGCGTTGCCCAAACATTCATGAGTGCTGGGGCGAGCGCAGGACGGCCACATTCATGATTCTTGGTGCCGTCTGCACAAGGGCCTGCCGTTTCTGTGCGGTCAAGACGGGCCTGCCGAACGAACTTGACCTTGCCGAACCGGAACGCGTGGCCGATTCCGTAGCACTGATGAATCTTAAGCATGCCGTGATCACAATGGTGGCCCGCGATGATCAGCGCGACGGGGGAGCAGGTGTGATGGCAGAAACCATTCGGGCCATCCGCCGCAAAAATCCATTTACCACGGTAGAAGTGCTGCCGTCCGACCTTGCAGGTGATTATGACAGCCTGAAGACACTGATGGACGCCAAGCCGGATATTCTGAACCACAACATCGAGACGGTGCGCCGCATGACTAAGCGGGTACGCGCACGGGCAACCTACGACCGTTCCCTCGAGTTCCTGCGCCGGGCGAAGGAGATGCAGCCGGAAATCCCGACAAAGTCCTCCCTGATGGTTGGCCTAGGCGAGACATGGGAAGAAATCATCGAGACGATGGACGATCTCCGCGCAAACAATGTGGACATCATGACAATCGGACAGTATCTCCAGCCTACGAAGAAACATATCGCCGTTCAGAAATACTACACGCCACAGGAATTCGGCGAACTCCGTGAAATTGCCATGACCAAAGGATTCTCGCATTGTGAAGCCGGCCCACTGGTGCGCAGCAGCTACCACGCGGATGAGCAGGTTAACGCAGCAGCCCGCGAGCGTCAGCGCCGCGGTGAAAGCGAACTGGCCGTCCAATCCTGAAAGAAGGAACGAACATGATCAAGATCGAAAACACCGAGTACGAAGTGGTCAGGGATTACCGGGAAGCCCTTCAGGAAGATGCGCTTGAAGCCCGTTACAGCGACATCCTCACCAAGTATGACTACATCGTCGGTGACTGGGGCTATGGTCAGCTCAGGCTTCGCGGCTTCTTCGACGATAAAAATCCGAAGGCGACCATTGCGACGAAAATCAGCACACTCGAGGACTATCTGTATGAGCATTGCAACTTCGGCTGTGCTCATTTTGTCCTCAAGAAAATTCCGAAGCCAAAAGGGAACTCTAAAAAACAGGGTGCCCCGCAAGAAATGGAACAGGATGACCCGCAAAACGGTGAATAAACCGTTGCGGGTTTTCGTCTTGAACCGACAGGAGGAAAAATCGTGTATTTTATCGACCGTAACAAAGTGGAACAGACCGCATCCCATATGGAGCAGCTTTTTGAGGTTTATGAAAGCCGTTCCGAATGGACAGAAAGTCCGGCAGGGAAGCTGGCGCAGGAGCGTATCGCCCACAACCTGATTGAATCGGTAATTGACATCGGCAATACGCTTATCGACGGTTTCATCATGCGGGATCCGGGAAGCTATGAGGACATCATCGATATTCTCCTTGATGAAAAAGTGGTTGAAGTTGATATGGAGGCACCGCTAAAAGAGCTGATCGGCCTGAGAAAAATGATTGTCCGTGAATTCATGGATGTCGACTCCGCCGAAGTCGAGCGTGTGCTTAACCAGACGATGCCGGCTCTCCGGCTTTTCCCGGACTCCACGCGCCGTTATCTGACCGAGGAACTCGGGCCGGTTTCCGCTTTTCTTCCGGAGGACAATGAATGAAGGAATACCGGGCCTGGTGTTTTGACCTTGACGGTACAGTCTACCGGGGTGCTGAGCCGATTCCTGAAACGGTAAGTTTTATCAGAAAGCTGAGGGAGAAAGGGGCCGGCGTGTTTTTTGTGACCAACAACTCCGCCCTGACGCCGGAAAATCAGGCCGAGAAGCTGGCACGGATGGGCATCGCAGCCGCCCCTGAAGAAATCATGACCTCATCGGTTGCGACGGCTGATCACCTGCTGAAAAATCACGGACCTCTTCCGGTCTATATGATCGGGGAGGAGGGGCTGCGGACAGCACTGATGTCGGCGGGCCACCGGATTGTACAGGAATCACCGGAAGCCGTTGTGGTCGGCATAGACCGCGGAATCACCTACGATAAACTCGCCAATGCTTCGCTTGCAGTCTCCGCGGGAGCGGCTTTTGTTGCAACCAACAGTGACAAAGCGTATCCGACCGAACGTGGCCTCGTGCCCGGCAACGGTGCCTTCGCCGGGCTTATCGAGCTTGCGACCGGTGTAGCTCCGTTTTATATCGGCAAGCCCGCTGTCCCGATGCTGCAGGCCCTTGCGGATAGGCACGGGCTGAAAAAAGAAGAGATGATCATGGTAGGGGACAATTATGAAACCGACATCACGGCCGGTATCCGATTTGGCATTGATACATTGCATGTCGACACCGGTGTCACCCGGACCGGAGATCTCGCAAAATATGAGGAACAGCCGACCTATGCCCTTGGATCGCTCGACGGATGGATAGAAAATTAAAAAGCGCAATGCCGGCCGGCATTGCGCTTTGATCTATATGTGACTGGATCAGAACAGCGGATTCTCTTCGATAAATCGGTAGATGTTTTCCTTTAGTTCATCCGGTGTCTCGCCTTCGACGATCTCGCCGTTGACGACCGCATAAAGCGATTCGGCACATTGCGAGCAGAAGCTGAGGCAGCCATATTCGAGGACGTCAAGATTCGGGTCCTGTTCGAGTTCCTCGAATGTTTTCTGTGAACCGCAGGCCATGTTGCTCATGCAGAATTCTACGATCGGATTCACAAACATTCACCTCTCCTACCCGAAAATCGTACTCCTTTTTCGTCTGCCCGTCAATTAAACGGCTTATTGTGAAACCTCTCACATTCCGATATAATGGCGTTGGAACGCAAGATTTAAGAACGAATACCGAACTTCACCAAAGGAGATTACCATGAAGAAACTAGTCCTGTTAGGCGGCGGCTACGGTAATATGAGGATACTGCTCCGCCTTCTGCCCAATCAACTTCCTGAGGACCGGGAAATCATCCTGATCGACCGGACGCCGTTTCACAGCCTGAAGACTGAATTCTATGCCCTGGCGGCAGGGACGGTGCCTGATGCGGAAGTCCGTGTCGAATTCCCTGAGCATGAGCGCCTCCGTACGGTCACCGCCGAGGTTGTCGACATTAACATGGGTGAACAATGCGTCTATCTGGACAACGGCGACAGCATCCGGTACGACGACCTCGTCATCGGGCTCGGCTGCGATGACAACTATCATGATGTGCCGGGTGCCGAGGAATATACCCACAGCATCCAGACCATCCGCAAGTCCCGTGATACATACCGAGAAGTCCTGGGTCTGTCCGGCGGCGCGACGGTTGCCATCGTCGGTGCCGGCCTGAGCGGCATCGAGATTGCAAGTGAACTCCGCGAGAGCCGTCCGGACCTGAAAATTAAGCTCTTTGACCGGGGACCCCGGATTCTCAGAGACTTCCCGGAGCGGCTCAGTAATTATGTCCAATCCTGGTTTGATGAAAACAATGTTGAAGTCGTCAGCAACTCGAACATCACTAAAGTGGAGCCGCATCTGCTCTACAACCACGAAAATTCGATCCCGGCAGATGCAGTCGTATGGACAGCGGGCATCCGTCCGGTCGAAATCGTGCGCAAGCTGGATGTTGAGAAGGCGGGAGGGGGACGGGTCGTCCTGACACCGCATCACAACATTCCTGAAAACGAAAACGTCTACGTTGTCGGCGACTGCGCAGCGCTCCCTCACGCCCCGAGTGCCTATCTTGCCGAAGAGCAGGGTGAGCAGATCGTCAAGGTTCTGAAAATGCGCTGGAACGGCGAAACCCTCCCTGAGAAAATGCCGGAGATCAAGCTCCAGGGCATCGTCGGTTCACTCGGGAAAAAGAAAGGCTTTGCCTTCCTCGCCGACCGGACCGTTACCGGCCGAATCGCCCGCCTGCTGAAGTCAGGCATCCTGTGGATGTACAAATGGCATAATGGCTGAGGAACACTCCACCCCAGGGGGTCGAAAGGTTTGAACGTTCTTGGGTTGAGAAAAACAACAAATACCGAATTTGCGCCTTTGAGGATGTCGCCGAAGCTTTCTTTCAGTTTCGTTGCGACATCCTCTTTCATTCTTTCGGTGACGTGCGTATAGTCACAATCATGTCTTGGAGTCGTCATAACCGACACGATCCAAGATGGTGAGGGAAATCTTTGCCAACAACATTAGAGGAAGGACTCCCTTCTGATTTGTCGAATTATGACAAAGGAAGGGGGAACTCCAATGAAAGATATAGAATTTTGGAGAGTTTCACTTAATGATTGGGTATATGAAGTTAACGGCACAATAAGGAGATCTTCGAATGGCTTCGAGTTGCGGACTGAGAGTGAAACTGTTAAGGCGTTCCTCAGACGTTGCATGGAAAACGAAGAAGTCATCAACAACCCTATAGTGAATGTTGGGCAAAGCTTTCATTTCTATGCGGGAGACTTCCAAGTCATCAACATGGATGGAGAGCGCATTATTCTTAGTAAACTAAACAAATAAATTAGGAAATAAAAAGAGCATCCATTTTGGGTGCTCTTGTTAAATAATACTAAAAGGATAAAAGTAATAGTTGTCGAAATGAAGTAGATAGCATATTATTAGTCGACAATAGTGTCGTGAGGAGAACAATAGTTATGAAGGATGATAAAAACCAGTTCCAAGAAAGGAAAGAGATCACCTACCTAGGCGAATCTCGCGAGCGAATTCAGAGAAAACTTGAACTTCTGCTCGAGGGTATACCGGAGTGTATAGAAAAGGCAAAGTCAGGTGACACAGAGTATACCGCCGTCTATCTATCAGCTATTGAAAAAATAGTGGTCTCTGTACTGGAAGAAGAGTCTATTGCATATGAGAAGTATGTAACCAATCAGGATTAAAAACTGACATAGATCCAAGTATGAGCGTCCATGCAGGCGCTTTTTTCTATGTTGCTCAAGGTGTAAGTAGGGGCTGGAATGCTTTTGCCCCGGGAAGAACCAGACATTACAAATGTCTGGTGGAGGGACAGGGCACATAAACATACCGGGGTGATTCAGAATGTGGATGTGACGGCGAAGCGGATCCGCGTGGAAGGTCGATGGGTGGGTAGCGAAGAGGTTGCGGCGGTAAGATCTCTAGAATGTAAAACGCCGCACCGAAGCACATGCAGTTCGGTTGCGGCATCCTCTTTTATTCGTTCTTTCACCCTCAATCCTTTGAATCGTGGTGGGCTGTTTGTGTCAATTCGAATTTCTGAGGGTTTTTATTGACCGGACTCCATCAAATAGTAAAGATACCATACTGCATGGTTTTGCTCATCTCTTGCAGCAGAATCAAAAGCATTTCTCACTTCTGCCGCGGATGCCTCTCTCATTGACCTAAGATAAAATTCAGTGGCCTTTTGCTCATCGAGAAATGCGGCCAAGACACCGGCCGAGTAGGTGCTGGGGCATTTCTCATTGAGCTTTGGTTCATACTCTTTGTTTGTCAGGGAATAATAAACATTCCAGAATCTTTCATAATGGCGCATTTCATCTGAGCGAATTTCCATAATCCGTTGTCTGATGTCCTCATCTGGCGCTTGATTAGCCAGATATTCATAGCAATAAATCGCTTGATACTCCCCATCGATCGCCTTTTCAAGGTTGCGAATCATCGATGATTCATCCAACACATGCACCTCCATGTTTCATTCTCGATTAGCATATGCTGAAAGTGGGTGCAGTGTTTTTAAGCAAGCCGTCTTAGTGAACTTCGTGAAATCATCAGATGCTCAGAAAAAGAAAAAACTGCAGTCAAAAGAGCGTGTCGCTCTATTGTATCTGCAGTCTGACTCTAACCATGAAATATGCTCAGGCTTCCGCTGTAAAACCGTGCTTTTCAAGTTCCCTGAATACCGGTTTCAGCTGGATGTAGCCCTCGCCGACAACTTCTCCGCCGATCATGACGAGCGGATAGAAGAACTCGTCATCCTTCACACGCGCCGCGATGTCGGCGCGCACCGGATCGTCGATCGGCTGCTCGATATCGATATAATCGATCCGGAACGATTGGCCGGGATACTTTCTTGTGATGGCGGCTTCCAGCCACTCATATGTATCTTTTGAAGAGGGTGCGTTCACGCAGCTTGCGCAAATGACATCGGCACCGTATACTTCGATATTGATCCCTTTTTCATTCATTAAATAATCCCCCCGGTTTCCGTTATGGATTTTCTGTCTTGAACACATTATAATGAAATCAGTGAAAGGAGTCGAATCGAAGTGACAGAAACAGCGATGATGGATAGTGTGCAAGAAGTCCTTGATAAACTGCGTCCGTTCCTTCTCCGCGATGGCGGCGACTGCGAACTCGTTGACGTCGAGGACGGCATCGTGAAACTCCGCCTGCTTGGTGCTTGCGGAACCTGCCCAAGTTCGACAATTACGCTCAAAGCCGGCATCGAGCGCGCGCTAGTCGAAGAAGTGCCGGGCGTCGTCGAAGTCGAACAGGTATTTTGATCTTACGGATCCGCCAAGGCGGATCCTTTTCAATAATCGGCCCGCTCATTTGAACCGGCGGGCAACAAGCGGTAAGATGATAGAAAAGGAGTGAGGAAAAATGACACAAGTGGTGGAACTGACGGAAGCTGCGGCCTATCAGGTGAAGGAAATGATGGTCAACAATGAAGAGGAAGGTTCTTTCCTTCGTGTCGGGGTCAATGGCGGCGGTTGCAGCGGACTGACCTACGGCCTCAACTTCACGAGAGAGCGCAATGAGGATGATGAATTTCTCGAACTGCATGGGATTCCTATCGTCGTCTCCAAAGATGACGCCGGCATCCTGAGCGGCACGAAGATCGATTACAAGCAGTCCCTCATGGGAGGCGGATTCACCATCAAGAATCCGAACGCCATCGCGTCCTGCGGCTGCGGTACATCGTTCCGGACGGCCAGGAAAGAGGGCACACCAGAGAAATGTTGAGTAAAAGACCGGATTTCCGGTCTTTTTTATTTCCTTGCCACCTCTTGAAAACCCACATGTAAAGGACTAAACTAAAGGTGATGGATTTTGTCGATTACGGCGCAATGCCGTGACAACCACGGCATTGTGGCCGTCCTGCATTCATATACACATTCATAAAGGTGGTTGGGATTTAAGTGAAGAGACCTACAGTTCTGGTGCTCGGAGGCGGATACGGCGGACTTTCTACAGTCGTCAACCTTCAGAAGAAAATTGGCACCGATGATATGGACATTGTCCTCGTAAACAAAAACGACTATCATTACGAGTCGACCTGGCTCCACGAAGCGGCTGCCGGAACGCTTAAGCCGGAAGATGTTCGCTACGACATCAAGCGCGTCATCGATGAAAACAAGGTGAAGTTCGTCAAGGCAACGGTCGAATCGATCGATGTAGACAATAAGAAAGTCGGCACGGATGCAGGCGAACTCACGTATGACTATCTCGTAATCGGGCTCGGTTTTGAAGGCGAAACCTTCGGAATCGAAGGGCTGGACAAGTATGCACTCGGCATCGCAGATGTGAATGCTGCGCGCCAGATCCGCGAACATATCGAGTATCAGTTTGCGACTTGGTCGATGGAAGAGGATAAAGATGATTCCCGCCTGACAATCGTTGTCGGTGGTGCAGGGTTCACGGGCATCGAGTTCCTCGGCGAACTTGGAAACCGCGTTCCTGAGCTTTGCGAAGAGTTTGATGTGCCACGGGAAAAAGTCCGCGTCATCTGTGTGGAAGCCGCGCCGATGGTCCTTCCTGGCTTCGACCCGCAGCTTGTTGAATATGCGACAGCCTATCTGAAATCCAAAGGAATCGAATTCTCCATCGGCACGCCAGTCGTGGAAGCGACTCCTGAAGGTGTCAAGATCAAGACCGGTGAAGAGAAGTTCGAATTCATCAAAGCCGGCACAGTTGTCTGGGCTGCAGGTGTCCGGGGCAACCGCCTGATCGAAGAAACGTCGATCGAAAGCAAGCGTGCCCGTGTGGCCGTGCGCGAAGACATGCGTGCGCCGGGTTATGACGATGTATTCATCGTCGGAGACTGCGCGTTCCTCATGAATGAGGATGCCGGCCGTCCATACCCGCCGACAGCACAGATCGCCATGCAGCAGGGTGCTCAGGTTGCTGAAAACATCATCAGCCTCTCCAAAGGCGGCAAAACGAAGAAATTTGTTCCTGACCTGAAAGGGACAGTCTGCTCGCTCGGCGATGACGATGCGATCGGCAATGTATTCGACGGCAAGCTGGTCACAGGCAAGAAAGCCAGCTTCCTGAAGAAAATGATCGACAACCGTGCGCTCTATATGATCGGCGGACCGTCGCTCGTCATTAAGAAAGGCAAATTCGACATTCTGTAATGGATGTCCGGGCGGCGCAGTCCTTTTCCATGGGCGGGCCGCCCGATTTGTTGTGTAAAGGAAACCTCCCCGATTCGGCTCCGTCATGTTCACGGAACCGTTTCGGGGAGATTTTTTAAACTTGACCATTCCGGGACATCGGTCGGGATGACGGGAGGAGAAGGTATGGGGAAAGAACGGGGGAAAGTATGGCTCGGCGCAGCGGGCATTGTCATGAACGGAAATGGAGAATGGCTGGTCGTGAAAAAGACGTACGGCGGCCTGAAAGGCAAATGGTCGTTTCCGGCCGGTTTCGTGGAACCCGGAGAACGGGCGGATGAGGCGGCCGTCCGAGAGGTGGCCGAAGAAACCGGTATCCGGACTGAGCTCACCGGGATGGCTGGGTTCCGGACCGGTGTGCTGAAAGGGGAGATCAGCGATAACATGGCGCTGTTTCTTCTCCGGCCTGTTTCGGATGCACAACCGGTGATTCCACAGGAACGGGAAATTGCGGAAGCCAGATGGATGACACCCGGCGAGTTGGCGGCCTCTCCGGATTCATCGCTGCTGATCCATGAGATTGCGGGCGAAGCCGTCGACGGCGGTCTGCCTGAAGTGCATGGAGCCTGGCCGGGAGACATCTTCGGATACACGAGTTACAAGTTCTTTTTCCGGAAAGGCGGAGCCGGCCCTGATTTCTGACAGATTGGTGAACGGGACCCGGCTTATTGAAAGCGGGCCCCCGTTCCGGTAAACTGGTGAAAGGAAATCGGAGGTTAGCGAATTGGACGGTTCATTATCCATTGTAGAAGTTCTGTTGTCGTTCCTGCTGTTCATGGTCATGTTCTTCGGGATCGGCTTCCTTCTGAATATGCTGCTCCGCATGACTTGGCTCATGGCGATCGTCTATCCGGTTATCGTCATCCTGATCGTGGATGAAGTACGGATACTGGATTACATCACCAGCCCGGGCATGGCTTTCAGCAGCCTTGGAGACAAACTTGTCTCCCTTCACGCCGCAGATATCATCATCCTGATAGGCGGCTTGGTCGGCGCCATCCTCGCAGGCATCGTCATGATCATTCTTCGGAGAATGGGCTACAGGATGTTCTGATAAGACAAAAAAAGCGTTCCGCTCTCGCGGGACGCTTTTTTGTTATTTGGAACGGTCAGAGTATGAATGCATACAGAATGGCGGCCAGAAGAATACCGGTAAGAGCGCCGGCATACACCTCACTCGGCTTGTGACCGAGGAGGGTTTTCAGCTCCTCGATCTTCTGCTGCTCATCTTTCTGCGGCCATTCCCTGGTCGTTTGGATGAAATTCCGGAAATCGGTACGCATCTGGTTGATGACGACCGCCTGCTGGCCCGCCTGGAATCGCACACCGGATGCGTCGAACATCACGATGATCGCAAAGACGGCAGAGACCGCAAAGATGGTGGAATCCAGGCCGTGCTCGAATCCTATGGCAGTCGTCAGCGAGGACACCGCTGCGGAATGGGAGCTCGGCATGCCGCCCGTTGAAGTGAATAGCCTCCAATCCACTTTCCGGGTGGCCAGATAATGGATCGGGATCTTGACGAACTGTGCAAAGAAAATACTGAACACCGCCACCCATAGAGGAGCGTTTTGAAATAGGGACATGGAGGCACAACCTTTCAGGCAGAAGATAATAAAAATTATAACATACCACTAGGAGCCGGCTGACCCACAGTCCGACATTCCGGTATAATGAGGACGAAAGCTGGATGGAGGGATCAAGATGGAAGTCAACGTACAGAAAAACAGCCTGAAGGACATGACGGCGGATGTGCTGATCGTGGGCGTACCGAAACATCCTGAGCATGTGGAAGGGTGGGATCATCTGGATGCTTTGTTCGGAGGGGCTCTTACCGGGTGGGTCCGTTCCGGGGATGTCGCATCCGGGCGCTGTGAGTTCTCACGCGTACCGGCCATGCCGGATGCCGGATTCAGACGTGTCCTCTTCACCGGACTCGGAAATGACAAGACGCTAGGTGCAGATGATCTCAGAAAAGTGTTTGCAGGGGCCGGCAAAGAACTCCGCAAGATGAAAGCGGAAACTGCAGCCATCTGGGCTGCATCGTTCACTTCCGGGGATTTTGAAGATGCGGACATCGCTTTTGCGGCCGCGGAGGGCCTGGGGCTCGGCACTTATTCATTCGAAGATTATAAAACCGGGTCCAACGAGAAGCAGGTCGAGCTTCGAGAGGTCACGCTTCTGGCGGATGCGGGTGAAGATGTGATCAAGCCCGCGTTTGGTGTGGGGCGGGTCTATGCGGATGCCGTCAACGAGGCAAGGGATCTCGTGAATACGCCGGGCAATATTCTTACGGCGACCGCAATGGCCGATTATGCAGCACGTCTGGCTGAGCTGTACGGCTTCGGAATCGAGGTCCTCGGCCGCGCCGAGATGGAAGAACTCGGCATGGGTGCTCTCCTGGCAGTCAACCAGGGTTCGGTGGAAGAGCCTCGCCTGATCGCCCTGAAATATGAAGGAACCGAAAAGTGGGAGGACGTGGTCGGTCTCGTCGGCAAGGGAATCACCTTCGATACGGGCGGCTACTCTATTAAGACGAAGACCGGCATCGTCGGCATGAAAGGCGATATGGGCGGTGCAGCCGCAGTTCTCGGTGCCATGCGGATCATCGGGGAGCTCCGTCCCAAGAAGAATGTAATCGCGGTGATCGCATCGACGGACAATATGATTTCAGGAAGCGCCTTCAAGCCGGACGATGTCATCACCTCGCTGAGCGGCAAGACGATCGAAGTGCTGAACACGGATGCCGAAGGACGGCTTGTCCTGGCCGATGCCGTCACGTATGCCAAGCAGTCGGGGGCAGATTACCTTGTGGACGTCGCGACGCTCACAGGAGGCGTCATCACCGCTCTTGGCTATGATAAGACAGGTGCACTCACCAACGATGAAGGATTCTTTGAAACCTTTTTGGAAGCCGCCTCTGAAACCGGAGAATTTGTCTGGCGGCTCCCGCTTATCGAAAGCGACAAGAGGCGGATCCGCAAGAGCGATGTGGCGGATCTCAACAACTCACCGGGAAGCGATGGCCATATGATTTTCGGCGGCGGATTTGTCGGCGAGTTTGCAGAAGACACCCCGTGGATTCACCTGGATATCGCGGGAACGTCCGGTGCTTCGTCCGCACACGATCTTGGACCAAAAGGCGGCACAGGCGTCATGGTGCGTACGCTTGCCACGCTTGTCGACCTGATGGCGGAAGAAGCAGCAGTCGAATAACGCCCAGTCCCGGCCGGGCTTCCGGCATAGGATAGCGGAGAAAGGGAGGAGGCAAATGCCTCGTTACCGACGCTATCCTTTCCGGAGAGGGGGAAACGATTTGTTCTTCGGTCCGTTCCTTGGCGGGTTTGCCGGCAGTCTGCTGGGTGGTGCACTCTTCTATGGCGGAGGCCGCTATCCGTACTATCCGTATCCATATCCGTATTATTATCCGTACGGATATCCGTACCGGCCATATTATTGGTAACAGACAGAAAAGCTTCTGCGGAATCACATCCGCAGAAGCTTTTTAATTTTTATTTGCCTTCATGGCGACGGATATCCTCGCCAAGCTCGTCCTTCACGGTCAGTTCGCTCGGCTTTACGCCGGAGAAATAGGCAGCCCGTCCCATCATATGGGCACCGACCGGAGCCGTGATGAACAGGAAGAGAATACCCAGCAGAATGCGGGGGCTAAAGTGACCTTCAATCAGCCAGAAGTGAAGAAAGACGGAGAGTAGGATACCCAGCACCCCGACTGTAGAACTCTTGGAGGCAGCATGTGCCCTGGTATAGGGGTCGGGAAAACGGTTGAGGCCGATTGCCGTCACCAGAGTAAAGACGACCCCTACAATCAAGGGCACAGCGACCAGGATGTTAATCAGAATCTCCACGGTCGAAAACCTCTCCTTTCTCGATGAACTTGGAGAAGGCGACAGTGCCGAGGAAGGACAGGATGGCGAGAAGCAGGATTACTTCGAGAAAGAAACGCGTCCCGACCAGGATCGACAGCAGGCCGACTACAGAGATGAGTGTGACCCCCATTGCATCGAGTGCGATGACCCGGTCTGGAGCTGTTGGGCCTTTGATGAGCCGATATAGGATAATCGCCATAGAGACGACGATCAGCACAAGGGATGCCCAGAATAGAATCATCAAGGTCTGCTCACCTCCATAATGGCTTTTTCAAACGAATCCCGGATGGATGTGACAGCTTCCTCGACATCATCGATATGGATGGCGTGTACATAAAGCATCTTCTTATCCTCGGACACATTCATGACCACCGTGCCGGGGGTCAGGGTGATCAGTGCAGAGAGCAGTGTGATTTCCCAATCATTGGTCAGCTTGGTCTGATATCTGAAAATGGCAGGCTGGATATCCAGCTTCGGCTTGATGACAAGCATGAACACCTGGATGTTTGCGAGCCAGAGTTCTTTAAGGAAGAGCAGGGTCAGTTTGATAATCGCCCAGATCCTCCGAGTATACAGAGGTCCTTTAAAGAATCTCCGCATCATTGTCAGCAGAAGAAGACCCAGCAGCCAGCCGATGATGAAGGTGGACGCATCAAACGAGTTAAGGATGAACATCCACGTAAACGCAAGAATGAAATTCAATAGAATTTGAAAGGCCATGATCCATCTACTCCTTTAACACCGCATCGATATAGATCGATGGCTGGTGGAGGATTTCCGCGGCATCGAACATGACCGGACGCAGCCATTCCGTTCCGACACCATAGAAGACGGTCAGAGCTGTAATCAGGGCGGCAGGCACGAAGAGGCCGCGGTAAATCTGTTTGCTCGTTCCTTTGACCGGCTTCGGCTCGCCCCAGAAGGCGTGGATGAAGATCCGGATGACAGACAGCAGGACAATCAGGCTCGAAGCAAGGATAATGATGCCACCCCAGAGATTGCCTGCTTCAAATGCGCCCTGGGTGATCAGCAGTTTTCCAAAGAATCCGCTCAGCGGCGGAATCCCTGCAAGACCGAAAGCGGCAACCAGCCAGGTCCAGGCCAGTGCGGGATAAGTTTTCAGCAGACCACCCATTTCACGGAGATTTGAAGTTCCGGTGATGGCAATGATCACCCCGATGAGCATGAATAGGCCGGCTTTGATGAACATGTCGTGGATCAGGTAGAAGACAGCGCCTTCCAGTCCCGCCATGTTCATTTGTGAGACACCGAACAGGATGACTCCGACGGCGATGATGATGTTATAGATGACAATCTGTTTCAGGTCAAAGTAGGCAAGAGCTCCAATACAGCCGGCCACAACTGTGAGGATGGACAGGATCATGAGCATCTCATGGGTGAACCCGGGGTCATGAGGGAACAGGAGAGTCACAGTGCGCATGATGGCGTAGACGCCGACTTTGGTCAGGAGTGCCCCAAAAAGGGCAAGAACCGGTACCGGCGGGGCGGCATAGGAGCTTGGCAGCCAGAAGTACAGCGGGAAAATTGCGCCCTTCAGCCCGAAGACCAGTATGAGCATGACCGCGATGACCGTCAGGATGCCGGATTGCCCGATTTCGGACACTTTCGCAGCAATGTCGGCCATGTTGAGCGTTCCGGTAACGGAGTACAGCATGGCAACGGTTGTTACGAAGAAAGCGGATGACACGATGTTGACGAGTATGTATTTGATCGATTCCCGGAGCTGGCGCTTCTCGCCGCCGAGAACGATCAGGACATAAGACGCCATGAGCAGGACTTCAAAAAATACGAATAAGTTGAAGATATCGCCCGTCGTGAAAGCCCCGTTCACACCTGTGAGCATGAACATCATCGCCGGGTAGTAGAAGTGCTTTTCCCGTCCTGCGCCGATGGACCTGAAACTATAGAATACGATCGCAAGAGTGATCAGATTAGAAGTCAGGACAAGACCGGCGGATAGGGGATCCGACACCATCGTGATACCGAACGGGGCAGGCCAGCTGCCGAGCGTCACGGCTTGGACACCATCCCGCATGACCGTGTAAAGGAGGATAGCCGATGAGATTACTGACGCAATCATCCCGATAACTGTCACTGTCCGCTGGGCAGACACCCGTTTAGGGAAGAACATAAGGATCATTGCCGTCAGGAACGGGATCAGGACCGGAAATAACAGGAGGTTAATCATGTTCGTCATTTCCTTTCAGTAGAGTCATATTGTCCGTCTCGAGTTCCTGATAGGCACGGTAGGCCATGACCAGAAACACTGCCGTTACCCCGAAGCTGATGACGATTGCCGTCAGGATCAGTGCCTGCGGCAGCGGGTCGACGAAATCCGTCACGCTGTCTTCCAGCACGGGAGGAGCAGACCCTGAGAAACCGCCCATCGTCAGAATGAGAAGGTGGGCACCGTGGCTCAGCAGCCCTGTCCCGATGACGACCCTGATGAGGCTTCGGGAGAGAATCAGGTAGACGGCTGCCATAAAGAGAAAACCGATGATGACCGACATGAGAATTTCCATTTTAGTCATCACTTCCAATCGAAAGAATGATGTTCATCGTCGCGCCGACGACGACCAGATAGACACCAAGATCAAACAGCATCGCCGAATGAAGGGAAGTCTCCCCGAATAGCGGCAGAGTAAAGTAATCATAGGCATGCGTGAAGAAAGGGACGTTGAACAGAATTGATGCTGAAGCCGTCCCGAGTGCCAGAACCAGACCGGTTGCAATAAGCACCGTATAGTTGATCGGCAATGCCTTCTTAACAGTCCGGATATCGAAGGCCAGCAGCAGGAGGACGATGGCCGAGGCCGTCAGCAGCCCGCCGACAAAGCCTCCGCCGGGCGTATAGTGTCCGGCAAAGAAAATGTGGATGGCGAAGAGGAAAATGATGTAAAAGACGACCTTGGTGGTTGTCTGGATGATGACATCACTGCTTCTCATGCTGATCCCCCTTTCTGGTCAGGCGGAGTTTGATCATGCCAAGAATTCCGATCGCGGCAATTGACAGTACGGCGATTTCAAACAGCGTATCAAAGCCCCGGTAATCAACAAGGATAACGTTGACGATATTACCGCCGCCTGCTTCCGAATAGACAGTGTCTTTGTAAAACTGCGAGATGGAAGGCAGGGCTTTCTGCGAAGCTGCCGACATGGCCAGGAGAGCCATCATCAGGCCGACTCCCGCCGCAATGATCGCATTGCCGACACGGAATTTACGCTTCTCATCATGCCGGCTCAGTTTCGGCAAGTGGTAGAACGCCAGCAGGTAAAGGGCGACAGAGACCGTCTCGATGACCAATTGAGTCAACGCAAGGTCAGGCGCCTTGAAGATGACGAACAGGAGAGCGACCACATAGCCTGCTGCCCCCAGGGCCAGTATCGCTGTAAGACGCTTCCTGGCCACGAGTGTGGTCAGCACTGAGCCGACAAGCACTGTGAGCAGTCCGATTTCGGCCGGGCCGATTGGCGCTGTCCCTTCGAACGAGACGGCAAAGGCATCTTTTACGAACATTGATCCGAGGACAATAATCACAATTCCGGCAAACATATAGATCAGATAGCTCCTGATCAGTCCGTTCATGTACGAACGGGATAGCCGGTTCATACCGCTCTCCGCGAAAATCATCGATGAATCATACAGCTTGTTGAGTGTCAGGTATTCAGGGAAAGCCCGGTAGCCGCCCTGCCACTTCGGCAAGAGCCAATACAGGACCAGTCCGGTGATGACAATGCCGATCGTCATCATCAATTCAGGAGTGACATGTCCATGCCATGCGGCTACATGGACATCGACATCAGCCGGGGATCCGTACATAAATGGCTGCACGGCTGCAACCGCAGGCTTGACGATCCAGTCTCCGATGAAGTTGGGAACGAAGAAGATCGCAACAACAATCAGACCGAGCACTGCAGGGGAGATGAGCATCCCGGCAGGTGCTTCATGTGCCGATTTTGGCAGCAGATCCGGTTTGTGTTTCCCTGTGAACGTGCGGAACACAAAATAGAAGCTGTATATGAACGTGAACACACTTGCGATCCATGCAACTATGAGAAGCACAGTTCCCCAGGAAGCAGGGGCAAACAGGTCCAGTTCTCCCAGGCTCAGCATTCCCGTCAGGAACAGTTCCTTACTGAGGAAACCTCCAAATGGCGGAAGGCCCGCCATCGACAGGGAACCGATCAGCGCGATGGTGAACGTGACCGGCATCAGTGCCATGAGACCTCCAAGTTTGCGGATGTCACGCGTACCGGTCTCATGATCGACAATTCCGGCGACCATGAACAGGCTGCCTTTGAATGCGGCGTGGTTCACCAGATGGAAAATCGCGGCGAAGCCGGCATACTTGAACATCGTTTCGGCAGCGCCTTCTACATGGAATGCCGCAGCGGAAGCACCGAGGAGGGACATAATCAGCCCGAGCTGGCTGACAGTCGAAAAGGCAAGGATCCCTTTCAGGTCAGTTTGCTTCACAGCAAAGAAGGACCCCCAGAACAGGGTGAGAACCCCGATCGAAGTGACCAGCCACACCCAGATTTCGGATGCCGCGAAAATCGGTGTAAAGCGTGCAACGAGATAGAGTCCCGCTTTGACCATGGTCGCGGAGTGGAGATACGCACTGACCGGAGTAGGCGCTTCCATCGCGTCCGGAAGCCAGATGTAGAACGGGAACTGGGCTGACTTGGTGAATGCCCCCAGCAAGAGGAGCACCAGTGCCCAGGTGAAAAGAGAATGTTCTGCCAATTCAGGGGCCATTGACGCGAGTTCGCGAACCGAGAACGTCCCCCCCATGATGTAAAGAAGAACGAAGCCCCCGAGCATCATGAGGCCACCGAATACGGTGATCATCATCGACTTGAGCGCACCAAATCTGGAGCCGTCCCTGGTGTACCAATATCCGATGAGCAGGAACGACGAAATCGATGTCAGCTCCCAGAAGCCGTAGAGGGCGATCATGTTGTCTGACTGCACGACACCGAGCATCGCTGTCATGAACATGAGCAGGTAAACATAGAAGTTGCCAAGCCGCTCTTTCGTCTTATCCAAATAAAAGATTGAATAGAGAACGACCAGGGCCCCGATTCCTGTAATGAGGAGGGAGAACAGAAGGCTGAGGCCGTCTATGTAGGAAGTGAGTGAAATACCGTATGACGGAATCCATGACAGCTCCCCGATATGTACCCCGCCGTCTTTCACTTGGGGCAGGAAGCCCAGATAATAAATGAACAGCAATACCGGAACAGCGAGCACGAACCATCCGGTATGAATTCCGCGCAGCCGGCTGGCCAAAAGCGGGACGAACAGAGCGGCCACGACCGGTGCGAATAACAGCAGCACGGATATCAAGAAGGATCCTCCTTTCAAAACTTGTTTATGTTGATGGGTAACAGGACTCATTATAACTCAATTGTAAAGCGGTTGCATTGAAGAAAACTGGTACCCGCCGTCGTTTCTGCAATGGATGCAGGAGATCTTCCTATTTAAAAATAGCAGGAAAAAATCCATGATGAAAACTTTATGAACATCACGAAAAAGTGCCCGGCAGAAGCCGCGCACTTTTTCTGTATCCATCTTTTGTGTGTTGAAGCGGAGTGTCTCAGTGCGGGTGAAGCATTTCCTGCCGCTCGAGCACATCCTCGAAATCCTCTGAAGGGCGCTTTCGCGTAAAGTGCAGGGAGACAACGGCAATCAGGAAAAGGGCGGCCGTTACGTAAAAGACGGACGAAATGCCAATAAAGCCGCTTACGATTCCTCCGAACATCGGACCGATGATGTTCCCGAAAAAGCGGAAGCTGGTATTGTAGCCGAGCACCTCACCCTGTATATCCACTGGCGCTTCCCTACGGATCAGGGCAGTGGTGACCGGAATGAGTCCGCCGATCGAAATGCCGAACAGGAGACGCAGAATAATCAGCTGCCAAAGATTTGTGACAAGTGCCTGTGGGATCATAAATACAAACGTCAGCAGCAATAGCACCGTCAGTATCCGCTCATACCCATAGTTATCCCCGAGCTGCCCCCATTTTCTTGCGAAGAGAAGGTTTCCGACACCTGCGGCGCTGAACGTGAGGCCTGCCAGAAATGCCACTTGGTCGGCTTCCGTGAGTTCCGCAACATAGAGGGAAAGAAGCGGCTGGATGCTGAAGTTCCCGATCTGGATCAGTGCAGTGATGATCATGACGTTCAGCATCAGCCGGTGATTGAGAATGGAACGGACGATGGTGTTCCTGGAATAGACATGATCGCGGTTCTTTTTTTCTTTTTTCTGTTCCTTGATTCCGAATGCCACGATCAGGGCAGCGATGAAGATGGCCGCCGAAGAGATGATGAAGGCGAGTTCAAATCCGAATGAGTCCGCCAGCAGGCCTCCGAGGGCGGGGCCGAAGAGGGTGCCGGATACGCTCCCCATCTGCAGGGTGCCGAGCGTCTTGCCGGCTTCGGCTTTTGCGGTCTGGGCACTGACAAAGGCAAGGGAAGTCGGGATGAAGCCGGTCACAACGCCCATTGCCAGGCGAAGAAAGAAGAATGTGTACACATCGTCGACAAACCCCATCATGAACATGAACGCGGATATGCCGAATGCGTTGATCAGGAGAATCGGCTTGAAGCCGTATTTGTCGCCGATCCGCCCCCAGATTGGCGACATGATAAATGCCGATACGAATGTTGCGCCGAAGATGAGACCTGCCCACTTCGATACAAACGCATCGGAGTGATTGCCGAATGTGTCGATGTAAAGGGACAGGAACGGCATGATCATGGTCATCGTACCGGCGACCAGAAAGTTGGTCACCAGGATGATGATAAAGTTCCGTTTTTGTATAGACATCTATCGAACGTCCTTTTTATTTCGTAGTATCCCCATTATAAAGCATTTCGTAACCCGAAAAAAGTGTCATGACTTATTCATCGTTTTCCTTCCGGTCAGTATGTTACACTTATGAAGATACTGATACTCCCGTGCCGCCCGGCACCTGGAGAAAAGGAGAGATACGATGTTTCCTCAACTGGTGAACGAAGCTGCAGAAAACGAAGCACTCGCGATCATTCATACAAACCATGGCCCGATCAAGGTAAAGCTGTTTCCTGAACAGGCACCGAAGACGGTCGAGAACTTCCTCACACACGCCGAGAACGGCTATTACGACGGGATCATCTTCCACCGCATCATTCCGGATTTCATGATCCAGGGCGGCGACCCGACAGGAACCGGCATGGGCGGGGAGAGCATCTACGGCTCCACTTTCGAAGATGAGTTCTCGCCGGAGCTGTTCAACCTCCGAGGCGCGCTCTCGATGGCAAATGCAGGCCCGGGTACGAACGGCAGCCAGTTCTTTATTGTCCAGGCGAAGAATGTCCCTTCTCAGATGCTCGGCCAGCTTGAGGGAGCAGGCTTCCCGAAAGAAATCATTGAGGCTTATGCAGAAAAAGGCGGTACGCCTTGGCTTGACCAGCGCCATACCGTATTTGGCCAAGTGGTCGAAGGCCTGGACGTTGTCGATGAGATTGCCGGCGTTAAAACAGGCGCTCAAGACAAGCCTGTTGAGGATGTCGTCATCCAGTCGATTGAAATTCTTAAAAAGTAACCCTGCACCCGGAATCCACATCAAGGAAGTGAATCATCATGGAAGCGGTTCTTCTCATGCCGTTCCTCTATTTTCCGGAAGACAAGACCCTGTATATCCCGGCAGTAGCGTCATTGCTCGTCTGCATGTTCCTCTGCTACCTGGCTTTCCGGTGGATCAGAAAGAAATCCGCCGAGCAGGAAAAAGCGACGCATGAACTCGAGCAGCGCATTCTGGCCGAACGGAACGCAAAACAGCCGCCCTCTCAATGAGGCCGGCTGTTTTTATTTTTATATGATGGATAAATTTAAAGTCCTATTTCCCGGGAAACAAATTATCGGCAGGCGGGTTCGCCAATGGAGCCAAAATTTCTCCCTTTCTTTTTTTTATGGCTGTGCTATTATAGCTAATAATCATTCAAAGAACTGAAAAATAGGTGAGTACTGTTGGATACCATCGAAATTAATCATTTTGCGGCGGATCTTCTCGATCGGTGGGACCCGTTCAATCAGGGACAGGGAGCCTACGAAACCGAGATTGCCGACGTCATCGCAGCTCTTCATGAAGCCGTCCACCCGTCTGAACTGGCGGAGCGGATTCGTCTGATCTATGAGCACTCCTTTGAACTTTGGATTCCGCATGAGGCCTGCATGGAGATCTCCTATAAACTGATTGCCCTGAAATACGGGGCAGGATGTCCGTTATAAATAAAAAAACCGCCATTCACGGCGGTTTTTTTCATTTCATTGTATTTCCTCATCCCCAAATGGTGGAGATGAATATCAATACGATGGCGAGCGGGCATACATAGCGGACGAGGAAGCGCCAGGCGGACGCCTGGAAACCTGAGCTGCCCAGTTCTTCTTCGGTAATCTGGCGGGACAGATAGTAACCTGCGAACAGGGAGATGAGGAATGCCCCGATCGGCATGCCGAACTTGGAGACAATCGTGTCTGCCAGATCGAAGAACGAAAGGCCGAATATTTTCACGTCCGACAGGATGCCAAATGACAACGCACTTGGGATGCCGACAAGAAATACAATCAGGCCGTAAAGGAAGGCTGCGCCTTTACGCCGTTCATACTTGTTCCGGATCCCGATCGAAACGGTGATCTCCAGCATCGAAATGCTTGAAGTCAAAGTGGCGAACAGCATCAGGATAAAGAACAGAAGCATAAACAGGAAGCCAAACGGCATTGATTCGAAGATGGCCGGCAGGATTACAAAGACTAGGCCGGGACCTTCCGCGGGGGACCCTCCGAAAGCGAAGACGGCAGGGAAGATGACAAGACCCGCGAGGATGGAGATGACGATGTTCAGCACTGTCACGCTCCAGCCTGATTTCATCAGGTTCTCATCTTTCGGCAAATAAGATGCATACGTGATCATGCTGCCGATCCCGACACTCAGCGAGAAGAAAGCCTGTCCCAGTGCCAGCAGGGCCGTCTCGCCGTTCAGGTATGAGAAGTCCGGCACAAACATGAAGCGGATCCCTTCCATCGCACCGTCCAGAGTGAGAGAGCGGACGGCCAGGATGATGAAGAAGACGAACAGCATCGGCATCATCCACTTGCTCGCGCGCTCAATGCCTCCCTTGATGCCCCGCGAGACAATCCAGATGGTCAGGAACATGAAGACGGCCTGAGCGAGGAGTGCCTCACCCGGTCTGGCGATAATCGAATCAAAAAGAGCTCCGAAGTCCTGAGGAGCTCCGCCTCCCAATAGGTAAGCGGCTGAGCGGATCAGGTAAGAAAGGATCCAGCCCCCGACTACGCTGTAGAAGGAAAGAACGATAATGGACAAGGCGAAGCCAAGAAAACCGAAAATCGGCCATGCCGTGCCGGGTGCCAGCCGGCGGAAGGTCGTGACCACGTCCGCCTGGCCGCGCCGGCCGATCAGAAACTCCGCAATCAGGATCGGAAGGCCGATCAGGAAGGTGCTGAGAATGAAGAGCAAAATGAAGATGCTGCCGCCATTCGTACCCGCCATATATGGGAACTTCCAGATGGCGCCGAGCCCGATGGCACTGCCTGCCGCCGCCAGGATGAAGCCGATCTTGGAAGTCCAATTTTCTCGATTTGACATAAATAGCTGATCCCTCCGAAAACTGATTCCCCCATTGTACAACAAGTTGTCCAAAAAGAAAGTACGACCATATCACTAATTGAAAATACAAAATTCAATATTAGGCAAATTTGATATAATAAAGGAAGAAACAAGAAAAGGATGTGTGGAATGGGGGAAGAAGAAAAAGACTACGGGGAGCATGAATTGGCGGAATCTTTCGGGGGAATTGTCCGCCGCTTTCTTCACCAGGCAGGGGTGCCGCATGAGAGGGTAGGGGAGATCGCAGAGCGGGCAATCGGGGAGGCAACGGAAGAACTGACTGACGGAGCAAATCCCCAAGTCATCTTGTTCAGGACGGCCGCAAGAATAATTGCAGGTACTCCTGACGGGGAGGAACCTGAGGATCTTTTCCGGTTTGAAGAAGACCATCAGCTTCATCGGGAAATTCGGGATCTTCCTGCCCGAATCAGACTGCCGTTTATCCTGATGAGGCTTCATGATTTCAATCCTGCAGAAGCGGGTTCCGTGTGCCGGCTGACGGCCGATGAGGTACGGACGGCAGCGGAGACGGGGGAACGGATACTCACAGAAGCTGATCCGGATTGGGATCTTGACCGGCAGCTCAGTCTGCTGCGTCGTGCCTATGGCCGGATCCGATATCCGGAACCCGTGGTCGATCAGCCGGCGACTTTGGCTTTGGCTGAACAAGAAAAAGACGGACCAAAGAGTGTACGGTGGTGGGCGGCAGGGGCCGGGCTTCTTGCCGCAGTCGGATTCCTGATCGCCGCAGCATTCATCCTCCCGGTACAGGCTGGGCCGGTTGATGCCGCATACGTCAAGAAGCTGGAGACCCGATTTGATGAAGAGAAAGAAAGGTTCCAGGAAAAAATCGGTGCGCAAGACATGGATATGATGGATCTGATAACGATTCAGGAAGGAAAGTCGGAATTCAGGCTGTTCATCTCACGACTTGACCGTGCCGTACAGAAAGGTCAAGCACCGACAAAGAAGGAGGCGAACGAGGAGCTGGCTGAAATCTTGGATGTGTTTGACCTTCCTTCCGAGATGGCCATGCAGCTCAGTGAACAGCCGATTAATAATGATCAACTAAAAAGCAGGGAATATATACGCGTATTTGAAATGCGGAAACAGGAATTGGCGATGATCTTCTCAAACCGATTAATGGAACACATGAATTTTATAGAGGCTGCAATTCATGGCGAGAAATTTGATAAAGAAGGCTTCCTCGCCAATGCCGATGAATATCCCGAATCCCTCCGGCACGCTCTGCAGCTGATGGAGCAAGAAGGCTACGATTTGTCGGAAGAAATCATTCGCTTTGGTGATCATGTATATGTGATTCCCGAAAAACTGCCGACCCTTGGAGAACATGCGGATGGACTTGAAGAGTCGGTAGCAAGGGTAGTAAGGGTGGCAGAAAGGGTGCCTCTGCAGAAAATTTCTGATCAAGAGCCGGTTGTACTGGAAGAAACACTGATCAAACTGGAAGAGCTGGCCGGTGATAGGAAGACAAGTGATCAGTGGAGAATGCCGGAAGAATTGGCTGTTCGGTATTTTGGGGAATTCGTGTTTGGAGGCGAGAGCGGCAGGGTGTTCGGAGAAGACGGAAAAGTTTTGGCGGAACGGAGGGAGCTCTGGAAGCGACTGGCCGGACGGCCCGAGTCTCCTTCCGGGAAATTATTGGCGCCGGTCGTGGCCGAGATGGAAAAGACCGGATGGAAGCGGTCGAAAT
The DNA here is from genome assembly GCF_001619585.1 of Bhargavaea cecembensis. Taxonomy (GTDB): domain Bacteria; phylum Bacillota; class Bacilli; order Bacillales_A; family Planococcaceae; genus Bhargavaea; species Bhargavaea cecembensis_A. The sequence continues at coordinate 211,560 of NZ_LQNT01000013.1, forward strand.
CTTATGATCTGCTGGTAACAGCAAGTTATCAATCTGCACTGAAAGGTGCGCGTGAAGGGCATGACCGATATTCAGAAATAGACGATCATGTTTTTCTGGATGGTTCTTTCGGAAACTCTGATTTTCGGGTAAGGACGGAAACTTTGTATCGGGACCTGACGGCTGCTGGCGATCGGTCATTGCTATTGGACAGCACTCCGGTTATGGTGGCTGCACTCGCATTATTGGCGGCTGACAGAGAAGATTTAAACATGATGGAAATACTTGCTTCAGACGGAAACCCGGCTTATATCACTAAGTTGTTGAAAACAGTAAAGACAGAAGCGCTTGAAGAAGTACACCTCTCATTTTCTGAATACGAGGTCGTGCCTCACGAAACCGGTGTTAGAGCCCCAGTCAATGTCCAGCCATTCTCCGGTTTCGAACAGAAGCAGATTTGGCTGACTTACACTCCTGAAGGCCTCTGGCTGGTAGACCGCCAGGACGCCCCGTAATCCCGACCGCTTTTTGCCGTAAGCACTCCCGTATGGTATAATTTGCAATGGCCAAATGGCAGATTCGTAAATCAAAGCGATTGGGAGCGGTATTTATGGCAAGCAATTATCAGACGGGAGATGTCGTAACCGGAAAGGTTGCCGGCATTCAGCCATACGGGGCATTTATCGCCCTGGACAAGGATACACAAGGCCTCGTCCACATTTCCGAAATCACTTATGGTTTCGTTAAGGACGTCAATGATTACCTGACGGTCGGGGAAGAAGTACAGGTGAAAGTGCTCGACGTCGATGAGGAGGCAGGCAAGATCAGCCTCTCGCTCCGCGCTCTTCAGGAACGTCCGCAGACACGCCGCGAGGATCGCCCGAGAAAATCCCTCCAGGACCGCATCGATGAGCGTGAACCGGACGGATTCAACACGCTCCGCGACAAACTCCAGGACTGGATTCGCCAGTCCGGCCAATAACAAAAAGCAAGGAAGCCTAACCGGCAGCAACCGGCGGCTTCCTTGCTTTTTTTTCGTAAAGACGGCCCCTTCATTTATTGGCCGTTGCGGATCTTCTTCAGATGGTACTGGAGATTCTGGCGGCTCATGCCGAGTGCATGTGCAGCTTTCGTGACATTCCCTTCAAACACATTCATCACTTTGGACAAATAATAATCTTCCGCTTCGCGCAGGTAAACGTCCAATGGAAGAAACTCCTGCCCTTCACTCATGACGAAGTCCTGAGGACGCTTGGCAGGGGAGAATTCCTCCTGCACCTTCAGTTTGAAGTGGTGGGGCAGCAACTCCTGGGTGATCTCGGTCTCCGTCGTCAAAAGGGAAGTGATCTCTTCCAGAAGCAGTTCGACCTCCTTCAGGTTACCCGGCCACGTATAGGAATCGAACGTCTCCCGAACCAAGGGGGAGAGGCCCTTTACCGCTGAACCGAAACGCTGGCGGTGGCGCTCCAGGTAATCATCGATGAACGGCCACAGGTCGTCCATCCGCTTTCTGAGCGGCGGGATATAAATGGTGATGGACGAGAAGAAATAGTAAAGTCCCTTCAATAACGATCCGTTTGCAATCAGATCGAATGCATCTCCGCCAATGCTTGCAATAAACTGCCTGGAGTCATCACCGAGTGATTCCAGTTCCTTGAGCAGTTCTTCCTGCAGCTTTACCGGCATGAGATCAATCCGGTCACAGAAGACCGTACAGGTTTTATCTTTACTGATCGCTTTCAGGATACGGTGGATGTCGGCGGAGTCGAGCCCCGGACAAAAGAGCGTATAGTACGGGCTTCCGGCATTTGCCGAACTGCTGTGCATGGCTCCGGCCAGAAGATCCTTACCTGTGCCTGTTTCCCCGGTCAGTAAAACAGGCAGATGCGCATCTGCAGCTTTTTTTGCGGTGGCGACCACAGATTTCATCGCCTCGCTTTCAGCTGTGATGGAAGAGAACGTAATGGTCTCATCGTAGGTCCGGAGCGGCTGATGAACAAACTTCTCAAGCGTGGTCACGTCCCGGGCCAGCTCCACCGCTCCGATCATCCCATCCGGCCCGACGACCGGATAGGTGTCATTGACGGTTGTGATTTCCTGTCCGTTCCGGTTCCAGTAGGTCTGCTTTACATTCCGTACCGGTTCCCCGCTCCTGATGACTTTCATGATCGTGCTTTCCTCCTGGCCGAACCTGAACATATCCAGCACGCTCCGGTCAGCAAGGTCGTCGAGGTCAAGTCCCTCGATCTGTTTCATTTTTTCGTTGTAGATGACGGTCCTTCCATTCATGTCAACGGCGTGGATGCCAAGTGCGGCATGCTCCACGGCGAATTCGTAGAAGGGCCATAGCGCGTCTTTTTCGATAGCCATGGTCCACCTCAAAAATAGTTTTTTGCGTTTTTCAAATGATTAGACTTGAAATTCGCAATGATCTTTTGCATTATTATAAGTGTGAAATGAAAAGAGCGCAAATATTTTTAGCGTCTCGATTATAACCAGGAGGAGGAGTTCAATTGATTCCTTACAAACACGAGCCACTTACAGACTTCACGAATGAAGAGAACCGACGTGCATACGAGCAGGGATTCAACGTAGTCAAAGAGTACCTCGGTCAGGAGATTCCGCTCATCATCGGGGGAGAACGCATCTATACCGATGATAAAATGGAAAACTTCAACCCTTCCAACCGTGAAGAAATCATCGGATATGTATCGAAGGCTACCCAGGATCATGCGGAACAAGCCATGCAGGTTGCACAAGAGACATTCAAAACCTGGCGCAAAGTGAATCCTGAAGTCCGCGCGGATATCCTTTTCCGTGCAGCAGCGATTGCACGCCGCCGCAAGTTCGAGCTTTCGGCGCTCCTGTCCAAGGAAGCAGGCAAGCCTTGGCCTGAGGCGGATGCTGATGTGGCTGAAGGAATCGACTTCCTCGAATATTACGGCCGTCAGATGATCGCCATGAAAGACGGTGTTCCGATCGCACAGCGTCCGGGCGAAGACAACCGATTCAACTACATCCCGCTTGGAGTCGGCGTCGTCATCTCTCCTTGGAACTTCGCATTCGCCATCATGGCGGGTACGGCAGTTGCCGCTGCGGTTACGGGGAATACGGTTCTCCTGAAGCCTGCATCCAATACATCCGTTATCGCCTATAAGTTTGTAGAACTTATGGAACAGGCAGGCCTCCCTGCGGGCGTCATCAACTTTGTGCCGGGATCCAGCCGTGATATCGGTGATTATCTCGTCGATCATCCAAAAACACGCTTCATCAGCTTCACAGGTTCCCGTGACGTTGGCGTACGCATCTTCGAGCGCGCTGCAAAAGTCCAGGAAGGACAGATCTGGCTCAAGCGGGTCATCGCGGAAATGGGCGGCAAGGACACGATTGTCGTTGATAGCGATGCAGACCTCGAACTGGCTGCACAGTCGATCGTCAAATCCGCATTCGGCTTCAGCGGCCAGAAATGTTCGGCATGTTCGCGCGCAGTAATCGTGAGCGACGTCTATGACCAGGTGCTGGATCGTGTAGCTGAGCTGACTAAAGAACTTACAGTCGGAGACCCGGAAGACTACAACAACTTCATGGGGCCTGTCATCGACCAAGCGTCGTATGACAAGATTCTCGACTATGTCGAAATCGGCAAGAATGAAGGGCGTCTTGTTCATGGCGGTACAGGTGACGATTCCAAAGGTTACTTCGTCAACCCGACAATCTTCGCAGATGTCGATCCGGAAGCCCGCATCATGAAGGAAGAAATCTTCGGGCCGGTTGTCGCCTTCACAAAAGCGAAAGACTTTGACGAAGCGATCGATATTGCCAACAACACCGACTATGGCCTGACAGGTGCGGTGATCTCCAATAACCGTTTCCATCTTGAAAAGGCGCGCGAAGACTTCCACGTCGGAAACCTCTATTTCAACCGAGGCTGCACGGCTGCAGTTGTCGGCTACCAGCCATTCGGCGGATTCAACATGTCCGGAACCGACTCGAAAGCGGGCGGACCTGACTACCTTGCGCTTCATATGCAGGCGAAAACCGTTTCCGAGATGCACTGATCAACGAAAAAGGTCTATACTATTAACTATTCATGGCGGACCGCTCAGTGTGAGTCCGCCTTTTATATGAGGGAGGATGAGAAGGATGACAAAGACACAGCAGATCATTGAACAGACGGACAAGTATGGTGCGAGAAACTATAATCCGCTGCCGATCGTCATTTCCGAAGCAGAAGGGGTTTGGGTAAAGGATCCTGAAGGAAACAAGTATATGGATATGCTTTCTGCTTATTCCGCAGTGAACCAAGGCCACCGCCACCCGAAAATCATCCAGGCGCTGAAGGACCAGGCAGACAAGGTAACGCTGACGTCGCGTGCGTTCCACAATGACCAGCTGGCTCCATGGTATGAGAAAGTCAGCAGTCTCACCGGCAAGGGAATGGTCCTGCCGATGAACACGGGAGCAGAAGCAGTCGAAACTGCTTTCAAGGCGGCGCGCCGCTGGGCTTATGATGTGAAAGGCGTTGAAGAGGGCAAGGCTGAAATCATCGTCTGCAACGGCAACTTCCACGGCCGTACGATGACTGCTGTATCCATGTCATCCGATCCTGAATATCAGCGCGGCTTCGGTCCGATGCTGCCGGGCATCGTCCATATCGATTACGGTGATCTCGAAGCACTTAAAGGCGCTGTCAACGGCAATACCGCCGCAATTATTCTCGAGCCGATTCAGGGCGAGGCAGGCATCATCATTCCGCGTGAAGGTTTCCTTAAAGAGGCACGCGAATTCTGCCGTGAAAACAACGTCCTCTTCATCGCAGATGAAATTCAGGCGGGGCTGGCACGGACAGGCAAAATGTTCGCTTGTGAATGGGAAGATGTTGACCCGGACATGTATATTCTCGGCAAGGCTCTCGGCGGCGGAGTATTCCCAATTTCCTGCGTGGCTGCAGACAAGGATGTCCTCGGCGTATTCAATCCGGGTTCCCACGGCTCCACATTCGGTGGAAATCCGATGGCCTGCGCAGTCTCGATCGCTTCCCTTGAGGTGCTTGAAGAAGAGAACCTGGCGGAAAAAGCTCTTGAACTCGGTGAATACTTCATGGAAGAACTGAGCAAAATCGACAACACGGATATCAAGGAAGTAAGGGGCCGCGGACTCTTTATCGGCCTCGAGCTGCATAACGAAGCGCGTCCTTATTGCGAGAAGCTGAAAGAGCTTGGCCTTCTCTGCAAAGAGACACATGACACGGTCATCCGCTTTGCTCCTCCGCTCATTATCTCGAAAGAAGAAATTGACTGGGCTCTCGGCAAAATCCGCGAGGTATTTGCGGCATAATCGACTGTGTATGAATTGTGAACTTAAGTCGACATCGAACCGGTGAACTATGTTACAATATTGCCGAGCAACTAATATGATTTAAAGAGGCGAATCAATACCATGAGCGAGAACACAAATCTTGTTACCTCCACACAAAAAGTGATCCATGAAGCATTGGATAAATTGGGCTACGATGAAGGCATGTACGATCTGCTGAAAGAGCCGATCCGTATGACCGAAGTCAGGATTCCGATCCGCATGGACGACGGAAAAGTAAAAGTTTTCACGGGTTACCGTGCACAGCACAACGATGCAGTCGGTCCGACAAAGGGCGGCGTGCGTTTCCATCCGGGCGTGTCGGCTGATGAAGTCCGAGCGCTGGCAATGTGGATGACGATGAAGGCCGGTATTGTTGACCTGCCATATGGCGGCGGCAAGGGCGGCATCATCTGTGATCCCCGTGAAATGTCCATGGGAGAACTCGAGCGCCTGAGCCGCGGATATGTCCGTGCGCTCAGCCAGGTGATGGGTCCTGCAAAGGATATTCCTGCGCCTGACGTCATGACCAACGCACAGATCATGGCTTGGATGATGGATGAATACAGCCGGATCGACGAATTCAACTCCCCGGGCTTCATCACGGGCAAGCCGATCGTCCTCGGCGGTTCACAGGGACGTGACCGTGCAACTGCGGAAGGCGTCATCATCTCGATCCGCGAAGCTGCAAAGCGCATCGGCATCGAAGTCGAAGGCGCACGCGTCATCATCCAGGGCTTCGGCAACGCCGGAAGCTACCTGTCCAAGTTCCTCCACGACGCCGGTGCAAAAGTCATCGCAATTTCGGATGCGTACGGAGCACTTCATAACCCTGATGGCCTGGATATCGACTATCTTCTGGACCGCCGGGACAGCTTCGGTACGGTGACGACTCTGTTCGAAGACACGATTACGAACGATGAAATGTTCCAGCTGGACTGTGATATTCTCGTTCCTGCAGCACTTGAAAACCAACTCCATGAAGGCAATGCACACGACATCAAAGCAAAAATCGTCGTTGAAGCGGCCAACGGTGCTTCCACATCAGAAGCAACAAAGATCATGACCGAGCGCGGAATCTTCCTCGTTCCGGATGTTCTTGCAAGTGCAGGCGGCGTCACCGTCTCCTACTTCGAATGGGTCCAGAACAACCAGGGCTACTACTGGACGGAAGAAGAGGTCCATGAGAAGCTTTACCAGAAGATGACCGAGGCATTTGAAAATGTCTATAACACAGCCAAATCCCGCAACATTGATATGCGTCTCGCTGCATACATGGTCGGCATCCGCAGAACCGCTGAAGCTGCCCGTTTCCGCGGCTGGGCGTGAGGTAACAAGTCAGGACCGTCCCCGTAAAGGGGACGGTCCTTTTGTCATTTCTCTTCCATCATCCCTGCAGGCGGTCGTGTCTGCCATTCGTAATCGTCACGCTCAATCCGATGGTGCCGTTCCGGTTCATCCCTGAACAGGTAGCTGAGACTCACCAGGCCGGCGATTGCGACGATTCCATAGATGATGCGGGCCATGATGGTATCTCTGCCACCGGCCAGCGTTGCAACGGCATCGAAATCGAACAGCGATACCAGGCCCCAGTTAAGGGCACCGATGATGGTAAGGGCAAGAGCGATCTTGCGGAAAGCTTCCATATAAGGCCACCTCCTCAACCCATAGGATAGACGCATGGCCCGAAGATTATGCGCCTGGAAGATGACGGAACAATGGAAAACATCTGTTCTTCATGAGAAAATATACCGGAGGAGGCGAGGAAATGAACTCATTCACATTTCAAAACCCGACCAAACTGATTTTCGGCGAAGGCCAGATCGAGAAACTTAAAACTGAATTGCCGCTGTATGGCAAGAAGGTCCTGCTTGTATACGGCGGAGGCAGCATCAAGCGGAACGGAGTTTATGATGATGTCATGCGAGAACTGGGGGAGATTGGTGCCGAGGTTCACGAATTGTCCGGTGTGGAACCGAACCCTCGTGTGACAACTGCCGAAAAGGGTGCCGCCATCTGTAAAGAGCAGGGGATCGATATCGTCCTTGCAGTAGGCGGGGGATCTGTCATCGACTGCTCCAAACTGATTGCAACTGCTGCAAAATATGACGGTGATGCATGGGATCTCGTCACGAGAAAAGCGATCCCTGAAGAAGCGTTGCCGATTGGCACGGTCCTCACTATTGCTGCGACAGGTTCCGAGATGAATGCCGGATCCGTCATTACAAATGAAGAAACACAGGAAAAGTACGGTTGGGGCGGCCCCCAGAATTTCCCGAAGTTCTCCATATTGGACCCTGCCTACACAACAAGCGTTCCGAAAGATCAGACCGTCTACGGCATCGTGGATATGATGTCCCACATCTTTGAACAGTATTTCAACAATGCGGTCAATACACCCGTGCAGGATGAAATGTGCGAAGGTGTGCTGAGGGCAATTATCCGGACGGCACCGAAACTGATGGAGGATATGGAGAATACAGAACTCCGCGGGACTATTATGTTCGCAGGAACAATCGCGCTCAACAAGTTCCTGGAGATGGGCTACAGGGGAGACTGGGGAACGCATAATATCGAGCATGCGGTTTCTGCAATCTATGATATCCCCCATGCCGGCGGACTTGCGATCCTGTTCCCGGAATGGATGAAGTACAATATCCGCAAGGGTACCCGGCCGGAGCGCTTTGCACAGCTGGCTGTCAATGTGTTTGGCGTTGATCCGGAAGGGAAAACAACCGAGGAAATTGCGCTTGAAGGTGTCAGCCGGCTCCGCAGTTTCTGGTCGTCCATCGGAGCGCCGGAGCGTCTTGCCGATTACGGAATCGATGACAAGAATATCAGCCTGATGGCGGAAAAATCCTATTCAGGTGCTCCGGTAGGCCAATTCGCTGCTCTCGAGAAGGAAGAAGTAGAATCTATTCTGAATAACAGCCTGTAATACAGAGATAAAAAAGTTGCCGGTTCTGCAGAACCGGCAACTTTTTATATTCTTAGTGCAATTTTCCAAGGTCTTCTGGTGTCGGCCTGTTGCCAAGGCCATCACGTTTCCAGGTCTTAATGCCATCGTCCTCGTCAAATGAGATGGTGACATCTGCAACATTCCGCTGGCTTGCGATCAGATCGAGCAGCCTGTCACGAATATCGTCGACTTTCTCGAAAGAGAGCGTCTTGTCAATTTCGGCAACGACTTCGACGTGAAGGGATTCTCCTTCCTTAATGACCTCCACTTTTTGAAGGTCCCGGACATCCTTATCCTCCGCGAGAAGGAAAGCGATATGGTTCAGCATCTCTTCGTCCGTCTCCCCGATTGCTCCGCGGGCATTTTCGAGGAAGATAATGCCGACCACGTAGAACATCATGGCACCGATCAGGACAGAGGCGACACCCTCAGTCCAGTTAAGTCCGAAGAGTTTCGCCAATACTACCGCAATGAGGGCAAGCAGACCGCCTGCCGTTGCAACGGTGTCTTCCATGAAGACCAGCTTTGTCGCGGGACGGGCATATTTCAGGTTGGCGAAGCTGGAAGTGACCGGTGCAAGCGGGCCGCCCTTGATGCCGGCATCATGCAGAATTTCCTTGCCCGCCTTATACAGAACGAAAAATTCAAGAAGAGTGGCAATCAGGAGAATGGTGAAACTGATCCAGAAGCCGCTGGATTCCGACGGATGGAAGATATGGTGCCATCCTTCTTTGATTGTCTCGTAAGCCATGATGCCTACGATGACTACTGCAAACAGGCAGACGAGGTTGACGATTCGCCCGAATCCATTCGGAAAGCGCCGGGTCGGCGCTTTCTTCGATAGGGCTGAACCGACATAGACGAAATACTGGTTGGCGGCGTCTCCGAACGAGTGCATGGTCTCGGCAAAGAGTGCCACATTACCGGTAAATAGAAAGCCTGCACCTTTCATAAGTGCGATAAAGGTATTGACGACAGCCGCGAGAAGAGAAGGCTTATTTCCCTGCTTCAATAGCGTCCAGAATTCTTTCATTGTGCACCTCCGGTTATTGTGTTGCGGTCAGTTCTGCGTCTCTGATGTAGTCAAGCTCATGCAGCCAGGCATAAATTTCGGATGAGTTCACTTTCGGCTGCACGGACAACCTTAGCTCCACTTCATGACTGCCGGGGAGTTGCCCTTCATCATTTATCATCTTCATCCTGATGTTTTCCGGATCGGCGCCATGTGTCCCCAGGCAGCGGATGAGTTCCTCGATATTTTCCCTCCCTGATACAACCGTGACAAGGGTGTATTCCTTTACCCGAAGTCTTTTTGGCCCCACAATATTCATGAGGGGAGGGAGGAACTCCACGCCAATCATGACGATTGCGACAGCTACGGCCGCTTCAATGTAGAATCCCGCACCTACTGCAATTCCGATGCCTGCGGCTCCCCAAATCATTGCTGCCGTAGTAAGGCCGGTGATGTTATCATTGCCCCGCTTCAGTATGACTCCCGCTCCGAGAAAACCGATGCCGCTGACGATCTGAGCGGCGAGCCGGAGCGGGTCCATCGTGATATTGATGTCGTCGCGCGGCGGGGTGGAGTATGCAGTCTCGATTGAGATGATTGTCAGAAGACAGCTGAACGTGGCGATGACCACGCTTGTTTTCAGACCGACCGGCTTGCGCTTCAGCTCACGCTCAATTCCGATGACCAGACTGAGCAACCCTGAAAAGCCCAACTTGAAAAGGACACCGGTCTCAATCAACCGTGTATCGAACAAGTAATCCATAGGATTCCCCCTTTTCCGTCAACTATGGGCAGACGGCGCCAATTCTGTTAGGCTATAATCTGTATTCACTTCCCGGGCTGGCGCGAAACGCCGGGAAAGACTTTTATATATAAGAGAGAAGATGTGCAAGTGGACAAACCTCCAATTCATCCATATATTCCGATCATGGTCGGTGTCATCACGCTGGCTTTCTCCGCCATTTTCGTGAAGCTGGTTTCTGCTGATTCAGGAGTGACCGCATTTTACAGGATGCTGTTTTCAGTTCTTGTTATGGCACCGGCCTTTTTGCTTAAGTACAGACATGAAGTGAAGCTGATTTCCAAGAGAGACTGGCTTTTTTCAGTAATTGCAGGCGTCTTTCTGGCGTTTCATTTTATTCTATGGTTTGAATCACTGAATTACACATCGGTGGCAAGTTCGACTGTCCTCGTGACACTTCAGCCGATCTTTGCCTTTGCAGGGACATACCTGTTCTTTAAAGAGAAGCTTACGTTAAAGACCATCCTCTCCGGACTGATTGCCATCGGCGGAAGTGTCCTCATCAGTTGGGGGGACTTCCGTCTGGGTGGGGAAGCGTTTTTCGGGGATATGCTGGCACTGGCTGCCTGTGCACTGATTACCGGATATCTGTTGTTCGGCCAGGATGTCAGGAAGAGGATTTCCCTCATTACCTATACATTTATCGTTTACAGCGTAAGCACGATTGCAATATTCTTCTATGTGATTGCCGCCGGCGAGCGGTTCGGCCCTTATCCGGCGATGGACTGGTTTTGGTTTGCGATGCTTGCCATTCTGCCAAACCTGTTTGGACATACCCTGTTTAACTGGTCACTTCGCTATGTGAGTACAAACGTCATTTCAATTGCCATCCTGTTTGAGCCTGTAGGCGCGGCAGTGCTGGCATACTACATCTTTAACGAGACTCTGATCCCTACACAGATCGTGGGCGGACTCATCGTCCTGGCCGGGATTACATTGTTTGTTTTGGACGGGCGGAAAATCAGAAAACTCTTTCTTGGGAAAAGGGGTTGATTTCCGCCGGCCCTATCATGTATAGTAGTTCTTGTCCTTAAGGGACGGGCCAAGCGGCCTAAAAAAACTTCTTGACACTCCTGAGAGAGGGTGTTAAGATAGTAAAGTCGCCAACAGCCGAGAGGCAACACGCGATGAACACAATGAACCTTGAAAACTGAACAGCAAAACGCTGATGAAATGAGTTCCCGGAACCCGACCCCCGTCGGGGAAACGGAACAAATGATAT
>NZ_LQNT01000014.1 GCF_001619585.1 Bhargavaea cecembensis
GTTTTGCTGTTCAGTTTTCAAGGTTCATTGTGTTGTTGTCGTTGTTTGACAGCGACCTTACTAATATAACACGCTGCGAAGTTCAAGTCAACAACTTTTTATAACTTTTTTCGTTCTCGCCCGATGCGATGTCCGTATCAGAAGCGCAACGTTGATAACTATACCACCGCAAAATGAAGTGCGCAAGCCCAAAAATCATAGTCGGAATCTTTCATTTCACCGGGCAATTCAGTACAGCATCAACTTCCGGAACAAAATAAAAAACGCCTGCCTTCCCCGCAGGGAAAACAGGCGATCATGATTCAGTCTTTCTTGCGCATCTGCGGGAACAGCAGGACGTCGCGGATCGACGGGGAATCCGTCAGCAGCATGATCAGCCGGTCGATACCGATACCGAGTCCGCCCGTCGGCGGCATGCCGTACTCGAGCGCTTCGATAAAGTCGTCGTCCATCTCATGCGCCTCGTCGTTGCCCTGCTCCTTCTCGACCATCTGTGCCTCGAAGCGCTCGCGCTGGTCAATCGGGTCGTTGAGCTCGGTGAACGCGTTCGCGTGCTCCCGGCGGACGATGAACAGCTCAAAGCGGTCCGTGAACCGCTCGTCGTCCGGGTTCTTTTTCGCAAGCGGGGAAATCTCGACCGGATGACCGAAGACGAATGTCGGCTGGACAAGCTCTTCCTCGACCTTCTGCTCAAAGAACTCATTCAGGACGTGGCCGACTTCCATAGTCGGCTTCACTTCCACTCCATGCTCTTTCGCAAGTGCTTGTGCCTCTTCCTGCGTCATCTGCTTCCAGAAGTCGACGCCTGTGTACTCCTTGACAATGTCCGCCATGTGAACCCGTTTCCAGCCCGGGGACAGGTCAATTTCTTCACCGGCGTAGGTCACTTTCGTCGTGCCGAGCACTTCCTGCGCGGCGTTCGAGATGATATTCTCCGTCAGCTCCATGATGTCTTTGTAGTCGGCATACGCCTCATATAGCTCGAGCATCGTGAATTCCGGGTTGTGGCGGGTCGAGATGCCTTCGTTCCGGAATACGCGGCCGATTTCGTACACCTTTTCCAGTCCGCCGACGATGAGGCGCTTCAGGTGCAGCTCAATCGCGATCCTCATATAGAGTTCCATGTCGAGTGCATTGTGATGCGTAATAAACGGGCGCGCCGCCGCACCGCCCGCAATGCTGTGCAGCATTGGGGTCTCGACTTCCAGATAGCCCTGGCCGTCCAGATAGTGGCGGATCGAGCGGATAATCTTGCTCCGCGTAATGAAGGTCTCTTTGCTTTCCTCTGAAGTGATCAGATCCAGGTAGCGCTGGCGATAGCGCTGTTCGACGTCCTTGAGTCCGTGGAACTTGTCCGGCAGCGGGCGGAGCGCTTTTGTCAGGAACGTGAAGCTGTTTGCCCGGACGGACAGTTCGCCGACCTTCGTGCGGAATACCGCTCCGGTCACGCCAATGATATCTCCGAGGTCCGCTCCCGTGAACAGTTCATAGGCATCTTCGCCGATGTCGTCTTTGCGGACATAGATCTGGATCTGCCCGTCCAGGTCCTGGATATGCGCAAAGCCGGCCTTGCCCTTGCCGCGTTTTGTCATGATCCGGCCGGCGACCGATACCTCGTGAGATTCTGCTTCCAGATCTTCTTTTGTCTTTTCCCCGAAGTCTTCCTTAATGCAGGATGTCAGGTGTGTCCGCTCGAAGCGGGAACCGAACGGATCCAGTCCCTTTTCCCTTATCTCCGTCATTTTCTCGCGTCTGACCACGAGCTGGTCATTTAATTCGTCCAGGTGCGACATGTCTTCCTCTCCTTTGTCAGTCCGTACACAGGTTTACAGTCATGCGTTCATTGTACACAATCCATGCTGTTTCTTCACATATATTTACCCCGAAAGATGTCTCACGCCGTTTCCTCAAAAGAAAAGCCGCCACAAAAGTGGCAGCCCATTCCATCAGACGGCGCTAGCGGCGGCCGGTTGATTCTCCATATCCCTCGCAAAGCCGAGAAGGAGTGTCCTCAGCTCATCCCCGGTCTCCGCCTGGTTGATCCCCTTGCGGATTCCTGCATTTGCCCGGATCCCCTTCAGGTACCATGAGGCATGCTTGCGCATCTCGCGCACCGCGACGTATTCGCCCTTCAGCTTCACGAGGCGGTCGAAGTGCAGCAGGCAGACGTCGATCTTCTCCTTCACGGACGGCATCCCGATCAGCTCTCCTGTTTCGAGGTACTTGACCGTGCGGTAGATCATCCACGGGTCACCGAGGGCAGCCCGGCCGATCATGACACCGTCAACACCCGTCTCATCCAGCATACGACCGGCATCCTGCGGCGTCTCGACGTCACCGTTGCCGATCACCGGAATGTTCACCGCTTCCTTCATCTTACGGATCCAGTTCCAGTCTGCCTTGCCTTCGTACAATTGCACACGCGTCCGGCCATGGACGGCAATTGCCGCTCCGCCGGCCGCTTCGACTGCCTTGGCGTTTTCCACACCGTAGAGATGTTCATCATCCCAGCCTATGCGCATCTTGACGCTGACGGGCTTGTCTACGGCACTCACGACGGCCGACACCATTTCGTGGATCTTGTCCGGGTCGAGCAGCCACTTGGCCCCCGCCTCGCATCGGATAATCTTGTTGACCGGGCAGCCCATATTGATATCGATGATGTCGGCATTCGAATACTGATCGACATATCTTGCCGCCTCGACAAGGTTTTCCTTATCACCGCCGAAGATCTGCAGCGAAAGCGGATATTCGCGCTCGTCGATGTACAGCATCTCCATCGTCTTTTCATTCCGCTGGTTGATGCCTTTGTCGCTGATCATCTCAGCGTACACGAGGCCGGCGCCGAACTCCTTGACGGTCAGCCGGAATGCGGAGTTGCAGACGCCCGCCATCGGAGCGAGGACAACACGGTTGTCCATCGTGATGTCCCCGATCTTGAACGGCTTGCGTGTTTCGTTCATTTCATTCCCTCCTGCCTTGCCCCGATTCCGGGCAGACTGCTATATAGGAAACCGGCTCATTTGCCTTCAAGGAAAGCGGCCGGTCCTTCAATCGATTGATAAAGCCGGATCCCGTCCTCGAGGTCGACTCCTGGGAAGCCCGGAAAGCGGCGCTTAAGCCTGTCCGCGAGTTCCGGATCCACTTCGAGGAGCGGTACGAGAACGAACGCCCGCTCATGCATACGCGGATGCGGGACGGTCAGTTTCTCCGTTTCCATATTTTCATCATTGAACAGCAGAATGTCAAGGTCGCACACCCTCGGCCCCCATCGCACCGTCCTCACACGGCCGATCTCCGCCTCGATACCAAGACACGCATCCAGCAGCTCTTCCGCTCCAAGTGATGTGCGAATCTTGAACACCATGTTGAGGAATGCAGCCTGGTCCTCGTAACCGACAGGATCGGTTTCATAAATGGAAGAAAGGCGGTCCAGCTCCGTGCCGGGGAGGCCGTTTAGCCGGGCAGCCGCTTCTCGCAGATAGTCCTCACGGTCTCCCATATTGGAACCGGCAGACAGATAAGCGGTATTCATGAGAACCGCCCTCTCGTGATGTCCACTTCGACTGCCCGGTAATGACCCGGGATCGGAGGGTCAGGCTTGATGACGCGCACCCGGCATCCCCCGACCTTCTCCCCGAATCCTGTCAGAATCGCCGATGCGATCCGCTCCGCAACCGACTCGATCAGCTTCACGGGCTCCCCTTCAACAATCTCCTTAACGACCGCATAGGCTTCCGCGTAATTCACGGTCTTGTCCAGGTCATCCGTGCGCCCCGCTTCTTCAAGGCTGACGGCAAGGGACAGCGAGACCGTGAAGCGCTGGCCGATTTTCGTTTCTTCCGGCAATGCGCCGTGATAACCGTAAAACTGCATCTCATGCAGATGAATGTAGTCCATCACAAATCTCCTTTATACGCCGACTTGCCGGTGAGCACATCCATCATCCTCGCCATGCGGGTAATTTCCTTCACGTCATGGACACGGATCATATGGCAGCCTTTATCAATACCGTAGCAGACGGTCGCGCCCGTGCCTTCCATACGCTCATCCACCGGAAGGTCCAGAATGTTGCCGATCATGCGTTTGCGGGATGTGGCGAGCAGCACCGGATAGCCCATCGCGACAAGGTCATCCAGGTGCTGCATCATAAGGATGTTCTCATTTGTCGACTTGGCGAAGCCGATGCCCGGGTCCAGCCAGATGTTGCGGTCGCTGACGCCGGCATCTTTTGCGATTTTAATACTTTCTTCAAGATCCGCCTTCGCGTCCGGCCAAAAATCGTGATATTCCGCTTCTTCCCGGTTGTGCATGAGGATCATCGGCACATCCCGATCCGCGGCAATTCCGGCAATGTCCGGTTCGCGTTTTGCCCCCCAGATATCATTGATGATATGTGCACCCGCATCGAGCGCGCCCTTGGCCACTTCCGCCTTGTACGTATCGACCGACAGGCAAATGCCCTCCTCGTCCTTTAGCCGTTCGATCACCGGAACGATCCGGGACAGTTCCTCGTCCACCGAAATGACGGTATGTCCCGGCCGCGTCGACTCGCCGCCGACATCGATGATCTTCGCTCCTTCATCTCTCATCCGGAGCGCCTTGCGGACTGCGTCGTCCGTTCCGTTATGCCGCCCGCCGTCGGAAAAAGAGTCGGGCGTCACATTCAGAATGCCCATGACCACCGTTTCTTTGTTGAAGTCCATAGATGCGCCGCCGATTTGATAGCGGCCATCGCTGCCGTTGAAGCTCATGCTGCCATACCTCCAATTCACTGCGGCTCCGCGCCGCTCTTCTCCTCATCTTACAGCGGACCGGCACCGCTTTTCCATAGGGAAGCCGGGACATCCGGGAAAATGCGCAAAATAAAAAGAGGGCCGGAGCCCTCTTGTCGGTGTTTTGTATGGAGATCAGTCGAACTGATAAAGCGGTGTGCTCAGGTAGCGTTCGCCGTTGGACGGGATAATGGCGACGACCGTCTTGCCCTTGCCGAGCTTTTTGGCCGTTTCAAGCGCCGCATAGATGGCGGCCCCGGACGAAACACCACCGAGGATGCCTTCCTGCCGTGCGGCCTTGCGCGCTGTGTCATAGGCATCCTCGTCGGAGACCTGAATGATTTCATCGTAGATTTCAGTGTTGAGCACCTTCGGCACGAAGCCGGCACCGATTCCCTGGATCTTGTGGGGCCCGGACTGGCCGCCGGAAAGGACCGGAGATTTCTCAGGCTCGACCGCGATGATCTTCACTTCAGGGAAGCGTTCTTTCAGGACGCCGCCCGCACCGGTGATGGTCCCGCCCGTGCCGATGCCGGAAACGAACGCATCCACCCGGTCAAGGGAATCCGCGATTTCCGGGCCTGTCGTCAAACGATGAACTTCAGGGTTCGAGAAGTTCTCGAACTGCTGAGGGAGGAACCAGCCATTCTGCTCGGCCAGTTCATTCGCCTTGGCGATCGCGCCCTTCATGCCGTCCGCGCCAGGTGTGAGCACCAGTTCTGCTCCGTACGCGCGAAGGAGGTTCCGTCGCTCCATGCTCATCGTGTCCGGCATGACAATTACGGTCTTGTAGCCTTTGGCCGCCGCAACCATGGCCAGCCCGATCCCCGTGTTGCCGCTTGTCGGCTCGATGATCGTGCCACCTTCCTGCAGCTTGCCTTCTTTTTCCGCCTGCTCGACCATCGCAAGGGCAATCCGGTCCTTGACGCTGCTGCCCGGGTTGAAGTACTCCAACTTCAGGTAGATGTCTGCATCATTTTCACCCGTCAGGCGGTTCACCTTGACGAGCGGCGTCTGATGGATGAGATCTGTAATCGAATTTCCTACTCTTGTTTTCATCCCGATCACTCCAATCCCTATCATTCTAATAGGCTTTATTTCCTACATGATATCAATGTATGCGCAGAGGTGTCAATCTGTAGAATTCTACATGGTTCCCCATTCCCCTTCTTTGCCGGTGTCACGCTGATCAGAAAGCAGGGCATGACCAAGCACCCAGAAGACCTCCAACAGGTAAAACGGCAAAACAAAAGCACGCCGGCAGGCATGCTTTTTTAAGGTTCTTATTCCTTTCCGTAAATCCATTCCGCCCCGAACTCTTCCCAGAATGCTTCCGGGGTGACGGACTGAGGAAGTTGCTCGATGGCCAGCTCCCTCCGGATCTGGTCTTTGACTTCCTTGAACTTGAACAGGCGGCCTTCGGCGGCGTCGGTCACTTTCAGGAGCGCAACCGTCCCGTCCGCCAGTGCGATTGGGCCGGCGGTCTCACCGGCTTTCATGCCGCTGACGGCCTTGATGATGGCCGGATCGACGTTTTCCGAAGACTCACTGACATAGCCGAGGATCCCGCCGAGGCTTCCCGAGGCACGATCGATCGAACGTTCACGCGCAAGCGCCTCAAAAGACGATCCGTTTTCCAATTCGCCTAGCGCCTTTTCGGCCTCCGACTGATCAGGCAGAATGATGGCCGCTGTCCGATATGACGGCTTCACGTCATACAGCGACTCATTTTCCTCATAATAGTCTTCTACAGCCTCGTCTTCGATGATGATGTCTTTCGTCAGCACCTTTTCGAGAATCAGCTGTGACTTCACCTGCTTGCGGAGCGGCTCTCCTGTCAGTTCCCCGGTGCCTTCGCCGCCTGTGCGAAGCATGGCGATCTCCAGATCGATCTCGTCCTCTGAGACTTTGATGCCGTATTCCCCTGCGGCAGCTTCCATCACTTTCTGATTGACGAGTTCACGGAGCGTTTCACGGCCGACCCGTTCTTCCATGGCCGCCATCCACTCCTCGTGCGTGACGGTCTCCTTCCCGACGGACGCCACCTGTTCCCCTGTGCCGGCGGACATGACACTGCCGCCGTCCTTTGTCAGCCAGAGCGTAAACCAGAGCAGGTTGCCGGCAAGCAGAATTCCGAGGACGGCCAGTACCGGTTTTGTCTTCAGACGGCGCTTTCGTACCGGCTGGTCCGGTTCATTCCTTGTCCTTCTCATCACTTAGAAATCCTCTCAGCTCGTCTTCGGAGAACTGGTACTTTTCAAGGCAGAAGTGGCACTGTGCCTCGGCACCGTGGTCTTCTTCGATCATCTCACGGATCTCCTGGTCTCCGAGCCCTTTGATCGCGCTGCCGAACCGCTCCTTGGAGCAGTCGCATTCGAAAGACACCGGCATCGTGTCGATAAACCGGACATTTTCTGCTCCGAGAACTTCCTGCAGAATCTCCTCAGGTGTCAGGCCGTCTTCGATCTGCCGGGATACAGGACGGGCTTTCGTGATCCTTTCCTCGAGGAGGGTGATGGTTTCATCGGACGCCCCCGGCATGACCTGAATGATGAAGCCTCCTGCAGCCTTGACGGTGTTGTCAGGATTGACAAGTACACCAAGCGCAACCGCGGAAGGCACCTGCTCGGATACAGTCAGGTACTGGGTGAAGTCTTCGGCAATTTCACCTGAAACGATCGGCACCTGCCCTGTAAAGTGGTCGCGGAGACCGAGGTCCTTCACAACGGAAAACATCCCTTCTGTCCCGACAGCGCGGCGGACGTCAAGCTTGCCCTGGCTGTTCAGGTCAAAGTGGACATATGGATCCGATATATATCCGCGGACGTGGCCGTTTGCATCGGCATCCGACAGGATCGCACCCGCAGGGCCGCCCCCTTCGACTTTGACGGTCAGCTTGCCGTCACCTTTCAGCATCGAGCCGAGCATCACCGTGCCTGTCAGCGTCCGGCCGAGTGCGGCAGTTGCCGTCGGCCAGGATTGGTGGCGGCGCTGTGCTTCAGCTGCGGTCTCCGTTGTGCGCGCGCCCATGACGCGGATCGTTTCATTAAAAGCCAGACCTTTCACGATGTAATCAGACATGTGATCCATCTCCTTCATTCATTGGTTGCGGTCGTAAATCAGCTTCAGGCCCTTGAGTGTCAGATGGCCGTCAACGACGTCGATGGCGTCTGTCTCGCTTGCAATCAGCGGCGCAAGCCCGCCTGTCGCGATGACTTTCGGATCTGTGCCCGCCATTTCCTTGATGCGTGCAATCAGGCCCTCCACCTGGCCGACATAGCCGTAGACGATCCCGGCCTGCATGGCAGCGACCGTATTTTTCCCCAGGACATTTTCCGGACGGACGAGTTCCACACGCGGCAGCTTGGATGCACGTTCGAAGAGCGCTTCGGTCGAGATGCCGATTCCCGGTGCGATGACGCCGCCCATGTATTCTTTTTTGTCGTTGATGTAACAGAGCGTTGTTGCAGTGCCGAAATCGACGATGATGAGCGGGGTTCCGTACTCATGGATGCCGGCTACCGCATTGACGATCCGGTCCGCGCCGACTTCTCGCGGGTTTTCATATTTGATGTTCAGACCGGTTTTGACGCCGGGCCCGACGACGAGCGGTGTCAGGCCAAAGTACTTCTCACACATATGCTCAAGCGCAAACATGATCGGCGGCACGACGGATGAGATGATGATGCCCTTGATCGCCTTCATGTCGAGTCCGGCATGGGTGAACAGCGATTTCACCTGCATACCGAACTCGTCTTCCGTCTTTCTGCGGTCAGTGCCCATCCGCCACTGGTATTTCAGCTCGTCCCCTTGGTATACACCAAGGACAATATTTGTATTCCCGGTATCCATTACCAGAATCATGGCCATTCCTCACTTATTCATTCGAGATTGTCCGTAACATCATATCACAACCGCCGCCGGCAAAAAAAGCCGGCACCCCCAAAAGGGGACGCCGGTCTGATTGTCTTATTCGATTCCAGGTCCCTTCCGGTCTTCACGGATCGGGCCTTGAGGTGTCTCGGTGTTTGAGCCTTCTTCCTGCGGGAGGTCTCCCGATGAAGGATCGTACGGTGCACCGGTCGAATCCGGCGTCCCTTCAGTTTCCGGCTCTTCGCCTTCTTCATCAAGCGGCTCCGGAAGCATGCCGTGCTCTTCGAGGTGCTTGATGTCACGTGCGTCGAGCGTTTCTTTCTCAAGAAGCGTGTTCGCAATGAGATCAAGCAGCCCGCGGCGCTCGGTCAGGATCTTCTTTGTCCGTGCATACTGCTCTTTGATCATATCCATCATTTCCTGGTCGATCTCGTAAGCAATCTTGTCGGAGTAGTTCTGCTCCGAGCCGATGTCACGGCCCAGGAAGACGTTGCCTCCCTGGCTCTGGCCATACTGCATCGGGCCGAGCTTGTCACTCATGCCGTACTCGGTGACCATCTGGCGGACAATGCCTGTTGCGCGCTGGAAGTCATTGTGCGCGCCGGTCGAGACTTCGCCGAAGACAATGTCTTCCGCGGCACGGCCGCCGAGGAGACCGGAAACCTTATCAAGCAGTTCCGGCTTGGTCATGAAGTAGCGGTCCTCTTTAGGAAGCATGACCGCATACCCGCCGGCCTGGCCGCGAGGGACGATGGTCACTTTGTGGACCATCTCCGCTTCGTCGAGCGTGAGGCCGATGACCACGTGGCCGGCCTCGTGGAATGCAACGATTTTGCGTTCTTTTTCGGAAATGACGCGACTCTTCTTGGCCGGTCCCGCGATGACCCGGTCCGTCGCCTCGTCGATGTCGGTCATGTCGATCTTCTTCTTGTTGCGGCGGGCCGCGACGAGGGCCGCTTCGTTGAGGAGGTTCTCGAGGTCCGCCCCGGAGAAGCCCGGAGTACGTGCCGCGATGGCCTTCAGGTCGACGGAGTCGGCAAGCGGCTTGTTGCGCGCATGGACTTTCAGTACCGCTTCGCGCCCCTTCACATCCGGGCGGCCGACCGTGATCTGACGGTCGAAACGTCCCGGGCGGAGAAGCGCCGGGTCAAGGATGTCCGGACGGTTTGTTGCAGCGATGATGATGATCCCTTCGTTTTCGCCGAAGCCGTCCATCTCGACGAGAAGCTGGTTCAGCGTCTGTTCACGCTCATCATGGCCGCCGCCGAGACCGGCGCCCCGCTGGCGCCCGACCGCGTCGATTTCATCGATGAAGATGATACACGGCGCGTTTTTCTTCGCGTTTTCGAATAGGTCACGCACACGGGATGCCCCGACACCGACGAACATCTCAACGAAGTCCGAACCGGAGATCGAGAAGAACGGAACGCCGGCTTCTCCGGCAACCGCACGGGCGAGGAGTGTTTTACCGGTACCCGGAGGACCGACAAGGAGAATCCCTTTAGGGATGCGTGCACCGATGTTGTCGAACTTGGAAGGATCCTTCAGGAAGTCAACGACCTCGACCAGTTCAGCTTTTTCTTCATCGGCGCCGGCCACGTCGTTGAACGTGACTTTCTTCTTTTCTTCGCTATACAGCTTGGCTTTGCTCTTGCCGAAGTTCATGACCCGGTTGCCGCCGCCCTGCGCCTGGTTCAGCAGGAAGAAGAAGAGGATGATGATGATGATGAACGGAATGAGCCCTGTCAGGAACTGGACCCAGCCGCTTGATTGAGGTGCAGCCAGGAAGGTGATCTCGGTGTCGGACTGGTCCGCCACGCGATCGATCTCACTCATCAGCTGCTCGTTGTCCGGCGGAATATTGACGACGAAGGTTTCGCCTTCCTTGGCGTCTTTCATCGTTCCCCGGACCTCGTACACCAGCTGGTTAGGCTGGATGGTCGCCTCTTTGATGTCCCCATCGGACAGAGCCGTCAGGAACTCGTTATACGTCAGATTTTTCGTTTGTGTATTCGGGTTATTGAACGAACCAAAGATCCCCATGATTACGAGGAAAATCAGGCCGTACAAGATGGTATACCTTAATATTCGGTTCATCCCGAGCCTCCTCACCATTAAAAGAAAACTATAGTAAATCTTATCACAGGACCCCACCGCCGCCAAAAGAAAAGGCTTTGGCTGGAAATGGTCCGCGGAACACGATCCAAAACCCTAATCTGCCGATTTCCTTCTCGCTCAACCGTCCGCTTGTATCAGAACGAGTAGATCTCTTTCTTCAGGACCCCAATGTACGGCAGGTTCCGGTATTTTTCCGCGTAGTCGAGGCCGTACCCGACGACGAATGCATCCGGAACTTCAAAACCGACCATGTCTGCCTTCAGGTCCACTTTGCGGCCGGTTGGCTTATCCAGCAGCGTGACAATCTTGATGGAGTTCGCTTTCCGGTATTTGAGGAGGTCGATCAGATAGCTGAGCGTCTTGCCGCTGTCGATGATGTCTTCGATGATCAGGACATCGCGTCCCTCGACACTGGTGTTCAGGTCCTTGACGATCTTCACTTCGCCGGAAGAGACGGTCGCATTGCCGTAGCTCGAGACATCCATGAAGTCGATCTCGACATAGCCGTCAAAACGCTTGATGAGGTCGCTCATGAACGGCAGAGCGCCCTTCAGCACACCGATCGCAAGCGGGAACTTTCCTTCGTACTCTTTTGTAAGAGCCGCTCCAAGCTCGGCGATTTTCTCCTGAAGCTCCTCCTCGGAGATGAGAATCTGTTCGATATCGTTTCCAATCATGTGGTTTCCTCCTGTGCGTGGTCCGCGTCATTATCTGCCGCCTGCTCCACGATGAATATGTACGGGCCGCCCTTACGGCCGTCCCGGGTGAATCCCCTGCCGTACCGGGCGCCCGGAACTGCGACAACGCGTCCGTCCGCCGCTGTAACGACAGGCCACGCCGCCCTCAGGCTGCGCGGTATCTTGCCGTCGATGAAAATTCGTGACACTTTCTTCGGTTCGGCCATGTTCGGAAGGAGAATCCGGTCGCCCGCGCGCGGCGGGCGCACCGAGAGCGGCGGAATGGCCGCCTCCTCCCCGAAATACAGCACCTCACGGCCGGGCGCGGGTTCCGGCTCCGGAACCGATTCCCGGTCCGACCAGAACATTCGCATGCCGCTGCCTGCTGCCACCCAGCGGCCGGCGGGCAGCGGCGTTTCCCAGGCATTCCCGGCCGCTTCCTGCCCGGCTTTCCGGAATACGGCCTTTCCGTATTCCCGCTCCAGCCGGAAACCGTCCGGGAGATCGACCGAACCGCTCCCTTCCGTGCGCGTCAGCTGACTGAGTATCAGCGATTCCAGTCGCGCGCCGGAGGGATGCCGGCCCGAAAGGTATAGATAGTCTAATAGTATGGGAATCAGGCGCCTTTGTAAAGCGGAGGGCACGCGGGAGAAGGCCTCTGTCATCACTGTCAATCCGCCCCCGGGAAGGGGTTCCGAAATCTCCTCCCACGCTTCCCGGGCCCGCCCGTCGAGGTAGGCCTCGTCCTCCCTCCTGGCAAGGTCCCACTCGGCGAAACGGCGGGCTGCCCCGGGATTTTCCTCCCGGATCAGCGGAACAATCCGGTGGCGGAACCGGTTTCGTGTATAATCCGGCTTCATATTGCTCGGATCCGTTCTGTAGGGAAGGCCATGTGCTTCCAGGTACTCCATGACTTCCCTTCTTTCACTTAAAAGAAACGGCCGGATGAGAAGTCCTTTTCCGAATTTCCGGGATGCCGGAATGCCCGGGGCCGCATCCGCCGTGCCGCGGGCAAGCCGCATGAGCACGGTCTCCAGCACATCGTCGGCATGGTGAGCCGTCGCAAGCACTCCGTATCCTTCCTGCTCCATGACCTCTCCGAAGTACCGGTACCGCTCCGACCGGCAGACATCCTGGACATTGCCGCCCGCTTTCCTCACAATCTCCCCGACGGGAATCGAAGTTCCATGGAAAGGCACGCCAAGCCCTGCGCACATGGCGCGGACAAAGCGTGCATCTTCCTCAGACTCATCACCGCGGAGCATATGGTCGACGTGTGCCGCTCCGACCGTAAAGCCGCTGCCTTCCGCGAGGCGTTTCAACACATGGAGGAGCGCGACGGAATCAGGGCCGCCCGAACAGGCGACAAGCACGCGCCGGCCTTCCGGAATCCATCCATGCGCCCGGATCAGATCTGCCGCCTGCCTTTCCAGTTCTTCCGCCATCAGCACCCCTCCTCCCGTTTCCTTTCATCTTACCACCGTTTCCTTCCCGGTAACCGTCGAATACGGCGTGAATATTGACCATTTCTGGACCGTATGCTCGATCTTGATGACAATCACCGTCCGGTCGTCCGACGGCAACCGGAATTTTCGGCCCATCTCCTGCATGATATAGTCCGCCATCCCATCTGTCCCAAGGTCTTCGCATCGGGACAGCACCGCGCCCAGCATGGTCTCCTGCTGCTCCGGGGCGACCGACGACGAGAACATGCCGTCAGTCATCATGACAATCACATCGCCGGCTTTCAGGCCATGGCGCTTTGCGTCCACCGAGAAGGACGGCAGGAAGCCGAATGGTACCGCGGCACTCTCAAGCTTGAACAATTTTCCGCCCCGGCTGATGTAGGTCGACATCGAACCGGCCTTGTACGACCAGAGCCGGCCGTCCTGCAGGTCGATCAGCGCCAGGTCGACGGTCGCATACATGTCGTCCCCGCCCTTGAGCGACATGACATAATGAAGCGTGTGCATGGCCGTTTCCGGGTCCATTCTCCGGTTCAGGCATTCCCTCATGAGCCGGATCACCTTGCGGCTTTCCCTGTAGGCCTGTGCATCCGAACCCATGCCGTCCGACAGGATCACCGCGGCAAGCCCGTCATGGAGGTGGAACACTTCGTGGGAGTCGCCGGCGTGGAACGTGCCGTCCTTGGAAGAAGACACGACCGAATAGTCCATCGTGAAGCGGACGGCAGAAACAAACGTCACCTGCAAGTGCGGGAACGGATCCTCAAGAAACACCGACTTTTCCACCTCGAACGGCTCGCCGTACATCTCGTTCAGCACCGGCATGATGAGCCGCTCCGCGACCATGCGCTCCGTCTCCCACTCGCTTTTGCGGTCAGGCAGCGAGCAGACGATTTTGCGTGCGCCTCGCTCCTCCGACAGGATGTCCACTTGGAAATGCGGGATTTCCAGCTTGTGAAGGCGGGCGGACAGCTCTTCTTCATCAGGCCGGAATGTCTTGATCTCTTCTTTCATATTCATCATCATGTCGTTCAGGTGACGGCTCATGTCGCGAAGCTGGAGCGCAAGCATTTTCCGTCCATGGTGAAGCTGATTATTCAGAACGGCCTGGGAATAATCCTCCTCAAGTTCCTGTATCAGGCCCGTGGAGCGTACGCACTTGTACCCGATCCGCTCCTCCATCCGGATTCTCGCCCCCCGCTTCGGCGAGGCCTGGGCCTTCATCCATTCATCGAGGAGCGGCGCAATTCCATCCTCGGGGTCCGCCCAGCATTTTTCATAGCGGAAGCAGGACTGGCAGATCGAAGGCGGCCGGCGCTGTCCCTCGTCTTCCCTGTTGCCGTTGTGATCGCTTACGAGCTGTGACATAAAGTGCGCAAACTGATGGAAATCATGCAGTTGGCCGTCCATCTTCTCCTCGAGCCAGAGCCTACGGCGCTCCGACTGCACGGTGCGGTCCGGATTCACCCGGCTGCGCACAAACGCGAGTGTACGGGACGGGATGCAGAGGAACAGAAGCGTGGCAAGCGCCATCGACATAAAGTGGACATCATCAAGCGGCAAGGTCTCGTCATACATATAGAAGAACACAGATGCAAGCGGTGCGGCTGCGGCGATGCCAAGCTTGCCGGCCTTTGCCGCGATTCCCGCACAGAAGCCGGTCAGTGCATAAAGCGCAATCATTCCGCTGAACTCAAGATCGGACACGCTGACGATCGTCCCGATCACTGTCGCCGCGGCCGTTCCGGCTGCCAGACCCCCGGCTGACACCGAGAACAGAACAGCGAGATGGATCAGCACGGCCGGAAGCGAGAACTGTCCATAGATCATACCGCCCATTCCCGTGATCATGAGCGCGCCGACCAGGAAAGCAGCCCCCGTCCGCTCCGCCGTCCAGCGCTCATGCAGGAATCGGTGTGCCGGCGTGAACACCGCGAACAGGAATACCGCCATAAACGCCGTCAGTAGCGCTTCGCAGGCGATCAGGAACCAGACATCCCCTCCAACCTGACCGCCGTAGGAAGCCGTCTGCCAGAGTGACTGGATCACCAGCACGACCAGCCCGAGCGTCACCGGCACTGATTTCCGGAAAACCCGGAAACGGATGATCGAATGGAACAGCAGGATCTGAAGGATATGGATCGCGATCTGTCCAGGCCCGAGCATCAGGCTGCCGAGCCCACCGCCGATGATGACGAGCGGCAGGTAGTTCCGGTAGCGGATGGCCGCCAGCGCCCATACCGGCAATAGGAAAGGCACCGCCGCCTCAAAAAGCACCGCCCTGGCAAGGAAAAACGACGCAGCCAGGAAAAACAGCGAGAACCCGATCTTCACCTTGCGCCTGGCCACAGCGTCCGCCCAGCGCCTGAATGGCATGCCTGCGTTTTGCCATGCCTCATTCCCCAATAATCTCATGATTCGATTCCCCCTCGTCTTTGAATCAAGTGTCCTGAGTATACCGGGGTGATGTACGGAAGTTTGTCTGTTCCTGGCAACCCGGACGAAGAAACTTTCGACGGAATCAGCCTCTTTTTTGTAATCTTCCGGATACTCGGAAGGTGGCGGGAAAACGGCGAATCGCGCGGCAGGCTTTTTTATGCCCGACAACAAAAAAAGGATTGACACAGGCAGCACGGCTCTGTATGATATGGAAGTGTCGCAAGCACGGCGGTGTAGCTCAGCTGGCTAGAGCGTACGGTTCATACCCGTAAGGTCGGGGGTTCGATCCCCTCCGCCGCCATACGAAAACAGGCCCTCCCCCAATCGGGGAGGGCCTGTTTTTTTGTATCCGGGCGAACCGGTCTGGCTGTTTCATGTGGAACGTTGGCGGAAGATGGCGGGAATGGATGTACTGCCGGAGCTGTTCAGTATTGCCGGCGTCCGCCTCTTCCCGGAATCAAAAAGCGGCCTGACGGAGTGGATCCGTCAGGCCGCTGAAGCGGTCCCGGGCTGTTCCCGGGCATCTATATCAGAGATTTTTTTCGATCGAAGCAGTCAGCAAGTCAGCCTCTTCTCGCACCCCGGCCGCCACGCTTGGATTCCGTCGCGCGCTTAAGGGTGGACAAACGGTCTTCACTGTCCTTCAGGAACCGTGCCATCTTCTGCTCGAAGTTTTCTTTTCCTCCGCGTCCATGGTCGTTGCCGCCGCGATTGCCGCCGCGCGGGCGGTACGGGCGCTCCGGACGCTGAGGACGCTCGGATTCCGGCTTCGCCTTCCGGATCGAAAGGCCGATTTTCCCGTCATTGCCGACATTCATCACTTTAACTTCTACGGTATCGCCGACCTTGAGCAACTCATTGATGTCCTTGACGTAGTGGTCTGCAACCTCACTGATGTGGACCAGGCCAGTCTTCCCGTTAGGCAGCTCAACGAATGCCCCGAAGTTGGTGATTCCTGTTACTTTTCCCTGTACCTTGCTGCCGACTTCAATTGACATAAAAAAAATGCTCCTCCTTAAAGATTAAGCGGGCCGTCACAGACAGCCATGCATACATATTCCGGGTCTTGACAGACCAAGTCCCTTGACCTAATTATAACCAACAATCAAAGAGTGTCAATGAATCGGCCAGATTTCTTGGACGCTGCAGAGTTTAAAAGGTTCCTGTTCCTCTGAATCCCCATTAAAAACAGCAGCGGCTACTCCGGTTTTGCCGGGCCGCTGCTGTCCCCCTTTTAAAATCTCTGTTTATAGAGCCTTCTGCTAAAAAGCTCCTATTGATATCACAGAGCGATTTATAATTGACGGTTTACTCCTCGGAGTCTCCGTCTTTTTTCTCTTTGTCTTTTTTCTCCTCATCCGGGAGCGTGAAGATGATTTCGCCTTCTTCTGAAAGGAGATATTCCTTCCTGGCGAGCTTGGCGATGTATTCCGGGTCATCCAGCTTTTCGAGTTCAAGCTCCAGGGCTGCGCCTTCTTCCTGGAGTTTCTCCAGTTCGGCGAGTGCGGCTTTTTTCTCTTCCTGCTTGGCGGCGATGGCCTGGTTTTTTTCGACGAGCGACCACGTCATCCCCCCGAATATCAGCGCCGCAAGAACGGCGAAGACGGCGAGCCTCCGGTAGAGCCGGATTTTCCGCGCTTTCTTGATCTGTTCCTTGCGTTCCCGGGCCCGGACATATTCGGTCTGGATCGGTGTGACGGGCCCATGACTGTTTGCCTGCCTGTTTTTCTGTTCCATCCTCGGTCCCCCTGCCTGCTTCGGAGCGCATGATTCATCCATTATACCTCATGCGGACCTCTTTTTTAAGGGGTGGCCGGGCAACTTGCGGCGAACTTTTCTTGACAGATTCCCCGCTTTTCTGCGGACCGCCCGGATCGGCTTCCGGAACGGCCGCAGCAGCAGCCGGACCAAGAAGAGGATCAGGCGCAGCGGGATGCCGACAATAAATGTAACTGTCCTCCAGACGAGGCCCAGCAAAAACAGGATTGGCCGGATGACCAGTGCGGCGAGCAGCCTCCCTGCAAAGCGGAACGGCCGGTGGATCACCGATTCGTAGAGCATCACGCCGAGCAGCTGGGCCAGCAGGTCATAAAGCCTCCATTCTCCCGAGCGCACGGCGAACAGGACAGAAAACGCGAACAACCCCAAAAGCGGCCACGCCATCAGCTCGATGGCGGTGCCGGCCCGGGTGCCGCCGCCCGCCGTCCGGATCATGTCGATGACGGCAGCGGCGAGGATGCCTGTCCCGGCCATGGCCAGCAGGCTGAGCAGCTGATGGGAAACGATCATCCGAATAACTTGGTAAGGATATTCCGCGAATGGCCGTCTTCATCTTCATACTGGAGCACTTTCACGGTCCCTTCGAGAGTAAGGAGACCCTTGTCCACGTCGAGGTGGACAATCCGGAGGCCGTCTCCCCGGATCTGGAGCTGTCCCTGCGAGGTGCGTACGATAAACTCTTCCTGGTCGAATCGGTCGATCGCTTTTACCGATGTCAGGTCCATCCTCTTGCGGTTGCGGAGCGATACGTGGTGGTCGCCCGATGGGATCTGGTAGGCGGTGCCCGGATTGTCAGTCTGTTCGATCTGCATCTGTTCGTTCCCCCTTTTCGCTTGTCCTTGTCCGTTCAACGCATTGTATGAGCGGAAGCGGGGAAACATGACCCGGAAGGACAGGCATAAAAATGGCCCGGAGCGCTGGTTGCGTTCCGGGCCATTTTGTGTCAGTCCTCGTCGTCGATGAATTCGGGTTCGACTTTGTCGAGTTTTTCTTCTTTCAGGATGGTGAACATGTTGCCTGCTTCGTCTTTTTTGACGGAATCCTTCAGCATCTCCACCCGGGCGGTGACGAGCTTCTGGCCAAATCGGATGGCGAGTTCGTCGCCCTCTTTGACATCGGTCGATGCCTTGGCCTTTTTGCCGTTCACCATGATACGGCCCTGGTCCGCCACTTCTTTTGCAAGTGTCCTCCTCTTGATGAGGCGGGACACTTTCAGAAATTTATCGAGTCTCACTTACATCCTCTCCAATCGTTTCGCTTCATCCCAGAACGCGTCGAGTTCCTCAAGCGTGTAGTCTTCAAAACGTCCCCGATCTTCACGGACCCGGACCTCGACATGGGAAAAGCGCCTTCTGAACTTGCGGTTGGCGCCGGCCATCGCCTCTTCCGGCGAGACCTTATAATAACGGGCAAGATTGACAAGCGTGAAGAGAACGTCACCGAACTCGTCAGTCCGTTCGCCTTCTCCCCCTTTCTCCGCCGCAAGGCGAAACTCCTGCCATTCCTCTTCAAACTTCTCCCAAGCGCCCTCCGCGTCCGGCCAGGTGAATCCTTGCCTTGCGGCTTCCTTCTGGTAGTTGTAAGACGTGAGGAGGGAGGAAGCGAAGCGCTCCTGCCCGTCCAGGGCCGAGCCGGACGTTTCGCCCTTTTCCTCTTCCTTAATCGCCTGCCAGTTGCTGACCACTGCATCTGCGTCCGCCGCCTCGGCATCGCCGAACACATGCGGGTGCCGGCGGATCATCTTTTCCGCCACCGTCTCCAGCACGTCCTCCATCTGGAAGTAGCCGTCTTCCTCCCCAATCTGCGCATGGAGGAATACCTGGAGGAGCACATCGCCCAGTTCGCCGATGATGGCCTCATCGTCCCCGTCATCAATTGCCTGGACGAGTTCATGCGCTTCCTCGATCATGTATTTCCGGAGTGACTCATGGGTCTGTTCACGGTCCCACGGACAGCCGTCCGGGCTTCTCAGGATGCGGATGATTTCCCGGAAGGCGTCCCATTCCTTCAGCCTGCCTTCAAGCTGAGCGGCAGGCGGCACGTAGACCGTCATCAGATTGCTGGTCTCCACGGTCCGGTCCAACTCGTAAAGCGGAACGGTGACGAGCTTTTCTTCCGGCGAACCGGCGGCCGTCACGATCGTCACCGGATGGTCGTCCGGGTACTTTTCCATGAGCGTCAGCTTCACGTCTGATGCGCTGAATGTGTCATATACCTGTCCGATCAGAACGTGCTGGTTCATCTTCACATCGTCCCGGTGCATCTCCGTACCGTCGAGCAACTGGAAACCGTCGATCGGATCGATCCGGAGCGCGTTGAATACCGGGTCCAGAAAGCTCTGGCCGCCTTCGATCAGCAGCCGGGCCTTCCCATCCCGCTCCGCCTCGACCAGGTGCTGGACAGTCTGTTCCGCAACGAGCGGATGGCCGGGCACGGCGTACAGAACCGGCCCTTCCCCCGCCATCGCCAGGAGCGTGTCCGCGATTTCGCGGTAAACCGGCGGGAAGGTATCATGCTTCGTGTAAACATCATCGAATGTCCGGAATGGGATCCCTTCGGCCTCGAGTTCTGCAATGACGGGATGGTCCGCAGTCCGGACATGGACGAGCCCGGCATTTTTCAGCTTCCGGTAGACGCCAAGCGGCAGCCCGTCGAGGCCTGACGCTCCCAGCCCGATCACGGTGATTTCATTCATAGGATCACTTCCTCTTGGGTTTGGTCAAAATCAGCTGAAGGGCGGCAAGACGGCGGCCGAACGGGATCAGGTACCATTCCCGTTCCGACAGCACACGAGTCCTCGCAATGACTGCGAGGAAAACCGACGCTCCAATCGCGACTGCGGTGAGCGCTGTAAGTGTAGCGCCGATACGGGCAGGGAGCCGATCAAACAGCCAGATGTCTGCCAGGAGCATCCAGGGGATGAGGATGGCCGCCATGATGAGTGACGCCGCCGCGATTGTCCGGTAAAACCGTCCTTCGGCCAGTTGCACCGGCCACACTTTCTTAAAGTAGATCAGAATTCCCGCGCCGGCTGCGGCAAACCCGGCGACCCCTGCGATGGAGGCACCGAGGATGCCCGCCTGCGGCACAAGAAGCCAGTTGGCTCCCGCCTTTACGGCAAAGCCCAGGAAAAGCAGGAGCGCGGGCACTTTCACCCGGCCCAGTCCCTGCAGCACCGCCATAAGCGGCAGGATGAGCGACAGCTCGAATATCTGGATGCAAAACACCATGATGGCGATGGAGCCGCTCCGTGTCTCGAACAGCATTTCATTGACATACGGCAGGACAAGGATGAGGCCGAGCGCTGCCGCCCAGCCAAACAGGAAAGCGAGCCTCCATGCCAGACGGATGAACGGCTCGGCCGTCCTACCGCTCTTTTTGGCCGTTTGGGCCGCTACCAGCGGCACGATTGACAATGACAGCGTCGACGCGAGCAAAATTCCCATCTGGACAAGCGGCTGACCGCGGTCGTAGACGCCCTTCAACTCCATCGCCGCCTCCCGATCCATCGTTTCCGCCATCAGGTTGAACACCGTGAACGAATCGATCAGTTGGAAGAAAAGCAAAATCAGCGAGCTCAGGCTCGCGGCAAGGCTGATCGCCGTCAGCTCCTTCACGACGGGCCACGCGCGGACCGATGCAGAGCGGTCCCGGAAATCCGGACGGCCCGTCCATTTCCTGAACAGGGCAAGCAGCAGTAAAACGCCCGCCGCTTCGCCTGCGACCGCTCCCCACATCGCCATCTGTCCCGCCATGTACAGAGAGGCACCGACAGACACGACGATCAGGGTTCCCGCCAGGATGACCGTCACCCGGACCGCCTGCTCCGCCACCTGGGCACCGGCGACCGGCGCCATTCGTCCTTCCGACTGATAGACGCCTTTCAGGAGTGCGAGAAGCGGCATGAACAGAATGACAAGGGACCCTGCGCGCAGAAGCGGTGCCAGCTGCCGGTCACCCATCCATCCGGTGATCATCTCCGCACCCAAAAACAGCATGAGGAAACTTATGCCGGACACCACGGCCAGGCAGGCCAGCGCAATCCTCATGACGGCACCGCTTTCCGAGCGGTCCCGGTCGGCCATCACCTTGGAGACGGCTACAGCAAATCCCGCCGAAGTCCATACCGTGATGATCCCGATAAACGGGTACACCTGCTGATAAATATAAAACCCCTTGTCTCCGACCAGGTTCTGGAAAGGAATCCGGTAGACGGCACTCAGGACCTTGACGATGATGCCGGCCGCGGCAAGGAGCGCCGCGCCTTTCATGAAAGTCTTCATGTTCCACTGTTGCTGCATGCTTAAGGCTTCCTTCTTTCCAAGAATATCCCCATTATAGCACGCGGCAAAAAGGAACGTCCGACTCTCCCAACCATGGTGCGGGTGCCCCGCGCATCGCCCTCCGCTTCATACCGCCAGACCAAAAAGGCCGCCGCTCCGCCGGTTGTTTCCGGCAAGTGCGGCGGCCCTTTCGGCCAGTCTATACGGGGAATCCCGTTTCTTGCAATTGTTTGGCGATTACGGTTCCATCTGCTTGGCGAGGAAGTGGGCTGCGGTTTCCGCCGCCTTCACTTCGGGATCGCCGATAAAGTGGACTTTCGACAGGAGGTAAACAGCGCCGATCGGGTCACCGCCCGAGACAATCGGGCAGATGCAGGATGACTTGATCTGTTCGGTGACGCCGGGTACCCATTCCAGGGACTTTTCGTTTTTCTCCGTGACGATCGAGCGGCCGAGCATGACTTCCTCCAGTTCACCGGAGATCCGTTTGCCCAAATAATCTTTTTTAGAGAGGCCGGCTGCCGCAATCATTTCATCGCGGTCGCTGATGAGTGCCGGCGTTCCCAATGTTTCGTACAGCGTCTCTGCATATTCCTGGGCAAAGCTGCCCAGCTCGCTGATCGGGGAATACTTTTTCAGGATGACTTCCCCGTCCCGGTCGGTGAAGATTTCAAGCGGGTCGCCTTCCCTGATGCGCATGGTGCGCCGGATTTCCTTCGGGATGACAATACGGCCGAGGTCGTCGATCCGTCTGACGATACCTGTTGCTCTCATTCGTGATGCCTCGCTTTCGACGTTCGGATAGGTCTGCGCGCTTAGTATGCATCACGTTTAGCCAATTTATGCAATCTTGCCCTGCCCGCAGGTCAAGCTTCCTGTTTTTTCGCGTCAGGCAATATTTTCATGACGCCTTCCAGCACGTCAAACAGTGTCTTTTTGCCGGTTTTCGACCCGTCCACCGTGAGAAGCAGCCGGCCATCCTCCACGTGGAAACCGACCGCACGGCCGTACTGGAGCGTGTCCTCCATGATTTTCGCCCCGTCCGCATGCCGGGTCCCTGCTTCTGTGAACGAAATGATCACCCGGTCACCCTGCTGCTTGATCGAATTGACGCCTGCCTCGCGCGCCCACACCTTCATCAGTGCGATTTTCAGGAGCTGCTCGGCTTCCAATGGCAAGTCGCCGAAACGGTCTGCCATTTCATCGACCAGCTCGGAATAGTCCTCTTCGGTTCCGACCGCCTTGACGCGCTTGTACATCTGGATTTTCTGGAAGCCGTCGGGGATGAAGCTGTCCGGGAAATACGCATCGGTGTGAAGCGTCACCTCGACATCCGGCACGTCCTCCTCTTTGCTGTTGCCGCGCTTTTCCTCAATGGCCTCTTCGAGCATCTTCGAATACATGTCGAATCCGACCGAGTCGATAAAGCCGTGCTGCTGGGCACCGAGAAGGTTCCCCGCTCCCCGGATCGACAGGTCGCGCATCGCGATCTTGAAGCCGGATCCGAGCTCGGTGAATTCCTTGATCGCCTGCAGGCGGTTTTCAGCCACATCTGACAGTACCTTGTTCCGCTGATAAAGAAAGTATGCATAGGCGACGCGGTTCGACCGGCCGACCCGTCCCCTCAGCTGATACAACTGGGCGAGGCCCATCCGGTCGGCGTCATGGACGATGAGCGTGTTGACGTTCGGGATGTCGACACCCGTCTCGATGATCGTCGTCGTCACGAGGACATCGTACTCCCCTTCCAGGAAAGCGAGGATGACCGCTTCAAGCTCAGTTTCCGACATGCGGCCATGCGCGGTCGCGATACGGGCCTCCGGGACGAGCATCTGGAGCTCCTCGGCCTTCCGTGCCATGTCCTCGACACGGTTGTACAGATAAAACACCTGGCCGCCGCGCGCCATCTCACGCTCGATCGCTTCACGGACAAGCGGGCCGTTGTATTCCATGACATAAGTCTGGACCGGGAAGCGGTTTGCAGGTGGCGTCTCGAGAACGGACAGGTCACGGACGCCGATCATTGACATGTGAAGCGTCCGGGGGATCGGGGTTGCCGTCAGCGTAAGGACGTCGACGTTCGCCTTCATTTGCTTGATGCGCTCTTTGTGTGTGACGCCGAAGCGCTGCTCCTCGTCGACGATCAGCAGACCGAGATCACGGTATTCCACATCCTTTGAGAGAAGGCGGTGAGTGCCGACGACAACGTCGACCGTGCCGTCCTTCAGGCCCTTGACCGTTTCCTGATGCTCTTTCCTCGTGCCGAACCGGCTCAGCATCCGGACCTCGACCGGGAAGCCGGCAAATCGTTCTTTCATCGTCTCGAAATGCTGTTGCGCAAGGATTGTCGTCGGCACGAGGAAAGCCACCTGCTTGCCGTCGCCGACCGCTTTGAATGCGGCACGGATTGCGACTTCGGTTTTGCCGTAGCCGACGTCGCCGCACAGAAGCCGGTCCATCGGCCGTTCGCGCTCCATGTCGTGCTTGATCTCTTCGATGGAGCGGAGCTGGTCGTCCGTCTCGTCATAGGGGAATGACGCTTCGAACGAATGCATCAGATCATCATCAGGCGAGAAAGCAAATCCTTTTTCCGCCTCTCGCTTGGCATAAAGTTTGATGAGGTCGTCGGCGATGTCCTTGACCGCCTTCGATACCTTGCTTTTCGTCTTTTTCCACTCGGTGCCGCCGAGCTTGTGAATCTTCGGTTCCTTATCCTCTGACGCGACATATTTCTGGATCTGGTCAATCTGGTCGATCGGCACATACAGTTTGTCGTCACCGCGGTAACTGATATGGAGGTAATCCTTGTGCGTCCCGCCCACTTCCAGCGTCTCAATGCCGATATACTTCCCGATGCCGTGCTGGATATGGACGACATGGTCTCCCGGCTTGATCTCCGAGTAGCTCTTGATTCGCTCCGCATTGGAAAGCTTCTGGGGACGCGCCTTTCTGCGGGACCGCTGCTTGAAGAGTTCACTGTCCGTCACAACGGCGATCTGCCGGAGAGGCAGCTCAAATCCGTCGGACAGATCTCCCTCGATCAGATGGATGCCGGGACCCGGGACAGCGCCCTCTTTTGGAATATCCGCCTTCATGCCGTAATCGCCGAGGATGGAACGGACCTTTTCCAGGCGTTCCCCCCCTTCGGCCAGCAGGAGCACCGTGAACCCGCCGGCCTGCCAGCGTTCCGCCTCCGACTTCAGGAGATTCATCTGGCCGTGAAATTGCTGCATCGGCTTGCAGGAAATCTGTACGGTGTCCTTCAGGACGAGCCCGGGAAGTGAACGCGAGAACAGCGACAGATACACCTTCTTCTGTCCGGCCATCGCGTCGATCTCCTTGAACGTGTGGCTGAGCCGCGCGTCGTGGACCAGTTTTCCGGCGGCGATCATATCGGTATGCCATTCGCTCTCCTGCCGCTCCAGCGACTCGGCCACTTCGATGATCCGGCCGGCCTCGTTATAGAACAGGATGCCCTCTTCCGGGAAATAATCACCCAAAAAGGCCGTCTCACCGGCAAGCGACACATACTTCATGATGCCTTCCGGGATGTCTCCGCCCTTCATGAGCGAGATGTCCGCGCTAATGTTCTCTAGGAGCGCCTCGCGTGCCGCCTCGTCGCTCACCTTCTTGAGGCTTGCTGCAAGTGACTGCTCAAGCCGTTCTGCTGTGACGGCAAGCAGTTCTGCAGACCAGCTGAATTCATGGGCCGGAAGGATCCGGACTGTATCCAGGCGGCCCGTGGAACGCTGGTCGTCCGCCGAGAAGGTGCGGATGGAATCGATCTCCGTATCGAACAGCTCAATCCGGACAGGTTCCTCACGGTCGAGCGGATAAATATCAAGGATGCCGCCCCGGAGCGCGAATTCACCCGGGGAGGTGACCATCGGCTGACGGGAAAACCCCATGGCGACCAGTTTTTCCGCCCAACCGGAAGGATCGATCTCATCGCCAAGTTCCGCAATTAGCGCTGCATTTTTCCAGTCGGCCGGTGCCGGGAGCAACTTGCGGAGCCCGGCAATCGGCGTGACAAAGACGCCGGTGCCGTTCCGCATGAGGTGGTCCAGCGCCTCGATGCGCTGTGCACGGAGTTCCGGGCTCGCAACGGACAGCTCTGCCGCGGTCAGTTCATCCGCCGGATACAGGCGGACCGACTCCTCTCCCGAGAGCCTCGTGAGGTCTTCGTACGTTCGCTGTGCCTGCAGCATATTCGGTTCGACGACGAGAACGGGTCGGCCCGTCTCCCTTGCCGCCAACGCAAACAGGGCGGCACGCGCGCCGCCCGCAAGGCCCGTGACCAGCTGACGGTCACGGCCTTCCTTCAGATCGCCCAGGAGGTCCGCAATCTCCCCTCCCCCGGCCAGTACATCGAGTAACTCTTCCATGGGTTCCATCCTTTCAGTAAAAGAAACATTCTGTATTTGTCAGATTCCCTCTCCGGGAAACGATTAGTCTGATTCTGGTGCTGCATGGCGCCGGGTCCCAAACGCAGAAAAAGCCTTGGACACCTGGGGGTGCCAAAGCAACGGCATCATTGCAGCCATTTCTGCAGGGAATAGTAGTCGGGGAACCGATCAAGCGACTGTTCGCAGTCTTTGCAGATGCACTGAACGGTCGCGTCCCCGTCTTCCCCTTCCAGGATGAATTCTTCCGCTTCCTCTTCACCGAGGCGGAGCAGCGTCCTCGCTTCGTCGGCTGAGCCGAACGGAAGTCGGCCGATCTCCGTTTCACAGTGGCGGCAACGGTAACGGATCGCCATGCATGCGCCCCCTTCCTTTCCCATCAGTATAGACAGGGGCGGCGGGGGCTATGCCTCAATTGGCGTTGAATTCATTCATTACGTCGATGAACGGACGTCCGAGGGCCGTCTCGCAGGCGTCTGCCGCCCGCTCGGCGGCATCCCTCATGATGGGGGCCTCTTCAGCGGTGAACCTGCCGAGCACCCAATCGGTCACGGCCATCGGAACATCCGGCCGGCCAATCCCGATCCTGATGCGGTCAAAGTCCCGCGTTCCGATGTGCTGGATGATCGACTTCATCCCGTTGTGGCCGCCCGGGCTGCCCTTCTGGCGGAGCCGGAGCCTGCCCGGAGAAAGATCAAGGTCATCATAAATGACGATCAGGTCTTCTTCCGGCACATCGAAATAGTCCATCATCGGGCGGACAC
Source organism: Bhargavaea cecembensis (assembly GCF_001619585.1). GTDB lineage: Bacteria > Bacillota > Bacilli > Bacillales_A > Planococcaceae > Bhargavaea > Bhargavaea cecembensis_A. The sequence continues at coordinate 26,578 of NZ_LQNT01000014.1, forward strand.
ATTCCCCCGAAAGGTTCATGTACGTAAGCGGCTTGACGAGCAGCGCCTTGCCTTCCGGGCGGTGCACCGTCGCATACATGCCGTTGAATTTGGTCTGGTTGAGCGGGGCGTTCCATCGGTCCGCCAGCACATCGATGGCGTGGAAACCGATATTGTGGCGGGTCTGCTCGTACTGCCTGCCCGGATTGCCGAGCCCGACGATAAGTTTCATGGACATCTTCCTCTTGGCAATGATGCTTCCCATTTTACCATGATTCAGACAGGTGGGCAGTCAAAAAGGATTGCCCGCGGGCAATCCTTTTGAAACTGTTATTCGGTCTCCTGCGGGGCCTCGTCCGGGCCGCCGCCGGCTTCAGCATCCGGTGCGGCTTCAGGATCCGCCGCTTCCGCATCGGCATCTGCCTGTTCCGTACGCGGCGCAGTGATGGTGACAAGCACTTTATCGTCCTCGTCGACGACATTCACACCCCACTTGGACTTCAGATCGCCGACCGTCAAGCTGTCTCCGACCGTCATTTCCGAAACATCGACTTCCAGCGATTCCGGCATATCGGATGGCTTGGCCGAAATGTTGACCGTCCAGAACGGCTGGCTGAGGACACCGCCTTCTTTGACGCCTGGAGCAACGTCATCACCTGTCAGGGCGATATTCACTTCAGCTTCCATTTCAATATTCATATCGATGGCGAGAAAGTCTGCATGCTTGAACTCGCCTTTCATCACGTCCATCTGATAATCATGAAGCACCGCATTGACTTTTTTTCCTTCAACCTCAAGCTGGAACACGGCATTCCGGCCCTCGTCACGGAGCGTCATGAACAGATCATTCTCGCGGACCGCAACCGGTACGCTGTCCAATTCATACCCGTATACCACTGCCGGGACATAACCGCCGTTCCGGAGTTCCGTCAGTTTGGAACGTCCGGACTTTTCCCGTCTTTCTGCCTTGATTGTAGTCGCCATCTGCAGTCACCATCCATATCGTTTTTATCGTCATACATAGTAATTACCCGAATAGTTTGGTATTAAACATTTGAGGTTCCGATTCTGCGGATGGCTGCGATCTCCCGGAAAACGAAAAAGACCGCCCCGTGGGGCAGTCTCAGGAAAATCAGTTGAACAGGGTGCTGACAGATTTGTTTTCGAAGACCCGGACGATGGCGTCGGCGAGGAGCGGCGCGACGGACAGTTCCTTGATCTTCTCCGATTGGCGATCTTCCGGCAGGTTGATCGAGTTCGTGATCACCAGTTCTTTGATCTTCGAGTTGTCGATGCGCTCGATGGCAGGACCGGACAGAACCGGGTGCGTGCAGCATGCATACACTTCGGTTGCGCCGTTTTCCACAAGGGCATTTGCCGCAATCGTGATTGTGCCGGCAGTGTCGATGATGTCATCGATCAGAATCGCCTTCTTGCCTTCGACGTTCCCGACGATGTTCATCACTTCCGCGACATTCGGGCGCGGACGGCGCTTGTCGATGATCGCAATCGGCGCTTTCAGGCGGTCCGCCATCTTGCGGGCACGAGTCACACCGCCATGGTCAGGCGATACTATGACAAGTTCTTCGCTCGGGATGTTCTTCTCCTTGAAATAGTCGGAGAGGATCGGAACCGCGACCAGGTGATCAATCAGGATATCGAAGAAGCCCTGAATCTGCGGTGCGTGCAGGTCAAGCGCGATGACGCGGTTTGCGCCGGCCGTCTCCAGCAGGTTAGCCACCAGCTTCGCAGTGATCGGCTCACGGGCGCGGGCTTTGCGGTCCTGGCGCGCATAGCCATAATACGGCATGACAACGTTGATCGTGCGGGCGGATGCACGCTTGACCGCGTCGACCATGATGAGCAGTTCCATGAGATTTTCGTTGACCGGAGCCGACGTCGACTGGATGATAAAGACGTCGCAGCCTCGGATGCTCTCTTCAATGTTGATCTGTACCTCGCCGTCGCTGAAGCGGTTTACCGAGCATGCGCCAAGCGGGACGCCGATTTCATCGGCAACTTCCTTGGCCAGGGGCTCGTTTGAATTCAGGGAGAAAATCTTCAGTTTATGGTCGGGATAATGGTTCGTCATTTTTTGGATTGCTCCTCCGATCGCTTTGTGTTCAATTTTTCAATATAACCTTCCTTATTCTCCTGCCTGGAGCGCGCGATTGCAAGGGCATTTTCAGGAACATTTTTTGTCACTGTCGATCCGGCGGCGACATAAGCGCCTTTTCCGACGGTGACCGGTGCGATCAGGTTGGAGTTGCATCCGACAAATGCATCGTCTTCGACGGTCGTGCGGAACTTGTTGACCCCGTCGTAATTGACGGTGATCGTGCCGCAGCCCATGTTGACGCGCTCGCCGAGATCCGTATCCCCGATGTAGCTGAGGTGGGAGACCTTGCTGCCTTCTCCGAGATTCGACTTTTTCACTTCGACGAAGTTGCCGATCTTCACGCTGTTGCCGAGGTCGGATTCCGGACGGATATGGGCGAATGGCCCGACCGCCGTATCTTCTCCGATCTTGCTCGACATCACGACGGACTGGCGGATTGTCGCCCGGTCGCCGATGACGCTGTCCTTGATCTGGCTGCCCGGTCCGATCAGGCAGTCTTCTCCGATTTTCGTGCGTCCTTCGATGACCGTGCCGGGCATGAGGACGGTGTCGCGGCCGATTTCGGCATCCGCGCTGATGTAGGTGTTTGCAGGGTCCTGAATCGTGACGCCGCCCCGCATGTGCTTCTCGGCGATCCGGCGGCGCATGACCCGCTCCGCTTCCGCGAGCACGACACGGTCGTTGACGCCGAGTGTCTCTTCAAAGTCATCCGTCGCATAGGCAGCGATCATTTCGCCTTCCGACAGGAGGATGCCGAAGACATCCGGCAGATAATATTCGCCCTGTGCATTGTCGTTGCCGACTTTTTGGAGCGTTTCAAACAGGGATTTATTGTCGAAGCAGTAGGTGCCGGTATTGATCTCTCTGACTTGCTGTTCTTCCGGTGTCGCGTCCTTCTGCTCGACGCTGCGCAGGAAGTTTCCGTTCTCGTCACGGATGATCCTGCCGTAGCCCGTCGGGTCATCCGCGAAAGCCGTGAGGATCGTGGCTTTTGCTTTTGTTTCATTATGGTGGTCGATCAGTGCCTTCATCGTCTCCGGCGTGATCAGCGGCGTGTCTCCGCACACGACGATGGTCGTGCCGTCCAGACTGCCCAGGTTCTGTTCCGCCTGAAGAACGGCATGGCCGGTTCCCAGCTGCTCTTCCTGCAGGACAAACTCGCTGCGTCCGCCGACTTCTTCCTCGACCTTCTCCGCACCGAATCCGACGATCGTGACGACGCGGTCTGCGCCGACTCCCCGGACATTGTCGACAACATGGCTGACCATCGGCTTACCGCATACCGGGTGGAGCACTTTATAGAGCTTCGATTTCATGCGTGTTCCCTGGCCGGCTGCCAGGATTACGGCATATGTATTCGTCATCAGGCAGTTCCCCTAACTTTTTTACTTGGATTTCCCTCTAACGATAGACGAAATCGACCCATTTTTCAACAATTTAGAGAGTACAAGCTTGACATCCGGAGCACCGGGCGTTCCTGATCCCGCTGCCGGATGGGCCCCCTGCGATTGTATGCGCGGGCTTATGTTGAAAGAGTCACCAATTTAAAAGCAGCCGCTGCCCGGGCGGGAGCGGCTGCATCGATCAGTTTACCTTCCTGACGCATAGCGATGGACCTCCGCAGACATGGCCGCAACATAGTCGCTGCCGCCATTGTCCTCGATGTTTTCCACCATCATTGCCAGGATGAAGGATGGATCTTCGGCAGGGTAGGAAACGAAGTAGCCATTTTCCTTGCCCCGGTCCTCTCCGGCCGCCTTCAGTTCGGCTGTACCGGTCTTGCCCGCAATCGGTACGTCCGTGAGATTGGCGGATTGGGCGAAGCCATCCAGCACGACATTGCGGAGCGTGGAGCGTAGCGTTTCCGCCTGTGCCGGGTCGATCATTTCCTCTTTCCATACTTGCCCGTCTTCCTCGTCGAACAGCAAGGTTGGCTTATACATCGTACCGCCTGTCAAAATCGGCTCATACATGGATGCGAGGTGCAGGATGTTCGTCAGCATCTGCCCCTGGCCGAATGACGTATCGGCCAGCTGGCCTTCCGAACCGATCGTGCCGTCATTGGAGATCTGGGAAGCCTTCAGTTCCATCGCCTCGAGGGGGATCGGCTCGCCGAAGCCGAACTGCTTCAGCCCCTCTATTAAGGTGTCCTTCCCCATCGCGAGCGCCTGCTGAGCGAAATAGATGTTATCCGAGTAAATCATCGCCCGGTTCAGGTCAATCGGGTTCGGTGCTTCAGGATGCACGCGCGACACCCGGTAGGCGCCCCATGAAGAATCTTTTTGCCACGTCTTCCCCTTAATCGTGAGCCCTTCCGCCGGATCAAGTGTACCTGCCTCCATGCCGATGGCCGCGGTGATCGGCTTTATAGTCGAACCCGGCGCATAACTCTGGGCAAAGCGGTTAAACAGCGGCGTCTTTTCATCTTCCTCGAGCTCGCGATACCTGTCGCCGCTTATTCCGGTGATAAACTCGTTCGGATCATAGGCCGGGGAGCTTACGAGCGTGAGCACTTCGCCTGTTTCGGGGTCAACGGAGGCGGCCGTTCCGGGCTCTTCCTTCATCGAATCGTAGGTCACTTTCTGCAGTTCGGCGTCGATGGTCAGCTTGACCGTTTCCCCGTCTTCCGGTGCGCGCTCGGCGACGGTCACCGGTTCCATCCCTTCCTGCGCTTTCCTGATGATGATCTTCATGCCGTCCTGGCCGCGGAGCCGGTCCTCAAGCAGGCTCTCCAGGCCGCGCCGGCCGATCTGGTCGGTCTCCGAGTAGCCCTTGTCCTCCAGCTTTTCCAGCTGTTCGGCAGAAATTGCTCCGATATATCCGGTCAGATGAGCCAGTGCCGGACCATAAGGATACTCCCGCATTCCGACTTCCCGTGCTGCGATTCCGGGAATTTCAAGCAGCTGCTCCAGCCGGGCGGCATCGTTTTTGGGTGTATTTCCTACCGGTACAAAAAGATCCGGCTTGACCCATGCCGCATTCAGGCTGGTGTCGATCGCCTCCGGCGTTGTACCGAGCAGCTCAGCGATGTCCGGCTTTCTTTCTTCATCCAGTTTCTCGGGAACGATGCCCACCTGGTAGCCGGTCCCGTTTTTCGCGATCGGGATACCCGCCCTGTCGACAATTTCTCCCCGCTTTGCTTCGGTGCGAGAAAGGCCGATCTCATCACCCGGCTCCAGATCCGGGAAGATGTAGGAGGGATCCCAGTCGACAAACCAGGTTTTCTCCTTTTCCCGCTCCTCATGGCGGAGCCGGATCGGCTTGTCAAACTCGACCGGACCGGCAAGCGTCTCCATTTTCACCCCGATATTGAATTCGGCGGGCTGCTCCTTGTCCCACTCAGCATCCTCACCGGGCTTTTCATAAGTAACCTCCAAGTTGCTGATCCCGAGGTCGTCCTCCAGTTTCTCCTGGCGTATGACAAAGTCGTCTTCCGAAAAGTCGTCTTTTGTCTTCGCCGTCAGGTAACTTTCATACATCACCGCATAATCGCCTTTGTTCCAATGGCTGATATATTCCGCCAGCCGATCTTCGGGTGTCGGCTGATCACGGCATCCTGCCAGGAAGACAAGCAGAATGATGACGGTGCCGAGCAGTATCTTCTTCATGTTGACCCTCCCTCACGTCCTTCCAGTTTAACAAGAAATTGAAAAAGGGGACAGGCGGGGGAACATGAAAAAACCGTCACCGGTAACGGGGACGGCTGGGCGGAGCCGGTTATGCGCCGGCGCCTTCGAGTGTCGGCTCTTCTTTTGTCAGGTGATAAGCACCCAGCACAGCATCCTGGATCATCTGTCGTGTATCAGAATTGATGGGGTGTGCCACATCGCGGAACTCGCCGTCCGGTGTCCGCTTGCTCGGCATGGCAACGAACAGGCCATCGTTGCCGTCGATGACCCGGATATCATGGACCACGAACGCCTCATCAATCGTGATGGAAGCAATGGCACGCATCCGGCCATCTGTCTCTACCCTACGAAGTCTCACATCAGTTACTTCCACATTATCACCACCTTCAGCATCTTCTTGGTTGTCTATATTCAATATAAATGGTAAATTCCCTTCTTACAATACAAAATTTTTGAACTATTCAAAGTTAAGGATGTTCATGCAGTGTAATACGAAGAAGTTAAGGGTTTTTCGCATAATAAAACGGCAACTCCGCATAGGGAGCTGCCGTAAACTTTGAAACTGTTACTTTGCGAGGGCGACCGCTTCGATTTCGACGAGGACGTCTTTTGGAAGGCGGGCAACTTCCACGCAGGAGCGTGCCGGCTTGTGGTCGCCGAAGTAGGATGCATAGATTTCGTTGATTGTGCCAAAATCATTCATATCCTTGATGAATACGGTGGCCTTGATGACGCGGTCAAGCGAGGACCCGCCGGCTTCCAGCACGGCCGAGAGATTTTTGAACACCTGATGTGTCTGCTCTTCGACGCCGCCTTCTACGAGGCTGCCTTCCGGTGTGAGCGGGATCTGTCCGGATGTGTAGACGATGCCCCCGGTCACGATTCCCTGCGAGTAAGGGCCGATTGCCGCCGGCGCCTTGTCTGTCTGGATCAAGTTCATATCAGTTTCCACCTTCCCTGAAATAGTTGCCTTCCACCAGTTCAATCGTGCGTTCTTTTTCATTGACCTCGAGCAGTCTCACAAGAGACACATAGTCTTCCACGAGCCGCTCCTCCTGCACATCCTCCGACTCGACCAGGACGGCAACGCCCGCCGGCTCACAGTCAAATTCGGCAAGGAGATTCTTCATGCCGTTCATCGTGCCGCCGACTTTCATGAAATCATCGGTGAGAAGCACTCGCTGGCCGCTCTGCATGCTGCGTTTGGAAAGGACCATCGTCTGGATACGGCGGCTGGAGCCGGAAACATAATTGATGCTGACCGTCGAACCCTCTGTCACTTTGCTGTCACGCCGCACGACGACGACGGGAACATTCAGGTGACGGGCGATCGCATGGGCGATCGGGATGCCCTTCGTCGCGACAGTCATGATGGCATCAATCTCTGAATCCTTGTAGCGGGCAGCGAACAGCCGGCCGATCCGGTCCATGAGCCCGGGATTGCCGAGCAGATCCGTCATAAACAGGTACCCGCCCGGAAGCAGCCGGCCGGGATCGCTGAGCGCGTCCATGAAATCACCGATGATTTCCTGCGCCTCTTCCCTGCCGGCATCCGGTATGTACTTCACACCGCCCGCCGCGCCGGGCACGGTAATGAGCCGGCCGGTTCCCCGCTCCTCGAACGTCCCCTTGACGATGGCAAGGTCCTCACTGATCGATGACTTGGCCGCGTCGTATGCGGAGGAAAAATGTGTGAGCGGAATGAGCGTATGCGGATGGGCAAGCAAATATTGGGTCATGTCGACGAGCCGTTCACTGCGCTTCCATTTCAAAATGTCCACCTCTGAACCTATGTCTGAACCGGAACTGGCCGGCTTTTTACAGAATCCGAATAATTTACCTTCACATTAACACAAATATCCGGATTTAATCAAGCCGGGCGCTGTTCCGCCCGCCAAGCATGCGGACAGCGTGCACTTCCGGACAAAAGCCGTTCAGACCATTGACGATTCGGGCTACACGCGTCTCCTGTGAAACGAGCCCGAAGACGGTCGGCCCGCTGCCGCTCATCAGTACCGCATCAGCGCCGAAACGCTCCATACCGTCCTTGAGCATGGCGACTTCCCGGTGCATCTCCATGGTCACAGGTTCGAGCACATTGCCGAGGTTGCGGCAGACCCCTTCGTAATCTCTGTCCCTTAGTGCCGTCTCCATCGCTGAGATATCCGGATGGCGGGCGCGGGACAGGTCAAACTTCCCGTAGACGTCTGCTGTCGAGACACCGATATCCGGCTTCGCCAGGATGACCCAGCAATTCGGCGGTGCAGGCAGATGACGGATCCTTTCTCCGCGCCCTGTCGCAAAGGCCGTGCCGCCGTATACACAGAACGGGACATCCGAGCCGATCTCCGCCCCGATTTCCGCCAGTTCGTCCAGCGACAGGCCGAGTTTCCAGAACCGGTTCAGCCCGCGGAGTGCCGCTGCAGCGTCACTGCTGCCGCCTGCAAGTCCGGCGGCGACCGGTATGCGCTTATCGAGCGTAAAGGTCACACCGTCCCCGATGCCCATACGTTTGCGGAGCAGTTCCGCTGCCTGGTAGACCAGGTTGCGCCGATCATCCGGCACATAGCGATCGGACGACTTAATGACAATCTTCCCGCCTCTGGCGCCTTCAATGGTCAGCCTGTCATACAGGTCGACCGTCGTCATAATCATTTCGACCTCGTGGTAGCCGTCCGGGCGCTTTCCCAGAACGTCGAGTGTCAGGTTAATCTTCGCCGGTGCTTTTTCATGGATCATGAAGGCACCTCCCCAAAATTCAATGCCCCTATTTTACCATAGGCAGCGACAATGGAAAAAGCAGACGGAAAAATTCCGTCTGCCCGGTGTCAGCCGTTTGTGGATTTCGGGTTACAGAAGCGTTACTTTCGGCCTTCGCCCATGTTCCGCTCCGCCATCTCAATTGCATGTTTCACCATGTTACCGGCGTCACGTGCCTTGATGCCTCCCCAACCTTCCTGCTGCACAACATCGTAAAATCCAAGTTCCTTCGCGATCTCTTCCTTCAGACGCTGGGACATTACTCCGCCGTTTCTAGCCATTCGGTTTTTCCTCCTCGTTCGGCTGACACATCTAGTATGGCCCGAAATAAAAAAAGAACCCGGACAAAACCTTCCAAAAGGTTTTGTCCGGGCAAAAACGGGATAAATAATGGCATTACTTCACGACAAAATCCATTTTCTCTGAGCCGTTGATAAATGTCAGTTCCACGGCCTCCGTCAAAAGGTCGGTATAACTGTAGGAGACCCGCTCGAACGAATGCTCCTCCTGGTCGAGCTCAATGACAAAGACGGCATGATACGTTTCCCGAAGGACACCGGCACGCTCAATCGTCTTTTTCCGGCCGCCATTCGCCTTAAGTTGCAAACGCTGACCTAAATGAGAATCGAGCGCCTTCTTGATATCAGCTAATGTTTTTGGCATTATCGCTTACACCTCACTGTATGTAAGGATAACACATTTCAAAGTTTCTGTCAATTAAATTTAAAATTTTATCAATGCGCTCTTCGTATGTCAATGTTTTTTCGTCTTCATTTTCCACTTTTATTGGATTTGAAATTTTTTTGTAACATTATTCACCGAATTTTGGGTATAGCGCATCGGCAAGCCGGCCGAACTCTTCGAGCGTCAGCGTCTCTCCGCGGCGCCCGGGATCAATGCCGGCTTCACTGAGGGCTTCCACAATCTCTGCTTTCCGCTCCTTGCCGTCCGGAAGGGATGTCTGCAGGTTGTTCAGGATTGTTTTCCGTCGCTGGACGAATGATCCCCTCGTCACACGGAACAGGAATTCCTCATCTTTGACTGCTATCGGCGGCGTGCTCCTGCGCTTCAGATGGACGACCGCCGATGCGACATTGGGCTGCGGCATAAAGACAGTCTTCGGCACTGTCATGACCGTGTGCGCCTCTGTGTAATAATCAATCGCGATCGACAGGGAACCGTATTCCTTCGTGCCCGGCTTCGCGCTGATCCGGTCCGCCACTTCCTTCTGCATCATGACGGTGAACGAGTCAATCGGCAGCCGGTCCTCGAGCAGCTTCATCAGGATCGGAGTCGTGACGTAGTACGGAAGGTTCGCGACCACGGCGATATGCGGGAAGCCGGAAAATTCATCTTCGATTACAGCCGCGACATCCGCCTCGAGGATGTCCTGGTGGATGACCTTCACATGATCATACGGCGACAGCGTATCCTTCAGCACCGGCAGCAGGCGCTGGTCGATCTCGAACGCAACCACCTTTCCTGAATTTCTGGCGAGGTGCTCGGTGAGTGCACCGATCCCGGGCCCGATCTCAATTGCACCCGACTTCTCTGTGAGGCCCGCGAATGACACAATCTTGTGCAGGATGTTCGGATCGATCAGGAAGTTCTGCCCGAGGCTCTTTTTAAATGAAAACCCGTACTTGTCGAGAATCTCTTTCGTCCGTCCGGGTGTGGCGATGTCTCTATGCATGGATGTCTCCTTCTTCGTCAATGGCTTGGACCGCGGCGAGAAATTCCTCCCGGCTGATCCTGAATATGGCGAGGCGCTTGGCCAGCTGCTTGCCGTTGGTCTGTCCGATCTGGAGCATGAGGCCGAGACGCTCACGCCTGCGCCTGGCATCCGGATGGCCGACAAGCCGCAGATTGACCAGTTCGGCATCCGTGACGGGCGGTTCGCCTCCCCCTTCCTGCACCGGCGTGCGGACGGCGGCAAGCGCCATTCGGATATCTTCATCCGCAGCATGCTCAATGCCGACTTTCCGGCCGTTTTCCGAGATGGACTGTGCCTTTGGCAGGAAAGCATGCTTCACGCCCGGTATATGCTCTTCGATGATCGCCCGGATGCGCCGTCCCGGGTAGTCCGGGTCGGTGAAGACGATGACGCCCCGTTTTTCCTGGGCGTGCCGGATCTTCATGAGCGTCTCCTTGGATACGGCCGATCCGTTCGTTTCAATCGTGTCCGCTCCGGTCGCCCGCCGTACGGCGATGGTGTCCGACTTGCCTTCCACGACGATGATTTCTTCAATAGTCACTGATGATCCCATTCTTTCGTTCATTTCCTCCAATTTTACCGGCATGCGGCCTGAATGTACAGAAAGCCGGCGCGGTGAGGCATCTATAAGGGTTCCCCATGGCCCTGCTAACATAAGCACTGACAATCGTTCCAGTTCGCTTGCTGATCATCCCCTACGGCCTTCCCTTAACTCTTCATCAGCCTTTGTCACCCTTCAGTGAATCTAATGTCACCCTGAACCAGGATGAATCACCCATGGAGAACGATGGCTTCGTACTGGCGGATACTCATACAATTCCGCAGCATGTGACAGTATGACTTTCCTTACTCTACCCAAAAATGAAAGATCCGCGGCACCGGGCCGCGGATCCATTTATCCTCAGTCGAGGATCTTGATTTTCACTTTTTTGCGACCGAAGCTGTAGGCCTGGTCTTTTGTTGGGACGAAGATGTCGATCTTGTTGCCTTTGATTGCACCGCCGGTGTCGCCTGCAACGGCTGTACCGTAGCCTTCCACCCACACTTTGGAGCCGAGCGGGATGACGCTCGGGTCGACTGCAATAACTTTCGCACCCGGGTTGGCTTTCAGGTTGATGCCTGTTGCCGTGATGCCCGAGCAGCCATTGCACGATGCCGTATAGGCAGTCGCCGTTACATAGAATTCCTTGCCGCCGGCCGGTGCCTCATTGCGGGGTGCCGATGCCTGGACGACCTTGCCGGACGATTTCGGCGCAGCCGCCTTAGAAGCCTTAGACGTACTCGAGGCTACTGCCTTTGCAGGGGCCGGCGCAGGGGCAGGAGCTTTCGTGCCGACTGCGACTACTTTACTTACCGGTTTCTTGACCACTTTTTCATTTTGAAGCTTGCGTTTGACTTCCTTGCCGTCTTCTTTGATGACTTCATACGTGCGTTCCACTTTTCCTGCTTCACCGTTTTGGACAACTTTCTCCTTGCCTTTCAGCAGTTTGTTGTCTTTCTTCGTCTGTACAGTGAAGTCCGTCGATTCTTCCACTACATCGGTGACCTTTTCTACCCGGACGACCTTAACGCTGGATCCCGGCTTGACGATTTCGTCCATGCCCTGCTCCACCCGGTCATTCTCTCCGAGCTTGATGCCCTGCTTGCTTAAAAAGTCAGCGACCGTAGTCGAAGTGGTCCAGACTTTATCTTTCTGGCCCCCGTCGATCATGGCAACTTCATATGCTTTCTCAATATTAACGGTTTGTGTATCACCGAGCTCGCTGCCGCGTGCCGGCGTGATGGCGTCATGTTCACTGAGTTCGATGCCGGCTTCGGCCAGAAGTTCATCGACATCCTCTTTCGTGGACCAGACCTGGCTATCTTCGCCGTCTACGCTGATCGTAAGCTGTCTTGCTTTTTTCCACTCGATGGACACACCGTCCTCGAGCTCCGTATCCTTGGCCAGAGAGAGATCATCATGTTCCCCCACTGCAATGCCCTGCTCATTCAGCAGTTCGCCGACTGTATCCGCATGCGTACGGTATTCCGTCTGCTCGCCGCCTTCGGATAGGGTGACATTCTTTTTGGTCCCCTCATAGACTGCGTATGTGATGACTCCCGCGAACAGTGCGATCGTCAGAATGGACATGATGATCTTCTTGCCGGTCATGAATCTGGGATGCTTGTTTTCCGTGGAATTTGTAGACACTAAAAAACTCCTCCTTATCACCCGAGTGATTATAGCGGCCGGTTTTCATGATTGTCAACCCAACCGGTTTTTTCCTGTGCTTCAGCACGGGTGAAGTGTAGGCCGGTTTTGGCCTCTCTATTCACGAATCTCAAAAATTTTCATTGCGTTTTCGGTAGTCTTGCGGGCTACTTCCTCAAAAGGAATTTCCTTGAGCTGAGCGATCTGCTCCGCGACGAGCCGGACGTAGGATGGCTCATTGCGCTTGCCCCGGTACGGATGGGGCGCAAGGTACGGTGCGTCGGTCTCGATGAGCAGATGATCAAGCGGGATTTCCTTTGCGACTTCTTTCGGCTGCCTGGCGTTTTTGAATGTCACCGGCCCGCCGAGGGAAATCATGAAATTCATCTCCACACATTCTTTTGCCGTTTCCGGGCTGCCGCTGAAGCAATGCATGATGCCGCCCGTCTCCGCCGCATTTTCTTCTCTCAGGATGCGGACCACATCGCCTGTCGCGTCGCGGTTATGGATGATGACCGGCAGCTTCAGCTTTTTCGCGAGTGCAATATGCCGGCGGAACAGCTCCTGCTGAACGTCCTTCGGCGATTTGTCCCAATGATAGTCGAGACCGGTCTCTCCGATGCCGACAACTCTCGGATGTTCGGCTGCGATTTCCTCAATCCACCGGAGGTCTTCCTCTGTGCAGTCGACTGCATCGACAGGATGCCAGCCGATCACCAGGTAAATGAACGGGTATGTTTCCGCGAGCTCGAGTGCGCGCCGGATGGTCGGCCGGTCGAATCCGACGACAACCATTTTTCCGACGCCCGCGTCGAGAGCACGGCGGATCACCTCATCGATATCCTCCTCGTATTGGTCTGCATTCAAATGGACATGTGTGTCGATCAGCATGCGTTTCACTCTCCCAATGTATTGTTCAAGTCTATACATAAATCCTTTTTCAAATTTCACAGTTCTATTACATTTAGATTACAAATTAGATTTAGTTTAATTACAAGGCTCTATTTTAAGACTTCTCAATTTGTAAGGGATGGCATGGCAAAAGTCAAAGAAACCGCATTTAATCAGCTTCAAAAAGAAAAACCGGAGGACTTTAGTCCTCCGGTTTTCTCTCATTTTAGGTGAAGTTGAATGATGCCTGTCCCTCCGAATTACCGGATTTGAGAGCCGTTCGGCAATGCCGGATCAACCGATGCGAGTTTAAGCACACTGTCCTGCTCGCCCGCAAGGATCATCCCTTGGGACAGTTCGCCGCGCAGTTTTGCCGGTTTCAGGTTGGCAACAACGATCACTTTCTCGCCGACCAGCGCGTCCGGCTCATAGAACTTTGCAATGCCTGATACGACCTGCCGGGTCTCATAGCCGAGGTCAAGCTGCAGCTTCAGCAGTTTGTCCGCCTTCGGGACTTTCTCGCAGGCTGTTACGGTCGCCACCCGGAGATCGACTTTCATGAAATCATCAATTGTGATTTCGGGAACGTCCGGCTTTTCAGGCGACTTGGCCGCGGTGTCTTCTCCGGCTGCGGCTTCTTCAGCCTGCGGCTGGACCGATTTCTGCATCTCGCCGCGGATGTAGGCAATTTCCACTTCCGGGTCGAGGCGAGGGAACACCGGTGTTCCTTTTTCGACAACTTTTGTGCCTTCCTTAATCGCACCTTTGTTCAGCGTCTCCCAGCCAAGCGCCTCTTCACCGAGGCCCAGCTGGCTGACAATCTGCTTCGGCGATTTCGTCATGAACGGCTGGAGAAGGACGGCGATCTCATGCAGGCTTGCCGTGAGATGATGCATGACGGCGTCAAGCTCGCCCTTTCTCGCCTCGTCCTTCGCGAGTACCCAAGGCTGGGTCTCATCGATGTATTTGTTCGTACGGGAAACAAGTGCCCAGATGTCGGACAGGACAACGCTGAACTGCATGTTCTCCATACCCTGTTCGTATTTCCGGACGGTCTCTTCCATCACCCGGCGGAGCGGTTCGTCGAATTCTGTCGAACCTTCCGGACTGGCCGGTACGAGTCCGCCGCAGTACTTGTTGACCATCGACACCGTACGGTTAAGCAGGTTGCCCAGGTCATTCGCCAGGTCGTAGTTCATGCGCTCGACGAAAGCTTCCGGCGAGAACACACCGTCAGAACCGAACGGCAGCTCACGCAGAAGGAAATAGCGGGTCGCATCCAGGCCGTAGCGCTCGATCAGCATCTCAGGATAAACGACGTTGCCTTTCGACTTCGACATTTTTCCGTCCTTCATCATGATAAATCCGTGTGCAAATACTTTCTTCGGCAGCGGCAGATCCAGTGCCATGAGGAAGATCGGCCAATAAATCGTGTGGAATCGGACAATGTCCTTTCCGACGACATGGACGTCAGCCGGCCAGTACTTGCGGAACTGCGAGTCGTCCTCCGTCCCGTAGCCGAGCGATGTGATATAGTTCGACAGCGCATCGACCCAAACGTAGATGACGTGCTTCGGATCACCCGGCACACGGATTCCCCAGTCAAACGACGTGCGGGAGATCGAGAGGTCCTCGAGCCCCGGCTTGATGAAATTGTTGACCATTTCGTTTTTGCGCGATTCCGGCTGGATGAATCCCGGGTTCTCTTCGTAGTACTGAAGAAGGCGGTCCGCATATTTCTTCATATTGAAGAAGTAGGACTCTTCCTTGACCTTATGGACCGGACGGCCGCAGTCCGGGCAGTTTCCGTCATCAAGCTGTGCTTCGGTAAAGTACGATTCGCACGGTGTGCAGTACCAGCCCTCGTATTCGCCCTTATAAATATCCCCGTTATCAAGGAAATGCTGAAAAATCTTCTCGACGCCCTCTTTGTGGCGTTCCTCGGTTGTCCGGATGAAGTCATCATAGGAGATGTCCATCAGGTCCCAGAGTTTTTTCGCGCCTTCGGCAATGCCGTCGACATACTCTTGCGGGTCCATGCCGGCCTCTTCCGCCTTTTGCTGGATCTTCTGTCCATGCTCGTCCATTCCCGTCAGGAAGCGGACATCATATCCGCGGAGCCGCTTGTAGCGTGACATCGTGTCGGATGCCACTGTCGTATACGCGGTGCCGATGTGAAACTTGCCGCTCGGATAATAAATCGGCGTCGTCAGGTAAAAAGTTTTCTGTTCACTCATGCCCAGGCCTCCATGAATATGCATTTCCCTTCATTTTACCGGATGACTCCCTTCACTTCAATGCAGGCAAGCTTCCGGGGCAATTTCCAGTTATCATTATATCCACATTAGCACTTTTTTGAGTCTGTTCTAACAAAACACTTTATTTATTGTGCGAAATGATATAAATTTGACTTAGGTCTAAAAAAATACTGTTTCTAGTAAAACTTTTTGGCCTTGTAAATTGACGGTATTGGCATTAGTTGGTATGATAGTTTCAGTCAATTAGCATGTCGAACTTTGACGAAAAAATAAGATAGAACTCGAAAGGGGCAATACTGGATGAAATCGACGGGTATTGTACGTAAAGTCGATGAACTTGGACGAGTAGTCATTCCGATCGAACTTCGCCGCACACTTGGCATCAAGGAAAAAGACGCATTGGAGATATACGTGGATGATGATCGAATCATCCTTAAAAAATACATGCCGAACATGACTTGCGCCATTACAGGCGACGTATCCGATGACAACCTTCGCCTGATCGACGGAAAACTGATCCTCAGTGAAGAAGGCGCGAAAAAGCTTGTCAATGAGATTTCTGAGCGTCTCGGCCAGAAGCAGCACGTATAAAAAAATCTCCCCAGACTGTCCGGAACCCTCCGGGCGGTTTTTTCTTTATTTCGGTGGAGATCTGCTGCAGAGGAGTTTCTTCTTATTAAATAGGCGTATTCCGGAAGTGTACTTTTTACAGAACGCCTCCGTTATTCGACAAAGAAAAGCATAAAAAAACATCAGGCCTTATATCATTCGGCCTAATGTTTTATTTTGGGTCCGTACCTGTACATTATTTAAGATGATACGCCTGGTAAATATCCCGCTTTGGTTCTCCGCGTTCTTTTGCCGCCATTTTGATGGCATCTTTCGGAGGTACGCCTTCCCTTTCCATCAGGGCCTCGACATGTGCCTTCTGAGTCAGGCCAGCCCACCATTCCGACTCCTCCTCGGCGCGCTGGACGGCTTCCGCATCTGCACCTTCGACAACGATGCAGAATTCCCCCTTCAGGTCTGCCAATTCCGCATAGGCGACGGCCTCCCGGGCTGTGCCCCGCAGGACCTCCTCGAATTTCTTCGTCAGTTCCCGGACAAGCGCAACACGCCGCTCCGCTCCGAAGGCGCCCTCAAGATCACGGAGTGACTCCTTTAGCCGGTGTGGCGATTCGTAAAAAATCACCGTCTCTCCGCGTACTGCCATCTTACCGAACAGCTCCCGCCTGTCATTTTTCTTTCTCGGCGGGAAACCGTGGAACAGGAACGGCTGTGCCGGCAGGCCTGAGGCGATCAGTGCAGCCAGCGCAGCATTGGCTCCGGGCACCGGAACGACGGCATAGCCCTCCCCGATCGCCCGTGCAGCAATGTCCGCTCCGGGGTCGGAGATGCACGGCATGCCCGCATCACTCACGAGAGCCACATCCTCTCCTCCAGCCAGCACGGACAGGATCCTGTCCCCGCCTTCCTTCAGATTGTGCTCATGATAACTCAGAAGCGGTGTATGAATATCAAAGTGATTCAGGAGCTTTTTCGTATTGCGTGTATCTTCAGCCGCAATCACCGCCGCTTCCTTCAGGATCCGGATCGCCCGGAATGTGATGTCCTCCAGGTTGCCGATCGGTGTCCCGACAAGATAAAGCTTTCCGCCGGGGTCCTGTACGCTACGCTGGGATTTCATGGGCGCCCGCCTCCATTCTGTTTCATGTAGTTGATCTTTTCCTGCCGCCTGAGCCGCTTGAACGCATACTCGGCGCGCATCGCTTCCTGCTTGGTCCCGAACGGTTCATGAAAAATACAGCGGACCGGACGCCGGGGTCTGGTATATTTCGCGCCTTTCCCTTCATTGTGTGCCTTCACCCGACGCTCCAAATTGTTCGTGTATCCCGCATAGTACGTCCCGTCCGCACACTCGAGCACGTAGAGCACATGCTCTCCCTCATGCTTCCGGTCCATACAGCATCTCCCGGATTTCCGGCGTATAGGTCCCGTCATCCTCATAGACATAGAGCGGCGGAAGGATCTTCAGGTCCGGCCTGCCGTCCTTTGTTCCCTCGATGAGAAGCGTGTTGGCCTCCCTGCCCCTCTTTGGATAGACAAACCGGATCCGTTTCGGCTCAAGCCGATGCTGCCTCATCGAGGTGATGATGTCGAGCAGTCGGCCCGGACGGTGGACAAATGCCGCCTTGCCTCCCTGCTTCAGGAGGGCACCGGCGTTCTCGACGGCCTGATCCAACGTCAGGTGCAGTTCATGGCGGGCAATGGCGACTTCCTCCAGCATATTGCGGTCACTCATCTCATTTGCCGGGAAATAAGGCGGGTTGCACGTTACCGTATCATGCTTTTCATGCCCGAGGACATCCGCGATCCCCTTTACATCCCCTGTGACGATGCGGATCCGGTCCTCCAGGCCGTTCAGCGCGACACTGCGTTGTGCCATGTGCGACAGGCGGGGCTGAAGTTCTACTCCGGTGATCGGTGCATTCGACCGCGCACTCAGAAAAAGCGGAATCGCTCCATTGCCCGTGCACAGGTCAATGATGCTGCCGGATTTGCGGATCGGCACATAAGCAAACTTCGCCAGCAGCACCGCATCCAGTGAAAATGAAAAAACCTGCGGGCTCTGAATGATTTTCAGCCCCTCCGCGAGCAGATCGTCCAGCCGTTCATCTTCGTTCAATTCTATATTCATACCGTTTGTCCTCCGTGAAACAGTTTCTGGGCCGCGGCACCTCCGCAGCCAAAAGAAAAGACCGCATTCCGCTTGTAGCGGAACCGGTCTTTATCCATTCTGCTTGTTCAAGAATGAGAGGCAGAACAGGCAGTCCTCGCCCTTCCGCGAACTTCCAAAGTGGACGTTGCAGACGTGGAACCCTTCATTATAAAGGCGGGCGAGGTTGTCATGTCCCTCCCCGATCTCCGCCGATTTCGGCTGATGTTTTTTCCCGGGCTTCCGGCCCTTATCCGCCAGCTGCTTCTCGATCTCTTCCAGGCGGTTGCGGAGATGATGGTTTTCGATCTGGAGTGCATGGTTCTCCTCCATCATCTGCGCGACCGACTCCTTCAGTTCGGCATATTGGCGGTTGGCCGATTCAAGGTGTTGCCCGAATTCCATGACCTTGTCCAAGAAGTTCCGGTCCATCAATGCTCACACCCCATATTGATTGCGTCAAACCGATTGCAAGATTTCGTCCAGCGAATAATCGATCACTTTCTTGTCACCGGACAGTTCCACCTGCAGCATGCGCTCAAGCAGGTTGAGTCCGACGACCCTGCCTGCACCATCCCGCGTTGTGATGCGGGTGCCGACATCCGGCATGAGGCGCTTTGCTTCCTCGTATTCATCGTTTTCGTATTTCAGGCAGCACATAAGCCGTCCGCAAAGTCCCGAGATCTTGGATGGGTTCAGGGACAGGTTCTGATCCTTTGCCATCTTGATCGAGACCGGCTCGAAGTCCCCGAGGAACGTCGAGCAGCAGAGCATACGCCCGCACGGCCCGATGCCGCCAAGCATCTTCGCCTCGTCCCGTACGCCGATCTGGCGCAGTTCGATCCTTGTGCGGAATACCGACGCAAGATCTTTGACGAGATTCCGGAAATCTACACGGCCGTCCGCCGTAAAGTAGAAGATGATCTTGTTGCGGTCGAATGTGTATTCGACATCGACCAGCTTCATATCCAGTCCGTGATCCTCAATCTTCCCGGCAGCAATGTCGAATGTCCGCTTTGCCTCTTCCTCATTCTCGTGGACGGAAGCGCGGTCCTGTTCCGTTGCGGGACGGACGATCATCTTAAGCGGCAGGACGATATCATCGCCGCTCATCTGCCGGGGCGGAATGACAACCTTGCCGTACTCGACGCCGCGCGCCGTCTCGACAATGACGTATTCACCTTTTTCCAGGCTATATTCGCCCGGATCGAAATAATATATTTTACCCGCTTTTTTAAAGCGGACGCCTACTACATTATAGAGCATGTTGACCCTCCTGCATGTTGAGCACCAGTTGTTCCATGAGAAGCGTGCGGTTCATATTGCTTTGGAGGTTGCGCTTTGCCTTCAGTATGACCTCAAGGATCGAAGCAATCAGGCCAAAAGTCAGCCGGAGCGCCATCTCTTCCCATTTGGCACGGTTGTCCGGATAGGCAAGCGGCGTGGAGAGTCCCGCCTTCACCGCAGAAATGTCACGGTAGGCGAACAGGAGCAGATCCAGCCCCAATTCGGTCTCGTCCTTCTCCTTGAAGAGCGGACCCCAGTCCGTCTGGATGAACAGCAGGGCTTCCTGGATACTTTTGTCCGATGCTTCCACCAATTTTATCACTGTCTTCCGGACCTGTCCAAATTGCTCATCCGCCGAAAGCGCCTGCGCCTCTTCCGGATCGGCCGTGACCATCGTGACGGTCGACGCCATCGAGCGAGTGACGCCGCTTTCGGTGACCAGCTGCTCCAATACCTCCTCCCTGGGCGGAGGCTGGAGATGGATCTCCTGGCAGCGGGAACGGATTGTCGGGAGAATGGCAGACGAACGGTCCGTAAGCAGGATCGCCGTCACTTCCCCTTCCGGTTCCTCGAGGAACTTCAGGAGCGTATTGGCGGCGGATATGTTCATCCGGTCCGCCTGGTGGAGGATGTAAATCTTGCGGCCTTCCTCCAAACCGGTCTTGTTCAGCTTATAGATCAGGTCGGAAATCTGACCTTTTTTAATGTCCTGTCCATCAGGACGGATCTGAGTGACGTTCGGATGGTTGTCATCCCGGATTCTCCGGCAGTTCCGGCATTCTCCGCAAGGCATGCCGTCTGCGGGCCCCAGGCACAGGAGCAGCTGGGTGAAAAAGCGGGCGAGCAATTCTTTCCCGGCACCCTTCACGCCATCGAAAAGATAGGCATGGGCCACACGTCCGGAAGCCGCGGTCCCTCCAAGCAGAGAGGCTGCTTTCGGCTGCCGTGTCTTTATGCTGTTATTGGTATCCACCGGCATCCGTCCTCCCTGTTAGAAAAATCCCGTGTCCGAAAATCTCACGGGCACGGGTGGTCGTCTTGAATCAGAAATGATGGAACTGCTCGATCGGCAGTACAAAAACTGTCGCCCCGCCGACTTCCACTTCTACGGGATACGGGATGTAGGAATCCGCATTCCCGCCCATCGGCGATACGGGTGCGACCATCTGGTCACGGGAGCGGCAGTTCTCGCGAATGATGCCAAGAAGCTTCGGCACCAGCGGATCATCCGTCCCGATGAGGAAAGTCGTGTTGCCCGAGCGCAGGAAGCCACCGGTACTGGCCAGCTTCGTGGCACGGAAGTCATTCTTTGTCAGAGCGGCGGATAAACGGTTGCTGTCCTGGTCCTGCACGACCGCTACGACCAATTTCATGTGGATCAACTCCTCGCCAGCTTTTATATAAGTATAGCACAAACGGACTTTACTTCATGCGACTTTTTATGGAGTTCCAGGCAATTTTGGCGGTTTCCGGGAGACTTCCGGTAGCATCAATCAGGACGACGCGATTCGGCTCGCTTTCCGCAATCCTCAAGTATTCGTCGCGGACTTTTCTATGGAAGTCGAGTCCTTCGGCATCGAGGCGGTTTACTTCGTGGCCCCGTCCCTCGCTGATGCGCCTGATGCCGACTTCTGCCGGTACATCCAGAAGGATGGTGAGGTCGGGCATCGTGTTCCCGATTGCGAACCGGTTGATCGAGCGGACCTCTTCGGTTCCAATCCCACGGGCCGCCCCCTGGTAGGCGATTGAGCTGTCGATGAACCGGTCGCAGAGGACTACTTTGCCTGCCTCAAGGGCAGGGATAATCTTTTCGACCAGGTGCTGGCGCCGTGCCGCCGCATAAAGCAGCGCCTCGGTCCGTGCTTCCATCTCCGTATGGTCATTATCGAGAATGATTTCGCGAATCTTTTCGGAGATCCGGATGCCGCCGGGCTCACGCGTCCGCAGATAGTCTGTGCCCGACTCTTCCAGACGGCGCGCCAGAATTTCGAGGACCGACGTTTTACCTGCCCCGTCCGGCCCTTCCAGTGTGATAAACAATCCATTTTTCTTCATATATTATGCCTCCGGTGACTGTCGTGAGACCAGAATTTGTTGTGTGCCCAGCCGGTGCGTTCCCTGGAACATAGTACCGGCTGTGAGATAGTGATGCAGGACCCTGATTTTCTCCCCTGTGACGGGTTCCCCCGGAAGGAGAAGCGGGATGCCCGGCGGGTACGGGATCACAGACGCTGCGGATATCCGCCCCTCCGATTTTTGGTAATCCATCCATTCTGATGATTCCCCGGGTTGGAGATCCGGCGGTCCTTCCGCCGCCGTAATGGTCGGCTGTGTGTCCGGTTCAGCCAGTTCCCCGGTTTCCGTACCGGGTCCAAGCGCCTGGACTGCTCTACGGACTGCGGCAAATAACTCTTGCAGGCGATCATCGTTCTGCCCCTTCTTTAGGAGAGGCAGAACCAGCAGTGCCTGGCAGGGATCCGAAAGTTCGATATGAACACTTTCACGGGCCAGCGCTTCCGAAAGGGCATTCCCCGAATGACCGTCGGCACGGAGAAGCAGTTTGAGCGGATCATCCGGCTGAATGACCGACAGACCATCTATAGCGCTCATTCCTTTGACCAATGCCTTACGGAAAGAGAGGAAGACCCGCAGATCTTCTTCCGTATAGTTGGCGATATAATGCCGGGCATCGTCAAGGGATGCCATCAGCGGATAAGAAGGGCTGCTCGACTGCAGCATGCCGAGATAATGACTGATGCGATCCGCGTCCAGCATCGAGCCCTGGGCCACATGCAGAAATGACGCCATCGTCATCGCCGGCAGCGTCTTATGGGCCGACTGGACGACCACATCCGCCCCCTGGGCAAGGGATGATTCCGGAAACGGCGCGCCAATCCCAAAATGTGCCCCGTGCGCCTCATCTACGAGAAGCGGTAGGCCTGCACCATGGCAGATGTCCGCAATCTCCCGCAGATTAGGGGATGCCGAGCCATAATAGGTGGGGTTGGTCAGGATGACAGCTTTCGCCTCAGGATACTTCCGGATGGCCTCGAGGATCAGTGCCGCTTCTGTATGTCCGGGAGACTGCGTAGCCGGATCCCATACCGGATCAACGTAGACGGGATGCGCGCCTGCAAGCACCAAACCGTGAAAAACAGACTTGTGTGCATTACGCTGTACAATGATCCGTTCTCCGGGACGGCAGGAAGCAAGAATCATCGCCAGATTACCGGACGTGGAGCCATTAACGAGAAAGAAACTCCGATGTGCGCCGTAAGCGGCTGCAAGAAGATCCTGTGCCTCCCGGATCGGCCCTTCCGGCGCATGGAGATCATCCAACCCAGGCAGTTCCGTCACATCCCAGGTCATCATGCCCCGCACTGCTTCCGGCAATCCCGTCAGTTCCCCGTTTTTATGTCCGGGCACATGAAATGACACCGGGTTGCTTTCCGCGAAGTTCTCCAGCATTTTTGCCACCGGCCGCTGCGCCTGACTGCTCATCGTCAAAACTCCTTTGACCGATTAAATGATGGGTTCATTATAACATGGGCAGGAACCGGAGATGAGGAAAGCCCGTCGGGGCTGCGGAAACTTGGGGCGGGCCGCCGGTTTTACAGTGCTAATATTAGCGATCAGACAATGCTTGTCGTGATGGGAGGGCGAAGAACCAGCAGCAATAAGCGCTCATAGAGTTCTATGAGCGCATGTTGCCGTTCTATGAGCGCTTCCGTCCATTCTACGAGCGCTTATCCCTGTTCTATGAGCGCTTCCCGAGATTCTAAGAGCGCTCCGGAAAAGTCTTCCCTGACATTCTCCCCTATGCGTTAAAAGCAAAATAAAAAACCGCCTCCATAAGGAGACGGCTT
>NZ_LQNT01000015.1 GCF_001619585.1 Bhargavaea cecembensis
AGATGTGTATAAGAGACAGGTCTTTTCATGTCCGCATTGCCAGGGATTCGCCCCTGCATGCGGAAAGCCGCAAAGACCTTTGGTCTTTAGAGGTGAAGTTAGGAAGGGCGCACGGTGGATGCCTTGGCACTAGGAGCCGATGAAGGACGGAACGAACACCGATATGCTCCGGGGAGCTGTAAGTGAGCTTAGATCCGGAGATTTCCGAATGGGGAAACCCACTGCCCGTAATGGGGCAGTACGGCTGCGTGAATCCATAGCGCAGTCGGGGCACACCCGGGGAACTGAAACATCTTAGTACCCGGAGGAAGAGAAAGAAAATTCGATTCCCCAAGTAGCGGCGAGCGAAACGGGATTAGCCCAAACCAGGAAGCTTGCTTCCTGGGGTTGTAGGACACTCCTTTGGAGTTACAAAGGGATGCGTGAGGTGAAGCGGCCTGGAAAGGCCCGCCAGAGAGGGTAACAGCCCCGTAACCGAAGCCCATCCCCTCCGGAGTGGATCCTGAGTACGGCGGAACACGTGAAATTCCGTCGGAATCCGGGAGGACCATCTCCCAAGGCTAAATACTCCCTAGTGACCGATAGTGAACCAGTACCGTGAGGGAAAGGTGAAAAGCACCCCGGAAGGGGAGTGAAACAGATCCTGAAACCGTGTGCCTACAAGTAGTCAGAGCCCGTTAATGGGTGATGGCGTGCCTTTTGTAGAATGAACCGGCGAGTTACGGTTCCATGCAAGGTTAAGCCGAGAAGGCGGAGCCGCAGCGAAAGCGAGTCTGAATAGGGCGACACAGTATGGGGCCGTAGACCCGAAACCAGGTGATCTACCCATGTCCAGGGTGAAGGTAAGGTAACACTTACTGGAGGCCCGAACCCACGTATGTTGAAAAATGCGGGGATGAGGTGTGGGTAGCGGTGAAATTCCAATCGAACCTGGAGATAGCTGGTTCTCTCCGAAATAGCTTTAGGGCTAGCCTCAGGCTAGAGAATCCCGGAGGTAGAGCACTGTTTGGATGAGGGGCCCATCCCGGGTTACCGAGTTCAGACAAACTCCGAATGCCGGTGATTTATGCCTGGGAGTCAGACTGCGAGTGATAAGATCCGTAGTCGAGAGGGAAACAGCCCAGACCACCGGTTAAGGTCCCCAAGTGTCTGTTAAGTGGAAAAGGATGTGGCGCTGCCCAGACAACCAGGATGTTGGCTTAGAAGCAGCCATCATTTAAAGAGTGCGTAATAGCTCACTGGTCGAGTGGCGCTGCGCCGAAAATGTACCGGGGCTAAACAGACCACCGAAACCGTGGATTGACACCGTTGGTGTCAGTGGTAGGAGAGCGTTCCAAGGGCGTCGAAGCCAGACCGGAAGGACTGGTGGAGCGCTTGGAAGTGAGAATGCCGGTATGAGTAGCGAAAGACGGGTGAGAATCCCGTCCACCGAATGCCTAAGGTTTCCTGAGGAAGGTTCGTCCGCTCAGGGTCAGTCGGGACCTAAGTCGAGGCCGAAAGGCGTAGACGATGGACAACAGGTTGATATTCCTGTACCGCCTCCCCGCCGTTTGAGTGATGGGGTGACGCAGTAGGATAGGGTGAGCGCGCTGTTGGTTGCGCGTCCAAGCAGTGAGGCGGGGAGTGAGGAAAATCCCACTCCCGTAACGCTGGGCTGTGATGGCAAGGGGTCTGACCCCGGAGTCCCTGATTTCACACTGCCAAGAAAAGCCTCTAACGAGGCGGGAGGCGCCCGTACCGCAAACCGACACAGGTAGGCGAGGAGAGAATCCTAAGGTGATCGAGAGAACTCTCGTTAAGGAACTCGGCAAAATGACCCCGTAACTTCGGGAGAAGGGGTGCTCTATTAGGGTGTTAAAGCCCGAGAGAGCCGCAGTGAATAGGCCCAGGCGACTGTTTAGCAAAAACACAGGTCTCTGCAAAACCGCAAGGTGAAGTATAGGGGCTGACGCCTGCCCGGTGCTGGAAGGTTAAGAGGAGAGGTTAGCGCAAGCGAAGCTTTGAATTGAAGCCCCAGTAAACGGCGGCCGTAACTATAACGGTCCTAAGGTAGCGAAATTCCTTGTCGGGTAAGTTCCGACCCGCACGAAAGGCGTAACGATCTGGGCACTGTCTCAACGAGAGACTCGGTGAAATTATAGTACCTGTGAAGATGCAGGTTACCCGCGACAGGACGGAAAGACCCCGTGGAGCTTTACTGCAGCCTGATATTGAATTCCGGTGCAGCCTGTACAGGATAGGTAGGAGCCGTGGAAACCGGAGCGCCAGCTTCGGTGGAGGCACTGGTGGGATACTACCCTGGCTGTATTGGACTTCTAACCCGTGCCCGTGATCCGGGCAGGGGACCGTGTCAGGCGGGCAGTTTGACTGGGGCGGTCGCCTCCTAAAGAGTAACGGAGGCGCCCAAAGGTTCCCTCAGAATGGTTGGAAATCATTCGCAGAGTGCAAAGGCAGAAGGGAGCTTGACTGCGAGACCTACAAGTCGAGCAGGGTCGAAAGACGGGCTTAGTGATCCGGTGGTTCCGCATGGAAGGGCCATCGCTCAACGGATAAAAGCTACCCCGGGGATAACAGGCTTATCTCCCCCAAGAGTTCACATCGACGGGGAGGTTTGGCACCTCGATGTCGGCTCATCGCATCCTGGGGCTGTAGTCGGTCCCAAGGGTTGGGCTGTTCGCCCATTAAAGCGGTACGCGAGCTGGGTTCAGAACGTCGTGAGACAGTTCGGT
The DNA here is from genome assembly GCF_001619585.1 of Bhargavaea cecembensis. Lineage (GTDB taxonomy): Bacteria > Bacillota > Bacilli > Bacillales_A > Planococcaceae > Bhargavaea > Bhargavaea cecembensis_A. Next base: position 2,730 of record NZ_LQNT01000015.1, read on the forward strand.
CCCTATCCGTCGCGGGCGCAGGAAATTTGAGAGGAGCTGTCCTTAGTACGAGAGGACCGGGATGGACACACCGCTGGTGTACCAGTTGTCCTGCCAAGGGCATCGCTGGGTAGCTATGTGTGGACGGGATAAGTGCTGAAAGCATCTAAGCACGAAGCCCCCCTCAAGATGAGATTTCCCATAGCGCAAGCTAGTAAGATCCCTCGAAGATGACGAGGTGGATAGGTCCGGGGTGGAAGTGTGGCGACACATGGAGCTGACGGATACTAATCGATCGAGGACTTCTCCTCATGGCAC